>CAVOIP010000001.1:0-474076 GCA_963696105.1 uncultured Actinomycetota bacterium
GGGATCCCGGCGGAGGTGGCGCCCACCGCCGTGCTCCTGGCCGGGAACCCCGCGGGCAACCTGTACGTCGGGCAGGTGCTGGGACCCAACAGCGGCGACGTGATGCCCTGAGGAGGCGCTCGTGTGCGGTGCGTGCGGCAGCGGCGTGGTCCGTGCCCCCTGGGAGGTCGCGCTGGCGGGAGGGGCGCCGGCCGACCTCCGCCGGCGTGCGGAAGTTGCCGCCGCGCTCACGGAGGGACGGGTCCGCGTCCGCCCGTGGGGCCCGGCGGGCTACCTGCTGCAGCCGAGAACGGCACCGGTGCAGGCGGTCGCCAGCCTCGGACCGCTGGCCGCGGCGCTGCACCGGCATCTGCGCCCCCGCCTGCCCGGCTGCCGGCCCTGCGGGCACGCAGCCACCGCCTGCACCATCGCCCTGCCCGACGGGTACGACGTGCAGCGGCTGGCCGTGTGGGTCGCGCTCGTGCGGACCGGAGCCGGGACGAGCAGCGTCGACGTGCAGGCGCACCCCGGCTCGCCGGCGGTGGCGCTCACCGGACCGCACGCCGTCGGGCTCGGCGAGGGCCTCGCGTCGTACGTGCGCACCGGGCGCCTGACCGCCACGGCGGGCGTCGGCGAACCCGTGTCGGTGCCGGCGTCGCTGAACTAGGGTCGCGAGCACGGGCGAGCTCGTCGCCCGCAACGCCTTCGGAGGTGCGCGGTGCCGTTGCTCGAGGAGTCGGACTGGCAGGGCAGGATCTTCTCCGGCGGCTGGACGAAGGGGTCCGGCCAGCCCTACCCGGTGGTCTCGCCCGCGACCGGTGACACGCTCGGCCAGATGGGGATGGCGACCGCGGAGGACGTCGGCCGGGCCGCGGCGCGGGCGGTCGAGGCGCAGCGGGCCTGGGCGGACGCGCCGTACACCGAGCGTGCGGCGGTCCTGCGCCGGGCCGGCGACCTGTGGCACCAGCACGAGGAGGAGATCACCGGCTGGCTGATGCGCGAGACCGGCGCGATCGGTCCGTTCGGCGGGTTCCAGGTGATGACCTCCGCGCAGGAGTGCTACGAGGCGTCGGCCCTGGCGTCCGCGCCGTACGGCGAGCTGCTGCGCTCCTCCCAGCCGCGGCTGAGCCTGGCGCGCCGGCTGCCCGTCGGCGTCGTGGGGGTGATCGCGCCGTTCAACGTGCCCACGATCCTCGCCATCCGCGCGGTGGCCCCGGCCCTCGCGCTCGGCAACGCCGTCCTGCTCAAGCCCGACCCGCGCACCGCGGTCAGCGGTGGCGCCCTTCTCGCGCAGATCTTCGCCGAGGCCGGCCTGCCCGACGGTGTGCTGCACGTCCTGCCCGGCGGCGCCGACGTGGGCGAGGCGCTCGTCGTCGAGCGGGCCGTCCGGGTGATCGCCTTCACCGGCTCGACCCGGGCCGGCCGGGCGGTCGGCGCGCTCGCCGCGCAGCACCTCAAGCGGGTGCACCTCGAGCTCGGCGGCAACTCGGCGCTGCTGGTGCTGGACGACGTCGACCCCGAGGCCGCGTCCTCGGTCGGGGCGTGGGGCTCGTTCGCCCACCAGGGCCAGGTCTGCATGACCGCCGGTCGGCACCTCGTCCAGTCGGGGGTCGCCGACGCGTACGTCGACGCGCTCGCCGCCCGGGCGGACCGGCTGCCGGTGGGCGATCCCACCAGCGGCACGGTCGCGCTGGGGCCCGTCATCGACCAGGGGCAGCGGGACAAGATCCACGACATGGTCACGAGCACCGTCGGGCAGGGAGCCCGGCTGGCGGCCGGCGGCACGTACGAGGACCTCTACTACCGGCCGACGGTGCTCGCCGACGTGCCGACCGGCAGTCCGGCGTACCGGGAGGAGATCTTCGGCCCGGTGGCCCCCGTCGTCCGGTTCGACACGGTGGAGGAGGCGGTGGCGCTCGCGAACGACAGCGACTACGGGCTGTCCCTCGGCATCCTCACCCGGGACGTGATGCGCGGCCTGGAGATCGCGGCGCGCATCCCGTCGGGCCTGGTGCACATCAACGACCAGACGGTCAACGACGAGGCGACCGTGCCGTTCGGCGGCGTCCTGGACAGCGGGACCGGCTCACGCCAGGGCGGCGCGCAGGCCAACCTCGACGCCTTCACCGACACCCAGTGGGTCACCGTGCGGGGTTCGCTGCCGGCCTACCCGATGTGAGACCGGTGGAGGACCGGCCCCCGCTCCCTTCGACCAGGGGGCGGGGGCCGGCGTCGTGCGGCATGCGGACCGGGCTCAGCCCCAGACCTCGGCGGCGGTCTCGACCACCAGCCGCAGCTTCGCGGCCTGCTGCTCGGCGGTCAGCGCGTTGCCCTCGACCGTCGAGGAGAAGCCGCACTGCGGCGAGAGGCACAGCTGCTCGAGCGGGACGTACTTACTGGCCTCGTCGATCCGCCGCTTGAGCGTGTCCTTGTCCTCCAGCTCGCCGCGCTTGGTGGTGACCAGGCCGAGGACGACGGCCTTGCCGGGCGGCACGAACCGCAGCGGGGCGAACGTGCCCGACCGCTCGTCGTCGTACTCCAGGAAGAACCCGTCGACGTCCAGCTGGGAGAACAGGGCCTCGGCGACGAAGTCGTAGCCGCCCTCGGCCGCCCAGGAGGAGCGGAAGTTGCCCCGGCACAGGTGGGTGGTGACGTGCATGCCCCGCGGCCGTCCGGTGAGGGCGGCGTTGATCTGGCGGATGTAGCGCTCGTGCTGGTGCTCGGCGTCACCGCCGCGCTCGGCGACCATCGCCCGCTGTGCCGGGTCGTTGAGGTAGGCCAGGCTGGTGTCGTCCAGCTGCAGGTAGGTGCAGCCCAGCTCGCCCAGGCGGCGCACCTCCTCGGCGTACGCGCAGGCGAGGTCGTCCCAGAAGCCCTCCAGCTCGGGGTAGACGTCGGCGTCGATCGCCGCCCGGCCGCCGCGGTAGTGGACCATGTTCGGCGAGGGGATGGTGAGCTTGGGCACCGCGGTGGTGACCGTCTTCTTCAGGAACGAGAAGGCGTCCGCGAAGATCGTGTCCTGCAGGGTGACCCGGTCGTGCACCTCCAGGGCCGCCGACTGGAAGTCGAGCTCGCCCTGGGCGTTGCGGAAGTGGACCTGCATCTCCTCCTGGGTGGGGCGGATCCCGCCGAGCTGGTAGATGAAGTCCATGTGCCAGGACGTACGCCGGAACTCCCCGTCGGTCGCCGCCTGCAGCCCCACCTCCTCCTGCAGGCGTACGGCGGCCTGGATGCTCTCGTCCTCGACCGCGCGCAGCTGCTCGTCGGTGACCTCGCCGGCGGCGTGCCCGCGACGGGCCTCGAGCAGCGCGGCGGGCCGCAGCAGGCTGCCGACGTGGTCGGCGCGGAACGGTGGCGTGGTGCGTGCAGTCATGGGCTGCCCCTCTCGCTCGACGTGCTGGCGACCCTAGTCCAGCACGTTCCGCCGGTCCTCGGTCGTGGGGCAGCGGCTTGCGGCGGGTAGCATGGCGAAGGCGGCGCAGCCCCGATCCGGGACCCGCGCCGCCGGTCCTGACTCCGCACCCCTTCAGGAGCGCGTCCGCGTGACTACCGCCCGTCCTGCCGCTGTCATCGTCCTCGCCGCAGGCGAGGGCACCCGCATGAAGTCAGCCGTTCCCAAGGTCCTGCACGCCATCGGCGGCCGCACCCTGCTCGGGCACGCCATCGAGGCCGCCCGCGGCACCGGCGCCGAGCACCTGTCCGTGGTGGTCCGGCACGACCGCGACCTGGTCGCGGCGCACGTGGCCGAGGTCGCCCCCGACGCCATCATCGCCGACCAGGACGAGGTCAAGGGCACCGGGCGCGCCACCGAGTGCGCCCTCGACGCGCTGCCGGGCGACCTGGACGGCACCGTCCTCGTGACGTACGGCGACGTGCCGCTGCTGTCCGCGGACACCCTGCACGGGCTGCTCGAGGCCCACACCGCCGGCGCGAGCGCGGCGACCGTGATCACCGCCACGCTGCCGGACCCGACCGGCTACGGCCGGATCCTGCGCGACGCCGACGGCTCGGTGGCCGGGATCGTCGAGCAGAAGGACGCCACCGACGAGCAGCGGGCGATCACGCGAGATCAACTCCGGGATCTACGCGTTCGACGGCGACCGTGCTGCGCGAGGCGCTGGCCCAGGTCGGCACCGACAACGCCCAGGGCGAGAAGTACCTCACCGACGTGCTGGCGATCGCCCGGGCCGACGGGCCTGCGGGTCGGGGCGCACCTGATCGAGGACCTCTGGCAGACCGAGGGCGTCAACGACCGGGTGCAGCTGGCCCGGCTCGGCGCCGAGCTGAACCGCCGGGTCGTCGAGCGGCTGGATGCGCGACGGCGTCACGGTGGTCGACCCCGCCACGACCTGGATCGACGTCGACGTGAGCCTCGGCCGCGACGTGACGGTCCACCCGCAGACCCAGCTGCACGGCGCGACGACGATCGGCGACGGGCGTCGACGCTCGGCCCGGACACCACGCTGACCGACGTCGAGGTCGGCGCCGGCGCCAGCGTCGTGCGCACCCACGGCTCGCTCGCGGTGATCGGCGCCGGCGCCACGGTCGGGCCGTTCGCCTACCTGCGCCCGGGCACCGAGCTCGGCGCCGAGCGGCAAGATCGGCACGTTCGTGGAGACCAAGAACGCCGACATCGGCGCCGGCTCCAAGGTGCCGCACCTGTCCTACGTCGGCGACGCCACGATCGGCGAGGAGACCAACATCGGCGCGGCCACGCGTCTTCGTCAACTACGACGGCGTGAACAAGCACCGCACCACGATCGGCAACCACTGCCGGACCGGCTCGGACAACATGTTCGTCGCGCCGGTCACCGTCGGCGACGGCGCCTACACCGGGGCCGGCACCGTCGTCCGCAAGGACGTGCCGCCGGGCGCGCTGGCCATCAACGTCGCCCCGCAGCGCAACCTCGAGGGGTGGGTGCAGCGAGAAGCGGGCCGGCACCGCCGCGGCGCAGGCTGCCGCGGAGGCCCTCGCCCGGACCTCATCGTCCCCCGACGACGCGCAGCACCCCACCGAAGGGACGACCGCACCATGACCGGCCTGAAGCGCACCCCGGAGAAGAACCTCATGCTGTTCTCCGGCCGGGCGCACCCCGCAGCTCGCCGAGGAGGTCGCCGACGCAGCTCGGCATCGAGCTCGTCCCGACGACGGCGTACGACTTCGCCAACGGCGAGATCTACGTGCGCTTACCAGGAGTCGGTGCGCGGCTGCGACGCGTTCGTCATCCAGAGCCACACCGCGCCGATCAACGAGTGGATCATGGAGCACCTGATCATGGTCGACGCGCTCAAGCGCGCCTCGGCCAAGCGGATCACCGTGGTCGCTGCCGTTCTACGGCTACGCCCGCCAGGACAAGAAGCACCGCGGCCGCGAGCCGATCTCGGCCCGGCTGATGGCCGACCTGTTCAAGACCGCCGGCGCCGACCGGCTGATGGCGGTCGACCTGCACACCGCCCAGATCCAGGGCTTCTTCGACGGCCCGGTCGACCACCTCATGGCCCTGCCGATCCTCACCCGGCACGTGGAGGCCAAGTACGGCGGCGAGAAGCTCGCCGTCGTCTCGCCCGACGCGGGCCGGATCAAGGTGGCCGAGCAGTGGTCGAGCCGTCTCGGCGGTGCGCCGCTGGCGTTCATCCACAAGACCCGCGACATCACCCGGCCGAACGAGAGCGTCGCCAACCGCGTGGTCGGCGAGGTCAAGGGCCGGCTGTGCATCCTCGTCGACGACATGATCGACTCCGGCGGCACGATCACGCAGGCCGCCGACGCCCTGATGAAGGACGGTGCCTCCGGCGTCGTCATCGCCGCGACGCACGCGATCCTGTCCGGCCCGGCCGTGGACCGGCTGAAGAACTCCGTCGCCCAGCGAGGTCGTGGTCACCAACACGCTGCCGATCCCGCCGGAGCGCCAGTTCGACAAGCTCACCGAGCTCTCGATCGCCCCGCTGATCAGCCAGGCGATCCGCGAGGTCTTCGAGGACGGGTCGGTCACCAGCCTGTTCGACGGCCACGCCTGACCTGCTCCCGTCGTACGGCGGGCACGGATTTCCCTCCCCGCAGGCGGTCGCCTAGACTTCCGTGGTTGCCTCGGCGAGGGACGTTGCAGGGCTGAGCAGGACGAGCCCCAGGTCCGTGATCGACGCGGTGGCGCCCGAGCTGTCGGGCGGCCGCACGTGATCTGCCCGTGTCGTGCCGCGTCCCGCGCCGAGGCCCCACCGCACCAGCCACGCCCCGCCTGAGCGCCTCTCCGCGCACGCAGGCACCGACTGACCCGAGGAGAGCTCCATGTCCGAGACCAAGCTCGTCGCCCAGACCCGCACCGAGTTCGGCAAGGGTGCGGCCCGCCGCATCCGCCGCGCGCACCAGATCCCCGCCGTGATGTACGGCCACGGCACCGAGCCCGTGCACATCACCCTCCCCGGCCACGAGACGATGCTGGCGCTGAAGGCGGCCAACGCCCTGCTGTCCATCGAGGTGGACGGCAAGACCCAGCTGGCCCTGGTCAAGGACGTCCAGCGCGACGCGATCAAGCCGGTCATCGACCACGTCGACCTCGTCGTCGTGCGCCGCGGCGAGAAGGTCACCGTGGACGTGCAGGTCCACACCACCGGTGAGGCGGCCGTCGAGACCGTGGTCACCGTGGAGAACCAGACCGTCGAGCTCGAGGTCGAGGCCACCCACATCCCCGAGAGCCTCGAGGTCTCCGTCGAGGGAGCGGCGGCCGGCACGCAGATCCACGCGTCCGACCTGGTGCTGCCCGAGGGCGCCGTGCTGGTCTCCGACCCGGAGATCCTCGTCGTCAACATCACCGGGGCGATCACCGCCGAGGCGCTGGAGGCCGAGCTCGCCGAGGCCGAGGCCGAGGCCGGCATCGAGCACGAGGCCCCGCAGGCCGAGACCGAGGCTGCCGAGGCCCCTGCCGCTTCCGCCGAGGGCACCGACGAGGGCTGAGCCGACCTCCCCGGTCTGCTCCTCCTCCGCGTTCCTCCCCATGGCCTCCACCGACCCCTGGCTCATCGTCGGGCTGGGCAACCCCGGCCCGACGTACGCCGGCAACCGGCACAACGTCGGCGCCATGGTCATCAGCGAGCTGGCTGCCCGCGCCAGTGCGAGCCTGCGCTCGCACAAGGCGCGGGCGGTCGCCGCCGAGATCCGCCTGGGCGTCCTGCCCGGCGGGGCTCCCGGCCCCAAGGCCGTCGTCGCGACGCCGCTGTCGTACATGAACGAGTCCGGCGGCCCGGTCGCCGGCCTGATGAGCTTCTTCAAGATCCCCGTCGAGCGACTGATCGTCGTGCACGACGAGCTGGACATCCCCTTCGCCTCGGTGCGCCTCAAGCGCGGCGGGGGAGAGGGCGGCCACAACGGGCTGCGCTCGATCAGCAAGTCCGTCGGCACCCGTGACTACCTCCGGGTGCGCGTCGGCATCGGCCGCCCGCCCGGCCGGATGGACCCGGCGGCCTTCGTCCTCAAGGACTTCTCCGGGACCGAGCGCACCGAGCTGCCGTTCCTGCTGTCGGACGGCGCCGACGCCGCCGAACGCCTCGTCGCTGTCGGCCTCGAGGCCGCGCAGCAGGACTTCCATTCGCGCTAATTTTTTCTAGTCACTCCGAGCCCGCGCTCGGGGCGTCGTGCCGCGCCGAACCTGCCTGGCCACCCGCCGCGATGACCCAGACGTGCCGATATGTCGGGTTTGGGCTCGTACCCCGTCAATTCGGGGGTCTTTACCATTGCTTTACCGTACGTATACCTCGTGCTTTAACGTCTACCAAGCCTACGCTGTTATGCGTAGACGGCCGGCTGCGGATGACTAGTCATTCGGGACGCCTTGCCCCGTAAGGGATTTCGACCCTCTGCGGATATCCGCGTAGAAGCCTCCGTCGCCCTCCTCGCCCCGATAACGTCCTGACATCACCAGGGGATCAGGGGATCGTTGTGACGGATTTTGTTCAGGCGGGGTCGGACGACCCGGCCATCGTGAGGAGCGCCACCGACGAGGGCCAGACGCCTCGACTGGCGGAGGAAGGACCAGCGCGCAGCCTCACGGTGGCGACGGAGCCGCCCTCCCGGCCTGGCGTCTGGAGCCGCCGGTACCGCCGAGCGGCTGTCGGCCTGGATGTGGGGGGCGCCGCCCTCGCTGCAGCTCTGGGTTACTTCACCCGTTTCGGCGACGTGCCGGCGCAGCACTACGCGCTCGCGTCGCTGGCCGTGCCTCTGGCGTGGGCCTCCGCCGTCGCCCTGGCGCAGGGATATCAGTCACGGTTCCTGGGAGCCAGCTCCGAGGAGTACCGCGCCGTCACCCGCGCGGCTGCCGCCCTGATCGCCCTCGTGGCCCTCGCCTCCTACGCCGGCCAGCTGGAGATCGCCCGCCAGTACGTGATCGTCACGGTGGCGGCTGCGATGCTGCTCAGCCTGGTGGGACGACGCCTCCTGCGAAAGCGCCTGTCCCGCCTGCGGTCTCAGGGCGAGTGCCTGCAGCGCACGGTCGTGATCGGGCGCGCGGACTCTGCCGCTGACCTCATCGCACAGATCCAGAAGGCACCCGGACACGGCATGGAGGTCGTGGCCGCGTGCGTGTCGAACCTCGACACCCGGTGGACGGAGTCGTCCCACGTCGAGGGCGTCCCGGTGTTCGGCTTCCCCGAGGAGGCCCTGTCGGCCGTCGACCTGTTCGACGCCGAGGTCGTCGCCGTGACCAGCCACCCCGACCTCGTGGGGCACTCGCTGCGCCGCCTGGCCTGGTCCCTCGAGGAGCGCAACGTCGACCTCGTGGTTTCCCCCGGCATCCTCGAGGTCGCCGGGCCCCGGCTGTCGATCCGGCCCGCGGCCGGGATGCCGCTGCTGCACGTCGAGCGCCCCGTCATGGCGGGCGCGCGCCGGGTGGTGAAGTCCCTGGTCGACAAGGTCCTGACCATCGGGCTCATCCTCGCTGCGCTTCCGGCGCTGGTCCTGGTGGGGCTGCTCGTGCGGCTGGACTCCAGCGGGCCGGTCTTCTTCCGCCAGAAGCGCGTCGGCGCGCAGGGCGAGGAGTTCGACATGCTCAAGTTCCGCACGATGGTCGTCGACGCGGAGGAGCGGCTGGCCGAGCTGGCCACCCAGCACGACGGCAACGCGGTGCTGTTCAAGATGAAGGACGACCCCCGCGTCACCCGGGTCGGCAAGTACCTGCGCCGGTACTCCGTCGACGAGCTGCCGCAGCTGCTCAACGTCCTCAAGGGCCAGATGTCCCTGGTCGGGCCGCGACCGCCGCTGCCGCGCGAGGTGGCCGGCTACGAGCCGGACGCGATCCGGCGCCTGCGGGTCCGTCCCGGCCTGACCGGCCTGTGGCAGGTCAGCGGCCGCAGCGACCTCTCCTGGGAGGAGTCGCTGCGCCTGGACCTCTGGTACGTCGACAACTGGTCGTTGGTGCTCGACCTGCAAATTCTCTTCCGCACGGCACGTGCGGTTCTTCGTGGATCTGGAGCTTACTGATGAACACTCATGCCGACCGCTGGCCCGGTGCGCAGTGGTCGCTCCTGGGCGCTGCCCTCGCGGCGGCGAGCGTCCTTGCGCTTGCAGGTTGCGGGACGTCCGATGCCACCGCAGCCCAGCCCAACTCCTCGGTTGGCGCGACCGCTAACGGCAATCCGCCGCCACCGTCCGCCGCCGTGTCAGCGACGAAGTTCTCCAGGCTCCCGGATCCGACTGCGCCCGCTCTGAGCAAAGTCAAAAGAGGCGGAACCGCAGCCCCGAAGTCGAAGGTCAACGCTGCGGCCGAGCCCTTCAGCCAAGGCCGTGAGCTACCCCGACGGTGTCGTCGTGAAAATCAGTCGCATCGCGCAGTCGACGGAGTCCGGAAGCGGGCCGGGCGTCTTCCCGGGCCGGCCCAACACGACGATGAGCCTGCAGCTGAAGAACGGCACGTCAGGACCGTTGGACCTGACCCAGGTCGTGGTTTCCGCGCGGTACGGCAAGCCGGCTCGCCTCGCTCCGGCTGTCTACAACGGTCCATCTGCCAAGGACTTCGCAGGGACCTTGGCAGCTGGAGAAACGGCGTCGGCCTCGTACGTCTTCTCCGTACCTCCCAGCTCCCTGAACAACGTTGTGGTGTCTGTCGACTTCGACGCCATCCATGGATCCGCCGTCTTCAAGGGTGCGGCGAAATGACCCGCCTGCCCTTCCCCTCTCACACGATGGAGTCTTCGATGAATGCAGTTGACTGGCGGCTGTCGCGGCTCGCGGCGGCTCACCGCCACGGCTGCGATGGTGGCGTTGGTGGCACTGGGCCTGGGCCCAGTCCGCGAAGCCCGGCCGACACGGACCCTCCCGCCGGCACCCCGGCGACGGTGAGTGCAGACGCCCTGCCGACCTGGCAGGTCAACGGTGCAGTGTGGAGCCAGGCGACGGTCGGCAACACCGTCTACGCCGGTGGCAGCTTCACCACCGCTCGCCCCCCGGGCGTCGCGGTCGGCGGAGCCGGTGAAGTGGCCGTGGGCAACCTCATGGCCTACGACATCACCACGGGAAACCGCATCGCGTCCTTCAACCACATCCTCAACGCCCAGGTGATGACGCGTCGCGAAGTCGCCCGATGGCTCGCGCATCTATGTCGGGGGCGACTTCACCACGGTCGACGGCGTGGCCCGGTCCCACATCGCCGCGTTCAGCACGGCGACCGGCGCGCTGATCACGAGCTTCAACGCGAACATCAACGGGCAGGTGCGCTCGATCGTGGCGACCAACACCACGGTGTACGCCGGCGGCGCCTTCCTGAGCGCCAACGGTGTGGCGCGCGGCCGCCTCGCGGCCTTCAGCGCCAGCCAACGGCGTCATGCTGAGCTGGGCGCCGCAGGCCACGGACGGATACGTGTGGTCGATGGTCATGACTCCCGACGACTCGAAGGTCGTCATCGGCGGCCAGTTCACCACCCTCAGCGGTGTCACCGTGCACGGCATGGCCGCGGTGGACCCGACGTCCGGTGCGCCTGGTGCCATGGGCCGCCAACCAGACCATCCAGGACTCGGACCACGGCGCGATCACCTCCCTGCACACCGATGGCACGCAGATCTTCGGTTCGGGCTATGCCTTCGGAGCGGGTGCCTCCTTCGAGGGCACGTTCGGCCTCGACCCGGACACCGGAGCGATCAACTTCCTCAACGACTGCCACGGGGACACGTACGACACCTTGCCCGCTCGGCCAGGTGCTCTACTCGGTCAGCCACGTCCACAACTGCTCCAATGATCGGCGCCTTCTTCCAGACCGATCCGTGGTCGATGAACCAGAGGTACGCGCTGGCCTTCACGACGCTACCCGACCAGCCGTCAACACGGGCCCGGACGACTACGGCTGGAACTACACCGGTCAGCCCGCCTCGGCTGTCCTGCAGTGGTTCCCGAAGTTCTACACGGGTACAAGGTGCAGGGCCAGTCGGGGTGGTCCGTGACCGACGAACGGCAACTACGTCGCGGTGGGGGTGAGTTCCCCGCGGTCAACGGCAGCCGCAGCAGGGCCTGGTCCGCTTCGCAGTCCGCGCTGCTGCGCCCAACAAGCGCGGACCGGTGCCGCATCGCCGACTGCGCCGGCCCCCTCGGCCCTCGCTGTTGGCAGCGGCAAGGTCAGGGTCGGCTGGCAGGCCGCCTACGACCAGGACAACGCCACGCTGACCTACAAGGTCTACCGCTCGGGGACGACGGCCCCGATCGCCACCTTGACCAAGGACTCGAACTTCTGGACCACCCGAGTATGGGCGTCTCCGACACGTCGGCCTGACACCCGGGGCCACGTACACGTACACGATCAAGGTCACGGATCCGTGGGCAACCTGCTCACGCTTCCGGTCACCAACAGCGTCACGGTGGCGACCGGGCCGCCGAGCGCCTACGCCAAGGACGTTGCGGCCGATGGAGCGTCGCCTACTGGCGTCTGGGTGAGCCCTCCGGCTCCGCGGTGAACGACTACGCCGGCTTCGACGACATGACGGCCAACGCGGCCGTGAGTCGTGGCGCCACGGGTGCCATCATCGGCGACGCCAACACCGCCTCCATCCTTCGACGGCACGAGCAACGGCTCCGTCGCCACGCAGAGCCTCCGGTCGTCGGCCCGAACGTCTTCACCGAGGAGGCCTGGTTCAAGACGACCTCCACCACCGGCGGCAAGATCGTCGGCTTCGGCGACCAGAAGACGGGCAACAGCAGCAACTACGACCGACACATCTACATGGACCCGTCCGGGCAGCGTGCTGCTTCGGTGTCTACAACAACGGCATCGTACACCGTGAACACCAGCAAGGCCCTCAACGACGGCCAGTGGCACCACGTGGTGGCGACGATGGACAGCCGGCGGCATGACCCTCTACGTCGACGGCAAGCGGATCGGTCACAACGGTCGGCACACGACCGGGCAGCCCTACTCCGGGCTACTGGCGCATCGGTGGCGACAACATCGGTGGCTGGCCGGCAACCCGGCTACTTCAGACGGCGACATCGACGACGTGGCCATCTACCCGACGGCCCTCACCGCGGCCCAGATCGCAGGCTCACTACACCGACAGCGGCCGCACGGTGGACCTGGCTCCGACAGCCCGACCGACGCCTACGGGAAGGCCGTCTACGCGAACGACCCGGACCTCTACTGGCGGCTCGGTGAGAGCAGCGGCACCACTGCCAAGGACGCCACGCCGAACGAGTTCAACGGTGTCTACGCCGGCGGTGTCACCTACGGCGTCGACGGTGCCGTGACGCGGTACCAGCGACAAGGCCGTGACCTTCAACGGCTCGGACGGCGCGGTGCGTCCAGCATCGACCGTCACGCAACCCGACCGTCTACGCGAGGAGCTGTGGTTCAACACCACCACGCACCAGGGCGGCAAGCTGATCGGGTTCGGCAGCAACCAGTTCGGTGGCAGCGGCAGCTACGACCGGCACGTCTACATGTTCGACGACGGTCGGCTCAGCGTTCGGGACGTGGACCGGGCAGACGAACGTGATCGACAGCTCCGACTCGGCTACAACGACGGCAAGTGGCACCACATGGTGGCCACGCAGGGAGCCGACGGCATGAAGCTGTACGTCGACGGCAGTCCTCGTCGGGACCAACCCGCAGACGCAGGCCGCAGGACTACACCGGCTACTGGCGCGTCGGTGGTGACACCACCTGGGGCGGCAACAGCAGCAACTACTTCGCCGGCTCGCATCGACGAGGTGGCCGTCTACTCCACGGCGCTCTCGGCGGCGGACGTCAGTGTCGCACTTCAAGGCCGGCGGCGGCGTCCTGCCCAACCAGGCAGCCGACCGCAGCGTTCACCTCGAGCGCGACCGGAGCTGAAGGCGTCGTTCGACGGCTCCGGCTCGACCGACGCCGACGGCACCGTGGCGTCCTACGCGTGGGACTTCGGTGACGGAGCGCAGCCGGCACTGGCGCGACCCCGAGCCACACGTACGCCGCGGCGGGCACCTACACGGTGACGCTGACGGTCACGGACAACAAGGGGGCGACCAACGTCACGACCGACACGGTGACGGTGACGGCCAACGCGGCACCGACGGCGGCCTTCACCGTCGTCGGCGACGGCACTGGCGGCCACCTTCGACGGCACGGGCTCCACCGACTCGGACGGCACCATCGCGTCCTACGCCTGGGACTTCGGCGACGGAGCCACCGTCGACCGACGCGAGCCCCAGCCACACCTACGCGGCCGGCGGCAGCTACGACGTCACGCTGACGGTCACGGACAACGCGGGTGGCACGGCAACGGTCACGCACTCGCTGACGGTCGCCAAGGCCAACGTCCCCCCGACGGCCGCCTTCACCGTCGACGGCGACGGACCTGGCGGTGGCGTTCGACGGGTCCGGCGTCGACCGACTCCGACGGCACGGTCGCGTCGTACGCCTGGGACTTCGGTGACGGGACCTCCGGCACCGGGGCCAGCCCGAGCCACACCTACGCGGCCGGCGGGTCCTACACGGTGAAGCTGACGGTGACGGACGACCGCGGGGCGACCGACTCCGCGACCCACGCGGTGACGGTGACGGCGCCGAACAAGGCACCGACGGCTGCGTTCACCGTCGTGCGAGCGACTGCCCTGACGGCGTCGTTCGACGGATCCGGCGTCCACGCGACGCCGACGGCACGATCGCCTCGTACGCCTGGGACTTCGGAGACGGTGTCCACGGGCACCGGCGTGAAGCCCAGTCACACCTACGCTGCGGCCGGTGACTACACCGTGACGCTCACGGTGACGGACGACGGCGGTGCCACGAATGCCGTGACCCACCACGTGAGTGTCGCGGCTGCCAACCAGGCGCCCAAGGCGGCCTTCACCTCGTCGGCGAAGGACCTGGTGGCGTCGTTCGACGGATCCGGATCCTCGGATCCGGACGGCACGATCGCCTCCTACGCGTGGGACTTCGGTGACGGTGCCACTGGCACCGGCGCCACGCCCAACCACACCTACGCGGCGGCCGGGGACTACACCGTGACGCTGACGGTGAAGGACAACTCGGGCGCGACGGACACGGTCACCCACGTGGTGACCGTCACCCAGCCCGCGCCGACGGCGCTGGCATCCGACACCTTCGCTCGGGCCGTCGCCAAGGGCTGGGGCGACGCCGACACAGGCGGCACGTGGACGCTGACCGGTTCAACCTCGAACGCCAGCGTCAGCGGCAGCGGGGGAAACCTCAAGATGGCGACCGCTGGGGCCGGGAGTGACGGAGAGTCTCAACGCCGTCAACTCCTCGGACACCGACCTGCAGGTCACGTCGAGCCTCGACAAGATGCCGACAGGTGGTGGTACGTACCTGTACTTCCTGGGCCGAAAGGTCTCGGGTGTGGGGGACTACCGTGCCAAGCTCCACATCCTGGCCAGTGGGCAGGTGAACATCGCGATCAGCAGGTTCACCGGCACCACGGAGGTCGCGGCGGTCCCGGAGACCAAGGTGGCGGGACTGACCTACACGGCCGGTCAGCGTCTCCAGGTGCGGTTCGTGGCCACCGGCGTCAGCCCGACGGTGCTCAGGGCCAAGGTCTGGTCGGCCGACACCACGGAGCCTTCGACGTGGCAGGTGGCGGCCTCCGACAGCACCACGGCGCTTCAGGTCGCGGGGTCCGTCGGTCTGGCGAACTACCTGGCCGGCAGCTCCACGAACGCACCGGTGGTCTCGTCCTTCCAGGCCTTCAAGGTCTATGCCGCATCGACGATGCCGTTGGCCGCACAGGCCAACCGCATCGCGGTCAGCCCTTGGCCAAGCTGCAGTGACGACCCGGACGCGTGGGCGGCCGTGAGGCAGCCGCAGCGTCGCAGAGGGTCCCGGTCCGATCGGCGACGATCGAACCGGGATCCTCGTGTTTCGCCCCGACCACTGGCCGGTCGACGCCGACCAGAGACGAGTCAGCGGCCATCCAGACACTGCTCAACGATGCCGGCGACCTCCGTGCGGTACCGCTCCGGAGTGAAGCGACCAGCGCGCTCGCTCGACCGTTTCGCGCCAACCGTCCGGACAGTTCCGGATCGTCGATCAGCCGCTGAATCGCCGACGCGAGGGCCTCCGCGTCCGCAGCGGGGAACAGCAGCCCCGTTTCGTTGTCAGTGACGGTTTCCAGGTGGCCGTCGGCGGCTGTCGCGACGACCGGACGTGCAGCGAGCTGCAGCTTCGACGACGAGATTTCCAAAGGGCTCGCGCAACGACGGCGCGATGACGGCGTCCGCCCGCTCCAGCAGGTCCCATACGGGAGAGACGTAACCGTGCCAGGAGACCGAGGAGCTCACGCCGAGGTCGACGGCGAGTGTGCGCAGCTCCTCGGCCGTACCACTCGTAGCCGTCGAAGGCGGTTCCACCGATCTCGAGCGACGACGTCGACACCGCGGCTCTCGCAGCAGTGCAAGCGCACGGATCGCCGTGTCCGGGCCCTTGCGTGGCGACAGGCGAGTCACGACGACCAGTCGGAAGGGGCCTGAGCGTGCTGGCGGCTCGGACGGCTCGTGCGTGGCCCGGGCACGCCGTTGTAGACAAGGCGTGCTCGAGACCGAAGACCAGGAACGGACCCAGATGTGGCCTCCAGAACGAAGCGGCTGATGACCAGAACTCGAGAAGCGGCCAACAGTGGCGCGGCCAGAGCAAACCGCACCACGGCGCCGTCCTGGTTCTCTGCTTCGTGAACATGGCACAAGGTCGGAACGCCGGCGAGGCGGCCGCCCACGATCCACCACGGCACCGTGACGGTGTTGACAAACACCGCATCCGCTCCGTGACTCGCGTCATGGATCTGGCAGAGGCCACGAAGAGCCCGCCCTGCCAGGCAAGCTGGGCCACACCCCTCAACGAAGCATTGGCTCGCCGAGGACGGGGAAGGGGCGCAGTACGACCTGAGCCCCCGAGCCTCTAGGCGCTCTACGAGCGGCCCGTCATGGGGCAGAACGGCCACCACTCGCCACTGACGGTCGACAAGGCCGGAGACGGTCTCCAGGAGCTGCAAGTCCGATCCGTAAAGATCGGCTCCAGGGTGGGCCACAACGACGGTACGGGACCGCGCGCACCCACCTTGGTCGTGTGCCTGGTGTCGGGCAACGGGGCGGCGCCACAGGGCTCTTCGTAGACTCGAGGAGTGATCGAGAGGGCACGGTACGCCTTTGGTCGGGCTGGCTCGGGTTTGGTCTGTGGGCAAGCCGTAGTGCTGACTTCGAGAAGGCAGAGCAGCGCGGCCTGCGCTTTCGACCCCTCACGGCCCACGTCTCGCTAGGATCGTAGCGATCTCCGTCGAGATCTTTCGTCCATCCCGCCGCACGGAGTTCATGTCGTGACCGTTGACGTTGCTGGACAAGCAGAGGGCAGGCGCACGGTCACCGTGGGCATCCTCACCTATCTGCGGTCGGAACTGCTGGCCAAGCTTCTACCCCTGGTGGTGGCTCAGCTTCCCGAGGTCGGGCATGACTACGGCTGCGAGGTTCTTGTCATCGACAACGACCCGGCCGGTAGCGCACGTGCGGTCGTCGCCGCGTTTGGGGCGTCCAACGTCCGGTACGTCTGCGAAGAACGTCCTGGGATCTCGGCTGCCCGCAACCGCGCTCTCGATGAGTCCCCAGGGCTGTTGGCCTTCATCGACGACGACGAGCTGCCCCGGCGAGGGCTGGCTCCGGCACCTGGTGGAGACCTGGGAGGTATCGCGCCCGGCCGTGGTGTCCGGGAGAGTCGTGGTGGAGTTCGCGAGGGAGCCGGACCCCTGGTTGCTCGGAGGCGGCTTCTTCGAACGTCGGGCGCTTGAGACCGGCACTGCGATCACGGTGGCGTCGACGAACAACCTGCTCGTCGACGTGCCCCAAGTTCGCTCGTACGGGGTGCGATTCGCTGTTGACCTCGGACTCGCCGGTGGTGAGGACACGCTCTTCACCAGCCAGCTACATCGCCTCGGGGCGATCCATGCTGTGGTGCAACGAGTCCGTCGTGACCGACGTCGTCCCCGACAGCCGCCTCACTCGTCGGTGGGCGCTCTCACGTGCGTGGAGCCACGGCAACTCCGCCGCAGTCGTAGGTTTGCGTCTCGCTGACCCCGGGGTTGCCTCGGATGTGGACCAGAGTTCGCGTGGCGACGGGCGGCGCGACTGCGTGTCCTGAAAGGCGGGTGCGGGTGGGCCGGCGGGCCGAGCTCACGCGGTCGGCTCGGCGGTCGGCGCGGGGGCTGCGTACCGCCTACCGTGGCGCGGGGATGTGCGCGGGCGCCTTCGGATGGCTGCACCTCGAATACGGGCGCACCTGACCGGCACGTGTCAGCGGTGAACGGGCACCGCGACATCGGCGCCCCGAAGGTCCCGGGCGCGACGCGGCGGACCGACGAGCATGTCGGCGGGCGTGCCGTAGGCGGCCATGGCGTAGATCAGCCACACGAGGCAGCCGGCCACGGTGCGCGAAGAGAGTCCGCTGAACGTGAGCGGGGCGATGAAGGCAGCGACACACGCGAGCGGTAGTCCGTGCCGGGCCCGCGTCCTGATCGCGCGCAGACAGCAGGCCGCCATCACGCCGAAGTACAGCAGCGCCGAGACGAGGCCGAGTCAATGGCGAACATGACGAACGAGTTCTCAAAGCTGGTGCCCAGGCCCACGCTGCCCGACGACGTTGTAGCTGCTGCCCATGCCGTTGCCCAGCCAGAGGTACTCCGTCACGTGGTTCGAGAAGTACGCCCACGCATAGCCACGGGCGGCTGCCGACCCGGTGTCGTCTGCGACCCGCTGGCTCAGCGCGTCGAAGTACCCGGCTTGATAGGCGTACACCGCGGCGCCCGATGACAACGCGCTGACAGTAACGGTGCTGCTCTTCGACCGACGCGACGCGAGCACGTACAGGACTCCCAGCCGCACCCAGGCCGAGCGCTACGCGGGACTGGGTCACAACCAGGCCGGCAAGCATGAGCAGCAGTAGCGGAGAAAGCATCCAGCCACGACGCACTGACGTGAGAAGTGGTATCGCCGCGGCGAGGAGCACCCCAAGCAGCAGTGGATGGTCGAGCGTCCCCATCCAGCGGTCGAAGGTTGCCTGTGAACCAGTACTCCGACTCGAAGTCGGCAGTGAAGACGATGGGCGTCTTCAGGACGGACTGCAGGACGGCCAAGGCCGCTTCGGCCGTCGCGACGGCAGCGACCAGTGCGCGCAGTCTGGCCAGGCGCTCGAGGCTCCGAGTCGCAGGCAGAGCCCAGGAGGAGGAAGGCGGCGATCGGTGCGCCAACCTGCTCGACGGACATGGCGAACGAGTCGAGGCCCTTGGCCGTGAGCCCGAGTCCGATGGCCACGAAGCACACTGAACCGAGGATGATGACCATCTCGAACCGCCCAGCCACAACGGCCGCCACTTCTGGGCCGGGCGAACGGCGACCTGCACGGCGAACGTTGCCAGGATCAGCGATCGCCGCGGGGTGAAGGGTCATGCCGGACAAGGCGGGCCCAACGAGGACGTGGGCCGCCACGTCCGGCACCGCGCACCACAGGACGAAAGCCGACGACAGGAGCAGGAACGGTCGGTTCCGGAGAGTCGCGGCCGCGATCAGGCTGAGGATGGTCCAGGCGATCAGCTGCATGGTCTGACGCCATGCTGCCCAGGCTTGCGACCGCTCCAACACCGGCCCCATCAAGGGCCTACCGGGCCGATGGTGCTGACCGTGCGCCCCTGGGCCTCGGAAGAGTCGATCAGTGATACGCCCGCCTGCAGGCGACTGTTCGCGGTGCTCGACGGTTCCACTCGGTTCAGGACACCGCCCATGGTGCCGCTGCCCATCGCTTGCAGCGCCTCGGCTGCCGCCACAACGTCCTCGGCAGGGGTGCCGAACTGGTCCGTCACCAGGAGGACGGCATCCGCCCGTACGGCCAGCGCGGCTGTCTCGACGCGCGTGAGCACGGGTGGAGCATCGACGACGGTGACGTCGAACTTGCTTCGGAGTTCGTGAGGAGCAGCTCAACCCCGTGTCGTGCCAGCAGGACGTCGCGGGTCACCGCGGTCCTGGTGAGGCCCGGGACCGAATCAGGAGCTGTTCTGGGGAGGGTGACCGCGGCTTCATGCTCATGCTCGTCGGCTGCCTCCGTGCCCGACGGCTCGACCCGGTTGGCGTCGACAAGCAGAACGTCTTCGCCCGCAGCCGCGAGGGCTGAGGCGAGTCCGGCTGCCGTGTCGCTTGCTCCAACACCCGAGCTGGATCCCGTGACCACCACGACATAGGGGCGGGATTGGGGGACCAGCACCCGGAGGTTGTATGCGAGCCTCCGGTACGCGTGCCAGCGACTGCGCCCACCGCCGGCCGGGACCGTCGTCGGATCGAAGGAGGGGTCCGTGGGGATGATGCCGATCACTGGACAGGCGGTGATGTCACGGAGCTGCTCAGCTGACGACACGCCTCGCTGCCGACGGGCGAGAAGCGAGGCAAGGGCCGCGCCGAGAGCGGTTCCGACAGCGAGGCCGAACCCTGTGGACAGCGCGATCTTGGGCACTGACCGCGTCCTCGACGTTGAGGGTCCATCGAAGGTGGTGAACTGTGTGGGCGACTCGCTCGTCGACCTGACCGTTTTTGGTGAGGCTGCTGACCAGGTCGGTGAGCCCGGCGGGGAGCGCCCGGACGATCGCCTCAGACTCCTGGGGAGTGGAAGCCTTGGCTGACACAGTCATCAGGACCGTGTCCTTGTCGAACGTCGCGGACAGGCTTCGCGCCACGCTCAGGGGCGTCTCGCGCAGGCTGAGCTGGTTGATGATGCGTTGAGCCAGCTCGGTCGAGCTCACGAGGGGCACGTAAGAGCCCATCCGCTGCACCGCGAGATTGGTCGTCTGCGAGACCGGCACGTTGTCCGCCACCTTGTTGCTGGTGAACACCCTGATGGTGCTGACATAGGCGGCAGGCCGGCCCAGCTCGTAATAGGCGCCCCCGACCGCGCCCAGTAGCGCCAGCGCCACGACCGCGACCCAGAACCGTCGCATGATCGACCTGATGTCTGACGACTGCATGTCCGTTTCCCGTTCAGCTCAGAGGGGTGTTGTCGTGACGAATCGTGACGCGAGCCCCGCGTTCGAAGCCTGAGGTGCGTGCTGTGGATCACGTGGCGAGTCCTCCCGCGCCGAGGCCGCCATCAGATGCGTGTTGCGACCTCGTCATAGATGGACTCAAGAGCCCGCGTTCGCGTTGGTGATGTCGAGCTCCGTGACGACGCGCGATTGTCCTGCGCTGCCGAGTCGGTGTGCCAGGCGGTCGTCGGTCAGCAGACGCTGGAGGTTGCGCGCTCAGGGCGCCGCACATCACCGACCGGGGCGAGAAGCCCGGTCACCCCGTCGACGACTGCCGAAGGCACGCCGCCGCTGGAGTAGGCCGCGATAGGCACGTCCCGCCCGTGACGCCTCGAGGTACACCAGGCCATACGCCTCGGCCGCGCCGTCTCGAGTTGCCTTGGAGGGCGCTGCGAAGACTCGGGTCGAATCCAAATGGGCGGCGACCTCGTGAGGCGGCAGGAACCCGTGGAACCGGATGTCGGCGTGCGGGATGGCCCGCGCCTGGTCCTCCGAGCTTCGCCGCGCCGGCCCGTCCCCGATGATCCGTCACTGGCGTCGTACGGCGTAACGACTCCGGCAGACGAGCGACTGCGCGAAGCAGGTCGTCCACCCCTTTGACGTGCACCAATCGGCCCACGAAGGTGACTCCGTGTCGCGGCGCGCCGACGTCGGCCAAAGGGCGGGGCACGGGAATGCCCAGTGCGTGGACGCGGACCTTGCTGTTCGGTGCGCCGAGGGCAAGCAGTTGCTCGGCGAGGTACTCGGAGACGGGAAGGAGGGTGTGGGCATAGTGGAACACGTCCCTGAGCCGCGTGAGGTAGCGACCGCTGGCGTCACGGCTCGGCGCCACAAGGACGTCGTAGCCGTGGAAGGTCACCACCAGCGGGAGTCGCTGACGTTGCACCAGGGGCAGGATCCTCGCTGCGTCGGTGCCGAAATGGGCGTGCATGGAGCTGCGGCCGGGACGAGCGAGGAGCCTTGGTCGTAGACGCCCCGGTAGGCGGCCCGGTGCGCGACACGCTCGAGCAGCCGTCCCGCCTGCTTGTCGGCGAATAGGGGCCAGGTCCGGCACCACACCGAGTGTCGAGTTCCGACGCCCCAGGCCCAGAAGGAGAGGCTGCCAGCGGGTCAGGTGGCGGACGTGGTCCCGGATGAAGGTCTCTGACGGTGGGAGCCACCAGGAGCGCCAAACCGCGACGACCGGCGCGGCGGCGTTGTCAGCCATGGCGTCCTCTCGTCTTTTGAGGCGGCCTTGGTCATTCTTCTGTACGACCACCCCTGCGTAACTAAGATCGTAGGTCGTGGAGCCCTTCCGGGGTGGAGCAATGACAACTACAAGCCGGTGGCACCCCGACGGGACTCGACCCTGCGGTGTGACCGCCGTCCGAACCAGGCACGACAACGACGGTGGGGACCATGCCCGGAGAGCACACGACGCTGACACCTCAAGTGGTCGTTGGCCTGGCCACCTTCCATCGACCCGAAGGGCTCGCCCGGATTCTGCCGTTGCTCGCGCGGCAGGTGCGTGAGCTCTCAGGTGCCGAGGCGCGGATCGTCGTGGTGGACAACGACCCACTGGGTGGAGCGAGAGAACAGGTCTCGGCGTGGGCGGACCGGCAGGTCACCTACGTGCATGAACCGCGCCCTGGCATCGCGAGTGCGCGAAACCGTGCGCTCGACGAGGCACAGGATGCGGATGCACTCGTCTTCATCGATGACGACGAGACGCCGCAGACAGGGTGGCTGCAGGCACTCGTGGACTGCTGGTTGACGTGGCGGTGCGCAGTGGTGACCGGGCCCGTCCACCCGGTGCTCGACGGGGAGGTGGACGAGTGGGTCGTCGCGTCAAGGGTGTTCGACCATGTCCAACGTCGGACCGGAGCGTTGAACCCCGGTGCCGGCACGAATAATGTTCTGTACGACCTCCAGGTCCTTCGCAAACACGGCATCAACTTCGACGAGGCCTTCGGCCTTTCCGGTGGAAGTGACACCATGCTGGCCCATCTCATTCGGAGCAAAGGCGAGGAGATCCGGTGGTGCGCCGAAGCGGTGGTCGACGACTACATCCCTGCTGAGCGCGCCACTCGTGATTGGGTGTTCAGACGTACCATGCGCACGAGCAACACCTGGGCGCGCGTTCGTGTCCAGGCTTGCGCCCGAACCCACGCACGCGGTCGTGCAACGTGTCGAACTGACGGGCCGTGGCGGTTACCGCATGCTTCGAGGTGGCGTTGGACGACTGCTGGCGGTGGTCGGTCGCGACCTCGACCGTGACGCACGGGCGACCATGGATATCGCAAGCGGGATCGGCCTCGATCATGGGTGCCAGCGGTGTCGTGCGGTACGAGTACCGCAGAAGGAGCTAGCACTCACGATTAAGGGGGGCAGCCCCTCGCAACTGCTGAGTCGCTACAGAGGTCGCGGTTCGGCGGCGGGCGGCCACCCTGCACGACGCGGACGCTCCGGTCGATCATCGCCGACCCGAAGCGCTGGCCGGCGCCAGGTCGACGACACGGCGGTCGGGGCCGGAGGCCGGAGCCTCGGTGAGCGAGGCTCAGCATTGATGGCGACCATGGCTGCCCCAGCCCTCGGTGCATAGCGCGCCAGAGGCTGGGTGACGCAGAGCGGACGTCGAGGCCATCGCGTCGGTGCAGACTGGCGCCTGCGCGTGGCCGCTGCGAGGCGGTGTGCGTCACGGTCGGAACAGCGGCAATCACGATGCTGGAGGATCTCGGGCGGGCGTTACGCCGGGCAGCGCCCACCCCTCGCCCTAGGGCGCCCGGCCGGCAATCGCGGCAGCGCCGAGGCAATCTCGGCGCCCAGGGACTCGGACATGGACCGGGAGTAGGTGCCGGTCAGGTGGTGGGAGTCGCTGTAGACGACCACGCCGCCGATCAGCGCGTGACATTTGGTCGCGTCGCAGAAGTACTGGCTCAGCGGGAGGTACGTCACCAGTTCCGGGTGCCGTCGCGCGAGCGTGTCGAGCAGGTTGGGCCGCACCACCGCGGAGCGGTCCTTGGCGCACGGGTCGTAGACCACCGTGGTGCGCGCGACGCATTCCGGGCCCGCGTCCGGCCGCATGCCGGGCACATCCTCGGTGACCATGACCGGAATGCCTCGACGACGTAGTGCGGTCCAGGCCGCGACAACCCGCCGGTCCGCCGTCGCCACGTCCACGGCAGACGCGTGGGAGCCGGCCAGGTAGTCCTGCGCTTGGGCATGACTGGCGAAGATGACGCCGTCGAGGTCGGCATGGCAAGCAGCGTCTTCTGCAGCTCGCCCCGACCAGACCAGGCAGGGGTCGTTTGGCGTCTGCCGCCCCACTGGGGTCGAGATCAGGCCCATGCAGTCGGTTTTCGAGGCGAGGATGACCTTCCAGCCGTGCTCGCGGCCGTACAGGTCGAGCGCCGGCATCAGCCGCAGCGCGTGCGAGTTGCCGACCAGGACGACCGTCTTCGTCGGCGCGACCCGCTGACCGAACGTGCACAACTTCAGCGTCGGGTCGCGCTTGGTGTTGCTGGCAGGACTCCGAGCCGGTGTCGTCGGCAGCGGCGAAGGCGGTGTTCAGGCCGTCCGGGCGCGCGAATGGGCGCGGGCAGCGGCCGCCGTCCAGGATCGCTGGGGCGCCGTAGCAGGGCAGGTGCTTCTCGACACTGGCAAGCGCCGTTGCGGCGTATGCGCGCGTCGCGGTCGGTTATCTGTCCGTTCGCGATCGTGGCGACGGCCAGGAAGACCACCATCCCCGCGGCGGCGAAGGCGTAGCTCGGCCAGCGCCGTACCCGCCACCGTCGCCCGGTCCGGATCGGGTCCTCGACGTACCGCTTGGTCAGGTAGGCCAGGACGAGCGACGCGGCCAGGATCACTAGCTTCGAGCGCCAGGTGGTGGGCCCGTGCAGCAGCCAGGGCGCGACGATGATCAGCGGCCAGTGCCAGAGGTAAAGGGAGTAGGAGTAGTTGCCGAGCCACTGCACCGGCGGAAGGCCGGCCAGTGGGGCCGGGGACCAGCGCGTCGACGACGTGCCGCCGGCGAGCACGAGCGTCGCGCCGAGCACGGGCACCAGGGCGATGGTGCCGGGGAACGGCTCGTCGCCGCCGATGAAGTAGACGGAGTAGGCGATCACGACGATCCCGAGCCAGCTGGCGGCGGCACGCACCGCAGGACTCGCGGGCTGCCCAGGCTCAGCGACGGCGCCACCGAGAGGATGCCGCCGATGGCGAACTCCCAGGCGCGGGTCGGGGTCACGAAGAAGGCGAGCGGGGCGTTAGCGCTGGTGAGGACGACCGAGACAGCGAACGAGCCGACGGCGACGAAGCCGAGGGCCCAACGCACGGCCGTTCGCGGCGACCCACGGCCAGCGAGCCGCGCGACCGCCAGCGCTAGCAGCAGGAGCATCGGCCAGACCAGGTAGAACTGCTCCTCCACCGACAGCGACCAGTAGTGCTGCACCAGCGAGGCGCTGTTGTGCGCGGCGAGGTAGTCGACCGCGTGAATGCCCAGTAGCCAGTTCTCGACGTAGGCGGCCGATGCCCCGATCTCCTGCATGTTGTTCTGCCAGGTAACCGCCGGCATGCACAGGACGAGCAGAGCCACGGACACTGCGAGCACGACGAATGCTGCCGGCAGGAGTCGGCGAATGCGGCGCGCCCAGAACTGCGTCAGCGATATCCGGCCGGTGCGGCTGATCTCGCCGACCAGGTGCTTCGTGATCAGGAATCCGGAGATGACGAAGAAGATGTCGACGCCGACGAAGCCGCCGGTGAGGCGCCGCGGAAACAGGTGGTAGAGCACCACCGACATCACGGCGATCGCTCGCAGCGCCTGGATCTCCGGTCGGAACTCACGCGGAGCCTGCGATGCGTCCGTCTGTGAGCCCGACTGGACCGCGGACACGAGCGCCATTCCTAGGCTCTTCCGTTGTGAACGCCGCACCGGCCGGAAATCAGCGTCCGGACGCTCGGACCACGACTCGACTGCACCTCGGACTCCCCCTGCGTTCTCGGATGCCACCGCTTCTGCGAGGCCGGCTTCGGACGACGACTCGCCGCGATGATCGGCGAGCCGAACAATGACGCGCGTTCACTCGTCGTCAGGGCTCGAACGGGGTGCGACACCGCCATAGGGGCGTGCTTTCTCGCCGAGACCGCAATTTGGATGATGCCATATGCCATGCGCTCCGGACGCGGATTCACCTGCATCCAGGTGGCATCGGGGGCGAGCGTCACAGGTCCGGGCGGACAGGGCCCCGGCACGGTGGAGGCTCATAGAACTTCCATGCAGCGCGATGCCTCGCCGGCCAGCCCCGCAACGCGATCGCCCGCGAGGGTCCGTGGTGATGACACCGCCCGAGAACACGGCGTGGAGGCGAACAACTTGAATCCACCCGCGCCCCGGCGCCGGACTTGAGTGACCACCAGGCCAGGCACTGAGGCGCAACATCCCTCACGATGCCGCGGTGGTAGCCATTCGATCATCCGTGCTACCGGCCGAGCGTTTGACCATCTTCTTCAGTTGCGCCAAGAGAGTGTTGAGGTCACGACGTACTGCGGGCACCACCAGGTACATCGAAACAAGCCAAGCGCTGGCAAAGAGAAGGCCAAGGGCAATTTGGCCCGCTGGGTTCGTCAGGAGATGACATGCCGCTCGCTCGAGAAGTGCCGCCGGCAAGATGAGGACGAGGAGGGCGCGCGCGGACTGGCTGAAGAGGGGGCGGCTGTCGATTCCCGCTAAGCGACTGACGAGTTTCTGAGCGACGATCCAGTGTAGGCATGCAGCGATGAGATGCCCCGTGGCTACACCCACGGGGCCCCATGGCAAACCGGCCAGAATCATCAGCAGCATGATGGGGCGGGAGATCAGGTAGAACTTGAGCAGCTGGCGCGTCAAGCCCTTCGCCAAGTACACCTGATACGGCACCTGGTCGAACGCTTTGAAAATGCTCCCCGCGGCAAGGACGACGAACAGCGGGGTGACGGCAGTCCATTGGGCGCCAAAGAGGATCAAGACGAGCGGAGCGGCCAGGCCTGCGGCAAGCCCGAACCCCATGCCGAGCGTGTAACAGCTGATCAGCTGGAAGCGCTGCGTGTAGCGCTGAAGGGTCGGAGTGTCGTCCTGTACCCGTGAAAGAACCGGAAGGGTGACCCGGCTCAGGGGGGCGTTCAACTGCGTCAGAGGAACGGCCAGCAGCTGGTAGGCGCGGTTGTAGAGGCCGAGGGGAGCCGCGCCCCAGACCGCACCGATGGCGACGTTGTCGACGTTGTTCATGGCATAGCCAAGCGCCTGCGTGCCCAAGACGGAGCCACCGAACGTGAAGAACCTCCGCATGGGGACTCCACGCCGAGGAGGTCCCGGCAGCCAGCGACACATGAGCACGTTGACGACCATGCTGGTTCCGGCGAATGTCAACTGCTGCATGACAATCGCCCAATACCCGGCGCCGACCAGCGCGGCAGTGATCGCCACGGCGACACTCAGGGCTTGGGCGCCGACGTCTGTTGTGGCGAGTGCGGAGAACCGCATGTGGCGAGCGAGGTCGACACGGTATTGGGTGTTGGCGCCGGACAGGATGAACTGAACGGACAGCGCCAGGACTACGGGCTGTACACGCGGGTCGTCGTACGCGCGAGCGATTACCGGGGCAAGGCACGCGATGGCGATCGCGCAGACGGTTCCGATGGCGACATTGACCCACCAGAGGTTGGTTCTCTCATCGGTGGAGAGGGACTTTGCCTGCAATGCCGCCGAGGAGAGTCCGAAGTCACGAACGATGTCGGCCACGCCGATGATCGAGGTTGCCATGGCAACGAGCCCGACCTGAGACGGCGTCAGCAACCGTGACAGGACAGTGAGCCCGACCACCAAGAGACCCATACGGGCCACCTGGGCAACTACGGTGACGCTGGCCCCTCGGGCCGCTGAGCGAGCGAGGTCCGGCATCTGAGCCTTTCGGAATGGTCAGCCGGCGTCAAGGAAGCACGGCGTCGAGATCAGACGCGAACCTATCCTGATCAGCAGATCCACACCGGCGCTTGCGGGAAAAACGTGATGGGGCGAGGCCGCAGCCTCGCCCCATCAGCACACCTGTGCCGTTCCCGCGTTCAGCGCCAGACGCCCAGCTGCCTGACGCCAGCTGACTGGCCTACCAAGGCGGCGAGGTCTGCCGGCAGTGGTTGCGCCGTCACTGAGGTCTTGGCGGCAACGGTTGAGGTCAGCGAGAAATCTGCGTTGACTGCCCTGCTTCCGTCGACGCTCAGTGCGTTTCGTTCCTGACCTGTCGCCTGGCTGAATGCCGCCGCGGTCTTGTATACCCCGGGGTCGGTCCCGGCACGGGCCCAGATCACCACCCAGGCGGGGACTGAAGCCGCGGAACGGTTGTAGACGTTCCCGTTCACCGAGATGCCCATGTTGGACGCGGAGCGCATGTGGGTGTAGTCCTCTACGGCGAACATGGCATTCGCCGCCGCACTCTGGAGGGCCAGCACGTTGTTTCCCACGGATGCCGTGCCGGTGAGCCACGTCATCGTCGGGTCGGGGAAAGGCTGGCGAGGGTCGTGACCCGGGACGTTGCGGTTGGAGGCCAGTCGACTGTCCTGTGTCATGTTGATGCTGCGCTTGTTGCCCACGATGGTGTTGTTCCAGATCTTGGCGCCGCTGGTGTTCGCGATCCGGACGCCGTCGTCGCCGTTGTCGGTGATGAGGTTGTTCGCCACCATGACGCGTGCCGACAGTTCTGACCGGATGCCGAACTTGGTGTTGCGCTGAAGGTCGTTTCCGACGATCCGGGCGTCGTAGGTGGACTCGTCGATCCAGAGTCCCGCTCCCTCATTGGCGGTGTACGCCCCATTGAGGAAGGAGACGGTGCGGCTGCGAGTCACTTTGACGCCACCGGCGACCGGTGTGGTGTTGAAGTGCTCGGTGTTGCTGTTGTCCACACGGGCGCGGTCGACAACAAGTCGGTCCGCGTAGTTGCCGTGAATGCCGAGCAGCCCAGAGCGGGTCACGGTCACGTTCCGCAGAGTGTCGTCGGTGGCTTGCACGCTGACGCCGATCGTGGCGGAGCTGTCCACGGTCACGTTCTCCAGCGTCACCCCGGGACGATGAAGGCTCACCGCGCCGAGATCGGGTACCGAGGGGGCATAGTTCCGAATGCCGAGACCGCGTACGACAGATCCTTGCCCGCGAATGGCGAGCGCCTTCTGCAAGTCACTGGCCCGGACGCTGGAGCCAATCGGGTTGCTGCCGACGTACAGACGCTTGTTGGGGTAGTCGGCGAAGAAGGTGCCTGGCGTGACCTTGCTCAAGGATGAGACCTGCCGCTGTGGCGTGCCGCCGATCCAGACCTGGTCAGGGTGTGCGGCCATGGGGTACGCCGGGTTGACCCACTGCCAGTTCGCGGTCGTGCCGTCCGGGGCCCCGCGAGTGAAGGTCGGGCTGGAGTCGAACTGCGTCGTCCACCCGTCCGATCGCCAGACGGAGCCCGACTGGGCCCAGTTGGTCACGACGCGACTGCCGTCCAACCACACCGCCTCGCGGGGGTAGGGCTGGATGGTCAGCTGCTTCGCGTCCGGGAATGGTCAGCGCCTCGTGGTAGACGCCCGCGCGAAGGACGATGGTCTTACCGCTGCTGGCCACGGCAATCGCCCTCGTCACCGTGCGGAGGGGTGCGGCAGAGGTGCCGGACGCCGAGTCTGAACCGGAGGGTGCGACAAAGAGCGCGCCTGCAGGGACGGCGTAGCTGGTGCTCCCAATGGGGGCCGAGCCGGCTGGCGCACCGGTGACCGCGGGGGCGGCCGGCGGTGCGAGGGGGGCTCTGGTGCCGGTCGCGGTGACGTCGTCGAACCGCAGTGTTGCTACCGGTCGAGGCCGTTGACGTGTAGCCGACGAGGCTGAGTGCGCCCGCACCGGTGATCCGTCCCGGATCCGAGTCGTTCGCGGTGACCTGCCAGTCCGGCGCCGCGCGAACCACGCTGCCAGACCCGCGCCCTGAGCGTCACAGGGGTCGTCCCAGAGACCTGCGCTGCCAGGACCAGCCAGCCCCCCGGCTGCGCGTGAGCCGGAATGGTCACCTCGGGGGCCACGACGGTGCCCGCGCCGTTGCTGTCGGTCCGCCGGATCGAGACTCGAACGGTGCCGTCGGGGCTGACCCGCATCTGGGCGGCGTAGCCGCCTCCGCCGGACCCCCGCAGTCGGACGCTTGCGTAGACACCATGGCCTTGGGTCGGCAGCGCTCGGAAGCGCGACGGACGACCTGCGCATCGACATCGGACGCTCGGCGCCGCGTTCAGCGTCGCCGTACCCGACAGACCGGCCGCCGGGGATGCGCATCCACCCCGAGGAGCCGTCGACGCCGAATGTCGCCTTGCCGGCGGTGACGTAGGCGCCGCCTGTTGTGGCCGGTGCCCCAGCCCTGTGCCACCGAGCGGGTCATGGTGTCGGCCGCCACCGTCCCAGATGTCGCGGAGACCGTCGCAGATCGACGCGGCGTCGGCGGTGACGGCTCCTGAGCCCATCAGGCGAGGGTGCCGATGAGGGCGGTGACGGCTCGGCGGCGGCCGTGCACGGTGGCACGCAGAGGCGACGTCGAAATGTGCGTTGGGGGGCACGATGCCTCCGGTGAATTGAGTCCCTGTCGGCTGATTGCCCCGCCCATGGTGAGCAGGGTGGCCCCCCTGGCGACATCCCCCGCCCCTCACGCCGAGACGTCCGTCAGGCGAGGCAACGACGTCGAAGAGGCCAGCCGTTGCACCGGAAGATATGTGCCATATGGAGTCTGGGGCGAATTTCTTTACCAACCAAGGGACAAAAGTGTGACGAACTTTACCTGACGTCTACGCCAACTGCAGGCGAAACGGGTGTAAACAGCGCATCCGCAGGCTCTTCGCTCGCCCCTGGCGTGCCATCGGTACGCAGAAAGGCTAGCCGATGCAGCCGATCGGCCGCGCCGGCCGTCACCGCCGTTGTTAGCCTGACTCGGGCAGGGTGAGTAGTTGCGACACCGGCTGATCCGGATGTCGTCGTGAACTGCGCCGGCACGGAATCAGGGTGGCACGTCGGCGAGGACAAGCGTGAACACGTACAGGGGTACGGTCCAGCAGCTGTCCACCGCGCAGAAGACGTCGAAGGGGGCGCCTGCGTACTCCAGGTTCGTCAACCGCAGGGCCGGGCGCTACCTGGCCGCGGCGGCGTACCGGTCAGGGCGGACGCCGAACGAGGTGACCGCCGTCAGCGCTGCCTTCTCGGCCGTCGCCATCGCGCTGGTGGCGCGGTCCGGTCCGTCGGTGGCGCTCGGTGTGGTTGTTGCGGTGCTCCTCGCGGTGGGCTACGCGTTCGACTCCGCCGACGGCCAGCTCGCGCGGCTGCGTGGCGGCGGGACGCCGGCAGGGGAGTGGCTGGACCACGTCGTCGACAGCGCGAAGATCTGCGCGCTGCACCTCGCGGTGCTGGTGTCCTTCTACCGCTTCGGCGGCCGGTCCGACGGCGAGCTCGCCGTACCGCTGCTCTGGACGTTCGTCGCGACGGTGAGCTTCTTCGTCATCATCCTCAACGACCAGATCCGCCGCGGCGCACGGTACGGCGGCGCCGGTCACGGCCGACGCGTCGGTGGTCCGCAGCCTGCTTGGTCGCCCCGACCGACTACGGCGTACTCCTGCTGTCGTTCCTGCTGTTCGGTTGGCATCGACGGGTTTCTCGCGGTGTACGCCCGCTCCTGGTGGCCAACGCCGCCTTTCTCGCGCTGGCCCTGGTGAAGTGGTACCGCGAGATCGCGGCGCTGCCGAAGGCTGGCCTGATGCGGATCGCGCTGATCGGCACCCGGGGCGTGCCCGCTCGCTACGGCGGTTTCGAGACGGCCGTCGAGGAGGTCGGCAGGCGTCTGGTCGCCAGGGGCATGACGTGACGGTGTACTGCCGCCGGCAGCCCGGCGAGGCCGCAGCAGCCGGGGACGCCTACCTCGGCATGCGCCTGGTGCACCTGCCGGCCATGCAGCGCAAGTCGCTGGAGACACTGAGCCACACGGCGCTGTCGGTGCTGCACCTGATCCGGCACGGCGGGGCGGACGCGGTGATCGTGTTCAACGCCGCCAACGCCGTCTTCCTGCCGCTGCTGCGACTGCGACGGCTTCCGGTCGCCACGCACGTGGACGGCCTGGAGTGGCGCCGGGCCAAGTGGGGGCCGGTCGGCCAGCGCTACTACCGGATCGCCGAGGCGCTGTCCGTGCGCTGGTCCGATGCGTTGATCGCCGACGCCCGAGGCATCAGCGACTACTACCTGGAGGAGTTCGGCGCCGACCGACCGAGATCGCCTACGGTGCACCGGTGCTCGGGCCACTCGGTTCCGAGCGGCTGGCCGAGCTCGGTCTCGAGCCGGGCGGCGTACCACCTCGTCGTGGCCCGGTTCGAGCCGGAGAACCACGTGGACGTCGCCATCGAGGGATACCTCCACAGCCACGCCGGACGTCCGCTCGTCGTGGTCGGTTCGGCCCCCTACCCCGGAGCACACCAACGGCGCATCGACGACCTGGCCAGCCGGCACGACGGCGTCCGGCTCCTGGGCGGCATCTGGGACCAGGAGCAGCTCGACCAGCTGTATGCCAACGCCCTGACCTACGTGCACGGTCACTCGGTCGGCGGGACGAACCCCTCGCTGCTTCGAGCCATGGGGGCCGGCAGTGCCGTCATTGCGTACGACGTGAACTTCAACCGGGACGTGCTGGGGCCGGACGGCTGCTTCTTCGCCGACGCCGAGGAGCTGGCGAAGCGGCTGGACCGCGCGGAGCATGGCGCCGGAGAATGCTCGGAGCCGGTCGCCGTCTGGCCGAGCGCGCTGGCGCCGTCTACACCTGGGACGGCGTCGCCGACGACTACGAGGCGCTGTGCCAGAGCCTGGCCAACGGTCGCAGCCAGCGAGGGACCTACTCCGGGCGCCGGTCGGCGACCTCGTCCTGGCGTACAGAGCGCTGAGACGGTCTGGCGGACAACACTGACGCGAGCCGGCACCCCTCGAAAGGGGTGACCGCCCGATCTGTACGTCAGGACACCAGTCGCTCCAGCGCCGGGCGCGGAAGGTGCTGGGGGTCTGCATCGTGCAGGGGAAGTAGGAGACCTCAACCCAACCGCGGCGAAGTCGCGCTCGAGGGCGCCTGGAGATTGCGCGCAGCAGGTCCGCTCCTGCTACCACCAGGACACTCACGACGCCGGCCGCACGATCGCCGAGAAGATCCCCACCTCGTTCGTTACGTGCTCGGTCCCCGAAGTCGCCCGCCTCGGCCGCACCCTGAAAGCAGTGGCGCACCGAGTTCCTCGGCCACTTCGACACCGGCGGCGCGAACACCGGCGGCACAGAGGCCACCAACGTTCTCATCGAGCTCCACCGCCGCATCGCCCGCGGCTTCCGCAACCGCGAGAACTACCGCCTCAGCATGCGGCTCATCGGCGGCGGGCTACTCCCATGACCCGACACTCAGCGGCGAAGAGCCACCTTGGTCACCTACCTGGCGGCTACGGCTGAACGTCGAGGCCTCGGTGCGCGATGGCACGGGAGACTCATGTGATCACAAAGTTGCGAAAAGCAACCGCGCCGTCCTCGGCACTGCGACCGATGTGCAGATAACCACCTCTGGCCGACGTGTCGTGCGAGAGGATGGAGGCTTCTCCGCCCCCGCCCGCGCGGGTCCATCGGATCGACGCCGGGGTCACTTCGAGACGGAAACGCATCCACTCCCCGGTTTTCGGTTGGGCAGTTTCGATCGATGAGCCCAGTTGCTGACCGGTTGCCACGCCGGCATGGTGGAGGAAAAGTGCCAGTCTCCCGTCCACGCGAAGAATCGCGTGGTAGCCGGTCGTCTTGCCTGCCTGGTGCTCGTAGTAGGCGTCGTTCGACTGTCCAAAAGCCAGAGTGAGGTTGCCGGCTCTGTCCGTTGGCAGACGGGTGAAGCAGGCTTCGAAGTCTATCTGGTAGCTCGCTGCGGCCATGGCGATCGGGGACATCTGTCCCAAGGTCACGAAGTGCTGACTGCCTTGGCGAGCGAGGGCCAACGCGCCGCCACTCTCCCACGACGGAGCGAACTCGGGGTCAGCTGGATCCTTTGTCATCTCGCCTGAGGCAATGGCGCGCGAGGCCCACGTGTCGCGAGTCGTGATAGCAGAGGAATGGCTGATGTATCCGTAACTCGAGCAAATTGCACCCTGGACCCCCCGGGAGAAGAAGTGGTCAGCGTCCACGCGGCGGTGCAACGGGAACACCCACACCGGGACGCCTGTGTCTACGGCGGTCCGGACCAGCTCATCATCAAGGTATCCGCTCCGCCCGAAGGCCGGCAGAACGAGCGCGTTGGTATCCACATCCTTCAGTCGGTCCGCCAACTCGGAGATGCTCGAGTTGTCGCCTCTGCTGCGCTCCCCAGGTAGCCGAATACTGGATAGCCGGCGCGCTTCGCCTGTTCGATCCGCTTGCTCGTGTGATGAGCCTTGATCATGACCGACTTCGTCAAGCCGTACCGCTCAACGAGGTTCACTATTGCGGGGTATGCGTCGTCGGTCTTGGCTTCAACACACAGGACGGCCTTCCGGCCGAAGGTTCGCAACACGTTTTCGAACAAGGGCACGCGGGGGAGGGGCTCGGTCATCCAGGCGGGGCCAAGGTGAGGGATGGTGACGCGCGCATTCCGTAAGACGGTCGACGGCAGTTGAGAGACGACGCCCGAGAGATTCGTGGTGCGGTCGTATGTCTGGTCATGCATGCAGATCAGGACGCCGTCGGACGTCATCCCAACGCTGATTTCCATACACCGCGCCCCCCACTGTGCGGCGGCCTGGTACGCCTCCATGGTGTGCTCGGGAAAGACGTCGCCCGAGCCGCGATGGGCGATGTAGTAGCGACTGCCTCGCGAGGCAGCCCAACCGTCTACGGTCACCGGGGCTGACTCGGACCCGGAAGCGCCGGAACGGGTGGCCGACATCATGCCTGAACCGGCGCCCAGGCCGATCGTGCCAAGGGCCAACGCGCCGAGCGCGCTCCGTCGAGTGACTTCCGCGTGTGGCACGTCAGGAGACGAGACGGGTCAGGGCCTCGCGCAGGAAGGTGCTGGAGGTCTGCATCGTGTAGGGGAAGTAGAAGACCTCGACCCCCACGGTGGCGAAGTCGCGCTCGAGCTTGTCGCCCTTGGGCGTCCCCCGCCAGTCGTCGCCCTTGAAGATGACGTCGAACGGGTGCTGCGCCCACGTCTCCAGCTTGTCCGGCACCGTCTCGACGACCGCCTCGTCGACGTACGTGATGTGCTGGACGATCTCCAGCCGCTCCGCGAGCGGGATCACCGGGAGGCGGCCCTTGGCCTGGAACGCCATCTCGTCCGAGACGACGCCGGCGATGAGGTGGTCACACTCGCGCCGGGCCTGGCGCAGGATGTTGAGGTGCCCGATGTGGAACAGGTCGTAGACCCCCGGTGCGTACCCGACCCGTAGACCCATGCGCGCTCGCCCTCCAGCGTTGTCGTCCCGAACGGCCGAATCCGGACGGTCCGTCGGACGCGTCCTCTGCGGGCGCAACGCTGCGTCCCCCTGTGTGTCGGCCTGTCGAAGCCGAGGCTGTCAGCCGTTCGACGGCGGCACCCGCGACGCAGGGGAAAGTGGTCCTTCCGGCAGACCAAGATGACTAGCCGGACGTACTTGCGCTTACGTCATACGACGCAGTTGCGGCGTCACCCAGCAGTGTCCGGACCCCGGCGTAAACTGGCCGCTCCAACCCCGGTGCGTCTCGCGCTGGGGCGTTCGTGCTGTCCCACCCGATGCCAGGAGCTCCGCGCACCATGAGCCTCACCCCCCTGCTCGACGCCTTCTCCGCCGACCCCGTGGTGCGCAAGGTCGTCGAGACCGCCCGCCGGGGGGACGCCCCGCTGGTCGACGTCGCGGTGAGCCCGGGCGCCCGGTCGCCGCTGCTGGCCGCGCTCGCCGGAGGCGGCGCCACCCCGCTGCTGGCGGTCACCGCGACCGGCCGCGAGGCCGAGGACCTGGCCGCCGCGCTGCGCTGCTTCCTGCCCGCCGACCGGGTCGCCGACTTCCCGTCCTGGGAGACGCTGCCGCACGAGCGGCTCAGCCCGCGCAGCGACACCGTCGGCCGCCGGCTCGCGGTGCTGCGCCGGCTGGCCCACCCCGACGCGAACGACCCGGCATACGGCCCGCTGGCCGTCGTGGTCGCGCCGGTCCGCGCCGTGCTGCAGCCGCTGGTCAAGGGGCTCGGCGACCTGGAGCCGGTCTACCTCTCGGCGGGCGACGAGCGCCCGCTGGAGGACGTCGTCGCGGCGCTGGCCGCCGCCGCCTACACGCGCACCGACCTGGTCGAGCGGCGCGGCGAGTTCGCCGTCCGCGGCGGCATCCTCGACGTCTTCCCGCCGACCGAGGAGCACCCGCTGCGGGTCGAGTTCTGGGGCGACACGGTCGAGGAGATCCGCTAGTTCGCGGTCGCCGACCAGCGCAGCCTGGAGATCGCCGAGCACGGGCTGTGGGCGCCGCCGTGCCGCGAGCTGCTGCTGACCGACGAGGTCCGCGAGCGCGCCCGCGACCTCGCCGAGCAGCTGCCCGGCGTCGCCGACCTGCTCGACAAGGTCGCCGAGGGCATCGCGGTCGAGGGCATGGAGTCGCTGGCCCCGGCCCTGGTCGACGGCATGGAGCTGCTGCTCGACGTGCTGCCCGCCGGCACCCACGTCGTGCTCTGCGACCCCGAGCGGGTCCGCACCCGGGCGCACGACCTGGTCGCCACCAGCGCGGAGTTCCTGGACGCGAGCTGGGTCAACGCCGCGGCCGGCAACGCCGTCCCGGTCGACCTGGAGGGGATGCTCGGCACCGCGTCGTACTGGGGCCTGGCCGACGTGCGCGAGCACGCGCTGAGCACCGGCCTCCCCTGGTGGTCGCTGACCCGTTCGCCGGCGACGAGGAGCTGGCCGCGTCGCCGACGGCGCCGACGACCTCGGCGAGCACTTCACCCTCGACACCACCGACGTCGAGCCCTACCGCGGCGACACGCCCCGGCGGTCGCCGACCTGCGCGCTGGGTCCGCGACGGCTGGCGGGTCGTGGTCGTCACCGAGGGCCACGGCCTGGCCCAGCGCGTGGTCGAGGTGCTCGGCGAGCACGACGTGCCCGGCCGGCTGGACGACAGCGGCGACGACGGCCCGAGCCGGGCCTCGTGCACGTCACGACCGGCTCGCTGGGCACGGGCTTCCTCGCGCCCAGGCGCTGCGGCTCGCGGTGCTCACCGAGACCGACCTGACCGGCACGGCCGGGCAGGGCCCGTCCACCAAGGACATGCGCCGGATGCCGTCGCGGCGGCGCAACGCGGTCGACCCGCTGCAGCTGCGGCCCGGCGACTACGTCGTCCACGAGCAGCACGGCGTCGGCAAGTTCGTCGAGATGATGCAGCGCACCGTCGGCGGCGCCACCCGCGAGTACCTGGTGATCGAGTACGCCGCGAGCAAGCGCGGCCAGCCGGCCGACCGGCTGTTCGTGCCGACCGACCCGCTCGACCAGGTCACCCGGTACGTCGGCGGCGAGGCGCCGACGCTGAACAAGCTCGGCGGCTCGCGACTGGGCCAAGACCAAGGGCCGGGCCCGCAAGGCGGTCAAGCAGATCGCCGGCGAGCTGATCCGGCTCTACTCGGCCCGGATGGCCTCCCCGGGCCACGCCTTCGGCCCGGACACCCCGTGGCAGCGCGAGCTCGAGGACGCCTTCGCCTACGTCGAGACGCCCGACCAGCTGGTCACCATCGACGAGGTCAAGGCCGACATGGAGCGCTCGGTCCCGATGGACCGGCTGATCTGCGGCGACGTCGGCTACGGCAAGACCGAGATCGCCGTCCGGGCGGCGTTCAAGGCGGTGCAGGACGGCAAGCAGGTCGCCGTCCTGGTGCCGACGACGCTGCTGGTGCAGCAGCACCTCCAGACCTTCACCGAGCGCTACGCGCAGTTCCCGGTCGTGGTCAAGGCCGCTGTCGCGCTTCCAGACCGACACGGAGGCCAAGGCGGTCATCGACGGGCTCAGCGGACGGCATCGTCGACGTCGTCATCGGCACCCACCGCCTGCTCTCCGGCGAGATCGCGGTTCAAGGACCTCGGCCTGGTCGTCGTCGACGAGGAGCAGCGCTTCGGCGTCGAGCACAAGGAGCAGCTCAAGCCGCTGCGCACGGCCGTGGACGTGCTGGCGATGAGCGCCACGCCGATCCCGCGCACGCTGGAGATGGCGGTCACCGGCATCCGCGAGATGTCCACTCTCGCAACGCCGCCGGAGGAGCGGCACCCGGTGCTGACCTTCGTCGGCGCCTACGACGAGAAGCAGATCGCCGCGGCGATCCGGCGCGAGCTGCTGCGCGAGGGCCAGGTCTTCTACGTCCACAACCGGGTCGAGCTCGATCGAGAAGGCCGCCGCCCGGCTGCGCGAGCTGGTGCCCGAGGCCCGGATCGCCACCGCGCACGGCCAGATGGGCGAGCACCAGCTCGAGCAGGTGGTCGTCGACTTCTGGGAGAAGAAGTTCGACGTGCTGGTCTGCACGACGATCGTCGAGACCGGCCTGGACATCTCCAACGCCAACACGCTGATCATCGAGCGCGCCGACAGCCTCGGCCTCTCCCAGCTGCACCAGCTGCGCGGCCGGGTCGGGCGGGGCCGCGAGCGCGCCTACGCCTACTTCCTGTACCCGCCGGAGAAGCCGCTGACCGAGACGGCGCACGACCGGCTGCGACCATGGCCAGCACACCGACCTCGGCGCCGGCATGCAGGTGGCGATGAAGGACCTCGAGATCCGCGGCGCCGGCAACCTGCTCGGCGGCGAGCAGTCCGGCCACATCGCCGGCGTCGGCTTCGACCTCTACATGCGGCTGGTCGGCGAGGCCGTCGCCGACTTCCGCGGCGACGGCGACAGGGCCCCGGCCGAGGTCAAGATCGAGCTGCCGGTCGACGCCCACCTGCCGCACGACTACGTGCCGGGGGAGCGGCTGCGGCTGGAGGCCTACCGGAAGCTCGCCACGGTCGAGGACGAGGCGGGGCTGGCCGAGGTCGAGGCCGAGCTGCTCGACCGCTACGGCACGCCGCCGGAGCCGGTGCAGAACCTGCTGGAGGTCGCCCGGCTGCGCATCCACGCGCGCCGGCCGGGCTCACCGACATCAGCGTGCAGGGCAACCACGTCCGGTTCGGGCCGCTGGAGCTGCGCGAGAGCCAGCAGCTGCGGCTCACCCGGCTCTACCCGGCAGCCTCGTCAAGCCCGCGGTCCGCACCATCCTCGTGCCCAAGCCGATGACGGCACGGGTCGGCGGCCAGCCGCTGCGCGACACGGCGGTGCTGACGTGGGCCCGCGACCTGATCGAGGCGGTCCTGCTCGACCAGGTGGCCGACGCAGCGCGCGTGGCCGCACAAGGAAAGGAACGGCCGTGAAGGCTCTCCGCACAGCTCGACCGTCGGTCCGTACGGCGGGGCCGGCCGCGCTCCTGCTCGGCGCGGCCGTGCTGCTGACCGGCTGCGGCGGGCAGCGGCCCGGCGCCGCGGCCGTCGTCGACGGCCGGGTGATCTCCGTCTCCGACACCCAGCAGGTGGCCGAGCAGATCAGCACCGTGCCCGGAATCCAGCAGAAGCTCACCCCCGCCGACACCCTGGTGTCGCTGATCCTCGCGCCGTTCGTTCTCGACCAGGCCCAGAAGGACGGCAAGGGCGTCTCGGAGGACCAGGCCCGCGTCGCGGTCAAGGAGATCACGGACCCGGCGCCGGCGACCATCCAGTTCGTCCGGACCAGCCTGGCCGCCAACGCGCTGAGCGAGCAGGCCCGCACCGCGGTGCTGTCCGCGGTCCGCAAGGCCAAGATCACCGTCAACCCCCGCTTCGGCACGCTGGACCGCAAGCAGCTGACGCTGACGGCGCCGGCGCCGGACTGGATGAAGCCGGCAGCCCCGTCGGCGACCGCCACCCCGGGCGCCCCCGCACCCGGGGCACCGCAGCAGTAGTGGCCGCCCGGCTGAGCCTGCTGCTCTCGACCCCCGGATCGCCCCCGGGCTGCTCTCGCGCGAGGCGTGGGCGAGCCTCGAGCAGGCCGCTGAGGTGCTCGGCCGCGACGCCGACGAGCCGCAGCTGCTCGCCATCCAGGACGCCGGCGTCCCCGCGACCGCGCTCGGCGACGTCCCGCCGGGGGAGCTGGCCCGCCTCCTGCTCGAGCGCGCCGCGACGGCCGACGTGGTCTGGGTCGGGTCCTCCGACGGCGACCCCGGCCTCACCGACGCCCTCGCCGCGGAGGTCAGCCGGCGCGACGAGCCGCCGGAGATCGAGATGCTGGTGGGGTCCTACGACGTGCCCGGCTCCCGGCTGCTGGACCTGGTCGCCGTCATGGACCGGCTGCGCTCCCCGGGCGGCTGCCCGTGGGACGCCGAGCAGACCCACGAGTCCCTGATCGCCGTACCTGCTCGAGGAGGCGTACGAGGCGGTCGAGGCGATCGAGTCCGGCGACCGGGCCCACATGCGCGAGGAGCTCGGCGACGTGCTGCTGCAGGTGCTCTTCCACGCCCGGGTCGCCCAGGAGGACCCGCAGGCGCCGTTCGGGCATCGACGACGTCGCCGCCGGGATCGTCGACAAGCTCGTGCGGCGCCACCCGCACGTCTTCGCCGACGTCGACGCCGACACCGCCGCCGAGGTCGACGCGAACTGGGAGCACATCAAGGCCGCCGAGAAGCCGGGCCGCACGTCGGTGCTCGACGGCATACCGGCTGGTCTGCCTGCCCTCGCGCGCGCCGACAAGGCCGCCTCGCGGCTGGAGCGGGCGGGTCTGTCCGCGCTCGCTCGGGAGGCCGCGGACGGCCCGGACGTCGGGGCGCGGCTGATGGCGCTCGTGCTCGAGGCGCGCTCCCACGGCGAGGACCCGGAAGGGGCGCTGCGGGCGGTCGTCCGGTCGCTGGAGCAGGCCGCCGCCGACGCGGGTCGGTGACCGACCGCCGCCGTCCCAGCCGTTAGGCTCGGGGGGTCCGTCGTCCGGTCCGCCCCAGGAGTGTCGTGGCCAGCATCGAAGCCGTCGGCGCGCGGGAGATCCTCGACTCCCGCGGCAACCCCACCGTCGAGGTCGAGGTCGCCCTCGACGACGGCACCATCGCCCGCGCGGCCGTGCCCTCCGGTGCCTCCACCGGGGCGTTCGAGGCCGTCGAGCGTCGCGACGGCGACAAGACGCGCTACGGCGGCAAGGGCGTCGAGCAGGCGGTCGACGCGGTGCTCGACGAGATCGGCCCGCGAGCTGCTCGGCTTCGAGGCCAGCGAGCAGCGGCTGATCGACCAGCGAGCTGCTCGACCTGGACGGCACCGCCAACAAGGGCTCGCTCGGCGCCAACGCGATCCTCGGCGTCTCGCTCGCCGTGGCCCGGGCCGCCGCCGACTCGGCCGGCCTGCCGCTGTTCCGCTACGTCGGCGGCCCCAACGCGCACGTCCTGCCGGTGCCGATGATGAACATCCTCAACGGTGGCGCGCACGCCGACACCAACGTCGACATCCAGGAGTTCATGATCGCCCCGATCGGCGCCGCGACCTTCCGCGAGGCGCTGCGCTGGGGTGCGGAGGTCTACCACGCGCTCAAGACGGTGCTGAAGGAGCGCGGGCTGGCCACCGGCCTCGGCGACGAGGGCGGCTTCGCCCCCGACCTGCCGCAGCAACCGCGAGGCCCTCGACCTCATCGTCGAGGCGATCGAGCAGGCCGGCTTCACGCCGGGCACCGACATCGCGCTCGCGCTCGACGTCGCCGCCACCGAGTTCTACACCGACGGCGGCTACACCTTCGAGGGCGAGAGCCGCACCGCCGCCGAGATGACCGCTGTACTACGCCGGCCTGGTCGCCGACTACCCGCTGGTCTCCATCGAGGACCCGCTGGACGAGGACGACTGGGCAGGGCTGGGCCGACCTCACCGACGCCGCTCGGCGCCACGGTGCAGATCGTCGGCGACGACCTGTTCGTCACCAACCCGGAGCGGCTGCAGCGCGGCATCGCCGCCGACGCCGCCAACGCCCTGCTGGTCAAGGTCAACCAGATCGGCACGCTCACCGAGACCCTCGACGCCGTCGACGCTGGCCCACCGCGCGGGCTACCGCACGATGATGAGCCACCGCTCCGGCGAGACCGAGGACACCACGATCGCCGACCTGGCCGTCGCCATCAACTGCGGACAGATCAAGACCGGCGCCCCGCGCGCGGTCCGAGCGCGTCGCCAAGTACAACCAGCTGCTGCGCATCGAGGAGGAGCTGGACGACGCGGCGCGTCTACGCCGGCGCCGGTGCGTTCCCGCGCTTCAAGGGCGCAGCGGCCGGCATCTGAGGACGCGTCAGATCGTGGCTCCCACCCGTCGACCCGGAGCTGCGCCGGGGCCCTCCCGGCGCAGCCCGTCGTCGCGCGCCGGTGCCTCCCGCGGCGGTGTCCCGCCCCGGGTCGGCGCCTCCGCACGCGGATCCGCGTCCTCTCCCTCCCGCACGTCCGCCGCCCGCTCCGCCCCGGCCGGTACGGCGAGCCGGCCGCCCGGGTCCGCCCGAGGTCGGCGCCCCGCCGGGCCGCAGCGCTCGCCGCGCTCGCTGCGCCGGATGGCGATCCTGGCCTCGATCCTGGTGATGCTCGCGGTGACGCTCGTGCCGACGCTGCGCTCCTACCTGCAGCAGCAGAGCGAGTACACCGCCCTGCAGGCCAAGGTCGGCCAGCAGCGCCAGTCGGTCGAGGCCCTGACCCGCGAGCGCAAGCAGTGGGACGATCCCGCCTACGTCGAGCAGCAGGTGCGAGAGCGGCTGAAGTTCGTCCGCCCGGGGGAGCAGTCCTACACCGTCATCGACGCCGATCCGGTCCCCCAGCACACCAGCGACCCCCGCGTCGCGGCCGCCGCACCGGAGGACGTGCGCAACTCCCCGTGGTACGGCCAGCTGTGGCAGTCGATGGTCATCGCGGACGCCGGCAGCAGCGCCACACCCGCGGCCACGCCCTCCGGCATGCCCACCCCCTCCTCGGTCACCACGACGCCGTGACCGACAGCCAGTCGCCCCGAGCCGACGCGGCGGTCGACCCCGCAGACCTCCGTGCGGTCGAGCAGCAGCTCGGCCGGGTCCCCCGCGGGGTCGCCGAGGTCGCCCACCGCTGCCCGTGCGGTCGCCCGGACGTGCTGCGCGACCGAGCCCCGGCTGCCCGACGGCACGCCGTTCCCCACGACGTACTACGCTCACCTGCCCCCGGCTCGACCGGTGCCATCAGCACCCTGGAGACCACCGGCATGATGCGCGAGATGACCGAGCGGCTCGGCCAGGACCCGGCGCTCGCGGCGGCCTACCAGCACGCGCACGAGGACTACCTGCGCCGGCGCGGCGAGCTCGGCTCCGTGCCGGAGATCGAGGGCATCTCCGCCGGCGGGATGCCCACGCGGGTCAAGTGCCTGCACGTGCTGGTCGGGCACTCCCTCGCCGCCGGACCGGGCGTCAACCCGCTCGGCGACGAGGCGCTCGCGGCGCTGCCGCAGTGGTGGGCTGCCGGATCCTGCGTGCCCGAGCCGGTCGTCGACGCGCCGGTCGTGGACGCGCCGGTCGTGGACGCGCCGGTCGTGGACGGGGACCCGGCGGGACCACCTCGTGACGCGGGTCGCTGCGATCGACTGCGGCACCAACTCGATCCGCCTGCTCGTGGCAGACGTGGACCCGGCGTCTCCCGGCCGGTCGCCGTCGCTGGTCGACGTGCTGCGCCGGATGGAGGTCGTGCGCCTCGGCCACGGCGTCGACCGCACCGGCGTCATCGCCCCCGAGGCCATGGCCCGCACCCTGGCGATGGCCGGCGACTACGCCGCGCAGTGCGAGAAGCTCGAGGTCGAGCGGGTCCGGTTCGTCGCCACGTCGGCGTCCCGCGACGCCGGCAACCGCCGAGGAGTTCGTGGACGGCGTGCGCGCGGCCTTCTCGGCGTCGGCATCGCGCCGGAGGTGGTCAGCGGGCACGAGGAGGCGTCGCTGTCGTTCGCCGGCGCCACCGGTGGGCTGCAGGCGCACGGCGTCGACGGCCCCTACCTCGTGGTCGACCTCGGCGGCGGGTCGACCGAGTTCGTCCGCGGCACCCTCGACGTGGAGCAGGCCCGGTCGGTCGACATCGGCTGCGTCCGGATGACCGAGCGGCACCTGCACACCGACCCGCCCACCGCTGCGGAGGTCGCGGCCGCGACCGCGGACGTCGACGCGGCGATCGACCAGGCCGCCACGGTCGTGGACCTGGCCGGCGTCGCGACCCTCGTCGGGGTGGCCGGCTCGGTCACCACCATCACCGCGCACGCGCTGCGGCTGACCGCCTACGACCCCGCCCGGATCCACCTCGCGTCGCTGCCGGTGGACCAGGTCGTCGCGGCCTGCACCGACCTCCTGGGCATGACCCGCGCCGAGCGGGCGGCGCTGGGGTTCATGCACCCCGGTCGCGTCGACGTCATCGGCGCCGGGGCGCTGGTCTGGCGCCGCATCGTCGAGCGCGTGCACCGCGAGGCCGGCATTGCACAGGTGGTCACGTCCGAGCACGACATCCTCGACGGCATCGCCCTCTCGCTGGCCTGAGCCGGCTGGGGAGGAGAGCGCCATGGCGAGCGAACAGCTGCCGCACCCGGTGACGGGTCAGCCGTACCCGTCGCCGGTGCCGCCGGGGACCGGGTGGCCGGGCGACCCGGCCGACGGGCAGACCCCGGTGGCCAGGACGGTGACACAGGTACGACGCCTCGCGGCCCGGTCGACCTCCGTCGCCGAGCTGGACGCCCGCGTGTCGGTGTGCCGGGCCTGCCCGCGGCTGGTGCGCTGGCGCGAGGACGTCGCCACCGAGGGCAAGCGGGCCTCGTTCGCCGACCAGCCGTACTGGGGTCGGCCGGGCCCGGGGTTCGGTGACCCCGAGCCGCAGGTCCTCGTCGTCGGCCTCGCCCCGGCGGCCAACGGCACCAACCGGACCGGGCGCATGTTCACCGGCGACCGCAGCGGTGACTGGATCTACGCCGCGCTGCACCGGGCCGGCTACGCCAGCCAGCCCACCAGCGTCGCCAGCGGCGACGGCCTGGAGCTCCGCGGCGTGCGCATCGTCGCCGCCGTGCGGTGCGCGCCACCGGCCAACAAGCCGACGCCGCAGGAGCGCGAGACCTGCGGGCACTGGCTCGACCGTGACCTGGCCCTCGCGGCGCCGACCATCCGCTCGATGCTCGCCCTCGGCAGCATCGGCTGGGACGCCGCGCTGGGCAGCGCCCGCCGGCTCGGCTGGGCCGTGCCCCGGCCGAAGCCGAGGTTCGGCCACGGCGCCGAGACGGTGCTGGTCGCGAGCGACGGCAAGCCGATCCGGCTGCTGGCCAGCTACCACGTCAGCCAGCAGAACACCTTCACCGGCAAGCTGACCGAGGCGATGCTCGACGCGGTGGTCGCCCGGCTCTGAGACCGTCGGCGGCACGGGGCCGGGCTCCCGCTAGTCTCGGCGCGTCAGCCGCCGCCTCCGGGAGAACCGTCCATGCCCCAGCAGATCATCGCCGTCACCGTCCTCGGCGACGACCGCCCCGGCATCGTCGCCGACGTCACGACGGCCCTCGCGGACCTGCACGGCAACCTCGAGGACTCCACGATGACGCTCCTGCGCGGCCACTTCGCGATGGTCGTCCTCGTCCGCACCGTCGCCGACGCCGCGTCGGTCGAGGCGGCGCTGAAGCCGCTGACCGCCGGCGGCGCCCTCGTCATCAACGCCCGCGTGCTGGCCGAGTCCACGGCCCCGACAGCCGTCGGTCCGGCGTACTCGCTGCGGGTGCACGGCGCGGACCGCCCGGGCATCGTCGCGACCGTGACCCGGATCGTGGCGCAGCACGGCGCCAACATCGTCGACCTCGGCACCCGGCTGGGCGGCAACCTCTACGTGATGACCGCCGAGCTGCAGGTCCCCGACGCGCACGCCGCCGTCGCCCTGGAACGCGACCTGACCGGGGCGGCCGCCGAGCTCGGCGTCGAGGTCCACCTCTCACCCGTCGACGACGACGTCTTGTGAGCGTCACCCCGCTGAGCTGGGCGATGCCCGCGCTGCCGGCCGGCACGGTCCTGACCGTGCTGAGGGCACCGCACCCGGTGCTGGGCGAGGCCGGCGTCGAGGTCGACCCGACCGACCCGCGCACCGTCGAGCTCGCCGCCGACCTGCTCGCCACCCAGGACGTCTCCCCGGGGTGCGTCGGGCTCGCCGCCCAGCAGGTCGGCGTCGCCGCACGCGTGTTCAGCGTCGACGTCACCGGGCACCCCAAGACGCGCACCTGCCACGGCCGGTTCGTCCTGTGCAACGCCGAGGTGCTCAGCGCCACCCGGCGCGAGCGGGGTCGGGAGGGCTGCATGTCGGTGCCGGACTTCACCGGCGACGTCAGCCGGGCGCGACGGCTCGTGGTCCGCGGCCAGCTGCCGGCGACGGGGGAGTGGGTCGAGATCGCCACGGACGCGTTCGAGGCCGTCGCCGTGCAGCACGAGATCGACCACACCACCGGGCTGCTGTTCCTGGACCGGGTGGCAGGACCCCACGGGATCCACCCGCGGCGCACCTATCGGTAGCCTGACGCCTGTCCCCGTAGCCCAACGGCAGAGGCAGGCGACTTAAAATCGCTACAGTGCGGGTTCGAAACCCGTCGGGGGCACCACGAGGCCGGTCGTGCTGGACGTCTTCAGCCGCCAGCCGGTCGCCGCGGTCCACCCGGGCACCCTCAGCCCCCGTCAGCCCTGAGCGGGCTCAGGGGATGACGTCGATCAGCACCTTGCCCACCGCGCCGTTCTCGACGGCCGCGTGGGCCTCGGCGGCCTGCTCGAGGGGGAAGTGGTGCAGCGGCAGCCCGGCGTCGGGTCCGACCCGGACGGCCCCGTCGAGCACGGCGGCGGCGACGTCCTCCAGCGCGCGGGCCCGCCACGTCTCCGGCGCGTTGTAGACCAGCACGAACTGCCAGCGGACGTTCGGCACCATCGAGGGGCGCACGGGAAGCTCCATGGTGCTGCCGCCGTTGTCGGCGTAGACCGCCACCGAGCCGTGCCGGGCCAGGACCTCCGCGTCCATCGCGGCGTTCTGCGCCGGGGAGACCTCGACGACCGTGTCGACGCCGTGGGCGGCGATCGCGCGCACCTCGGCGACGACGTCCTGCCGGCGGTAGTCGATCACGTGGTCGGCACCGGCCCGCGCCGCGAGGTGGCCCTTCTCCGGACCGCTCACGGTGGTGATCACCGTGGCGTCGGACCACCGGGCGAGCTGGATCGCGGCGTTGCCGACGGCTCCGGCCCCGCCGGCGACCAGGACGGTGCGACCCTCCAGCGTGCCCGGGCCCAGACGCGTCGGCCCGTCCTCGGTCACCGTCAGGCACCGGTGTGCGGTGAGGAACGGCACCCCGAGGCTGGCGCCGAGGTCGAACGAGGCGACGTCCGGCAGCAGCACCACGTGCCGGGCGGGTACGACGGCGTGCTCCTGGGCGGTCCCGCCGGCCGGACGCAGGTGGGCGGCCTCCCAGATCCAGACCCGCAGCCCCACGAGCGCCGCCTCGACGCCCTGCCCGACGGCCTCGACCACTCCGGAGCCGTCCTGGTCCGGCACCTGCGGCGGGTCGACGGCGACCCCGGACCCCGCGCCGCGACGCGTCTTCCAGTCGGTGGGGTTGACGCCGGAGCGGTGGATCCGCACCCGCACCTCGCCCGGTCCGGGCTCGGGCACGGGCCGCTCGACCAGCGTCAGGACGTCCGGGTCACCGGTCAGGGAGTACTGGATCGCGCGCACGGCACCGACGGTATCCCCACCGGCCGTGGCCGGCACCTCAGCGCGGCGACGCGGCGTACCGCCGATGAGGATGCGTCGCGGGACGGGTCTCCATCCCGGGACCGCCGAGAAACGAGAGGATGCCGGCATGACGACCAACCTGCGGACCGTCCTGGAGACGCACGTCAGCGCGGGGGCGATCCCCGGAGCGGTGGCCCTGGTGGCTCACGGCGACCGGGTCGAGGTGGAGGCCGTCGGCTCGGTCGACGCCGCGGGCACCGCGCCGATGGCGCGGGACTCCATCTTCCGCATCGCGTCGATCACCAAGCCCATCACCGCGGCGGCGACCATGATCCTGGTCGAGGACGGCGTGGTCGCGCTCGAGGACCCGGTCGAGAAGTGGCTGCCGGAGCTGGCGTCGCCGGTGGTCGTCCGTACGCCGACCGGTCCGGTCGACGACGTGGTGCCGGCGGACCGGTCCATCACCGTGCATGACCTGCTCACGTTCCGCGCCGGGTACGGCTTCCCGTCCGACTTCACGCTCCCGGTGGTCGGCATGCTGTTCAGCGAGCTGAGGCAGGGACCGCCGCAGCCGCAGCTGGTCGCCGCGCCGGACGCGTGGATGGCCACGCTGTCCCGGATCCCGCTGCTGCACCAGCCCGGTGACGGCTGGCTGTACAACACCGGCTCGGACATCCTGGGTGTCCTCGTCGCCCGGGCCTCGGGTTGTCCGCTGCCCGACCTTCTCGTCGAGCGGCTCTTCGAGCCGCTCGGCATGGTCGACACCGGGTTCGCCGTGCCGGCCGCCGAGCTGGGCCGGTTCACCGGCTACTACCGGGCGGCAGCAGGCGGCGGGCTCGAGCTGGTCGACGCCCCGAACGGACAGTGGAGCAGCCTGCCGGCGTTCCCGTCCGGCGCGGGAGGGCTGGTCTCGACCCTCGACGACTGGCACGCCTTCGCCCGCCTGCTGCTCGCCGACGGGGTCGTCCAAGGCCGCCGGCTGCTGTCACCGGCCTCCGTGCGTCAGATGACCACCGACTCGCTGACCCCCGCCCAGCGCAGGGCCGGCGGGCTGTTCCTCGAGGGCCAGGGGTGGGGCTTCGGCGGCTCGGTGGACGTGGCGTCGGCCGCGCCCTGGAACGTGCTCGGACGCTACGGCTGGGTCGGCGGCACCGGGACCGCGGCACACGTCACGCCGTCCACCGGCGCGGTCACCATCCTGCTCACCCAGGTGGAGATGGCGGGACCGACGCCGACCGCCCTGATGCGGGACTTCTGGCGGTATGCCGCCGACGCCTGAGGCGGACAGGGACGGACGCCCGGCCGTGCCGGGCGTCCGGAGGGCTCGGGATCAGACGAGCTCAGGCACGTGCAGGTGCGCGAACGCCACATCCATCTCCGCCACGTCGGTGATCTGCATGCCCGTGTCCGCGGTCACGGACTCGCGCAAGCGGCTCGCGGCTTCGCGGGTGGCCTCGACGTGCGCACGGCTGTCGAAGGTGACGGTCCCCACCATGTGGCCGGCCTCGCGGTCGACGAGCATGCTGGCGCTGCAGAAGCCGTCCATCTCCTGGACCCTCGGCAGCACCGTCATCCGGTAGACGTCCACGGCGCGGTCGACGTTGCCGGCGTCCCCACCCAGCCAGGTCACCCGGGCGCACGCGCCGTCGGGCGTGGCGTGGTCGCGGTGGACGACAGCGATCTCCCACCCCTCGACGTCGCTGCCGGTGCTGCTGCCCAAGGCCCGTTCCGCAGCGTCCCGCAGCGGGCGCACCCGCTCCGCGGTCTCCCGCAGTGCGGCCTCGGACGCCCACGCGGTCGTGGCGATGCAGCGACCGGACTCCCGGTCGGCCAGCATCGACATCCCGACACAGCCGTCCATCGCGGAGACCGCCGGAAAGACCTGGTCACGGACGTACTCGACACCGGCATCGATCCTGGCCCGGTCTGCCTGCATGGTGGAGGTACGTGCGTACACGAGGAGCTCCTTCGATCGGGGCAGCACCCCGACGGCGCCACCGTCCCGATCCACACTGCTCGCCTTTCCCGCCCCGGACAAGGCCCTGACGGGGGTCCTGGACGCGGCCCTGGCCAAGGCCCGGCTGGGGTTGACCGCCGGGGTCAGGCCTGGGCGTCCCGGCGCCGACGCGACGCCGCCGCCCGCTCCGCGACCACGGCGGCCGGGGCCGGGCGCGCACCCTGGTCCCAGGCCTGCGGGTTCACGGCATACATCGTCCCGTACGCCGCTGTGTTCGGCTGTGTGCGCCACCCCTCCGCGAGGGGGCCGAGGTCGACGGTGTCGTAGCCGATCGCGTCGAGCTGCTCCCTGACGACCTGCTTGGCCGCCTGGTCGTCGCCCGCGATGGCGAGGGCGCTGCGGTCCTCGGCGCCGCCGGGCCGGGGCAGGGCGGCCAGGTGCTGGAAGAAGATGTTGTTGAACGCCTTGACCACCTTGGCCTCGGGGGCGTGGGCCTGGAACAGCTCCGAGCTCGTGGTCGACTCGTCGTCGAGCTCGGCGATGGTGCCGTCGCGCTCGGGGTAGTAGTTCATCGTGTCGAGCACGACCTTGCCGCGCAGCTCCTCAGCGGGCACCTGCGGGTAGCTCCGCAACGGGATGGTGACCACGACGACGTCGCCGGCTCGGGCCGCCTCCGCCGGAGTGGCCGCGCTGGCGTGCGGACCCAGCTCGGCCACGAGATCGGCGAGCGTCTCCGGTCCTCTGCTGTTGCTGAGCACGACGTCGTGGCCGGCAGCCACGGCCAGCCGGGCCACGGTGGTGCCGATGTTTCCGCTTCCGATGAATCCCCAGGTCGTCATGGCGTCGTCAACACCCCCGACGAGCCGACCATTCCGGGGCGATTCCCCTGCGGGCGCCGTGAACGGGCAGGCACACTCGGTGCGAGTCCCTCTCCGTGTCCCGACCCAGGAGGTCCGCATGTCCCGCGTGGTGCACTTTGAGATCCAGGTCGACGACGTGGAGCGGGCGAAGGCGTTCTACACCGCCGCGTTCGGCTGGTCCTACGAGGACTACAGCCAGTTCACCGGCTCGCCGTACTGGGGCATCGTCACCGGCCCGGAGGACCAGCCGGGGATCAACGGCGGCCTGTTGCAGCGACCCGTCCCCGCCCCGGCGGGAGCCCAGGGCACGAACGCCTTCGTGTGCACGATGGGCGTCGGCGACTACGACGAGACCGAGCGTCGGATCCTCGAGGCCGGAGGTCAGGTGGCCCTGCCCAAGATGGCCCTGACCGGGATGGCGTGGCAGGGCTACTACCTCGACACCGAGGGCAACACCTTCGGCATCCACCAGCCCGACCCGGCGGCGGCGTAGCCGTCGCGCCGCCCTCGCGCCGTACCGGCTGGGCGAGCGCCGCCCGACCGGCACGAACCCGCCGATGAACGATCCACCCGTGACAAGTGTCATGGGTCGGGAACTTTCGCGGTGGGCCGCACCTTTAACCTGATGACACGACCGCTCACGGAGCGGCCACGAGGTGCTGGAGGCACGAGATGGCGAGCAACCCGGTGTTCAACCGGCTCGACAAGCAGATGGACCAGGGCGGGTACGCCGGATTCGGCCGCGGATCCGGCCGTGGCGCGACCGGCCCGGGCGTGCAGGACACGATGAGCGCCAGCCAGCTCGAGGACCTCTACAACCGCGGCACCGCCGGACCGGTCCAGACCGGGCGGGTCACCCTCGACGACGTCGTGATGAAGACCATGGGCCTGTTCGTGGTCCTGCTCGCCGGCGCCGGCGCCGCGTGGGTGCTCAGCGACCAGACGCCGTCACTGGGGCTGCCGATGGTCCTCGGCGGGATGCTGCTGACCCTGGTCCTGGGCTTCGCGATCGCCCTGAAGAAGACGATCAGCGTGCCGCTCATCGTGCTGTACGCCGCCGTCGAGGGCGTGTTCGTCGGCGCGATCAGCAACTACTACAACGACCGCTTCGGCCAGGGCCTGGTCAGCACGGCCGTCATCGCCACGCTGTCGGTCTTCGCGGCCATGTTCGTCGGCTGGAAGAGCGGCGTCATCAAGGTCACCGAGCGCTCGCGCCGGATCTTCGGCATGGCGCTGATCGGCTACCTCATCTTCGCGCTGGTCAACGTCTTCGCCTCGTTCATGGGCGTCGGCGGCGGCTGGGGCTTCGGCGGCAGCGGCATGCTCGGCATCGCCATCTCGCTGTTCGCGGTCGGCCTCGCGTCCTACTCCCTCGCGATCGACTTCGACACCATCGACCGGGCCGTCGCCGCCGGCGCGCCGGAGAAGTACTCCTGGCTGCTCGGCCACGGCCTGATCGTCAGCCTGGTCTGGCTCTACCTCGAGATGCTGCGCCTGCTGGCCCGGATGCGCGACTGACGTGTCGCGCCCGACGGACTCGCCGGTGGCGCAGGACGTCCAGCTGGAGCTCCAGCGCGTGGTCGACCGGTGGCGTCAGCTGCCGCTCGACCACGCGCTGCGCTGTCTGCCGGCGGTGCGCGAACGGGTCGACCGGCTCGCGGGGCTCGCCTCCGCGAACGGCGGCCCGGTCCCGCCGGACCTGGGCCCGGGCGTGGTCATGGACCAGCTGACCGTGGTCCTGTACGACGCGAGCGCCGCGCCGGGCAGCGACCCCTCCGGCCTGGCCGCCGAGCTGGTGGCCCTGCGACGAGAGCTGGCCTGACCCGGCGTACGGACGAACGAAGAGGCCCGTTCCCACCCCGGCGAGGGGGTGGGAACGGGCCTCTCGGCGCCTCCGGGGCGGAGGCGACGGGCCTCAGCTGAGGCGCTCGAAGATGATCGCCATGCCCTGGCCGCCGCCGACGCACATGGTCTCGAGGCCGAACTGGCCGTCGCGCGACTGCAGGCCGTTGAGCAGCGTCGTGGTGATGCGGGCCCCGGTGGAGCCGAACGGGTGGCCGAGCGCGATCGCGCCGCCGTGGACGTTGAGCTTGTCCAGGTCGACGCCCAGGTCGTCGGCGCTGGGCAGGACCTGCGCCGCGAAGGCCTCGTTGATCTCGACCAGGTCCATGTCGCCGATGCTCATGCCCGCGCGGGCGAGCGCCTGGCGGGAGGCCTCGACCGGGCCGAGGCCCATGATCTCGGGGGAGAGGGCGCTGACGCCGGTGGAGACCACCCGGGCGAGGGGCGTCAGGCCCAGCTCGGCCGCCTTGGTGTCGCTCATGACCACGAGGGCGGCGGCGCCGTCGTTGAGCGGGCAGCAGTTGCCGGCCGTGATCGTGCCCTGCTCGCGGAACACCGGGCTCAGCGTGGACACCTTCTCCAGCGTCACGCCCGGGCGGGGGCCGTCGTCGGTGCTGACGACCGTGCCGTCGGGCGTGGTGATCGGCGTGATCTCGCGGGCGAAGAACCCGTCGGCGATCGCCTTCTCCGCACGGTTCTGGCTGGAGACGCCCCACTCGTCCTGGCGCTCGCGGGAGACGCCCCGCAGGCCGGCGACGTTCTCGGCGGTCTGGCCCATCGCCAGGTAGATGTCGGGCAGCTGGCCGTCCGCGCGGGGGTCGGTCCAGGGCGTGTTGTCGGCCGCGGTCCGGGCGCTGCGCGCGCCGGCCTCGGCGAACCGGGGGTTCTGCCAGTCGGCCTTGGACCCGCCGGCGCCGGCGAAGTCGACGTAGCGGGACACCGCCTCGACGCCGGCGCTGATGAAGATGTCGCCTTCACCAGCGCGGATCGCGTGGAACGCCATCCGGGTGGTCTGCACCGACGAGGCGCAGAAGCGGTTGACCGTGGCACCGGGCAGGTGGTCGTAGCCCGCGAGCACGGCCACCACGCGCGCCATGTTGGAGCCGTGCTCACCCCACGGCTCGGCGCAGCCCAGGTAGAGGTCGTCGACCATGGTCGGGTCCAGCGCCGGGACCTTCTCCAGGGCAGCGGTGACGACCGCGGCCGCGAGGTCGTCGGGGCGGACGTCCTTCAGCGATCCCTTGAACGCCCTGCCGATCGGGCTGCGGGCGGTCGAGACGATGACGGCTTCGGGCACGGTTCCTCCTGGGGATCCTGCGGGTGAGCAAGCGCTTAGCCGCGCTCTCACCGACGATGTTATTGCGCCGTCCGGTCCTGGCGGGTGTGGGATGGGTCTCGTCCGTCGTCCACGCCCGCCGACGGGGGAACGGGCCGGGGACCGGCGGGTGCCGGCCCGGAGCCCGTGGACCCGGGGTGGTCGCCGGGATGCTCGCCACCGTCGGACGTCGGGCTCCGCTCGAGCGCCGTCGCGTCCACGAGCTCGCCGCGGTCGGTGAGGGGCTCGGGCGGGCGCCGGCGCAGGATGGCCAACAGCCCACGGGGACCACGCGCCTGCCCCGCCGCGGCGGTCGGGCTGACCTCGGTGCCCGGGTCGCGCACGGCCTGCACGGCGGCGACGGCGACCGGCTCGACGCCCTCGCCGCGACGGCGGTCGGGCTCGGCCTCGCCCTCGCCGACCCAGATGCCGAGCGCGGCGCAGACACTGGGCAGCAGCGCGGCGGCCGCGCGCGCGTAGCCGGCGGGCGAGGGGTGGAACCGGTCGCTGCTGAACATCTCGTGCGGCCGCTCGTAGAACTCGGGCCCGAGCAGGTCTCCGAGGGAGACCGTGCGTCCGCCGGCCTCGACCACGGCCACGGTCTGGGCCGCCGCGAGGTCACGGCTCCACCGCCGCGCCAGCAGCCGCAGTGGCTGGGCGACCGGCTCGATCGTCCCCAGGTCGGGGCAGGTGCCGACGACCACCTCGGCGCCGACGTCGCGCAGCGAGCGCACCGCCTGGGCCAGGTGGCGCACGGCGACCGACTTGTCGATCCGGTGTGTCACGTCGTTGGCGCCGATCATCACCACGGCCACGTCCGGCGCCGGCACCTCCTCCAGGGCGTTGGCCAGCTGGACGTCCAGCGCCGAGGACTCCGCGCCGATCACCGCGACGTTGGTCAGCCGGACCGGCCGGCTGCTGAGGGCGGAGACGCCGTTGGCGATGATCGCGCCGACGGTCTGCCACGGCTCGTCGGCGCCCATCCCGGCTGCCGAGCTGTCGCCGAGGACCACCAGCTCGATGGGCTCCCCGCTCCCCGCGCCGTACAGGGCGGTGTCGTCGGGGGCGCCGTCGAACGGCCGGCCGACGATCCGGCGCGCCATCGTGGCCTCGATCTTGAGCAGGCCGTAGCCGGCCAGGCCGAGCACGCCGAGGCCGGCGGCCAGCCCTCCGCCGCCGTACGCCGCGGTGGCCGCGATCCGTGTCGCCCGTCGAGCCCTGCCCATGGAAGGGAGCCCCTCTCTCGCGCGTCCGGCGCCCCGGCCTCGGGGCGTCGTACACCACGGTAACGACGGGAGCAGCGGCCCGGTGCCCGGGGCGGGAAACGTGCCCGCGCCGACAGCCTGTCCGGAGTCTGAGACGATGGGCGCGTGAAGTACGCCGAGCACATCGCCGACCTCGTCGGCAACACGCCCCTCGTCAAGCTCAACGTCGTCACCGAGGGCATCGCCGCCACGGTGCTGGCCAAGGTCGAGTACATGAACCCCGGCGGGTCGGTGAAGGACCGGATCGCCCTGCGGATGATCGAGGCCGCCGAGGCCTCCGGCGCGCTCAAGCCCGGCGGCACCATCGTCGAGCCGACCTCCGGCAACACCGGCGTCGGGCCTGGCGCTGGTCGCCCAGCGCAAGGGCTACCGCTGCGTCTTCGTCTGCCCGGACAAGGTCAGCGAGGACAAGCGCAACGTGCTCAAGGCCTACGGCGCCGAGGTCGTCGTCTGCCCGACCGCCGTCGCCGCCGGACCACCCCGACTCCTACTACTCGGTCTGCGACCGGCTGGTCCGGGAGATCGACGGCGCCTGGAAGCCGGACCAGTACTCCAACCCCGAGGGCCCGAGCAGCCACTACGCGACCACCGGCCCGGAGATCTGGGCGCGACACCGACGGCCGGATCACCCACTTCGTGACCGGCGTCGGCACCGGCGGCACGATCAGCGGCACCGGCCGCTACCTCAAGGAGGTCTCCGAGGGCGGCGTCCACGTCATCGGCGCCGACCCCGAGGGGTCGGTCTACTCCGGTGGCACCGGCCGCCCGTACCTGGTCGAGGGCGTCGGCGAGGACTTCTGGCCGGGCGCCTACGACCCGAGCGTGGTCGATGAGATCATCGCCGTCAGCGACGCCGACTCGTTCGCCATGACCCGCCGGCTGGCCCGCGAGGAGGGCCTGCTGGTCGGCGGCTCCTGCGGCATGGCGGTCGTGGCCGCCCTGCGCGCCGCGCGCACCCTCAGCGCCGACGACGTCGTGGTCGTGCTCCTGCCGGACAGCGGCCGCGGCTACATGTCCAAGATCTTCAACGACGACTGGATGGCGTCCTACGGCTTCCTGCGGGAGCCGGGCGAGCAGACCGTCGGAGAGGTCCTGCACGCCAAGTCCGGGGAGATGCCCGCGCTGGTGCACACCCACCCCAGCGAGACGGTGCGCGACGCGATCGAGATCCTGCGCGAGTACGGCGTCTCCCAGATGCCGGTGGTCAAGGCCGAGCCCCCGGTCATGGTGGGCGAGGTCGCCGGCGCGGTCAGCGAGCGCGACCTGCTCGCGGCGCTGTTCGCCGGGAAGGCGCACCTGGCCGACCCGGTCGAGAAGCACATGAGCGCCTCGCTGCCGCTGGTCGGCGCGGGCGAGCCGGTCTCCACCGCCCGGCACACCCTGGAGCTGGCCGACGCGGTCATGGTCATCGAGGACGGCAAGCCGGTCGGCGTGCTGACCCGGGCCGACCTGCTGGGCTTCCTGGTCGACTGACGCCTGGCCGCCGTACGGCCACCCCACCCCACCGGACGCACCGCAGCGCCCGAATTCGGACACCCGGTGTCCGAATTCGGGCAGCGCGGTGCGTCCGGTGCGTGCCGGGGAGTGCGCGGCCGGGTCAGCCGGAGGCGAGCCACTCGGCGCCGGGCACCTCGGCGGCCGCGCGCCGCGACGCCAGCAGCGCGTCGAGCTCGAGCCGCAGGCCCTGGGCCATGCGCCCGAGGTCGGGGCAGGTCTCCCGGCAGGCGACCAGCCCGAAGCGCAGCGACCCGGCGTAGCTCATCACGGTGATGTTGAGCGCCTGCCCGTCCGTGATCGCCGAGACGGGGTAGATCGCGAGCAGCTGCGCCCCGGCGAAGTACAGCGGCACCGACGGGCCCGGGACGTTGGAGATGATCAGGTTGAACGGCGTGACCCGCTCGAACAGCCGCAGCCGGGCCGTCAACCGCCAGGCCTGGTTGACCAGGGCCGGCATCGCGAACTCGGTCACGTCCCCGAGCAGCCCCGCCGGTATGGCGCCGTGCTGGTCCTTGGCCACCCGCAGCGCCCGGTGCATCACCCGCAGCCGCTCGACCGGGTCCTCCAGCTGGGTGGGCAGCGCGGTCAGCATCAGCGAGATCTTGTTGCCATAGCTGCCGGCCTGGTCCCTGCGGCGTACGGACACCGGCACGGCCGCCACCAGCGGAGCCCGGGGCAGCGCGTCGTGGCCGGCGAGGTAGCGCCGCAGCGTCCCGGCGCAGAGGGCCATCACCACGTCGTTGACCGTCAGCTGGGTGCCGCGCCGGACCTCCTTGACCTCGGCGAGGGGCAGGTCGGCGGTCGCCCAGCGCCGGTGGGCCGAGATGAGGCCGTTGAAGGGGGTGAGCGGTGCGCGCAGCCCTGCCCCCGACATCAGCGCCGGGTGGTGGCCGCGGGCGATCCGCTCCGCCAGCGGCCGGGCGGCCACCGCGAGCCCCGGCACCGAGCGGGCCAGCTCGGTGGCCAGGCGGGTGGCCCGCACCGGGTGCGTGGCGAGGGTGGCCGCGCTCCGGCCGAGCAGCCACGGCGCACCGGGGCGCGTCTCGCCCTCGAACGGCGGCTGCTCGGGCGCCGGGCGGCCCTCCGGGGTGAGGTCCAGCACCGCGGTCATCACGTCACCGCCGGACACCCCGTCGATCGCGGCGTGGTGGATCTTGGAGTAGACCGCCGCCCGGCGGCCGCTGAGCCCGGTGATGAGGTAGAGCTCCCACAGCGGCCGGCTGCGGTCCAGCGGGCGGGCGTGCAGGGCGGCCACCTGCTCGGCGAGCTGGGCGTCGCTGCCGGGGGAGGGCAGCGCGAGGGAGCGCACGTGGAACTCGATGTCGAAGTCGGGGTCGTCGACCCAGTACGGCTGGTCCAGCCCGAACGGCACTGTCACCAGCTTCCGGCGGAACAGCGGCACCAGCGGCAGCCGGGACTCGATGACCCGGGTGACGTGCCGCAGCGTGAGGCGGTGCCGGGCGGTGCGGGTGTCGAGGATGCACACGCTGCCGACGTGGCCGAAGACCGTGCCGGACTCCATGGTGAGGAAGGCGCCGTCCAGGCCGCTGAGCTGCTGCACGGGTGCCTCCTTCGGGGGTGGGTGGTCCGACGGGTCAGTCGAGCGTGGCGTGCCGGGCCCGGTCGCGGGCGCCGGCTCCCTCGCCGGCGAGCCAGTCCAGCACGTGCCCGGCCGTCCACTCCGGGGCCTCCAGCTGGGGCACGTGCCCGACGCCTCCGGCGACCTCGAACCGCCACTCCGGATGCGCGGCGGCGGCCGTGCGCGCGGCCGCGACCGGCACGAGCCGGTCCTCGTCGCCGTGCAGCAGCAGCACCGGCGCCGTGATGCCGCCGAGCATCTGCCGGTGCGCGCGACCGCGGGAGAGCAGCGTGAGCAGGGACCGGGCGGCCATGAGGAACTGCGCGTCGACATCGGGGTAGCCGTGCCGCTCCCGCGCCAGCTCGACGTGCTGGCGCAGCACGTCCGCCGGGACCCGGCCGGGATCGGAGCAGCACAGCCGGAGCACGTCCATGGCGGACTGCTCGGGGGTGCGCCCGCGCCGGCGGCCCTTGAGCAGGGCCCGGCCGAGGGGCGGCACGGCGTACAGGCCGAAGGCGAAGGCGACCAGCGGGTGGGGCCGCGCCCGGATGCTGGTGGGCAGCGCGGGGTCCACCAGCACCAGGCCGGCGACGGTGTCCGGGTGCGCGGAGCCCTGCATGGCGGCGATCAGGCCGCCCATCGAGTTGCCGACGACGATCGCCGGGGTGCCGGCGACCTCGGTCAGGAACCGGTGCAGCAGCTGCTGGTTGGCCTCGACCGACGTCGGGTCGGTGCCGCCCTGCGTGCGCCCGAAGCCGGCGAGGTCGAGCGCGAGGACGCGGCAGCTCGGCGTGAGCAGCGGGGCCACGGCCGACCAGTTCAGCAGCGACCCGCCGAGGCCGTGCACGAGGACGAGCAGGGGGCCGCCGGCCGGGCCGCCGTGGTCGACGAAGTGCACGCGCCGGCCGCCCAGGTCCGCCCACTGCGACGGCGGCTGGGGGCAGCGGCTCCCCGGGCCTTCCACCGTCGCCGCCGGAGGGAGGTCGGCGGGCCGTCCCTGCGCTGTGCTCATGGGCCGACCCTAGCCCGGGCGGCTGGCCGCCACAGGTCGGGTCCGGGGCCGGTACGACGCCCCGCCGGGGCCGCCGCGGGCCCGGGCGGAGGTGGCTCAGCCGGCTGCCGGCGGCTCAGCCGGGCCGCAAGCGGCCCACAGCCCGCCGGCCCCAGGACCTCAGCCTCCCGCCAGTACCTCAGCCGCCGGCCAGCGGCTCAGCCGGGCTGTGAGGCGGACCGTGGGGCGGCGAACGCGCGGGCGAGCGCAGCGAGCCCCTCGTCGAGGCTCACCCGCGGGGTCCAGCCCAGCACCTCGCGGGTGTGCCGCTGGTCGAACCAGTGCGCGGTGGCCAGCTGCTCGGCCAGGAACCGGGTCAGCGGCGGGTCGCCCGGCTCGGCAACCCCGGGCAGGGCCAGCCGGGCCGCCCACACGGCGTCCACGGCCGCGCCGGCGGCGAGGGCCACGGCGTACGGCACGCGGTGGTGGGGTGCCGGCGCACCGGCCGCACGACAGATGCCGGCGATCAGCTCGGCGACCGGCCTCGGCTCGCCGTTGGAGACGACGAGGGCCTGGCCGGCGGCGTGCTCGCACCGGTCGACGGCGGCCACCACGGCGTCGACGGCGTTGTCGACCCACGTGCTGTCGATGAGCGCGGCTCCGGAGCCGATGACAGGCAGCCGCCCGGCGCGGGCCCGGGCCACCAGCCGCGCGACCAGCTGGGCGTCCTCGGGCCCCCAGACCAGGTGCGGGCGGACCGCGACGACGGCCAGGGCGGGGCCGTCCGCGCGCAGGGCGATCCGCTCGGCGACGGCCTTGCTCCGGGCGTAGTGCCCGCGGGCCCGGCGCGGGTCGGCCGGACCGGCGCCCGCCCCGACGAGGGCAGAGCCGGCGTGGGCCACCGACGGGGAGGAGATGTGGACGAGCCGGCCGACGCCGGCGTCGCGGCACGCTGCGACGACCGAGGCGGTGCCGTCGATGTTGGCGTGCTCGTAGTCGGCCCAGGCGCCGGTCACGTTGACCTTGGCAGCCAGGTGCACCACGGCGTCCTGCCCCTGCGCGGCCCGGGCCACCGTCGCCCGGTCCGCGACGTCGGTGAGGACCTCCGGCAGCGGCAGTCCGGACGACCGCCGCTGGAGCACGGTGACGTCCTCGCCGCGCTCGTGCAGGGCGAGCGCCACGCCGCGGCCGAGCATGCCGCTCGCGCCGGTGACCAGGACCCTCACGGGCGCCCGACCCGTCCGCCGGCGAGCACCCGGTCGGCCCAGCGGGCGACCGCGGCACGGTCCACCTTGGAGGCGTGGCGGATGTCGACCGGCAACGAGGGGGCCACCAGCACGGCAGCGACCGGGACCGAGGCCGCCGCGCGGACGGCGCCGGCCAGGTCGGCAGGCGCCAGCGGAGCGCCGGCCGGCACGCGCGAGGCCGGCAGGCGCGCCCTCCGAGGACGGCGACGACGACGACCACGACCTGCTGGGTGCCGGCGGGGCCGACGCCGACGCAGGCGGCCGCCGTCACCCCGGCCAGGGCCTCGACCCGCTGCTCGACCCCGACCGGGCGTGACCGGACCCCCGGGACCGGTGACCACGTGCACGAGCCGGCCCTCGACCCAGAGCCGGCCGAGCTCGTCCAGGTGCCCGACGTCGCCGGTGCGGTGCCAGCCGGGCGTGCGGGCGCTCGCGCGCTCGGTGGCCCAGAGCCGGTCGTAGCGGTCCTTGACGTGCGCGGCCCGCACGCACACCTCGCCGGTGACGCCGGCGGTGGTCACCGGGTCGCCCTCGCTGGTGCCGTCGGCGGCCAGCGGGCTGACCGCCACCGTGACGCCGCGGACGGCCCGGCCCACGCAGACGCCGTCGCCGCGGCCCGCGGCCTCCAGCTCCGACGAGCGAGATGTCGGCCACGGGCAGGACCTCGGTCATGCCGTACGGCGTGTGCGGGTCCGCCTGCGGCATCAGGTCCCGGACCGCCCGCAGCAGCGACGCCGGGACCGGAGCGCCGGCCGACATCAGCAGCCGCACACCGGCCAGGGCGTCGCGGTGCTCCTGCGTCAGGTCGTCCGCGGTGGCCACGACGTTGCGCAGGGCCGCCGGCGAGGCGAACACGACGGTCGCCCGGACGGCCGCGACGGCGTCGGCCAGCGCGGTCGCCGTCAGCGTGCCCGGAGCGGTGACGTCCATGTCGGGCACCGCCGAGGCGAGGCCGAGCGCGGGGCCGTAGAGGGCGAACGGCGCGAAGGCGGCGACGAGCCGGTCGTCGGCGGTGAGGGCGTAGGTCGAGCGCAGCACCTCGCAGCTGGGCCTGCACCTGGCGGTGCCGGTAGACCACGCCCTTGGCCGGGCCGGTGGCGCCGGAGGTGAACACGATGGCGCACTCGGCGTCGTCCGGGGGTGGTGCGGGCAGGTCGTGGTCGCGGCCGAGCCGGGCCAGGTCGGCCAGCCCGTGCCGGGCGCCGAGGGCACGCCGGGTGGCGGCGTCCAGCGGCCCGGCGGCGATCCGGCGCCCCGGGACCCGCATGGCGCGGGCCGCGGCCAGGGCCTTGCCGATGCCGATGACGTGGTCGGGGCCGGCGCCGCGCAGGGCCCGCCCCATCGCCCGCAGGCCCAGCCCGGCGTCGGCGACGACGATCACGGCCCCGGCACGCCAGCAGGCGTAGACGGCCGCGGTCAGGTCGGCGCCGGGCGGCACGAGGAGCGCGACCCGGTCGCCCGGGCGCACGCCGGTGGCGGCCAGGCCCGCGGCGAGGTCGCGCACCCGGCGGTCCAGGAGGGCGAACGAGATGCTGCGGGAGTGCTGGCCCAGCTCCACGACCGCGGGCGTCGCATCCCCCGCACGGGCGGTGAGGCCGGCCCACAGCGGCGCCCCGCCGCCGGCCTCCGGCTGGTCGCGGACGGTGGCGGACCCCTCCAGGTCCGCGACCCAGGCCCAGACGTCGCCGGCCGCGCGGGGTGCGTCCTCGGTGACCAGGTGGGACGCCCCTTCGTACCGGTGCACCTGGGCGTGCGGCAGCCGGCCGAGCAGGTCCCGCAGGTAGAGGTCGGAGAAGACCGGGTCGCGCGGACCCCAGAGCATCAGGACCGGCACGTCGGCGAGGGCGCCGAGGCCGTCCGCGATCCGGTCCAGCGGTGCCGCGCTCGGGTGGACCGGGTCCAGCGGGATGTCGGCGACGAAGTCGCCCACCGCCCGTCGCCGGGCCGGCGTGGCGTAGGGCGCGGCGAGGGCGTCGCGCACCGCCGCGGGCAGCGGTGGCCAGGACAGGGCCGACGTGGTGCGCACGAACGCCGGGGAGGCGACGCAGAGAGCCTGGCGCAGGCCGGGCGTGCGGGCCAGCCGGATCAGGGAGGGCGCGGCGGCGCCGGCCGGCTGGTGCACCGCCGTGTTGGTGAGGACCACCGCCCGCAGCTGGGCGCGGTGCGCCAGCGCCCAGCCGAGCGACACCGGGCCGCCCCAGTCGTGGGCGACGGTCACCACGGGGCCGGTGATGCCCAGGGCGTCGGTGAGCGAGCCGAGGTCGTCGACCCGCTGGGCCAGGGTCCGGGCCGGGGTGCGCTCGGACCAGCCCATGCCGAGCTGGTCGACCGCGACCACCCGCCAGCCGGCCGGCGCCTCGGCGAGGAAGCGCCGCCACAGGTAGGACCACGTCGGGTTCCCGTGGACGCAGAGCATGGTCCCGTGCACCGGCTCGACGCCGTTGTCGAGGACGTGCCACGAGCGGCGTACGCCGTCCGCGTCGTCGGCCTCCACACGGCGTGACCAGCGCGGGTCGAGGCCGGGCATCCCGGCCAGCTCGGGGACGGGTGCGGCCTCCGTCCGGGACGTCACCAGACGATCTCGGCGCAGGAGGTGTTCAGGCCCGAGCCGATGCCCAGCAGCAGGACCCGGTCGCCGGGCTGAAGCGACTCGGCCTCCTTGGCCAGGGTGAACGGCACCGCGGCCGGGCCCATGTTGCCGTGCATCGGGAAGCTGAGCGGCAGCTTCTTGGCGTCGATGTCCAGGGCCTCGCAGAGGGCACGCGTGTGCACCTGCGAGATCTGGTGGGCGATGTAGCGGTCCATGTCGGCCCAGTCGAACTCGGCCCTGGCGTCCGCCCACGTGTCCACCGACAGGGCGAGCCCGGCCTCGAGCAGCCCCCGGGTGTCGGTGCGCATGTGGTCCAGGTCCCCGACGCACAGGTCGTGGTGCTCGGTGCCGGCGCGGGCGACGCCGCCGACGAACCGGTGGCCCTGCGGGTGCGCGTCGGCGCGGCCCAGCACCATCGCCGCGGCGCCGGAGCCCAGGGTCAGGGTGGCGAACTGCGACAGGACGTCCTGGGCGGTGGCGTCGGGGCCCTCGAGCCGGCCCAGCGTGACCTCCTGGGTGTAGCGGGAGTCCTCGCCGTTGACCACGAGGGCGTAGTCGATCTGGCCGGAGTCGATCATCGTGGCGGCGATCTGCATGCCGTTGACGAAGCCGAGGCAGGCGTTGGCCAGGTCGAAGTTCAGGCAGCTGGTGGGCAGCCCCAGCGCGTGGTGGATCTGCACCGCGGTCGAGGGCTCGAGGTGCGCCCGCGAGACCGAGGTGTTGATCATCAGGCCGATCCGTTCCGCGTCGACCCCGGCCTCGGCCAGGGCCTTGGCGCCGGCCGCCGCGGCACCCTCGGTGAAGCTGACCCCCTCGGGCCACCACCGGCGCTCCTGGATGCCGGCCAGCCGGGACAGCATCCCGGGCTTGAGGCCGACCCGCTCGTACGTCGACCGCAGCCGCGCGTCGATCTCGTCGGACGTCACCACGACGGGTGCGTCGACCGCGCACACGGACAACACCGCGGTGTTGGTGGAACGGTAGGTTGCGTTGCCGCTCATGTTCTCCCTTTCGGCACGGGGCGCCGCCTCGAGGTCCCGTCTCGGCTCAGTACCCGCCACCATGCGTTCGGAAAGTAGATCACGAGCGGCGCGAGCGCCTGTACGCCGCTGAGCGCAGGGAAGGTGGACATGCCGTCATGAGATCTGCCGCCGGTGCCACGTCGTACCGGGTGCCCGCACGCAGCGCCGAGGTGGAGCTCGAGGCCCGCCGCTCGCGGTTCCGCTGCCGCCTGGAGCGGGTCGGCGACGAGGACGCCGCCCGGGCGGTCGTGGAGGCAGCGCGGCGCCGGCACTGGGACGCCGGCCACCACTGCTCGGCGTTCGTGCTCGGCGCCGACGGCGCCACCGCCCGCTCCAGCGACGACGGCGAGCCCGCCGGGTCGGCCGGTGCGCCGATGCTGGAGACGCTGCGCGGGCGCGAGCTGAGCGACGTCGTCGCCGTGGTGACCCGCTGGTTCGGCGGCACGCTGCTCGGGGTCGGCGGCCTGGTGCGGGCCTACTCCGACGCGGTCGCGCTCGCGGTCGACGAGGCCGGCGTGCTGCGCCGGGAGCGGCGTGACCTGGTGCAGGTCGACGCGTCCCACGCCGACGCCGGTCGCCTCGAGCACGAGCTGCGCTCCCGCGGCGTGGTCGTCCGCGACGCGTCGTACGCCGCGGTGGTGACGTTCACCCTCGCCGTACCGGCAGGGCTGTCGGGGTCGTTGCCCGGGACGCTGGCCGGGCTGACCGGGGGCACCGCGGCTCCCCGGCAGGTCGGCACGGACTGGGTCGACCTGCCGGCGTGAGAGCCGGCCCGCGGGACGTCAGCCGGCGGTGGGCGGCAGCACCGAGGTCTGGCTGGGCAGCTCGTTCTGGGGCACGAGGCCGACCGGGCAGGTCATGCCGTTGGGGCCGTGGTTGCAGTAGCCGCCGGGGTTCTTGTGGAGGTACTGCTGGTGGTAGTCCTCGGCGTAGTAGAACTCGCCGGCCTCCTGCGCCGGCCGCAGCTCGGTGGTGATCTCCCCGAAGCCGTGGGCGTGCAGCACGTCCTGGAACGCCGCACGCGTGGCCCGCGCGGCCTGCTCCTGCTCGGGGGTGGTCCAGTAGATCGCCGAGCGGTACTGGCTGCCGACGTCGTTGCCCTGGCGGAAGCCCTGGGTCGGGTCGTGGTTCTCCCAGAACGCCGCCAGCAGGGTCTCGGCGGACGTGACGGCCGGGTCGTAGGCGACGAGGACGGCCTCGGTGTGCCCGGTCCGGCCGCTGCAGACCTCCTCGTACGTCGCGTTGGGGGTGAGGCCGCCCATGTAGCCGGCGGCCGTCGTCACCACCCCGGGCAGCTTCCAGAAGATGCGCTCCGCGCCCCAGAAGCAGCCCATCGCGACGTAGAGCACCCGGGTGCCCTCGGGCCAGGGGCCGTGCAGGGGGGTGCCGAGCACCTCGTGCGTGGTGGGGATGCCCGGCAGCGGCTCGGGGCGTCCGGTCAGGGCGTCGTCGGGAGTGGGCAGGGTCTTCTTCGAGGAGAGTCCGAACACCCCTTCATTCTCCCACGCCGCGGACGCCGAGCCCGTGTCGCGGCCCTCGGGAGCCACCCGCCGATCGATGTCTGCCAAGATCGGGCCGAGCCCGTCGCGCGGTGCGGCGGTGAGGGGTCGTCCGGTGAGGCGGGGGGTTGCACGTGTCCGAAGGTGCCATCGGCCAGCCCGCCACCATCTACGACGTCGCCCGCCGGGCAGGCGTCTCCACCGCGACGGTGTCCCGGGTGCTGCGGGGGACGACGTCCAGCTCCGCCGAGACCCACGCGCGGGTGCTGGCCGCCGCCCGCGACCTGTCCTACCGCCCGATGCGGCGGCCCCGGCTGGTGGCCGACCGACGGCGTGAGGCGTTCGGCATGGTGCTGCCCGACCTGGACGGCCCGCACTACTCCGAGCTCGTGCTGGGCCTGGAGTCGGCCTCCGCGGAGCTGGGCCAGCACGTGATGCTGCTGGTCACGCGGCGCCGCACGGACGTGGCGCAGGCCGTCCGTGACCTGGCGACCCACGTCGACGGGCTGGTCATCGCCCAGGGCACCGTCCCCGACGGGGTCGTGCAGTCGCTGAGCCGCACCCGGCCGGTGGTGACGCTGAGCCGGGCCCGGGTGCCGGGCTGCGACGCCGTGGCGGCCGAGAACGCCGCCGGCGCGGCCCGGCTGACCTCCCATCTCTTCGAGCACGGCCGGCGGCACCTGGTGTTCGTCGGTGACCCCGAGTCCGCCCCGGACGTCGCCGAGCGGTACTCCGGCTTCCGCCACGCGCACGCGGCCGCCGGGCTGCCCCTGCGCCGGCCGCCGCTGCGGGTGCCGCTGGTCGAGGGCGCCGGGGTCCAGGTGGCCGAGGAGATCCTGCGCCGCCGGGTCAAGGTCGACGGCCTGGTGTGCGCCAACGACGAGCTCGCGCTCGCGGTGATGCGGCGGCTCTGGGAGAACGGGGTGCTCGTCCCGGACGACCTGGCCATCGTCGGCTGGGACGACGTCGTGACCGCTCGCTACGTCGTGCCGGGCCTGACGACCGTGCGCCAGCCGACCCGCGAGCTCGGCCGGATGGCCGTGGCGCGGCTGGCCGCGCGCATCGGCGGTGACACCGGCGCCGACCAGGCTCACGAGCTGCCCAGCAGCCTGGTGCTGCGGGCCTCATGCGGCTGCCCCCCGGCCGCTCGCCAGCCCCCGGCTGCCCGCCAGCCCCCCGTCGTCCGCCAGCCTCCGGCCGCGCACCAGCACACCGCCGGCCGTGCCCCGTCCCCCGGGCAGCCCTCCGCCGCTCGCGCGCCGGCGCCCGGCCGACCCGCCGACCGGGGCGGCCGACCCGTCGACCGGGGCGGGCGACCCGTCGACCGGGGTGGCTGGCGGCCGTGACGGGTTCCGGCGCCCGTGGTTGCTACGGTCCGCGGGTGACCGAATGCGCCTCGCGGCGCCTGCCGCGCCGACTGGCCCAGCTGTACGCCGGTCTGCTCGCGTTCGCCTTCGGGGAGGCGATGATCGTGCGCGCCAACCTCGGGGTCATGTCGTGGGACGTGCTGCACCAGGGACTGGCCCGGCACCTCGGGCTGAGCATCGGCCAGTGGTCGGTGATCGTCGGTGCCCTGGTGCTGCTGCTGTGGATCCCGCTGCGCGAACGGCCCGGGCTCGGCACGGTCAGCAACGTCGTGGTGATCGGCGTGGCCCTCGACGGCTTCCTCGCCCTCCTGCTCGGCCCCCGCGTCGATGCCGGCCCGGATCGCCTTGCTGGTCGCGGGGATCTGCGTCAACGCGGTGGCGACGGCGGTCTACGTCGGGGCCAGCCTCGGGCCCGGTCCACGGGACGGGCTGATGACCGGGCTGGTGCGCACCACCGGCCGGCCGGTCGGCGTGGTCCGGACGGCGATCGAGCTCTCGGTCGTGCTCGTCGGGTGGCTGCTCGGCGGCAACCTGGCGCTCGGGACGGTCCTGTTCGTCGTCGCCATCGGGCCGCTGGTCCACGTGTTCCTGCCGCTGCTCACCGTCGGCGAGCGCCCCGCCGGGCACTGACCCGAGCCGTCCGCGAGGCAGGGGCCCGGCCGCGGCGCGCTCTGCGCGCAGGCCCGCGGCGCGTCGTACCGGGAACGGGAGCCGGAGCGACCCTGGGGCCGCCCTGGACCGACCGGGTCGCGGGCAGCGGTCTAGCCTTGGCGTCATGACCGACCAGCCCCACGACCCCACCGGCTTCTCCACCCGCGCCATCCACGCGGGCAGGAGCCGGACACCTCGACCGGGGCGGTCGTCACGCCGATCTACCAGGTGTCGACGTACAAGCAGGACGGCGTCGGCGGCCTGCGCGGCGGCTACGAGTACAGCCGCTCGGCCAACCCCACCCGCGCCGCGCTCGAGGCGTGCATGGCCGCGCTGGAGGACGGTGGACGCGGCTTCGCGTTCGCCTCCGGGCTGGCCGGCCAGGACACGCTGATCCGGGCGCTGCTCCAGCCCGGTGACCACGTCGTCGTGCCGACCGACGCGTACGGCGGCACCTACCGGCTGTTCAACAAGGTCGCCCGCCCGTGGGGCGTGGAGCACACCATCACCTCGATCCACGACGTCGAGGCGGTCCGCGCGGCCATCCGCCCCGGGCAGACGAAGATCGTCTGGGTCGAGACGCCGACCAACCCGCTGCTCGGCATCGCCGACATCGCGGCGCTGGCGGAGGTCGCGCACGCGGCGGGAGCGATCCTCGCGGTGGACAACACGTTCGCGTCGCCGTACCTGCAGCAGCCCCTGGCGCTCGGCGCCGACGTGGTCGTGCACTCCACGACCAAGTACGGCGGCGGGCACTCCGACGTGGTCGGCGGCGCGGTCGTCACGGCGCGGACCGTCACCGTTCCCGGCTTCGAGGACCTGGCCGACCGGATCGCGTTCCACCAGAACTCGATGGGCGCGGTGGCGGGGCCGTTCGACTCCTGGCTGGTGCTGCGCGGCCTGAAGACGCTGGCCGTCCGGATGGACCGGCACTGCGACAACGCCGAGAAGGTGGTCGCCTTCCTGCAGGCGCACCCGCAGGTCACCCGGGTGCACTACCCCGGGCTGGAGGAGCACCCGGGCCACGAGGTCGCGGCGCGGCAGATGCGCCGGTACGGCGGGATGGTCAGCTTCCGGGTCCGCGGCGGCGAGGAGCAGGCCGTCGCGGTCTGCGGCGCCACGTCGGTCTGGACGCTGGGCGAGTCCCTCGGCGGCGTCGAGTCGCTGATCGAGCACCCGGGCCGGATGACGCACGCGAGCGTGGCCGGCACCGAGCTCGAGGTGCCCGCGACCTGATCCGGCTCTCCGTCGGCATCGAGGACGTCGAGGACCTGATCGACGACCTCGACAAGGCGCTGACCGCAACTTCCTGACCCCGTACGCCGCGGCGGCGCGGCGGCGGTAGGTTTCGGCTTATGGCTTCACCGTTGATGCCCGTGTCCTTCGAGGACGTCCTCGCCGCCAGGGAGCTGCTCGAAGGCGTGGTCCGTCCCACCCCGCTGGAGTACAGCCGGGCGCTGTCGGACCGGGCCGGGGTCCAGGTGTTCCTCAAGTGCGAGAACCTGCAGCGCACCGGCTCGTTCAAGATCCGCGGCGCCTACACCCGGATGTCCCGGCTCAGCGACGAGGAGAAGGCACGCGGCGTCGTCGCGGCCAGCGCCGGCAACCACGCTCAGGGCGTCGCGCTCGCCGCCCAGCTGCTCGGCATCCGCGCCGACGGTCTTCATGCCGCTCGGCGCGCCGCTGCCCAAGGTGGAGGCGACGCGGGCGTACGGCGCGCGAGGTGCGGCGATCGGGCGCAACGATCGACGACTGCCTGGTCGCGGCGCCGGCGAGTTCGCCGCGGAGACCGGCGCGGTCCTGATCCACCCGTTCGACCACCCCGACATCGTCGCCGGGCAGGGCACGTGCGGCCTGGAGATCCTCGAGCAGTGCCCCGACGTGCGCACGATCCTGGTCCGCACCGGCGGCGGCGGGCTGCTCGCCGGCATCGCCACCGCCATGAAGGCGCAAGCGGCCGGACGTGCGCGTGGTCGGCGTCCAGGCCGAGACGGCCGCGGCCTACCCGGCGTCGCTGGCGGCCGGCGGCCCGTGCCACTGGACCGCGATGGCCACGATGGCCGACGGGATCGCCGTCGGGCTGCCCGGCGAGGTGCCGCTTCGCGATCGTGCGCGAGCTCGTCGACGACGTCCGCACGGTGTCGCGAGGAGATCGCTCTCGCGCGCGCTGCTGTTCCTGCTGGAGCGGGCCAAGCTGGTCGTCGAGCCGGCCGGTGCGGCCGCCGTCGCGCGCCTGCTCGACTCCGGCAGCGGCGCTTCGAGGGCACCGGTGGTGGCGGTGCTGTCCGGCGGCAACATCGACCCGCTGCTGCTGCTGCGGGTGCATCCGCCACGGCATGGCCGCGGCCGGGCGCTACCTGCCGTTCCGGCGTCCGCGTCCCCGACCGCCCGGGGTCGCTCGCCCGGCTGCTCGTCCGACGCTGGCCGAGGTCGACGCGAACGTCCTCGAGGTCGAGCACGTCCGCACCGGCGCGACGCTGCGGCGTCGACGAGGTCGAGGTGGTGCTGCAGCTGGAGACCAAGGGCCCGGAGCACTGCGAGAGCTGCTCGCCACCCTGACGCGGCACGGGCTACCGGCCTCATCTTCGTCCTGACGGCCTCGGTCTATCCTCGACGGACGCCAACCCGCTGGTGGCGCTGTCGGTGGCCCGTGTCGACGAGGTCGGCGGACGTGGAGGCCGACGCAGTGACCGCCACGCGGGCTCGTGAAGGACTACGGTCGCGCAGTCGAAGGTCCGGCCTCGACGGGCGTCGACCTGCGGGTGCCGGAGGGCACCGTGCTCGGGCTGCTCGGGCCCAACGGCGCGGGCAAGACGACGGCGGTGCGCATCCTGACCACCCTGCTGCGCCCGGACGCCGGGACGCGCCGAGGTCGCCGGCATCGACGTGCTGGCCGAGCCCGCGCGAGGTGCGCCGCACGGATCGGCCTGTCCGGCCAGTACGCCGCCGTCGACGAGTACCTCACCGGTTTCGAGAACCTCGACATGATCGGCCGGCTCTACCACCTGGGCCGCGCGGCGCAGCCGGGCGCGGGCCCGCGAGCTGCTCGAGCCGGTTCCACCTGACCGACGCCGGCGACCGGCCGGCCAAGACCTACTCCGGCGGCATGCGCCGCCGCCTCGACCTCGCCGGCGCCCTGGTCGCCGACCCGCCGGTGCTGTTCCTCGACGAGCCGACGACCGGCCTCGACCCGCGCAGCCGCATCGACATGTGGGAGGTCATCCACGAGCCTGGTCGCGGCCGGGCACCACGCTGCTGCTCACCACGCAGTACCTCGAGGAGGCCGACCTGCTCGCCGACGACGATCGTCGTCATCGACCACGGCAAGGTCGATCGCCCAGGGCACCGCCGACGAGCTCAAGGCGCAGGTCGGCGGTGAGCGCCTCGAGGTCACGGTCGCGCGATCGCCGGCGGCCCGGGCGCTGGCCGGGACGCTGGTCCAGCTCGCTCGGCGGTGGGCCCGCCACGGTCGACGAGCACACGCCGGTCGCTGCTGATGCCCGGTCACCGGCGGTGCGCCAGGTGCTCGTCGAGGCCCTGCGCCACCTCGACGCCGCGCGCGATCGACCTCGACGACGTCGGCGCTGCGCCGGCCGACCCTCGACGACGTGTTCCTCACGCTGACCGGGCACGCGGCCGAGGAGACCCCGAAGGACGCCGGAGCGCCGTGCACGGCCGAGGAGATCGACGCCGATGAGCGTCGTCCACGACCGTGTCCGACGGCCTGGTCGTCGCCAAGCGCAACCTGATCAAGATCAAGCGGGTGCCCGACCTGCTGGTGTTCACGACGCTGTCGCCGATCATGTTCGTGCTGCTGTTCGCCTACGTCTTCGGCGGCGCGATCGACTCGGCCGGGGGAGGCGCGGGCTACCGCGAGTTCCTGATCGCCGGGCATCTTCGCCCAGACCGTCGTCTTCGGCGCCACCATCACCGGCGCCGGTCTGGCCGAGGACGTCAAGAAGGGCATCATCGACCGGTTCCGGTCGCTGCCGATGTCACCCGTCGGCGGTGCTGACCGGGCGCACCGTCTCCGACGTCGTCAACAACGTCCTCGTGCTCGTGGTGATGTCGCTCACCGGGCTGGTCGTCGGCTGGCGGATCCACACGTCGGTGCTCGAGGCCCTCGCCGGCTACGTCCTGCTGCTGGTGTTCGCCTACGCCATCTCGTGGGTCATGGCGTGGATCGGGATGCTCGTGCCGAGCCCCGAGGTGGTCAACAACGCCGCGTTCATCATCATCTTCCCGCTCACCTTCGTGGCCAACACGTTCGTCCCGCTCGACACCCTGCCGGGGCCGTTGCAGACCTTCGCCGAGTGGAACCCCGTCTCGGCCGTGACCCAGGCCGCGCGCAACCTGTTCGGCAACCCCAACCCCAACCCGGCAGCCCCGCCCCCGGCCGGGTGGGCGCTGCAGCACCCGGCGAGCTACACCCTGATCTGGGCGGCCGCCGTGCTGCTGGTCTTCGTGCCGCTGGCCAACTGGCAGTACCGCCGTTCGGCCAGCCGTTGATCGGTGCCTGACGCGCACCGGTGCCGGATACGCCAGACGGCCGCCCCCCGTCGGGGAGGCGGCCGTCTGGCGTGCGCTGCGTGCTGCGGGGCCGGTCAGGGCACGTACGGCGTGGCCTTGAGGACCTTGACCTGCAGCTCCTTGCCGTTCGGGGCCGCGTAGGTCGCGGACTCGCCGACCTTCTTGCCCATGATGGCGGCGCCGAGCGGGGACTTCTCGCTGTAGACCTCGAGGCCGGAGCCCTCGGTGATCTCGCGGCTGCCGAGCAGGAAGGACATCTCGTCGCCGAGCAGGTTCACGGTCACGACCATGCCGGGACCGACCGTGCCGTCGTCCTTCGCGGCCTCGCCCACGGTGGCCGTCTCGAGCAGCTGGGTGAGCTGGCGGATGCGGGCCTCCATCTTGCCCTGCTCCTCCTTGGCCGCGTGGTAGCCGCCGTTCTCCTTGAGGTCGCCCTCGTCGCGGGCCGCCTCGATCTTCTTGGCGATCTCGGTGCGGCCCTCGCCGGAGAGCTGGTCCAGCTCACCCTTGAGGCGGTCGTAGGCCTCCTGGGTCAGGTAACTCGCCGAGGTGGTCGCGGTGTCGCTCACGTCAAACTCCTAGCTGGTCAAGGGGTGGCCCGGCGTCCGCCGGTGGCGGCAGGCCGGTACCAAAGAAACGGGGTCCGGACCCCGATCGGTGGAGATCGCGCGGTCCAGACCCACTGTGTCAAAGGATGAGTCTAACAAGAGGGACCGTGGATCGAGCCATCCTGCGGGCAACTTCCTGCCCGGGCCGGGTCCCTCAGTGCTGGCCGGCGGGCAGGACGCTGCAGCCCTGCACCTCGCCGGTCACCGCCTTCGTGGTCGTCTTCACGAGGGTGACGCGGTGCACCGACGCCTCGCCGCCGGCAGGGATGGTGACCGTCACCGCCCCGACGGTGCCGTGGTGGTTGTCGAGGGCGCGCACGACACAGGACACGTCGCGGTCGGTCGGGCGGTGGACGTCGTACGCCACGCTGATGCTGCGGTCGGTGACGTGCGCGTAGCCCAGGTCGGTCCAGGTGACCTGCCCGAGCGTGCTGGCCAGCCCCCACCAGATCGCCAGGGCCGTGCCGAGAAGGCACCCGACGGCGCCGATGACCCACCACTTGGCGGTGCCGGGAGCCGGGCGGGGGAGCGGCACGGGGAGACCTTCCGTCGGGGCGCCCGCAGGCACGGTGACATGATGAGGGACGAGATCCATCGTCGATGAGCCATTGTCGGTGATGACCGGTTCGAGAACGTGGGCAGGTGTGCAGGTGGGTGAACGACTGCGACTGATGGCGGTGCACGCGCATCCCGACGACGAGTCCAGCAAGGGCGCGGCGACGATGGCGAAGTACGCCGCCGAGGGAGTCGACGTGCTGGTGGTCTCCTGCACCGGCGGTGAGCGGGGCGACGTGCTCAACCCTGCCCTGCAGCACGACCCGGAGATCCTGCGCAACATGCCGGAGGTGCGCCGCCGCGAGATGGCCAAGGCGCAGGAGATCCTCGGCGTGCAGCACCGGTGGCTGGGGTTCGTCGACTCGGGGCTGCCCGAGGGCGACCCGCTGCCGCCACTGCCCGACGGCTGCTTCGCGCTCGAGCCGATCGAGGTCACCACCGAGGCGCTGGTCCGGGTCATCCGCGAGTTCCGACCGCACGTCATGACGACGTACGACGAGAACGGCGGCTACCCGCACCCGGACCACATCATGTGCCACACCGTCTCCATGTCGGCCTTCCGCAGTGCCGCCCACCCGACCGCCCACCCGCACGCGGGCGAGCCGTGGCAGCCGCTGAAGATCTACTACAACCAGACCATGAGCAAGGGCCGGATCGTCACGTTCCACGACGCGATGGAGGCCGCCGGGCTGGAGTCGCCGTACGCGGAGTGGATCAAGCGCTGGGAGGACCGCGGCGAGCGGACGATCACCACGCGGGTGCACTGCGCGGACTACTTCCCGCAGCGCGACCGGGCGCTGCTGGCGCACGCGACGCAGGTCGACCCCGACGGCACGTGGTTCATGGTGCCGCTGGACATGCAGCGCGAGATCTGGCCGACCGAGGACTTCGAGGCGGCGCTGTCGTACGTGCCCGTGGCGCCGGGCGAGGACGACCTGTTCGCCGGGCTCGGCTCGGCGGAGGAGGCGACCGCGCTCGCGACGAGCTCGGGCCTCTCGATCGCCTACGACGGCACGGAGGACCAGCCGTGAACACTCCCAGCACCTCTGTCTCGCCCGGCCTGGGCGGGTTCCTTGCCTTCTTCCTGCTCGCGATCGCGCTGTGGCTGCTCATGCGCAACATGAACAAGCGGATGCGCCGGATGACCTACCGCGAGGAGCAGGAGGCCGCGGCCAGGGCGAAGCGGGGCGAGGCGCCGACGACACCGGCCGACGGGCGCACCCAGGGCCGGCCCGTGGACAGCACCGACGTCGACCGTCCATCCGGGCCTCTCGACGACCGTTCCGGCCCCGGCGGCGACCGTTCCGGCCCCGAGGACGGCCCGCGCCCCTAGGCGCCTGACTGCCCCCACAACCACGGCAAACCTGGGGGTTCTGCGGGAGTCCCGCAGACCTGGTGGTTCTGCGGGGCGGAGTCCCGCAGACCTGGTGGTTCTGCGGGGTGGAGTCCCGCAAACCTGGTGGTTCTGCGGGGTGGAGTCCCGCAAACCTGGTGGTTCTGCCGCGGCAGAGCTCCAGGGTGGCTGGATGGTCGGGTCGTGGGTCAGGTCGCGGTGGTGTGGCCGTAGACGGCCAGCGACACGGCGATGTAGTGAACGGCGAACGCGGCCACCGTGAACGCGTGGAAGACCTCGTGGAAGCCGAACCACCGCGGCGAGGGGTCGGGCCGCTTGGTTCCGTAGACGACGGCGCCGAGCGTGTAGAGCAGCCCGCCGACCGCGATGAGCGTGACCACCGCCGCACCGCCGCCGCGGTAGAGCGGCTCCAGGTAGAAGACGGCGACCCAGCCCAGGGCGACGTAGATCGGGGTGTAGAGCCAGCGCGGTGCGCCGACCCAGAAGACGCGGAAGAGCACCCCGCCGATGGCGCCGGCCCAGGCGACGAGCAGCAGCGAGCGGGACTGCCCCTCGGGCAGCAGCAGCAGCGCGAAGGGCGTGTAGGTCCCGGCGATGATCAGGAAGATGTTGGAGTGGTCCAGGCGCTTGAGCACGCCCTCCAGCCGCGGCGACCACGTCCCCCGGTGGTAGACCGCTGAGGTGCCGAACAGCAGCGCCGCGGTGAGCGCGAAGACGGCCGCCCCCACCCGTGCCTTGTCCGTCGGCGCCAGTGCGACCAGGACGACGCCGGCAGCCAGGGCCAGCGGGAAGGTCCCGGCGTGGATCCACCCGCGCAGCCGCGGCTTGACGACGGCGACGGCGGCCTCGAGCGGGCTGCGGTCGGCGGGTTCGGCTGGCATCGGCATGGCGTCACGATAATTTACGCGAGCGTAGGTTACGAAGTCGTAGGTTGGGGAGGGGGCACCGAACCGGCGTCCTCGGCGAGCAGCCGGTCCAGGTCCTTCAGCCGGTCCAGGCCACGCACCGCCTGCCGCATCCGGGGGTTGGCCTCGAAGCGCTCGCGGTGCCGGGCGAGGAACACCCAGTAGCCGGCCGTCATCGGGCAGGCGCGCTCGCCGACGCGGACCGTGGGGTCGAAGACGCACCCGCCGCAGTGGTCGGTCATCCTCGAGAGGTAGTTGCCGCCGGCGACGTACGGCTTGGTGGCCATGACGCCTCCGTCGGCGTGCTGGGACATGCCGACCACGTTGGGCACCATCACCCAGTCGTAGCCGTCGACGAAGCTGCGGTGGAACCAGTCCGTGACGGCGGCCGGGTCCCAGCCGCGCTGCTGCGCATAGTTGCCGAGCACCATCAGCCGCGGGATGTGGTGGGTCCAGCCGGTCTGGCGCACCGACGTCAGGGCGCTGGACACGCACGCGGCCCGAGTCCCGGTGGGGTCCAGGTCCTGGAACCACGCCGGTATGGCGCCGCGCGCGCCCAGCTCGTTGCGCCGGCGGTAGTCGGGCCCGAGGTGCCAGTAGAGGTGCCACACGTAGTCACGCCAGCCGACGACCTGGCGGATGAAGCCCTCCACCGAGGCCAGCGGTGCGGACCCGCGGCGGTAGGCGTCCTCGGCGGCCCGGGCGACCTCGACCGGGTCGAGCAACCCCAGGTTCATCGGCGCCGACAGCATCGAGTGCGCCATCCACCGGTCGCCGCCCAGAACGGCGTCCTCGTGGCGACCGAAGGAGGGGAGCCGGTGCTCGACGAAGTCGTCCAGGGCGGTCAGCGCCTCCGTCCGGGTCGCGGCGAACCGGCGGGGCCCGTCCTCGCCGACCATGGCCACCTCCTCGGCCGCCCACCGGTCCAGGTCGCTGCGGACCTGCGCGTCGATCTCGTCCTCCACCGGCCAGCGCGGCTCGGGCACGCCGAGGGTGTCCCGGCCCCGCGGCGGCGGCTCGCGGTTGTCCGCGTCGAAGTTCCAGCGGCCACCCTCGGGCTCTGGCCCCTCCATCAGCAGGCCGAGCCGCTGGCGGGAGTCGCGGTAGAAGTCCTCCATCAGCAGCCGGCGCCGCGCGCGGCCGGACGCCCAGGCGGCGAAGTCGGCCCGGCTCGTCGCATAGCCGCGGGCGGGCAGCCGGGCGATGTCTCGGTCCTCGCGCACGGCGTTGACCAGGTGCAGTGCCGCCCAGCTCGTCGGCTGGACGACGTCGAGCGGCCCGTCGACGTCTGCCAGGGCCTCCCGGTAGGTTCCGGACCGGACGTAGGTGCACCGGGCGCCCAGCTCGGCGGCCCGGTGTCGCATGGCCGAGAGCACCAGGTGAGCCTTCTGCCGGTGGAACCGGCGGCGGGCGAAGACGCGCCGGGACTCCACGAGCAGCACCTGCTGGCTGTCGTCGTCCAGGAAGTGCGGCCCGAGCTGGTCCCCGAACAGCCACCGTCGCCGGGTCATGTCGGCAGCGTAGGCGCCCGGTGGCCGGTGCGCCCGCGGAGCGTCCGGCCGCCGTGCGCACCGGCCCGGGAGTACGGTGGTCGCGATCTCTCGTGCCGAGGAGGCTGTCCTGTGGGGCTGCGGAACCTGCTGTACGGCGCCTACGAGCGACGGCTCGCTGCCCGCCTCCCGGCCGGCAGCCTCCCGCGCCACGTCGGCGTCATGCTCGACGGCAACCGGCGCTGGGCGCGGGCCAACGGCGCCAACACCGAGCAGGGCCACCAGGCCGGTGCCGACAACATCCTGCCGCTGCTCGGGTGGTGCGAGGACGTCGGCGTCGAGGTGGTCACCCTGTGGCTGCTGTCCACCGACAACCTCAACCGCCCGGCCGCCGAGCTGACCCCGCTGCTGTCGATCATCGAGTCGGTCGTCACCGACCTCGCCGCCGAGGGCCGCTGGCGGCTCAACCCGGTCGGCGCGCTGGATCTCCTGCCGGCGCCCACCGCGCACCGGCTCAAGGACGCCGCCGACCTGACCCGCGGGGTCGAGGGGATGATCGTCAACATCGCGGTCGGTTACGGCGGGCGCCGCGAGATCGCCGATGCGGTCCGCTCCCTGCTGCAGGAGCAGGCCGCCAAGGGCACCTCGATCGAGCAGCTCGCCGAGGTGCTGGACGTCGAGCACATCGCCGAGCACCTCTACACCAAGGGTCAGCCCGACCCCGACCTGGTCATCCGCACCTCCGGCGAGCAGCGCCTGGGCGGGTTCCTGCTCTGGCAGAGCGCGCACAGCGAGTTCTACTTCTGCGAGGCGTTCTGGCCCGACTTCCGGCACGTGGACTTCCTGCGGGCCCTGCGCGCCTACGCCGAGCGCGAGCGGCGCTTCGGCTCCTGAGCCGCCGCCCCCTCGTGGCCGCGCGGCCACGAGCGGGTCCACCCGCCGAAGCGCCGGCCCCGCGCGGGTCCACCCGCCGAAGCGCCGGGTGCGGGTCCACCCGCCGAAGCGCCGGGTGCGACGCGCCGGGCGCGACGCGCCGGGAAAGAACTCACGCGCACGGGGTGGCCGTCGTAACGTAAGAACTGACGCCGGGCACCTGTCCGACGTTCGGGAGGCCACCAGATGGAGCGACTGCAGCTCCGGGCGGAGGGCCGGCACCGGTCCCACCGTCTCGTGGGGGCACGGTCCCGGCACCACGCCTGCGAGTAGGCACAGCCGGTTGAGCTGCGCCGAGGGAGTCGAAACATGGCCACGACCCGTCGTTCGTCGACCAGCTCACCCGCTGCAGCCGCCCGCACGCCCGCCGGTGACACCACCGGGACGCCCGCGCCCGCGACGACCAGGACGTTCGTCCTTGACACCTCCGTCCTGCTGTCGGACCCCCGCGCCATGCTGCGCTTCCACGACTGCGACGTGGTGCTCCCCGTCGTCGTGGTCACCGAGCTGGAGGCCAAGCGCCACCACCCCGAGCTCGGCTACTTCGCCCGGCAGGCCCTGCGGCTGCTGGACGACCTGCGGGTCAGCGAGGGCCGGCTCGACGCCCCGGTGGCGGTCGGCGGCCACGGCGGCACCCTGCACGTCGAGCTCAACCACTCCGACCCGCTCGCCCTGCCCGCGGGCTTCCGCCTCGGCGACAACGACAGCCGGATCCTGGCCGTGGCCAAGAACCTCGCGCTCGAGGGGCGTGACGTCACCGTGGTGAGCAAGGACCTGCCGATGAGGGTCAAGGCCTCGGCGGTCGGCCTCGACGCCGAGGAGTACCGCGCCGACACCACCGTCGACTCCGGCTGGACCGGGATGACCGAGCTCGACGTCAGCATCGACCAGATGGACGCGCTGTACGACGAGGGCCGCGTCGAGCACGAGGTCGCCCGTGAGCTGCCCTGTCACACCGGCGTCGTGCTGCTCAGCCCGCGCGGCAGCGGCCTGGGCCGGGTGGGCGCCGACAAGACCATCCGGCTGGTGCGCGGCGACCGTGACGCGTTCGGGCTGCACGGCCGCAGCGCCGAGCAGCGCATCGCCCTGGACCTGCTGCTCGACCCCGACGTGGGCATCCTCAGCCTCGGCGGCCGGGCCGGCACGGGCAAGAGCGCCCTGGCGCTCTGCGCGGGGCTGGAGGCGGTGATGGAGCGGCGCCAGCACCGCAAGGTCGTCGTCTTCCGTCCGCTGTACGCCGTAGGTGGCCAGGAGCTGGGCTACCTGCCCGGCAGCGAGTCCGAGAAGATGGGGCCGTGGGCCCAGGCGGTCTTCGACACCCTCGGCGCGCTGGTCTCCAGCGAGGTGGTCGAGGAGGTGATCGACCGGGGGATGCTGGAGGTGCTGCCGCTCACCCACATCCGCGGTCGCTCCCTGCATGACGCGTTCGTCATCGTCGACGAGGCCCAGTCGCTCGAGCGCAACGTGCTGCTGACGGTGCTCTCCCGGATCGGCCAGAACTCCAAGGTGGTCCTCACCCACGACGTCGCCCAGCGGGACAACCTGCGCGTGGGCCGGCACGACGGGGTAGCGGCCGTCATCGAGGCGCTCAAGGGGCACCCGCTGTTCGCCCACGTCACGCTCACCCGCAGCGAGCGCAGCCCCATCGCGGCCCTCGTCACCGAGCTGCTGGAGGGCCTCGAGGTCTGAGGCGGGCTACGCGTCGGCCCCCAGCGCGTCCAGACCCCACCGTCCCTTGTGTGCAGGCTCACAAGGGACGGTGGTTTATGCGGAGATGTCCCGGTTTGTCCGTGACTTGTGTGACTCATGTGACGGATGTGACAACTCACAGCCAGCCTCGATTTGGCATCGGGGGAGCCGGCCGTCATGGTTGGGCAAGTCAGATCTCGGTTGCATAACGCCGAAGCAACGAAGCGTTCGGTTCCGGGTCCTCCCGGATCGTCGGCGTTGGCCTCAGCCGCGTGCCGGGCCATCCCTCGGGTGGCCCTTTCTGTTGGAGGCTGCAGAACTCCGCCCGCCCCGGGCCGACACCGATTCCCCCAGACCGCGCCGCAGCACGCGAGGCGCGGCCACCGAAAGGCCGTACGTGCTCTCTTCCGCTCTTCGTCGCCCGCTCGTGACGACCACCGCCGCGCTCGCCGTCATCGGCGCCTCCGCGGCCGGCTACGCCCACCACACCGGCTCCGCCGCGTCCTACACCGTCAGCTCCGAGGCCGCCCTGCAGGCCACCGAGCAGGGCACCACCTCGGTCCAGGACGCCGCCGCCCTCGCCAAGGCCAAGAACGACGGCGCCCAGCGCGCCTCGGCGGTCGCCGAGAAGGCCCGCCTCGCCGCCGTCGCCAAGGCCGAGCAGGCCCGCAAGGCCGCCGTCGCGGCCAGGGCCGCCAAGATCGCGAAGGCCCGCCAGGCGGCTGCCGCCGCCCAGGCCGCCCGCGCCGCCCAGGCCGCCCAAGCGGCGCAGCAGGCCGAACAGCGCCGCGCGGCCAACGCCCGCGCCGCCCGGGCGCAGCAGCGTGCCTCCATCGCCGCCCAGATCTCCTCCGACCCGCGCGGCACCGCCCGCGTCATGCTCGGCAACTTCGGCTGGAGCTCCGGCCAGTTCGGCTGCCTGGACTCGCTGTGGACCAAGGAGAGCGGCTGGAACGCGCACGCCTCCAACGGCTCCTCCGGCGCCTACGGCATCCCGCAGTCGCTGCCCGGCTCCAAGATGGCCAGCGCCGGCTCCGACTGGCAGAGCAACCCGGCCACCCAGATCAAGTGGGGCCTGCAGTACATCAAGGACGTCTACGGTTCGCCGTGCTCCGCGTGGAGCCACTCCCAGGCCGTGAACTGGTACTGATCGACAGCCTGCCCGCCAAGGGCTGGGTCATGACAGCGACCCGCACACCCGGAAGGGTGTGCGGGTCGCTGGCGTTCCCGGGCCCGGTACGGCGCCGTGCCGGCTCCTCAGCGGGGCGGGCGGGCCATGGCCAGCAGGTCCAGGGCCTCGTCCAGCTGGGCCTCGGTGAGCTCACCGGACTCCACGTGGCCCCGGGAGAGCACGACCTCGCGGATCGCCCGGCGCTCCGCGATGGACTCCTTGGCGACGGCGGCGGCCGCCTCGTAGCCGATGTAGCGGTTCAGTGGCGTGACGATCGCCGGTGAGCCCTGCGCCAGGTCGAGGCAGCGCTCCTCGTCGGCGGTGATCCCGTCGACGCAGCGGTCGGCCAGCAGCCGCGCGCTCGAGGCGAGGAACGTCAGCGACTCCAGCAGGCAGCGGCCGATCACCGGCAGCATGACGTTGAGCTCGAAGTTGCCGCTGGCCCCGGCCAGGGTGATGGTCGTGTCGTTGCCGAGGACCTGGGCGCAGACCATCAGCGTGGCCTCGGGCACGACCGGGTTGACCTTGCCCGGCATGATGCTCGACCCGGGCTGCAGGTCGGGCAGGTGGATCTCGCCGAGCCCGGCCCGCGGCCCCGAGCTCATCCAGCGCAGGTCGTTGCAGATCTTGGTCAGGCTGACCGCGACCACCTTGGCGGCGCCGCTGAGGGCCACCAGCGCGTCCTGGGTGGCCTGGGCCTCGAAGTGGTTGTCCGCCTCGCGCAGCGCGATGCCGGTCTCCTCGGCGAGGGCGGCGGTCACCGCGGCGGCGAACCCGGGAGCGGCGTTGAGCCCGGTGCCGGCCGCCGTGCCGCCCAGCGGCAGCTCGGCGGCGCCCTCGGCGGCCTGCAGGACCCGCGCCCGGCCGAGCTCGACCTGGCGGGCGTAACCGGAGAACTCCTGGCCCAGGGTCACCGGCACCGCGTCCATCAGGTGCGTGCGGCCGGCCTTGACGACGGAGGCGAACTCGGCCTCCTTGCGCCGCAGGGACGCCTCCAGGTGCGCCAGCGCCGGCGCCAGCTCCTGCGCCACGGCGGTGGCGGCGGCCAGGCGGATGGCGGTCGGGAACGTGTCGTTGGAGGACTGGCCCGCGTTGACGTGGTCGTTGGGGTGGATGTCCAGGCCCGACTGCAGGTGCGCCAGCCGGGCGACCACCTCGTTGACGTTCATGTTGGTCGAGGTGCCCGAGCCGGTCTGGAAGACGTCGACCGGGAAGTGCTCGTCGTGCCGGCCGGCGGCGACCTCCCGCGCTGCCGCCTCGATCGCGCCCGCGCGGTCGGCGTCCAGGGTGCCCAGGTCGGCGTTCACCCGGGCGGCGGCGGCCTTGATCCGGGCCAGCGCGTGCACGATCGGCGGGGGCATGGTCAGCCCCGAGATCGGGAAGTTCTCCACCGCGCGGGCCGTCTGGGCTCCCCACAGGGCGTCGGCCGGCACGCGGACCTCGCCCATCGAGTCGTGTTCGATGCGTTCGCTCATGGCCTCATCCTCGCCCTGCGGCGGGGTGCGGCGCAGCGCGGGGCGCGGGGAGACCCGCCGTACCGGCGGTGCTCAGAGCTTGCGGAGGCGGACCCGGCGGACGCTGTGGTCCTCGCCCTTGGACATCACCAGCGACGCGCGGCCGCGCGTGGGGCGGACGTTCTCGGTGAGGTTGGGCTCGTTGATCGTCGCCCAGATGTGCTCGGCCGTGGCGCGGGCCTCGTCATCGGAGAGTGCGGCGTAGCGGTGGAAGTAGGAGTTGGGGTCGGGAAAGGCCGTCTCGCGCAACCGGAAGAAGCGGTCGACGTACCACCGCCTGATGTCCTCGATCCGGGCGTCGACGTAGACCGAGAAGTCGAAGAAGTCGCTGACGGCCAGCCCGGTGCGCCCGTCGGGCTGCACACGCGGGGGCTGCAGCACGTTGAGGCCCTCGACGATGAGCACGTCGGGGCGGTGCACGACCGCCCGCTCGCCGGGCACGATGTCGTACGTCAGGTGGGAGTAGACCGGCGCGCTGACCCGCTCGGAGCCGGCCTTGACCTCGGCGACGAACCGCAGCAGCGCCCGGCGGTCGTAGGACTCGGGGAACCCCTTGCGCTGCAGCAGCCCCCGGCGCTCGAGCTCGGCGTTGGGGTAGAGGAAGCCGTCGGTGGTGATCAGCTCGACCCGGGGTGTGCCCGGCCAGCGGGCCAGGAGCTCGCGCAGGATCCGGGAGGTCGTGGACTTGCCGACCGCCACCGACCCGGCGACGCCGATGACGAACGGGGTGCGCTCGGGCTGCTCCCGCAGGAAGTCGGTGGTGACGCGGTGCAGCCCCGCGGTGGCCCCGACGTAGAAGTTGAGCAGCCGCGACAGCGGGAGGTAGACCTGCTCCACCTCGTTCAGGTCGAGCCGGTCGCCGAGGCCCCGGAGCCGGGTCACGTCCTCGACGGTCAGGCTGAGCGGGTGGTGGTCGCGCAGCCGGGCCCACGCGCCGCGGTCGAGCTCGACGTAGGGAGAGGGGAGGCTGTGGCTTGCATGCGGCACGCCGGTCATTGTCGCCCACGGCCCGCGTGCGCGTGGCAGGGCCCGAGCGCCGTTAGGCTGCAGCCCATGTGTGGAATCGTGGGTTATGTGGGGCCGGACGTCGACGGCAAGGCGCTCGACGTCGTGATGGAGGGCCTGGCCAGGCTCGAGTACCGCGGGTACGACTCGGCCGGTGTGGCCCTCGTCGACGGCGACCACGTCGCCACCCGCAAGCGCGCCGGCAAGCTGGCCAACCTGGTCTCCGCGATCGGGCAGGAGCCCCTTCCGCCGTCCAGCACCGGCATCGGGCACACCCGCTGGGCCACGCACGGCGGCCCCACCGACGTCAACGCCCACCCGCACCGCGGTGGCGACGACGGCAAGCTGGCCCTGATCCACAACGGCATCATCGAGAACTTCCACGCCCTCCGGGGCGGCCTGCAGGCCGACGGCGTGACCTTCCTGTCCGAGACCGACACCGAGGTCGTCGCCCAGCTGCTGGCCCGGGCCTACGACAGGATCGGCGACCTGACCGAGGCCATGCGCGAGGTCGTCGCCGGCCTGCACGGCGCCTTCACCCTGCTGGCCGTGCACGCCGACCAGCCCGGGGTGGTCGTCGGCGCCCGCCGCAACAGCCCCCTGGTCGTCGGCCTCGGCGACGGCGAGACCTTCCTCGGCTCCGACGTCGCCGCGTTCATCGGGCACACCCGCGAGGCGCTGGAGCTCGGCCAGGACCAGATCGTGACGATCACCACCGAGGGCGCCACGGTGATCGGGTTCGACGGCACGCCGGCCCAGGGCAGGCAGTACCACGTCGACTGGGACGCGGCCGCCGCGGAGAAGGGCGGCTACGACACCTTCATGGAGAAGGAGATCAACGACCAGCCGCACGCGGTCGGCGACACCCTCCTCGGGCGCACCGACGAGGCCGGCCGCCTGGTCCTGGACGAGCTGCGGATCTCCGAGGAGGAGCTGCGCAGCATCGACAAGATGGTGGTCATCGCCTGCGGTACGGCGGCCTACGCCGGCATGGTCGCCAAGTACGCCATCGAGCACTGGACCCGCATCCCCTGCGAGGTCGAGCTCGCCCACGAGTTCCGCTACCGCGACCCGGTGATCAACGAGCGCACGCTCGTGGTCTCGATCTCCCAGTCGGGGGAGACCATGGACACCCTGATGGCGGTCAAGCACGCCCGCGACCTCGGCGCGCGCACCATCTCCATCTGCAACACCCACGGTTCGACGATCCCGCGCGAGTCCGACGCCGTGCTCTACACCCACGCCGGCCCCGAGATCGCCGTCGCCTCCACCAAGGCGTTCCTGGCCCAGATCACCGCCTGCTACGTCCTCGGGCTCTACCTCGCCCAGCTGCGCGGCGGCACCTACGCCGACGAGGCGCAGGCCGTGATGAAGGACCTGCACGAGGTCCCCGCCAAGCTGGACACCGTGCTGGGCGACCTCGACCGCGTCCGCGAGATCGCCCGCTTCATGGCCGACACCCGCTCGGTGCTGTTCCTCGGGCGCCACGTCGGCTTCCCCGTCGCGATGGAGGGCGCGCTCAAGCTCAAGGAACTGGCCTACATCCACGCCGAGGGGTTCGCCGCCGGCGAGCTCAAGCACGGCCCCATCGCGCTGATCGAGCCCGGCCAGCCGGTGTTCGTGATCGTTCCCTCGCCCAGCAGCGAGCACGGCCTGCACGGCAAGGTCGTGTCCAACATCCAGGAGATCCGCGCCCGCGGCGCCCGCACCCTGGTGATCGCCGAGGAGGGCGACGAGGACGTCGTCCCCTTCGCCGACGAGGTCATCCGGATCCCTGCGACGCCGCCGCTGCTCGCGCCGTTGCTGACGGTCGTGCCGCTGCAGGTGTTCGCCCTGGAGCTGGCCACGGCCAAGGGCCTGGACGTCGACCAGCCGCGCAACCTGGCCAAGTCGGTCACGGTCGAGTAGGGCCGGGCGCTCCCCGTGATCATCGGAGTCGGGATCGACGTCGTCGACGTCGCCCGGTTCGGGCAGACCCTGGACCGCACGCCCCGCCTGCGCGAGCGGCTGTTCACCGAGCCGGAGCGCGACCTGGGGCTGGACTCCCTGGCCGCCCGGTTCGCGGCCAAGGAGGCCCTGGCCAAGGCCCTCGGGGCGCCGGTTGGCCTGCACTGGACCGACGCCACGGTGCTGCGCGGCCCCGACGGGCGCCCGCACCTGCAGGTCCGCGGCACCGTGCAGGCCCGTGCCGACGACCTGGGGGTGCACGAGCTGCACGTGTCCCTGTCCCACGACGCCGGCATCGCGTCGGCGGTCGTCATCGCCGAGGGTTGAGGGAGGCGCCGTGATCGAGGCGTACGACGTGAGCAGCGTCCGTGCCGCGGAGGGGGCCGCGATGCGCGAGCTGCCCGAGGGCACCCTGATGGACCGTGCCGCCCGCGGGCTCGCCGCCGTCGTCGGGGTCCGGCTCCGCGAGCGCGGCGGCCGCCGCGTCGTCGCCCTCGTGGGCGGTGGGGACAACGGTGGTGACGCCCTGTACGCCGTCGCCGCGCTGGCCGAGGAGGGCGTGGCCACCGCCGTGGTGACCGTGTCGGAGCACCCGCACGCGGCCGGGCTGGAGGCGGTGACCGCGGCCGGGGTCGAGGTCGTCGCCTCGCTCGGCGCGCAGGCGGATCCCCGCGCGGTCGAGCTGGTGCAGGAGGCGGACGTCGTGCTCGACGGCGTCCTCGGCATCGGCGGCCGGCCCGGCCTGCCGCCCGCCGCGGAGGCCGTGGTGCGCGCGGTGCCCGACGACTCGATGGTCGTCGCGGTCGACCTGCCGAGCGGCGCCGACCCGGCGGGCGAGGTCTCGGCGCCCTCGACGGTGTTCGCGGACGAGACGGTGACCTTCGCGATGGTCAAGCCGGTGCACCTGCTGCCGGCGACCGAGGCGGCGGTCGGGGTGCTCACCGTGGTCGACATCGGGGTCGGGCCGGTGGGGGCGCCGTCCGTGCAGCGGCTCACGCACGACGACGTGGCCACGCTGTGGCCGGTGCCCGGACCGGCCGACGACAAGTACTCCCGCGGCGTGCTCGGCGTCGTCGCCGGCGGGGAGGGCTACACCGGCGCGCCGCTGCTCAGCGTCACCACCGCCGTGGCGGCCGGCGCCGGGATGGTGCGCTACGTCGGTCCGCCGACCCCCACCTCGCTGATCCGGGCCGCCGTGCCGGAGGCGGTGCACGGGGCCGGGCGGGTGCAGGCGTGGCTGGTCGGGCCGGGCCTGGACCCCGGCGACGAGAGCGGGCCCGGCCGGGCCCAGCGCGACGCCGCGCTGGAGGCGCTCGCCTCCGGGGAGCCGTGCGTCGTGGACGCCGGCGGGCTCGAGCTGCTCGAGCGCGGGCCCCGCCCGGCGCCGACCCTGCTCACGCCCCACGCCGGCGAGCTGGCCCGGCTGCTGACCCGGCTGGACCGGCCGGTCGAGCGCGCGGAGGTGACCGCCGCCCCGCTCCAGCACGCCCGGCGGCTCGCGGAGCTGACCGGCGCGACCGTCCTGCTGAAGGGGTCGACCACCCTGGTCGTCGACCCGGGCCCCGGCGCGGTGGTGCGCTCGCAGGCCGACGCGCCGGCGTGGATGGCCACCGCCGGGTCCGGTGACGTGCTGGCGGGGCTGGCCGGGACGCTGCTGGCCTCGGGGCTGTCACCGCTGGACGCCGGGAGCCTCGCGGCGCTGGTGCACGGCCTCGCCGGCGACGCCGCCAACCCGGGCGGGCCGGTCCGCGCCCTGGCGGTCGCCGCCGCCGTACCGGCGGTCGTGGCGGGGCTGCTGGCCCGCGGGCGGCACCCGTCCTGAGAGACTGACCCGGATGAGTGCCCAGCCAGCCGGACCCGACGCCGTTGCCCGTTCCCGCCCCCAGCAGGCCGTGCGCGGGCTGCCGTCGCGCGCCGTCGTCGACCTCGGTGCCATCCGGGACAACGTCGCCGCGCTCGCGGCGCACGCGGGGCCGGCCGCGGTCATGGCCGTGGTCAAGGCCGACGGCTACGGGCACGGCCTGCTGCCCAGCGCCCGCGCGGCGGTCCGCGGCGGCGCGTCCTGGCTGGGCGTCGCCCAGCTGGGGGAGGCGATGGAGCTGCGCGCGGCGGGGCTGACCGTGCCGGTGCTGTCCTGGCTGCACGTGCCGGGCAGTGACTTCGCCGCGGCGATCGCCGCCGACGTCGACCTGTCGGTCTCGGCGCTCTGGGCCCTCGAGGAGGTGGCCGCCGGCGCCCGCGTCGTCGGGCGGACCGCCCGCATCCACCTCAAGGTGGACACCGGGCTGGGCCGCAACGGCGCGTTCGGGGACGACTGGCCCGTGCTGGTGGACGCGGCACGGAGGCTGGAGGCCGAGGGCGCCGTACGCGTGGTCGGCGTCTGGTCGCACTTCGCCTACGCCGACGCCCCCGCCCACCCCACCGTGCGGCTGCAGCAGGAGCGGTTCGTCGAGGCGGTCGCGCAGGCCGAGCGGGCCGGCTGCCGGCTGGAGGTGCGGCACCTGGCCAACTCGGCCGCCACCTTGACCAACCCCGGCGCCGGCTTCGACCTGGTCCGTCCCGGCCTCGCGGTCTACGGCCTGTCACCGGTGCCGGACCTCGGTGACCCGGCGTCGTTCGGGCTCGCCCCGGCGATGACGTTCGCGGCCGACCTCGCGGTGACCAAGACCGTGCCCGCCGGCCAGGGGGTCAGCTACGGGCACCAGTACGTCACCGCGCAGGAGACGACCCTCGCGCTGGTGCCGGCCGGCTACGCCGACGGGATCCCGCGCAACGCCACCAACGTGGGGCCGGTCTCCATCGGCGGGGTGCGTCACACGGTGTCCGGGCGGGTATGCATGGACCAGTTCGTCGTCGACGTCGGTCCCGACCAGCGGGTGCGACCCGGCGAGGAGGTCGTCATCTTCGGCCGCGGCGGGGCGCACGGGCCCACGGCCGAGGACTGGGCCGCGGCGACAGGAACGATCTCGTACGAGATCATCACCCGCATCGGTGCCCGCGTGCCCCGGATCTACGTTGGAGGAGAGCAGTGAGCAGCCCGCGCCGAAGGACCATCACCGGGCTGGGCGTCGGCCTCGTCGCCGCCGGCGCCACGGCGGCGGCCGGCGTGGCCACCGACCGGCTGGTGCGCGCCCGCCACACGGCCAGGGCGCTGGACGGCACCGACTCCTACGACGTCGTGGCCGACAAGGAGCTCGTCGTCCTGGCCGACGACGGCGTGCCGCTGCACGTCGAGGTCGACGAGCCCCGGGGCGACGCGCCCGTGCGGGACGTGGTGCCCACGGTGGTCTTCTCCCACGGCTACACCCTCAGCCTGCGCAGCTGGGTCTTCCAGCGGCGGGCCCTGGCCGCGGCCGGCCACCGCGTCGTGGTCTGGGACCAGCGTGGCCACGGTCGCTCGGGCACCGGCAGCAAGGACTCGGCCAACATCGACCAGCTCGGCCGCGACCTGGCCCGCGTCATCGCCGAGGCGGCGCCCGAGGGGCCCCTCGTGCTGGTCGGGCACTCGATGGGCGGGATGACGATGATGTCGCTCGCCGTGGACCACCACGCCCTGATCCGCGAGCGCGTCCTCGCCGCGGCCTTCATTGCCACCAGCCCGGGCAGCCTGGACGAGGTGTCGTGGGGGTTCGGCCCGACGCTGGGCAAGGTCCTGCACCGGTTCGGGCCCCTCGCGGTCGCGCAGCTGGCGTCCCGGCAGGCGCTGGTCACCTCGGTCCTCAAGGCCGGCAGGGATGTCGAGGACTTCTTCGTCGACCGCTACTCCTTCGCCTCCCCCGTGCCGCTGAGCATCGTGCGGCTGACGGCGGACATGATCTTCGCCACCCGCATGGAGGTCATGGCCCAGTTCATGGTGACCTTCGACAGCCACGACAAGCGCGAGGCGCTGGAGCAGTTCAACGGCGTCGAGACCCTCGTGCTCAACGGGAAGCAGGACCTGCTGACCCCTCCCGCGCACAGCGAGGAGATCGTGCGCCTCATCCCCGGCGCCGAGCACGTGATCGTCAACGACGCCGGCCACATCATCATGCTGGAGCACCCCGACACGGTGAACCAGCAGCTGCTGTCTTTGGTCGAGCGTGGCCTGCGTGCCCGGTCCGACGAGGAGCGCCGCGCCCGCAAGACCGGTGTACGGCGCACCGTGACCGACCTGGCGCAGCAGCGCCGGGTGGCCAAGCTGCGCTCGGGCCGTCGCCGCCATGTGTCGTGAGACCACGCTCGCCACGGCCGAGGACACGCGCCGCTGGGGCCACCGGCTGGCGCAGGTCCTTGCCGCCGGCGACCTGGTCGTCCTGACCGGTGGTCTGGGCGCGGGGAAGACGACGCTGACCCAGGGGCTCGCGGAGGGGCTGGGGGTCCGCGGCCCGATCACCTCGCCGACGTTCGTGATCGCCCGCGTGCACCCCTCGCTCGTCGGGGGCCCCGACCTGGTCCACGTCGACGCCTACCGGCTCGGCGGGGTCGCCGAGCTGGACGACCTCGACCTGGATGCCTCGCTCGACGAGGCCGTCACGGTGGTCGAGTGGGGGCACGGGCTGGCCGAGGGCCTGGCCGAGGACCACCTGGAGGTCACGCTGCGCGGCGACACCGCGCGCACCGTCGCCCTGGCGGCGCACGGGCCGCGCTGGGCGGGGCCGGAGGCCGCCGCGGCCCTCGACGCCCTCGCTCGTTAGCCTGAACCCCGTGCTGCTGCTCGCGATCGACACCTCCACCTCCGCGATCACCGTCGCCGCCCACGACGGGTCCTCGGTGCTGGCCGAGTCGAGCACCATCGACGCCCGGCGCCACGGTGAGCACCTCTCGCCCGGGATCGTCCGGGTCCTGCAGGAGGCGGGGCGCAGCGCGGCCGAGGTGACCGCGGTCGTCAGCGGGCTCGGGCCGGGGCCGTTCACGGGCCTGCGGGTGGGGCTGGTCACGGCGCGCAGCTTCGCCTTCGCCCGCGGCATCCCGGCTCTCGGGGTGTGCAGCCTGGACGCCCTCGCGCACCAGGCATGGCGCGAGCGCGCCGTCACCGGCGCCTTCGTCGTGGCGACGGACGCGCGGCGCAAGGAGGTCTACTGGGCGCGCTACGACGTCAACGACCAGGGCGTCGTCCGCACCACCGAGCCCGCGGTGGCGCTCCCGGCCGACGTGGCCGCCCAGCTCGACGGCGCGCCGGTCGTGGGCCGCGGAGGCCTGCTCTATCCGGAGGTGCTGCCGGGGCGGGTCGGTCCCCTGGACGTCAGTGCGGGGCACCTGGCCGACCTGGCCGCCCGGCGGCTGGCCGCCGGCGCCGACCTCTCGGACGTCGAGCCGCTCTACCTGCGCCGTCCGGACGCCGTGCCGACGGCCGAGCGCGTCCAGGCGGTCCGGTGACGTTGCGCGCGATGACGTGGCACGACATCCCGGCCCTCGCCGCGCTCGAGCCAGAGCTGTTCGGCGCCGACGCCTGGTCGGAGGCGAGCTGGTGGTCCGAGCTGGCCCAGCGGCCGCGGCGGTCCTACGTGGTGGCCGAGGACGACGGGCAGGTCGCGGGCTACGCCGGTCTCGACCGCGCCGGCGAGGTGGCCGACGTGATGACGATCGCGGTCGCGCCCACCGCGCAGGGCCGCGGCTGGGGCCGGCGGCTGATGGACCACCTGGTCTCGGACGCGCGCGACAGCGGTGCCGAGCACCTCATGCTGGAGGTCCGCGCGGACAACGCGCCGGCCCAGCGGCTCTACGCCACCACGGGATTCATCACCTTGACGACCCGACGCAAGTACTACCAACCCGGCAACGTCGACGCCCACATCATGCGGCTGGACCTGAAGGACGGACGATGACCGACAACGGGCCCCTGGTGCTGGGCATCGAGACCTCCTGCGACGAGACCGGGGTCGGGATCGTCCGCGGTGAGCAGCTGCTGGTCGACGCCGTCGCCAGCAGCGTGGACGAGCACGCACGCTTCGGCGGCGTCGTACCGGAGGTGGCGAGCCGGGCGCATCTGGAGGCGATGGTGCCGACGCTCGAGCGTGCGTGTCGCGAGGCCGGCATCCGGCTCGCCGACCTCGACGCGGTCGCCGTGACCGCCGGCCCCGGCCTGGCCGGTGCCCTGCTCGTGGGCGTGGCGGCGGCCAAGGCGCTGTCGGTGTCCCTCGGCGTCCCGCTGTACGGCGTGAACCACCTCGCGGCCCACGTGGCGGTGGACATCGTCGAGCACGGCCCGCTGCCGGAGCCGACGCTGGCGATGCTGGTCTCGGGCGGCCACTCCAGCCTGCTGCTCGTGCCCGACGTGACCGACGACGTGCGCTCGCTCGGCAGCACCATCGACGACGCGGCCGGCGAGGCGTTCGACAAGGTGGCCCGCGTCCTCGGTCTGCCGTTCCCCGGCGGCCCGCACGTGGACCGGATGGCGCGAGAGGGCAGCTCGGTGGCGATCGACTTCCCCCGCGGGCTGACCTCCCGCAAGGACATGGAACGGCACCGGTTCGACTTCTCCTTCTCGGGGCTGAAGACGTCGGTGGCCCGCTGGGTCGAGGCCCGGGAGCGGTCCGGCGAGCCGGTGCCTGTCGCCGACGTCGCGGCCAGCTTCCAGGAGGCGGTCACCGACGTGCTCACGCGCAAGGCGGTGCTGGCCTGCCGCGAGCACGGGGTCGAGGACCTGCTCATCGGTGGGGGTGTCGCGGCCAACAGCCGGCTCCGGGCGATGGCGCAGGAGCGGTGCGACGCGGCCGGGATCCGGCTGCGGGTGCCCCGCCCGGGCCTGTGCACCGACAACGGGGCGATGGTGGCCTCGCTCGGCGCGCAGATGGTGTCCCGGGGCCGGACCCCGTCCGAGCTGGACCTCCCCGCCGACTCCTCGATGCCGGTCACGACCGTCCGCGCCTGAGCACACCCACGCGCAGACCTGGTGGTTCTGCGCGTTGGTACCTGGCAGACCTGGTGGTTCTGCGGGCTGGTACCCCTCAGACCTGGTGGTTGTGCGGCGCAGCCGCGAACACGTCAGGATCCACCGGGCGTGCGGTCCGGTTCGGGGGATACGGTCAACGCGTGACGGAACGGGCAGGGGTGCAGGGCACGCGCTCGGAGCAGTGGTGGCGCGATGCGGTCGTCTACCAGGTCTACCCGCGGTCGTTCGCCGACGCGGACGGCAACGGAGTCGGTGACCTCGCAGGGGTGACGGACCGACTGCCGTACGTCGCCGGGCTCGGCGTCCAGGCCGTCTGGCTCACCCCGTTCCAGCGGTCGCCACAGGCCGACCACGGCTACGACGTCAGCGACTACTGCGACGTGGACCCGCTCTTCGGCGACCTGTCGTCGTTCGACTCGCTGGTGCGCGAGGCGCATGACCTCGGGCTGAGGGTGCTGGTCGACCTGGTCCCGAACCATGCCTCGAGCGCCCACCCGCTGTTCCAGGCGGCCCTGGCCGCCGGGCCCGGCAGCTCCGAGCGGGCCCTGTTCCACTTCGCGCCCGGCCGCGGGCCGGACGGCGCGGAGCCGCCGAACAACTGGACGAGCGTCTTCGGCGGTCCGGCCTGGACGCGGGTCAGCGAGCCGGACGGGCAGCCGGGCGAGTGGTACCTGCATCTGTACGCTCCCGAGCAGCCCGACTGGAACTGGCGCGACCCACGCGTCGGCCCGATGTTCGACGACGTGGTGCGGTTCTGGTTCGACCGCGGTGCGGACGGCCTGCGCATCGACGTCGCACACGGGCTGTTCAAGGCTGCCGGGCTTCCCGACCTCGACGCCCCCGCCACGGTGGAGCCGATGCGCCTTCGTGCAAACCCCCTGGCCTGCAACCAGGTCGAGGTCCACGAGGTCTACCGGCGGTGGCGTCGGATCGCCGACGGCTACGAGCAGCCGCGGGTCCTGGTCGGTGAGGCCAACCTGCCCGCGCTGGATGCGGCGTCGTACACGCGGCCGGACGAGCTGCACCAGGTGTTCGCGTTCGCCTTCCTCGCGGCGCCGTGGGACGCCCGGGCATGGCTCGACGCCGCGGTCGAGCTCCTCGACGTCAGCGAAGGCACTGGTGCCTCGACGACGTGGGTCGTCGAGAACCATGACGTCGAGCGGGTTCCCACGCGGTACGGCGGCGGTGCTCGAGGCCGTGCCCGCGCCCGGGCCGCGATCCTCGCGGTGCTCGGTCTGCCGGGAGCGGCGTATCTCTACCAGGGTCAGGAGCTGGGCCTGCCAGAGGTGGACGTGCCAGAGGACCGACGACAGGACCCGGCTTGGGTGCGCAACGGCGTCTCCCGCGACGGATGTCGCGTTCCGATGCCGTGGACGACGGAACCTGTTGGGACCTATGGATTCTCGCCCGAGGGTGCCGTCGAGCCGTGGCTGCCCGTGCCGGCCGGGTGGGGGAGGTGGTCCGTCGCGGCACAGGCTCATGACGACGGGTCGATGCTCGCGTTGTGCCGCCGCGCCCTCGGCGTGCGGGCGCAGCTGCACCTCGACGGCGTGCTCACGGCGGGCGACCGGGTGAGCTGGCAGCGCACGGATGACGGCCGGCTCGTCGCGGAGCGCGACGGCGGGTTCTGGCTCGTCTTGGCCATGGGCGACAAGGCGGTGCTGCTGCCCGACGGCGAGCTCCTGGTCGCCAGTGCTCCGCTGACTCCTGAGGGTCGACTGCCTGCGGACAGCGCCGCCTGGCTGCGACGACCGGCTGGCTGACTTCGAACAGGCTCCTCGCGGTCCCATGGCGCACCACCCGCCCGGTGGGTTGGTGCCGGGCAGAACCCCGAGGTGTGCGAGGAGGTGCCCGGCAGAACCCCGAGGTTTGCGAGGAGGTGCCCGGCAGAACTCCGAGGTTTGCGAGGAGGTGGCCGGCAGAACCCCCAGGTCGGCAGGTCGGTGCTCGGCAGAACCCCGAGGTTTGCGAGGTGGCGCCCGGCAGAACCTCTAGGTTTGCGGGGAGCGGGTGGCGAGGAACGTGTCGAGCAGCTGCTGGGCGGCAGCGGCGGCGGGGAGCTCGCCGCGGCGTACGCGCTGCTCGGTGTCGGGCAGGACCGCCCGGACGGCGGGATGGGCGTGCAGGGACTCCAGCAGTGCGTCGCCGAGCATCGACCACATCCACTCGACGTGCTGGCGGCTGCGTCGCTCGGCGAGCGACCCGCTGGCCGTCACGGCCTCCTGGTGCCGCTGCACGGCCTCCCAGACGTCCTGCAGGCCCTCGCCGGTCAGCCCGCTGCAGGTCAGCACCGGCACCCGCCACGACGGCGCAGCCGGGTCGGCGGAGCGCATCATCCGCATCGCGCCGGTGAGATCCCTTGCGGTCAGGCGCGCTTCGACGGCGCCCTCGCCGTCGGCCTTGTTCACCGCGATGACGTCGGCCAGCTCGAGGATGCCCTTCTTGATCGCCTGCAGCTGGTCGCCGGTGCGGCCGAGCGCCAGCAGCAGGAAGGTGTCGACCATGTCGGCGACCGCCACCTCCGACTGCCCGACGCCGACCGTCTCGACGAGCACGACGTCGTAGCCGGCGGCCTCGACCAGCACCATCGTCTCGCGCGTCGCCCGGGCGACTCCGCCGAGCCGCCCTCCGGTCGGCGAGGGTCGCACGAACGCGTGCGGGTCGACCGCCAGCCGGGCCATGCGGGTCTTGTCGCCGAGGATGCTGCCGCCGCTGCGGGTGGAGGAGGGGTCGACCGCGAGGACGGCGACCCGGTGGCCGGCGGCGGTGAGCATGGTGCCGAAGCCGTCGATGAAGGTCGACTTCCCGACGCCGGGCACGCCGGAGATGCCGATGCGGGTGGCCTTTCCGGCATACGGCGCGAGCTGCACGAGCAGCTCCTGCGCCAGCTCGCGGTGGTCGGCGCGGCTGGACTCGACCAGGGTGATCGCCCGTGCGAGGCCGGCGCGGGAGCCGTCCCGGACCCGCTGGACCCACGGTGCGACGTCCGCGCGGGGTGGTGCCGGTTCAGCCATGGTCGGGCGGGACCAGCCCCAGGCGGCCCGAGAGCGTGCCCAGCAGCTCCCCCGCCGCGTCGGCGATGACCGTGCCGGGCGGGTAGATCGCGTCGGCCCCCGAGGCGCGCAGCTCCTCGAAGTCCTGGGAGGGGATCACCCCGCCCACGACGATCATCATGTCCTCGCGCCCCAACGCGTCGAGCTCCCGGCGCAGGGCGGGGACGAGCGTGAGGTGCCCGGCGGCGAGGGAGTTGACCCCCACGACGTGCACGTCCGCCTCGACCGCCTGCCGGGCGACCTCCTCGGGCGTCTGGAACAGTGCGCCCACGTCGACGTCGAAGCCCAGGTCGGCGAACGCCGTCGCGATGACCTTCTGGCCGCGGTCGTGGCCGTCCTGGCCCATCTTGGCGACCAGGATGCGCGGACGCCGACCCTCGAGGCGTTCGAACTCCTCGACGGCAGCGGTCATCTCGCTCATGGCCCCGGGGCCGCCGGCCTCCTCGCGGTACACGCCGCTGATCGTACGGATCTGCGCCGTGTAGCGCCCGTAGACCTGCTCCAGGGCATCGGAGATCTCGCCGACCGTGGCCATCGCCCGGGCGGCCTCGATCGACAGCGCCAGCAGGTTGGCGTCGGCCGCGTCCGGACCGGTGCTGGGGCGGCCCGCCGCGCGGCTCAGCCGCGACAGCGCCGCACGGCAGGCGTCCTCGTCGCGCTCGGCCCGCAGCCGCCGCAGCTTGGCGACCTGCCCCTCGCGGACCGCGCCGTTGTCGACCTTGAGCACCTCGACGGTCTCCTCGTCCGGCACGCGGTAGGTGTTGACCCCGATGACCGGCTGCCGGCCGGAGTCGATCCGCGCCTGGGTGCGCGCCGCCGCCTCCTCGATCCGCAGCTTGGGCAGCCCCGCCTCGATGGCGGCCGACATGCCGCCGGCGGCCTCGACCTCCTGGATGTGCGACCAGGCCCGCGCGGCGAGGTCGTGGGTGAGGCGCTCCACGTAGGCGCTGCCACCCCAGGGGTCGATGACCCGGCCGGTGCCGGACTCCTGCTGCAGCAGCAGCTGGGTGTTGCGCGCGATCCGGGCGGAGAAGTCGGTCGGCAGCGCCAGGGCCTCGTCGAGGGCGTTGGTGTGCAGCGACTGGGTGTGCCCCTGGGTCGCGGCCATCGCCTCCACGCACGTGCGCACGACGTTGTTGTAGACGTCCTGGGCCGTCAGCGACCAGCCCGAGGTCTGGCAGTGCGTCCGCAGCGACAGCGACTTGGGGTTCTTCGGCCCGAAGTCGCGCACCAGCCGGGCCCACAGCAGCCGTGCCGCGCGCAGCTTGGCGACCTCCATGAAGAAGTTCATCCCGGTGGCCCAGAAGAACGACAGCCGCGGGGCGAAGGCGTCGATGTCGAGGCCGGCGGCGGCACCGGCGCGGATGTACTCGATGCCGTCGGCGAGGGTGTAGGCCAGCTCGAGGTCGGCCGTCGCCCCGGCCTCCTGGATGTGGTACCCGGAGATGGAGATCGAGTTGTAGCGCGGCATGTGCGCCGACGTGAACGCGAAGATGTCGGAGATGATCCGCATCGAGGGCGCCGGCGGGTAGATGTAGGTGTTGCGGACCATGAACTCCTTGAGGATGTCGTTCTGGATGGTCCCCGACAGCTGCTCGGGCTTGACGCCCTGCTCCTCGGCGGCGACGACGTAGAGCGCCAGCACCGGCAGCACCGCCCCGTTCATCGTCATCGACACGCTCATCTGGTCCAGCGGGATGCCGTCGAAGAGCTGGCGCATGTCGAGGATCGAGTCGATCGCCACGCCGGCCATGCCGACGTCACCGGCGACGCGGGGGTGGTCGCTGTCGTAGCCGCGGTGGGTGGCCAGGTCGAACGCCACCGACAGCCCCTTCTGGCCGGCGGCGAGGTTGCGCCGGTAGAACGCGTTGGACTCCTCCGCGGTGGAGAACCCGGCGTACTGACGGATCGTCCACGGCTGGTTGACGTACATCGTCGGATAGGGCCCCCGCAGGTACGGCGCGATGCCGGGAAAGGTCCGCAGGAAGTCCAGGCCCTCGGTGTCCGCACCGCCGTAGACCGGCGGCACCACGACGCCCTCGGGAGTGTGCCAGGCCAGCTCGTCCGGGTCCTGGCCGCTGACCTCGTGCACGCGGTCGGTCCACTGCGCGGCGGCGTCGTCGGGGACCGCCAGGTCACCCAGCTCGGCGTCGTCGAAGGACGGGATGCGGCTGCTCATGCGGGAACTCCGAGTCCGTCGAGGGTGCGGGCGAGGACGTCCACGGCGTCGCACCCGGTGAAGAGGAACGTCTCGATACCGGCCCGGCGGTACGACGGCTCGCGGTCGCCGGGTGCCCCGGCGAGGGCCAGCCACGTGGCTCCGGCGGCGGCGAGGGCGGCGGCCACCTCGGCGCCCTGCTCGGCGTACTGGCGGTCGCTGCCGCAGAGGCAGGCCGCGGTCGCGCCGCTGGCGCGGAACGCCGCAACCACCTCCTCCGGGGAGCCGCCTTCTCCGCGCTCGACCTCGATCCCTCCGGCCCAGAAGAGGTTGGCCGCGAACCCGGCGCGTGCGGCGTGGCTGCGCAGCGGGCCGATGTTGGCCAGGAACACGCGGGGCGGGCTCCCGGTGGCCCGGGCGAACGACGCGGCCCGGTCGGCGAGCGCCTCGAACGCGGTGGCTCGACGCAGCCGCGGCAGCGCCCCGGGCGCCGACGGGGACGCCGAGCCGGCCGGGAAAGGCTTGCGCTGCAACGGCTTCTCGCCGTGCAGGGGGAACTCACTGACGCCGGTGACGGGGTCCACCCGGTGTGCGACCCGCTCCTTCCGGGTGGCCGCGGTCGCAGCCAGCTCGTCGGCCACGAGCCCGGACCGCAGCGCGGCGCCCAGCCCGCCCTCCCGCTCGATCCGGCGGAACCACTCCCACGCGGTGCGCGCGAGGTCCTCGGTGAGCGTCTCGACGTACCAGGAGCCGCCCGCCGGGTCCGCCACCCGGGCGATGTTGGACTCCTCGGCCAGCAGGGCGTGGGTGTTGCGGGCGATCCGGCGCGAGAAGGTGGTCGGCAGCCCGATCGCGGCGTCGAACGGCAGCACGGTGACCGCCTGGGCGCCACCGGTCGCCGCGCCGAAGCAGGCCAGCGTGGTGCGCAGCATGTTCACCCACGGGTCCCGCCGGGTCATCATCGGCTCGGACGTGACGGCGTGCTGCACCTGGCCCCGGTCGGCCGCGGGCACGCCGGACAGCTCGGTGACGCGGGACCACAACCGTCGGGCGGCCCGCAGCTTGGCGATCGTCAGGAACTGGTCGGCCGTTGCGGCGTAACGGAACTCGAGCTGCCCGCAGGCGACCTCGGGAGAGAAGCCGCGTTCCTCCAACGCCCGCAGGTACGCGACGCCGGCGGCGAGGGCGCACCCGAGCTCCTGGGCGTCGGAGCCCCCGGCCCCGTGGTAGGGCAGGCCGTCGACGGTCATCGCCCGGACCCGCGGGTGGTCGGCCACGGCCTGTGACACGAGGGCCTCGACGGCGGACAGGTCGGCGCTCGCGCCGGTGCGGGCCTGGACGGCCAGCGGGTCAAGGCCCAGGCTGCCCGTCGCGGCCGCCGGGTCCGCGAGCCGGTCGCGCCACACGGCCATCAGCTGCTGGGCTGCATCCGGGGTGTCCGCGCCGGCGTCCAGCACCACGGGCGCCAGGTCGAGCAGCACGTCGGCGAGCACCTCCGGCAGGTCGCCGGCGCCGATGCCGGAGGCACCGACCTCCAGCCACAGCGAGGTGACGCCGTTCTCGAGGTCGGTCAGCACCGCCTGGCGGGTGACGGCCGGGTCCGGGTCGCTGAAGTGCTGGCGGACGTCCCAGCCCTGCCGGCCGAGCCCGGTGGGGCGGCTGCCACGGACGTAGGGTGCCACGCCGGGATAGCCGCTGTCCGGCACGCGGTCGTCGGCGGTGTAGAGCGGGCGGATGCGCACGCCGTCGTACGTCGTGGTGCTGAGCAGGTCCAGCGCGGTGGCCGGGTCGGGCGCCTCGTCGAGCCCCCCGGACTTCCGCAGGACCGCGCCCACCAGGTCCCACCACTGCTCGGCGGTCGCCGGGGCGAAGCCCTCGGCCAGGGCCAGGGGAGCGGCGGTCTCGTCCTGCTCGGTCAACGGTCTCTCCTCGGGGCGGTCCGGCACACGCATGCTGCTGGCGGGGCGCGACCGCGTCGGCCGCCGGCCCCGCATCCGGGCACCGCAGGACCGGGCCGCGCTGCCCGCACCGGCACTCTATGACGCAGCCGCGGGCGTCGCGTACCGCGCCCGACCATGACGTGGGTCACGAGGTCCCGCCGCTAGGGTCGGGCGCATGACCCCCCGGTCCGTGCCCGTCGTGCTGGACGTCGACACCGGCGTCGACGACGCGTGCGCCCTGCTCCTCGCCGCGCGGCACCCGGGGCTCGACCTCGTGGCGGTGACCTGCGTGGCCGGCAACGCCGGCGTCGACGACGTCGTGGCCAACACGCTGACCGTCCTGGAGGCGGCCGGCAGGCCGGACGTGCCGGTGGCGCGGGGCGCCGCCCGGCCGCTGCTGGAGCCGGCGAGGCACGCCCGGCACGTCCACGGGGAGGACGGGATGGGCGACCTCGGCTGGCCGCGTGCCACCCGCGGCGCGGACGCGCGACACGCCGTCGAGCTGCTGCGCGACGTGCTGGCCGAGGCGGCCGCAGGCGGCGAGGACGACCGCATCACGCTCGTGCCGCTGGCCCCGCTGACGAACATCGCGCTGCTGCTGCGCACCTGGCCGGAGGCGGCGGCCGGCCTGCGGCGGATCGTGTTCATGGGCGGCGCGGCCGACGTCGGCAACGCCACCGCCTCGGCCGAGTTCAACGTGTGGCACGACCCCGAGGCGGCCGCCATCGTCATGGAGTGCGCGGCCGAGCTGGGCGTGCCGGTGACGATGTACGGCCTTGACGTCTTCTACGACGTCCGGGTCTCCCGCGCGCAGGCGCAGGAGCTCGTCGGCCGTGGCGGCGCCGCCGAGCTGGCCGGGCGGCTCGTGCTGCACCAGTGCGAACGCTTCGGCACGCAGGACGCCACTGTCGGGGACGCCGGCGCGGTGTGCGCGGTGGTGGCCCCGGACGCGCTGACGACGCTGCCGCTGCCGGTCCGGGTGGAGCTGACCGGCACCTGGTCGAGGGGGCGGACGGTCGTCGACCGCCGCGACTGGAGCGGCGACGTCACCCACGACCCGCACGGCCTGCCCGCCGCGACGGTCGACGTCGCGCTCGAGGTCGACGGACGCCGCTGCAGCGCGCTGTGGCTCGACACGGTCGGCGGCGGGTGATGGGGCGCGTGGTGGTGGTCGGCTCGCTCAACCTCGACCTCGTCACCCGGGTGGAGCGGCATCCGCGCCCGGGCGAGACCCTGATGGGCGAGGGCCTGCAGCGGCTGGCCGGTGGCAAGGGCGCCAACCAGGCGGTGGCGGCCCGGCTCGCCGGCGCCGACGTGGCGATGGTGGGCTGCGTCGGGGACGACGACGGCGGCGCGGCCTACGTCGCGCGGCTGTCGGCGCTCGGCATCGACTGCTCGGGCGTCCGCACGGTCGCCGGAACGCCCACCGGTCACGCGCTGGTCACCGTGGACGCCGCCGGTGAGAACGCCATCGTCGTCGTGCCGGGCGCCAACGCGGCGGTCTCCGTGGCCGACCTGGGGCCGCTGGAGCGCCTGGGCCCGGGCGACGTCGTCCTGGCCCAGATGGAGGTGCCGGCGGCGGTCACCGCCCAGGCCGTACGGCGCGCCGCCGGGCGCGGCGCCCGGGCCGTGCTCAACCTGGCGCCGTACGCCGGGCTGCCGCCGGACGTGGTGAGCGCCGCGGACCCGGTGGTGGTCAACGAGCACGAGGCCCTGCAGCTGGCGGACTCGGGGATGGTGCCGGCGACGATGGTCGTCACCTTCGGCGCGGCCGGCGCGTCATGGGACGGTCTGCGCGACACCGGCCCGCAGGTGCCGGCCACCGACGTCGAGGACACCACCGGCGCCGGTGACGCGTTCTGCGGGGCGCTGGCCGCCGCGCTCGCCGCCGGCGCGGACCGTCGTACCGCCCTGGAGTCCGCGCTGGCGGCCGGGGCGGCGGCCGTCACCCGGCAGGGAGCGCAGCCCGACCCGCTGCTGTGACGGCTGCGGCGGCGCACCGTCGGACGCCGCGCGGTGCCGGTCGGCGGCGACCACCCTCGACCGGTCCCCCGACGACGAACTGGAGCCCCACCGCGGTCTCGAGCGTGGCGCTGGCCGCGTGCAGCGACACCGCCCACGTCTGGTCGCCGACCACCCCGTCGACGCCGACCCGGCGCAGCGCCCCCGACCGGGTCAGGACAGGGTGAGCTCCGAGACCGTGGCGAGGTCGCCGTCGCCGTGCGGGTCCGAGCCGGCCTTCTCGAAGCGGACCCGGGCCGAGCGGCCCTCCAGGGTCAGCGTCGCGATCTGGTCGCCGAAGAAGGGGCCGCACAGGCGGTTCCACTCCACCGTCATGGGCGGGACCTTGGACACCCGGCCGAGCACGAAGCGCACCGAGCGTTCGGTCAGGCGGTTCCACGAGATGCGGAAGGTGACCTTCATGAACCCGGGCACGTAGTTGTGCAGCGGGGAACAGGTGAGCTGGTAGACCTTGGAGGTCAGCGGCTCCCGGTAGTGGGCCTGCGCGGCGTAGGCGTGGTGCACGTCGCCGGACAGCACGCAGATCGTGGCCGGCGGCGTGCCGTCCGGACCGGCGTGGTCCCCCCGGCCCACCTGCACGAACAGGTCGGAGAGGCGGTCGAAGGACGCCCGGAACGCCGCCCAGTGCTCGAGGTCCGCGGCGCGGCGGACCTTCTCGGCGAAGCGGGCGAGGAGGGGACCGCGGGCGCCGGAGGCCAGGCTCTCGTCCCAGGACTCGAGGTCGTGCAGCGCCCGGGGGAGCAGCCACGGCAGCGAGGTGCCGATCAGCAGGTGGTCGTAGTCGCCGGCGAGCTGCTCCTGGATCCAGCGCGAACTCGGCGTCGGAGACCATCGAGCGGTCGCCGCTGTCGAGCATCCGCCCGCAGCGGGAGTCGACCACGAGCAGGCGCACGCCGCACAGGTCGCGCCGGAACGACCACTGCGCGCCCTTGCCCCCGTCGGCCTCGCGGTCGGCGGCCGCGGCGAACTCGCGCAGCAGCGGCTCCGCGTCGCCGTCGTGGGACCGCACCCGCTGGTAGAGGTCGTCCTTGGCCAGCGCCGCGGGGGACAGGTTGCCCAGGTGCTGGTAGACCCAGTACGACGACAGGCCGCCGATGACGCGCTCCTCCCACCACGACGTGGCCTGCATCTCGCGGCGCCAGGAGTCGGAGGTGTTCCAGTCGTCGCGCAGGTCGTGGTCGTCGAAGATCATCGAGCTCGGCAAGGTCGACAGCAGCCAGCGCACCTGCGGGTCGCGCCACGACTCGTCGTACAGCCAGGTGTACTCCTCGAAGTCGCGCACCTGGTCGCCCGGCGGGTCGGTGATGTCGCGCCGCTCGCGGATCCGTCGCCTGGTCGCCTCGGAGGTCTCGTCGGCGTAGACCTGGTCGCCCAGCAGCGCCAGCGCGTCGGGCCAGTCCTGCTCGGGGGTGACCATCATGCGCCGGGCGAAGGCGTCGAGGGCGTCGGCGTCGAAGTTGCTGTCGTCGGTCACCGCGGACGGGGTGGCGTAGCGGCAGGACCCGAACGCGAGCCGGAGCCGCCGGTCGGCGCCCAGCGTGCGGATGCGCGACGGCGGGGCGTCGCTGTCCGCCAGCGGCCAGACCACCTGCCCGTCCAGGCGGACGTCGTACGGCGTGCTCGTGCCCGGCGCGAGCCCCTCCACGCACACCAGCGCGTAGTGGTGACCCGCCACGGTCCAGGTCTGCTCGCGACAGCCCAGGACCTCGACGGTGCAGGGGCTGCTGGTCTCGACCCAGACGGTCGCGTCCTGCGTGCCGACGTGGCGCAGCAAGGGTCCCAGCACCAGGTGGCTCATGGGCACCTGTCTACCATCCACAGCCGCCCTCACCCCCCGGATCGTGCCGACGAGCCCCTCGCCGGGGTGCCGACGGTGTGCCACGCTGGAGCGGTCTCCGCCACCGTTCAGGTCGGCGGTCCCGGAGGGCACGCCCGGAGGAGGAGCCGCGGATGTCCCGCTCGTCGGAGAAGACGGTCCTCGAGGGCGCCGCGCTGAGGTACGGGTCCTCCCGGGGCCGCTGGGTCCTGCTGGCGTCCATCCTGGGGTCCGGGCTCGCAGGCATCGACGCCACGGTCGTCAACGTCGCCCTGCCGGTGATCGGCAAGGACCTGCAGGCCGGCTTCTCCTCGCTGCAGTGGACCATCACGGCGTACACGCTGACCCTCGCATCGCTGATCCTGCTCGGCGGCGCGCTCGGCGACCGCTACGGCCGCCGCCGGGTGTTCGTGATCGGCGTGGTCTGGTTCGCGACCGCGTCGCTGCTGTGCGGGTTGGCCCCGACGGCACCGCTGCTCATCGCCGCCCGGGCGCTGCAGGGCGTCGGCGGGGCGCTGCTGACCCCCGGGAGCCTGGCGATGATCCAGGCCTCGTTCGCGCCGCAGGACCGGGCTCGGGCGATCGGCGCGTGGTCGGGGCTGGGCGGCGTCGCGACCGCCGTGGGGCCGTTCATCGGCGGGTGGCTGATCCAGGTCGCCTCGTGGCGCTGGGTGTTCCTCATCAACGCGCCGCTGGCCGTCGTGGTGGTGCTGGTGGCCCAACGGCACGTCCCGGAGACCCGGGATGGCACGGCCTCCGGATCCGTTGACGCCCTCGGCGCCGGGCTGGGCGCGCTCGGTCTCGGCGGGGTGACCTACGCGATCATCGAGGCCCCGGTGCGCGGTGTCGGCGACCCCGTCGTGGTCGCCGCGGCCCTGGTCGGCCTGGCCGCGATGGTCGGCTTCGTCGTGGCCGAGTCGCGAGAGCGGCACCCGATGCTGCCGCTGTCGATCTTCTCCTCGCGCCAGTTCAGCGCCGCCAACGCGGTGACGTTCCTGGTCTACGGCGCGTTCGGCGGGGTGCTGTTCCTCCTCGTCGTGCAGCTGCAGGTCGTCGCGGGGTTCTCGCCGCTGGTCGCCGGTACGGCGCTGCTGCCGGTCACCGTGATCATGCTGCTGCTCTCCGCCCGTGGCGGGCAGCTGGCGCAGCGGATCGGCCCCCGCCTGCCGATGAGCCTGGGTCCGCTGGTCTGCGCGGCCGCGCTGGTGCTCATGCTGCGGATCGGTCCCGGGGCGAGCTATGCCCGCGACGTGCTGCCGGCGATGGTGGTGCTCGGCCTCGGGCTGGCGCTGCTCGTGGCGCCGCTGACGGCGACGGTGCTGGCGGCGGCGGACGCCCAGCGCGCCGGCCTGGCCTCCGGGGTCAACAACGCGGTGGCCCGCGCGGCAGGCCTGGTCGCGGTGGCGGCGTTGCCGGCCGTCGCCGGCCTGTCGGGGGACAGCTACACCGACCCGGTGCAGTTCAACAGCGGGTTCCGCGTCGCGCTCGCGGTGGCGGTGGGGCTGCTCGTCGTGGGAGCCGCCGTGGCGGCGGCCACGATCCGCGACGACGTGCTCTCGAGGGAGCCGGAGGCCGGAACGACGGCCGGCAGGTCGGACGCCGTCGGCACCGCGGCAGAGGCAGGGGCAGAGCGCACCGGCGGTGCGGGCCCCGGGACAGGGGTCACCGGGGCCGTGGGGCCCGCCGCGGGCACCGACGCGCCGACCGCGGCTGCAGCGGCGGGCGGTCCCGGCGGGCACGGTCCGGCGAGGCGCAGGCGCGGAGTGCGCTCCCGCAGGGCAGCCGGGCCGGTGCCCTTGCACCACTGCGACATCCAGGGTCCGCCGCTGTGCGGGGACCGGGCGCCGGAGCCCACCGGGCCGCGCGAGGGGTAGCGCGGGGTGGGGTTGGGAGTGCCGTGTGGCGCTCCCACACAGCGCAATGGCCCGCCCTGGGTGCGGCGCAGGCGCTCCCGGACAGGGCAACGGCCCGCCCCCGGCTGGTGCCGGGACGGGCCGATGCTGGTGTCGGGTGACCGACGTCGGTGGGCGCACCCGCCATGGGCGCGGGGCGCGTGACGACGTGGGCTGCAGCCGCGCCTTACGACGTGGCGGTGCAGGCGGGGCGGCTCAGGAGCCGGCGCGCCCTGCCGGTGGCCAGGCGCGTGCTCGGCTTGGCGCGCAGGCGATCCAGGGTCACGAGGTTGGGGGTGCCGGTCGAGCGCGGGAACGAGCTGGCTGGGGTGTGCGTGTGGTCGGTGGAAGGCATGCAGGTCTCCCTGTGGTCGAAGCTGGGCGACACGGATGAGGCGACGCAGGAACCGGACCTCATCCCGACGCATCATCGCGTGCCAGGTTGGGGGTCCACCCTCTTCAACGAGCGGGACCGGTCAAGTATTCCCTGGTTGCTAGAGAGATCTCGAGGTTCGGTCAGCGTGGGCCGGAGCGCGCCGCCTCACGCCAGGCCGCCCAGCAGCAAGCGGCCTCCCTGCACCAAGGCGCCGACGGTGACGGCGAGGAAGACCCCCACCCACACCAGTCCCGGCAGTCCGGTGAGCCGGGCCAGCTGGTCCGCGTCGGAGGTGGAGGACCGCCGACGCCGGCGCTCGGCCTGGAGCTCGAGCACCGGTCGTGGGGCGGACAGCAGCAGGAACCAGGTCAGCAGGTACGCGAACGCCGACTGCGCCTGCCCGGGCAGCAGCTCGGAGACGACGAGGACCACGGCCACGCTGACCAGGACCGACCACAGCCCGAACCAGTTGCGGACCTGCACCAGCAGCAGGGCCAGCAGCACCAGCACCGCCCACAGCAGGGCGACCGCGTGACCGCCCGCGAGCAGCGCTGCGGCACCGAGCCCGAGCAGTGCCGGGCCGACGTACCCCGCAGCGGTGGTCAGCACCATGCCCGGTCCGCGCGGACGCCCGACCGACACCGTGACGCCTGAGGTGTCCGAGTGCAGCCGGATCCCACTGAGGCGTCGTCCGGTCCCCAGCGCGGCAACGCCGTGCGCGCCCTCGTGCACGATCGTGACGACGTGCCGGGTCGTCCGCCACGTGCGAGGCAACAGGACGAGGACGGCGGCGACGACCGCCGTACCGGCGACGACGGCGGCCGATGGCGGCGGCTGGGTCGTGACGACCCGGTGCCACACCTCGCTGAGCGGGTCCACCGTGCTGACAGCTCCTCGCAGGCATCGGGGGGCGGAGGCTGTTCCGCCTCGGTGCCGGAGCGTATCGCCGGTACCTGTGCGGCGCCGGGTGGTGAGCGAGGCCTCGACGCCCGGCGTGGCCCGACGCAGAATGAGGCCATGCGCCTTGGACTGCAGGTCCCCGACTTCACCTGGCCCGGCTCGCCGCAGAGCCTCGGCACCACCTTCGCCGGCGTCGCGCGCAACGTGGAGGCCAGCGGCATGGCGAGCCTGTGGGTGATGGACCACTTCTTCCAGATCAGCATGGTGGGACCGCCGGAGCACGAGATGCTCGAGGGCTACAGCGCCCTGGCGTTCGCCGCGGGAGTCACGGAGCGAATCAGCCTGGGAACCATGGTGACCGGCGTGACGTACCGCCACCCGGGTGTGCTGGTCAAGACCGTCACCACGCTGGACGTGCTCTCCGGCGGACGGGCGATCCTCGGCATCGGCGCCGCCTGGAACGAGGAGGAGCACCGGGGGCTGGGCGTGCCGTACCCGCCGGTGGGGGAGCGCTTCGAGCGCCTCGAGGAGACGCTGCAGATCGCGCACCAGATGTGGGCCGGTGACGACAGCCCGTATGCCGGAAAGCACTACCACCTCGAGCGACCGCTCAACTCCCCGCCCGCGCTGTCCCGACCGCACCCGCCGATCCTGGTCGGCGGCACCGGCGAGAAGAAGACGCTGCGGTTCGTGGCGAAGTACGCGGACGCCTGCAACATCTTCGAGATGGGCATCGACGGGATCCGTCAGAAGCTCGACGTGCTGCAGAGCCACTGCGACAACGAGGGGCGCCCGTACGCCGAGATCGAGAAGACGACGCTGGGGCGGCTGTCGCTGTCCGGCCGCGGCGGCGAGGGGACGCTGTCCGTCGACCAGGCCGTGCAGCGGTTCGGGCAGCTCGCCGAGATCGGCGTCGACCAGGCGATCGTCAGCATGCCGGGGGTGCACGACCCGGCGTCCTTCGAGCTGATGCCGGCGCTGGTCGAGCAGCTCGACGGGATCACCCCGTCCGGTCGTTGACGCCACCGCCACCACAGGAGCTCTCGGCGGCGCGGTCGTAGGGTGTCGGCATGAGTGAGCAGACGGGGAAGTACAGCGACGACCGCTCCGCCCAGGTGGAGGCCGTGCAGGCTGTGGTGGACCGGGTGGCGTCCTGGCAGGACGGCGCCACCGAGGAGACCGTGAGGGACGAGCTGCGCAAGGGCCTGACCGAGGCCGGCGTCACCGTCCCTGACGGGTTCCTCGACGAGGCGGTGCGGCGCATCAACCACAACGACGGCGAGCACTTCGACGTGGCACCGCTGCTGGACTGAGGGCGCTCCTGTCTAGAGGAAGCGGTGCATGACGTGCAGCCCCACGCGGCCCAGCTGCGCGTGCTCGTAAGCCTGCGGCACGGTGCCGATGATGGTGAACCCGAGGTCCTCGTAGAGCGCCACCGCACCGACGTTGGACTCCACGACCGCGTTGAACTGCATGGCTGAGTAACCCTCACGCGTCGCCCACTCGATCGCGAACCCGCAGAGGGCGCGCGCCACACCGCGGCGGCGAGCGGTGCTGGCGGTCATGAAGCTTGCCGTCGCGACGTGCGAACCGGGCCCCGGCTTGTTCGGTCCCATCTTCGCGGTGCCGAGCACCGTCTCCCCGTCGAGGGCCACGACGGTCAGCCCGGGCGGCGACTCCATCCACACGTCCCGGGCGACCTCGGAGGTCCACGACGGGTCGAACGGAAAGGTTTCGCGGGCAACGGTCACCTCCTCGACGATGGGCCAGACGTCCGGCCAGTCGCTCTGCACCATCTCGCGGATCTGCATGGCGGAAAGGCTAACCAGCCGCACTGCGCCTTGCCGCTACGGTTCCGGCATGGGGACACTGGGGAGCTCGAAGGCCGCTCGTGGACGTGGTCGCCGTGCTCGCGCCGCAGGCTACGTCGTCCGCGACATGCGGCTGACCGACGCGGCCGACGTGGGGCGGGTGCATGTGGAGGTCTGGCGCCAGGCCTATGCCACGTTGATGCCCGCCGATGTCCTCGCGGCGCTCGACCCTCAGGCAGCGGTCGACCGGTGGAGGCAGGCGCTCGCACAGCCACCGGATGACGTCCGGCGCCTGGTGGGCGGCGCACCGTCCGGGGACGTCGTGGCCGTGGCGATGTCCGGTCCGTCCCGCGACGAGGACGCACCGACCCCCTGGGAGCTCTGGGCGCTCAATGTGCTGGACGCCCACCATGGATCGGGACTCGCCGACCTGCTGATGGAGCAGCTGGTCGGCGACGAGCCGGCGACGCTCTGGGTGGTGCGGGGCAACCAACGGGCGGTGGCCTTCTACCAGCGACATGGCTTCCAGGCCGACGGTACGGCGAAGTGGGACGAGCGGACGGGCACGACCGAGGACAGGATGGTGCGCGCCGGACCCTCGTCATCGCGCCTCTGACCCCCGATCGCGCTGTGCGGCAAGTGTTTCCGTGATCGGGGGGCTGTCGGTGGTCGCGGCTACATTGGGTTCATGGAGGGGACCAGCTTCGAGGAGGACCGCGCGGTGCTGGTTGCGGCTGCGCCGGTGCTGCGCCGGCTGGTGGGGCGGTTGCACCAGGCCGGGTCGGACCAGCTGGGGCCGTTGTTCGCCGAGCTGGATGAGCTGAAGAGCCTGGCCGGGGCCGGGCAGGTCGGGGTGCTGGACCAGGCGTTGTCCCGCGGGGACGTCCGCGCGTCGGACGCGGCGTCGTCGACCGGGGGGTCCGCGCGTTCGGTCCCTCGTACCGGGCCGGTGGCTCGGCGGCGTTGGTGCGGGTGGCCGAGGCCGTCGCCAAGCCGTGCAACGCCCTCCTGGCCGAGGCGGTGCTGGCCGCGCGGGTGCCGGTGGGTAGCGCGGCCGTCGCCTTGACGGAGATGGACAGGCTGCTGCCGCGGCTGACCCCGGCGTGCGCGGAGACGGTGCTGTCGGGGTTTGTGGCGATCGCGGAGACGGACGGACCGGCCCAGATCCGGGCGCTGCGGACGCGGGTGATCGCCCGGTACGGGCGGCTGGGGGAGTTCCAGCGCCGGCAGGACCGACTCAAGTCCGGTCGGTCGCTGTCCCAGCCGTACCCCGACGACGGGATGGCCGAGTACCGGCTCCGGCTGGACCCCGAAGGACGAGCCGTGCTGGAGGCGATCCTGGGGCCGCTGGCCGCGCCGCAACCGTCCACCGAGTCCGGGTCGGACCTGCGGACCAGCGACCAGCGCCGGGCCGATGCGCTGGTCGAGGTCTGTCGCCGTGCGGCCGCGGCCGGCGGACACGCGCCGACCACGGCCAAGGCCGCGGTCGTGGTGACCATGGACTACCAGGACCTCAAAAGCCTGACCGGCTCAGGGACCACGCTGACCGGGGACCTCCTGGCCCCGGAGACGGTCCGCAGGCTGGCCTGCGACGCCGGCATCATCCCCGCCGTCCTGGGGTCCAGGTCGGAGGTGCTGGACCTCGGCCGGACCCGCCGGCTGGTCACCCCGGGGCTGTTGACGGCGCTGTACCTGCGCGACGCGGGGTGCACCTTCCCCGGCTGTTCGCGGCCGCCGTCCTGGTGTGACGCCCACCATTGCCGGCACTGGTGCGACGGCGGCCAGACCGACCTGACCAACCTGGCCCTGTTGTGCCCGCGGCACCACACGATCGTGCACCAGAAGGGCTACACCGCCACCGTCACCACGACCGAGGTCACCTGGCACCTGTAGCTGCCCCGCCCCGCGACCCGCCACCCCCGGCGGGTCGCGACGGCACGCCCGCCGCGGCCGGCCCTGTCGCTGCTGGTCGTGGTGATCGGCGGCCAAAGGATGCGGCTCGCCACCCACGAGCGGGTCGGCGGTGCGATCGACCCGCAGGGCACGATCACCTCGCCAGCTGCGACCTCGACGATGGGGCCCCGCGCTGGCGCTACGACTCCAGCGTGCCCGTCCGGGCCCGTGGGAAAATTCATTATGGCGACAGACAACGGGTGGGTGTCGGCGCACCTGCAGGTCGAGGGCAGGTCCGTCCACTACCGGCGCAGCAGGGTCGGGAGCGGCGTGCCGTTGGTTCATATCCACGGGTTCGCGATCTCCGGCGCGTACCTCATGCCCACGGCACACCTCCTCGCCGGCCGATGGGTCAACGTGGTCCCGGACCTTCCGGGCTACGGCCTCAGTGAGCCACGCGACCACGTCCTGGACATTCCCGACCTCGCAGGTGCCGTGCTGGCGCTGCTCGACGCGCTGGACATCGAGCAGGCAGTGCTGGTCGGGAACTCGATGGGCTGCCCGATCAGTCTCGAGGTGGCGCACAGGGCACCTGAGCGGGTCAACCGCCTCGTTCTGGTCTCGCCCGCCGGAGGCGTGCAGAACCAGCCGCTTCCCCGCGCGCTCGGCCAGCTGGCGCTGGACGTGGTTCGCGAGAGCCCGAGGATGGTCCCCGTCGCGCTGCCGGACTACCTGAGGTTCGGACCGGTCAACGGCCTGCGCCTGTTCCACGAGCTGACCCGATTCCCGTCGCTGGAACGGTTGCTGCACACCCCCGTCCCTACGTTGGCCGTCCTGGGTGGCCGGGACCCGCTCATGCCGTCCCCGTCCCGGGTTTGCGAGGTGGGCCGACTCGCTCCCCAGGACCTGGCGGTTGCAGTCGTCGACCGGGCGGCGCACGCGGTGAACTTCAGCCACCCCACGGAGCTGGCCCGGGCGATCGAGTCCTGGCTTGACGGCGCGCTGCTCGCCGACGGCGCTCGACTTCCTGCTGGGGTGCGGGTGGTCCGAATGCGCCGCGACGCCGTGTGACCCTGCCCTCGACGGGAGGTCGGTGTCGGCGACCAGCGGGGGCACGGCGCTGCACGGCTGCGGCGGCGCGGGCATGTCGGCCGGGTCCGCCGGCGCGGCCGGGATGGTGATGATGACGCGGATCTGGCGTCGCCCGCGCTGGGAGTGCGTGCGCCATTCGACGGATTGTGGTGGCCCGATGCCCCGGGTCGATACTGGATGGCGAGCAGGGTGCGAGGTGGGTCTCATGACATGGCAGCTGTCCGGCGAGTACCTCGAGAACTGCAACTGCGAGGTGCTCTGCCCGTGCATCACGTCGAACCTGCAGGGACCCGCCGACCATGACAGATGCCTGGTGCCCCTCGCCATGCACATCACCGCCGGGCAGTACGACGGTGTCTCCCTCGACGGGCTCGGCGTGGTCATGGTGGTCGACTCCCCGCAGGTGATGGGAGACGGCGGCTGGCGGGTGGCGCTGTACGTGGACGAGCGAGCGGACGACGCCCAGCGGCAGGCGCTCGGCCAGATCTTCTCCGGAGCGCAGGGCGGTCCACCGGCGATGCTCGCCGGGCTGATCGGCGAACAGCTCGGCGTGAAGTTCGTTCCGATGACGTTCGAGTCCAGCGACGACACCAAGCGCGTCACCGTGCCTGGCGTCATGGACTTCCAGGTGAGGGGCCTGCGGCCCCCGGACGGCCCGGTCATGCGCATCGTCAACGTGTTCCACCCGATGGGCGCCGACTTGGCCATTGCCCGCAGCTCGGTCGGGACGTACAACGACACCGACTACGGCTGGTCCTTCGACAACACCGGCAAGAATGGCCACTACCGCGACTTCGCCTGGCAGGCGTAGCGCCACCGTCGTCATCTGGGCCGCGCTGCTGGCGGTGGCCGGGCTCTGCTGGGCGTGGCTGCTGACGTGGTCGGCCGGGCCGACCATGGGCATGGACACGGCCATGGGGATGTCCGGGGCGCCGGCGACGCTGGGGGCGTTCCTGGGCGTCTGGGTGGTCATGATGGCCGCGATGATGCTGCCGTCCGTGGCGCCGGTCTCGCGGACGTACCTGCGGGTCATCGTCGCGCGCAGACCGCATGGCCCAGCGCCGCTTCGTGTGGTGGGTCTGGTCGCCGGCTACCTGCTCGCCTGGGGCGCCTACGGGCTCGCGGCGTATGTGCTCACGCGCAGGCTGGACGCCCTGGCCACGACCTCGGAGCGCACCCGCGTGTGGGCCGCCGCAGCCGCGCTGGTGGTCGCCGGGCTCTACCAGTTCACCCCACTCAAGGCCACCTGCCTGCGGCACTGCCGCTCACCGCTCAGCGTGCTGCTGCACGTCGGCAACATCGCCGGCCCGCTGCGCGACGTACGGGTGGGCATCTGGCACGGCGGCTACTGCCTGGGGTGCTGCTGGAGCCTGATGCTCGTCCTCGTGGCCGTCGGGCTGATGAACATGGTCTGGATGGCCGCACTTGCCGCGGTGATCTTTCTGGAGAAGGTGTGGCGCTACGGCCGGCAGCTGAGCGGGGCGGTCGGGTTGGGCATGCTGGTCCTCGCCGTCCTCCTTCCCTGGCAGTCGGCACTCATCGGCCTGTGACCGCGGCTCGGAGGGTGCCGCTGAGCTGGGCGGGCGGTCAGCCGACGTTCGAGGACAACCCGGAGGTTGCTGCTTCGGTGGGCATGTCGTCTTTGAGGCCTTGCTGACGCGGGACCAGAACCTGGTCGTAGATCAGGGACAGTCCGGCAGCAACCGGGATGGCGATCAACGCGCCGATCACCCCCAGAAGGGTGCCGCCAGCCAGCACAGCGACGATGGTGACCAGGGCTGGGACATTCACGGCCCGGTGCATGATCCGCGGCGAGAGAACATAGGCCTCGAAGACGTGATAGGCGATGTAGTAGCCCAGAGCGATCAGAGCGGTGGTCCAGCCGGCGGTGAGCGCCACCAGGGTGATGATGACGCCGCCGACGATGGTGCCGACGATCGGGATCAGCGCCAAGAACCCAGCCATCACCGCGAGCACCAAGGGAAAGGGGAGCCCCAGCACGGTGAGCATGAGCCACGTCAGCGATCCGTTGATGGTGGCCACGACGGTCTGTCCCAGGACGTAGCCGCCTACCCGCCGCGAGATCTGCTCTCCGAGGAACACCACGCGCACGCGACGTCGGTGGGGCACGAGCTTGTAGCAGGCCGCCTTGACGGTGGGAAGCGCCACCATCAGGTACAGGGTCAGCACCAGCACAGTGACGACGGCGACGACGCCGTCCACGAGCGCCTTTCCGGCTCCCAGCACCCCTCCCAGGACCGATGTGACGGTGCCCGCGTTGATGCTGGACGTGGCCCTGGCCTGAACCTGCTGCGTGAGATGGAAACGGTTGTCGAGCTGATGAACCAGACCGTTGTCCTGGAGGGCGGTGAGGTACCCGGGTGTCTTGTCGATCAGCGACGCGATCTGGGTCACGAAGGTCGGCACGACCATCCATCCGATGAAGCCCAAGATGAGCAGCAGGCCGACCATCACGACGACCACCGACCAACCGCGACGCAGACCCCGGTGCTGCAACTGCGACACCAGCGGCTCGAGGCCCAGCGCGAGGAAGAGCGCCACGAGGATGAAGGTGATGAGCTGCGTCACCTGGAGCAATATGTGCACGAGCCCGTACGACGCCAGGAGACCGAGCCCCGCCATGAGGCCGAGGTAGAACGGGGAGCGCCGGTTCAGCGGTCTACCCAGCGTGTTGACCAGGGGGTGGTCGACGTTCCCGTAGCGCTGGGCGTCGATGAGCTGCTCGGTCTCCGCATCGGCCTGGGCGATCTGCTCGGCGACCGGTATCAGGACCGACCCCGCTGGGGCCTCTGACCCCGTGCCAGCTCCAGGCTGCGCGTCCGGTCGGGCTGTCAACGGCGCGTCGACAGGTGCTCGCGTCGATGCGTCGTGCGTGTGGTAACGGCTCAGTGGCCAGACCTTCATCTGTCGATTCTCCACGGGGACTGCTGCACCCCCGTGGGCGGCCTGGCCCTGAGCGTGCTGAGCGAGGCAGGGTCGCGGCCGCCACCCCACCATCGCCTATGTCCGATTGTTTCCTCCGCGTCCTTCACGGGTGCTGCTCCGCGGGGCGAGCCGACCTGCTGTACGGGCGCCGACGACACCGAAGTTCTCGAGTCCCCGTCGATCGAGCTCTACACCGACCTGCGAGCCGCAGGCGACAAGACCCGGCTGATCCTGGTGCAGAACATGGGCCACAAGTTCAAGCAGGTCGGCGCCCAGCTGATCAACCCCGGTCAACAACAGCTCGCGAAGGACGCCGCCAGCTTCTTCGACAAGACGCGCGCTCGGTGACCACGCGTTCCGCGCTCAAGGGGCCCTTTAGGCTCCCGGTGTGCACCCCTACGCTCCACTGAACGTCACCGTGACCACCCCGCGGGTCGAACTGCGAGGGGCAACCGATGATCTTCTGGCAGAACTGGTGCCCCTTGTCCGAGCGGGCCAGGCGGACGCTGATCCTCCACCCTTCGATGACCCGATGTCGTTGTACGACCGCGACCCGGACATTCGGGTCCAGAAGTGGCTGCGGGCGATCTGGCGAGGGCGTGGACGCGTCGCCTCGGACTTCTGGCGCCTCAACCTGGTGGTTCTCATCGACGGGCACGCAGCCGGTATGCAGGACGTCATCGGTGCTGACTTCGAGACCTACGGCGCCGTCACCACCTTCTCCTGGCTGGCCGCGGACTTCCGTGGCCGCGGATTCGGCCGTGAGATGCGGGAGGCGGCGCTCCACCTGTCCTTCGACGGGTTCGGCGCCGCCGAAGCCGCCAGTGACGCCTTCGTGGACAACGCCGGGTCCAACCGCGTCTCCGAGACGCTCGGTTACCAACGGAACGGCACGGACTGGGCCACCCGGCGGGGAGAGCCTGCGCTGATTCAGCGGTGGCGCATCACCCGAGAACAATGGCTGACTCGCCGGCGCGACGACATCGCGGTCAGCGGTGCCGAGGCCTGTCGACAGGCGTTTCAGGCATCATCCTGAGCTGCCGCGACCCGTCCTCATGCCGATCCCGGATCGACGGACCGCTGTCAGTCCTCGGGGAGGGCGGCGAAGGTCCGCTTGGTGTCGCGGTACCAACCCATCGCCTTCTTGGGGTGCCTCCAGCGGTTCTTCATGGCCTCGCGGGCCTCTTGGTGGGTCGCGTCGCCGGACGTCTCCGCATCCTTGAGATGGCGGTCCTGGGCGTGGATGACGGCGTCGGCGCTCTCGCCGTGGTGCTCGAGGTCGCAGGGCCCTCCGAGGGTCCGGCAGGTCATGGTCTTCATGGTTGTCTCCTTCTGTTGTGGGTGTCCTGATGTGCTGACGATCGGAACGGCCAAGGTGTGACCGGGTCAGCCACGCGGCCGATCCCCGTCGCGGCGTACGACTCGGGAGAGCACGTCGGGCGCGGCGCGGAAGGTGATGGCGCGCACGACCCCGTCGTTGACGGTGAAGTCGAAGACGACCTTGGCCGCGCCGAGGTGGAACCAGGCGCTACAGGGCCGGTCACCGACGAAGACCGGGAGGGCGCCCCTGGCGCTGCCGTTGAAGAACGCCGCGACCTCCTCGCGGCCCTCGATCCGCCGCGGGGTGCCGGCCATGACCGCAGCCTCGTCGGCAGTCACGGCGGCGTCGGGTGCCAGCAGTTGGAGCAACCGGTCGAAGTCACCGTTCCTGGCTGCGGCCATGAAGGCGTCGACCGCTTCCCCGTCGGCCAGGTGGTCCTCCGGATGGGGCTGGGCGACCTTGGCCCGTGCCCGCGAGGCGAGCTTGCGCGCGGCCGCCGGCGTGGTGCCGAGCAGCGCCGCAATCGTCGGGAACCCGAAGCCGAAGCTGTCGTGGAGCACGAAGGCGACCCGCTCGTGCGGGGAGAGCCGGTCGAGCACGACGTGCAGGGCGAGACCGACGGTGTCGGCAAGCGCGACGTCGTCGGCCGGGTCGTTGAGGGTCGCCCCGGGCCCGACGTCATCGACGGGGACGGGCGTGCGCGAGCGCAGCCGGTCGAGGCACAGGCGGGTGGTCACGGTCGTCAACCAGGCCGGCAGGCTGTCGATCTCTGCGTCCGTCCCGTGCAGCCGCAGCCACGCCTGCTGCACGACGTCCTGCGCCTCGGCGTGGTCACCGAGCACCCGGCTCGCGATCCCCACCAGGCGCGGTCGTTCAGCCTCGAACCTGTCCGTCTGGTCCACGGCCTTCACCTCCACCCTTTCCCTCTACTGGCTACCTCACTGACTCGCGAGCCGGGCCAGGTGTGACCGCGCCGGGACCCACCCCTCCAGGTTCTCCGCTCACACTGACCCACGCTCACACACCCGATCCGGCTCGGTAAGTCTGGGCGGGTTACGCCGGTGTTGACGCATGCCTATATCGACATATGATGAGCCTGTGGCACGAGCAGCGACGACGTCAGACGTCTTCAACGCGATCGCCGAGCCGCAGCGCCGGGAGATCCTGGTGCTGCTGCGGGCGGGGGAGAGGCCGGTGACCGAGCTGGCGCAGGAGCTGGGCATGAGCCAGCCGGGGGCGTCCAAACACCTGCGGGTGCTCCGGGAGGTCGGACTGGTCCGGGACCGCAAGGCAGGCAGGCAGCGCCTGTACGGCCTCGACGCCCGCGGGCTGCAACCGGTTCACGAGTGGACCGGTGGGTTCGAGCGGTTCTGGAATGCGAGCTTCGACCGGCTGGACGAGTACGTGCAGGACCTCAAGCAGGCAAGCCAGGAGGAGGAGTGACCGATGGCAGTGACAGGACGGAACGCGCCGGCGCAGTCCGCGACGGCCGACCGCGAGGTCGTGATCACCCGGGTCATCAGTGCCCCACGGGAGCTGGTGTTCGAGGCGTTCACCGAGGTGCGGCACCTGTCGCGATGGTGGGGGCCGGACGGGTTCACCACCACCACGCGGGCGTTCGAGTTCCGCGTCGGCGGGGAGTGGGACTTCGTGATGCACGGACCGGACGGGACGGACTACCAGGAATGGATCTCCTGGACCGAGATCGCCCCACCGGAGCGGATCGCGCTGCTGCACGGTGAGTCCCGCGGTGACCCGAACGCCTTCGAGTCGGTCCTGACGTTCGCGCCCGACGGCGCGGCGACCCGGATCGAGATGCGCACGGTGTTCCCCACCAAGGAGCTGCACGACGAGGCGGTCGAGAAGTACCACGCGATCGAGGGCGCCCAGCAGACCCTGAGCAACCTGGCTGCCTACGTCACCGGGATCGTTCGCAAGGGAGTTGAGGACTGATGGCCGGGAAGGTGTTCTTCAGCGTGTCGATGTCGCTGGACGGTTTCATCGCGCCCGAGTCCCTCGAGGACCTGATGGGGCAGCAGTGGATGGAGCTGCAGCAGTGGATCTTCCCGCAGCGGTTCTTCCGGGAGAACCTGAAGCTCGGCGAGGGCGGCGAGGAAGGGCGCGACAACGACATCGTGCGGGAGACGTTCGAGCGCACTGGCGCGAGCGTGATGGGCAAACGCATGTTCGACGCCGGCGAGCAGGCGTGGCCGGAGGAGGCGCCGTTCCACACGCCGGTCTTCGTCGTGACGCACGAGAAGCGTGACTCCTGGGGGCGGCCGGGCGGGACCACCTTCCACTTCGTCAACGACGGCATCGAGGCCGCGCTCGACCAGGCCCGCGAGGCCGCCGGCGACCGGGACGTCCGCATCGCAGGCGGCGGCGCCACGATCCTGGAATATGTCAACGCCGGCCTGATCGACGAGTTCACGATTGCGGTGTCACCCGTGCTGTTCGGCTCCGGAATCCGCCTGTTCGAGGCCGTGGACGCGGGCCGCGTGGCCCTGGAGCAGGTCCGCGCGGAGCCGACGCCGCGGGTGACCCACCTGACCTACGCAGTCCGGGAACGGTGACTGTCTGGACCTCAGGGCTGCCCCCGCCGACTGCAGGGGGTTCTCGTATCGCGAGCTGGCTGCTGCGAGAACCGCACGGCTGCAGGCGCACCCGGGCCGACGAGCGGGACGGCACCCGGTAGTTCCTCCGGGTTCACCCGGCGTGTGTGCGCTCGTTGCCCGGCGCCCGTACGGTCCGGCGCATGAGAGCTCTACGAGTTGTTGCAGCCGCGGTCAGCATGGCCGGCCTGTGCCTGTCGACCGCTGGCGTTGCCCAAGCCACGCCCCACTCCACGGGTCCTGGCGTCCAGCCACAGAAGACCCAGTTCGACCTGCAGGCTCACCGTGGCGGCATCGGGATGACCACGGAGGAGTCGCTTCCGGGCTTCGCGAAGGCGCTGCGGCTGGGTGTGAGCACGCTGGAGCTGGACACGCACATCACCAAGGACAACAAGGTCGTCGTCAACCACGACCGTCAGATCAGCTCGCAGAAGTGCGAGGACACCGCCCCGGCGTTCCCACATGACCCGATGTACCCGTACGTGGGCAAGTTCATCAAGGACCTGACGCTGGCCGAGATCAAGACAATGGACTGTGGCTACCAGCAGCTGCCCGGCTTCCCCGAGCAGGAGCAGATCAAGGGCTGGCGCATGGCCGAGCTCAAGGACGTCCTGAACTTGGTGAAGTCGTACCACGCCAACCAGGTCAAGCTGAACATCGAGACCAAGGTTGAGGCCGGCTCGCCGGAGCAGACCGCGCCGCGTGAGCAGTTCGTCCGCCGGGTCTACCAGGAGATCCACGCCTCGGGGATCGAGCGTCAGGTCACCATCGAGTCCTTCGACTGGGGTGCGCTCAAGCTGATGCACACGTTCGCGCCGACCTGGCCCCTGGTGGCACTGACCAACTACGACTTCCTCGAGGTCGGCAAGCCGGGGGCCTCCCCGTGGCTCGGTGGCGTCGACGCCGACACGTACGGCGGTGACCTCGTCAAGACAGCTCGGGCTGCCGTACCTGGGCTGACCGCGCTGTCGCCGAACTACGGCTTTCCGCAGAACGGCACGGTGGGAGACCCCAGCTTCCGCTTCTACCCGGACAAGCAGATGATCTCCGAGGCGCACGAGCAAGGGCTGAAGGTCATCCCGTGGACCTGCGATGACGGTGCCACGATCAAGGCACTGATGGACATGGGTGTTGACGGCATCATCACCAACTACCCGAACCACGTTCGGGAAGTCATGGCTGAGCGTGGCATGCGTCTGCCGAAGGCGTACCCGGCTCCCTGATTTCCCGCGGGCCTCGGAAGGCGGGGCACCTTGGAGGTTCAAGGTGCCCCGCCTCTCGGGTCCAGGCCCGGCCCTGCCGTGTGACACCTCAGCGGTCGATCATCCGTTGCATGGCTTCCGGGTAGCGGTCGCCCCGGACCTGCACGCTGGCTGAGGCGCTGTCGAGCTCTGCCAGGTCCTCGGAGGTGAGGTCGCAGGTCCGCCGATCCGAGGTTCTCCTCGAGGCGCTCGAGTCGCCTGGTCCCGGGGATCGGCACGATCCAGGGCTTCTGCGCGAGCAGCCAGGCGAGGGCGACCTGGCCGACGGTGGCGTTCTTGCGCTCGGCGACCGTGGAGACGAGGTCGACGAGGGCGAGGTTGGCCTGCGAGCGCCTCGCGCTCGAAGCGGGGCAGGGAGGCGCGGATGTCACCCTCGCCGAACTGGGTCGCGGCGGTGACCTGACCGGTCAGGAACCCACGCCCGAGCGGACTGAAGGGCACGAAGCCGATGCCGAGCTCCGCGAGGGCGGGCAGGATCTCGTCCTCGGGCTCGCGCCAGAACAGGGAGTACTCGCTCTGCAGTGCCGTGACGGGCTGCACCGCGTGGGCGCGGCGGATCGTTCCGACGCCGGCCTCGGACATCCCGAAGTGGTGGACCTTGCCGGCCTCGATGAGCTCCTTGACGGTGCCGGCGACGTCCTCGATGGGGACGTCCGGGTCGACGCGGTGCTGGTAGAGCAGGTCGATGGCGTCGGTCCGCAGCCGTCGCAGAGAGCCCTCGACGGCGGCGCGGATGTCGTCCGGCCGGCTGCGTGACGCCGGTCTGCTTGCCGTTCTCGTCGAAGGCGAACCCGAACTTGGTGGCGATGACGACGTCCTCGCGGACCGGCTGCAGCGCCTCACCGACCAGCTCCTCGTTGTGGAAGGGGCCGTAGACCTCGGCGGTGTCGAACAGGGTGACGCCCCGGTCCACCGCCGCGCGCAGGAACGTGATCATCTCCTCGCGCGGTGGTCGTGGACCGAACGACTGGCTCATGCCCATGCAGCCGAGGCCGAGCGGGGACACCTGCAGGCCTGGCGTGCCGAGTGTGCGTGCGTGCATCGTGGTTCTCCTTTGTCGTGCGGTTCGGGTCAGAGCTGTCCGGCGGGTCGCAGCAGGACCTCGTTGATCGCGAGGTGCGGGGCGGCTGAGGGTGAAGGCGATGACCTCGGCGACGTCGTCCGCGGTGACCTCGGCCTGGCTGTAGAGCTGCTGCACGCCTTCGCGGGTGTCCGCGTGGGTGATGTGCTGTGGCAGCTCGGTGGCGACGACGCCGGGTTCGATCGGGGTGACCCGTACGTCGGGAAGCAGCTCCTGGCGCAGGGACTCGGACCAGCCGTTGAGGCCCCACTTGGTCGCTGCGTAGACCCCGTTGCCGGCGCGAGCGGTCCGTCCGGCGACGGAGGAGATGTTGACGATGTCGACGCCGCGCTCCGGTCGGTCGGTTCGGGCTGTTGCGGCGGGTGGTCAGGCTTCCGGGATGGGCCGACCGAAGGTCTCCAGGGTGATGGCCTCCGGCTCCGGGCCGCCGCGCCGGTCGGTGTCCAGGCTGTCGATGGCGGCGAGCTCGTCAGCGGTGAGGTCGAAGTCGAAGACGTCGACGTTCTCGGCGATGCGGTGCGGCTTGGTCGACTTCGGGATGACCGAGCGGCCCTGCTGCAGGTGCCAGCGCAGCATCGACCTGGGCCGGGGACCTGTCGTGCGCCGCGGCGATCTTGCCGATGACGGGGTCCTCCAGGGTGCTGCCGTGGCTGCCGTCGCGGTAGAAGGTGATGCCGCCGATGGGTGACCAGGCCTGGGTCAGGATGCCGTGCTGCGGCGCCGAACTCCTGGACCTCGCGCTGCTGGAAGTACGGGTGGACCTCGATCTGGTTGACCGCCGGCACGACCTGTGCCGTGCTCCAGCAGCGAGGTGAGGTGGTCGACCATGAAGTTGCTGACCCCGATGGCGCGGACCTTGCCGTCGGCCAGCAGCGCCTCGAGCGCGCGGTACGCCTCCACGGTTCTGTCGAAGGCGGAGGGCAGCGCCTGGTGCAGGATCAGCAGGTCGATCTGGTCGACGCCGAGCTTGGCGGCGCTCTTGTCGAAGCCGTGCAGCGTCTCGTCGTAGCCGTAGTCGCTGATCCAGATCTTGGTCTCGAGGAAGACCTCGTCGCGGCGATGCCGGAGTCGTGGATGGCCTCGCCGACCTCGCGCTCGTTGCCGTACGCCGCGGCGGTGTCGATGTGGCGGTAGCCGGCCTCGAGGGCGGCGCGGACCGCGTCGCGGGTCTCGTCCGGAGGCGTCTGGAAGACGCCGAGACCGAGTGCCGGCATCTGCACGCCGTTGTCGAGGGTGAGGATGTCCATGAGGGTGATCTTCCTTGTGGGGTTGTTGTCAGGCATCGGTGCCGAGGTCGGGATGACATCTGCACGTCACGCGCGCCGTACATCACTGTCGCTTCCATGGCCGTACCTCCTCGGACCGGTAGTGCGGCGAAACCGCTTCGCGCCCAGGTGGCTCGCTGGCTCGCCGCTGTACCCAGAGAACCCCGGTTCCTACGCGAAAGGGAGTGACGGTCTTTACAGGTACTGGCAGACCCTCCCTCGAACCGGGAGGAGGTCGTACCGTCGGGGCATGCATCACCGGGACGACGTGCGTGACTTCCTCACCAGCAGGCGCCAGCGGTTGACCCCCGAACAGGCTGGGCTGCCGTCGTTCGGCGGCAGCAGGCGGCGGGTCAAAGGGCTGCGTCGCGAAGAGGTCGCGGTGCGGGCCGACATCTCCGTGGACTATTTGGCACGGCTGGAGCGGGGCAACCTCACCGGAGTGTCCGAAAGCGTGCTGGACTCGCTGAGCCGGGCACTCCAGCTCGACGAGGCCGAACGCGCCCACCTGTTCGATCTCGCCCACACCGCGAACACCTCCGGCGGGGCCGCCGGCCGCCCGCGGACCACGTCCCGGCAGGGACTGCGGCCCGGCGTGCAGCGCATCCTCGACTCGATCAGGACCCCGGCCTACGTCCGCAACGGCCGCATGGACGTCCTCGCAGTCAACCGACTGGGGCGCGGGCTGTTCACAGACGCCTACGCCGGAGGCGGCGCGACGTTCAACCTGGCCCGATACCTGTTCCTCGACCCCCGCTCCCGCGACTTCTACCTCCAGTGGGACGTCGTCGCCCGCGACACTGTCGCCTCGCTGCGCGGGGAAGCCGGTCGCAGCCCCTACGACCGCGGCCTGACCAACCTGGTCGGGGAGCTGTCCACCCGCAGCGAGGAGTTCCGCAGCTGGTGGGCCGCTCACGACGTCAAGCTCCACCGCACCGCCACCAAGCGACTCCAGCACACCGTCGTCGGCGAGCTCGAGCTCACCGGCGAAGCCCTCGAGCTGCCCGGCGACCCCGGCCTGACGGTCATTGCCTACACCGTCGAGCCAGCCAGCCCGTCCGAGCAGGCGCTGGCCTTCCTCGCCAGCTGGATCGGCGAGACCCGGCTGTCGCCCACCACGGACCCGGCCGCGACGTAACCCCCGGCAGGCGCCCAGCCAAGGGCACGCGCCCGGGCCCCCGCGGCGACCGACTCACTGCCACCCATCTCGTGGCCAGTGAGGTTCCGGTGACCACCGGTGGTGGCGGGGGCAGGGGTACGGCTGCATCGAGTGGCCGCCACGGGCTCGCTTGTTGACGGTGAGAGTGGCGCGGGGCAACGTGTACCAGGCCCGAGGATGACGTCGATGTGCACCCCGCGAGGAGAAGCGTATGAGCTCGATCGAACGGCCACCCGCCATCGTTCGCTGGACCCTGCGGCTCGAGGAGGCCACTGCGCTGGACCGGCCGGTTCATGCGCTCGAGCCGTCGATCCAGTCCGTGTTCGGCAGCGGGACGCGCGCTGCCGTGCTGCGCGGCGACTGGCTGGGGCACGCGGTCCACCCGCTGCTCACCGACGTCGTCCTGGGCTCGTGGACCTCCGCCACCGTGCTGGACGTCTTCGGTGGGCGGGGCTCGTCCGCAGCGGCGCAGCGGCTCATCGGTACCGGACTCCTCGCGGTCGGCCCCACAGCCTGGACCGGGTGGGCGGAGTGGTCGGCTGCGGCGCCGCGCGAGAAGCGGGTGGGCCTCGTCCACGCTCTGACCAACGCCGTCGCGATCAGCGCCTACGCGGCGTCGTGGGTCGCCCGAAGGAAGGGCCGGCATGGTGCCGGGGCGCGGCTCGCTCTTGCCGGAGCGACCGTCTCCGGCGTGGGCGCCTACCTCGGCGGCCACCTCGCAGAGGCACGCAAGGTGGCCAGCCACCATCCTGCCTACGACGACGCTCCGTCAGGGACTCAGGCCGCTGAAGCGTCGGAACCAGCACGGGACCGATAGACGCGCTGATCTGCCACGCCGAGCGGGGCCGTCCGCTCCTGGTGCAATCCGTCTGCACATCATCGAACGAGGTCAGGTACCGCGTCCTCCGTCGCGGTCGTGCTGCCCGTGTCGAATGGGACTGCCGCCAAGGAGCTGCGCGAGACGTCCGAGGCCGTCCGGTCGTTGGTGACAGAGATGAAGACCGCCGGCGTCCGGGACCGCCGTGCTACGCGTGGGCGGAGTCGGATGCCGGCCGTGCAGCGCGACCGACGAGGGCGTAGCCGCCGACGGCGCAGGCGGCCGCGGCGAGGGCGACCCCGCCGAGGGGAACTGCGGTTCCGGCGCCTGCCACGCCGACCAGCGGGGCGGCCACTGCCCCGAACCCGAAGCGGGCCAGGCCCAGGAGGGAGGAGGCGGACCCTGCGACGTCGGGGTGGTGCTCCAGTGCCAGGGACGTCGCGGGGGGTGTCGTGACGGCCACCCCGCTGACCATGACGAACAGCGAGATCACCATGGCTGGAAGCGGCAGCTGGGCTGCGCCGGTGACGAGTACGCCGAAAGCTCCGGCGAGGACCATCGCGAGGCCGGTGGCGAGGACGCCGTGGGGCGACCAGCGCTCCGACGTGCGGCCGGCGATGAACCCGAACACCATGAACCCCAGCGAGTTCAGCCCGAACGCGAACGAGTACCCCTGTGGGGAGAGCCCGTACACGCCTTGCAGGACGAAGGTGGCTCCGCTGAGGTAGGCGAAGATGGCGGCATTGGTGAAGCCGCTGACGAGGACCGCGCCCAGAAGGACCTGGTCCCTGAGGAGCCGGCGAAACACGCGCACGCTGTCAGCCAGCCCGCCAGTGTGGCGTCGGGCAGGTGGCAGCGTTTCCCGCAGGACACCACCGCTCGCCGCGAGGATGAGAACGCCGACGGCGGCGAGGAACACGAACGTCCCGCGCCAGTCGGTGAGCTTCGCGAGCTGGCCGCCGATCACGGGGCCGATGATGGCGGCCAGACCGGCCAGGACGGTGAGCCGGCCGTAGTAGCGCAGGAGCCGGCCACCGGTGAACAGGTCGCGGCCGGCGGCCTGGGCGATGACGATGCCGACCGCGCCGGCCAGCCCCTGCACCAGACGGGCTGCGATGAGGGTCTCGATGGTCGGGGCGACCGCGCACAGCACGGAGGCAGCGATGTAGGCGGTCACCCCGACCAGGAGCGGCCGCCGTCGCCCGAAACGGTCGGACAGCGGCCCGGCTACGACCTGCCCGAGCGCAAGCCCGAGCAGACACGTGGTCACCGTCAGCTGAGCAGCCGAGGTGCTGGCGCCGAGGTCGGTCGCGAGGGAGGGTAGAACCGGAAGGTAGAGGTCCATGGAGATGGGCCCGAAGATGGTCAGGAGGCACAGGACGACTCCCAGTGCCCGGCCGTGTGATGCCTCGCCGGGCGTGAAGGGGGCGGGGGCGGAGCCGGTGGACCGGTACTGGGGTGTGTCCGCCAGGGGTGTCGGCATGCTGAGTTCCTTTCGGACAGGGAGACGCCGGCCCAGCAGCGCTTCCAGGGCGCGGCGGCCGGGCCGGCGTCGATCGGGTCGTTGGTGGGTGCGCGACGCCGGGGCGGTGACGGAGCGTCAGACGGTGAGCAGCACCTTGGTGGCGGTGCGCTCGTCCATCGCCCGGTAGCCCTCGGCCGCCCGGTCGAGCGGCAGGGTGAGGTCGAAGACCTTGCCGGGGTCGATCCTGCGGTCCCAGATCAGCTGGATCAGGTCGGGCAGGAACCGCCGGACGGGAGCGGGGCCGCCGTGGATGTGGACGCCGGCCATGAAGAGCTCGTCGCCGGGGATCGCGACGTCGTGGGAGACACCGACGAAGCCGACGTGGCCGCCGGGGCGGGTCGGAGTGGATCGCCTGCATCATGGCTTCCTGGGTGCCGACGGCCTCGATGACCGAGTGCGCGCCGAGACCGCCGGTGAGCTCCTTGACCCGCGCGACGCCCTCGTCGCCGCGCTCCTCGACGATGTCGGTCGCGCCGAACTCGCGGGCGAGCGCCTGCCGGTCGGCGTGACGGCTGAAGACGATGATCCGTTCGGCGCCGAGCTGCTGGGCGGCGAGGACGCCGAGCAGCCCGACGGCGCCGTCGCCGACGACCGCGACGGTCTTCCCGGGCCCCGCCTCGGCGGCGACCGCGGCGAACCAGCCGGTGCCGAGCACGTCGGAGGCGGCCATGCAGGGAGGGGATCAGGTCGGCGTCGGGCCGTCCCGGGGTCGCGACGAGCGTGCCGTCGGCCAGCGGGATGCGAGCGAGCTCGGACTGGGTGCCGATAGTGCCCATCAGGACGCGGTGCACGCAGTACGCCTGGTAGCCGGCCTGACAGATCTCGCAGGTGTTGTCGGAGGCCCAGAAGGAGCCGACGACGAAGTCGCCGACCTTGACGTTGCGCACCTCGGAGCCGATCTCCTCGACCACGCCGACGTACTCGTGCCCCATCACCTGGTGGTCGACCGGCTCGGCGCCGCGGTAGGGCCACAGGTCGCTGCCGCAGATGCAGGTCGCAGACAGCCGGATGACCGCGTCGGTCGGCTCGATGATCGTCGGGTCCTCGCGGTCCTCGACCCGTACGTCACCGGGTCCGTACATGACCACTCCACGCATCGCACGTGCTCCTTCTCACCGCTGTCGGCAGGCTGGTTCCTTTCCCAGCCGCAGGGGCCAACGGCCCCACGACATCGAGTGAACGCGCTGGCGCGGCGCGCTGGAAGTCCCTGTCGATGGGTGTACCGGCAGGGCACCCTTCGTGGCGGCCGGCCGGGGTCGGGGCGGCTTAGGCTCGGTGGCGTGGACAACCGTCCGAGGTGCGCGAGTTCCTCACCACGCGCCGCGCCCGCCTCACCCCCGACCAGGTCGGCCTCCCGGCCGACGGGGACCCGACGCGTCCCCGGCCTGCGCCGCAGCGAGGTCGCCGCGGTCGCTGGGCTCAGCGTCGAGTACTACGCGCGGCTCGAGCGCGGCCAGATCGCGGGTGCCTCGTCTGGCGTCCTCGACGCCCTGGCGCGGGCGCTGCAGCTCGACGAGACCGAACGGGCCCACCTGTTCGACCTCGCCCGGGCCGCCGACGGCATCCCGACCTCGGGCCGTGCGCGTCGCCGTACGTCGGGCCAAGCCGCATCGCGGCTGAGCCTGCGATGGGCGCTCGACGCGATCACCGACGGTGTCGCGTTCGTCCGCGACCCACGCCAGGACCTGCTCGCCACCAACGCGCTCGGCCGCGCGTTCTACTCTCCGGTGATCGGCGACGGGGGCCGCACCCCGAACCTCGCCCGCTTCCAGTTCCTCGACCCCGCCTCCCGCGACTTCTACCCCGACTGGGACCTGTTCGCCGGGATGTGCGTCGGGATCATGCGCGCCGAGGCCGGCCGCGACCCCCACGACCGCGGACTGCAGGAACTGGTCGGCGAGCTCTCCACCCAGAGCGAGACCTTCCGCCGACTCTGGGCGGACCACAACGTCCGCACGCACGGCGCCGGGACCAAGCGCTTCGACCACCCCGTCGTCGGCGGCCTGACCCTCGCCTACGAGGAGCTCGCCATCACCGCCGAGCCGGGGCTCGTGCTCATGGTCTACACCGCCGAACCCGGTTCCCCCTCCGCTGAACGCCTCCGGCTGCTCGCCTCCTGGGCGGCGACCACCGAGGCCGCAGACACTGCCCCGGCTGCACAGGCCGGTCGCAGCACCCAAGAGACAGAAGGACATTGATGCAGATCACGCGCAGCTCGATCGACACCGCCAAGGGCCCCAGCGACTGGTTCACCGGCGACGTCTACATCGACTCCGTCGCCGCCGCACCCCAGCCGTCCCGGTTGACCGCGAACCTGGTGCACTTCATGCCCGGCGCCCGCACCCACTGGCACCGCCACCCGTTGAGCCAGACCGTGTTCGTCACCGAAGGCGTGGGCCTCTGCCAGCGCCGAGGCGGACCCGTCGAGGTGATCCACCCCGGCGACCGCGTCCTCTTCGAGGCCGACGAGGAGCACTGGCACGGCGCCGCGCCCAGCCGGCTGATGGTCCACCTCGCCATCAACGAAGGGGACGACCAGCATGACGTCGTCCACTGGCTCGAGCCGGTCACCGACGAGGAGTACGCGGCCGCACCAGCGGTCAGCTGAACACCTCGCTCTTCCTCCACCCCCAACACATCCAAGGAGCACCCCACATGCGCGTCAACGCCTACGCAGCCGCCGCCTCCGGCCAGCCGCTGGCCCCTACGGTCATCGAGCGCCGCGACGTCGGAGCCAACGACGTCCTCATCCAGATCCAGTACGCCGGCATCTGCCACTCCGACATCCACACCGTGAACGGTGACTGGGGGCCCCAGCCGTTCCCCGTCGTGCCCGGCCACGAGATCGTCGGCGTCGTCACCGAGGTCGGCGCCGACGTGACCAGGCACAAGGTCGGCGACCGCGTCGGCGTCGGCTGCATGGTGAACTCCTGCGGTGAGTGCACCAACTGCCGCAACGGCGACGAGCAGTACTGCGTGGCGGGCATGGTCCCCACCTACGCGGGGACCGACCGCGACGGCACCACGACCCAGGGCGGCTACTCCACCCACGTCGTCGTCGACGCGGACTACGTGCTGTCCGTCCCCGACGGCATCGACCCCGCCGCCGCCGCACCGCTGCTGTGTGCCGGCATCACCACCTACGCCCCGCTGCGCCGCTGGGGCGCGGGCCCCGGCAAGAAGGTCGCCATCGTGGGGCTCGGCGGGCTGGGCCACATGGCCGTCAAGATCGCCCACGCCCTCGGCGCCGAGGTCACCGTGCTGTCGCAGTCGCTGAAGAAGCAGGAGGACGGCCTCCGGCTCGGCGCGGACCACTACCACGCCACCGCCGACCCCGACACGTTCGAGCAGCTCGCCGGACGGTTCGACCTCATCGTCAACACGGTCAGTGCCAGCATCGACCTCGACGCCTACCTGGGACTGCTCGCCGTCGACGGCACGCTGGTCAACGTCGGCGCCCCGGCCGAGCCGCTCAGCGTCAACGTCTTCTCGCTCATCGGCGCGCGCCGGTCCTTCGCCGGCTCGATGATCGGCGGCATCGCCCTGACCCAGGAGATGCTCGACTTCTGCGCCGAGCACGCCATCGGCGCCGAGGTCGAGGTGATCGCCGCGGACCGGATCAACGAGGCCTACGAGCGCGTCCTCGCCTCCGACGTCCGGTACCGGTTCGTCATCGACACCGCCAGCCTCGCCTGACGCACCGTGCAGCGGCCCGCCGCCCCGTGTCGGCGGGCCGCTGCGACGCGCAGCGTCGGTCCGGTCTTCCGCAGACCAGTAGGGTCACTGCGCATGAAGCTGCGTGAGGACGAGGTACGGGTTCCGGCGTCCGGCTGCGAGATCCGATCGGTGGTGCTCAGTCCGGTCGGCGAGGGCCCGTGGCCCGGGGTGCTGCTGTACACCGACATCTTCCAGGTGACCGAGTCGACGCTGCGCACGGCACGGCGCCTGGCCGCGGCGGGGTTCGTCGTCTGCGTACCCGAGATCTATCCCCGCGGTGAGCTGGCCGGTGTCGCACTGGAGTTCGACGACGCCGGCAAGCAGGCGGGCCTCGATGGCGCGGCCGGCACCACGACCGCGCAGTTCGACGCGGACCGCGCCGCGGTGCTGGACTTCATGGACCAGCGCCCCGACATCACGACGCTGCTGGCGGTGGGGTTCTGCATCGGCGGCCACCTCGCGTTCCGGGCCGCGTTCGACCCGCGGGTCACGGCGACCGTCTGCTTCTACCCGACCGGCCTGCACGACGGGGCGCTCGGAGCCGACGCCGACGCGGGGTCGCTCGCCCGGGCCGAGAGCATCGGCGGCCGGCTGATGATCGTGTTCGGCTCCCAGGACCCGCATGTGCCTGCCGACGCACGAGTCCAGATCGTGTCCGCCCTCTACGCCGCAGGCCTGGAGGACCTGGAGCTGCACGTGTACGCCGGCGGGGAGCACGCGTTCATGCGGGACGTCGGCGCCCGGCACGACCCGGCGCTCACCGATCTCGCGCTGGACGAGGCCGTGTCCTTCCTCAGGAGACGGTGACCCGCGGCTGCGGGTCGGACGCCGCCGCGTTGACGAAGGTCCTGACCCGCCGACGTGGGCGCCGGTAGTCTCGGTACACGCGGGACAGCCGGAGGGGGGATCTGTGGTCGGTGGTCGTGGAGCAGCTGCGCTGCTCGTCGGTGTGGCACTGACCGGCTGTGGCACGTCGGCTTCCGAGGGGTCGGATGCCTCGAGCCAGGCGCGGTTGTTGTGGTCGGCCCGCGGCGCGTATGTCGGAGACAACTCCCGGGACATCGCGCTCGTACGCGAGGTCGGCCTCGGGTCCGAGGGCTCGTTCCGCATCGAGCTGCAGACCGCGCAACCGCCGTACGCGATGACGGTTGCCCTCAGCAGCAGGCTCGACAAGCCGTTCGCCGACACCGACTTCAGCGGGAACGCGACGCTCCTGCTCGGCCTGGTCGAGAACCTGGACAAGGTGTCGGTCACGTCCGGGGCGCAGGCCTACTCGCTGACGTCGGCCGGTGCCTCCCGCCGGCTCGGGTACGACGTGAAGGAGCTGGGCCGGGACCAGCGGAGGCTCACGGCGTACCTGGAGGCGAGCCGCGACTGACCCCCGCAGGGCAAGGTCATCCCCCCGCGCGGCTGACGCGGACGAGGGCAGACGCCGTTGCGCCGGACCGGGCGCTGAGGGAAGGTGGGTCCCACCGACGTCGACCGAGGGAGTCCGATGATCTTCATCACCGCCAGGTTCCGCGTGAAGCCGCAGGATGCCGACCGCTGGCCCGAGATCGTGGACGAGTTCACGACCGCCACCCGCAACGAGCCGGGCTGCCTGTGGTTCGACTGGTTCCGCAGCGTCGAGGACCCCACGGAGTACGCACTCGTCGAGGCGTTCCGGGACGACGAGGCAGGTGGCGCGCACGTGCAGTCCGACCACTTCCAGAAGGCGCGACAGACCATGCCTCCGCATCTCGTGGAGACGCCGCGGATCGTGAACATGAAGGTGCCCGAGTCGGACTGGTCGCTGCTCGGTGAGATGGAGGTACCGCCCCAGCAGTGACGCCGGCGGTGCCCGCATAGGGTGCGGCCATGGAGAGCCCGCCGCGGACCGACAGCGACGTCCCGCCGTACTGGCAGGCCCTGGGGTTGCCCGGGCTGGTCGACGCGCACGTCCACGTCATGCCGCCACGGCTGCTCGACAAGGTGTGGGCCTACTTCGACGCGGCCGGGCCGTTGATCGGACGACCGTGGCCGATCGAGTACCGCTGGCCGCAGGAGCGTCGGCTGCAGCACCTGCGCGGCCTGGGCGTCCGGGCGTTCCCGACCCTGCTCTACGCGCACAAGCCGCAGATGGCGTCCTCGCTCAACGACTGGGCGCGCGACTTCGCCCGCGAGCAGCGGGAGGCAGGGCACCGGGACGTGCTGCAGACCGGCACGTTCCTGCCCGAGCCGGGAGTCGAGGCCTACGTCGCCCGGGCGGTCGACGAGGGCGCCCGGGTGTTCAAGGTGCACGTGCAGGTCGGCGGCTTCGACCCCCGCGACCGGTTGCTGGACCCGGTCTGGGGTCTGCTCGCGGACGCGGGCGTCCCGGCTGTCGTCCACACCGGCAGCGGGCCGAGACCGGGTGCCTTCACCGGGCCCGGCCCGTTCGGCGAGGTGCTCGCCCGCCATCCGCGGCTGACGGCGGTCATCGCCCACATGGGGATGCCGCAGCACGCTGAGTTCCTCGACCTTGCCGAGCGGTACGCCAACGTGCACCTCGACACCACCATGGTGTTCGTGGACTTCTTCGACGGTGCGACCGTCCAGACGCAGCTGGCGCGCTCGCTCGCGCCGCGGCTGTCCGCGCTGCGCGACCGGGTGCTGCTCGGCACGGACTTCCCCAACATCCCCTACGCCTACGCCCACCAGCTCGAGGCCCTCACGCGCACGGGTCTCGACGACGACTGGATGCGGGCCGTGTTGTGGCACAACGGCGCTCGCTTGTTCGGCGTGTCCGCCGACGTGGGCTGAAGCGCGCCGAAGAACTCGTACGGCGGTGTCGCCCACGCCGCTGCCGCGCCGTAGAGTCTGCCGGGTGATGACGTTGGGGTTTGACGATGCCGTGCTGCGGGCCAAGGCCCTCGCGACGGCGCCAGGACGCACCTTGCTGGGCCTGACCGGGCCCCCCGGGGCGGGCAAGTCGACGCTGGCCGAGCGCATCGTCGCGGAGGTCGCGGGCAGCGTGCTCGTGGGCATGGACGCCTACCACCTCGCCCACACGGTGCTCGTCGAGCGCGGCAGCGTCGGGCGCAAGGGTGCCCCCGACACCTTCGACGCGGCGGGGTACGTCGCGCTGCTGGGCCGCCTGCGCGCGGGGGAACCGGGCGTGGTGTGGGCGCCGCAGTTCCGCCGGGAGGTGGAGGACGCCATCGCTGGAGCGGTGCCCGTGCCCCCGGACGCCGCCCTGGTGGTGACCGAGGGCAACTACCTGCTGCTGCCGGAGGCGCCGTGGTCGTCGGTGCCGGAGATGCTCGACGAGGTCTGGTACGTCGACCTGCCCGACGCCACGCGCCTCGACCGGCTGGTGCGCCGGCACGAACGCTACGGCCGCACGGCGGACCAGGCGCTCGAGAAGTCCTACGGCAGCGACGAGGACAACGCCCGGCTGGTCATGGCCACCCGGGAGCGTGCCGACGCCGTCATCGTCGCCGGCTGACCGGTCGCACCCGCCGGCAGGGGCGTGGGGCAGGATCGGGGCGTGAACCCCTCGACTGCCCTCGCGACCGTGCTCGTGGACGAGCTGGTCCGCGGCGGTGTGCGTGAGGCCGTGCTCTGCCCGGGGTCACGGTCCGCGCCGCTGGCCTACGCGCTGCAGGAGGCCGACCGGCAGGGGCGGCTGCGCCTGCACGTCCGGGTCGACGAGCGCTCCGCCGGCTTCCTGGCCCTGGGGCTCGCCAAGCTGACCGGCGACCCCGTGCCGGTGGTCACGACGTCGGGCACGGCCGTGGCCAACCTGCACCCGGCCGTCCTGGAGGCCGGCCACGCCGGGGTGCCGCTGATGGTGCTCAGCGCCGACCGGCCGCCGGAGCTGCGCGGCACCGGCGCCAACCAGACCACTGACCAGACCGGTTTCTTCGGTGCCGCGGTCCGGTGGTCGCACGAGCTCGAGGCCCCGGCCCGCCGCCCGGGCCTCAACGGGTCGTGGCGCTCGGTCGTCGCCCGGGCCTGTGCCGCGGCGCGGGGAAACCTGACCGGTGACGCGGGGCCCGTGCACGTCAACGTGCCGCTGCGCGAGCCGCTCGTGGCCACGCCCGACGCGGCCGGTGAGCCGGTGTGGCCGGACGACCTGCAGGGCAGGCCGGGCGGGAACCCCTGGGTGCGGGTGCCCCACCCGTCGGCAGCTCCGGGTGCCGACATCACCGCGACCCCCCGGACCCTCGTCGTCGTCGGTGACCTGCCTCAGGCCGGGATGGCGGCGGAGGTGGTGGAGCTCGCCCGCGCGGCCGGCTGGCCGGTGGTCGCCGAGCCCTTCGGCCGCTATGACCGCACCGCCGTCGTACCGCACGGGCCCCTGCTGCTCGGCGCCGGGAGCTGGCTGGAGGCGCACCTGCCGGAGCAGGTGCTCGTCGTCGGACGGATCACGCTGGCACGGACGGTCGCCGCAGTGGTGCGGCACCCCGACGTACGGGTCGAGGTGGTCGCGGCCACCGCCGACTGGGTGGACCCGTCGCACGTCGCGTCCCGCGTCCTGCCGTGGGGCTCCATCCCGGCGAGCCGCCCGGCCGTCGACGGCTGCGGGGACCACGCCTGGGCCGGGGAGTGGACGGAGGCGGGACGGCGGGTGGCCAAGGCCGCCGCGGAGGTCGTGGCCGGTGCCTGGCCGTCCGGCCCCGCCGTGGCCGTCGCGCTCGCGGAGGCGCTGCCCCAGGGGGCGACGCTGTTCGTCGGCTCGTCCAACCCGGTCCGCGACCTGGACCTGGCCGTCGGACCCGGCACGCTCGACGCGGCGACGCAGGTGGTGGCGAGCCGGGGGCTGGCCGGCATCGACGGTTGCGTGTCCACCGCGGCGGGCGTCGCCCTCGCCGCCCGGGACAGCCCGACGTACGCGCTGATGGGGGACCTGACGTTCCTGCACGACCAGGGGGGTCTGCAGATCGGCCCGCACGAGCCACGCCCGGACCTGACGATCGTGGTGCCCAACGACGACGGTGGGGGCATCTTCACGCTGCTCGAGCCGGGCGAGCCGGAGCGGGCGGCCGACTTCGAGCGGATCTTCGGCACCCCGACCGGCACGTCGCTCGAGGCGCTGTGTCGGGCCCACGGCGCCCGTCACGTGCTGGCGTCCACGGCGGCCGAGCTCAGCGACGCGGTCGCGGCCCGGCCGGCCGGGATCACCGTCGTCGAGGTGCCGATCGCCCGGGCGGCGCACCGCGACCTGCAGGCGGACCTGCGCGGCGCGGCCGTCGCTGCCCTCACCTGAGCGACAGGGAGCCGCTCAGAACATCACGGCGCCGACCGGCTCCCGGTCGTCGCTGAGGGCGTGGGAGGCGGCCCACAGCGAGCCCGGCGTCCGCTCCTGCACCGACCCCTCCCGCGCCTGGGACGACAGGGTGCGGGTGCCGAGGTAGGCCGCGGCCAGGGCCTGCACCGGCAGCCGCAGGTCGGCCGGATCGTCCGTGGGCACGCACCGGCCCACGCCGTCGTCGCCGACGGTGAGCCGCCACAGCCGGTGGTTCCACGGGCACGCGTCGTCCGCGACGTCGAGCACCACGTCGCAGGCCGAGGCGTAGCCGCGCTGCGAGAGGGCCGCGCCGACGTCGACCAGCCGCAGCCACAGCCCGTCGTGCGTCGTCGTCCGCACGGTGCGCGGTCCACCGGCCCACCAGATCAGCGGGTCGTCCACCATGCGTCCGCCGACCCGGGTCGTCGTGGTGAGGTCGAAGTCGACCAGCCGCCGGGCCAGCGCGAGCAGCGAGGCCGGGTCGGCGGCCGCGATCTCGGGCACCGTCACGACGGCGTCCGGCAGGCCGTCGTCGCCCCAGCCGCCCGTGCGGTGGAAGCGGGCGTAGCCGGTCGGCTGCCCGTCCACCGACGCGAACAGGACCTTGCCGGTCTCGCGCCCCTGACGGGAGCGCGGCTGGTCCTCGAGCACGGAGCGCGTCATCGGTTCGGTCCGGGTCACCGTGCCGAGGGTCGTGGACGCACACCGCAGGTGCAGCTCCTGCACCGCGGTGACCGTCTCCTCCGAGTCGGCCTCGACGTAGTGGGTCCGGACCGCCGCGGCGGCCTCCTCGAGCGCCGGCGCGGCGAACGCCGTCCCACGGGCGAGCGTCAGCTCCACCTCCGCCGAGGCGGCGGCGTAGCCGAAGCGGCCGTAGATGGCGACCTCGGCGGCGTGCAGCCCGCTCAGCGCCGCCCCCTGGTCGCGCAGGTCGGCGAGGTGGTGGGTGACCATCGCGCGCAGCACCCCGCGGCGGCGGTGGTCGGGGTGGACCGAGACCCAGGACAGCCCCGGCATCGGCACCCGCACCAGGCTCCCGAGCGGCCCGGGGGCCGTGACGGCCATGTCGTACGACGTGTAGACGCCGGCGAGCGTCGTGCCGCCGTCGGGGCTCGCGGCGAACGTCCGCGCCCAGTCCAGGGATGCCGTGCGGGCGTCCGCCGAGATGGTGTCGGGGTCGAAGAAGAAGGCGGCGCCGTGGACGGCAACCAGCCGGTCACGGTCGGCCGCGGTCGTGCCGAGGATGCGAAGGGGCATGGCCCGCAGCCTGACCGGACAGCAGGCGCCCCGCAACCGGGTTGCGGTCGGCACCGGTGCGGCCAGCCGCGCTGCAGGCGGCCCCTCGGCGGTCAGCCGCCGGCGGTCAGCGCATCCCGCATCGGCACGAACTTGGCGTCGGACTCGGCCAGCTCGGCCTCCGGCACGGACCCCGCGACGATGCCGCACCCGGCGAACAGCCGCATCCGGCGCGGGTCCTCGTCGTGGAAGGCGCCGCAGCGCAAGGCGATGCCCCACTCGCCGTCGCCGGCGCCGTCCATCCAGCCGACCGGGCCGGCGTAGCGCCCACGGTCCATGTGCTCGAGGTCGGTGATCGTCGCCGCGGCCACGTCCGTGGGCGTGCCGCACACGGCGGCCGAGGGGTGCAGCGAGGCGGCGAGCGCCAGCGAGGTGACGTCGTCGGTGAGGACCCCGGCGACGTCGGTGGCCAGGTGCATGACGTTGGACAGGTGCAGGACGAACGGCGCCTCGGGCACGTTCATCGACGAGCAGTGCGGCGCCAGCGCGTCGGCGACCGAGCGCACGGCGTACTCGTGCTCCTCGAGGTCCTTGGACGAGCGCGCCAGCGACGCGGCGAGGGCGAGGTCGTGGGCGTCGTCGCCGGTACGGCGGATCGTGCCGGCCAGGACGCGCGAGGTGACCAGACCCTTCTCGAGCCGCACGAGCAGCTCCGGCGTCGCCCCGACGAGGCCGTCGACCGCGAACACCCAGGTGTTGTCGTAGCGCTCGGCCAGCCGCTGCAGCACCCACCGCGGGTCGATCGGCACGTCCGCGTCCACGACGAGGTCGCGAGCCAGGACGACCTTGTCGAGCCGCCCCGCGCTGATGCGCTCCACCGCCGCCGCGACGGCGCCGGACCACTGCGCGCCCGAGAGCGCGCCGTCGGCGAAGGCCACCTGGGCCGGCGCCGGCGGTGGCTCCTGGAGCGCCGGATCGAGGTGGGCCGGCAGGTGCGCGCCGACGCCGATCGTGGTGAGCCACCACCGGCCGCCGCGTCGGCCGACGACCACCTCGGGCACGACGAGCGCCGCGCCGGCGGCCGACTCGGCCGAGAACGAGATCGACCCGAAGGCGACCGGCCCGGTGCCGGGCAGCCGGACGTCGTCGCGCACGACGGCGTGCGCCACCACGTCGCGCCACCACCGGCCCGCCTGGGCGAAGCGCTCCTCGCCGCCTGCCTCGAACGTCAGCGCGCGCCCCCAGCCGACCAGCCCGGAGCCGCCGCGCACCCACGACACCACGTCCGGGGCATCGGTAGCGGGCAGGAGCGACAGGAGCGGGCCCGGGTCGTCGACGGCCACCGTGCGGGCCACCAGGGGCGCGGGCAGCCCCGCGGGGGAGGGGTCGGGGCCGGGCGAGGACGTCACGGCCAGCAAGCCTACGACGGGCCGTCCGCGCCACCCCTGCGACCGCCTTCACGGCCGGGCGGGGCATCGGCAAGGATGAGCCCATGATCCGCGCCAGCCTGGACAAGCGCCCCCGCGAGGTGGCCTCGATGTTCGACGACGTCGCGGCGAGGTACGACCTCACCAACGACGTGCTGTCGATGGGGCAGGACCGTCGCTGGCGCCGGGTCGTGCGCGAGGCCGTGGCCGCCCGGCCGGGGAGCGCGTGCTCGACATCGCCGCCGGCACGGGCACCAGCAGCGAGCCGTTCGCCGACGCGGGCGTCGACGTGGTGCCGGCCGACTTCTCCCTCGGGATGCTGCGCGTCGGGAACCGGCGCCGCCCCGACCTCGCCTTCACCGCGGCCGACGCCATGCGCCTGCCGTTCGCCGACGGCTCCTTCGACGCGGTGACCATGTCCTTCGGGCTGCGCAACGTGGCCGACCCCTTGGTGGCGCTGCGTGAGTTCCTGCGGGTGACGCGCCCGGGCGGCCGGCTGGTCGTCTGCGAGTTCAGCCTGCCCACCAACGCGGCCTTCAGGAAGGTCTACGCCGAGTACCTGATGCGCTCGCTTCCCTCCCTCGCCCGGCGGGTCAGCTCCAACCCCGACTCCTACGTCTACCTCGCGGAGTCGATCCAGGCCTGGCCCGCCCAGCGGGACCTCGCCGCCGTGGTCCGGACCGCCGGCTGGACCGACGTGGAGTGGCGCAACCTGACCGGCGGGATCGTGGCGCTGCACCGCGCCGTCAAGGCGCCCTGAGTGGCGTGCCGGCCGCGTCCGACCGGCGCCGGTCACCGTGCCCATTCCGTGACCCCCGCCACAGCGCGGCACCGTTGAGTTAGGCACTCCTTGGTACGAGACTTCGGGTACGGCGGCGTAGAGTGCCGCCTCAAGTTGTGAACCACTTCACAAGCGGGTGCAGCGAGGCACCGTCCGGAAGGAAGTCGTGAGTCAGAGCATGGGGAGCGGGACCGGCGGCGACGCCGGCGCCGACGCGGCGGGAGTCTCGGGGACGGTGGAGTCCGCAGACGTGGTCGTCGTGGGTGCCGGCCCGGCCGGGTCCGCCACGGCCGCCTACCTCGCCATGACCGGCCTCGACGTGCTGCTGCTGGAGAAGACGGCGTTCCCTCGCGAGAAGGTCTGCGGTGACGGGTTGACCCCCCGCGCGGTCCGCGAGCTGATCACCCTCGGCGTCCGCACGCCCGAGGAGGACGGCTGGATCCGCAACCACGGCCTGCGCATCATCGGCGGCGGCATGCGGCTGTCCCTGCCGTGGCCGGACCTCGCCAGCTTCCCGCCGTACGGCCTGGTGCGCACCCGCCAGGACTTCGACGACATCCTCGCCCGCCACGCCGTCAAGCACGGCGCGCGCCTGCGCGAGCGCACCAACGTCACCGGCCCGGTCCTGGACGACCGCACCGGCGCCATCGTCGGCGTCACCGCCAAGCTGGTCGACGACGACGGGCGCCCGACCGGTGCCGAAGCGACGTTCCGGGCGCCGCTGGTCGTGGCGGCCGACGGCAACTCCAGCCGCCTGTCGCTGTCGATGGACCGGCCCAAGCGCGACGACCGGCCGATGGGCGTCGCCGTGCGCACCTACTACACGAGCCCGCGCCACGACGACGACTACCTCGAGTCGTGGCTCGAGCTGTGGAGCCGCAACGAGGCGGGGGAGAAGATCCTGCTGCCCGGCTACGGCTGGATCTTCGGTGTCGGTGACGGCACCAGCAACGTCGGGCTGGGCATCCTCAACACCTCCAAGGCCTTCGGCAAGGTCGACTACAAGGACGTGCTGCAGCGCTGGGTCGAGACCATGCCCGCGGAGTGGACCTACAACGAGTCCACGATGACCGGGCCGGTCCGCGGCGCCGCACTGCCGATGGGCTTCAACCGCCAGCCGCACTACGACCGCGGCCTGCTGCTCGTCGGCGATGCCGGCGGCATGGTCAACCCGTTCAACGGCGAGGGCATCGCCTACGCGATGGAGTCCGGCCGCCTGGCGGCCGACGTGATCGCCCAGGCCTTCGCCCGCGGCGACGCCGGTCGCGAGAAGGTGCTGCAGTCCTACCCGCGGGTCATGAAGGACGCGCTCGGGGGCTACTACACCCTCGGCCGGGGCTTCGCGAAGATGATCGGCAACCCCGAGGTGATGCGCCTGGCCGTGAAGTACGGCCTGCCGCGCACCACCATGATGAAGTTCCTGCTGAAGGTCATGGCCAACCTCGCCGAGCCGCACGGCGGCGACGCGGGCGACCGCCTGATCCACGCCCTGTCGAGGATGGCCCCGGCAGCATGACACAGGTCACGTTCCTTAAGATGATGCCGTTTGGCAGCGTTGTCCCCGGACGGGCTGCGGTCGGTACGCCGGGGGAGACCTCCTCCACACCCACGCAGCACCCGAGGATGATCGGCAACCGGAAGGGAGGGGCGTCGCGATGACCAACCCCTATGTGCCACTGCTGTTCCTGCTCGCCATCGGCGGCGGCTTCGCGGCCTTCTCCGTCGTGGCCGGCGCGTTGTCCGGTCCGAAGCGCTACAACCGCGCCAAGCTGGACGCCTACGAGTGCGGCATCGAGCCGACTCCCCACGCCACCGGTGGCGGCCGCGTGCCGATCAAGTACTACCTGACCGCGATGCTGTTCATCATCTTCGACATCGAGAGCGTCTTCCTCTATCCGTTCGCGGTGGCCTTCAACAACCTGGGCCTCTTCGCACTGGTGGAGATGGTGCTGTTCATCATCACCGTGTTCGTCGCCTACGCCTACGTGTGGCGTCGCGGCGGACTGGAATGGGACTGACGACATGGGCATCGAAGAGAAGCTGCCGGCCGGCTTCCTGCTGACGACGGTCGAGCAGCTCGCGGGCTACATGCGCAAGAGCTCGGTCTGGCCGGCGACGTTCGGCCTCGCCTGCTGCGCGATCGAGATGATGGCCGTCGGCACCCCTGACTACGACATCGCCCGGTTCGGCATGGAGCGCTTCTCGGCGACCCCGCGCCAGGCCGACCTGATGATCGTCGCGGGCCGGGTCAGCCAGAAGATGGCCCCCGTCGTGCGCCAGGTCTACGACCAGATGCCCGAGCCCAAGTGGGTCATCTCGATGGGCGTCTGTGCCAGCAGCGGAGGAATGTTCAACAACTACGCGATCGTGCAGGGCGTGGACCACATCATCCCCGTCGACGTCTACCTGCCTGGCTGCCCTCCGCGCCCGGAGATGCTGCTCAACGCGATCATCACCCTGCACGAGCAGATCCAGAACACCCCGCTCGGCGTCAACCGCGTCAAGGCGGCCCGTGCCGCCGAGGAGGCAGCGATGAGGGCGACGCCGACGCACGCGATGAAGGGGTTGCTGGCGTGACGACGGCGAAGCGAGGACACGAGCGGAGCGAGGCCCGGAGTGAGTCCGGAGTCGCGCCGGGAGGCATGGCGTGACGACGGACAAGCAGGAGAACACGCCCGCGGGCGGGGGCAAGGTCGGCGCCACCGACGAGCAGAAGGTGAGCACGACGCACGCCCAGGAGACCGGTGGGGCGCCGACCGCGGCCGAGACCGAGAACCTGCCCGCGGCACCGGGACTGGTCCCCGAGCCGGTCGTCGTCGGCGAGCGCCACGGCATGTTCGGGGCGAAGACCGCTGACACCAGCGGGTACGGCGGGCTGGTGTCGCCGGTGCTGTTCCCCGGTGCCGCGGTCCGCCCCTACGGCGGCTACTACGACGAGGTCGCGGACTCCCTCGAGCTCACGATGGACGAGGGGGCGCCGGGCACCTTCGGCCGGGCGGTCGAGCGCGTGGTCGTCGACCGCGGCGAGATGACCCTGTTCGTGGCGCGCGAACACCTCGTCGCGGTGGCCCGTGCGCTGCGTGACGCGCCCGCGCTGCGGTTCGAGATGTGCAGCGGCGTGTCCGGTGTGCACTACCCGGGCGAGGTCGGCCGCGAGCTGCACGCCGTCTATCACTTCCTGTCGATCACCAACGGCGGCAGGCGGATCCGCGTCGAGGTCACGTGCCCCGAGACCGACCGGCACATCCCCTCGATCGTCTCGGTCTACCCGGCCAACGACTGGCACGAGCGGGAGACCTGGGACATGTTCGGGATCGAGTTCGACGGCCACCCCGCCCTCACCCGCATCCTCATGCCGGACGACTGGCCCGGCCACCCGCAGCGCAAGGACTACCCCCTCGGCGGGATCCCTGTGGAGTACAAGGGTGCCACCATCCCGCCGCCGGACCAGCGGAGGTCGTACAACTGATGACTACCCACACCACGGCCCACAACCCGCCTGACTCGGTCCACGCCGGCGACGTCTTCGCGACCTCCGTGGCCGACGAGCGCGACGCCGAGAACGCCCGCGTCTTCAACGCCTCCGGCGGTGACTGGGACGACATCGTCGACGAGGCGTCGGCGCTCCACGAGGAGCGGATCGTCGTCAACATGGGCCCGCAGCACCCGTCCACGCACGGCGTGCTGCGGCTCATCCTCGAGCTGGACGGCGAGACCGTCACCGAGACGCGGGCCGGGATCGGCTACCTGCACACCGGCATCGAGAAGAACATGGAGTACCGCAACTGGACGCAGGGCGTGACGTTCTGCACCCGGATGGACTACCTCGCCCCGCTGTTCAACGAGGCCGTCTACTGCCTCGGCGTGGAGAAGCTGCTGGGCATCACCGACCAGATCCCCGAGCGGGCCAGCACCATCCGCGTGCTGCTGATGGAGCTCAACCGGATCGGCTCCCACCTCGTGGCGCTGGCCACCGGCGGCATGGAGATGGGCGCGACCACGGTGATGACCGTGGGCTTCCGTGAGCGCGAGCGGATCCTCGCCATCCTGGAGATGATCACCGGCCTGCGGATGAACCACGCGTTCATCCGTCCCGGCGGCGTCGCCCAGGACCTGCCCCCGGGCGCCATCGACAAGATCCGCGACACGATCCCCGCGCTGCGCAGGGGCCTGCACGAGCTCGAGCTGCTGCTGGTCGAGAACCCCATCCTCAAGGGCCGCACGGTCGACGTCGGCTACCTCGACCTGACCGGCTGCATGTCCCTGGGGGTCACCGGCCCCGTGCTGCGCTCGGCCGGCCTGCCGCACGACCTGCGCAAGCTCGCGCCGTACTGCGGGTACGAGACCTACGACTTCGACGTCCCCACCCGCGACACGTGCGACGCCTACGGGCGGCTGCGGGTCCGCATCGAGGAGATGTACCAGTCCCTCCGGATCGCCGAGCAGGCGGTCGACCGGCTGCAGGCCACGCCCGGCCCGGTCATGGTCGAGGACAAGAAGATCGCCTGGCCGGCGCAGCTGGCCATCGGGGGCGATGGCATGGGCAACAGCCTGGACCACATCCGCGAGATCATGGGCACCTCGATGGAGTCGCTGATCCACCACTTCAAGTTGGTCACCGAGGGCTTCCGGGTCCCGCCCGGTCAGGCGTACGTCGCGATCGAGTCGCCCAAGGGCGAGCTGGGCTGCCACGTCGTCTCCGACGGCGGCACGCGCCCCTACCGCGCGCACTTCCGTGACCCGTCCTTCAACAACCTTCAGGCGACGGCCGCGATGTGCGAGGGCAGCCAGGTCGCCGACGTCATCGTCGCCGTTGCCTCCATCGACCCCGTGATGGGAGGCGTGGACCGCTGATGACGACCACCGACACCTCGGGTGCGGCGGCGGCCGACCCGACCGCGCCCTACCCGGCCGAGACGCTCGCGCAGCTGCACGCCGACGCCCAGCAGGTCATCGCCCGCTATCCGCAGGCGCGGTCGGCGCTGCTGCCGCTGCTCCACCTCGTGCAGTCGGTCGACGGTTACGTCTCCGGACGCGGCATCGAGTTCTGCGCCGGCCTGCTCGACCTGACCACGGCCGAGGTCAGCGGCGTCGCGACCTTCTACACGCAGTACAAGCGCCACCCCAACGGCGACTACACCGTCGGGGTCTGCACCAACACGCTGTGCGCGGTCATGGGCGGCGACCAGATCTGGGAGTCGGTCAGCGACCACCTCGGCATCGGCCACGACGAGACCACCGCCGACGGCCGGATCACCCTGGAGCGCATCGAGTGCAACGCGGCGTGCGACTACGCGCCCGTCGTGATGGCCAACTGGGAGTTCTTCGACAACCAGACGCCGGAGTCGACCAACCAGCTCGTCGACGACCTGCGCGCCGGCCGGCCGGTGGCGCCGACCCGCGGCGCGGGGCGGGTGTGCGACTTCCGGCAGGTCTCGCGCGTGCTCGCCGGCTTCCCTGACGGGCGCGCCGACGAGGGCGCCGGCGCCGGCCCCGCGTCCCTGGTGGGTCTGCGGTTGGCCCACGAGCGCGGTTGGGTCGCGCCCGGGTCGCAGGAGGCCCGCGCCGGTGGCGCCGACGGCGGGCCCGCCACCGACGCCGACGCCGCGGGCAGCGGCGCCGACACCTCCGCGCGCGCCAACGGCAGCGGCGGTCTCCGGCCGGGACGCCAGTCCTCGACCGACAGCCCCGCGAACGACCCCGACGAGACGCCTGCGGGCGGGGAGGGCAAGGCATGAGCACCCAGCTGACGCCGATCCTCACCAGGTTCTGGGACGACCCCCGGTCCTGGACCATGGAGACCTACGAGCAGCACGACGGCTACCAGGGGCTGCGCAACGCGCTCGCGATGCCGGCGGCCGACCTGGTGCAGCTCACCAAGGACTCCGGCCTGCGCGGACGCGGCGGCGCCGGCTTCCCGACCGGCATGAAGTGGGGCTTCCTGCCCAAGCCGGACGGCGGACCCCGCTACCTCGTGGTCAACGCCGACGAGTCCGAGCCGGGCACCTGCAAGGACATCCCGCTGATGATGGCGGCGCCCCACCAGCTGATCGAGGGCGTGGCGATCACCTCCTTCGCGATCGACTGCCACCACGCGTTCATCTACGTGCGCGGTGAGGTGGTCCACGTCTACCGGCGCCTGCTGCGTGCGGTCGAGGAGGCCTACGCCGCCGGCTACCTCGGCACCAACATCCTGGGCTCGGGCTTCGACCTCGAGGTCACCGTCCACGCCGGTGCCGGCGCCTACATCTGCGGTGAGGAGACGGCGCTGCTGGACTCCCTCGAGGGCCGCCGTGGCCAGCCGCGCCTGAAGCCGCCGTTCCCGGCCGTCGCGGGTCTCTACGCCCGTCCGACGGTCGTCAACAACGTCGAGTCCATCGCCTCGGTGCCCTCGATCCTGCTCAACGGCTCGAAGTGGTTCACCGACATGGGCACCGAGCGCTCCACCGGCTTCGGCATCTTCAGCCTGTCCGGGCACGTCAAGCGCCCCGGGCAGTACGAGGCCCCGCTCGGCATCACGCTGCGCGAGCTGCTGGACATGGCCGGCGGCATCCGCGACGGCCACCGGTTGAAGTTCTGGACCCCCGGGGGGTCCTCGACGCCGATCTTCACCGACGAGCACCTCGACGTGCCGCTGGACTTCGAGTCGGTGGCGGCGGCGGGGTCGATGCTCGGCACCCGCGCGCTGCAGATCTTCGACGAGACGGTGTCGGTGGTGCGGGCCGTCTCGCGCTGGACCGACTTCTACGCGCACGAGTCCTGCGGCAAGTGCACGCCGTGCCGCGAGGGGACGTTCTGGCTGAAGCAGATCATGGAGCGCCTGGAGCACGGCCACGGCACCCAGGACGACATCGACAAGCTCCTCGACATCTGCGACAACATCCTGGGCCGTGCCTTCTGCGCCCTCGGTGACGGTGCCACCAGCCCGATCACCTCCGCGGTCAAGTACTTCCGCGAGGAGTTCGAGGCCGGCATGCACACCCCCGCCGCGGAGCTGTTCCCGCCGGCGCATTCCACGCTGTTCGCGAAGGAGACCGTGTCCGCATGACCGTCACCACCAGCCCCTCCGCGGGTGGCAACGCCGTCGACAAGGGCGGCAACGCGCAGATCCCGGCAGCGGTCGACCTGGTCGCCCTGACCGTCGACGGCGTCGGCATCAGCGTGCCCAAGGGGACCCTGGTGATCCGGGCCGCCGAGCAGGTCGGCATCCAGATCCCGCGGTTCTGCGACCACCCGCTGCTGGACCCGGTCGGCGCCTGCCGCCAGTGCCTGGTCGACATCGCGACGCCCGGCCCGGACGGCAGCCTGCGGGCGATGCCCAAGCCGCAGGCGTCCTGCACGATCACGGTCAGCGAAGGCATGCAGGTCAAGACCCAGCACACCTCACCGGTGGCCGACAAGGCCCAGCAGGGCGTGATGGAGCTGCTGCTGATCAACCACCCGCTGGACTGTCCGGTCTGCGACAAGGGCGGCGAGTGCCCGCTGCAGAACCAGTCGCTGTCCAACGGTCGTGCGCGCAGCAGGTTCGAGGACGTCAAGCGCACGTTCCCCAAGCCGATCAACATCTCCTCCCAGGTACTGCTCGACCGCGAGCGCTGCGTGCTCTGTGCGCGCTGCACCCGCTTCTCCGACCAGATCGCCGGCGACCCGTTCATCGCCCTGCTGGAGCGGGGCGCGCTGCAGCAGATCGGCATCTACGAGGAGAAGCCGTTCGAGTCCTACTTCTCGGGCAACACGGTGCAGATCTGCCCCGTCGGCGCGCTGACCGGCGCTGCCTACCGCTTCCGTGCCCGGCCGTTCGACCTGGTCTCCACCCCGTCGGTGTGCGAGCACTGCGCCAGCGGCTGCGCCATCCGCACCGACCACCGCCGGGGCACGGTCCTGCGGCGCATGGCGCTGAACGACCCGGCAGTGAACGAGGAGTGGAACTGCGACAAGGGCCGCTGGGCCTTCGCCTACGCGACGCTCGAGGACCGGATCACCGAGCCGCTCGTGCGCGACGAGGAGGGCAACCTGCGGGTCGCCTCCTGGCCCGAGGCCCTGGAGGCCGCGGCGCGTGGCCTGGCGGCGGCCCGCGACGTCAAGGGCGTCGGCGTGCTCGTCGGCGGACGCGTCAGTGCCGAGGACGCCTACGCCTACAGCAAGTTCACCCGGATCGCGCTGCAGACCAACGACATCGACTTCCGCGCCCGGCCGCACTCGGTCGAGGAGGCGGAGTTCCTCGCCAGCCACGTCGTGGCCACGGGCCCGGACGGCGGCGCGGTCACCTACGCCGACCTCGAGCGGGCGCGGACGGTCCTCCTCGTCGGCTTCGAGCCTGAGGACGAGTCACCGATCGTGTTCCTGCGGCTGCGCAAGGCCGTCCGCAAGAACAAGACCGCCGTGTACGCCGTCGCGCCGTTCGCGACGCGTGGGCTGGACAAGCTGGCGGGCACCCTCGTCCAGGCGGCTCCCGGCACCGAGGCCGAGGTCCTCGCGGCGCTGGCCGACGGCGGCCACGACGGCGCCCATCCTGGCCTGGCCGCCGCCGCTGCGGCGCTGGCCGGCGAGGGAGCCGTGCTGCTGGTGGGTGAGCGGCTGGCCGGGGTCCCCGGAGCGCTGTCCGCCGCCGCGGCCCTGGCGGCCACCCACGGGGCGCGTCTGGCGTGGGTCCCGCGCCGGGCCGGCGAGCGGGGCGCGCTGGAGACCGGCGCCGTCCCGAACCTGCTGCCCGGCGGTCGTCCGGTCACCGAGTCCGCCGCCCGGGCCGAGGTCGGCGAGGCCTGGGGCGTCGTCGGCCTGCCCGACCGCGTGGGCCGCGACACCTCCGAGATCATCGCCGCAGCCGGCGCCGGACAGCTCGGTGGGCTGCTGGTCGGCGGGGTCGACCCTGCCGACCTGGTGGAGCACTCCGAGCTCCTGGACGCGCTGACCAGCACGTTCGTGGTCTCCCTCGAGGTCCGCGACAGCGCGGTCACCGCGGTCGCCGACGTCGTGCTCCCCGTGGCCCCGCACCGCGAGAAGGCCGGCGCCTTCGTCGACTGGGAGGGCCGGGTCCGGCCCTTCGAGGCCGCGCTGGCGACCAACGCCATGAGCGACCACCGGGTGCTGGACCTGCTCGGCGCGGAGATGGGGGAGCACCTCGGGCTGCGCACCATCGCCTCCACCCGCGCCGACATGCGCGCGCTCGGCCCTTGGCAGGGAGCACGCGCCGCGGCTCCCACCACGCCGCCCGCGGAGGTCCCGCAACCGGGCGACGGCCAGGCGGTCCTCGCCACCTGGCACCACCTGCTGGACTCCGGCCGCCTCCAGGACGGCGAGCCGTTCCTCGCGGGCACCGCCCCGAGGTCGCGTGCCCTGGTGTCCGCCGCCACCGCCACCGCGGTCGGCGTCAGCGAGGGTGACCTGCTCACCGTCGCCTCGGGCACCGGCCGGATCACGCTGCCGGTCGCCGTCACCGACATGGCCGACCACGTGGTCTGGGTGCCGACCTGCTCGCCGGGCTCGACCGTCCGCGCCAGCCTCGGCGTCGACGCCGGAGCCGTCGTCTCGATCACCAAGGGCGGTGCCGCATGAGCCTCCTGGCCTCGGTCGTGCAGGGTGTGCCTGCGCCCATGCTCGACAACCCGACCGCCGACTTCAGCGACACCCCCTGGTGGCTCTCGCTGGTCAAGGCGCTGCTGATCTTCGTCTTCCTCCTGGTCAACACGCTGCTGGTGATCTGGTTCGAGCGGCGGGTGATCGGGCGCATGCAGCAGCGACCCGGGCCAAACCGGGCCGGACCGTTCGGTCTGCTGCAGACGCTCGCCGACGGGGTCAAGCTGGCCCTGAAGGAGGACCTCATCCCGCGGAACGCCGACAAGGCGGTGTTCGTGCTCGCGCCGGTCATCGCCGGTGCCATGGCCTTCGTGTCGTTCGCGATCATCCCGCTCGGCCCGACGGTCAGCCTGTTCGGGCACCGCACGCCGCTGCAGCTCACCGACCTGCCGATCGCCGTGCTCCTCGTGCTCGCCGTCGCCGGTGTGGGCGTCTACGGCATCGTCCTCGCCGGCTGGTCCTCGGGCTCGACGTACCCGCTGCTCGGTGGACTGCGCTCGACCGCCCAGGTCATCTCCTACGAGATCGCCATGGGCCTGTCGCTGGTGGCGGTGTTCATGTACTCCGGGTCGATGTCCACCTCGGCCATCGTCGACGCCCAGAAGAGCCTGTGGTTCATCCTGCCGGCCTTCTTCTCCTTCGCGGTCTACGTCGTCACCATGGTCGGAGAGACCAACCGCCTGCCGTTCGACCTCGCCGAGGGCGAGGGTGAGCTCACCGGTGGCTTCCACACCGAGTACAGCTCGCTGAAGTTCGCGATGTTCTTCCTCGGCGAGTACGTCAACATGTTCACGGTCTCGGCCCTGGCCACCACCATGTTCCTGGGCGGCTGGCAGGCGCCTCCCGGCATCGCGGCCATCAACCACGGCATGTTCAACCACGGCTGGTGGGGCCTGCTCTGGTTCGTCGTGAAGCTGTGGATGTTCATGTTCTTCTTCGTCTGGCTGCGCGGCTCGCTGCCCCGGGTCCGCTACGACCAGTTCATGCGCTTCGGCTGGAAGTTCCTCATCCCCGTGACCCTGCTCTGGGTCGTCGCGGTGGCCTTCATCCGCGCCGCCCAGCTGTCCTTCTTCGGCGGCAACACCCGTCAGGCCACCGTCATCGTCGTCGGCGTCATCGCGGTCCTCGCCCTCGGCGTCGCCTGGGTCTGGGACGGCAAGCGGGCGGCGGCGATGGTGCCGCAGGAGCGCCCGGAGGAGATCGACCCCTTCGCCGGCGGCTACCCCGTCCCACCGCTGCCCGGGCAGCGGCTGCGCGAGCCGAGCCTGACCGGCCCGGCGTTCCGGCCCGGCATCGACGAGCTGACCGACGACCAGGAGGCCCCCCGTGGCTGACGAAGCCCAGAAGAGCGGGTTCCTCTCCGAGCTGTTCGCCCCTGTGGGCGGCTTCGGGGTCACCTTCGCGACGATGTTCCGCAAGCTGGAGACCGAGGAGTACCCCGAGGTCAAGCGCCCGACCCAGCCGCGCTACCACGGACGGCACCAGCTCAACCGTCACCCCGACGGCCTCGAGAAGTGCGTCGGCTGCGAGCTCTGTGCGTGGGCCTGCCCGGCCGACGCCATCTACGTCGAGGGTGCGGACAACACCGCCGACGCGCGGTTCTCGCCGGGTGAGCGCTACGGCCGCGTCTACCAGATCAACTACCTGCGCTGCATCTTCTGCGGCCTGTGCATCGAGGCCTGCCCGACGCGCGCCCTGACGATGACGAACTTCTACGAGCTGGCCGACGACGAGCGCGGGAAGCTGATCTTCGAGAAGCAGCAGCTGCTGGCCCCGCTCCAGGAGGGCATGCTCGCGCCGCCGCATCCGATGGTCGAGGGCCTGGAGGAGCGGGACTACTACCAGGGCTCGGTGGCCAAGGCCACGCCAGAACAGCGGACGTGGGTCGAGCAGCACCAGTCCCAGCCCTCGCACGGCGCGGCGCCGACCGGTGACCCGGTCGAGGGCGTCGACACCGTCGAGGCCGATCAGGCCACCCGGCCCTCCACGGAAGGTGTCCGCCGATGACCAGTGGTGGTGAGGCGTTCCTGTTCTGGGTCCTCGGACCGATCAGCGTCCTGGGGTCGCTGGGCCTGCTGTTCGCCAAGAAGGCCGTGCACGCGGCCCTCGGCGTCGCGCTGGTGATGATCAACCTCGGCATCTTCTACATCGCCCAGCAGGCCGAGTTCCTGGGCATCGTCCAGATCTTCGTCTACACCGGCGCCGTGATGATGCTGTTCCTGTTCGTCCTGATGCTGGTCGGCGTGGACTCCTCCGACTCCCTCGTCGAGACCATCAAGGGCCAGAAGTGGGTCTCCCTGCTGCTGGCCGTCGGCCTGGGCGGCCTGCTCATCTCCACGATCGGCAACGTCACGTTCGGCCGCCCGGTCGGGCTCACCCAGGCCAACGCCGGCGGCAACGTCACCGGCGTGGCCAACCTCATCTTCGGCAAGTACGTCTGGACCTTCGAGGTCACCAGCGCCCTGCTGATCACCGCGGCCCTCGGCGCCATGCTGCTGGCCCACCGTGAGCGCCTGACCCCGCGCGCCAGCCAGCGGGAGTGGTCCGAGCGCCGGTTCCGGGACGGCACGCACCTGGCCGGCCTGCCGGTGCCCGGTGTCTACGCCCGGCACAACGCGGTCGACACGCCGGCGCTGCTGCCCGACGGCACCCCGAGCGAGCTGTCGGTGTCGCGGGTGCTCACCGCCCGTGACCAGGTCGTGGTGCCCGAGCGCTACGAGGCCGCCGAGAGGGCCGTCGAGGCCGAGATCGAGGAGGGAAGGGCTCGATGAGCCTCGTCAACTACATCTACCTGGCCACCATCCTGTTCGCGATCGGGGGAGCGGCCGTGCTCGTGCGCCGCAACGCCATCATCGTGTTCATGGGAGTGGAGCTGATGCTCAACGCGACCAACCTCGCGTTCGTCACGTTCGCCCGGATGCACGGCTCCCTCGACGGCCAGGTGATCGCCCTCTTCGTCATGGTCGTGGCCGCCGCCGAGGTCGTCGTGGGTCTGGCCATCATCATGGCCATCTTCCGTGCCCGCCGGTCGGCCTCGGTCGACGACGCCAACCTGCTGAAGCTGTAAGGAGCGCCAGGCGTGCAGACGTTGAGTACTTCCGTGTCCTCCATGGTCACGGCGGCCACCGGGACCAGCCAGGCCTCAGGGATCACCTCCCTGTCCTGGCTCCTGGTCGCCCTTCCCCTGTTCGGCGCCGCCCTGCTGCTGCTCGGCGCCCGGCGCACCGACTCCTTCGGCCCGATGCTGGCCACGGCCCTGTCCTGGGCGAGCTTCGTGCTCGGGGCGGCGGTGTTCCTCGCCATGCTCGCGCGCCCGGCCGACGGGCGGGCCGAGTCGCTGCACCTGTTCAGCTGGGTGCCCGCGGGCGCGTTCAACGTCCAGGCGGGCCTGCTGATCGACCCGCTCTCGGTCGCGTTCGTGCTGCTGGTGACGTTCGTCGGGTCGCTGATCCACGTCTACTCCCTGGGCTACATGGAGCACGACCCGGACAAGCGCCGCTTCTTCGCCTACCTCAACCTGTTCGTCGCCTCGATGCTCCTGCTGGTGCTCGCCGACTCCTACCTCCTGCTGTACGTCGGCTGGGAGGGGGTCGGGCTCGCGTCGTACCTGCTGATCGGGTTCTGGAACCACAACCCCGCCTTCGCGTCGGCGGCCAACAAGGCCTTCGTGGTCAACCGGGTCGGTGACGTCGGGCTCAGCCTCGCGATCATGCTGATGTTCGTGACCTTCGGTCGGGTCGACTTCGCCGGCGTCAACGCGGCCGTCCCGGGGACCAGCACGGCGGTCATGACCGCCATGGGCCTGCTGCTGCTCCTCGGCGCCTGCGGCAAGTCCGCGCAGTTCCCGCTGCAGAGCTGGCTGGGCGACGCGATGGCCGGCCCGACGCCGGTCTCGGCGCTGATCCACGCCGCGACGATGGTCACCGCCGGCGTCTACCTCATCGTGCGCAGCCACGTCATCTTCAACGCCACGCCGGACGCGCGGCTGGTCGTGGTCATCGTCGGCGCGATCACGCTGCTCTTCGGTGCGGTCGTGGGCTGCGCCAAGGACGACATCAAGAAGGCCCTGGCCGCCTCGACGATGAGCCAGATCGGCTACATGATGCTGGCCGCCGGGCTCGGCCCGGTCGGCTACGCGTTCGCGATCTTCCACCTGCTGACGCACGGCTTCTTCAAGGCCGGCATGTTCCTCGGGGCCGGCTCGGTCATGCACGGGATGGACGACGAGGTCAACATGCGCGGCTTCGGCCGCCTCTCCGGCCTGATGAAGATCACCTGGGTGACCTTCGGGCTGGGTTGGCTCGCCATCCTCGGGGTCTTCCCGTTCTCGGGCTTCTGGTCCAAGGACAAGATCATCGAGGCCGCCTTCATCGGTGAGGGCTGGCGTCCCTGGGTGTTCGGGCTCACCGCGCTCATCGGCGCGGGCATCACCGCCTTCTACATGTCGCGACTGTTCTTCATGACCTTCCACGGCAAGCGGCGCTGGGACGACACGGTCCAGCACCCGCACGAGTCGCCACTGGTGATGACGGTGCCGATGATGGTGCTCGCCGTGGGCTCGGCCTTCCTCGGCCTCATCCTCGGCCCGACCGGTGCCATCACCTCCTGGCTCGACCCCGTCGTGGGAGCGGAACCGGCAGGGGACGAGCCCGTGCTTCCCGTGTGGCTCCTGCTGGTCCTCACGTCGCTGCTGATCATCGCCGGGACGGCCCTGGCGTGGCTGCGCTACTGGCGCGAGGACGTGCCGGCCGTCGCGCCGCGCGGCTCGCTGGCCACCCGCGCCGCCCGCCGCGACCTCTACCAGGACGACGTCAACGAGGGCGCCTTCATGCGCCCGGGCATCCACCTCACCCGGTCGCTGGTCTTCTTCGACCGCCTGGGGATCGACGGCGCCATCGGCGGGTTGTCGGCCCTGGTGGGCGGCTCGTCCGGGCGGCTTCGCCGCGTCCAGAACGGCTACGTCCGTTCGTATGCCCTGACGATGCTCCTGGGCGTCGTCGTGATCCTCGGTGCCGTCTGGGTGGTGCAGTGATGTCGAGCTTTCCCTGGTTGACCACGATCGGCCTGATCCCCCTGGTGGGGGCGGCCGTCGTGGCGCTCCTGCCGTCCAGCGTCGCCGACAAGGCCAAGCACCTCGCGGTCGGCTTCTCGGTCGTGACGCTGCTGTTCACCATCGCCGCCGCGCTGCAGTTCAACACCAGCTCCAACGCCCAGTTCCAGCTCGTGGAACAGCACGCCTGGATCCCGCAGTTCGGGGTCAGCTACGCCCTCGGGGTGGACGGGATCGCGCTGGTCCTCATCGCGATGTCGGCGATCATCGTGCCGGTGTGCCTCCTCGCGGCCTGGCACGACGTGCCCGAGGTCGGCCGGCGCCAGCAGAACTACTTCGCGCTGATGCTGGTGCTCGAGACGTTCATGGTCGGGGTGTTCGCCGCCACGGACGTGTTCCTGTTCTACGTCCTCTTCGAGGCGATGCTCATCCCGGTCTACTTCCTCATCGGCTCGTACGGCGGCCTGCGCCGCCAGTACGCCTCGGTGAAGTTCCTGCTCTACAACCTCACCGGTGGCCTGGTCATGCTGGTCGCGGTCATCGCGCTGTACGTGCAGGGACCGGGCGGCCCGCAGGGATTCCTGTTCTCCAACCTGCTCGGGATCAGCATGGACCCGACCACCGAGCGGCTGCTGTTCCTCGGCTTCTTCTTCGCGTTCGCCGTCAAGGCGCCGCTGTGGCCGCTGCACAGCTGGCTGCCCGACGCCGCGGCCGAGGGGCGTCCGGCCACCGCCGTCCTGCTCATCGCCGTGCTGGACAAGGTCGGCACCTTCGGCATGATCCGGTTCTGCCTGCCGCTGTTCCCCGACGCGGCGAAGTGGGCCACGCCCCTGGTGATCGTCCTCGCGGTGATCTCCATCCTCTACGGCGCGCTCCTCGCGATCGGGCAGACCGACCTCATGCGGCTGATCGCCTACACCTCGCTGAGCCACTTCGGCTTCATCGTGCTGGGCATCTTCGCCATGACGTCGGCCGGCCAGTCCGGTTCCACGCTGTACATGGTCAACCACGGCTTCTCCACCGCCGCGCTGTTCCTCGTCGCGGCCATGCTCATCGCCCGCCGGGGCAGCAAACGCATCCCGGACTACGGCGGGTGGCAGCGGGTGACCCCGGCCCTCGCGGGCGTGTTCCTCGTCTCCGGCCTGTCCATGCTGGCGCTGCCGGGACTGTCGACGTTCGTCTCGGAGTTCCTCGTCCTCGTCGGCACGTTCCAGCGCTACCGCGTGGCCGCGGTCTTCGCCACGCTCGGGATCATCCTGGCGGCGCTGTACATCCTGCTGACCTACCAGCGGATGATGACGGGGCCCAAGCCGGACAGCGCCGCCGGCACCCGCGACCTCACCCACCGGGAGAAGTGGGTGGTGGCCCCGCTGATCGCGACGTTCCTGGTGCTCGGCTTCTACCCCAAGCCGGTGCTCGACGTGATCAACCCCGCGGTCGCCAAGACGATGCAGCACACGAACGTGACCGACCCCGCGCCGACCCACGGCGCGGCAGCCGAAGGAGCCGTGAAGTGATCGCCTCGATGCCGTCCCTGGTGGCGGCCGACTTCGTCGCCGCGAAGGTCAGCTACGGCGCCATCGCGCCGATGCTGATCATCTTCGGCGCCGCCCTGATCGGGGTGCTCGTCGAGGCGTTCGCACCGCGTACGGCGCGCTTCGCCGTCCAGGTGGGCCTGAGCCTGGTCGCCCTCGTGGCGGCACTGGCCACGCTGATCCTGGTCAGCCGCAACCACCAGGGCAGCACCCTGGAGGGTGCCGTGGTCATCGACGGCCCGGCGCTGTTCCTGCAGGGCACCGTGCTGGTGCTCTCCATCCTGGGCGTCCTCACCATGGCCGAGCGCTTCGACGGCGCCGGCCCGGACGCGTTCACCCCCCAGGGCGCGGCCGTGCCCGGGTCGCCGCAGGAGTCGCTGGCCCTGCGCGCCGGCGCTGCCACCACGGAGGTCTTCCCGCTGACCCTGTTCGCCGTCGTCGGGATGCTGCTCTTCCCCGCCGCGGGCGACCTGCTGGTCATGTTCGTGGCCCTCGAGGTGCTCTCGCTGCCGCTGTACATCCTCTCGGGCCTGGCCCGCCGCCGGCGGCTGCTGTCCCAGGAGGCGTCGCTGAAGTACTTCCTCCTGGGCGCCTTCTCCTCGGCCTTCTTCCTCTTCGGTGCCGCGCTGCTCTACGGCTACGCCGGCTCCATGAGCTTCGCGACCATCTCGGCGGCGATCACGGCGCAGGGCGGCATGGACGGGCTGCTGCTGCCGGGGGTGCTGCTGGTCTCGGTCGGCCTGCTGTTCAAGGTCGGCGCCGTGCCGTTCCACTCCTGGACCCCCGACGTCTACCAGGGCGCGCCCACCCCCGTCACCGGCTTCATGGCCGCCTGCACCAAGGTCGCCGCGTTCGGGGCGATGCTGCGGCTGATCTACGTCGGCGTCGCCGGCAGCCGCTGGGACTGGGAGCCGGTGCTGTGGGCCGTGGCGATCCTGACCATGGTGGTCGGCTCGGTGCTCACCATCACCCAGACGGACGTCAAGCGTCTGCTGGCCTACTCCTCGATCACGCACGCCGGCTTCGTCCTCGTCGGCGTCCTCGCCTTCGACCGGGTCGGGGTCTCCTCGGTGCTGTTCTACCTGGCGGCCTACGGCTTCAGCATCATCGCCGCGTTCGCCGTGGTCTCGCTGGTGCGCGACGGCGGCTCGGAGGCCACGCACCTGTCGCAGTGGGCCGGCCTCGGCAAGCGCAACCCCGTGGTCGCCGCCATCATGGCGTTCCTGCTGCTGGCGTTCGCCGGCATCCCGCTGACGTCGGGCTTCACCGCCAAGTACGCCGTGTTCGCGGCGGCGGTCGCCCACGGCGGCGCCGTCCTCGTGGTCTTCGGCGTGCTCGCCAGCACCATCGCCGCGTTCGTCTACGTCCGCGTCATCGTGCTCATGTACTTCTCAGAGCCCGCCGGGACCACCACGCACGTGGTGACCCCCTCGGTGGTCACCACGCTGGCGCTGACGGTCGGCACCGTCGCCACCCTGGTGCTGGGCATCCTGCCATCGCCGTTGCTCGACCTGGCGTCGTCCTCGTCCCTGTTCCTGCGATGACCTCGGCGCCCCCCACCCTGGCCCTGGCGACGGCGTCCCCTGAGCTGACCGCCCGCCTGCAGGACGGCCTGACCGCGGTCGATGCGCTCATGCGCGCGGAGATCGACCACGACGACCCGTTCGTGGCGCAGGCGTCGGCGCACCTCGCCGATGCCGGGGGCAAGCGGTTCAGGCCGCTGCTCACGCTGCTGACCGCAGAGCTCGGCTCGGGCATCAACGACCAGGTCGTCGCGGCGGCGGCGGGCGTGGAGCTGACGCACCTCGCCTCGCTCTACCACGACGACGTCATGGACGAGGCGGACGTCCGCCGCGGCACACCCAGCGCCAACGCCCGCTACGGCAACTCGACGGCGATCCTGGTCGGGGACCTGCTCTTCGGCAAGGCCTCGGAGATCATCGCGGGCCTGGGCGCCGAGGCGGTCCTGATCCAGGCGCGGACTTTCGTGCGGCTGTGCGCGGGGCAGATCCGCGACGACCATCCCGCGCCCGAGGGTGCCGACCCGGTCGAGTACTACCTCGGGGTGCTCTCGGACAAGACCGGCGTGCTCATCGCCACCGCGGCCCGCTACGGCGCGATGTTCAGCGGCGCCACACCGGAGACCGTCGACCTGATGCGCCGCTACGGCGAGCAGCTCGGCGTCGCCTTCCAGCTCGCCGACGACCTGATCGACATCGCCTCCGAGACCGGGCAGTCCGGCAAGACCCCGGGCACCGACCTGCGCGAGGGTGTCCCGACCCTCCCGGTGCTGCTGGCGCTGCGCTCACAGGATCCCGCCGACGCCCGCCTGCACGAGCTGCTCGGCGCCGACCTGCGCCACGACGACGCCCTGCACGCTGAGGCCCTGGAGCTGCTGCGCGGCCACGACGCGATGCGGAAGGCGCGGGAGCACACCCGGCAGGTGGGCGCGGAGGCGGCCCGGCTGCTCGCGCCGCTGCCTGCGGGGCCGCCCAAGGAGGCGCTGCTCGCGCTGGTGGAGGGGGTCGTCGAGCGGGTCGGCTGAGCACCGCTCAGCGGCCACCGCTCGACGGCCGCCGCTCGACGGCCGTTCGCCCGATCTGGTTGTTCGCGACCGGCTGCGTCAATACGCTGCTGGAGTGGCGCGGGTACCAGTGGGTGATCGACGGGCGCAGCTGGTGGAGGCGGCGATCAGCCGGGCCGTGCGCGACGGGCTGGCCGACACCACCGTCCGTGGCATCGCCGAGGAGGCCGGCGTCTCCCTCAGCACCGTGCACTACTGCTTCGCCTCCAAGAGCGAGCTGCTGCGCGCCGTGGCCCGGGCCATCGCCGGTCCCCTCAGCGCCCCGGTCACCACGGCCATCACCGGAATGAGCGAGGACGCCACGCATCCCGGGGATGGTCGCGCAGGGGTGGAGGACGTGCTGCAGGCCGCGTTCCACGCCTACTGGGAGGTGGCGCGCAGCACCCCCGGGCGCCAGCTGCTCAGCTATGAGCTCACCACCTGGTCGCTGCGCAGCGAGACCGGGCCCACGGTGGCCCGCGACCTGTACGACAGCTTCCACAGCACCGTCGAGGGCTTCGTCGACGCGGTCTCGCGCACCTGCGGGGTCACGTGGCGCGTGCCGGTGCCGTTGCTGGCCCGGACCGTGGTGGCGACGACCACGGGGGTGCGGCTCGCCTGGCTGGTGGACCACGACGACGACGCGGCGCGAGCCGCCCTCGACCTGCTGGCCAACCAGCTCGCCGGCCAGGCCCGCTGAGGTCATCGCCGTCCGGGCCCGCTGAGGTGCGGGCGGCCGCGGTGACACAGCGCAGGGGCGCGGGTCAGCCGGCGTCCGTGAGGCACGGCTCGCGGTCGCGCGCCCTGTTGCGCGAGCGGGACCGGGCCGACCGCAGGGAGTCCACGGCGAGCAGCGCCAGCGCCACCCACACGATGCCGAAGCCCACCCAGCGGCTGGTCGTCATCGCCTCGCCGAGCAGCAGCACGCCACAGATCAGCTGCAGCACGGGCGTGACGAACTGCAGCAGGCCGATGGTCACCAGCGGCACACGCCGCGCGGCGGCGGCGAACAGCAGCAGCGGGATCGCGGTGGCGATGCCGGAGGAGGCCAGCAGCAGCGGGTGCAGCGGGGCGTCCTGCCGGAACGTGGTCGCGCCCGTGACCTCCAGCCAGAGCAGCACCCCCACCGCGACCGGGGCCAGCACGGCGGTCTCGGCGGTGAGGCTGTGCAGGGCGTCCAGGCGTGCGCCCAGGCGGTTCTTCATCAGCCCGTACAGCGCGAACGAGAACGCCAGGCCCAGCGCGATCCACGGCGGCCGGCCCGAGCTGACGGTGAGGTAGACCCCGCCGACGACCCCCACGGCCACGGCCGCCCACTGCAGCGCCCGCAGCCGCTCGTGCAGCACGACCACCCCGATCGCCACGGTGACCAGCGGGTTCAGGAAGTAGCCGAGCGAGGCCTCGGTGACGTGGTGCGAGACCACCGCGGCGACGTAGATGACCCAGTTCGCGGCGATCAGCAGGCCGGCGACGGTGATCGCCCCGAGCATCCGCGGCGTGAGGAAGACCGACCGCAGCCAGCCCAGGTCGCGGCGCACGACCAGGACCACGGCGCACAGCAGCAGCGTCCACAGGATCCGGTGGGTCAGGATCTCCCACGCGCCCGAGGGCGTCAGCAGGTGGAAGTACAGGGGGAACAGGCCCCACAGGATGTAGGCCGCCGCGCCATAGGTGGTGCCGCGGCGTACGTCCTGGGACGCCGGGGAGAGCTCGCTCACGCCTCCACGGTCCAGGTGTCCTTGCCATGCAGCAGCCGGGCCAGGTCCTCGTCGCCGGCGTCGCCCGCGTCTGCGACGGCGCCGTGGACCTGGGCGCGCACCAGGTCGTCGTACGTCGGCCGCTGGACCGAGCGGAAGATGCCCATCGGGACGTGCACCATGCTCGGGTCGTCCAGGCGGGAGAGCGCGAACGCGGTCGACGGGTCGTCCGCGGCAACCCGGTGGGTGACCACGCGGGCCGGGTCCGCGCCGTCGGCGGCGACCACCGCGAGCTCCCCGGAGTCGGTGCGGACGACGACCTGGTCGGTGCCGACGCGCACCGGCTCGCCGTCGGTGAGGTGGACCAGCCGCGCCTGGGCCTCGTCGCGGTCCTTGAGCACGTCGAACGCGCCGTCGTTGAAGATCGGGCAGTTCTGGTAGATCTCGACCAGCGCCGTGCCCCGGTGCTCCGCGGCCGCCCGCAGCGTCTCGGTGAGGTGCTTGCGGTCGGAGTCCATGGTCCGCGCCACGAACGTGGCCTCGGCGCCGAGGGCCAGCGACACCGGGTTGAACGGGGTGTCCACCGAGCCCGCGGGCGTGGACTTGGTGACCTTGCCGACCTCGGAGGTGGGGGAGTACTGGCCCTTGGTCAGGCCGTAGATCCGGTTGTTGAACAGCAGGATCTTGAGGTTGACGTTGCGGCGCAGCGCGTGGATCAGGTGGTTGCCCCCGATCGAGAGGGCGTCGCCGTCACCGGTCACGACCCACACCGACAGGTCACCGCGCGAGGTGGCCAGGCCGGTGGCGATGGCCGGCGCCCGACCGTGGATCGAGTGCATGCCGTAGGTGTCGAGGTAGTACGGGAAGCGCGAGGAGCAGCCGATGCCGGAGACGAAGACGATGTTCTCGCGCTTGAGGCCGAGGTCGGGCAGGAAGCCCTGCACCGCGGCGAGGATCGCGTAGTCCCCGCATCCCGGGCACCAGCGCACCTCCTGGTCGGAGGTGAACTCCTTCTTGCTCTGCCGGGGTGCGTCGTCGCCGAGGCGGGGCACCCCGTGGGTGCCACTCAGCGGCATGCCGAGGTCGATGGTGGTCATCAGCGGCTCACTCCTTCGGTGACGCGCTCGGCGGACATCTCGACCGCCTGCTGGAGCACGTCGGCCAGGTTCGTTGCGGTGAACGGGAGCCCCCGCACCTGCGTGTGGCTCTGCACGTCGACGAGGTACTTCGCGCGCAGGAGCAGGGACAGCTGCCCGAGGTTCATCTCCGGCACGACGACCCGCTTGTAGGAGCGGAGCACGTCGCCGGTGTTGGCCGGGAAGGGGTTGAGGTGGCGCAGGTGGGCCCGGGCGACGGTGCTCCCGGTGTTGCGGACCAGCCTGGTGGCCGCCGCGATCGGGCCGTAGGTCGACCCCCAGCCGAGCACCAGCACGTCGGCGTCACCGGTCGGGTCGTCCACCTCCAGGTCGGGGATGGTCGCGGCGATCCCGTCGACCTTGGCCTGCCGCAGGCGCGTCATCGTGTCGTGGTTGTCGGGGTCGTAGGAGATCTCGCCGGTGACGTCGGCCTTCTCGATGCCGCCGATACGGTGCTCCAGACCCGGTGTGCCGGGGACGGCCCACGGCCGGGCCAGCGTCTCGGGGTCGCGCAGGTAGGGGTGGAAGACCGGGTTGCCCTTGGCGTCGCTGCCGTTGGGCTCGGTCGCGTGCTGGACCGCCATCTCGGGCAGGTCCGCCACCTTCGGGATGCGCCACGGCTCGGAGCCGTTGGCGAGGTAGCCGTCGGAGAGCAGCAGCACCGGCGTGCGGTAGGTCGTGGCGATCCGCACGGCCTCCAGCGCGGCCGCGAAGCAGTCGCCGGGGGACTGCGGGGCGACGATCGGCACGGGTGACTCGCCGTTGCGGCCGAACATCGCCTGCAGCAGGTCGGCCTGCTCGGTCTTGGTCGGCAGGCCGGTCGAGGGACCGCCGCGCTGCACGTCGACGACCACCATCGGCAGCTCGAGGGAGACGCCCAGGCCGATCGTCTCGGCCTTCAGGGCCAGGCCGGGGCCTGAGGTCGTGGTGACGCCGAGCGCTCCGCCGAACGCGGCTCCGAGGGCCGCGCCGACGCCGGCGATCTCGTCCTCGGCCTGCAGCGTGGTGACTCCGAACCGCTTGAGGCCCGAGAGGGTGTGCAGGATGTCCGAGGCCGGGGTGATCGGGTAGGAACCGAGCACCAGGGGCAGGCCGGCCCGTCGGGACGCTGCCACGAGGCCGTAGGACAGCGCGATGTTGCCGGTGATGTTGCGGTAGGTGCCGGGCGGCATCGTGGCCGGCGCGATCTCGTAGGCGACCGCGAAGTCCTCGGTGGTCTCGCCGTAGTTGAAGCCGGCGCGCAGCGCGGCGAGGTTGGCCTCGAGGATGTCGGGCAGCGCGCCGAACTTGTTCTTCAGGAACGCCTCGGTGCCCGCCATCGGCCGGGTGTAGAGCCAGGACAGCAGTCCCAGCGCGAACATGTTCTTGGCGCGCTCCTTGTCCTTGCGGGACAGGTCGAACCCGGCCAGCGCCTCGACCGTGATCGACGTCAGGGCCACCGGGTGCACGTGGTAGCTCGCCAGCGTGTCGTCCTCGACCGGGCTGGTGGCGTAGCCGACCTTGGCCAGGTTGCGCCTGGTGAACTCGTCGGTGTTGACGATGACGGTGGCTCCGCGCGGCACGTCGCGCAGGTTGGCCTTCAGCGCGGCCGGGTTCATCGCGACGAGGACGTCGGGGGCGTCGCCCGGGGTGAGCACGGGGTGGTCGGCGAACTGGAGCTGGAAGCTGGAGACACCCGGCAGCGTGCCCTGGGGCGCCCGGATCTCGGCCGGGAAGTTGGGCAGCGTCGACAGGTCGTTGCCGAGGGCCGCGGTCTCGGACGTGAATCGGTCACCGGTCAGCTGCATCCCGTCGCCGGAGTCCCCGGCGAAACGGATGACGACACGGTCGAGCTTGCGGACTGGCTTGCTGCTCATGCGGACGATGTCACCAGACTCTCGTTGCGGTCCACGTGGACCCAGCTATGGCGTTCCTTACCTACTCCATGGTAAGTGCGGCACCCGACACGGCATGCCCGAAGTCCGCGTGATGGACCGCACCTGTGGTGAGGGGAATACCGCCGGCGCCGCACTCGCTAGGCTGGCCGACGTGTCCCCCTACGTCGTCGTCGCCGCAGTGGTCCTGGCCGGCATGCTGCTGTTCGCCGCGGCCATGGCGGCGCGCCGGATGCTGGCTCCCGCAGCGCCGACGCCCGAGAAGCTGACGACCTACGAGAGCGGTGTCGACCCGGTCGGCCAGGGCTGGGCGCAGACCAACGTGCGCTACTTCCTCTACGCCTTCCTCTACGTCGTCTTCGCCGTCGACGCGGTCTACCTCTTCCCGTGGGCGACCGTGATCCGCCGGGCCGACCTGGGGATGGCCTCGCTGGTCGAGATGGCCATCTTCGTCGGCGTCCTGCTGATCGGGCTCGGACACGCCGCCCGCCGCGGCCTGCTGCGGTGGGTCTGAGAGGGCCGGGCCGATGCCGACCTCCCTGCCGATGCCGACGCTCGGACCGGCCGCCGAGCACGCGCCGAGGCCGATCAAGGTGGTGCTCAACTGGGGCCGTCGCTACAGCCTGTGGGTCTTCAACTTCGGGCTGGCCTGCTGCGCCATCGAGTTCATCGCCGCCTCGATGGCCCGCCACGACTTCATCCGGCTCGGCGTCATCCCCTTCGCCCCCGGTCCGCGCCAGGCCGACCTGATGGTCGTGTCCGGCACGGTCACCGACAAGATGGCCCCGGCGATCCGCCGCCTCTACGACCAGATGCCCGAGCCCAAGTACGTCATCTCCTTCGGCGCCTGCTCCAACTGCGGCGGCCCGTACTGGGACTCCTACTGCGTCACCAAGGGCGTCGACCAGATGATCCCCGTGGACGTCTACGTGCCGGGCTGCCCGCCGCGGCCCGAGGCGCTGCTCCAGGGCATCCTGCGGCTGCAGGAGAAGATCGCCGCCGAGAACCTCACCCAGCGGGGCCTGCGGGCGCGGTATGCCGGGTCGCGCCGCGCCGTCGCGGGCGAGGTCACCCGCCCGCTGGTGTCGCCGCCGGCACGCGAACCGGTGGCGACGTGAGCGCCGCCGCCTCCCGCGAGGTGGCCCCGGCCGAGTGGGGCACCGCCCTGCGGGCCGCACGCGAAGAGGGGTTCGACTTCTTCGACTGGCTCACCGCCGTGGACCAGATGGACGACGCGGAGGCTCCCGGGTTCGACGTCGTCTGCCACCTGATCGACACCGGCTCGACCGGCACCGGCGCCCTGCGACGGGTGCTCCTGCGCACCCGCGTCGGCGAGGGGCAGGCCGTGTCGAGCATCACCGACCTGTGGGCCGGCGCGGCCTGGCACGAGCGGGAGACGCACGAGATGTTCGGCATCGGCTTCGACGGTTTCGAGGACGGCACCGGGCAGGGGTTGCGCCCGCTGCTGCTGCCCGAGGGGTTCGAGGGCACGCCGCTGCGCAAGTCGTTCGTCCTCGCCGCGCGGGTGAGCAAGGCGTGGCCGGGGGCCAAGGAGCCGGGGGAGGGCGGCGAGGTGCCGGAGGGGGCCGCGCCTCCGGAGCGCCCCGGCCGCGCCGGCGCGCCACGGAGCCGGCGCAAGGTCGCTCCTCCCGGTGTGCCCGACCCGTCGTGGGGGCCGCGATGACCGCGCGGGCCACGCCCCGATGACCCCGGCCCTCGACGTCGTTCTGCGCACGGTGGTCGTCCTGGTCGCGTTCCTCGTCCTGCCGCTGCTGGTCGGGCAGACCGAGCACAAGGTGATGGCGCACATGCAGGGCCGGCTCGGGCCGATGTACGCCGGTGGCTTCCACGGGTGGGCCCAGCTCGTCGCCGACGGGGTGAAGTTCGTCCAGAAGGAGGAGGTCATCCCCGCAGCGGCCGACCGGCCGGTCTTCAAGCTGGCGCCGGCCGTGGCGCTGGTGCCCTACCTGGTCGCGCTCGCGGTGATCCCGCTGTCGCCGGGCGTGGTCGCCGCCGACGTCGACGCCGGCGCTGTTCTTCGTCCTCGCCGTCTCCGCCGTCGGGATCGTCGGCACGCTGATGGCCGGGTGGTCGAGCGCCAACAAGTACGCCCTGCTCGGCGGGCTGCGCGCCGCGGCGCAGCTGCTGAGCTACGAGCTGCCGATCGTGCTGTCCGCGGCGTCGGTCGCGCTGGCCGCCGGCACGCTGTCCCTGACCGGCATCGCCGCCGCGTGGCACCCGTGGTGGCTGCTGTGGCAGCTGCCCGGCGCCGTGTGCTTCCTGGTTGCCGCCGTGGCCGAGCTGCAGCGACCGCCGTTCGACATGCCGGTGGCCGACGCCGAGATCGTGTTCGGTCCCTACACCGAGTACACCGGGCTGCGCTTCGCGTTCTTCCTCCTGTCCGAGTACGCCGGCATCGTGGTCATGTCGCTGCTGTTCACCGTGCTCTTCCTCGGCGGCTGGCACGGCCCCTTCGCCGACGTCCTCGGGCCGCTCTGGACGCTGCTCAAGGCGGCGGCCGTCGCGGTCGTGGTCATCTGGCTGCGCGTGGCCTGGCCCCGCCTGCGCGAGGACCAGCTGCAGCGCGTCGCGTGGCTCTTCCTCGTCCCACTGGCCCTGGCGCAGCTCGCGCTCACCGCAACCTGGGTGGTGCTCACCGCATGACCGACCCCTACGTCCCCGCCCACCACGCCCCCGGCACGGCGCCCAAGAGCCTGCTGCCGGGACTGGTGCGCGGCCTCGTCACCACCGCACGCACGCTGGCCACACCCAGCCACACCGCCGAGTACCCCGACGTCCAGCCGGCCCTGCCGCCGCGCTCGCGCGGGGTCATCGCGCTGCTGGACGAGAACTGCACCAGCTGCATGCTCTGTGCCCGCGAGTGCCCCGACTGGTGCATCTACATCGACTCGCACAAGGAGACGATCCCGGCCACGACCGAGGGCGGCCGCGAGCGCCAGCGCAACGTCCTGGACCGCTTCGCCATCGACTTCTCCCTCTGCATGTACTGCGGGATCTGCGTGGAGGTCTGCCCGTTCGACGCCCTGCACTGGAGCCCGGAGTTCGAGTACTCCGAGCTGGACATCCGCGACCTGCTGCACGAGAAGGACCGCCTCGGCCAGTGGATGCCCACCGTCCCCGTCCCGCCGGCCCTGGATCCCGGTGCCGCCGAACCGGCCGAGGTCGTCGCCGCCGCCAAACCGGCCCGACCCGCCCGTACGCCGCGCGCGGCCACCACCGCGCGCCCGGCCGCCACCACGGGGACCGTGCCTGCTGCGGCGGCGCTCTCCGGTGCCCGACCAGCCGGGACCGGACGCATGACGACCCTGGACGTCCTGTTCACCGCGGTCGGGCTGGTCGCCGCCGCGAGCGCCGTCCTCGCGGTGACCACCCGCCAGCTCGTGCACGCGGCCTTGTGGCTCGTCGTGACGCTGGGCACCCTCGCCGGCTGTTATCTCGTGCTGGGGGCCGAGCTGGTGGGCCTGGTGCAGCTGCTGGTCTACGTCGGCGCCGTCGTGGTCCTCGTCCTGTTCGCCCTGATGCTGACCCGCGCGCCGATGGGCCGGAGTGGGGCGCACTCCACCAGCGTGCCGCAGCGTGTCGCCGGCGCGGTCGTGGCGGCCGGCACGACCGCGCTCCTGGCGGGGGTGCTGGTCCCGGCCCTCGGCGGCCGGGCCGTGCAGGTCCGCGACGGCCGCACGCAAGGCATCGCCACGGCGCTGTTCGGGTCGTGGGTGTGGCCGTTCGAGCTGCTCTCGCTCCTGCTGCTGGTGGCGCTGGTCGCCGCCTTCGCGGTGTCGCGGATGCCCGTGCCCGACGAGCAGGGCGAGGGCGCATGATCCACCTCGGCCTGCCCCTGGCGCTCGTGGCCGTCCTGGCCGGCGCCGGCGTCTACGGCGTGATCGCCCGCCGCAACGCGGTGCTCGTGCTGATCGGCGTCGAGCTCCTCCTCAACGCCGCCAACCTGCTGTTCGTCACCGTCGGCGCCGTGTCCCCTGACCCGCTGCGGGCCGGCCACGTCCTCGCCCTCTTCGTCATCACCATCGCCGCCGCCGAGATCGGCGTCGCGCTCGCCGTCGTGCTCGCGCTGTTCCGCAGCCGCGGCCGGATCGACCTCACCGAGCCGGGCGCATGAGCGAGCTGCTGCAGGCGAGCGCCAGGCTCGCGGTCCTGCTGCCCGCCGTCACGGCGGTGCTGGCACTGGCCGCCGCCCGTCGGCCACGGCTGGCCACGGGCCTGGCCACGGCCGGGGCCTTCCTGACCCTGCTGGCGTCCCTCGGCCAGGTGGTCGCGGTGCAGCACGGGACCGTAGCCGCCGTCGTCACCACCCTCCCGCCGCTGCCGCTGGGCGGTCTCGCCGTGCCCCTTCACCTCGTGGCCGACTCCCTGTCGGCGGTCGTGGCCGTCGCCGTGGCGGTGGTCGGGTTCGTCGTCCAGGTGTTCAGCCGTTGGTACCTCCGCACCGATCCCCGCGCCGGTGTGTTCGCCGCCACCGTGTCGCTGTTCCTCGCGGCGATGATGCTCGTGGTGCAGTCCGGCGACCTGATCCTGACCCTCGTCGGGTGGGAGGTCATGGGCTGGTGCTCCTTCCTGCTCATCGGCCACGACAGCCGGCGCGAGGCGGCCCGGCGCGCGGCGGTCAAGGCGTTCCTCGTCACCCGCACCGCCGACCTGGCCTTCGTTCTCGGGCTGGTGATCCTCGCCGTGGGCGCCCGGACCACCGCCATCCCCGCCGTGATCGGGCACTGGACCGCCGCGGTGCCGCCCGGCGCACAGTCGGTGGCCGCGGCGCCGAGCACGGCGCTGCGCACGGCTGCGCTGCTCTGCCTGCTGTGCGGCATCGCCGGCAAGTCCGCCCAGCTGCCGTTCCAGGACTGGCTGCCCGACGCCATGGAGGGCCCGACACCGGCATCGGCCCTCATCCACGCCGCGACGATGGTGGCCGCCGGCACCTACGTGCTCGCGCGCCTGTTCGTGCTCTTCGCCGCCTCCGACACGGCCCGGTTGGTGCTCGCGCTCGTCACCGCCGCCACGATGGTCGGGGCCGCTGTGCTCGCCTTCGGCCAGTCGGACCTCAAGCGGCTGCTGGCCTACTCGACCATCAGCCAGATCGCCGTCATGCTCTCGGCCATCGCCGTCGTCCCCGTCGCGGTGGGTCCGGACGCGGGCGTCCTGCACCTGCTGTCACACGCGATGTTCAAGGCGCTGCTCTTCCTCTCCCTGGGGTGGCTCAGCGTGCTCGTCGGCGGCACCGCGGCGCTGACCCTGCGCGGCGGTGCCCGGGTGCACCCCCAGGTCGCCGTACCGCTCGGGATCGGACTGCTCTCGCTGGCCGGCGTGCCGCCGCTGGTCGGGTTCGTGTCCAAGGAGTACGTCATCGCCGCCGCCGAGGACGGCACCCGCGCCGCGGCGTCCCTCGGTGCCCGGGTCGTCCTGGTGGCGCTGTTCGCCACGGTCGCGCTGACCGCGGCGTACTGCATGCGGGCGTGGCTGGTCCTGACCCGGCTCACGCCCGAGGAGGAGGAGCAGATCGACGAGCGCGAGGAGGCGGTCGAGCGGGCGTCGTGGGAGTCGGAGGTGTCGCTGGCCGAGATGTTCGGACCGGTGTTCCGGCCGGTCCCGGGCCCGGACGGGCCGTCGCTGGAGCCGCCGCGGCGCATCGACCCGGCCAGGATCTCCGGTGGTGCCCGCCGCGCGGTGTGGCTGCTGGTCGTGCTGACCGTCGTCGGCGGCGCGGTCGTGCTCAGCCCGCTGCTGCACCTGGACGCGTCGTTCTCGCTGTGGTCGGTCGGGGCCTCGCTGCTGCTCATCGCCGGCGCGGGCCTCGCGGTCCGGCGGCTGACGCCCGCCGAGGGCAGCGGTGACGCGGCCGTACGCCTCGGCCCCGCGGTCGCCGCCGCGTTCGACGGTGGCCTGGGCGTCGACGGCGTCTACCAGCACCTGGTCGCGCGGCCGGTGACCGCGCTCGCCCGTCTCGTGGTCGTGCTCGACCGCGACGTCATCGACGCCTACGTCCGCGGCACCGCCGTCGCCACCCGGTGGGCCGGGGTGGGTGCGGAGCGTGCGCACACCCGCAAGCCCTCGCAGGGGCTGGTCTGGGTGCTGTGCGGGGTGCTGGCCGTCGGCCTCGTGGGGATGGGCCTGTGGTGAGCCTGCTCGTGGCCGCGCTGCTGCTGCCGGCGACGGCCGGCACCGCCCTGGTCGTCTCCGGCCGGGCCGGCCGTCCCTCGCGCGACCGCCTCGTCAACGCCTTCGCCCTCGTCGTCGCGCTGGCCACCGCGGTGCTGGTGGTCGCGGCCGTCGTCACCCGCCCGGTCCTGGACCGGCCGTGGGTGCCCTCGCTGGGGATGCGCTGGCACTTCGCCGTCGACGGCATCAGCGCGCCGCTGCTGGTGCTGACCGCCGTCCTCGGTGTCGCGGTCGTGCTGCACGCGCGCACCCATGCACCGGACGTCGGCTCCGGCGCGACGTTCCACGGCTGCCTGCTCCTGGTGGAGTTCGGTGCGCTCGCCACCTTCCTCACCCGCGACGCCGTCCTGTTCTTCGTGGCGTTCGAGGTCGTGCTGGTCCCGATGTGGGTGCTCATCAGCCGGTTCGGTGACGCGCACGACCCGGCGGCGCGCCGCGACGCGTCCGGCCGGTTCGTGCTCTACACCGTGCTCGGCTCCACGCTGATGCTGATCGGCATCCTCGCCCTCGTCACCGCCGCGGGCACGGCCGACCTGTCGGCGCTCGCGGCCAGCCGGGGTGCCGGCCTGAGCCGGTCGACGCAGGTGGTCGTCGCGGCCCTGCTGCTGGCCGGCCTGGGCATCAAGGTGCCGCTGTGGCCGGTCCACACGTGGCTGCCACCGGCGCACACCATCGCGCCCACCGCCGGTTCGGTGCTGCTGGCCGCGGTCCTGCTCAAGATGGGCACCTACGGCCTGGTGCGGCTCGTCGTCGCGCCGCTGCCGGACGGGTTCGCTGCCGTGGCGCCCGTGCTGGCCGTCGCGGGGGTCATCGGGATCCTCTGGGGTGGCCTCGCCTGCCTGGTCGAGAACGACCTCAAGCGGCTGGTGGCCTACTCCTCGGTGGCCCACATGGGCTTCGTCGCGCTGGGGCTGGCCAGCGGCACGACCACCGGGCTGCAGGCCGCGCTCTTCGCCAACGTGGCCCACGGCGTCGTGTCGGCACTGCTCTTCTTCCTCGTCGGCGGCCTCAAGGACCGCTGGGGGTCGGCCGACCTGCGCACCGCCCGCGCGGCCCTGCGTGAGGTGTCCCCGCGGCTGGGCTTCGCGATGGTGGTCGGCTTCGCGGCCACCCTCGGGCTGCCCGGCCTGGTCGGCTTCTGGGGCGAGTTCCTCGCCGTGCTCGCCGCCTGGTCGCCCGCGACCGACCGCCCGCTCGGGCTGTTCCGCCTCTGCGCGGTGCTCGCGGTGCTCGGCACCGGGCTCGCCGCGGCGTACTCCCTGCGGGTGCTGCGCACCGTCTGGGCCGGCGAACGCACCGAGCCGCGCCTCGTCGACGCCCGTGGTGGCGAGCTGGCCGTCCTGGCCGTCCTCGTGCTCGCGGTCGTCGCCCTGGGCGTCGCGCCCGGACCGCTGCTGCAGACCACCATCGCCGACGCCACCGCCATCACCACTCCCGGGAGCGTGAGCCGGTGAGCTCGGCCGTCGTCAGCATCGACCTGGGCATCCTCCTGCCCGTGCTCGCCCCCGCCCTGGGCGCGGCCGCCGTCCTGGTCGTGGACATCCTCCTGACCCGGCTGCGGCGCACGCACTACGCGCTGGCGCTGGTCAGCCTGCTCGTCGGGGCAGTCGCGACCGTCCCCGGGCTGGGCTCCGTGCCGGGTGACACGCGCTCCACGCTCTGCCTGCCGGCCAGCCCCGGCCGGTGCCTCTACGCCGCGACGGCAGTCGCCTCCGGGCTGCAGCTGGCCGCGCTGCTCGGCGCCGTGGTCACGCTGCTGCTGGCCTGGCCCGAGGACCGCGAGACCCCGCCCGGGCGCACGGCCGTGACCGTCAGCCTGGTGCTCACCGCGACGTCCGGCGCCACCGCCGTCGCCGCGGCCCGCGACCTCGGCACCTGGCTGGTCGCCCTCGAGCTGGCCACGCTGCCGGTCGTGGCGCTGGTCGCGCTGCGCGGGGCCCGCTCGGCGATCACGGGGGCCGTGGCGCTCCTGACGACCTCCCTGGTGTCGTTCGCGATGCTGGCGATGGCGGCCGCGCTCTGGCTCGCCGCGACCGGCCAGGCGTTCTTCGACACCGGGGCCGCGCTGCAGGCCGCCGCCGACCCGGGGCGCCGCACGGTCCTGGTGCTCGCCGTGGTGCTGGCCCTGGCCGGCGTGGGGTTCAAGCTCTCGCTGGTGCCGTTCCACGCGTGGACCCCCGAGGCCTACGACGGTGCGTCCCTGCCGGTCGCGGCCTTCCTCGCCGGCACCTCCAAGGTCGCGGCGCTGGCGGCGCTGCTCGTGGTGGTGCAGGCGATCGCGCCGCTCGGGGCGCCCGTCCTCACCGCCGTCGCCGTGCTGGCCGCTCTCAGCATGACCCTGGGCAACGTCATGGCCCTGCGCCAGGACGGCGTGGTGCGCCTGCTCGCGTGGTCCACCGTGGCCCAGGCCGGCTGGGTGATCCTGCCGCTGGCCGCGGTGTCGACCTCCGCCGTCCGGGCTTCGGGCGGCTACCTGCTGGCCTACCTCGTCGCCACGCTCCTGGCGTTCGCCGTCGTCGCCGCCCTGGCCCAGCTGCGCGGACCCGTCGCGGCCCGCACCCTGTCGTCGTACGGGTCGGGGCGCGGGCTGCTGCGCGAGCACCCCCTGCTGGCCTGCGCCCTCGCCCTGGCGCTGCTGTCGCTGGCGGGCCTGCCCCCTGGCCTGCTCGGGGTCGTGGCCAAGGTGGTCGCCCTGCGCCCGGTGGTCGCCGGCGGGCTGTGGCTGCTGGCGGTGGTCGCCGCCGGCAACGCCGTGCTCGGGGTCGCGGTCTACCTGCGCTGGCTGCGGCTGCTGCTCGGGCCGGTGCCCGGCGAGGACGTGGTCGGCGAGCCGGTGGTCGCGCAGACCGCCACGCCCGCGGGCGTCCGCCGCCGGGTCCACCCCGCGGTGCTCACCGCGGCGGGGCTGACGTTCGCCGCGCTGGTGCTGACCAGCCTGGCTCCCGACCTGCTGCTGCACCTGCTCGGCTGAGCCGCGCACGCGGACCGGAACACCGGCCCACCTGCTCGGCTGAGCCGCGCACGCGAACCGGAACACCGGCGGTCGCAGCGTCGTTGATCGGACATGCACAAGCACCACAACGGCCTGAAGACCGCTGCGCTGTTCGGCGGCATCTTCGCCGTCCTTCTCGGCCTCGGCGCCGTCATCGGCCAGGGCCGCTATCTCTGGTTGTTCGCGCTGTTCGGCGTGGGCATGACCGCCTACGGCTACTGGAACAGCGACAAGCTGGCGATCAAGGCGATGCGCGCCTACCCCGTCAGCGAGACCCAGGCGCCGGCGATGTACCGCATCGTGCGCGAGCTCTCGACCGCGGCCAACCAGCCGATGCCGCGCCTGTACGTCTCGCCGACCGAGGCGCCCAACGCCTTCGCCACCGGGCGCAACCCGCGCAACGCCGCGGTCTGCTGCACCGAGGGCATCCTCAACCTGCTCGACGAGCGCGAGCTGCGCGGCGTGCTCGGCCACGAGCTGATGCACGTCTACAACCGCGACATCCTCACCGCCTCGGTCGCGGCAGCGGTCGCCGGTGTCATCACCAGCGTCGCGCAGATGCTCATGTTCACCAGCATGTTCGGCGGTGGCGGCAGCGACGAGGACCGTCCCAACCCGATCGCGCTGCTCGCCATGTCCCTGCTCGCGCCGGTCGCCGCGATGACCATCCAGATGGCCATCAGCCGCACCCGCGAGTACGACGCCGACGAGGACGGCGCGACCCTCACCGGCGACCCGCTCGCCCTGGCCTCCGCGCTGCGCAAGCTGGAGTCGGGCACCGCCCGCGCCCCGCTCGCCCCGCAGCGCGACATCGTCAACGCCAGCCACATGATGATCGCCAACCCGTTCCGGGCGCAGGACGTCTCCAGGCTGTTCTCGACCCACCCGCCGATGGCCGAGCGGATCGCCCGCCTGGAGGCGATGTCGAGCGGCTACCGCGGCTACTGACCCCGGCCCCGTCTGAGAGGGTGTCCGCCATGGCCAGTCTCACGCGGGTGGAAGCAGCGGCGCGCGCCGCACTCATCGACGTCACGTCGTACGACCTCGATCTCGACCTCGACGGCGGCGAGCGGACGTTCGGGTCCGTGGCCACGATCCGGTTCACCTGTCGTGAGCCGGGCGCGCAGACGTTCCTGGACGTCCGGCCGGAGACCCTGCACCGGGTGACCCTGAACGGCGCGGACGTCGACCCGGCCCAGCTCGCCGACGGGCGGCTCCCGCTGCTCGACCTGCTCGCCGACAACGAGGTCGTCGTCACCGCGACCATGCGGTACAGCAACGACGGCCAGGGCCTGCACCGCAGCGTCGACGCCGCTGACGGCAACCACTACGTCTACGGCCACCTGTTCCTGGACGCCGCGCCGCGGGTCTACGGCTGCTTCGACCAGCCCGACCTCAAGGCGCCGTACGACGTGCGCGTCACCACCCCGGTCGACTGGGTCGTCGTGGGCAACGGCGCCGCCACGGGTGCGGACGGGCGGTGGACGCTCGCGACGACCCGGCCGCTGTCGACGTACTTCGTCACCGTCTGCGCCGGGCCCTACGTCTCGGTGCATGCCGAGCACGACACGATCCCGCTCGGCATCCACGCCCGCGCCTCGCTGAAGGACGCGCTCGAGCGGCACGCGGGGCAGATGTTCGAGGTGACCCGGCAGTCCCTCGACCACTACCACTCGCTGTTCGGCATCCGGTACCCGTTCGGGGAGTACCACCAGGTGTTCGTCCCGGAGTTCAATGCCGGCGCCATGGAGAACCCCGGCTGCGTCACGCTGCGCGACCAGTACCTCTTCCGCGGCCAGGCCACCGAGGACGAGATCCTCAGCCGTTCCAACACCATCGCGCACGAGTGCGCCCACATGTGGTTCGGCGACCTGGTGACCATGACGTGGTGGGACGACCTGTGGCTGAACGAGTCGTTCGCCGAGTACATGTCCCACCGGACCCTCGTGGCCGCAACGGAGTTCACCGACGCGTGGGTGGACTCCGCTGTGGCACGCAAGGTCTGGGGCTACGCCGCCGAGCGGATGCCGTCGACGCACCCGGTCGCCGGGTCGCCGGCCCCCGACGCCGCGTCCGCGCTGCAGAACTTCGACGGCATCTCCTACGCCAAGGGGGCGGCGACGCTGCGCCAGCTGATCGCCTACATGGGCGACGACGCGTTCCTCGCCGGCGTCCGCGACCACCTGACCGGGCACGCCTACGGCAACGCCGACCTGGCCGACTTCCTCGCTGCGATGGAGCGGGCGAGCGGCAAGGACCTGCAGGCCTGGTCCGACGCGTGGCTGCGGACCGCGCGGCTGGACACGGTCAGCCTCGACGTCGAGACCGACGGCGGCGTTGTCAGCGCTGCCCGGCTGCACCGCACGGCCCCCGACGGCGAGGCGGTCCAGCGCCCGCACAGCCTGGACGTCGCCGGTTTCTCCGACGGCGCCGAGGTCTTCCGCGTCGCGACCGTGGCCGAGCGCGACGTCACCGAGCTGCCCGCGCTCGTGGGGCGGCCCGCGGCGCGGCTGGTCGTGCCCAACGCCGGCGACCTGACGTGGGCCACCGTGCGGCTGGACGAGGCCACCCTGCAGGCCCTGCCCGGTCAGCTCGCGTCGGTGCCCGACACCCTGGCGCGCGCCGTGCTCTGGACCTCCCTCATCGACGGGGTGTGCCTGGGGTCGGTGGATCCCCGGCTGATGCTGCGCACGTTCGCGGCGGCCTGGCCCGCGGAGTCCAACGCCTCGGTGGTCAACCGCATCTCGGGGGTCGTGGTGGGCCGGGTGATCCACCAGTTCCTCCCGCCGGCGGAGCAGGAGGACGCCACCGAGCAGGTGGCCGCCGCGGCGGCCCGGCTGCTGGAGCAGGCCGCGCCGGGCTCGACCACTGCGCTGGTGGCCGCGCGCCGGATCGCGATGACCTCCAGCGACACCGCGTTGCTGCAGCGCTGGGCCGAGGGGGAGGCGCTCCCCGAGGGGATGGCCTCCGACACGGACCTGCGCTGGCTGGTGCTGCGCAACCTGGCCGCCTCGGGCGCGATCGGGGAGGCGGAGATCGACGCCGCGCTCGAGGTGGACCGGACGCTGCAGGGCAGCCTGCAGGCGCTGCGTGCCAAGGCTTCCCGACCCGACGGCGCGTCCAAGGCCTGGGCCTGGGACCAGTTGACGGGGGACCGCGGCCGCTCCAACTACGAGATGAACGAGCTCGCGGCGGGGTTCTGGACCGCCCGGGACCTCGACGTGGTCCGCCCGTACGTCGAGCGCTACTTCACCGATGTGCCGGCGATGGCCGGGCGGGTGGGGGAGGACGCGCTGGCCCGTGTCGCCACGTTCGGCTACCCCAGCCCGGTGGTCGAGCAGGCCACGCTGGACCTGACCGACAGCGCCCTGGCGCGCGACGACCTGAGCCCGGCGGTCCGTCGCGCGCTCGTGGACGCCGGCTCCGAGCTGGCAGAGGGCGTGCGCTCGCAGGCGCGGTTCGTCAGAGGGTGAGGCTTCTCACGACGGGGCGCGAACGGGAATCCTTGACCGGTCAACGACCTTGGAACGGGGGACCGACGACTTCCGACCGATCGTGAGGATCCTCGTGACCGACATCTTCTCCGGCTACCGCCTGGGTGACCTGCAGCTGAGCAACCGCATCGTCATGGCGCCCATGACCCGCAACCGCGCCACCGCCGACGGCGTTCCGACGCCCTCGATGGCGACGTACTACGCCCAGCGGGCGGGGGCCGGCCTCATCGTCACCGAGGGCACGCAGCCCTCCGCGCTGGGTCAGGGCTACCCGCACACCCCGGGCCTGCACACCGACGAGCAGGTCGAGGGCTGGCGAGCCGTCGCGGATGCCGTGCACGCCGAGGGTGGCGTGATCTTCGCCCAGCTGATGCACGCGGGCCGCATCTCCCACCCCAAGGTGATCGGCACGACCCCGGTCGCCCCGTCCGCCGTCCGGCCGGCCGGTGAGGTCTTCACCGGCGAGGGCACCGATCCCTTCGAGACCCCGCGCGCGCTCACGACCGACGAGCTCCCCTCGGTCATCGAGGAGTTCGTCGATGCCTCCCGCCGCGCGGTCGCGGCCGGGCTCGACGGCGTCGAGCTGCACGCCGCCAACGGCTACCTGCTGCAGCAGTTCCTCGCCGACGGCTCCAACCAGCGCACCGACGCCTACGGCGGTACGCCGGAGAACCGTGCCCGCTTCGTGGTGGAGGTCGCCCAGGCCGTCGTCGCCGCGATCGGCGCGGACCGGGTCGGCATCCGCGTCTCCCCGAACGTCGACTTCAACGACAACGCCGAGACCGAGGCGGCCGAGACCTACGCCGCCCTGCTGGACGGCCTCAAGCCGCTGGGCCTGGCCTACCTGCACGTCATCGACGACATCGAGGGCGCGGACGCCGAGGGCAGCGTGGGACGGGCGCTGCGCGAGGGTTTCCAGGGCACCGTCATCGTCAACACCGGCTTCGGCGGCCCGAGCGACCTCGACACGGCCGAGCGCAGCATCGACACCGCCGGCGGCGACCTGTTCTCGATCGGCCGGGCGTTCATCGCCAACCCCGACCTCGTGGACCGGCTGAGGAGCAGCGCCCCGCTGAACGTCCCGGATGGCGACACCTTCTACGCCGGCGGCGACCGGGGCTACATCGACTACCCGACGCTGGAGCAGCGCTCCGCCTGACCCGTCGTACGGCAGGTGCAGCAGGGCCCCGGACGGTGACGTCCGGGGCCCTGCTCACGTCGTACGTCAGCGGTAGTTGGTGAACTGCAGCGCGACCTCGAGGTCGGCGCCGCGCAGCATCGCCATGACGGCCTGCAGGTCGTCCTTGGACTTGCTGCTGACACGCAGCTCGTCCCCCTGGATCAGCGGCTTGACGGTCTTGCCGAACTCGTCGCGGATCATCTTGCTGATCTTCTTGGCGTCCTCCTGGGTGATGCCGTCCTTCAGCGACGCCTCGAGGCGGTACTCCTTGCCCGAGGGCTTGGGGTCGCCGTCGCCGAGGTCGAGGGCCTTGAGGGAGACGTTGCGCTTGATCAGCTTGGTCTGGAAGACGTCCAGGACGGCGCGCACCCGCTCCTCGGAGTTGGCCTTCATCAGGACGTTGTCGCCGCTCCACTCGATCGAGGCGCCGACGTTCTTGAAGTCGTAGCGCTGGGTGATCTCCTTCTGCGCCTGGGTCAGCGCGTTGGCGACCTCCTGCTTGTCGACCTTGCTCACCACGTCGAACGATGCGTCGGCCATGTCTCTCCTTGCTGTGCTGCTGGGTGCGGGGCCGGCCTGGGCCGTGGTCCCCGATTGGACTCGCGGGGTGGTTCGGTTGCTATCCTTCCATCCGCACCACGGCAGGTTGCCCGAGCGGCCAATGGGAGCGGACTGTAAATCCGTCGCGAAAGCTTCGAAGGTTCGAATCCTTCACCTGCCACCAGCTGGATGTTGCAGCAGGCACCGGACCCCCACCTCGTGTGGGGGTTCGGTGTTTCCGCCGGAGATCCTGTCGTCGGGCCGGCCCCGTGCAGCAGGTTCTGCGCCACTCGGCCCCCATTGTTGACGTGATTGTCGACCACCTGGGGTGCCGGTGGGTCGGGCCGAACCCCGGTCGTACCCGGTCATCGGGCCGCCTGCTCCCAGCGCGGCGCCGCCGGCGGCTCGACTACCAGGCGCGCCGACCGGACCCGGCCGAGGGCCACCAGCGCCACCACGAGGCTGGCCAGTGGTCACCAGCGGATACCGGGCCAACGCAGCCTCGGCGGGTCGACGATGTGCGGGTAGCTCCCCGGAGGCAACGGCCGGTCGACGACGTACCACCGGTGGCCGTCGTGGGGTTCGAGCTCGCGCAGCCGCCGGGTCCGCTCCCGCGTCGACGGATGGGTGCGCAGCAGCAGCGGATCGGGCAGCGGGCCGCGTCCCACGAGCAGGCGCTCCCAGATCCGGCCGGCCGTGCGCTCGAGCACTTCCAGGGCGCAGGCCAGCCCCTCGGGGTCACCGGTGAGGCGTGCAGCGGTGAGGTCGGCATCGAACTCCCGGGACCGGGACAGGGCCAGCTGCAGCAGGGTGATCACGATCGGCAAGGCCACCAGCACGACGTCGAGCAGCAGCAGACCCGCGTCGCCGCCGAAGGCCAGGACGACGGCGACCGGGCTCGAGAGCAGGCCCAGGAAGGCCAGGGCCTGGCAGAGCCGACCGATCGCGTCGGACAGGGTCATCACGGCGGCGTCGCCGGCGCGTAGATGGCCCATCTCGTGCGCCAGCACACCGGCCACCTCCCGGCGTTTCAGCCGGCGCAGCAGCCCGTCGGTGACGGCCAGCGCCGCGTCCGCGCCATGTCCCACGCAGAAGGAGTTGGGCGCGGCGCTGGGCACGTAGTACGGCGTCGGCTGGTGGTGCAGTCCGGCCCGGGACGCCAGCTCGGCCACCATCCAGTGAAGCTCTGGTGCCACAGCCCCCGGCAGAGGCTCTGCCCGGTACAGGGCCACTCCGGCGACCTGGGCGAGCGATCGTCCAGGCGCAACATGACCGAGCAGCTTCCGGTTCGGCTGGCAGAGGGCCACACCGAGCAGAAGCGTCGTGGGTGGTCGGACCACCACGGGCACCGCCGGGCAACAGCGCTCCTTTGGGGTGCGCAGATGGGTCTCGCCCCAGCAACCTCTCGCCATGTTCCACGGTGAGGTCAGTCGCGCCTGCGGCGCCAGGGGCCGATCGTCCCGTCAACTCGTCCGGGGCGGACACGTTCCTTCCGCGGCGCCGAAACGATGCTCAAGCACGTTCTCAGGACGCAGGAGGGTGTCGTGGGCGGCGTGCCCAACGGGGCGGACCCAGAGGCCCTGCTCAGCAAGGCGCAGGGCCGCACCTAGCTGGCCACGCACGGGCTTCACGGTCGCCCGTCGGCGGCGATGACGATGTGCGCTCTCTCCCGCGGTGGGCCCGGTCGGTCAACGCCTTGCAGCCGCCGGCCCCACGTCGTTGCGCGTGATCGGTGAAGCAGGAGCGGCGGTGTTCCGCCCTGATGTCAGCAGCCGGACGGCCGCGCCGACGACGACGCCCTCGGAGACGACGGCCACGACCCCGAGTGGCTCCAGCCAGTTGCCGACGTCGTCGGCGAGCTGCGGGAAGGCGACGAGCCGGGTCGCGGCGTAGCCGACGATCGCCGCGCCGCAGACCAGGCCGGCCAGTGTCGGCCCGGCTGGGTGCGAGCTGGTGAGCGAGACGCCGGCCAGCAGCAGGCAGGCCGTGGTGAGCAGGATGAACAGCACGCCCATGTACGGCGCCTCCTCGAGGTGAGGACCGATGACCGGGACGTGCGCGGCCGCCGCGACGAGCGCCGCCGCGACCAGGAGCAGCCGGGCCGGCTGCCGGATGATTGTTTTCATGGATCTGCCTCTCGGGACGGGATCGTGGTCGTGTGCGTAGGGAGGAAGGGGGTCGGGCCGCGCGGGGACATCCCGCGCGCGGCCCGACCGGTCGAGCGGGTGGGTCAGCGCGCTGTGCGCACCCGGACCACGGTCGACCAGGCCGACGTCCCGGCCGTGTTCACCGCGGCCGCCCGCAGGTAGTACGTCGTCGCCGCCCGCAGGCCGGAGACGGTGTAGCCGGTCGTGCCCGGCGCCGCGGTCACCGACCTCGACGTCGCTCCGAAGAAGCTCGCGGTGCGACTGACCTGCACCACGTAGCTGTCGGTCGGCACGGTCGCCGGGGTGCCCGGCTTCAGGGTGACGGGGACGGTGGTCCTCGTCGCGATGCCGGCCGTCAGGCCCGGCGTGGCCGGGGGCGCCATCGGCGGTGCGGAAGCACCGACCGTCGCGGTGACCCCGACCGGCGTGGAGTACGCCGAGCTGATGTTCAACATGCCGGCGACCCGGTAGTAGTAGGTCGCCCCCGACGTCACCTTGGTGTCCGCCCAGGTTGCGGGCAGCACCCCCTTTACCGGAGAGACGGTGACCGTCTGCGCGTTGGTGAACGCGACGTTGGTGGCCCGCTGCACCGCGACCGACGTGTAGGCCGCCGCGTTCGTCCAGGACAGCGTCACCGTTCCCTGACCCCGGGCCACCGCGTACGACGCCTTCAGGCCGGTCGGGGTCGCCGGCGTGTCGAAGGCCGCGGTCTTCACGGTGTACGTGCTGCTCCAGCTGGAGTAGCCGCTCTTGGACTCGGACCGGAGCCGGTAGGAGTACGTCGTGGACTTCGTGACGCCGTTGTCGAGGAACGTCGGGCTGGTTGGCGTGACGTTCATCGTCTGCAGACCGTTGGTGAACTTGTCGTCCGTGGCCCGCTGCAGCGTCCAGTTGCTGAGGACCGGGTTGCCCGTCCCCGGCTGGGTCCAGGCCAGCGCGACCTTGGTGGCCTGTGGGCTACCGGGTTGCGTCGTCAGGCGGGTCGGGGTCGGCGGCGCCGCGTTGACGACGATGGGCCGCATGAAGTCCATCTCCTCGTGGCTGAGCATGTGGCAGTGCCACACGTACTCCCAGCCGTAGTCCTTCACCGTGTTCGGGACCGTGACGGCCTGTCCGGTCAGCGGGTCGAACGTGCTGATCGGCGAGCCGACGGGCATGGACGGGTCGATCGGCCGGATGGAGTCGGGGAGCTTGAACGGCAGGACCGGGATCTGCGGGCGCAGGGCCACGATCGTGTCCTCGAGCGGGTGCATGAGGACCGTGTCCTTCCAGCCGACCTCGCCCGGCTCGGGCGCGTACTTCGCGCCGTCCCAGCCGACACGGTTGACGAGCTGCACGTCGAACAGGTGGAAGTGCACGGGGTGGCTGTCGACGCCGTTGTGCGTGATCTTCCAGATCTGCGTGCCGTCGCCGAGGGTGCCGATCTGCGCGCCCACCTGGTGCGGGTCGAGGACTTCGGTGGCCGGCTCGGCGTAGCCGAAGGGCACCGTGGTCTGCACATTGGCGTTGGTGTTGGGCATCTCCGCGCCGAGCGTGGCGTTCATCCGGCCCCAGGTGGGGTCGAACTCCTCCACGATCGCCTTGGGCTGCATGCCCATCGTCACCGCGCTGGTGCCGCCGACCGGGGTGAAGGTCTTCTTCGTGTCGGCGAGGTTGGTGTAGTTGTTCGAGGTTGTGCTGACCGTCGTGGTGCCGACCGCGGTCGGCGTCGTGACGCCGTTGCCGCTGGGGTCGAGCGACCAGTCGTAGCCCTGTGGCAGGGTCAGGCCGTTGTAGGCCAGCTGCGGGACGATGGGCGCCGGCTGGTCGGCCTGGTAGGCCGTCTTCAGCGCCGCCGCCACCGCTGCCGTGGTGGTGCCGGCGCTGGTGCCCACAGCGGAGTCCACCTGGAACTGCATGACGGTGCGGGTGTTCGGGCCGTAGCCGGGCTGCGTGGTGGGCGCGCCGCCGGAGCCCGTCTGGTCCGGGTCGCCCGTGTAGTAGTCGTTGCGCGGGTCGACCGCCGGGTCGGCGGCCGGGGCGTCGTTGTAGAGCACCAGCTTGGCGCCGTCGGGCACCTTGCTGAAGTCGACGAGGACGTCGGCGCGCTCTGCCGGCGCAAGCATCAGACCGTGGTGCAGCACGTCCAGCACGACGATGTTGCGCCGGTTGTACTCGTAGTCGACGGGCTGCGCGCTGATGGTCGCCGGCGTCGGCAGGAAGCCGCCGTCGTTGCCGACCTGCAGCATGTCCGGGCCCGCGGCGCTGCACGCGGGGACGCCGCCGTCGCGGCCGTCGTGCGGCCACGTGGCCTGCTGGGCCGCGGTGCAGCCGTTCTTCGGGTCCTTGAGGGCCGTCGGGGACGCGTCCATCATCGGCACCTCACCGGCGTCAGCGTCGTTGAGAACAAGCTTTCCGGTGGTGGCGTCCTTCTTCCACATGTCGGCGTTGCTCTTGGCGTAGAACAGCGACAGGTTCAGGTGCCGGTCGTTGCTGCCGTTGAGGATGCGCAGCCGGTAGACCTTCTGTCCGACCGTCTTCGTCGGGTACGGCGTGCCGTTGACCAGCATGGTGTCGAAGAACGACTCCATGGTCTGCGAGACGTTGCCGTCGGTGCCGTCGGCGTTCGGCCGGTCGAAGCCAGGGTTCTGGGCGTTCTCACAGGCGTTGGTCGCCGGGTCGCAGTTCGGGTCGTAGAGCGGGTTGGCGACCGGGTCGTTCTTCAGCCCGGTGAAGGGCGGCCAGAACCACGGTCCGTAGTCCCAGCGGCCCATGGCGTTCGCGCCGTTGTCGTTGGTGGGGTTCTGGTTGGTCATGTAGACGTGCGGCATCCACAGGTTGCCCTTGCCGCCCCACTTGCTCTTCTGCCAGGTCGGGTCCTCGGCAGCCAGCTGGCTGTCGTTCGGCACGAAGGTCTTGTCCTGCAGGACCAGCGGGATGGTGTCCTGCGTCGTCCTGGATGTCAGCCGTGGCCTGCTCGAACGCCTTCTCGGCGGCGTCGTGGATGATGTACGGCGCCTCCTCGCCGGCGTACACGTTCAGGCGCGTGATGCCGTACGAGTGGTCGTGGAAGAACATCATCCGGGCGGACTGCTGGTTGGTGTAGTAGAAGGTCTCCGACCCGTCGCCGGGGTTGTTCGACGTGTGGGTGGCGTCCTGCTTCGCGGAAGCGTTCCCGTTCTGGTCGAACCACATGTCCGGCACGTACGAGACCGAGACGCCCTTGGGGTAGGCGGTGTTCTCGCCGGTCGGGGTGATCCACTGGTGCGGCGTGCCGTCGCTGATCCACGGGGTCTTGCCGCCGTGCAGGTGGATGGTCGCGCGGTTCTGGGCGTAGTCCATCGGCTTGCCCTTGGTGTTCATGCCCAGCGGACCCATGCCGGAGCCCATGACGTTGGTGTCGACCGGCAGGAACAGGTCGCCGCAGCCGGCGGTGGTGTTGTACGCAGTGCCGTTGATGGTGCCGTTCTGTTGCGGGAGCACGGTCCGGTCGCACGAGGCGCCCTGCGACTTGGGCAGCATGTTGACGAACTTCACGCGGACCGGGTGGCCGGCCGTCGCCTCGATCATCGGGCCCATGTACTGCGGCGCGTCCGGCGCGACGTCGTTGACGCCGTTGGCGTCGGTGCCCTGGTTGAGCTGCACGTAGAGCCGGAGGGTGGTCGCCGGAAGGTCCTTGTGCAGCTGCTTCTGCACCTCGACGAGGCCGATCTCGTAGTAGTCGCTGCCCGGGAAGGTCTTCGTGTCGGGGTGCGCGACCGAGATGTACTGCCCCAGGTCGTTGGCGTTCGCGCTGCCGACGCCCGGCAGGGTGTCGACGAACTTGCGGATGCCGCTGGCGTCCAGGAAGTAGCCCGCACCGCCCTTGTCGACGGTGATGCTGTCGATGGTCCCGGAGACCGACGCGGTCGCGGCCGCGCCACTGCCGGAGGTGGTGCTGCCGAAGGTCACCGTCACGGGTTGCGACGCGTTGTAGCCCGAGCCGGCGTGGTCGATGGAGATGCCGGAGACCGCGCCGCTGCTGTCGATCATGACGGTGCCGGTGGCGACGTCGGTGCCGGTCGCGGGCGCGCTGAAGGCGACGGAGGGCGGGTTGCCGGCGTCGTAGCCCGAGCCGCCTTGCGCCACCGTCACCGCGGTCACGCCGCCGACGACGGTTGCGTGCGCGGTCGCGCCGCTGCCCCCGCCGTCAAAGGTGATCGTCGGGTTGGCGCCGTAGCCGGAGCCGCCGTCCGCCACCGTGACGCCCGTGACGACGCCGTTCTCGACCACCGCGCTCGCCGTGGCTCCGGTGCCCCTGGGGTCAGTGACCGCGACGCTCGCACCGCCAGCCGGCAAGGGGCTGTTGGCGTAGTTGGGGGTGTTGCCGAAGTAGTCCGGCTTCCCACCCGGGTCGAGCGCCGGCGCCGCAGCGGCGGCCGCGGTGCCCCGCGCCGCAGCCGGGGCGAGCCCGGCGACGGCCACGGCCCCCTTCTTGCCCTTCGCTGCGACGGCCTGGACCTGCAGCGCAGAGGCCTTGCCGTGCGCCGCGTGCTTGCGGGAGCTGCCGGTGACAGCGCGCTTGGCGTAGTCGGCGGCGGTGACCTTGCCACCGTGGCCGGCGCTCGACGGGCCGGGGCGCGGGGCGGCCGACGCGGCCTGTGCCGGCGCCGCGGGCACGGCCGACGCGGCCTGTGCCGGCGCCGCCGACACGGCCGGCGCCGCCGACAATGTCGTCGCCGCGGCGACCGCGAGCAGCCCTCCCCTCAGCGCTAGGAATCTGAACGTTCCGTGCATCTGTGCCTCCAGCTTGGGACGAGGGCGCACGTCGAGCGGCGCCGCACCGGGAAGAGGGCGTGCGGTACCGCGCGATGTGCTGAAGGGGCGCGCTCCGGTTGCCGATGGTTTGCCGGAGGCGGGTGGTCCAGGCGGACCGTGACCGGGCGCCGTGGGAATGTGCGTCAGATGACGCCGGCACCGGCTTCGAGCTGGTCAAGCGGGAATGACGGCTCTATCGGTGACCTCCGTGAGGCGAGGTGTTCGTGGAATGCACGAACTGTGCGCGCTGCCGCGACCACGTGACCTACGGTTCGCCAGAGCCCTCATCCAGCTGTCATCCAGCCGTCATCCCTGCGCGCCGGAAACGGCAAGAACGCCGTCATCCACGGACACGCTGCCGTCATCGCGCCGTCATGAGCGCTGTCCGTGGACCGGCGAAGCGGCAGCAAGGCGGTGAAATCGTCGTGAGCCTGCGTCAACTGCATGATGTGCAGCGCGCACCTGGGCCCCAATGTTGGGCGGTCCAGAGAAGGGGGATGACGTTGAGCACAGTCCTGGTCGTCGATGACGAGGAGCGGATCCGCACCCTGGTCACCCGCACGCTGACCGCAGAGGGGCACTCGGTGGACACCGCCGGCGACGGTGTCGTGGCGCTCGACCGGCTCGCCGGCCGGGGGTCGACCTGGTGCTGCTCGACCTGGTCATGCCGCGGTGCAACGGCCTGACTGTCCTGTCCTCGTTACGCCAGCGGGAGGATGCCACCCCGGTCATCGTCCTGTCCGGTGTCACGGACGTCGGGGCCCGGGTGCAGGCCCTGGAGTGGGGCGCGGTCGACGTGGTCGCCAAGCCGTTCTCGCTGGCCGAGCTGCTCGCCCGGACCCGCCGTCACCTGGCCGCCGCGCGCACCCCCCGGGCCGACCACCGGTTCCTCATGGCGGGCGGCATCCGGCTCGACCTCGACCGGCGGCGCGCCATCGTGGCAGATCGCGAGGTTTCCCTGACCGAGCGGGAGTTCGCGCTGCTGGCCCACCTGATGCGCCGGCGCGGGGACGTGTGCCGCCGCGAGGAGCTGCTGCACGACGTCTGGGGACTGGACTTCGACCCGGGCAGCAACGTGGTCGAGGTCTGCGTCCGCCGGCTGCGGAACAAGCTGCAGCCCGACCCTCCGATCGAGACGATCCGCCGTGTCGGCTACTGCTTCTACGGCCACTGACCGCTCCATGGCCACTGACCGCACGGTCCGCAGCGACCTCTACCACCTCTGGCTTGCCTTCGCGGCGGTGTGCACCGGGCTGATGTGGCTGTGGCCCGGACATGAGACGATCCCGTACCACGTCGCGTGGGCGGCGTTCGCGCTGCTGCACGGTCTCGGTAGCTGGCGGCTGCGCCGGGCAGTCACCGGTCTGGTGCTGGTCACCCTGGCGACCGGAGGGGTGCTTCTGGCCCGGGCGGCGACCGGTGTCATCGCGTGGGAGGAGACAGCCGAGATCCCCCTGATGGCGCTGCTGATGGTGCTGATGGTCTGGCACGCCCAGCGCCGGCAGTCGGCCCTGGCAGCGGTGACGCTGATGGCGGCCCGGGAGCGGGAGCTGGCGCAGGACCGGGAACGGCTCACCCGGCTCACGTCGCACGAGATGCGCACCCCGCTGACCATCGCCCGCGGTTACGTCGAGATGCTGCTGGCCGGCGACCCCGACGAGGCTCGTCGCCGCGACCTGGCCGTGGTCGACGACGAGCTGGACCGGCTGACGCGGGTCGCCGAGCGGCTCGTGCGCGCCATCCGGCTTCAGGGTGACGCGGACGTCGAGCAGGTGGACCTGGACCTCGTGCTGCATCAGACCGCGGAGCGCTGGGCGCCGGTGGCGCAGCGGCGGTGGGTGGTCGACGCGCATGCGGGCCCCTACGACGGTTCCGTGGAGCGGATGCGTGCGAGCCTGGACACGTTGATCGAGAACGCCCTGCGCTACACCGTCACCGGGGACGTCATCCGACTGACCGGCTCCCGGGACCGCGGCGTCGTGACGGTCGGTGTCGCCGACTCCGGCGCCGGCCTCAGCCCGGCGCAGATCGAGGCCATCAACGGCACGGACCACCTCCTCGCGCGGACCCCGAGGGACGCCCTGTCCCAGACCGGGCTCGGACTCGGGCTGGTCCGCGGGGTGGTGGCGGCCCGCGGTGGCCAGCTGGTGGCCGGCACCGCGCCCGAGGGGGGCGCGCTGCTGCTCATGCAGTTCCCCGTCAGCGCCCCAGTGGGACCGCTGCTGGGCGTGGGGGCCGACGGGGCCACGGCCGGGCTGGTTGCCCCGCGGGGCGCCGCGGGCCGCGGTGACGTCCTGCTGCTCCCGTGACGGCTCCGACCCGGGGACGTCGCGCAGCAGGGCGGGTGCAAGCGCGACGAGGAGGCCGGCGCCGAGGCGCCGGCCTCGAGGGGTGCTCTGGTCGGGATCCTCATGTTCACCGGACGTTTCCGTGAACACCATGCGGCCCTGATAGACCCAGCGTGCGCGCGGCCACCGTGGACGCGTCGAGAAGGGAACCATGAGACGTCGTTCCATCGCCCTGACCGCTGGCGTGAGCCTCGGCCTGCTGGGATCCGGTGCCGCGCTGGCGGCCGCGACCGCGACCGCGGCCGCGCACACCCCCCACGTCAAGCACGTCCTGCTGCTGTCCGTGGACGGGCTGCACCAGAGCGATCTTGCCCGCTATGTCAGTCAGCATCCGCACTCCGCGTTGGCCACTCTGGTTGGCCAGGGCACCGAGTACACCCGTGCGCAGACCACGTTTCCGTCCGACTCGTTCCCCGGAATGGTCGCTCAGCTGACCGGCGGCGGCCCTGGCACGACGAACGTCTACTACGACGACACCTACAACCACGCGCTGCTGCCCGCCGGCACGCTCGACTGCTCAACGGCCGCGCGTGGCACCGAGGTCCCGTGGACCGAGGCGGTTGACAGGTCCCAGAACCCGATTGCTCTCGACGCCGGTCAGAAGATCAGCGACCCCGCGCTGACGAGCTTGAAGAGCAACACGATGGCGCAGACGCTGGCGAGCTCGGCCGCGATCACGAAGGCCATCCTGACGATGACGCCGACGCCGCAGTCGCTGCTGGACCCGGCCGCGCTTGCCGGTCAACCCGGCGTCCTGCACGCCGGTGTACCCGCACAACGACCTCAGGGTGAACACCGTGTTCGAGGTCGCCCGCGCGCACGGGCTGCGGACGGCGTGGGCGGACAAGCACCCGGCATACGAGATCCTCGGCGGCCCCTCGGGGACCGGCGTGCAGGATCTGTTCACCCCGGAGATCAACGGCGTCGCGGACTCCTCCGGCGACGACTGGAGCACGGACAACGCCTTGACGCACGAGTACGACAGCTTCAAGGTCGCCGCGGTCCTCAACGAGATCGACGGCCTGGACCACTCCGGCCGGCGCAAGGTCGGCACGCCCGCGGTGTTCGGCATGAACTTCCAGACCGTGTCCACCGCGCAGAAGCTGCCGACGTCCGACGGCCTGGCCGGCGGCTACAACCCCGACGGCTCACCCGGGCCGCTGCTCTCACGGGCGATGGACGACATCAACGCCCAGGTCGGCAGCCTCCGCAACGAGATCCACAAGAAGGGGCTCGACTCCAGCACGACGATCATCCTCTCGGCCAAGCACGGCCAGTCGCCGACGAACCCCACGGCGCTGCGCCGGGTCGACGACGCCAAGATCGTCGACCACATCAACGCCGCGTGGGCCTCGACCCACCCGAAGGCCGCACCACTGGTCACGTTCAGCGTCAACGACGACGGCATGCTCATGTGGCTCTCTGACCGCAGCCGGGCCGCTCTCGCGTTCGCCAAGGGCTACCTGCTCACTCACTCCGCCCCGGCGAACAGGACCGGTGACCCGAAGGGCAGGTACTCCGCCACCGTGACGTCCTCGGGCCTGAGCAAGGTGTACACCGGGGCTGCGGTCGACAGCTTGCTCGGCGCGCCCAGCGGTGACAGCCACGCACCCGACCTGGTCGGCATCGCCCGGTACGGCGTCGTGTACACCGGCAACGTGAAGAAGGTCGCCGAGCACGGCGGCGACGCGGCTGCCGACCGCAACGTTCCGCTGGTGGTCTCCGGCGCCGGTGCGCCCCGCCACCTGGTGAGCTCGGCCCGGGTGCAGACCACCCAGATCGCGCCGAGCATCCTGCAGCTCCTCGGCCTGGACCCGCATGCGCTGCAGGCGGTGCGGATCGAGCACACCCGGGTGCTGCCGAAGCTGTAGGACGCCCAGCACCCGTCCTGGGGGTGGTCGCCGGTGGGGATGTCGCCCCACCGGCGGCCGCGCGCCGGTCTCAGCCGTCCCGTCGCGGTCGGCCGCGGGGCCGGTGCGGTTCGGCTCACCGGGTTCAGGGCGCGGACACCAGGGCGAGGGCGTCGGCGAGCCGGTCGACCGTGACGCTGGCCGGGCGCATCCGCGGGTCGGTGGCGACCACAGCGGCCAGCGAGGTGACGCGCTCGCGGGCGTCGGCGACCGCAGCGGCCACCTCCGCGGGCGCGGGAAGGGCACCCGCGTCGGCCAGCTGGCGGGCCTGGTCGGCCAGCTCCGCGCACGCACGGGCCAGCTCCGGTGAGCCGATGCCGGGCTCGGCCAGCACCGCGGCCAGGGCTCGTGCATGGGAGCCGCAGGCGCCGAGCAGGCTGAGCCGGTGCCGAAGCCGTCCGCGGTCCACCCCGACCAGGCCGCCATGGGAGACGGACCGGTAGGTCTGCACCACCTGCCGGCCCCAGGCATCCAGGCCGACGCTCAGGGCCAGCAGGTCGGTGCTCGTACGCAGCCGCAGCCGGTCGGCGCACCCGTCGAGCAGGTCTGCCAGCTGGTGCAGGAAGCCCGAGCGGGCCGCCCGGGCCGTCGCTCGCGTCCCGGTCGGCAGCACCAGCACGGACACGGCCACGCCGATCGCGGCGCCGGCGGCCGTCTCCTCCAGGCGAAGCACCAGCACGGCGTCGGTGAACGTGTTCAGCAGGGTGTACATCTGACCGAGCATCAGCGTGAAGAAGAAGATCATGGCGGCGTACGACACCTGCTGGACGTAGAAGGCCAGGAAGATGCACGCGAACAACCCCACGAGGGCGGCGCCCTGGTCGCCCGTGGTCACGTGCGCCAGAGCGATCGCGCCGACCAGGCCCGCCATGGTGCCGGCGACCCGGGCCACGCTGCGCCGGAGCGTCTCGCCGGTGTTGGACGCGCCGGTGAAGGCGATGAACGCGGCGATGACCGCCCAGTAGTACCGCTGCGGGGAGATGGCCTCGCCGGCGACGATGGCCAGCGCGGCGGCCAGCGCGGCCTGCACCGCCTGACGGGTGGTCAGCCTCAGCCGGGACGGCGACCACCATGACCGACCCTCGCTGTCCTCGACCGCGCTGGAGGCCACCGCCGCCGACCCCGGCAGGTTGCCGGAGAACAAGGTGACGACCGGCTCGAAGGCGGAGGCGTCCTCGCTCTCGTCGAGCGGGTCGCCGTGGTCGGCACGGTGCGCGGCCGGGTCGTCCAGCTCTGCGGTGTTCCACTGCTCCACCAGGCGCAGGAGGTCTGCGGCGGCCCACGCGAGCCGTCGTACCCCGGAAACCCGCGACCTGGTCTCATCCTCCAGGGTGGCGACCCACTGGTGCGCCTGCTCGCTGACGCCCCACCCCAGCGACCGCAGCAGACGGCGGATGTCCCCGGCCAGCCGCGCCGGCAGCTGGTCCTTGTGCCGCGCCAGGTCGAGCACCGCGGCGGCTGCCTCGTCCATGGCGATCTCGACGTCGACCGCCCACCGGCGCACCTGACCGGGCCGCAGACCGGCAGGAACGGCCCGCGGGTCGCCCAGCTGGCCGTCCATCAGCAGCGCGATCTCCGAGAGCTGCACCAGCTGCCCGCGCAGCCGGCGCCGGGGCGCGTCCGCGTCGGGATCCTCGAGCACGTCCAGCATCGCCGAGATCCCGGCGCGGGCACGGGCGCGCAGCGCATCGACGGTGCGCCGCAGCCGCACCTGCGGGTTGCCGCGCAGGACAGTCAGCAGCAGCAGCCCGACCCACCCGGAGGCGACCACGATCGCGCCGAGGAGGAACGGCAGCGCCCCCAGCGGCGGATGAAGGAACAGGGCGAAGAAGAAGCCCTGCCAGGCCAGGAAGCCGTAGGTGAACCACCGCGGGCCGAACCGGCGGACCCAGACCGCGGCGAAGGAGACCAGGACGAAGGTGGCCAGCCCGAGCACGTGCTGGGCGGCGGTGGCCACGCCCAGCGCCGCGCCGACCGAGGCGGCAAGGGGCACGCCGGCCATCGTGCGCAGCGTCGCCGTCCGGGACGGCTCGCTGACCGAGGTGGCGACGAGCATCGCCACGACCGCCCCGATCAGCACGGCCAGGGTCGGGGGTGCCCCGAGGACGCGGGCGTAGACAAGCTCCACCAGCACGGTCGTGGCCACGGCCAGGACGGCCTTGAGCGCCTGCCGGAGCCGGCCGAGTCCGGGGTCGGAGGCGACCAGCCGGTCGCGGGCGTCGCGGATGGCGGCCCGGGCCTGCGCCGCGCCCACCTCGGGCAGCCCCCGGAGCGCTCCCGCACCGGTGATGGGCTGCATGGGTGCCGATCCTTCCAGATGGCGGCAGGCGCAGCGCGCGGGCTCGTCCGGGCAGGGTCGGCTCGACCGCCGGCCCGGACCCCGCGGCACGACGTCGTCGGAGGTCCTCACCCGGCACTCACGACCGGGCGCCGGGTGACGTCGTGGCGCGGCGGGCGTCAACCCTTGGGCAGCGCGCCCAACAGCGCCTGGGCGATGAGCTGGTGCCCGCGTGCGTTGGGGTGGTCGCCGTCCGCGGCCAGGAGCGAGGTGGGGTCCGTCCTGCCGTCGGCACCCTTGAACACCGGAAGGGTCGACACGTACGTGGCGCCCGTGGCCCTGGCCGCACCCAGGATGGCGTTGTTGGCGTACGTCGTCGCCTCGTTGGAGGCCTTCACGCCGGCCGGTCCGTACGCCGCGCGGGCCACCTTGCCGTCCTTCATCACGTTCCAGTAGCCGAGGACGACGACCCGGACGGGGGTGCGGTGGAGCGCCCTGACGCGGGCGATCGTCGAGGTCAGGTTGGCCTTGACCCGCGCGGCCACGGGCGCGTACGTGCCGCCCGGGCTGGCGCCGTGCCACACCTGTCCGAAGCTGGTGCCGAAGTCGTTGGCGCCGATCATGATCGCCACCGCGTCCGCGCGCCGGATGTCGGCCACCGACGTGGCCGACTCGACCTGTCGGCGGACGTCCGCGCTCGTGTAGCTGGAGCGAGCGAGGTTGTCGGCCGCGACCGCGTCCCCGGTGCGGCGCGCCGCCAGGCCGGCGTGGACGCCCGGGTACGGCGTGCAGCCGCAGGCATATCCCGACGCGACGGAGTCACCGAAGTGGACGAGGCTGTGGTGGAGCGGCGCCGCGCGCCTGGTGAGGGTGGCACCGGCCCAGTCGGCGTGGTCGTAGCGGCCGCCCTGCGTGCCACGGACCGTCAGACCGAGCGTCCGTACGCCGGTGACGTTGATCGTGACCTGCCGCGCGGCGCTGCTTCCGGTGTACACGGTGCTGGCGAAGCGGCGCGTGCCATCGGCCCACACCTCGAACGTCACCTTTCCGTGGCTGCCCACCTCGTCATCGACGCCGATGGCCGTGGAGAAGGTGGCGTACTGGCCACTGAGGCGGTACGTCAGCCCGGATTGGGCGGCGACGCCCAGCCCCTGGCTGTAGCGGTGGCCGTTGACGGTGAGCGGCCCACCATCACCAGCGGCGGGACCGCCGTTGCTGCGGTTGCGCGACATCGGACCGTAGCCGTTGACGGCCGACACCGGTGTCAGGCCGCTCAGCGGCACCGCCGCCGCCGAGGCCTGGACGACACCGGCCGAAGCGGCCGAAGGGGCTGGGGCGCGCGCCGCGGAGGTGGCCGGTGACGCAGTCACGGCGGCAGCCGGGAGCGCCTGCGCGGCGGTGTGGACCGCCGGGGCCGGCGCGGCCGTGACGGCTCCCGGGGCGAGGAACGCGCCCGGCGCGAGCACCAGCGTGGTCATCAGGAGCACCGAGCGCGAACCACGCGTGTGCAGCGGGGCGCGCAGCAGGGAAGGGCTGGTCCAGGGAGACGGGGACAGGCTGGCCACGGCTGCCGCGGCTGCCTGGGCCGCCCGCCTGGATGCCGCGGATGCTGACGTGTAGGGGCGCATAGTCTGCGCAACCTACGCTATTTGGACTAGTCCTTCTGAGTGCCACGCGGTGGCCGATGTCTTGGTCGCCCGCGTGGGCGATCTCCGGTCACCCGCGTTGGCGCGCTCCCGTCACGTCCGCTGCCGGTCCCGGACAGGGACGTTGCCGGAGGTCCACGACCGTGAAAGAGGTACCGGCGACCGGCCGCTGGCAGCCGTGGTTCCGGGCCCAGGCCACCACGTCCGCGACGGGGGAGCCCCTCAGTCCCGCGGGGGTGCCCTCCGGGTCGTTCGCATAGGGGCCCGCCAGCACGACGTACCGCAGCTTGTCGTGAGCCACCCACGTCCTGATCGCGCCCACCGTCGGGGTCGGCGTGTGCCCCGTGAACCCGCCCAAGGGCAGCACGGCCCCTCCGCTCTGGAGCTGGAGCCGACTGGCAGGCGTCGCGGTGGGCACCGCCGCCAGCCATGTCTCGCCGCGATGATGGTCGCGCAGGAACGTGACGAGCGCCGCGGGGTACGGCGTGACGGCGGGAGCACGGCCGGTGCCGGCGAGCGGGTTGGCACCGGTGACCGGCCGCTGCAGGGTCGCCAGCCCGAACACGGTGGGGCCGGTCAGGAGGGAGACCCCCAGTCCCGCTGTCGCCGCCGCCAGGAACAGCTGCCCTGACCGCCCCGGAGGAACGGCCCCCCGGATCAACAGCAGGGCGGCGGGCAGGGCAGCGCCCAGGATGAGCAGGGTCGGCCACGGGGGCACGAGCCGGTAGCTGTACGCCACGTGGGCGGAGTACGCAGCACCGGCAAGGGCCACCAGAAGCCCCTCGCGAAGCCGACGTGCGCCCCACAGGTCCGCGGCAGACATGCCGACGAGCGCAGCCACCGCGGGCGCGGCGAGCGAGGTGTAGTAGGGGTGCATGGGGCCCGACATCAGGCTGAAAACGGTCGTCGTGGCGATGAGCCAGCCGCCGAACAGCAGGTAGCCCGTCGGGAGGCTCGGCCGCCGCGAGATCAGCGTGGGTACGAGGAGGGCGCACAGGGCCAGCGGCAACATCCAGCCGATCTGACCGCTGAACGGCTGGGTCAGGAGCCGCAGCGGTCCGGGCGCCCCGGAGACCGGATCGGCGCCGGACCCGCCCCCGGTGCCGAGCCGGCTGAAGCCGTTCTGGCCCACGATGAGGTTGATGACACTGCCGCCGCTGGAGTCGGCATACGGTCGTGCGCCGGCCGGTGTGGAGAGCACCGCGACCACCCACCAGAGCCCGGCCACCGCGGTCGTGACGGCGACGAGCCCGAGCCGTCGGAGCTGATGGCTACGGCCCCGGGTGCCGGACCTGAGGAGGACCAGCGCCATGGCCGGGGCGGGCAGGAAGGCGACCATCCACTTGGTGAGGAAGGCCAGACCGAGCAACGCCCCGGTGCCCACCAGCCACCCGGGGTGCTCGGACCGCGTGGCACGCACGGTGCAGTACGCCGCGCAGGTGACGAGGAGCGTCAGCAGCGTGTCGGGGTCGTTGAACCGGGCCAGGACCAGGAACACCGGGGTGGTGGCGAGGACGAGGGTCGCGACCAAAGCTGCTCGCCGACCGGACAGGAGCCGAACGGTGCGGTGGAGGACGAACAACGTCCCCACCGACTCCACGATCTGTGGCAGGACAACGCTCCAACTCGACAGGTCGAACAGCCGCACCGACAGGTCCATCAGCCACAGCGCCGCCGGCGGCTTGTCGGTGGAGACGGCATTGCCGACCTCCAGGCTGCCGAAGAAGGCGGCCCACCAGCTGTGCGCGCCCGCCTGTGCCGCCGCCGAGTAGTAGGCGTTGGCCCAGCCCTGCAGGTCGAGGTCCCAGGCATAGACCGTCGCGGCCGCCGCGAGGATGGCCGTGACGATCACCCCCTCCCAGCGGCGGGCGGTGGCCTGCGCGACGCTGAGCCAGGTCGGCCCCTCCCCGCTCCGGCCCGCACGGGACGCAACGTCGGCCATGTGTGACTACCCTCCTGCCTCGTTCTGCGGGGCCCGGTCGCCTCGCGTCGGATGTCCTCGGCCCTGGTCCGGAGCCGCCCTGAGCCATCCTGGGCCGACCCGGGCGTCGGATCACGGCCCCGGCGCCCCCCAGAGCCCAGTGAGGCACTCCGCCCGCGAGCCTGCGGACGGGCGGCCGCTGCCACCGAGCCCTCTCGGGCGTAGGCAGCACAGCCCCAGGCGTCACGGGCGGATCGTCTGGGCTGGTGGACGGCCAAGTGCTGTCAGGCTAGGCCACGAACCTGTCCGCCCGATGCCGACTGCCCTTCGGCCGGTGCCCCTTGGCTTGGCGTGCAGGGGACTGGCGGCCCAGGTTCAGGAAACTCCCATGAGCACAGGGTTGGGTCGAGGTGTTCCGCGACGGTGCGTGACCTTGACGGAGGGCGGGCCATGGCGATCGAAGGGCAGTGCCTGAATGGCGCGGGCGGGCGCCCGCGACTGAGTGGGCGGACGGGGACCCGACGGGCCTCCGGTCGTCTGCCTGGCCGATGGTGAGGCGGGTGGGGCGCGTCGCCACGGCACACGCTCTGCGGCTGGTGCGCCGCGGCACTCGTCGCCCGTCGCCCGGAAGGGAGGCGTCAGGTCGTCGGCTGGCGCTCCTGGTGGGCGCAGCGGCGACGCTCGCGGTCGTTCTGGGCTACCTGCTGGGGGGCAGGGGCACCGCGGAGTCGACGGTGTGGCCGCTGCGCGGGAGCACCCAGGTCGATGAGGTGCACCTGAGCTGGGTCGGAGACCCGCGGACCACGGTGGCCATCGCCTGGCGAAGCACCCCGTGGGCGGGTAACGGCGCACTGGTCGAGATCGACCACCGATGGCGGGAGCTGCCGGCTCACGCCACGTCGCCGCGGCCTGTGGGCCCGGATGTCTACGAGGACGTTCAGGTGACCGGGCTGCGTCCGGGCACCAGGTACCCCTACGCGATCCGGTCACGGGCAGGCACGGTCTCCGAGGGCGTCCTCACGACGGCGCCGGCCCGGCCGGCGCCGTTCCGGTTCGATGCGTTCGCCGACCAGGGCGACTGCACCCACAACCACGCGGCGTGCCGGGTCATCGCCGGGATCGCCGCGGACCATCCGTCGTTCGTGCTCGGAGCGGGTGACCTCAGCTACGCCAACGAGCACGGCCCGGGAATCTGGGACCAGTGGCTCGACCAGGTCCAGGCCTACACCAGGACTGCGCCGTTGATGCCCACGGTGGGCAACCACGAGTTCCCCGCCGGTGACCCCACGGGCGTGTACCCCGACCCGATCGCCGACTTCAAGGGTCACTTCGTGCTGCCGCCGACCGCTCACGAGGACTACTACTCGTTCACCTACGCGGGGGTGCACGTCGTGGCGCTGCCGGAGACCTATGTGCCGATGGGTCCGGGCACCCCGTTCCGGCGCTGGCTGGAGGCGGACCTCACCGCCGCCGGCCACGACCCCCTCGTGCGCTGGACGGTGGCCTTCGACCACCGCCCGTTCTACAGCTCCGGTCAACGCCACGGCGCCTACGAGCAGTTCGTCCACGACGAGCTGCCGACCCTGGACAAGCACCACGTGGACCTCGTTCTCAGCGGCCACGAGCACAACTACGAACGCACGCTGCCCCTGCGTGGCGGGACCGTGGTCTCGCGGGACCGCGCGCACGTCCAGAAGGGGCAGGGCACCGTCTACGTCCTGACCGGCGGCGGCGGCGCGGGCATCTACGACGACTTCGGCCCGATGCCGGTCTGGGAGGCGGTGCGCGGGGTCCACCATGAGCACCTTCGCATCGACGTGACCCCGACAGCGCTGCACGTGCTCACCGTCACCGACTTCGGCAAGACGCTCGACGACTTCACCATCACCGCGCAGTGACCACAGGTCGCGCCGGAATGAGGCCTGTGCAGGCGCAGGGGCTTCAGCGGTCCGGGGCAGGACTCAGGGTGCCGAGGCCCGGGTCGCCTGGTCCGACCTGTCGTGACGGGCCCCACCGCGGTCGTCGGGGCCCGCCTGGCTACGGCTGAGGACGACGGCGGCGATCGAGAGCACCACCAGGCAGAGGACCTCGGCGACCACCCAGCCCGCGCCGCGGTTGAGTCGCTCGTCGTACACCCAGACGCCGATGGCGACGCTCAGCAGCGGGTCAACCGTGGCGGTGGCGGGCAGGCTCGCAGACAGCGGCCCTGCCTGGAAAGCGAGCTGTGCCATGAGGAGACCGGCGCCGGCGGCGACCACGAAGACGTAGAGCTGCCAGCTGGTCAGCAGCGCAACGGGCCCCGAGGCCGCGATGTTGGCGCAGCTCTTGATCAGCGCTGCGGTGCAGGCATAGGTGGCGCCGGCGGCAACACCCATCAGCGCAGCCGCACCGCCGGAGGGCAGCCGCCGAGCCAACCACACGCATGTCCCGGCGAGGGCCACCGTCAAGGCGCCGGCGAGGACCGCGGGAAGTCGGTCTGCCGGCTGCGCGGCATGCGTGGCCGCGTCCGCGGTGCCGGAGGCCAGCAGGAAACCCACCAGTGCGACCACCAGCAGGGCCGCGCAGCTGAGCTCGCGGCCGCTGATGCGCGTGTGGGCGATGCGATGCGCGGCGACCAGTGAGAACACCAGAGCCGTCGTCATCAGGGGCTGTACCACCGACAGCGCGCCGATGTGCAGCGCCAGCACCTGCAGCGCCAACCCGGCCCCGTCGGCCAGGAGCGCCGCGAGGTACAACGGATGTCGTGCCGTGGCCACGACCAGCCGTAGCAGCTTGCGCGGTGCGTAGCCCGCTGTCTCCGGCACGCCTTCGGCGCTGCGGTGCTTCAGGGCGGTGGAGACCGAGAAGCACGCGGTGGCTCCGACGCTCGCGCCGACGACGGCAACCAGGCTCACGGGTGCGCGGCGTTCAGGAGCGGTCGTTGGCCGCGGTCGCCGGGGTGCGGCGGCTGCGTACCAGTTCGAGCAGCACGGGGGTGAGCGAGATCGCGATGATGACCGCGATGATGGGCAGCAGGTAGTGGTCCACGTTGGGAATGCGTGAGCCCAGTGCGTAGCCGGCCAAGGTGACCCCTGCGGCCCAGACCACGCCGCCGACGACCTGCCAGAGGGTGAACGTGCGCGCCGGAACGCGCACGGCGCCGGCCAGCGGGTTGAGCACGGTGCGGACCAGCGGAATGAACCGGGCGAGCACGATCGCCTTACCGGCGCCGTAGCGGTCCAGCGCGTGTTGAGCGCGCGCCACCCCCTGCTGCAGGCGGGGTCGGTCGGGCCGGTCCAGGAGCGGTGGACCCGCCTTCAAGCCGATCAGGTAGCCAGCCTGCGCGCCCAGCAGTGCGCCCGCCACGGCCGCTGGGAGGACCGTGGCCAGCGACAGGTGCAGGCCCGAGCTCGCACCGGTGGTGCACAGCAGTCCCGCGGTGAACAGCAGCGAGTCGCCGGGCAGGAAGAAGCCGATGAGCAGGCCGGTCTCAGCGAAGAGGACCAGGAAGACCCCCAGCGCCCCCAGGCTGGACAGCAGGCTGTGCGGATCGAGCGGGTTCAGCGCAACCACTGCTGAGGCGTGCAGAAGTGCCATTCGACGTCCTTCGCGGTCCGCGCCCGGTCGGGCAGGGGAGTGCACGACCCCGACGGCCGTACTACCGAAAGAGTAGTAGTTAGTCAGGAGGCCGCATGTCGGGGCCTGTGCGGCAGGGTGAAGGTTCCGTGCGGGGCTCCCCCCCGGTGCACCGCGAAGCGTTCAGGCGGTGTTCAGGCCTCCCGTGTCATGGTCGTCGACATGACGACCAACAACGAAGCCCGGCCCGACCAGGGCTGGCGCGCGCAGATGTGGAGCAAGGTCCCAGAAGTCACGGTGTACTTCTGGGTCATCAAGGTGATGGCCACCACCGTCGGAGAGACGGCAGCGGACTTCCTCAACACCAACCTCAACCTCGGTCTCACCACGACCAGTTACATCATGGGCGCCCTGTTGCTGGTCGCACTCTTCTTCCAGTTCCGGGCCCGGCGGTACGTGCCTGCCGTCTACTGGCTGGCGGTGGTGCTGATCAGCGTGGTGGGGACGCTGATCACGGACAACCTGACCGACAACCTCGGCGTGCCGCTGACGACCACGACCGTGATCTTCGCCGTGGCGCTCGCGGTCACCTTTGCCGCGTGGTACCGCAGCGAGGGGACGCTCTCGATCCACAGCATCACCTCGACGCGGCGCGAAGCCTTCTACTGGTTGGCCATTCTCTTCACGTTCGCCTTGGGCACCGCCGCCGGCGACCTGGTCGCCGAGAAGCTGAACGTCGGGTACCTGCTGTCTGCGCTGATGTTCGCCGCGGTCATCGCCGTGGTGGCCATCGCGCACTTCCGACTGGGCCTCAACGCGGTGCTTGCCTTCTGGGTCGCCTACATCCTGACCCGGCCGCTTGGGGCGTCGACGGGTGACTACCTCTCACAGGCGCCGGGCGACGGCGGCCTTGGGTTGGGAACCATCGGCACCAGCATCCTCTTCCTGGCCACGATCCTGGCACTGGTCATCTACCTGACGGTCACGGGCAAGGACGCCCTGCTCGCCTCGCGGGAGGACGACGAGCGCGAGTCGGCAACGGTCTGAGCCCAGTCGGCAGCCATGTACGTCGCAGCCGCCTGCTTGTCGGCAGCCCCACGGTGGTGACCACCGTGGGGCTGCCCACGCGGGGTGGCGATACTTCACCCATGGAAGCCTGCCGGGTGCTGGTGGTCGAGGACGACGCGTCGCTGAGGCACACGGTGGCGCGCGGGCTCCGTGAGCACGGTATGTCAGTGGCCACGGTGCCGGACGGCGGCTCCGCCCTCGCCCGGATGGGGGACGGGGCCTACTTCGACGTGGTGGTCCTCGACATCGGCCTGCCCGACTCCGACGGGCGAGATGTCTGTCAGGCCATGAGAACTCGCGGCGTGCAGACCCCCGTGCTGTTCCTGACGGCCAGGGGACAGGTGGGGGACGTTCTCGCCGGTTTCGCGGCCGGCGCGGACGACTATCTGGCCAAACCGTTCCACTTCGGTGAGCTGCTGGCCCGCGTGTCGGCACTTGCCCGTCGGCGCGAGACGATGACCGAGGGCCATCCAGACCGGACCCACCTCGACCCACTCACACACTCACTGGTGTCGTCCTCCGGCAGCTACTCGCTGACACCCACCGAGTTCCGGCTGCTCGCGGCACTGATGGCAGTGCCGGGCAAGGTCGTTCGTCGTCGCGCGCTGGTCGCCGCCGCGTGGCCGGACGGCGCGATGGTCAGCGACAACACGCTCGACCAGTACGTCGCGCGGCTGCGAAAAAAGCTCGCAGAAGCCGACGACACGGTGGCCATCACGACCGCACACGGCGTGGGATACCGGTACGCGTGAGGAGGCCCAGGAGCCTGCGCGGGCGCGTGACCCTGGCCGCCACAGTGGGGCTCGCGCTCTGGGTGGCCGTGGTGACGGTCGCCTTCAACGTGGTGCTGGCGCACCGGCTGGCGGCTCAGGCCGACGACGTGCTCAAGGTGCGGGCGGAGGCTGCGGCCAGCACGCTGGGCGTCCTTCCCACCGGCTCCGTCGTCGTCCACGACACTCGTGGCGACGCGGCGATCGACGTGGGCACGTGGATCTTCCAGGGCCGTCGCCTGGTGGAGGGGCCGCCTCTGCAGACAGGTCTCGGGCGCCGCGCGTCGATGCTCGCCGGAGCGGTGCCGGCTTCAGCCAGACCGATCCGCCGGGGTCGGTCCGGCTGTACGTCCACCCGGTCCGCGCCCGGGGCGGTGAGGTGGCGACCGTGGTGACGTCCGTCAGCCTGGCTCCCTACGCGCAGACACAGCTCGCCGCGCTCTGGGGATCCTGCGACGCTCGCCGTCCTGCTGCTGGCCGGGGTCTTCCTCGTGGTCCGCGCCGCGGTGACGCGGGCCCTGGCGCCCGTGGAGGCGATGACGCGACAGGCGCAGGCCTGGAGCGTCCACGACATCTCCCGTAGGTTCGGCGACCACCAGCGGCCCAGCGAGCTGGCGGAGTTGGCGCGCACCCTCGACGCCCTGCTGGCCCGACTGGCGGCGGTGCCTCCGCCACGAGAAGCAGCTGGCCGCGGAGCTGTCGCACGAGCTCCGCACGCCGTTGGCTCGGATCGTGGCCGAGACGAGCCTGCTCCAGGAACGCACACGTGGTCCGGAGGAGCTGGCCACCGCGCACGCCTCGATCGCCCAGAGTGCGCAGGAGCTGCGTCGACATCCTCGAAACACTGCTGGCCACCGCACGCACCGATGCCGGTGTCCCTGCTGGTCGCTGCGACGCTGCCGAGGTCGTGACCGCGCTGGCCGCGCGCGTGGCCCAGGTCGGCTCGGAGGTGGCGGTCACCGTGCTCTGCCGAGGTGGCGACACGTGCGCCGGGGTCGACGCCGCCGTCGTCGAGCGGGCCCTTGCGCCCGTCGTCGACAACGCCCTCCGGTATGCCGTCCATGAGGTGCGCCTGGAGGTGTCCGGGACCGCCGACGCCGTCCTCGTGGACGTGCTCGACGACGGTCCGGGCATCGCTCCGCAGTCCCGGGAGGCCGTCTTCGAGGCCGGGCGGCGAGGGGACCCTGCTGATGGCCACCACGGCGCCGGACTGGGGCTTGCACTGGCACGCAGGCTGGTGGTCGCCTCCGGCGGTGCCATCACCGTGATGCCCTCGCAACGAGGCGCGGCCTTCCGACTGACGCTGCCGACCGGATGATGTCCGGCCACCGTTCACGTCGGTCTGGCCTCCTGCTGACTGGCTCAGGAGGGGCTGTCCAGCCGGTAGCCGTAGCCGCGAAGGGTGGTGATCGTGGGCAGCCGCGCCGCGCCGGCCAAGTCGGCTGCTCGCTGAGGCGCCGTCGCAGGACGGCCATGGTGACGTCGAGGGTCTTGGTGGAGCCGAACCAGTTCTCGTCCCACACCTCCGCCATCAGGTCTTCGCGTGTGACGGCCGTGCCCCGGGCGGCCCGCCAGCGCGGCGAGCAGCTCGAACTCCTTGGGACGCAGCGCGACCTCGTGTCCGGGCAGGAGGCAGCGCCGGGCCGCGAGGTCCAACGTCAGGTCGCCGAGCTGGCTCGGTGCCCGGGTCGCGGCACCGGCGACGGGCGCGGCGGCGCAGGTGGGCCCGGAGCCGGGCCAGCAGCACGGTCAGGCTGAACGGCTTGACGAGGTAGTCGTCGGCTCCGGCGTCGAGGCCGACGATGACGTCGATGTCGTCACCGCGCGCGGTCAGGATCACCAGCAGCAGCCCGGGGTGCTCGCCGCGCAGCGTGCGGGCGACCTCGACGCCGTCGATGTCCGGTAGGCCCAGGTCGAGCAGGACCAGCGTCGAGGCGGTGTCCGCGCGGAGCTTCGATCAGGCCCGACCAGCCGGTGCGGCACCACGTCAGCGTCGTATTCGCCGGTCTGCAGGCCCGAGCTGCAGGTGTCGTCCGATCGTCTCGTCGTCCTCGATGAGCAGCACCGTGAGCGTGTCGTCGGGACCGGCGCGGCTCATGCCGCCGATCCTATGCGGGCCAGTGCGGCCCAACCGGGCCCACTGCCGGTGGCCGTCACAGGTCACGCAGCTCCTCCACGGCTGGCCGGGTCGAGGCCCGAGCGCTGAGCGCGGCCGCGGCAGCCAGGGCGGCGAGCACGGTGACGACGGTGACGCGTCAGGTAGCCGCCAGGGAACGGCGATGGCTGACGGCGGCGGGTCGAACACGCCGGTGAGGACCTTGACCAGCATCTCGGAGAGCGCCCAGGCGATCAGCGCCCCGCCGAGCGAGGCCGCCGACGGTCACCAGCACGGCCTCGCTCAGGACCAGCCCGCGCAGCTGCCGGCGCCGGGCGCCGAGAACCGAGATGATGGCGAAGGTCCGCCGCCGTTCGGCCAGGCCGAGCAGCGAGGACCAGGCCGCCGGCGCACGCGGCCAGCAGCACGGCGAAGGCGAGCTCGAGGCGGGTCAGGCCGGCCAGGTCGACGGAGGTCAGGCTGGAGCCGACCTGCGCACGCGTCTGGGTGATGTCGGTGACGGTGGCTGACGGTGCCGAGCCGCTGGCGCAGGGCTGCCGCGACCGGCCCTGGTTGCGTGCCGCCGGTGTCGACCAGGAAGGTCGCCCACCGCGTCGGACCCGGTCGCCTGGGCGACGTAGTCGGCGTTGGCGACGAAGAAGCTGTCCTTCGGTGCGGTCGGGAACTCCTTGACGATGCCGGCGTAGTGGAACGGCACGGTCTGCAGCGCCTTGGTGCGGCTGTCCTGCAGCCGCAGGTTGAGCAGGTCGCCGGGGTGGAGCTGGAAGTCCTTGACGGTCTCGTCGCTGACCAGGATGGAGTCCGGCCTGGCCGGCGAGCCTGGCCATCAGCTGGGCCGCGGTGCCGCCCTGGAAGTAGGCGTCCTGCAGGGCGGTCGCCGTGGCGATGGTGGCGGGGCGCACCCCGTAGAGGTCCTGCAGGTCGGCGCCGACGTAGGCGAACCGGTGCTGCAGCGGCTCGACGTGCCGCACGCCCGGCGACCGCGGCGATGGCGGCACCGGCGCTCGGGACCGACCGGCGCGCCGGGGGAGTGGGTCGACGGTGACGTCGGCTCCGTTGGTGAGCTGGGCGTCGACCTCGGCCTGCTGCTGGTAGGTGGCGTTGAACGTCGCGGTGGAGACGGCGAACGACACCGCCAGCGCGAGCAGCACGATCGCGCGGGCCAGCGGCCGCCGCTGCCGGGACAGACTGGCGGCCGCCGGGTCGCGGCCAGGCGCCCGGTCAGCGGGCGCGATGCAGCCGGGCCAGCGGGCGCCGGCCGTGGGCGAGAGCGAGGTCGGCGAGCCGCCACAGCAGCAGGCCGGCGCCCAACCACAGCAGGGCCGGGCCGAGGAAGGCCCAGTAGGAGACCGAGATGGTCGGCCACGCCCTCGGGCGCCAGGACGAGGCTGTAGTTGTTGCCGGCTGGAGGCCCAGAAGACCGACCACGGCGCCGGCGAGCAGGATGAGGTCCACGCCCGTACGCGCATCCACCACGGGGAGCGCGGGCGGCCGCACGAGCGTGCCGGGCCTCGGCCACGGTCAGCGTGCGCAGGTCGCGCAGGGCCGGCACCAGGACGGTGCGCCGCGGCGATGAGCAGACCCAGCGACGAAGGCCGAGCCGAACCAGCCGACCGTGGCCCCGGGGCTGGCGCCGAAGCTGGCAGGGCCCGAACGCGCCACCGGCCCGCGAGCGCGGCGAGCGAGCAGCCCGAGCGCCCCACCGCCGGCGCCGACAACGACGGCTTCCACCGCGGCGAGGCGCGGCGATCCGCCGCGGCTCAAGCCCGCGGGTGCGCAGCAGCGCCTGCTCGTTCCGGCGGCGGTCGGCGCCGGCCGCGACCAGCGCGGCGGTCAGCAGCGCGGCCAGCACCGCGCCGGGCAGCCCGAGGAACAGGAACAGCATCTGCGCGTACGCGGCGTCCCCGCGGGCGGCGTCCAGGGCCGCGCCGAGGTTGTTGCCGACCACACCGGCGCCGGCCAGGTGCGCCTCGAGGTTGTGCGCGGCGCCGACGACCGTGCTCGTAGGCGGCGGCCGGGTCGGCCGGGAGGCGGCCGTCGCGGGCGACGTGCATCTGCGTGGTCACCGCCGCCGTGGCCCGCTGCCGCGGCATGGCCGACAGACGAGGCGAAGGTGGCCTCGGGCAGCACGATCACGTTGTCCGGCGGAGCCGACGGCTGCGACTGTGGCGGGGCGCCGACCTTCTGGAAGAGGGAGTCCGCCTGCGGAAGGTCGACGACGCCGGCGACCCTGACCGTGACGTCGCGGGTCCCCGGACCGGCCGATCGTGATCACGTCCCCGGGCCGGACGTGCAGGTTGGCGGCCGTCTGCTGGGCGACCAGGACGCCGGTTGCGGGACCCGCTCAGCTGGCGGATCTCACCGGGGAAGGTGGTGCGGTAGGTCGGGCCAGGCCGAGGACGACGCCGGGTCCGGTGGTCTGGGTGCGTGCCGCCGGCGGTGGCGCGGAAGCCGGACGTGCTGGCGAAGTGCACCGCTCCGCGGCGCCGTGACTCCGACGGCGCGACTGACCGTTGCCGCCACAGGCGGACTCCGCGCCGGGCTGGACCTGGACCTGCCAGTCCACGGCGACCGAGCGCAGGGCTCGGGCGGTCATGGTGGCCTTGGACGACGGTCAGGAACGCCCCAAGAGCCGCGATGAGGGCCACGGCCAGGGCGATGCCGACCGCGACGACCAGCAACCGGCCGCTTCGGCGTCGGAGCAGCCCGGCCAGCCAAATGAGCGTCATCCGTCGCACCTGCTCGGTCATGGCGGTCCTGCGAGTCGGCCCTCGTGCATGAACCAGCGCTGGTCCAGGCGCTCGGCGACAGCCGGGTCGTGGGTGGTCACCACGAGGGCGGCTCCGATCTGCTTGGCGGTGGTCAGCAGCACCTCGATGAGCCGCTGCCCGGTGGCACGGTCGAGCTGCCCGGTCGGCTCGTCCGCCAGGACCAGCGCCGGACGCTGAGCGAGCACGCGCGCCACGGCGACACGCTGGGCCTGTCCGCCCGAGAGCTCTTCGGGCAGCTTGTTCGCGAGGTCGCCGACGCTCGAGCAGCGCGAGCGCCTCCTCGACCCGCGCACTGCACGCCTTCTCCTCCAGGCCGGCCAGCAGCAGCGGCAGCGCCGTGTTCTCCGCCACGTCCAGCGCGGGCACCAGGCTGGGGCTCTGGAACACGACGCCGATGCGGGCGGCCCGCTGTTCGGCGGAACCGGGGAGCTGTGGCCAGCTCACCTCTCCGCGGGTGGGCAGCTCGAGACCGGCCATCAGGTGAAGCAGGGTCGACTTGCCGGAGCCCGATGGTCCCGCGATGGCGATGTGCTCGCCCCGCGCCACTGTGCAGGTCGTGCCGTGCACCGCCACGACGGCGGAAGCACCGGCGCCGAACGTGCGCGACGCATCGGCGCACCTCACGAGCGGTTCGCCGTCAGTCATGACACCACCGCCCCGTCCTGCAGCTGGATCACCCGGTTGGCAATGCGCATCACGTCGGGGCTGTGCGTGACCAGGAGCAAGCCGGCTCCGCGGCGGGCGTGTTCCTGCATCAGCGTCAGGACCTGCTGCTCGGTCTGGCCGTCGAGCTCGCCGGTGGGTTCGTCGGCCAGCACGACGTCCGGATCGTTGGCCAGTGCGACAGCAAGGCCGGCGCGCGCCAGCTCACCGCCGGACAGCTCGCTCGGCACCGCGTGAGAGCGACCCGCCAGTCCCACTTGCTCGAGCAGCGCGTCCACGCTGGGGCGCGGTTCGCCGCCACGGGCATGTTGGGCCAAGCGGATGTTGGCTCGCACATCCAGGTGTGGCAGCAGGTTCCGCGCCTGAAGCAACACGCCGATCCGTTGCGCCCGGATGCGCGCCCGCTCGGACTCCGGGCGGTGGCTGACCCGCTCGCCGCCGACTCGCACCATGCCACCAGCGGGTTCGTCCAACCCTGCCAGGCAGGCGAGCAAGGTCGACTTCCCCGATCCTGAAGGGCCCATCACAGCGACGGTCTCACCACGGTGGACCGTCAGGGAAACACCACGCAGCGCCAGCGTCTCCTCCTCGCCGGTCCGAAAGAAGCGGTAGAGGTTGCGGGCCTCCAGCGCCGACGACGTCGGCATCATCGCCACCGCAGGGAGTCCGACACGATGCGCCATGGGTCGACGTTGTCTGCGTTCGTCGGCCCGGCCAGCGTCAGGTCCACCCGGTGTCCGGCACGGTAGAAGATGTAGCGCTCGAATGCGTCGCGCACCACCTTGCCCGTGACTGGGTCGGCCGCCGAGTCGCCTTGGTAGCTGAGGAGAGTGGCTGGGCCGGCAGGCAGGTTGACCTGCTTGATGCCACCGATGGCGAACTTGGCGACGGTGGCCTGCAGGGCCGGCACATCGGCGGCGCGCACCGACGCGGTCGTCGGGGTAGACGCCGCCTTGGACGTCGACACCTGGATCCGGTTCAGCTTGTCCGAGAAGGTGGTGGTGTTGCCCCTGCGGGACTGAGCCCATCCCTCGGGGACCTTCACCGCGAACCCTTGCCCAGCCGGGGCAAACACCACGTAGACCTGGGTGTCCGGGATGTCGCCAGGAGGGTTGGATTCGGTTGCCACAGGCGCCGGCTGCGACCGCGTGCCGGCAGCGGGCGTCGACGCGTCCCGCCCACCGACGCTGGGGGAGGCCGCGGTCGTGGTGGATCCGGACGGCGTCCTTGCGCCCGCCGACGGGTCCGACCCGGAGCATGCGGCCAGGGTGACCGTCACGACGGCGGACGCAGCGACGGCGAGAGTGGTGGTGCGCGAGGTCATGACTTCTCCAGGGCGCCGGTTTGGGGGGACATGAGCCAACGTAGGCGGGCGCCGGTTACGCGCAGGACGCGCGGCGGTTAGGGGAAGGCAAAACCGCCGACTCGGGCCTGCGGTGAGGCGCGCAGACCCACTGCTGCCGTCCGGGCGCACGATGATGGGGCCATGCGTCAACGTATCGTCCGTGTCGCCATGCTCGCGGTCGCCGCCGCCCTCGTCCTCTTTGCGCTGCCACTCGCCGTACTCGTCCGTGCCTCGTTCTTCAACCAGGCGCACCGTGAGCTGGAACGAGCGGCGTTGGCCGCGGCGGTGCGGGTGGGGCCGCATTTCAACAGCAACGACCCGGCGGAGCTCCCCGCCGAGCGGGCGGGCAGACAGGTGGGTGTCTACGACCTCCACCTGCGGCTTCAAGCGGGGAACGGGCCGGTGCTGGCCGATGCGGTCACGCGGAAGGCCTCGGCCGGGGTGATCGCTGATGGCCAGGTCAACGACGCCCTGGTCGCAGCGGTGCCGGTGTCGTCCGCCGAGGACGTCGTGGGTGTCGTACGCGCGTCCGTCAGCACCGGGACCGTCTGGCGGCGGGTCGCCGTCGCATGGTTGCTGCTGACGATTCTTGCCGCCGTCGCGCTGGTGCTGGCCGTGCTGGTGGCACGGCGACAGGCTCGGCTCCTCAGCCAGCCACTGGAGTCGCTGTCTGCCACCTCGCAGCGGGTCGCTGACGGCGACCTGACCGCCCGCGCCGACCTCAGCGCCGTACCCGAGATCCATCGACTTGCCAGCACGCACAACGCGATGCTCGACCGCCTGACCCAGCTGCTGGACAGGGAACGCCACTTCAGCGCCGACGCATCACACCAGCTCCGGACGCCGTTGGCCGGACTTCAGCTCGGGCTTGAGGCGGCGCTGGCACGCATTCACCAGGACCGCCACGCCGACTCGACGCCGGCACTTCTCGAGGCCAGCGCGCAGGTACGCCGGTTGAGTGAGACCGTCGAGGAGCTCCTGCAGCTGGCCAAGCTTCGACCGCATGACACACCTGTCGCACCGCCGCAGGCCATCGGTGACGTCCTCGCGGACATCGAGAACCGCTGGCACGGACCGCTGGCCGGTCAGAGCAGACGACTCAGCGTTCGTCTGGGGGCCGATCTGGCAGCCGTCCCAGTCCCCGGTGGCGTTGCCGGTCAGATCCTGGACGTACTGCTGGACAACGCCCTTCGTCATGGTCGGGGGGTCGTCACGGTGTCCGTCCACGAAATGGGCGAGGCCGTCACCATCGGAGTCAGCGATGAAGGGTCGCTGTTGCTCGACCCACGCCAGCTGTTCCAACGCGGGACGTCCGGGGGGTCCGGCCACGGGATCGGGCTGGCCCTGGCTCGATCCATGGCAGAAGCGGCCGGGGGGCGGCTGTATCTCGTTCAGGCAGCACCCACCACGTTCGGTGTGACCCTTCCCGACGTCGACGCCGCCCCATGAGGGGTGACGGCCGCGCCCATGGCTGCCGAGTAGCTCTGCCTGTGACGCTTTACGTGGTGGAGGACCCCATGGGCCACGGCTGTGCCGCGGTGCGGCACAAGCTTCCACATGGCGGTAGGGGCGCGAGGTGGAGGGTCATCGACGGGGGTCAGGCCGCGGTGAGCCAGCCGGCGGAGAGGGCCACGATGAGCAGCACGCCGAGCGCCACGCGGTACCAGACGAACACCGTGATGGGGTGGCCCGCGACGAACCGCAGCAGCCAGGCGATCGAGGCGTAGGCCACCACGAAGGCGACGACGATGCCGACGAGCATCTGGCCGATGCCGAGGACCGCCACGTCGACGTCCTTGAGCTCGTACAGCCCGGCGGCCGTCAGCGCGGGGATCGCCATGAAGAACGAGAGCCGGGTCGCCGTGACGCGGTCGAGCCCGGCGAACAGGCCGGCCGAGATGGTGGCGCCCGAGCGGGAGATGCCGGGGATCAGCGCGAAGCACTGCACCAGCCCGATCACGAGGCCGTCGCGCAGCGTGACGCCGCCCTCGCCGCGGGTCATCCGGCGGCGCTCGAGCAGCTCGTGGCGGCGCTCGGCGGCCCACATGACCACCGACCACAGGATCAGCGCCAGGGCCACCACCCACAGGCTGCGCAGGGCGCCGGTGATGAGGTCCTTGCCGAGCAGGCCGACCACCGCCACCGGAACCGAGCCGATGATCACGGCCCACGCCAGCCGGTAGTCGTGGTCCTCGCGCCTCGAGGCCGAGCGCAGGCCGCCGACCCAGGCCATCAGCAGCCGCCAGATGTCCCTGGCGAAGTAGAGCAGCGTCGCCGCGATCGCCCCGAGCTGGATGATGGCGGTGTACGCCGTCACCGCCGGGTCGTCGACGGTGAGCCCGAGGAGCTTCTCGGTGATCGTGAGGTGCCCGGTGGAGGACACGGGCAGGAACTCGGTGAGCCCCTCCACGATCCCCAGCAGGACGGCGTGCAGGTAGGTCAGCTCCACGGAATCGCTCTCACTCGTCGGTCGGCTCGGTCAGTCGGCCAGTCTCGTCCTGGCAGGCCGGCATCGCCGCACGACACGCTGCTAGGCCCCTAACGGTATGCCTCATCGCATGGGTGAAGGCGCCCGCGGTTCAGCGGCGTTCGCGTCTCTGTGGTGTGCGACCGGCTCGGCAGAGATGACGCAGGCGCAGGGGATGCGAGCCGATTTGCCGCAGCGTTCACCTCCAGGACTTGGGCTGCACACCTGGTGGTCGTCTGGTGGGCGGACCGTTCCGGCGCGGCCGTCACGCGGACGGTCCACACCTTACTTCGGGGAGCCTTCGTGACCTTGACCTCCACCGTTCGTCGTCGGGCCCGTACGCCGCTGATCACCGCAGCCGGGGCGCTGGCCCTGGTCGGCGCGAGCGTGCCGGCGCTGGCGAACCACGGCGCACCACGAGCGTCCGAAACGACGACTCCGATCAAGCACCTGGTCGTGCTGTACCAGGAGAACGTGTCGTTCGACCACTACTTCGCGACCTACCCGATTGCCGCCAACGCGGCCGGTGAGCCGCGCTTCAAGGCCCGGGCTGACACGCCGAGCGTCAGTGGGCTCAACGTGTCCCTGCAGGCGCCGAACAACCCCAACTCCGTCCAGCCGTTCCGGCTGTCCCGGGCCCAGGCGCAGACCTGCGACCAGGATCACAGCTACACCGGCGAGCAGAAGGCCTTCGACTCCGGGCTGATGGACCGGTTCGTCGAGACGGTCGGCCGTGGGACTGCTTCCTGCTCGGACTACGGCAAGGGCAAGGGCCTGGTGATGGGGTACTACGACGGCAACACCGTCACGGGCCTGTGGAACTACGCCCAGCACTTCGCCATGAGCGACAACTCCTACGGCACCACTTTCGGCCCCTCCACCCCTGGCGCGCTGAACCTCGTCTCAGGACAAACGCACGGATTCTCGGTCGACGGGGACGCCGTTCCAACCAGCAGCGGCACCGTGATCGGTGACCCCCAGCCCGCCGGCGACACCTGCGACAGCCGGGACAGCAGCACCTCCACCGACCCGAAGAACAGGAACGTCGGTGACCTGCTCAACGCCAGGCACGTGAGCTGGGGCTGGTTCCAGGGTGGCTTCGCCGACTGTGCGGCCACCCACACCAACGTCGGCGGGGTGGTCAGCAAGGACTACATCCCCCACCACGAGCCGTTCCAGTACTACGCCAGCACGGCCAACCTCAAGCACACCCCGCCGGCATCGGTGGCCGAGATCGGGCACGACGGCGCGGCGAATCACCAGTACGACCTGACCTCGTTCTGGTCGTCGGTCAAGGCCGGCACCATGCCGTCGGTCAGCTTCCTGAAGGCCGCGGCCTACCAGGACGGCCACGCCGGCTACAGCAGCCCGCTGGACGAGCAGCGGTTCGTGGTCGAGACGATCAACCGGCTGCAGAAGACGCCCGAGTGGAAGAGCACCGCGGTCGTCCTCGCCTACGACGACAGCGACGGCTGGTACGACCACAGGATGGGTCCCATCGTCAACCAGTCCTCCGACCCGGCCCACGACGCCCTCACCTCGAACGGGACGTGCGGGGGGAACGCCGAGCGGATTTCCGGCGGCTACCAGGACCGGTGCGGATACGGCACACGCCAACCGCTGCTGGTGATCTCCCCGTACGCCAAGCGCAACTTTGTGGACCACTCCGTGACCGACCAGACCTCCATCCTGCGATTCGTGGAGGACAACTGGAGGACCGGACGCATCGGGAACCACTCCTTCGACGAGAAGGCCGGGACCCTGGCCAACATGTTCACCTTCGGGGACCACCCGGGACACGGGAACACCGGCACACTGGTGCTGGACCCGACAACCGGCCAACCGCAGGGGCACTGAGAACCCGGTCGCTCCAATCAGCATGTTGTTGGGCTCCATCCTCGCCGGCGGGGATGGAGCCCACGCGGCGTCAACGAGGCCACCGGCTCGATCGGTCAGGCACCAGCCGTGTCGCCCAAGAACGGCAGATGACCCATGTTCTGGCAGGGTCGGATCAGCCAGTCCACACCGAGGTCACCGGTCGGGCGGCAGCGCCGCGGCCGATGGGCGGAACGCCTTCAAGGTCTGTCAGCATGCGCAGCACCCGGTAATGATCGACCCGTTCGCTGTAGAGCCCGGGACGGACGTGTGCGCCGAGCACGATCGTGGCGATGTGGTTGCCCTGGCTGCGGTCATCCTCGTCCCAGGTGAGGACGAGCAGGCTGTTGTGGGTGCGCGCCCAAGCCGCGTAACGGCCCAGATGGATGCTCAACCACCGGTCCCCGGCGGCCACCGTGCCGTCGTGCATGTCGTGGTTCAGGTCAGGGACGACGAATGACAAACGCGGCAGCCGTCCGAACTCGGTGGGAAAGGCGGTCAGCGGCTGGTTAGCCGCCTTCGGAACCGAGGAGAAGTTGACCCACGGGTTGTGCTTTCGGGCGTACGCCCCATGGGTGCAGTCGAGCGCGCCCGTGGCAGGTAGACCTTCGGAGTACCCGACGAAGCTTCGCCGGCGCTGGAGGAGGGTCTGCCCCAGGTTGTCCCCGGGGTAGGTGTGCGGGCAGGAGTCGTTGGTCAGCCCTTGCGTCGAGCCGGAGAACAGCGCCAGATAGTTCGGCTCGCTGGGGTGCGTCACGGCGTAGGACCTGGTAAACAGCGCTCCCTGACGCGCCAAGGAGTTGATGTAGGGCGCCTGGGGTCTGCCGATGACGTCGGCGTAGGAACGGTTCTCCATGACGACAACGACCACGTGGTCCGGGCGCGGCATCCCTCTCCGAGTGGTAGAGCCACCTGCCTGTCCACTCGGCGACAGGTGTGCTCCCTGGTTTGCAGACGTGGGCTCGGCTGATACGTGCTGGGTTGAACCCATCGGGGCGCTGGGCGTGCTTCCAGCTTGCCCGCTGGTGTGGGAACAGCCCGCGGCGGCGGTCATGACAACTCCAGCTAGAAGGGTCTGTAGCAGTCGGGTCATCGTGCCTCCGTCGCGTCGGGCCCTAAGACGTCCAGCTGACCGAGCCCGGCTCAACTCTCGGGGACGTTTGGTTAGAGGAAGGCAAAATGGACATCGGCGGCACCGGGTAGCGGACCTTTGGCCTCCAGGCGCCGCGTTCAGCGTTTCGAAGGGTGTTCGGAGGTCCTCTGGCCAGGAGAAGCCGTCGTCCACGCACGTCGCCCCTTGGTCGCCGCGCCGGCGCGCTTGACGCTGATCATGCCACTGCCATAGTGCGCCTTAGGCGCAACCGCGGCCGCCATGTACCCCGACCAAAGGGACTCGCTGCTGCAGCGAGCCGGAACAAGCGGCCCGGTCCCTGGGCGCGCTGACGTCGGCCGTCCTGCCCGTTTCGGAACGCTCAGTGCAGGTGGCACTGGGCGTGTGCCCGGTGTTGGCGCAGCTGTTCAGCAATGAGGCTGCAGCAGCTGGTGTTGCACAGACCCGGCCTTCGTTGCACCGTGGTCGAGCACCGGCAGGCCGTCGTTGATCGTCGCCGGTTGCCAGCGGGCGCTGCGGACCCCCTCGGCGCCGACCTGAACGGTGAGCACCCCTGATCGTCGCGTCGCCGGCGTGTTGGCGTAGAAGACGAAGTTGCCCAACCCGTACTGGACATAGGCGCGTCCGACCCTTCCGCCCGGCTGGGGGACGTGCGCGTGGCTGCCGACCACCAGGTCTGCGCCCGCGTTGGCGAGCAGCTCCGCCAGCTGGCGCTGGCGCGGGGTGGGGCACGTGGTCATCTCATGGCCCCAGTGCAGATACACCACGACAACGTCGGCGTGCGCCGATTCGGCACGCACGGCGGCGATGAGCCTGGCGGGGTCCTTGCTGGAGGCCAAACCGGGTTTCGCCGGACCGGCGTCCCATTCATCTGTCGCGAACGTGTCGAGCACGTCGGTTGCTGCGAGGACGGCGATGCGGATGCCCTTGACGGTGCGATGCATCGGAGCAAACGCCTGCTGTTCGTCTCGGCCGGCGCCCAGGAGCGGCATGTGGTGCACCGCGGCGGCGGCCAGCGTGTCCTGCAGCCCTTGGCGGCCGTAGTCCATGCCGTGGTTGTTGGCCAGCGTGACCGCGTCGACCCCCGCAGACCTCAGGGCGTCGAACGCGCTGTCGGGGGCACGGAAGGTGTACTGCTTCGGGGCCGGCGTGCCACGGCGGGTGACGGCGGTTTCGAGGTTCACGACCGCCAAATCTGCGCCTGCGAGAACGCGTCCCGCGGAGCCCCAGCTCTGCGTCAGGGCGCGCGCCGAGGTTCCCTCGAAGTGGACGTCGCCGGCGAAGGCGAGTGTCGCTGTCGCGCGGGAGCTGTCACGCGACATGCCTGGCTCCGCCGGCCGACTCGTCGGGGCGGCGGTGCGGTGTGGGGACGCGGCGGCCGCCGACGCGGGAGCGTCGACGGGTGGCCGGGAGCCCTGGCCGGTGGTGGCGCAGGCGGTGACGGACCAGGCCGTCAGGGAGAGCAGCAGCCACGGTACGACCGCTCGATGACCTCGCGATGGCGGGCGAGCGACGGTGTCCCTCGCAGTGTCGTGCTGGCACCGGTGTTTCCAGACCATTCTTCTTGCCCCTGTTCATGACGGCGCGCTACCGCGCCGAGTACTGCGCCGTTGCGGCGATGGATGACCCGGGCGGGTTGTCCCGACGTAGCGGGGGGAGAGGGCCGTACCGTCCCCCGGCTACGGTGCTGGCGTCGGGCGCGAGGTCAGCGCATGTTGCCGGTGTGGCCGAGGCTGTAGCGGCCGGGTTGGGGCCAGACGCACAGGCCGTGGGGGCCGTTGTCGACGGGGATTTTCTTGAGGAGCTTGCCGGTGGTGGTGTCCAGGACGTAGACGACGCTGTCGTAGCGGCCGGAGAGCCAGAGGGTGTGGCCGTCGGGGCTGACGCCGCCCATGTCGGGGGAGCCGCCGCCGGGCAGGTGCCAGGTGTGCAGGGTTTTGAGGGTGGTGGCGTCCAGGACGGTGATGGTGCCGGCGTCGCGGTTGGCCACGAACAGGCGGGTGGCGGTGCGGTCGGGGTAGATGCTGTGGGTGCCTTTGCCGGTGGGTAGGAACCGGGTGATCTTCAGGGTGTGGGCGTCGATGACCCAGATGCCGTTGCGGAGCATGTCGGCGGCCAGGAAGTGGGTGCCGTCGGGGGTGAGGCGGACGTCTTGGGGCATGGCGCTGGCGCCGGGGCGTAGTCCGGCTTGGGGGCCGTGCATGCGCATGGCTTGCATGGGGGTGGTGGCGCCGGGGGTGTGGACGGTGTTGAGGTTGATCACGGTGCGGATCTTGGTCGCGTTCTTGTCGATGACCAGGAGCTTGCCGCTGAACTCGCAGGAGGCGACGAAGAAGGACTGGTCGGCGGCGTAGTCGGCGTGGTTGATGCCGTCGCAGGGGACGGGTAGGGAGCGTTGCAGGGCCATGGTGTGGGGGTCGCGGACGTCGATGCGGTGCAGGCGTTCGGCCATGACCAGGGCGTGGGTGCCGTCGGGGGTGAAGTAGAGGTTGTAGGGGTCGTCGACGGCGACCTTGGGTCCGGGTGTGCCGGTGCGGGGGTTGATCGGGATGAGGTCGTTGCCCAGGTCGTCGTTGACCCACAGGGTCTTCAGGTCCCAGCTGGGCACGACGTGTTGGGGTTCGTGGCCGGTGGGGTAGCGGGCGATGACCTGGTAGGTGCGGGGGTCGATGACCTGCAGGGTGTTGGACAGGGTGTTGGGTACGTAGACCAGGGCCTTGGCGGTCCGGGCCGCGCCCTGGATCTTTCCGGCGCCGTCGTGGGCGTACACGTTCACCCCTGCCGGGGTGGTCGCGGTGGCCTTCGGGGAGGCCGGCCCGGTGGCCGTGGAGGACGCGGCAGCCGTGGCGGACGTGCCGGCCGTGCCGGCCGTGCCGCTGCACCCGGTCAGGGCGCCGAGCAGCCCCAGGCATGCCAGCACGACGGGCGGCCTCCGTGCCGGTGAGAGGAGTCGAGTCCTTGGGCCACCGCGCCGTCGCCGATCAGTCATCCTGCTCCGTCCATCACATGGCTCACGCTGAGCGCTCTCGAGCCGCGGCTGGACAGGCCGTCCAGGATCGCGGGCACCCCCGGCGATCGTGTCGACCTGCCCGAGGTGCAGGCTCACGATAGAGCCTCGGCGGACGCGGCCACGGACCCGACGCGCCACCAGGGCCAACCCTGGGCAGGCGTGGTCCAGCGGGTCCCTGGCGTCATGCGCCCTCGGCTCGTACGCAGATCCCTTTCCCGGGGCGCGGAGTCGGGACCTGGCAAGGACTCCGTCCGGCTCTGGTCCACCGTGGGTCAGCGGGGCGCAAAATCCTTTGGCGTCAACCGTCCCCGGCACCGAACACCCCATGTCGGCGAGCAGTGGCACGGCAGGTGCTGTCAGGATGGCCGGGTGAGCGGTCAGGCCCGCGGAGTGTGGCGGCGACGCCTGCGGCGTGTCGTGGCGGCCGTCGCGGCGCCGGTCGTGGCGGTCACTGTCGTGGCGGCTGCGTACGACGCGACCAGCGAGGGGACCGTGCCCGCTCCGCCGCTGGGCGCCCACGGCCACCGGGTGCGCACCGGGGACATCGAGTCGTCCTACCAGCAGTGGGGCCGTACCGGGCCGCCGATCGTGCTCGTCCACGGCTTTCTGGAGTCGGCCGCCGTGTGGGACCGGGTCGGTCCCGTGCTTGCCGGCGACGGCTACCGGGTCTACGCCCTGGACGTCCGCGGGTTCGGGTACACCGAACGGCGCGGTCCGTACACCCTGGCGGGCGACACCGCCCAGCTGTCGGCCTTCCTCACGGCGCTGCACCTCGGCGCCGCCGGCGGCGATGCGGCGGTCCTGGTGGGGCACTCCAGCGGTGCGGCCATCGTCGGTGCGCTGGCACGGGCCCAGGCCGCCGACGTGCGTGGCGTGGTCTTCCTCGACGGCGACGGCACGCCGTACGGCGTGGGGCCGGCCTGGGTGCATCGCCTGGTCGTGGATCCCTACGCGACCGCGGCCGTCCGTCTGCTGACCCGCCACCCCTGGGCGGCCGAGCGGGCCTACCGCGGCGCGTGCGGACCGGACTGTCCCCCCTTCGATGCGGCCACATGGCTCAGGCCGTTCCGCGTGCCGGGCGCCGAGCGCGCGCTCGAGGCGATCCTGCGCCAGCCGCTGATCGGGCTGACCTACACCCAGGAGCGGCAGATCCACGTCCCGTCGGCGGTGATCCATGGCAGCCAGGATCCCGAGATGGACACTGCGAGTGCGCGGTCCACCGCGGCCAGGTTGCACACCGACGTCGTCGTCGCCATCCCCGGCGCGGCGCACCTGCCGATGCTCTCCGCGCCGGGCACCGTTGCGGCCGAGGTCGACCGGTTCGTACGGCGATCCGCTCCGTCTCCGCGGACGCCGTGAGTCTCAGACGTTGGCCGAGGCAGGTGGCGAGGGTTGCACCTCGTCCGCCGTGTCGGCAGTGCCGGCTCGCGTGATCGTCAGGTACCCGACGAGGACGACGATGGCGGCGACGAGCACGAGGGTGACGGGCCCCGTTCCGAGGTCAAGGCCACCGCGGCTCGACGGCACGCCCAGCCAGTCCGCGAACGATGCGCCGACGGGGCGGGTGAGGATGTAGGCGAACCAGAAGGCCGCCACGACGTTGAGCCCCAGGCGCCAGCGGGCCACCGCGGACGCCGCCATGACGACGGCGAACAGGACACCGGATGCGAGGTAGCCGAGCTTCATCGTCGACGCGGTCATGTCCCCGGCGGCCGTGCCGAGGGCGAACGTCGTGAGCACCGTTGCCCAGTAGAACAGCTCGCGCCTGCGGGTGCGGATGCTGTGAATGGACAAGGTGTGTTCGGTGGCATACCAAGCGGCGAACACGATGGCGAGGACGCACACGAAGAACAGCGTGCTGGCGGTGTACGGGACGCCGAGACCGATGTGCACCACATCAGCCGCCATGGTGCCGAAGACACTGACCATGGAGACCGTCACCCAGTAGATCCACGGCACGTAGCGGCGGGACCGGAACTGGACCGCCAGCGCCGCTGCCAGTGCGACTGCTGCAAGTCCGACGGCCAGGAAGGGGTCGGCGCGGTGCACCACGTAGTCGGAGGCGGTTTCGCCCATGCCGGTGGTGAGCACCTTGGTGACCCAGAAGAGGCCGGTGACGGCGGGAACCTTGCTCAGCAGCCCGGGAAGGGGCGTGCGAGGACGGATGGGGCGCTGCTCTGCTGTCGACACGGGGACGGACTATGGCATGCCGACCTGTCGACGGGGAGGCACATCCGCGCGCGCCGGGTTCAGGTTTCCCACAGGAAAGCCCGGCACCCTTCTCACGAGCGCGGGTGTGTCAGAGTGCCGCGGGGGGCCCGGCGTCTCTCGCGGCCCGGTGGACCCGCCACCAGCATCCTTCGGCGGAAGAGATCACCATGATCGAGGCCATTGGTCTCACCAAGCGGTACGGCGCCAAGACTGCCGTGGACGACCTGACGTTCACCGTGCGACCCGGGGTGGTCACCGGGTTCCTCGGTCCCAACGGTGCCGGGAAGTCCACGACCATGCGGATGATCCTCGGTCTGGACGCTCCCACCGCCGGGACGGTCCGGGTGAACGGCAAGGCCTACCGCGAGCACGCAGCGCCGTTGCACGAGGTCGGTGCCCTCCTCGAGGCGCGGTCGGTGCACACCGGCCGCAGCGCGTTCAACCACCTGCTGGCCCTGGCGCAGACGGCTGGCATCCCCCGGCGCCGTGTCGATGACGTCGTCGAGCTGGTGGGCCTGGGTGAGGTGGCCCGCAAGCGGGCGGGCGGGTTCTCGCTCGGCATGGGGCAGCGGCTGGGCATCGCCTCGGCCCTGCTCGGTGACCCGCACACCCTCATCCTCGACGAGCCGGTCAACGGCCTCGACCCGGACGGCATCCGCTGGATCCGCAACCTGTTGAAGTCGCTGGCCGCCGAGGGCCGAGCGGTGTTCGTGTCATCGCACCTGATGAGCGAGATGGCCCAGACCGCAGAACATCTCATCGTCGTCGGGCGAGGGCGGCTCATCGCCGACACCAGCGTCCAGGACTTCATCGCCGCATCGTCGGGCAACCGTGTCCGTGTCCGCACGACCGACCAGCACGGTCTGGCGGCGGTGCTGGTCGGCCCCGACGTGAGCGTCGAGGCGGTCGGCACGGACGGGCTGGACGTCACCGGCCTGACCACCGACCAGGTCGGGCTGGCCGCCGGCGCGGCAGGCATCACGCTGCTCGAGCTGTCGGCCCAGCAGACCTCCCTGGAGGAGGCCTTCATGGACCTGACCAAGGACGCCGTGGAGTACCACGGCACCTCCACCGCTGACACCAGCTCGTTCGAGACCACCGGAGCCGACCGATGACCACCGCCACGTCCGCGACGACCCGCCCCTCACCGACGAACGTCACGCAGGCCCGCGTGGTGCTCTCCGAGTGGACCAAGCTCCGGTCCCTGCGGTCCACGGTGTTCTCACTGCTCGCAGCCGTCGTGTTCATCGTCGGGTTGTCAGTGCTGGTTCCGACGGTGACGGTGGCGTCACTGGCCGCCGCGGGACGCGGGCGAGGCGGCGGCGTTCGACCCGACCACCCGCAGCCTCAGCGGCATCTTCCTGGCCCAGCTGGCCATCGGCGTCCTCGGCGTCCTGCTGATCACCGGCGAGTACGCCACCGGGATGATCCGGGCGACCTTCGCGGCCGTGCCGGCGCGGTTGCCCGTCCTGTGGGCCAAGGCCATGGTGTTCGCGATGACGACCCTGGCGGTCACCGTCCCCTCGGTGGTCGTCGCGTTCCTGGTGGGCCAGTCGATCTTCAAGGCCAAGAACCTGCAGACGACCCTCGGCGGACCAGGGGTGTTGCGAGCGGTGCTCGGCGCGGCGCTGTACCTCACCGTCGTCGGCGTGCTGGGTCTCGGCCTGGGCGCCCTGCTCCGCAACACGGCGGCCGGGATCTCGGCACTGTTCGGGGTGCTGTTCGTCCTCCCGATCATCGTGCGGTTCCTGCCGTCCTCGTGGGCGGAGCCGATCGACAAGTACCTGCCGAACACGGTGGGGGAGGCCATCACCCACGTCCACCCCGACCCCTCGGCCCTGGGTCCGTGGACGGGCTTCGGACTCTTCTGTGGCTACGCGGCGGTGGTCCTCGTCGCCGCTGCCGTCAACCTGCGCCGCCGCGACGCCTGAGCCCCCACCTGGTAGGTGACGGCGACGTCGGCGGAGTCGGTGTGCGGGGGCGCCGCCGGCGCGGTGAGCCCGATGCCGGCGGCGCGTCCGGGGCCCTTGCGTGTCGGTGCCGGGCGGCGCTCGTCCGTACCGGTCACGGGGACCGGAGGCTCGACGGGGCGCGCCGGTCCATCGCCCACAGCGCGATCGCCAGCGCCACCCGCTCGTCGAAGACCAGCGGGTTGCGGCCCGTCAGCTCGTGCACGCGCGAGAGGCGGTGCCGCACGGTGTTGACGTGCAGGTACTGCTCGCGCGCCGTGCGCTGCAGCGAGCCGTCGCAGCGCAGGAAGGCCCGCAGCGTCTGCACGTGGTGGGTCCCGACCCGGTGGTCGGAGGCGACCAGCGGTGCCATCAGCTGGTCGACGAACGGTTCGAGCCGCCCGGCCGGCTGCTGCTCGAGCAGACCCTCCAGCGTCGTCAGACCCCCGGGCCCCACCACCCCACCCTGCGCCAGCGCCAGCTCCAGGGCGGCACGGGCCTGGGAGACGCCCTGGGCCAGCTGGGCCTGCGGCACGGGGGTGCCGTAGCCGCACGGCAACGACAGCGTGGCCGCAGCGGGCTGCACCTCCGCCGAGGTGGCGGTGAGGACCAGCGTGACGCCGGGCGCCTCGCCGACCACGGCGGCCGGCAGCTGTGCCGCGAGGAGGGGAGCGGCGCCGCCCGGCCAGGCGGACACCACCAGCGACCCGGACTCCAGCCCGGAGTCCTGCAGCACGGGGGTCAGCGCCGTCGGGTCGAGCAGGCGCTCCTGAAGGAGCAGCAGCAGCTGTCCGATGCGCTCGCGCCGCAGGGCCGCCTCCACGTCGCGCTCGCGCAGGGCGACCTCGAGCACCCGCGTCAGCTGCTCCAGCGAGCGGGACGCGGCCGCTCGCGAGGCGCCGCACCACGTGAGCTCACCGTCGTCGAGCACCCGCGCGCGCAGCGCCTCGTCGCCGCAGCCGGCCATGTCGGGCGACACCTCTCCGGCGCCGGCGACCAGGCGGCCGCCCAGCGTCAGCTCGACCCGGCCGCCCAGGAGCTCAGCGGCGCCGTCCAGGAGCGTCGACACCGACGCGTGCGAGCGCAGCCCCGCCAGCAGGCGCAGGAGGAGCACCTCCGCATCCCGCGTCGCCGTGGTCCGGGAGTGGACCCGGCGTTCCGCGAGGTACTCGCTGATGGCACTGAACCGTGCGCCGAGCGGCGCGATGAGGAGAGGGACGCCGTGCTCGCGGCACGCCTCCACCAGGGCGGGGGGAACGACGTCGTGCACGTCCCCGACGCCGAAGCAGAGGCCGGCGGCGTGGGCCCGCGTCAGGGCTCGCACGAACGCCTCGCACCGTGGTGGGTCGGTGAGCGTGGTCCCCACGCTGCACACGAGCTCGCCCCCGCGCAGGTACGGCGAGGGGTCGGGCAGCTCGGTCGGCTGCGCCCACCGGACCGTCGCGCCGAGCCCGCGGTCCTTGCCGTCGACCGCGCTCAGCCGCAGGGAGGGCTCGTCCAGCAGGTCCTGCAAGGTGGTGCCGGCCATGTCTCCGCCTGTGGCGTCCCGGCGGTCCTCCGGGCGGTCCTCCATCCGCCGAGCGTAGCCCGGGACCACGCCGCGCCGAGCGGTGGCCTTGGAGGAACCCACCACCTCGACATGCGCAGACGGTGTCTCCGTAGCGTCTGCGAGCCTGAGTCTTGTGCCGTCGGTGCGCGCCCACCATGGTGGGTCCAACAACCCCAGGAGGATCGAGGATCCATGACGCAGCCTGCTCCGGTCGTCCACGAGGGCCACGTACTCCGGCGTGAGTTCAGCCTGTGGTCCTCGTTCGCGTTCGCCTTCGCCTTCATCTCGCCGATCGTCGCGTTGTACGGCATCTTCGGCCTGGCGGTCACCGCCGCGGGTCCCAGCTTCTGGTGGGGGTTCCTGCTCGTCTTCGGCGGCCAGCTGCTGGTGGCCTGCACCTTCGCGATGCTGGTGTCCCGGTGGCCGCTGGAGGGGTCGATCTACCAGTGGTCACGACGCCTGCTCGGCACCGCGTACGGCTGGTTCGCCGGCTGGGCCTACATGTGGACGCTGGTCATCGCCATGGCGACCGTGGCCCTGGGCGCGGCGGGGTTCGTCGCCAACGTGGCCGGGGTGGAGGCGCCGACGGGCACCCAGCGCGCCGTGATCGCCCTGGTCATCCTTCTGCTGGGCACGGCGGTCAACCTCGTGGGACGGCAGGCGCTGAAGATCTTCATGACCGCCAGCATCATCGCCGAGGTCATCGGCTCCCTCGGGCTGGGCACCTGGTTGCTGTTGTTCCACCGGCGGAACGACCTCAGCGTGCTCACCGAGGGGGGCACCGCGGGCAGCGGTCCGGGCTATCTCTCGCTGTCAGGCCCCTTCCTGCTGGCGGTCGCCTTCATCGGTTTCTCCTTCGTGGGGTTCGAGAGCGCCGGCGCGATCGCCGAGGAGGTCCACGAACCGCGCAAGAACCTGCCCAAGTCCGTCATCTTCTCCCTCACCTTCATCGCGATCGTCGTCATGTACTCCAGCCTCGCGATCATCCTCGCCATCCCCGACCTGGGCGCGGTGGCGAAGGGCAGCGTCGCCGACCCGGTCTACGAGACCCTCACCACGGCGCTCGGCACGGGAGTCGCCAAGCCGGTCGAGCTGCTCTTCGTGATCGGCTTCCTGGCCAGCTTCCTGGCGCTGCAGACCTCCGCCTCCCGCGTCATCTGGTCCTACGCCCGTGACGGGGCGCTCCCCGGGTCGCGCGTCCTGTCGCGACTGAGCACCGGCGCCCGGCTGCCCACGGCCGCCATCCTGGTGACCACCGCTATCGGGGCCGCGCTGTTCCTGCTCAGCAACGTCGCGACGAACGTCTACACGCTCATGGTGAACTTCACCACCGGTGGCTTCTACCTGGCCTTCCTGTTCCCCCTCGTGGGTGCCGTCGTCGTCCAGCTGAGAGGGAGGTGGCGGCCGGGGCCCTACACCCTCGGTCGGGCGGCACTGCCGATCTCCGTCCTCGCCACCATCTGGGCGGTGTTCGAGTTCCTCAACATCTCCTGGCCGCGGCACGTCTACCCCCAGCGCTTCCTCGACTGGTCGGTGTGGATCTTCATCGTGGCCCTCGGGGTGATCGGTGCCGCCGTCTTCGCGGCGGTCCGGACCGGCATCCTGGACGCCAGGGTCGTGGAGGACGAGGAGGCCGAGGACGAGCGGGCCGACCTCGCGAGGGGATCGCGGTGAGCGCCTCCGGCGGCCGGCCTCAGGTGGCCGTGGTCACCGGCGGTGCGAGCGGCATCGGCAGGGCGGTGGTCGAGGAGCTGACCGGTAGGGGCTTGGCCGTGGCGTCACTCGACCTGCAGGTCGCGGCGGTGGGCGCGCACAGCGTGCGCGTCGACGTCACCGACACCACGGCGGTCGAGCGCGCGGTCCGTGAGGTCGAGGACCGCCTCGGCCCGGTGGGCGCCTGCGTCTCCGTCGCCGGGCACTACGAGATGCTGCCGGTCTCGGACATCAGCCTCGAGCGGTGGCACCGGATGATGCGGGTGCACGTGGGCGGCCTCGTCAACCTGGCCCGGGCGACGCTGCCCGGGATGCTGGAACGGCGCAGCGGGTCCGTGGTGGCGATCGCGAGCGAGCTGGCGGTCGGCGGCGGCGCCGAGGACGCGCACTACGCGGCCGCCAAGGGCGCGGTGCTCGGCGTGGTGCGCAGCCTCGCGGCGGAGGCCGCCCCGTGCGGCGTCCGGGTCAACGCCGTCGCGCCCGGGCCCACCGACACCCCGCTGATCGGGCCGGACTCGCCGTGGCGCGCCCCCGCCTACCTGGACACCCTGCCGCTGCGACGCCTCGGCACCCCCGAGGAGGTCGCCCTCTGCGTGGCCTTCCTCGTCGAGGAGGGGACCTTCTGCGTCGGAGAGGTGCTCAACCCCAACGCCGGAGCGGTGATCTAGATGTCTCAGCAGCACGGAAACGGAACCCTGTCGGGCCGCGTCGCACTGGTCACCGGTGCCGGCCAGGGGATGGGCGCCGCGCACGCCAGGCGGCTCGCCCGGGAGGGCGCGGTGCTGGCGGTCAACGACCGGCACGACTCCCCGGCCCTGCGCGCGCTCGCGGACGAGCTCGGCGGCGTCTGCGCCCCCGGCGACGTCAGCGACCCGGACCAGGTGCGGGCCCTGGTCGCAGGCGTCGCCCGACAGGTCGGCGACGTCGACGTGCTCGTGGCCAACCACGCCTACATGACCATGGCGCCCTTCCTCGAGCACGACCTCGACGACTGGTGGGCGGTGCTCGACACCAACCTCGGCGGCACCTTCCACCTGGTCCAGGCCGTCCTGCCCGGGATGCGCCGGCGCGGTGGGGGACGCATCGTGGTGGTGTCCAGCGAGTGGGGAGTGACCGGCTGGCCGGGCGCCACGGCGTACGCCGCGTCCAAGGCGGGCCTGATCTCCCTGACCAAGACCCTGGGCCGTGAGCTGGCCCCCGAGGGCATCATCGTCAACGCGCTGGCCCCCGGCGTGACGGACACCCCGCAGCTCGAGGTGGACGCACGGGACGCCGGTGTGGAGCTCGGGGCCATCCACCAGCGCTACGCCGACGACATCCCGCTGGGGCGGATCGCGCGCGCCGAGGAGATGGCCGACGTGGTCGCGCTGCTCGCCGACTTCCGGCTGTCGGCGATGGTCGGCCAGGTGGTCCAGGCCAACGGCGGCAGCACGCGCAGCCGGGCCTGAGCCGGCATCCGGATGGACATCGACACGAGGACAGGAGAGCGGCCGTGGCCGAGCAGCACGTGAGGTATGACGACGGCGTCGTCGGACAGGTCGACGGCATGAAGGTGCCGCGCTACGCCGGGCTGAGCACGTTCGCGCGGCTCCCGCGGCTGGAGGACGTCGAGGACTACGACGTCGCGGTGGTGGGCGTGCCCTTCGACAGCGGCGTGACGTACCGGCCCGGCGCCCGCTTCGGCCCGGCGTACATCCGGCAGGCCTCCAGGCTGCTGCGCCCGTACAACCCGGCCCTGGACGCCGAGCCGTTCCGCGACGCCCAGGTGGTCGACGCCGGCGACGTCACCGCGAACCCGTTCGACATCGAGGAGGCGATCGCCCAGACGCGAGAGGGCCTGCAGGCGCTGATGACCGACGCCGGCCGGCCGGTGCTCAGCCTCGGCGGCGACCACACCATCGCCCTGCCCGCGCTCCAGGCCGTGCACTCGCTGCACGGTCCCGTGGCCCTGGTGCACTTCGACGCGCACCTCGACACGTGGAACACCTACTTCGACGCGCCGTACACGCACGGCACGCCGTTCCGGCGGGCGGCCGAGCAGGGCCTCATCGTCAAGGGTCGCTCGGCTCACGTCGGCATCCGGGGCTCCTTGTACGACCGCCAGGACCTGCTGGACGACGCCGAGCTCGGGTTCACCGTGGTGCACTGCCGTGACATCGAGCGGATCGGCGTCGACGGCGTGGTCGACCGCGTCCTCGAACGGGTGGGCGACCAGCCGGTGTACGTCTCCATCGACATCGACGTGCTGGACCCGGCCTTCGCCCCCGCCACCGGCACCCCCGAGGCCGGCGGCATGACCAGCCGTGAGCTGCTGGGGGTGCTCCGAGCGATGAGCGGACTGCGGCTGGTGGGCGCGGACATCGTCGAGGTGTCCCCGGCCTACGACCACGCCGAGATCACGGCCGTCGCCGCGGCCAACGTCGGTTACGAGCTGCTGACGATCATGGCCGGACAGGTCAGGCGATGACCGCCGCCGCCGGCGCCGTGGCGTGGCCGGACGGACGGCGAGCCGCCGCCGCGTTCACCTTCGACGTGGACGGCGAGTCGGCGGTGCTTTGGGGCAGCCCGCAGAACGCCGACCGGATGAGCGTGATCAGCCACCAGGCCTACGGTCCCCTCGTCGGGGTCCCTCGCCTGCTGGGACTGCTCGAGCGCCACCGGGTCCGCTCCACCTTCTTCGTCCCGGGCTACACGGCGCACCGCTACCCCGAGGTGGTGCGCGACATCGTCGCGGCGGGCCACGAGGTCGCCCACCACGGCTACCTGCACGAGCAGCCGACCGGGGTGAGCGCGCAGCAGGAGGCCGACCACCTCGACCGCGGCCTGGCCGCGCTCGAGGAGGTGGCCGGCGTCCGTCCGGTCGGCTACCGGGCGCCGATGTGGGACCTGTCCTGGCGCAGCCCGGCGCTGCTGGCCGAGCGCGGCTTCCTCTACGACTCGAGCCTGATGGACGCGGACGCGCCGTACGAGCTGGCGACCGCCGCCGGGTCCGCGTCCTCGCTGGTGGAGATCCCGATCCAGTGGGCGCTCGATGACTGGGAGCAGTACTGCTACCTGCCCGACATCTCCGGCGCCGGGCTGATCGAGACCCCGCGCAAGGCCCGGGAGCTGTGGCAGGGCGAGTTCGAGGGGCTGCGGTCGGTCGGTGGCTGCTGGGTGCTGACCAACCACCCGTTCCTGACCGGCCGGCCCGCGCGCGCCCAGCAGCTCGGCGAGCTGATGGCCCACGTCGTCTCCTGCACGGACGTGTGGACGGCCTCGCTGGAGGAGATCGCGGTCCACGTGCGCAGCCTGCGCCTGGCGCCCCGGTCGGTGGAGTACCCCGCCGGACTGCCCTGAGTCGGTCACCGGCAGCCGTCGCGCCTGCGTTCGGCGGGCGATGGGGCTCGCGGAGGGGAATACCGGCGGGTCTCCGGCCGGTTGGCCTCCGCGACGGTTCAACGAGCTGGAGGTCAGCGTGAAGGTCGAGATCTGGTCGGACGTCGTGTGTCCGTGGTGCTACATCGGCAAGCGGCGCTTCGAGGCGGCCCTGGCGCGCTTCGCCCATCGGGACGAGGTGGTCCTCGAGTGGAAGAGCTTCGAGCTGGACCCGGGTGCGACGTCGAGCGCCGCGGCCGAAGGGGTCGACGCCGCGGGCTATGCCGACCGGCTCGCCATCAAGTACGGCACCACCCGGGCCGAGGCGCAGAAGATGCTCGACTCGATGACCGCCGCCGCCGCGGCCGAGGGCCTGGACTTCCGCTTCGACCGGGCCGTGGGCGCCAACACCTTCGAGGCGCACCAGCTGATCCACCTCGCCGCCGCCCACGGGCGACAGGACGAGGCCAAGGAGCGGCTGCTGCGGGCGTACTTCACCGAGGGGGAGGCGGTCGGTGACCGGGAGGTGCTCGTCCGGCTCGGCGCAGAGATCGGCCTCGACGCGGAGGAGACCCGAGAGGCGCTCGAGCAGCAGCGCCACGCCGCCCAGGTGCGCGACGACGAGGCGGAGGCCACCGCGCTCGGCATCCGCGGGGTTCCCTTCTTCGTTCTGGACCGCACCTACGGCGTGTCCGGCGCCCAGCCCGCCGAGCAGCTGCTCGAGGCGCTGCAGCAGGCCTGGAGCGAGGCGCACCCCCTGACCATGGTCGGGACGGGCACCGGCGCCGGGTCCGATGACGCGGCCGCCTGCGGGCCGGACGGCTGCGTCATCTGAGGCGCGGCGGCCCCGGCGGGTCGCAACGAGCGCGGCGGGTTGCGCCGAGGGGAACGGCGCCCGACGCGCCGAACGGCTACGACGAGCCGGACGTCGCCGGCCGCGCCGCGTCGAGGAGCTGTTCGGCGACGTCGGCCGCCCACGCGTCGATGTCCGGCCACACCCGGTAGTCGCCGTAGCGGCACCGCGTCAGCCAGAAGAGCAGGCGACCGCGCCGGGACAGCTGGTCCCGGCGGACGGCACCGGAGAAGAGCCGGTGCGCGCGTGGGTGGATCTGCCGCTCGATGGCAGCCACCGCCTTGGGCCCCTCCTGCAGTGCCCTGCGCTGCAGGCGGCGCGGCAGGGCCGCGACCATCCCGACGCTGAACAGCCAGACCGGTTTCGCGGCGAGGACCTCGGCGTTGGCACGGACGACCTCGGTCGCCTCCGGCAGCCAGGCGCCGTTGTGGATCGCGCTGCCCAGCACCACGGCGTCGTACGCCTCGAGGCCGTGCAGCTCGCCGACCGGGGCGACACGGACCGTGGCGCCGCTGCGGCCGATCCTGCTGCCGACGCGCTCGGCGATCTGGCGCGTCGACCCGTGTGCGCTCGCGTACCCCACCAGGACCAGCATCCCGCACCTCCACGGCTCGACCTCGACCCGGCCAGCGTCGCTCGCGCGGGCCGCGCCCACGCAGAGCCGAAGGTCCCTCTGGGGGTCATCCCACGAGTACGCCGTCACCGACCTCTCGCGCCATCGCGTCGGTGTCCTCACGGGTGCACAGGGTCGTCCCCGGGTGCAGCAGGGAGGCGCTGCCGGCGGCCACGCCGAAGCCGACTGCCGACGCAAGGCCACGCCCCTCGGTGAGGCCCACCAGCACTCCGGCGAGCATCGCGTCGCCGGCGCCGACCGCGCTGCAGACCGGCACGGACGGGGCGGTGAACCGTCGGGCGGTGTGCGCGGTGACCAGCAGCGCGCCCTCGGCGCCGAGGGACAGCACGAGCACGTCGGCCCGGCCCTGCTGCACGACCTGCCGCGCGGCCGCCAACCGGGCGTCGGGCGTCTCCAGCGGCCGGCCCACCAGCCCGGACAGCTCGCTCAGGCTCGCCTTCATCAGATCCGCCCCGCGCACGCGTTGGAGTGGGGCGCCGGACAGGTCGACGACCAGGCGCGCGCCGCTGCGGCCGCACCCTGCCGCGACCTGCTCCAGCAGGTCCTCCGCGGTGCCCGGCGGCAGGCTGCCGCTGACCACGACGAACTCCGGGTCGGGGTCGAGCGAGGCGAGGGCAGCCAGGCACTCCGCCTGGGCTGCGGGTGACAGCGGCGGACCGGGCAGGACGAACCGGAAGTGCACGCCGGTGGACTGCTCGCGCACGGTGACGCTCTCGCGCGTCCAGCCCGGGACGCCCACGACGTGGCGGGGCACCTGCTCCTGCTCCATCAGCAGGTCGATGAGGTCGCCGGGAGGGCCGCCGGCGGGGTACACGGCGACCGCGTCACCGCCCAGCCGGACCACCGCGCGGGCGACGTTGATGCCTCCGCCGCCGGGGTGGTAGCGCGGCTCCTCGCACCGGAGCTTGTGCTCGGGCAGCACCCGGTCCGCCGCGGTGGACAGGTCCAGGGCGGGGTTCATCGTCAACGTCGCGATCCGCGGTCGTGCCACAGGACTCCCTCGCCGCAGGAGACTCCAGTCAAGCAGCGCACGGGCCGGCGTACGACGGAAACGGCCGGGTGTGCCCGGTCGCCAGGTGATGCTCCGGTGTCCGAGGGCCCGTGAGGGCAGGCGCACCAGGGGCGGAAGCTGAGGGCACCGGCCGGGCAGTCGCCGTCGGCGGAGTCCGACCGCGCGGGCGTGCGTGTCGCTGGGGAGGCCACGGCGGCCTGGCCGCACCGGCACAGCACCCGCAGGTAGCCTCGGCGCCATGACCCGGCTGCTCAGTCCCGACCTCGAGGAGAAGCGCGCCCCGACGGGCCGGGCGATGCCCCGGTGCGCACCGTACGTCGCGATAGCGGTGGTGGCCTTCCTGGCCCGTCTCCTGCCCACGCTGCGTGGAGGTGGGCTCCTGGGCATTGGCGTGTACGACGACGGTGTCCACTTCACCGCGGCGGCGGCGCTGCTGGCCGGGCGCACCCCTTACGCGGACTTCGTGCTCCTGCACCCGCCGGGCATCGCCGTCGCGCTGACCCCGTTCGCGCTCCTCGGTCGCCTCACGTCCGACCCCACCGGCTTCGCCGTGGCACGGCTCGCGTTCATGGCCATCGGCGCCGTCAACGCGGTGCTCGTCGCCCTGCTCGCGCGCCGGTCCGGGATGGTGGCGGCCGTGGTCAGCGGGGTCTTCTACGCGCTGTGGTTCCCCGCCACGTACTGGGAGTCCCGGACCACCATCGAGACGATCGGCACCCTGCTCGTGCTGCTGTGCCTGCTGCTGCTCCTTCCCTGGTCGGGCCGGGCGACCGGGCAGCCTGCCGGGCGCCCGACCCGGCGGGCGGTCATGCTGGCGGGAGTCCTGCTGGGACTCTCGGCGGGGATGAAGATCTGGGCCGTGGTGCCGATCGCCGTCATCCTCCTGTGGCACCTGGTGGTCGCCGGCCGTGCCTCGGCGCTGAGGCTGGCCGGGGGAGTGGTCGTCGGCGCAGGGGTGCTCCTGCTGCCCTTCTTCGCCATGGCTCCGGGGCCCATGCTGCGCATGGTGGTGGCGGACCAGCTCGGGCGGCCGAGGATGTCGGACACCACCGCCGGCCGGTTGAAGGGCATCCTCAACGTGGGACCGTACGTTTCTCACGCGTCTGGTCCGACTCGGGAGGCGTTCCTGGTCGTCGCCCTGCTCGTCGTCGCGGCCGCGGCTGCGGCGGCATGGACGCGGGTGGAGGGCCGGCTCATGGTCCTCCTGACGGTCGCCACGACCATCGTCGTTCTCGTCGGGCCGACCTACTTCCAGCACTACGCCGCCTTCCCGGCGCCCTTCCTTGCTGTGGTGGTCGGCGTCGGGGTCGGCGTCGCCATGGCTCGCGCCAACCGGGCCGTCTCCGTGACCGGACTCGCCGCCGTGGTGGGCGTGCTCGCCGTGGCTGCCGTGCTCCCCCTGAGCCGGCCGTTGAACGCCCCCTTCCCCGGGGCCCACCTGGGCCGGCTGGCGGGCGGGCCGGGCTGCGTGGTGGCCGACGACCCGACCGCCCTCATCCTCATGGATGTCCTCAGTCGAGACCTCTCCCGCGGGTGCCCGCAGCCGGTGGACTTCACCGGACAGACCTACGACCGAGCGGCGGAGAAGGGGCCGGGCGGCCAGTGGATCTCCCGCAGCAGGAGCCCCCGCTGGCAGCGGATGGCGACAGAGCAGCTCACCGCCGGATCGAGCACCGTTCTCGCGCGGATGGGGGGCGACGGGCTGAGCCGGGCGACGAAGAAGCGGCTGGGCGCCATGCCCGTCCTCGCAGCCGGCAAGGGTTACGTCCTGCTGGGCCGGTGAGCCGCTCACCCGGCCCGGGGGGAGGGCGATGAGGTGGACGATGCCGACGCGGTCTTGCCGGTCGTGAGGGGCTGTGGGGCCGGCATGTCCTTCAGGGCGTAGAACGCCTTGAGCCGCCGCCGGCTGAGGTCATGGCTGTCCCGCGTGATGAGGCCGTAGCCGGGGGTGTCCGGGTTGTTGCCGTGCAGGGTGAACCAGAAGATCGGCCCCTGCGCCCCCGCCGCGGTCACCAGCTTGGTCGCCTTGACGAAGTTGCGCGCCTTCTGCCCCTCGGTACCGGAGTAGCCGCCCTTGTCGCTCCAGGAGGAGTTGAAGCCGAACTCGACCCAGATCGGCTTGGCGGCCCAGGCCGGGTTGCTGTGCATGATGCGCCGGAACGACCGGTAGCGGGACAGGACGCTGTCGGGGGTCTGGCCGTAGGCGTGGAAGTCCATGATGTCGAAGTACCGCGAGGCGTCGGTCGTCATGACCGCCCGCAGGTAGCGCTCGACCTTGGCCTCGGACAGCCCCCCGAACAGCACGGTCGCGGTGGGGTCGGTCGCCTTGACCGTCTCATAGCCCTGCTTGAGCAGGGTGGCGTAGCGCTGCACCGCGGCGAGGTAGGCCTGCTGGTCGCTGTCGTGCTTGCTGTCGATGTTCCAGGTGTAGCGCAGGTTGGGCTCGCTGAGGATCTCCCAGTAGTGCACCGAGGCCTGGTAGCGCCGGACGATCTGCGCCACCCAGGTGCGGTAGGCCTGCTGGTCGGCAGCCGTGCCCAGGTCGAGCAGCGGGGCCGGCTTCTCCAGGATGACGATGAGCTGGATGTGGTGGCGGGCGGCGGCGGCCGCCACGGCCGCGAACCGGTCCGCGGCCGTGGGGGAGGAGGCGAGGCGCAGCCGCGCCCACGTGGTGCCGGCCGCCTCCAGCTCGGCGAAGTCGGCCTCCATGCCGGCCGTGTTGTCTCCCCAGAACTCGATGAAGTCATAGAGCGACACGGCTTTGCCGCTCGCCGACGCCGGGTCCGGGTACGGCGTCTTCGGCGGCGGAGGCTGGGTGGGTGCGCCGCTGCCCGGTGCGGACGAGGAAGGCGACGGGAAGGCGCTGGACCCGGACGGCGCGGGCGGGGTGCGGCCCCCGGACGTGCAGCCCGCCAGCGCCGTACCGGCCAGCAGGGCCATGGAGAGGGCGGCGGCAGGGACCAGGCGGCTGCGACGCATCAGCCCTCCTTGGGCATCGGCCCGACTCGGCGCCGACCTCCGCTCGGGCACCAGGTGCGGGACGACGGCCGGCCCCGCGATCCTGCGCCCGCAACCTGAGCGCGGGCTGGGCCCGGTGTCCACGTACTCTGACACCGCCGACCGCCCGGGCGCCGGGAAACCGTAGGTTCGGTGGTGTGAACATCGCCCGGTCCGCAGCCCTGTTCGTGCTCGCCGCCCTGCTGGAGATCGGGGGCGCGTGGCTGGTCTGGCAGGGCGTTCGCGAGCACCGCGGCTGGGGGTGGGTCGGCGCCGGCGTGGTGGCGCTCGGCCTCTACGGGTTCGTGGCCACCCTGCAGCCGGACGCCTCCTTCGGGCGGATCCTGGCGGCGTACGGCGGCGTGTTCATCGCCGGGTCCCTCGCCTGGGGCATGGCCCTGGACGGGTTCCGCCCCGACCGCTACGACGTCGCCGGCGCCGTGGTCGCCCTCGTCGGGGTGGCCGTGATCATGTACGCGCCCCGTTCCTCCTGACGGGGGCAGTGCGGGTGGTCGGTGGCAGTGGTCAGTGCGAGCGGCCCAGGGCGATGGCGTGGCCGAGGTCCGCCACCCGGGCGTCCCTGGTCGCGACGGGCTCGAGGTGCAGGCTGTGCTCGATCGTGGCGAGGATGGAGGTCGTGTCGTAGACGTGGTGGTCGACCGCTGACCGCGTCATCGACGCCGAGACCAGCAGCGCGGGGATCCGCGTGCCGGGGCCCCAGGCGTCGTGGACGCCCTTGCTGGTGCCCTGCCCGGGCGGTGCGACGTGGTCCCACTGGCCACCGAACTCGTCGTACGTCACGACGACCAGCGTGTCCTTGGCCTGCGGCCCGGTGGTGACCGCCTTGAGCAGGTCGACGAGGTGGTCGCTGCCGTCCGGCTCGCTGGCGTAGCCGGGGTGCTCGTTCTCCGCGCCGTAGGGCTTGACGAAGCTCACGGTCGGCAGCGTGCCCCGGCGCGCGGCGGTGAGGAACCGCTTCTCGTCCTGCAGGTGCGCGCGGCCGGGCCGGCCGGGGGCGTAGGCGGCGAAGTAGTTGAACGGCTGGTGGTGGTACTGGAACAGCGGGCCGGGGTGGCCGGCCGCGGCGGCGTCCCAGCCGCCGGAGTACCAGTTCCAGGACACGTGGGCGGCGCTGAGCCGGTCACCGATGTTGGGGTACTTCGCGTCGTCGATGAGCGGGATCTTCGGGCCGGAGCCGAACGGCGGGCTGGAGGGCTGCACGGTGTTGACCGCGATCGAGCCGCAGGCCCGCGCGTAGTCCACGGCCTTGCCGCCCGGGCAGGCGCGGGTCAGCTGGCCGTCGACCACGGCGGACGACGCCTTGTACAGGGGGTAGCTGCGTGGGCATCCCCGCCCGGTCCAGCACCGAGGTCTTCGCGCCGCCGGCGCCCCTGCTGGTGTCCTCCGGGGCGCGTGCGGCGATGAGGTACTGGTGGTTGAGGAACGAGCCGCCGAACGCCGCCTGGAAGAAGTGGTCGGCCAGCACGTAGTGGGGGGCGCCCTTGCCGTGCAGGTAGTCGTAGATCGGCAGCGAGCGGGTGTCGTAGTGCCCCATGGTCAGCCCCACGGCGTCCGAGCCGGTGACGTAGCGGTTCTGCCGGCCGTCGTTCAGCTGGTACTGCTCCTGGTAGAAGCGGTGCACCAGGTCGCGGGTGCAGCCGCCGGGCAGCGCGCCCGGAGAGTTCTTGCGCACCCCATTGGGGGCATAGACCGTCGGCGGCGGGCACGTCTTGTCCTCAGGGCCGATGTAGCGGTCGATGCGCCACGGGCCGTTGGTGAAAGCGCTGGCCTTCACCCCGTGCGCGGTGTCGGCGCACCGGTCGGCCAGCGGCGGCGAGGTCAGGTTGACGTCGGCCTGCAGCAGGCAGCGGTACGCCGAGCCGTTCTGCGCCACCTGGGTGCGCTGGGTCCGGCGGGCCTGCGCGAGGCCGTCCACCTGGTCCCGGCCGACCGGGCCCCAGGTGCCGTAGAGGTTGTCGAAGGAGTGGTTCTCCTCGTAGATGACCACGAGGTGGCGGTAGCCGCCGGGCAACGTGTGCGCGGCCGCAGGAGTGGCGCGCGCGCCGTTCGCCGGCCCCGTCCCGCCGGGGCCGGCGGCTGGTGCGGCTCCTGCGGCTCGGGCGGCTCCTGCGGCGCCCGTGGCGCACGCGGCGCCCAGGACGGCGGCGGCCAGCACGGATGTGGTGCCAAGAGCTCGACGGCGCACGGTGGGCCCTCCCTGATGTCCCTTGCCGGCACGGCGACCCACGCCGGCCTCCCCGCGAGTGTGGCACCGGCCGGTCCTTCCGGCATCCCGTACAGCCTGACGTCCGCTGACGCAGACTGGGCCGGTGCCAGATCTCTGGGATCTCATCGTGGTCGGCGCGGGGCCCGCCGGCTCCGCGGCCGCGCTGTCGGCGTTGCGGCTGCGGCCGGGAGCCTCGGTGCTGCTGCTCGACCGGGCCGACTTCCCGCGCGACAAGGCCTGCGGGGACGGGATCGCGCCGCAGGTCCTGGACGTCCTCGCCACCCTGGGCCTTCCCGGCATCGTGGACGACTTCGCCCCGGTGAGCAGGCTCTCCCTCGGCTACCCGCCGGATCTGGGCGAGGCCGCCCGCGGGGCCATGGCACGTCCCGTGCGCGTCGTACCCCGGGAGGTGCTGGACGCCCGGCTGGTCGCCGGGGCCCGCGGCGCGGGGGCGGTTCTGCGCCGGCACACCGTGCGCCGTCTCGAGGTGCGCCACGACCGGGTGGTGCTCGACGGCGACCTCTGCGCCACGACCGTGGTCGCCGCCGACGGAGCCGGGTCCACGCTCCGGCGCGGGCTGGGCCTCGCGCCGAACGGGCCCGGCCACGTCGCCGTCGCCCTCCGCGGCTACGCGCCGGTGCGCGCCGACCTGCGCGAGGAGCAGCGGATCACCCTCGGTCGCGAGGACTGGCCGGAGTACGCCTGGTCGTTCCCCATCGGCGACGGCCGGGCGAACATCGGGTACGGCGCCGTGCTGCGCGAGGGGCGGCCGCTGTCGCGCTCGCTGCTGCTGAGCCGGCTGGAGGAGCTGCTGCCCGGTGCCTCGCACCACGCCCGCTCCTGGCGGGCGCACCACCTGCCGCTGTCCTCGTCGCGGCCGCGGCAGCCCGACGGCCGCGTCCTGCTGGCGGGCGACGCGCTGTCCCTGGTGAACCCGATGACCGGCGAGGGGATCTACTACGCGGTGCTCTCCGGTGCGTGCGCCGGCGCCGCCGCGGTCGGTGGGGCGGCGGGAGGCGACCCCGCAGTCGGTGGGCTGGCGGCAGGCAACCCCGGGGCGGCGTACCGGCGGGACCTGCGGCGCCGGCTCGGCCGGCACCTGCGGCACACGTCCGCGGCCGCGGTCCTGGCCCGCCGCCCGTGGGTGGTGGACGGGGCCCTGCGCGGCGCGACCCGCCACCCGGCAGCGTTCGACGCCCTCGTCGAGCTCGGTCTGGGGGAGGGGCTGCTCACGCCGAGGGCGTTGCTGGCCACGGCGGCCGGGCTGCGCCGCTGACCGCCGCGGCCGCCGCCGGCCGGCTCTGGCCGGCTCTGACCCCCGCGGGCCGCCGCTGGCGTCGGTCAGTCGTTGGTGCGCCGCAGCGCGTCCGGCTTGTGCACAGCGGTGCCGCCGCTCTTCTCGCTCCGGACGAGGTACTGCGGCTCGTCCTCGGAGGCGTCGACGGTGCGCCCGGCCTCCTCGGTGCGGGAGGTGATCTTCTTCTCCACCGTGCCCCGGGCCGTCCCGCCGTGGCTGTTCCACTCGACCTGGTCGCCCTTGCGGAAGCTGTCGGCCATGGGTTCTCTCCTCGCGTGGCGGAACGGCTGCCCTCGACCTACCCCCTCGTCCCGCCGGCCAACCCGGGGACCAAAGACAGGGCCCGGCGGCCCCGAATGTGGCTAGCCTGACCAGCATGTCGACCGCGCCCATCGAGATCCACGTGATCGCGGACTCGACCGGCGACACCGCGGCCCGCGTGGCCCGTGCCGCTCAGGCGCAGTTCGTGCGGCACCCGACGCGCATCGTCCGGCACCCGCGGATCAGCACGGCCGAGGGCCTGCACGAGGCCTTCGCGCTGATCGAGCCCGACGGCCAGGGGGTCGCGGTCTTCTCCACCCTCGTCGATGACGGGCTGCGCGAGCTGGTCGGCGAGCTCTGCGAGCGGCTGGGCGTGGCCCACTGCGACCTGCTCGGGCCGGCCCTGCTCGCGCTCGAGACCGCGAGCGGCGACCGGGCGGAGCGGGTGCCGGCGCGTCAGGTCGGCCTCGACCCCGACTACTTCAAGCGGATCGCCGCGATGGAGTTCGCGGTCCGGCACGACGACGGGCAGTCCACCCACGGGCTGGTGGACGCCGACATCGTGCTGGTCGGTGTCTCGCGCACCGGCAAGACACCGTTGTCCATGTACCTCGGCTACCTGGGCTACAAGACCGCCAACGTCCCCCTGGTCCGCGGGATCACCGCCCCCGCAGCGCTCTTTGCCATCGACCGGTGGAAGATCGTGGCCCTCACCATCGACCCCGAGCGGCTGGCGACGATCCGCGGCCGCCGCGTGCGGGCCCTGGGGTCCCGCGGCGGCAAGGACGGCTACGCCGAGCTGAGCGGGATCTACGACGAGCTCGACGAGGTCAGCGCCCTCCAGCGCCGCCTCGGCTGCCCCTCCATCGACACCACGTCGCTCGCCCTCGAGGAGGCCGCCGGCCGGGTCATCGACCTGGTCGAGGACCGCCGCAGGGTCGCGGCCGGAGCACCATGACCGCGCGCGCCCACCGTGCCGACCCGCGCCCACCCGCGCCAACCAGGAGGACCCGATGAGCGACCCGGCCACCTACGTCTACGACCTGTCCGAGGGAAGCGCCTCGATGAAGTCCCTGCTGGGCGGCAAGGGCGCCAACGTCGCGGAGATGACGCGGATCGGGGTGCCGGTGCCGGACGGGTTCACCATCACCACGGCGGCGTGCGTCGAGGCGATGCGCTCCGGCGGCGAGTGGCCGCAGGGGCTGCAGGAAGCCATGGAGGAGCGCCTGCGTCGCCTCGAGGAGCGCACCGGCCGGGTCCTCGGTGCCAGCGAGCGGCCGCTGCTGGTCTCGGTCCGCTCGGGGGCCGTGCACTCGATGCCCGGGATGATGGACACCATCCTCAACCTCGGCATCACCGACGAGTCGGTCGCCGGGCTGGCCGCCGAGGCCGACAGCCCGCGGTTCGCCTGGGACTCCTACCGCCGGTTCATCCAGATGTACGGCGAGGTCGTCGAGTCCGTCCCCTCGCACGTCTACGACGACGCACTGGAGGCGCTGAAGTCCCGCCGCGGTGTCGCGCAGGACACCGACCTGACCTCCGAGGACCTGCAGGAGCTGGTCGCCACGTTCAAGGACCTCTCCCGCCAGCACATGGGCGAGGACCTGCCCACCGACCCCCGCGAGCAGCTGCGCCGGTCCGTCGACGCGGTCTTCCGGTCCTGGCTCAACCCGCGCGCGGCGGTCTACCGCCGGGCCAACCACATCCCCGACGACCTCGGCACGGCCGTCAACATCATGCAGATGGTCTTCGGCAACCTGGGCGACACCTCCGCGACCGGTGTCTGCTTCACCCGCAACCCGGCCACCGGGGCCAAGGAGCTGTACGGCGAGTTCCTGCTCAACGCCCAGGGGGAGGACGTCGTCGCCGGCATCCGCACGCCGCGCCCGCTGGCCGAGATGGAGTCGGTGCTGCCCGAGGCGTACAAGCAGCTGCTGGACACGATGACGCTGCTGGAGCACCACTACGGCGACATGCAGGACATCGAGTTCACCGTCGAGCAGGGCACGCTGTACCTGCTGCAGACGCGCACCGGGAAGCGGACCGCCCAGGCCGCGATCAAGGTGGTCAGCGACCTGGTCACCGAGGGCGTCATCGACCAGCGGGAGGCGCTGCGCCGGGTCGAGCCCGGCCAGCTCGACCAGCTGCTGCACCCGGCGATCGACCCCACCCACGAGCAGGAGCCGCTGACCACGGGCCTGAACGCCTCGCCCGGTGCGGCCGTCGGCAGCCTGGTCTTCGACGCGGACACCGCCCAGCAGCGCGGCCGGGCCGGCGACGCGGTGGTGCTGGTCCGCTGGGAGACCACCCCCGACGACATCCACGGCGTCATCGCCGCCCAGGGCGTGCTCACCGCGCACGGGGGCATGACCTCGCACGCGGCGGTCGTCGCCCGGGGGATGGGCAAGCCGTGCGTGGCGGGCGCGTCCTCGATCAAGATCGACGCCGCCAGGAAGGTCCTGACCATCGGCGACACGGTGCTCGGCGAGGGCGACACGATCACCCTGGACGGGTCCACCGGGCAGGTGTTCGAGGGAGCCCTCGACCTGGTGCCGCCGCAGATCAACACCGACTTCCAGCAGCTCGTCGGCTGGGCCGACGGCATCCGCCGGATGTCCGTGCGCGCCAACGCCGACACGGGTGAGGACGCCCGCAAGGCCAGGGAGTTCGGTGCCGAGGGCATCGGCCTGTGCCGCACCGAGCACATGTTCATGGACGAGAGCCGGCTGCCGGCGGTGCGGCGGATGATCCTGGCCGACGGGGAGGACGAGCGGGAGGCCGCGCTCGCGGAGATCCTGCCGATGCAGCAGGGCGACTTCGAGGAGATCCTCACCGCGATGAGCGGCCTGCCGGTGACCATCCGGCTGCTCGACCCGCCGCTGCACGAGTTCCTGCCCTCGCTGCTCGACCAGGCCCTGGAGGTGCAGCGGCAGCAGCTGGCCGGCGCCGACGGCGCCGAGATCCAGCGCGCGGAGGCCCTGCTGGCCCGGATCAAGAAGCTGACCGAGCAGAACCCGATGCTCGGCACCCGCGGGGTGCGGCTGGCCCTGCTCTACCCCGAGATCCCCCGCATGCAGGTCCGCGCGATCGCCCGGGCGGCGATCGCGGTGGCCGGCGCCGGCGGCGACCCCCGGGTCGAGATCATGGTCCCCCTGGTCGCGTTCTCCGCCGAGCTCGAACGGCTGCGCGACCTCGTGGACGAGGTGATGGCCGAGGAGCTCGAGCGGGCCGGGTCCACGCTGACCTACACGGTCGGCACGATGATCGAGCTGCCGCGCGCCGCCATCTGCGCCGACGAGATCGCAGCACACGCCGACTTCTTCAGCTTCGGCACCAACGACCTGACCCAGACGGCGATCGGCATCTCCCGCGACGACGCCGAGGGCGCGTTCCTCGCGGCCTACCTCGACGAACGCATCGTGCCCGCCAACCCCTTCGCCTCGATCGACCGTAACGGCGTGGGTGAGCTGGTGCGGATCGGCGCGGAGAAGGGCCGTTCGGTCAAGGAGGGCCTGAAGCTGGGCGTCTGCGGCGAGCACGGTGGCGATCCGGCCTCGATCGCCCTGTTCGAGCAGGTCGGGCTGGACTATGTCTCCTGCTCGCCCTACCGGGTGCCGATCGCCCGCTTCGCCGCCGCCCGCGCCATCCTCGACGCCGAGCACGACACCGCCGACTGACCCCCTCCCGCAAACCTGGCGGTTCTGCGGCCTGCAACCCACCAAACCTGGCGGTTCTGCGAGCCGGGCCAGGCTGAACCTGGGGGTTGTGCAGACCGCCGTACCGTCTGTGCGCGCGCCGGACCGGCGCCGATGCGGTAGGCATGGGGCATGGAACAGCGACCGCTCGGCAGGACAGACCGCCAGGTATCCGTCATCGGCCTCGGCACGTGGCAGCTCGGCGCCGACTGGGGGTCGGTGGACCCCAAGGAGGCGATGGCCGTCCTCGACGCCGCCGCCGCGTCCGGCGTGACGTTCTTCGACACCGCCGACGTCTACGGCGACGGCCGCAGCGAGCAGCTCATCGGCGACTTCCTGCGGGCCCACCCCGGGGCCGGTGTCACCGTCGGGACGAAGATGGGCCGGCGCGTGCCGCAGGAGCCCTCGGCGTACACGCTGGAGGCGTTCCGGCAGTGGACCGACCGCTCACGCAAGAACCTCGGCGTCGAGGTCCTCGACCTGGTGCAGCTGCACTGCCCGCCCACGGAGGTCTTCTCCGACGACGCCGTGTACGACGCCCTGGACACCCTGGTCGCCGAACAGCGCATCGCGGCGTACGGCGTCAGCGTGGAGACGTGCGCCCAGGCGCTGACGGCCATCGCCCGGCCCGGCACGGCCAGCGTCCAGATCATCCTCAACGCGTTCCGCCAGAAGCCGGTCGAGGAGGTCCTGCCCGCGGCGGCGGAGGCGGGCGTGGCCATCATCGCCCGCGTGCCGCTGGCCTCGGGCCTGCTGTCCGGCAAGTACACGCACGACAGCGTCTTCGCCGAGGACGACCACCGCACCTACAACCGCGGCGGGGAGGCCTTCGACGTGGGCGAGACGTTCTCGGGCGTCGACTTCGGCACCGGCGTGGACGCGGCGGCCGCGTTCGCCGAGCTCCTGCCCGAGGGCATGACGCCGGCCCAGGCGGCGCTGCGCTGGGTCACCCAGCAGCCGGGCGTCACGACGGTGATCCCGGGGGCCCGCAACGTGGAGCAGGCCCGCGGCAACGCCGCTGCTGCGGCCGTCCCCGAGCTGTCGCCGCAGGTCCTGGCCGCGATCACCGACCTGTACGACGAGCGCATCCGTCCGCAGGTGCACGACCGCTGGTGACGCCGGGCCGGTTCGCCACGCCGGGGGTGACCGGTCCTCCACGCCGGCGCCGGGCGCCGCAGCGGTCCCGCCCCGGGGGACCGATTTCGTGTCGGGGCCCGCAACCGTGTATCTTTCTCGACGCATCACCGGGTGGCCCTGCGGCTGCCTGCATGCCCCAATAGCTCAGTCGGTAGAGCGTCTCCATGGTAAGGAGAAGGTCTACGGTTCGATTCCGTATTGGGGCTCCGTTCGGAGCACGGGTGGCCGCCCTCAGCGTCAGCTGGCGGCGGCCATCCTGCTTTCCGGGCACCCCGGCGGGGTAGCTCAGGTGGTTAGAGCACACGACTCATAATCGTGGTGTCGCGGGTTCAAGTCCCGCTCCCGCTACCAGCGCGATTTCCGGATTCGTCCGGTCGTCGCGTAATCTGGTGCGTCGCCGTGTGCAGGAACGAATCGGCGTACCGTCCTCCTTCTTCACCCTTGAGTTCCGAGAGCAGGTTCACCCGTGGCCAGCAAGAGCGCCGACGTCCGCCCGAAGATCACCATGGCGTGTGTGGAGTGCAAGGAGCGCAACTACATCACCAAGAAGAACCGCCGCAACAACCCTGACCGGTTGGAGCTGGCGAAGTTCTGCCCGCGCTGCAGCCACCACACCGCGCACCGCGAGACCCGCTGACCGCCGGCGGGCACCCGGCCCGCCGCCACCAGCACTCCGACGACCGTCCCTGCCGGCAGGGGCGGTCGTCCTGTTGTGCCCACCGCTCCCCTAAGGTGACGCCATGCCTGTGAACGCGAGCTTTGCCGGGCGCACCTACCCGCCCACCGCCCCCTACGCCGTCGGGCGCGAGAAGATCCGCGAGTTCGCGGAGGCCGTCGGCGCGACGGATCCCGTGCACACCGACGGCGAGGTGGCCCGGGCCCGTGGCTACCGCGACGTGATTGCGACCCCCACCTTCGCGGTGCTGGTCGCCCAGCAGTGCGACAAGCAGCTCATCGCCGACCCCGAGGCCGGCATCGACTTCAGCCGGGTCGTCCACGGCGAGCAGCGGTTCGTCCACCACCGGCCGATCACCGCCGGCGACGAGATCGTCGGTGTGCTCACCGTGGACGCCGTGCGCGAGGCCGGCGGCCACGCCATGGTCACCACCCGCAGCGAGCTGTCCACCGTGGACGGCGAGCAGGTCTGCACCGCCACGTCGACGATCGTCATCAGGGGAGGAGAGGAATGAGCTCGCTGAGGACCGCGCAGCAGGTCTCTGCCGGTGAGGCCCTGCCCTCGCGCACCATCCACGTCGAGCGCGCGTCCCTCGTCCAGTACGCCGGGGCGAGCCTCGACCGCAACCGCATCCACTGGGACGAGCGGTTCGCCACCTCGGTCGGCCTGCCGGACGTCATCGCCCACGGCATGTTCACCATGGGCTCGGCGCTCAACGTCGTCACCGACTGGCTGGGCGACGCCGGCCGGGTGCTCGAGTACGGCACCCGCTTCACCAAGCCGGTCGTGGTCCCCTGGGAGGGCGGCGCCGACATCGAGGTGAGCGCCGTCGTCCGGAGCGTCGACCCCGAGGCCCGACGGGCCACGATCGACCTCACCGCGCGCTGCAACGGCGACAAGGTGCTCGGCCGCGCCGTGGCCGTCGTGGCCCTCGGCTGAGCCGGTCCGCATCCCCATGCGCGAGGAGCACGGCACGCCGCTGTCCACCCTGACCACGATGCGGGTCGGTGGCCCGGCCCAGCGGCTGGTGACGGCCGAGACCACCGATGAGCTGGTCGACGCCGTCCGTGAGGTCGACGACGCCGACGAGCCCCTGCTGGTCGTCTCCGGCGGCTCCAACCTGCTGGTGGCCGACGAGGGCTTCGCGGGCTCGGTCGTGCGCGTGGCCACGACCGGTATCACGGTCGAGTCCCAGGACGACTGTGGCGGCGCCGCCGTCCGCGTGGCAGCCGGGGAGAGCTGGGACGGACTGGTCGCCCGGGCCGTGGCCGAGGGATGGTCCGGGATCGAGGCCCTGTCCGGCATACCCGGGGCGACGGGCGCCACGCCGATCCAGAACGTCGGCGCCTACGGCCAGGAGGTCGCCCAGACCATCGCGCAGGTGCGGGTGTGGGACCGCCGCGAGCAGCAGGTCCGCACCTTCGCCAACGCCGACTGCGTCTTCACCTACCGCCACTCCCGTTTCAAGGCCGAGCCGCGGTACGTCGTGCTCGACGTCCTCTTCCAGCTCCGCCTCGCCAGGCTCTCGGCGCCGGTGGCCTACGCCGACCTGGCCCGCGCCCTCGGGGTCGAGGCCGGCGCGCGCGTGCCGCTGGAGGAGGCGCGCGAGGCCGTGCTGGCCCAGCGGCGCCAGCGGGGGATGGTGGTGGACGCCGACGACCCCGACACCTGGAGCTGCGGGTCCTTCTTCACCAACCCGGTGCTGTCCTCCCAGCGCTACGCCGCCCTGCGCGACCGGGCCCGCGAGGTCCTGGGCGCCGACGCACCGGCCCCACCGCAGTTCGCGGCTCCGCACGACCGGGTCAAGACCAGCGCCGCGTGGCTCATAGACCGGGCCGGCTTCGGCAGGGGCTACCGCATGCCCGGCCCGGCGGCCCTCTCCACCAAGCACACCCTCGCGCTGACGAACCGGGGCGGAGCGACCGCCGCCGACGTCGTGGCCCTGGCACGGGAGATCCGAGACGGGGTGCAGGACACGTTCGGGGTGAGCCTGGTCAACGAGCCGGTCCTGGTCGGCACCTCGCTCTGAGCCCGTGCGGCGCCGAGCCGGCGGCCGGACCGGAGGACGGCCCCGCCGCCACCACGGGCGGGCTCAGGCGCTGGCCGGAGCCTCCAGCCATCCCTCGATGTCCTCCAGCAGCGTCTTGCGCAGCGACTCCGGTGCCCTCGAGCCGTGGACGGACCCGCGGGCCAGGGCCGCGAGCTCGTCGTCGCCCAGCCCCAGCCCGGTGCGCGCCGACTCGTACTGCGCCGCCAGCCGGGAGCCGAACAGCAGAGGGTCGTCGGCGCCGAGCGCGACCTGGGCCCCGGCCTCCAGCAGCCTGCGCACCGGCACCACCGCCGGGTCGGGGTAGACCCCCAGGGCCACGTTGCTGCCGGGGCAGACCTCCAGGGTCACCCCCCGGCGCACGACCTCCTCCAGCACCGCGGGGTCCTCGACGCTGCGGACCCCGTGGCCGAGCCGGTCCGGCCGCAGCTCGGTGAGGGTCTCGGCCACCGCGTCGGCGCCCAGCAGCTCGCCACCATGGGGGACGCAGGCCAGCCCGGCGCGCCGGGCGATGTCGAAGGCATGCGCGAAGTCGCCGGTGCGCCCGCGCCGCTCGTCGTTGCTGAGCCCGAACCCGACCACGGTCCCCGGCCCCTCGCCCGCGTAGCGGACCGCGAGCCGGGCCAGCGTGCGCGCGTCCAGCGGGTGCCGCATCCGCGACGCGGCGACGATCACGGCCACCCCGGTGCCGGTGGCCTCGGAAGCCGCGCGGGCCTCGTCGAGCACGACCTCCAGAGCCGGCGTGATGCCCCCCAGGAACGGCGCGTAGGACGTCGGGTCGACCTGGATCTCCAGCCACCGCGAGCCCTCGGCAGCGTCGTCCTCGGCCGCCTCCCGCACGATGCGGCGCATGTCCTCCTCGTCGCGCACGCACGCCCGGGCCATGTCATAGAGGCGCTGGAACCGGAACCATCCGCGCTCGTCGGTGGCGCGCAGCTTCGGCGGCCACCCGGTGGTCAAGGCCTCCGGCAGCCTGATGGAGTGCTTGTCGGCGAGCGCGACCAACGTGCCCAGCCGCATCGAGCCGGTGAAGTGCAGGTGCAGGTGGGTCTTGGGCAGTGCCTGCACCGGTCGCAGCATGCGGGTCAGTGTGCCACCGCGTCGTCGCGGCGCTCACGGCAGGTGAGCCACCCCCGACGACTCCGAGGGCAGGCCCGGGCCGGCGGGCGCACCCCGGGGACCCGGCGGCCGGCGCGCCTCCGCGACGGTGTGCCGTCGCTGGTGACCGGCGCCGCGGGCGCAGCCGCCGTCAGGCCTGGGCGGCTCTCGACGACGGCTGCTGAGGCGGCTCAGGCCTCGTCCACCACGTGCATCGCGGCCTCCTCGGCCGAGGCCGCCCCGCCGTCGATGCCCACGTCACCGGCAACCAGGTCCTTCTCGGCATCCTCGTGCGAGCCCTCGTCCGGGGCCACCAGGCGACCGGCCCGGTCGCCCCCGACCTCGGGGTCGCCCAGGAAGTCCTGGTCGGCCGCGATCGCGTCGGGGTCGTCGCCGCCCACCGTGTCGGGGTCGGCGAGCGGGTCGTCGAACGCGGCTGCCGGGTCGGGCTCCTCCTGGGCCATGCGCTGCTCGAGGGACTCGCCCTGGTGCTGCTCGGCGGCGGTCGTGCCGAAGGCGTTGACGCCCAACGGCTTCTCCGGCGGCGAGTACCCCTCGTCCATCGGGTCCTCGAGGCGGTCGGAGTCGACGAGGGAGTCAGGGCCGGTCGGCTGGTCCTCGTCATCGACGCTGTAGCTGCCGAGATCGGTGTCGATGTTCTCGTTGTCGGTGTTGTCGATGTCCGTCATGCCACGAGGCTGCCACGCCGGGCAGGGCGACGCGACACCGGGCGCGACCAGCGCCGAAGCACCGTCAGCGAGCCTCGGCGAGCAGCTTCTGGATGCGTGACACGCCCTCGGTCAGGTCGGTGTCACCCAGGGCGTAGGACAGCCGCAGGTAGCCGCTCGGGCCGAACGCCTCGCCGGGCACCACCGCCACCTCGGCCTCGTCCAGGATGAGCGCGGCCAGCTCGGCCGACGTCCGGGGCGTGACACCGCGGATCGTCCGCCCGAGGATGCCCTTGACCGAGGGGTAGACGTAGAACGCCCCCTGCGGCACCGGGCACTGCACGCCGTCGATGTCGTTGAGCATGCCGACCATGGTCCGGCGGCGACGGTCGAACGCGACCTTCATCTCCTCGACCGCCTCCAGCGAGCCGGTCAGGGCCGCGATCGCCGCCCGCTGGGAGACGTTGGCCACGTTGGAGGTGGCGTGCGACTGCAGGTTGGTGGCGGCCTTGACCACGTCGCGGGGGCCGATCATCCAGCCCACCCGCCAGCCGGTCATGGCGTAGGTCTTGGCGACGCCGTTGAGCACCACGCAGGTGTCGGCCAGCTCGGGCACCTCGACCGGCATCGACACGCGCGGGCGCCGTCGTACGTCAGGTGCTCGTAGATCTCGTCCGTGACCACCCAGATGCCGTGCGCCAGGGCCCACTGCCCGATCGCGCGGACCTGCTCGGGCGGGTAGACGGCGCCGGTCGGGTTGGACGGCGAGCAGAACAGCAGCACCTTGGTCTGCGGGGTGCGCGCCGCCTCGAGCTGCTCGACGGTGACGAGGTAGTCCTGGTCCTCGCCGGCGAACACCTCGACCGGCGTCCACCGGCCAGCTTGATCGCCTCGGGGTACGTCGTCCAGTACGGCGCGGGGAGGAGGACCTCGTCGCCGGGGTCGAGCAACGCCGCGAAGGTGTTGTAGACCGCCTGCTTGCCGCCGTTGGTGACCAGGACCTGCTCCGGCGCCACCTGGTAGCCGCTGTCGCGGGCCGTCTTGGCCACGATGGCCTTCTTCAGCTCCGGGAGCCCGCCGGCGGGGGTGTAGCGGTGGTTCGCCGGGTCGTGACACGCGGCGGCGGCGGCCGCGACGATGTAGTCCGGGGTGGGGAAGTCCGGCTCGCCGGCGCCGAAGCCGATGACCGGTCGTCCCTCGGCCTTGAGCGCCTTGGCCCTGGCGTCGACCGCCAGGGTGGCCGACTCGGCGATGGAGCCGATGCGCCGGGAGACCCGTCGCGGTGCCGGGGTGGGTGCGGGGTTGCTGGGGGCGGTGGGCGAAGTCACGACTCCGATCCTCCCAGACCCGCGCGTACGGCGCGCCGTCCCGTCCGCAGGGCGGTCACCCCACCCGCGCGCGTGCCGGGTTCGCCTTCACCCCGCCGCGTCACGTATGCTCGCGCCTTGGGTGGTTGACGGCAACCATGCTCAGGCATGCCCCGGCACCATCCGTAGGGCAGTGGCTCAATTGGTAGAGCACCGGTCTCCAAAACCGGCGGTTGGGGGTTCGAGTCCCTCCTGCCCTGCTTAGCACCACCAGCAGCACCCGATCAGTTCAGAACCGTCCAGCAGTGGCCGGTCCGGGCCCGTGGAGCACTCCCGCCGCGGCCACCGGCCGGCGAGGAGATGAGGAACAGTGACCGATACGAGCAGGGCTGACGCCCGTGGCTCCGGTCGTGTGCGCCGGGACGCCCCCAGGCGGGGCAACCCGGTCAGCCGGTTCTTCGGCTCCATCGGTCTGTTCATCAGCCAGATCATCGACGAGCTGCGCAAGGTCGTGCGGCCCACCCGTCATGAGCTGGTGACCTACACGAGCGTGGTCATCGTCTTCGTCGCGGTCATCATGATGTTCGTGTTCGGGCTGGACACGCTGTTCACCAAGCTCGTGCTCTGGGTGTTCGGCGGCTAGCCCACCCCGTCCGGCCCCGCGCCGGCGTCCCCGACCGCCCACCACGTGCGGTCCCCAGATCAGCGTCACGGAAGTAGGTCATCAGCGTGTCCGAGCAGTGGACCACCGAGTTCTCCAGCGGCGAGCCCGACAGCGCCCCGGAGTCCAGGGTCGACGCCCTTGACGGCGGCCCGGCCATCGACGGCGAGGACGACCCGGCCCGCGGACGCCACCGGCGCAGTCGCCGAGCCGACCGAGAAGGAGGATGACGCGGCTGCCGCCGAGGTCGCGGCCGAAGCCGGTGACGGCGACGCCCCGGCGGCCGACCCGGTGGCCGAGTTCAAGGCGGCCCTGCGCCTGCAGGAGGGCGACTGGTACGTCGTCCACTCCTACGCCGGCTACGAGAACCGCGTGAAGACCAACCTCGAGACCCGCGTGACCAGCCTCAACATGGAGCCCTACATCTTCCAGGTCGAGGTCCCCATGGAGGAGGTCACCGAGATCAAGAACGGCCAGCGCAAGCTGGTCCGCCGGGTCCGGATGCCCGGCTACGTGCTCGTGCGCATGGACCTCACCGACGAGAGCTGGGGCGCCGTGCGCCACACGCCGGGCGTCACCGGGTTCGTCGGCCACACCCACCAGCCGGTGCCGCTGAGCCAGGACGAGGTCTTCACGATGCTCGCGCCGCAGCTCGAGACCAAGGACGAGGCCGGGCTCGGCAAGGCCGCCGGCGGCGGCTCGGCCCGAGAGATCCGCGTCGTCGACTTCGAGGTCGGCGAGTCCGTCACCGTCATGGAGGGCCCGTTCGAGACCCTTCCTGCCACCATCTCCGAGATCAACGCCGAGAGCCAGAAGCTCAAGGTGCTGGTCTCGATCTTCGGCCGCGAGACGCCGGTCGAGCTGTCGTTCAACCAGGTCGCCAAGATCTGAGCGACAGGAGCACCACCCGCACCACCGAGTCGAGAAGTACCCAGAAAAGGATCCTGAACATGCCCCCCAAGAAGAAGAGGGTCTCCGGCTTCATCAAGCTGCAGATCCAGGCCGGCGCTGCGACGCCCGCCCCGCCCGTGGGCCCCGCCCTCGGTCAGCACGGTGTCAACATCATGGAGTTCGTCAAGGCGTACAACGCCGCGACGGAGGCCCAGCGTGGCAACGTCATCCCCGTCGAGATCACGGTCTACGAGGACCGGACCTTCACGTTCGTCACCAAGACGCCCCCGGCTGCCGAGCTGATCAAGAAGGCTGCCGGCGTCGCCAAGGGCTCGGGCGAGCCGCACAAGACCAAGGTGGCGCACCTGTCCGCCGACCAGGTCCGCGAGATCGCCCAGACCAAGATGGAGGACCTCAACGCCAACAGCGTCGAGCAGGCCGCCAAGATCATCGCCGGCACCGCCCGGTCCATGGGCATCACCACGGACTGACCACCGCGGTACGCCGCGGCAGTCGCCCCAGGCGGCGCCGTACGGCACCCGGTACGTGGCAGGGCCCGCGCTGGCCCGTCTGACCACACCTCCGCACGACCGAAGCACACACATCAGGAGCAGCAGTGAAGCGCAGCAAGGCATACCGCGCAGCCGTCGAGAAGATCGACGCTGACCGGCTCTACGCACCCCTCGAGGCCGTGCGTCTGGCCAAGGAGACCAGCACCACCAAGTACGACGCGACCGTCGAGGTCGCCCTGCGCCTGGGCATCGACCCCCGCAAGGCCGACCAGATGGTGCGCGGCACCGTCAACCTGCCGCACGGCACCGGCAAGACCGCCAGGGTCCTGGTCTTCGCCACCGGTGAGCGCGCGGCGCAGGCCGAGGCCGCCGGCGCCGACTACGTCGGCTCCGACGAGCTGCTGGACAAGGTGGCCGGCGGGTGGCTCGACTTCGACTCCGTCGTCGCCACCCCCGACCTGATGGGCAAGGTGGGCCGGCTGGGCAAGGTCCTCGGTCCCCGTGGCCTCATGCCCAACCCGAAGACGGGCACCGTCACGATGGACGTCGCCAAGGCCGTCACCGACATCAAGGGCGGCAAGATCGAGTTCCGTGCCGACAAGCACGCCAACCTGCACTTCATCATCGGCAAGGCGTCCTTCGACACCGAGAAGCTGGTGGAGAACTACGGCGCGGCCCTGGATGAGGTCCTGCGCCTGAAGCCGTCCGCGGCCAAGGGGCGCTACATCCAGAAGGCCACGATGGCCACGACGATGGGCCCCGGCATCCCGCTGGACCAGAACCGCACCCGCAACCTCATGGAGGAGGAGGCGCAGGCCTGAGCCTGAGCTCCTCCCACCACGGCGAGGCCGCACCGGACATCTCCGGTGCGGCCTCGCCGCGTTGCGGGGAGGAGTGCCTCGCGCCGGTGGCGGGCTCGTTTTGACCGGCCCCCATCGGGGCCGTAGTCTGCTTCCTGACCAAAGACCGCCGGTTGTCCTCCCGCAAGGGCAGGACCGAAGGTCCCGCAGCACGCGGGCATCCAGCGCAGGCCGCCCGGAACCGCCAGATCCCCCAGGGTCTGTCATGAGCCCCGCGCCCTGCGCCGGGGCTCTTCTCGTGTCCAGGGCCCTTTACGCCGGCACCACCCGGAAGGAGGCCCCATGGCAAAGCCTGAAAAGGCAGCAGCCATCGCCGAGCTGACGGACAAGTTCCGCAGCTCGGGTGCGGCCGTGCTCACGGAGTACCGCGGCTTGTCCGTGGCTCAGCTGACCCAGCTGCGCAGCGACATCCGCGAGCACGCCACCTACGCCGTGGTGAAGAACACGCTCACCGAGATCGCTGCCAAGGAGGCCGGAGTCACGGCCTTCGACGGCCAGCTCTCGGGTCCCTCGGCCATCGCCTTCATCACCGGTGACCCGGTCGAGGCGGCCAAGGGCCTGCGTGACTTCGCCAAGGCACACCCCCTCCTCGTGCTCAAGGCTGGCGTCCTCGACGGCAAGCCCTTGTCCACCGAGGAGATCAACAAGCTCGCGGACCTCGAGTCCCGCGAGGTCCTGCTCTCCAAGCTGGCCGGCGCCCTCAACGCGTCGCTCAGCAAGGCTGTGTACCTGTTCGCCGCTCCCTTGTCGCAGACGGCCCGCGTGGTCGACGCCCTGCGTGCCAAGGTCGAGGCAGAGGGTCCGGCCACGGACGCGGCGCCGGCAGCAGCCGACGCCGAGGTGCAGGACACGGCCGCCGCGGACGCCGCGCCGGCCACCGACGACGTCGCCACGGGTGGCGACGACAGCTGATGCCCAGGGCCTCCGGCCCCGGCTCCAGCCGATCCACCCCTCCCGCCACTCATGGCCATCAAGGCTCACGGCATCACAACGAAAGGAACTGCCATCATGGCAAAGCTCAGCACTGACGAGCTCCTCGAGGCTTTCAAGGAAATGACCCTCATCGAGCTCTCCGAGTTCGTCAAGGAGTTCGAGGACACCTTCGGCGTCACCGCCGCCGCCCCGGTCGCCGTCGCGGCTGCCGGTGCCGCTGGTGGCGCTGGCGAGGCTGCCGCTGCCGAGGAGCAGGACGAGTTCGACGTCATCCTCGAGGCCGCCGGTGACAAGAAGATCCAGGTCATCAAGGAGGTGCGTGCCCTCACGAGCCTCGGCCTGAAGGAGGCCAAGGACCTCGTCGACGGCGCCCCGAAGCCCGTCCTGGAGAAGGTCGACAAGGCCGCCGCCGAGAAGGCCAAGGCCTCCCTCGAGGGCGCTGGCGCGACCGTCACCCTCAAGTGACACCCTCCTGACCCGCTCCGGCCGCGGCCGGAGCAGGTCAGGACCGCACCACCGCCAAGGCGGGACAGACCCCGGGTCTGTCCCGCCTTGGCGCGTCCTCGGGCACCCCGCCGCCGGGCGCGGCGGGTTCGGCCGCCCGCCCGGGCCGCACGGCTCATCGGGGTCGCGTGGACCACCGGGGCGCGGCAGCGCCCGAAAGGGCAGGAAATGTCGCGCCGCGGCGTGCCGGACCTTGACGGACGCCGTACGGGGGGCCATCCTCGCTGCACGACGTGCCCACGGCCGCCACGGGCCCCTCCGGCACGGTTGGACTTTTCAGCTCCACCGCCTGTATGCTGTCGCTTTGCGCTGCCTTGTGTCCCGTCCTGCCCCGGTTTGGACCGGACCCCCCGGGCATGCGCTGAACCTCTAGTTTCACAGGCCCGTGGAAGGACCATCCTTGGCTGCCTCGCGCACCGCGACCCAGACGATGTCCAGTGCTATCACGGCTTCAGGCCGTGTCTCATTCGCGAAGATCCGCGAACCCCTAGAAGTACCCGATCTGCTCGCCCTCCAGACGGAGAGCTTTGACTGGCTGCTCGGCAACGAGCGCTGGCAGGCTCGCGTCGCCGAGGCCAAGGCCGCCGGCCGCGCCGACGTCCCTGACCGCTCCGGCCTCGAGGAGATCTTCGAGGAGATCTCCCCGATCGAGGACTTCTCCGGATCGATGTCGCTGTCGTTCCGCGACCACCGCTTCGAGGAGAAGAAGTACTCCATCGAGGAGTGCAAGGAACGCGACATGACCTACAGCGCCCCGCTGTTCGTCACCGCCGAGTTCATGAACACCACCACTGGCGAGATCAAGAGCCAGACGGTCTTCATGGGGGACTTCCCCCTGATGACCGAGCGCGGCACGTTCGTGATCAACGGCACCGAGCGCGTCGTCGTCTCCCAGCTGGTCCGCAGCCCGGGCGTCTACTTCGAGCGCACCCCGGACAAGACGTCCGACAAGGACGTCTACACCGCCAAGGTGATCCCGAGCCGCGGTGCCTGGCTGGAGTTCGAGATCGACAAGCGCGACATGGTCGGCGTGCGTGTCGACCGCAAGCGCAAGCAGTCCGTCACGGTGCTGCTGAAGGCCCTGGGCTGGAGCGAGGCGCAGATCCTGGAGGAGTTCGGCCAGTACGAGTCGATCCGCCAGACCCTGGAGAAGGACCACACGGTCAGCCAGGACGACGCGCTGCTGGACATCTACCGCAAGCTGCGCCCGGGCGAGCCGCCGACCCGCGAGGCTGCCCAGACCCTGCTGGACAACCTGTACTTCAACCCCAAGCGCTACGACCTGGCCAAGGTCGGTCGCTACAAGATCAACAAGAAGCTGGGCGTCGAGTCCCCGCTGGCCGCCTCGGTGCTCTCGATCGACGACGTGGTTGCGACGATCCGCCACATCGTGGCGCTGCACGCCGGCGAGACCACCATGCCGGGCAAGCGCAACGGCGAGGACGCCGACATCCGCGTTGAGGTCGACGACATCGACCACTTCGGCAACCGCCGCCTGCGCAACGTGGGTGAGCTGATCCAGAACCAGGTCCGCACCGGCCTGTCGCGCATGGAGCGCGTCGTGCGCGAGCGCATGACCACGCAGGACGTCGAGGCCATCACGCCGCAGACGCTGATCAACATCCGGCCCGTCGTCGCCTCCATCAAGGAGTTCTTCGGCACCAGCCAGCTCAGCCAGTTCATGGACCAGAACAACCCGCTGGCGGGTCTGACCCACAAGCGCCGCCTGTCGGCGCTGGGCCCGGGTGGTCTGTCCCGTGACCGTGCCGGCATGGAGGTCCGCGACGTCCACCCGTCGCACTACGGCCGCATGTGCCCGATCGAGACCCCTGAGGGCCCGAACATCGGCCTGATCGGCTCGCTCGCGTCCTACGGGCGGATCAACGCCTTCGGGTTCGTCGAGACGCCGTACCGCCGCGTGGTGGAGGGCCAGGTGACCGACGAGGTCGTCTACCTCTCCGCTGACGAGGAGGACGAGCACGTCATCGCCCAGGCCAACGCCCCGCTGACGCCGGACAGCCACTTCGCCGAGGAGCGCGTGCTCGTGCGCACCAAGGGTGGCGAGGTCGAGTACGTCCCCGGTGACGACGTGGACTACATGGACGTCGCCGCGCGCCAGATGGTCTCGGCCGCGACCGCGCTGATCCCGTTCCTGGAGCACGACGACGCCAACCGTGCCCTGATGGGCGCGAACATGATGCGTCAGGCCGTGCCGCTGGTCCGCTCCGAGGCGCCGCTGGTCGGCACCGCGATGGAGTACCGGGCGGCGCTGGACTCCGGTGACGTGGTCCGGGCCGAGAAGGCCGGTGTGGTCTCCGAGGTCTCCGCCGACGTGGTCACCGTGGCCAACGACGACGGCACCTACCAGACCTACCGGGTCGCCAAGTTCTCCCGCTCCAACCAGGGCACCTCCTACAACCAGCGCGTGCTGGTCGACGAGGGTGCGCGCCTGGAGGTGGGTGGCGTCATCGCCGACGGTCCCGCGACCGACGGCGGCGAGATGGCCCTGGGCCGCAACCTGCTGGTGGCGTTCATGCCGTGGGAGGGCCACAACTACGAGGACGCGATCATCCTCTCCCAGCGCCTGGTGCAGGACGACGTCCTCTCCTCGATCCACATCGAGGAGCACGAGGTCGACGCCCGCGACACCAAGCTGGGGCCGGAGGAGATCACCCGGGACATCCCGAACGTCTCCGAGGAGGTCCTGGCCGACCTCGACGAGCGCGGCATCATCCGCATCGGTGCCGAGGTCCGCGACGGCGACCTGCTGGTCGGCAAGGTCACCCCCAAGGGCGAGACCGAGCTGACCCCGGAGGAGCGCCTCCTGCGCGCCATCTTCGGGGAGAAGGCGCGTGAGGTCCGCGACACCTCCCTGAAGGTGCCCCACGGGGAGACCGGCACGGTCATCGGCGTCAAGGTCTTCGACCGTGACGAGGGCGACGAGCTGCCCCCGGGCGTCAACCAGCTGGTGCGGGTCTACGTCGCCAACAAGCGCAAGATCACCGACGGCGACAAGCTGGCCGGCCGCCACGGCAACAAGGGCGTCATCTCCAAGATCCTGCCCATCGAGGACATGCCGTTCCTCGAGGACGGCACGCCGGTCGACATCGTGCTCAACCCGCTCGGTGTCCCGGGGCGCATGAACGTCGGGCAGATCCTGGAGATCCACCTTGGCTGGGCGGCCTCGCGCGGCTGGGAGATCGAGGGCAACCCCGAGTGGGCCGACCTCATCCCGCACGACGCCCGCTCCGCAGCACCCGGCACCCGGGTCGCGAGCCCCGTCTTCGACGGCGCCCGCGAGAACGAGATCACGGGTCTGCTGGACTCCACGCGCGAGACCCGTGACGGCGTGCGCCTGATCGACAGCTCGGGTAAGGCGCGGCTCTTCGACGGCCGCTCCGGTGAGCCGTTCCCCGAGAACGTGTCCGTGGGCTACATGTACATCCTGAAGCTCCACCACCTGGTGGACGACAAGATCCACGCCCGCTCGACCGGCCCGTACTCGATGATCACCCAGCAGCCGCTCGGCGGTAAGGCCCAGTTCGGTGGCCAGCGCTTCGGTGAGATGGAGGTCTGGGCCCTGGAGGCCTACGGCGCGGCCTACGCGCTGCAGGAGCTGCTCACCATCAAGTCCGACGACGTCACCGGTCGCGTCAAGGTCTACGAGGCCATCGTCAAGGGCGAGAACATCCCGGAGCCGGGGATCCCCGAGTCGTTCAAGGTGCTGATCAAGGAGATGCAGTCCTTGTGCCTGAACGTCGAGGTGCTCTCCAGCGACGGCACGTCGATCGACATGAAGGACCCCGACGAGGACGTCTTCCGCGCGGCGGAGGAGCTCGGCATCGACCTGTCCCGGCGCGAGCCGAGCAGCGTCGAAGAGGTCTGATGAGCCGGGCCGGTGGGCCGTGGGGCAGGGTCCTGACGACGTCAGGAGCCCGCGCCGTGCGGCCCGCCGGTCCCGGACCGTCGGGTGACAGCCCGATCGCACGAAGTTATTTCCACGTTTGTGAACGAGAGAAGGACATCCGTGCTCGACGTCAACTTCTTTGACGAGCTGCGCATTGGCCTGGCCACCGCCGACGACATCCGTCAGTGGAGCCACGGTGAGGTGAAGAAGCCCGAGACCATCAACTACCGCACCCTGAAGCCGGAGAAGGACGGGCTCTTCTGCGAGAAGATCTTCGGTCCGACCCGGGACTGGGAGTGCTACTGCGGCAAGTACAAGCGTGTCCGCTTCAAGGGCATCATCTGCGAGCGCTGCGGCGTCGAGGTGACGCGGGCCAAGGTCCGCCGCGAGCGGATGGGCCACATCGAGCTGGCCGCGCCCGTGACCCACATCTGGTACTTCAAGGGTGTCCCGAGCCGGCTGGGCTACCTGCTGGACCTGGCGCCGAAGGACCTCGAGAAGGTCATCTACTTCGCGGCCTACATGATCACGTCGGTCGACACCGAGGGCCGTCACCGCGACCTGCCCTCGCTCGAGGCCCAGATCGAGGTCGAGAAGAAGGAGCACGTCAACCGTCGCGACGCCGACATCGAGGCGCGTGCCAAGCGGCTCGAGACCGACCTCGCCGAGCTCGAGGCCGAGGGCGCCAAGGGCGACGTCCGCCGCAAGGTCCGCGAGGGCGCCGAGCGTGAGATGAACGCCCTGCGCAAGCGTGCCGACCAGCAGATCGAGCGCCTCGAGCAGGTCTGGGACCGTTTCAAGAACCTCAAGGTCCAGGACCTCGAGGGCGACGAGATGCTCTACCGCGAGATGCGTGACCGCTTCGGCCTCTACTTCGAGGGCGGCATGGGCGCGGCGGCGCTGCAGAAGCGCCTGGAGTCCTTCGACCTCGACGCCGAGTCCGAGCTGCTGCGCGAGATCATCGCGACCGGCAAGGGCCAGAAGAAGACGCGTGCGCTCAAGCGGCTGCGGGTGGTCACGGCCTTCCAGGTCACGACCAACAACCCCAACGGCATGGTCCTGGACTGCGTCCCGGTCATCCCGCCGGACCTGCGCCCGATGGTCCAGCTCGACGGTGGCCGCTTCGCCACCTCCGACCTGAACGACCTCTACCGTCGCGTGATCAACCGGAACAACCGGCTCAAGCGCCTGCTCGACCTCGGTGCTCCGGAGATCATCGTCAACAACGAGAAGCGCATGCTGCAGGAGGCTGTGGACGCGCTCTTCGACAACGGCCGTCGTGGCCGCCCCGTCACGGGCCCCGGCAACCGTCCGCTGAAGTCGCTGTCCGACATGCTCAAGGGCAAGCAGGGCCGCTTCCGCCAGAACCTCCTCGGCAAGCGCGTCGACTACTCCGGCCGTTCGGTCATCGTCGTCGGCCCGCAGCTGAAGCTGCACCAGTGCGGTCTGCCCAAGCAGATGGCCCTGGAGCTCTTCAAGCCGTTCGTGATGAAGCGGCTGGTCGACCTCGACCACGCCCAGAACATCAAGAGCGCCAAGCGCATGGTGGAGCGCGCCCGTCCGGTCGTGTGGGACGTCCTCGAAGAGGTCATCACCGAGCACCCCGTGCTGCTCAACCGCGCGCCCACGCTGCACCGCCTCGGCATCCAGGCGTTCGAGCCGCAGCTGGTCGAGGGCAAGGCCATCCAGATCCACCCGCTCGTCTGCTCGGCCTTCAACGCCGACTTCGACGGTGACCAGATGGCGGTCCACGTGCCGCTGTCGGCCGAGGCCCAGGCCGAGGCGCGGATCCTGATGCTCTCGAGCAACAACATCCTCAAGCCGTCCGACGGGCGACCGGTCACCATGCCCACCCAGGACATGATCATCGGCCTGTTCCACCTCACCACCGAGGTCGAGGGTGGCCGGGGCACCGGCCGCGCGTTCTCCTCGGTGGCCGAGGCCCGCATGGCCTTCGACGCCGGTGAGCTCGAGCTGGGCTCGCGGGTCAAGATCCGCCTGGACGACGTCGTCCCGCCGGCCGGCTACGCGGTGCCGGAGGGCGTCGAGGCAGGGGAGTCGGGCATCTTCGCCTCGCTCACCCTGGAGACGTCCCTCGGCCGCGCGCTCTTCAACGAGACGCTGCCGCTGGACTACCCGTTCATCGACGTGCCGGTCGACAAGAAGCGCCTGTCGCTGATCGTCAACGACCTCGCCGAGCGCTACTCCAAGGTGCAGGTCGCGGCGTCCCTGGACGCGCTGAAGGAGACCGGTTTCCACTGGGCCACCCGCTCGGGCACGACGGTGTCGATCTCCGACGTCGTCACGCCCCCGCGCAAGGTCGAGATCCTCGAGGGCTACGAGACCAAGGCCGCCAAGGTGCAGACGCAGTACGAGCGCGGTCTGATCACCGACGACGAGCGCCGTCAGGAGCTCATCGAGATCTGGACCCAGGCGACCAACGAGGTGGCCAAGGAGATGGAGGCCAACCTCCCGCACACGAACCCCATCTTCCGGATGGTGTCCTCGGGTGCGCGTGGTAACTGGATGCAGCTGCGGCAGATCGCCGGTATGCGTGGTCTGGTGTCCAACCCCAAGGGCGACATCATCCCGCGACCGATCAAGGCGAACTTCCGCGAGGGCCTGTCCGTCCTGGAGTTCTTCATCTCCACGCACGGTGCCCGAAAGGGTCTGGCCGACACCGCCCTGCGCACCGCCGACTCGGGTTACCTCACCCGTCGCCTGGTGGACGTCAGCCAGGACGTCATCATCCGCGAGGACGACTGCGGCACCGACCGTGGACTGAAGATGCCGATCGCCGTCAAGGGTGCCGACGGCACCCTGCGTGAGCACGACGACGTGGAGAGCAGTGTCTACGCCCGCACGCTGGCCGAGGACGTCGAGGTCGACGGCGCGCTGCTGGCCAAGGCCGGCATCGACCTCGGCGACGTGGTCATCGACCGCCTGGTCGCGGCCGGCGTCGAGGAGGTCCGGGTCCGCTCGGTCCTGACCTGCGACTCCAAGGTCGGCACCTGTGCCGCCTGCTACGGCCGCTCGCTGGCCACCGGCAAGCTGGTCGACATCGGTGAGGCGGTCGGCATCATCGCCGCCCAGTCCATCGGTGAGCCCGGCACGCAGCTGACGATGCGCACCTTCCACACCGGTGGTGTGGCCGGTGACGACATCACCCAGGGTCTGCCGCGCGTCGTCGAGCTCTTCGAGGCCCGCACCCCCAAGGGTGTCGCGCCGATCGCCGAGGCGAACGGTCGCGTGGTCGTCGAGGACACGGACAAGGCCCGTCGCATCCTGCTCACGCCGGACGACGGCTCCGAGGAGCACGCCTACCCGGTCAGCAAGCGCTCGCGCCTGCTCGTCTCGGACGGCCAGCACGTCGAGGTCGGCACCAAGCTGGTGCAGGGCGCCGTGGACCCCAAGCAGGTCCTGCGCATCCTGGGCCCGCGCTCGGTGCAGATGCACCTGGTGGACGAGGTCCAGGCGGTCTACCGCCAGCAGGGTGTCTCGATCCACGACAAGCACATCGAGGTCATCGTGCGGCAGATGCTGCGTCGCGTGACGATCATCGAGGCCGGCGAGGCGGACCTGCTGCCCGGCGAGCTCGCCGAGCGGGGTCGCTTCGAGTCCGAGAACCGGCGCGTGGTGGCCGAGGGCGGCAAGCCCGCCTCCGGTCGTCCCGAGCTCATGGGCATCACCAAGGCCTCGCTGGCCACGGAGTCCTGGCTCTCGGCGGCGTCCTTCCAGGAGACGACGCGGGTGCTCACGGACGCGGCGATCCACGCCAAGTCCGACCCGCTGCTCGGCCTCAAGGAGAACGTCATCCTCGGAAAGCTCATCCCGGCCGGCACCGGACTTCCCCGGTACAACCAGGTCAAGGTGGAGCCGACGGAGGAAGCCAAGGCCGCGATGTACTCCATGCCGAACTACGAGCAGTTCGACTACCCGGCCTTCGGCCCGGGCTCGGGCGAGGCGGTCCGGCTGGACGACGCGACGCTGGGCTTCGACCGCGACTAGCGGCGACGTACGGCGCCCTCAGGGTGCGCCTGCCGGACAGGACGGGCCGAGAGGCCGGTCCTGTCCGGTGGCCGGGCTCGGTCGCGGGGGAGTGGCACGGCCACTGCCCCCGCGGCCGCGCTGCGTGGTGGCCGGGCGATTTGGACGCCCACCGCGCAGCCGGTAACCTTGACGACTGTGCTCGGGCTCCCTCGAGCGCAAGAACCCCGATCTTCCCGCCCGTTCCGACGGCGCGGCGGAGCCGAAGGGTTCGACCCTTCCGCCGGGCAGCCTCCCAGGACCTCCTCAGACGAGGCCGGGGAGGAAGTGCAGGGGGGAGAAACCCGAGCGACACTCCCGACCACGGGGGTCGTGAGGGTCACCCAAGGAGTCCGCGGTCCCGCGGGCGATCGTCTTGACGATGTACGGAGACTACGTGCCTACGATCAACCAGCTGGTCCGCAAGGGCCGCCAGGACAAGGTCACCAAGACCAACACCCCGGCGCTCAAGGGCAGCCCCCAGCGACGCGGTGTGTGCACCCGCGTCTACACCACGACCCCGAAGAAGCCGAACTCCGCGCTGCGCAAGGTCGCGCGAGTCAAGCTCACCAGCGGCATCGAGGTCACCGCCTACATCCCGGGCGTCGGCCACAACCTGCAGGAGCACTCGATCGTGCTCGTGCGTGGCGGTCGTGTGAAGGACCTTCCCGGTGTCCGCTACAAGATCGTCCGCGGCTCCCTCGACACCCAGGGTGTCAAGAACCGCAAGCAGGCCCGTAGCCGCTACGGCGCGAAGATGGAGAAGAAGTAATGCCTCGCAAGGGTCCCGCCCCGAAGCGGCCGCTCGTCATCGACCCGGTCTACGGTTCGCCGCTGGTCACCCAGCTGGTCAACAAGATCCTGCTCGACGGCAAGAAGTCCATCGCCGAGACGATCGTCTACGGCGCCCTGGAAGGTGCCCGTCAGAAGACCGGCACCGACCCCGTGGTCACCCTCAAGCGGGCGCTGGACAACATCAAGCCCAGCATCGAGGTCAAGAGCCGCCGCGTCGGCGGTGCGACCTACCAGGTGCCGATCGAGGTCAAGCCGGGTCGCTCCACGACCCTGGCCCTGCGCTGGATGGTCGGCTACTCGCGTCAGCGTCGTGAGAAGACGATGACCGAGCGCCTGATGAACGAGATCCTGGACGCGAGCAACGGCCTGGGTGCCGCGGTCAAGCGCCGCGAGGACACCCACAAGATGGCCGAGTCCAACAAGGCCTTCGCGCACTACCGCTGGTAGTACGCCTCCGGTCCCGGGACGCCCGCTTCGGCGGGCGGCCCGGGACCGCACCCGCGGACCGACGTGGCGAGGCAGATCCCTTTCCCGGCCCGCACCGCAGCAGCACATCCCTCGAGACGAGACGAGAAAAATCACCGTGGCACTCGACGTCCTTACGGACCTGACCAAGGTCCGCAACATCGGCATCATGGCCCACATCGATGCCGGCAAGACGACGACGACCGAGCGGATCCTGTTCTACACAGGCATCACGTACAAGATCGGTGAAGTTCACGACGGCGCGGCGACGATGGACTGGATGGAGCAGGAGCAGGAGCGCGGCATCACCATCACGTCCGCCGCGACGACGACCTTCTGGGACAACCACCAGATCAACATCATCGACACCCCCGGTCACGTGGACTTCACGGTCGAGGTCGAGCGCTCCCTGCGCGTCCTCGACGGCGCCGTCGCCGTGTTCGACGGCAAGGAGGGCGTCGAGCCGCAGTCCGAGACGGTGTGGCGCCAGGCGGACAAGTACCAGGTCCCGCGCATCTGCTTCGTCAACAAGATGGACAAGCTCGGTGCGGACTTCTACTTCACCGTGAAGACCATCGTGGACCGGCTGGGCGCGACCCCGCTGGTGATCCAGCTGCCGATCGGCTCCGAGAGCGACTTCTCCGGTGTCATCGACCTCATCGAGATGCGCGCGCTCACGTGGCGTGGCGAGGTCAAGATGGGCGCCGACTACGAGGTCGAGGAGATCCCGGCCGAGCTGGCCGAGAAGGCTGCCGAGTACCGCCACGAGCTGATCGAGAAGGTCGCCGAGGCCGACGACGCGCTGCTGGAGAAGTACCTCGGTGGCGAGGAGCTCACCGTGGCCGAGATCAAGGCCGCGATCCGCAAGCTCACCATCGCCGGCGACGTCAACCCCGTCCTGTGCGGCACGGCGTTCAAGAACAAGGGCGTGCAGCCCATGCTCGACGCCGTCGTCGACTTCCTGCCCTCCCCGCTGGACGTCCCGCCGATGATCGGCCACGACGTGCGCGACCCGGAGAAGGAGATCATCCGCAAGCCGGACGCCAAGGAGCCCTTCTCGGCGCTCGCCTTCAAGGTGGCCTCGCACCCCTTCTTCGGCAAGCTCACCTACGTGCGGGTCTACTCCGGCGCGGTGCCCTCGGGTGCCCAGGTGATCAACTCCACCAAGGGCAAGAAGGAGCGCATCGGCAAGCTGTTCCAGATGCACTCCAACAAGGAGAACCCGGTCGACACGGCGTCCGCCGGCCACATCTACGCGATGATCGGCCTGAAGGACACCACGACCGGTGACACCCTGTGCGACCCGGCCGACCAGGTCGTCCTGGAGTCGATGAGCTTCCCCGAGCCGGTCATCTCGGTGGCCATCGAGCCCAAGACCAAGGGTGACCAGGAGAAGCTCGGCACCGCGATCCAGAAGCTCGCCGAGGAGGACCCGACGTTCCAGGTCCGCCAGGACGAGGAGACCGGCCAGACGATCATCGCCGGCATGGGCGAGCTCCACCTGGACATCCTGGTGGACCGCATGCGCCGCGAGTTCCGGGTCGAGGCCAACGTCGGCAAGCCGCAGGTGGCCTACCGCGAGACGATCCGTCGCGCCGTGGTCAAGTACGACTACACCCACAAGAAGCAGACGGGTGGCTCGGGCCAGTACGCCAAGGTGCAGATGACCTTCGAGCCGCTGGACACCCACGAGGGTGAGCTGTACGAGTTCGAGAACAAGGTCACCGGTGGCCGGATCCCGCGCGAGTACATCCCGAGCGTCGACCACGGCATCCAGGACGCGATGCAGCTCGGTGTCCTCGCCGGCTACCCGCTGGTGGGCATCAAGGCGATCCTGCTGGACGGCGCCTACCACGACGTCGACTCCTCGGAGATGGCGTTCAAGATCGCCGGCTCGATGGTGCTCAAGGAGGCCGTCCGCAAGGCCGACCCCGTGCTGCTCGAGCCGATGATGGCCGTCGAGGTGCGCACGCCCGAGGACTACATGGGCGACGTCATCGGCGACCTCAACTCCCGCCGCGGCCAGATCCAGGCCATGGAGGACATCAGTGGAGCCAAGGTCGTCAAGGCCGTGGTCCCGCTGTCCGAGATGTTCGGATACGTTGGCGACCTGAGGTCGAAGACCCAGGGTCGGGCCAACTACACGATGCAGTTCGACTCCTACGCCGAGGTTCCCCGGAACGTCGCGGAGGAGATCATCAAGAAGGTCCGAGGCGAGTGACGCGGTAACCATCCGCGCTGCTGTTCAAACCAATAACCAGAAAGCGTCGCCACGTCCGGCATGGTCGTACGGCGTAACACTAATAAGTCCTGAGGAGGACCATAGTGGGCAAGGCGAAGTTCGAGCGGAACAAGCCGCACGTCAACATCGGCACCATCGGTCACATCGACCACGGTAAGACGACGCTGACGGCTGCTATTTCCCGGACGCTGCACGACAAGTGGCCGGAGATGAACCCGGGCACCGAGGCCTTCGACCAGATCGACAAGGCCCCCGAAGAGCGCCAGCGTGGCATCACGATCTCCATCGCGCACATCGAGTACCAGACGGAGAAGCGTCACTACGCCCACGTCGACTGCCCGGGTCACGCGGACTACGTGAAGAACATGATCACGGGTGCGGCGCAGATGGACGGCGCCATCCTCGTGGTCGCGGCCACCGACGGCCCGATGCCGCAGACCAAGGAGCACGTGCTCCTGGCCCGCCAGGTCGGCGTCCCCTACATCGTCGTCGCGCTGAACAAGGCCGACATGGTCGATGACGAGGAGATCCTGGAGCTCGTCGAGCTCGAGGTGCGCGAGCTGCTCAGCGCCTACGAGTTCGACGGCGACAACCTGCCGATCGTGCGCGTGTCCGCGCTGAAGGCCCTCGAGGGTGACCCCGAGTGGGCCGGCAAGATCCTCGAGCTGATGGACGCGGTCGACGAGGCCATCCCGCAGCCCGAGCGTGACGTCGACAAGCCGTTCCTCATGCCCGTCGAGGACGTCTTCACGATCACCGGTCGTGGCACCGTCGTCACCGGTCGCATCGAGCGCGGCATCCTCAAGGTCAACGAGGAGGTCGAGATCGTCGGCATCAAGGACAGCTCGTCCAAGACGACGGTCACCGGCATCGAGATGTTCCGCAAGCTGCTCGACGAGGGTCGTGCGGGCGAGAACGTCGGCCTGCTGCTTCGTGGCACCAAGCGCGAGGACGTCGAGCGCGGCCAGGTCATCGTCAAGCCGGGCTCGATCACGCCGCACACCGAGTTCGAGGCGAACGTCTACATCCTGTCCAAGGACGAGGGTGGCCGTCACACGCCGTTCTACGACAACTACCGTCCCCAGTTCTACTTCCGGACGACGGACGTCACGGGCGTCGTGAAGCTGCCCGAGGGCACCGAGATGGTCATGCCCGGTGACAACACCGAGATGACGGTCGACCTGATCCAGCCCATCGCCATGGAGGACGGGCTGCAAGTTCGCCATCCGTGAGGGTGGCCGTACGGTCGGCGCCGGTCGCGTCACCAAGATCAACAAGTGATCTGATGCGTCCCGCCACTGGCGTGACGCACCTGATCCAGTCCTGTGGGGCCCGGACGTCGGCTCGGGCCCCACAGTGCTGTCCGGGGCCGCTGTAGACGTCCCTGGGCCCGTGCAGGCTCGGGTGGGCCGTCGGGGGAGCTCAGGGCCCGGCTCCGGGGAGCGCGACCGGCCGGAGGCCGGGGCGCTGGGCGTTCCAGGCTCAGCGCCTGCTCGCACGAGTCCGCCGGCCCGGCGGGACGTCATCGGGGGAACACCGGCGGCGTACCGGCGTGTCGTCGGCGTGTCGCGGGCGCGGTCGGGGGTAGAGGGGCACCGATTTGGATCGGGCGCCCTTCCTCTGGCACTATGGACCGGTTGCTTGACGCGCGGTGAAGACCAATGTCTGCACCGCCGCCCCTCGAGAGGCTCGGCGCGCCGTACGGTGCGCGGGCCCGGCAGGGAAGCGCAAGCCACCGGCCCTGACGGGTTTCCGATGGACCTGCGAGAGCGGCGTGAAGCTTGCGCCTGCCCTCGCGGCACGCAGCGGGTGCGACACACCCGACCGCGGGGGTCGGAAGGCTACAGGATCGGCCACAAGCAAGCGGTACGACGAGAGAGAGACAGACGAAGCGATGGCGGGACAAAAGATCCGCATCCGGCTGAAGTCCTATGACCACGAGGTCATTGACAGCTCGGCGCGCAAGATTGTCGACACGGTGACCCGTGCCGGCGCGACGGTCGTCGGCCCTGTGCCGCTGCCGACGGAGAAGAACGTCTTCGTCGTCATCCGTTCGCCGCACAAGTACAAGGACAGCCGCGAGCACTTCGAGATGCGCACGCACAAGCGTCTCATCGACATCGTCGACCCCACCCCCAAGGCGGTCGACTCGTTGATGCGCCTCGACCTTCCGGCCGATGTCAACATCGAGATCAAGCTCTAAGGACCACCAATGACTAACGCTATTGAGCGCAGCGTCAAGGGCGTCCTTGGCGAGAAGCTCGGCATGACCCAGGTCTGGGACGCCGACAACCGGCTCGTTCCGGTGACGGTCGTCAAGGCCGGCCCCTGCGTCGTGACGCAGGTGCGCAACGCCGACAACGACGGCTACGCCGCGGTGCAGATCGCGTACGGCGCGATCGACCCCCGCAAGGTGAACAAGCCGATGGCTGGGCACTTCGCCAAGGCCGGCGTCACGCCGCGCCGTCACCTGGTCGAGCTCCGCACGGCCGACTCCGCGACGTACGAGGTGGGCCAGGAGCTCACCGTCGAGTCGTTCGAGACCGGCCAGGACATCGACGTGACCGGCACCACCAAGGGCAAGGGCTTCGCCGGTGTGATGAAGCGTCACGGCTTCCACGGCGTCGGCGCCTCGCACGGTGCGCACAAGAACCACCGCAAGCCCGGCTCCATCGGTGGCTGTGCCACCCCTGGTCGCGTGTTCAAGGGCATGCGGATGGCCGGTCGCATGGGCGGCGTGCGCCAGACCACCCAGAACCTCACGATCCACGCCGTGGACGCCGACCGGGGTCTGCTGCTGATCAAGGGCGCCGTTCCCGGCCCCCGCGGCGGCATCGTCCTCGTGCGCACGGCTGCCAAGGGAGCCTGATCGCCATGCCGACGATTGACATCATCAGCCCGACGGGGGCCAAGGCCGGCTCCGTCGACCTGCCGGACGAGGTCTTCGACGTCCAGACCAACATCCCCCTGATCCACCAGGTGGTCGTGGCCCAGCTGGCCGCGGCCCGCCAGGGGACGCACTCCACCAAGACCCGCGGCGAGGTTCGCGGTGGTGGCCGCAAGCCGTACCGCCAGAAGGGCACCGGCCGCGCCCGTCAGGGCTCGACCCGTGCGCCGCAGTTCGCCGGTGGTGGCGTCGTCCACGGCCCGCAGCCGCGCGACTACAGCCAGCGGACCCCGAAGAAGATGAAGGCCGCCGCGCTGCGTGGCGCCCTGTCCGACCGGGCCCGCCACGGTCGCCTGCACGTGTTCAGCTCGCTGGTCGAGGGCGACGTCCCGTCGACCAAGGCCGCGTGGGCGCTGCTGAACGGCCTGACCGAGCGCAAGAACCTGCTCGTGGTGGTCGACCGTGAGGACACCACGTCGCTGAAGAGCCTGCGCAACCTCGAGAACGTCCACGTCCTCGTGCCGGGCCAGCTGAACACCTACGACGTGCTCTGCGCCGACGACATCGTCTTCACCGAGAGCTCGCTGCAGACCTACCTCGCCGGCCCCACCAAGGGTCGGGTGGCGTCGTCCGCAGCCGCCGACCAGGCCGCCGTCGCCGGCGACCGACAGTGACGTTGTGGAGGACACCAAGTGAGCAACCTGGGCAAGGACCCCCGCGACATCCTGTTCGCGCCGGTCGTGTCGGAGAAGTCCTACGGACTGCTCGACGAGGGCAAGTACACCTTCGTCGTGGACCCGCGGGCCAACAAGACCGAGATCAAGATCGCGGTCGAGCGTGTCTTCAACGTCAAGGTGGACTCGGTGAACACGCTGAACCGCCAGGGGAAGACCCGTCGCACCCGCTTCGGTCTGGGCAAGCGCAAGGACACCAAGCGCGCGATCGTCACCCTCAAGGAAGGCTCGATCGACATCTTCGGAGGACCGGTCGGCTGACCGGGTCCACCGAGACTGATTGAGACGATAGGGAACTGAGGACAACAGACCATGGGTATCCGTAAGTACAAGCCGACCACACCGGGTCGCCGCGGCTCCAGCGTCGCCGACTTCGTGGAGGTCACGCGGTCGACGCCGGAGAAGTCGCTGGTGCGCCCGCTGACCAAGAGCGGTGGCCGTAACAACGCCGGCCGCATCACGACGCGCCACATCGGTGGGGGTCACAAGCGTGCCTACCGCGTCATCGACTTCCGTCGCCACGACAAGGACGGCGTGCCGGCCAAGGTCGCTCACATCGAGTACGACCCCAACCGCACGGCCCGCATCGCGCTGCTGCACTACGCGGACGGCGAGAAGCGCTACATCCTCGCGCCGAACCGCTGCGCCAGGGCGATGCGATCGAGAACGGTCGCGGGGGCCGACATCAAGCCGGGCAACAGCCTGCCGCTGCGCAACATCCCGGTCGGTACGGTCATCCACGCGATCGAGCTCCGCCCCGGTGGCGGCGCCAAGATCGCGCGCTCGGCCGGCACCAAGGTCCAGCTCGTCGCCAAGGACGGCCCCTACGCCCAGCTGCGTATGCCCTCCGGTGAGATCCGCAACGTCGACCTGCGCTGCCGCGCGACGGTCGGCGAGGTGGGCAACGCCGAGCAGAGCAACATCAACTGGGGCAAGGCCGGCCGCATGCGCTGGAAGGGCAAGCGCCCCACCGTCCGTGGTGTCGCCATGAACCCGGTCGACCACCCGCACGGTGGTGGTGAGGGCAAGACCTCCGGTGGACGTCACCCGGTCAGCCCGTGGGGACAGGCCGAGGGCCGCACCCGTCGCCCCAACAAGGAGAGCGACAAGATGATCGTCCGTCGCCGCCGTACTGGCAAGAAGCGCTGATAGGAGCCCTGGAAAATGCCTCGTAGCCTGAAGAAGGGCCCCTTCATCGACGACCACCTCCAGAAGAAGGTGGATGTCCAGAACGAAGCGGGCACCAAGACCGTCATCAAGACCTGGTCGCGTCGCTCCATGATCGTGCCCGACATGCTCGGCCACACGATCGCGGTGCACGACGGCCGCAAGCACATCCCGGTCTTCGTGACCGAGTCCATGGTCGGACACAAGCTCGGTGAGTTTGCCCCGACCAGGACGTTCAAGGGTCACGTGAAGGACGACAAGAAGGGTCGCCGCCGCTAAGCGGTGGTCCACACCTCACAACCATTCGAGATATTTCGAACGAAAGCAAGGGACAGCGATGGAAGCCAAGGCGCAGGCGCGGCACGTCCGTGTCACGCCCATGAAGGCCCGCCGCGTCGTGGACCTGATCCGTGGCAAGCAGGCGACCGAGGCCATTGCGGTGCTGCAGTTCGCACCGCAGGCCGCGAGCGAGCCCGTCCGCAAGGTGCTGCAGAGCGCCATTGCGAACGCTCGCGTGAAGGCCGACAAGGCAGCAGAGGCATTCGACGAGCGCACGCTGGTGATCAGCGAGGCGTACGTCGACGAGGGCCCGACGATGAAGCGGTTCCGACCGCGCGCACAGGGTCGTGCCTACCGCATCCGCAAGCGGACGAGCCACATCAGCGTGATCGTGTCGCAGCCGGAGAACAAGGGAGGAACCCGCTAATGGGTCAGAAGGTCAACCCGCACGGCTTCCGCCTGGGCATCACGACCGAGCACCGCAGCCGCTGGTTCGCTGACAGCACCAAGGTGGGTCAGCGCTACCGCGACTACGTGAAGGAAGACGTCGCGATCCGCAAGCTGATGTCCAAGGGCATGGAGCGCGCCGGTATCTCGCGCGTCGAGATCGAGCGCACGCGTGACCGCGTCCGTGTCGACATCCACACCGCCCGCCCGGGCATCGTCATCGGCCGCCGCGGCGCCGAGGCCGACCGCATCCGTGGCGAGCTCGAGAAGCTCACGGGCAAGCAGGTGCAGCTGAACATCCTCGAGGTCAAGAACCCCGAGATCGACGCGCAGCTGGTCGCCCAGGGCGTCGCCGAGCAGCTGTCGGCCCGCGTGTCGTTCCGTCGCGCCATGCGCAAGAGCATGCAGTCCTCGCTGCGCGCCGGCGCCAAGGGCATCCGGGTGCAGTGCTCCGGCCGCCTCGGTGGCGCGGAGATGTCGCGCTCGGAGTTCTACCGCGAGGGTCGTGTGCCGCTGCACACGCTGCGCGCGAACATCGACTACGGCTTCTACGAGGCCCGCACCACGTTCGGACGGATCGGCGTGAAGGTCTGGATCTACAAGGGTGACGTCACGGCCAAGGAGCTTGCTCGCGAGCAGGCTGCTGCGCCGTCCCGCCCGGCTCGCGGCCCGCGCCGCGACGGTGCCGACCGCCCGGCCCGTGGTGGCCGCCCGGCTCGCGCCCCGCGCACCGAGGGTGCTGCCCCGTCGACAACGAGGCGGCTCCGGCCGTCGAGGCGGCCGCGGCTGCTCCGGCAGGCACTGAGGGAGCTGAGTCCTGATGTTGATTCCCCGTCGGGTCAAGCACCGCAAGCAGCACCACCCGGGTCGCTCGGGCGCCGCCAAGGGCGGCACGGCGATCGCGTTCGGTGACTACGGCCTCCAGGCTCTCGAGCCGGCCTACGTGACCAACCGTCAGATCGAGTCGGCGCGTATCGCGATGACTCGTTACATGAAGCGTGGCGGCAAGGTGTGGATCAACATCTACCCCGACCGCCCGCTGACCAAGAAGCCTGCCGAGACCCGCATGGGTTCCGGTAAGGGTTCGCCGGAGTGGTGGATTGCCAACGTCAAGCCGGGCCGCATGATGTTCGAGATCTCGGGTGTGCCCGAGGACGTCGCACGTGAGGCCATGCGTCTGGCGATGCACAAGCTGCCGATGAAGTGCCGCTTCGTTCGGCGTGAGGGTGGTGACATCTGATGGCAGTCGGTACCAACGACCTGGCCTCAGCCCAGCTGCGTGGCCTGGACGACGAACGACTCGTCGACGAGCTGCGCAAGTCCAAGGAAGAGCTGTTCAACCTGCGCTTCCAGTCCGCGACCGGTCAGCTCGAGAACCACGGTCGTCTGCGCGCGGTCAAGAAGGACATCGCGCGGATCTACACCGAGATGCGTGAGCGCGAGCTCAACATCGGCCGGGGTCCGGAGAAGAACGTCATGAGCGATCAGCAGCAGGAGAAGACCAGCGTGCAGGAGCGTCAGTACCGCAAGGTGCGGCAGGGCTACGTCGTCAGCGACAAGATGGACAAGACTGTCGTCGTCGAGGTCGAGGATCGCGTCAAGCACGCGCTCTACGGCAAGGTCATCCGCCGCACCAGCAAGGTGAAGGTCCACGACGAGGCCAACTCGGCCGGCGTGGGCGACCTCGTGCGCATCATGGAGACCCGGCCGCTCTCGGCCACCAAGCGCTGGCGCGTGGTGGAGATCCTCGAGCGCGCCAAGTAACACGCAACAACGTCCGGAACGCGCGGGCGGACCAGCCAGCCTGGCCGCCCGCGCCGACCGACACTGACCACAGATCCGTTCCGCAAGGCTCAGCAATGAGAACCAGCGCGACGACAGGAGTTAGACAGTGATCCAGCAGGAGTCGCGACTGCGCGTCGCCGACAACACCGGTGCCAAGGAGATCCTTTGCATCCGTGTGCTCGGTGGCTCGGGTCGTCGTTACGCCGGCATCGGTGACGTCATCGTCGCCGCCGTCAAGGACGCCATCCCCGGCGGCAACGTCAAGAAGGGCGACGTCGTCAAGGCCGTCATCGTGCGCACCACCAAGGAGCGTCGTCGTCCGGATGGTTCCTACATCCGCTTCGACGAGAACGCCGCCGTCATCCTCAAGACCGACGGTGACCCGCGCGGTACGCGCATCTTCGGCCCGGTGGGCCGTGAGCTGCGCGAGAAGAAGTTCATGAAGATCATCTCGTTGGCTCCGGAGGTGCTGTAACCCATGGCCAAGATGAAGATCAAGAAGGGTGACCTCGTTCAGGTCACCAGCGGTCGCTCGCAGAAGAACGGTGGCGACCGTGGCAAGCAGGGCAAGGTCATCGCGGTCTACCCCGACACCCAGCGCGTGCTGGTCGAGGGCATCAACCGGATCACCAAGCACACCAAGGCCGGCACCACCGGTCGCGGTAGCCGCACCGGTGGCATCGTCACCCAGGAGGCGCCCGTCCACGTGAGCAACGTGGCCGTCGTCGACCCCGAGACGAAGCTGCCGACCCGCATCAAGACCCGCGTCGAGCTGGTCGAGCGTGACGGTCGCCAGAAGGCCACCCGCGTTCGCGTGGCCGTGCGCTCCGGTAAGGACCTGTGATCATGACTGAAGTCAGCCAGAAGGCCGCTCCGCGGCTCAAGCAGCGCTACGCGGACGAGATCAAGCCCGCGCTCTTCACGGAGTTCGGCTTCGCCAACGTCATGCAGGTGCCCGGCGTCGTCAAGGTCATCGTCAACATGGGTGTCGGTGAGGCGGCGCGCGACGCCAAGCTCATCGACGGCGCCGTGCGCGACCTGTCGGCGATCACCGGCCAGAAGCCGGTCGTCACCAAGGCGCGCAAGTCGATCGCCCAGTTCAAGCTGCGTGAGGGCATGCCGATCGGCGCGCACACCACGCTGCGTGGCGACCGCATGTGGGAGTTCCTCGACCGTCTCGTGTCCACGGCCCTGCCGCGGATCCGTGACTTCCGGGGCCTCTCGCCCAAGCAGTTCGACGGCCGTGGCAACTACACGTTCGGCCTGAACGAGCAGTCGATGTTCCACGAGATCGACCAGGACAAGATCGACCGCGTGCGGGGCATGGACATCACCGTCGTCACGACGGCGACCACCGACGACGAGGGTCGCGCCCTGCTGCGCCACCTCGGCTTCCCGTTCAAGGAGAACTGACCGTGGCCAAGACCGCACTGATCAACAAGGCGAACGCCAAGCCCAAGTTCAAGGTTCGTGCCTACACCCGCTGCCAGCGGTGTGGCCGTCCCCACTCGGTCTACCGCAAGTTCGGCATCTGCCGTGTGTGCCTTCGCGAGATGGCGCACCGCGGCGAGCTGCCGGGCGTCACCAAGAGCAGCTGGTAAACCACCTACACGAACCTCTTACATCGTAGGTCGGCTCCGACTCAGGAGCTGAAACCCCGGTGAGGAAGGGCGGAGAAGCCCAATGACCATGACAGACCCGATTGCGGACATGTTGACCCGCGTCCGGAACGCCAACTCGGCGCACCACGACAGCGTGTCCATGCCGTTCTCAAAGCTCAAGTCCCACATCGCCGAGATCCTCCAGGCCCAGGGTTACATCGCTGGCTGGAAGGTCGAGGACGCCGAGGTCGGCAAGACGCTGACCATCGAGCTCAAGTACGGCCCGAACCGCGAGCGGTCGATCGCAGGAGTGCGCCGGGTGTCCAAGCCCGGTCTGCGCGTCTACGCGAAGTCGACCAACCTGCCGCGCGTCCTGGGCGGTCTCGGTGTGGCCATTCTTTCCACCTCCTCCGGCTTGTTGACTGACAAGCAGGCGGCCAAGAAGGGTGTAGGCGGGGAAGTCCTCGCCTACATCTGGTAACGAAGGGAGTACAGAACATGTCGCGTATTGGACGACTTCCTGTCTCCGTGCCGTCTGGTGTCGACGTGACCCTCGACGGCCGGGCCGTCACGGTCAAGGGTCCCAAGGGTCAGCTGCAGCACGTCGTGGCCGAGCCGATCACCGTGGCGAAGTCCGATGAGGGCTCCGTCGAGGTGTCCCGGCCCAACGACGAGCGCCAGTCGCGCTCGCTCCACGGTCTGACCCGCACGCTCATCGCCAACATGGTGCAGGGCGTCACGGAGGGCTACGAGAAGAAGATGGAGATCCACGGCACGGGTTACCGCGTCGTGGCCAAGGGGAGCGACCTCGAGTTCGCGCTGGGTTACAGCCACTCGATCACGGTCAAGGCCCCCGAGGGCATCTCCTTCACCGTCGAGAACCCCACCCGCTTCGCGGTGCAGGGCATCGACAAGCAGCAGGTCGGCGAGGTTGCCGCCAACATTCGCAAGCTGCGCAAGCCCGACCCGTACAAGGGCAAGGGCGTTCGCTACGCCGGCGAGCAGATCCGCCGCAAGGTCGGAAAGGCTGGTAAGTAAGCCATGGCAATGATCATCAAGCGCGCCAAGGGCAAGAGCGCCGCTCGCGGTCGCCGTCACCTTCGGCTCCGCAAGAAGCTCGGTGGCACGTCGCTGCGTCCCCGTCTGGTCGTGTCGCGGTCCAGCCGCCACGTGTTCGTCCAGGTCGTCGACGACACCGCCGGCCGCACCGTTGCCTCGGCCTCCACCATGGAAGCGGACCTGCGTTCGTTCGACGGTGACAAGACCGCCAAGGCCCGCAAGGTCGGCGAGCTCGTCGCCGAGCGTGCCAAGAGCGCCGGCATCGACTCGGTCGTCTTCGACCGCGGTGGCAACCGCTACCACGGCCGGATCGCGGCCATCGCCGACGGTGCCCGCGAGGGCGGGTTGGCTCTGTGATGGCCAGCACCGCGACCAAGATTTCAGAGAAGAGGAACGTCTGATGCCAGGACCCCAGCGCCGAGGCGGTACCAACACTGCCGCTGGCTCCGCGGGAGGCGGCGAGCGTGGCGGCCAGCGGCGTGACCGCGACGGCCGTCGCGACAGCGCGCCCGAGAAGAACGCTTTCGTCGAGCGCGTCGTGACCATCAACCGCGTCTCCAAGGTCGTCAAGGGCGGTCGTCGCTTCAGCTTCACCGCGCTCGTCGTGGTCGGCGACGGCGACGGCACCGTGGGCGTCGGCTACGGCAAGGCCAAGGAAGTTCCCGCGGCCATCGCCAAGGGTGTCGAGGAGGCCAAGAAGGAGTTCTTCAAGGTCCCGCGCATCCAGGGCACCATCCCGCACCCGGTCCAGGGTGAGGCGGCTGCCGGTGTGGTCATGCTGCGCCCGGCCGCTCCCGGTACCGGTGTCATCGCCGGTGGTCCGGTGCGCGCCGTGCTCGAGTGCGCCGGCATCCACGACGTCCTGAGCAAGTCGCTCGGCTCGTCGAACGCGATCAACATCGTCCACGCGACGGTCGAGGCCCTGCGTGGCCTCGAGCGCCCGGAAGAGGTCGCGGCCCGTCGTGGCCTCAGCCTCGAGGACGTTGCCCCGGCCGCGCTGCTGCGCGCCCGTGCCGCGGGGATGGGCGCGTGATGGCCCGGCTCAAGGTGACCCAGACCCGTTCAGAGATCGGTGGGAAGCAGAACCAGCGCGACACCCTGCGCTCCCTCGGTCTGAAGCGCATCGGCGACGTCGTCGTCAAGGAGGACCGTCCCGAGATCCGCGGGATGGTCCGGACGGTCGACCACCTGGTCGCCGTCGAGGAGGTTGACTGATCATGGCTGAGTCCACGAAGAAGGACACCGCCGCGCTGAAGGTGCACCACCTTCGGCCCGCGCCGGGTGCCAAGACCGCCAAGACCCGCGTGGGTCGTGGCGAGGGAAGCAAGGGCAAGACCGCCGGTCGTGGCACCAAGGGCACGGGTGCCCGTTACCAGGTGTCCGAGCGCTTCGAGGGCGGTCAGATGCCGATGCACATGCGGATGCCGAAGCTTCGCGGCTTCAAGAACCCGTTCCGCACCGAGTACCAGGTCGTGAACCTGGACCGCATCTCGGCGCTGTTCCCCGAGGGTGGCGACGTCACCGTCGAGGCCCTCGTGGCCAAGGGTGCCGTCCGTGACGGCGAGCTGGTCAAGGTGCTCGGCACCGGCGAGATCACCGTCACGGTGGCCGTGACCGCGCACAAGTTCTCGGCCTCGGCCAAGGACAAGATCGAGGCAGCCGGCGGCTCCGCCACCGTTCTCTGACCTCAGAGCCACACCGCGACAGCGCCCCGGGCGCCGGGACTCCCGGCCCCGGGGTGTTATCGTCCCCCGAATTGATCGTTGCCAGCACCAGGTCGTCTTCGCGGCCGCCAGGAGGACCCCGTGCTCACCGCTTTCGGACGCGCGTTCAAGACGCCGGACCTTCGCAAGAAGCTGCTTGTTCACGCTTGCGATGATGGCGATCTTCCGTCTCGGGTCCCTCGTGCCCACCCCGGGCATCAGCTACTCCGCCGTCCAGGCGTGCCAGCCCAAGGCCGGCCAGCAGACCAGGGGTGTGCTCGGCCTGGCGAACCTCTTCAGCGGCGGGGCGCTGCTCCAGCTGTCGGTGTTCGCGCTGGGGATCATGCCCTACATCACCGCGAGCATCATCGTGCAGCTGCTGACGGTGGTGATTCCCCGGTTCGAGACCCTCAAGAAGGAGGGTCAGTCCGGCACGTCCAAGCTGACGCAGTACACGCGCTACCTCACCATCGGCCTCGCCGTGCTGCAGTCGGCGACGTTCGTGACCCTGGCGCGCAACCCCTCGGCGCTGTTCGGCAACACCGCCTGCACGAGCATCATGCCCGACCAGAGCCTGCCGACGATCCTCATCATGATCCTCACCATGACCGCCGGCACCGGCGTGATCATGTGGATGGGTGAGCTGATCACCGACCGGGGCATCGGCAACGGCATGTCGCTGCTGATCTTCACCTCGATCGCCGCCCGGTTCCCCAGGCTCGCTGTGGTCCATCCACACCCAGAGCGGTCGCTGGGACACCTTCATCCTGGTGATCCTGCATGGGCTGCATGATCATCGGGCTGGTCGTCTTCGTCGAGCAGTCCCAGCGGCGGGTGCCGGTGCAGTACGCCAAGCGGATGATCGGCCGCAAGATGTACGGCGGCACGACCACCTACATCCCGCTGAAGGTCAACATGGCCGGCGTCATCCCGGTCATCTTCGCCTCGTCGCTGCTGTCGCTGCCGAGCATGCTCGCCCAGTTCAACCGGCCCGCGAACGGCAGCCGCCCCGCCGCGTGGGTCGACTGGATCGACGGGCACCTGGTGCGCGGCGACCACCCCATCTACATGCTCGATCTACGTCGGGCTGATCCTCTTCTTCACGTTCTTCTACGTCTCGATCACGTTCAACCCGACCGAGGTCGCGGACAACATGAAGAAGTACGGCGGCTTCATCCCCGGCATCCGTGCCGGCCGGCCGACGGCGGAGTACCTCGACTACGTCCTGACCCGGATCACCGTTCCCGGCGCGCTCTACCTCGCGCTGCTGTCGCTCATCCCGCTGATCGCGCTGGTCGCGATCAACGCCGACCAGAACTTCCCGTTCGGCGGCACGTCCATCCTCATCATCGTCGGTGTCGGGCTGGAGACCGTGAAGCAGATCGAGTCCCAGCTGCAGCAGCGCCACTACGAAGGGTTCCTCCGCTGATGCGTCTGATCATCCTGGGGCCGCCCGGCGCCGGAAAGGGCACGCAGGCCGCACGCCTCGCCGAGCGGCACGGCATCCCCGCCATCTCCACCGGCGACATCTTCCGCAGCAACATCAAGAACGGCACCGAGCTCGGCAGGCAGGTGCAGGCGCTGCTGGCCTCGGGCACCTACGTCCCGGACGAGATCACCAACGCCATCGTGCGTGACCGGCTGCAGCAGCCGGACGCCGCTCGGGGCTTCCTGCTCGACGGCTACCCGCGGACCAAGGCCCAGGTGGCCGAGCTCGACTCCGTGCTCGCTGACGGACGGCCACCGGATCGACGCCGTCCTCGAGCTGACCGCCGACGTGGACGAGGTCGTCCAGCGACTGCTCAAGCGCGCCGAGACCGAGGGGCGCGTCGACGACACCGAGGACGTCATCCGCCACCGGCAGGAGGTCTACGTGACGCGAGACGGCACCGCTGGCCGAGATCTACCGCGACGCACGGCGTGCTGCGCCAGGTCGACGGCATGGGCGACGTCGACGAGGTCGCCGGACGGCTCGAGGCCGCGCTCGCGGGCCTGGACGCCCGCCGCGTGATGTTCGGCCGTCACCGCCTCGACACCAAGACCCCCGACCAGATCAGGCTGATGCGCCGGGCCGGTCTGGTCGTGGGGGAGACGCTCGCGCTCATGCGCGAGCGCACCCGTCGCCGGCATGACGACCGGTGAGCTGGATGCCATCGCCGAGGAGCACATCCGCGGCCCAGGGGGCGACGCCGTCGTTCCTCGGCTACCACGGCTTCACCGGGTCACTCTGCGTGAGCGTCAACGACGAGGTCGTGCACGGGATCCCGGGGTCGCGCCGGCTGGTCGAGGGTGACCTCGTCTCCGTCGACTGCGGGGCGATCGTCGCAGGGCTGGCACGGCGACGCCGCCGTCTCCTTCGTCGTCGGCGGTCGGCGACGCCGGCTCGCCGGACGACCTGGCGCTGGTCGACGCGACCGAGGACTCGATGTGGGCCGGGATCGCCGCGCTGCGGGTCGGGGTCACCGCTGTTCGACGTGGGGGCCGCCGTCGAGGACACGATCGTCGCCGCGGGCGAGTCCCGTGACATGGACTACGGCATCGTCGAGGACTACGTCGGCCACGGCATCGGCACCGAGATGCACCAGGAGCCCGCAGGTCCCGAACTACCGCGTGCGCGACCGCGGGCCCACGGTCCGGTCCGGGCTGACGGTGGCGATCGAGCCGATGGTGACCCTGGGCAGCGCCGAGACCCGCGTCCTGGCCGACGACTGGACCGTCGTCACGAGGACGGTCGCCGCGCCGCGCACTGGGAGAACTCGGTGGCGGTGACCGACGGCGGGCTCTGGGTCCTCACCGCCCTCGACGGTGGGCGCGAGCGTCTGGAGGCGCTCGGCGCGCCGTACGCACCGCTGTCCTGAGCACGGCGCACGGATTTCCTCCGGCGCGGGGGTGAGGACCGGGAGGCTGGTGTGGTCGGCTCACGATTCGTCTGCGTGGGCCCTGTCACTGTGCATCCTGCTTCGGCAGGTCAGCGCGCGGGGTCGGTCGGTGCGCGAGCCGGTAGCACCCGGCGACATCCCACTCGCCGCCCCTACACGGGGCGGCCACTCACGGAAATGCGGAGGAGTATGCCGAAGAAGGACGGTGTCATCGAGATGGAGGGCACGATCGTCGAGGCTCTGCCGAACGCCACGTTCCGCGTCGAGCTGGTCAACGGTCACAAGGTCCTCGCCCACATCTCGGGCAAGATGCGCCAGCACTACATCCGGATCCTCCCCGAGGACCGCGTCGTGGTGGAGCTGACTCCTTATGACCTGACCCGCGGACGCATCGTCTTCCGTTACCGCTGAGCGAGCGAGCAGCGCCCCCGGGCGCGACTCAGCACCACTCCCGATCCGACAGCCCGCCCGGCGGCGCGCGCATGCGCTCCGGTCGCGGTGGGCCCGATGAAGACAGCAGGCAGATGAAGGTTCAGCCGAGCGTCAAGAAGATCTGCGACAAGTGCAAGGTGATCCGCCGTCACGGGCGGGTCATGGTGATCTGCGAGAACCTGCGCCACAAGCAGCGCCAGGGCTGAGCAGCACCACCAGCCAGCACGACGTCGCGTCCTCTTGGACACGCGACAGACAGCACGACAGCAGCACTCGGCCCCTGGCAGGGCGGACCGGTTCTCCGGAACCGCCACGACCAGGACGTCACCCCCGGCACGGAGGCCGGGGACCGGACCACGGTCCGGAACGGTGTTGCTGCAGACCTCCGCAACGATCAGGAGAACCATCCAAGATGGCACGTCTTGTCGGTGTCGACCTCCCGCGTGAGAAGCGCGTCGAGATCGCACTTACCTACATTTTCGGCGTGGGGCGCACCCGCGCGAAGCAGGCCCTCGAGGCCACCGGTGTCAGCCCCGACACCCGCGTCCGGGACCTCGGTGACGAGGACCTGGTCAAGCTGCGCGACTACCTCGACGGCAACTACAAGGTCGAGGGTGACCTCCGCCGCGAGGTCGCCGCTGACATCCGCCGCAAGGTCGAGATCGGCAGCTACGAGGGCCTTCGGCACCGCCGCGGCCTCCCGGTGCGTGGTCAGCGCACCAAGACCAACGCGCGCACCCGCAAGGGCCCGAAGCGCACCGTGGCCGGCAAGAAGAAGGCCGGCAGGTAGGTCCCGCTCGTCCGTCGTCAGGCCCAGCGCCCGGCGCCGGACATCCTCGTGATCCGTTCCCGAACGAGCCGGACCACTTCCCGCTTTTCATTGCCAGTAGATGTAGGAGATCAGCCTCATGCCTCCCAAGAGCCGCACGGCTGCGGGCGCCAAGAAGGTGCGCCGCAAGGAGAAGAAGAACGTTGCCCACGGGCACGCTCACATCAAGAGCACGTTCAACAACACGATCGTTTCCATCACCGACCCCTCGGGTGCCGTGATCTCCTGGGCCTCCTCCGGCCAGGTCGGTTTCAAGGGCTCGCGCAAGTCCACCCCGTTCGCCGCGCAGATGGCCGCCGAGGCGGCCGCCCGTCGTGCCATGGAGCACGGCATGCGCAAGGTCGACGTCTTCGTCAAGGGCCCGGGTTCCGGTCGTGAGACCGCCATCCGCTCGCTGACCGCCGCAGGTCTCGAGGTCGGCGCCATCAGCGACGTCACGCCCACGCCCCACAACGGCGTGCGCCCGCCCAAGCGCCGCCGCGTCTGATACGGGGGAGAGAGAGAACAATGGCTCGTTACACCGGACCCATCACCAAGAAGTCCCGTCGTCTCAAGGTCGACCTCGTCGGCGACGACAAGAACTTCGAGCGTCGCCCGTTCCCGCCCGGCCAGCACGGCCGTGGCCGGGTGCAGGAGAAGGAGTACCTGCACCAGCTGCAGGAGAAGCAGAAGGCCCGCTTCACCTACGGCGTCATGGAGAAGCAGTTCCGCCGTTACTACGCCGAGGCCGCCAGCCGTCCCGGCAAGACCGGTGAGACCCTGCTGCAGATCCTGGAGTCCCGCCTGGACAACGTGATCTACCGTGCCGGCCTCGCCCGCACCCGTCGTGCCGCCCGCCAGCTGGTGACCCACGGTCACTTCCTGGTCAACGGCCAGCGGGTCGACGTGCCGTCCTACCGCGTCTCGCAGTACGACATCATCGAGGTGCGCCCCAAGTCGGCCCAGACGTTCCCGATCGAGCTGGCTCGCCAGACCGTCGGCGACCGCCCGGTGCCGGCGTGGCTGCAGGTCGTCCCCGGCACGCTGCAGGTGCTCGTGCACCAGCTGCCGACCCGGGCGCAGATCGACACCATCCTGACCGAGCAGCTCATCGTCGAGCTCTACTCCAAGAACTGAGCACTGCTCGTCTCCACCCTGCTGCCCGGCCGTGCCTCGCACGGCCGGGCGGCGGGGCGCACGAGGACTGGTGGCGCGGACAGAGGCACCACCGGCCGGCGGGTATCGCCAGGCCCGCAGCATCACGAGGCGTCAAATAGCGGTCGCCCGTGGAAAGGAACGAAAACGTGCTGATTGCACAGCGCCCCACCCTGAGCGAGGACGTCGTCTCCGACGCCCGCTCGCGGTTCGTCATCGAGCCGCTCGAGCCCGGCTTCGGCTACACGCTCGGCAACTCCCTGCGCCGGACCCTGCTCTCGAGCATCCCCGGTGCGGCCGTCACCAGCATCCGCGTCGACGGTGTGCTGCACGAGTTCTCCACGATCCCCGGCGTCAAGGAGGACCTCACCGAGATCATCCTCAACGTCAAGGGCCTGGTCGTCTCCAGCGAGCACGACGAGCCGGTCGTGATGTACCTGCGCAAGCAGGGCCCCGGCGCGGTCACCGCCGCCGACATCGCGCCGCCGGCCGGTGTGGAGGTCCACAACACCGACCTGCACATCGCCACGCTGAACGGCAAGGGCAAGGTCGAGATGGAGCTGACGGTCGAGCGTGGCCGTGGCTACGTCTCCGCCAACCAGAACAAGTCCGGCGACGCCGAGATCGGCCGCATCCCGGTCGACTCCATCTACAGCCCGGTGCTGTCCGTGACCTACAAGGTCGAGGCCACCCGCGTCGAGCAGCGCACCGACTTCGACCGGCTGATCGTGGACGTCGAGACCAAGAACTCGATGGCCCCGCGCGACGCGATGGCGTCCGCCGGCAAGACGCTGGTCGAGCTGTTCGGCCTGGCCCGCGAGCTCAACGTCGAGGCCGAGGGCATCGACATGGGCCCGAGCCCGACCGACGCGGCGCTGGCGGCCGACCTGGCCCTGCCGATCGAGGACCTCGACCTGACCGTCCGGTCCTACAACTGCCTCAAGCGCGAGGGCATCCACACCGTGGGCGAGCTCGTCGGTCGCAGCGAGGCCGACCTGCTGGACATCCGCAACTTCGGCGCCAAGTCGATCGACGAGGTCAAGGCCAAGCTCGTGGGCATGGGCCTGCAGCTCAAGGACAGCCCTCCCGGCTTCGACCCGAGCGCCATCGTGGACAACTACGGCGACGACTTCGACGAGGACGCGTCCTTCGCCGAGGACGAGCAGTACTGACCCACCCCTGTCCGACTCGACCCTGCTGACAGCGGTCCGGGTCAGTAACCCAAGGAGAACCACACCATGCCTACGCCCACCAAGGGTCCTCGTCTCGGCGGCGGTCCGGCGCACGAGCGGCTGATCCTGGCCAACCTGGCCACGTCGCTGTTCGAGAACGACCAGATCACCACCACCGAGACCAAGGCCAAGCGCCTGCGGCCCCTCGCCGAGCGCCTGATCACCTTCGCCAAGCGCGGTGACCTGCACGCCCGTCGCCGCGTCCTCACGGTCGTCCGCGACAAGGGTGTCGTGCACCGTCTCTTCACCGAGATCGCGCCCGACATGGCCGAGCGTCCCGGCGGCTACACCCGCATCACCAAGATCGGCAACCGCAAGGGCGACAACGCCCCCATGGCCGTGATCGAGCTGGTGCGTGAGCCGCTGTCGCCGAAGAAGGCCACCGTCGCCGAGGCCGAGGCCGCCACGCGCCGCTCCGCCAAGGACGCCGCGGCCGCCACCGAGGCGCCCGCCGCCGAGGCGCCGGTCGAGTCCTCGCCTGCCGTCGACACCGCCGACGACAGCGCCGAGGCGGCCAGCCTGGTCAACGCCGACACCGAGTCGACCGTGGCCGACGACGCCGCGGCGTCGGCCGGCACCGACGACTCCGGCGCCAGCAAGGCCGACGTCTGAGCGAGGGAATGCGGCCGGCGTTCGCTAGCCTGCAGTCATGAGCACGACGGAGCCCGTCCCCCCTGCCGGGGGGGACGGGCTCCTTCGCGTCCGCCTCGACTTCGCCTATGACGGGACGGCGTTCTCGGGGTGGGCGACCCAGCCGGGACGGCGCACGGTGGAGGAGGAGCTGTCCCGGGGGCTGACGCGGGTGCTGCGGGCGACCGCCCCGGTCCGGCTGACGGTGGCCGGACGCACCGATGCCGGCGTGCACGCCCGGGGGGCCGTCGCGCACGCCGACGTGGACCCGCTCGCGTGGGCCGCGCTGGCCGGCCGGTCCGGGCGGCCCCCGGCGGAGGCGGCCCTGAGCCGGCTCCGCGGTGTGCTCCCTCCGGATGTGGTGGTGCGCCGCGCCGCGCCGGCGCCCCCTGGCTTCGACGCGCGGTTCTCCGCCAGCTGGCGGCGCTACCGCTATCGCCTGTGCGACCGGCCGTGGACGCTTGACCCGCTGCGCCGGCACGACACGGTGGTGCACCCCCGTCCGCTGGACGTGGCAGCGATGCACGAGGCGAGCCGGCTCCTGCTGGGCCTGCAGGACTTCGCGGCGTTCTGCAAGCGCCGCGAAGGTGCCACGACGGTGCGCACGCTGATGGAGCTCGGCTGGCACCGGGAGACGGACGGAACCGTCGTCGGGACGGTCGTGGCGGACGCGTTCTGCCACTCGATGGTGCGCGCGCTCGTCGGCGCCGTCGTGCCTGTCGGCGAGGGCCGCCGACCGGTGGCCTGGCCGCTGGAGGTCCTGCGCGCCGGCCGGCGCGATGCCGCGGTCGTCGTGATGCCACCCCACGGGCTGTCGCTGGAGGAGGTGGCCTACCCCGCCGACGCAGACCTGGCCGGCCGGGCCGTCCTCACGCGGGCCCGGCGACCGGTGCCCGGCAGCGCGTGAGCATCGCCCGGGCGCGCGGCGGCGCGGGTCGTCGCGGGCAGCGGCAGGCTCGTCGCCGAGGGGAGGGGCATGAGGGCCAGCGCACCGCTGGCCACAGTGAGCAGGAGCGTGGTGCGCGCGAGCGGGCTCAGGCGGACCCGGCCGGGACGGGGGAGCACGAAGGAGGTCCTTCCATGGAGGAGGTGCCGGGGCCGACCGTCCGTGGTCGCCCCCTCGGGCTCGATCCTCGCTCATCCCGTGCCCCGGCGTGGTGCACTTGGGCAACGTCGAGCCCGGCCGGGCCCAGCCGACCCCCACCGGACCCATATCCGCGTGACGGCGCCACGGCCGATGCGTCAGAGTGGTGCCTCGTGGGTCACGTCGACGTCAACGCAGTCAGCTTCAGCCTCCCGGACGGCCGTCCGCTCCTCAACGAGGTCAGCCTCCGGGTGGGGGAGGGCGCCAAGGTGGCCCTGATCGGACCCAACGGCACCGGGAAGACCTCGCTGCTGCGGATCATCAGCGGCGACCTCGACGCCGGCGACGGAGCCATCACCCGCAGCGGTGGCCTGGGCGTCATGCGGCAGTTCGTCGGCAAGGTGCGGGACGACAGCTCGGTGCGCGACCTGCTGGTCAGCGTCGCGCCCGAGCCGATCCGCCGGGCCGCGGCCGCGGTGGAGGCCGCCGAGCTGGCCATGATGGAGCGCGACGACGAGCCGGCGCAGATGGCCTACGCGCAGTCGCTGGCCGACTGGGCCGACGCCGGAGGCTATGAGCACGAGACCCTGTGGGACGTCTGCACGGTGGCCGCGCTCGGCATCCCCTTCGAGCAGGCGCAGTGGCGCGAGGTCCGCACGCTGTCCGGGGGCGAGCAGAAGCGGCTCGTCCTGGAGGCGCTGCTGCGCGGCCCGGAGGACGTCCTGCTGCTGGACGAGCCGGACAACTACCTCGACGTGCCCACCAAGCGCTGGCTGGAGGAGGCGCTGATCGCCTCAGCCAAGACGGTCCTGTTCGTCAGCCACGACCGCGAGCTGCTGGACCAGGTGGCCACGCGCATCGCCACACTGGAGCCCACGGCGGCCGGGTCGACCATCTGGGTCCATCCAGGCCGGTTCTCGACGTACGCGCAGGCCCGGGTCGACCGGAACTCGCGGCTGGAGGAGCTGCGGCGGCGGTGGGACGAGGAGCACGCCAAGCTCAAGGCGCTGGTGGTGATGTACCGGCAGAAGGCGTCGTACAACTCGGACATGGCGCCCAAGCTCCAGGCTGCCGAGACCCGGCTGCGGCGGTTCGTGGAGGCGGGGCCGCCCGAGGTGCTGCCGTTCGAGCAGAGCGTGCGGATGCGGCTGCGCGGCGGGCGCACCGCCAAGCGTGCGGTGATCTGTGAGGGCCTGGAGCTGACCGGCCTGATGCAGCCCTTCGACCTGGAGGTCTGGTTCGGCGAGCGGGTGGCCATTCTCGGCAGCAACGGATCCGGCAAGAGCCACTTCCTGCGGCTGATGGCCCGCGGCGGCAGCGACCCCGACGTGGAGCACCGGCCGGTCGGCGACGTCGTCCCCGCGCCGGTGGACCACCGCGGCGTCGCCCGCCTCGGCTCCCGCGTCCGGCCCGGCTGGTTCGCCCAGACCCACGAGCACCCCGCCCTGATGGGCCGCACGCTGCTGGAGATCCTGCACCGCGGCGACGAGCACCGGGCCGGCAAGCCGCGCGAGGAGGCGGCCCGGGCCCTCGACCGCTACGAGCTGGCCCGAGCCTCGGAGCAGACGTTCGCCTCGCTCTCCGGCGGCCAGCAGGCGCGTTTCCAGATCCTCCTCCTGGAGCTGAGCGGGGCGACGCTGCTGCTGCTGGACGAGCCGACGGACAACCTCGACCTGCACTCGGCCGAGGCGCTGGAGGAGGGGCTGGACGCCTTCGAGGGCACCGTCCTCGCGGTCACCCACGACCGGTGGTTCTCCCGCGGCTTCGACCGGTTCCTCGTGTTCGGGCAGGACGGGATGGTCTACGAGTCCGACGAACCGGTCTGGGACGAAGGTCGGGTGCGCCGGGCGCGCTGACCATCGGGTTTGGTCAGCAGACTGCAAAACTTTGCAGAAACTTGCGGCTGCGCTCTGGCGCGCCGGCGCGGCGCACCCTAGCCTTTCGCCACCAGCTTGCAGGGGCTTGTCCTTCTCCTCCTCCGGCCGCCGCTTCGGCGTGCGGACTCCTGTGGGCGTCCCCACCCGATGGAGAGTGGCCGCCCCGCCGGCTGCTCCGACCTGCTGGAGCATCCGTGGTCCGATCCCGTCTCGTCCTCCCGGGGCTCCTGGCTCCCCTCGTGGCCCTCACCGGCACCCTCGTCCCCGTCCTCGGGGCAAGCCCGGCCGCGGCGGCCACCCGCACCGTCTCGCTGGTCGGCTCCCTGCAGTCCGAGCTCGGGTGCTCCGCCGACTGGCAGGAGACGTGCGCGGCCACCGACCTCGCCCGCGAAGGGGACAGCACGACGTACACCGCGGAGCTGGCCGTGCCGGCCGGCAGCTACGAGCTCAAGGTCGCGATCAACCACAGCTGGGACGAGAGCTACGGCGCCGGTGGGGCGAAGGGCGGCGCGAACATCCCCTTGATCCTCAAGGGCGCAGCGAAGGTCCGGGTGTCCTACGACGACCAGACGCACAGGATCGGCATCACCCCCACCGACCTGCCGGGGCCCGCGACAGCCGCGGACCGGGCTCTCGCGGGCACCAGCCTGCGCCAGCCCCTGACACGTGAGCGCTTCTACTTCGTGATGGCCGACCGGTTCGCCAACGGCAACAAGGCCAACGACACCGGCGGCCTGACGGGCGGTCGTGAGCAGACCGGCTACGACCCGACCGACAAGGGCTTCTACCACGGTGGCGACCTCGCCGGACTCACCAGCAAGCTCGACTACATCAAGGGCCTGGGCACGACGGCGATCTGGCTGACGCCCGCCTTCAAGAACCGGCCGGTGCAGGGCACGGGCTCCGACGCGAGCGCCGGCTACCACGGCTACTGGATCACCGACTTCACCCGGATCGACCCACACCTCGGCACCAACCAGGACATGAAGACCCTCGTCGACGCCGCCCACCGCAAGGGCATGAAGGTCTTCTTCGACATCATCACCAACCACACCGCGGACGTTCTCGACTACCAGGGCGGGCAGCACGCGTACGTCGACAAGACGGCCAAGCCCTATCTCGACGCCAACGGGAAGGCGTTCGACGACAAGGCCTTCGCCGGTGGAGACACGTTCCCGAAGCTCGATGCGGCGACGACGTTCCCCTACACGCCGGTCTTCCGCACGGACGCGGACAAGACGGCCAAGGTGCCGGCGTGGCTGAACGACCCCACGATGTACCACAACCGCGGGGACTCCACCTATGCCGGCGAGTCCACCGAGTACGGCGACTTCTCCGGGCTCGACGACCTCTGGACCGAGCAGCCCGCGGTCGTCGACGGCATGACCGACATCTACAAGAAGTGGGTCGACTTCGGCATCGACGGGTTCCGCATCGACACCGTCAAGCACGTGAACATGGAGTTCTGGCAGAAGTTCTCGCCGGCCGTGATGGCCCGGGCCAAGGCTGACGGCAAGAAGGACTTCTTCATGTTCGGCGAGGTGTACGACGGCAACCCCTCGTTCATGAGCCGCTACACCACCACCGGCACGCTGCCCGCCACGCTCGACTTCGGTTTCCAGGGCAACGCGCTCGGCTTCGCCCAGGGCAAGGCCACGACGAACCTGCGCGACTTCTACGCGGCGGACGACTACTACACCGACACCGACTCCAACGCCTACGAGCTGCCGACGTTCCTCGGCAACCACGACATGGGCCGCATCGGCATGATGCTCAAGAACGGCGGAGCCACGGGCGCCGACCTGCTGGGCCGGGCCGAGCTGGCCAACTCGCTGATGTTCCTCACGCGGGGGCAGCCGGTCGTCTACTACGGCGACGAGCAGGGCTTCATCGGCAGCGGGGGTGACAAGGACGCACGGCAGGACCTGTTCGCGACCAAGGTCCCGCAGTACGCCGGTGAGGCAGTGATGACCGGAACGCCCGGGAGCAAGGATCGGTACGACACGAAGTCCCCGTTGTACCAACAGATCTCGAAGCTGTCGGCACTGCGGGCGGCCAACCCCGCCCTGGCCGACGGTGCGCAGGTCCACCGCTACGCCTCGGACGGCGCCGGCATCTTCGCCGTCAGCCGAATCGACCCGCGCACCGGCGCCGAGTACCTCGTCGTGGCCAACAACGCGACCACCCCGAAGTCGGCGAGCTTCGAGACCTACAGCGCCCGGATGGGATTCGCCCCGCTCTACGGCGCGTCGGCAGGGGTGCGCTCGGACCGGGACGGGCGGGTCGACGTCACCGTGGCCCCGTTGTCGGTCTCGGTGTGGAAGGCCCGCTCCGGCATGGCCCCGCGCAGGAGCGCACCGGCCGTCTACCTCACCTCGCCGGCAGCCGGCGGTGTCGTCGGCGGCCGCGCCGAGATCGGTGCCGCGATCCCCGAGGACGCCTTCGCCCAGGTCACCTTCGCCTACCGGCCGGTGGGCACGACGGCCTGGCAGCGCCTCGGCACGGACGACAACGCCCCGTACCGCGTGTTCCAGGACGTCAGCGCGATCGCCAAGGGCACCCTGCTGGAGTACCGCGCGGTGGCGAAGGACATCAGCGGCAACGTCTCGGCGGCGTCGTCGTACGGCATCGTCGGCGACCCTGCACCAAACGGCGGGGGAGCCGGCCCGGTCGGTCCCGTCACCCAGCCCGACTCCGTCAGCGTGCCGGGGACGCACAACTCCGAGATGGGCTGTGCCGGTGACTGGCAGCCCGACTGCGACCAGGCCCAGCTGACGCTGGATGCCCAGGACCAGATCTGGAAGGGCACCTACTCGACGATCCCGGCCGGCCCGAACGACTACAAGGCCGCCATCAACAAGAGCTGGGACGAGAACTACGGCGCCGGCGGTGCCAAGGGTGGTGGCAACATCAGCTACACCGCTCCGGGCGGCAACGTGACGTTCTACTACGACCACGCCACGCACTTCGCCACCAGCGACGCGCAGGGACCGATCGTCACCGCTCCCGGATCCTTCCAGAGCGAGCTGGGCTGTGCCGCGGACTGGAGCCCGGCGTGCATGCGCCCGTGGCTGCAGGACCCCGACGGTGACGGGACCTACACCTGGTCCACCGACCAGATCCCCGCCGGCAGCTATGAGTTCAAGGTGGCCCACGGCCTCACGTGGGACCAGAGCTATGGCGACGGGGGCAACAACGTGGCCCTGTCCGTGCCCTCGGACGGCACCGTCGTGACGATCAGCTACGTCCTTGCCACCCACCAGATCAGCGTCAGGACCTCCCGCGCGGGGTCGGCCCCGGACCTGAAGAAGGCCAAGGCCGTCTGGGTCGGCAAGGACCTGGTCGCCTGGCCACCCACGTCGGTGCCGGCAGGCACCGACCCGGCGCTGGCCCGGTGGCGGCTGCACTGGTCACCCACGGGCGGCCTGGCGGTGGACGCCGAGGGCGTCACCGGCGGCTCGACGGCGGACCTGACCCGCGACCCGGCGGGACTGCCTGCGGCGGTCGTCGCCGCCCACCCGGAGCTCAAGGGCTACCTCGCGCTGCGGCTGTCGCGGGGCACCGCGCGGCAGGCCGCGGACATCCTGCGCGGTCAGGTGGCCGTGGGGATGTACGACACCCTCGGCCGGCTGACTGACGCCACGGGTGTGCAGGTCGCCGGCGTGCTGGACGACCTCTACGCCAGGTCCGCGTCCCGTGGCAGCTACGGCGTCACGTGGCACTCCGCCCGGCCGACGTTCTCGCTGTGGGCCCCGACGGCGCAGTCGGTCTCGCTGCTCGTCTGGCCCTCGACGGCCAGCGGCACGGCCCCCGTCAGTGAGGCGACGCGGGTGCCGATGCGTCGCGGCGGCGACGGTGCGTGGTCCGTGCCCGGTCGCGCCTCGTGGCGGGGTGCGCGCTACCTGTACGACGTCCGGGTGTTCGCGCCCACCACCGGCAAGGTCGAGACGAACCTGGTTACGGACCCGTACTCGGTGGCGCTGACCCTGAACTCCACCCGCTCGGTCGCCGTCGACCTGACGGACCCGGGCCTGGAGCCCGCGCAGTGGCGGCGCACCCCGTCGCCGGTGCTGAAGCAGGACGTCGACTCGAGCATCTACGAGCTGCACGTACGCGACTTCTCGGTCAGCGACCCGACCGTGCCGGCAGCACACCGCGGCTCCTACCTCGCGTTCGCCGACGACGGCGACGGCACCAAGCACCTCAGGGCGCTCGCCGCCGCCGGGTTGACCACCGTCCACCTGCTCCCGACGTTCGACATCGCCTCGATCGAGGAGGACCCGGCCAAGCAGGCGAAGCCTGCCTGCGACCTCGCGTCGTACGCGCCGGACAGCCAGGAGCAGCAGAAGTGCGTCACGGCGACGGCGGCCAAGGACGCCTACAACTGGGGCTACGACCCCTACCACTGGATGGCGCCCGAGGGGTCGTATGCCTCGAGCACCAAGGCAGCGGACGGCGGTTCGCGCGTCGCGGAGTTCCGCACGATGGTCGGCGCGCTGCACCGGGACGGCCTGCGGGTCGTGCTGGACCAGGTGTTCAACCACACGCCCGCCTCCGGGCAGGCCGACACCTCCGTGCTGGACAAGGTGGTGCCCGGCTACTACCAGCGGCTCGACGCCTCCGGTGCCGTCCAGACGTCGACCTGCTGCCAGAACGTGGCGACCGAGCACGCGATGGCCCAGAAGATCATGGTCGACTCGGTGGTCTCGTGGGCGCGCAGCTACAAGGTCGACGGCTTCCGGTTCGACCTCATGGGCCACCACAGCAAGGCCACCATGCTGGCCGTGCGGGCGGCCCTGGACCGGCTGACACTGCCCCGGGACGGCGTGGACGGACGCTCGATCTACCTCTACGGCGAGGGCTGGAACTTCGGCGAGGTGGCCGACAACGCGCTGTTCACGCAGGCGTCCCAGGGCAACCTCGGCGGCACGGGCATCGGCACGTTCTCGGACCGGCTGCGCGACGCCGTCCGCGGTGGCGGCCCGTTCGACGACGACCCGCGCAAGCAGGGCTTCGGCAGCGGCGAGTCGACCGACCCCAACGGCGCGGCGGTGAACGCGGGTGCGGCGGCCTCGCTGGCCCACGACACCGACCTGGTGCAGCTCGGGCTCGCCGGCAACCTCAGGGCGTTCACGTTCAAGGACAGCGCGGGCAAGACGGTCCGGGGTGACCAGGTCGACTACAACGGGGCACCCGCGGGCTACGCCGACCAGCCGGACGAGGTCGTCAGCTACGTCGACGCCCATGACAACGAGACCATCTGGGACTCGCTGACCATGAAGCTGCCGGTGTCGACGTCGATGGCCGACCGGGTGCGGATGAACACGATGTCGCTGGCCACCACCGCGCTCGCGCAGACGCCGTCGTTCTGGCACGCCGGTGCGGACCTGCTGCGGAGCAAGAGCCTGGATCGCAACAGCTACGACAGCGGCGACTGGTTCAACCGGCTGGACTGGACCGGGAAGGACAACGGCTTCGGGCACGGTCTGCCGCCGGAGGCGGACAACGGCGCCAAGTGGCCCTTCATGAAGCCGCTGCTGGCCAACGTCGCGCTGAAGCCGGCGCCGGCCGACGTGCGGACTGCCACCGCCCAGGCGCAGGAGCTGCTGCGGCTGCGGTACTCCTCACCGTTGTTCCGCCTCGGGTCGGCGCGCGACATCACCGCCAAGGTGGGCTTCCCCGTCTCCGGGACGGCCGATGCCCACCCGGGCGTGGTGGTGATGCGCGTGGACGACACCGTCGGGCGGGACGCCGACCCGGCGCTGAAGGGCCTGGTCGCCGTCTTCAACGCCTCGCCCACGAGCGTGGTGCAGGCGCTGCCCGGTATGGCCCACGCCGACCTCACGCTGTCACCGGTGCAGGCCCAGGGCGCCGACCCCGTCGTGAAGGCCTCCCGCTGGGATGCGGGCGCTGGGACGGTGACCGTGCCGGCTCGCACGGTGGCCGTCTTCGTCCAGCACTGATCTCGCGCACGGTCCGTCCCGGGAGAGGGGCGGGCCGTGCGCGTTCCCACCCGCCGGTGGGCCGGTGGGCCGGTGGGGGCTCGGCCGGCTCGGCCGGCTCGCCGGCTCTGGCCGGCGCCGACGTCAGCGCGGCGGCCGGTCCACCGGCAGCGGGCACAGGTAGACCGAGACCCGTTTGGCGTCGGGGTTGCCCGCGCCGACCCGGCGGTAGCGCTGGAGCACGTCCTCCAGCTCGCGGCGCAGGGCGGCCAGCTGGTCCGGGGTCACCTGTACCAGGTGGTCGGACAGGCCGGCGGCGTCACGCCACGGCGCCGGCCACCGGTCCTGCTCCTCGAGCCAGGCGCCGGCCCGGTCGCCGAAGTGCTGCAGGTAGTCCCGTGCCAGCCAGGCGAGCGCCGCGGCTGCGTCGTCGTCGCCGTCGTCGGGATCGTCGTCGCGGGGCCGCCCCGGTGTGCTCGCGGACCAGACCCGCGCCCGGCCGGTGCCCTCGCCGCGGTCCTCGACCACGCCGACGGCCGCGAGGCGGCGCAGGTGGTAGCTGGTGGCCCCGCTGTTGGTCTGCAGGCGCGCAGCCAGCGTGGTGGCCGTGGCGGGACCGTGCAGCCGCAGCTCGGCCAGGAGCCGTGAGCGCAGGGGGTGGGCCAGCATCCGCAGGGCCGCACGGTCCAGCCGGAGCCTCGGGGACGAGGCGGGAACGTCGGGCATGGATGCACACTATGCGTGCACACTTCCTTTGCACAAACCGCCGTACCGCCCTCGATACGGCCGTATTCGTGCTCAGATCAGGGGTGTCGGCCAGATTTTGTGGTCGCGCGGGGCCCCGGTATCGTTATCCGTCGTTGTGCGAATGGCGGCCGAGTGGTCGCGAGCCCGGTCCGCCGGGCGGACGCACCACCACCGTCGCAAAGACATCACGAGAGAACGAAGGCTGATCCGTGCGCACGTACACCCCCAAGCCCGGCGAGGTAACTCGCACGTGGCACATCATCGACGCGACCGACGTCGTCCTCGGACGTCTCGCCTCCCAGACCGCGATCCTGCTGCGCGGCAAGCACAAGCCGACCTTCGCCCCGCACGTTGACGCCGGCGACTTCGTCGTCATCATCAACGCGGACAAGGTGGCCCTGACCGGCTCCAAGCTGGTCCAGAAGAAGGCCTACCGCCACTCGGGCTTCCCGGGCGGCCTGCGCGCCACCTCCTACCAGGAGCTGCTGGCCAAGAGCCCCGAGAAGGCCGTCGAGAAGGCCGTCCGCGGCATGCTCCCCAAGAACTCCCTCGCACGCCAGCAGCTGTCCAAGCTCAAGGTGTACGGCGGCGAGAACCACCCGCACCAGGCGCAGAAGCCGGTGCCCTTCGAGATCTCACAGGTCGCGCAGTAGTGCAGGCGGCCGCCCCGGCTGCGTTGACGACCACTGTGCAGAAAACGAACGAGGAGAACCGTGGCTGACACCACCACCCCCGCTGAGCTCGACAGCGCCGCTGACGAGCCCGAGCTGACCGAGTACACCAGCGAGTCCGAGACCCCCGTGGTCGAGGCCGCGCAAGCCGGCCGCCTCCGGCCCCGGTGCCGCCACCGGGCGACGCAAGCAGGCCATCGCCCGCGTGCGCATCGTCCCGGGCAGCGGCCAGTGGACGATCAACGGCCGCACGATCGACGACTACTTCCCGAACAAGGTCCACCAGCAGATCGTCAACGAGCCCTTCAAGGTGCTCGAGCTCGACGGCTCGTACGACGTGCTGGTGCGCGTCCACGGTGGTGGCCCCTCCGGCCAGGCGGGTGCGGTGCGCCTCGGCGTCGCCCGCTCGCTGAACGGCGTGGACGAGGAGCTGAACCGTCCGACCCTGAAGAAGGCCGGCTTCCTGACCCGTGACCCGCGCGTCCCGGAGCGCAAGAAGGCTGGTCTGAAGAAGGCCCGCAAGGCCCCGCAGTACAGCAAGCGCTGATCCCCGCGACCAGCGTCTGACCGCCAGTGGCGGCCACGGCCCAGCCCCTCGGGGACGGGCCGGGGCCGCCACTGCGGCGTTACGGGCCGTCCCGCGCGGCACCGTTCCCCTCGGGCGCCCCGGTTCCACGACCGTTCCGCGGTCCGTGCCTGACCGGCCGGCGCCCTCCCGAAACTCGAAAGGTTCTCCTCGTGGCACGACTCTTCGGCACTGACGGCGTGCGTGGCCTCGCCAACGGCCTCCTCACCGCCGAGCTGGCGCTCGACCTCTCCGTCGCGGCGGCCCACGTCCTCGCTGAGAAGGGCGTCTTCGAGGGGCACCGCCCCGTCGCCGTCGTCGGCCGGGACCCGCGCGCGTCGGGGAGAGTTCCTCTCCGCCGCCGTCATCGCAGGGCTGGCCTCCGCCGGTGTCGACGTCCTGGACGCCGGCATCCTGCCCACACCGGCCATCGCGTTCCTGACCGCGGACCTCGGCGCAGACCTCGGCGTCATGCTCTCGGCCTCGCACAACGCCATGCCGGACAACGGCATCAAGTTCTTCGCCCGCGGCGGCCACAAGCTGGCCGACGAGATCGAGGACGCCATCGAGGCACGGCTCGGCGAGCCGTGGGAGCGCCCCACCGGAGCCGGCGTCGGCCGTGTCCGCCCCCTGGAGGACGGCCAGGAGCGTTACCTGCGGCACCTGCTCTCGGTGCTGCCGCACCGCCTCGACGGCCTGCACGTCGTGGTCGACGCCGCGCACGGGGCCGCGAGCAGCGTCGCCCCCGCCGCCTTCGAGCAGGCCGGGGCCCGCGTCAGCATCATCGGCTGCGAGCCGGACGGCCTCAACATCAACGACGGCTACGGCTCCACCCACCTGGAGAACCTCCAGCGGGCGGTCGTGCGAGCACGGCGCCGACCTGGGCATCGCGCTCGACGGGGACGCCGACCGTTGCCTGGCGGTCGACGCCACGGGCGAGGACGTGGATGGCGACCAGATCATGACGGTCCTGTCCCTCGCCATGCGCGAGCGCGGGGCGCTGGCCAAGGACACGCTGGTGGCCACCGTGATGAGCAACCTGGGCATGCTGCAGGCCCTGCGCCGCGAGGGCGTGCAGGTCCTGCAGGCGGCCGTCGGCGACCGCTACGTGCTGGAGGAGATGAAGGCCGGCCAGCTCTCCCTGGGCGGCGAGCAGTCCGGTCACGTGATCTTCCTGGACCACGGCACGACCGGGGACGGCACCATGACCGGTCTGGTGCTGGCCTCGCGCCTGGCCGAGACCGGCCGCAGCCTGCGCGACCTCGCCTCGGTGATGACCCGCCTGCCCCAGGTGATGATCAACGTCAAGGGGGTCGACAAGAGCCGCGTCGACGACGACGCCTCGGTGCAGTCTGCCGTCCAGCAGGTCGAGCAGGAGCTCGGTGACGCCGGGCGCGTGCTGCTGCGCAAGTCCGGGACCGAGCCGCTCGTGCGCGTCATGGTCGAGGCGGACGAGGCCGGGCGGGCCAGGGCGCTGGCCGAACGCCTCGCCGGTGTGGTGCGCGACCAGCTGGCGCTGCAACCCCACTAGGGCCGCCCGCGGGCGTGGCGGCGATACTGGGTGCTCGCTGTCCCCTCGCACCAAGGAGCGCGTATGCCGTTCGAAGAAGTCACCGAGGTCTCCTACACCACCGCCGCCACAGCCAAGGGTGGCCGCGGCGGCCACGTGAAGAGCGCCGACGGTGTCGTGGACCTGCCGCTGGGTCCGCCCGGTAGCAGGACCAACCCCAGGGCCAACCCCGAGACGCTGTTCGCCGCCGGCTACGCCGCCTGCTTCTCCGGTGCACTGAACGCCATGGGCCGTGGCGAGGGCGTCGACGTGAGCGAGTCCCTCGTGACCGCCAACGTGACCTTCGGCAAGACCGACACCGGCTTCGGCCTGGCGGTCGAGATCGTGGCCGAGATCCCCGGTGTGGAGCCCGATGTCGCCGCCAAGCTGGTCGAGCAGGCGCACGAGTTCTGCCCCTACAGCAAGGCCACCCGCGGCAACATCGCCGCCACCGCACGCCTGGCCTGACGCCGGGACGAAGGGGCCCACGACACAGGTCGTGGGCCCCTTCGCCGTTCCGGCGGCCCTCAGCCGGCTCGCCGTACGCCGGTGGGCCGGGCGGGCGTGCTGCTAGGAGCTGCGCCGACCCGCGTCGTCGCCGTCGAGCGGCCCCGGGGCGCCGAGGTCGCCCACCGAGGCCACCACGCGGGCACGGCCCTCGTCGAGGTGGTAGGCCGCGCCGACGACGGCGAGCCGGCCACTGTCGATCCGCTCGGCGATCAGCGAGGAGCGTTCGGTGAGCAGCCGGATCGTATGGCGCACGTGCTCGCTCTCGATCTCGTCGGCGGACGTCAGGCCGGCCCGGTGCGCGGTCAGCACGCTGGGGGTGACCCGCTCGACGATGTCGCGGAGGTACCCACCGGGCATGACTCCGTTCTCGACGGCGTCCATCGTGGCCGCGATGGCCCCGCACGAGTCGTGCCCGAGGATGACGATGAGGGGGATGTCCAGCACGCCGATGCCGAACTCCAGCGAGCCCAGGACACCCGGGTCGACCACGTGTCCGGCGGTGCGGATCACGAAGAGGTCGCCGAGCCCCATGTCGAAGATGATCTCCGCGGCGACCCGCGAGTCGGCGCAGCCGAAGAAGACCGCCAACGGCCGCTGGCCGCGGGCCAGGACGTGTCGGCGGCCGGCGTCCTGGTTGGGGTGGGAGGGCGTCCCGTCGACGAACCGGTCGTTGCCTGCGGCGAGCTGGGCCCATGCCTCGGCGGGCGTGGACGCGCGGCGTACGGTCACCTCGGGGCCGTCGCCCTGCGACGCGCTCACAGCCCCGGCCTCGTGCTGATGCTCATGGCCAGGGGTTTGAGGGTCTCTGCGAAGAAGTCGTTGCCCTTGTCGTCGACCACGATGAACGCGGGGAAGTCCTCGACCTCGATCTTCCAGACCGCCTCCATGCCGAGCTCGGGGTACTCCAGCACCTCCACGTGCCGGATGCAGTCCTGGGCCAGGCGCGCGGCCGGCCCACCGATCGAGCCGAGGTAGAAGCCGCCGTGCACCTGGCAGGCGGACGTCACCTGTCCCGAGCGGTTCCCCTTGGCCAGCATGACCATCGACCCACCGGCGGCCTGGAACTGCTCGACGTAGGAGTCCATCCGGCCCGCGGTCGTGGGGCCGAACGACCCGCTCGCCAGCCCCTGCGGCGTCTTGGCCGGACCGGCGTAGTAGACCGCGTGGTCACGCAGGTACTGCGGCATCGGCTGGCCCGCGTCGAGCAGCTCCTTGATCTTCGCGTGCGCGATGTCGCGCGCGACGACGAGCGGACCGGTGAGCGAGAGCCGTGTCTTCACAGGGTGCTTGGTCAGCTCGGCCCGGATCTCGTCCATGGGCCGGGTGAGGTCGATCCGCACGACGGCGGCGTCGGCCTCGGCGTCGTCGTCGACAAGGTGCTCGCCGGTCGTCTCGGGCAGGAACCGTGCCGGGTCGGTCTCGAGGGCCTCGAGGAACACTCCCTCCGGCGTGATCCGCCCCCGTGCCTGACGGTCGGCGGAGCAGGAGACGGCGATGGCGATCGGCAGCGACGCGCCGTGCCGGGGCAGCCGCACGACGCGGACGTCGTGGCAGAAGTACTTGCCGCCGAACTGGGCGCCGATGCCGAAGCCCCTGGTCAGCTCCAGCACCTGCTGCTCGAGCTCGACGTCACGGAACCCGTGCGCGGACATGGAGCCTTCGCGCGGCAGCTCGTCCAGGTACTTCGCGCTGGCGTACTTGGCCGTCTTCAGGGCGAACTCGGCCGACGTGCCCCCGATCACGATGGCCAGGTGGTACGGCGGGCAGGCGGCGGTGCCGAGCGACCGCAGCTTCTCGTCGAGGAAGGCGAGCAGGCGCTGCGGTTGCAGGACGGCCTTGGTCTCCTGGTAGAGGAAGGACTTGTTCGCCGAGCCACCGCCCTTGGCCATGAACAGGAACTTGTAGGCCAGCTCGTGCCCCGGAGCGGTGTCGGCGTAGAGCTCGATCTGCGCCGGGAGGTTGGAGCCGGTGTTCTTCTCCTCCCAGGTCGTGATCGGGGCCATCTGGGAGTACCGCAGGTTCAGCCGGGTGTAGGCGTCGAAGACCCCCCGGGCGATCGCCTGCTCGTCACCCTGGCCACCCGGGCCCGACAGCACGTGCTGCCCCCGCTTGCCCATCACGATCGCGGTGCCGGTGTCCTGGCACATCGGCAGGACACCGCCCGCGGCGATGTTGGCGTTCTTGAGCAGGTCGAGCGCCACGAACCGGTCGTTGTTGCTGGCGTCCGGGTCGTCGATGATCCGGCGCAGCTGCGCGAGGTGCGCCGGGCGCAGGTAGTGCGCGATGTCGTGCATCGCCGTCTCCGTCAGCAGCCGCAGCGCCTCGGGGTCCACCTCCAGGAACTGCCGGCCACCCGGCCCCTCGACGACGCGCACCCCCTCCGTGGTCAGCAGCCGGTAGGACGTGGGGTCGTCCGACAACGGCAGCAGGTCCTCGTACACGAACTCGGCCACAGTGATGCTCCTTCGGGACAGCGCGCCGGCCGGCACCGAGCCGGGGCCCTGCCAGCCTAGAACCTGCACCGACGCGAGCGTCACCGGGCCGCGGCGCTGCCGCCGGGAGACGGCCGGTCCCGCCTGGTGCACGCCGGGAGACGGCGCGGGCGCCCGGGCACGACGCGCCGCCCGTGCTGGACCTGGCCGCGGTCTGGCCGCAGGCGCCCCAGGCGGTCAGATCTCGCCGCGGCGGGGCGGGTTGGCCCCGGCCCGCGACACCGTCACGGCGGCACAGGCGAGAGCCCGCTCGACGGCCGGGCGCACCTCGTCCAGGCCGGCGGCCCGGAGTCGTTCCCGGGCGTCGGTGCCGCCGAGCAGCCCGGCGTCCAGCAGTCCCGACACCAGCCCGGCCATGAAGGAGTCGCCGGCGCCGACGGTGTCGGCGACCGCGACGACCGGGGCCGGCATGCTCACCACCACGCCGTTGACGGCGACGACCGCACCCTCGCCCCCGCGCGTCACCACGACGACCGGGGGACCCAGACGCCCCCACAGCCGCATGACCTCCGGGACGGGCGCGCCGTCGTACAGCCAGTGCACGTCCTCGTCGCTGGCCTTGACGACGTCGCTGAGCCCGATGATCTGCTCGATCCGGGCCCGCACGTCGTGCGGCCGCCCCATCAGGGAGGGGCGTGCGTTGGGGTCGTAGGACACGGTCGCCGTGCCGCGCGCCTGCTCGACGGCCTGGAGGACGGCCGAGGCGCCCGGCTCGAGCGTGGCCCCGATGGACCCGGTGTGCAGGTGGGCCACGCCGTCCAGGGAGACCGGCTCGGGGACCTCCCAGCCCAGCTCGAAGTGGTAGGTGGCCGCGCCGGTGGCGTCCAGGGTGGCCTCGGCGACCGACGTGGCGCCCTGCGTGCGGCTGCCGGGTGCCAGCTCGACGCCCTCGGGCTCCAGGTGCCGCGCGATAAGCTCGCCGCGCGGGTCGGACCCGATGCTGGTGCGCAGGCTCACCGGGTGCCCCAGGCGGGCGAGGCCGAGGGCCACGTTGGCGGGGCTGCCGCCCGGGTGCTCGGCGACGGCCCCGTCGGGACGGCGCACGACGTCGATGAGCGCCTCTCCGAGGACCAGCGTCCGAGCGCCGCTCACGAGGTCGTCTCCGTCCCGCTGGGGGTGCGGCCGGAGTACACCGGGCTGTAGGCGCGCAGCTTGGAGATCCGGTGGTGGCCCTCGATCAGCCGGACGGTGCCGCTCTTGGAGCGCATCACCAGCGACTGGGTCGTGGCGCCGCCGGCCCGGTAGCGGACTCCCTTGAGCAGCTCGCCGTCGGTGATGGCCGTGGCCACGAAGAAGCAGTTGTCGCCACCCACCAGGTCGTCGGTGGTCAGCACGGCGTCCGGGTCGAGCCCGGCGTCGACGGCCCGCTGGCGCTCGTCGTCGTCGGTGGGGGCCAGTCGGCCCTGGATGACGCCGCCGAGGCACTTGATCGCGCAGGCGGCGATGATGCCCTCAGGGGTGCCGCCGATGCCCAGCATCAGGTCCACGCCGGTGTCGGGCCGGGCGGCCATGATGGCGCCGGCGACGTCGCCGTCGGAGATGAACCGCAGCCGGGCGCCCGCCGCGCGGACCTGGGCCGCCAGCTCCTGGTGCCGGGGCCGGTCGAGCAGGACGACCGTGATGTCATCGGGGCTGCTCTGCTTGGCCTTGGCCACCCGCCGGATGTTCTCCGCGACGGGCAGGCGGATGTCGACGACGTCCGCGGCCTCGGGACCGGTCACCAGCTTGTCCATGTAGAACACCGCACTGGGGTCGTACATCGTGCCGCGGTCGGCCGCAGCGAGCACCGCGATGGCGTTGCTCTGGCCCTTGGCGCACAGCGTGGTGCCGTCGATCGGGTCGACGGCCACGTCGGCGTCCGGACCGGTGCCGTCACCGACGCGTTCGCCGTTGTAGAGCATCGGCGCCTGGTCCTTCTCGCCCTCCCCGATGACGACCACGCCGTTCATCGACACGGTGGAGATCATCGTGCGCATCGCCTCGACCGCGGCCCCGTCCGCCCCGATCTTGTCCCCGCGACCGACCCACCGGCCGGCCGCGAGGGCTGCCGCCTCCGTGACCCGCACCAGCTCGAGGGCCAGGTTCCGGTCCGGGCGCTGGTAGCCCACCTTCAGCTCCGACGGCAGGTTCTCTTCGGTCATGCGGGCTTCCTCCACGCTGGTGCTCGGGGGTGCGACGACGAGGCGACTCTAGCGGGGCGGCGGGAGGAGCACATGGCGTCCGGACATGGCCCGGGTGCCGCGCTGCGGCGCAGGTCAGCGACCATAGGGGGGTGAGTACGACGAGCCCTCCCGACGCCGCTGCCGCTGCCGGCGGCCCCGCCCCCGGTGCCGGGCGTCGCCGCGGCGGCGGCAACGCCCGCAGCATGCTTCTCTCGCTGGGCGTGATCCTGGCCTTCGTGGCGGTGTGGGTGGCGCTCGTGCCCCGTGTCAACAAGGTCAGCCAGCCGCCGGTGGACGTGCTGCCCGTCGCCAAGCAGGTGGCCCGGGAGACCGGGTGGGCGATCGAGGCGCCGGCCCTGCCGGGAGGGTGGCGCGCCAACGCGGTCCGGTTCGAGCGCTCCACCGACGGACTGCAGACCTGGCACGCCGGCTACATCTCACCGGACGAGCAGTACATCGCGATCGAGCAGACCCAGGGCGCCACGGACACGTGGGTCGCGGCCCAGACCAACCGCGGCCGGGCCGAGGGCACGCTGACGGCGGCGGGACGCACGTGGGAGAAGATCCGCCGCGGCGACAAGGTGCAGATCAGCCTGGTCAACCGGGGCAAGGGCACCAAGGCCATGACGACGATCCTCACCGGCACCGCGCCGTACGACGAGCTGGTCACCTTCGCGCAGCGGCTGCGCCCGGTCAGCGGCAGCTGAGCCGGCCGCCGGGCGCGCCGGCGGGGTGGTGCCGGCGCGTCACGGCTCGCGTGTCCCGAGCTTGGCCTCGGCGCCGTCCAGCCACGTGCTGCAGTGGGCGGCGAGGGCCTCCCCGCGCTCCCACAGCGCCATGCTGTCCTCGAGGCCGATCTGGCCGCCCTCCAGCCGGCCGACGATCGAGATGAGCTCGTCGCGGGCCTGCTCGTAGGTCAGGTCGGCGATGTCGGAAAGGTCCGCGGCCGGCGCGGGCTGGGGGTCGTTGGCTGCCACGCGGGACACCCTACGACCGGTGCCCGACACCGCCCGCACGACCGGCGCGCCCGACCCCCCCCAACAGGCAGCGGCGCCGCCCCGGGCCGCCTCGCCCGACGCGCCCAACAAACAGCGGCGCCGCCGCCCAGCCCGCCGCCCAGCCCAGCCCGCCGCCCAGCCCAGCCCGCCGCCCAGCCCAGCCCGCCGCCCAGCCCAGCCCGCCGCGCCGCCCAGCCCGCCGCGCCGCTCGCGGTCGTCAGCTGACCGGGCGCACGCCGAAGTCGCCGCGGGCCACGCGCACCCGCAGCAGCTCGTCAGCCTGGACGTCCTCCCGGTCCATCACGACACGGCCGTCGGCGTGCTGGACGACGGCGTAGCCGCGCTCGAGCGTGGACAGCGGCGACAGGGCCCGCACCTGCGCACGCAGGTGGGCGACCTGGTCGGCGGCACGGTGCACGCTGGCCTGCACCCGGTGGCGCGCCCGGGCCGTCAGGGCGTCGAGCTCCTCCCTGCGCGCGGTGACCATGGCCCTGGGATCGGCCATGACCGGCCGGCTGCGCAACGAGGTCAGGTGCCGGCGCTCGGAGGCCACCCGCGTGGCCACGGCCCGGTGCAGCCGGGCGCGGGTGGTCCCGACGGCGGCGCGCTGCTCGGCCAGGTCGGGCACGACCAGCTTGGCCGCGTCGGTCGGCGTCGAGGCGCGGACGTCGGCGACGAAGTCCAGCAGCGGGGTGTCGACGTCGTGTCCGATGGCGCTGATCACCGGGGTGACCGCGTCCGCCACTGCCCGCACCAGGGCCTCGTTGCTGAACGGGAGGAGGTCCTCGAAGGCGCCACCGCCACGCGTGATGATGATGACGTCGACGGCCCGGTCGCGGTCCAGCTCGCGCAGCGCGGCGCCGACCTCGGGAACGGTGTCAGGGCCCTGCACCGGCACCTGGCGGATCTCGAACACCACCGAGGGCCAGCGGCGGCGGGCGTTCTCGACGACGTCCTTCTCGGCGGCGCTGCCCCGGCCACAGATCAGCCCGACCCGGCGAGGCAGGAACGGGAGGGGCTTCTTGCGCCCGCGCTCGAACAGGCCCTCGGCGGCGAGGACGCGCTTGAGGTGCTCCAGCCGGGCGAGCAGCTCGCCCACGCCGACCGGGCGCACCTGCCGGGCGTCCAGCTGCAGGGTGCCGCGCTTGGTCCAGAACGTGGCTTTGGCCTGCACCACCACGCGGGCGCCCTCGGTCAGGGGCACGGCCATCGCGTCCAGCGTCGTGGTGCGCACGGTCACGTTGAGCGACATGTCGACGTCGGGGTCGCGCAGCGTGAGGTAGGCGGTCTGGGTGCCCGGCCGGCGGGACAGCTGGACGACCTGGCCCTCCACCCACAGGGCGGACATCTTCTCGACGTAGTCGGCGATCTTCAGGCTGAGCAGGCGGACCGGCCAGGGCTGCTCGGCGGAGGTGTCGGCCGCCTTCTCCGGCAGCGCTGCGGGGCTGGTCACGGCGCTCACTGTAGGCGGCGGGGGTGACGGCCGTGCGGCACCTCACGTGCGCCGGGGAACGAACGAGGCCGTCCTCGGCGCCGTGGGCACCTACGATGAAGGGGTGACTGTGGCAACGAAGAAGGTCCTGCTGGCGGCGCCGCGCGGATACTGCGCGGGGGTGGACCGGGCCGTGATCACGGTGGAGAAGGCACTGGAGCTGTACGGCGCGCCGGTCTACGTGCGCAAGGAGATCGTGCACAACAGGCACGTCGTGACCACCTTGCAGAAGCGTGGCGCCGTGTTCGTCGACGAGACCGACGAGGTGCCCGAGGGCGCGACGGTGGTGTTCTCGGCCCACGGCGTGGCGCCGGTCGTCCACGAGGAGGCCCGCGCGCTGTCGCTGAAGACGATCGACGCCACCTGCCCGCTGGTCACCAAGGTCCACCGGGAGGCGGTCCGGTTCGCCGCGGACGACTTCGACATCCTGCTCATCGGGCACGAGGGGCACGAGGAGGTGGTCGGCACCTCCGGTGAGGCCCCCGAGCACATCACGATCGTCGACGGCCCCGACGACGTCGTCAACGTGGAGGTGCGCGACCCCGACAAGGTGGTGTGGCTGAGCCAGACGACGCTGTCGGTGGACGAGACGATGGAGACCGTGCGCCGGCTGCGGGCCAGGTTCCCCCGACTGCAGGACCCGCCGAGTGATGACATCTGCTACGCCACGCAGAACCGTCAGCTCGCGGTCAAGCAGATGGCCGCCGACACCGACCTGATGATCGTCGTGGGCTCACGCAACTCCTCCAACTCGGTGCGGCTGGTCGAGGTCGCCCTCGAGCACGGCTCGCGCGCCGGCCACCTGGTGGACTACGCCGACGAGATCGACACCTCCTGGCTGGAGGGGGTGCAGACCGTCGGCGTCACCAGTGGCGCGAGCGTGCCGGAGGTGCTGGTCCGGGACGTGCTGGCGTTCCTGGCCGAGCGGGGCTACGAGGACGTGCAGCCCGTGGTCTCGGCCCAGGAGAACCTGCTGTTCTCCCTGCCCAACGAGCTGCGGCGAGACCTCAAGGCCCGCAAGGGGGTCGAGGCCACCCGGGTGCGCCACGACGCCGGGGCCCCCGCACCGGAGGCGCTGCACTGAGGGTGCCGCGTTGACGGGCGTCGCGGCGACGACGCCTCAGGCACTGTGGCGGGTGGTGTCCGTCCCGGGGGCGTCCCGGCCTGCCGTGTCCTCGAGCTGCAGCTGAGGTCGCGCGACCTCGGCGTCGAGCGCCTCCAGCAGCTCTGCGGCCGTCAGTGGTCGGGGGCCCTGCTCGATCGGCCGGACCTCGGGGATCACGCTCTCCACCAGCTCCAGGTCGTGCATCTTGCGGGCGGTGACGAGCACCCGTGACTCCAGCGCCCCCACCAGCGCGTTGTAGCCCTCGACCGACTTCTGCAGCGAGGCGCCCAGCTTGGTGGCGTGGACCCCGAGCGTGGCGAGCCGCGCGTACAGCGTGTTGCCGAGCTCGAGCAGCTGACGCGCGCTGGTGGTGAGCGCCTCCTGCTGCCACGTGAACGCAACCGTGCGCAGCAGCGCCAGCAGGGTGCCGGGGGAGGCCAGGACCACCTTGCGTGACATCGCGTGGTCGAACAGGCCCGGCTCGGCGGACACCGCCGCGGCGAGGATGGAGTCGCCGGGCACGAAGCACACGACCATCTCCGGTGTCGTGGTGAACGCCGACCAGTAGGCCTTGGCGGCCAGTGCGTCGACGTGTGAGCGCAGCGACGTGGCGTGCGTCGAGAGCAGCCGGTCGCGCTCGGGGGCGCCGATGCCGTCGGCCTGCGCTGCCAGGAACGCCGTCATGGGGGACTTGGCGTCGACCACGAGGCACTTGTCGCCGGGCAGCCGCACGACCACGTCCGGGCGGATCCCGCGGTCGTGGCTGCTGACCGCCGAGACCTGCTCGTCGAAGTCGCAGCGGGCCAGCATGCCCGCGTGCTCCAGCACCCGGCGCAGCTGCACCTCGCCCCAGGTGCCGCGCACGGTGGAGGCGTTGAGGGAGCCCGCCAGCGAGGCGGTCTGCGCGCGCAGCGCGTCCGTGGTGGAGGTGACATGGGTGAGGCGCTCGCCGAGCTGGGAGTACTGCTCCGCGCGGTCGCGCTCCAGCGTCGACACCTGCCGCTCGACGCGCCCCAGGGCGTCCCGCAGCGGGGCGAGCACCGAGGCGGTCTGGGCGTCCTCGCTGACGCTCGCCTCGAGGTCGACCACGCGCTCGCGCAGCAGGTCGCGCTCCGTGGACAGGGCGGCCGTCCGCCCCACGAACACCAGCCGCGCGAGCACGACGGCCACGGCGACGCCGAGGACGAGGCCGATGAGGACACCGAGAAGGATCTGCATGTCGCACACCGTGACATGCGCCACCGACAGGGCCGCGCAGGCGCGAGTCGGGTGGACGGCCCGCGCGGCGTCCGGCGAGACTGTGGCCGCGTTCCTCGCCCCTGACCCGCCGTACGACTCCGCCGGAGGCCGCCGTGACCGCAAGGCCCACCACCCGCGCTGCCGTGGCCGACAGCGAGCTCGACCGCGCCCTCGCGCTGTCGCCGCTGCAGCAGGCCGGGGCCTGCGCCGCTGAGCTCGGGGCAGGATGGCTGATCGGCAACGCGGTCAACGGCGGCCTGTTGATGGCCCTGGCCGGGCGCGCGCTGTCCCAGGAGCTGTCCCGGGCCGGTGGTCATCCCGACCCGTTCGCGGTCAGCGCCTACTACCTGTCCGCGGCGTCACCGGGCCCTGCGACCCTGCGCACCGACGTGCTCCGCAGCGGACGCACCGTCTCCACCGGTCAGGTGTCCCTGTCCCAGCCGGGGCCCGACGGCGTCGACGTGGAGCGGGTCCGGGTGCTCGCGACGTACGGCGACCTGGACAGCGTCGCGCACGAGGTGCGCACGAGCGCCGTACCGCCGGACCTGCCGCCCCCGGACCGTTGCGTGCGTGCGGCCGAGGCGCCGCCGAGCTTCCTGCGCCACGCCGCGATGCTCGACCGCCTGGACCTGCGGCTGGACCCGGCCACGTCCGGGTGGGCCGCCGGGCGACCGTCCGGGCTCGGGCAGATCCGCGGCTGGCTCCGCCTTGCCGACGGGCGCGAGCCCGACCCGCTGATGCTGCTGCTGGCGTGCGATGCCCTGCCGCCGGTGGCCTTCGACCTCGGCCTGTCCGGTTGGACGCCCACCCTGGAGCTGACGGTGCACGTGCGGGCGCGTCCGGCGCCCGGGTGGCTGCGGATCGGGCTGACGACGCGCAATCTGGCCGGGGGATTCCTCGAGGAGGACGCCGAGGTGTGGGACTCCGGCGGTCGGCTCGTGGCCCAGTCGCGCCAGCTCGCGCGGGCGAGTGCACCCTCGCCGTCGTCTGCGTCCTGACGTCCTCGGACGGTCCGGCGAGCGACTAAACTCCTGTCCCCGTGGCACTCACTATCGGCATCGTCGGCCTGCCCAACGTCGGCAAGAGCACCCTCTTCAACGCGCTCACCAAGAACAATGTGCTCGCGGCGAACTACCCGTTCGCGACGATCGAGCCCAACGTCGGCGTCGTCCCGCTGCCCGACCCGCGGCTGGAGAGGCTGGCCGAGGTCTTCGGCAGCGCGCGGATCATGCCCGCGACCGTGTCCTTCGTCGACATCGCCGGGATCGTCCGGGGCGCCTCCGAGGGGGAGGGCCTGGGCAACAAGTTCCTCGCCAACATCCGCGAGGCGGACGCGATCTGCCAGGTCATCCGCGCCTTCACCGACGACGACGTGGTGCACGTCGAGGGCAAGGTCAGCCCCCGCGACGACATCGAGACGATCAACACCGAGCTGATCCTCGCCGACCTGCAGACGCTGGAGAAGGCAGTGCCCCGCCTCGAGAAGGAGGTCAAGGGCAAGAAGGCCGAGAAGTCGCTGCTGGACAACGCGGTCGCCGCCCAGAAGGTCCTCGAGGCCGGCGACACGCTGTTCGCCGCGGGTGCGGCCGCCGGGGTCGACCTCGACGCGATCCGGGAGCTGTCGCTGCTGACGACCAAGCCCTTCCTCTACGTGTTCAACCTGGACGAGGACGGCCTGACCGACGACGCGCTGAAGGCCTCGCTGGCCGAGATCGTCGCGCCGGCGGACGCGATCTACCTCAACGCCAAGCTGGAGATGGACCTCGCCGAGCTGGAGCCCGAGGATGCGGCCGAGCTGCTGGAGTCGGTCGGTGTCGAGGAGGCCGGCATGAACCAGCTGGCGCGCGTCGGCTTCTCCACGCTGGGACTCCAGACCTACCTGACCGCAGGCCCGAAGGAGACGCGGGCGTGGACCATCCACCGGGGCTGGACCGCGCCCCAGGCGGCCGGTGTGATCCACACCGACTTCCAGCGCGGGTTCATCAAGGCCGAGGTCGTGTCGTACGACGACCTGGTCGCCGCCGGTTCGATGGCCGAGGCCAAGGCCAGGGGCCAGGTGCGGATTGAGGGCAAGGACTACGTCATGGCCGACGGCGACGTGGTGGAGTTCCGCTTCAACGTCTGAAACGACGGCCTTTATGCAGGTCACAGGCTTGCGCCCCCCTCGTGGGGCACTGACGGGGCACGCGCGGTCCAGGCACTGTCGACGGCCCGGCGGGTCCGGTCCTCCGAGTCGGGCATGAGGTGCCCGTAGGTCGACAGCACCAGCCCGGCATTGTGGTGTCCCAACCGCTCGGCCACCGCGATCACGGACTCCCCCTGGGCGAGCAGCACCGAGGCGTAGTGGTGGCGCAGGTCGTGCGACGTGATCTGCGGCCGGAGCCCTGCCTTGGCGACCGATACGGCGAAGATCCGGGTGCCGTAGTAGTCGTGGCGGTAGGGCGTGCCGAAGCGGGTCGTGAACAGCGTCCCGCTCGCTGGGCGGGAACGCCGTGATGTGCACCGACATCGCCTCGGCCACAACGCGGGGGAGTGGCACGGTACGGGTCGATCGCCGGGTCTTGGGTGCGCTGCGCACGTTCGACCCTGGGGCGAGCTGCCACTCGATCCGGACCGTCCGGCCTCTCGTGGCGTTCACCCGGGCTGGGTGAGGCGGTCGTCCGGATGGGTGGTGAAGTCTGGTGAGGTCGGGTCGTGCGTTCGGTGACCCGGCGATGACCGTGGAACAGCACCGGAGGTAGCAGATGGCCGAGGTCCCACCGCCCCACGAGGAAATTTTGCTCACACACTTCATCGTGTCGGACGATGTCGAGCGCTCTCGTCGCTTCTACACCGAAGTCCTTGGGGGCCGGGTCGCCTTTTCCAGCCCCGGAGGGCCGACCAACGTCGCACTGTCCAATAGTTGGATCGTCATCAACGCCGGCGGAGGCCCGACCGACGACAAGCCGGAGGTCACCCTGGAAACGCCCGCCGATCCGAATCGGGTGAGCAGCTTTGTCAACATCCGGGTCAAGGACGTGGAGACGGTGTACTCCGAATGGAGCGCGCGAGGTGCTCAGTTCCTGACACCCCCGAAGCAACACCAGTACGAGATCCGTTGCTACATCCGTGATCCCGATGGTCACCTGATCGAGGTGGGGCAGACCACCGATCCGCAGGGAGACTGGGTGCCAGAGCACTGGCCAGCGGCTACGCCCGCCGGCGAGCTCCCACCGCCCCCGGAGGGAATCGTGCTGGCGCATTTCATCGTGTCGGACGATGTCGAGCGCTCTCGCCGCTTCTACACCAATGTGCTCGGGGGAAGGGAGGCGTTCTCCGGTCCCGGAGGGCTCACGTATGTCCAACTGTCGAACAGTTGGATCATCATCAACGTCGGCGGAGGGCCGACCGACGACAAGCCGGAGGTCACCCTGGAAACGCCTGGCGATCCCAACCGGGTCAGCAGTTTCCTCAATATTCGAGTGACGGACATGCACGCTGTGCACGCCGAATGGAGCGCGCGTGGAGCGGAGTTCCTGACGCCCCCGAAGCAACACCTGTACGAGATCCGTTGCTATATGCGAGACCCCGACGGTCATCTGATCGAAGTGGGGCAGACCACCGATCCGCAGGGAGACTGGGTGCCAGATCACTGGCCATCGAGCAGGTCGGAGTGACCCTCGCGACGGGGCGGAGGCCTCCATCATCACCACCGTGATCATCGGCACCGGAGGCATCGGATCGGCCATTGCACGTCAGCTTGGTGCCGGTGGCCAGACCCTCCACCCCTTGACCGCCGGCAAGGAGTAGGCGCGACAACTGGCCACAGCAATCGGCGGAGCGGCGGTCGGCGCGCTCCACAACGGGCTCGACATGACGGGCTCCTCAACCCCACCGACCTGGCTGCCGTAACCGCATCGCAGCGGGCCACCAACCAGCCGCTCCACTTGTCGTCGGTGCGCAGACCCGCGGCCCGGCGCCCGGCGTCAACTGCTGTGCGACGGCGTCCGCGGTCTCTCCTCCCCGCTGACGCCCTCTGGGGCACATTTGGGGCACGGAGCCCTTCAGGAGGCGGCACCCGGCGTCAGGCAACGAGAGGTAGCCGGAGCCCTGACCAGCACAAACGTGGAGTTCTGGTTGGTCTGCCACCCGCGGTCGCAGTTCCGCTTCAACGTGTAGTCAACGGCATCTGCGCAGGTCACATGGCATACAGGCGTCTCGCTGTCCGCAGCGAGTCCGCAAGAAGGCCAGCTGGTGCCCTGCGTGTCCGGTCTTCCGCGGTGGGCCAGATGTGCGAGCAAGTAGCAAGCGTCGTTGTGGCCGTGGAGTGACCCAAGGCCCGCTGCACAGTCACGACGTCACACCCAGCGGCGATCACGCCCCCTACCCAGGGTGTGCGTCAGAGCCCGCCCGGCACCTGAGAGGCATGTGAGCAACCGGAGCGACCCGGACACCTTCAAGGTGTCCGGGTCGTGTTCGGGTGTCCGGGCGTTTGCGCAGGTCAACGACGCGACAACGTCAAGGGACGGGGCGCCATGGACAGGGACGCACTCAGAGCAGCGCGACGCAGCGTGCCTGCCCCAGCAGCGGATGTTCGACAGTCGAGTCAAACTCTCGTGGGCGTCCGAAGGCGTCCCGCACCGTCCGCACGGCACTGAACGTGCGGACACCCAGGGCTCGAGAGGACGCCTTCATGGTGTCCGACCTCGGACTCACATGGTTGGTCTCGTCCTCGGAGTCGCTTGCGCGCTTGGTCGCCGTCGGGTTGCGCGGCGATGCGGAGAAGGGCGAGTACGTTGGTGGTCACCGCGCCGAAGCATGACGGTGCCCAACTGGAGGATGCCTGATGGACTTCAACGAGATCGTGAACGACGCCAAGAAGCTGGCGGACGAACACCCCGAGCAGGCCAAGGAAGCGCTCGACAAGGCCGAAGGCGTCGTCAACGAGCGCACCGGCGACAAGTACACCGGCGAGATCACCAAGGGTGAGGACGCCCTGGAGGGACAGCTCGGCCTTCCTGTCGATAACCCGACGGGTCAGTGACCCGCTGCTCACGAGGTCGCCGGCCACGCTCTGAGCGTGCTCGGTACCGCAGGACGAGGGACAGACCCCTGAAACGCACGAAGCAGCCGCTGGCCGGCCCCACCCGTCCGAGGGGGAGAGGAGCCGGCCAGCCCTTCAAGATGAGAGTCCTTCGACGTTCGTCTGACCCAGTGCCCGGTCACCGAGGCACGACTGACTCCCACGACGCGACCGATAGGGGCGCGGCCCTCGATGGGGAGATGAAAGCGCAACGTTCTGGATGAGCGTGCTGACCGACCTGAAGAACCGGGGCGTGACCGATGTGTTCTTCCTCGTCTGTGACGGGCTGAAGGGCCTGCCGGACTCGGTGGCCAGCGTCTTGCCGCAGGCGATCGTGCAGACGTGCATCGTGCACCTGGTCCGAGGCACCTTCCGGCATGCCTCGAAGAGGTACTGGGCAGCCATCGCCAAGGACCTGCGCCCGATCTACACCGCGCCGAGCGCGACGGCCGCGTGGGCGGCGTTCGAGGAGTTCGAGGAGAAGTGGGGCAAGGCCTACCCGGCGATCCCGAGGTCGTGGCGGGCCGCGTGGGAGCAGTTCATCCCGTTCCTGGGCTACGACCTCGAGGTCCGCAGGGTGCTCTGCTCGACGAACGCGATCGAGTCCCTGAACGGCCGCTACCGGCGCGCCGTCAACGCCAGGGGTCACTTCCCACCGAACAGGCAGCCCGCAAGACGCTGTCCTGGTCACCCGGATCCTGGCCCCAAGGGGCTGGGGCAGGCACGCTGGGTCACCCGGTGGAAGCCAGCCCTGAACGCCTTCGCGATCACCTTTGCCGACCGCATGCCCGCGGCGGAGAACCTGTAACCCACAGGCCAGTTCCACCGGGAACCGGACAGACCCGCTCCCAGGTCACAGGAGTCGCGAAGGCCGATCTCGATACGGTCAGCCGATTCAATGACCGATAGCCGGCCCGCCGGGCACCGCCGGGGAGACTGCCGCCATCCGCTCGGAGACGTCTGTCCCGACGAGGTGGAACACGCGGCTGAGCTGCCGGTATGGGTCGCGAAGGCTGGCTCGGAGCTCCACCTCGGCCACGGCCCGGACGTCGGTGTCCGCGACAGGCAGGTCCATCCAGTCCGAGAACAGCCAGACTCCGTACCGGGCCCGGGGCTCGACTCCGTTACGGCGCAACAGCTTCGACAGGTGTGCGACGGTGTCACCGCGGGTGGCCGTGCCAAGGGCACCGATCTCGCTGGTGGCCTCGAAGCCGGCCAGGGCATCGGCCCACCTGTGCTCGAGTGCCGCCCGCACGGCCATCGTCTCGGCGTTGAGCGCCATGATCGAGACCACTCCTGCGGGTTCGACACATCGGCACAGGACCTCGAGCAGGGGCTCCGGCGCGGGGAGATACATCAGGACGCCGTGGCAGAGCACCACGGAGAACCGTCGGCCATCGGTGGCCTCGACCGCGGACTCGCCCGCCGCCCGGATCAGCCGCACGCGCGATCGGACGTCGTCGGGTTCCTGCGCCACCCGTTCCTCGGCCCTGGCCAGCATCGCCGCCGACGGGTCCAGGATCGTGACGTCGTAACCCAGCCGAGCCAAGGGCAACGACTGGTGCCCCGCACCTCCTCCGACGTCCAGCACCGAGGCCGGCGGGGGCGGCAGGTGTCCCAGCAGCTGCTGGTGCAGGACATAGGTCCGCACCTGCCCCTTCACGGTGGCGTAGGCGCCATCGACGAACGGACCAGCCAACGCCTCCCAGGCATCCTCGACCACGTCACGATGCTCCCAACCCCTGACCGGATCCACCAGCGGATGGACGAGCGCCTCGTGCGGCAGGTCCTGGGCCATGTCGAAGGCCGTTGCCGCCACGCAGGTGGCCAGGAGGGCAGAAGGTGAGGAGCGCAGGTGGCGAGGAGCGCATGGTGGTCAGGAGCTCAGGGCCCGCCGCCCTGATCCCAGCGCGTCGGGCTCGCGGGGGACCGGCTCGGCGCGGAACCGGGCTCTGCCCTGCGGCGGTGAAACCACCCACCAAGGGTGATGCGAGGTAGCCCAGCCGGATCACAGGCTCAGTCCTAGACACCGCGGACAGGACCCCTGTCCCGCCGGTTGACCACGGGCTCCCAGGAGGAGGCATGGAAGGTCCGGACGCGTTCGCGGCCTTCGCCGTCACGTCCGTGCCTCCTGAGGGCGCGGACGACCGGTCGCACACGCCCCGGTACGACGACGAACACATCGCGCACACCGTCGAGGCCGCGGTGGGGTGCGGGCGGCGGGGCCGGCCCGGGGGCGCTTCTCGCATACCCAGCCGGTGGGATGAGCGGGTCGGGCCGGCGCGAGCCACTCGACCTCACGCCGTCACGTTGTGACCTACGGAAGAGGGGAAGGGACCGATGGGCAAGAAGTCCAAGAAGCACAAGAAGGGTGGCGAGTCGACGGGATCGGCGGTGACGGAGCGGTCGCCGGTCGGGACCGAGGGGGACACGGCCCCTGGCTCCAGGCGCAAGATGAAGAGAAAGGAGTACGAGAGGGAGATGCGCCGCCTGCAGGGTGAGCTGGTGGCCATGCAGGAGTGGGTGAAGGCGACCGGGGCCAAGGTGTGCATCGTGTTCGAGGGCCTCGACTCGGCGGGCAAGGGTGGCACGATCCGACGGATCACCGAGCGGACGAGCCCGCGGGTGTTCAAGCACATCGCGCTGCCGACTCCGACCGAGCGTGAGAAGTCGCAGATGTACATCCAGCGCTACATCGCCCAGTTCCCGGCCGCTGGTGAGGTCGCCATCTTCGACCGCAGCTGGTACAACCGGGCCGGCGTCGAGCCGGTCATGGGGTACTGCACCCGGGAGCAGAGCGAGAAGTTCATCGAGCAGGTGCCCGGGGTCGAGAAGGCAATGGTCGACAACGGGATCATCCTGATCAAGTACTGGCTCAACGTCAGCGTCGACGAGCAGACCCGCCGGCTCGAGAGCCGGATCGAGGACCCGCGCAAGGTCTGGAAGCTCTCTCCCACGGACCTGAAGTCCTACGGCCGCCATTACGACTACTGCCGGGCGCGGGACGCGATGCTCGCTGCCACCGACACCGGATGGGCGCCGTGGTACGTCGTGGACAACGACGTCAAGAAGCGGGGTCGGCTCAACATCATCTCCCACCTGCTCAGCCAGATCCCGTACACGCCGCTCCCACCCGACAACGTGAAGATGCCCCGGAAGCCGACGCCCCGGGGATACGCGGACCCGGGTCTGCCCCTGCACCACATCCCCACTCCCTTCTAGGAGTGGAGCACGACGATGCCCGAGAAGTAAGGACCAGCGATGACGGACAACACGGTGGTGTCAAGCACGGGTGAGGGTCCGGTCGGTGCCGGGGGAGAGGCCGGGCAGTGGTACGCGCTCACGCCTGACGAGGTCGCCCGGAAGCTGGGGATCGACCCCGCCAGCGGTCTGCCGGCGGCGACGGCCGCCGAGCGGCTGAGGACCGACGGGCCGAACGCCCTTCCCGCGGAGAAGCCACCGCCGGGGTGGAAGGCCTTCCTGGCCCAGTACAAGTCCTACATGCAGATCATCCTCGTCGGGGCGGCGGTCGCGTCGATCGTGATCGGCGAGGTCGCCACCGGTGTGGCGGTGCTGGCGATCACGGCGCTCAACGCGCTGGGGGGCTTGCGCCAGCAGGGCAAGGCGGAGAGTGCGATGAACGCCCTGCAGTCGATGCTCAAGACGAGTGCGCGGGTCCGTCGCGATGGCACCGAGGTCAAGATTGCCTGCCGACCAGGTGGTCGTGGGTGACGTCGTCCTTCTCGCCGCAGGTGACGACGTGTGCGCCGATGGCCGGCTCGTCGAGGCGACGTCCCTGCAGATCGACGAGTCCGCGCTGACCGGTGAGAGCGTCCCCGCGGCGAAGAGCACCGAGGTGATCACCGATCTGAACCCGGTCCTGGGGGACCAGGCGAACATGGCGTTCATGAACACCCCGGTGACGCATGGCAGCGGGGTGATGATGGTCACCGGGACGGGCGCCAACACCGCGGTGGGCAACATCTCCGGGATGCTCAAGTCCACGCCCCACCTCAAGACCCCGCTGACCAAGCAGCTGGACACCTTGACGTTGTGGATCGCGGGGGCCGCCGGACTGACCATCGCGGTCATGTTCGCCCTCGGGCTCTCCCGTGGGCAGTCGGCCCAGACGATCTTCACGACAGCCATCGCGCTGGCGCTGGCGGCGGTGCCCATGGCCATGCCGACGGTGCTGCAGGTCATCCTGTCCAGCGGGTCCAGGGATCTGGCTGCGCACGGCGCCGTGGTGAAGAGCCTGGACTCGGTGGAGACCCTGGGGTCGACGTCGGCGATCAACTCGGACAAGACCGGCACCCTGACGATGAACCAGGTCACCGTCGTCGAGGTCATCGACCCCACCGACCGCTATGCGGTCAGCGGGATCGGCTACGGCCTCGACGGCGAGGTCCACCACAGCGCCGGCAACACGAACACGATCGAGGCGGCGATCCTGCCGTTCGTCATCACCAACGACGCCAAGCTCGTCAACGGCAAGGTCGTGGGAGACCCTACTGAGGGGGCGCTGCTGGTCCTCGGGCACAAGGTGCAGCTCGACATCGAGGGCACGCAGGAGGCCTATCCCCGGCTGGCGACCCTGGCGTTCGATCCCACCTACAAGCTCATGGCCGCGTTCTGCGACGCCAGGGACGAGTCCGGTAACCCTGTCGTTCGCGTCTTCGTCAAGGGTGCCGCACCCGCCGTGATCGGGCGGGCCACGTCCGCCCTGGCCAGGGGTAAGACCGTCCCGTGGGACGAGCAGCTGAACCAACGGGCCGACGAGGCGATGAAGCGCCTCGGCAGCAAGGGCCTGCGGATCATGGCGGCGGCCATGACGGACATCGACGCCACGGGCTTCGACCCCGAGGGCGACCTGCTGTCCATGATCCAGGGCCTGCAGCTGACCGCCCTGGTCGGGATGATGGATCCGCCCCGGACCGAGTCAATGGACGCGGTCCGATCCGCCCAGGACGCCAACATCCGTGTCCGGATGGTCACCGGGGACGACGTGGTCACCGGGGCGGCCATCGCCAAACAGCTGGGCATCCCCGGGGAGGCCATCCTCGGCACCGAGCTGGCCGCGATGTCCCACGCCGAGCGCCTGGACCGGATCGACGCCATCGGCGTCGTCGGACGAGTGGCACCCGAGCACAAGGCGCTGATGGTCGAGACCCTGCGCGAGAAGGGTGACGTCGTGGCCATGACCGGCGACGGGGTCAACGACGCACCGGCGATCAAGGCCGCCGACATCGGTATCGCGATGGGGAGCGGCACCCAGGTCGCCAAGAACGCCGGTCGCATGATCCTCACCGACGACAACTTCGCCACCATCGTGCGGGCCGTGTCCGAGGGCCGAAAGCTCTACGACAACATGCTGAAGTACATCCGCTTCATGCTGGTCGCGCTGGTCACCTACGTGGTGACCTTCCTGATGGCGAGCCTGCTCAACATCGCCGGCGGCCAACCCTTCTCCGCCGTCCAGATCCTCTGGATCAACTTCCTGATCACCGCTCCCGTCGGCATCGCGCTGGGCCTGGACAAGGAGACCCCGGGACTCATGAAACGCCAGCCGCGACCGCGCGCGGCGTCCATCATGACCCTCGCCGTCATCACGACCGTCGCTCTGGCCGGCCTGTTCATGTCCGTGGCGATCAACCTGCTGATCGTGTTGGGAAAGAACGCGTACGACGACGTCGCGGTCGGCAGCACCATGGGCCTGGTGGCCTTCTCGCTGATGCTCGTCGTCGCGGCGTTCGAGTGCCGCGACGAGAAGGCCTCGATCCTGCGCCAGGAGACCTTCGACAACGACACCCTCAACATCACGGCCCTGGTGGAGATCGTCCTGGCCATCCTGATCGCCAAGGGCGCGTTCCTGCCGTCCCTGCTCGGCACCTCCTCCCTGTCCGGCGGGAAGTGGTTGATCGGAGCCGCTCCCGCCCTGGCGCTCCTCGTCTTCTGGGAGCTCGGGAAGGCGATAGCCCGTCGCCGGGAGAACAGTGCTGCGAAGGCCACGCTGCGCGCCACCGCGATGCCGGTCGAGCCCGCGGGCGCGGTGTAGGACGACCGCGCTGGTGAGCCCGACGTGAGGGCGGTCACCGTCGACCCCGAGAACTGTGCCACCTGTCATCCAGGGCCTCCAGGGGGTGCCCGTCCGCCGTCTCCCCGTCACCGCACGGCCTGCCGGTGGCATCATCGAAAGGTGACTGTCATCAAGATCAACGCGATCACCGTGCCCGCCGACAGCGGCGACGAGCTGGCCCGCCGGTTCGCCGCGAGGGCGGGCGCCGTGGACGACCAAGAGGGGTTCGAGGGCTTCGAGCTGCTCAAGCCCACCGACGACAGGACCACCTGGCTGGTGATCACGCGGTGGCGGAACGAGGCTGCGTTCGAGTCCTGGGTGAGCTCGCCGGCCTTCGCCCACGGACACCGCTCCGCGTCCGAGCGTGCCGGTGAACGGCCCGCCGCGCCGGTCGGTGTTCACAGCGAGCTGTGGTCCTACGAGATCGCGGGCGGTTCCGGCCGCTAGATGCCTCGGAGGCGCCCGGGCTGGTCCGACCCGCCCAGGTGGCCGTCGACGGGACGACCGTGACGGAACGGCGCATCGAGGGCCCAGAAGAGGACGAGTGCGACGCCGGCCGCGCTGGCGATGTACCAGGGCCACGGGCCGAGCACCGACAAGAGGGAGCCCGTCGCGGGGACCGATGCCAGGAACATGTAGTTGGAACCGGTGAGCCAGTCGACCCAGCCGACGAACGCCGTGTAGGCCACGGTCACGGCGAACACGCGCTTCACCGAGCCGGGCCGCGGCCGCAGCTGGAGGCCGACCACCAGGTACAGGGCCGCGATGACCACGCCGAGATGGCCGACGACGAACTCGAAGAACTCCAGCTGCGGGAACCCGGCGCCCAGGTCCGGGGTGACCACCGCCTGCATCGCGCCGGCGAGCCCCCAGAAGTAGGTGAGCTCGGCGGCCAGGTGCCAGCTCGGCTTCCAGCAGGCGACCGCTGCGACGAGCAGTGCCAGGTTGCACAGTGCGAGCGGCAGCGAAGTGCTCACCGACCAGCTGCCCCGGGTGAGGGGGACCGCGATGAAGGCCGCGGCGTCGAGGGCCAGGACGAGCGAGATCGCGCGCCCGGCCCCCACGACCCAGCGGCCAGGCCGGCGTCGGCAGGCGGCGCACAAGGCCGCGCAGACCACGGCGCCGACGGCGACGGCGACCCAGTAGGCGGCGGGGGTGCTCACGGGCCGGTCACCTGGACGTCGCTGCCGTCAGCGGGGCGGCGCTGCACTACCTGCCGCCGGCCCACAGGGGCGGCGGAAGGCGGCCACGACGTCGCCGTACGCCGCGGCGGTGCCGTGCAAGGTGCGCGTCTCCTGCTCGGCCATGGGGGTCTTCCTTGCTCCGGGTCCTTCGGGACCGACTCTGGTCGCGAGCGGCCCGCTGGTCAACGCCCCGTGCGGATGAGATGGAGGAGACCGGTCACGGCCTCCTCGTCGACCCGAGCGCTCCAGGCGGCACCGTGGCGGGAGTCGCCCCATCGGAGCGGAGCCGGGGACGGGGGATGTGTGGCAAGGCAGGTTCCGGGTACGCCGATACCGGCGCGCCTGGCCGGGAGGCCGGCGGACAGATATCCGGTGACCGACCGTTTCCGGCTTCGGTTTACGGGGTAAACCGGAGCCACAGGCCGCGACGGAGTCGGGCCCCCGCTGCTGCGACCGGACCGGATGGTCCCGTACGGCGGGGAACCGATGCTCGGGACGGCCTGGGCTGGAGGACCACCGGGCAGCATTCCTGGCTGGGAAGAGAGATTCACCTCTCCCCGGCGCAGTGAGCCGCGGTCGGGACTTCAGCCTCAAGTCCAACGACATTGGGAGAACACATGATTGGCACTGAGCACCTGCAGACCATCGTCGGTTCGAACGCCGTGGACAACGACGGTGACAAGCTGGGCAAGATCGGCAACGTCTACCTCGACGACCGCACCGGCGAGCCCGCGTGGGCCACGGTCAACACGGGTCTCTTCGGGACCAAGGAGTCGTTCGTCCCGCTGGCGACCGCGCGCCTCGAAGGTGACCAGCTGGTCGTTCCCTTCGACAAGGCCAAGGTCAAGGACGCCCCCAAGGTGGCCGACGACGGTCACATCGGCGACGACGAGCAGGAGGAGCTGTACCGCTACTACGGTCTCTCCTCGGCCAATGGCCGTGAGGGCACCCTCGGCACCGCCGGCTACGCCGGTACGACGGATGCCGGCACCTACGACGACGGCACGTCCGTCGTCGGCACGTCCGGTGTCGGCGCCGAGAGCGGCTTCGCGTCCGGCAACGAGGCCGGCACGGTGGGTCACGACACCTCCGGGCCGTCCACGGACAACGCCATGACCCGCTCCGAGGAGAAGCTGCACGTGGGCACCGAGACCCAGGAGAGCGGTCGGGCCCGGCTGCGCAAGTACGTCGTGACCGAGCAGGAGACCGTCACCGTCCCCGTGCAGCGCGAGGAGGTCCGGATCGAGCGCGAGCCGATCACGGACGCCAACCGCGGCGAGGCCCTGGACGGCCCGGCCATCTCCGAGGAGGAGCACGAGGTCGTGCTGCACGAGGAGCGCCCCGTCGTGGAGAAGGAGGCCGTGCCGGTTGAGCGCGTGCGCCTCGACACCGAGACGGTGACCGAGCAGCGTCAGGTCACCGAAGAGGTGCGCAAGGAGCAGATCGACACCGACGGCGACGGCATCGCCGACCGCCGCTGAGCAGGCACGTGGCGACGTGATGCGAGCGTCGCGCCTCGCGTGACAGGCGCAGCACGTCGATGACCACGGACAGCGCCCCACCTCCCTGACGGGAGGTGGGGCGCTGTCTCGTGCGTGCGGGGTCAGACGCCGCGGCGCTGTGCCGTCTGCTCGCTCATCAGGCGCATCGCCTCGCGCGCCAGGCGCTGCTGCCGCTCGGGGTCCAGGGCCTGGTATGCCGTGAGGACCTGCGCTGCCTCGCGGGCCGACGGCGTGCCCGTCAGCGCGAGCACCGAGAAGGCCAGGTGCGTCGCCTCGAGGAACGTGAGGTTGATGTCGTGGCGCTGGTGCAGGTTGTCCGTGTTCAGCGTCACCCGGGCCGGCGTGCCGGGGCCGCTGGTCGTCAGGCCCACCAGCAGGTGCGAGCGGTCCGGCCCGGTGGCCGACTCGACCATCGGCATCGCCGAGACCTCGACGCGGACGTCGTCGCTGCTGCAGTACTGGTCCTCGCGCAGCATCTCGTCCTGGTGTCCCTGACCGTCCGTGCACCAGGACGTGCAGGTGACCGGCGGCAACGTCGCGTACGGGAGCGTGGTGTCGCGCATGATGGTGATGTCTCCCCTGTGGATGGACGGGTGTCGCGGTCCGCCGGAAGGCACGGACGCGACCGTACGAAAGTGAAGCGCGCTGGTTCCGGGCGGTCGAGGGACATTGCCAAATCCTGACCCAATCCGGAGATGCGCATGCCTCATCGGCACGACATCGCCGTCGATGAGGGGTTTGTTCCCCTCCGCTCCGTGCGTCGGGAGAAATGCGCCGTCGTGCGGTCGGCCCCGGCCTGCGCTGAAGTCCTCGTCCGACGGTGCGGCAGCCCACTCCTTCGAGGTGCTCATGCGCTCACATCCGGTCCGCCCTGCGCTGCTCGGCCTGGTCCTGCTGGCCGTGACCGCGGTGGCCAGCGCGTCCGTCGGCCTCCCCGTGGCGCCCGCCGTCGCGTCCAGTGCCACGGTCGCCGTTCCCGTCGCGGCCGTCCCCGCCTCGATCGTCCCCGCCGCGGCCGGCCCCGCGGCGCTCGCTCCCACCGCGGTCGTGGCCACCGCCGCGCCGACGGCGAGCCATCCGTTCAGCGACCCTCTGTGGCTGCCGCTGCGGTCCCCGGCCCGTGTCTCCTGCGCATGGACCAACTGCACGAAGGGCACCTACCACGGCTACTGGGCCATCGACTTCGTCGGCGCCAAGGGGGACCCGGTCCACGCCGCCGGTGCCGGGATCTTTCACGTGGGAAACGTCGACCCGAGCTGCACGACCCGGGCCAAGGACATCGACGCCGGCACGTGGGTGTGGGTGGACCACGGCGGCGGCACGGTGACCAAGTACAACCATCTCAACGCCATCAAGGCCACCGAGGGCCAGCGAGTCACGCCCGCCACCGTGATCGGCACGATGGGGCACAGCGGAGACGTCGAGCCGTGCACCACCAACTACCTGCACTTCGAGGTGCGCACGGGCGGGGTCACCGGTGCCAGGGTCGACCCGGGCGCGATGCTGATGTGCTCTGGCGGCAAGCGCATCAGGATGCCGGACGCACGTGGGGTCACGTCATGGAACGACCCCAGCCTGCCGGACAGGGACCTGATGACTCCGACGGGCAGCTCGACCTGCGTCAGCGACACCTGGAGCGCGACGCCGGCCACGCCGGGCACCAGCGTCCGCTCCGGCCCCAGGTCGGCCACCGTGGCATGGAACGCGGCGCCGACGGGAGCGAACCGGGTGGTGGTGCTCCGGGAGCTGTGGAGCCCGAGCCTGCACCGCTACGGCTGGCCCACGTACGTCGTCCTCCCCGTCACGTCGAGGAGCAGGACCTTCACCGGCCTGACCAACGGGCGGACCTACCGGTACCAGGTGGCGTTCCACAACGGGTATGGCAACAGCGCGTGGTCGGCGGCCCGCTCCGTCATCCCGGCCTCGGCCCCCTCGACACCGAAGGCCCCGCGCTTCCTCACCTCGCCGACGCGGGACTACATCCACTACGGGTGGTGGAAGAGCGCCGACAACGGGAGCGCTGTCACGAGCTACCGGGCGGCACGCCGGTGTCTGCACAACGGGTCGTATGGTTCGTGGGTGTACACGGTGGTGGCACCGACCGGCTACTACACCAACTTCCGGGGACTGGCCGGTATCGCGGCGTGCCAGGTCAAAGTGCGGGCGTCGAACCGGGTGGGCAACAGCGGCTGGTCGCTGGTGAGCAGCATCAGCAAGCGGCCGTGAGCCGGCGCGCTCGGCTGTGTACTGTGACGAGCCCCTTACGCCCCAGACGCTCTGACGCCTCTGTGCCAGCTCGTCCGTCGATGGGCCTCCGGCAGTCCGCTCCATCCCTGACCGTTCTTGTCTGCCAGGAGGTTTCGTCGTGACCAGCGTCATGGTGCTCATCGGGCTGGTGGTGGCCCTGGTGGGCCTGGTCGGACTCGCGCGCGGCCGCATCGTGCGGCTCCGTGTCAGGAACCGCGCGGGCGCAGCGCTCGTCGCGGCTGCCGGCATGGTCCTCGCCCTCGCGGCGGGCGCATCCTCACCCGGCGCACCGGGCGCGCAGGCAGCCGGCCGCGGCGGTGTCGCTGCATCGGCAACCTCTGCCGCGTCTGCGAGCCGGCCGGTGCCCTCAGAGACGAACCGCACCCGCACCACGGTGCCGCCAGCGCGCCCGCGGCAGGGGAGGGCCACGCCGTCGACCGGGCCGACGCCGAGGCACGCCACCCCGCCGGCCACCCCGACGAGGGCCACTCCGGCGGCCACGACCGCCCCGACCGCGGGGACGGCGGCCGCGCTGCTGGACACCCTCGCCGTGAAGGGCCGGGCGCCCCGCACCGGCTACGACAGGGAGCGGTTCGGCCAGGCCTGGGCCGACACCGACCGCAACGGCTGTGACACGCGCAACGACATCCTTCGAAGGGACCTGCGGGCCATCGTGATCCGAGCCGGCACGCACGGGTGCGTCGTGGTCAGCGGCACGCTCGCCGACCCCTACACCGGCACGGCGATCGCCTTCGTGCGCGGCGCGGCCACCTCCTCCCGGGTCCAGATCGACCACGTGGTGGCGCTCTCCGACGCCTGGCAGAAGGGCGCCCAGCAGTGGTCGACGCTGACGAGGACCCGCTTCGCCAACGACCCGTTGAACCTGCTGGCCGTCGACGGTCCCACCAACCAGCGCAAGAGCGACGGGGACGCAGCGACCTGGCTGCCGCCGCGCACGTCCTACCGCTGCGCCTACGTCGCGCGACAGACGGCGGTGAAGGCGCGGTACGGCCTGTGGGTGACCGCCGCCGAGAGGGACGCCGTACGAAGGGTGCTCGCCACCTGCCCCGGCCAGCGGGTGCCGACGGCGTCCGCGTCGGTGCCGCTCGGCGGCGGCCGCACGGCCACGACGGGCCGGCGCCTTTCGTCCCCCGCCCCGGTCGCGCCCATCCGGCCGACGCCGGTGCGGACGCCGGCGCCCACCCCCGGCCTCGACCCCCGGTTCGCGACGTGCCGGGCCGCCAACGCCGCCGGCTACGGCCCCTACCGCTCCGGCGTGGACGCCGAGTACGACTGGTACCGCGACCGGGACCACGACGGGGTCGTCTGCGAGCGGTGACACCGGGAGACCCGGCTGCCTAGGGTGTCGGCATGAGAGCGGGCGTCGAGCGGGTCCGGCCAGGGCCGGGCCAGGAGTCGGTGTGGGACTACCCCCGCCCGCCCGCGCTGGAGCCCAGCAGCGAGCACGTCCAGATCGTCCTCGGGGGAGTGGTGATCGCCGACACCCGTGCGGCGCTGCGCATCCTCGAGACGAGCCACCCGCCGACCTACTACCTGCCGGTGGCCGACTTCCGCGCCGGCTCGCTCCGGCCGGCGTCGGGGCGCTCGTTCTGCGAGTGGAAGGGTGTGGCGTCGTACGTCGACCTGCTCGGCGGGGACACGGTGGCGCCACGTGCCGGGTGGTTCTACCCCACCCCGTCCGCCGCGTACGCTGCCCTGCGCGACCACGTTGCGCTGTACCCCCGCGCGGTGGACCGGTGCACGGTCGACGGCGAGGTGGTGCGGCCGCAGCCCGGGGACTTCTACGGCGGCTGGGTCACCGACCGGGTGGTGGGCCCGTTCAAGGGAGAGCCGGGCACCCGCTCCTGGTGAGCGCAGGAGCTACACGGCGGTGCCGACGAGGCTCCCGATGCCGTAGGTGATCCCCATGGCCAGCAGCCCGCCCGCCACGTTGCGCACCAGCGGCCGCCGCCAGGGTGCATGGCCGAGCCGGGCTGACACCAGACCGGTGAAGACCAGTGCCAGCACGACGGCCACGACGGTCACCAGCACCCGGCCGCCCGGAGGCGGCAGGGCGATCGCGAGCAGCGGCAGCAGGGCGCCGACGGTGAACGCCACCAGGGAGGCGAACGCCGCGTGCCAGGGGCTGGACAGCTCGTCGGGGTTGATGCCGAGCTCGGCCTCGGCGTGGGCGCCGAGGGCGTCGTGCGCGGTGAGCTGCTCGGCGACCTCGCGGGCGACGTCCGCGGACAGTCCCTTGGCGAGGTAGATCTCGGTGAGCTCGGCCAGCTCCTCGTCCGGGGTCTCGTGCAGCTCCCGCCGTTCCTTGGCGAGGAGAGCCCGCTCGGTGTCGCGCTGGGTGCTGACCGAGACGTACTCGCCCACGGCCATGCTCATCGCACCCGCGACGAGCCCGGCGATGCCGGCCGTGAGGATGACGCCCCTGCTCGCCGTCGCGCCGGCGACACCGAGGACGATGCCCGCGGTGGAGACGATGCCGTCGTTGGCGCCCAGCACCCCCGCCCGCAGCCAGTTCAGCCGCGAGGCCATCCCCCCGGCGTGCGGCTCCTCGTGATCCGGCCCCAGGGCCTCCTCGCCCGGGACCGTGCCGCCGGTGTCCAGCGAGCCCATGGTCACACCTGCTCCTTCGCCCGCGCGCCGATGCGCGCCGTCGTGACCGCGTTGCCGCGGCGCCGCCAGCCGGCCAGGTCGGCCAGCGGCCGCGAGACCTCTTCGTCGGTCAGCAGTCTGCTCATGCCCACACCTTGACCCGGTGTGTCCGGCTTGTCGAGCAAGGCTTGGCTGACCCCGGTGGCAGACTGTGCGCCGATTCCCATGGACGACATCCTCCCCGACCTGCCCCCTGCCCCGCGCCTCGTGGTCGGCGCGGCGATCGTCGACGACCTCATGCGCCCGACCTGCCTGCTCGCTGCCCGGCGCACCGAGCCTCCCGCGCTGGCCGGCGGGTGGGAGCTGCCAGGGGGCAAGGTGGAGCCCGGCGAGGACGCGGTGGTCGCGCTGCACCGCGAGATCCTCGAGGAGCTCGGCGTGCGGGTCGAGCTGGGCCGGGAGGTCCCCGGGCCGGTCGGCGGCGCGTGGCCGCTGGGGGAGCGCTACCTCATGCGGGTGTGGCTCGCCGAGGTCAGCGACGGCCGACCGCTGCCGCTGCAGGAGCACGACGAGCTGCGCTGGCTGGGTCTGGCCGATGCCTTCACCGTGGCGTGGCTGCCCGCCGACCTGCCCATCGTCGACGCCGTGACGACCGCCACGTCCTGACCCGCCCCGGACGCCCGCCGGGCACTGGTCACGGGACCGCCCAAAGGCTGAGACAATGGGCATCATGCCCACGAAGACCCGCGACGACATCCGCAATGTCGCCATCGTCGCCCACGTCGACCACGGCAAGACCACGCTCGTCGACGCCATGCTCTGGCAGTCCGGCGCCTTCGGCGAGCACCAGCACGTCGACGAGCGTGCGATGGACTCCGGCGACCTCGAGCGCGAGAAGGGCATCACGATTCTCGCGAAGAACACCGCCGTCCGTTACCGCGGTCCGGCGGCTGCCGCCGCCGGCGAGCCCGACGGCGTCACCGTCAACATCATCGACACCCCCGGCCACGCCGACTTCGGTGGCGAGGTCGAGCGCGGCCTGTCCATGGTCGACGGCGTCGTCCTGCTCGTCGACGCCAGCGAGGGCCCGCTGCCGCAGACCCGGTTCGTGCTGCGCAAGGCGCTCGAGGCCAAGCTGCCGGTGATCCTGGTGGTCAACAAGGTCGACCGCCCCGACGCGCGCATCGCCGAGGTCGTCGACGAGACCTACGAGCTGTTCCTGGACCTCGACGCCACCGAGGACCAGATCGACTTCCCGATCGTCTACGCCTCGGCCCGCGCCGGCCGGGCCTCGCTGAAGCGCCCCGAGGACGGCGGGATGCCGGACGGGGCCGACCTCGAGCCGCTGTTCAGCACCATCCTCGAGACCGTCCCGGCGCCGTCGTACGACGACGAGGCGCCGCTGCAGGCGCACGTCACGAACCTCGACGCGTCCACCTTCCTCGGCCGCCTCGCGCTCTGCCGCGTCCACAACGGCACGATGAAGAAGGGCCAGCAGGCGGCATGGTGCCGCGCCGACGGCTCCATCGAGCGGGTGAAGATCACCGAGCTGCTGATGACCGAGGCGCTCGAGCGCATGCCCGCGGACAGCGCCGGCCCCGGCGACATCATCGCGGTGGCCGGCATCCCCGAGATCACCATCGGCGAGACCCTGGCCGACCCGGAGAACCCCATCCCGCTGCCGCTCATCACGGTCGACGAGCCCGCCATCTCGATGACCATCGGCACCAACACCTCCCCGCTGGCCGGCCGCAGCAAGGGCACGAAGGTCACCGCCCGCCTGGTCAAGGACCGGCTCGACCGCGAGCTCGTCGGCAACGTGTCCATCCGGGTGCTGCCGACCGAGCGCCCGGACACGTGGGAGGTGCAGGGCCGCGGTGAGCTGGCGCTGGCCATCCTCGTCGAGCAGATGCGCCGCGAGGGCTTCGAGCTGACCGTGGGCAAGCCGCAGGTCGTCACCCGCGAGATCGACGGCAAGCTGCACGAGCCGTTCGAGCGGCTGACGATCGACGCCCCCGAGGAGTACCTCGGCGCCATCACCCAGCTGCTCGCGGTGCGCAAGGGCCGCATGGAGCAGATGACCAACCACGGCACCGGCTGGGTCCGGATGGAGTTCCTCGTGCCCTCGCGCGGCCTGATCGGCTTCCGCACCGAGTTCCTCACCGACACCCGCGGCACCGGCATCGCCCACCACGTCTTCGAGGGCTACGAGCCGTGGGTCGGCGAGATGAAGACCCGCCCGAACGGCTCCCTGGTGGCCGACCGCACGGGCGTCGCGACGTCGTACGCCATGTTCAACCTGCAGGAGCGCGGCACGCTGTTCGTCGACCCGACCACCGAGGTCTACGAGGGCATGGTCGTGGGTGAGAACTCCCGCGCGGACGACATGGACGTCAACATCACCAAGGAGAAGAAGCTGACCAACGTCCGCTCCGCCGGCGCCGAGGTCCTCGAGCGGCTGGTGCCGCCGCGCCGGATGAGCCTGGAGCAGGCGCTGGAGTTCTGCCGCGAGGACGAGTGCGTCGAGGTGACCCCCGACGCGGTCCGGATCCGCAAGGTGGTGCTCTCCACCAGCGACCGCGCCCGCACCGCGGCACGGGCCAAGACCGCGGCACGGTCCTCGTCCTGACCCGCACCTCGCACCACCCGAACGCCTCCCCGCACCTGTGCGGGGAGGCGTTCCCCGTGGGGCCCACGGCGCAAACGAGGTCACGATCCGGCGTCATCGGCCCCTAATCGTTCACCATCTGGACCGGCTGGTTTCGAGTTTGCCGGTCGCCAGTTGGCACGTTCTTGGCCTGCGCAGGTTCGCGGGAGCCCGACCGGGCCGACGGAAACACCACCACAAGGAGCTCGTCAAGCATGACGATCAGTGCCGGTCAGTTCGAGGCAGAGGCCCCTCCGGTCGCTCCGAGATGAGACGGCCGAGACCGCCAAGATCGTCGGCCGTTCTCCCTGGCAGATCGCCAAGTCGCGGCTGCGCCGCGACAAGGTGTCGATGGCAGCCCTCATCGTCGTGTGTCGTCTTCCTCGCTGATGGCCATCTCCGCGCCGATCCTGGACAAGCTGGGCGTCATCGACCCGCAGACGTTCCACACCGACCTGGTCGGCGGGCCTCGGCTCGCGTGCCCGACGGGGGCGTTCGGCGGCGCCAGCCTCGCAGCACCCGCTCGGCGTCGAGCCGCAGACCGGCCGCGACATGCTGTCCCGCGCTGTGTCCTCGGGGTCACCCTGTCGCTGTTCGTCGCCATCTCGGCCACGATCTTCAGCGTCGTCATCGGCGTCGGTCCTCGGCATCATCAGCGGCTACATGGGCGGTGGCGTCGACTTCGGCATCGGCCGCGTGCATGGACCTGATCCTGTCCTTCCCGCAGCTGCTGATGCTGCTGGCGCTGTCGCCGGTGCTGATCGACCGGATCACCGCGCTCGGGGTGCCGGCGGGCAACCGCCTCGGCCGTGGTCTACCTGATCCTCGTCCTCGGCTTCTTCGGCTGGCCGTACTTCGCGCGCATCATCCGCGGCCAGGTGCTGTCCCTGCGCGAGCGCGAGTTCGTCGAGGCCGCCAAGTCCCTCGGCGCCACAGTCGCCGCGGATCTGGTTCAACGAGCTGCTGCCCAACCTGTGGGCGCCGATCCTCGTCTACACCACGCTGATCCTGCCGACGAACATCTCGGCCGAGGCGGCGCTGCAGCTACCTCGGCGTCGGCGTCAAGGCGCCGACGCCCACCCTGGGCAACATCCTCACCGACTCGGTGAACTTCCTCGCAGCCGGACCCGATGTACTTCTTCCTCCCGGGCCTGTTCATCTTCGCCTTCGTGCTCGCCTTCAACCTGCTCGGCGACGGTCTGCGCGACGCGCTCGACCCGAAGGCCGACCGCACCTAGGCGGTGCCCCAACCACGTCCCGCAGCAACCGCTGCGGGGAGGACCACCGGCGGCATGCCGGTGAGACTGCACAAGGAGAGCGCATGAAGCGCACGAACACGAGAGCTGCTGGTCATCGCACTCTCCGGCGTTGTGGCCGTCACGGCCGCAGCGTGCGGCGGGGGTGGCAGCACAGCCACCTCGACGCGGCAGCGGCACCTCGGCGGCCGCCGCGACCAAGGGCGGGACGCTGTACGTACCTGACCAAGCGCGCCGTCGAGCACTGGGACCCCCAGCGGATCTACATCGGCCGTGACCTGGCCAACGAGTCCCGCATGGTCTACCGCACGCTGACGACCTTCCCGGTCGCCTCGGGCAAGGAGTCCACCAAGCTGGTGGCCGACCTCGCCACCGACACCGGCACCGCCGACCGACGGCGGCAAGACGTGGACGTTCACGCTGAAGCAGGGCCCCAAGTGGGAGGACGGCAAGGCCGATCACCTGCGCCGACTTCAAGTACGGCGTCTCGCGCACCTTCGCCGTCGACGTCATCACCGGTGGCCCGAACTACGCGATCCAGTTCCTGGACATCCCGCCAAGGACTCCAAGGGCACCTCGGTCTACAAGGGCCCCTACGCGACCGTACACCAAGGGGCCAGGCCCTGTTCGACAAGGCCGTGCACGTGCTCCGGGCAAGACCATCACCTTCCACCTGAAGAAGCCGGTCGGTGACTTCAACTACGCGCTCTACCTGCCGGCGTTCGCGCCGTACCGCAAGGACCAGGACAAGGGTGACAAGTCCAACTACGCGGTCTTCTCCGACGGCCCGTACAAGCTGCAGGGCACCTGGACCAAGAACAAGGGCGGCACGTTCGTCCGCAACCCCAACTGGGACCCGAAGACCGGACCCGATCCGCAAGGCCTACCCGGACAAGATCGTCTTCACCGAGGGTCTGACCGACGAGGTCATCGCCCAGCGCCTGCATCAGCGACCCGGGCAACGACAAGACCGCGGTCTCCGACCGCCGGATCGCCGCCGGCGTACCAGCCGCAGGCGTCAACAACCCGCAGCAGAAGGCGCGCTCACGAGCTCGTCGACGCCCCGTTCGTCGACTACCTGGTGCCGAACTTCAAGACGCTGACGAACCCGCTGGTCGCGCCAGGCCCTGGCCGTCGCCACCGACAAGGCCGGCTACATCACCGCCGAGGGTGGCCCGACGCGCTACGGCCGTCCACGGCGCAGACGCTGGTCAGCCCGGCGCGTCCGGTCGGCTACAAGAAGTTCAACGCCTTCAACGCGCCCGACACCGGTGACCCGGCCAAGGCCAAGCAGCTGCTGACGCAGGCCGGCGTGAAGATGCCCTACCCGATCCACTTCACCTACAGCGGTGGCACGCCGACGTCGCGAGAAGTACGCGGCGGCGCTGAAGGCCGGCTGGGAGAAGGCCGGCTTCAAGGTCACCCTCGACGAGCTGACGGACACGTACTACGACGTCATCCAGAACCCGACCAACGCGACGAAGTACGACGTCACGTGGGCCGGCTGGGGTGCTGACTGGCCGAACGCGTCGACGGTCATCCCGCCGCTGTTCGACAGCCGGGTCAACCTGTCCTCGCGCCTCCAACGGCTCAGGACTACGGCTACTACGAGCAACCCGGCCGTCAACACGACGATCGACGCCGCGTACGGCGAGACGGACCTGACCAAGCAGGCTGCCGATGTGGGGCGACCTGGACGAGCCGCTCGCCAAGGACGTCGCCTACATCCCGCTCGACCTACGACGAAGTTCTTCCGTGATCTGAGGCTCGGGCGTCAAGGGCTGGATCGACAACCCGGCGTCTCGGACTAACCGGTACCTCGGACCTCGGCGTCAGGCATCATGGACGGTGCCAGGCACCGGTGACCGTCCAGGAGCTACCATCACTCACGGTAGTGCTCGCTTGCGGTGGGGGCACGCATCTTCAGGGATGCGTGCCCCTCGCCGCGACTCCTCGATTCGCCCGCCGAGCGCGGTGGCTCGATCAGACACGAAGGTGAGGTGAGGTCGCCGCGTAAGTGGCGACTTGCCATGCTGTACTACATCATCCGGCGTTGATCGGCCGCGGTCATGATGCTCGTCGTCATCAGCATCGTGACGTTCGGCATCTTCTACGCCACGCCCGACCGACCCCGCCCGCCTCACGTGCGGCAAGAACTGCACGCCGCAGTCCATCGCCGCGAACCGCGCACTTCCTCGGGCTTCGACAAGCCGCTGTACCGTGCAGTACGGCGACTTCATGAAGGGCCTGGTCGTCCGAGCGGAACTTCCCGGACGACCCGCAGCTCAGCAAGGACAACCCCGACAAGGTCACCCACTGCGCCGCGCCCTGCCTCGGCTACTCGCCGCTGCAGAACCCAGCTCGTCACCGACCTGATCAAGCAACGTCTCCCGGTCACCCTGTCGCTCGCCCTCGGCGCGTTCGTCATCTGGATCGTGCTCGGCGTCGGCTGCTCGGCATCATCGCCGCGCTCCGACGCGGCAAGCTCGTCGACCGCGTGCTGGTGGCTGCCTCGCTGGTCTTCTACTCGTTCCCGACGTTCTTCATCGCCCTGCTGGCCTACAACTACCTCGTCGACGAAGTGGCAGCTGTTCGGCGATCCCGACGTACGTCACCGCTGACGCCAGAACCCGAGCCAGTGGTTCCACGGCCTGCTGCCTGCCGTGGATGACCCTGGCGGCTCGTCTACGCCGCGGGCTACATCCGGCTGACCCGCACCTACATGCTCGAGACGATGGGCGAGGACTACCTGCGCACGGCCCGGGCCAAGGGCCTGCCCGAGCGCACGATCGTCATCAAGCACACGCTGCGCGCCGCGCTGACGCCCGATCGTCACCGTGGCCGGCCTCGACCTCGGCGGCGCTGCTCGCCGGTGCCGCGATCACCGAGACCGTCTTCAACTTCCAGGGGCTCGGCCGGGCCACGGTCGATGCCGTGTCCGTACGTTCGACCTGCCCGTCATCGTCGGGCTGGTCCTGGTCGCCGCGTTCTTCATCGTCGTGGCCAACCTGGTCGTCGACCTGCTGTACGGCGTGATCGACCCGCGAGTGCGTCTGTCCTGAGCGGCCCGACCCAGCGCACGCCGTACGCCCGCGACAGGTAGTCCCGTCGACGACAGCCTCGCGGCCGCGCCGTTCCTCGACGTCAACGACCTGCACGTCCACTTCCCGACCGACGACGGCCTGGTGAAGTCGGTCGACGGCGTCAGCTTCGAGCTCGAGCGCGGGCCAGACCCTCGGCATCGTCGGTGAGTCCGGCTCGGGCAAGTCGGTCACCAGCCAGGCCATCATGGGCCTGCACCGGCGGCACCAAGCGCCAAGATCACCGGCCAGATCCTGCTCGACGGCGAGGACCTGCTCGCCGTCACCGACGCCCGCGATCCGCGAGCTGCGCGGCAACCGACGATGGCGATGATCTTCCAGGACCCGCTCTCCGCGCTGCACCCGTACTACACGATCGGCAACCAGATCGTCGAGGCCTACCTGGTCCACCACCACGGTGAGCAAGGCGCAGGCCCGCACGCGGACGATCGAGATGCTCGACCGGGTCGGCATCCCGAACGCGCAGCGCCGGGTCGACGCAGTACCCGCACGAGTTCTCCGGCGGCATGCGCCAGCGCGCGATGATCGCGATGGCGCTGGTCAACGACCCGAAGCTGCTGATCGCCGACGAGCCGACGACCGCGCTCGACGTCACCGTCCAGGCCCAGATCCTGGAGCTGATGAAGGACCTGCAGCGCGAGTTCGGCTCGGCGATCATCATCATCACCCACGACCTCGGCGTCGTCGCCGACATCGCCGACGACATGCTGGTGATGTACGGCGGCACGCGCGGTCGAGACCGGCACGCGTCACGGACGTCTTCTACCAGCCCCAGCACCCCTACACCTGGGGCCTGCTGCAGCTCGATGCCGCGACTGGACCAGGTACGCAGGACCGGCTGGACCCGATCCCCGGCAACCCGCCGTCGCTGATCAACCTGCCCACGGGCTGCAAGTTCAACCCGCGCTGCGGCTACCAGCACGAGGTCGCCGACTCGCTGTGCACGACGCGCGAGCCGGAGCTGGTCGGAGCCGGTACGACGAGCAGCGCGCGGTGCCACATCGACCCGGCGCGGCGTACGCAGATCGCCCTCGAGCTGTTCGGGGCGAAGAAGTGACGGAGACCTCCATGAGCAACACATCCGGTATCCAGGACCGCCCCCAGCCGGTGGACGGAGCGGACACCGCCCCCCGCGGCGAGCCGCTGCTGCGGCTCACCGACCTGCGGAAGCACTTCCCGACCCGCCGGCCGGGCATCATCACGCCGGCCCGACGCCCCGGTGAAGGCGGTCGACGGCATCTCCCTGGAGGTGCGCCCCGGTGAGACCGTCGGCCTGGTCGGCGAGTCCGGCTGCGGCAAGTCGACCGCCGGGCGCACGATGCTGCGGCTGCTCGAGCCGACCGGCGGCACGATCGAGTTCGACGGCGAGGACGTCACCACCGTCCAGGGCCACCGGCTGCGTCAGCTGCGCCGCGAGATGCAGATGGTCTTCCAGGACCCCTACGGCTCGCTGAACCCGCGGCACACCGTCGGCACGATCGTCGGCCGCGCCGTACGAGATCCAGGGGATCAAGCCCGAGGGTGGCGTCCGCAAGGCCGTGCAGGAGCTGATGGAGCGGGTCGGGCTGAACCCCGAGCACTACAACCGCTACCCGCACGAGTTCTCCGGCGGCCAGCGCCAGCGCATCGGCATCGCCCGGGCCATCGCGCTGCAGCCGCAGCTGATCGTCTGCGACGAGCCGGTCTCGGCGCTGGACGTGTCGATCCAGGCGCAGGTGATCAACCTGCTCGAGGACATCCAGGACGAGCACGGGCTGGCCTACGTGTTCATCGCGCACGACCTGTCCGTCGTCCGGCACATCTCCGACCGTGTGGTCGTGATGTACCTCGGCAAGATCATGGAGGAGGCCGACCGCGACGCCCTCTACGAGCGGCCGCTGCACCCCTACACCCACGCGCTGCTGTCCGCGGTGCCGGTGCCGGACCCCAACCGCGAGTCCCAGCGCGAGCGGATCCTGCTGCAGCGGCGACCTGCCCAGCCCGCAGAACCCGCCGTCGGGCTGCGTGTTCCGCACCCGGTGCCCGAAGGCGCAGGAGAGGTGCGCGGTGGAGGTGCCGCTGCCGGTCGAGCGGGAGCCGGGTCACCGGGTCGCCTGCCACTTCCCCGAGGAGCGAGTGGTCATCTAGCTGGTGCCGAGCGAAACTGAGGGCACCGGGAACCACCGCGACCAGAGGATCCGCATGCTCACCCCTTCCGTCCTGACCTGCGGCGCCGTCGCCGTCGCGCTGGGGCTGGCTGCGTGCAGCGCAGGCGGGGGGCAGAGCGAGGGTGTGCGCTCGGCCGGCCCTGCGCAGCGCGGGGGCACGCTGCACGTGCTCGACGAGGGCACGGTGCTCTCGTGGGACCCGCAGCGGGTCTACAGCTCCTCGGACATGTCGGTCGCCAACCGGCTGTTCAGCAGGACGCTGACGACGTTCGCCCCGGGAACCACCCCCGACCAGCAGCGCACCCTGGTCCCCGACCTCGCCCGTGACACCGGCACCACCGGTGACGGCGGGCGGACGTGGTCCTTCGTGCTGCGGGCGGGTGCGACCTGGCAGGACGGCCGCCCGGTCACCTGCGCCGACGTGAAGTACGGCATCTCCCGGCAGTTCGCGGTCGACCGGCTGCAGGGCGGCCCGCAGTACGGCCTGCGCTACCTCGACATCCCCCGGTACCCCAGCGGGGCCAGCCGCTACGCCGGGCCCTACCGCAGGACCGGGCAGGCGCTGTTCGACAAGGCGGTCTCGTGCCGTGGCACCACCCTCGGGGTCCGCCTCAACCAGCCCCTGCCGGACTTCAACCGGATGGTGAGCCTGCCGGCGTTCTCGCCGTTCCGGGCCGACCACGACCAGGGGGCAGGGTCCAACCTGGCGGTGTTCTCCAACGGGCCGTACATGCTCAAGGGTGCGTGGAAGTCCGGCACCGGCGGGGTCTTCGTGCGCAACCCTCACTGGGACGCGGCCCAGGACCCGATCCGCAAGGCCTATCCCGACCAGGTCGCCTTCACCGAGGGCCTGGACACCCAGCAGGTCGTCCAGCGGCTGGTGGCCGACCGCGGCGACGACGCCGCCGCGGTGACCCGCACGTCGGTCCCGCCGGCCGCCGTCGAGAGCGCCCTCGCCGCGCCGGGTGTCCGGTCCCGCTCGACCAACCCGCTCTCGCCCCTGGTGGAGTACCTCGCCCCCAACCTCAAGAGCTCGTCGATGGCCAACGTCAAGGCCCGGCAGGCCCTGGCCATGTCGACCGACCGCACCGCCTACGTGCAGGCGATGGGCGGCACCCGGACCGCCGTCCCCACGACCGCGGTGATCAGCCAGACGCTCGACGCCTACCGGCCGTTCGACCCGTTCGGCGTCGGGCTGTCCGGCGACCCGAAGCGGGCCAAGGTCCTGCTTCAGCAGTCCGGGCTGACCTCACCGGTTCCCCTGCGGGTCGTCTACCGCAAGGGGATCCTGCGCGACCGGGCGATGGCGGCGCTGAAGGCCCGCTGGGAGCAGGCCGGCTTCACCGTCACGTTGATCCCGCTGGACAGCCGGTACACGACGACGGTCAACCAGGCCGCCTATGCCAGCCGCGCCGACGTCTTCTGGGGGCTGTGGGAGGCCGACTTCGGGTCCGCGCTGACGATGATCCCGCCGCTGTTCGACAGCCGGGTCAACCTCTCCCCGGCCGGCTCGGGCCAGGACCTGGGCTACGTCGACAACCCGGCGCTGAACGCCCGCATGGACGCGGCGGCCAGGCTGCGGGACGACACCGCACGGGCGCGGGCGTGGGGCGACCTCGACGAGACCATCGCCCGCCTGGCCGGTTCCGTCGCCCTGGTCGACCAGCGGTCCGTGTTCCTGCACGGGTCCGCCGTGAAGAACTACAGCGACCATGAGCTGTTGGGCGGGTCCGTCGACCTGGCCCAGATCGCTGTGCGATGACCGCTGCTGATCGGCTGCCGGCACCCCGGCTGCTGTTCGTCCACGCCCATCCGGACGACGAGACGATCACGACCGGGCTGACGATGGCGCACTACGCGGCTGCCGGGTGCGACGTGCACGTCCTCACCTGCACGTTGGGGGAGGAGGGTGAGGTGATCCCCGCACCGCTCGCCCACCTCGCCGCCGACCGCGACGACAGCCTGGGCGCGCACCGGCGCGAGGAGCTGCGCGAGGCGATGCGGCGGCTCGGGGTCACGCACCAGGTGCTGGGGGAGGACCCCGCGCGCGGCGTCCCCTCCCGCTACCGCGACTCGGGCATGGCCGGCATGCCGTCCGCGGCGGACCCACGGGCGTTCGTCAACGCGGACCTGTCCGAGGCGGCGGGGCTGCTCGCCCAGCACCTGCGCGTCGTACGGCCCGACGTCGTCGTGACCTACGACGAGCACGGCGGTTACGCCCACCCCGACCACATCCGCACCCACGAGGTCACCATGGCCGCCCTGCGGCAGCTGGACCACGACCCGCTGCCTGCGGCGTACGTCGTCCTGACCCCGCTGCAGTGGGCGGTGCAGGACCGGGCGTGGCTGGCGGAGCACGTCGACGGCGACGCCGTGCCCGGGCTCACCGTGCCCGGCCGGGACGACGCGTACCCGCCCTCGGTCGTGCCGGACGAGGTGGTGACCCACGGTGTGGTCCGGCCGGACCTGGTGGCCCGGCAGGCGAGCGCCCTGGCGGCGCACGGCACACAGGTGCGGGTCTTCGACGGCTACTACGCCCTGTCCAACGACGTCGCGGCCCGGCTGGCCGGTCGTGAGGGCTTCGCCGCCGTCGACCCGCGCACCGGGCGCCCGCGTGGTGCTGCTGCCTCCGGACCCGCGGGTGCTTGCCACCGCCATGACGCGCGTGACGGCGACGACGGTCACGACGGTCTCGACGGCCGGGTCGGTCCGGTCCGCCGGGGTCTGCTGGGCGAGGCCGGGCCGTGGGCATGAGCCAGGTCAGCCAGCTGCCGACGATCGAGGCCTACCGCCGCGCGATGGGACGTTTTGCCACCGGCGTCACCGTGCTGACGACGCGGGGCGCCGGCCACGACCACGCGATGACCGCCAACGCCGTCACCTCGGTGAGCCTGGAGCCGCTGCTGGTCCTCGTCTGCGTCGAACGCGAGGCGCGGTTCCACGACGCGATCGTGGAGTCGGGCATCTGGGGCGTGAGCATCCTGGCCGCCTCCGACCGCCCGGCCGCGGACTGGCTGGCCACGCGAGGCCGGCCGCTGCACGGCCAGCTCGACCGCATCGCCCACCACACCGGGCCCCAGACGGGAGTGGCCCTGCTCGACGGCGCGCTCGCGACCCTGGAGTGCCGCACCACCGACGTGCACGCCGCCGGCGACCACAGCATCGTCGTCGGGGAGGTGGTGTCCGTCGCGAGCGCCGAGCCACCGGCTGACGCCCTGCTCTACTACCGCGGTCGGTACGAGACGCTGACCTGAGCCCCTGCTAGGCGGTGGGCGGCTCCGGTGCGGCCAGGTAGACGTACTCGTGGTGCGTCGCGCACCCGAGCCGGCGGTAGAGCGCGACGGCGCCCGCGTTGGCGCGTTCCACCTGCAGGTACATCGACGCGGTGCCGCGGGCCTGCGCCTGCGCGGCGGCCGCGCCCATGAGGGCGGTGGCCACGCCGAGGCGGCGTGAGCCCGGCAGGACGTGGAGGCCGAACACGCCGGCCCACGCGTGCGCGAACGCGACCCTGGCCGTGGCGACGGTCCGGCCGTCGACCTCCGCCGCCAGGAGCACCTGCTCTGGAGAGCCCGCCATGACCGCCTGGGCGATGTCCCGCGAACCCCGCCGACGCTCGTCGCTGGCCGCCCACCACTGCGGCCACGGGGTGCGGCCCTCGCGAACGGCCACCGCGGGCACACCCTCGTCGCCCTCCCCGCTCGAGGGGCGGCGGGTGGCGGAGAGCAGGGACGCGACGGCGGCCGTCATGACCACGGACCGGTTGACCTCGGTGTATCCCCCGGCGCCCAGCAGCGCGCCGAGCACGTCGTCGGTGACCGCGAACCCCTCGGGCCCGAAGAGACTGAACAGCGGGCGGAGCCCTCGCTCGGCGTACCACGCCTCGGCGGCCCGCACCGCATCCGGCAACGGTCGCCCGGGATCGCCCAGAGGCAGCACCGAGTTGGCCCTGCCGGTGAAACCGCCTGCGGCGCGGAGCATCCAGCGGCCGAGCTCGGCCCGCTCGAGGGGCGGCCAGCCGTCCACCATCACCCGCTGGAGGTCTGCCATGGACACCGCCAGGTGGGGTGCGCCCCGCCGTGACGGTGCGGGCGGCACCTCCTTGGCCGCGACCACGGCGGCCCGCCTCACCACCTGCAGCCCGCGGCGCGTCGCGACGCTGACCGAGCTCTCGTCCAGGGCGACGACCTCGCCGAGGGCATCGGTGAGCCCGTCAGCGAGCCGGTGACGCACCACGGCACGCATACCGACGCGGAGCCGGTCGAGGGGGTGGGTCGGTGTCATCGCGGGCATCCCGGTTTTCGTTCGGACCGTGGACCCGTGTGGGTAGGACGGCTCCGACTCGGCATACTAGAGGGGTTAGACGAGACCATTGCAGGAGGACCCGCTCACCATGACCTACGTCATCGCCCAGCCGTGTGTCGATCTGAAGGACAAGGCCTGCATCGAGGAGTGTCCGGTCGACTGCATCTACGAGGGTGAGCGCTCGCTGTACATCCACCCCGACGAGTGCGTCGACTGCGGCGCCTGCGAGCCGGTGTGCCCGGTCGAGGCGATCTACTACGAGGACGACACCCCCGAGGAGTGGAAGGAGTACTACAAGGCCAACGTCGAGTTCTTCGACGACCTCGGCAGCCCCGGCGGCGCCGCGAAGCTGGGCCTGATCCCCAAGGACCACCCGCTCATCGCCGCCCTGCCGCCGCAGGAGCACGACGCGTAGTGGCGATGGCGCTCCTGCCGGACTTTCCCTGGGACTCGCTCGCTCCGTACAAGGAGCGGGCGAGTTCCCACGTCGGCGGCCTGGTCGACCTCTCGGTCGGCACCCCGGTGGACCCGACGCCCGAGGTGGTCCGCGCCGCCCTGGCTGGTGCCGCTGACGCACCCGGCTACCCCCAGACCTGGGGCACCCCGGCCCTGCGGAACGCCGTCGCCGGCTGGTTCGCCCGTCGGCGTGGCGTGCCGGACCTGGACCCTGACGGCGTGCTGCCGACGGTCGGCAGCAAGGAGCTGGTGGCCTGGCTGCCGACGTTGCTGGGGATCGGTGCGGGCGAGGTCGTCGCCTTCCCCGAGGTGGCCTACCCGACGTACGACGTCGGCGCGCGCATCGCCGGGGCGACGCCGCTGCCGATGCGCAGCCTCACGGCGCTCGGTCCGCTGACCAGTCGCGGCACCCCCAGGCTGATGTGGCTCAACAGTCCCAGCAACCCCACGGGTCAGGTCCTGCCGGTCGAGCATCTCGCCAAGATGGTGGCCTGGGCCCGTCAGCACGGTGTGGTCGTGGCCAGTGACGAGTGCTACGCCGAGCTCGACTGGCGGGAGGACGCGGCGCCCGGCTCGGTCCCCAGCATCCTGGACCCCCGCGTCTGCGGGGGCAGCCACGAGGGCCTGCTGGCGGTCTACTCGCTGTCCAAGCAGAGCAACGTCGCCGGCTACCGCGCCGCCTTCGTGGCCGGCGACCCCGCGCTGGTCCGGCGCCTGCTCGAGATCCGCAAGCACGCCGGGATGATCGTCCCGTGGCCGGTGCAGCAGGCGATGGTGGCTGCGCTCGGCGACGACGCGCACGTGGCGTCGCAGAAGGAGCGCTACCGCCGGCGCCGTGCCCTGCTGCGGACGGCGCTGGAGGGTGCCGGCTTCCGCGTCGACCACTCCGACGCCGGCCTCTACCTGTGGGCCACCCGCGGCGAGGATGCGTGGGTGACCATCGGAGGGCTCGCCGAGCGGGGCATCCTCGCAGCGCCCGGCAGCTTCTACGGCGCGGCCGGGGCCGGGCACGTGCGGGTCGCGCTCACCGCGACCGACGAGCGGATCGAGGTCGCCGCGCAGCGGCTGTCCGGATGAGTGGCCACCGGGGGGTTTTCCGTGGGACCGTACGGCTGGGGTAACGTCGTCGCGTGTCTGACCCCGGCAGAGCAGCCGGTCAACAAGGAGGACGGGACAACATGTCGAACGACGCAGCGGGAGCTGTACTTCGCGCGGGTGACAAGGAGCTTGCTCTCCCCCTGATCGCGGCCACCGAGGGCAACAACGCCTACGAGATCTCGAAGCTGATGAAGGAGACGGGCAACGTCACCCTCGACGTCGGCTTCGTCAACACGGCCTCGTGCCGCTCCGCGATCACCTACATCGACGGGGATGCGGGGATCCTGCGCTACCGCGGCTACCCGATCGAGCAGCTGGCCGAGAGCTCCAGCTTCCTCGAGACGTCGTACCTGCTCATCTACGGCGAGCTTCCGACGCCGGCGCAGCTGGCCGACTTCGACGCCCGCATCCGCCGCCACACCCTGCTGCACGAGGACCTCAAGGGGTTCTTCCAGGGCTTCCCCCGCGACGCGCACCCGATGCCGGTGCTGTCGTCCGCCGTCTCGGCGCTGTCCACCTTCTACCAGGACAGCCTCGACCCCTTCAACGCCGAGCAGGTCGAGATCTCGACCGTCCGGCTGATGGCCAAGCTGCCGACGATCGCCGCCTACGCCTACAAGAAGAGCGTCGGCCAGCCGTTCCTCTACCCCGACAACTCCCTCGGGCTGGTGGAGAACTACCTGCGGATGACGTTCGGCTTCCCGGCCGAGCCGTACGACATCGACCCGATCATGGTCAAGGCGCTGGACCAGCTGCTGATCCTGCACGCCGACCACGAGCAGAACTGCTCCACCTCGACCGTGCGCCTGGTCGGCTCCGCCCAGGCCAACCTCTTCGCGTCGGTCTCCGCCGGCATCAACGCCCTGTTCGGCCCGCTGCACGGTGGCGCCAACCAGGCGGTCCTGGAGATGCTGCAGCAGATCAAGGACAACGGCGGGGACGTCGGCGAGTTCGTGCGCAAGGTCAAGAACAAGGAGGACGGTGTCAAGCTCATGGGCTTCGGGCACCGCGTCTACAAGAACTACGACCCGCGCGCCGCGATCGTCAAGAAGACCGCCGACGAGCTGCTCGAGAAGCTCGGCATCCAGGACCCGCTGCTGGACATCGCGCTCCAGCTCGAGCAGGTCGCCCTCTCCGACGACTACTTCATCGAGCGCAAGCTCTACCCGAACGTCGACTTCTACACCGGCCTGATCTACAAGGCGATGGGCTTCCCGACCAAGATGTTCACCGTGCTGTTCGCCCTGGGCCGGCTGCCGGGGTGGATCGCGCAGTGGCGCGAGATGATCGAGGACCCCGAGACCAAGATCGGCCGGCCGCGCCAGGTCTACACCGGTCAGAACGAGCGCAAGTACATCGGGCTCGACGCCCGCTGAGACCAAGGGCACCCGCAGGTGCCCCGTACGACGAGAGCGGCCCACCTCCCGCAGGGGAGATGGGCCGCTCTCGTGCTGCAGCGCCGCCGGTCAGGCCAGCCGGACGACCACGGACGTGGCCGGCACCGGGGTGCGGGCGCGCTGCCAGGACCAGGCGCTCTCGTCCCGGCTGCGGCTCCACGTGCGGTCGCCCACCGTGACCGCCACGGTGCTGTGGTGCTCGGCGTTGGCCACGGCCCACGCCGCGGCCGCCCAGGCCCGCGCGGCCGAGGTCTCCTGCAGCGTGACCGTCCGCCCCGAGGCCCGCCCGGTCATCCCCAGCTCGGCCCTGAGCTCCTTCACGACCGTGGTCGGCCGGCCCGGCCCGGACGGGTTGGCGAGCCGGCACCCGAGGCCGCCGGGGGACTGACCGGTCAGGGCGGAGGCGAGCAGCCGTCCTTCCTGCTCGTGGTCGGCGTACGCCTCGGGAAAGGCACTGCGCTGGACCTCCTGGGCCACCTTGGTGATCGGCATCGTCTCGTAGCCCTTGACCTTGAGCAGGGCGTCGTAGAACTTCCCGCTGGCGTGCACCGGGTCCGTCACCTGCTCGACCGTGCCCCAGCCCTGGCTCGGCCGCTGCTGGAACAGGCCCAGGGAGTCGCGGTCGCCGAAGGTGATGTTGCGCAGCTTGGACTCCTGGATCGCCGTGGCGACGGCGATCGTGGCGGCGCGCGGTGGCAGCCCCCGGCGCAGGGCGACGCCGCTGATCGTGGCGGCGTTGGCGGTCTGCTCCGGCGTGAAGGTCTCGCTGCGGCCCAGAGCGGTGACCTGGCAGGACGGCGGCCCGAAGTTCGTGACCACCCCCTTGATGCCGAGGTAGCCGCCGACGACGACCGCGATCAGCAGGACGGCGAGGAGGGCACGGCCGCGCCAGCGGCGGCGGGGCCGACGGCCGGTGGGGCGCATGGAGTCGAGCAGCGTGTCAGGCGTTGGCATGCAGTGCACTGTTGAGCTCGATGCCCTGGCCGGTGCGCGAGCGCGCCTCGACCCGGCCGTTCAGGGAGTTGCGGAGGTAGAGCAGCCCCGACGCCCCGGACAGCTCCTTGGCCTTGACGACCCGGCCGTCCTCCAGCGTCACCTTGGTGCCGGCGGTGACGTAGAGCCCGGCCTCGACCACGCAGTCGTCGCCGAGCGCGATGCCCAGGCCGGCGTTGGCGCCGAGCAGGCAGCGCTCACCGATGCTCACCCGCGCCGTGCCACCGCCGGAGAGGGTGCCCATGATCGAGGAGCCGGCGCCGATGTCGGAGCCGTCACCGACGACGACCCCCTGGACGATGCGTCCCTCGACCATCGAGGTGCCGAGCGTGCCGGCGTTGAAGTTGCAGAACCCCTCGTGCATGACCGTCGTCCCGGCGGCGAGGTGGGCGCCGAGCCGGACCCGGTCGGCGTCGGCGATGCGTACGCCGCTCGGGACGACGTAGTCGGTCATGCGGGGAAACTTGTCCACACCGAAGACCTGCACCGGGCCGGACTCACGCAGGCGCAACCTGGTGCGCTCGAACCCCTCCACCTCGCAGGGGCCGTAGTTGGTCCACACCACGTTGTGCAGGACCCCGAAGATCCCGTCGAGGTTGATGGTGTTGGGCCGCACCAGGCGGTGGGAGAGCAGGTGCAGGCGCAGGTAGGCGTCGGAGGGGTCGGCCGGCGGCGTGTCGAGGTCGATGACGACGTGCACCACCTGTGCGCGGATGCCGCGACGTGGATCCTCCTTGGCCGCGACGACCAGGTCGGCCGGGGCGCCGTACGGGTTCTCCTGCTCGGCCTGGCCCAGGGCGGGGCTCGGGAACCAGGTGTCGAGGACGGTGCCGGCCTCGGTGACGCTGGCCAGTCCGTATCCCCATGCGCTGCGTTCGGTGCTCATGGGGGCCAGCCTAAGCGAGCGGAGCGGCCGTTCCGGAACCCGGCGGCTACCCTGCGTGGCATGACTGAACTGGACCTCGCCGCCGACGTCGTGACCCTCACCGCGGACCTCTGCGACCGCGAGTCGGTCAGCGGCGGCGAGCAGGGGCTCGCCGACGCGATCGAGGCGGCGCTGCGCCGCCTGGAGCACCTGGTCGTGACCCGCGACGGCAACACGGTGGTCGCGCGCACCGAGCTCGGCCGACCCGAGCGCGTGATCCTCGCCGGCCACATCGACACCGTGCCGCTGACCGACCCGCCGAACCTCCCGACCCGCCGCGAGGGGGAGGAGCTGCACGGCCGCGGGACGGTGGACATGAAGGGCGGGGTCGCGGTCCAGCTGCGGATCGCCGCGGGGGTGACCGAGCCGACCCGGGACATCACGTTCGTCTTCTACGACTGCGAGGAGGTCGAGGCCGAACGCAACGGCCTCGCTCGGGTCGGCCGCACCCGACCCGAGCTGCTCGAGGGCGACTTCGCGGTGCTGCTCGAGCCCACCAACGGCGCGGTCGAGGGCGGCTGCAAGGGGACGCTGCGGGTCGAGGTGACCGCCCGCGGCGTGGCGGCGCACTCCGCGCGCCCCTGGAACGGCGTCAACGCCATCCATGAGGCGGCGACCCTGCTCGGCCGGCTGACGGCGTACGACGCCCAGACGGTCGAGGTCGAGGGGCTGGACTACCACGAGGCGCTCAGCGCCGTCGGCATCCGCGGCGGCATCGCCGGCAACGTCATCCCGGACACCTGCGTGGTGACCGTCAACTACCGCTTCGCCCCGAACAAGACCAGCGCGGAGGCCCTCGCGCACGTGCGCGAGCTGTTCGAGGGCTACGACGTGGTCGTCACCGACGGTGCGGACGGCGCCCGCCCCGGCCTGCACCTGCCCGCGGCCAAGGCGTTCGTGGAGGCGCTGTCCGTGCCGGTCTCGGGCAAGGAGGGCTGGACCGATGTCGCCCTGTTCTCGGCGCTCGGCATCGCGGCGGTGAACTTCGGCCCCGGCGACCCCAACCTGGCCCACCACGACCAGGAGAGGGTGCCGGTGCGCCAGCTCGTCGACGCCGAGGGGGCGTTGCTGCGCTGGCTGGCCTGACCGGCGCCGCGCCCGTCGCGTAGGTTCGGGGCCGTGAGCGAGAACAGCTACGACTACCACACGGGCCCGGTCACCCTGCGTCACGGCCAGGTGCCGCCGACCACGACGGACCAGCGGCTGCTCGATGAGCGCGGGCCGACCGACTGGGTGCACACCGACCCGTGGCGCGTCCTGCGGATCCAGAGCGAGTTCGTCGAGGGGTTCGGGGCGCTCGCCGAGCTCGGGCCTGCGGTCAGCGTGTTCGGGTCGGCGCGCACCAAGCCCGACGACGCCGTCTACGCCCTGGCCGAGAAGGTCGGCTCCGCGCTGGTGGAGGCCGGCTACGCCGTGATCACCGGCGGCGGTCCCGGCGCCATGGAGGCCGCGAACAAGGGAGCCTGCGACGCCGGAGGCACCTCGGTCGGCCTGGGCATCGAGCTGCCGTTCGAGCAGGGGCTGAACCGGTACGTCGACCTCGGCGTGAACTTCCGCTACTTCTTCGCCCGCAAGACGATGTTCGTCAAGTACGCGTCCGGGTTCATCGTGCTGCCCGGGGGCTTCGGCACCCTGGACGAGCTGTTCGAGGCGGTCACCCTGGTGCAGACCCGCAAGGTGACGCGGTTCCCGATCGTGCTGATGGGCACGTCGTACTGGGGTGGGCTGCTGGACTGGCTGCGGCAGACCGCGGCCGCGGCCGGGACGATCAGCCCGGTGGACATCGACCTGCTGCACCTGACCGACGACGTCGACGAGGCCGTGCGGGTGGTCCGGAAGGCGGCGAACTCGGTGCGCGCGGAGCGCCCGGAGTAGTTCCTGGGAGCCATGCCCACCTCCCCCGTCCCGGCTCTGGCGGCGGCGCCGGGGCGGACGCATACTGCGGTCATGGTGATCTCGCCGCTCCCGCGCCAGGGCAGCACGCTGCTGGGCCGGGACCAGGCGGGGCGCCGGCTCCGGGTGGCCGCCCACCCCGAGCTCGGCCGCGTCGTCCTCTCGATCTGGCAGGACGACGTCTGCCGCGGGACGCTGCGGCTGGCTCCCGAGGACGTCCCCGAGCTGGTGCGCATGCTCACCGCGTCGCTGGTGCCGCCGGCCGGCGAGCTCGACGACGTGGGCTGAGCCGGCGCGCTTCAGGCCAGGGCGCGCCGGGCCAGGGCCGGGACGCCGCTGCGCAGCCCGGCCACCATGTCCAGCACCTGCCGGGTCGCGGCGACGTCGTGGGCCCGCACCAGCCGCACGCCCTCCCACGCCGCGACCGCCGTGGCCGCGAGCGTGCCGGTGACCCGGTCGGACTTCTTCCCGTTCAGGCCGAGCGTCTCGGCGATGAACTTCTTGTTGGAGATCGCGAGCAGCACCGGCCAGCCGGTGTCCACCAGCGCCGAGACCTGCCCCGTCAGCGCGAGCGAGTGGTAGGTGTTCTTGCCGAAGTCCTGGGCCGCGTCGATGAGCAGGCCGTCCTCGCGGACCCCGGCGACCAGCGCGGCCTCGACCTGCCCGAGCAGGTCGCCCACGGCCTGGCCGACGACGTCCTCGTAGCGCACCCGGTGCGGGTCGGTCCGCGGCGGGTGCCCGCCGGTGTGGGCGCAGATGTACGCCGCGCCCCGGGCGGCGGCGACAGCCGTCACCTCCGGGTCGTGGCCGGCCCAGGCGTCGTTGACCAGGTCCGCCCCGGCCGCGCACGCCGCGTCGGCGACGTCCGCCCGCCAGGTGTCGACGCTGATGATGAGCTGCGGGTGGGCCGCGCGGATCGCCTCGACGAAGGGCACCACCCGGGCCAGCTCCTCGGCTGCGCTGACCTCGGGGCCCGGACCGGCCTTGACGCCGCCGATGTCGACGGCGTCGGCGCCGGCGGCCACCGCCCGCTCGACCGCTTCGAGGGCCACGTCGTCGTCCAGGAACATGCCCTGGTCGTAGAAGGAGTCGGGGGTGCGGTTGATGATCGCGAGCAGGCCTGTCGTCCCGGGCGCGAAGGTGCGCCCCCGCAGCAGGAGGTCGCGTCCGGTCGGTGCAGAGGCAGGCATGGCACGATTCTGTCGTGATCGTCTTCCTCGTGCTGGTCCTCGTCGTTCTCGCGGGGCTCGTCGTCGCCCTCGTCCTCGGCCGGTGGGGCGGCAGGGGACAGGCGATGGTCGCCCCCACCTCGACCAGCCCGTTCGAGCCGCTGCCCGAGGGACGGCTCGACGCCGACCGTGCCCGCGAGGTGCGGTTCGACATCGGCCTGCGCGGCTACCGCATGGACCAGGTGGACTCGGTGCTGGACCGGCTCGTCCTCGAGCTGAGGTCGCGCGACGAGGAGCTGGGGAGTTTGCGGTCCCGGGCCCCGCGCCCCGACCGGGAGGACCGGACCGACCAGGGACTGAGGGTCCACGAGGTCGGTGGAGCCGACCGGACCGACCAGGCCGGCGCGGCCGGCCCGGCCGTGGAGCGCTGAGGGCGATGGGGATCCTCAGCCTCGAGCGCACCACCTCGGCCACGCCCGAACAGGTGTGGCAGGTGGTCACCGACTGGGGCGGCTACGCCCGCTGGATGCCGCTGACCACCATGCGCCTCGCGCCCGGTCCCACCCGGGTGGGTTGGACCTTCGCAGGGCTGTCCGGGCTGGGCCGGTTCCGGTTCGCCGACGTCATGGTGATCACTGCCTGGGGTCCCCCGCAGGACGGGCGGGGGCAGTTCCGGCTCCGCAAGATCGGCCGCCTGCTCGACGGCTGGGCCGACGTCCGCGTCGAGCCGGGCCCGGGGAGTGCCGGCGCGGTGCTGCGCTGGACCGAGGAGCTGCTCGTGCGCCCGCCCGCGCTCGGGCGGCGGCTGGACCGCCTCGCCGACCCGGTGAACCGGTGGATGTTCGGCCGCGCCGTGGACGCCATGGTGGCCGAGGCCGAAGCGCTGGCGGTGAGCAGCCCTGGATGACACCGGCGTCGTGGTCGGCGCGGACGGGCTCGGGCGCTGCGCGTGGGCCGGGAGCACCGCGGACTACCTCGACTACCACGACCACGAGTGGGGGACGCCGGTCCACGGCGAGACCCCGCTGTTCGAGCGCCTCACCCTCGAGGGCTTCCAGTCCGGTCTGTCCTGGCTGACCATCCTGCGCAAGCGCGAGGGCTTCCGCGCCGCGTTCGCCGGCTTCGACGCCGACGTGGTCGCCCGCTTCGGCGACCGTGACGTGGAGCGGCTGATGGCCGACGCCTCCATCGTGCGGAACCGGCGCAAGATCGAGGCGGCCATCAGCAACGCCGATGCGGTGCAACGGCTCCGGGCCGTCGGAGGGTTGGACGAGGTCTTCTGGTCCGCCGCGCCGGCCCACCACAGGCCGCCGGCCGGCCTCGCCGACGTCCCGGCGAGCACCCCGGCCTCCGTCGCCCTCACCCGCACCCTCAAGGGCCACGGGTTCGTCTGGGTGGGGCCGACCACGATGTACGCCGCCATGCAGGCGTGCGGCGTCGTCAACGACCACGTCCGCGGCTGCCACCGGAGCGTCGGATGAGGTCCCGGTTCCTCGGCCAGGTGCTCGCGGCATACCTGCTGTGCCGGCTGTTCTCGTTCGTGCTGCTGACGGTCGTCGCCGGGCACCAGGCGCCGGTGGCGTGGACGGGACCGCACCCGGACTATCTCTCCATGACGGTCCTCTGGGACGGCTCGTGGTACCGCGAGATCGCCGAGCACGGGTATCCGGTGCCGCTGCCGACCGATCCCGCCACCGGCGGGCTGGTCCAGAACGCCTGGGCGTTCTACCCCGCGTTCCCCCTGCTGGCGCGGCTGCTCATGACGGCGACCGGTCTCGGCTTTCCCCTGGTCGCCTCGACCCTGGCGCTGGTCTGCGGGGCGGCCGCGGCTCTGGTCATCGCGGTGCTGCTGCGCGAACGGGTCGGCCCGCGCGTCGCGTTCGCCGCCGTGCTGGTCTATTCCACGTTCGTCGCGTCGCCGATCCTGCAGGTGGCCTACACCGAGTCCCTGGCGATGCTGCTGCTGGCCGGGTTCCTCCTCGCGCTCTCGCACGAGCGGTGGCTGGTCGCCTCGGCGCTCGCCCTGGGAATCGGGGTCACCCGGCCCATCGCGGTTCCCCTGGGCGTGGTCGCCCTGGTGGCGGTCGTGGTGCGCTGGCGCCACCGCTCCGGGCGCCGGCTGGCACGCGGCGAGGCGGTCTCGATGGTCACCGTGCTCGCGGCCTGCGGGGTGGCGGGGCTGGCCTGGCCGGCCATCGCCTGGTGGCGGACCGGGGTCCGCTCGGCCTACACCGACACGATGGCCACCTGGCGCGGAGCCGGTGAGGTGACGCCGTTCCGGCCGTGGCTGGACATCTCCCGCTACATCGCCGGCGACACCGTCGGCCCGACGGCGCTGGCGGCGCTCGCCGTCGTGCTGGTGCTGCTGGTGGTGGGCCCGTGGGCACGGGCGCTCGGCCCGCAGCTGCGCGCGTGGTGCCTGGCCTACCCTGCCTACCTCGGCGCCGTCCTCGACCCGTGGACCAGCATCTTCCGCTACGCGCTGCCGCTGTTCCCGCTCACCGTCGTGCTGGTCGGCGGCGGCTGGGGCGCTCGCTCGCCGCGGGCGCTGCGCTGGCGCACCGGGCTGCTCGTCCTGGCCGGCCTGCTCGCGCAGGTCTGGTGGGTGTGGGAGCTGTACCGCTTCGTGCCGCCGTCGGACTACCCGCCGTGACCGTCCTGCGGGCGGTGGCGCCGGTGCGCGCGCTGCGGGACCGCGTGCTCTCCTGGCCGACCTGGGCCGTGCTGCTCGGCTTCTACCTGCTCACCCGCGTGGTCGTCGCCCTCATCATCCAGGGGGCGGCGGTCTGCTGCCAGAACCCCGCCGGCGTCGGCACGCTGACCCCCGGCTACCTCGACATGGTCGGCATCTGGGACGGCGCCTGGTACCACCGGATCGCCGACACGGGCTACCCCTCCACGCTGCCCTACGACCCGGTCTCCAACGAGGTCACGTTCAGCGCGTGGGCGTTCTACCCGGTCTTCCCGATGGTCCTGAGGCTGCTGGGTGCTGTGGGACTCCCGTTCCTGCTGGCAGCGACCGTCGTCAACGTCGCCGCCGGTGCGGCGTCGGTGCTGCTGGTGTGGCGGCTGCTCAGCGCCCGGGCGGGCGACTGCGTGCTGCACCGGCGCATGGCGCTGCTGGCGACCATGCTGTGGTGCCTCTACCCCGCCACCGCCGTGCTGCAGATCGCCTACTCCGAGGCCCTCGGTATGGCGCTCCTGGCCGCCTTCCTCTGCCTGCTCCTGCAGCGGCGCTACCTGTGGTGCGCCGCGGTGGTGCTGCTGCTCGGCCTCACCCGGGCGGTGGCGCCTCCCCTCGCGGTGGTGGTGCTGGCCCACCTCGTCCTGCGCTGGCGCTCGGAGACCGCGGCCGGCAGCAGGCGCCCCCTGGCCGGCCAGCGGGTCTCCGCCGTCGTGATGGTGGCGGCCACCGGGCTGTCGGCGGTGGCGTGGCCGCTCGTCGTGGGTCTGGTCACCGGCAACCTGGAGGGCTTCTTCCTCACGCAGGCTGCGTGGGGGCAGAAACCGGGGGAGGGCCCGTTCGTGGCGTGGGTGCTGTGGTCCTGGGGCGCCCTGGGCATCACCGGCGTGCTGCTCCTGTTCGCCATCGTCGCGTCGTACGTCTCGCTCGTGGTGGGACGGCACGGCAGCTGGCTGGTTGCGGAGGTGCGCGTCTGGGCGCTGGCCTACCCGCTGTTCCTGCTCGCCGTCGTGCGCCCGATCACCAGCATGTGGCGGTTCCTGATGCTCGACTTCCCGGTCGCCGCGATCGTGGTGAGCATGACGGTGAGGGGAGCCGACGGCCAGCGCGTCACCTCTGGCTGGCCGCGGCGGCTGGTGCTGGTCACGATCGCTCTCGTCGTCGGCGTCATCGCGTGGACCGTGGTGCTGCTGACCGACACCCCGTGGTCGGACTCGCCGCCCTGACCACGGCCACGCTCAGCGACCGGTGAACGTCGGCTGCTCCTTGGCGAGGAAGGCGCCCACGGCCGCGGCGTGGTCCTCGCTGCCGCCGGTGAGCGCCATGTACTCGGCCTCCCTGGCCAGGGACTCACCCAGCGTGTGCCCGGCGGAGTAGGCCACGGCACGGCGGATGGAGCCGTAGGCCAGCGTCGGGCCGGCCGCCAGCGTGGCGGCGAGCTCGGCCACGGCGCCCGCGAGCTCGGCGGCGGGGACCACCTTCGTCGCGAGGCCGATCGCCAGCGCCTCCTCGGCGCGCACGGTCCGCGGCATCAGCAGCAGCTCCTTGGCCCGGGCCGTGCCGACCAGCCGGGGGAGGGTCCAGGAGGACCCGGAGTCGCAGGACAGCGCGATGCCCGCGAACGCGAGGTTGAAGCCGGCCGTGTCGGCGAGGACCCGCAGGTCCGCAGCGAAGGCGAACGCGGCCCCCGCTCCGGCGGCGACCCCGTTCAAGGCGGCGATGACCGGCTTGTTCATCGTCGCGATGAGCTCCACCACCGGGTTGTAGTGCTCCGGCACGGTCTGCCACAGCGACTCGTCGTGGCGCTGCAGCAGCTCGATGTGCTCGCGCAGGTCCTGCCCGACGCTGAACGCGCGCCCGGTCCCGGTCAGGACGACCACGCGCACCGCCGGGTCGTCGGCCACCTGCCTCAGGGTCGCCAGCAGCAGCTCCTTGGTCGGGGTGTCCAGGGCGTTCATGGCGCCGGCCCGGTTGAACGTGACCGTCGCGACGCCACCGCTCACCTCCAGCAGGACGGGCGCGGCCGGCGTCTCGACGGGGGCGGGGATCGGCTCCTGCTCGGGCATGCGGCTCAGCTCCTGGTCTGGGGATCGGGGGACAGGCAGTCGTCCACGAACGTGCGCGCCAGCGGCAGCAGCGACGCCGCCATGCTGTCGAACGACACCGCAGCCCGGCGGCCCGGCCAGTCGGCGGGCAGCACCTCGTCGGGCAGGCCGGGATCACGGAAGAGGAACTTGCGCCACTCGTGGACCAGCAGGGTACGGACGGCGAAACCCTGCTCGGGCGCGAGGTCCTCCTCGAGGCGCGACGTCAGCTGCTGCGCCCCGCAGAGGAACTCCCGGTAGGCCGCGGCCAGGTCGTCCAGGTCCCACAGGTCGGCGGCCAGAGCAGGGCCGGCCTCGGCGTAGCGGGACAGGAACTGCCGGCTGCCCACGCCCTCGGCGGCCAGGGACCGGTCCAGCTCGGCGCTCGCGCGCGGGGCGATCCACGTGTCCGGAGCCAGCCGTGCATAGCCCAGGTACCCCATCGCGGCGGCGGTGCGGCCCCGCGAGGCCCGGTCGGCGGCGTGCTCGACCACGACGACGTGCCAGGTGCCGTCCCACTGCTGGTCGGCGGTCCGGTAGATGCGGCTGTGTGCCTCGGCGAGCCGGGCCCGGGCGCGCGCCGTCGCGGCGTAGCCCCGCTGCCCCTGCTGCTCGACCGGCTCGAGCCAGCCCTCGCGGACCATCCTGGAGACGGCGGTGCGGACCGCCGGCGGGGCGACGTCCACGGCGCCGAGCAGCCGCACGATGGCGGCGATGGGCGCCCATCCACCGCGTGGCGACAGGTGGTCGCCATACAGGTCGAACAACGCTGATCGGGCATGCACGTCCGATAGTGTGACCCATGATGATTTCGTGCTGGGGGACGCTCACGCGATAATGGTCACAAGACAGTGCGCACCGACAGGCTCCTGCCCGCGTGGACGGTGCGCGCACGATGGCTTTCCACGCAAGCAACGGAGGGATTTCCCATGGCGGCGATGAAGCCGAGGACCGGAGACGGCCCGCTCGAGGTCACCAAGGAGGGTCGCGGCATCGTCCTGCGCATGCCCATCGAGGGCGGTGGCCGGCTGGTCGTGGAGATGACTCCGGACGAGGCCGCTGCCCTGGGCGCGGCGATCAACGGCTGCGAAGGCGTGGGCTGACTCCTCCCCCCGCGACACGACGAAGCCCTCACCGGATCGGTGAGGGCTTCGTCGTGTCGCGGGCGGCTCGCCGGCCGGCCGCGGGACCGGCTCAGCGCTTGACGGCGGCCAGCAGCCCGTCACCGACGGGGAGCAGGCAGGGCACCAGCCCGTCGTGGTCGCGCAGCATCTTGCCCAGGTCGCGCAGCGCCCTGGTGGTCTCGTCCCGGGCGGCGGGGTCGGCGACCTTGTCGTGCCACAGCATGTTGTCGAGGGCCAGCACGCCGCCGGGGCGCAGCAGCCGCAGCGCCTGCTCGACGTACGCGGCGTACTCGCCCTTGTCGCCGTCGATGACCACCATGTCGTAGGCGCCGTCGGTCAGGCGGGGCATGACATCCAGGGCCCGGCCGGTGATGACGCGTGTGCGCTGGGGCGGGACACCGGCCGCGAGGTAGGCCTTGCGGGCGGACCGCTGGTGCTCGGCCTCGACGTCGATGGTGGTGAGGATGCCGTCGGCGGGCATCCCGGCCAGCAGCCACAGGCCGGAGACGCCGGCCCCGGTGCCGACCTCGGCCACGGCGCGGGCGCCGGAGGCGGCGGCCAGCAGCCGCAGCGCCGCACCGGTCCCGGGCAGGACCGGGGTGCACCCGAGCTCCTCGCCGCGGTGGCGGGCCTGCTCGATGACCTCGCTCTCCGCGATGAAGTCCTCGGAGTAGGCCCAGGTGGCCGGCTTCTGTGCACTCATGGGCGCAACCCTATCGCCGCACCCGGACGCTGCCTGCCAGGTGCGCCCTGCCCAGCAAACTCTCAGGTTCGTGCGAAACCATCGTGGTACCGCAGGGTGACGCCCTGCAGTCGAGACGAAGGAACTCCCGTGACCACCACGACGACGCAGCGGCCCGACCCACGGCAGCCTGACGCCGATCCCCAGGCGCCCGTCGACGCGTGGGTCCCGCCGACGTGGGAGGAGATCGTCGCCCAGCACTCAGCCCGGGTCTACCGGCTGGCCTACCGCCTGACCGGCAACGTGCACGACGCCGAGGACCTCACGCACGACGTGTTCATCCGCGTCTTCCGCTCCCTGCACTCCTACCAGCCGGGCACGTTCGAGGGCTGGCTGCACCGGATCACGACCAACGTGTTCCTCGACAAGATGCGGCGCAAGCAGCGGATCCGCTTCGACGCCCTCTCCGATGACGCCGCCGCGCGGCTGCCCAGCCGCGATGCCGGCCCGGAGCAGCACTTCACCGACACCCACTTCGACGACGACGTCCAGCGCGCGCTCGACGCGCTCGCCCCCGACTTCCGGGCCGCGGTCGTGCTCTGCGACATCGAGGGGCTCTCCTACGAGGAGATCGCCGCCACGCTCGACATCAAGCTGGGCACGGTCCGCTCGCGCATCCACCGCGGCCGGGCCCAGCTGCGCGAGGCCCTCGCCCACCGCGCGCCGGACCCCGCCCGTACGACGACCGCCGCGCGCCCGGTCCGGCGCGGGTTCAGCATCGGGCGGGTCGCGCCGGGGACCCGGTGACCCTCAGCGGCGGCCCCCGCCCCCACGGCAGCCACCTGGGGTCGCTGGTCAGCGCGTACGTCGACCGCGACCTCCCCGCGGGCGTCCTGCTCGGGTGCGACCAGCACGTGGCGGTCTGCGGCTCCTGCCGTTCCGCGGCCGAGGAGGAGCGGCGGCTGCTGGAGTCCATGCGCCGCACCACGACTCCCTGCCTCTCCAGCTCACTGCAGTCCGCCCTGCTCGGCCTGGCGGCGTCGGCGGCCCCGGTCGGTGAGCGGCCGCACCTGCCGGTGGTCGACCCGGCGGCGCCGGCCCTGCACCGGTCCCCCGTACGCGCAGCGGTGCTGGCCGGTCTGGCGGCCGGGGCCTCCGCCGCTGCCGCGCTCAGCCTCGGGGTGGCCGGCGTCGGAGGCCCGGGCCCGGGACCGACGGCGCCGAGCTCCCCGGCCGTGCGGCTGCCCGCGGCCGCCACGATGGCACGGGGGCCCGGCCGGCCGTCGCGCCCCCTGGTCCAGGTCCCGTCGTGGCGTGTCGTGCCGGCCGCCGACGTGCTGTCCGTCAGCGGCTCGCCGGCAGCTCTCCAGCCGCCTGGCACCGCCTCCCTCGCCGCGCGCTCCGCCCGCTTGGCACACTTCCCCCATGAGTGAGGAACCGGGCCGCCCGGACGAGCGCGACCGGCCGCAGCCGCCGGACCCCGGGTCGACCCAGCCGGTGGACCTCGGGCACACCCGCCCCCTGCCGCCGCCCGGTGCGTCCGTCCCGCCGGCGGCCGACCAGTCCTACCCGCCGCCGCCCGGGGGACCGTTCACCCCCGAGCCCGTCGAGGCCGCCGGCCACCACGGCCCCGGGCCGGACACGCCGTCGTCCCCGCCCGACCCGTCCGCTCCCCAGGCGTCGGCAGCCCACGCGTCCGCCCCGGGCCCGGCCACCACCGCTGGTGGCGCCCGGGTCCGCGGCACGAGGACCGGGACCCTGGTGGCGGCCGTGATCGGCGGCGCCCTCGCCGTGGCCCTCATCGCCGGGCTGTTCGGCGGGCTGGCCGGAGCGCTGGTCGAGAGCCGGTCGTCCTCCGGTGGGTCGGCCCCGCTGCCCGTGCCGGTGCCCGGGTCGACCGTCCGTGACAAGGGCTCGATCGCCGGCATCGCGGCCAAGGCCCTGCCGGGCGTGGTGACGATCAAGGTCAAGGGCGCCGACTCGACCGGGACCGGCTCCGGCGTCGTCCTGAAGGCCGAGGGGTACATCCTCACCAACAACCACGTCGTCGCCGGCGCTGCACAAGGCGGCGACATCACGGTCGAGTTCTCCAACGGCACGACCGAGCCGGCCCGCATCGTCGGGCGCGACGCGTCGTACGACCTGGCGGTGATCAAGGTGGGGCGCACGGGCCTGCCCGTCCTGCCGCTCGGCGCCTCCAGCTCGGTCGTCGTGGGTGACCAGGTGATCGCCGTCGGCGCGCCGCTCGGCCTGGACAGCACCGTCACCAGCGGCATCGTCAGCGCCCTCAACCGGCCGGTCACCCCGGGCGGCGAGGCGGGGGACCAGTCGTTCATCAACGCGATCCAGACCGACGCCGCCATCAACCCGGGCAACTCCGGCGGACCGCTGCTGGACATGTCCGGCCGCGTGATCGGCATCAACTCGGCGATCGCCCAGGTGCCCGGCAGCGGCTCCGGCAACGGGTCGGGCAACATCGGCGTCGGCTTCGCGATCCCCAGCGACCAGGCCCGCAAGACGGCCGACCAGCTGATCTCCACGGGCAAGGCCTCCCACCCGGTGATCGGCGTCATGCTCGACACCACCTACGAGGGGAGCGGTGTCCGGATCGCCACGTCCGCGCGCGGTGGCAGCGACCCGGTGACCAAGGGTGGTCCGGCCGACAAGGCAGGGCTCAAGGCAGGTGACGTCATCCTCAAGCTGGACGGCAGGACCATCCTGGGCGCCGACCAGTTCATCGTCGGCATCCGCGCCAAGTCGGTGGGTGACACCGTCGAGCTGACCGTGCGTCGCGGAGGGGCCGACCGAACTGTCAGGATGACCCTGCAAGCGGCGACCGACTGATCGCCGCAGAGGCCGAGGCAGAGGGCGGAACGTGTCGCTGTTCGACATCAACGGGTGGGAGTTCCTGCTCCTCGCCGTCATCGCCGTGGTCGTCCTCGGTCCGGAGCGGCTGCCCGAGTACGCCGCCAAGCTGCGTCGGCTGATCAAGCAGGTCCGCGCCATGGCCGACACGGCACGGGGCCAGCTGCGCGAGCAGATGGGGCCGGAGTTCGACGACATCGACTGGCAGCAGTTCGACCCCCGGCAGTACGACCCGCGACGGATCGTCCGCGAGGCGCTGCTCGAGGACGACGACGACGCGTCGGCGGATCCGGTGAAGGGCCAGTCCGGTGGCAGCTCCTACGACCCCACACGGCCCACGCCGTTCGACACCGACGCGACCTGACCGGCCGACGCGACCTGACCGCCGACGCGACCTGGTCGCCGACGCGACCCGACTGCCGACGCGACCTGGTCGCCGATGCGACCGGACCCCACCGGCCGGTACGTCGACCGGGCGGCGGGTCGACCGTCGGTGCGCGTCGAGGGCCGGTGTGTCGACCCTCGGTGGCTCAGCGACCGGCCGGGGTGAGCCCCAGGGAACGGCCGGCCAGGCTCTGCGAGCGCGTCGTGAGGCCGCGGGCGATCCCGCGCAGCGCCACGGCGGCAGGGCTGGTGGGCTCACCGAGGACGACCGGCATGCCGTGGTCGGCGCCCTCGCGCAGACGGGTGTCGATCGGGATCTGCCCGAGCAGCGGCACCGGGGCACCGACCGAGCGGGTGAGCGAGTCGGCCACAGCCTGGCCGCCACCGCTGCCGAAGATCTCCTGGCGCGAGCCGTCCGGCAGCTCCAGCCACGACATGTTCTCGATCACGCCGACGATGCGCTGATGGGTCTGCAGGGCGATCGACCCGGCGCGCTCGGCCACCTCGGCGGCCGCCTGCTGTGGCGTGGTGACCACGAGGATCTCGGCGCCGGGGATGAGCTGGGCCACCGAGATCGCGATGTCGCCGGTGCCCGGGGGCAGGTCGAGCAGCAGCACGTCCAGGTCGCCCCAGAACACGTCGCCGAGGAACTGCTGCAGGGCGCGGTGCAGCATCGGGCCACGCCAGACGACGGGCTGGTTGCCGGGGACGAACATGCCGATCGAGATGACCTTCACGTCGTGGGCCAGCGGGGGCAGGATCATGTCGTCGACCTGCGTGGGGCGGCGCTCGACACCGAGCATGCGGGGCACGGAGAAGCCGTAGACGTCGGCGTCCACCACGCCGACCCGCAGGCCGCTCTGCGCCAGCGAGGCCGCGAGGTTGACCGTGATGGAGGACTTGCCGACACCACCCTTGCCCGAGGCCACGGCGTAGACGCGGGTCAGCGAACCGGGCCGCGCGAACGGGATCTCGCGCTCACCGGTGCCACCCCGCAGGCTCTCGCGCAGGCTGGTGCGCTGCTCGTCGCTCATCACCCCGAGCGTGACGTCGACGGCCGTGACCCCGTCGACCGTCAGCAGCGCCGCCGTCGTGTCGCGGGTCAGCGTCTCCTTGAGCGGGCAGCCCGAGACCGTCAGCAGGATCGTCACCGCGGCCCGGCCGTCGTCCGCGACGCTGACCGACTCCACCATCCCCAGCTCGGTGATGGGTTTGCGGATCTCGGGGTCGTTGACCTTGGACAGCGCGGCGAACAGTGCATCCTGGGACGGGGTCGTCATGCCCTCATGCTAGGTCGCGCGACGACCCTAGGATCCCGCGGGAGCCCCCTGGCCCCCGGTGCGGTCGCCGACTGCGCCCCCGTCGTGCCTGGGCTCGTAGCGGCCGTCCTGCGAGTCGTGACGCTGGTCGCTGCCGCCGCGCTGCTCGATCTCCTCCAGCAGGCTGCGCAGCTCGGAGCGCAGGAAGTCGCGGGTGGCCACCTCCCGCAGGGCGATCCGCAGCGCGGCCACCTCCCGCGTGAGGTACTCGGTGTCGGCCAGGTTGCGCTCGTCACGGGCCCGGTCCTGCTCCAGCGACACCCGGTCGCGGTCGGCCTGGCGGTTCTGGGCGAGCAGGATCAGCGGCGCGGCGTAGGACGCCTGCAGGCTGAGCATCAGCGTCAGGAAGATGAACGGGTAGACGTCGAACCGCTGGTTCTTGACCGCCAGGACGTTCCAGCCGACCCAGAGCAGCACGAAGCCGGTCATGTAGACCAGGAAGGTGGCCGTGCCCATGAACCGGGCGAACCGCTCGCTGGCGCGCCCGAAGGCCTCCGGGTTGTAGGACGGGCGGGTGAACCGGCTGCGGCGGACCTCGCGGGGTTGGTCCAGGCGACCGCTGTCGCGGTCAGCCACGGGTCACCTCGTGCCGCTCCTCACGCCAGTCGTCGGGCAGGATGTGGTCCAGGACGTCGTCGACGGTCACCGCCCCCAACAGGCGGCCCTCCTCGTCCACGACGGGCACGCCGACGAGGTTGTACGTCGCAAGGACGCGGGTGACCTGCCCCAGTGGCGCGTTCGGCTGCAGCGGCTCGACGTCCTTGTCCAGGACCGTGCCGATCGCGGCGTGCGGGGGATCGCGCAGCAGGCGCTGGATGTGCACCATGCCGAGGAACTTGCCGGTGGGGGTTTCCAGCGGCGGGCGGCAGACGAAGACGGTGGCGGCGAGTGCGGGGGAGAGCTCGACCCGGCGGACCACGGCCAGGGCCTCGGCGATGGTCGCCTCCGGGCCGAGGATGACCGGCTCGCTGGTCATCAGGCCACCGGCGGTGTTCTCGTCGTAGGTGAGCAGCCGGCGCAGCGGCGCCGCGTCGTCGGGCTCCATCATCTGCAGCAGCTGCTCGGCCGCCTCCGGCGACAGCTCGGACAGCAGGTCGGCCGCGTCGTCGGGCTGCATCGCCTCGAGGACGTCCGCGGCGCGGCCGCGCTGCAGCGAGCCGAGGATCTCGACCTGGTCGTCCTCGGGCAGCTCCTCCAGCACGTCGGCGAGCTTCTCGTCGTCGAGCTCGGCGGCGACCTCGGCGCGCCGCTTGGGCGAGAGGTCGTGGATGACCTCGGCCAGGTCGGCGGCCTTCAGGTCCTGGTAGCTCTCGAGCAGCTTGGCCGCGCCCTGCCCGCCGGAGTCGCGCTGCAGACCGGTGACCTGGTCGATGTCCACGAGCACCGTCTCGCCCCGACGACGGCCCAGCCGCGAGATGCCGCGCGAACCGGACGGAGTGACGCCCTTGCGGCAGAAGACCTTGACGAGGACCCAGTCGCGGTTGCGCTCCTGCTCGATCGCGACGTCCTCGACCGTCGCGTCGTAGCGGTCCTCCGGGGTGGTGACCGTCACGGGGCGCTCGAGCAGCTCGGCCAGCACGAGCGTCTCGTTGGTGCGCTGCTCGAAGCGTCGCATGTTGACCAGGCCGGTCGTGATGACCTGCCCGGCGTCGACGCTCGTCACCCGTGTCATCGGCACGAACACCCGGCGCCGGCCGGACACCTCGACGACGAGGCCGATGACGCGCGGCGCCCGTCGGCGGGCACTGAACGTGACCACGACGTCACGCACCCGCCCCACCGGGTCGCCGAGCGGGTCGAACACGCTCAGGCCGGCGAGGCGCGCGACGAACACGCGGGTCATGGGGTTCACGTCGACAGGTTAGCCCGCCGCGCACACCGCGGCGTCCGGGCTCAGCGCGTGCCGCGACGGCGCTTCGGCCGGCCCTTGAGGTGCCACGGCTGCCAGGTGCGGGTCGTGGCCGGCGTGGGCGCCGGCGCGGCGGCCCCCGACGCGTCGTCGTACCCGCCTGGCCCCTCCAGCAGGGGCAGCTGTGGCACCAGCGCGGTGATGGTCGCCTCAGCGGCCCAGCGGCCCACGACGTCGCCGGCCGGGGCGTTGAGCCGGGCCGCCTTCAGCGCGTTGGTGGCCGGCTCCCACCGCGGGTCCGGCGGCGTGAGCGTCTCGGCTCGGGCCGCGACCCGCAGCAACCGGCCGCCGCTGTCCTTGCTGCGCAGGACGAGGACCACGTCCTGCGGCAGGGGAGGGAGCGTCTGTTCGCCCGGGCCGCTGACGACGTACGCCGTGCCCTCCACCCACACGTGCCAGGCGGGCCAGGCGCGGTCATCGGGGACGTCCACCCACAACAGGCCGGACTTGTTCGCGGCCTCCGCCAGCAGCGCGGCCTGCTGGTCGGGCGCGGCCGACGGCGTCGCGCTCTGCTCGCTCACGTCCGCGAGCCTAGCCCGGCTGCCGCGGCAGGGGCGGCGTACGGCGCGCGGGGAGCGGGCGCAACAGCCGTGGGCAAGGTCACCGGGGCGGCCGGTGACGGCGCTCGACCGGCGTCGGTAGCCTCCGGGGCCATGACCATGCAGCCCGCCGCCCGTCCGCTCCGGTCCCGACGCTCCAACCTGGCGGTGCCGGGGTCCAGCACCAGGATGATCGACAAGGCGAGGGGGCTGCCCACCGACCAGGTCTTCCTCGACATCGAGGACGCCGTCGCGCCGCTGGCCAAGCCGGACGCCCGCAGGAACATCGTCGCGGCGCTGAACGAGGGCGGCTGGGGTGACCGGATCCGCACGGTGCGGGTCAACGACTGGACCACCCCGTGGACCTATGCCGATGTGGTGGCTGTGGTCGAAGGTGCCGGTGCCAACCTCGATGCGATCATGCTGCCGAAGGTGCAGACCCCCGAGCAGGTGGTCGCCCTCGACCTGCTGCTGACCCAGATCGAGAAGGCCACCGGGCTGGACGTCGGGGCGATCGGCATCGAGGCGCAGATCGAGAACGCGCTGGGGCTGACGAACGTGACGGCCATCGCAGCCGCCTCGCCGCGCGTGGAGACGATCATCTTCGGTCCCGCCGACTTCATGGCCTCGATCAACATGAAGAGCCTGGTCGTCGGTGAGCAGCCCACCGGCTACGACGTGGGCGACGCCTACCACCACATCCTCATGTCGATCCTGCTGGCGGCCCGGGCGCACGACAAGCAGGCGATCGACGGGCCGTACCTGCAGATCCGCGATGTGGAGGGGTTCCGGCGGGTCGCGGGACGGTCGGCGGCGCTCGGCTTCGACGGCAAGTGGGTGCTGCACCCGGGGCAGCTGGACGCGGCCAACGAGGTGTTCAGCCCGAGGCAGGCCGACTACGACCACGCCGAGAACATCCTGGACGCCTACGAGTTCTTCACCTCCGAGGCCGGCGGCGCGCGGGGTGCGGTGATGCTCGGGGACGAGATGATCGACGAGGCGTCGCGCAAGATGGCCCTCGTGATCTCGGCCAAGGGTCGCGCTGCCGGTATGGCCCGGCAGCAGCGCTGGGAGCGCCCGGAGGCGGGCGCCTGACCCGAGCGAGGCCGCTGCGGTGAGGCGGCTGTGGTCGGTGTGGCAGGAAAACCGTTCTGTCCGTTATGGATTCGCAAAGCGTTAGCGTGGCGTGACCGACACGGTCGTGTCCCGAGCGTTCAATGGATGGCAGCCGGCGAGGGGCGTCGGTGTGCCACGCCATCGACGCCTCGGGAGGCCGCACATGTCCATCAGCCGACGGGATCTGCTCAGGGGTGCGGCGGGGGTGGCGGCGGCGGGCTCGCTGCCCCTGGTCCTCGGCGCCGGGAACGCCGCTGCCGCGTCGCACCCGACGTTGCGGACGGGGTCGCACGGCGCAGCCGTGCTCGCCCTGCAGCGTCGGCTGACCTCGCTGGGCTACTGGCTGGGCGCCGCCGACGGCGCGTTCGGTGACCTGACCCGGCAGGCGGTCGTCGCGGTGCAGAAGGTCGCCGGGCTGGCCCGTGACGGCGTCTGCGGTCCCGCGACCTGGGCCCGGGTCGATGCCGGCGTGCGACCCGCGGCGCACACGACCAAGGAGCGCGTCGTCGAGATCGACAAGAAGACCCAGACCCTGGTCCTGGTCGACGCCGGGGTCGTGCGATGGATCTTCAACACCAGCACCGGGTCCGGGCGCACGTACCGCCAGGGGGGCAACGACCACGTCGCCGTGACGCCGTCCGGGGACTTCCGGGTCTTCCGCCGGGTCGACGGCTGGGACGACAGCCCTCTGGGCAGGCTCTACCGGCCGCAGTACTTCAACGGCGGCATCGCCGTCCACGGCTACCCGGTGGTGCCCTCGACACCTGAGTCGCACGGCTGCTGCCGGGTCAGCCTGCCGGCGATGGACCTCCTCTGGGGCGCCGGTGGAATGAGGGTGGGGACCCGCGTCCTCGTCCGCTGACGGCCTTCCCGGCGCCCCGGTCGCCGGTCACCAGCGGGACGTCGCCGCACCCATCAGGTCACCGAACAGCAGGCCCTCGTCGACCTCGAGGCCGCGGGCCACGAACCACGCGCACATGGTGTGGCAGTCGCGCTCGAGGAACTCGGGCCCGCGCGGGTTGCCGATGACGTCCACGATCTGCGGCCAGTCGATGACGACCAGCCGCTCGCCGTGCAGCAGCACGTTGTACGGCGAGAGGTCCCCGTGTGCCCAGCCGCGCAGCGCCAGCTCGTGCATCGCCACGCGGCACTGCTCGAACAGGTCCGGGAGCAGGTCGCGCGGCGGCCGCGCCGCCGCCAGCCGTGGCGCCGCCTCGCCCTGCTCGGTGCCGATGAACTCCATCAGCACCTCGGTGCCGTCGAGCTGCACCGGGTACGGCACGGGGAGCCCCAGTCCCCAGAGCTCGCCGAGGGCGCCGAACTCCGCGGCCGCCCACTGGCCGGCGATCATCTCCTTGCCGAAGTCGGTGCGCCGGGCCATCGCCCGTGTCTCCCGGCTGCGACGGACGCGGCGGCCTTCGAGGTAGCCGGCATCCCGGTGGAAGAGGCGGTGGTCGCCGGTGCGGAACCGCTTGGCGGCCATGAGCACCCCCGCGCCGGTCCCCGGCAGCCACCGGCGCAGGACGTGCACGTCGGCTTCCTTGCCGGTCTTGAGGACGCCGAGGTCGGCGTCGACGGCACCGAGCTCGGTGATGACCCAGTCGGGTCGGGGGCACGGGCCGTGCTGGGCGCCGTCCCACGAGGACCAGCGCTCGCCCTCGGGTGGGGCGTCGGGGCAGGTGTCGAGCGAGAGGCCGTTATGGGTGGACAGGTCGTGCGAGAGCTCTGACGGCTCGTCGAACAGGTGAGAGGACAACGCAGTTCTCCAAGGAGGGAAGGGATCGAGTGCGGGCCGCACTCACGACAGCTGGTGACATGTCAGGGCCCTCCTTGGGTGCGTCGGGGTGAGGAAGCCGGGGATCGCCGACCGAAGCCGGCCACGCGCGAGGCGTGCGGTGGCGTCAGCGTGCCCGACCAGCCGCCGCACCCGCAACGGCTTTTCCCTGTGTTGCCGATGCCGACGACAGCCCGTGGCAGCCGGTGTCGCGGCTCACAGCGAGCAGGACTGTGCCCGGTCGGCACGGGTCGGCATACTCGCCAGTAGGTTCCGCACAGGTCCCAGCGAGCACGAAGGCGGCGTCACCGATGGCACGACTGCAGGAGACCGAGGGGCTGGGAGAGGACCAGCGCGAGCTGCTGGCGGTCGTGCGGGAGTTCGTGGAGGAGCAGATCCTTCCGGTTGCCACCGAGCTCGAGCACCGCGACGAGTACCCGACGGAGATCGTCAAGGGGATGCGCGAGATGGGCCTGTTCGGCCTGATGATCCCCGAGGAGTACGGCGGCGCCGGTGAGTCGCTGCTCACCTACGCGCTCGTCATCGAGGAGGTCGCGCGCGGCTGGATGAGCGTCAGCGGCATCCTCAACACCCACTTCATCGTCGCCTGGATGCTGCTGCAGCACGGGACGGAGGAGCAGCGGCAGCGTTACCTGCCGCGGATGGCCACCGGCGACGTGCGCGGGGCCTTCTCGATGTCCGAGCCGGGGTGCGGATCCGACGTCAGCGCGATCCGCACCAGGGCGGTGCGCGCGGGGCGCGGGTCGCAGGACTGGACCGTCACCGGCCAGAAGATGTGGCTCACCAACGGCGCGTCGGCCAACCTCGTCGCGGTCCTCACCCGGACCGACGCCGAGGCGGCCGAGGGAGCCTCGGCCCACCACCGGATGACGACGTTCCTGGTCGACAAGGAGGTTGGCTTCGGCGAGACGGCCCAGGGGATCACCGTCCCGGGCAAGATCGAGAAGATGGGCTACAAGGGGGTCGACACCACCGAGCTGATCCTCGACGGGCACCGCACGACGACCAGTCAGATCCTCGGAGGCGAGCCCGGACGCGGTTTCGCCCAGATGATGGACGGGGTCGAGGTCGGCCGGGTGAACGTCGCCGCGCGGGCCTGCGGGGTGGCCCGGCGGGCGTTCGAGCTCGGCATCGACTACGCCCAGCAGCGCGAGACGTTCGGCAAGCCGATCGCCCAGCACCAGGCGGTGCTGTTCCGCCTCGCCGAGATGGGGACCAAGGTCGAGGCGGCCCACCAGATGATGGTCCGGGCCGCGAGGCTGAAGGACACCGGCCGCCGGGGCGACCTCGAAGCGGGGATGGCGAAGTACCTGGCGGCGGAGTACTGCAGCCAGGTGGTCGAGGACTCCTTCCGCATCCACGGCGGCTACGGCTACTCCAAGGAGTACGAGATCGAGCGGCTCTACCGGGAGGCCCCGATGCTGCTCATCGGCGAGGGGACCGCCGACATCCAGCGGATGATCATCGGGCGCCGTCTGCTGGAGGATTACACGAGCCGACGGTGATGGGACACTGAGCGTATGACGTCACAACCGGGCGGTATGAGCCGCCGAGGGATGCCGGCCCACGGACTGACCCTGGACTACCCCATGTCCCTCGGGACCTTCGAGAGGTACGACCAGGCCCAGCACGCCGTCGACTACCTCTCCGACCACGAGTTCCCCGTCCAGAACTGCATGATCGTGGGCACCGACCTCAAGCAGGTGGAGCGGGTCACCGGACGGCTCACCCGCGGCCGGGTGGCCGGAGCCGGTGCGCTGTCGGGCATGTGGATGGGCCTGTTCGTCGGCCTGATCTTCTCCCTGTTCAACGCCAACCGTGGGGCGCTGACGATCCTCTCGACGGTCATCTTCGGTGCCCTGTTCGGCCTGGTGTGGGCGCTGATCGGCTACGCCGCCACCCGCGGGCAGCGGGACTTCAGCTCCGTCAGCCAGGTGGTCGCCACGCGCTACGAGGTGCTCGTCGAGCACAAGTTCGCGGAGCAGGCCCGCGGGATGCTGGCGCAGATGCCCGGCGGGGGTCCGGCCCTCACGGCCTGAGCGCCTCGCTCCTGCAGGGCTGCACACGTCGGCCCCGGCTGCTGCCTGCAGCCGGGGCCGACGTCGTCCTGCTGGTCCGGTCACCCCTCCGGGGGCACCACGCGGTTCCACAGCCCGGCGATCCACGCCTCGACCTCGGTGGAGGTCCGCGGCATGCCGGCCGAGAGGTTCTCGCAGCCGTCGGCGGTGACGACCACGTCGTCCTCGATCCGGACGCCGATGCCACGCAGCTCCTCGGGGACGAGCTGGTCGTCGGCCTTGAAGTACAGACCGGGCTCGACGGTCAGCACCATGCCGGGGGTGAGGACGGCGTCCATGTACTCCTCACGGGTGGCGAGGGCGCAGTCGTGGACGTCGATCCCGAGGTGGTGGCTGGTGCCGTGGACCATCCAGCGACGGTGGAACTGCCCGTGCTCCTTGTCCAGGGTCGCCTCGACGTCGACGCCCTCGGGCAGCAGGCCCCAGGCGTGCAGGTGCTCGGCGATGACCCGGATCGCGGCCTCGTGCACGTCGGAGAACTTGTTGCCGGGGCGGACCGCGGCGATGCCCGCCTCCTGGGCGGCGAGGACCGCGTCGTAGACCTTGCGCTGGGCGTCGGTGAACTCGCCGCTGACCGGCAGGGTGCGCGTGATGTCGGCCGTGAACAGGGACTCCACCTCGACACCGGCGTCCAGGAGCAGCAGGTCGCCGTCGTGGACGTCACCGGTGTTCTTGATCCAGTGCAGCGTGTTGGCGTGGTCGCCCGAGGCGCAGATGGAGTCGTAGCCGACGCCGTTGCCCTGGTGGCGGGCGTAGAGCCCGAAGACCCCCTCGACCCAGCGTTCCCCACGGCCGCGGCGCACGGCCTCCGGCAGGTCGGCGATGACGGCGTCGAAGCCGTTGCTGGTGGCCTCGATCGCCTCGCGCATCTGGCCGATCTCCCACTCGTCCTTGACGAGCCGGAGCGTGGACAGGACGTGCGCGAGCTCGTGGTCGGCCTGGACGTGGGCCTCCTGCTCGACCGCCTCGTCGGTCTCGTTCGCCGACGCACGCACCTCGTCGAGGGTGCGGGTCAGGTCGGCGTCGGCGTCGCGGACGATCCGCACGACCGTGGCGCCGACGTCCTTGCCCAGGGCGTCCGGGAACTCGTCGATGTGCCGCGCGGACAGACCCAGCTCGGCCTCGATGTCGGCCAGGCTGGGACGGGCACCGACCCAGAACTCGCCGTACCGGGCGTCACCGAAGAACTCCTCGGTGTCGCGTCCGGCCAGCGGTCGGAAGTAGAGGATCGACTCGTGCGTGCCGTCGTCGCGGGGCTCCATCACCAGCACGGCGTCGGGCTCGCGGTCGCTGCCCAGACCGGTCAGGTGGGCGAAGGCGCTGTGCGGGCGGAAGACGTAGTCGGTGTCGTTGCTGCGCACCTTCAGGCCACCGGCGGGGACCACGAGCCGCTCCCCGCGGAACCGCTCGGAGACGGCGGCGCGGCGGGCCGCGGCCCAGGAGGCGACCTCGGCTCGTGCCGGGGTGGACGTGGTGCGGGGAGCCCAACCGGAGGCGACGAACGCCCGGAACTCGTCGGTGGTCGGGCGGGCGCGGTTCTCGGGCTTGGGTTGCTGTTCGCTCACGCACCCATCGTGCCACGGTGCCCGGGTCGGGGACGTGGGTAACGCGGCCAGGGCCGCCACCAACGCGGCGAGGGGTCGGAACCGCGCGGGCGGATCGTGGGGCACCGCGGCCGGTACGGCGGCCTGCCGCGCCGCGCGGCGTCCCCGTTCGCGCTCGAACTTGAACAAACCGGACAGCGACGTCACCCTTGCGGCGTGTCCAGCCCGTCCGCGTCACCCCGCCCCGCCCGACCCCAGCCCGTCCGCACGCGTGCCCTGCGTGAGCGGGCGGCCAGGGCGGTGCGCTCGACCACGCCGCCGGTGTGGGCGGTGGGCCTCGGCGGCAACGGCGAGGCCGTCGACCGGGCCCATGCGCGGGCCGTCGTGGACCTCGCGCTGCGGGTCGGTGAGCTGCTGCTGTCCACGGGCGCGTCGGCCTCTGACGTGGTGGCCACGGTGCTGCGGCTGACCTCTGCCTACGACCTGCAGGCCGTCCACGTCGACATCACCTACACCTCCGTGGCGGTGTCCTGGCACGGCGGCGGGGGGACCGACCCCTTGACCGTGCTGAGGACGGTCAAGGTCCGCTCGGCCGACTTCACCCGGCTGGAGAACATCCAGCGGCTGGTGCGTGAGGTGGTCGCCGGGGGCGTCCCGGTCCGCGTGGCGCGGGAGCGGCTGGACGCGGTCGCCAGTGCGCCGCACCCGTACCGGCGCTGGGTCGTCACGGTGTCGCTGGCGCTGCTGGGCGCGGCGGTGGCCGCGCTGATCGGCGGGTCGGTGTGGGTGATGGCCCTCAGCGCGGCGACGACCGCGCTGGTCGACCGGGTGCAGCGCCGGCTGGCGCACCTCGGGCTGCCGGCGCTGTTCACCCAGGCCGTGGGGGCCGGCATCCCCACGCTCGTGGCGGTGATGCTGGTCAGCCCGGTCGCCGACCGGTCGAGCCTGCTGCAGGTGTTCGCGCCCTCGTTGGTGGTCGGTGCGGGGATCGTCGTGCTCCTCGCGGGGCTCTCGGTCGTGGGTGCCGCCCAGGACGCCATCGACGGCTACTACGTCACCGCTGGCGCCCGCGTGTTCGAGGTGCTGATGCTGACGCTCGGGATCGTGCTGGGTGTCGTGGGGGTGCTGGCGCTGGCCCAGCAGCTGGGCGCCCCCATGCGGATCTCGGCGCCGTCCACCCTCACCGCCGACACCGGGGTGCAGCTGGCGGCGGCGATGGCCGTCGCAGGCGTCTTCGCCGTGTCGTCGTACGCCGGTGGGCGAGCCGTCGTGGTGTCCACGGCGACCGCCGGTCTGGGCTGGGTGGTCTACCTCGTGGCGGGTGGCCTGGGCGCCGGCGCGCCGCTGGCCGGTGGCGCCGCGGCGGCCGTCATCGGCGGTCTGTCCCAGCTGGTGGCGGGGCGGCTCCGGGTGCCGTCCCTGGCCGTCACGACCACCGGCATCGTGCCGCTGCTGCCGGGCCTGACGGTCTACCGCGGGCTGTTCGAGCTGGTGCACGGCGGGAACGTCGGGATGAACACCGCGATCGCCACCCTGCTGCAGGCCGCGGCCATCGGCATGGGGCTCGCCGCGGGCGTCAGCCTCGGCACGTTCGTGGCCCGACCGATGGTCACCGAGCTCGACCGCTGGCAACGCCGGGCGCTGCGCCGCTCGGCCGGCGACGCGCGAGAGTAACCGAGCCGCTCGGCGACACCGCGCGCGACTCGGGACGGGGACGTGAGCCGCTCGGGCTGCGACGCCCGGACCTGAGCCGACCCCGCACACCGCCGGGTGACCAAGCGCACGGGCTGCCGCCCTGTGCGGCGTACGCCGTGGTCCGGCACGATGGCCAGCGGCCGGGGAAAGCCACGGCCGACGGCAGAGGCGGGAGAGCGGCATGCAGTTCGGGCGCAGCTACGAGGAGTTCGAGGTCGGAGCGGTCTACCGTCACTGGCCCGGCAAGACGGTCACCGAGTACGACGACCACCTGTTCTGCCTGCTGACGATGAACCACCACCCGTTGCACCTCGACGCGCACTACGCCGAGGGGTCGACGCAGTTCGGCCGCAACGTGGTCGTCGGCAACTACGTCTACTCGCTGCTGCTGGGGATGTCCGTCCCCGACGTCAGCGGGAAGGCCATCGCCAACCTCGAGGTCGAGTCGCTGCGGCACGTCGCGCCCACGTTCCACGGCGACACGCTGTACGGCGAGACGACCGTGCTCGGCAAGCGCGAGTCGGCGTCGAAGGACGACCGCGGCGTCGTGCACGTGGAGACCCGCGGCTACACCCAGGACGGCACGGTCGTGTGCATCTTCCGGCGCAAGGTCATGGTCCCCAAGGAGTCATACCTGCTGGCGCGCGGCGGCGAGCAGCCCGGCCGTCCGGTCCCGGTGCCACCCACGACGACCTGACGCGAGTTCCGTTACGCGGCAGGGATGCTGCGGGCGGCTTGCGGCGTGCCCGCGGCTGGTGTGGGGCGGATTGACTAGCCTTGGGGTGTGCGTATCGACCTCCACACCCACTCCTATGTCAGCGACGGTACCCAACCCCCGGGCGACGTCGTCGCGTCCGCGGCGCAGGCGGGTCTGGACGTCGTCGCGCTGACCGACCACGACACCACCGCGGGCTGGGAGGAGGCGAGCACCGCCGCCGTACGGCACGGGATCGCCCTGGTGCGGGGGATCGAGATCTCCTGCGCGCGTGACGGCATCAGCGTGCACCTGCTCGGCTACCTGCACGACCCGACCGACGCGGCACTCCTCGCGGAGCTCGAACGCAGCCGCAGCAGCCGTCACACGCGGGCCGAGCGGATCGTGCGCAAGCTGTCGGCGGACGTGCCGATCACCTACGAGGAGGTCCTGGAGACCGCTGCGCCCGGCGCGACCGTCGGCCGTCCGCACATCGCCGACGCGCTGGTGGCCAAGGGCGTGGTGGCCACCCGGGACGACGCGTTCGCCGACTACCTCTACATCGGCAGCCCCTACCACGCCAGCCACTACGCACCGGATCCCGTGACCGCGGTGCGGCTCGTCAACGCGGCCGGGGGCGTTGCCGTGATGGCGCACCCGTTCGCCGGGCGCCGGGGTCGCCTCGTCCACGACGAGGTCATCGAGGCCATGGCCGATGCGGGGCTCGCGGGGCTGGAGGCACACCACCGCGACCACCTGCCCGAGGACGTCGCGCGTGCCGAGGAGATGGCGCGCCGGCTCGGTCTGTTCGTCACCGGGTCCAGCGACTACCACGGCGCCGGCAAGGTCAACGTGCTCGGCGAGAACACCACCGCGCCGGCGGTGCTGCGCGAGATCGAGGAGCGGGCGTCCGGTGTCCCCGTCCTCTGGCCGTGAGCCGAGGCATGGCGCTGGAGGCCCCCGCCGGCCCCGGGGCGGCGCGCGGTGGACGGGTGCGTGGCGCTGTCGGTGACGACGGCTAGCGTGCTGCCATGACGGAGGCGGTACCCGCGGCGGGGGAGCCGGTGCAGCAGGTGTTCGCAGGCATGCCGGCGCGGCTCTACGCGGCGTCGCCGAGTCGGTTGCTGGCGTGGCTGGACTGCCCGCGTCGCTACCGGATGACCTACCTCGACCGTCCGCGCCCGCAGGCGCGGCCCCAGCGGGCGCACACCTCGGTCGGGGTGTCCACGCACAACGCGCTGCGTGACTACTGGGACCTCCCCCCGGCCGACCGGTCGGCTGACGCCGCGGCCGGGCTCGTACGCCGCAACTGGGTGGACGCCGGTTTCCGCGACCCCGAGCAGTCGGCCCGGTGGCGCGCGCGAGTGGCGGCCCAGGTCCGTCGATACCTCGAGGGCGTCGACCCGCACGACGCCCCGGTCGGCACGGAGCGCACCGTCTCGCTGAAGACCGGTACGCTCGCCCTGACCGGGCGGATCGACCGGCTCGACGCCCGAGCAGGGCACCTGCGGGTGGTCGACTACAAGACCAGCCGCGCCGCGCCGACCGACGACGACGCGCGCACGTCGCTGCCGCTGGCGCTCTACGCCATCGCCGCCGCACGCATGTTCCGGGCCACCTGCACGCGGGTGGAGCTGCACCATGTCCCGACCGGCTCGGTGGCGGTGCACACCCACACCAGCGAGTCGCTGGAACGCAAGCTCGCCGAGGCGGAGTCGATCGCGGCGGACCTGCGCCGGGCCGACGCCGACTTCGCCGAACGTGGGCCGGAGTCAACGCGGTTCGCGCCTCGGACGTCGGCTCTGTGCACCTGGTGCGACTACCGCGCCCACTGTCACGAGGGGCAGCAGGTCGGTCCCGAGAAGTCGTCCTGGGCGGCGCTCGAGGGCGAGAACACCCCTCCCTTCCCGCCCGCCTGATCCGCGCGTCCGCCCGACCCGCGCTACCGCCCGACCCGCGCCATCGTTCGATGCGCGCCGTCCGCCCGGGGCGCCCCCGGGCACGCATCGGTACGAAGGCCGCCACCGGGCCCTGGGGACCTGGGTGGCGGCCTTCGTGTGCCCGCGCGGGGCGTTACGCCGGGGGACGTGCCGGTGCGTCCGGCGACGCACCGGCGGCACCGGGTCCGGCAGGGGAGGACCCGGCGGTGGCCGTGTCGCCGGCGCCGGCCCGAGCGCTGTCGCTGTCCTCGTGGGGCTCCAGCACGATGGCAAAGTCCTCGTGCCCGTGCTCGACGACACCGGCGATGACGGCCTGCTCCACCAGCTGGTTGCCCAGCTCGGCGCGCAGCATCAGCGGGTCACGGCGCAGGTCCTTGACGAGGGCGACACAGAGGCCGGCCATCACCAGGACGAACGGCAGGGCCGACACGATCGTGATGTTCTTCAGGCCGGTCAGGGCCGAGGACGCGTCCCCTCCGGTGCCACCGGCGATCAGCATGACCGCCGCGACGGCGCCGGTGAGGACGCCCCAGAAGACGACGGTGCGGCGCGACGGCTCGATGGTGCCGCGCTCGGACAGGGTGCCCATGACGATGGAGGCGGCATCGGCGCCGGAGACGAAGAAGATGCCGACGAGGACCATGACCAGGACCGTGGTGACGCTGGCGAACGGGTACTGGTCCAGCAGCTGGAACAGCACACCGTCGAAGTTGACCGAGGCCACCCCGTGCACCTTCGTCACCAGGTCGTCGGCCGTCGTGGCAGTGGTGGCCGCGACGCGCTGGGCGTCGATGGCCGCGCCACCGAAGATGGCGAACCAGACCAGGGTCACCATGCTCGGCACCAACAGCACACCGGTGACGAACTGCCGGATCGTGCGACCCCGGCTGATGCGGGCGATGAACATGCCGACGAACGGCGTCCACGAGATCCACCAGGCCCAGTAGAAGACCGTCCAGCCGGAGAGCCACTTCGCCATGGCGTCGCCGCCGCTGGCCTGGGTGCGCGAGGCCATCTCCGCCAGGTCACGGCCGTAGTCGCCGACCGCGGTCGGGACCAGGTCCAGGATGAGCACCGTCGGGCCGAGCACGAAGACGAAGAGGGCGAGCGCGATCGCCAGGACCATGTTGACGTTGGACAGCCACTGGATGCCCTTGGCGACGCCGGACACGGCCGAGGCGACGAAGGCCACGGTGAGGATCGCGATGATGGCCACGAGCACCGGCGTGCCCACCGAGCCGAACCAGCCGTTGAACTTCAGGCCGCTGCCGATCTGCAGGGCCCCCAGCCCGAGCGAGGCGGCCGAGCCGAAGAGGGTCGCGAAGATGGCCAGGATGTCGATCAGCTTGCCGATCGGCCCCTCCGTGCGCGACCCCAGCAACGGCCCGAACGCCGCCGAGATCAGCTGGGAGCGCCCCTTGCGGAAGGTGCCGTAGGCGATCGCGATCCCCACGACGGCGTAGATGGCCCACGGGTGCAGCGTCCAGTGGAAGAGCGTGGTGGCCATCGCGGTCTGCAGCGCCTGCGGCGTCTGCCCCTGCACGGTGCCCGGCGGCGGGCTCGCGTAGTGGAACAGCGGCTCGGCCACCCCGTAGAACATCAGGCCGATGCCCATGCCGGCGCTGAACATCATCGCGACCCACGACACCGTCTTGAACTCGGGCTTCTCGTTGTCGGTGCCGAGCGGGATGGTGCCGTACCGGCTCGCGGCCAGCCACAGCACGAACACGACGAAGAACGACGCGAGCAGGACGAACGCCCAGCCGGTGTTGGTCATGACCCAGTCCAGGGCGCCCGTCGAGGCGGTGTTGAGGCTGGCCGGCCCCAGGAAGCCCCAGAGGACGAAGGCGATGGCGATGACCGAGGTGACCCCGAAGATCACCTTGTCCACGCCGCGGCGCGGTTCGTCGGCGCCCGCCTGGACCGGCGGCAGGGACAGCGACTGCAGCAGCTCGTGGGCGTGGTGGGGGTGTGGTGCGGCCGCCCCGGCGGCCTCACCCCCGGGAGAGCCGTCGGGCGAGGGGGCGGCAGACGCCGCCGGCTCGCGCGAGGAGTGGATGTCGGTGGACAAGGAACGCCCTTCGGGTTCGGTTCAGCAGAGCAGGGACGACGAGCAGGCGTCGTCCGAGGCGGTCAGCACGAGGGCGGTGGCAGCGCCACAGGACCGCGCCGGTACGGCGGGTCGCGCCCCTCGGCGCAGCCGCCCACAGTGGTGGACAGGGCTGCGTGGATCAAACCGGCAGCGTCTCTCGCGTGCTGAGGGCGAGACGCACGTCACGCGTGGGTGGCTGACACACTGGGTGGGCCCAGGATGCCCGCAGACCCCGGCCGCCACCGCTCGAACCGGCGGCGGCTGGTGTGCCGAGGCTGTCCTTGGAGTACGACGCGCCGGCGCACCGCACGCGCCGCGCGCACCGCGAGAGAGAGGACGTCCTTCGTGGCTCAGCAAGCACGTTCCCGTGCGCGGACCCGCAAGGGAGCCCGCCGTACCGGCGCAGCGGTCTGTGCGGTCGCCAACCAGAAGGGCGGCGTCGCCAAGACCACGTCGGTGGCGTCGCTGGGTGCGGCGTTCGCCGAGCTGGGCAAGCGCGTGCTGCTGGTCGACCTGGACGCACAGGCGTGCCTGACCTTCAGCCTCGGCGTGGACCCCGACGGGGTGGAGACGAGCATCAACGAGGTGCTGCTCGGCAAGGCCGACGCCACCGAGGCCCTGATCGCGTGCGAGGACGGGGTCGACCTGCTGCCGAGCGTGATCGAGCTGGCCGGGGCCGAGGCGCAGCTGCTGCCGCGGCCGGGGCGGGAGTACGTCCTGCGCTCCGCCCTGGAGCCGCTGCTGGACGACTACGACGTCGTGCTCCTGGACTGCTCACCGTCGCTGGGCGTGCTGACCCTGAACGCGCTGACGGCGGCGCAGGGCCTGGTCATCCCGATGCCGTGCGAGATGCTCAGCCACCGCGGAGTGGGCCAGCTGCTCGACACCGTGGCCGACGTGCAGCGCATCCTCAACCCCGACCTGGAGGTTCTCGGCATCCTGCCGACGATGTTCGACGGGCGCAGCAACCACGCGCAGGCGGTGCTCGCCGACGTGGGGGAGCGCTACCAGCTGCCCGTGCTCGAGCCGCCGATCCCCAAGACCGTACGGTTCGCCGAGGCCCCCGCCGTCGGCCGCTCCATCCTCACGACCTCGCGCAGCTCCAAGGGCGCCCAGGCCTACCGGGACGTTGCCGCGGGGCTTCTTCCGCGCTTCTGAGGCACCGCTGGGCGGTCGTGGGTCCCGCCGTACGCAGGGCCGGGCTCGGCACCCACACGAGGGGCTGCCGGGCACGCAGCCGGGCAGCCCCCCTGGGGCAGTTGTGTCGGTGAGGCGGCTCAGGCGCTGATGTCGCCCTCGGGACGGCCACCACGGGTACGCCGGCGGCTGCGGCTGCGCCGCGGCTGGTCGCCCTCGGCGCGCGGCGCTGCCTCGGTGCCTCCAGCAGCGGACGCCTCCGCCGCGGACGCCTCCGCCGCGGCCGGGGCGCCCGCCGGTCGCTCGCTCTCCTGGCGCGGCCCGCGTGAGCGCGACCGGCCCGAGGAGGACCGGCCCGAGGAGCGGTCGGACGACGAGCGGTCGGAGGACGAACCGCCGGAGCGCCCACGCGCGGGGCCGCGGCCGGAGCTCTTACCGGTCTCGCCGAGGTCCTCGACCCGCTCGGCCGAGAGGCCCTCACGGGTCTGGTCGGCCTTGGGCAGCCGGCCCGTGGCCGTGGTCGGGATGCCCAGCTCGGTGAAGAGGTGCTCCGAGGAGGAGTAGGTCTCCTGCGGGTCGGGGATGCCGAGGTCGAGAGCCTTGTTGATCAGGCCCCAGCGCGGCATGTCGTCCCAGTCGACGAAGGTCACGGCCACACCGGTGTTGCCCGCACGAGCGGTGCGCCCGATGCGGTGCAGGTAGGTCTTCTCGTCCTCGGGGCACTGGTAGTTGACGACGTGCGTGACGTTCTCGACGTCGATGCCGCGCGCCGCGACGTCGGTGGCGACGAGGATGTCCACCTTGCCGTTGCGGAAGGCACGCAGCGCCTGCTCGCGGGCACCCTGGCCCAGGTCGCCGTGGATGGCTGCGGCGGCGAAGCCACGGTCGGCGAGCTCGTCGGCCACCTTGGCGGCGGTGCGCTTGGTGCGGCTGAAGATGATCGTCAGACCGCGGCCCTCGGCCTGCAGCATGCGCGCCAGCATCTCGACCTTGTCCATGGCGTGGGCGCGGTAGACGAACTGCTCGACGGCCTTGACCGTGTGGCCGTCCTGCTCCGCGCCCATCGCCCGGATGTGCGTGGGCTGGGTCATGTAGCGGCGGGCCAGCGCCACCACGGCACCGGGCATGGTGGCCGAGAACAGCATCGTCTGGCGGGAGGCGGGGGTCATCGCCAGGAGCTTCTCGACGTCGGGCAGGAAGCCGAGGTCGAGCATCTCGTCGGCCTCGTCCAGCACGACGCTCTTGACGGCGGAGAGGTCCAGGTGGCCCTGCTGGGCCAGGTCGATCAGCCGGCCGGGGGTGCCGACGACGATCTCGACCCCTCGCTGCAGGGCCTCGATCTGCGGCTCGTACGCGCGGCCGCCGTAGACGGTGAGGACCCGGACGCCGCGGGTCCTGCCGGCGCGTTCGAGGTCGCCGGAGACCTGCACGGCCAGCTCACGGGTGGGGACCACCACGAGGGCCTGGGGCTTGCCGGCCGTGGCCAGCGTCGCGAAGGCCGCGTCCTTGGGGCTCACCGCGCGCTGGATCATCGGCACGCCGAAGCCCAGGGTCTTGCCGGTGCCGGTCTTGGCCTGGCCGATGATGTCGTGGCCGTCCAGGGCGACCGGCAGGGTCATGGCCTGGATGGGGAAGGGGTGGACGATGCCGACGGCGGAGAGCGCCTCGACGATGTCGGGGTGGACGTTGAAGTCGGCGAACGTCGGGGCCGGGGCCTCGGGTACGGCGTCGGCAGCGGTCTCGATGGCGGGCTCGTCGGCCCGTGCGGGGGTGCTGGTCATGAGGTGTCGATGTCTTCCGATCGGGCAGGGGGCACGCGAACGCCTGACGCTTTCGCCGGGTCTGCGGCCGCACCTGCGGGGGCCATGCGGGCCGATCGGAGGTCTTCGTGGGTGCCGCCAGACCGTGCTGGCTGCTGATTCGTGCCGACCGGGCACCTGTTGTCAAGACCCAGTCTAGCGGCAGCGCACTACTGTGTCGGTCCATGGCCGAACCCCCGCAGCCCCCGCAGCCGACGCACCCCCGGGACGACGACGCGAGCGAGGGCGACGCGACGTACCGGGCGGCGGTCGTCGACCTGCTCGGTGCGCTCGCGTACGGCGAGCTGACCGCCTTCTCCCGGCTGGCGGCGGACGCCGACATGGCGCCGACGCAGCCGCACAAGGCGGCCCTGGCCGGCCTGGCCGTCGCGGAGTTCCACCACTACGAGGCGCTGGTGCAGCGGCTGGGGGCCATGGGCGTCGACCCCGAGGAGGCGATGGCGCCGTTCATCGCCCCTATCGACGCCTTCCACGACCGCACCCGCCCCACCGGTTGGCTGGAGGGGCTGGTCAAGGCGTACGTCGGGGACGGCATCGCGACCGACTTCTACCGTGAGATCTCGGCGTACGTCGACCCCTCGACGCAGGAGCTCGTGCGCACCGTGCTGCAGGACGTCGGCCAGGCCGAGTTCGCGGTGCGCGCCGTGCGGGAGGCGACGGAGGCGGACCCGCGGATCGCCGGGCGGCTCGCCCTGTGGGGGCGCCGGCTGGTCGGCGAGGCCCTGTCGCAGGCGCAGCGGGTGGCGGTGGAGCGCGACGCGCTGGCCTCGCTGCTGGTCGGTGGCCAGAACCGCCCGGGCGCCGACCTGGCCGAGCTGGGCCGGATGTTCGCCCGCCTCACCGACGAGCACACCCGCCGGATGGACCGGCTGGGCCTGGCGGCCTGACTGCGGTCCGGACACACGACGAGGCCCCGTCCTCCCTGGGGGACGGGGCCTCGCTGCGTGCTGCTGTGGCGTCGGCCGGTCAGCGGACCTGCTTCTTGCCGGTGACGTTGCCGTAGATGACGATCAGCACGGCCGCCACGATGACGCCGATGATCAGGGCGATCCAGTCGACGCCCTTGGTGTCACCGCCACCGAGGGAGTGGTAGATGAAGGTGCCGATGAGGGACCCGAGGATTCCGAGCACGACGGTGACGAGCACCGAGATGTTCTGCTTGCCCGGGAGCACCAGACGCGCGAGGGCACCGACGATGGCGCCGATGATGATGGCGCCGATGATTGTTCCAATCATGGAGTAGCTCCTTCGTTGCACCCGTTCGGGGGTGCATCCTGTGGGCCGCGGGAATGTGGCTCCCGCGGCAAATGTGGCACTGATCACGCGACTGCGCATCTCGCCGTGGTGGGCGAGATGCGCAGTCGTGAGGGGACGTGCTGTCAGTGGCCGGGGGTACCCACAGGGTGAGAGGACCAAACCCCTCAGATGGTTCCGAAACCGACACTGCCCTTGCGGGCCACGCCGATGTCGACGTAGCCGAGCGTGGCGACGGGCACGATGACCCGGCGGCCGCTGCCGTCGACGAGGCTGAGGGTGCCCCCGGCGGTCAGCGCGGTGGTGACGAGCTTCTCGACCTCCTCGGCGGACTGGTCGGACTCGAGCACGATCTCGCGTGCGACGTTCTGCACGCCGATCTTGACCTCCACGGCAATGGCCTTTCGTCAAAGGGGCTGCTGCGGGCGGGTGCCGCAGACGGGCTGTCGATGAGGCTAACCCGCCGCCGGGTCAGATCCTTCCCCTGCGGCAGCGTCGGGGGCCGCGCCGGCGACCTCGCTCGGGGCGGGCGCGGCGCCTCCGGTGGGCGCGGCGCCGTCCCGCTCGGCCTTGGGGAACCCCCCGAGCCCGCGCCACGAGAGGGCCGCGACGAGCCGGGCCGCCTCGTCGCGCGGGATCGAGGACCCCTGGTCGAGCCAGAACCGGGCACAGACCTGCGCCATGCCCGACATCGCCATCCCGAGCAGGTGGGCCTCTGGCGCGGGCAGGTCGGTGTCCTCGCTGATCACCTCGGCGATCGCCTCGGCGCAGTCCTGGGACACCTTGTCCACGCGTTCGCGGACCGCGACCTCGTTGGTCAGGTCGGACTCGAACACCAGACGGAACGGCGCCCCGTCCCGGGCCACGAACTCGAAGTACGCCGCGATCGTGGCGGCCACGCGCTGCTTGTTGTCGGTCGTGGAGGCCAGCGCGGCACGCACCAGGGACACGAGCTCGCCGGAGTGCTGGTCCAGCAGCGCGAGGTAGAGGTCGAGCTTGCCGGGGAAGTGCTGGTAGAGCACCGGCTTGGAGACGCCGGCACGTTCGGCGATCTCGTCCATGGCGGCGGCGTGGTAGCCCGAGCCGACGAACACCTCCTGCGCGGCCTCGAGCAGCTGGGCGCGGCGGGCGGACCGTGGCAGGCGCAGGCCACGGCTGCGCGTGTCCGGGCTCATCGACACTGGGGTTCCTTCCGGTGTGCTCGCGCACAGGCGGCGAAGGTGCGGGACGGGGCGCGTCGGGCGCCGTACGGTTGACGCGGTGCAGGCGGGTGATCCGCATCCTACGCGGGGGTAACCTTCCGGACATGGCATGGCCACCGCTCGTCGAGCCGGCGCCGGCGCTCTCCCGCGACGAGGTCGCGCGGTACGCCCGGCACCTGCTGATTCCCGAGGTGGGGCTGCTCGGGCAGCGCCGGCTCAAGGCCGCCCGGGTGCTCGTGGTCGGAGCCGGGGGGCTGGGGTCGCCGGCGCTGCTGTACCTCGCCGCGGCGGGGGTCGGCACCATCGGCGTGGTCGACGACGACGTGGTCGAGGCCTCCAACCTGCAGCGCCAGGTGGTCCACGGCGTGGGCGACGTCGGCCGCCCCAAGACCGCCTCGGCCGCGGACACCCTCGCGGGTGTCAACCCGCTGGTGACCGTCGTCCGCCACGACGTGCGCCTGGACTCCGGCAACGCGCTGGACCTGATCGGCGGCTACGACCTCGTGCTGGACGGCACCGACAACTTCGCCACCCGCTACCTCGTCAACGACGCCTGCGTGCTGCTCGGGAAGCCGCACGTGTGGGGGTCGATCTACCGCTTCGACGGGCAGGTCAGCGTGTGGTGGGCCGAGCACGGACCCTGCTACCGCTGCGTCTTCCCCGAGCCGCCGCCCCCGGGGATGGTGCCCTCGTGCGCCGAAGGCGGCGTGCTGGGCGTGCTGTGCGCCGCGATCGGGTCGGTCCAGACGACCGAGGCGCTCAAGCTGCTGACGGGGGTCGGCGACCCGCTGGTCGGGCGGCTGATGGTCCATGACGCGCTGCGCCAGAGCTGGGACGCCCTGACCGTCCGCAAGGACCCCGACTGCGCCGTCTGCGGTTCCGCCCCGACGGTCACGCGGCTGGTGGACTACGAGGTGTTCTGCGGGGTCGGGCCGGGCGCGGCTCCCGCGGTCCCGACCGTCACGGCGCGGGAGCTCGCCGGCGCGCTCGCGGGACCGCGCCCCGACCGCCCGCTCACGCTGGTGGACGTGCGGGGGCCGGACGAGCGCGCCATCGCCAGCATCCCCGGCGCCGTCGCGGTGCACCTCGACGAGCTGCGCTCGGGCGCCGGCGTGGCACGGGTGCCCTTCGACCACGCCGTCGTCGTCCACTGCAAGTCCGGCGCCCGCTCGGCCGAGGCGGTGCGCATCCTGCTCGACGCCGGCCACCCCGACGCGCGCAGCCTCGAGGGCGGGGTGCTGGCCTGGGTCCGCGACGTCGACCCGAGCCAGCCCGTCTACTGACCGTGACAGCGCTGCCCGACTACGAGGAGGCGGTCCTCGAGGTCGTCGACGCCATCCCGGAGGGCTGCGTCATGACGTACGGCGACGTGGCCGAGATGGTGGGCCTCATGGGGCCGCGCCGGGTCGGCCGGGTGATGTCGGAGTACGGCGCGGCCACGACCTGGTGGCGCGTCGTACGGGCCGGGGGTCACCCGCCCGCGGGGCTGGAGGACGAGGCGCTGGCCCACTGGAGAGCGGAGGGCACCCCGCTGGTCGGCGGCCCGTTCGGGGGCGGGCGGGTCGACATGCGCCGCGCCCGATGGGACGGCACGGCGGGCGGGGGCGCTGTCGGTGGCGTGTGATGGAGTTCCCGCATGCTGACCCTGCGCCGTGCTCCCGGCCTCGTCGCCGAGGCTCCCGTCCTCGACGAGGTCCAGCAGGCCGCCGTGGCGCACCGTGGCGGTGTCCTGCGGGTGCTCGGCGCCCCCGGCACGGGCAAGACCACGACGGTGATCGAGGCGGTCGTCGACCGGGTCCACCGCGACGGCACGTCGCCCGACCGCGTGCTGGCGCTGTCGGCGTCGCGGGTGGCCGCCGGCGACCTGCGCGAGCGGATCACCGCGCGCCTCGGTGGCACCTCGACCGAGCCACTGGCCCGCACCCACCAGGCGTTCGGGTTCGGCATCCTGCGGCAGGCGGCGGCCCTGCGCGGCGACCCGACCCCCCGGCTGCTCAGCGGCCCCGAGCAGGACGTCATCCTGCGCGAGCTGCTGGCCGGGCACGCGGCCGGCGAGGGCAAGGGGCCGACCTGGCCCGGTCACGTGCAGGCGGCGCTGGGCACCCGCGGCTTCCGCACCGAGCTGCGTGACCTGCTGATGCGGGCCGTCGAGCGCGGGCTCGAGCCGGAGGACCTCACCCGCCTCGCCCGCGAGCACGACCGCCCCGAGTGGGCCGCGGCCGCGCAGGTCCTCGCGGAGTACGACGAGGTGACGGCCTTCTCACGCCCCGGCTCCTACGACCCGGCCTGGATCCTCGGCGCGGCGGCCGACCTGCTCGAGGAGGACGACGACGCGCTCGAGCGGGTGCGCGGCTCCCTCGACGCGATCGTCCTCGACGACGCTCAGGAGCTGACGTCGGCCGCGGCCCGGTTGCTGCGGGTGGTGCGCGCCCCCCACATCGACCTGCTGCTCGTCGGCGACCCCGATGCGGCGGTGCAGACCTTCCGTGGCGCCGACCCGCGGCTGCTCGGCTCCGCGTGGACGGCGCTGGGCGAGGGCCCGACGCTGGCCCTGCCCGTGGCGCACCGCCAGCCCGACCTGCTGCGGACGGTGAGCCACCGGGTGACGCGGCGGATCGGTGCGGCCGGTGCGGCCGGTCACCGCGAGCCGGCCGACAGCCGGTCGGGGGGCCGGGTCGACGTGGCGCTGCTGCGCGCGACGTCCCAGGAGGCGGCGCTGGTCGCGGCCGAGCTGCGCAGGGCGCACCTGCTCGACGGCATCCCCTGGTCGCAGATGGCGGTGGTGGTGCGCGGGCAGGGGCGCACCAGCACGCTGCGACGCGTCCTGATGTCCTCCGGCGTGCCGGTGACGGTGTCGGCCAGCGAGGTCCCCGTGCGTGACGAGATGGCGGTCCGCCCGCTGTTGTCGCTGCTCGACGTCGTGCTCCGGGCCGCGCTCGGCGACCCCGCGCCGATCGACCCCGAGACCGCGGTCGACGTCGTGCTCTCCCCGATCGGTGGTGCCGACACGGTCGCGCTCCGCCGGTTGCGCCGGGCCCTGCGCCGGGAGGAGCTCGACGGCGGCGGCGGCCGCACCAGCGACGAGCTGCTGTCCGAGTGCCTCCTGCATCCTGACTTCTACGCCGCGGTGGGGCCCGAGGCGGCGCCGGCCCGACGGGTGGCCCGTGCGCTCGCCGCCGGCGTCGAGGCCGCGCGCACCGTTCGCGACGGGGGCCGCGACGGCGCCCTGCGCTGGGCGCCCGGGGTGACCGCCGAGACGGTGCTGTGGGCGATGTGGCAGGCCACCGGCCTGGGCCCGACGTGGCGCGCGGTCGCGCTCGGCGGGGGCCTGGCCGGAGCTCGCGCCGACCGTGACCTCGACGCCGTCGTGGCGCTCTTCGACGCCGCCGCCCGCTACGTCGACCGGCTGCCGCAGATGGGCCCCCGCGGCTTCCTGGACCACATCCGCGGCCAGGACGTGGCCGGCGACACGCTGGTCGCGCGGGCGCCCAGCGACGACACGGTGGCGCTGCTGACCCCTCAGGGCGCAGCCGGTCGCGAGTGGGCCTTCGTCGTGGTGGCCGGGGTCCAGGAGGGCGTCTGGCCCGACCTGCGGCTGCGCGGGTCGCTGCTCGGCTCCGAGCGGCTGGTCGACGTGGTGACCGGCCGGGGGCAGTCCCTGCGGGCCGCGCAGGCCGCAGTCCGCTACGACGAGACCCGGCTCTTTCTCGTCGCGGTCAGCCGGGCCACCGAGCGGCTGCTCGTGACGGCGGTGCGCAACGAGGACGAGCAGCCGTCGGTCTACCTCGACATCGTCGACCCGCCCGAGGAGGACGACGCCTCCGACGAGCTGCGCCCGTTCACCGACGTCGACCGGGCGATGACGCTGTCGGCCCTGGTGGCCGAGCTGCGGCGCGAGGTCGTCAACGCGGCCACGGCCTCCGAGCGTGAGGCCGCAGCCCGCGACCTGGCCAGGCTCGCGGCCGAGCGGGTGCCCGGGGCCGACCCGGGGTCGTGGTGGGCGCTGACGCCGCTGAGCGACGACCGCCCACTGAGACCCGAGGGGTCGACGGTCTCGGTGTCACCGTCCCGGATCGACGGCTTCGGCGACTGCAACCTGCGGTGGCTGCTGTCCGCCTGCGGAGGCGAGGGTCCGAGCGTGGGGGCCGCCAACATCGGCACGCTGGTCCACGACATCGCCGCCGAGCTGGGTGACGTCGACGCCGACACGATGCGCCGGGAGGTGGAGGCGCGCTGGGGTCGGCTGGGCCTGCCGGCCGGCTGGCTGTCGCGGCGGCAGCTGAGCGAGGCACAGGCGATGGTGACCCGTCTGGCCCGCTACTTCATCGAGGCCCGCGAGCAGGGGTGGGAGCGGGTCGGCGTCGAGCTCGACATGCGGGTCGAGCTCGGGCGGGCCGTGCTGCGTGGCAGGGTCGACCGGCTCGAGCGCGACCCCTCCGGCGCGCTGCGCGTGGTCGACCTCAAGACCGGGTCGAGCAAGCCGACCGCCGGAGAGGTCGGGCGCCACGGCCAGCTCGGCGCCTACCAGGCGGCCGTGGAGCACGGTGCCTTCGCCGAGCACGGCAGCCGGTCGGCCGGTGCCGCACTGCTGCAGGTCGGCAAGGCTGCCGGCGCCAAGACGACGCTGCAGGTGCAGCCGCCGGTGACCGGTGACGACGACCCCGGCTGGGCCGACGAGCTCATCACCAGCACAGCCGAGGGCATGGCCGGCGCGCGGTTCCTCGCCACGGTCGGCCCGGCGTGCCAGTTCTGCGCCGTGCGGTCGAGCTGTCCGGTCCAGCCCGAGGGGCGGGTGATCTGATGCCGATGCGCTACTCCGCCGCCCAGATCGCCACGGCCCTCGGCAACCCGACGCCGACGCCAGAGCAGCAGTCCGTGATCGAGGCCCCGCTGCGTCCGCTGCTCGTGGTCGCCGGCGCCGGGTCCGGCAAGACCGAGACGATGGCCTCGCGCGTGGTCTGGCTGGTCGCCAACGGGCACGTCGAGCCCGACCAGGTGCTCGGCCTCACCTTCACCCGCAAGGCCGCCACCGAGCTGGCGGAGCGCATCGCGAGGCGGCTGCGCCGGCTGCGGCACGTGGGGCTCTGGACGCCGGCCGTCGAGGAGGACGGTGCCGAGGTGCTCGGCGGCACCCCTACCGTCTCCACCTACCACTCCTACGCGGGTCGTCTCGTGCGCGAGCACGTCCTGCGCCTGGGCATCGAGCCGGAGTCGCGGCTGCTGTCCGAGGCTGCCGCGTGGCAGTTCGCCGCGGAGGTGGTCGACCGCTACGACGGGCCGATGGACGACGTCGGCTTCGCCGCTTCCACCGTCACCGCCGCGGTGGTCGACCTGGCCGGCGAGATGGCCGAGCACCTGCTGGGCCCGGACGACCTCGAGCGGTTCGTCGACGCGTTCGAGGCCCGCGTGCTCGCCCTGCCCAAGGGCGCCAGCCGCGCCCGCGACCTGCCCAAAGGGGTCAAGGACACCCTGGCCGCCCTGCGCGCCCGCCGCGCGGTGCTGCCGCTGGTGCGCGCCTACCTCGACCTCAAGCGCAGCCGGGATGCCCTGGACTTCGCGGACCAGATGGCCCTGGCGGCCCGCCTGGCTCGCTCGTTCCCCGATCTCGGCGCGGCGGAGCGGTCCCGCTTCCGCGCCGTGCTGCTGGATGAGTTCCAGGACACCAGCGAGGCGCAGCTCGTGCTGCTCAAGCACCTCTATGTCGCTCCTGGGTCGCCGGTGCCGGTGACGGCGGTGGGGGACCCCAACCAGTCGATCTACGGCTGGCGGGGTGCGAGCGCCACCACGCTGACCCGCTTCCCGGTCGAGTTCGCCGACGACTCGGGGCGGGCCGACGAGCTGCCGCTCTCGACCAGCTGGCGCAACGACGACGCGATCCTGCAGGTGGCCAACCTGACGTCCGAGCCGCTGCGGCTGAAGTCGCCGGTCGCCGTGCAGATGCTGCGGTCCAAGCCCGGCGCCGGGCCCGGGCGCGTGCAGGCGGCCCGCCTGCTCACCGCCGAGGACGAGGCGGCGCACGTCGCCGACTGGATCCGCCAGCACTGGCTGGACGGCCGCGGCGCGCGCACCGATGCCTCCGCGGCGGTGCTCTGTCGCAAACGCTCGCAGTTCCCCGCGGTGATCGACGCCCTCGAGACGGCCGGGCTGCCGGTCGAGGTCGTCGGCTTGGGTGGCCTGCTCACGACGCCCGAGGTCTCCGACATCGTCGCCCTGCTCTGGGTGGTCCAGGACCCCAGCCGGGGCGACCACCTGATGCGGTTGCTCACCGGCCCTCTCTGCCGGCTGGGCGCCGCCGACCTCGACGGTCTCGCCGCCTGGGCGCGCTTCCTCCAGCGCCGTGACGGTGCGAGGGGCGAAGCGGGTCACGGCCCCGACCGGACGGCCGCGGGTGAGGCCACGACCACGGCAGCCCTGCCGGACCCGGCGGCCGAGTCGCCCACGGCGACGCCGTCGGTGCGCGACCAGTCGGTCGACAGTGCCGACCGCTCGAGCATCGTCGAGGCACTGGACGAGCTGCCGCCGCCCGGCTGGCAGACGACCGAGGGCCAGCACGTGTCTGCCGTGGCGCGACAGCGCCTGCTGGGGCTGCGCGAGGCCGTACGCCGCCTCCGGTCCCTCACCGGGATGTCCCTGGCCGACCTCGTCGGTGAGGCAGAGCGCGCCCTCGGCCTCGACATCGAGGTGCTGGCGCGACCCGAGCACACCCCTGCCACCGCCCGGGCGCATCTTGACGCGTTCGCCGACGTCGCGGGCACGTTCGCCGTCAGCGCCGACCGGCCCACGCTCGGGGGCTTCCTGTCATGGCTGGACGCCGCGCAGACCGAGGAGCGCGGTCTCGACAAGGGCACGATCGAGGCCTCCACCGACGCGGTGCAGGTGCTCACCGTCCACGCCGCCAAGGGCCTGGAATGGGACGTCGTCGCGGTGCCCGGGCTGGTCGAGGGGTCCTTCCCGGCCCGGTCGAGCGCCAGCACGTCCTACAAGGAGGGTCAGTGGCGGATGAGCCCGCCGACCGACAAGGGCTGGTGCGGCGGCCTGTCCGGCGTGCCCTACGACCTCCGTGGTGACCGCGACGGGCTGCCGGTCCTCGGGTGGCGGCACGCCCCCGACCTCAAGGCGCTGGAGGACGAGACCAGCCGGTTCGTCAGCGACGGGGGGGAGCACGGCATCGAGGAGGAGCGCCGGCTGGCCTACGTCGCCTTCACCCGGGCGCGCTCCGCGCTGATGCTCACCGCACCCGTGTGGGCCGACGCCTCCACCCCGAGGCTGACATCCCGCTTCCTGACCGAGCTGCTCGACCACGAGGAGCTCGACCTGGTCGCCGAGCCACTCACGGCCCTGCCCGAGCCGGACGACGGGGGCAAGGCGGCCAACCCCCGACAGACCGAACCGGTCTCGGGACAGTGGCCCGTCGACCACCTCGCCGGCCGCCGCGCCGCCCTCAGCGAGGCGGTGGAGACGGTCGTTGCGCGGATGAGGGCCGTGTCGGACTCCCCGGCCGGCGAGCCGGACAGCGGCGACGGCGCGGGGGAGGACCCGGCCGCCGGCGAGGTCCCGCCCCACCCCACCGGCCGGGCCCGCGAGATCGAGCTGCTGCTGCGTGAGCGCCGGGCACGCAACCGCCGCAGCGACGTCGAGGTGACCGTGCCCCGGCACCTGTCGGCGTCCAAGGTCGTCGCGTTCGCCCGTGACCGCGAGGCCTTCGCGCTCGACCTGCGCCGCCCGATGCCCGCGCCACCTGCCGTCGCCGCCCGACGGGGCACCGCGTTCCACGCCTGGGTGGAGCAGCACTTCGCCCAGGCCGCCATGGTCGACCTGCTCGACCTGCCCGGCAGCGCCGACGAGGACCCCGGCGACGACAGCGACCTGCCGCTGATGAAGGAGCACTTCCTCGCCAGCGAGTGGGCCTCCCGCACCCCCGAGGCGATCGAGACCGCGATCGAGACGATCGTGGACGGCATCGCCATCCGCGGTCGGATCGACGCGGTCTTCCGCCGGCCGGACGGCGGTTTCACCGTCGTGGACTGGAAGACGGGGGCCAAGCCGTCGGGGGAGCAGGCGCAGGTGGGGGCCCTGCAGCTGGCGGCCTACCGGCTGGCGTTCGCGCGCCTGCGCGGGCTGGCGCCGGACCAGGTCGACGGCGCATTCTACTACGCCGCCAGCGGCGAGACCGTGTGGCCGCAGCTGCCCGACGAGGCCGAGCTCGTGCGCCTGCTGTCGACACTGTCCGATTGAGACGGCCGTGCACTCCCGATGACGGACGGGGTCAGGGGGAGCCAGCAGGTCAGGGGGAGGCAGCAGGTCGGCGCGGGTCGGCGGGGGTCAGCCGGGGTGCTGCTCCTGCGGCGGGTGTTGGACGGGGATCGGCTGGGTGAGCTCCTCGTCCTGCTCGTCGCCGGAGCGCCCGACGTCGATCGCGGTCGCGCCACCGGGGGGCGCATCGTCCCGGGACCCCTCGCCAGCCCTGCGGGACGCGTCGTCAGCCGTGCCGGGGCCGTCGCCAGCCATGCCGGGGGCGTCGCCCCTTCCCGCCGGCGCGGCCGGCTCCCCGGCTGTCGCGGGCTGCCCTTCGTCGCCGGAACCGGCCGGCAGGTGGTCGATCGCGGTGGCTCCGCCCCGGCTCCCGGCCGCGCCGGCAGCCCCCGCCGTCCCCGCTGCCCGGTTCGCGCCGCCCTCATCATCCGGCGACGGCTCGGTCCTGGCGGCAGCCCCGGGGGCGTCGACGGGCGTCTCCTCCTCAGGTGAGGGCCCCTCCGCCGGATCGGCGAGCTGGTGCGGCTCCCCGCTCCCGGCGGCATGCGGGGCGTCGGCCAGGGGCGCCCGCTCGGGCTCCGGAGCGGCCCACTCCTCGATGACGACGGGCGGCATGGAGACGCCGGGGATCACCGGCGCCGTGGAGAGCACGACCTGCGGCTCGGTCAGCGGGGCATGGGCGGTGTGCTCGTCCAGCCGCCGCAGCCGCGACGCACAGGAGTCGATGGTGTCCTGGTCGTGTGCAGCGGTGGCGGCCAGCAGCGCGGTGACGAGGCGCAGCTCGCCGGCGAGGCGGGCCCGGCGCTCGAGGTGCGGGTCGGGCCGGTCGACCCGGGCGTGCGCGTAGGCCTCCAGCACCGAGTCGACCGCCTCCGGTGACGCCTCGGTCACGAGCGTGGCGAAGTCGTCGGCCGGGTCGGCCACCTTGGCGTCCTCCCACCCGGTGAAGGCGCGGACCCGCCCGGTCGAGGCGTCCGCCTCGTCCTCGAACACGGCGAGGATCTCCTCGCCACCGAGGTCGCCGTGGGTGGGCGTGGGGGCGAACCGCCAGAGGGACACGTCCTCCAGGGCGGCCTCCCAGCGCGCCAGCAACCCGGACGGGACGTGGCCGGTCGCGGCGGCCCGGTCCAGCTCGGAGAGCCGGCGGGTGCGGTAGGTGTCGGCGTCGTACGACGGCAGGCCGGCCTCCTCGAACAGCTGCAGGTCGACGTTGTGCAGGGCCGCGATGGACCGGCCGATCTCGGCGGCCAGCCCGGGCCCCGGCGGCAGGTGGGTCAGCTCCAGCGGGCGCCCGGGCAGGTGGGGGTACACCGCCGCCCGGCCACCCTCCTTGAGCGCCACGAACCCCTTGGGGGCGGGCACGGAGAAGGGGAGCCGCCGGGCCAGGAGCCCGAGCAGGGCCACCGTGACGTCCATCCGGGCCCCGGCAGCGCGGGACAGCGGCGCGCGCACCACCCACCGGCGGTGCTGGGTGTCCTGGACGAAGGCCAGCTCGAACTCCTGCCCGGGGTGCGTTTCGACCGCCTCGACGGTCGACGGGTCCAGTCCGGGAACGGCCGCGCTGGCCAGGGCGGCGAGGGCAAGAGCACTGCGGGTCACCCGGACACCGTATGTCGAAGCCGGCGCCTAGGGTGGAAGGCGTGAGCCGTTCCAGCGAAACTCTGCTCGATCTGTCCCTCTCGCGGGGGGCCCTCGACCGCGCCGCCGAGCTGCGCAAGGACCCGGAGCTGCTGCCCCGGCTGCTGGGGGACCCGGCCACGCGCGTCCTCGAGCTCGTGGGCGGCAGCGCCGAGGTGGTGGAGGCGCGCGGCGAGGTCGCGCTGCACCTGCGGCCACCGCACCGCGGCGACCTCAACGCGCTCGGCCTGTTCCTCGGCCGGGACGAGGAGGACACGTCGTACGTCGCGGTGGTCGGTGACCCGGTGGACGAGGGGGAGCCGAGGGAGTGGCGCTCCCTGCGCGACGTGGCCGTTCTGCTGAGCGACCGCGACTCGGGCCTGTTCACCACCGCGCTTGCGCTCGCCAACTGGCACGCCAAGCACACGCACTGCCCCCGCTGCGGGTCGGCCACCACCGCCCAGCACGGCGGCTGGGTGCGCCGCTGCACGAACGACGGGAGCGAGCACTACCCGCGCACCGACCCGGCGGTGATCATGTCCGTCGTCGACGCCGACGACCGGCTGCTGCTGGCCCGCGGGCCGCAGTGGGGCGAGGCGCGCTACTCGGTGCTCGCGGGGTTCGTCGAGCCGGGGGAGTCCCTCGAGGCGGCCGTGGCACGTGAGGTCCACGAGGAGGTCGGCGTGGCGGTCGAGGACGTCCGCTACCTCGGCAACCAGCCGTGGCCCTTTCCGTGCTCGCTCATGGTCGGGTTCACCGCGACCGCCAAGGACACGACCTTCCGCCTCGACGAGGACGAGATCGTCGAGGCGATCTGGGTCTCCCGCGAGGAGCTGGCGAGGGGGGTCGAGGACGGCCGGATCGGGATCTCCCCGCGGCTCTCGATCGCGCGCCGGCTGATCGAGCACTGGTACGGCGCCGAGATCGAGCAGCCGGTCGAGTGGACCGCCCCGAACCGGCCGACCGAGCAGAAGGGATGACGATGGGCGCACTCGACGCGGCGTCGCTGGCGCTGGTCCGACAGCGCAACGTGGGGGCCCTGGCCACGCTGAAGCGCGACGGACGCCCGCAGCTGTCCAACGTCAGCTACACGTTCGACGCCCAGCGGGACCTGGTGCGGGCCTCGGTGACCGACAACCGGGCCAAGGTACGCAACCTGCGCCGGGACCCTCGGGCCTCGCTGATGGTCACCAGCCCCGACGGCTGGTCCTACGTCGTCCTGGAGGGTGAGGTGACCTTGTCCGACGTCGCGGCAGCGCCCGGGGATGACACGGTCGAGGAGCTCGTCGAGGTCTACCGGCTCATCGCCGGCGAGCACGACGACTGGGACGACTACCGCCGGGCCATGGTCCAGGACCACCGGCTCGTGCTGCGGCTCCAGGTGGCCCGCGCCTACGGGATGCCGGCGCGCTGAGGCCGGCGGGAGTGTCACCGCCGGCCCCGGTGTGTGCGGCTCAGCCCAGGCGGGTCTTGACCTCGGCCAGGGAGGGGTTCGTCGCGGCGCTGCCGTCGGGGAACACCACCGTGGGGACGGTCTGGTTGCCGCCGTTGACGCTCATGACGTAGTCGGCGCTCGCCGGGTCGTCCTCGATGTTGACCTCGGTGTAGCCGATGCCCTCGCGGTCCAGGGAGGACTTCAGGCGCCGGCAGTAGCCGCACCACGTCGTGCTGAACATCGTGATGGTGCCGGTGGCGGGAAGCGCGGGGGCGCTCATACGGGATCTCCTCGGGTCTTCGGGACGGTCGTCCCTCTCAACCGCCGCGCCGTCGGAAACCTTCCCGGCTCCTTGCGGGCGCCGGTTGTCCACCGGCCGGGCACCGGGGCGGGCGGCGCGGGCTCGAGGGATGAGAGAATCGGGGCGATGAGCGCGTACCCCAGCCAGCCCCCCGCAGCACCGTCGTCCGACGACATCCTGGCAGCGCTCGACCCCGAGCAGCGCCTGGTGGCCGCCTCGCCCAGCGGCCCCATGTGCGTGCTCGCTGGTGCCGGCACGGGCAAGACCCGGGCCATCACCCACCGCATCGCGTACGGCGTGCACAGCGGCACGTACCAGCCGCAGCGGGTCCTTGCGGTGACCTTCACCGCGCGGGCGGCGGGGGAGATGCGCACGCGGTTGCGCGACCTCGGGGTCGTCGGCGTGCAGGCGCGCACCTTCCATGCCGCCGCGCTGCGCCAGCTGCACTACTTCTGGCCGCAGGCGATCGGCGGCGCCGCGCCGGAGGTGCTGCCGCACAAGGCCTCCGTCGTCGCCGAAGCAGGGTCCCGCCTCCGCTTCCAGCTCGACCGGACCACGGTGCGCGACCTGTCCTCCGAGGTGGAGTGGGCCAAGGTGAGCATGCTGACGCCGGAGACCTACCCCGCGGCGGCGCGGCGCGCGGGCCGCGACCCGGCCGGGCTGGATGCCACCGCCATGGCGCGGCTGTTCCAGACCTATGAGGAGGTCAAGGCAGAGCGCGGCGTGATCGACTTCGAGGACGTGCTGCTGGTGCTCGTCGGCATCCTCACCGAGCGCGAGGACATCGCCCGGACCGTCCGCAGCCAGTACCGCCACTTCGTCGTCGACGAGTACCAGGACGTCAACGCCGTCCAGCAGCGGCTGCTCGACCTGTGGGTCGGCGAGCGCGACGACGTCTGCGTCGTGGGCGACGCCGCCCAGACCATCTACTCCTTCACCGGCGCCTCACCGCGCCACCTGCTCGGGTTCGCCGGTCGCTACCCGCAGGCGCAGGTGGTCAAGCTGGTGCGCAACTACCGGTCGACGCCGCAGATCGTCGGCCTGGCCAATCTCGTCGTGCGCGCGCCCGGTCAGGACGCCGGCTCGCTGGTGACCCTCCAGGCGCAGGGGGAGGCCGGTCCCGTGCCGGAGCTGGTGTCCTACCCCGACGACCCGGCCGAGGCGGCCGGGGTGGCGCGGGCCGTCGCCGCGAAGATCGCCCAGGGCACCCCGCCCAGCGAGATCGCCATCCTCTTCCGGACCAACGCCCAGTCCGAGGCCCACGAGTCGGCCCTGGCCGACGCGGGCATCCCCTACCTGGTCCGGGGCGGCGAGCGGTTCTTCGCCCGCAAGGAGGTGCGCCAGGCGGTCCTGCTGCTGCGCGGCGCCGCGCGCGGCGACGACGGCAGCAAGCCACTCGGTGAGCTCGTGCGTGACGTCCTCGGCGGTGCGGGCTGGAGCGAGCGGCCGCCGGCCAGCGGTGGCGCGGTCCGCGAGCGCTGGGAGTCGCTGCAGGCGCTCGCGGCGCTGGCCGACGACGTGGTCACGGCGGCACCCGACGCCAGGCTGCCCGAGCTGGTGCGCGAGCTGGACGAACGCGCCGCCGCCCAGCATGCGCCCACCGTGCAGGGGGTCACGCTGGCGTCCCTGCACGCGGCCAAGGGCCTGGAGTGGGACTGCGTCTTCCTCGTCGGGTGCAGCGACGGGTTGATCCCGATCAGCATGGCCGACGGGCCCGCCGCCGTGGAGGAGGAGCGCCGCCTCCTCTACGTCGGGCTGACCCGCGCCCGCCGCGAGCTGCGGCTGTCGTGGTCGGGCTCGCGCAACCCCGGCGGCCGCAGCTCGCGGCGCCCGTCGCGTTTCCTCGACGGCGCGGCCAGCGTGCTCGGCGAGGGAGCACGCTCGACCTCCGGGACGGCCGGTCGGCGGGCCGCCGGCGCGAAGCCCGGCCGGGTCGCCAAGCCGGCGCGGTGCCGCACCTGCGGGACCGACCTCGTCACTGCGGCCTCGCGCAAGATCGGCCGCTGCGACGACTGCCCGCCGACCTACGACGAGGCCACGTTCGAGGCGCTGCGCACCTGGCGCGCGACCGTCGCGAGCGAGACCAAGGTGCCGGCGTACGTCGTGTTCACCGACGCCACGCTCACCGCCATCGCCGAGCGCAAGCCGTCCGACGTCGCGGCTCTGGCCACGATCTCGGGGGTGGGGGCGGCCAAGCTCGCGCGCTTCGGCGAGTCGGTCCTGTCGGTCATGAGTGGGGCCGACCCGGTCGAGGTTGCCCAAAACGCTTCTACTGCAGGCAAATCCGAGGCCCTGGACGCGCCCTGACGGTCGGCCGTCAAAGTTTTACGTTAATTACGTTGCTCACAGTGTCGGCGCTGCCCTAGCCTGACTCTACGTCCAGCCCAGCGGAACAGGCTTCCGGCTGGGGCACGCAATGAGCAGACGAGGAGGGGTGGCCCTGATGGAGAACATCACGATGACGAACGCGACGCAGATCCTGCGCGCGGTGTCCGGCTGCCCGCAGGTCGCCGTCGGCCACCTCGCCGCAGGTTCCCGGGTCCGCGTCCAGGGGATCGCTGTGTCCACGCTCGGCTTCGGCGTGGATCGGTCCATGGTCGTCGCCCCCGCCCCCGCGTTCTACGCCCCGATCGACAAGTCCGTCCAGGATGTCGCACACCTCCGCCATGGTGGGCCCCCGGTCTAGCAGCACCAGACCAGGTCACCTCCAGGCCGCGGAACCCGACATCCGGGATCCGCGGCCTTTGTGTTGTCCGGGGCGAGACGCCTCAGGAACACCACACACGAACTGGTTGCCAGATGAACCGAACACCAGCCGGACGCCTCCGCACAGGGGCGCGAGGCGCCGAGATGACACGCCAGAGAACACCCCGCCCGACCGGCGGGGGCAATCCGAAGGAGGTGACACCGATGCAGCTCACCGCACTGCTCGACCTCAACGACCAGGCCGGCACCTCCGGCGCTGACATCCCGTGTCGGGAGTACGACGCCGAGCTGTGGTTCGCCGAGAGCCCGGCCGATGTCGAGTTCGCCAAGTCCCTGTGCGGACAGTGCCCGGCACGGACCCAGTGCCTGGCCGGTGCCCTCGACCGCCAGGAGCCGTGGGGCGTCTGGGGAGGCCAGCTCCTGATCCAGGGAGTCGTCGTCGCACGCAAACGTCCGCGTGGTCGCCCCCGCAAGAACCCGGTTGCCGCGTGATGGGTCCGCTTTCCAGCACGCAGGTTCGCACCGCAGGCCAGGTTGACCAAGCCCTGCGGGTCACGCTCAAGCATTGCCAAAGTCTCGTGTTACCAAGGAGATTCACCATGTATCAAGTCATGCACGAAGAGCTCGCTCGCGCACGAGTGCAGGAGCGACTGAGCGTCGGACGGCCGAGGAACACCCGCAGGAGCTCGCTGCGGATCGCCCTCGAGGCTCGGGTCCGGCGCAGCCAGCACCAGCAGCGGTGACGCCCTCCCGGCACACCGGTGCATCCCTGAGGCGGGGGACGTGTCGACCCTTCGGGGTCGGGCGTCCTCCGCCTCCGCCGTGTCGGGGCCCGTCCGTCGGCGGTGTCCCTCTGCGGGCGAGGCGGGTAGGGCTCTAGAGTCGGCCCGGTGAGCGCTCAGCCAGCCGCCGGTCCTGCGGACCCCCGCAGTGCGGCCATCGGGGCCCTGACCGACCCGGCCCTGCGCGACATCGTCGACCTCGTGCTCTGGGTGGAGGATGACGACGACCGCCGGGTGGCGTGCGCGGCCAGCTCGCTCGGCCGGGTGCGGCTGCACCCCGGCGGTGTGCACGAGGTGCTCGAGGGCATCGACCCGGTCGTCAGCGAGGACCCGATGGCCTTCCTTCCGTACGACCGTGAGGTGGCGGCGCCCGGGCCGCGCAGCTCGGTCCAGAACGCCTACCCGTACGCCGCCGAGCGGATCCTGTCGCTGTTCGCCGACCCGACCCGCAGCCCCGACCTCGCCGTCGTGCACACCCCGCGGCACTGGTTCCCCGACGAGGGTGGCCACGTCGGGGAGCACGGCTCGCTCGACGTCGTCCAGTCACGCGCACCACTGGTCCTGAGCGGGGCGGGAGTGCGCCGGCTCGGGTTCGTCGACAGCCACGCCCGGCTCGTGGATGTGGGCCCGACCCTCGCGACGATGGCCGGCGTCGCCGAGCCGGCGCTGCGCGACGGAAAGGGCCATGCGCTGGACGGTGCCCCGCTCACGTCGTACCTGCAGGGCGGCGCTCCTGCGCGGCGGCGGGTGGTGGGCATCCTCTGGGACGGTGCCCACTGCGGCGAGCTGCTGCACCTGGCCGAGACCGGGGAGCTGCCGGCCGTGCGCCGGCTGATCGACGCGGGCCTGGCGTTGCGCGGCGGCGCGGTCGCGGAGTTCCCCAGCATCACCTTGACCAACCACACGACGATCCTCACCGGGCTCGGGCCCGGGCGGCACGGGGTGCTGGGCAACGTCTTCTACGACCGGGCGACCGGCGAGCGTGTCGTACCGAACGACGCCTCGACCTGGCACCGCAGCGCCGAGTGGTTGCGCCCCGCGGTCCGCACGCTCTTCGAGATGGTCAACGACGCGGTGCCGGCTGGCACCGCGCCGCGCACCGCCTGCGTCGACGAGCCGGTGGACCGTGGGGCGGACTACTCGACGATGGGCCTGGTCCGCGCCAGCGAGAGCAGCAGGGGCGCCGCCGGGCTCGACGAGCTGCTGCCGGACCCGCGCGCCTCGGCGCACCTCCGCACGCCCGCGCACCTGGAGGACGCGTACTACGCCTGGTGCACCCGGGTCGACGACGTCGGGCTGCAGCAGATGCTCCAGCTGTGGGAGAGCGCCGAGACGGCCCCCACGCTCACGTGGTGGTCCAACGTCGTCACCGACGGCGGTCACCACGCCGGCGGGCCCCGGTCGGACATCGCCCGCGACTCGCTGCGTGACGCCGATGCACGGCTGGGCACGTTCCTGGACCACCTGGACGGCCTCGGGGTCATCGACGAGGTGACCTTTCTGCTCACGGCTGACCACGGGTTCGAGCGCGCCGACCCCGAGGTCACCGGCTCGTGGCGACCCGCCCTCGACGCGCTCGGGATCCGTTACCGCGACGAGGGTCCCGGTCTGGTCTACCTGCTCGACGAGTGAGCGTTCGTGGGGGTTCGTCGCCGCCCCGAGCGGACGGGGCCGGAGTCCGGGCGGGAGGTGCAGGATGGGGTCGTGGCCGCATTCCCGGAGGACCTGGTCTGTACGACGTGTGGCGCGACCGTCCTCGCGGGCGCGGACCTGAACGCGAACACGGGCGCTCCGCCCGGCACCGCCGCTGACGCCGACCCCGTGGCAACCGCCCGCCTCACGTGGACCCGTGGCACGGAGCGGGGGAAGGTGGTGTGGACCTGCGACCGGTGCAGCCGCGAGCACCTGCGCAGCATCGAGGCCAAGCTCGACCAGACCTGGTGGTGACGGGCCCGGCTGCACGGGTGCGGCGACCCGTCACCTGCCGCACGGGCGCGGCAATTCCTCGGCTGCCGCACGGACCGGGAGCGACCCGTCAGCTGTCGAGCTGGGGCAGGTCCGCCTCGGGCAGCCAGGCGCTGACCGTCGCCCGGCCCGCGACGGTGCCCTCGATCTGGCACAGGACGCCGATCCCGCCCAGCCAGACCCGGTGGATCAGCAGGTACGTCGGGCGGCAGGTTGAGCTTCAGGCCGACCGTGCCACTGCGGCCGGCGCGGGTCGTTGAGGTGACCGAACAGCCCACGCAGCCACGCCCGGGTGAAGCGTGAAGGTCGTCGGCGCGCAGCGGGTCGAGGAACGGCCCGAGGTAGTCCAGCAGCGCCTCGGCGTCGACGTCGATGCTGGGCTTGACGAAGCCCTCCTCGCGCAGCCCGTCGACCACGCGCCTCGGCGTCGCCCTTCAGCGCCAGGGTCGAGCAGCCGTCCCATCGCCGGGGCAGTCCGTCGGGCAGCCGGTTGACCGCGCCGAAGTCGAGGACGCCGAGCCGGCCGTCCGGGAGCAGCCGGAAGTTGCCCGGGTGCGGGTCGGCGTGCAGCAGCCCGCTCGCTGCGGACCGGCCAGCAGGAACTCCAGGTAGCGCGCGGCGGCCGCGTCGCGCTCCTCCGGGCGTGCCCCGAGGCGATGATCGCCGGACAGCGGCACGCCGTCCAGCCACTCGCTGACGATGACGCTGCTCGCTCTGGTGCGACCACCTGGCGGGATGGCGAAGTCGGGGTCGCCCGCGAAGGCCTCGGCGAACTGCCGCTGTGAGCTCGGCCTCGAGGCCGTAGTCGAGCTCCTCGGCGACCCGGCTGCTTGAGCTCGTCCATGATCGGCTTGATGTCCAGGCCGGGGATCCAGCCGGCCGAGACCCGGGCCACCCGCGACACCTGGTTGAGGTCGCGACCAGCGCCTGCCCGGCCCCGGGGTACTGCACCTTCACGGCGACGTCGCGGCCGTCGCTGCCAGACGGCCCGGTGCACCTGCCCGATCGACGCGGCGGCGGCGGGGGTGTCGTCGAAGGAGCGCGAACTTGCGGCGCCAGCGCGGGCCGAGCTCGTCGGCCAGGACCCGGTGCACGGTCGAGGTCGGCATCGGCGGCGCCGCGTCCTGCAGCTTGGTCAGCGTCGCGCGGTACGGGCCGGCCAGCTCCTCGGGCAGCGCGGCCTCGAAGATGCGACATGGCCTGGCCGAACTTCATCGCGCCGCCCTTGAGCTCGCCCAGCACCTTGAAGATCTGCTCGGCGGTCCGGGCCTGCACCTCGGCGGCCACCAGCTCGGCCGGGCGTGCCGCCGACCCGCTTGCCGAGGCCGAGCGCTGTGCGCCCGGCGAAGCCGAGCGGGAGCGTGGCGAGCTTCGCCGTGCGGGTGACGGCCTTGCGGGGGAGTTCGGTCACCCGGCCATTGTGTCCTGCGAGCCGGAGCAGCCGCACAGCGGATGGGCAGGCCAGTGCCGCTGCGCCACCCGCGGCCACGGCAGGGACACCTCCAGCGACACCCCGTGCGGCACGTGCTGCCCGTCCAGCGCGGTGTGCACGACCATGGCGCAGAGGCCCGCCGCCATCGCGGTCAGCGTGGTCTCGGGAGTGACCGGGCGCGCCGGCAGGCCGGGCCCCGGGCGTGCCAGCTGCGACAGCAGCGCCGGCCACGCGGGGTCGCGGTCGCAGCGGTGCAGGTCCAGGCAGCGCAGGCACGGTCCGCGGCCGGGGACGACCAGCGGCCCGACGAGGACCCGGTGCCCCTGCAGAACGACCGGCAGCTGGGCCACCGCGCGCCGCAGCCAGGGCGCGCCGGTCTCGGAGGCCAGCGCCCCGGTCGCGGTCAGGACCACCAGCTGGGGCACCCGGGCGGCGGGGTCGTGGCGCAGGTCGAGGTCCAGCGCCTCCGCGGCCACCGGGCCGGCGTCGACCCGGCCGACCCCGCCGGCCCGCAGCAGCGAAGAGAGGGTCTGCGGAAGGGCTCCCTCGCCGCTGACGACGACGTGCTGACGCCGCCGGGCCGCGAGCAGCGCGTAACCGTCGCCGGGCAGCCGGTACGCGGCCGTCAGGGCGTCCGCGTCGGGGCGCAGGGCCGCGCGCCAGGCCTCGCCGAGGTCACCCAGGAAGGCGCGGTCGGTCGGCACGTCGATCAGCAGGTGCCGTTCGCGCAGCGCCTGCAGCAGCCCCGACACCCGCGCCGGCGCGACGCCGGTCCGTGCGGCCAGGGCGTCCAGGGCCGGCAGGTCCAGGCTGCCGTCCAGCCGCGCGACCAGCGCCATCTCGGCCTCGCTCAGTCCCTCGAGGACGACGCCGGCGTCGCTGGCCATGCCCACCTGCAGCGCGCCGCGTCCCCGCCGCAGGACCTGCGCGTGCGGCTTGAGCCGGGGTCGGGCCGCCATACGGCTCCCTCCTGTGCACGTCTGGGCAGCGGGTGCAGGAGGGCGACTCTGGCACGCAGCGAGCCGCGGGCGGACGCCGTCATCCACAGGGCGCGTGCGCCCCGGGGCAGAACAAAGGGCGGGACCCGAGCCGTGCTCGTGGTCCCGCCCTGTGGCTGTTCGGTCGATCAGGCCTTGCCGAGGATGCGGTTGAGGTTGGTGCCGCACACGGGGCAGGAACCCTTGGCCATGCGCCGGCCGTTCGTCTCGACGACCCGGCCCTCGGCCTCGCGCTTCTCCTTGCACTTCACGCAGTAGAAGTCGCCCTTGTAGGTCTCGCCAGTCTCTACGGACTCAGCCATTACGTCTGTCTCCTTGTCGTTGCTGCCGCCCATGCGGCCACGGACTCATTTCAGCCTAGACCAGGCTGAGCACGACATGCCGCATTCGCGCGCCTGGGCGCACCGTGGGTCGTGCCCACCTAGGCTCCCGCCATGACCGGGACGAGCTGGTGGCAGACACCCTACGAGGACCTGGCCGTGGGCGTGCAGGAGGCCTCCGGACGGCGCGTCGCGGTGGTGCGGTTCGACCTGCCGGAGCGCCGCAACGCCATGACCGGGCCGATGACCGCCTCCTGGGTGGCGCTGATGACGGCGCTGCGCGAGGACCCGGAGCTGGCTGCGGTGGTGGTCACCGGCACGGGGCCGGCGTTCAACGCCGGTGGGGACCTGTCCTGGATCCTCGGCGACCGCGACGCCACGGCGCCGCAGCTGCGCCGCCGGATGCTGGCGTTCTACCGCGACTGGCTGACCGTCCGCGACCTGGAGGTGCCGACCATCGCGGCGGTCAACGGGAGCGCGATCGGGGCCGGCTTCGCCGTCGCGCTCGCCTGCGACATCCGGTACGTCGCCACGACGGCCCGGATGGGCGTCCCGTTCACCTCCTTGGGCCTGCACCCCGGTATGGCGACCACCTGGTCACTGCCCGAGGTCGCCGGCGTCGCCGTGGCCCGCGACCTGCTGCTGACCGGCCGCATCGTGGACGGTGAGGAGGCCGTCCGGCTGGGCCTGGCCTCCAGAGCCGTCCCGGCGGCGCGCCTCCTGGACGAAGCCCTCGCCGCCGCCGAGCGCGTGGCGGCCGCAGCCCCGGTGGCCACGGCCCTGACGGTCGCAGCCTTGCGGGACGGCGGCCACGCCACGTTCGAGGACGCCCTGCGCTGGGAGGGGCTGGCGCAGGCGGTCACGCTGACGACGCAGGACGTCCGCGAGGGCATCGGCGCCGCATCCGAGCGGCGCCCGCCGACGTTCACGGGCCGCTGAGCACGCGGTTCCCGGTTGGGAGGGGACCGGAGCCGCGCGGGCGCGGCGACGAAGCCGGGGCAGGAGCCGGGGCAGGAGCAGGGCAACTCGCTGTGGAAGACGCGTGCCGATATCCTGCCCCGTGACATAGGTTCGCCTCGTGAGCCCCGAATCGATCGAGGTGCGGCGCAGCAGGCGCCGGCGACGCACCGTCAGCGCCTACCGCGACGGCGGCCGCACGATCGTGCTCATCCCCGCCGGCTTCAGCGCCTCCGAGGAGAAGCACTGGGTCGACACCATGCTGCGCAAGCTCGAGGCCGGTGACCGGCGGCGGCGCCCCAGCGACGACCAGCTCGCCGAGCGCGCCGCCGAGCTGTCCCAGCGCCACCTCGGCGGCCTCGCCAGGCCCTCCAGCATCGTCTGGTCGACGAACCAGAACTCGCGGTGGGGGTCCTGCACACCCTCCGACGGCTCGATCCGCATCTCGGCGCGGGTCAAGGGGATGCCCTCCTGGGTGCTGGACTACGTGATCATGCACGAGCTGGCACACCTGCTGCAGCCCAGCCACGGCCGCGACTTCTGGGCGCTGCTGGAGAGCTACCCCCGCACCGAGCGCGCCCGGGGCTACCTCGAGGGCGTCGTGGCCGCCCAGGCCCTCGGCCCGTTGGGCGCGGGGACGGACGCCGACGAGCCCCTGGCCGACGACGTCGAGGGACCGCCGGCTCAGCCCAGCGCCAGCTGACGGCGCGCCGCCGCGACGAGCCTGCCCAGGTCCGCCCCCGCGGTGTCAGGGAGCCGCCCGACCGGCCACCAGCGCACGTCGAGGGACTCCTCGCTGACGACGTGCCGGGCGCCCTCGGGAGCCACGGCGGCGAAGCGCAGGTCCAGGTGCTCACGGCACCGGCCGAAGGACCCCACCAGGGTGTGCCGGTCGAGCTCGACGAGCTCGGGCGACACGACCAGGTCGCCGATCCCCGACTCCTCCCGGGCCTCGCGGGTCGCCGCCGCGTGCGGGTCGACGTCGGCGGGCTCGTAGTGGCCGCCGAACTGGAACCACGCCCCGGCCTTGCGGTGCAGGGTGAGAAGCACGTGCTCGCCCGCGGCGTCCAGCACCAGCGCGCTCGCGGTCAGGTGCGCCGGCGGCCCTTGCTTCCACAGCGCGCCGGGCTGGGCCGCCAGGTACGCGAGGAACTCCAGGCGCCGGGCCTCCTGGACTGCGTCGGGCGCGGTCCAGGACGCCAGCAGCGCCTCGGCGCGGGCGTGCAGCCGTGCGTACGGAGCGGGAACGGCCACAGCGGCCCCGGAACCGGGTGCTGTGGCGCCGACGTCAGGGTCGGCCGGGGCAGGACCGCTCACGCGGTGCCGCTGCCGGACTCGCCCTCGCGCAGGATCGCATCCAGGGCGGCGTCCAGGTCGTCGCCGCCGCGGGCGCCGCGCACCCGCTCGACGTAGCCGAGGGGGTCGTCGAGATCCGCCGCGGTCGGCGCCACGTCGGGGTGCGCCCACGCCCCGTCCCTGGCGGCGACCCCGCCATCGGACTCGAGGGCGGCCCACAGGTTGGCGGCATCGCGCAGCCGGCGCGGGCGCAGCTCGAGCCCGACCAGGGAGCTGAAGAGGCGCTCGGCCGGGCCTCCGGAGGCCCGGCGACGGCGTACGGCCTCACCCAGAGCGGCACCGTGCGGCAGGTGGCCGGCGGTGGCCCGCTCGGCCACGACGTCGACCCAGCCCTCGACGAGCGCGAGGTAGGTCTCCAGCCGGCCGAGGGCGGCGCGCTGTGCCGCGCTCGGCTCGGGGGTGAACAGGGAGTCCGACAGCGCCGACTGCATCGCGGTCGGGTCGGTGGGGTCGACCGACTGCAGCGCCGACTCGATCTGCTCGGTGTCGATGCTGATGTCGCTGGCGTAGGCCTGCACCGCTGCGACCAGCTGCGGCGCCAGCCACGGCACGTCGGCGAAGAGGCGCACCCGCGCTGCCTCACGGACGGCGATGTAGAGCCGCACCTCGGGCAGGTCGATCTCCAGGCCCTCGGCGAACGAGGCGATGTTCGCCGGCAGCAGCGCCACGGCGTGCCCCTCGACGAGTGGGAGCCCGACCTCGGTGCCGCTGAGCAGGTCACCGGCCAGCGCGCCGACGGCCTGGCCCACCTGGGCGCCGAACATGGAGGAGCTCATGCGGGCCAGCATCGGCTCCATCTGGCCCATCATCGCCCCGACGTCCATCCCGGCGGGCAGTCCCGGCGGCAGCTGGGAGGGGTCCAGGGAGCCCATCTGCCCGCGCATGGCGGCGACGATGGCTGCGCTCACGCCCGCGGCGACGGGCTCGACCAGGGTGCGCCATACGGGCATGGTCTGGTCCACCCACTCGGCGCGGCTCCAGGCCCGCGCCGCCACGCCGGGCGCCGTGAGCTGGGTGACGTCGTCGAGCCAGAGGCCGGCGACGTGGGCGGCTTCCTCCACCTCACGTCGGGCGGTCGCCCCCAGGCTGGTGTCGCCGGCGGCGCTGACCGTCTTGCGGGCGACGTCGGTGGCCAGCTCGGCGTTGAACACCTCACCGGGGTCGGAGGAGAACATCGCCTGCAGCTGGGCGCTGATCATGCCCATCGCGGCCGGGTCGAGCCGGTCGATGCCCATGGCCTTGAGCGCCTCGGCCAGCTGCGGGTTGTCGGCGTTGCTCCCGAGCAGCTCGCTCAGCATCTTCTGGAAGTCGGGCTCGTCGGGGTCGGGGGACTGGGGGGTCAGCGAATCAGACACGCGGGGCTCCTTGGCCTCCTGAGAGGATGTGCTTCTTCCCAGACATAACCATGCGGAGGTCACAGTGAGTTCCCCCCGGGGCAGGGTTCGCTCTCGGCGCAAGGCGACGACGGTCGCCGTCGCCGGCGCCGCGTCGCCCGTGGGGGCGCAGATCCTGCAGTCCTTCCTGGTCAGCGCCGCCACCGGCGGACGCACGCGCACCGTCATCGGCCTGGACGAGGAGCGGGGTGCGGGGAGGGCGCCACCTGGCGGATGGTCGACCTCACCTCCCCCGAGGTCGCAGCCGCCCTCACCGACGTCGACGCGCTGGTGCACGTGGCGACCAGCAGCGACCTCGCCGCCGACCTCCAGGTGGGCGCCCGGGTGCGCCGTGAGCAGGCGGTGCGCCGGGTGCAGACGCTGGTCACCGCAGCGGCGGCGGCCGGGGTGGAGCACGTCGTCGTGGTGACGAGCGCCATGACGTACGGCGCGTCGAAGGACAACCCGGTGCCGCTGCCCGAGGACGCGCCGCTGCTGGCCGAGCCGGATGAGGGGCTGGTCGGTGACCTGCTGGCGGTGGAACACGTGTTGGCCAGGGCCCGGGAGGTCCACCCGGGGCTCGACGTCACCGTGGTGAGGCCGGCAGCGCTCGTCGGCCGGGGCGTCGACACGGTCACCACCCGCCACTTCGAGGCACCTCGGCTGCTGACCGTCAAGGACTGCACGCCGGCCTGGCAGTTCTGCCACGTGGAGGACCTGGGCTCGGCCCTGGTCGCCGTCGTCGAGCAGGGGATCGGTCCGGTCGTCACCGTCGCGGCCGAGGGCACGTTGACCCAGGAGCGGGTCGAGCAGGTCAGCGGGATGCGGCACGTGCAGCTGAGCGAGTCCCTGGCGCTCGGGACCGCCGAGCGGCTGCACCGTGTCGGGGTCCTGCCCGCACCGGCGACGGACCTGGCCTACGCCCTGCACCCGTGGGCGGTGTCCTCGCGGACCCTGCGGGAGGCGGGCTGGTCCCCGGCGTACGACAACGAGACCGCGCTCGGAGTCCTCCTGGACGGCATCCGCGGGCACCACGCGGTGGGCGGCCGGCGGGTCGACCGCAAGGACGCCGCGCTGGGTGCGGCGAGTGCGGCTGTCGCGCTCGTAGGAACGGCTGCGATCATGCGGCGACGGCGGCGCAACGGAGGCGGAGCATGAACCAGCAGACCCGGGACGGGTCGGACGGTGGGGCGCAGGTCGTCCTGGCGGAAGTCCGCGAGGACGACCTGTCCCTCGACGAGGTCGTCGCGGCGGTGCGCCATCCGCGCGCCGGCGGCATCGCGACGTTCGTCGGTGTCGTGCGCGAGCACGACCAGGGGGCCGCCGTGGACGCCCTCGACTACTCCGCGCACCCCACCGCGCCGGACGTGCTGCGCCAGGTGGCCGAGGAGGTCGCCGGCCACCACCCCGTCATCGCCGTGGCCGCGGTGCACCGCGTCGGACACCTGGAGGTCGGCGACCTGGCGGTGGTCGTGGCGGTCAGCGCCGCCCACCGCGGTACCGCGCTGGAGGCCTGCCGTGAGCTGATCGACACGCTGAAGGCACGCGTACCCATCTGGAAGCACCAGTTGTTCAGTGACGGCTCCGATGAGTGGGTGGGGCTGCCATGAGCGACGCCCCCGGGCCGTCCACCGGCATGAGCCGGCGCACCGGAGGCTGGCTCGTCGCGCTGTTCGTCGGGGTGGCCCTCGCCGCGCTGCTGAGCCTGATCCACCTGCCCTACGCGATCCTCAAGCCCGGCCCGGTGACCAACACCCTCGGGGAGGTCAGCGCGAACAAGCCGTTGATCCAGGTCAGCGACGCCCGCACCTACCCGACGTCCGGCGTCCTCGACTTCACCACCGTGGCCGTCTACGGCGGCCCCCAGCACCCGGTCAACGTCTGGGACGTGCTCTGGGGCCTGGTCGACCACAGTGCGCACGTCGTGCCGGAGCAGGCCATGTTCCCCCAGGGCACGACCAGCAAGGAGGTCGAGGAGGAGAACACCGCCGAGATGGTGGACTCCCAGCAGGAGGCGATCGCCGTCGCGCTGCGGGCCACGGGGGCCAAGGTGCCCGAGGTCATCAGCATCGCCCAGGTCCCGGACAGCTCACCCTCCAAGGGCGTCCTGCGGGCCGGTGACCAGCTGGTGAGCGTCGACGGGGTGCCGGCGAACAGCACGGAGGCGGTGCGCGGCGCGGTCCAGAGGCACAAGCCCGGAGAGACGGTCGCGGTGACCGTCCGCCGGGACGGGACCGTCCGGCAGCTCAAGGCCCGCACGGCCGACGCAGACGGCACGACGATCCTCGGCGTGCTGCTGCGCACCCGGTTCGACTTCCCGGTCAAGGTCAGCATCAACGCCGGTGACGTCGGCGGCCCGTCCGCGGGGATGATGTTCTCGCTGGCCGTCTTCGACAAGCTCACCCCCGGAGCCCTGACCGGCGGCGCGAACATCGCCGGCACCGGCACCATCGCCGGCGACGGCGCGGTCGGCCCGATCGGCGGGATCCAGCAGAAGCTGTACGGCGCGCGCAACGGCGGCGCCCGCTGGTTCCTGGCGCCGGCCTCGAACTGCAACGAGGTCGTCGGGCACGTCCCGGACGGGCTGCGGGTCGTCAAGGTCTCGACGTTCGCGCAGGCCCGCTCCGCCGTCGAGGCCATCGCCGCCAGGAAGGGGGACGCGCTGCCGACCTGCACCGCCGTGGCGGCGGCCGGGTAGCGGCCCCTGGTGCCTCGGCGCCTGGCGGTGTGCCCGCCGGGGTGGCCGCCGGCTCAGTCCTCCAGCGTGGCGCTCAGGGCGTGGACCAGCCCGGGCGCGATGTCCTGGCCCATGGCGACCCGGTCGTCGGTGTCGTGCTCACGCTGCCGCAGCAGGCAGGTGGACTCGCCGTCGCGCAGCACCGCCACGAGCAGCCGCACGTCCTTGCGGTCCGGGTGCGCCGCCAGGGCCTCCGCCGCCTGCTCGGGCTGCTCGGGCAGTCCCTGCTCCGCCTCCGGCGGGACGACGATGCGCTCGACCGCCAGGGCGACGCCGTCGACGTCGGCCGGCCAGGCGAGGCGACCGAGCAGGGACTCCAGGGACGAGGTCCGTGGCAGGCCCTCCTGCTCGACGGCGGTGAGGGCGTCCGGGTCCTCGGTGCTCAGCTGCGCCCGCAGCTGCGGCTCCTGCTCGACCAGGCCGGCGGTGCGGACGAGGGCGAACAACCGCGGCGGCTGGTCCCAGCCGCCGGACGCGACGTGGCGCTCGGTTTCGAGGGCGGCGGTCACGAGGGGGCTGAAGATGGGCTGCGGCGCACTGGTCACGCCCTTATGCTGCCGCATCCGCGCAGGAGGACGGGAACCGCACGGCCGCTCGGTAAGTTGGACCCACAAGGCAGCATCAGGCAGGACAGACCGGGATCGGGCGTCGCAGTGAGTTCTAGAGACTTCTTTGGTCGAGGCGGTTCGGGCGACGGCCCCGGCGGCGGCGGTCACGGAGGCCCGGGTGGTCCGGGCCGCTCCGGCGGATCCCGCGGGGCCGCTGGTCGCGGAGGCGGCCTCGGTCGCCGGCAGGGCCTGGCGCGCCGCGGTCCGCTCGTGCCGACCATCGCGATCCTCGTGGCCGTGATCGTGCTCGTGACGATCCTGGCGCAGCTGTGGACCGAGGTGCTGTGGTTCGACAGCGTCGGGTTCTCGACCGTGTTCCGGGTCGAGGTGATCACCAAGGTGCTGCTGTTCATCGTCGGCGCCCTCATCGCCGCCGCGCTCGTGGCCTCCAGCCTGGTCATCGGCTACCGCACCCGGCCGGTCTACCCGCCGGTGTCCGAGGAACAGCAGAACCTCGACCACTACCGCGAGATGCTCGACCCGTTGCGCCGCCTCGCCACGGTCGTCGCGCCGGCCCTGCTCGGCCTGTTCGCCGGCTCCGCCGCAGCCAGCCAGTGGCAGGTCTTCTCCCTGTGGCACAACCGCGTCCCCTTCGGCTCCAAGGACGCGCAGTTCGGCCTGGACATCGGCTTCTTCGTCTTCACCCTGCCGTGGCTGCGGTTCATCGTCGGCTTCCTGACGATGGTGATCGTCCTGGCCCTGATCGCCGCCGCCATCACCCACTACGTGTACGGCGGCCTCCAGCTGCAGTCCCGCGGCGAGCGCACCACGACCGCCGCGCGCGTGCACCTGTCGCTGCTGCTCGCGGCGCTGGTGCTCGTCCGCGCCGCCAGCTACTGGCTGGACCGCTACTCGCTGACCACCAAGGACTCCCGCCTCATCACCGGCCTGACCTACACCGACCAGCACGCGGTGATGCCCACCAAGGCGATCCTCGCCGTGGCGGCGCTGATGTGCGCGGTGCTGTTCGTCGCGACCATCTGGACGCACTCCTGGCGCCTGCCCGCCATCGGCGTCGGCCTGCTGGTCGTGTGCGCCATCGCCGTCGGGGGCATCTACCCGGCCGTGGTGCAGAGCTTCAAGGTCAAGCCCTCGGAGAAGTCCCTGGAGGCGCCCTACATCGACCGCAACATCAAGGCGACGCGCGCGGCGTACGGCCTGGCGGACGCGGACGCGACCGAGTACAAGGCGAGCACCACCGCGACCCGCGGACAGCTGCGCAACGACGCCGACACGATCCCCGGGGTCCGGTTGGTCGACCCCTCCGTGGTGGCGCCGACGTTCAAGCAGCTGCAGGCGGTCAAGTCCTACTACCAGTTCCCCGACGTGCTCGACGTCGACCGCTACAAGATCGACGGCAAGCTGCGCGACACCGTGATCGCCACCCGCGAGCTGGACCTCAACGGGTTGCCCCCCGGGCAGCGCAACTGGGTCAACGACCACACGGTCTACACCCACGGCTTCGGCGTCGTGGCCGCGTACGGCAACCAGCGTGGTGACGACGGGCAGCCGGTCTTCTACGAGCAGAACATCCCGCCGGTGGGCCCGCTCGGCCCCTTCGAGCCGCGGATCTACTTCGGCGAGTCCTCTCCGGACTACTCCATCGTCGGCGGCCCCAAGGGCGGACCGCAGAAGGAGCTGGACTACCCCGACAGCAGCGCCATCGGGCAGCAGAACACCACCTACACCGGCAACGGCGGGGTGAGCATCGGCAGCCTCGCCCGCAAGGCGGCCTACGCGATCAAGTACCGCGAGCTGAAGATCATGCTGTCGGACACCGTCAACGGCCAGTCCCGGCTGCTGGACCACCGCACCCCCCGTGAGCGGGTGGAGCGGGTGGCCCCGTGGCTGACGCTGGACGGCAACGCCTACCCGGCCGTGGTCCAGGGCCGGGTGCAGTGGATCCTCGACGGCTACACGACCTCCAGCCACTACCCCTACTCGCGGCTGCAGTCGATCGACGAGTCCACGTCCGACTCGCTGACCGCGCGCTCGCGCAGCGTGCAGGCGATCGACGCCGGCCAGGTCAACTACATCCGGAACTCGGTCAAGGCCACGGTCGATGCCTACAGCGGCGCGGTCAAGCTCTACGCGTGGGACGAGCAGGACCCGCTGCTCAAGGCCTGGAGCAAGACGTTCCCCGGCACGGTGCAGCCGCTGTCGGCGATCAGCGGCGACCTCATGTCGCACCTGCGCTACCCCGAGGACCTGTTCAAGGTGCAGCGCTCGCTGATGGCCCGCTACCACGTCACCGACCCGGGCGCCTTCTTCGGCGGGCAGGACTACTGGACGGTGCCGAGCGACCCCACCCAGGAGCAGCGCCAGGTGCCGCAGCCGCCCTACTACCTCAGCGTCGCCATGCCGGGGCAGCCCGCACCGTCGTTCTCCCTGACGACGACGTTCATGCCACAGGGGGACCGGCCCGTCCTGGCGGGGTTCATGGCGGTCGACGCCAACGCGGGCGACGCCACCGGCAAGAAGCGCGCCGACTACGGCAAGATGCGCCTGCTCGAGCTGCCCCGTGACACGACGGTCAAGGGCCCGGGGCAGGTGCAGAACGACATCGAGTCCTCCAACATCGGCTCGCCCCGGTTCACCCAGACGCTGTCTCAGTTCCTGACGCTGAACCGCACGCAGGAGGGCTCGCAGGTCACGCTCGGCAACCAGCTGACCCTCCCCGTGGGTGGTGGCCTGCTCTACGTCGAGCCGATCTACGTCAGCGCCAGGACGGGCTCCTCCTACCCGCTGTCACGCGCGGTCGTGGTCGCGTTCGGCAACCAGCTCGCGTGGTCCGACACGCTCGCCGGCGCCCTCGACGGGCTCTTCGGCGGCAGCTCGGGAGCGGTCGCCGGTGACGCCGGCGCGGGCGGCGGTACGACGACACCGCCGCCGGCCACCGGGGGCGGCACACCCGCCCAGCAGTCCGCGGCGCTGAAGGCGGCGCTGGCGGACGTGCAGAAGGCGTTCACCGACGGCCAGGACGCGCTCAAGAAGGGTGACTGGACGGCGTACGGCGAGGCCCAGAAGCGGCTGCAGAACGCGATCCAGGAGGCCGTGGCCGCGCAGCCGACCGGGTCGGTGACGGTCCCGACGCCGTCGGGTACGGCGACCCCGACCCCGACCCCCACGAAGTAGGCGCGGCGTGGCCCTCCTCCTGCTGGTCGCCGGCTGCGTGACGGCGTTCCGCCTGGTCTACCGGTCTGGCGTCCCGGACAGGGTCGGGGCGCACCGGGGCCTGCGGGCCTCGCTCGCCCTGCTCCTGGTCGCGGTGGCCGTCATGGTGGCCGCCAACGCGGTCGGCGGCAGGGTTGTGCCGGCGCTCGGCATGCTTACCGCCGGCGTGCTGCTCGGCGTGGCGGTCGCCATCCGGGAGGCACTGCGGGCACGGGAGCGCGAGGAGCAGGAGGGGCTGCGGCCCGAGATCTGAGGAGGGAGCCCTGCGGTACGGCGCTCCGGGGTCCCGATTTGGCGCTGGCGGGAGGTTCACGTAGAGTTGGGTTCACCGACGCGGGGTGGAGCAGCTCGGTAGCTCGCCGGGCTCATAACCCGGAGGTCGCAGGTTCAAATCCTGCCCCCGCTACAACGCAAGACTGCGATTGTAGTTTGAAGATCAGCCCCCCAGGCTCGCCTGGGGGGCTGATCGCGTTCCCGGCGCCTCATCGAGCGGCAGGCCCCGGCTCCGGTGCCATGGCAGATGCCGACCCGGTGCCACCGCGGATGCGCGCTGCCACCCCGGCACCGTCCCCGCTGCCGTGCTCTGGGCACACCCCGACGGACAGCAGCGGGGTGGCCCGCCCCCGGCGGCAGGAAGGCGACTGCGCAGGACCGGCGACCCGGAACAGGTCCGGTGCACACGCGGCCGACCCGGCCGCCGCACCACGGAGCGCCCCGATGGTCGGACCCGCCTCCGAGCCGGCTCCGCGCGCTCGGCGCACTGGCTCAAGAGCAGCCGGCCACCACACCGGCGCGACCAGCTTCGGGCTGGGGTTGACCACGGGCTGTCAGTACCGCCGGAAGCCGCGTTCGTACCATGAGGCGGTGACCGCAGCCTCCGCCCCCGCCTTCGCCACCCGTATTCCGCTCAGCCGCGCGCAGGCAGACCCCGAGGGCATCTGCATCGCGGATACCCGGCGCAGCGTGACGAATGCCGCCTTCGCCGCTGAGGTGGCGCGGTTGGCCCAGCGACTGGCCGAGCTGGGTGTCGGACGTGGCGACACGGTCGCCGTGATGCTGCCCAACTGCTGCGAGATCGTGACCACCATGTTTGCGGCGTGGCATCTCGGCGCCGCGCTGACGCCGGTCAACCCGGCGTTGACCGACGACGAGGTTCTCTACCAGTTGCAGGACTCGGCGAGCCGGGTGCTGGTGGGCGACGCGCGCGCCGGCGAGCTGGCCGGCCGTACCGGCCTTCATTCCATCGCCGCCGACTCGGTGCCGGTCACCGGTCGAGCGACGAGTCGGGACGCGGGCACGCCGGACCAGATGATGGGCGCAGGCGCGGCCCGGCCGGACGACTTCGCGCTGGTCATCTACACCTCGGGAACCACCGGCCGACCGAAGGGCTGCGTCCTCGACCACGCCAACGTCGAGGCGATGGTCACGTCCATCAGTAAGCACCTGCACCTCACCAGCGACGACACGAGCCTGCTCGTCCTGCCGTTGTTCCACTGCAACGGCCTCCTCATCGGAGTGATGTCGGTGCTGCAGGCGGGGGGCAACGTGGTCGTCGCCCCCCGGTTCGACCCGGCGAGCTTCTGGCGGAACGTGGAGGAGCACCGCCCCACGTTCTTCTCCGCAGTGCCCACGATGTACGCGCTGCTGGAGGCGCAGCCCGTGTCGGAGGTCGACACGTCCTCACTCCGGTTCGTCATCTGCGGCGCCGCGCCGATGCCGCCGGAGCTCGTTGGCCGGTTCGAGGCACGGTTCGGCGTTCCCGTCGTCGAGGGCTACGGACTGTCCGAGGGAAGCGTCGCCTCGACCGTCAACCCGGTCCAGGGGCCTCGCAAACCCGGCACCGTGGGGCCGGCCCTCCCGGGGCAGGAGGTGGAGATCGAAGCTCCTGATGGGCGTCGTCTCCCGCGCGGCGACCGGGGAGAGGTCGTCATCCGAGGCAGGAACGTCATGCGGGGCTACCTCGGCCGGCCCGACGCCACGGCGCAGGCGGTGCGCGACGGGTGGCTGCACACCGGTGACGTGGGATACCTCGACGAGGACGGCTACCTGGTCCTGGTCGACCGGTTGAAGGACATGATCATCCGCGGCGGGGAGAACATCTTCCCGAAGGAGATCGAGAACGTGCTCTACGACCATCCTGACGTGCTCGAGGCCGCCGTGGTGGGCAAGCCGGATCCGATCTACGGAGAGGTGCCTGTCGCATACGTCGCTCCACGACCCGGGGCCGCACTCGACGGCGAGCAGCTCATCGAGCACTGCCGAGCCTCACTGGCCGGGTTCAAGGTTCCCCGGGAGTTCCACGTCATGGGCTCCCTGCCGAAGAACGCCGTCGGCAAGCTCGTGAAGGGACAGCTGAAGGCACCCCCTGCGGCGGGCTGAGAGGCCTCAGCCGTCTGTCGTGCCCGGTGCAGCTTGACCCATGTCGCGGCTGGCCCAGCGACCGGCGTGTGACCAGCGGACAGCCACAGCTGCCCGGTTCAGTCGTCGTAGCGGTAGAACCCCTGGCCGCTCTTGACTCCCATGTGGCCCTGCTCGATGTACTCGCGCAGCAGCCGCCGCGGCCCCTCGGGGAGAGCCGGTCGCACCGCGGCGTAGTGGTCCTCGATCGCCAGCACGACGTCCAGGCCGACCTGATCCATCAGCCGGAACGGCGGGACACCGGGGCGGGTGAAGATCTCCCACATCTTGTCCACGTCCTCGGCCGATGCAACTCCCTCCTCCAGCACCATGAGGCTCTCGCGCTTGATGGCGGCCCAGATGCGGTTGAAGATGAAGCCGTCGCTCTCCCGCCGCACGCGGAACGGCACCATCCCGTACCGCGGCCGCTCCCTCCAGGCTGTCCACCGTCGACACCTCGCCGGGCCGGGCCGCATCGGTTCCGAGCGCGCGCTGGAACTCCTCGATGTGGGCTGCTGCGTACTCCTGGGCCGCGTCCCGTTGCTCAGCGGACGGGTCGAAGATGCGCACGTCGGTGCCTCCGGCCGCGAACACCATCGCCATGCGTCGGCCGAGCGTGCCGGCTCCGTCGATCGCGACCGGACGCTGGTCGGCGTCGTCAGGAAATCGGTACGTCATGTGAGGCAACCCCTTCGAGGACGATCTTTGTCGTAGAAGGACGTACCCCACGAGAAGGGATCGACACAGAGGCCCAGGTTCATCCGGGGTGGGTGATGCCCCCGTCCATCTGCTGCGGTCAGATGATCCGGGGTGAGCGCAGTGGACCACCAGTTCAGGAGTACGACCGGCGTCGACGTCGCTCAGCCGGGCTTCGCGAGAGCGACGCCGGAGCGAGCCCTTCTCACCGCACGGTCACACCAGTCGGCGGAGATCCGTCGATCGACCTGGCCGGTCAAGCAGCGGCCCTGCTCGCCCCCGGGCAGCCGATCCCGCCTCCCGGAGCGCTCGAAGGGGCGGCCCGCGTCGTACCCGCTGTTCGTCTCCGGGAGACGCGAACCAGGCAGCAGACGCTAGGTGGATCTGGCGTCGGTGCTCACGCTGGTCCTGCTGGCGGTCTTCCTCGCCGTCCAGCCCTGGTCGGTGCTCGCGGCGATTCTGCTCGTGACCGCCCGCGGTGGAATGCGCAAGGAGCTCGCCTATGTCGGTGGGTGGGTCACGGCGTTGGCGGCGGTGGCGGCGGCGACCGTGCTGGTGTATCCGGACCTGTCGCGCACCGCGACGACGAGCCGGAGCCACGCCGCCGTCGAGCTGGCCGTCGGGCTGCTCCTGGGTGGCTGGCTGCTGAGGCGCTGGCGGCGCCCGAAGGACCCGGGCACCGACAGCCAACCCTCGTGGATGGGCCGCCTGGACGCCATGTCGCCGTTGCTGGCGTTCGGGCTCGGCGCGTTCCTGCCGACCTATGCCGTGGTCGTGGCGGCGGTCTCCGAGATGCTGTCCAGCGGGCTCAGCAGGGAATGGTTGGTGGTCGCTGCGGTGGGGTGGGTCATGCTCGGCTCGGCCGGGGTCGCCTCGCCCCTGGTGGTGCTCGTGACCAACCGGGACGACGCGCCGGAGACGTACCAGCGGTGGCGGTCGTGGATCGTCGGGCACAGCCGCACGGTGCTCTACGTTGCCGGCGCGTCGGTGTGCCTCCTCCTCGTCGGCAAGGGCATCGCCGGGCTCGCCGGCTGACCGCCGCACCGCACAGGGCGGACCTGCGCCCGGATGGGGAAGCGGTCCAGCACCGGACGATTGCCACGTCCGCCGACGGCAGCGAGGATGTCTGCGGAAGGCGGCACGATCGGTGGCGTGGCGCATCGGGGAACGGCGCTGGTGCTCGAGCCGCTCGTCAGCCCCGCGCGCTGTCTGGCGCGGGGCGCGGCTGGTCGTCGGGAGTTGGAACGCATGCCACAGGTCGAGGTCGACGGGCTCAGGGTCAACTACGACGTCCAGGGGGAGGGGGAGCCGCTCCTGCTGATCCCGTACACGTCGGCGGATCACGCCTGCTACGCGTTCCAGGTTCCGGCCTACACCGAGCACTTCCGCTGCGTCGCGATCGACCTCCCCGGCTCGGGTGAGAGCGACACGCCGGCCGGGCCGTACTCGACCGAGGGCTATGCCGACCAGGTCGCCGCGCTCCTCGGTGCCCTCGGCATCGAGCGCGCCCACGTCGCCGGGGTGTCGCTCGGCGCCGCGGTGGGCATGCACCTCGCCGCCCGCCATCCGGACCGGGTGCGCTCGCTCTCGCTGCACAGCGGCTGGCATGCCAGTGATCGCTACCTGAAGAGTGTCGTCGAGCAGTGGCGCACGATGGCGTCCGTCCTCCCGTCCGTCGCCGACGTGGTGGTCCAGGGGATCTTCCCGTGGTGCTTCACGCCCGAGATGTACGTCGACCGGCCGGAGTTCGTCGCCACACTGGTGGATTTCGTGCGCAGTCGCCCCGCCCAGCCGGTGGACGCGTTCCTGGCCCAGACCGACGCGGTCATCGCCCACGACGCGAGCGCGGCGCTCCCCGGGATCGACGTTCCGACCCTCATCACGTTCGGAGCCCGTGACCTCGTCTGCTCCACGCGCTTTGCTGAGCCGCTCACCAGCGGTATCCGCGGCAGCGAGCTGGTGGTCTTCGAGCATCTGTCCCACGCGGGGCTGCACGAGGACCCGGAGTCCTTCAACCGCGCGACGCTCGACTTCCTCCTGCGCCAACGCTCCTGAGCTGGGCGGCGTTCGCGGTCGGCCCCCAGGAAAGCCGCGGCCGCCGGGCAGGGAACGGTATTGCCCGTCATGGCCGTCGGTGGGAGCGTGGGGAGCGCCGGGCGCGTCCGGCGACCGGCATCTGACCGGTTGGAGGTAGGCGATGGCTGAGATCATGATCAGCAACCTCGACACGGAAGGTGAGCGGCGAGCCTTCGCGGACCACGGGCACGCGGTGCTCGCCAACGCCGGCGGAGCCGCCGTCCTGCGTGGGTCGTTCGAGCCGGGCTGGCGCTGGTCGAACGACGTGGCGCCGCTCGCCGGGACGACCAGCTGCCGGGTGCACCACCTGGGCTATGTCCAGTCGGGCTCGATGCGGGTCAGGCTCGACGACGGGACGGAGCGCGACATCTCCGCCGGCGACCTGTTCGACCTGCCCGAAGGACATGACGCGTGGGTGACCAGTGACGTCCCCTGCGAGATGGTGGACTTCTCCTCCGAGGCGACCCGGTACGCCGTGGGCCGCCCGAAGGACATCGCCGGACCCGAGGACGCCGCGATGACGCTGGTGCGCCGTGGCTACGAGGCGTTCAACGCCCACGACGTCCAGGGGCTGCGTTCGCTGTTCGCCCACGACGTGGCCCAGCACGTGCCCGGGACAGGTCCGCTCGCGGGGACGTACAAGGGCGTGGACGCGGTGCTGGGCTACTACGGGCGCCTCGGCGAGCTGACCGACGGCACGTTCCGGGCAGACCTGGTCGACGTGCACGGTGACGGCCACGGGCACGTCATGGCGGTCCACCAGATGTCCTCCGTGCGCGACGGCGTCAAGCACGTCTCCCGCGGGTCCATCCTGTTCACCTTCCTCGGCGACAAGGTCACCGACCTGCTCGAGCTGCACGGCGACCTTGCCGGCGACGACGCCTTCCTGAGCTGACGTTCCCCCGCGTGCCGAGGAGCACGTCCGCACCCTCACCGCTCCCGGCGGGAAGGGTCGTTTCCCCTGCACGACGTCGTCGTGCAGGAGGAGGCGCCGCTCGTGGCGGCACCGACGCAGGTCCTGGCCCCCCCGCGGCGAGGCCTCGGGTTCGAGCGGGGTTCGCAGGCTCGTCCGCGTCCCGCTCGAGCGCTGCGGTCTCGCCGTGGGCCGGCGCGCGCTACCATCGAGGTGGTACCGGTCCTCGGTCCCGCCACTCCTCCAGCGCCGGCCCCGGCTCCGCTCGGTGGTGACGGTCGCCGGCTGAGGGCTGAAGGTCCCACACCGCAGGCGGGCCGTCGGGCCGGACGCCTCGATCTCTCGCAGATCCGTGGGGCCGTGTTCCGTCGCGGAGGTCCCATCCGGGCACCTCCGTCCGACGTCCCATCGCCCCGGCCGCGGGACCGCGTGCGGATGTCGTCCGTCCGCCGCGTCCCGTACGTCGCGGGCACCCTGAGGAGGAGTTCTTGGCTCGACGAGGCCAGCGCCAGTCCGGTGCCACCCGGACCGCGCCCCGTACCCAGCGACGCACCCGCGCTCTCGACGAGGAGGGCATCATCCCGGTGCTCGCCCGCGCCGTCCGCGAGGTCGAGGCCGCGGCTGAACGCGGCCGCGTCCGGCCGGCAGGGCGCACGACGTTCCAGGTCGTGGCCCTGCTGGTGCGCGAGGAGCGGGCCCGCGTCAAGGCCGACGAGGGCCTGGGTGCCACCCGGCGTGCCGAGCAGCTGAAGCGCCTCGACGGGCTGGCGACGATCCTGGCCAAGACCGCTGCCCGCGACACCTCGCTCCTGGCGCTGCTCGCCGAGGACGCCGTCGTGTCCAGCGCGGCCACGTCCCTCAAGCGGGAGATGCTGCGCGCCGCCGGTGTCGAGCCGACCCCGGAGGAGACCAGACCGGCCGAGTCGGTGGTCCCCGCCGGAACGCCTGAGCGCCGGGTGGTGCCGCAGTCGGTCCTCTCCCGGCAGCTCGCCAACCCGTTCCTGGCGCCCGACTTCTCCTCCGTCGGTCAGCGCCGGACCGCAGCCGGGCACCTGGACAGCTGGGAGCTGCTCGGGCCCCTGTTCCGGTCGTTCGAGTACGGCGGAACCTCCTCGTGCATGGACCTGCCCGAGCCGGCATCCCTGCGGGCGCCGGGCGGCCTGGAGCTGATGCCGCACCAGGCCCGGGTGGTCTCCGCCGCGGCGTCCGGCCACCGGACCTTCCTGCTCGCCGACGAGCCCGGGCTGGGCAAGACCGCCCAGGCGCTGCTCGCGGCCCAGGCGGCGGACGCGTACCCGCTGCTGGTCGTCGTACCGAACGTCGTGAAGACGAACTGGGCCCGCGAGGCCGGCCTCTGGACCCCGTCCCACCCCGCCACGGTCATCCACGGCAACGGCGACACGATCGACGGGTTCGCCGACATCGTCGTCGTCAACTACGAGGTGCTCGACCGTCACGTCGGGTGGCTCGGCGACTTCGGCTTCCGCGGCATGGTCGTCGACGAGGCGCACTTCATCAAGAACAAGACCTCCCAGCGCTCCCAGCACGTCCTGCAGCTCTCCGACCGGATCCGGGCCCGCGCCGGGAGGCCGCTGCTCATGGCGCTGACCGGGACCCCGCTGATCAACGACATCGAGGACTTCAAGGCCATCTGGCAGTTCCTCGGCTGGATCGACGAGAAGAAGCCCCGGGCCGCGCTGATGGAGTCGCTCGAGCAGACGGGGCTGACCCCCGCGGACTTCGGCTTCTACGCCGCCGCCCGCACCAGCGTGATCAACCTGGGCATCGTCCGCCGTCGCAAGGTGGACGTGGCCGCCGACATCCCCGCCCGTCGTATCGCCGACCTGCCGGTCGAGCTCGACGACGAAGCCGGCCGCTCGATCCGCGCCGCCGAGCGGGAGCTGGCGCGCCGCCTCGTGGCGCGGTACGAGACCGCGCTCGCGACCCGCACCTCCGGGATCGCCGTCGAGGGCATCGACCACGAGCTCGTACGACGGGTCGCCACCTGGGAGCGGGAGGCGACCGCCACCAAGACCGGCGAGAACGTGTTCAGCGTGCTGCGGCGCATCGGGCAGGGGAAGGCCGGCCTGGCCGCCGACTACGCCGCCCAGCTCGCGCGCAACGTCGGCAAGGTCGTCTTCTTCGCCAAGCACGTCGACGTCATGGACGTCGCCGAGGAGACCTTCGCCAAGCGCGGCATCCGCTTCGCCTCGATCCGCGGCGACCAGACCCCGAGAGCGCGCCAGAGCAACATCGACGCGTTCGTCAACGACCCGGAGGTCGCGGTGGTGGTGTGTTCGCTGACGGCCGCCGGCGTGGGGCTCAACCTGCAGGTCGCCTCCAACGTCGTCCTGGCCGAGCTGTCCTGGACCGACGCGGAGCAGACGCAGGCCATCGACCGGGTCCACCGCATCGGGCAGGCCGAGCCCGTCACCGCGTGGCGCATCATCGCCGCGCAGACCATCGACACCAAGATCGCCCAGGTCATCGACAGCAAGGCGGGGCTCGCCGCACGGGCCCTCGACGGCTCCGACGAGGAGGTGTCGTCCTCGGCCGACGTGCAGCTCGAGGCGCTGGTCGCGCTGCTGACCGAGGCGCTGTCGGCGTCGCTGTAGCCGCGCGCGGGGCGCCGTCCGCCTGAGGCCCACCCTGCCGAGCGACCACATGGTCATCGGCAGCCGACCGGCGCGCTCCCGGTTTGCGGGAGCCGGCTGCGCTGCAAGACTCGGACCTCCGGAGCTGCCACAACGTCAACCCCAACGCCACCGCGGTCGGCGGCATCTACGGCTACTCCCACACCTGCGGCGGGTACGACGGCGGCCAGGCCGAGTTCGTCCGGGTGCCCTTCGCCGACGTGGGGCCGAGCCTCATCCCCGACTGGATGGACGACGAGGACGCGGTGCTGCTCACCGACGCCCTCGCCACCGGCTACTTCGGAGCCCAGCTCGGCGACATCGTCGAGGGGGACGTGGTGGTGGTCTTCGGGGCCGGCCCGGTGGGGCTGTTCGCCGCCAAGTCGGCCTGGCTCGATGGGCGCCGGGCGGGTCATCGTCATCGACCACCTGGAGTACCGGCTGGAGAAGGCCCGCACCTTCGCCCACGCCGAGACCCACAACTTCGCCGAGTACGACGACATCGTCGTGCACATGAAGAAGATCACCGACCACCTCGGCGCCGACGTGGCCATCGACGCGGTGGGTGCCGAGGCCGACGGCAGCTTCCTGCAGCACGTCACCTCGGCCACGCTGAAGCTGCAGGGCGGTTCCCCGGTTGCCCTGAACTGGGCCATCGACTCGGTCCGCAAGGGCGGCACCGTCTCGGTGATGGGCGCGTACGGCCCGATGTTCAGTGCGGTCAAGCTCGGCGACGCGATGAACAAGGGACTGACGCTCCGGATGAACCAGTGCCCCGTGAAGCGGCAGTGGCCGCGACTGTTCGAGCACATCCGGGCCGGCTACCTCAAGCCCAGCGACGTGGTGACGCACCGGATCCCGCTGGAGCACATCACCGAGGGCTACCACATCTTCTCGGCCAAGCTGGACGACTGCATCAAGCCGCTGATCGTCCCGAGCGCCGGCCTGAGACGGAGGAGAACCATGGCCTACACCGCCGACAAGCCGCCGCTCGCCGAGACCAGCGAGCAGCTGCGTGCCCGCATCCCCGGCTGGGGCGTGGACCTGGACCCCCGGGACCGTCCGTCGGTACCGCGTGAGGTGCGCGTGGAGCCCCGGCAGAACGGCGCGCACTGGGAGTTCCCGGAGCGCCAACCGGAGAAGTGGCCGCGGGAGCGGTCGATCGAGCACGCGTTCCTCACGCCGGTGTTCGGTACCTCCTGCCCACCCCACGGCCTGTCCGGGGTGATCCGCAGGCTCGCGTACGCCCGGTACAGCGAGGGCCGGGCCGCGCACTGGCTGCTCCTGCTGGGCGCCGACCGCGTGGACGCCGTGGAGAGCCACCTGCGTTCGCTCGCAACCCTCCACCCCGACAACCCGGTCACCGAGACCGGGGTGCTCAGCGAGCTCTCCCACCACGGCGTCGCCTCACGCCCGGGACGCCGGCGCGCTGACCTGAACCACCAGGTGCTCGACCCCGTCGTCGTCGCCGGGCCATGGCTGGTGGCGGGACTCCTCGGCTACGCCGCGCTCAAGCGCCTGGTGGGGACCGGGCGCGGCCGGTAGCCGCCCGAACCGAGCCCGGACATCGCCCCCGGCGCGGGGTGGTGATTGACGGGGGTCGTCGTTGCCGAGGAGCATCACGGGGAGAGGCATCGTTCTCGTCCGCGGCCGCAGGCGGCTGCGGACGGCGGATGCCGACCTGCTCCTCGAGGGAGTCGTCGATGAGTCATCAGCCTCGACACGACCACCGGCTGCGGGCAGCCACACGGCGGCGAGCCACACGGCGGCCGGCCACACGGCGCGGCGCACTCGCCCCGGTGGGGCTGGCGCTCCTGCTCTCCGCGTGCAGCGCGGCCGGCGGACCGGGCATGGCCGACGTGGTCGCGACGTCGGCGGGTGCCTCGCCGACGCTCGCGCCCACGCCGCCGCCGCAACCGCCGCCGCTGCTCACCCCCGCCAAGGTGGACGCCGCGCTGGGCCGGCTCGACGGCGTGGTCAAGGACGCCATGAGGAAGACCGGCGTGCCCGGCATGGCGGTCGCCGTGGTCTACCGGGACCGTGTCGTCTACCTGCGAGGGTTCGGCGTACGCCGCGTGGGCCGGCCGGCGAAGGTGGACCCGGACACGGTGTTCCAGCTGGCGTCGGTCTCCAAGCCCCTGGCCTCCACCGTGGTCGCCGGGGCGGTCGGGGACAAGGCCGTCTCCTGGGACGACCCGGTGCGCACCCAGGACCCGGGCTTCGCCCTCAAGAGCCCGTGGGTCAGCAACCACGTCACCCTCGCCGACCTGTTCGCCCACCGCAGCGGCCTGCCCGACCACGCTGGTGACCTGCTGGAGGACCTGCACTTCGACCGCGCCTACATCCTCCGGCACCTGCGGTACGAGCCGCTGGCACCGTTCAGGGCCAGCTATGCGTACACCAACTTCGGGTTCACCGAGGCGGCGCTCGCGGCGGCCCGGGCCGAGGGAACGACGTGGGAGAACCTGTCGACCCGCCTGCTCTACCGTCCGCTCGGGATGCGTTCCACCAGCTCGCGGTTCGCCGACTACGAGAAGGCGTCCGACAAGGCGGTCGGACACGTCGAGACCGGTGGGGTATGGCGCGCCAGGTACGTCCGCGACGCCGATGCCCAGGCGCCGGCCGGCGGCGCCAGCTCGACGGTGCGGGACATGGCACAGTGGCTCCGCCTGCAGCTCGCGAACGGCCGCCTCGGCGGCAGGCGGGTCATCGACGAGAACGCCCTGCTGCAGACCCACCTGCCGCACATCGTCTCCAGCCCGCCGCGGGCACCCGCCGGGCGGACGGACTTCTACGGCCTCGGCTGGAACGTCGGCTATGACGACCACGGCCGGCTGATGCTCAGCCACTCGGGGGCCTTCGATCTCGGTGCGGCGACGAGCGTGACGTTGCTGCCTTCCGAGCAGCTGGGCCTGGTCGCCCTCACCAACGCAGCGCCGGTGGGAGTGCCTGAGGCCGTCTCCCGCACCTTCCTGGACATCGCCCAGGACGGCAAGCCGTCGGTCGACTGGCTGGGCCTCTTCGGCAGGCTCTTCGCGCAGCTGGACCAGCAGGGACGGTCCAAGGTGGACTACTCCAAGCCGCCGGCGCACCCCGTCCCGGCCGGACCCCAGGCGGCTTATGTCGGCACCTACGCCAACGGCTACTACGGACGCCTCACCATCCGTGCCCGCTCCGGCGGCCTGGTGATGCTGCTCGGGCCACGCCCCACCGCCTTCCCGCTGCGCCACTACACCGGCGACGTCTTCAGCTACCGGACCCAGGGTGAGAACGCGGTCGGCCTCTCCGGCGTGACGTTCACGCGCGCGGGGAAGGCGCCCGCCGGCACGGTGACCGTGGAGCACCTCGACCACACCGGCCTCGGCTCGTTCACCCGTCGGTAGGGCCTGCACCACCGGGGGGAGGGGCCTTCTCCTGTCTTCCCTCCGGCGGTCGACGGTGGTGTGCGAGGGAAGGGAGCAGGAAGGCGCGCCCGTCACCGTTCGGGCATGAACACCTCCACCACACCCACTCCATCCACTCCCTCGACCGGGACGTTGCTCGGCGTCTGGGCCCACCCCGACGACGAGGCGTTCCTCTCCTCCGCCTTGATGGCCACCGCCCGCGACGCGGGACACCGGGTGGTGGTGCTCACCGCCACCCGTGGCGAACAGGGCACCGACGACCCCCAGGCGTGGCCGCCGCACACGCTGGCCGCCGTCCGCGAACGGGAGCTCGGCGCGAGCCTGGCCCTCCTCGGCGTCACCGAGCACCACTGGCTGGGCTACGCCGACGGCGGCCTTTCCACAGCAGACCGGGACAACGCGGTCGACCGCATTGCCGGGTTCATCGACGAGCTCCGTCCCACGACCATCGTCACCTTCGGACCCGACGGGATGACCGGGCACGACGACCACCGCACCGTGTCGTCCTGGGTCACCGAGGCCCGGGAAAAGGCCGCCCTGCCGAACCGGCTCTGGTACGCCACCCTGACGCCGGACTTCCACGCCCGCTGGGGGGAGGTCAACGAGCAGATCCAGCTGTGGTTCGAGGGCAGCCAGCCCCCGGTCACCCCCCGGGAGGACCTGGCCGCCGAGATCGTCTGCGACCTCGGCCTGGTCCGGCGCAAGCATGCTGCGCTGCGCGCCCACGCCTCCCAGACCGACCAGCTGGCAGCCGTGTTGGGCGAGGAGCGCTTCGCCCAGTGGTGGGCCACCGAGTCCTTCGTGGACGCACCGAGGAGGACCGCATGAGCCATCCACCGACGATGCTCGCCCTGCTGGCCGGGGAGCAGCAGCACGAGCTCGTGCGGCGCGCCGACGCGTGGGGTCGACGTACGGCACACCGGTTCGATGCGGCGCCGGCCGACCGTCGTACCCCTCGGCTGCTGACCCGACTCCGCTCTTGGCCGCACTCCCTGCACCACCCCCACCGCTGGACCCCCCAGCACCAACCCCAACCCCAGGAGGAATCATGACGACCACCGCGCACCAGCCCCTCAACGGCGTCGACACCGCCACGCTGCTCGCCACGCGGGAGGCGGTGAAGGGCCAGCCGGAGCTGGGCGAGTTCCAGCTCCGGGCCCGCAACACCTGGCTCACCGGCACCCACAGCAGGTCGACCATCTCCGACTTCCACGGGGCCCTGCAGGACCTGTCCCACGTCCGGGAGACGGTGCTGGACGCCGACCACCCCCAGGTGCTGACCGGTGCCGACAACGGCCCGCTGCCGGTGGAGTTCCTGCTTCACGCCCTCGCGGCGTGCCTCACCGCCGGCATCGTCAACATCGCGGCGGCGCGGGGCGTGCGGCTCAGCGCCGTCACGTCGACCGTCACCGGCGACATCGACCTGCTCGGCGTCCTCGGGCTCTCCGACGGTGCCGTGCGCAACGGTTTCCGCCAGATCAGGGCGGACTTCGACATCGACGGCGACGCCGACGAGGCGACGCTCCGCGGCATCGTCGAGCAGTCCCGTCGCCGGTCGGCGGTGTACGACGCCCTGACCAGCCCGACGCCGGTCTCCATCGAGGTCAGCACCCACTGAGCCAGGGCCCCCCGCAACGCGCCGGCCCGGCCAGTCCCTCAGCGGCGACCCGGGCCGGCGCCATCCAGAAGGAGCACCATGCACCACATCGACACCGTCGTCATCGGCGCAGGGCACGCTGGTCTGGCAGTCAGCCGCCTCCTGACCGCGGCCGGTCATGAGCACGTCGTGCTCGATCGCGGACGCGTCGCCGAGCGGTGGCGCTCCGAGCGCTGGGACTCCCTGCACCTGCTGACGCCGAACTGGATGACGCGGCTCCCGGGTTTCTCCTACCGAGGCCCCGACCCGGACGGCCACCTGCCTGCGCATCGGCTCGTGCGCCACCTCGAGACCTACGCGGCCTCGTTCCGTGCCCCGGTCCTCACCGACACCGGGGTGCGGCAGGTGGCCCGCAGCGGTGACGGCTACCGGGTCGACACCGATCGCGGCGGCTGGACCGCCCGGTCGGTGGTCATCGCCACGGGACCGGGGGAACAGCCGCACCTCCCCGACTCCCCGTGGCGCCCGGACCCCGGCGTCCATGTCCTTCCGGCATCCAGGTACCGCAACCCGCAGCTGCTCCCGCCCGGCCGGGTGCTGGTGGTCGGAGCCTCCTCCTCGGGAGTCCAGGTCGCTGACGAGCTGGCACGAGCGGGCCGCGAGGTGGTGGTGGCCGTCGGGCGCCACACCCGTGTCCCGCGCAGCTACCGCGGGATGGACCTGTTCTGGTGGCTGGAACGCACGGGCCGGCTCGCGCGCACCATCGACGAGGTCGCGGACGTCGCTGCGGCGCGTCGTGAGCCGTCGCTGCAGCTCGTGGGACGAGGAACGCCGGGCCAGCTCCCCGCGGACCTGGACCTGGCCACGCTCCAGGCCCGGGGCGTCCGGTTGACCGGACGCGTCGCCGGCATCGAGGGCACGGCGGTGTGGCTGCAGGACGACCTCGGGCACAGCGTCGGTGACGCCGAGCGGCGGCTGGAGCGGCTGCTGGACTCGGTGGACAGGCACATCGACGAGCACGGCCTCACCGCAGAGGTGTGGCCGGCGCGGAGACCTCGCCCGGTGCCCATTCCGAGGGCGCCCACGAGGGTGGACCTGCGGGGGGACGGCATCGGCACGGTCCTGCTCGCCACGGGCCACCGTCCGCACCACCCGTGGCTGCGGGTGCCGGTCACCGCGGCGGACGGGTCGATTTCGCAGTACCGGGGCGTGACCCCTGCGCCAGGCCTGTATGTCGTGGGCCAACGCTTCCAGCACCGACGGGACTCCAGCTTTCTCGACGGCGCCCGCCACGACGCTGCGGCGGTCGTGGGTCACCTGCGCCGAACCCGGCTGGCCGGGGCGCGGATCGGGCCACGGTCATGACGAGCCGCTACGACGCCGTCATCGTCGGTGGCCGCGTGGCAGGGGCCTCGACCGCCCTCCTGCTGGCCCGGGCAGGGGCCCGGGTGGTCCTGCTGGAGCGGTCACCTCGCGGAAGCGACACGGTGTCCACGCACGCACTGATGCGCGGAGGCGTCCTGCAGCTGTCCCGCTGGGGCCTGCTGCCCGACCTGGTCCGCGCCGGCACCCCACCGATCCGGCGGACGCTGTTCCACTACACCGGTGAGGCCCCGGTGCAGGTGTCCATCCGCCGCAGCCCGGGTGTCGACGCCCTGTACGCACCGCGCAGGCACGTCCTCGACACGCTGCTGGTGGACGCGGCTGCGGCGGCCGGTGTGCACGTGGTCCACGGGGTGACGGCCACGGCGCTGCTGCACCACGACCGGCGCGTGGGCGGCGTCGTCGCGCACGGGCAGCGGGGCACCGAGCTGCGGTGGCGGGGCGACGTCGTCGTCGGCGCCGACGGGGTCCGGTCCACCGTCGCCCGGTCGACCGCCGCAGCAGTCGAGGACCGCGCCGCCGTCACGGGATCGGTCCTGTACCGCTACTTCGAGGACCTCCCGGTCGCCGGCTACGAGTGGGCGTACGGCGGCGGGGCGGCCGCGGGCATGATCCCGACGAACGACGGGCTGACGTGCGTCTTCGTGGCCACCAGCCCCGAGCGGTTGCGCACCCTGCGACGGCCCGGCGCCGAGTCCGCCCTCACCGCGCTGATCAGCACCGCCGCCCCCACGCTCGCCTCCCGCGTGCAGAGCGGCGCGCCCGTCGGAAGGGTGCACGGCTGGAGCGGCGTCCGGGGGTTCCTGCGCCGGGCCGGCGGTCCGGGGTGGGCGCTGGTGGGTGACTCCGGATACTTCAAGGACCCGATCACCACCCACGGCATGACCGACGCGCTGCGCGATGCCGAGCTCCTCGCCGGCGCCCTCCTTGCGGCGTGGTCGGGCGCGGTACCGGAGGCGGTGGCGCTGCGCCGGTACCAGGCTCAGCGGGACCGGCTGTCCCGCGGCCTGTTCACGGCGACGAACCGGATCGCCACCTATGACTGGGACCAGTCCGAGGTGCAGGGGCTGCTGCGAGAGGTCAGCGCCTCGATGAGCGACGAGACCGAGCTGCTGCAAGCGCTCCCGGCGCAGCGTGAGTGCGCCCTGGTGCCGTCCTGCCCGACTGACATGCTCCTTCCGCGGCGGTAGCCTGTGGGGAATTCCTGCGAGACCGGGTCCTGGCGATGAGCGTCCACATCAGCGTGCTGGGGGGCTTCGAGGTCACGGTCGACGAGGCCGTGGTGCCGGTCGACGCGTGGAACCGGCGGCACGCGTCCGCGCTGGTGAAGGTGCTGGCCCTGGCACGGGGCCGACGGTTGCACCGCGACCGGGTGATCGACCTGCTGTGGCCGGACATGCCGGCGGAGACCGCCCTGCCGCGCCTGCACAAGGCCGCCCACTACGCCCGGCGGGCGCTCGGGACCGATGGCGCGGCCTCGCTGGTGCTCCGCAACGACCTGGTCGCCCTGCTGCCTGACGCCGACGTCGTCGTCGACGCCGTCGAGTTCCGCGCCGAGGGCGAGGCGGCCCTGGCCTCGGGGTCGGCGGACCGGGCGGTCGAGGCTCTGCGCCTGGATGCCGGGCCGCTGCTGCCCGGGGACCTGTACGAGCCGTGGAGCGACGAACCGCGCGAGGCGCTGCGGGGACTGCGCCTGGATCTGCTGCGGCTGACCGGCCGGTGGGAGGCGGTCCTGGAGGAGGATGCCGCCGACGAGCAGGCCCACCTGGCGATCGCCCGCGGCCACGCGGACCGCGGCGACCACCGGTCGGCGCTGCGGCAGCTGGAGCGCCTGGACCAGGCCCTCCGCAGGGAGCTGGGCACCGCCCCGAGCGCGGACGTGCAGGCGCTGCGCAGCGCGGTGCTGACGGCACTGTCCGCGGCGGGCCGCCCCGCGCCCGGGCCGAGGCGGCCCACGAGGCTGGTCGGTCGCCGCGACGCCGGCGACCTCATCCGGGCACACCTCGACCGAGCCGACGAGGGTCGGGGAAGCACGCTGATCGTGACGGGGCCGCCCGGGGTGGGCAAGTCGGCCGTCCTGGAGATGGCCACCGCCCTGGCCGTTCGGCGCGGATGGCGGACCGGGCGAGGGACGGCCTCCGCGGTCGAGGGGCCGTGGCCGTACGCGCCGGTCCTCGAGGCCCTGGGCGACCTCTGCCGCCAGCACCCCACGCTTCTGGATGGACTCGGCGACACCTTCCGCGACGAGGTGGAGCAGGCCCTGTCGGGCCGGGCCGTTGCCTGGGGCGGCGAGACGGCTCATCAGCGGCTCTTCCTGGCGGCCGCCGAGCTCATGCGGCTGGCGGCCGCCGGTCACGGCGCGCTGCTCGTGGTGGACGACCTCCACGAGGCGGACCAGGGGTCGTTGCGGCTGCTGCACTACCTGGCCCGGTGCGCCGGGGAGGAACGGGTGCTCCTCCTGCTGGCGCACCGGCCCGACACCGACGCGGCGACGCGTGAGGTCCTCACCAGCCTGGTGGCCCGCGGTGTCGGCGGCGTGCTGGAGCTGCGGCCACTGGACCACTCGGCCACCCACCGGCTCGCCGCACAGCGGTTCCCCTCGCTGGACCAGCCGACGCTCCAGAGGATCTGCGCCGTCAGCGCGGGACTGCCGTTCACCGTGCTGGAGTTGGGCCGCGCCGCCGAGACCGGGCGCCCGCCGACGGTCGACTCCGCACTGCCTCTTCCTGTCCAGCGGACCTTCCAGCGGGTCGCGCTCCTCGGCACGGCGTTCACCACCGACGAGCTCCTGGCCGTGGCGGGGGTCCCCGAGGAGGTGGCCTACCAGCACCTCGACACCGCCCTCAGCGCCCTGGTGGTGGAGCCCGAGGACCCGGGATACCGGTTCCGGCACGCCCTGGTCCGTGACGCGCTGTTGCAGGCGATGCCCCTCCGGGAGCAGTCCGCCGCTCGGGTCGAGGTCGCCGAGCAGCTCGCCGCACTCGGCGCCGCGCCTGCCCGGGTGGCACACCAGCTGCTGGCCGCGGGCCAGCCTGCACGCGCCATACCGTTCGTGCTTCCTGCGGTGGAGACCGGCGGCGCGCTGGGCGCGTACCGCGATGCCCTGTCCCTGGTGGACGCGGTGCTGGGGTCCTCCACGGGCGAGGCCCGTGGGCTGCTGATGGCCCGGCGAGGCGACCTGCTGATGGCGCTGGCCGACCCTGGAGCGGTGGCCGCCTACCTGGCGGCCGTGCCCGCCACCACGGGAACGCAGCAGCGCCTGGTGAGGGCGCGGCTGGCCAGGGCCGCCTGCTTCGCCGACGAGCTCGAGACCGCCGCCGCCGCACTGGCCGGGCTCGACCTGGAGGAGGACGCCGCCGACGGGCCCATCCTGCTGGCCCGAGGGAACCTCGCCTACTTCAGCGGCGACATCGACGCCGCATGGGACGCCGTCGGCGCCGCCCGCGGCCTCCTGCTGGCACCGGACGACCCCTGGCACTACGTCGACCTGGTGGGTCTGCAGGGGCTCATCGCGCACCAGCGGGGAGAGTGGTTCGAGCGCTTCCGCATCGAGCTGCGCCGCACCCGGGGTCGGCCGGGCCTCGCCACGGCCCTGTTCGACGCGCACCTGTGTGTCGCGGAGTACCTCCTCTACGGCCCGATGCCGTACGGCGAGGTGCTGGAGCTCGGCGAGGGACTCCGGCAGCGGGCTCGACAGGTGGGGGCGCTGCGGGGCGTGGCCTTCGCCACCTCGCTGATCGGTGAGGCCGCTTTGCTGATGGGGGACCTGGAACGTGCCGGGCGTGACCTGCAGGAGGCCGTCGACCTGCACCACGACGTCGACGCGACGGCCGGTGAGGCGCACAGCCTGCAGCGGCTGGCTGAGGTCCGTCTGGCCCGTGGAGACCGTGAGGGGGCCCAGCACCTGCTGCGGCAGGCGCTGCCGCTGGCCCGGTGGTCGGTCGTCAGCAAGCACCTGCTCCAGCGGATCTACGGCACGATGATCCTGGCCGCCTCCGACACGGCAGAGGCGTTGGTCGTCCTGGAGCGTGCGGAGGCGACCTTGGGAGTCTCCGATGCCTGCCCGTTCTGCGACGTCATGCTGGCGGTGCCGGCAGCCATCCTCACCGCCGACATCGGTGACCTCGCTGCCGCCGGGCGTCACCTCGCCGTCGCTGCGACGTCGGCGGCGCGGTGGGACGGCACCGCGTGGGAGGCCGCCGTCCTGGAGGCCCGGGCCCACCTCGCCCGGGCCGAAGGAGACCAGGCGGCCTTCCGTCGCCTGCTCGAGGATGCCTGCCTGCTGTTCACGAGGGCCGGGCAGCCGCTGGACGCTGCCCGCTGCGAACGTGCCTCTGCCACCACCGAACCGGCCATCCCCGGCTGAGCCCGTCCCTGCCGGTGACCGGTCCTTCGGCCAGACCGTGGCTCAGGTGAGCAACCGCACGGCTGAGGCCAGCAGGCCGTATGCCGCTAGCCCGCAGAGCAGGACGACGCCGAGGGACCGTCCCCGGGTCGCGGCGACGAGCCCGACGGCCACCGCTGCGGCCGCCACCGCGCCGGCACCAGGCACACCGTGGTCCCGGTACTCGAGGACGCCGCGCACGACCATCGCCGTCATCGCCGCGACCCCGGCGCCGCGGGCCACCCGGGCCGCCTGGTGGGGCACGGCCACCCAGCCGAGCAGCGGGACCAGGCGGAAGGCCAGGCTGCCGGCCGTGACCGCGAGGACCACCGCGAGCGTGCTCATCGAGGACCCCGGTTCCCCAGGGCCGCCGCGCCCGCCCCGACGGCCGAGGCCAGCAGCACCGCACTCCCCGTCGACGAGCGCGCGGTCACGATGGCGGTGGCCGCGGCGGCGAGCGCGGCGAGCGCACCCCGACGCTCGCGCAGGTGTGGTGCGACGAGGGCAGCGAACAGGAGCGGGGCCACGAGCCCCGCGACCGGCTGGCGGGCCAGCACCGTTCCGCCCAGCATCCCTGCGGTGACCAGGACCGGCCACGCCGCCCACAGCGTCAGGGCGGCGCCGAGGTAGAAGCGGCGACGCGACGCCGCGTCGCCGGTTCCCGTGGCACGGGCCTGCGAGATCGCCCAGGGGACGTCGGTGAGGGTCACAGCCGCGAGGAGGCGCGTCCGCAGTGGCGCGTCCCTCCAGTCCGGAGCCAGCGCGGCGGCGTACGCGGTCAGTCGCGCCTGCAGCAGCAGGGCGGTCACCGCCGCGGCCACGACCGAGCCGCCGGCCGCCAGGACGTCGAGCAACGCGAGCTGGGCGGCCCCTCCGTAGATCGTGAAGGTCCCGAGCCAGGCGACCAGTGGGTCGGGGCTGGTGGCCACGTGGGCGCCGACGAGCAGGCCGAAGGGCACGTACGCCGCGACCGCCGGCAGCACGGCACGCGCACCGTCGGTCAGCGGCGAGCCGTGACCGGGGACGTTGTCGATGGTCAGCATGGGACCTCCTCGGACTCGGGTGTCGACGGTCGAACCCTGCCCGGCGGGCCTTCCTTCGACCTTCCCGTGGAACCGCAGCGGGGAAGGTCGAAGGAGGAGGCGGCGGCTACGGTCCGGAACACCGAACGACCCACCGTCTGTCCCGGAGGCATGACATGAAACCAGGAGACGTCGCCCGCAGGTCGAGGACCGTGCAGGCCTCGGACATCGAGCTCTTCACCGCGATGACGGGGGACCGCAACCCCATCCACTACGACCCGGAGCTGGCGGCGGCGACCCGCTTCGGCGGCATCGTCGTCCAGGGCGGGGTGACCACGGGGCTGTTGAATGCCCTCGTCGCCGAGGACCTGCCGGGGCCGGGAAGTGTCTTCCTGCAGGTGAGCTGGCGGTTCTTGGCGCCGGTGCGGCCGGGTGAGGTCCTGACGGCGGAGGCGCGGGTCCTGGAGGTCCGTGCCGACAAGCCCGTCACGACGCTGGAGACCACGGTCCGCACGGGGGACGGCGTGGTCGTCGTCGACGGGACGGCCGTCGTCTGGCGCGATCCCGTGGTGGCGGCGCGCAGCAGCCACTGACCACGCTCGATGGACAGCCCTGTGGCCAAAGGCCGTTCGCGTCGTGGCCCGGTTCGCCGCCGGCTCAGCGCCGGTCGTGGGCGCCGGTCGTCAGCGCCGGTCGGCGACGACGTACGACGCGGCCGCGCTGACGGCCGCGACGCCGAGGACGGCCGGCCAGGCGCCGACCTTCTTGGCGAGCGGGTGGGAGGCGCCGAACCCGCCGAGGTAGATCGCCGAGAGGGCGGCCGCGCCGGGCCACCCCGCCCGGGCGACCCAGGTGCGTCCGGCATAGACACCCGCGAGGCCCAGCACGAGACCGCCGAGTGGGCGGATCCCGCTCTCCCGGGCCGTGAGGTACCCCCCGATCAGACCCAGCCCTGCCAGGGGAGCGGTGGACACGTCGGCGGCGGATTTCAGCTTCATGCTGCGATCGTAGGCTCACGCGGCGTTGCCGCTCCGCGGCACGGTGCGGACGGACCTCCCCGGGAGCACCGGGCCGGGATGGCCCGTTGAGCTACCGGGCCGCCTTGCGGGTTCGCGCGGGTGCCCGGTCAGAGGCGAAGCAGCCGTTCGAAGAACGACCGGTACCGGTGGAGCGCCTGGCGCAGGTCCTCGGTGGAGACGTCCTCTCCCTGGGACCACTGCTGCTCCAGGCGGGACTGCGCCGTCGTGAACGACTCGGTCAGGTTCTGGACCACCTCGGACACGAGGGCGCCCGCACGCTGGACGGCGGCGCGGGGGTCGTCCACGAAGGCGGCCTGCACGGACTCCCACTCGGCCCGCAGCCGGTCCCCCTCCTCCGCGGCGAACAACGGCTCCTGGCCGTCGTCGCGGCCGGACGACTGTTGCCCGGACACGTCGCCTCCACGCGCCGCCGCGGTGGTGCCTTCCTCGGCCGCCCCGCGCTCGGCCGTCGAGTCGGCACGCCCGCCCGGCGTCTCCGGCGTTGTCGAGGTGGCACCCTCCCCCGACTGCACGCCCTCGCCCGACTGCACGCCTTCGTCCGAGCGGACGCCCTCGCCAGAACGGACGCCCTCGCCAGAACGGACGCCCTCGCCAGAACGGACGCCTTCGCCCGACTGCACGCCTTCGCCGGACCGGACGCCTTCGCCCGACGCTGAGGTCGCCGCGTCGCCCGGCTGCTGGGGTTGGTCGCTCATCGTTCCTCCATCTCGTTCGAACCCTGCGGGTCCAGCAAGCGCGCGAACAGGGCCCGGTAGTGCACCATCGCCTCGCGCAGGTCCTCCGTGCTGGCCTGGTCACGGTCGTCGCTGCTCTTGGTCAGCCGCGCCGCCGCCCGGTAGTCAGCCACCAGCTGCGGGTGGTCCACCGAGATGACGTCGGCCTGGCGGTCGAAGTCGTCGGTGGGATAGCCGCGAGCGCCCATGACCTGCTGAACCAGCCGGTAGGCGTCGCCGAGCGCGCCGGAGGGGTCGTCGACGAAGCGGGTCTGCACCTGTCTCCAGGACGCGTCGTACTGCTGGCGCTCGACGGCGTCGAGGCCGCGCAGCTGCAGCTTCTGCCGGTGCTCCTGGCGGTGGGTCAGGTCCTGCTCGGCGGCGCGGCGGTCCCCACTGTCGCTGACCGCCCGGTCGTACTCGGGGCCGAACTGGCTCTTGAGCTGACCCGACTTCCGCTGACGCTGCAGCAGGACCACGGCGAGCACCACCAGGGCGACCACCACGATGATGATGACGACGATGACCGCGGGGCTCATGGAGGCCTCCCTTGACACCCGGACAAGGCCATGCTGCATCGACGCGCGGTCGTCGTACATAGGCCAAAGAGCGCAGCCACCGAGGGACGACAGGGGCATCGCCCGGCCGGTGGCGCGCCTCGCGCACCGGCTCGTTCGTGGTGCCGGCACCACGATCGGCAGAGGACACGGCAGGGCGGTTGCCGACCGGGCGGGGCGGGGGCATGCTGATTGCGTCAGCGCAAGCAACGGGTCACGGCAAGCCGTGCTGGACGACGTCGGCCGCGCCCCTCGCGGGTCGTGCAGCGGCCACGCCCGCCGATGCACGGGAAGGCACGCGGTGTCCGACTCAACGCTCCACCCAGGCTCGACGTCCGAGATGCAGGCCCACCGGCGCAGGGCGGTGGTGGCCAGCACGGTCGGCACCACGATCGAGTGGTACGACTTCTTCCTCTACGGCACGGCAGCCGCGCTGGTCTTCCCCAAGCTGTTCTTCCCCGGGGAGTCCCAGTACGCCGGTGTGCTGGCGTCCTTCGCCACGCTGTTCGTGGGGTTCGCCGCGCGGCCGATCGGCGCTGCGATCTTCGGCCACTACGGCGACCGGGTCGGGCGCAAGGCGACGCTGATCACGACGCTGATGCTGATGGGGACCGCGACGTTCCTCATCGGCTGCCTGCCCGGCGTCGCCACGATCGGGATCGCCGCACCGATCCTGCTCACCCTCCTGCGCGTCGTCCAGGGGCTGGGCGTCGGCGGGGAGTGGGGCGGCTCGGTGCTGATGTCGATGGAGTGGGGCGCCCAGCACCGCCGGGGGCTGATGGCGTCGTGGCCGCAGCTCGGCGTACCGCTGGGTCTGCTGCTCTCCACCGCCATGCTCAAGCTGATGAGCGCCCTCACGGGCCCCGACTTCGAGCGGTGGGGCTGGCGTGTGCCGTTCCTGGCCAGCATCGTGCTGGTGGCCATCGGGCTGTACGTCCGGGTGCGGGTGATGGAGAGCCCGTCCTTCACCGCCATCAAGCGCAGCGACGCGGTGGTGCGCCGCCCCGTCGTCGAGGTGATCAGGCGCCAGTGGCGGGAGGTACTCACGTCGGCGTTCGTCCGTCTCTCCGAGCAGGCGCCGTTCTACCTGTTCATCACGTTCGTGCTCACCTACGGCACCGAGAAGCTCTCGCTGAACCGCGACCCGCTGCTCAACGCCACCCTTGTCGCGGCGGCCGTCGGCCTGGTCAGCGTGCCGTTCTTCGGCTTCCTGTCCGACGTCATCGGCCGTCGACTGATGTACGGCATCGGGATCGTCGCCACCGCGGTGTTCGCCTTTCCCTACTTCGGTCTGCTGAACACCAGGCAGTACGGGCTGGTGCTGCTGGCGATCGTGCTGTCGCTGGTCTTCCACGACATGCAGTACGGCCCGCAGGCGGCGCTGATCTCGGAGAGCTTCGGCGCCAACATCCGCTACAGCGGCGCGGGGATCGGCTACCAGCTCGCGTCGGTCATCGCCGGGGGGCCGGCACCACTGATCGCCGCGGCCATCCTGAAGAACACCGGCTCGAGCACCGGGATCAGCTGGTACATCATCCTGTGCTGCGTCCTCGCCTTCATCGCCCTGCTGCTGATGCCGCGGCGCTCGACCGCCCAGGTCACCGACGAGTACGACGCCGCGGTGGAGCAGGCGCTGCCCAGCCGGCGCGGGCCACGTCAGCCGCAGACCTCCCGCGGCACGACCACCGCCGGGTGACCACCCGTCAGAAGCGCGGTGGGGCGGGGGCGCCGCCCGGGCAGCGGCGCCCGCTCAGCCGTGGCGGCCGGGGGTGTGGGCTTCGAGCACGGCCCGCGCGATCTGGACGTCGGTCAGGCCGGCCCGGGCGGCCGCCTCGTGCAGGCGCAGCTCGGCCGTGCCGACGTCCAGGTGCTCGGACTCGGCGAGCACCCCGACCGCCTCGTCCAGCAGCGTGCGCTCGCGTGCCCGGGCCGGCGACGCAGCCGCCGCCAGCCGGGTGCTGAAGGACAGGTCGGCGTTGCTCACCGCGCCGGGCGCCCACGCACCGAACAGGGCTGCCAGCTGGTCGTGGTGGCCGGTGAACGCATTCCCGGACGCGCCGTACAGGTTGACCGACCCCACCACGTGTCCCTCGTCGCCGCCCTCACGGATCGGCAGGGACAGGCTGCTGGCAACGCCCCGCGCAGCCCCGGCCAGCGCGTACCGCTGCCATGCCCCCTCATCGAGCGGGTCGACGTCTGGCACGTCCATCCGCTTGCCGGACGTCGCCGCCTCGATGCAGGGCCCGCCATGGAGGTACTGGATCGCGTCGAGGACGGCGATCTCCTCGGGCGCGGCGACCAGGGTGAAGGTGAGTCCCTCCTCGAGGTAGCTGATGCTGAACCCGACGCAGTCGGGCACGATCTCCAGGACCCGGTCCGCCTGGCGCGCCAGCGTCGCCTCGAGGTCCACGTCGGTGCCGAGGCGGAGTCGGCGCAGCGTCTCCCGGGTCTCTGGCAGGGGCTCCATGGTCGACGCTCCTTCTCGGCGGCTGCGGCTGCGATGCGACGGCCAGGCCGGCACCGCCTGTGACGTGGGCGGCACCGCGCGGGTCGGGTCCGGACCCGTACGGCTGCGAGGTCGGCTACCTCCTACCCCCGAAGTCGGCAGGCAATCCCGCCGCGCCGCCTTTCGCGCCGAGGCCGCGCGCCCGGGACCGGGAAGCCGTGCGTGTAAGCCGTGCGCGGGAGGCAGTGGGAACCGGAACGACGGGCACAGCGGCACCGCGCCCGCTACCGTGAAGGCGGCCTGAGAAGAGGGGTGCCCGTGTTCGGTCTGCCGGAGGGTGTGGTGGCCTGCCTGTTCGACCTCGACGGCGTCCTGACCGACACCGCCCGGCTCCACACCACGGCGTGGGCCGAGATGTTCGACGGCTACCTGCGCGAGCGAGCCGCCCGGACGGGACGAGCCGTTCGTCGCCGTTCGACCCCACCCGGGACTACCAGGAGTACGTCGACGGCAGGCCCCGCGAGGACGGGGTGCGCTCGTTCCTGGAGAGCAGGTCCATCGACCTGCCCGAGGGGGAGCCCGGCGACGAGCCCGACGCCGAGACGGTCGCCGGCCTGGGCAACCGCAAGAACGCAGCTGTTCCTGCGCTCGGTGCACGAGGGCGGCGTCACCGTGTTCGAGGGCTCGCGTCGGTACGTGAACGCGGTGAGCGACGCCGGGCTCGCGGTCGCGGTGGTGTCCTCCAGCGCGAACACGCAGGAGGTGCTCGAGGTCACGGGCCTGGACACCTACGTGCACCAGCGGGTGGACGGCGTGACGATCCGGGAGGAGCACCTCGCCGGCAAGCCGGCCCCTGACTCCTTCCTGCGCGGCGCCGAGCGGCTCGGCGTGGCGCCGGGCCGGGCCGCGGTCTTCGAGGACGCGGTGTCCGGCGTCGACCGCCGGCCGGGCGGGCGCCTTCGGGATCGTCGTCGGTGTCGACCGGGTCGGGCACGCGGAGGCGCTGCGCCGCCACGGTGCCGACGTCGTCGTCGAGGACCTGGCAGGAGCTGCTGTGAGCCACCGGTGATCAGTGAGGAAGCGTTCCCCGTCGAGCCGTGGCACGTCCGCGAGACCCGTCTGGACCTCGAGCTGCTGGCCCAGAGCGAGTCCTTGTTCGCCCTCTCCAACGGCCACATCGGCCTGCGCGGCAACCTCGACGAGGGTGAGCCGTACGGGCTCCCGGCACCTACCTGGGCTCCTTCTACGAGACGCGGCCGCTGCCGTACGCCGAGGCGGGCTACGGCTACCCGGAGGACGGCCAGACGCTGGTCGACGTCACCAACGGCAAGGTGATGCGGCTGCTCGTCGACGACGAGCCCTTCGACGTCCGGTACGGCGAGGTGCTCGACCACGAGCGGGTGCTCGACCTGCGCGCCGGGCACCCTCGGTGCGGCAGGCGCACTGGCGCTCGCCGGCCGGCAAGGAGGTGAAGGTCACCTCGACCCGGCTCGTGTCGTTCGCCCATCGCGGGGTGGCCGCGACTGGAGTACGTCGTGGAGGCGCGTCGACCAGTTCACCCGGGTCACGGTGCAGTCCGAGCTGGTCGCCAACGAGGACCAGCCGGTGTCCTCCGAGGACCCCCGCGTCTCGGCGGCGCTGTACCAGCCGCTGGAGGCGGTGCATGCACGAGCACGCCGAGCGCAGCGCGCTGTTGCTGCACCGGACGAGGTCCAGCGGGCTGCTCCTGGCCGCCGGCATGGACCACGAGGTGGAGGTCCCCGGCCGGGTCGAGGTCGGCACCGACGCCACGGACGACTGGGCCCGCACCACCGTGATCTGCGGGCTGCGACCCGGACAGCGCCTGCGCATCGTGAAGTACATGTCCTACGGCTGGTCCGCCCTGCGCTCCCGACCCGCGCTACGCGACCAGGTCGCGGCGGCGCTGGCCAGTGCGCGGTACAGCGGCTGGCAGGGCCTGCTGGACGGGCAGCGGCAGTATCTCGACGACTTCTGGGACAGCGCCGACGTCGAGGTCGAGGGCGACGCGGACCTGCAGCAGGCGGTGCGGTTCGGGTTGTTCCACGTCCTGCAGGCCAGCGCCCGGGCGGAGCGCCGCGCGATCGCCGGCAAGGGCCTGACCGGATCCGGCTACGACGGCCATGCGTTCTGGGACACCGAGGGCTTCGTCCTGCCGGTGCTGACCTACACCGTCCCGCGGGCCGCGGCGGACGCGTTGCGCTGGAGGGCCTCCACGCTCGACCTGGCCCGTGACCGCGCGGCGCAGCTCGGGCTGCAGGGGGCGACGTTCCCCTGGCGCACCATCCGCGGACAGGAGTGCTCGGCGTACTGGCCGGCCGGAACGGCCGCCTGGCACGTCAACGCCGACGTCGCGGCGGCCTTCGAGCGCTACCGCGTGGTGACCGGGGGACGAGTCGCTCGAGGCGCGAGTGCGGCCTGGCGGTGCTGGTCGGAGACGGCGCGGCTCTGGCTGTCCCTCGGCCACCACGACCGCCACGGGGTCTGGCACGTCGACGGGGTCACCGGGCCGGACGAGTACACGGCCGTGGTCCGCGACAACGTCTTCACCAACCTGATGGCCGCCCACAACCTGCGCAGCGCAGCCGATGCGTGCGCCCGGAGCCCGGAGGTCGGCCACCGACCTGGGCGTGACGACGGAGGAGACGGCCGCCTGGCGTGACGCCGCGGCGACGTGCACCTGCCCTACGACGAGGAGCTCGGGCGTGCACGAGCAGTGCGAGGGTTTCACGACCTTCAGCGAGTGGGACTTCGCGGCCAGCGAGGGGCACTACCCGTTGCTGCTGCACGCGCCGTACGTCCGGCTGTATCCCGCCCAGGTGGTCAAGCAGGCCGACCTGGTGCTCGCGATGCAGTGGCAGGGCCACGTGTTCACCGCCGAGCAGAAGGCACGCAACGTCGAGCTACTACGAGTCGCGGACCGTGCGCGACTCCTCGCTCTCGGCGTGCACCCAGGCGGTGATGTGCGCCGAGGTGGGGCACCTGCGAGCTGGCCTACGAGTACGCCTACGAGGCCGCGCTGATCGACCTGCGCGACCTGCACCACAACACCCGCGACGGGCTGCACATGGCAGCGCTGGCCGGCTCGTGGATCGCCCTGGTCGCGGGTTTCGGCGGCCTGCGTGACGATGAGGGCGTGCTGTCGCTGGACCCCATGCTGCCCGAGGCGATCCGGCGGCTGCGCTTCCGCCTGGTGCTGGCGTGACGTGCGGCTGCTCGTCGACGTCGACCATCGGCGCGTGACCTACACCATCCGGGACGGCTCCGACGCGCGGCTGGTCCTGCGGCACGCGGGGGAGCCGGTCGTGGTCACGGCCGACCGGCCGTTGACCGTTCCGCTGGGGCGCCGTACGCCCAGCACGCCGCCGCCCACCCAGCCGGCCGGACGTGCTCCGGTCCCGCGCGCGACCACCGGCCGCGACTGAGGGGCTCGACGGGAGCCGATCCGCCCTCCAGGGCCGCCCCGGGACCATCGGCCCGTCCGGCGTCCGCCCCCGCAGGGCTAGCGTGAGGGAGCGCCTGAGGAGGTGGGGTCCGTGCCAGCGACCATGAAGACCCCGATACGACGAGGCGAACGGCCATGAGCAGCAAGCGCACCCGCCGTGCGCCGGCTCCCGAGGTGCAGGTGACCGTGCGTGGTGGCGAGGTCCCGGTGGACAGCCGCGACTACGCCGCGGACAAGATCGGTCACGTCGCGGACTACTCGACCCGGCCCGTTCTCTACGCCCACGTGGTGCTGGAGGTCGTGGGGGACCCGGCCCGGACGCGTCCCGCACTGGCCGAGGCGACGCTGGACGTGAACGGCGCGCCGCTGCGCGCCCACGTCGCGGCGGCCGACACCCATGAGGCCGTGGACCTGTTGGAGGGGCGCCTCCGGCGACAGCTGATGCAGCTCGAGGGGCGGGTGCAGAACCGGCACCACCGCACCGGCGTGGCCGGCGATCACGAGTGGCGCCACGGTGACCTTCCGCAGGGGCGGCCGGAGTACCGCGACCGGCCCGTCGAGGAGCGGACCGTCGTGAGGCACAAGATGCTGGCGCTGGAGGCCACCACCCCCGACGAGGCGGTCGCTGACATGGAGCAGGTCGGGCACGACTTCTTCCTGTTCACGGACCGCTCCAGCGGGCAGGACGCGGTGGTCTACCGGTTGCCCGCCGGTGGTTACGGCGGACAGACGGCAGACGGCGCACGCCTGCACCTGGAGACGTCGCACCGCGGGGACGTCAAACCCGGGGACGTCGCCCGCGGGGACGCCGCAGGCGCGCCTGCCCGAGGGGGCGAGAGCGGCGGCGCCGATGACGGAGGCGCAGGCGGTGGAGCACCTCGACCTGGCGGGCGCCCCCTTCGTCTTCCACCTCGACCCCGGCACGGGGCGGGGCCGCGTCCTCTACCGACGCTACGACGGCCACTACGGGCTCATCACCGCCGGCTGAGCACGCGCCGCACGGGTGGCGCTGCACCCCGGTGTCGGTGCTACGGCGTGTCTGGACGTGCGAGGTCGAGGGCGTCCCCGCATGCTGGGACGGACCTGTCCGATCCGGCCCGAGGAGCTCCCTTGACCAGCACCACACGCACGTCCACTCCCACGACCACCCGCCGACGAGCCCGGAACCCCTTGTACAACGCCGTGATCGGCCTCACCGCGCTGGCCGTGCTGTTGCAGGGACTGTGGGCAGGTCTCTTCCTCCGGGACGACGGGCACGCGTCCGGCGCCGAGAGCTGGGTCGACGTGCACGCCCGTGGCGGCGACATCGCGATCCTGCTGGCGGCCGTGGCCACGGTCGTGGCGTTCTGGAAGCTGCGGAGCCGCCGCGACCTGTGGGCCGGGAGCGCAGCGTTGACGGTGCTGCTCGTCCTCGAGGCCTACCTCGGCGGCCTGATCCGGGACGAGCACGTGGACTCCCTGACCGCGGTGCACGTGCCGCTGGCCATGGCGATCATGGGACTGGTCGTCTGGCTGCCGGTGCGAGCCACCCACCGCCAGGAGTGATGGGCGCCGTCTCAGGGCAACGGAATGCGCAGCACCTGGCCGCCCCGGCGCAGATGCTGCAGGTGCTCACGTACGCCGAGCGGCCCTGCACCGCAACGCCGTAGGGCGACGGCAGGTTGCCGGCGATGGCCGTCGGCTTCCCACCTGTGTGCGACACCTTCACCAGTGACCCCTTGGGGCCCTTGAGCAAGCCGTTCGTCGCGATCTGCACGGCGTAGAGCGAGCCGTCCCGGCCGAAGGCGAGGTCGGTGACGTTGGTGATTCCCTTGGCGTACGCCACCGGCTTCGTTCCGGCCCGCACGGTCCAGATCGTGGCCCTACGACGGGGAACGTGCGTCACGGCGGTCAGCGCGCCGCTGGTGCCGAAGCAGCGTCGGGCCTTCGGGTCCTCCGGGTCGGGGATGCACGGCGTACGGCCGCCCTAGCCCGCCGCCGTGGTGCCCACCTCATGCCCGAGCCCTGGTGGGCTGGCTCGAGGAGGCGCTGCGCAGCGTCCCGTTCTCGACGGCGCGGCTGACGTCCGTGGGGGAGACCACGCCCACGAGGCGACCGTCCTCGAGCACCAGGGCGCGGCCGTCCGGGCTCGCATTCAGGCGCGGGATCAGCTCCGGCAGAGGCGTATCCGCCGTGGTGACCGGCACCTCGTCGATGGGACAGGCGATCTCACGAGCGGTGGTCAGCGCCCGCCGGCCGGCGGGAACGGCTTTCAGTCGGCGGAGCGTGACCAGACCGACGAGGTGTCCGCCGGCCAGCAGCGGGAACGTGGAGTGACGTCGCTGGAACAGGTACCCGTCGATGAGCTCCTGCACGGTGATGTCCGCCGGCGCGGTGTCGGGGTGCGGGGACATCACGTCGCCCACCCGCACCGACGTCAACCGGTCCTCGAGCAGGGCCTGCTGCTCCTCGGCCGTGGCCGCGCCGGCCAGGAACCAGCCGATGAAGCCCAGCCACAGCAGCGAGATCCCGCCGGTCCGGAGGAACCCATAGAGGCCGAGGACAACCAGGAAGATCCCCAGCATCCGTCCCGCCCGGGCCGCAGTGACCGTCGCCCACAACGGGTCGCCGCGCCAGTGCCACAGCGCTGCCCGCAGCATCCGCCCACCGTCCAGCGGCGCGGCCGGGATCGCGTTGAACACCGCCAGCAGCACGTTGACGCCGGCCAGCCAGACGCACGCGCCGACCAGGGGACCCGTGAGACCGGCGGTGCCGAGACCCGCCGCAAGGAGCCCGTACCCAGCACCGAGCAGCAGGCTCACCAAGGGCCCCACGCCGGCCACCCGCAGCTCGACCCCCGGAGCGGCCGCCTTGCCGTGCAGCTGGGCGACGCCGCCGAACAGCCAGAGCGTGATGCTGTCGACCTCGATGCCGTTGCGCCGGGCCACCGCGGCGTGCGAGGCCTCGTGCGCGAGCAGACCGAGCAGGAAGAGAACGGCCCCGCCGAGCCCGGCCACCAGCAGCTCCCACCCCGGGGAGCGGGGGTACTGCGTCGGGAAGGTGGCCGTGGACAGGCTCCACGCGATGAGCGCGAAGATCAGCAGCAGACTCCAATGTACCTGGACCTGCACGCCCGCCAGCCGGCCGATCCGTACGGTTCCTCTCACGCGTGCGACGATTCCCGACGCGGACCGCCCGCGGCAGGGCCAGAAGGCCTGCCCCCTGCGGTCGGCGAGGCGGCGCGTGGGACCGCCTGTGCGTCGGCACCGGTCGTGCGGGCGGGCACCACCACGACCCTCACCCCTGCGGCCATGACGAGCGGTACGTCGACGCGTGGCCCGTGCCCGCCGTCTGCCGCGGCCTCGCACCCGCTCAGGGGGCGCGCAGAGCGGACGGCGGCACGGGGTCGTGCCCGCCCACCGCCCATGGGTGGCAGCGCACCAGGCGCCGGGTCGCGAGCCAGCCCCCACGGCGCAGGCCCAGCTCCTCCAGCGCGGTCGCGGCGTAGGTCGAGCACCCCGGTGTGAAGCGGCAGCACGGAGAAAGCGAAGGACCGATCTCGTGCTGGTAGATGGTGATCGCCTCGAGCGCGGCCCGCAGCAGCCGGTCCCGCACCCGGTCCGCACCCTTGCGCGGTCCGGCCGCGCGCGCCGACCGCCGGACCAGCGACGGAGCCATGAGGGCGGACCGCGGACCGCAGCCGAGGACCTGCACCGCGCAGCAGCCCGTCTCGACGAGGCAGACCTGGCGCCGGCAACCACACCCCCGTCGGACGGATGTCAGCGGCTCGCCTGTGGCGCCGTACGGCGTGCAGCTCCCCGTCCGGCGCCACCGCCAGCCGCGGGCCCGCACCATGCCGTCACCGTAGCCGCCGCCCGGCTCCCGGCGGCAGTGCCGAAAGCGGGGGGCCCGGGCGCCGGGAGCCCGTCACGTCGTGACCGACGCTCAGTGGTCGAGCCGCCCACCGGCCAGGGCCGTGGCGAAGGACGGCGCGGCCGGGAGCCGCGGCACGAGGGTGGCCTGCAGCGCGTGGTAGGTGTCCGGCTTGCCCGACCACACCGTCGAGGACGGCTGGTTGTCGCCGTCGAGCTCGTGCCACCACGAGCCGCCGTCACGGTCGCGGAGGTCGAGATCGATGTGGTCCCACCACGTCTCGTACCACGATGCGTACGACGGGTCACCGGTGACGGCGTGGAGCACGGCAGCGGTGGCCGTGGCTTCGGCGGCCACCCAGTGCATCCGGTGGCGCACGACCGGCGTGCCGTCCCAGTCCGTGGTGTAGACGAAACCGGGCCTGCCGTCGACCGCCCAACCGTCCGCAACGGCGCGCTCGAAGAGCGAGCACGCCGACGGCAGCAACGAGTCCGGGGCCTCGTCGCCGAGTGCCGCCCGCAGGTTCAGCGCCAGCCGCGCCCACTCCATCGCGTGACCGACCGTCGCGCCGTACGGTCGGAACCGGTCGCGCGGCTTGTCGTCGTTGTAGCCCGGCTGGGGGTGCCAGCCCTCGTCGTAGTGCTCGGGGATCCGCCAGGAGGAGTCGCGGGCGAAGCCGAGCACCCGCTCGGTGATGCGCAGCGCGCGGGCCCGCCACAGCGGGTCGCCGGTGACGTCGCTGGCGGCCAGGAACGCCTCGACGGTGTGCATGTTGGCGTTGACGCCGCGGTAGGGCTCCACCGTGGTGAAGGCCTCGTCGCACCGGTCGACGACCATGCCGTCCCCCTCGGACCACAGGCGCTGGTCCATCAGGGTGAGCGCATCCTCGAGGAGGCGACGGCCCTGGGGGTGACCGGCCGCGGTGGCGCTGGAGGCAGCGAGGACGACGAAGGCGTGCCCGTAGGTCTCCTTGCCGGGATCGGTCACCCCGTCCTCGCCCACGGCGGCGAACCAGCCGCCGTGGGCGAGGTCCCGCAGTCGCCCCTGCAGCGCCTGCACGCCGTGGTCGACGAGCGGCCCGCACCCCGGCCGGCCCAGAAGCTGCCCCAGCGCGAACACGTGCGTCATCCGGCAGGTGACCCACAGCTCGACCGGCTGGTCCAGCAACGGGCGACCGCGCTCGTCCAGCCACGCGAAGCCCCCGGAGGGGTGGCGCGCCGCGCGGCTGAACTCCAGCAAGCGGTCCGTCTCACCCTCCAGCCAGCGCCGGTGGGCGGGATCCGTCAGCCAGGTCATGGGGTCCTCCTTGGTCGTGCTCGTCGGTCGTCCGGGCTCATCGGGTGGCCGGAGCCCTGTTCACGCGCTGCGCGTGGGCCTTCAGCACCGAGGTGGTGCTGGTGCTGGAGTAGACCACGCGGTAGCCCTCTCCGTCGCCGTACCGGCCGCCGTTGTCGGTGCAGGCCGTCAGGAGACCAGCTGGTTGGTGCACCGCAGGACGGCCGGCGCCAGGAACGCCTGCGGGTCGACGTCGGCGCTGGTGCGGATCCGGAACGTGGCGGTCTCGCCGGCCAGCACGGTCACCAGCGCGTCGTCGACGACCGCCGCGGGGTCCACCTTGTCCGCGAGCACGGTGACGTCCCGCTGCAGCGAGCCGGCCGTCACGTGGACGGCGTAGCCGTCGTCGGTCCGTTCGGCCCGCGCCTCCAGCCCGGGGGAGAGCGCGAGGTCCTTGTCCTCGGCGAAGAACCACAGGGCCCGCGTGCCGGCGCCCTCCACGACCAGCACCTCCGCGGCGGCATCCTCGGCGATGGCCAGCGCGGTCGGCAGCTCGAGCGTCGTGGTGGAGCGGGGGGCGACGTCCAGCGTCAGCGACTCCTTGGCGAGGCCGCCGCCGTCGAGCGCGGTGCGGGTGGCGGAGAGGCTGCCGGTCCACGGCTGGTCGGAGTCGTTGACCGCGACGACGGCCAGGGCCCCGTCCCGGGGCTGGACCGTGAGCAACCGATCGGCGTAGACGTGCTTGAGCGCGTACCAGAGCGGCTTGCGACGTCCGTCTCCGTCGACGGCGGCCCAGGAGGTGACCGGCCAGCAGTCGTTCAGCTGCCAGACGATGGTGCCGGCGCAGCGCGGTGCCCAGGACCGGAAGTGCTCGACGCCGAAGGCGACGGCCCGGGCCTGGTTGCAGCGACATCGCCCAGTGCCAGTCCTCCATGTCCTCCGGGACCTCCAGGTGCGGCTCGAGGCCGCGGGTGAGCTTGCCGTCGCCGTCCTCGGCCTTCTGGTGCAGCAGCATCCCGGGGGAGTCGGGCGCGCAGGGGTTCGTCGTGCACGGCGCGGGTCAGCGTCGACCACGCCGGCGGGCCCTGGTAGCCGAACTCGGACGCGAGGCGCGGCACGTAGCTCCCGTAGACGGTGTAGTCGACCTGGTTCCAGACGTCCCAGATGTGCATCGTGCCGTGGTCGGGGTCGTTGGGGTGACGCGAGGTGTCGAGCGACCACGGGCTGCCCGCGGAGTACGGCCGCGCCGGGTCGAGCTCGGCGACGATCGCGGGCAGGATCTCGGTGTAGTAGCCCATGCCCCAGCTCAGGTCGCCGAGTGTCTCCTTCCAGCCCCAGTCCTCGTGGCCCCAGATGTTCTCGTTGCAGCCGTTCCACAGCACGAGGCTCGGGTGCGGCGTGAGCCGCGTGACAGCCTCCCGCGCCTCGGCGACTCGACCTCGCCGCGCAGCGGCTCCTCCTCGGCGTAGGCCGCGCAGGCGAAGAGGAAGTCCTGCCAGACCATCAGGCCGAGCTCGTCGCAGATCTCGTAGAAGTCGTCGCTCTCGTAGATCCCGCCGCCCCAGACCCGCAGCAGGTTCATGCCGCTCTCGGTGGCGTTCGCAATGCTCCGGTCGTAGCGGGCGCGGTCGATCCTGCTCGGGAAGCAGTCGTCGGGGATCCAGTTGGCGCCTCGCACGAAGATGGGCTTGCCGTTGACGACGAAGCGTGAACGGCGTCCCGTGGCGTCCGGCGTCGTGTCGAGCGTCGACGGTGCGGAAGCCCGACCCGCCGCTCGCCACGTCGTCCAGCTCGTCGTCGTCGGCCAGCAGCCGCACGCGCACCGGGTAGAGCGGCTGCTCGCCGTGGCCGCGCGGCCACCACAGCGACACGTCGGCCAGCTCGAGCCGCAGCACGGCCGTGCCGTCCGGCCCGACCTCGACCTCGGCGTCCTGACGCCGCGACGTCCGCCGCGACCCGCACCGGCTGGCTGCCGGCCGCGCGCTCCACGTCGACGTGCACCTCGACGGTGCCGGTGCTGCCCTGCACGCCCACGAGCGGGCGGACTGCCGCGAGGCGTGCCGTGCGTCCACCGGTGCAGCGTCACCGGCCGCCAGATCCCGGCGGTCACCAGCTCGGGCCCCCAGTCCCAGCCGAAGTTGCAGGCCATCTTGCGGATGCCGTTGAAGGGGTAGCGGTTGACGTGCGGACGAGGCCCGAGGTCCTCGCTCGCCTGCAGGGTGGCGTCGGTCTGGGCGGCGAAGTCGACGGTCAGCTCGTTGTCCCCATCGCACCAGGAGGTCGCGGACGTCGAACCGGTGGCTGCGGTGCATGTTGGCGGTCGACCCGAGCACGGTGCCGTTGAGGCTGACCGTGGCCACCGTGTCGAGCCCCTCGAAGTCGAGGTCGACGCGCTCACCCGGCGCCGCCGCGGCCGCCCGGAACGTCGTGCTGTAGCGCCAGGAGGTGTGCCCGATCCACTCCAGCAGCCGCTCGTTCTCGTCCAGGTAGGGGTCGGCGATGAGGTCGGCGGCGAGCAGGTCGGTGTGGACGCAGCCGGGCACGGTGGCCGGCACGGGGCCGGCGCCACTGTCCTGGAGGTGGGCGAGCGCTGCGGGCAGGGGCCCCTCCAGGGGGCGGAGGGCCCAGGCGTCGTGCAGTGCGGTCTTCACGGGGAAGGTCCTCTCGGTGGGGCTCATGCGGTGCTGCTGCCGCGGTTCACCGGGATCGTTTCTAACTTCATTTGATGAAGTTGGCAAGACGTCGGCGGGGCTCGTCCCTGCTGCGCCGCGGTACGGTCGGCACCACGAGCCCAAGGAGGAGTCCGATGACGCGCGGTGGAGCGAACCTCCCCCTGGTGAGCAGCTACAACCGCGGCGTCGTCCTCGACACCATCCGCACCCGTGGGGAGCTCAGCCGGGTCGAGCTGGCCGCCTTGACCGGCCTGACGGCCCCGACGGTCACCAACATCGTCCGCCGCCTCATCGCGGAGGGCTATGTCGTCGAGGCGGGCCAGGGCGCCTCGACCGGCGGCAAGCCGCGCACCCTGCTGCGGGTGAACTCCTGGGCCGGGTTCGCCGTCGGCGTCCAGGTGGACGCGGAGGCCACGACGAGCGTCCTGGTCGACCTCGCCGGCAAGGTGCTGGAGCGGCGCAGCCGCCGCGGTGGCCATCGCAGCCCGCCGGCCACGGTCATCGCCCGCATCGCAGCCGACGTGGAGGACCTCGTCGCCCACGCCGGGGTGGACCGGCGGCTCGTCACCGGCGTCGGCGTCGCCGTCCCGGGCCCGATCGACCACCACCGCGGGATGGTGCTCACGCCGCCGAACCTGCCCGCGTGGCACGACGTCGCACTGCAGGACCGGCTGGAGGAGCTGCTCCCCGGGCTGCCGGTCCTCGTCGACAACGACGCCACCGTCGCCGTGATGGGCGAGCGGTGGGTCGGCGGCGCCGACGCCGCAACGAACTTCGCGTGCATCTACATGGGAGCCGGCATCGGTGCGGGCATCTTCGTGGACGGGCAGGTCTACCGCGGCAGCAGCTCCAACGCCGGCGAGATCGGCCACATCTCGCTCGACGTCGACGGTGAGGAGTGCTTCTGCGGCAACCGCGGCTGCCTCGAGCTCTTCGCCGCTCCGCGCAGCATCGTCGCCGCCGCCCGGCAGCACGCCGCCGACTTCCCCGACGCCGACACCGGCGTGCACCTGTCAGCCTCCGGGCGCGGGGTGCGCGCCGACCATGCGCGGATCGCCCGTGCCGCCGGCGCCGGTGTGCCGTATGCCGTGGAGGCGGTCGAGCGGTCGGCACGCTATCTCGCCCTGGGCGTGGTCACGCTGGTCAACCTGTTCGACCTGGAGCTGCTGGTGCTCGCGGGTCAGGGTTTCGCGCACGTGGGGGAGCGCTACGTCTCGGCCGTGCGCCGGGAGCTGACGACCCGCAGCTTCGCCCGGGCCAACCACGACGTGCAGGTGCGGCTCTCCCCGATCGCCGACGACGTGGGCGCGGTCGGCGCCGCGTCGATGGTCCTGCACAGTGAGTTCGCGCCCCAGATGCACGACCTGCGGTCGCTGGGGCGAGACGCCTGAAGCCTTGCACCACCACCTGTCCTCATCGCCCACCAACCCGCCCAGGAGCCACCGTGCCGTTGTTCGACCTCTCCGCCGAGGAGCTGCTCACCTACCGGATCACGACCGCCGAGCCGGAGCGGCTCGACCAGTGGTGGGCGCAGCGGCTGGACAAGGCCAGGTCGGTCGCCGCCCCGCTGACGCTGGACCGCCACGCCCCCGACGCCTACGGCCCCACGCCGGTCTGGGACGTCGAGTTCTCCGGGTCGGACGGCGACCGCATCCGGGGCTGGTACCTGCGCCCTGCGGGCGTCGCGCCGGACGAGCCCCTGCCGTTGGTCGTCACCTTCATCGGGTACGGCGGCGGCCGCGGCGTCCCGACCGAGCACATGGTCCTGCCGGGCGCCGGCTTCGCGAACCTCGTGATGGACACCCGCGGACAGGGCGGCCGCTGGACGGTCGGGGCGACCGGGGACCGCATGCCCGCCGGCTCCGGACCGGAGTACCCCGGGGTCATGACCCGCGGCATCGCCGACCCCGACACCTACTACTTCTCCAGGCTCTTCACCGACGCCGCGCGGGCCGTCGACGTGGCGGCCGAGCTCCCCGGCGTGGACCCTTCCCGCCTCGCCGTGGCCGGTGGCAGCCAGGGCGGCGGGCTGGCGCTGGCCGCGGCGGCGCTGTCGGGGGACCGGGTCAGGGTGTGCCACGCCGACGTGCCGTTCCTGTGCGACCTCCAGCGGGCGGTCACGATCACCGGCGGCTACCCCTACGCCGAGATCGCGGACTTCCTCGCCCAGCACGCCGACCTGGTGCCCCAGGCGCTGGACACGCTGCGCTACGTCGACTGCGCCCTGCTGGCGCGCCGGATCACCGCGGAGTGCCTGCTCAGCGTGGGGCTGATGGACGAGATCTGCCCGCCCTCCACCGTCTACGCCGCCTACCACGAGATTTCCTCCACCAAGGAGCTGGCGGTCTTCCCCTTCGGCGTGCACGCCACGCCGGGCAGCCACGGCGAGCGCAAGCTGCGTCACCTGCGTGAGCGGCTCCTTGCGGCCTGAGGTCCTCGGCTCCACCGGACGCAGGCCTCCCGCTCGGCCACGGCGCCGCGCACGGTGCACCGCATGGCTGGCGCCGACGTGGGTACGGCTTCTGCCATGAGCGATGCCCACGCAGACCGTGACCTGAGCAAGCCCGACCCCCGCGTCGAGGGATGGGGCGGCAGCGACGACGCGCCGGAGCCGTCCGCGGAACAGGCCGCGGCGCTGCAGCAGCGCGAGGAGCCCGTGGCCGGGGCTGACTTCGGCCTGCCGCTGACGGGGGACCTCGGCCGGGCCGAGGTGGCCTCGGAGAGCGTCGACGCCCCCGAGACCTCCGAGCCGGACACGAGCCTGGGTCACCAGGGGGGCAAGCGGTACGAGGACTACGCCGACGGGGCGGGCGGCTCCGCCTGACGCCGGGCCTACGCGGCTGGCGCCTCGGCACGCGGGCGACGCGGCCGGGGCCGGTGATCACCCCCGGCGGGTGAGGTGGACGGGCGCCCATCCGGGAGAGGGTCGGTGCGGACCGGTCCGCACACGGGGACGGACCGGACCACCAGCGTCGGCTCGGCCACCACCGGAGGCTCCCATGCGACCCGCATGCGCAGCCGCTCCCCGCAAGGGGGCCACCGGCCCGTGGTACGCCGCCGCGGCCCTGGTGGCCGTCCTGGCTGCCGGTGGTCTGGCGGGATGCGGAGGCTCCGGCGCCGCGCCGCAGCAGACGGGCAGCGTGTCGTCGACCGCGGCCCCGACGAGGTCGACCGCCGCACCCACCAGCTCGGCACCGCCATCAGCCTCGGCGCAGGGGCCGGCGGGGCAGTGGGCCTCCGGCCTGTGCGCAGCGCTCGCAGCGTGGGAGGCCTCCGTCCGGACGCAGGTGACACGGCCGACGCCGACGCCGACGGTCACGGGGCAGTCGCCCTCAGAGCGGCTGAGGGGCGAGGTGCGGGCGCGCCTGTACGGCGTGGCCGAGGCCACCGACCAGCTGCGCACCGAGCTCGAACAGCTCGGTGCGCCCGGCACCGCGTCAGGAACGGCCGTCAAGGACGAGCTGTCAGGGCTGTCTGCCCGGCTGAAGGCTCACGTCTCCGATCTCGAGGCCATGGCAGCCGCACCGGTGGGCGACCTCGGGCAGCTGCAGGACCAGGCGGCGAAGGTCCGCGACATCGTGAGCACGGCGCTCGACGACGTGCAGCGAACCCTCGACCGCGTCAAGAGTCTCGACCCGGCGGGCGAGCTCGCCACCGCGCTGGCCTCCGCACCGGCCTGCCAGGTGCTGCGCCACGAGCAGTCGTCCGGGACGCCCTCGGGATGAGGGCGCGGGCCGGAGGTGCGCCCTGGCTCCCCGTCGCCGGCGCCGCAGCACAGTTCACCCCGCGGGGGTGAGGTGGACCGGCGACCGGGTGGCGGACGCTTGGCCACAGCAGCCGACACCGAGGGAGGACGCCATGACCGGACACCAACACATGGGAATGACGAGGGCCACCGGCTGGGTGGGGTGGGTCGCCTTCGGTGCCGTGATGATGATGATGCTGGGGGTCCTCAACGCCATCAGCGGGATCGCCGCCATTTTCAACGACGCGGTGTTCATCAGCGGCAGCCGCGGTGCGGTCATCTTCGACGTCACGACGTGGGGCTGGATCCACCTGATCCTCGGCCTGATCGTCATCGGCACCGGCCTGGCACTGATGACCGGCGCCATGTGGGCGCGGGTCGTCGGCACGGGCCTGGTCATGCTCAACATGGTGACCCAGCTGATCTTCCTGCCCGCCTATCCCTTCTGGGGGCTGCTGATCATCGCCCTGGACGTCCTGGTCCTGTGGGCGATCATCGTGCACGGCTCGGAGATGAAGGAGAACCGGAGCCGCTGACCGCTGGCTCCGCTTCCGCCCGGCCGGGCTCCCGGCCGGGCTCCCCGGCCGGGACCGCCGCGCCGACCGGCCACGCCGACGTGCCGGGGGCGTCGCGGGCTGTTAGACACATACGGGTGACCCACCCTCGCCACGACTTCGCGACGCTGGAGATCGACGGGACGGCGGGCGGCGACTCGACGCGGCCGTTCGACCCGGTCCGCAACGCTCTCCCGGGCCTGGAGACCTACGACTGGGTGGCACAGCTGCGTGAGCCGTCCTACGCGGCCTCGCGCCGGGCCCGCCGCGCGCGGTCCCCGGACACCTTCCAGCCACGGTGAGGGGCAACCCCAGAGGAGCTGCGCGGGCATCGGGTCGCACTGCGGCAAGGGCGGTTCGGGACCGGCGGCATCGCTCACCGCCGGCACGGAGGTCATGGCGGCAGCAGGGTCAGTGGCGGGCGCGCCGTCACGTCGTCCCGCCGCGGGTCCCACGTGAGGTGGGGCGCGACGCCGTGGCACCATGCGCGCATGGGCCTCGAGTACTGCAACCCCGTCCACGACGGCTACTTCGCCGACCCCTTCGTGATGCGGACCGACGACGGCTACGTCGCCATCGGCACCGGACGCAGCGTCGACGACAGGGTGTTCGAGGTCCTGCGGTCGCCGGACCTCGTGCACTGGCGCAGCGTCGGCGGCGCCCTGGTCCCGCCGTCAGGTCTGGGCACGGATTTCTGGGCTCCGGAGGTTGCGCACGCCGACGGCCGCTGGTGGATGTACTACTCGGTCGGCACCGGTGACGCCGGGCACCACCTCCGGGTGGCGGTGGCCGACGACCCGGTCGGCCCGTACCGCGACCTGGACGTGAACCTCACTCCCGACGAGCGGTTCGCCATCGACCCCCACCCCTTTCAGGACCGGGACGGCGTGTGGTGGCTGTACTTCGCCCGCGACGTGCTGGAGGGGGAGCGGGTCGGCACCATGCTGGCGGTGCGCCGGCTGCAGGGCATGTCGGCCCTCACCGGGCCCACCATCGGTGTCCTCGAGGCGTCCGCGGACTGGCAGATCTACCAGCGCGAGCGGCCCATGTACGGCGACGTCTACGACTGGCACACGCTCGAGGGTCCCTTCGTCCGCGAGCACGACGGGCAGTACTACCTCTTCTACTCCGGCGGGTCGTGGCTGGAACCGACGTACGGCGTGGCCTATGCCGTCGCCGACCGGCCCGAGGGCCCGTGGGTCGAGCCCGCCGGCTCCGAGCCGTTGCTGGTGACCATCCCGGACACGGTGGTCGGGCCGGGGCACAACAGCGTCGTGACCACGCCGGAGGGGCTCGACGTGATGGCGTACCACGCGTGGGACCCGGCGCGGACGCGTCGCCGGCTGTGCATCGACCCCATCGACTGGTCCGACGGGCGCCCGGTGGTCCTCGGTCCGACCTCGGTCCCCGTCCCGCTGCCCCGCTGACCGGCAGCCCGTCGGCGGAGCCCCGTCGTCAGGGGTTGATCGACAGGAACACGAAGGCGGCGAGCAGCACGAGGTGCACGCTGCCCTGGAGGCGGGTCGCCCTGCCGGGCACCACGGTCAGCACGCTGACGACGACGGTCAGTGCGAGCAGCACCATCTGCGTCGCGCCGAGGCCGAGCAGCAACGGCCCGTCCAGCCAGATGGTCGCCAGGGCGATCGCGGGGATCGTCAGGCCGATGCTGGCCATCGCCGAGCCGAGCGCGAGGTTGAGGCTCGTCTGCATGCGGTTGCGGCGTGCGGCCCGCACCGCCGCGAGCGTCTCCGGCAGCAGGACCAGCACGGCGATGACGACACCGACGAACGACGGCGGGAAGCCGACTGCCGCGACGCCGGCCTCGATGGCGGGGGACTCCACCTTCGCGAGCCCGACGACGGCCACCAGCGCCAGGGCGAGCAGCCCGAGGCTGCGTAGCGTCTCCCGCCCGGACGGTGGCTCCGCGTGCGTCTCGCCGTCCGAGCCGGCCGAGGTCGCCGGGGCCGCGGCGGTGTCCTCGCCGGCACGTGCCGTGCCGGGCACCGCGACCGGCACCGGCGCGACCGGCACCGCGACCGGTATCGCGACCGGCAGGAAGAAGTCCCGGTGACGGACCGTCTGGGTGAGGACGAACGCGCCGTACAGCACCAGCGACGCGGCGGCGGCGAAGGTGAGCTGGGCGGGGCTGAACTCGGGACCGCTGCGGCTGGAGGTGAAGCTGGGCAGCACCAGGCTGAGCGTGGCCAGTGAGGTGACCGTGGCCAGCGCCGCCCCGGTGCCCTCGGCGTTGAACAGGATGAGGCCGTGCCGCAGGGCACCCACCAGCAGGGAGAGGCCGAGGATCCCGTTGACGGTGATCATCACCGCGGCGAACACGGTGTCACGGGCGAGGGACGCCGACTCCGGGCCACCGGAGACCATCAGCGTGAGGATCAGCGCCACCTCGATCACGGTGACGGCCACGGCGAGCACCAGCGACCCGAACGGCTCACCGACCCGGTGGGCCACCACCTCGGCGTGGTGCACGGCCGACAGCACCGCCGCGGCGAGGACCAGGGCCACGAGGGTGACCGGCAAGGGACCGAGGTGCCGGCCCCACGTCAGCACGAGGGCCACGACGGCCACGACCGGTACGACGGTCGACCAGGCGGGAACGAAGGGGCGTCTGGTGGCAACCGTGGCCCAACCCTTCCAGACGACTCCGGTTCGGCCCTCATTCGCGCACGGCGGCGCACGGCGACCCACGGGCGGCACGCTCGTCGCCACAGCCGCGATCGTGCCGGGCGCCCGCGGGTCCTGCTCGCCACAATGCGCTCAGCGGGGGAAGAAGCGGTCCACCAGGTCGTTGCGGAACTTGCCCCCGGGGTCGCGCCGGCCCAGCAGCGCGGCGAAGTCGTCGTACCGGCGGTAGAGCCTCGCCACCTCCTGGGCGGGCACGGTCGACACCTTGGCCCAGTGCGGGCGTGCCGCGTACGGCGCGAGCGCGGCCTCCACCACGGGCACGACCGCGGCGACGGCGGCGGCGTCGGGCAGCCAGGTGAAGTGGAAGGCGACGCTGTCGCGCTCGTGGGCCGGGCTGATCCAGAGGTCGTCGGCAGCGACGGTGCGGATCTCGCTGCTCTGCACCACCGGCGCCACCAGGGGAGCCAGCGTGCGCAGGGCGCGCCAGGCGTCACGGGCAGCGTCGCCGGGCACGAAGTACTCCGACTGCAGCTCGTCCCCGCTGCTCGGGGTGAACTCGACCCGGAAGTGTGCGAGCCGCTCGTGCCACGGCCCGGCCACACCCTCCTGCAGCGTGCAGTTGACCGGTGGCAGGCCCGGTGTCATGTGGCGCGGCCCGTCGGCCAGCCGTCCGCCCATCCAGCGAGGCTCGGGGGACCAGGCTGCGGCCGGGTCGTCGACCAGGAGCTTCAGCCAGGCCTGGTGCAGCTCGGCACCGGCCCAGGTGCTGAACAGGCTGACGCTGTAGGCGGCGGAGAGGATCTCGTCGAAGTGGCGGTCGAGCTCGGCCTCGGGCAGGTCGTCGTAGACCACCTGGCGCACGTCGAAGGTCGGAACCACGTCCAAGGTCAGGCTCGTGACGATGCCCAGCGACCCCAGGCCGATGACGCTCCCGGCGAGCTCGTCGCCGTCCGCCTCCCGGCTGACGTGCGCCAGCGAGCCGTCGGCAGTGACCATGTCGAGCGCCGAAACCGATGTGGCCAGAACGCCGTTGGTGCGCCCCGAGCCATGGGTGCCGGTCGAGCAGGCGCCCCCCACCGAGATGTGCGGCAGCGAGCCGAGGTTGGGCAGGGCGAGCCCGTGCCCCTGCAGGTACGCCGCGAGCTCGCCGTAGCGGACCCCCGCGCCCACGGTGACAGCCTGGTTGTCGGTGTCCAAGGACAGCGCGGCAGGCATTGCGGCCAGCGAGACGGAGTCGCCCGTCGTGTCGGCGATCGCGTTGAAGGAGTGGCCGGTTCCCCGTGCGCGGATCCGTTCGCTCGACGCGACCAGCTCCTGCAGCTCGGGCACGCTGGACGGGCTGGAGAAGCGTGCGGCGCTGTAGACGACGTTGCCCGCCCAGTTCGTCGGGCGCAGGTCCCGGGTGCTCATCGCGCACCGGCCGCGGCGCCGACCGCGGCGATGGTCTCGGGCAGCACCCGACAGCACCCGCCCACGAGCCGTGCCCCGGCAGCCGTCCACTGCTGCACGGAGGACGCGACGATGGTGGGGGGACCGTGCCAGGCCCGGTCGAGGGCGTTCCACGTCTCGCCGCTGTTGGGATAGGCCACGGCGGGTCTGCCGCTGAGCGTGGCGGCCCGGGACACGAGCTCGGGGACGTCGGCGGGGTCGACGCAGTTGACGCCCACGGCGACCACCTCCGGCACGTCCGCGGCCATCGCGAACGCCTCGTCCACGGGCTCGCCGGCACGCGTGGTCGCGCCGGTGCAGGTCAGGGACAGCCAGCACGGCGCGCCCGTCCCGTCCACCTCGGCCAGCAGGGCCTCGACCTCGGCCAGGCACGGGATCGTCTCGAGCGCCAGCACGTCGGCGTCCGTGTCCATCAGCACCTCCAGGCGCGGCCGGTGCCAGGCGCGCAGCTCGGCCACGGAGCGCCCGTAGGTCCCGCGGTACTCCGACCCGTCGGCCAGCGCGGCGCCGTACGGCCCGACCGAGGCGGCCACCCATCGGAGCCGGTCCGGCGGCATCGCGGAGCGCGCCCGGTCCGCCAGCTCCACGCTGCGCCGCAGGGCGGAGCTGGTGTCCGCGGGGCCGAGGCCGTGTGCGGCGAAGCCGGGAAAGGACACCTGATACGACGCCGTCGTGGCCACCTGGGCACCGGCGGCGAAGAACTCACGGTGCGCCGTGACCACCGCGTCCGGCCGGTCCAGCAGCAGGCGCGCCGACCAGAGCCCGGAGGACAGGTCGTGTCCCCGCGCCTCCAGCGCGGTGGCCAGCCCTCCGTCGAGGACGACGACGCCGTCCGCGAGGGCGCGGGCGAGGGAGGGGGAGCGGGATGACCTCACGGGCCCATCCTCGCCCAGCCCGCGCGTGCCCCGTTGGCCGGTTGGGCCCCGACGGGGCAGGGTAGGGAAACCCACCCGTCCACGAGAGGAACACCATGAGCGACACAGGGCACGACGACGCCGTACCGACCGACACCCTCGCCGAGGGCGAGGCGCACGGCGACGCGCGTTCGGCAGCGGTGAGCGACGAGGTCGACGCGCGCCTGGACGGCGACGCGGCGGCCGCGGACGACGGTGGAAACCAGGACCTCGGCGGCAGCGGGACGGGCCCCCGGGGCGACGACGAGACGGTGTCCGCGGACGACCTCACCGAGCTGCAGGACGACCCCACCGCGGTGGAGCCGACCGACTGATGCCGGGGGATCGTGTCGGGGGAATACTCGCGAGTAGGGCGCGGCCCTGAAAGGGTGAGGGCCGGAGCCCGGGCTCGAAGGTTTGCTCGTGCAGGATGCGTGGTCACAGGAGGCGCAGTCGGTGTTCAGTCGTATCGCCATCATCAACCGTGGAGAGGCCGCCATGCGGCTCATCCACGCCGTCCGGGAGCTCAACGCCGAGGGCGGTGACCCGATCCAGACCGTGGCGCTCTACACCGACGCCGAGCGCACGGCGACCTTCGTCCGCGAGGCGGACATCGCCTATCCGCTGGGACCGGCCTCGGCCCGGCCCTACCTGGACCACAAGGTCCTGGCGCAGGCGCTGCGCGAGACCGGTGCCGACGCCGCCTGGGTGGGCTGGGGCTTCGTCGCCGAGGACCCGTCCTTCGCCGACCTGTGCGAGCAGCTCGGGGTCACCTTCATCGGCCCCAGCGCCGAGGCCATGCGCCAGCTCGGCGACAAGATCGGCTCCAAGCTCATCGCCGAGGAGGTGGGGGTGCCGGTCGCGCCGTGGAGCCGTGGCGCCGTCGACACCCTCGACGACGCGCTCGCCGCGAGCAAGGGCATCGGCTACCCGCTGATGCTGAAGGCGACCGCCGGCGGCGGTGGCCGCGGCATCCGGGTGATCACCTCCGAGGACGACCTGGTCGACGCCTACGAGCGCACGCGCGACGAGGCGGCCCGGGCGTTCGGCAGCGGCGTGGTCTTCCTGGAACGCCTGGTCACCGGGGCACGCCACGTCGAGGTCCAGGTGATCGCCGACGGGCAGGGCAGCGCCTGGGCGCTCGGGGTGCGTGACTGCTCGATCCAGCGGCGCAACCAGAAGGTCATCGAGGAGTCCGCTTCGCCGGTGCTGGACCCCGAGCAGGTCACCGAGCTGAAGGAGTCGGCCGAGCGGCTGGCGCTCGCCGTGGGCTACCGCGGTGCCGGCACCGTCGAGTTCCTCTACCACCCGCAGGAGCGCTCGTTCGCCTTCCTCGAGGTCAACACCCGCCTGCAGGTCGAGCACTCGATCACCGAGCTGACCACCGACGTGGACCTCGTCAAGGCCCAGATCCACGTGGCCTCCGGCGGACGCCTGGAGGGGACGCCGCCGGTCGAGCAGGGCCACGCCGTGGAGGCGCGGCTCAACGCCGAGGACCCCGACCGTGACTTCGCGCCGGCGCCGGGGCGGATCGCGCTGCTGCGGCTGCCGGCCGGCCCGGGCATCCGGGTCGACACGGGTGTCAGCGAGGGCGACACCATCCCCGCCGACTTCGACTCGATGATCGCCAAGATCATCGCCTACGGCCGCACCCGGACCGAGGCGCTGGCCCGGCTGCGCCGTGCCCTGGCCGAGACGGCGGTCATCATCGAGGGCGGCTCGACGAACAAGAGCTTCGTGATGGACCTGCTCGCCCAGCCCGAGCTGGTGGACGGTTCCGCCGACACCGGGTGGATCGACCGGGTCCGCACCCAGGGGCGGCTGTACTCCCACCGGCACGCCGGGGTGGCCCTCGTCGCCGCCGCGATCGAGGCCTACGAGGAGGAGGAGCAGGTCGAGCGCCAGCGGCTGCTCGAGACGGCCCACGGCGGCCGTCCCCAGGCCCGGCACGAGGTCGGCCGTGCCATCGACCTCAAGCTGCGGGGGGTGGCCCACCGGGTCACGGTCGCGCGGATCGGGCCGCACCGGTTCCGGGTCGGCGTCGGCGCGGCCGGCTCCACCCAGACCGTCGACGCCGAGCTGGAGCGGCTGGACGCCTACGCCGGGCGGCTGGTCATCGCCGACCAGGGGTTCCGGCTGCTGACCGCCACCCACGGCCCGATCCTGCTGGTCGAGGTCGACGGCGTCACCCACCGCGTCAGCCGCGACGAGGGCGGCATCATGCGCTCGCCCGCGCCCGCCCTCGTGGTCGCGACCCCGGTGCAGGTCGGCGCCGAGGTGGAGGCCGGCGCGCCGGTGATGGTCCTCGAGAGCATGAAGATGGAGACGGTGCTGCACGCGCCGTTCCCCGCCCGGGTCCGCGAGCTGCTCGTGGCCTCCGGCAGCCAGGTCGAGACCGGTACGGCGCTCGTCCGTCTCGAGCCGCGTGCCGACGCCGAGGCCGCGGCCCCGGAGGAGGCGCCGGAGACCGCCGCTGACCTCGAGCTGCCTACCCAGGCGGACACCTCGGCGTACGACCGGGCGGTCCGCGGCCTGGACGACCTGCGCAGCCTGCTGCTCGGCTTCGACCTCGACCCCCGCGACGAGGGGCGGACCCTGTCCGGCTACCTGCAGGCGAGGGCCGAGCTGGCCGCGCAGGGGATGCGGCCGCTCGTGGCCGAGACGGACGTGCTCCGCGTGTTCGCCGACCTCAGCGAGCTCAGCCGCAACCGGCCGGCGGAGGAGGAGAGCGACTCCGAGGACCGCGTGCACAGCCCGCGCGAGCACTTCCACACCTACCTGCAGAGCCTGGACGCCGACCGTGGCGGCCTGCCCGAGGCGTTCCGCACCCGGCTCGGACGGGTCCTCGCGCACTACGGCGTGGCCGACCTCGATGCGACCCCCGAGCTGCAGGAGGCGGTCTTCCGCATCTTCCTGGCCCAGCAGCGCACGTCCTCCGACGTCATGGTCATCACCGCGCTGCTGCAGCAGTGGGTCGCCGAGGAGGCGCCCGAGGCGGAGGCCGCGGACGAGGTGCGCGAGGTCCTGGACCGGCTGGTGCTCGCCACCCAGCTGCGCTTCCCGGTGGTCGGCGACCTCGCCCGGAGCATCCGGTTCCGTTGGTACGACCAGCCGCTGGTGGAGGCCGAGCGCGGTGACGTGCTCGACGCCGTCCGGTCGGAGCTGTCCTACCTGGCCGCCTCTCCCGACGCCGAGGACCACGCCGCCCGCATCGACGCGCTGGCCGCGATCCCCGAGCAGATCGTGCGGTTCCTCGCCCAGCGGCTCGAGCACGGCGTGCCCGAGCGCGAGCCGATGCTCGAGACGCTCGCCCGGCGCCACTACCGCGAGCACGAGCTGCACCACCTGCGCGCGCTGACCGTGGGCCGCCGGCCCTTCGTCGTCGCCGACTACACCCTCGACGAGCGGCCCAGCCAGCTGGTCTCCACCCTCGGCACCATCGCCGAGCTGGCCGAGCCCGGCGCGCCCGGTGGCCTGGTCGAGAGCGTCGCCCGCCAGGTGGACGCCGCCCCGCCGGGACATCAGTCGGTCGTCGACCTCTACCTGGCCTGGCCGGACGCGCCGCAGTCGCCGGAGGAGGCCACGGCACGGCTGTGCGAGCTGCTGGCGTCGGTGCCGTTCGCCACCGGGGTCCGCCGCGTGGCGATCGCGGTGTGCCCAGGCGGCGACCGGGAGGTGTCCTACTTCTCCTTCCGGCCCGGACCGGACGGGATCGTCGAGGACGACCTCGTGCGCGGCGTGCACCCGATGGTCGGCCGCCGGCTCAACCTCTGGCGCCTGCGCAACTTCCGGATCACCCGGCTGGACGCCCCCGAGGACGTGCTGCTCTACCACTGCGTCGCCAACGACAACGAGGCCGACCAGCGCCTCGTGGCACTCGCCCAGATCCGCCAGTTCGCCATCGTCCGCGACCAGGACGGCCAGGTCGTCTCCCTGCCCCACGCGGAGCGCGCCGTCGCCAGCTGCCTGGAGGCGATCCGCCGGGCGCGGACGTCCCCGGACATGAACGGCGCGCAGCTGGACATGAACCACGTCTGGCTGCACATCTGGCCGGTGGTCGACGCCCAGCTCGACGAGCTGAGCGCGCTGCAGCGGACCATCGCGCCGCTGACCGTGGGTGCGGGCATCGAGGAGGTCCTCGCGCAGGGCCGGATCTCCGGCCCGGACGGCGTCCCGCACCAGGTGGCCGTGCGGTTCTCCTACCAGCCGGGCTCCGGCGTCGTCGCCTCGGTGATCAACGCCCCGACCGAGCGCCTGCAGCCGCTGGACGACTACGCCCAGAAGGTCCTGCGCGCCCGTCGCCGCGGCACCGTCTACCCGTACGAGATCACCCGGCTGCTGGCCGGGGACGGCGGCTCCTTCGTCGAGCTCGACCTGGACGCGGCCGGCGCGCTGGCCCCGGTCGCCCGCGAGCCCGGGCACAACACCTCCGGCATCGTCGCGGGCCTCGCGACCACCGTCACCGAGCGGCATCCCGAGGGCATCACCCGCGTGGTGCTGCTGGGCGACCCCACCAAGGCCCTGGGCGCGGTGGCCGAGCCCGAGTGCACCCGGATCATCGCGGCCCTGGACCTGGCCGAGCAGATGTCGGTGCCGGTGGAGTGGTTCGCGCTCTCGGCCGGCGCCCGGATCTCGATGGACTCCGGCACGGAGAACATGGACTGGGTGGCGCGGGCCCTGAAGCGGATCGTCACGTTCACCCAGGACGGCGGCGAGGTCAACGTCGTGGTGGCCGGCATCAACGTCGGGGCCCAGCCGTACTGGAACGCCGAGGCGACCATGCTGATGCACACCAAGGGCATCCTGGTCATGACCCCCGACAGCGCGATGGTGCTGACCGGCAAGCAGTCGCTGGACTTCTCCGGCGGCGTCTCGGCGGAGGACAACTTCGGCATCGGCGGCTACGACCGGGTCATGGGCCCCAACGGGCAGGCGCAGTACTGGGCGCCGGACCTGGCGGGCGCGTGCGAGGTGCTGATGACGCACTACGACCACACCTACGTCGTACCGGGGGAGTCCCGTCCGCGGCGGGCGGCGACCGCAGACCCGGTGGACCGCGACGTCACGTCGTACCCGCACGAGCTGGCCGACAGCGACTTCCACACGGTCGGCGACATCTTCTCCCCGGTCACCAACCCCGACCGCAAGAAGCCGTTCGACATCCGCACCGTCATGCGCGCCGTGTCCGACCAGGACCACCCCGTCCTGGAGCGCTGGGCCGGGATGGCCGACGCCGACACCACGGTCGTCCAGGACGCCCACCTCGGTGGCTACCCCGTCTGCCTTCTCGGGATCGAGTCACGTGCGGTGCCCCGCCGGGGCTTCCCGCCCACCGACGGCCCCGACACGTGGACCGCGGGGACGCTGTTCCCCCGGTCCTCGAAGAAGGCGGCGCGGGCGATCAACGCCGCGAGCGGCAACCGGCCGCTGGTCGTGCTGGCCAACCTCTCCGGCTTCGACGGGTCACCGGACTCGATGCGCAACCTGCAGCTGGAGTACGGCGCCGAGATCGGCCGGGCGATCGTGAACTTCCAGGGCCCGATCGTCTTCTGTGTCATCTCCCGCTACCACGGTGGCGCCTTCGTGGTGTTCTCCAAGACGCTCAACCCGCGGATGACCGTCCTGGCGGTCGAAGGGTCCTTCGCGTCGGTTCTCGGTGGCGCCCCGGCCGCCGCCGTGGTGTTCGTGGGCGAGGTCAACAAGCGGGCCGCTCGTGACCCGCGGGTTCTGGAGCTGGCGTCACGGGTGGCCGAGGCCGGGGGGGCCGAGCGCGCCGAGCTCGGCACCGAGCTGACCGAGCTGCGCGCGTCGGTGCGGGTGGAGAAGGTCGCCGAGGTCGCCTCGGAGTTCGACACGGTGCACAGCATCCAGCGCGCGGTCGAGGTGGGCTCGGTCGACGCCGTCATCGCGGCCAGCGAGCTGCGACCCCGCCTGGTCGCCGGCATCGAGGCCGGGCTCTAGAATCGGGTACAGGACGCGTGCCGTGGTGACACGCGCCGTCCGGCAGATCGTCGAGGAGGACGGCCCGGACCACGGAACGTGGTGCGGGCCGTCTTTTCCTTGTCGGCGTCGCACCGGACCAGCAATGACGAACGAGAGGCAGACCGTGAGCAGCAACGCACCGACCAGCGAGCGACACCACGTGGTGGTCATCGGGTCCGGATTCGGCGGCCTCTTCGCCACCCAGGCCCTGAAGAACGCCGACGTCGACGTGACGCTGGTCGCCAAGACGACCCAGCACCTGTTCCAGCCGCTGCTGTACCAGGTCGCCACGGGCATCCTGTCCGAGGGCGAGATCGCCCCCTCGACCCGTGAGGTGCTCAACCGGCAGGACAACGCGACGGTGGTGCTGAGCGAGGTGACCCGCATCGACCTCGAGGCGCGCACCGTCACCGCCAAGCTGCTCGACCGCCACCACTACCTCTCCTACGACAGCCTCATCGTCGCGGCCGGCGCGGGCCAGTCCTACTTCGGCAACGACCACTTCGCCGAGTTCGCCCCCGGCATGAAGAGCATCGACGACGCGCTGGAGCTGCGCGGGCGCATCTTCGGCAGCTTCGAGCTGGCCGAGGTGGCCGACGACCCGGCCGAGCGCGAGCGGCTGATGACGTTCGTCGTCGTCGGCGCCGGCCCCACGGGCGTCGAGATGGCCGGGCAGATCGCCGAGCTCTCCCACCGCACACTGCGCCGGGACTTCCGCCGGATCGACACCCGCGACGCCCGCGTCATCCTGCTCGACTTCGCCCCGAGCGTCCTCGGCGCCTTCGGTGACCGCCTCGGCGCCAAGGCGGCCGACAAGCTGCGCGACATCGGCGTGGAGCTGCAGCTCGGCTCCAAGGTCGTCAACGTCGACGCCACCGGCATCGAGGTCGAGGACTCCGACGGCACCCACCGCCGGATCGACTCGGTCTGCAAGGTCTGGGCGGCGGGGGTCCAGGCGAGCCCGCTGGGCAAGATGCTGGCCGACCAGTCCGGCGCCGCCATCGACCGCGCCGGCCGGGTCCTGGTCAACCCCGACCTGACGCTGCCCGGGCACCCCGAGGTCTACGTGGTCGGCGACATGATGTCGCTGGACAAGCTCCCCGGCGTGGCCCAGGTCGCCATCCAGGGAGGTCGGTACGCCGCCAAGGCGATCAAGGCGCGCGTCGCCGGTGAGCCGGCCGGTGAGCCGTTCCACTACCACGACAAGGGCAGCATGGCCACGATCTCGCGGTTCAGCGCCGTCGCGAGCATCGGCAAGATCCGCCTCAGCGGGTTCGTCGCGTGGGTCATGTGGCTCGGAGTCCACCTCGTCTACATCATCGGCTTCAAGAGCCGGATCACCACGCTGCTGCACTGGGCGGTCAGCTTCGTCGGCCGCGGCCGGTCCGAGCGCACGATGACCCAGCAGCAGATGTTCGCCCGGCTGGCGCTGCAGCACCTCGGGGACGACTTCCAGCCCAGCATGGAGCGCTCCACCCGCCCGGACGCCACGACGCTGACGGGGCGCGAGCACCTCTGACCTGACCCCGGGGCGCCCCCGACGGCCGGCCGCGACGGCCGGCCGTCCCGACGGGTCGGAGCCGCCTGACGGCCGGCGGCCCGGTGCACCACAATGGCCCGATGACGTTCACCAACGGCAAGGTCTCGTTCTGGTACCGCGACATCGGGCTGCCCACGAGGCGGCCTGCGCTGCCGGGCGACCTCGACGTTGACGTGGCCCTCGTGGGCGGCGGCCTGACCTCGCTGTGGACGGCGTACTACCTCAAGCGTGACCAGCCGGACCTGCGCATCGCGGTCCTGGAGAAGGAGTTCGCCGGCTTCGGCGCGTCGGGACGCAACGGCGGCTGGCTCACCGCCGAGCTGCCCGGGCAGGCCCGCCGCTACGCCGCCGCGCACGGCTGGGGTGCGGCTGTCGGCATGCAGCGGCAGATGTTTGCGGCGGTGGACGAGGTCATCGAGGTCGCCGCCAAGGAGGGCATCGAGGCCGACATCGTCAAGGACGGTGTCCTGCACGTCGCCACCAACCCCGCCCAGGAGCGTCGGCTGCTGGCGCGGCGGCCCGAGCTGGCGCACGAGGGCTGGGGGGCGGCGGACCTCATGACCCTGGACCAGGAGGGGCTGGACCGGCGCATCCGCATCCCCGGCGCCCGCATCGCGCTGTGGAGCCCGCACGCGGCGCGCATCCACCCGGCCCGGCTGGTGCGGGGGCTCGCCGACGTCGTCGAGGCCATGGGCGTGGCCATCTACGAGGGCACGGAGGTGACCCGGGTGGAGCCCTCCCGGGCCGTGACGCGGCACGGGACGGTGCGGGCGTCGTACGTCCTCCGGGCCCTGGAGGGGTTCACCGCGGACCTGGCGGGGCACCGCCGGGACTGGCTGCCGATGAACAGCAGCATGGTGGCCACCGCCCCGCTCCCGGAGGCGGTGTGGGAGGAGATCGGCTGGCAGGGCGCGGAGGTGCTGGGGGACGAGGCGCACTCCTACTGCTACGCCCAGCGCACCGCCGACGGGCGGATCGCCATCGGTGGCCGGGGTGTGCCCTACCGGTTCGGCTCACGGCACGACGACGCGGGGCGCACCCAGCCGCGGACCGTGGCCCAGCTGCGGGCGATCCTGCACCAGCACTTCCCCGCCGCCGCCGGGGTGCCGCTCGAGCACGCGTGGTCCGGTGTGCTCGGGGTGCCGCGCGACTGGTGCGCGACCGTGCGGCTGGACCGGGAGACGGGGCTGGGCTGGGCCGGTGGCTACGTCGGGCACGGCGTCACGTCGACGAACCTGGCGGCCCGCACGATGCGCGACCTCGTCCTGGGCCGGAACACCGACCTCACCGCGCTGCCATGGGTGGACCGTCGCGTCCGCGCCTGGGAGCCGGAGCCGCTGCGTTGGCTGGGCGTCCGCGGTCTCTACGTCGCCTACCGCGCTGCCGACCGGCACGAGTCTGGGGGCAAGAGCGGTACCTCACCGATCGCCAGGGTGGCCGACCGGATCAGCGGCCGCTGACCCGGCCGGCGCTGACCGCCGGCCGGCCGCTGACCATCCGGTCGCTGATTGCCGGACCGGCGCCGACCGCCGGCCGGTCGGGGCCGGCAGCCACGCCAGCAGCGTGGCCGCCGCCACGAAGACGCCCCACCGGCCGCCGGGCCGTCGCCTAGGGTGTCCCCATGCCGCTTGACTACCGCATCGCCGAACGCACCCTGGCCAACGGCCTGCGGGTCATCGTCAGCGAGGACCACAGCGTCCCCAACGTCACCGTCAACCTCTGGGTCAACGTCGGGTCCCGCCACGAGAGCGAGGGGCGGACCGGTTTTGCCCACCTGTTCGAGCACCTCATGTTCCAGGGCTCGCGCAACGTCGCCAACGGCGAGCACTTCAGCGCCCTGATGGCCGAGGGTGGCCGGTTGAACGCCACGACGTGGTTCGACCGCACCAACTACTTCGAGACCGTGCCCAAGGGTGCCTTCGAGCTCGCGCTGTGGATGGAGGCCGACCGTCACGGCTACCTGCTCGACGCCGTGACGCAGGAGAGCCTGGACAACCAGCGCGACGTGGTCAAGGAGGAGAAGCGCCAGCGCTACGACAACGTGCCCTACGGCAACGCCCTCATCGACATGTACGCCGCGATCTTCCCCAAGGGGCACCCGTACCACCACCCGACGATCGGCTCGATGGACGACCTCGACGCCGCGAGCCTGGAGGACGTGCACGCGTTCTTCCGCCGGTTCTACGGCCCCAACAACACGGTGCTCACCCTCGTCGGGGACCTCACGCCGCAGGAGGGGTTCGCCGCCGCGGAGCGGTACTTCGGCCCGCTGCCGGCCAGCGCCGAGCCGCCCCGCCTCGCGGTCGACGCCCTGGAGCCGCTGGCCGAGCCGGTGCGCGACGAGCACGTCGAGGACGTCCCGGCCGACCGGCTGCACCTCGCGTTCCGGCTCCCGGTGGACGACACCCCGGAGTTCTTCGCCGCGTCGCTGGCGATGGACGTCCTCGGTGGTCTGGCCACGTCACGGCTCTACCAGCGCCTGGTCCGCCGCGAGCAGATCGCCAACGGCGTGCAGGCCCACGCGATGGGGTTCGTCGACGGGGTGTCCCTCGGCTTCATCGGCATCGACGTGGCCGAGGGTGCGAGCGCGGACGAGGTCGAGGCGCACACCTGCGAGGAGCTGCGCCGGTTCGCGCAGGAGGGCCCGACCGACGTCGAGCTGGAGTCCGCCCTGGCCCAGACCGAGCGCTCGTGGCTCTCCGCCCTCGCCAGCCAGGAGGAGCGCGCCGACGCCATCTGCCACCGGGCGACGCTCCAGGGCGACGCGGGCTGGGTCAACACGTTCCTCGACCGGCTGGCGACGGTGACCGCGGCCGACATCCAGCAGGTGGCCGCGCGGTGGCTCGTCCCCGAGGCGCGGGCCGTCGTTGCCTACCTGCGCGCCGAGCACGAAGGAGCTTCCGCATGACCCTGCGTCCGACCGAGGCCGACGCCGGCCCCATCGCCCCCTCCGCCCCGGCGGCTGCTGACGCAGCGACGGCGGGGGTGCCGCGCCCCCCGGTCGGCGCGCCGCCGCAGTGGACCTTCCCCCCAGCGGCCCGCGGACTGCTGGGCAACGGGCTGGAGGTCGTCAGCTACGACGTCCCCGGCCAGTACGTCGTCTCGGTGCGCCTGGCCGTGCCCATGCCGCTCGTGCGTGAGCCGCGGGGGCGTGAGGGGATCGGCACGATCATGGCCCGCACGCTCGACGAGGGCACCGCCCGCCATACGGCGGAGGAGTTCGCCGAGCTGCTCGAGCGCAAGGGGATCGCGCTGGGGGCAGGGGCGAGCGAGTCCGGGCTCAGCGTCGACATGGACGTGGCCAAGGGTCACCTGTCGGCAGCGCTGGCGCTGATGAGCGAGGCGGTGCGCGAGCCGGCGTTCCCCGAGAACGAGGTCTCCCGGCACGTCAAGACCCGCCTGGCCGAGATCGACCACGAGCGCGCGGTGCCCGGGCAGCGGGCGGCGCTCGCGTTCCTGGAGACCTACTTCGACGAGGCCGATCGGGCCTCGCGACCGAGCGCGGGCACCCGCAAGAGCGTGGAGGCGATCACCCGCGAGGAGCTGGTGGCCTTCCACGCCGCCCAGGTGGTGCCGTCGGGCAGCACCATCGTGGTGGCGGGCGACCTGGCCGGCGTGGACGTGCTCGACGAGGTCGAGCGGGCCTTCGGCGGCTGGGCCGGTACGCCGTCCACGAACGCCGAGCCGGTGGCTCCGCGCCGGGCCGACGACGCCGCGCGGGTCGTGTTCGTCGACCGTCCCGGCTCGGTGCAGACCGAGCTCTACCTCGGCTGCCCCGGCCCCGACCGGCGGGTCGACGGCGGCTGGGCGCCCTACCCGGTCCTGGCGTTCGTCCTGGGCGGCTCGCCCAACGCCCGCATCGACGCCGTGCTGCGTGAGGAGAAGGGCTACACCTACGGGATGCGGGCCAGCTTCCGTCCGCGTCGCCGCGAGGGGCTGTTCCTGGTCAGCGGGTCGGTGCGCGCCGACGCGACGGTCGAGGCGCTCGGGCTGCTGCTGGACATCCTCGATCGCGGCCGTGACGGCTTCACCCCCGAGGAGACCCGGGCCGGGGTGGACTTCATCCACAAGACGGCACCGGGGCGCTACGCCACGGCCGACGCGGTCGCCGACGAGGCCGCCGCGATGGCGCTCGAGGGGCTCACGACCGAGTTCACCACCGCCAACCTGCTCGACCTGGCGACGGTCGACGCCGACCGGCTCTCCGCGGCGTACAACCGCTTCGTCACCGGCGACTGGACCGTGGTCGTCGTCGGGGACGCGGCGCGCTTCGCCGACGGCGTCCGCGGCCTCGACCGCGGCGACGTCACCGTCGTCCCGGCCTGACCGGCTCCGCACAGCACGAGGCCCGCCCCTCCCGGTAGGGGAGGGGCGGGCCTCGTGGTGTGGGCGGCGCCGCCGCTCAGGCGGTGATGGACAGCAGCGCGTCCTCGAGCACCTGCAGGCCCTCCAGCAGCAGCTCGTCGCTGATGACCAGCGGCGGCAGGAGCCGGATGACGTTGCCGTAGGTGCCGCAGGTCAGGATGAGCACGCCCTGCTCGTGGCAGGCCTTGGCCACGCGCCCGGTCAGCTCGGCGTCCGGCTCGGTCGTGCCCGGCTTGACGAACTCGATCGCCAGCATGCCACCGCGACCGCGGATGTCGCCGATGGCGGGCACCTTGTCCGCGATGACCTGCAGGCGGTCCTTGACCAGGCGCTCGATCCGCTGGGCGGCGCCGATGAGGTCCTCCTCGCGCATCGTCGCGATGGCGCCGAGGGCCGCGGCACAGGCGATCGGGTTGCCGCCGTACGTGCCGCCGAGGCCGCCGGGGTGGACGGCGTCCATCAGCTCGGCCCGGCCGGTGACCGCGGACAGGGGCAGCCCGCCGGCGATGCCCTTGGCGACGGTGACCAGGTCGGGAACGACGCCCTCGTGCTCACAGGCGAACCAGGCGCCGGTGCGGGTGAACCCGGTCTGCACCTCGTCGGCGATCAGGACGATGCCGTTGTCGTTGCACCACTTCTGCAGCGCGGGCAGGAAGCCGGGGGCCGGTACGACGAACCCGCCCTCGCCCTGGATCGGCTCGATGATGAGGGCGGCGATCTGGTCGCCGCCGACCTGCTTCTCCGCCATCGCGATGGCCCGGGCGGCGGCCTGCTCGCCGGTCATGCCCTCGGGGTCGCGGAAGGGGTAGGACGTGGGCACGCGGTAGATGTCGGACACGAACGGGCCGAAGCCCTTCTTGTACGGCATCGCCTTCGCGGTCAGGGCCATGGTGAGGTTCGTGCGGCCGTGGTAGGCGTGGTCGACGGCGACGACCGCCGTCCGCCCGGTGGCGTAGCGGGCGACCTTGATGGCGTTCTCGACGGCCTCGGCACCGGAGTTGAACAGCGCGGTCTTCTTGGCGTGGTCGCCGGGGGTGAGCTCGGCGAGCGCCTCGCAGACGGCGACGTACTCCTCGTACGGCGTGATCATGAAGCACGTGTGGGTGAAGTCGGCGGCCTGGGCGGCCACGCCCTCCACCACGCGCGGGGCGGCGTTGCCGACTGTGGTCACGGCGATGCCGGATCCGAGGTCGATCAGCAGGTTGCCGTCGACGTCCTCGATCACCCCACCGCCGGCCCGGGCGGCGTACACGGGGAGGGTCGAGCTGACACCGGCGCTGACGACGGCCGAACGGCGCGCAGCGAGCGCCTGCGACTTCGGACCGGGCAGCGGGGTGCGCAGCTCTCGACGCTGCGGCAGGGAGGTGTCGGACACGATGGAACTCCAGTGCGTTGGGCCGTGCGGGCGCGGACGCGTCCACGCACCCATGATGGCCCATGGCCCCGAGCGCGCAGAACCGGTGGGGGTCCTACGGAATCAGTCGTCCTCGGGCGCCTGATCGACTGATCGCGTGCCGATCCGCGCCAGGACCTCGTCGTGCAGGATGCCGTTGGTCGCGACGGCGTTGCCGCCCCACGGGCCGGGAGTGCCGTCCAGGGAGGTGAACCGGCCACCGGCCTCGGTGACGATCGGCACCAGCGCGGCCATGTCGTGCACCTCGAGCTCCGGCTCGGCCGCGATGTCGACGGCCCCCTCGGCGAGGAGCATGTAGGACCAGAAGTCGCCGTACGCGCGGGTGCGCCAGCAGGCCTCGGCCAGGCCGAGGAACTCGTCGTAGCGCCCGACCTTGCGCCACGAGCTGATGCTGGAGTGGGACAGCGACGCGTCGGTGACCGTGGCGATCTTGGAGACGTGCATCCGCTTGGCGCTCGACAGGCTGCGCCCGCACCAGGCACCGGAGCCGCCCGCCGCCCACCAGCGGCGGTTCAGCGCGGGAGCGGCGACCAGGCCGAGGACCGGCTGGCCGTCGTCGACCAGGGAGATCAGCGTCGCCCACACCGGTACGCCGCGGACGAAGTTCTTCGTGCCGTCGATCGGGTCGATCACCCAGCGGCGCGGACCGTGCCCGGTGGTGTCGAACTCCTCGCCCTGGACGGCGTCGCGGGGACGGGTGCGCTTGAGCTGGTGGCGCACCAGCTCCTCGGCGGCCCGGTCGGCGTCGGTGACGGGGCTGAGGTCGGGTTTGGACTCGACGACCAGGTCGGCGGCACGGAAGCGGGCCACCGTCACGCGTTCGACCGCGTCGGCCAGCACGTGCGCCAGGCGCAGGTCGTCGTCGTAGGAGGGCACCGCCACACGCTAGCCCGTGGGGGCCTCACGCGGGGTGACCGCCCCGGACGTCGGCGAGCCTGGCGCGCCGCGCGCCCGCCGGACCGTGAGGAACAGCCGGTGCGCCGTGATGAGCAGGCCCAGCCAGGCGAGGCCAAGGGTCCAGGCGACCAGCACGTCGGTCATCCAGTGGTGGCCGAGGAAGACGCGGCTCAGGCCCATCGCCAGGGCGAAGAGCGCCGCGACGGCGACCGTGAGCACGCGCGATCGCCGGTGCTGCTGACGCCGCACCAGCAGGTAGGCGATCAGCCCGGCGATCACCACGCTGTTGAGGGAGTGTCCGCTGGGGAAGGAGGGTGAGGACTCGAACGGCGCGACGGCGTCCGACTGCGGTGGCCGGACCCGGCCGACCAGGACCTTGCCGATGGTCGTCATGGACAGCGACCCGGCGACGGCGATGACCATGAGCACGAGCGGTGTCCGCGACCGCCACACGAGGGCCATGGCCACGGTGACGACCGTCGCGAGGATGGTCATCCCGACCGGTCCGCCGAGGTTGGTGAACCACGTGGCGACCTGGTCCGCGAGCGGGGTCCGGAGGCGGATCGCCGTGTCGAGCGCCGGCCGGTCCAGCCCGGTGACGCCGTCCCCCTCCTCCACCGCGTCGTAGATCTCGGCGCTCACTGCGGTGAGCGCCGTCGCGAAGACACCGCCGACGACCGCGATGAGGACCAGCAGGGCGTGGGCCGAGGTCCACCGGGCACCGGTGAGGGCGACGGTGGCCAGCCAGCTCCCGAAGCGGCTGGGCCAGGCGGTGAGGTCGCGGTCCCCGATGCGTTCCTCGGTCGGAGTGTCGTCGAAGAGGCGCATCGTCCCATTGTCGGGGCCGGGCCCGGGCTGAACCAATCGACAGCCGGAACCGTTGTCTCCGTTGTTCGGCCTGACGTCGCCCCCACCCCCGGATGGTGCCCATGTTCGACACAGTCCTCGGCCTGCCGGTGCACGTGCTGGTGGTCCACGCCGTCGTCGTCGGGCTGCCGCTCATGGCGGTGGCGACCGCGGTCGTGGCGTTGATGCCCTCGCTACGTCTGCGCTTCGCCTGGCCGGTCGTGGTGCTCGACGCCACCGTGGTGGTCGCGACGTTCGTGGCGCGGGAGAGCGGTCAGGTGCTGCAGCGCCGCCTGGGCGGCTCGGTCGCCCAGGAACATGGCGCGCTCGGGCGCAACCTGCTGTGGTTCGCCGTCCTCGTCCTCGCGGCCGGGGTCGCGGTGGCGCTGACCCGCGACCCCCGTCGCTCCGGCCGGGCGACGGCCGCGGTGGCCCTCACCGTGGTGGCCGGTGCGCTCGCGATCTGGTGGACCGTCCGCGTCGGGCACACCGGCGCCCAGGCCGTCTGGCAGGGCATCGTCCAGAGCACCAACCACTGACCCGCAAACCTGGGGGTTCTGCGGGCCGCCGTCCCGCAAACCTGGGGGTTCTGCGGCCTGCTGTCCCGCAAACCTGGGGGTTCTGCGGCCTGCTGTCCCGCAAACCTCGAGGTTCTGCGGCCTGCCGTCCCGCAAACCTGGGGGTTCTGCCGGCTGCCGTCCCGCAAACCTGGGGGTCGTGCAGGTCGCGAGTCCGCAAACCTGGGGGTTCTGCACACGCTGCCGCCCGACCGTGTGGCTCCCTGACGTGCCCGTCCACAAGGCCTCCGGCATGACCGCCTCTGTCCACAGGCCGGGGCGGAGGCTCTGGTGGCGCAGGTCCCCATCCGTCAACCTCCGGATGAGCAGAGGGGGACGTCGTGGATGGCGTGCAGCGCTTCGGGACTCTCGTGGCAACCGGCATGGCACGTTCGCAGGTGGACGCCCTGCCGCGCGTGGGCGGGCTCCGGGGACTTCGGCTGCTCGATGCCGGTGGAGACGAGCCCCGGGTGGTGCGCATCCACGCGGCCCTGGACGTTGCCCCGCCGGGAGCGGTTCTGTCCGGTTGGGCGGCGGCGGTCTTACACGGCATACCGGAGGAACTGCTCGACGGCACCTGGGACGGAGCAACCGAGCGGCCGGTCGACCTCATCGTGCCCATGTCCCTCGGGCAGTGGCAGCGCAGAGGCCTGCGGCTCTGGCGCGGGCCGGTGGCCGCCGCCGACGTCCTCCCGTACCGCGGCGCCGCGATCACCCGCGGCGTGCGCACCGCCGTGGACCTGGCTCGGTGGTCGATATTTCCTCCCCGAGCGCTGGCGATGCTGGACATGAGTCTGCGGCACGGCCTGACCGATCCCGCGGAGCTGGCGAGCTACCTGCCGCTGCTGAAGGGCTACCGGGGGATCGGTCTCGCGCGAAGAGCCGCGCCGCTTGCCAGCGCTCGCGCCGAGTCCCCGAAGGAGAGCGAGCTGCGCCATTACTGGTTGGAAGCCGGGCTGCCGCCGCCGCTGGTCAACGCGGAGATCTACGACCCGGAGGGTTTTCTGGTCGGCCGCGTGGACCTGCTCGAGCCCGAGTCGGGCTACTGCGCTGAGTTCGACGGTCACTGGCACCAGATGTGGGGGCGGCCTGAGGCGGACGCTCGTCGCGCCGGCCGGCTCACGGCTCTCAATCTGACCATGGACGTGTTCACACGCGCCGATCTCGGCGGGAACGCGTTCGCGACCCTGCTGTCGCGGCTCGTCGACGGGCACCGTCGTGCCCTCGCCCGCGATCGGCGGCACGATGCGTGGTACTGCCCACAGCACGGTGCGTGAGGCGGTGCCGCCCGCGACGGCGGCGGCGCAGAACCGCCAGGTGTGGCGCTCCGTCCGGGACAGAACCGCCAGGTTTGGCTCGTCTGCCCGGGCAGAACCACCAGGTTGGGCCCGTCCGGCCGGGCAGAACCACCAGGTTTGGCCCGTCCGGCCGGGCAGAACCACCGCCTTTGCGGGGAGTGAGTCAGTCCTCGGGGTGGGGCGAGCGGGCGCGCAGCAGCCGGCGCAGGGACTCCAGCCGGGCGGGACCGGCCGGCCCGGCCCGGCCGGAGTCCACCCACGCGTCGAGGCCGCACTCGGGCTCGTCATGGGTGCACCCACGCGGGCAGCCGTCGGTGCCGGCCGCCAGGTCGGGGAAGTGGGAGACGATCTTCGCCGGCTGGACGTGCGCCAGCCCGAACGAGCGCACGCCGGGGGTGTCGACGACCCATCCCTCGTCGCCGGGCAGCCGCAGGGAGATCGCGGAGGAGGACGTGTGCCGCCCCCGTCCGGTGACGTCGTTGACCACCCCGGTGGCACGGCCGGCCCCGGGCACCAGGGCGTTGACGAGCGTGGACTTGCCGACGCCGGAGTGGCCGATGAAGACGCTCACCTGACCGACCAGCCGCTGCTGCAACGGCTCCAGCCCCTGCCACGCCCCGGTGCCGGGGTCGCGGGAGGTGACGATGTGCGGCACCTCGAGCGTGGCGTAGATCTGCAGGAACGCCGTCGGGTCCACCAGGTCGGCCTTCGTCAGGACCAGCAGCGGGTCCATACCCGCGTCGTACGCCGCCACGAGGCACCGGTCGATCATCCGCGGGCGCGGCTCGGGGTCCGCCAGCGCGGTCACGATGACGAGCTGGTCGGCGTTGGCGACGATGATCCGCTCCACCGGGTCGGTGTCGTCGGCCGTACGCCGCAGCAGCGTCCTGCGCGGCGCCACACGCACGATGCGGGCGAGGCTGTCCGCACCGCCGGAGGTGTCGCCGACCAGCCCCGCCTCGTCGCCCACGACGACGCTCTTGCGACCGAGCTCGCGCGCCTTCATCGCGGTCACCACGCGCTCGCCGCCCTCGTGCACGAGCAGCGTGTAGCGACCCCGGTCGACCGCCGTGACGAAGCCGGGCACGGCGTCCTCGTGCGCCGGCCGGTCCTTGGTCCGCGGCCGGGTCCCACGGGGGTTCGGCCGGACGCGCACGTCGCTCTCGTCGTAGCGACGGGCCCGGGGGCTCACGCGCCGTCCGCGGCGTCGAGCGGTCGTGCCCCGCCGGACACCATGGCGCTCCACCGCTGCGGGAACCGGGGGAGAGTCTTGGCCGCGGTGTCGACGTTCTCCAGCACCAGGCCGGGGACGCGCAGCCCGAGAACCGCCCCGGCCATGGCCATGCGGTGGTCGTCATAGGTGTGGAACAGCCCGCCGTGCAGCCGTGCCGGGGTGATCCGCAGGCCGTCCTCGGTCTGCTCCACGGAGCCGCCCAGGGCGTTGATCTCGTCGGCCAGGGCGGTCAGCCGGTCGGTCTCGTGCCCGCGCAGGTGCGCGATGCCGCGCAGCCAGGAGGGCGAGTCGGCCAGCGCGGCGACGGCGGCCACGACCGGCGTGAGCTCTCCGACGTCGTGCAGGTCGACGTCCAGCCCACTCAGCTGACCCGACCCGCTGACGGTGAGCCCGGCCCGGTCGAGGCTCACCTCGGCGCCCATCGCGTCGAAGATGTCGCGGATCGCGTCGCCGGCCTGGGTGGTGTGCTGGGGCCAGCCCGGCACCCGCACGCTGCCGTCGGTCACCAGCGCCGCCGCGAGGAACGCCGCGGCGTTGGACAGGTCCGGCTCGACCTGGACGTCCAGGGCGTTGATCTCGGACGGCTCGACCCGCCAGGTGTTGGCGTCACCGTCGTCGATGACGACGCCGACGTCGCGCAGCGCCTCCACCGTCATCTGGATGTGGGGCTCGCTCGGCACCGGTTTGCCCTCGTGGCGGACGACCACGCCCCGGTCGAACCGCGCGCCGGCGAGCAGCAGCGCGGAGATGAACTGGGAGCTGGCCGAGGCATCGACCGTCACCGTGCCGCCGGGCAGGCTGCCGGAGCCGACGACGGCGAAGGGGAGTCGGCCGCGCCCGTCGTCCTCGACCCGGGCACCGAGCACCCGCAGGGACTCGATCACCGGCGCCATGGGCCGGTTGCGGGCGTGCGGGTCGCCGTCGAAGGACACCCGCCCCGACACGAGCGTCGCGACCGGCGGCAGGAACCGCATCACGGTGCCGGCGAGCCCGCAGTCGACCGAGGAGTCGCCGCGCAACGCCGCGGGCTCGATCAGCCAGTCAGCCGCCTCGGGGTCGTCTCCCTCGACGTCCTCGATCTCCGCGCCCAGCGAGCGCAGGGCCTGCGCCATCAGGAGCGTGTCGCGGGACCGGAGCGGGCGTCGCAGCCGGGAGCCGCCGTTGGCCAGCGCGGCGAGGACGAGGAACCGGTTGGTCAGCGACTTGCTGCCCGGGAGGGCGACGACGGCCTTCACCGGCTCGGAGGCGAGGGGAGCGGGCCAGTCGCCGGTCACCGTGGCAGGTGGTGCGTCCATCAGGGGATGCGGTCCGGGCACGTCGCTCAGGTGAGCGCGTCGTGGGCGTGCGCTGCGACCAGACGCGCCTCGCGGCGCGCGCTCCGGGCGGCCGAACGCGCCACCTGCTTGGCCTCGCGCTTGCTGAGCGAGGCGGTGCGGCGGGCGTCCTTGGCGGCCCGCCGGGCGCGCCAGGACAGACCCGGCTTGCCGGCCGTGTCGACCGAGGCCAGCAGCAGGCCTCCGAGCAGCCCGAGGTTCTTCAGGAAGTGCTGGCTCTGCGCGGCGCGCTTGGCCGGGTCGTGCTCCTGCCAGAAGGCATGCCCCGCGTAGGTGGTGGGCGCCAGGGAGCTCGCCAGGACCAAGGAGGACAGCCGGGGGAGACGCCCCAGCGCGAGCATGCTGCCCGCGGTGACCATGGCGGCGGCGTTCACCCGGACCAGCAGCTCGGGGTCGTCCGGAAGGTGCAGCGGCTCAGCCAGCGCGTGGATCACCGGCCCCGCAGCCTCGGCCCGCCCTCCGGGGTGGCGCAGCGAGTCGATGCCGCCCTTGACGAAGACGGCAGCAAGCATCGGGCGGGCAAGGCGGCGAACAACGGTCATCAGGTCTCCCTCTCAGCGTCCGGACAGGTCATACCGTAGTTGCTCGCCCCCGACCACCGCGTCTCTAGGCTGAGCCCATGTGCGGGCGATACGCGGCCACCTCCAGGCCCGAGGACCTGGTCGAGGAGTTCGACATCGAGCAGGTGATGACGGGGGAGCCGTCCCGCAGCCTGCTCAGCGCGCCGCAGGACCCGCCGCCGGGCGCGCCGGACTACAACGTCGCACCGACCAAGCAGGCGCCGGTGATCCTCACCCGCGCGCCGCGGTCCACCGACCCGTCGTACGACGAGGACGCACCTGCCGTGCGCCAGCTGCGCCTGCTCACGTGGGGGCTGGTGCCGAGCTGGGCCAAGGACGTCAAGGTCGGGCTGCGGATGATCAACGCCCGGGCCGAGTCGGTGCTGGAGAAGCCGGCGTTCGCCAAGGCGGCAGCCTCCCGCCGCGCGCTGGTTCCGGCCTCCGGCTGGTACGAGTGGCAGGTCAGCCCGACGGCCACCGACGCCCGCGGCAAGCCGCGCAAGCAGCCCTTCTTCATCCACCACGCTGACGGGTCGCCGTTGGCGATGGCCGCCCTGTACGAGTTCTGGCGCGACCGCACCATCCAGGACAACGACGACCCGCGCGCGTGGCTGACGACGTACACGATCATCACCACCGACGCCGAGCCGGGACTGGACCGGATCCACGACCGCCAGCCGCTGGTGCTCGAGCGCGAGGACTGGGCCGACTGGCTCGACCCGGACCAGACCGACCTGGAGGCCGTCCGCGCCCACCTGGCGTTCAGCCGTCCCGGCCGCTTCGACGCCTTTCCGATCAGCAGTGCGGTCAACTCCTCGCGCAACAACGGCCCGCGCCTGCTCGAGCCCGTGGGGCGCGACGACCTCGCCGGCGTCGTCGACCCCATGACCGGTGAGGTCATCGGCGCCTGACGCCCCGTCGCCCGCGACGCTGTGCGCGGCGGCGCGTGTCTGGCACGATCACCGGGACGACGGGCGACGTACGCCCCTGGCGCGGGCGGAGGCGGGATCGGCGTGCGGGTGAGGGCCAGCGTGCGGGTGATCGAGACCCCCGTCGGGCCGGCGCGCGTCCACCTCGCCCGCCCGGACAGGCCGGACGGGCCGGTCGGCCCGGGTGGGCCGGTCGGGGCGCTCGTCCTCGGGCACGGCGCGGGAGGCGGGATCGAGGCTCCCGACCTCGTGGCGCTGACCGCCCTCACCGCCGACGGCTGGCTCGTCGCCCGGGTCGAGCAACCGTGGCGGGTGGCCGGGCGACGGATCGCGACCCCGCCGGCGCAGCTGGACACCGCTTGGCTGGCCGTTCTGCAGCGGCTGACCGCCGGCCGCGGGCGCCTTCCGGTCCCACTCGTGGTGGGCGGGCGCAGCGCCGGCGCCCGCGTCGCCTGCCGCACCGCCGAGGCGGTCGGCGCCGCGGCCGTGCTCGCGCTGTCCTTCCCCCTGCATCCACCGGGCCGACCGGACAAGTCCCGTGCCGACGAGGCGCGGCTGGTCCTCGACGCCGGCCTCCCCCTGGCCGTGGTCCAGGGGGAGCGTGACGCGTTCGGCGGACCGCAGGAGGTCCGCGCCGCGCTGGGGGAGCGGGCCGTCATCAGGCCCGCGCGCGGCACGCACTCGTTCTCCAAGGATCCGGCCGACGTCGTGCAGGAGGTGCGCGGCTGGCTCGCCACGCTGCGCCGTACCCCTTGAGCCTGGGGCGCGACCCGGGCGGCACAGGGAATGCCGGGGGCAGCCGCGGTGTTGAACGGCGTGATCCTGAAGCGCCGAAGGAGAATGTGCGTGTTCACTGCCGAACTGGCCCCCGTGACCGGCCAACCCCAGCTCAGGCTCGGCTCGGGAAGTGGCCACGCCGCCGCGGCACTAGGCTGGGGGGTGATGACCGAGCAACAGCAGACCACCTCCGCCCCAGCCCCGGGGGACGAGCCCACCGTCGACGTCGGCGCCGAGACGCCCGCTGAGCGGGCGGCGCGCTTCGAGGCGCGAGGCGCTGCAGTACCTGGACCAGCTCTACCGGCGGCCCTGCGCATGACGCGCAACCCCGCCGACGCCGAGGACCTGGTGCAGGAGACCTTCGCCAAGGCGTTCGCCGCCTTCCACCAGTACCAGCCCGGCACGAACCTCAAGGCCTGGCTGTACCGCATCCTCACGAACACCTACATCAACACGTACCGCAAGAAGCAGCGCGAGCCGCTGCAGTCCGACGCCGAGCGAGGTCGAGGACTACCAGCTGGCCCGGGCCGAGTCGCACTCCTCCGCCGGGCTCGCGCTCGGCCGAGGCCGAGGCGCTGGACCACCTGCCCGACAGCGACGTCAAGCGACGCCCTGCAGGAGATCCCCGAGGACTTCCGGATGGCGGTCTACCTCGCCGACGTCGAGGGCTTCGCCTACAAGGAGATCGCCGAGATCATGGACACGCCGATCGGCACGGTCATGTCCCGGCTGCACCGCGGACGGCGCCAGCTGCGCGAGCTGCTGACCGACTACGCGCGCGAGCGCGGCTTCGTGCACCGAGGGAGGTCGACGTCGTGAGCTGCGGCAACCACCACGACACCGACTGCTCCGAGGTCCTCCGCGGGTCTACGAGTACCTCGACGGCGAGATGGGGCCGACGACCGACTCGCACATCCGTCAGCACCTCGAGGAGTGCGGCCCGTGCCTGCGCGAGTACGACCTCGACCAGGTGCTCAAGGCGCTCGTACGGCGCTCCTGCGCCGGCGAGTCCGCGCCGAGCGAGCTGCGCATCCAGATCCTGGCCCGGATCACCGACGGTGACCGTCGAGGTGCGCGACTGACGCGCTCGACCCCCGCTGCCGAATGACAAAGGCCCCCGCTTCCTCGAAGGAAGCGGGGGCCTTCGTCGTGCATCTGCGCGGCTCAGGCGTTGGGCTTGCGGCCGTGGTTGGCGGCGTTGCCCTTGCGGCAGCGGCGCTTGCGGGCGCGCTTGCTCATGTCTGCTCCAAAGTGTGTGGGTCACGACGGGTTCCCAGGGGGGACGATCCCCAGTATTCTCGCACAACCGGTCGGGGGGGCCGGCACGGGCTGGGGTTCCTCCGCCGCGATGCGCGGTGTCGAGGACGGGCCATCTGCAAACAACTGGCAGCAAACAGTCCCTAATTGTCCCATTTCTTTGCAAGCAACACGGTGGTTTCACCATCGTGAGGTCGCCAGACCCAACGGAAGGTCTGCAAACGGGACCAGGCTCGCAAATCGTGTGAATCTACAGATGTGCCGGCGACCACCACGGCGCCCGGTCAGTGCCCAGTCTCCTGGGCGTCAAACACTTGTGTGAAAGGAAACGCCCAATGAAGACGATCGTCAAGGCCATCGAGTCGATGCTCACCCAGGACGCCACCCAGCAGTGGACGGCCGCGCCGACCCAGGTCGGTCCGGTCTGCCGAGCTGGAACTGGGGCTCCAGCTTCGTCCCTCCTGCGTCTGCGGGCGCCTGATCGCCCCCCCACAGCGTCGGGCTCTTGTCGACGCCGCAACCTGAGCTGGAACAGGACGCTAACTCACGACGGACCGGCTCGAACTCCAGCTGGAACTGGACCGTGAACCACTCCGAGGTCGGCTCGCTGTCGAGCTGGAACTGGACCTGATTCTCCCGCTTCGTCCCTCCTCGTCTGACGGGCGCCTGATCGCCCATGTTGAAAGGTCGCTCTCATGTCGAACGCCGCAAACCCGAGCTGGAACTGGACCGTGAACAACGCCCAGGTCGGCTCGCTCTCGAGCTGGAACTGGACCGTGAACAACGCCGAGGTCGGTCCGCTCTCGAGCTGGAACTGGACCTGATCCTCTCCCGCTCGAACCCCCCTCAGCTTCGGGCGCCGATCGCCCGTTCGAAAGGCCTCTCATGACGAACACCGCGAACTCCAGCTGGAACTGGACCGTGAACAACGCCGCAGGTCGGCTCGCTCTCGAGCTGGAACTGGACCGTGAACAACGCCGAGGTCGGTCCGGTCTCGAGCTGGAACTGGACCTGATCGTCCGCTCCCCGCCTTTGCGTCGACCCCCTCAGCTTCGGGCGCCGGATCGCCCGCCTCGAAAGGACCCTCTCATGACGAACACCGCGAACTCCAGCTGGAACTGGACCGTGAACAACGCCGCAGGTCGGCTCGCTCTCGAGCTGGAACTGGACCGTGAACAACGCCGAGGTCGGTCCGGTCTCGAGCTGGAACTGGACCTGATCTCTCCGCTCGACCCTTCGCGTCGACCACCCCGTCAGCTTCGGGCGCCGGATCGCCCGCCTCGAAAGGCCCTCTCATGACGAACACCGCGAACTCCAGCTGGAACTGGACCGTGAACAACGCCCAGGTCGGTCCGCTCGCGAGCTGGAACCACAGTTGGGCCTGAGTCTCCGGCATCTTGACCGCGCGGCACCACGCGGTTCTCCGTGGCCGTTCGGAATGAACGCTGGGTCAGCACAATCGCCGGCTCACGGAATCCATGTCCCAGTACGGTCAATCCTTGGCCGCACCGCAGCTGCAAGTCGTCTCAGGCACTGGGGCGTGAATCCCCGCTCCTGCGAGGCGTCCGTGGCCGTCCCCGCTCGGCTATCCTCATCTACCATGACCCCGACACGCACCAGGGAGGATCCTCCCGTCCGGTGCTCATCTATGTCGGTCTGGTCGCCCTCGTCGCCTCGGCTCTGCTCGTGCCCGCCTCGCTCGTCGAGCCCTTCCCGCCGACTGGGTCATGCTGGTCGTGCTTCTGTCCTTGAGTTTGATAGTTGGCGCTTCCAAGGGGGAGCGTGTAGAGCAGCGGACTGCACTCTCCTTCGCGAGCATTCTCTACCTTGCCTCGGTCGCGCTGCTCGGCCCTCTTGGAGCAGCGCTTGTCGGCGCCGCCTCTCCGTTGGCCGGTCTGCGCCAACAGCAGCCGCCGCAGCGCGTCTTCAACGTGGGATGAACATGATTATCGCCGGCGTCGCCGGCTGGTTTACATCTGGGTCGGTGGCGTCCGCGTCAACAGGTCGATGACGCGCGTCCGGACCTCATCCTGCGGGTCGGTCTACCGCTGATCCCCGCCGACCTTGCGATGTGCCTTGCCAATGCACTGCTGATGTCGGGCGTCATGAAGCTTATCACGGGGGGTGCCTGTTCGTCGTTTTCGTGGCCACCATGCTCACCTCGTCCGGACCGGCATACGTCGGTTACGGCCTGATCGGCTTCCTGTTCGCCGTCCTGTGGGTCCCGGCTGGGGTCGGGCGCCTTCAGCGCACTACTCGTGTTGTCCCCGCTCTTCGTCGCCCGGTGGGCCTTCGTGCCAGTACGGCGATGAGAACAACGCGCACGACCGGACGCTGAGGGCCTTGGTGGCCGCGGTGGAGACCAAGGATCCGTTCGTACGCGCGGGCACAGCGGACGCGTCGCGCACTGTGTGATCTCATTGCGGGGCGATGGGTCTGAGCCACACCGACACTCGCCTCCCTGCGCTATGCGGGCATGCTCCATGACGTCGGGCTGGTCGGGCAGTCCCGGGCCGAGTCCTGCGCAAGATCGATACCTCAGCGACTCCGACCACGCCAGCGTGCGGCCAGCACCCGACCGGGGTGCGGAGATGGTGCGTGACATCGAGTTCCTCAAGCCGGCGCTGACGGCATCGAGCACCACCACGAGCGCTTCGACGGGCGAGGCTATCCGGTTGGCCTGGCCGGCGACGACATCCCGCTGTTCCTTGCCCGGATCGTCTCGGTGGCCCGGATGCCGTTCGAGTCGCTGACCACGAGCGACATCGACCGGGCGGCCCTGCCCATCCCGGATGCGCTCGAGGAGGTCAACGTCGCAGTGAGACGCAGTTCGACCCGGTGGTGGTCGCGGCCCTGCGCCGTGGCCTGTCCCGCGAGCCGTGGCCCGTGCGGACACTGGACCTCACGGCACGGTCGCGGCTGGCGGAGCTGGGTACGACCACGACGACCCCGCCCAGTCAGATGCGATGGCCGGCGTTCAGCCACGCGGAGCCGGACGGGCTCGTCAGCGACGGACCTCGATGGAGGCGCGTCGTGAAGTGGCCGTCCCGGTTCGACATCGAGCAGCTGCTGGGACTCCTCGCGATACATA
>CAVOIP010000002.1:0-538070 GCA_963696105.1 uncultured Actinomycetota bacterium
TTGTCGAGTCATTGCGCGGACTTCCACGCGCACCCCTGCCGCGTCCTGACTCCGAGCTGATTCAGATCGGGTTCCCGGGTCACGAAACGGATGAAGTTACCTACGTGGGCAGCTGGGAGTGGAACATTCATGGTGAGGCGCGCGGACAAGAGTTTGTCGACAGAGCTGCGGCCGCGACTCTTGTTGCCATCGAAGCTGTCGGAAAGGGTGATTCGTGGCCGAAGACATCGTGACAACGCTTTCTCAACTACCCGCGATGCCGGCGATCACATACCGCGGCATGGCCGGTCCGCGACCGACTGGCTCCTTCACGCTCAGCGGAATCCTGCCCACATCGATGGATCCACGGGTTGCAAGCGAAAATTTCACCGCCGAATGGTTGGCGGCAATAGCTCGAGCATCACCGGGCGTCTCGTAGCGCCGTTCGCGCGGTATCGCGAAGAGCAGGAGATTGCCATGCTCCCAGGCACGCTGCTCTTGCCCGCGGGCTCGGTGGATGTTCCCGGCCTGCCGGGAAGCGTGGTGCTTCTGGCTGAACCGGGTGACGCGCCTGGGTTGCCCGCGGATTCTGCAGAGTTGAAACAAGCAGTGGTTGAACAAATCACGAGCGCCCTAACTCGCCTGCCGGGTGGCGGTCAATTCGCCGGGGCGGTTCGCATTCCGGCCGCCTCAGACATGAGAGACGGGACGGGCGATATTTGTGACGTGCGAGGATGAGAACCTGTACGCGTCCAGGTTTCAGCATTACAGAAGCGAGTCGGAGGAAGCGACCGGCTGGGCTCTCCTGCACCTCGATAACAGGCTCGAGTGGTGAAGACGTCTACCGTATGGGGTACCGATGACGCAGATGGGGATTCGCGGCGCGGCGCGCGCACAAGCGCTAGTAGCAATCGAAAGACTGGCTCAAGAACAGGACTTGCAGGACCTAATTATCGTCGAGGATCGCATCATCGAAACTCCAGACGCGTGGTACTTCCCCTATGATTCGGCGGCTTTCGTGCTGGGTGGCGACATCTCCTCAGCATTAACAGGAAATATCCCAGTTAGAGTGGCACGTGACGGAAGCGGAGTTGGCTTTGAACAACCGCGTACCACGTGACCGGCTTTGCCCCTCAGTTTCATCGAGTCGTGCCGTCGCCAGAAACACGACAACTTGCTTCTCTATAAGCGTGGCTGGAACCGCGGCACAGCGATGTGACCGAATACCCTGACTCCACGCAACCTAGTTGTCTGGCGGTGCTTTGGGTTCGAAGGGGTGGTACCACCACCAGTCGGCGCGTTCGCCGGTCGGTCCCTTCAGGGTGGGACCTCGGGTGGGGGTGGGTTGGGTGGGCGTGCCAGGGACCCGTGGTTGAGTGGTTCGCCGTCGCGGTCGGTGACGGTGAGGTGGTCGGCGGGGCCGGTGATGGTGATGCCACCGCGGTGATGCACCCGGTGGTGAAAAGGGCACAGCAGGACGAGGTTGTGGAGTTCGGTGGGGCCGCCGTCTTCCCAGTGCTGGATGTGGTGGGCGTGCAGGCCGCGGGTGGCGCCGCAGCCCGGTACCGCGCAGGTGGCGTCGCGGTGTTCCAGGGCGCGGCGCAGGCGGCGGCTGATGGTGCGGGTGGTCCGGCCGGCGCCGATGGGCTGGCCGTCGCGTTCGAACCACACTTCGCAGGTGGCGTCGCACAGTCAGGTATTGGCGGTCGTCATCGGTGAGCAGCGGGCCGAGATGCAGTGCGGCGACGCGTTGTTCGACGTCGAGGTGCACGACGACGGTGGTGCGTTGCCCGTGGGGCGGCGCGGCGACGTCGGTGTCCCAGCCGGCGTCGACCAGGCTCATGAACGCGTCGATGGTGTTCGGGGAACGGTGGCGCGGTCTGGTCGGTGACGGTGTCGTCGTGGTCGCGTTTCCAGTCGGCGACCAGCGCGTCGTGGTGGGACTGCAGGGCGGCGTCGAAGGTGGCGGCTTCGTCGTGGGGCAGGGTGATCTGCCAGGTGGTGGAGTCGTCGTCGGACGGTGTTGGTGATCGCCGGCGTGCGGTTCGGCTGCCAGCGGTTGGGTTCGGGTCGGGGTTCGAGTTTGACGGCGGTGCGCAACTGGCTGACCGTCGCGACTGCGGCCAGTTCGGCGTAGTGCTCATCGGAGCCGTCGGCGGCCCGTGCTGGCGATGACGCCGACCTGGTCCAGGGAGTAGCCGGCCTTCGCGCATCCCGTGCGGCGCAGAGCGGGAAATCGGGCAGCCGGTGCGCGACAGCCGACGATGGTGTCGGCGGTGGTCGATGAGGTGCCCAGTTTCCAGGCCACCATTCCCGAGACCGAGCGCGCGCCGGTAGCGCCCCAGATCCCGTCGTGGTCGATCTCGGCGACGATCTCCACGATGCGGCCGTCGATCGCGTTGCGCTGACCGGCCAGCTCCGACGAGCTCGTCGAACAACACCTCAAGCCGCTCCTGGGAACTGAGCACGGCCGTCGACGACATAACAACATTATCGCAGCCAGGGTCCGACAAAAAACCGACCGCTCAAAGGTGACGAAGGACCCGCTCGCGAACACGTCCGGATGCTCCCGGGTGCATGAAATGCCCACCGGGGACTTCCTCAATGGCATACGAGCCCAGAAACATTCGGGCCGCGCGACGGTAGTCCGAAGGCTCGGCCATGGGATCGTCGAGTCCGGCGAAGACCACCGTCGGCACGGTGATGCGCCCTCGAAGCGAAGCCGACGGAAACGGTGAGAGCTTTCGGTAGTAGCCGAAGGCCGCGTCCAGGCTGCCCGGGCTTGCGGAAGCACTCCCGCACGGCGTCGAACTCCTCATCAGGAGGACTCCATGTCGGCGACCATCGTCGATAGATCGCGGGTAGCGCCTCGAAGTCGTTGCGGGCGAACCGTTCCGCTGCGCCAGGCAACTTGTACGCAGCGAAATGCCGGGCGCCCCAGAGCTTTCTCGGGCGTCGGCAACAACGTCGCGGGATGCGGGATCGCAACAGTCATCAGCTTGGAAACCCGCTCGGGTGCCAGCGCCGCCGCGCCGTAGACCGCCGAGGCACCCCAGTCGTGACCGATGAGCACCGCCTCAGAAGCGCCCAGCGCAGAGATCAACGCTAGGACGTCACAAGCCAGCGACTCCTGGGAGGGATCCGCGGACGGCACCCCGGTGGGGTGGATAACCACGCATGAACGGGCTGACCGCGCGGTACCCCTTGGCGGCGACTCGAGGACGCAGGTCGTCCCAGGTGTGTGCGGTGTCCGGGAAACCATGAAGCATCAGTACGAGGGGCCCGGAGCCCTCCTCGATATAGGCGAACGTCAAGCCGTTCGCCTCGACGAATCCGGTCGTCGGTGCCACGACCTGTGGACAGTACAGCCACCTGGTCACCTCACAGGACGAAACTCATGACCATGCTCGATCTCGTCCTGCCATTGGAATGCGGCGGTTGCGGCGCCCCCGCCACCAGGTGGTGTGACACCTGTGCGGAGATGCTGCAGGTCGTCGATGACCGCCCGCATCTCATCACCCCGCGTAATGACCCGGGCGTCCCGGTGTTCGCACTCGGCCGCTACGCCGGACCGCGGCGCAACGCGATCGTCGCGGTCAAGGAGCAAGGTCGCACCGACCTCATCGCTCCGCTGGCGCATACGCTCGCGCTCGGCATTCACCGACTGCTGAGCTGGGGAATCCTCGATGTCCCACTGCTGATCGTGCCCGCCCCGACCCGACGCTCGGCCGCCCGTCGGCGCGGCGGAGACCCCGTCGCCCGGATGGCGACCGCGGCAACGCGGGCCCACCCAGGCATCACCGTCGTCCCAGCTCTGCGAATGCGGGCCTTCGTCCGGGACTCGGTCGGACTCGACAGCGGCAGCCGGGAACGAAATATCGCTGGGCGCATCGCGCTGACTGCGCATGCAGGCGACGCACGCCAGGCCGACGTTCTTCTCGTTGACGACATCGTCACCACCGGTGCCACCGCCGCCGAATCGGTGCGCACGCTGGCGGTAGGCGGTGCGCGTGTCGCCGCTGTACTCGCATTGGCCCACGCCTGAGGGGAGCTCGAAGAGGGTCGGATATAACCGCTCATGTAACGAGGGCCGAAAGTTCTGGCAACGGGTGCGCGAAAAGGGTGGCACGTTCGGGTGAACTGCGACTACCTTCGGACTCAACGACCCGTGAGAAATCGCGGCAGGATTTCGCGAACGGCGGGCAGTGCGACGCCCCACCTTCGCAGCCGGCGATAGGCGGATAGGAGGTGATTCTCGACCCCTAGCGCCAGCGGGCATGCCCACACCCGATTCGACACGCGGCAGCCCTCGGCGCATGTTCGTGACTGGCCAAACACGCCCGAGTGCGTGGACGCGACACAGAAACGAGTTGTCAAGTATGTCAAGCCAATCCGTGGATTCTACCCAGATGCTGGCCCCTGAGCGCACCGATGCCGATGATCACGCGCCGACCGCGCAATCCGAGATTGTCGTCAAGGGCCGCAACGTCGAGGTGCCCGATCACTTCCGTACCTACGTCTCCGAAAAACTCGCCCGTCTAGAGCGATTCGACCGCACCATCTACATGTTCGATGTCGAACTCGACCATGAACGTAACCGTCGCCAGCGCAAGAGCTGCCAGCACGTCGAGATCACCGCGCGAGGCCGCGGTCCGGTCGTGCGTGGCGAGGCCTGCGCCGACAGTTTCTACGCCGCCCTGGAATCGGCCGCGGCCAAGCTCGAGGCCCGCCTGCGTCGTCACAAGGACCGCCGCAAGATCCACTACGGGGACAAGAGGCCGACGTCGTTGGCAGAGGCCACCGCGATCGCGCCCGCAGCTTTCGACCTGCCGACGGACAGCGCTGATAGCACCCCTCCTGTCGTCGAAGGGTTAGCCGAGGGTCACGAACCCGGTCAGGTCGTGCGGATCAAGGACCACACGTCAGAGCCGATGAGTGTCGATGACGCGCTCTATGAGATGGAACTGGTGGGACACGATTTCTTCCTGTTTCACGATCAGGAGAGCGACAGGCCGTCGGTGGTCTACCGACGTCATGCCTTCGACTACGGACTCATTCGGCTCGCTTGACGGCGAGCTTGACCGAACTCGATCAGTGCGTAACCACGCGTCACCTACGATCCGAGAGGGGGGAAAACCGCTCAAATCCCTGTAGGGGATGATCCGTCCTGTCGAAAGTGCTGCGCCTCGGTGAAGGTCGCATGGTCAAGCGCCTCAGAGGGGTGGCTGACTACGTCAACACCTTGTCCGATGACGTCGAAAAGCTGACTGACGAGGAGTTACGCGCCAAGACTGACGAGTTCAGAGAGCGGCTCGCCGATCCAAAAACCCAGCCAGCCTCGATGACTTGCTGCCGGAGGCCTTCGCGGTTGCGCGCGAGGCCTCCTGGCGGGTGTTGAGTCAACGGCCGTTCGACGTCCAGGTCATGGGTGGCGCGGCGTTGCACTTCGGCAACGTCGCCGAGATGAAGACCGGTGAGGGCAAAACCCTGACCTGTGTGCTGCCCGCCTATCTCAATGCTTTGGGCGGCAAGGGTGTGCACGTCATCACCGTCAACGACTACCTGGCCAAACGCGATAGCGAGTGGATGGGGCGCGTGCACCGCTTCCTGGGCCTCGACGTCGGTGTGATCCTGTCCCAGATGACGCCGGACGAGCGGCGTACCGCCTACAACGCTGACATCACTTACGGCACCAACAACGAGTTCGGTTTCGACTACCTGCGCGACAACATGGCGCATTCGGTGGACGACATGGTGCAGCGTGGTCACAACTTCGCGATCGTCGACGAGGTCGACTCCATCCTGATCGACGAGGCCCGCACCCCGTTGATCATCTCCGGGCCTGCTGACGGTGCTTCCAGCTGGTACACCGAGTTCGCCCGGTTGGCGCCGATGATGGAGAAAGACGTCCATTACGAAGTCGACATCCGCAAGCGCACCATCGGTGTGCATGAACTCGGTGTCGAGTTCGTCGAGGATCAGCTCGGTATCGAGAACCTGTACGAGGCGGCGAACTCGCCGCTGGTGAACTACCTCAACAACTCGCTGAAGGCCAAGGAGCTCTTCAACCTCGACAAGGACTACATCGTCCGCGACGGTGAAGTACTGATCGTCGACGAGTTCACCGGGCGCGTGCTGCTCGGCCGGCGCTACAACGAAGGTATGCACCAGGCCATCGAGGCCAAAGAGCACGTCGAGATCAAGGCCGAGAACCAGACGCTCGCCACCATCACGCTGCAGAACTACTTCCGGCTCTACGACAAGCTCTCGGGGATGACCGGTACCGCCCAGACCGAAGCGGCCGAACTGCACGAGATCTACAAGCTCGGTGTGGTCTCCATTCCGACCAACCGGGATATGGTGCGCGTCGACCAGTCGGACCTGATCTACAAGACCGAGGAAGCCAAGTACATCGCCGTCGTCGACGATGTGTCCGAGCGCTACGAAAAGGGCCAGCCGGTCCTGATCGGCACCACCAGCGTGGAGCGCTCCGAGTACCTGTCGCGCCAGTTCACCAAGCGCAAAGTGCCGCACAACGTCCTCAACGCGAAGTTCCACGAGCAAGAGGCGAACATCATCGCCGAGGCCGGTCGGCGCGGGGCCATCACGGTGGCCACCAATATGGCCGGCCGCGGAACCGACATCGTGCTTGGTGGCAACGTCGACTTCCTGGCTGACAAACGACTGCGCGAGCGGGCCTGGACCCGGTCGAGACCCCCGAAGAGTACGAGGCAGCCTGGGAGGAAATGCCCAAGATCAAGGCGAAGCCGACGCAGAGGCCGAAGATGTGCGCGCGGTCGGCGGCCTCTACGTGCTCGGTACCGAACGGCATGAGTCGCGCCGCATCGACAACCAGTTGCGTGGCCGGTCCGGGCGCCAGGGCGATCCCGGCGAGTCGCGGTTCTACCTGTCGCTGGGTGACGAGTTGATGCGCCGGTTCAACGGCGCGACGCTGGAATCGCTGCTGACCCGGTTGAACCTGCCCGACGATGTGCCGATCGAGGCCAAGATGGTGACCCGCGCGATCAAGAGCGCGCAGACCCAGGTCGAGCAGCAGAACTTCGAGGTCCGCAAGAACGTCCTCAAGTACGACGAGGTGATGAACCAGCAGCGCAAGGTCATCTACGAGGAGCGTCGCCGCATCCTCGAGGGGGAGAACCTGCAGCAGCAGGCCCACGACATGCTGGTCGACGTCGTCACGGCCTACGTCAACGGTGCCACCGCGGAGGGCTACTCGGAGGACTGGGATCTCGAGAAGCTGTGGGAGGCGCTCAAGACGCTCTACCCGGTCGGCATCGATCACCACGACCTGCTCGACTCCGGCGCGGTCGGTGAGCCCGGCGAGCTGACCCGCGAAGAGCTGCTCGACGCGCTGATCGCCGACGCCGAAAAGGCTTACGCCAAGCGCGAAGCCGAGCTCGAGGAGCTCGCCGGCGAGGGCGCGATGCGTCAGCTGGAGCGCAACGTGCTGCTCAATGTGATCGACCGCAAGTGGCGCGAGCACCTCTACGAGATGGACTACCTCAAGGAGGGCATCGGCCTGCGGGCGATGGCCCAGCGCGACCCGCTGGTCGAGTACCAGCGCGAGGGCTTCGACATGTTCACCGGGATGCTCGACGGGCTGAAGGAGGAGTCCGTCGGTTTCCTGTTCAACGTCCAGGTTGAGGCGGCGCCGGCGGCCGGCGGTGGCGCCGGTCGCGGCTCCGGAGGGTCTGGCGGAGTTCGCGCAACCAGCAGCAGGAGCCGGCACCGGCCTTGCGCGCCAAGGGAATTGATGGCGAGGACTCGCGGAGCTCACCTACAGCGGCCGTCCGAGGACGGCACCGCCGAGGTGCAGCGCAACGGCGGCGGCCAGCAGCGCCGCGCACCGCGGGCGCCACTCGTCGGGAACGTCGCGAGGCGGCCCGCAAGCAGGCCAAGGCAGCCAGGCTGCAGCCGCGGCTAGTCAGCCGATGTGCAGGGCGACGATCTGCCAGCGCGGCCGTTCGGCGGTGCGTCGACCTGTTCGACTCGGCAGGCGATGGCGTGGCGTGCGCTCGTCGCGGGTGTAGGTCGCCGCCACCTCGGCGGCCGTTCGTCGGGCCCGACCGGCTGCACCCGTACCCGACGAAGGCGGGCGGCGCCGTGCCCTCCGTGGCGCGCGACCGCCGGCAGCAGCGAGTCGACCAGCCCGGCGGCCATCAGCGGGCGCAGCTGCGCCGGCGAGCGGCGCCGGTCGATCACCTCCAGGACGCGGCGCAGCGCGGCATCGGCGAATCCGCCCGCGGCACGGTAGCGGAGCGGACCGGCGGTCCGGCGGCGGGGCAGGTCGGGGCGCAGATGGCGCCGCCGCGGGACGCAGCAGGTGCACCGCTCGGGGGCGGTGTGCAGACGGGCGGCTCGTAGTCGACGACGGGAACGACGCAGGACATGGGCACTCTCCGGGACGGTCGGTAGCGGCGCCTGCTGGAGAGTGGCGGCCGATGGCGACATGATGGCACATTCGTCGGGGACTGCGTGTGCACCCGCGTGCGGCGACAGGGGGATGCGGTTACCGTGTCGGGACGGGGCGGGGAGCACGTCGATGAGGGGAATGACGCGACGATGGTGACCCGGTTGTCAGCATCGGACGCGTCGTTCTACCAGCTGGAGAACACCCCACGCCGATGTACGTGGGCTCGTTGTCGATCCTGCGCAAGCCCCGCGCCGGCTTGAGCTACGAGACGCTGCTGGCCACGGTCGAGCGCGGCTGCCGCAGATCCCGCGCTACCGCCAGAAGGTCCGCGAGGTGACGCTGGGCCTGGCGCGCCCGGTGTGGGTCGACGACCGCGACTTCGACATCACCTATCACATCCGGCGCTCGGCGCTGCCGTCGCCGGGCAGCGACGCGCAGCTGCACGAACTGGTCGCCCGGCTGGGCTCGCGACCGCTCGACAAGACCCGGCCGTTGTGGGAGATGTACCTGGTCGAGGGCCTGGCCAAGAACCGCGATCGCCATCTACACCAAGTCGCATCAGGCACTGGTCAACGGGATGACGGCGCTGGAGATCGGCCACGTGATCGCCGACCGCACCCAGCGGCCGCCGAGCTTCGGTGAGGACATCTGGATACCGGGACGCGAACCCGCTACGGCCACTGGTGCTCGGCGCGGTCGGCGACTGGGTGGCGCGGCCCCGTCAGCAGTTGCAGGCGGTCGGCGCGGTGATCGGTGAGCTGGTCACGCAACAGCGGCGCAGTGGCTCGAGGTCGGCACGCGGTCGCCGACGTCGCGCGCACCGTCGCCCGCGGTACCGCACCGAACAGCCCGCTGAACACGACGGTGTCGCGCAACCGGCGCTTCACGGTGGCCACCGGCACGCTCGAGGACTACCGCAAGCTGCGGTCGCGCTATGACTGCGACGTCAACGACGTGGTGCTGGCCGTGATCGCCGGCGCGCTGCGCAACTGGTTGCTGTCGCGGGGTGAACCGGTCACCGACGCTCGACGGTGCGCGCGATGGCGCCGATGTCGGTGTACCGCGACGTGGACCTGGAGGCGCGCGGGGCCGGCCAGGCGATCAGTGAGGTCGCGCCGTTCCTGGTCGATCTGCCGGTGGGCGAGGGCAACGCGGTGGTGCGGCTGTCGCAGATCGCCCACGCCACCGAGTCGCATTCCACCGCGGCCAGCCTGGTGGACGCCCGCACCATCGTCACGCTGTCCGGGTTTGCGCCGCCGACGCTGCACGCGATGGGGATCCGGGTCGCCACCAGTTCTCGGCGCGGAGTTCAACCTGCTGATCACCAATGTGCCCGGCGCCGCAGTCGCAGATGTACGTCGCGGGCACCAAGCTGCTCGAGACCTACGCGGTGCCGCCGCTGCTGCACAACCAGGTGCTGGCGATCGGCGTCACGTCCTACTGCGGCATGCTGTACTTCGGCATCAACGCCGACCGCGAGGCGATGAGCGATGTCGACGTGCTGCCGACCCTGCTGCGGGAATCGCTCGACGAACTGCTCGAGGCTGCCCAGTAGCCTCGGTACGGCGTACCATTCGGCGAATGGGCAAGGCAAGAAGCGGTCAAGCGTCCGCAAGAAGGCGCAAGCCGGCAAAGATCGCCAACGACGTCTACGAAGCCGAGTTGTTCCGTCTGCAAACCGAATTCGTCAAGCTCCAGGAGTGGACCAAGCACAGCGGCGCCCGCATCGTGGTGATGTTCGAGGGCCGCGACGCCGCAGGCAAGGGCGGCACCATCAAGCGCATCACCGAGTACCTCAGCCCACGCGTCGCGCGCATCGCCGCGCTGCCCGCACCCACCGAGCGGGAACGCGGCGAGTGGTACTTCCAGCGCTACGTCGCGCACTTGCCCGCCGAAGGGCGAGATCGTGCTGTTCGACCGGTCCTGGTACAACCGCGCCGGCGTGGAAAAGGTGATGGGGTTCTGTACGCCCAGGAGCACATGCGCTGTTTCTGCGCCAGACGCCGATCTTCGAGCAGATGCTCATCGACGACGGAATCCTGTTGCGCAAGTACTGGTTCTCGGTCTCCGACGACGAGCAGCTGCGCCGGTTCCGCTCGCGACTCAACGATCCCGTGCGGCAGTGGAAGCTCTCGCCGATGGACCTCGAGTCCGTCTACCGCTGGGAGGACTACTCGCGCGCCAAGGACGAGATGATGGTGCACACCGACACCCCGAAGAGCCCGTGGTTCGTCGTCGAGTCCGATATCAAGAAGCACGCCCGGCTGAACATGATGAGCCCACCTGCTGTCCACCATCGACTACCACGATGTCGAGAAGCCGAAGGTCGAAGCTGCCCGAACGCGCGGTGTCAGGGCAGCTATCAGCGTCCTGCCCGCGATCTGTCGACCTATGTCGACGACCACGTCGCGACCCTGCTCGGATGACCGGATGCGCTAGCGGCTACTCGTCCCCTGATGCGGGTCTACATCCCGGCCACGTTGGCCATGCTGCAGCGCTGGTCGCCGACGGGTCATTTCTGCCGGTCAGCGGCACCGCGTTCGCGGTGACGCCGACGCTGCGGGAGTCCTACGCCGAGGGTGACGACGACGAGCTCGCCGAGGTGGCGCTGCGCGAGGCCGCACTGGCGTCGCTGCGGCTGTTGGCCGTGGATCAGGCCAGGCCGGACGGCGAGGCCTGCCGCCGCGCCGCGCGGTGCTGGTCGCCGACGTCGGCTCGGCTACCGCACGCCCGGATCTCGACGACGCGGTGGTGCGGGTCAGCGGGCCGGTGGCACCGGGATCAGGTGGTCGCCGTCTACGTCGACATCGCGGCGGCCGAACCCGCGGTGACGGGCCGCGATGGACCGTGATCGACGCGGCGGACCTCGGCGACGAAGACGCCGAACTCGTGGTCGGCGACGCCCAGGACCACGACCTCGCCTGGTACGCCACCCAGGAGCTGCCGTTTCTTCTCGATTTGCTCTGAGCGCCTAGATACGGCACCGTAAGTTACGGTACCGTAGGTTGAACCGGCCGGGTTCGAGTCGGGACGCCAGTGCCAGTCGGGCAGGAGCTAGTCATGGCCAAGAACATCAAGATCAGCGCCAAGGTCGTCGATACCGCGCGGCCTACGGTCGCCGGTGCCGATAGGCACCCGGCTTTGCATGCGCTACGCACGCTGGCCGCCCGCGTCACCACACCGCTGCTGCCCGACGACTACCTGCACCTGGCCAATCCGCTGTGGACGGCACGCGAGCTGCGCGGCCGCGTGCTGCGAGGTCCGCCGCGAGACCGAGGATTCGGCGACGCTGGTCATCAAACCGGGCTGGGGTTTCTCGTTCGACTATGAGCCGGGGCAGTACATCGGAATCGGCGTGCTGATGGACGGCCGGTGGCGGTGGCGGTCGTACTCGCTGACGTCGAGCCCGGTCACGCGGCGCCGCGCACCATCACCATCACCGTCAAGGCGATGCCGGAAGGGTTCCTGTCCACCCACCTGGTGGGCGGATTGGCGCCGGGCACGATCGTGCGGCTGGCCGCGCCGCAGGGCAATTTCGTGATGCCGGACCCGGCGCCGACGTCGGTGCTGTTCCTCACCGGCCGGCTCCGGCATCACCCCGGTGATGTCGATGCTGCGCACCTTGACCCGCCGCGATCAGATCACCGACGTCGTCACATCTGCATTCGCGCCCCGACCGAATCCGACGTGATGTTCGCCGTCGGAGCTGGCCGAGCTGGCGCGGGACCACGTCCCGGCTACCGGCTGCCGGTGCGCACCACCCGCACCGCAGGGCCGGCTCGATCTGCGCCGGCTCGACGACGAGGTGCCCGACTGGCGGCAGCGGCAGACCTGGGCCTGCGGCCCGGAAGGCATGCTCAGCCGACGCCGAGACGGGTGTGGGCGGCGGCCGGGATCGAGCGGGCGGCTGCACCTGGAACGGTTCGCGGTGTCCCGGGCGGCCCCGCACGGGCAGGGCGGCACGGTGACGTTCGAGCGCAGCGGCAAGACGGTCGACGCCGACGCCGCGACGTCGCTGATGGACGCCGGCGAGACAGGCCGGCGTGCAGATGCCCTTCGGCTGCCGGATGGGGATCTGTCAGTCGTGCGTGGTCAGCCTGGTCGACGGCCACGTTCGTGACCTGCGTACCGGTGTCGAGCACGAGCCGGGTACCCGCGTTCAGACCTGCATTTCGGCGGCTGCCGGCGATTGCGTGCTGGACATCTAACATTTACCCACTAGTAACCTACGGTTTCGTAGGTTACGGTAGCGTAGGTACAAGGAAAGGAGACAACGATGGCTATTACCGACGTTCCGGCGTTCGCTCATCTGACTGACGCCGACATCGAGAGCTTGGGCGTTGAGCTCGACGCGATCCGCGCAGGACATCGAGGACTCCCGCGGCGAGCGCGACTCGCGCTACATCCGCCGCACCATCGCCACCCAGCGTGCGCTCGAGGTGGCCGGCCGGCTGATGCTGGCGGCCAGTTCCAAACGTTCGGCGTGGTGGGCAGGTACCGCGACCCTCGGCGTGGCCAAGATCATCGAGAACATGGAGATCGGCCACAACGTCATGCACGGCCAGTGGGACTGGATGAACGATCCCGAGATTCACTCCTCGAGCTGGGAGTGGGACATGAGCGGGGCGTCCAAGCACTGGCGGTTCACCCACAACTTCATGCACCACAAGTACACCAACATCCTCGGCATGGACGACGACGTGGGCTACGGCCTCATCCGGGTCACCCGCGACCAGCGGTGGAAGCCGTTCAACCTCGGGCAACCTGCTGTACAACACCATCCTGGCGCTCGGCTTCGAGTGGGGAGTCGGGTTGCAGCACCTTGAACTCGGCAAGATTGCCAAGGGCCGCGACGACCGGGCAGCCACGTTGGTGCGGATCCGCGAGTTCGGCGTCAAGGCCGGCCATCAGGTGGTCAAGGACTACGTCGCCTACCCGGCGCTGACCTCGTTGTCGCCGGGGGCGACGTTCCGCTCGACGGTCACGGCCAATGCGATCGCCAACGTGATCCGCAATGTGTGGTCCAACGCGGTCATCTTCTGCGGCCATTTCCCTGATGGCGCAGAGAAATTCACCAAGACCGACATGGTCGGCGAGTCCAAGGGGCAGTGGTATCTGCGCCAGATGCTCGGCAGTGCGAACTTCGACGGCGGGTGGGCATGCGCTTCATGAGCGGCAACCTGTGCCACCAGATCGAGCAATGAGCTGGCGGGACTGCTGGACCCCTGGCAGCCGGCGGTGCTGGACCTGATCGCCACCGCGAGCAGGGGGGCGCGGGCCGCCGGGCGCCCCATCGGGGTGTGCGGGGAGGCCGCCGGCGACCCGCTGCTGGCGCTGGTCCTGACCGGCCTCGGCGTGACGAGCCTGTCGATGGCCCCGCCGAAGGTGGCGGCGGTCCGCCACGCCCTCGCGCTGCACGACCTCGCCACCTGCGCCCGGATGGCCGCCGTCGCCCGCTGCGCCGTCGTGCCCGAGCAGGGGCGGGAGGCGGTCGCCGCGCTCGCCTCCCCGGACCTGCTCACGCTGCTCTGAGCGCCGGCGCAGCCGGCTGTCCACGGCTACGGCGGCCCGCGGCAGCCGCCGTACCCGCGTCCGCTCCCGGCGAGTCGGTGCGAGGCGCCGCACGGGCGTGGGCGAAGATGGAGCGCTGAGCAGGATCTCAACGCCGTAGGAGACGCATCCGCATGGCCCGCCGTTCGAGCACGCCCCCGCCCCCGGAGGACTTCACCGAGCGGATCGTCGACATCGACGTCGAGCAGGAGATGCAGGGCGCGTTCCTGGAGTACGCGTACTCGGTCATCTACTCCCGCGCGCTGCCCGACGCGCGCGACGGCCTCAAGCCGGTGCAGCGCCGGATCCTGTACGCGATGTCCGAGATGGGCCTGCGCCCGGACCGCGGCCACGTCAAGAGCGTCGCGGGTCGTCGGCGAGGTGATGGGCAAGTTCCACCCGCACGGCGACGCGCGCGATCTACGACGCCCTGGTCCGGATGGCCCAGCCGTTCTCGCTGCGGCTGCCGCTCGTCGACGGCCACGGCAACTTCGGCTCGCTGGACGACGGGCCGGCCGCCTCCGCGCTACACCGAGGCCCGGCCGGCGCCGGCCGCCCTGCTGATGACCGGCCGGCCTGGACGAGGACGACCGTCGACTTCGTCCCGAACTACGACGACCGCTCGCCGCAGCCCGACGTGCTGCCGGCCGCGCTCCCCAACCTGCTGGTCAACGGCGGCCAGCGGGATCGCCGTCGGCATGGCCACCAACATGCCGCCGCACAACCTGGTCGAGGTGATCGGCGCGGCCCGGCACCTGATCGCCCACCCGGACGCGCACGCTGGACGACCTGATGCGGTTCGTCCCCGGCCCGGACCTGCCGACCGGCGGGCAGGATCGTCGGGCCTGGACGGCATCCGCGAGGCCTACGCGACCGGCCGCGGCACGTTCCGCACCCGGGCCACCACCCGGATCGAGACCGTCACCGCCCGCCGCAAGGGCATCGTCGTCACCGAGCTGCCGTACACGGTCGGCCCGGAGAAGGTCATCGAGAAGATCAAGGACCTGGTCCAGGCCAAGAAGCTGCAGGGCATCGCCGACGTCAAGGACCTGACCGACCGCAGCCACGGCCTGCGGCTGGTCATCGAGGTCAAGAACGGCTTCAACCCCGAGGCGATCCTCGAGCAGCTCTACCGGCTGACGCCGATGGAGGACTCGTTCGGCATCAACAACGTCGCGCTGGTCGACGGGCCAGCCGCGCACGCTCGGCCTGCGCGAGCTGCTGCAGGTCTACGTCGACTTCCGGATCGACGTCGTGCGCCGCCGCACCGCGCTTCCGCCTGCGCAAGCGGCGAGGAGCGGCTGCACCTGGTCGAGGGCCTGCTGATCGCGATCGTCGACATCGACGAGGTGATCCAGGTGATCCGCAGCAGCGACGACGCCGCGGCCGCCAAGGCCCGGCTGATGGACGTCTTCGACCTCTCCGACGCTCCAGGCGACGTACATCCTCGACCTGCAGCTGCGCCGGCTGACCAAGTTCTCGCGCGTCGAGCTGGAGACCGAGCAGGCCGAGCTGCGCGCCAGATCGAGGAGCTGCGCGCGATCCTCGGCGACGAGGAGCTGCTGCTGCGAGATGGTGTCCGACCGAGCTGGCCGAGGTCGCCAAGGCGCACGGCACCCCTCGCCGCACGGTGCTGCTGGAGTCCGCCGGCACGCCGCGTCACCGCCGCCACGCCGCTCGAGGTCGCCGACGACCCGTGCTGGGTGCTGCTGTCGTCGACCGGCCTGCTGGCCCGGACCACCACCGACGACCCGCTGCCGGCCGACGGCGACCGGCACACGCACGACGTCGTCATCTCCGCGGTGCCGCACGACGGCCCGCGGCGACGGTCGGGCTGGTCACCTCCCGCGGGCGGATGATCCGGCTGTCGGTCGCTCGAGCTGCCGGCGCTGCCGCCGACCAACGGCGCGCCCAGCCTGTCCGGCGGCGCGCCGCTCGCGGCGTTCGTCGACCTGCCCCGGGGCGAGGAGCCGCTGACCGATCACGTCCCTGTCGGACCGACTCCGCCGGCGCTCGCGCTCGGCACGGCCCAGGGCGTGGTCAAGCGGGTCTGCCGGACCACCCCGGCAACCGCGACGACTGGGAGGTCATCGGCCTGAGGGACGGCGACGAGGTCGTCGGGGCGGTCGAGCTGGCCACCGGCGAGGAGGACCTGGTCTTCGTCACCTCCGACGCGCAGCTGCTGCACTTCCCGGCCGCCGGCGTCCGCCCCCAGGGCCGCGCGGCCGGCGGGATGGCCGGCATCAAGCTGGCTCGCCGGGCGCAGCGGTCGTCTTCTTCGGCGCGGTGGACCCGGCCGTGCCGAGACCGTCGTCGTCACCGTCGCCGGGTCGTCGGCCGCGCTGCCGGGCACCGAGCCGGGGTCGGTCAAGGTCACGCCGTTCGCCGAGTACCCGGCCAAGGGCCGGGCCACCGGCGGCGTGCGCTGCCACCGCTTCCTCAGGGGCGAGGACACGCTGATCCTGGCCTGGGCCGGCCCGGCACCGGCGCGGGCGGCGACCGGCAACGGCGTCGCGGTCGAGCTGCCTGCGGCCACCGGCAGGCGCGACGGCTCCGGCACCCCGGCCACGACGCCGATCGCGGCCGTGGCCGGCGCCCTGCCCGGCTCGGTGGTGGAGCCCGAGTGACGCGCCAGCCGGCGCCCGGCCAGGACGCCGTGTCCGCGGTGGACGACGGCGCACCGGCCCACTCCGCCGGCCGCGCTGCCGCTCCCGCCGACCTGACCTCTGCCTCTGCCTCTGCCTCTGCCTCTGCCGACCTGTCTGCCTCTGCCGACTCCGCCGGCGCCACTGCTGCCGGCGGGGCCACCCACGGGCGCAGCCGGCCGGACGCCTGCTCGGTGCTGTCGGAGCAGGCAGGCATCAGCGCGTTCGGCAGCGCGTCGGAAGCACGGTTCTGGCTCGCGGTCGAGCAGAGCGGGCCGTGGGGCCGCGATGCCCTGTCACAGTCCCACCTCGACGCCACGCTCGGCCCCGCCCTCTCGACGGCCTGTCAGGACGCCGGTGGCCGGCTGCTGCTGATCCGCCGGCCCGGTCAGCACGCCGACGCCCACCACACCCTCTCGCGCCGGGTCCTGGTGGCCGGCGGCCTCTCCGGCCCGGCGTGGCTGCTGGCCGGCGACGTCACCGACGCCGCGCAGCTGCTCGGCCTGCCGTTCGACACGCTCGCATCAGGCGACCCGGCCCCGGCGCTGGCGGCGCTGCCCGCGCTGGCACGCTCGCGCGAACCGGCCCTGCTCGTGTGCACGAACGCCCGGCGCGACGTCTGCTGCGCCGTACGCGGCCGGCCCGTCGCCCTCGAGGCGGCCGCGGCGCGGCCGGGGCAGGTGTGGGAGTGCTCGCACACCGGGGGTCACCGCTTCGCCCCCACCGCCGTGGTGCTGCCCCACGGCCAGACGTGGGCCCGGCTCACCTGCGAGCTGGCCGTCGACGCCCTCGACGCTGCCGAGCACGGCCGGGTGCCCGCGTCGCTGCTCGGCCCGGTCCACGACCGCGGCCGCAGCGTCCTGTCCCCACCGGCCCAGGCCGCGGAGTCCTTCGTCCGCCATCAGATCGGCGAGGTGGACCTGACCGCGCTCTCCGTCGCGGCCAGACCGGCCGGCACCGGGACCGACCACTGGTCCTGCACCGTCGCCCACCGCGACGGACGCAGCTGGGACGTGTTCGCGACCCGCGCGTCCGGCCATGGCGAGCGTCCCGACTCCTGCGGCAAGGCGCCCGTGCCCACCCTGCAGTGGGACTGCACCCCCGCCTGAGGCAGGGTCACCGGTTACCCGCGTCCGACCGCCTCGAGCCCGGCGCGAGGGCCTCAGCGGTGGGCGTCGACGAAGCCGAGCATCTCCTGCCAGGCGTCGGCACAGGCCTGCTCCCACTGCGCGAAGCTGCGGTCGAAGAACGAGTGCGGCGCCCCGTCGTAGATCACCGTCTTGTGCTCCTTCCCCGCATCGGTGAGCGCCTGGTCGAAGGCGGCGTTCTCCTGCGGCGAGGTCGCGCGGTCGTCGCCGGCCACGAGCAGCAACAGGGGTGCCCCCATCTGGTCGACCACGTCTAGCGGCCGTCGAGGGGCGACCGTAGAACCCCATGCACCCGGCCGCGCCGAGGTCGGTCGAGGCCAGCCGCCAGGAGTGGCCCCCGAACATGCAGAAGCCCAGGGTGAACACCGGGTCGTCGCTGCGCTCCCGCAACCGGGCGGCCGCCGCCCGCGCGTCGGCGAGCACCTGCCCGGGCTCGAGCGCCTTGGCGTGGGGGCCGTAGTCGAAGTCGTCGTCCCGCGCAGTGAGCCCCGCGGTGCGCCCGAACGGGTCGAGCGCCACGGTGTCGATGCCCACCGTGGCGAACCCGAGGGCCAGGTCGGTGTAGAAGGTGTGCATGCCGCGGATGTCGGGAAGCAGCACCAGGCTGGCCCCGCGGCGGGTGACGGGCACGGCGTCGTACGCCGTGAAGCGGTTGCCGTCCGCGGCGGTGAGCACGACGGACGCGTGCTCCCCCACCTCGCTGGACCGGGGCGGCAGCGGTGGACGCTGGTCGCTGGAGAAGCACATGCCAGCAGTCTGCAGCCCGAGGCGAATCGGCGCGCGCCCAGGACGAGCAGGACGAGCCGGCGCGCACCGCGACGGGCCGGCACACACCGCGCATGGGCCGACTTGCACGCGGGACCAGCGGGCGCTCACCCGGACCAGCCGCCGCGCCCTGGACCGGCGCCGCGGCCCCGGACCAGCCGCCACGGGGCCCGGACGAGCCGCCGACCGCCGAGGCACCGCCGGTCGCGGTCAGGCGTCGATGCGCTCGCGGTCGAGCTCGGTCGCCGAGTCGATGATGAAGTCCTTGCGGGGGGCGACGTCGTTGCCCATCAGCAGGTCGAAGACCCGCTCGGCCATCTCGGCGTCCTTGAGGGTCACCCGGCGCAGGGTGCGGTGGCGCGGGTCCATGGTGGTCTCCGCGAGCTGGTCGGCGTCCATCTCCCCCAGGCCCTTGTACCGCTGCAGCGGCTGCTTGACCTTCTTGCCGCGTCGCTCCAGCGAGGCCATGGTCTTGCGCATCTCACCCTCGTTGTAGGTGTAGATCAGGTCGTTCTTCTTCGACCCCGCATTGACCACCTCGATGCGGTGAAGCGGCGGCACCGCGGCATAGACCCGCCCCGCCTCGACCAGCGGCCGCATGTAGCGGAAGAACAGCGTCAGCAGCAGCGTGCGGATGTGGGCGCCGTCGACGTCGGCGTCGGTCATGAGGATGACCTTGCCGTAGCGCGCCGCCTCGAGGTCGAACGAGCGGCCGGACCCGGCGCCGATCACCTGCAGGATCGCCGCGCACTCGGTGTTCTTGAACATGTCGGCCACCGAGGCCTTCTGCACGTTGAGGATCTTGCCGCGGATGGGCAGGAGCGCCTGGTAGTCCGAGGACCTGGCCAGCTTGGCAGTGCCGAGCGCGCTGTCACCCTCGACGATGAACAGCTCGGAGCGCTCGACGTCACTGCTGCGGCAGTCGGCGAGCTTGGCCGGCAGCGAGGAGGTCTCCAGGGCGTTCTTGCGGCGCTGGGTCTCCTTGTGCAGCCGCGCGCTGATGCGCGACTTCATCTCGGCCACGACCTTCTCCAGCAGCAGTCCGGCCTGCGCCTTCTCGCCGCGCTTGGTCGAGGTGAGCGACCGCGGTCAGCTCCTTCTCCACGACCCGAGTGACGATGGCGCGCACCGCCGCGGTGCCGAGGACCTCCTTGGTCTGACCCTCGAACTGCGGCTCGGCCAGCCGGACGGTGACGACGGCGGTGAGGCCGGCGAGGACGTCCTCCTTCTCGACCTTGTCGCTGCCCACCTTGAGCCGCCGGGCGTTGAGCTCCAGCTGCTTGCGGAACACCTTGAGCAGGGCCTGCTCGAAGCCGGCCATGTGCGTGCCGCCCTTGGGGGTGGCGATGATGTTGACGAAGGACACGGCCTTGGTGTCGTAGCCGGTGCCCCAGCGCAGGGCGATGTCGACGCCGCACTCACGCTCGACCTCGGTCGGGGTCATGTGCCCGAGGTCGTCCAGGACCGGGACGGTCTCCTTGAAGTGCCCCGAGCCCTGCAGCCGCCACACGTCGGTCACCGCCGGGTCGGCCGCGAGGAAGTCGGCGAACTCGCTGATGCCGCCGTCGTGCTGGAAGGTCTCCTCGTGCGGGCCGTGCTCACCGGGGGTGCCCGGGAGCCCGCGCTCGTCGCGGATGACCAGGGTCAGGCCCGGGATGAGGTACGACGTCTGCCGCGCCCGCGAGACCAGGTCGTCGTAGTTGAAGGCCGCGGTGCGCAGGAAGATCTGCTCGTCGGCCCAGTAGCGGATCCGGCTGCCGGTGCGCCCCCGCGGGGCCTTGCCGATGATGCGCAGCTCGCTGTTCTTGACGTACGCGGTGAACGGCGCCTCCGCGGAGCTCGCGCCCTTGGTGCCGACGCCGTCGGCGAAGACGCCGGGCTCGCCACGCCGGAAGCTCATCGCGTGGGTCTTGCCACCGCGGTCGACCTCGACCTCGAGGCGGGCCGAGAGCGCGTTGACCACCGAGGCGCCGACGCCGTGCAGACCGCCGCTGGCGGTGTAGGAGCCGCCGCCGAACTTGCCACCGGCGTGCAGCTTGGTGAAGACGACCTCGACGCCGGAGAGACCGGTGCGGGGCTCGACGTCGACCGGGATGCCACGGCCGTTGTCACGCACCTCGACCGACCCGTCGGGCAGCAGCACGACGTCGATGCGGTCACACTCACCGGCGAGGGCCTCGTCGACGGCGTTGTCGATGATCTCCCACAGGCAGTGCATGAGGCCGCGCGAGTCGGTCGAGCCGATGTACATGCCCGGGCGCTTGCGCACGGCCTCCAGTCCCTCGAGGACCTGCAGGTGACGCGCGGTGTAACCGCCGGTGGTGGCGGCCGGACGGGGCTTGGTGGTGCTGGTGGCGACGGCCACGGACTTCCCTTCGACACGGACTGCGCCCGCGGGGGCGCGGGCCGGTCTTCCTGGACGCAGGGTAATCCCCCGCACCGACAGCCCTTCGCAGGCTCGCTGCCTCGAAGCGGTTACGGGGCCGAACCGGCGGGTAGTCCCCAGCAACGCCGGCTACGGGCGGACCCCCTTCCGAGGCATCCGCCGGCCGCCGGGGAACGAATAGCAGATGGACGCACCGACACGGGTCATTGCGCGGTCAGCGAAATCCGGCCATGAGATGACCCACACGGCGCTGGAATGCCCAGTGGGAACGAATGCACGTGCTTCACTGTTGGACCCGGCGCAGACCGGAACGCCCTACAACACCAGATGGTCAGTCGAGGCACCGCACCACAGACGCCAAGACGCCGAGGACGCTCCACTACGACGAAATGGATGGCGAACGTGACAACTGCTCTGGCACCGACCCTGACCGTGGCTGACCGCTGCGACCGCTGTGGCGCCCAGGCCTACGTACGCGCCCGCCTGCACTCAGGGGGCGAGCTCCTTTTTTGTGCACACCACGGGCGTGAGCACCTTCCCAAGCTTCAGGACGTGACGGCGGAGATCGTCGACGAGTCCGAGCGCCTCAACGAGACCCCGGCGAGCGCAGGCCCGGACGAACACTGACCAAACCTGATCGACCTGATCGACCCCGGTGTGCCCACCACCCTGATCTCGGGGATCCTCATCCTCGTCGGGCTGGTGGGCATTGCCGTGCCCGTGCTGCCAGGACTGGTGTTGGTCTGGCTCGGCGTGGGTGTCTGGGCGCTTGACGTCCGCTCCCCCACCGGCTGGGCCGTCCTCACCGTCGCCACGGCCCTGACCCTGGCCGGGTTCGTCGCCCGGTACCTCATCCCCGGCCGTCGCCTGCGCGCGGTCGGGGTTCCTCGTCTCACGACGCTGTCGGGTGTGGTCCTGGCCATTGTCGGCTTCTTCGTGGTGCCCGTGGTCGGTGCCTTCGCGGGGTTCGTGCTCGGGATCTACCTCGCCGAGTGCGCACGGCTGAGGTCACACCGCCACGCCTGGCCCACGACCGTCCATGCCTTGCGGGCCATCGGCCTGTCCTTCGGGATCGAGCTGGGCACGGGGCTGCTGGTCGCCGGGACGTGGCTCACCGGAGTGCTCCTGAGCCGCTGAGCCGCAGCAGCGCTTCCTCCGCCTTCAGACGACGGTATGGCGGCGGCCGCCCATCGGCGGGAGACCGGGTACGGCGCGCGGAGGCGCGCCAAGCAGGACCGCGCGCGAAGCGCACCAGTCAGGAGTCGCGCGCACGATCACCGAGCAGGACACCGCACCAAGCAGGACAGCGCACCAAGCAGGACGTCGCGACCCGAGCACGCGGCCCACCCGCCGGGCGACGGGAGGCCTTTTCCGGCGACGGCCCGGTGCGACGGCGGCCGGTTCGGTGGGAAACCGGTTCAGCCGGGCGAGGTCAGCCCCAGCCGTTGTTGCGGCGCTTGTCCCACCGCTCCTCGAGGCGTTGCATGAACCCCGTCGAGCCGCTCTGACGCGGCTTGTCGGTCTTGCGGGCCCGGCCGCTCCTGCCGCCGGCGCCCTTGGCCGGGGCGTGGGCGCGGACGGTGCCGTCATGGCCGACCGCACCGAGGGTGGGCTTGGGGCTGCGTGGCGGCGTGACCGCGTAGGCAGCGCCGCCGACCATCAACGCGAAGCCGATCGCGCCCAGCCAGACCGCTTCGTTGACGACGCCGAGCACCACCAGCACGAGACCGGCCAGGACGGCGAGGACGCCGAACATGATGCGGTGTCGCAGACGGTCGCGTGCCTTCGAACCCTGCATCTGCGAGGCGAACTTGGGATCCTCGGCATACAGGGCTTGTTCCATCTGCTCCAGCAGATGTTGCTCGTGCTCTGAAAGCGGCACCTTCGACCTCCTGTGCGCGCGGCGTCACATGGCTGAACGACCGACGAGGGGAAATGGTTGCAAACCCAACCGGTGTCGGGTGTGGTTCCCACCCCACCTCCTGCCTCTCAGGATATGTCGCGCCAGGGGCTTGCGATAGCCGAGTCGCCACCTTGGACCAGACTCGCCGGACGGACCGCTCCGGCGCCGAACCGGGCACTGGCGCGGTCGATGGCGCGGTCGGCCTCGCGCCACCCGTGCTCGGGCGCGTCGAGCAGTCCCTGGATGGGTGCCTTCGCCGAGTCGACCAGGCCCTCCATCCGCACCCCGACCAGCCGCAACCGTGCCCGCTGCAGGCCCAGGTGGTCGAACAGGGTGCGTGCCACGGTGTAGACCTCGCGGCTGACGTCGGTGGGGTCGCGCAGGGTCTTCGACCGCGTGATCGTGGTGAAGTCGGCGAAGCGCACCTTGATCGTGATGGTGCGCCCGACCATGCCGGCGGCCCGCACCCGCGCCGCGGTGCGGTCGACTGAGCTTGAGCAGGTGGCGGTGGATGACAGCCGGGTCGTCGATGTCGTGGGCGAACGTCTCGTCGGCGCCGATGCTGCGCTCGCGCCGGGTGGGCACGACGGCACGGGTGTCGCGGCCCCAGGCCAGGGCATGCAGGTGCGCACCGGCGTTGTCGCCGAGCGCCCGGCGCAGGGTGTCGACCGGGGTGTGTGCGATGTCGGCGACGGTGCGCAGCCCCAGCTGGCCGAGCGCCTCCTCGGTGCGCTCGCCGACTCCCCACAACGCCCCGGTGGGCAGCTGGTGCAGGAAGCCCACGACCTCCGCCTCGGGCACGAGCAGCAGGCCGTCGGGCTTGGCCAGCCCGGAGGCGAGCTTGGCGATGAACTTGGTGGAGGCGATCCCCACCGAGCAGGTGATGCCCTGCTCGTCGGCGATGGTGTCGCGGATCCGCTGGGCGATGGAGGTCGGGGTCCCGAGCCGGCGCCGGGACCCGGCGACGTCCAGGAAGGCCTCGTCCATGGACAGCGGCTCGACCACCGGGGTGATGCTCGCGAACAGCGCCATGACCGCCCGGGAGATCCGCTCGTAGCGGGCGTAGTCGGGCTGCACGACGGTGGCCTGCGGGCACAGCCGCCGCGCCCGGGCCATCGGCATCGCCGCCGCCACCCCGAAGGCGCGGGCCTCGTAGGTCGCCGACAGCACCACCCCCCGGTTGCCACCGCCACCGATGATCACCGGCGTGCCGACCAGCTCGGGCCGGCTCAGCAGCGAGGCGGAGGCGTAGAACGCGTCCATGTCCACGTGCAGGATCGAGCAGCCGGTGTCATCCGGTACGCCCAGACCGGGCCGGTCGGGTACGGCGTACTGGCGCCGGCTCATCGCGGCACGACAGCGACGACCGGGTCGCTGTGGGTCAGGACATCGCGCCCGGGCTGGTCCACCGGCAGGCGCGACGGCACCCCGTGACGGGTGGCGCCGCGGCGCCGGGCCCGCGGCGGGTGTCGCCGGCTGCGGTCGTGGCTGGGGCTGGGGCCGGGGTCAGGAACGGCTGGCGAGGACGTGCAGTGCGGCACCGAGCTGGCCGAGGAAGGCGTAGTCGGGGTGGCGGGAGGCCGCCTGCTCCAGCTCGAGCAGGAGCTGGCGGTCGGCTTCGGAGTCGATGAACGCCGCAGGCACCAGGTCACTGAAGATCCGCACGCCGTGGGAGTCCTGCACGCTGAGGCCGGCCTCCTGCACCAGCGCGGCGACACCGGCCGCGTCGAACCGGCGTGGCAGCGGGTCACCCGCGCCCCAGCGGCCGTCGTCGCTGGTGAGGGCGTGCCGGGCCTGGGCGAAGTGCCCGGACAGGGCGCGGGCGAGCACCACGGCGAGGCGCTGGGCGACGAGCAGGCTGACGTAGCCGCCGTCGGCGAGCACGGCCGCGACGGCGCGCATCGTCGCAGCGGGGTCGTCGACCACTTCGAGGGTGCCGTGGCAGCAGACCAGGTCGGCGTCGGCCTCGGGGTGCACCTCCAGCAGGGTCGCGGCGTCGCCCTGGAGCGCAACCACCCGGTCGGCGACCCCGGCGTCACCGGCGCGGCGGGTGAGCGCGGCCAGCGCATCGGGGCTCGGGTCGACGACGGTGACGTGGTGCCCAAGCGCGGCGACCGGGACCGCGAGGCCGCCGGTGCCGCCGCCGAGGTCGACCACCCGCAGGGGCCGGCCGAGCTCATCGGAACGGCGGGTGACCACCGCCTGGACGGCGTCCCACACGGCGGAGGTGCGCACGGAGGTGTCGACCCCGCCGCGTCGGCCACGTCGCTGGTCTTCGGCCACGGGTCGGCTCCTTCGGTGGTGGTCGCCACCCGGCTGCGGGGCGGGTGGGTCGGCACGAGGTCGCTGCTCACCCTAGTGCCCCGAGCTGCCCGGGCTGGCATGCCAGAGCTTGCGTGGCGCGGTGACCGGAGGATGCCCGGGCCGGCCCGGGTCGGGCACCGCGTGGCCCTCGCCGGGAAGCTTGCGCGAGTCCTTGACGTCGCCCCCCGCCGGCTTGATGTCGGCGTAGGGCGACTGCTTGAACCCGGAGGCGTGGACCAGCACCCGGCGGCGTGCGCCACCCATGCCACCGGCCTGCGCTCCGCCGCTCTCGTCCGGGGTCGCCGGTGGGGCGGACCCGCCGGGCAGCCCCATGGCCGCAGCCGGCGCCATGACCGGTCGCGAGGACCGCGACTGCGCCGCACCGGCAACGGCGTGCTCGCCGTAGGCCGCTCCTGCCTCGGCAAGGACGTGGGCCCGCTCGTCGGCCGCGGCCAGGGCGGCATGCACCGCGTCGACGCCACCACGGGTCCAGGCCTCCCAGAGCGCGGACAGCTCCCAGGCGCCGGTCGCCCGCAGCGAGACCCCCCTCGGGCCGGTACGGCGCAGCACCCCGCGGACCAGGAGCATCCAGGAGTGGAACACCGTCGCGGCGTAGGGGCCCTGCACATCCTCGAAGAAGGTGGCGTCGACCGGGCCGGTGGAGTCGTCCAGGGTCAGGAAGACCACTCGTCGCCCCGAGCGGATCGGCGGGGTCTGGGTGGCGACCTTGACGCCGGCGACGAGCAGGTCGGCGCGGTTGCGCTGGCCCAGCATCTGTCCCGACCGGGTCACCCCGAGGGCGACCAGCATCGGCGCGTAGAAGTCAATGATGTGGGCGCTCGCGTCCAGGCCGAGGATGTCCAGCTCGGCCCGGACCCGCTCCGGCCCGCTCATCTCCGGCAGCCCGGTGGCCGCAGTCAGCTCCGGGGTGTCGCCGAGGTCGAGGGTCAGCTGGGTCGACTGGTCCCGGGCCGGCACCACGGGGGCGGCGCCCTGGGAGGACGCGGCGGCCAGGGCACGCACGTCCTGGCGTCCGGTGCCGGCCGACCTGCTCAGCGAGGAGGCTCGCGCGGCGGAGGCGGTATCGGCCCGGCTGGTGCGCGGGGCCAGCCGACGACCCGAGCGGGTCACCGACCGGGACCACCGGTCCAGCTCGACGACGTGCAGCAGCAGGTCACGCCGGGTGACCCGCCCCCGCCGGCCGAGGCCCGTCGCGCTGGTCGGGCCCTGCACCCCGCCGAGGCCGTAGAGGGAGTCGAAGCCGCCGGCCATCACCAGCCGCTCGACCACCGGCCGGCTGACGTTGGCCCGGCGCCAGAAGTCGGCCAGGGTGACGTAGGGCTGGCCGGCCACGATCCGCTCGATCTCGGCGTCGCTGATGCCCTTGACGTCGGCCAGGGAGAGCCGGATCCCGTAGTCCCGGCCGTCGGGCAGGTCGGGGTGCGCGGGAGCCCGCTGGACCCACGGGTCCAGCAGCGCACCGCCTGGCACCTCCTGCAGCGACCGGTGCCCCCCGGCGACAGCGATCCCGTCCGGGGCATCGACGGCGTCCGGCCCTCCGGGCTCTCCCGGCTCCCCGGGATCGCCGTCCAGCAGCGTCGCCACGGGGGACATCCGCTCGATCCGGTAGGTGCCCTGCGAGGCGTTGACGTCCAGGCCCAGGACCGTGATGCCCAGCCCCCGCGCGTCGTCGAGGATCAGGCGCTTGGGGTACATGCCCGGGTCGTGGGTGAGCACACCGGCGAGGAACGCTGCAGGGTGGTGGGCCTTGAGCCAGGCCGACTGGTAGGTCGGGAGCGCGAACGCCGCCGCGTGGGCCTTGCAGAACCCGAACGAGGCGAATGCCTTGAGCACCTCCCAGATGCGGTCGAGGTCGGCGGCCGCGTAGCCGCGGGCCGCCGCGGCAGGACGCCACCAGGCCTCGACCTCCTGCTGGCCCTGGGGTGACCCCAGCGCCCGGCGCACCTCGTCGGCCTGGGCCAGGGTCACCCCGGTGGTCTCGGTGACGATGCGCAGCACCTGCTCGTGGAAGACCACGACCCCGTAGGTCTCGCCCAGCGCGGGCACGAGGGTGGGATGGAGGTACTCCGGCTCGCGCCAGCCCTGCCGGGCCAGCAGGAACGGGGTGACCATGTCGGACTTGACCGGCCCGGGACGGAACAGCGAGATGTCGATGATGAGGTCCTCGAACGTCTCGGGGGCGAACTTGCCGACGAGCTCACGCTGGCCCGGGCTCTCGATCTGGAAGCAGCCGAGGGTGTGGGTCGTGCGGATCAGCCGGAAGGTCGGCTCGTCCTCGAGGGTGACCTGGGAGCGGTCGTCGAGGTCGATCGTGAGCCCGTCGACCCGGCGGACCTCATCGACCGCGTGAGCCATGGCCGACTGCATCCGGATGCCGAGGATGTCGAGCTTGAGCAGCCCGAGGGTCTCGACGTCGTCCTTGTCGAACTGGCTCATCGGGAAGCCCAGCCAGCTGGCCTCGACCGGCGTGCGGTCCAGCAGCTCGCGGTTGGACAGGATCACCCCGCACGGGTGCACGGCGACGTGCCGCGGCAGACCGTCGAGCCGCTCGACGAGGTCGAAGAGGACCGAGAGCCGGGGTGCGTCCAGCCCGCTGGCGCGCAGCTCGGGCAGCTCACGGATCGCGTTGCGGGCGTCGCGGGCCCGGATGTGGGGAAAGGCCTTGGCGATCGCGTCGATCTCCACCGGCGGCAGGCCCAGGGTGGCGGCCACGTCGCGGATGGCATGACGCACCCGGTAGGTGTCCATCATCGAGACGCAGGTGACCCGGTCGCCGCCGAAGCGCTCGAGAACCCGCTCGTAGATCTCGGTGCGCCGCGCGGACTCCACGTCGATGTCGATGTCGGGCAGCTGGGCCCGCAACGGGGAGCAGAAGCGCTCCATGATCAGCCCGTGGCGCATCGGCTCGACGCCGCTGATGCCGAGCAGGTAGTTGACCAGGCTGCCCGCACCGGACCCCCGGGCGGCGACCCGCACGCCCATGTCACGGATCAGGTCGACGACCGCCGCCACCGTCATGAAGTAGGTCGGGTAGCCCAGAGCGGCGATGACCTGCAGCTCGTCCTCGAGCCGGGACTCCACCGCACGCAGCGCGGAGGAGCTCGACCCGGGGTAGCGGGTGGCGATCGCACCGCGGCACCGTGCCGCCAGCACCTCCTGGGGCACGTCGGTCGAGGAGAGGCCCAGCACCGACGGCTCGGGCAGGTGCACCGCCCCGATCCCGAGGTCGGTGCGGGAGTCCTGGGCGCAGGCGCGAGCCAGCGCCACGGTGTCGGCCAGCAGCCGGTCGGCCCGCTCCTGCTCGGCGGTCGCGCCGCCGGTCACCCCGGCGCCGGCGGCCCGGGTGACCTCACGGGCCACGGCCCGCATCCGCTCGGTGGAGCTGAGGTGCCCCGCGGTAGTGACCCGGTCGAGGTGTCGCGGGTCCAGCGGCACCAGCCGTCGTGCCGCGTCGAGGACATCGACGGTCACGGCGTCACCGGGATCAGCGTGCCGCACCGCTGCGGTCAGGACCGCAGGCAGCCCGGCCTCCGCGGCCAGGCCCAGCAGGCGCGCGGCGTGCCCGAGGCTGGCGGGGGTGCCCTCCGGGCCGCCGTGGTGGACCACCTCGATGACGAGGCTGCCGCGCGGCAGCACGTCCATCCAGGCATGCAGCAGCGCCCGCGCCCGGTCGGGACGACGCGCGAGCAGGGCACGGCCCACGTCGGAGGCGGGGCCGAGCAGGACGGTGAGGGCGAGGTCCCCGGTCGCCGGGTCGGTCGCGTGCTCGGCGAGCAGGGCCGGGCTGCTGACCGGCGCACCACGCTCTCCGGACAGGTGGGTGCTGGTCACCAGGCGGCACAGCCGGCCCCACCCGGCACCCGGGGCCGTCCCACCGCCCTGCCCGCGGGCGAGGACGGTGACGCGCGGGTGGCGCGGGTCGACCTCGACACCGCCTCGCACGGGGTTGGCCCGGCCCTGCGGGCGCCCTCGGCCCGCCGGGCGTCCTGACTGCGCAGGCATCCCGGGCGCGCCGGGAAGGACGGTGGAGGCGGAGGAGGCGAAGGAGGCACGGCCGGCCCAGGAGACGGGAGCCGAGACGGCGAGGTCGACACCCAGCACCGGCGCGATGCCGGCCTCGTCGCACGCCTGCACGAACCGGATCGCGCCGTAGAGGCCGTCGCGGTCGGTCAGGGCGAGCGCCGGCTGCCCGTGGGCCGCGGCACGCGCAACCAGCGTCGCGGGTGTCGACGCGCCGTAACGCAGGGAGAAGCCGGAGGCGACGTGCAGGTGGGCGAAGGCCTCACTCACGGTCGTCCTGTCGCAGCCACGAGCTCGGGCAGGGGGTAGCTCAGCGGCAGGCCGAGGCAGGACTGGATCAGGCCGTGGAAGGTCTCGGACTGGCGCAGCAGGTCATCGGCCTCACGGGCCGACGGCACCCGGGTCCCGCGCTCGAGGGCCGCGCGCTGCTGGGCGGTGCCGGCGAAGAAGATCGCCCACTCGGTGAGCTCGGGGGCCACCTCGGGCAGCACCTCCCAGACGCTGCGCAGCCGGGACCGGCGCGTCGGCCTGCTGCGCGCCGCCATCAGCGCCGCGGCAGCACGCAGCGCGGCAAGGTGGGCCTCGACGTAGCGCTCGCTGACGCTGCTGGTGCGGCAGGCGCCCAGCAGGCTGGCCCGGGACCGGTCGACCAGCTCCAGCACCGTGGCCGCCACCGGCGCGTGCACCGGGACGGCCCGGCGCGCCGGCGGCCGCCCTGACGTCCTGGTCCCTGCTGTCCGGGCGGCCACCGTCCTGGCCGCCGCCGTCCTGGGCGCTGCCGTCCTGGGTGCTGCGGCCCTGTCTGCTGCCGTTGTGGTCACTGCCATCCCCGCCGTCCTGGATCCGCTGCCTGGTGTCCCTGTCATCTGGCCCTCCCCCTAGTCCGCGACCCGCAGCAGCCGCCAGCTGCCCGGCGCATCGCCCCGCCCCTCACGGGCGAGGTCGTAAACCCCGGCCTGGTGCAGCCGCCCGGGGCTGGCCTCCACCCGCCACACGTCCTGCTCGAGGTCGGCCGCCGTGCGCAGGCTGCCCACCACGCGGGCCCCGTCGCTGCCGGCAGGCCGCTCGCCGGGATCGACGTCCTCACGCGGGTCGAGGGCCTCACGCCACCAGGGCCGGCGCTGGGACCAGCGCCCGAGGACGTCGCGGACGACGTAGAGCCGCCCTCGCCACAGAAAGGCCGTGGGCACCTGCTCCTCGTCCGTCGCGATGGACGCGATGCCCGGTGCACCACCGACCGCACCGGAGCGGCTGAGCTCGCCGGCCCGGGCACGGACCTCGATGGGCTCCTCGTAACGACGCACCATGGCCGGCTCCTCTCGGGCTGGTCGATCTGGGAAACGGAAAGGGCGGCCGCTCCTGCGGCGGACGGGGTCGAGGCGTCCGCCGCAGGAGCAACCGTGCTGTCGGACACGACATCCGAACGGCGGCCGAAACCCCTGCGTTCGAACGTGTGTTCGATGAATCCGAATGTACACCGGCCCCGCGACAGCCCGTCAACCCCTGCGCCTTCCGGTGCACCGGCCTGCGAACTACCGTTCGAGCATGCCCCCCACCCCTGACAGCACCGTGCTGGCGAACCCGTCCGTCGTGCGGGTCGTCGCCGCACTGCGCGACCACGGCGTCCGGGGCGCCGTCAGGGTCCTGCCCGATGCCGCCCGCACCGCCCGCGCCGCCGCCGACGCGCTCGGGGTCGACGTGGCCCAGATCGCCAACTCCCTCGTCTTCCGGGCCCATTCCTTCGACGGCGACATCCGGCCGCTGCTGGTCCTCACCTCCGGCGCGCACCGGGTCGACACGGCCAAGCTCGCCGACCTGGTCGGCCTCGAGGAGATCAGCACCGCTGACGCTGAGTTCGTCCGCTGCAGGACGGGTTTCGCGATCGGCGGCGTTCCTCCCCTGGGGCACCTCGAGCCGCCGATGACGGTCGTCGACGTCTCACTGAGCCGCTACGAGACGATCTGGGCGGCGGCGGGCCACCCGCACACGGTGTTCCCCACCTCCTACGACGAGCTGCTGCGCCTCACCGGCGGCACGCCCGCCGAGGTGGCCTGAGCGACGGCTGGAACCCCCGCCGCCATCCGTGCTACGGTCGTCCCGGTTGCACAGCAGTTCCTCGCACGTCGATGAACGCCCGCATTCAGGCGGGCTCTTTTCATGAGCACGGGTTTTGTCCCGCTGGTGGAGTGGTGAAGCAGCCTGGGGTCCACAGTTGGTGGGCACCTGACGGCTAGAAGGAAAAGAGTTCTCCCATGGCACAAGGCACCGTGAAGTGGTTCAACGCTGAAAAGGGCTTCGGCTTCATCGAGCAGGACGGCGGAGGCCCCGACGTCTTCGTGCACTACTCGGCGATCGAGAGCAACGGCTACCGTTCGCTCGACGAGGCCCAGCGCGTCGAGTTCGAGGTCACCCAGGGCCCCAAGGGCCCGCAGGCTGACAAGCTGCACACGATCTGATCCACCTGAGCTGCGGCGTTCCAGCCGCTCTCTCTGGCGAAGCCCCCGACCCTTGTGGTCGGGGGCTTCGCCGTGTTCCGACAGGCGTACGACGCGCCGCCGCTGGACCGCCGTACCGCCCGAGCGGGCGAGAGCACCGCGCCGGTGGGCTCAGCCGTGGTCGCGCAGTGCCGTGGCGAGGTCGGCCAGGACCTCCCCCGGCCGGTTGACCATGAGCGTGAGGTGACCGTCGTCGGGCAGCAGCCGCGCCCGGCAGTCCGGCAGGCGCGCGGCCAGCCAGCGGCCGTGCTCCGGGGGCACCATGAGGTCCTGCTCCCCCTGCCACAGGAAGACCGGCGCGCTGACGTCGGCGGGAGTGAAGCCCCACGGCCGGGTGAAGGCCAGGTCGTCGTCGACCCAGCCGTCGACCCCGTCGCGCAGGGCCACGGAGATGCCCGCGTGCAGGTGGGCGGCCACCTCGCCGGTGAAGACCTTCTGGTCCGGCGGGCTGAGCACGCTCAGCATCGACGCGAACGTCCCCTCCGCCCCGGCCGACACCATCTCCTCGCGCCAGGGGATGAGCAGCTCACGCAGGGGTGCCTCGCCCTCCAGCGCCGCCCCGAACTCGACCTCGTTGCCCTCCCCCATGCCGGCCAGGAAGTCCAGACCCTCCGCCGCCCACGGCCCGACGCCGCTGACACTCGCCACCGCGACACAGCGGTCCGCCGCGAGGGCGCCACACGCCAGGGCGTGCGGGCCACCGCCGGAGTGCCCCATCACCGCGAACCGGTCCGCGCCCAGAGCGTCGACCACCGCCAGGACGTCGGGCACGACGTCGGCCACCGAACGTCCCGGCAGGCGGGTGGACCCGGCGTAGCCGGGGCGGGCGATCGAGGCGATCCGCAGCCCCGCCTCCTCGGCGGCCCGCTGCACGCCGGCTGCGAGGTCGTGACCGCTGGGGGTGCCGGGCAGGTTGACCAGCAGCGGCGCGCCATCGGGGCCGCCCACGAGAACCTCGAGCGTGCGACCGTCCGGCAGGGCGATGGGGTGCGGTGTCGTCGTCATGGCCAGGAGGATGCCATGGTGCGGCGGCACCGCACCGGAGGGGACCCTGCCGCCGCGCCGTACCCGTCCTCAGCGGACGGGTACGGCCCACTACCTACGCCCGATCTGAGTACCTGAGCGGATACCGGGACCCGTCCTCGAGGCCACGATGGGGACCACGCCTTCGGGGAGGGCGGCACCACAGGGCACGAGATCGGCAGCAGGTCTTCGGAGGGGGCGACCTGCACGGCTCGTGCCCTTGGTGCGTCCGGGGCCGGTCGCCGGCCTCGGCGGACCGCGGTGCGGGCCGCCGGTCGTCCTCGAGCGGTCCCGGCAGGCGTCGTTGCCGCCAGCCCCCTGCGGTGTCCCCTCCCGGGCAGACCCGGTCGCCGCCGCGGCGAAGCGCAGCAGGGAGCCATCGGGCTCCGCGGTGCGTCGTACCCGCGGCAGACACATCGAGCAAGACGGAGGCCGTCATGGGAGCCGAGCTCCTGCCGTGGGTGTTCACCTCGGGGTGGGCCAGCGGCATCAACGCCTACGCGGTGGTCCTGGTGATGGGCCTGCTGGGGCGCTTCGCGGGCGTCGACGCCGTCCCGGGGGTGCTCGGCCGCACCGACGTGCTGCTCGCGGCGAGCGTGCTGTTCCTGCTCGAGATGGTCGCCGACAAGATTCCCTACCTGGACTCGGCTTGGGACAGCGTCCACACCGTCATCCGCCCGGCGGTCGGCGCCACGCTGGGCTACCTCCTCGGCCACGAGTCCTCCAGCCTGGACGCCGCGTTCGGTGCCGCGGCCGGCGGGTTCAGCGCGCTGGCCAGCCACGGCGTCAAGGCCGGGCTGCGCGCGGCGGTCAACACCTCCCCCGAGCCCGTCAGCAACGTCGCCGTCAGCAGCGCCGAGGACCTGACGGTGGCCGGCGTCGTCAGCCTGGCTGCCCTCCACCCGTGGTGGGCGGCCTCGGTCGCCGCGACGCTGCTGGTCGTGGGCGTGACCCTGGTGGTGTTCCTGCTGGGCCGGATCCGGCGGTTCAAGCGCCGGTACGACGCCTGGGGGGTCCGTCGCGGCATCGCCGTGCCGCCCGCGGGCAGGCGCGTCGCCCCCTCCCCGGCCCGGCCAGCGGACGCGGCTTCGGAGGACCCGGCCCGGCCCTAGACCCCGAGGTTGGCGTAGACCTCGAGCGTGGCCGTCGAGCGGTTCATCGTGTAGAAGTGCAGCCCCGGTGCTCCCTCGGCCAGCAGCCGCTGCGACAGCTCGGTCGCGATCTCGACGCCGACCGCCCGCACGGCCGTCGGGTCGTCGGCCACCGACTCCAGCCGCGCGACGACCGCGGCCGGCAACGGGGTCCCCGACAGCTCGGCCATCCGGCGGACCTGCGCGAAGGACGTCACGGGCATCAGGCCGGGGATGATCGGCAGGTCCCGGCCCCGCGCCACGACCCGGTCGCGCAGCCGGACCCAGCTGTCGGCGTCGAAGACGAACTGGGTGACGGCGAACTCCGCGCCGGCGTCGGCCTTGGCCACCAGCACGTCGGCGTCGTGGTCCAGGCTCTCGGACTCGGGGTGCTGGTCGGGGAAGGCGGCCACGCCCACGGTGAAGCTGCCCAGGCTGCGCACCAGCGCCACCAGCTCGTCGGCGTGGTCCAGCCCCTCGGGGTGCGGGGTCCACGCGGTGCCCGGGCCGCCGGGCGGGTCACCCCGCAGGGCGAGGACGTTGCGCACGCCGGCATCGGCGTACTCCCCCACGACCTGGCGCAGCTGGGCCACGGACGTGCCCACGCAGGTGAGGTGCGCCATCGGCGTCAGCGTGGTCTCACGGGCGATCCGGCCGGTGACGCGGACGGTGCGGTCGCGGGTCGAGCCACCGGCGCCGTAGGTCACGGACACGAACGTCGGCCGCAGCCGCTCCAGCCGCCGGATCGCCTGCCACAGCGCCTGTTCGGCCGCGTCGTCCTTGGGCGGGAAGAACTCGAAGCTGTACGACGTGCCCTCGGCCGCGAGCACGTCCGGGATCGACCGCGTCACGTGCTCAGCCTGCGGCAGCGTCGAGGGGTTTCCGGTGGCCATGCCCTGCAGCCTAGGTCCACGGCCGCCACGTAGGGTGGGGGCAACCACCATCCGGGAGGCACGTTGTCCAACCCTCTTGACCTCCACGACCTGCGCGCACGCGTGCAGAACACCGTCGACGGCCACCTCGACGCGCAGGGGGCCGTCCTCGCCGAGGTGGGCGAGGAGATGCTTCCCCTGCTCGATGCGGTGTCGGCCCTGCTGGGCGGTGGCAAGCGGCTGCGCGCGGCGTTCCTGTACTGGGGGTACCGCGCCGGCGGGGGCGCCGACAGCGACGCCGTCGTGCGGGCCGCGACCGCGATGGAGTTCTTCCAGGCCGCGGCCCTGCTGCACGACGACGTGATGGACGACAGCGACACGCGCCGGGGGCTGCCCGCGGCGCACCGGCGCCTCGCCAGCGCGCACGCCGAGCAGGGCTGGACCGGCAGCGCCGACCGCTTCGGGACGGCGGGCGCCATCCTGGCCGGCGACCTCTGCCTGACCTGGAGCGACGAGCTCTTCGCCACCTCGGGCCTCGCCCCGGAGGAGCTCGCCCGGGGCCGGGTGGTGTTCGACCGGATGCGCACCCAGCTGATGGGCGGGCAGTTCCTCGACGTCCTCGAGTCGGCCCGCGGCTGGGCCGAGCTGGACAGCAGCCAGCGGATCGCCCAGGCGCGCAAGGTGATCCGCTACAAGAGCGCCAAGTACACCGTCGAGCACCCGCTGCTGATCGGTGCGAGCGCCGCCGGCGTCGGCGAGGGCGACCTGCAGTGCCTCTCGAGCTTCGGCCTCGACCTCGGCGAGGCGTTCCAGCTGCGCGACGACATCCTCGGCGTGGTCGGTGACCCCTCCGAGACCGGCAAGCCCGCGGGCGACGACCTGCGCGAGGGCAAGCGCACGGTCCTCGTGGCCCAGGCGCTGGACGTGGCCGGCGCGGCCGACACCGCGCTCTTCGACAAGCTGCTCGGCATGTCCGACCTCGACACCCGCGGTGTCGACGAGCTGCGCACGATCCTGCACGCCACCGGCGCCCTGGACCGGGTCGAGGAGATGATCCTCGACCTCACCCGCTCGGCGCGGACGGCGCTCCACGCGACCAGCGGCCTGGACGGCGAGGCCGTCACCGCCCTGGACGCCCTGATCGACTTCTCGACCTCGAGGTCCGCGTGAGTGCCGGCGCCGACCACGTCCTCGTCGTCGGGGCCGGCCTGGCCGGGCTGTCCGCCGCGATGCACCTCGCCGGCGCCGGCCGCAAGGTGACGTTGCTCGAGCGCGAGAGCACCCCCGGCGGCCGGGCCGCGCGCGTCGTCCTGCCGGCAACCGGCGGCGGGGACTACCACCTCGACACCGGCCCCACGGTGCTGACCATGCCGGACCTGTTCGCGGACTGCTTCGCCGCCATCGGCCAGGAGCTCGGCGACTGGGTCGAGCTGCTGCCCCTCGACCCGGCCTACCGCGCCCGGTTCGCCGACGGCAGCAGCCTGTCCCTCACCTCGGACCCCGACGCGATGACCGAGCGGATCCGGCAGTTCTCGGGCCCGTCCGACGCCGACGGCTACCGCCGCTACGTCGAGTTCGTCAGCAAGCTCTACCGCCTGCAGATGCGGGAGTTCATCGACCGCAACTTCAGCTCGCCGCTGGACCTGGTGGGGCCGTCCCTGGGCAGGCTCGTGGCGATGCGCGGGTTCTCCCGCCTCGCGCCGACGGTCGCCCGCTACTTCAGGGACGAGCGGCTCCAGAAGGTCTTCAGCTTCCAGGCCATGTACGCCGGGGTGTCCCCCCAGCAGGCGCTCGCGATCTACGCGGTCATCTCCTACATGGACCTGGTCGAGGGCGTCTTCTACCCCGTCGGGGGCATGAACGCGCTGCCCACCGCGATGGCGGCCGCCGCGAGCGCGGCCGGGGTCGACGTCTGCTACGACACCGAGGTGAGCGAGGTGCGCTGGCAGGGCAAGCGGGTGCGCGAGGTGGTCGCCGCCGACGGCCGCAGCTGGACCCCGGACGCCCTCGTGCTGACCCTGGACATGCCCGCGGCCCGCGAGCTGCTCGGCCGGCCCTCCCGCCGTCCCGGCCCGACCCGGTTCTCCCCCAGCTGCGTGGTCCTGTCGGCCGGGCTGCGGAGGACCTACCCCGACGAGGTCCACCACACGATGGTCTTCGGCCGCGCGTGGTCGGAGGTGTTCGAGGACCTCGAGCAGGGCCGGCTCATGCGCGACCCGTCCTTCCTCGTCTCCCTGCCCTCGCAGACCGACCCGAGCCTCGCCCCCGAGGGGCGCAGCGCGGCGTACGTCCTGTTCCCCACCCCCAACCTGGCCTCGGGGCAGGTCGACTGGGAGCGGATGCGCGGCCCCTACCGTGAGCAGATGCTCAGCACGATCGAGGCCGCGGGATGGACCGGCTTCGGCGACGCCATCGACGCCGAGGTGCTGATCACCCCGCAGGACTGGGCCGACCGGGGCATGGCTTCGGGCACGCCGTTCGCGGCGGCGCACACGTTCAGCCAGACCGGGCCGTTCCGGGCGCCGAACACCATCGGCGACAACGTCGTCTTCGCCGGCTCCGGCACGGTGCCCGGGGTGGGGGTGCCGATGGTCCTGGTCAGCGGACGACTGGCTGCCGAGCGTCTGACGGGCAAGGACCCCGCCTACCGCTCCCGAGCCTGGCGATGAGGGCGCCCGCCGCGCCGCTGGACCTGGCCTACGAGCACTGCCGCGTCATCCACGCCCAGCACGGGCGCACCTACTACCTGGCGACGCGGCTGCTGCCGCGCGCCCGGCGCCCGCACGTGTGGGCGCTCTACGCGTTCGCCCGGGTCGCCGACGAGTTCGTCGACGACCTCGACGCGCCCGATCCCGACGCCCTCGTGGCATGGAGCCAGACGGCGATGGCCGTCCTGACCGCCCCCGAGCCGCCGGAGACCGACCGTGACCCGGTGCTCGCGGCGACCTGGCACACGGTGCGCCACGTGGGCCTGGAGCCGGTGCTGTTCGAGGAGTTCCTCAGCTCGATGCGGATGGACATCACGGTGGACCGCTATGCCACGTGGGAGGACCTGCGCGGTTACATGCGCGGCAGCGCGGCCGTGATCGGGGAGATGATGGCGCCGCTGCTCGGCGCCGTCGGGCCCGATGCGATGCGCCGGGCCGGTGTGCTCGGCGAGGCGTTCCAGCTGACGAACTTCATCCGCGACGTGGCCGAGGACCTCGACCGGGGGCGCATCTACCTGCCGCTGGAGGACCTCCAGCGCTTCGGGGTCGGCGAGGACGACCTGCGCCGTGCCCGGGTCACCGGGCAGCCGTCGCCGGCGGTCCGCGCGCTGCTGGACTTCGAGGTACGGCGGGCCCTGGAGCTGTACGAGGACGCCCGGCCGGGCCTGGCCATGGTCGACACGCGGAGCCGGCCCTGCCTGGAGGCGGCCTTCGTGCTCTACCGCCAGATCCTGGCCGAGGTGGTGGCGGCCGAGCACAACGTGTTCGCCGGCCGGCTGAGCGTGCCGCGCTGGCAGCGGCTGGCGACCGCGGGCCGGGTCGTGCTCACCGGCGCCGCGGAGGCCTCCCGGGCGCGCCTGCTGACCCGCACCCCCCGCAGCGCGTCGTAGGCGCGCGCCCCCGCACCGGTCAGCGGTGGCGCGATGGGCGCAGCACGGTGCCGGCCCACACCCAGCCGGCGCAGGACAGCAACACCAGCGCGAACCCGAAGAGCAGGTCCTCGACCGGCGCCCAGACCAGGCGACCGTCGCCCAGGAACGTGATCCGGGAGGTCCCGAGAATGGCGGCCGAGTCGTAGCGGACGATCCCGCGACCGGTCAGCCAGCCGTTGCTGAGCAGCTGGAAGAACACCACGATCGCGTAGGCCATCCACCACCGGCCCGTGGCCAGCAGCCGGGTGCGCAGCACGAGCAGGTCGACCAGGACGGCCACGACGACCCCGAGCACGGCCGCTGCGGTGTAGGTCATGAGCCGACGCCGGCGCGTCGGCGGTGCCGGTGGCGCTCCCGGGCGACGCCCACCGCCTCGTAGGTGAGGATCCCGGCCAGCGGGATGACAAGGAAGAAGGCGTACTCCTCCAGGGGCAGCCCGGCGATGCGCACGGCCATCGTCTGGGCCGGGTCGAAGTGCCAGTGCCCGGCCGCCGTGGCGGCGATGTCCCACGCGGCGAAGACGACGGCGACGGGCAGCACCGCCACCAGCAGCCGCCGGGGCTGGCGCAGCACGGACAGCCGGTAGACCCGGTGCAGCGGCAGGCAGCCGACCAGCACGAACAGCAGCATCGCGGCGTAGGCCCCGTGCCGCAGCATCAGAAGGCCGTCTCCATCGCCCGCCGGCGGATCTCGGTCTTGAAGCCCGCATGCAGGGAGTCGATCGGCGCGCCCGGCGCCGGCAGGGTCCCATCCGGGGTGAACAGCCAGCGCAGGATCTCCTCGTCGTGCATGCCGCCGTCGGAGAGCACGGTGAAGGTCCCCGGCAGCTCCGGCAACGGGCCGGACGCCCCGAAGAACCGGGCCGGGATGGACACCACCCGGCGCTCGCCGCGGCGCATGCCGAGGATCTCGCGTTCCTGCAGCATCGTGCGGACCGCCGCGAGGGGCAGGCCCAGCCGCTCCGCGACGTCGGGCACGGTGAGCCACTCGCCGACGAGGTCGTCGAGGTCGGGTTCGATCGGGTCGGGTCGCTCGCTGTCGTTGGCCACGGGACAAGAGTGCCAGCCCGCGGGCGCAGCGCAAATTACATCAATGTAAGTCAATATGCGTAGGCGATCCCTCGTGTACGTTCACTCCGGTCACTGCAGTTCACACTCGCACCAAGCGCCACATCAGTTTCGCGGTGACACGCAGTTTCCTCGCGCCGTGTCGAAAGGACCCCGCCCATGAGCGCCGTCGTCGGTCTCGCTCCCGCCGCCTCCGTCCAGGCCGCCGCCCCGGTGTCCGCCATCGTCGCCACCGCGCACCCGGCGCCGTACGGGTGGCAGACCCATGTGGTCCGCCCGGGCGACACCCTCAGCGACCTCGCCATCGCCCACCGGACCACCGTCGGCACGCTGCTGGCTGCACAACCGCCTGCCCGGTGGCGCCTCCTACCTGCGGCTGGGCCAGCACCTGTCGGTGCCGCGCACCGAGTCGGTTGCGCGGCAGGCCGCGCGCGCTGAGGCGCTGCGCTGGACGTCGTACACGGTCGGGCCCGGTGACACGGTCGGCGCGATCGCGCTGCGGCTCGGCACGTCGGAGTCGGGCCTGCTCGCCGCCAACGGCCTGCGGCGCGCGACGGTGATCCACCCGGGCCAGCGCCTGCGGGTCTCCGCCAAGGCGGTCCGTGCCGCCCGCGCCGCGGCCGCACCGGCCATGAGCACCGTGCGGGTGACGGTCCGCTCCGGCGACACCGTCGGCGCCCTGGCCCTGCGCCACGGCGTGAGCCAGGCCTCGATCCTCAAGGCCAACGGGCTCTCCGCCGGCTCGCTCATCGTCGCGGGCCACAGCCTGCGCATCCCTGTCCGGATGGGCTTCTCCGGCGACACCTTCGCCGGGCGCAGGTACTCCAGCGCGGTCGTGGGAGCAGCGGGCACCAACCGCGGCTACCTGGCGGGCAGCGCCCTGCCGAGCCGCTCCTCGACGCGCGCCATGATCATCGAGGCGGCCAGCCGGCACGGCCTGGACCCCCGGCTCGCCCTGGCCATCGCCTGGCAGGAGTCGGCCTGGAGCCAGCGCCAGGTCTCCGTGGCGAACGCCATCGGCGTCATGCAGGTGATCCCCAGCTCCGGCGCCTGGGCCTCCTCCCTCGCCGGTCGCCGCCTGAACCTCCTCGACACCCGGGACAACATCACCGCCGGAGTGGTCATCCTGCGCTCGCTGACCCGCGCCGCGGCCACGGAGGAGGAGGCCGTGGCCGGGTACTACCAGGGCCTGGCCGGTGTGCAGGCGCACGGGATGTACGCCGACACCAAGGCGTACGTCCGGGGCGTCCTGGCGCTCAAGGCGCGGATGTAGCCGACGCGGTCGCCCGGGGGCCGTGGCGCCTCCCGGGCTCTCCCGGGGCACCTCTCTAGAATCAGAGCGTGTCCGCTGCCGTCCACCCCACCCTCGTCGGCCAGGTGCTCGACCGCAGGTACCGCGTGCTGTCGCACATCGCCGACGGTGGCATGGCCTCGGTCTACGTCGCCCTCGACGAGCGGCTGGACCGTGAGGTGGCGCTGAAGGTCATGCGCCCGAGCCTTGCCGCGGACGAGACCTTCGTCAGCCGGTTCCGCCGCGAGGCCCGCTCGGCCGCACGGCTGAGCCACCCCAACGTCGTCGCCGTCTACGACCAGGGCGACGACGAGGGCCGGATGTTCCTCGCCATGGAGCTCGTTCCGGGGCACACGCTGCGCGAGGTCATGCAGGCCGAGGGTCCGCTGACCCCCCGCGCGGCGCTCGACATCCTCGACCCCGTCCTGCAGGCCCTCGGCGCGGCGCACAGCGCCGGCCTGATCCACCGCGACGTCAAACCCGAGAACGTCATCCTGCGCGAGGACGGCGTGGTCAAGGTCGCCGACTTCGGGCTCGCCCGGGCCGTCACCTCTGCGACATCGACGGCGCAGACAGGCGTGCTGCTCGGCACCGTGGCCTACCTCTCCCCCGAGCAGGTCGAGCGTGGCATCGCCGACGCCCGCAGCGACGTCTACGCCGCCGGGCTGCTGCTCTTCGAGATGCTCACCGGCACCAAGGCGTTCAGCGGGGACACCCCCATCCACGTGGCCTACCAGCACGTGCACAGCACCGTGCCCGCGCCCTCCAGCCGGGTCCGCACCGTGCCGCCGGGGCTCGACCGGCTGGTCGCCCTCGCGACCGACCGTGACCCGGACGGGCGGCCGGTGGACGCGGGCGCCTTCCTGGTCCAGCTGCGGCGGACCCGTCAGGCGCTGAGCCCGGCCGAGCTGGACCTGCGACCCGGCCCGGCGGTGGCTCCTTCGGCCATGGCCGCCACCGTGGCGATGCCCCGGCCGCGGGGCGGCAGCGGCCACCCGGACCCGGACCGTCACGACGCCGAGGACGGCCGCACCGCCGTCGTACCGCTCCCGCAGCGCGACGCCGCGCCGGCCGGCGACGGTCCGCGCCGTCGGTGGCCCTGGGCGGTGCTCGTGCTCGCCGTCGTCGCGGCTGCGGCCGGCGCGTGGTTCTTCGTCGCCGGCCCGGGCGCCCGGACGACGGTCCCGGTGGTCGTGTCGCTTCCCCTCGACCAGGCCCAGCAGCGGCTCACGAGCCGCCACCTCACGGCGAAGGTCGACCGCGCCTTCGACGAGAAGGTCCGCGCCGGTGTGGTGCTGACCAGTGACCCCGGCGCCGGGGCCGACCTCGGGCGAGGGTCCTCCGTCCGGCTGACCGTCTCCAAGGGACCCGAGCGCTACACCGTCCCCGACCTCGTCGGCAGCAGCCGGTCCGCCGCCGAGCGCCAGCTCTCCGCCCGACAGCTGCAGGTGGGCGACGTCAGCCAGGCCTACGACGAGACCATCCCCGCCGGGCAGGTCATCTCCACCGACCCCGCAGCGGGGACCTCGGTCAAGCGGGCGGCGCAGGTCGCGCTCGTGCTGAGCAAGGGGCGCCAGCCGATCGACGTCGTGGACTGGACCGGGCAGCCCGCCGACACGGCCGTCGCCTCGCTCACCAACGCCGGCCTGACCGTCGACCGCACCCAGCAGGAGTTCAGCACCACGGTCCCGAAGGGCTCGGTGGTCCGGCAGGACCCGGCCGCCGGCACGCTCTTCCGCGGCGGCAAGGTCACCGTCGTGGTGTCCAAGGGCCCGGAGATGGTCCGGGTGCCGGACGTCGAGCGCAAGCAGGAGGGCGAGGCGCGCGCGATCCTGGAGCGGGCCGGTTTCAAGGTCACCGTCCAGCGCTTCCTCGGCGGGGCCTTCGGCACCGTCCGCCTGCAGGACCCCGCCGGCGGCTCGATGGCGCCCAAGGGCAGCACCGTGACCCTCACGGTCGTGTGAGCACCACGACCACCGAGCGCTCCACCCGATCGGCGACCGTGGTGCTGGTCGGCATCACCGCCATCTGGGGCTCGACGTTCTTCCTCGTCAAGGACGTCGTGCGCCAGCTCTCCCCCGCCGACTTCCTCGCCGTGCGCTTCGTCCTGGCCGCGGCGGTGATGACGGTCGTGTTCTGGCGCCCCCTGCGCGCGCTGACCCGCTCCCAGGTGCTCGTCGGGGCCGGGCTCGGCGCGGTCTACGCGGTGGCGCAGCTGCTGCAGACCGTGGGGCTCGCCCACACCGAGGCCTCCCGATCGGGCTTCATCACCGGCACCTACGTCGTCATGACGCCCCTGCTCAGCGCGGCGCTGCTGCGGGATCGGGTGCCGCGCTCGACGTGGGCAGCCGTGGGGATGTCCGCCGTCGGCCTGGCGGTGCTGTCCCTGCAAGGCGCCGGCGCAGGGGCGTCCGGGCTCGGCCTCGGGTTCGGTGAGGCGGTGACGCTCGCCTCGGCGGCGGTCTACGCCCTGCAGATCATCGGCCTGGGCCGGTGGTCCTCGGCCTCGGCCGCGGCCGGCCTCTCGGCGATGCAGATGATCGTCATCGCCGCCGTCTGCGTCGTGGCCGCGGCACCGGGCGGCATCGAGCTGCCTGCCGGCACGGGCGCATGGACGGTCGTGCTCTACATGGCCCTGGTGGCCGGTGCGCTCGCGATCTGGGGCCAGACGTGGGCACAGGCGCACCTGCCCGCGACCCGCGCCGCGATCGTCATGACGCTTGAGCCGGTGTTCGCCGCCGGGTTCGCCGTCGCGTTCGGCGGTGAGGTGCCCACGCCCCGGATGCTCGTCGGTGGAGCGCTGGTCCTCGGCGCGATGTACGTCGTCGAGCTCCGGGGCCGTCGCCCGGACGCGACAGCGGCGGAGGACCCACCCGCCGAGCTCCTGCACCACGAGGTCTGAAAGTCGGAGCCGGTGGCCCGATACCTCAGGTCGACGACCCCCCAGCCGATTGGCGCGCGGACGACCTCACGAGGAGACGGCACGGTAAATGGGTCCACGATGGATGGCCACCACGGCTGCAGCGGCGATCATGCTCACGGTGGCGGTGACCGCAGGGACCGCAGCCGCCAGCCCGGCTGCGAGCGCGCCGGTGGTACCAGAGACGCGCCAGCGCGTGGTGTTCTACATCCCCCACGCTGACGACGACGTCCTGAGCATGGGAACGCTGATCCAGGACCAGGTCCGGGCGGGGCACGACGTGGAGGTCGTCTACTACACGGACGGAGGCGGTAGCGGTGTGTGCGCGGCGAGGGATGGCGTCTGCCGCGCCGCCGACGAGTACTACGGCAGGCCGGTGACGGCCTTCATCGCCGACCGTGACCAGGAGCTGTACCGAGCAGTGGCAGCTCTGGGCGTCACGCCGGAGCACGTCACCCTCTACCACCCTCCAGGGCAACCGCGCAGGCGGGATGGCACCGTCGACCTGCCCTATGCCACCGCCATGCTGAGGCACTTCATCCAGATGTACCCCGACGCCACCCACGTGACGATGAGCTGGCTGGACGCCCACGCCGACCATGGATCCGCCGGCCAGGCGCTTCGCTCACTGGTCGAGAAGCACGAGCTACCGGGTGGCCAGGCGCTCTTCAGCATGGCGCGCTGGTACTGGGCCTACGACTACCCCGACCGCTCGAACGTTTTGGCCGTCGAGGCCAACCAGCTGCGCGCCACGCTCGGCTTCCCCTCGGCCAGCCGGTTGCTGCGCTGTCCTGACCAGGTCTGCCTGGACCGCATTCATCAGGCGGCGGAGGCCTACCGGGGGCCCTCGGACATCGGCTATCGATCCGTCCCCGTCTACTTCAAGGTCCTCGAGGACGACCCAGCGGTGCTGATGCACGGTGTCGACACGGGACAGTACCCGACGCGGCTCACGGTCACCACCGGAGCTCGTGCACGGGCGGGCGCCCCGGCCGCGGTCATCTCCGGGGCGATCGCGCTGCCGTCCTTCGGTACGTACCCGGCGCCTCTCACCTCTGCGGACCGCCTGGCCCAGACCCTACGGAGCAACGTGCTGGTTGACCCGTTCGCCACCAGACCCGTCACCGTCCAGGCCGTCGACAGCGCCGCACGAGTCCTCGGGCGCAGCACCGCCACCGTCCGGGGCGGACGCTTCTCAGCCGTGGTGCCGGTCCCGCCCGGGGCCACCAGCGTGACCGCCACGTTCCCGGGCACCCAAGGCGCGGCGGCATCGTCAGCGACATGGCCCGTGGAGACACAGGACGTCACGCCGCAGCCGGCCAGGGGGCTGGGCGTCACCAGCGTGGGCGTCCGGGGTGGCTACGGCCAGCGCTTCTCCGTGCGCGTCCAGCTCCACATCAAGGGAGCGGCGGCCCGCGGCGCCACGGTCGAGCTGGCCTCAAGCGGTCCGGCGGCCCCCGGTGCGACTTCCCAGGCCAGGACCGACGTCCGCGGCGTCGCCCTGTTGAGCGGGACGCTGAGCCGTTCGGGCTCATGGCGAGTCACCGTGACGAGCGCTTCGACCGGGGTGGTCGCTCCCGCCAGCACGACGGTGAGCACCTCGGCCGCCCCAGCGAGGCTGGTGCTCCAGCCCTCGGCCTCCCGGACGAAGCTGGTCAAGCACGTCGCGACCCTCAGCGGCCGACTCACGGGGCGGGACTACGACATCGCGGCCGGCTACCTCGCGAACGCATCGGTCAGGGTGTGGCTTGAGCGCTCGGGCCGAAAGGCGACCCTCCTCGCGACGACCAGGACGCGCAGCGACGGGACGTTCGTGACCCGGGTCACGAGCTCGTACACCGGTGTCGTCCGGTACGAGCTCGTCGGCTCACCCGAGTTCGCTCAGGTGTCGACGGCTGGCACCACGACGCTCAGCTGAGGTGGTTCGGCAGCCCTGGCCCACGGGTGGGGACCCAGTCGACAACGCCTTACTCCTGGTAGGAGTAGCGCTCCTCGCGCCAGGCGTCGCCGGTGAAGTGGTAGCCCCGCTGCTCCCAGAAGCCGCGTTCGGGATGGCGCCGGTAGTCGAGGCTGCGGACCCACTTGGGGCCCTTCCAGCCGTACAGGTGCGGCAGCACGAGCCGGACCGGCCAGCCGTGCTCGGGGGTCAACGGCTCGCCGTCCAGGTGGGTGGCGAACACGGCGCGGGGCGAGGCGAGGTCGGACAGGGTGATGTTGCTGCTGTAGCCGTAGGTGGCCGAGACCAGGACGTGCTCGATGTCGTCGGCCGGCGGCGCCAGGTCGATGACCGTGCGGGCGGCGACCCCGGACCAGGTCAGGTCCTGGGTCGTGTAGCGCGACACGCAGTGGTGGTCGGCGCGCACCTCCACCCGGGGCAGGGCGGCGAACTCCGCCCACGACACGGTGGTGACCTCGCCCGTCAACGTGTCACCGGCGATCGTGAGCGACCAGGTGGCGAGGTCGACGTGGGGCACCCGCCCGTAGTGCACGGGACGCAGCGACTCTGAGCGCCGCTGACCCGACGGCATCGGACGTGCTCCCCCCGGCCCCGATGTCACGATCCGGGGCCTCCGTGGGCGATCATCGCGCTGACCACGTCGGCAGCGTAGACCGTGTCGTCGTCGTCCACGTCCAGATGCCACACCATCCGCACCGACCGCGCGTCCGTGGCGTACATCCGCACCCCGCGCTCGAGGGCCGCGGCGACGAACTGCGCCGCGGTCCACCCCGCCGGGCCCACGTCGAGGATCACGATGTTGGTCTCCACCCGGTCGGGGTCGACGACCTCGGGCGCGACCTTGGCGACCGCCTGGGCCACCGACCGGGCCCGGGCGTGGTCGTCGGCCAGGCGGTCCAGGTGGTGCTCCAGGGCCCAGAGCCCGCCGGCCGCCAGGATGCCGGCCTGCCGCATGCCGCCGCCGTAGCGCTTGCGCCAGATCCGCGCGCCTGCCATGGCCTGCGCGCTGCCGACGAGCACCGAGCCGACCGGTGCGCCGAGGCCCTTGCTCAGGCACACCGAGACGGTGTCGAACTCCTGGCCGTACGCCGAGAGCGCGGTGCCCGTGGCCACGTGCGCGTTCCAGAGCCGGGCACCGTCCAGGTGCATGGCGACCCCGCGGTCCCGCGTCGCTGCGCGCAGCTCGCGGATCGCTGCCAGCGGCTGGACCGTGCCACCGCCGAAGTTGTGCGTGTTCTCCACGACCACCAGGCGGGTCGACACCTGGTAGGCCCCGGCGTCGGGCTGCATCAGCGCGAGCGGCGCGGCCGGGTCGAGCAGCCCCCGCGGAGCCGCCCAGGACCGTGAGGTGATGCCGGAGAACACCGCCGCGGCGCCCATCTCCGCCCGCAGCACGTGCGCGAGGCTGTCGGCGAGTACCTCCTCGCCGGGTGCCACGTGCAGCCGCATCCCGATCTGGTTGGCCAGGCTCCCCGACGGCATGAACAGCCCGGCCTCGTGGCCGAGCAGACCGGCGACCCGGTGCTCGAGCTCGGCGATGGTGGGGTCCTCGCCGTAGACGTCGTCACCGACCTCGGCCCCGGCCATGGCAGCGCGCATGGCCGCCACCGGGCGGGTCAGCGTGTCGGAACGCAGGTCGACGACCCGGCTCACGGCGTCGCCAGCATCTCGGCGACGAGGAACGCCAGCTCCAGGCTCTGCTGGTGGTTCAGCCGTGGGTCGCACAGCGTCTCGTAGCGCTTCTCCAGGTCGGCCACGTTGACCTCGACCGAGCCGCCGAGGCACTCGGTGACGTCGTTGCCGGTGAGCTCGATGTGGATGCCGCCGGGGACGGTGCCGGCCGCGCGGTGCACCTCGAAGAAGCCGCGGACCTCATCGACCACGTCGTCGAAGCGGCGGGTCTTGTAACCCGTCGAGGCCTCGAAGGTGTTGCCGTGCATGGGGTCACAGATCCAGGTGACCTGGGCCCCCGAGGCGGTGACCTTGTCCACGATGGAGGGCAGCGCCTCGCGGATGGTGCCCGCGCCCATGCGGGTGATGAAGGTCAGGCGGCCCGGCTGCCGGTCGGGGTCGACCTTGTCGATCAGCCGCAGCACGTAGTCCGGGTCGGCCTTGGGGCTGATCTTCACGCCGATCGGGTTGTGGATCCGCGAGACGAAGTCGATGTGCGCGCCGTCGAGGTCGCGCGTGCGCTCCCCCACCCACACGAAGTGACCCGACACGTCGTACGGGTGGCCGGTGCGGGAGTCGATGCGGGTCAGCGGGCGCTCGTAGTCCAGCAGCAGCGCCTCGTGCGCGGCGTAGAACTCGACCGTGCGCATCGCGTCGAAGTCGGCGCCGCAGGCGGCCATGAAGCGCATCGCCTTGTCGATGTCCTTGGCGATCCGCTCGTAGCGGGAGTTCGCCGCGTTGGCCACGAAGCCACGGTTCCAGTCGTGGACGCGCCGCAGGTCGGCGAACCCGCCCTGGGTGAAGGCGCGCACGAGGTTCAGGGTCGCCGAGCTCGCGTGGTAGGCGCGGACCAGGCGCTGCGGGTCGGGCGCGCGCGACTCCTCGGTGAAGGCGAAGTCGTTGACCATGTCACCGCGGTAGGCCGGCAGCGTGACGCCCTCGCGGGTCTCGTCGTTGCTGCTGCGCGGCTTGGCGTACTGGCCGGCCATCCGGCCGATCTTGATGACCGGTGTGCTGGCGCCGTAGGTCAGCACCGCCGCCATCTGCAGGATGGTCTTGACCCGGTCGCGGATGTTGTCGGCCGTGGCGGACGCGAACGTCTCGGCGCAGTCGCCGCCCTGGAGCACGAAGGCTTCGCCGCGGGCCGCGTCGGCCAGGCGGCTGCGCAGGATGTCGCACTCCCCCGCGAACACCAGCGGCGGATAGGTCGCCAGGGTCCGCACGGCGTCATGCAGCGCACCGGCATCCGGCCACGAGGGCTGCTGGGCGGCGGGCAGGTCCCGCCAGGCGTCAAGGCCGGCGAGGACGTCGGGGGAAGCGTCGATACTCACACCTCACAGCGTAGTTCCGCCGTGTACATCGCCCTGGCCCGGTCCGCATCCCGACACGCGCGGCACGCACGACCTGGTCCTGATCCTGGTCCTGGTGCGAGGTGGGGCCCCGGTCAGCCGAAGAAGACGCCCGCCTCGACGAGACGCTCGGGGGGGACGGTCTTCAGCCGCGCCGTCGCCTCGCCCAGCGGGACACGCACGATGTCGACGCCGCGCAGGGCGACCATCACCCCGAAGTCCTTGTCGTGCACCGCCTCCACCGCGTGCAGCCCGAACCGCGTGGACAGCACCCGGTCGTACGCCGTGGGCGTGCCGCCACGCTGCAGGTGGCCGAGGACGACCGAGCGGGTCTCGTGGCCGGTCCGCCGCTCGATCTCCTCGGCGAGCCAGCCGCCGATGCCGCCGAGGCGGACATGGCCGAAGTCGTCGACCCCCGAGGCCTTCAGCGACTCCGCGCCGCCCAGCGGGAGCGCGCCTTCGGCCGCGACCACCATGGGGGCCACGTCGCGCTCGAAGCAGGAGGAGACCCACGCGGCGACCTGGTCGATGTCGAACTGCTGCTCCGGCACGAGGATGACGTTGGCGCCGCTGGCCATGCCCGAGTGCAGGGCGATCCAGCCGGCGTGCCGGCCCATCACCTCGACCACGAGGGCACGGTGGTGGGAGTCCGCCGTCGTCCGCAGCCGGTCGATGGACTTGGTGGCGGTGGAGACGGCGGTGTCGAAGCCGAAGGTGTAGTCAGTGGCGTCGAGGTCGTTGTCGATCGTCTTCGGCACACCGACCACCCCGAGGCCGTCGTCGGTGAGGCGCTTGGCGACCCCGAGGGTGTCCTCCCCACCGATGGCGATCAGCGCATCGACGCCGGCGGCCTTGACGTTCTGGCGGATCCGGTCCAGCCCCGCCCTCGACCGTGTAGGGGTTGGTGCGCGACGAGCCCAGGATCGTGCCGCCCTTGATGAGGATGTCGGCGACGTCGGTGAGGCCGAGCGGTCGCGTGAGGCCCTCCAGCGGGCCCTTCCAGCCGTCCCGGAACCCCAGGAACTCGTGGCCGTAGCCGTTGATCCCCTGCGTCACGGCCGCCCGGATCACGGCGTTCAGCCCGGGGCAGTCGCCACCACCTGTCAACACACCGATGCGCATGACCGGCAACATATCGCTGATCACCCGGCCCGTCGCTAGGTTGGCGCCATGACCTTCTCGATCGTCGCCCAGGTCGGTGATGCCTTCGGCGTCGCCGTCGCCAGCAAGTTCATCGCCGTCGGATCGGTGGTGCCGGCCGCGCGGCTCGGGGTCGGCGCCGTGGCCACGCAGGCGTTCGCCAAGGTGTCGTACAAGGCCGATGTGCTCGACCTCCTCGCGTCCGGTTCCGACCCGGCCACCGCCCTGGCCACCGTCACCGCGGCCGACGAGGGCAGCGCCACCCGGCAGCTCGGGATCGTCTCCGCGACCAGCCAGGTGAGCTTCACCGGCGCCGAGTGCAACGCGTGGGCCGGCGGCCTGCAGGGGCGCGACTCCAGCGGCGGCTACGCCATCCAGGGCAACATCCTGGTCGGCGACCGCGTCGTCAACCAGATGGAGGACGCCTGGCTCAGCAGCCCCCACCTGCCCGTGGCAGCACGGCTGATGCACGCCCTGCTGGCCGGCGACCGGGCCGGCGGGGACCGCCGCGGCCGTCAGTCCGCAGCCCTGTACGTCGTCGCGCCGGGCGCCGGCTACGACGCCGGTGGCGTGCTCGCCGACCTGCGCGTCGACGACCACCCGGACGCGCCGACCGAGCTGGCCCGTCTGCTGGACCTCAACGACCTCTACTTCGGGCCGCCCTCCAACGTCATGCCGCTGGAGGGGCCGCTCGGGCAGGAGGTGCGCGAGCGCCTGTCCAAGCTGGGCCGCGAGCAGGACGACGTCCACGAGGCGCTGGGCGACTGGGCCGGCGAGGCGAACTTCGAGATGCGGCTCTCCCCCGACGGCATCGACGCCCGCGTGCTGCAGGCCCTGCGCGAGGCCACGGCCTAGCGCAGGGGTGTGGGCGGGGTGTCGAGACCTCGGGCGATGGCGAAGCGGGCCAGCTCGACCCGGTTGTGCAGCTGCAGCTTGGCGAGGGTGTTCTGCACGTGGTTCTGCACCGTGCGGTGGGAGATGAACAGGCGCGCGGCGATCTGCTTGTGCGTCATCCCGGTGGCCACGAGCCGAAGGACCTCGGTCTCGCGCTCGGTCAGGCCGAGCGCCTCCTGGTCGCGCGCCGGCGCGGCGCCCGAGGCCATCCGGCGGAACTCCCCGAGCACCAGGCCCGCGAGACCGGCGGTGAAGACCGCACGACCGGCCGCGGTGTCGCGCACGGCGGCGAGAAAGCTCTCGCGCGAGGCCGACTTGAGCAGGTAGCCGGTGCGCGCCGACCTTGACCGCCTCCAGGACGTCCCTCTGCTCGGCGCTCGCCGACAGGATCAGCACCCGCGTGGACAGCCCGGCCTCCATGACCGGAGGCGCAGACCTCGTCGCCGCGCAGCCCCGGCAGGTTGAGGTCCAGCACCAGGACCGCCGGCCGCGTGGCCAGGGTGCGGCGCACCGCACTCGGGCCGTCTGCCGCCGTCGCGACGACGCTGTAGCCCGGCATCGTGAGGTCGCGCGCGACCGCGTCGCGCCACATCGGGTGGTCGTCGACCACCACCACCGTGACCGCCCGGGCGGTCACGGAGTCGGGGTCGCCGGCCTGGTCCGGCCCGTCCTGCGCGCCGCCGTACGTGCCGCCCGCCCCCTGCTGGTCCGTCGTCACCCGCGTCCCCTCCTCGGGAGCATGCAGCTCGACCGTCGTTCCCTCGCCCGGCGCGGGAGTCATGGACCGCCCGTCCCCCGAGGTCGTTGATGCGTCCGTGGATGCTGTGGGTCACCCCCATCCGTCCTGCTGCGGCGGCCTCGGCGAGACGTCCCGGCGCGACGCCGACCCCGTCGTCGCGCACCGTGACCACCACGTGCGCGTCGTCGTCCTCGATGAGCACCCAGGCGCGGGCCCCCTCCCCGGCGTGCCGGCGCACGTTGTCCAGGCACCTCCCGGACCGCGGCGGACAGCTCCTCGGCCACCTGGTGCTCGGAGCATCACCGGGTCGGCAGGGGCGACCAGCTGCACGTCGCCCCCGGCATGGCACTCGAGGACCGTGCGCAGGTCCACCTCCCCCTCCGCCACCTGGTCCGGAGCGGTGTCGCGACGTCGCTGACCAGGGCCCGCAGCAGCCGCTCCTGCTCGGCCGCCATCGCCGCCAGCTCGCGCGGTCTCACCGCCCAGGTCGGTGCCGCGGCGGTGGATGTACGACAGCGTCTGGAGCACGCCGTCGTGAATGGTCCGGGCCAGCCGGTCGCGCTCGCGCACCTGGGCCTGCAGGCGGATCGCCTCGCGCAGCGCCGCCTGCCCCTCGCGCGACAGGTCGGCGCAGTAGCCGACGCAGCCGCCCAGCAGGAGCAGCAGGATGATGTTGTTGACGGTGTTCTCGGTCGGCTCCGCCACCTCGACGAGGTCGGCCACCGCGACGACGGCGGCAGCCAGCAGGCCGCCGCGCCAGCCCCGCAGCACCGACCAGGCCACCACGGCTGCGGCGGGCCAGATGCCCGGGACGGTCTTGGCGCCTGCGGTGATCACCTCCGGCGAGTCGATCCACCTCGTGGAGAGGATCCCGAGGACCGCGAGGCCCAGCTCGGTCCCGACCACGGTCACCGTGCGGGAGCGGTGCAGGAACATGGCTGCGGTCCAGGCCGCCAGGACGCCGAGCACGGTCCAGGCCAGCCACGGCCGGACCATCGTGGCGGCGCGGTCGTAGGACACCCAGGCCGCCCAGCCGAGCGCCATGGGGCGCAGGACGTCGATCGCCCGCCAGAGCGCTGCCACCACCGTCGGGCCGGAAGACACCTCCTCCGGCCGCACCGCCCGCACGGTCACCGGCTAGCTGGCCGCGCGCTCGTCGCCGTGGTCGGCCGGTGGGGCTGACGGCTCGGCCGCCGGAGGGCGGACGGTCGCGGCGGAGCGGCCGAGGCCGTCGCGATGCAGCTCCTTGGCCTTGGCCCGGGCCGCGTCCACGAGGCGGTTCTTCATCGACGCGGCGTAGACGTCGACGTACTCCTGGCCGGACAGCAGCATCAGCTCGTACATGATCTCGTCGGTGATCGACCGCAGGACGAACCGGTCGCTCCTCCATGCCCTCGTAGCGGGAGAAGTCCAGCGGTCGGCCGATGCGGATGCCGATGCGCATGATGCGGGGATAAGCGCTGGCCCGAGCGGCTGGACCTTGTCGGTGCCGATCATCGCGCACCGGCAGCACCGGCACCCGCGCCTCCAGCGCCATCCGCGCCACGCCGGTCTTGCCGCGGTAGAGCCGGCCGTCGGGCGAGCGCGTGCCCTCGGGGTAGATGCCGAGCAGCTCACCACGGCGCAGGATCCGCAGCCCGCTCGCGCAGGGCGGCCTCGCTCGCGCGGCCGCCCGAGCGGTCCACGGGCAGCTGCCCGACGCCCCGGAAGAAGGCGGCCGTCAGCCGGCCCTTGATGCCACGCCCGGTGAAGTAGTCGGACTTGGCGAGGAAGGTCATCCGCCGCGGCAGCACCAGCGGCAGGAAGATCGAGTCGGAGAACGAGAGGTGGTTGCTGGCGATGATCGCCGGCGCCCTCGGCGGGGATGTTCTCCTCGCCCTCGACCCACGGCCGGAACAGCAGGCGCAGCACCGGGCCGAGCACGATGGTCTTCAGCACCCAGTAGAACAACGTGGACCCACCTCCCACCCGATGACGGCCTGCCCCCCGCTGACGCGGTGCACTCTACGACACTATGCGCGCGTGGCGCGTCGTGCGAGGATTCCCGACAAGGCCCGACGACAAGAGGAGCAGTCCGTGGCGATCCTGCGCGGGGCAGAGCCCTTCGCCCACGACGGGTCCGGCACCGGTGTGCTGCTCTGCCACGGGTTCACGGGTACCCCGCAGGGTCTGCGTGAGTGGGGACAGCACCTCGCCGACCTCGGCTACACCGTGCGCATCCCGCGGCTGCCCGGCCACGGCACCACCTGGCAGGAGATGAACCGCACCCGCTGGCAGGACTGGTACGCCGCCGTGGACACCGCGTTCCGCGGCCTGCACGAGCAGTGCGACCACGTCGTGGTCGGCGGCCTCTCCATGGGCGGCGCGCTCGCGCTCCAGCTGGCCCTGGACCACGGACCCCGGGTCTGCGGGCTGGTCCTGGTCAACCCGGCGATCAGGTTCGAGGACCGGCGCCTGGTCGTGCTGCCGGTGATCAAGCACCTCGTGGGCTCGTTCCCCGGGATCGCCAACGACATCAAGAAGCAGGGTGTCACCGAGCTGGGTTACACCCGAACCCCGCTGAAGGCCGGGCACTCCCAGATCGTCGCCTGGCGCTCGATCATCCGCGACCTGCCCGAGGTCACCCAGCCCGTACTGCTCCTGCGCTCGCCGCAGGACCACGTGGTGCCTGCCTCGAGCTCGGCCCTGGTGCTCTCCAGGATCTCCAGCACCGACGTCACCGAGGTCCTGCTCGAGGAGTCCTACCACGTGGCCACCCTCGACAACGACGCGCCGCTGATCTTCGCCGAGAGCGCCGCGTTCATCGAGCGGGTGACCCGCTAGCCATGTCGGACAAGGACGTCGACGCCCAGTTCGCCGACATCGTCGCGCACTGGAACGACGCACCCGTCGAGCCCGAGCGCTCCCACCGCCCACCCGCAGCGGAGCCGGCCGCCGACCACGACCCCGCGGGACCGGCGCCAGACGTCCCCGAGCCCGACGGTACGACGCGCCGTACACCCCCGCCGCCGGCCTCACCGCCCGCCACACCACCTCTTGCCTCCGCCCCCGAGTCGGCGCGGCCGGCCCCGCCGCCCCCGGCCGGCCCGCTGCCCGGGAGCTTCCGGTTCGAGCCCCCGGCGGGTCTGCCGCCGGCGGACTCCGAGCCGGTCGAGCCGCCCGCGTCCTGGCGGTCGCCGGAGCCGGTGGAGGAGCACGAGGAGCACTTCGAGCCCGGCCCCACCGCACCGCTGCCGGCCGGCGACCTGCAGTTCTGGGGCATCCTGACCGGCCTGGTGGGCGGCCCCCTGCTGCTGCTCTTCCTCGTGCTGTTCGACCGCGAGGGCAACCCGCTGTGGTTGCTGCTCGCGGTCGGCATCACGGTGGCCGGGTTCGGCCTGCTCGTCCAACGGCTGCCCCGCCACCGTGACGAGGACGACGACGGCGCAGTGCTCTAGGTCGACCCCAGGTCCGCGGACGCGCCGTCATCCGCCGACCGACGTCGGAGCCGCTCAGGCCTGAGGGAACGGGCGGCGCAGCGCCCGCACGTCGAGGTCGGCCCAGACCGGCAGGTGGTCGGACGCCGCCACGAGACCGACCCTGTCGAGGTCCACCGGCCGGTGCGGAAGCACGCCCAGCGGGCCGCCGGCGAAGATCACGTCGAGCCGGTGGCGGGGGTGGCGCGCGGTGAAGGTCGGGGCCGGTTCCGTCACCGGCCGCAGACGTCCGGCGAGCGAGCACCACGCCCGGCCGTCCTCCCCCTCGTTGAGGTCGCCGGCGACGACGAGCGGGCGGTCAGGGGCGAGCGTGCCGAGAACGGCGCCGATGTGCCGGGCGCGCTCGTCGGCGTCCAGGCTGAGGTGGACGCTGACGACGTCGACAGCCGCGTGCGCCGGCAGCGCCACCGACGCCAGCGCGTAGCCGCGTTCGCGCTGCAGCCGTGGCACCCGCAGCCGCTCGTGGCGGACCCTGCCGACGTCCACGCGCAGCGAGGTCAGGATCGTCGTCCCACCACTGCCGCGGTGCGCTCCGGACCACATCATCCCGCAGCGCCGCGCGAACTCGGCCACACGGTGCCCGGAGAACGGGTGCCGGGGCACCTCCTGCAGGCAGAGCACGTCGGGGGCGATGGCACGGACGACGCCCGCGGCCGCGGCGACGTCGTCCTTCAGGTCGCGCACGTTGTACGACGCGACCCGCAGCGAGTCCTCCACGTCAGACCCGGCGCTCGTCCCGCGCGCCCACCCGGGCCAGGTCCGCCGCGCCGATCAGCCCCGCGTCGTTGCGCAGCTCGGCGGCCACGATGCGCGCCTCCGGCCGGTAGCCGCGGCCGGTCAGCTGCCGCGCGAAGGTGGCCCGCGCCGGCTCCAGGAGCATGTCGCCGGCCGCGCTGACGCCCCCGCCGATGACGAACGTGCCGGGGTCGAAGGCCGCGGCGAGGTTGGCGATGCCGACGCCGAGCCAGTGCCCGATCTCACCGAGCAGCTCCCGTGCGGTCTGGTCGCCCTCGTGCGCGGCCTCGGTGATCAACGGGCCGGTCAGGTTGCCGGGGCGGCCCTCCACCCGCTCGAGGAGGTCGCCCGCGATCGGGGAGTTGGCGTAGGCCAGGGACCGCGCCTCGCGGACCAGGGCGTTACCGCTGGCGTACTGCTCCCAGCAGCCCCGGTTGCCGCACTCGCAGCGGTGTCCGCCCGGGACGACCTGCATGTGCCCGAACTCCCCCGCGATACCGAACCGGCCGCGCTGGACCTGGCCGTCGACGAGGATGCCACCGCCGATGCCGGTGCCCAGCGTCACCATCATCACGTGGGTCTCGCCGCGCGCGGCGCCGTACTTCCACTCGGCCCAGACGGCCGCGTTGGCGTCGTTGTCGACGTAGATCGGCACCGGCACCCGCTTCTGCAGCGCCTCCTGCAGCGGCTCGTCGCGCCACGACAGGTGCGGGGCGAAGACCACCGTGGCGCGGTCGGCGGCCACGAAGCCGGCGGCGCCGATCCCCACCGCGGCGACCTGGTCGGCCCCGACGAGGGCCAGCAGCTCGTCGACGACGTCGACGATGGTGTCCTCGACCACCGACGGGCTCTTGGACCGGTGCGGGGTGTCACGTCGTGCCCGGTGGGTGATCCGGCCGTCCGGCTCCACCAGCCCGCCGGCCACCTTGGTGCCGCCGATGTCGATGCCGATGGCCAGGGTTCCACTCACGCGCTGAACCCCTGGCCGCTGTTGCCGTTGGTGCCGATTCCCTCGGCGGCGAGCGCCGCGGCGCCGATCATGCCCGCGTCGTTGCCCAGGCTGGCGAGCGCGAACTCCGCCTCGGGGCGGTGGCCCCGACCGGTCAGCTGGCGACGGAACGCGGCCCGGGTCGGTTCGAGCAGCAGGTCGCCGGCATCTGCGACACCGCCCCCGATGACGATCAGCTCGGGGTCGAGGATGGCCACCACGGAGGCCGCTCCCTCGCCCAGCCAGGTGCCGAGGTCGCTCAGCAGCTCCAGCGCGGCGGGGTCGCCCTCCTTGGCGGCGCGGGTGACGTCGTGCCCACGCAGCGCCGACGCGTCGTTGCCGCACAGCTCGGCCAGGCGAGCCGCCATGGGCGTGCCGGACAGCACGACGTCACGCGCCTCCCGCACGAGGGCGTTGCCGCTGGCGTACTGCTCCCAGCAGCCGCGGTTGCCGCAGCCGCACCGGATGCCGTCGGGCACGACCCGCAGGTGGCCGAGCTCGGCGGCCACGCCCCACGCCCCGCGCAGCAGCCGGCTGTCGACGATCACACCGCCGCCGATCCCGGTCCCGACCGTCACGAGCACCATGTCGTCGGCGTCGCGGCCCACGCCGTGGGCGAACTCCCCCCACGCGGCGGCGTTGGCGTCGTTCTCGATGATCACCGGGATGTCGACGATCGACTCCAGACGCTGCTTGAGCGGCTCGTCGCGCCAGGCCAGGTTGGGTGCGAACAGCACCTTCGCCCCCGACTTGTCGATGAACCCGGCACACGCGACACCCGCGGCGACGACGTCGCGGCCGTGGCTCAGCTCGCGGATGAGGTCCGCCGCCTCGTGGGCGATGAGGTCAGCGTCCTGCGCCGGGGTCTCGCGGCGCGCGCGGGCGATCACGTTCCCCTCGCTGTCGACCACGCCTCCGTTGATCTTCGTGCCGCCGATGTCCAGGCCTACCGTCGTGGTCACCACTCGTCTCCTTCGTCCCTGCCGTCGCCGTCGTCGACCCGGATGTCCTGCACCGTAGCCGGTCCATGCGGCGCACCCGGTCCACCTGCTCCTGTCCGCCCGGCCCTGCCCGCTGCGGGGCCGTCCGAACCGTGCCCGGGGGCCTCAGGCTCGTGCGCGCCGGTCCGGACGTGGACGGCCACCTCGCGCAGCGTGGCGGCCACGGCGCCGGCGAGGTCTGCAAGCCGGTCCACGGTCTCGGGGCGGACCGTGCGCAGCAACGCGATGCCCTGGCAGATGGGGCACACGTGGCACGAGACCGCCTGTCCCACACCGGTGCGGGCCCCGCAGTGCGCGCACCGGCCCACGTCGTACGGCGTCTCGCTGCGCGGCTCCTGCCGCGGGTCGGCACCGTCATGCGGCCCGGTGTCGTCCCGGGCGTCGTCGTCCGACCCCTCGGGCCGGGCCTGCTGCGTCGGCGGCGTGGCGGGCCCGGTGGGTGGAGCGGACGCCGTCCTACCGGAGGAGGGCGACACGGACGTCGCCCACACCCCCAGCGCCTCGACGAGGCGCGCCGTCTCGTCGGCGACGGTGCCGGCGGCCGCGCGGCCCGCGGCAGTGTCCTGCGGCTCAGCCATCGCGTGGCCACACCCTCTCGTCAGGGACGAATGTCACCCGCAGCCTGCCGTCGCGCACCGACGCACCGGTGACGACACACCGGCGCAGGGCGGCGGGAAGCGACAGGAGGCGCCGGTGTTCCCCCACCGTCACGACCAGCTCGTCCCCCCGCCGCCCGAGGTCGACGTCGGCGGCGCTCACCAGCGGCAGGGGCAGCCGCAGCACGAAGCGGCGGCCGCTGCGCGTGACGGTCATGCCCTCGCCCGGGTGCGGCGTGAGCGGGTCGGTGTCCACGTCACCGGTGCAGGCGCGGTGGAGCTCGTCCAGGTCGTCCGCGCCGATCGGCTCGTGGTCGAGGTACGGCGCGTGGACCACCGGCAGGGAGGCGAACGACTCCTGGACCTCCACCAGCCCCTGCTTCTGGGCACGGTTCCAGGCCGAGCGCCAGGGGTCGGGTGCGCCGGTGGCCTGCCCTTCCGCTCGGGCGGTACCGGTCGCGGCGTCGGGGAACACCCGGTTGACGACGACCTGGTCCACCGTGAACCCGTGCAGCCCCAGCGACGTGAGGGTCCGGCGCGCCTCGGCCAGCACGACGCGTTCGGGGGTGAGGACCAGCCGCACCGAGGTGGAGTCAGCCCTCAGCAGCTGCTGAACCTCGCGCAGGGAGGCGTGCCAGCGGCGCAGGGCCTCCAGCACGGCAGCGCCCGGCAGCGGCAGGCCTGTGGCGGCAGCGGCTGCGGGGCGCAGGCCACGCAGGAGGCCGCGCTGGGCAGGCATGAGCCGCTCCAGGTGCCACGCGAGCGCCTCGGGCAGCGCCAGCAGCCGCAGCGTCTCGGCGGTGGGTGCACAGTCGACCACGACGAGGTCCCACGGCCCGGACTCCACCTGCGCGCGCAGCTCCAGCAGGGCCACGACCTCGTCGGCTCCCGGCAGCGCGGTCAGCTCGTCGCCCACCAGGGGGTCGATGCCGAGGGACCCCAGCAGGCTGTGGACGTAGGCCCGCACCTGCTGCCAGGAGGTGCGGGCCGAGGAGGAGGCGCTGACCTGCAAGGCGTAGAGGCCGGACTCCACCTCGCGGACCGGCTGCTCACCCCCGCGCGGCGGGGTCAGGTCGACGCCGAGGGCGTCACCGAGGGAGTGCGCCGCGTCGGTGGACATCACGAGCGTCTTCGTGCCGGCCCGCGCGGCGTGGACCGCGGTCGCCGCCGCGGTCGTCGTCTTGCCGACACCGCCCTTGCCGGTGAACAGGAGTACACGCATGGCAGACCGGCGCCCGGGACGCGCTCAGGCCTCGACGCGCTTCTTGAGCTCCTGGAGCGCGGTGTCCACGATGACCTTCTCGGCCTTGCGCTTGAGCATGCCGAGCATCGGGATCTTCACGTCCACGGCCAGCCGGTAGGTCAGCAGCGTTCCGTCGCCCTCGGCGACCAGGGTGTAGGACCCGTTCATCGTCTTGAGCACCTGCGCCGTGACGAGCGACCACGAGACCACACCGGTGCCGTCCTCGTGCACGTCCCAGTCGTAGTCGAGCACGTAGGTGTCCTTGATGGCTCCCGCGTCCAGGGTGAACTCGACCTGGTCGGCCCACCCGTCGCCGTCCTCGGAGAGCACGGAGACCTTCTTGACCTCACCGGCCCACGCCGGGTAGCTGTCGAAGTCGGCGATCACGTCGAGGACCGCGCCGGGCGGGGCGTCGATGGACGTGCTGGACTCGGTGCGGTCGGCCATGGACGGAAGGCTACAACCCCGCCGCTCGGCCACGTCCTTGAGCCGCGACACCGCGGCCTTCCAGCGGAGCACGTGGCGCAGCCGGACGTCGGCCGGCGCGTCGACGCCCCGCACGCCCCGCACGTAGTGGTGGACGATCGCCCCCTGCCAGTACGGCTCCACCCAGATCTCCATGCTGCCGACGATCTGTCCGTCCACGGCCCAGCGTTGGCCCTTCACACCCCGGTCGCGCGTGACCATCACCGTCAGGTGCGGCCACCAGGTGGCGTGGTTGCGGGGATCGGCCACGGCCGCCGCGATCCGCGTCGGCGCCGCGTCGATGTACGAGTCGTCGGCGATGTCCACCCGCTGCGTCCCTCTGCGCCTCGACATGGGCCCATGGTGTGACATCCGTCCCCGCGACACCACCGCGGGCCGCTCACCGGGGCCCGGTTGCGCTCGGTAGGGTGCGGACGCGGAGCATGTTCGTCCCAAGGAGGCCGCGTGAAGGACATCGCCGTTCCACCGCTCGTTCCGGCGGCCACCGAGGGCAACCTCTCGGACCTGCCGGCGCGCAACGGTCTGGAACGTCCTGACCACGTCGCCTTCTCCCGGCGCGAGGGCACCCAGTGGCTCGACGTCACCAGCGCCGAGTTCCTCGCGGAGGTCCGCGCCCTGGCCAAGGGCCTGGTCGCCGCCGGCGTCGACGTCGGCGACCGCGTCGCCATCATGAGCAGGACCCGTTACGAGTGGACCCTGGCCGACTTCGCCATCTGGACCGCCGGTGCGGTGACCGTGCCCATCTACGAGACCTCCTCCGCCGAGCAGATCAGCTGGATCGTGGGCGACTCCGACTGCGTGGCCGTGATCCTCGAGACGCCGGCGCACGCCACGACCCTGGCCGAGGTCCGGGACCGGCTGCCCGGGCTGCGCGATGTCTGGCAGATCGACAACGGAGGGCTGGACGAGCTGGCGTCCGCCGGCACCGAGATCACCGACGCCGACATCGACGAGCGCCGTGGACGGGTGCGCCGCGCCGACATCGCGACGATCATCTACACCTCCGGCACCACGGGGCGACCCAAGGGCTGCGAGCTGACGCACGACAACTTCATGGCGCTGACCGCGAACACCGTCGGGCGGCTCGGGGATGTCGTCTGCGCCGAGGGCTCCTCCACCCTGCTCTTCCTGCCCCTTGCGCACGTGTTCGCCCGCTACATCGAGGTGCTGTGCGTCCACGCCGGCGCGCGGCTGGGCCACACAGCCGACATCCGCAGCCTGCTCGAGGACTTCGAGAGCTACACCCCCACGTTCATCCTCGCGGTGCCGCGGGTGTTCGAGAAGATCTACAACTCGGCCGAGCAGAAGGCCGCCGCCGAGGGCAGGGGCCGCATCTTCGCCTCGGCGGCGGAGACGGCGATCACCTGGAGCCGGGCCCACGACGACGGCCGTCCCGGGCCGCTGCTGCGGCTGCGGCACGCGATGTTCGAGCGACTGGTCTACCGACGACTGCGGGCCGCGATGGGTGGGCGCGTGCAGTACGCCGTGTCCGGCGGTGGTCCCCTCGGCGTGCGACTCGGACACTTCTACCGCGGCATCGGCCTCACCGTCCTCGAGGGCTACGGCCTGACCGAGACCACCGCGCCGGCAACGGTGAACACGCCCGCCGCGATCAAGATCGGCACGGTCGGGCCGCCGCTGCCCGGCGTCGCCATCCGGATCGCCGACGACGGCGAGGTCCTGGTCAAGGGCAACAACGTCTTCACGCGCTACCGCAACAACGAGACGGCCACGCAGGAGGCGTTCGTCGACGGCTGGTTCCGCACCGGCGACATCGGCGAGCTCGACGACGACGGCTTCCTGCGGATCACCGGCCGCAAGAAGGAGCTGCTCGTGACCGCCGGCGGCAAGAACGTCGCACCCGCCGTGCTGGAGGACCGCCTGCGAGCCCACCCGCTGGTGTCGCAGTGCATCGTCGTGGGCGACCAGAAGCCGTTCATCGCCGCGCTGGTCACCCTCGACGCGGAGATGCTGCCGGCCTGGACCCGCAACCACGGCCTCGGTGAGCTGACCGTGGACCAGGCGCGCGACCACGAGGTGGTCCTCGCCGAGGTGCAGAAGGCCGTGGACGAGGCCAACAAGGCCGTGAGCCGGGCCGAGTCCATCCGCAAGTTCACGATCCTCCCGGGTGACTTCACCGAGGACAACGGCTACCTCACGCCGTCGATGAAGCTCAAGCGCACCAACGTGATGAAGGACTACAGCGACCAGGTGGAGGCCCTCTACAGCGGTCCGCGGGAGTGACCTCTACGGTCTCGACCATGCTCTCCCATCGCAGGCCGCAGGCGCTGCCGGCTGCCGTCGCCCTGACCTGGGCGGCGTACTTCGCCGTCCTGCAGTGGTCCGTGGTGCGGTTCCGGGTGCCGATCGTGGTCGTGCTCACGCTCTGCACGCTGGGGCTGGCCTGGTGGCAGTGGGCGCGACCAACGGCGACCACGCTCACCGCGCGCTCCGCCGCCCTCGCGCTGCTGCTCACGGCGGTCGTGACCGCCGCCGTCCCGATGTTCAGCTACCTCCCGGCCCCGGCGCGTACGGCGGCGGTGGCCACCTTCGCCCTCGGCTCGCTGGTCTGCGCGGCGCTGCTCCTGCGTCCCGGCCCCCGGACCGGTGCCCTGGTGGCCGGCGTCGCGCTGGCGACGTACCTGGTCGGTGCGGTCACGGCGATCGTCACCGACCCGGCGCCGCGCATCGACGTCTGGGTGATCCTCCAGCAGGCCTCGGACGGGCTCGCGCGCGGCCAGAACATGTACGCCATGGTCTGGACCGGCTCCCCCGGGATCAAGGACGCGTTCACCTACCTGCCGTGGACCACCGTGCTCCTGGCCCCCGGTCGGTGGCTGGCCGGCGACGTGCGCTGGGCGCTGCTGGTGTGGGCGCTGGTCGCCGCCGCAGGCCTGCTGCTGCTGGGACGTGGCGACCTCCGGGACCGGGCGACGACCTGGTCGGCCGGGCCGGTCGTGGCGCTGCTGCTGCTGGCACCGGGCACGCTCACCCAGGTCGACCAGGCGTGGACCGAGCCGCTGCTGCTCGCCGGTCTGGTGTGGTGGGCCCTGCTGGTCCGTCGGAACCGCGCGTGGTGGGCTGTCCTCCCGCTCGCGCTCGCCTGCGCGAGCAAGCAGCACCTTGCGCTGCTGCTGCCGATCCTGCTGGTATGGCGCCCGTTCGGCTGGCGGCGGACCGTCGCCACCGGCGCGCTGACCGGCGCGCTGCTGCTGCCGTGGTTCCTGGCCGGACCCTCCGATTTCGTCCACGACACGATCTCGCTGCTGGTGTCCTTCCACCCGATCCGGTTCGCCAACACGCTGTACCTGTTGGCGCTCAACGAGTTCGGCGTCCCGCTGCCGTTCTGGCTGACCGGCCTGGTGGTCGTCGCCACCCTCGCCGCGATCGTGGCGGTCGTGCACCGGCGTCAGCCGGACCTGCCCGAGCTGCTGCGCTGGCTCGCGCTGATGCTGCTGGTGGCGAACATCGTCAACAAGCAGGCGTTCTACAACCAGTTCTGGCTCGTGGCAGCGCTGGTCGCCGCCTCGTGGGCGACCAGCGCATCGACGAGCTCGGTCAGGAAGACGGGGTAGACGGTCGCGCCGACCCGGTGCAGGGCGCGGGGGTCGAGCCAGTCGATCGTGACGGTGGAACGGACCTCCAGCTCCTCGAAGGCCGCCGGCACGGGGTCGAACCGACGGGTGCGGGCAGCGAAGTACAGCTGCTCCTGGTGGATCTCCCGGCCCTCGAAGGGAAAGACGACGCGCTCCTCGCGCAACGGGCCGACCAGTTCCGCCGGGTCCAGACGCAGCCCGGTCTCCTCCCACACCTCCCGCACCGCCGCCGCAGCCGGCTCCTCCCCGTCGTCGAGGCCGCCGCCCAGGGAGTACCAGTAGGTGACCTCGGGGCTGCGGGGGTCGAACCCGTGGATCATCAGCACGTGGTCGTCCTCGTCCAGCAGGATCACGCGCGCCGCCCTGCGGCGCAGGACCACCGGCTCCTCCGTGCTCATCGCGACGCCCCCTGGCGCCGGGTCGCGCCGGATCCGCGGGCCCACGCATCGGCCATCGCGATCCGCCAGGTCGGGGCCGGGTGGGTCTCGAACAGCATCGTCTGCCACCACGCCGAGCGCAGGCGGGTGAGGTTGCTCGTGGCCAGGTCGCGCTGCATCCGCTGGAACGCGGGGACGTCCCGCGTCAGCTGCAGCGCGTGCACGTCCGCGGCCGCCTCGATCCGCCGGCTGACCAGGGTGGTGACCGGCGCGACGACGTACGGCGCGGTCGCGGCGACCGCGAGGAGCAGCGCCACGCTGCGGACGACGTCCCGCGGACGGGCGGAGTCCGGCCGGAACAGCCGGTGCCCACGACGGGAGGTCAGCAACCAGCTTCCGAGCAGAACGGTGCCGGACACCCCCACGGCGCCGAGCGCGGTGCCGCGGGCGACGTCGTGGTGTCGCACGTGACCGAGCTCGTGCGCCACGACCGACACGACGGCGTCGGGGTCGCTGCGCGCACGGGCCACCAGCGTGTCGTCCAGGTCGACCCGGCGGGTGGCGCCGAGGCCGGAGACATGGGCGTTCTCACCGGTGGTGCGCGACGACGCGTCGGAGACCACGACCCGCACCTCACCGAAGCCGCTGCGCGCCGCCAGCTGCTCGATGCGCTGTCGCAGCGGCCCTGCCGGCAACGGGCTGGCGTGGGTGTACAAGGGCTCGACGACCAGCGGATAGAGGGCCGAACCCGCCACGGTGACCGCCGCGGCCACGGCGGCCAGCAGCCACGGCCAGCGTGTGGGCGCCCGGCGGACCAGCCACCACACGAGCACCACGGCCAGCACCGCCATCGCTGCGGACGTGCCGAGGCCGATGACGCGGTCGCGCAGCCAGCCGGCCCAGGTCTGGGTGGAGAGGCCGTGACGGCGCAGGACCACCTCGCCGTGCGCGGCCATCGGCAGCGCCAGCAGCCACGACACGAGCACGAGCGCCCCCGCGACGCCGGCGGCGAGCAGGAGGGTCCGGCCGACCCTCGGCGGGCGACCGGGAGGGGCCGCCGCAGCGTGTCCGGGGCCGCGGCGGTCGCTACCCCGCTGGGCGGTCGCCGCCACCAGCAGCCAGGGGGCGAGCACCCCCGCGAGGATGCCGGCGTAGGGCCACGCGCCCAGCTCGGCCCGGAACCGCGCCACCCGCGCCACCTGCGCGGGCGAGAAGGTCCGGGAGACGTCCGGGTGCACCGGCGGGCTGCCGGGAGGAAGGACCTGCCAGGGGGTGAGGACGGCGACGGCGACGCCGGCGCCGAGCAGGGCGAGGACACCACCGGCCAGCAGCCGCCGCCGGTTCACGCCCCGGCCAGCCGCGCGGCGTAGGACGCCCAGGAGGAGACGAACGCCTGCTCCGTCGTGCCGAGGACGCTCCCGAAGGCCCGGTCGGCTGCTGCCGCCGGGGTGGGCGGCTCTGACCGTGCCGCTGCCCCGGGAGCCGAGCCGGCCTGCGGACCGGGACCGGCGACGGCCCGGTAGAAGGCGACGAGCCGGGCCTGACCGTAGCGGTCGGCGAGGCGCGAGCAGGCCAGCCAGGCCGCCGCGTAGGCCGGCGCGATGCGGGTGTGGGCGGGGTCGAAGTCGGCGTCGGACGGCAGCCGCCGGGGCGCCGTGCCCGCGCGGACCTCGGTCAGCCACGGCGCCGCGACGCGGGCGCGTGGTAGTCCCAGGCCGAGGTAGCCGACGTAGTCCGCCATGCCCTCGGAGAGCCAGAGCGGTGCGGGGCGGGTGGTCGAGGAGCGGATCGCCACGTGCGTCAGCTCGTGCGTGATGACCACCCGGCGGCCATCCGGCTGGAGCGCGCCGAAGGTCGAGGGGTTGATCACGACCCGGTCCCCGCCTGCAGGGGTGCCGGTGACGGTGGAGCCCACCGTGACGGCCGCGACCTGGTCGAGCCCCTGGTCACCGCGGCGGCCCAGCAGGTCCGCGAACTGGGCGGCCGTGGCCGGCGTCAGCAGGACGACGTGCGAGCTCCAGCCCGGCCCCCACACCGCCGTGACCCGGGGAACGCCGGCGTCGGCCTGGTCGCGGTAGCCGGCCATGTGGGCCGGGGAGTCGTTACCGAGCACGAGGCTGGTCCGGCCACGGACGACCCTGAGCCCGGGGAGGTCCCACACCTGCGGGGTGGTGAGCCCATCCGAGTCGGCGGCGATCCGCCACCCCTCGGGCCGCAGGACGAAGGTGAACGCCACCGCGAAGGTGTGGGGGGCACGGTCGAAACCCGTCAGCGCGTAGTGGCCCTGGGTCTGCCCGACCCACGCCCGGGGGCCGGAGGCACGGGCCCGGGCAGCGCTCAGCGCGGGCCCCGGCGCGGGCGCGTCGTAGCCGAACCCCTCGTCGGGCAGCCGCATGAGGTTGTCGAACACCAGGGACTGCCGGCGACCGAAGGGCGAGGCGGAGTCGTCGACGGTGGCCATCCACGCGGCCTTGTCCCGGCTCTGCACCGCCCGGCTGCGGGCGCGCAGCAGCAGACCAGCGGCCCGCACGCGGGGGGAGGCCTCCGGTGTCCCTGCCGGCGCGAGGTCACCCATCGTGCCCGGGGTGGCCGGGGGAACCGGTCCCGGTGCGCTCGACGGCGAAGGAGCGCCCGGGGACGTGGAGGCGCCCGAGCCGCCGGGGCCCGGCACGACCGTGGCGGTCCGGCCGGCCACCGCACCCGGGCCGGTCGTGTCCCGGCTGCACGCCGGGAGGCCCAGGCCGACCACGGCCGCCAACAGCACGGCGACGGTCGTGGCCGTGGCACGGCGGGTGACCCTCACCCGGTCATCGTAGGTCCGCCCACCCCTCCTCGAGGCAGGACTGGGCGGCCCAGGATGTTCGCGCCACCGATGCCCAGGGGGTGCGCCGCGGTTCGCCGGGAGGCCGCGATGGGCGTCACCCGCGGCACCGCGTCGGCGGACTACTCCCCCGTTGACCCGTCGATCGACTCACGGAGCAGATCGGCGTGGCCGTTGTGTCGGGCGTACTCCTCGATCAGGTGACACACGATCCAGCGCAGCGAGATCTGGTTCCCGTTCTCCTCCTCCTTGGAGACGGAGGCCAGCCCGTCCGGACCGGCCAAGGCGTCCGCGATGACCTGGTCGGACACGGCGATCGACTCATCGAACCAGGCGAACAGCTGTTCCGGCGCGGTACCGGCTGCAGAGGACAAGGACCAGTCGTGGTCGTCCTGGTCCAGCTCGTCGAACCAGGACGGCTTGACGACGCCGCCCGCGAAGAACTGGTTGAGCCAGCCTGCCTCCACCACTGCAAGGTGCTTGAGCAGCCCGCCGAGGGTCAGCGTCGTCGGCGCCACCGGCGTCGACAGCTGGGCGGCTGTCAGCCCGGAGCATTTCCAGCGAAGTGTGTCCCGCTGGTAGTTCAGGAAGCCCACCAGCGTCGCCGCTTCGCCGGACGCCATCGGCGGGTCGATCCGGTCCTCGGCACGGAAGCTCGTCATCGCCCGAGAGTACCGAGGGCGATCCCGCTCAGAGGCTGAACGCGGCAGGTCTGACACCAGCGCCGACGCCGGGGACTCGCAGAACGCCGGTGGCTCAGCCGACGGCGCTGACCCGGCCCCACGGCTCGCGCCGCGCGGTCAGCCCGGCCACGGCGTCGGCCCTCACCAGGCCGGCACCCACCAGGACCGACACCGCCTGGCGTTCGGCGGGATCCAGCGGCAGCTCGGCCGACGACAGCAGCACCGACACCACGCAGTCGTCGCAGCGGGTGCCCCGGACCGGACATGACATGCAGTCCACGATCATCGCTCGTCCTCCTCGTCCTGCTCGTCGCGCTCATCCGGTCGGCGGCGCAGGAGGGACGCTAGGAGAACGGTCTGACAGCCCCCTGCCGAAGCGGCCCCGAGGGCGCGCCTGCACCGTCCTGTCGGCGCCGGCACCTACGGTTCCTCCCATGCACGGCGTCCAGGGAACACTCGACGAGCTCGGCACCGCACTCCCGGAGGTCACCTTCGTCGTCGTCGACCTCGAGACCACCGGCGGCAGCCCGGCCGGTGCCCACATCACCGAGATCGGCGCGGTCAAGGTCCGCGGCGGCGAGGTGCTCGGCGAGTTCCAGACGCTCGTCAACCCCGCCGAGCCGATCCCGGCGTTCATCTCGGTCCTGACCGGCATCACGGACCGCATGGTCGCCGACTCCCCGCGCATCGACAGCGTCCTGCCGGCGTTCCTCGAGTTCGCCCGCGACACCGTGCTGGTGGCGCACAACGCGCCCTTCGACATCGGTTTCCTCAAGGCGGCTGCGGCCCGCACCGGCCACGCGTGGCCCCGCTTCCAGGTGGTCGACACCGCACACCTGGCGCGCCAGCTCGTGACCCGGGACGAGGCGCCCAACCGCAAGCTGTCGACCCTGGCCCAGCTGTTCGGTGCCACCACGACACCTGACCACCGCGCCCTGCACGACGCACGGGCGACGGTCGACGTGCTGCACGCCCTGCTCGCCCGCGTGGGCAACCTCGGGGTCGTCACCCTCGAGGAGCTCACCACCTACTCCTCCCGGGTGAGCAGCGCCCAACGCCGCAAGCGTTACCTCGCCGAGGGCCTGCCGTCCGCGCCGGGTGTCTACCTCTTCAAGGACCGCCAGGGGCGCGTGCTCTACGTCGGCACCTCCCGCGACATCCGCCGGCGCGTCCGCAGCTACTTCACCGCCTCCGAGCAGCGCACCCGCATGGCCGAGATGGTGGGCATCGCCGAGAGCGTCACGCCCGTGGTGTGCCACACCACGCTCGAGGCCGAGGTGCGCGAGCTGCGGCTGATCGCCGAGCACAAGCCGCGCTACAACCGCCGCTCCCGTCATCCCGAGCGGGCGCTGTGGGTCAAGCTCACGGTCGAGGCGTTCCCCCGCCTCAGCATCGTCCGCGAGGTTCGTGACGACGGCACCCGCTACGTCGGGCCGTTCTCCTCGCGGTTGTCCGCCGAGTCCGCGATCGCTGCGCTGCACGAGGTGGTCCCGCTGCGGCAGTGCACCAAGAAGCTGTCGACCCGGGGCCGATCCACCGACTGTGCGCTCGCGCAGATGGGTCGCTGTGGCGCGCCGTGCACCGGTTCGCAGAGTGTCGACGACTACGCCGCCGTGGTCGCCGAGGCGGCCGCCGTCCTCGGTGGTGACTCGCGTGACGTCGTCTCCGCGCTGCACACGCGGATGAGCCTGCTGGCCGGACAGGAGCGCTTCGAGGACGCCGGGGCCGTGCGTGACCGGATGCTGCACCTCGTCCGCGCCGCCGCGCGCGCCCAGCGACTGGCCCCGCTGGCCGCCTCCCCTGAGGTCGTGGCTGCCCGGCGCACCGCCGAGGGCGGCTGGGAGGTCGTCTGTGTCCGGTTCGGCCGGCTGGCGGGGACGACGACCACTCCCCGCGGCGCCGACCCGATGCCGTTCATCAGCGCCCTGACCGCCAGCGCCGAGGTCGTCGCGCCCGCCAGCGGGCCCGTGCCGGCCGCGACTCCGGAGGAGACGGAGAAGGTCCTGCGCTGGCTGGAGGCCCCCGGGGTGCGGATCGTCTCCCTCGAGGGTGAGTGGACCTGCCCGGTGCACGGTGCCGGCGCGGCCCGCGCCCGCCTCGAGCCGCTGGCGGCCGCGCCGCGCGACGCGGTGGGCTTCGACGAGCCGGGGTCCGCGAGCGTCGCGGGCACCGGCCCGCACGCCGCGGCCCGCGGCGACGTTCGGCCCCCGTGGCCCTGACGTCAGCGGGCTAGGGTGACCTCGTGATCTCCGCCATCGTGCTCATCAACGCCGAAGTCTCCCGCATCCCCGAGGTCGCCGAGGCGATCGCCGAGATCGACGGGGTCAGTGAGGTCTACTCCGTCACCGGTGACGTCGACCTGATCGCGGTGGTGCGGGTCCGCCGGCACGAGGACTTCGCCGACGTCATCGCCGACCGGCTCAACAAGGTCGACGGTGTCCAGGGCACGCAGACCCACATCGCGTTCCGCACCTACTCCAGGCACGATCTCGAGGCCGCCTTCAGCCTCGGCCTCGACGACGCCTGAGCCAGCCGCCGTGGCCGGCTGCCACGCAGGCGGTACTTCCGCGCCACGACCCGAGACCCACGACCACTGGCCGGAGGGCGCGGCGATCAGCGGGTGGTCGAACCCACCCAGCGGTCGACCACGGCCGTGGCCGAACCATCGTCGATGGCGCGCTCCGCGCGGTCCATCCCGGCTCGGACGGCGGCCGTGAAGGCGGCCGTGTCGCTGCCCCGGTCCGGCACCGTCAGCGCCAGGGCCACACCGGCGTTCAGCACCACGGCGTCGCGCACCGGCCCGGCCGCGCCGGCGAGCACGTCCTTGACCACCCCCGCGTTGTGCACCGCGTCCCCGCCCCGAAGCGTCTCCAGCGGGCTCCGGGACAGGCCCAGGTCCTCGGGCACGAGCACGTGTTGCCGCACCTGGCCGCCGCGCACCCACCACACCGACGACGTGGTCGAGATGGTGAGCTCGTCGAGGCCGTCGTCACCGCGGAAGACCACGGCGTCCTTGCCCCGGCCGGCGAAGACGCCGGCGATCAGGGGCGCCATCCGCAGGTCGGCCACCCCGACCGCGGCAAAGGTGGGCTGCGCCGGGTTGGTCAGCGGACCGAGGAAGTTGAACGCCGTCCCGATGCCCAGGTCGCGGCGCGCGGCCGCGGTGTGACGAAAGGACGGGTGGAAGGTCTGGGCGAAACAGAACGTGATGCCGGCCTCGAGCGCCACCTCAGCCACCCGTTCCGGGCTCAACCTCAGGTTGACCCCGAGGGCCTCGAGCACGTCCGCGGACCCCGATGAGGAGGAGGCGGCCCGGTTGCCGTGCTTGACCACGCGCACACCGGTGGCGGCGGCCACGATCGAGGCCATCGTGGAGATGTTGACGGTGTGCGCCCGGTCACCACCGGTGCCGACGATGTCCAGGCTCGGCCCGGCCACCTCGATCCGGTTGGCGTGCGCCAGCATGGTGTCGGCCAGCCCGCGCATCTCGGCGACCGTCTCACCCTTGGCCCGCAGCGCCACCAGGAACCCGGCGACCTGGGCCGGGCTGGCCTCGGCACCCATGATCTGGTCCATGGCCCAGCCCGAGGCCTCCGCCGTCAGGTCCTGCCCGGCCAGCAGCGAGGTGAAGACCGCCGGCCAGGTCGTGGTCGCAGCCCCCGCCGGCAGGTCAGTGGACACGGGCTCCCACAGCGGCCGACGCGCCGGCGGCCCGACCCAGGTCGGCCACGGCCGTGGCGAGGGACATCGGGTCCAGGGGCTGGGGCACGGCCAGGTCGGCCTGCGACCACGCGGCCAGCCAGCCGTCCTGTGGGCGCCCGGTGAGTACCAGGACCGCCGGGCACTCGAAGATCTCGTTCTTCAGCTGGCGGCAGAGGCCCAGACCCCCGACCGGCGCGGCTTCCCCGTCCAGGATCAGCAGGTCGAACGCACCGGTCTCGACCGCCTCGACCACCGCGGGAGCGGTGGCGCACTCGCGCCAGCTGACGACCTCGACGTCGCGGGCGGGACGGCGGCCGACGGCCACCCGGACCGCGTCGCGGGTGCTGCTGTCGTCGCTGTAGAGCAGGGCCGAGATGCGATGGATGACACCGGTGCCCGGGGCCGCGGCGGACCCACCCTGCATGGACGGTGCCGACGACGAGGCGGAGGAAGCGGTCATGGCGCAGATGCTACCGGTGTGGGGTCCCCCACACCTGTGCACCCGGCGGGGGGTCGCTGGGGCGCCCTGATGGGAATAGGGCAATAATGGCGCCTGTGGCGACCGCATCAGCAGTTCACTCCAGCTCCCCAGGCCCCTCGTCGGGCACCCTTCCCGTCCATGGGCCGGTCACCCGGCCCAACATGGTCTCGGTGGGCACCATCGTGTGGCTCTCCAGCGAGCTCATGTTCTTCGCGGGGCTCTTCGCGATGTACTTCACGATCCGCTCGGTCTCCCCCGGGCTCTGGGCCGAGAAGACCGCGCACCTGAACGTGCCCTACGCGACGGCCAACACCCTGGTCCTCGTGATCTCGTCGGTCTGGTGCCAGCTCGGTGTCTTCAAGGCCGAGCACGGCCAGCCGGCACGCACCGGCTCGCTGCTGCAGGTCGGCAAGTGGGGCATGCGCGAGTGGTACGTATTGACCTACATCTTCGGCGCGATCTTCGTGTCCGGCCAGATCACCGAGTACGCCACGCTGGTGCACGAGGGCACCACGATCGCCTCCGACGCCTACGGGTCCGTCTTCTACCTCACGACCGGCTTCCACGGCCTGCACGTCACCGGCGGCCTGCTCGCGTTCCTGCTGATCATCGGCCGCACCTTCACGACGCGGCGCTACACCCACTCGCAGGCAACCGGGGCCATCGTCACGTCGTACTACTGGCACTTCGTCGACGTGGTCTGGATCGCCCTGTTCGCCACGATCTACCTGCTGAAGTGACTCCAGACATGACGACCTCGACGCCCATGACCGCTCGACGCTCAAGGACCGCACTGTGAATGCTCTGGCCGCCCGTCGCCGCCACCCGGCCGCGATCGTCATCCTCCTGCTGCTCGGTCTGGTGGTGACCGGGGGGATCTACGCCTTGGTGGCGCCCAAGCCCGCACAGGCGGCCGTCGCCAGCGCCGACGACGTCACCGCGGGCAAGAAGCTCTTCCTCGCCAACTGCTCCACCTGCCACGGCGCCAACGCCGAGGGCGGCAAGGCCGGCCCGAGTCTGGCGGGCGTCGGTGCCGCCGCGGTGGACTTCCAGGTCGGGACCGGCCGCATGCCGCTGTCCAACCCGGGCGTGCAGGCCGTGCGCAAGCCCAACAAGTTCACCGACCAGGAGACCAAGCAGCTCGCGGCGTACGTCGCGTCGCTGTCCCCCGGTCCTGCCATCCCCGAGGCGACGTACACCTCGGGTGAGGGCGACATCGCCAAGGGCGGCGAGCTGTTCCGCGTCAACTGCGCCATGTGTCACAACTACGCCGGCTCCGGTGGCGCCCTGACCCGCGGCAAGTTCGCCCCGTCCCTCCACCACGTGACGGGCACCCACATCTACGAGGCGATGGTCTCGGGGCCGCAGTCGATGCCTGTGTTCAACGACGCCAACATCAGCCCGGAGAACAAGCGGGACATCATCGCCTTCCTGCACAACGAAGACAAGAACGTGAACGTCGGCGGCCTCAACCTGGGCAACTTCGGCCCGGTCTCCGAAGGGCTGCTGGCCTGGACCTTCGGCATCGGTGTCCTCATCGCGCTGTCCGTGTGGCTGGGCAAGAAGGCGGCCTGAGATGACTCCACGCACCCTCTCCCCTGACGAGCGACAGCAGCCCGGCGAACCGACAGGATCCCTCTCCCGATGACCGACAACGGCACCCCCCAGCAGCCGGGCGGCGACGCCGCCCGTGCCGGCGACCACGACAGCTCCCCCGTCCCGCTCGACCAGGGACACATCGAGGGCGCCGGCGGCATCCCGGCGCGGTTCGCCGACCCGGGCCTTCCGCCCCACGTGCACCGCGAGGCCGACCTCAGCGAGAAGGCTGCACGCAAGGCCGAGAAGCAGGTCGCGACGATGTTCACGATCTCCATCGTGGCGACCCTGCTGTTCATCGTGGCCTACTTCGCCATCCCCCAGGACCGCCTCGCCTACGTGCCCTACATCGGCCAGGCGTCGCTCTCCAACCTCAGCCTCGGTCTGACGCTGGCGATCAGCCTGCTGTTCATCGGCCTCGGCGCGGTGCACTGGGCCAAGACCCTGATGCCCGACGAGGAGGTCGTGGAGCTGCGCCACCCGCAGCGCTCGACCGATGCCGACCGGCAGGCCGCGGTGGACGGTGTCTACGCCGGCGGTGAGGCGGCCCAGCTCGGTCGCCGCCCCCTGATCAAGTACACCCTCGGGGGCGCGCTCGGGCTCTTCGCCATCCCCCTGGTCCTGCAGATGGTCGGCGGTCTCGGCCCGCTGCCGGGCAACGCGCTCTCGACCACCATGTGGCGCAGAGGCCTTCGGCTCATGCGCGACCCGGAGATGCTGCCGATCAAGGCCTCCGACGTCACCATCGGCTCGGTCTACCACGTCATGCCCGAGGGCCTCGACAAGCAGCCGGACATCCTGGAGCAGAAGGCCAAGGCCGCAGTGCTCCTCATGCGCCTGGACCCCAGCGACCTCAAGGTCCCCAAGGCCCGCGCGTGGGGCTACCAGGGCATCGTGGCCTACTCCAAGATCTGCACCCACGTCGGTTGCCCGGTCGGGCTGTACGAGCAGCAGACGCACCACCTGCTCTGCCCGTGCCACCAGTCGACCTTCGACGTGACGCAGGACTGCAAGGTGATCTTCGGCCCCGCCAAGCGGCCGCTGCCGCAGCTGCCCATCACCGTAGACAATGAGGGATACTTGGTGGCTGCCTCGGCTTTCCATGAAGCCGTCGGCCCGAGCTTCTGGGAGCGTGGATGAGCACCTCAACCAGTCCGAAGGGTGCGGCGGGGCTGCGCACCGACGACTCGAAGCCTGACACCACGCACGGCCCCGTAGCCCGGGGCGTCGGCGGCGTGGCCGGGTGGATGGACGACCGCACAGGCGCCGGCAAGCCGGTCGGCTACCTGATGAAGAAGGTCTTCCCCGACCACTGGTCGTTCATGCTCGGCGAGATCGCGATGTACTCGCTGCTCGTGCTGCTGCTGTCGGGCACGTTCCTGACGTTCTGGTTCGTCCCGAGCTCGGGCCTGGTCCCCTACGACGGCTCCTACATCCCGCTGCGCGGCGTCGTGATGAGCGAGGCCTACCGCTCCGCGCTCGACATCTCGTTCGACGTCCGCGGTGGCCTCATCATCCGGCAGATCCACCACTGGGCCGCCCTGCTGTTCACCGTGTCGATCATGGTGCACATGTTCCGGGTCTTCTTCACCGGCGCGTTCCGCAAGCCGCGTGAGATCAACTGGGTGATCGGCACCCTGCTGTCGATGCTCGGCATCGTCGAGGGCTTCACCGGCTACTCCCTGCCGGACGACCTGCTCTCGGGCACCGGCCTCCGCGCGGCGGAGGGCTTCATGCGCTCGATCCCGGTGATCGGCTCCTACGTCTCGTTCTTCGTCTTCGGTGGCGCGTTCCCGGGCGAGAAGATCATTCCGCGCCTGTTCACCGTGCACGTGCTGCTGCTGCCGGCCATCATCGTCGGCCTGTTCATCGCGCACCTCATGCTCGTGCTCGTGCACAAGCACACCCAGTACCCCGGGCCGGGCCGCACCAACGACAACGTGGTCGGCTACCCGCTGATGCCGGTCTACACCGCCAAGGCCGGCGGCTTCTTCTTCATCGTCTTCGGCGTGATCGCCCTGATGGCAGGGCTGTTCACCCTGAACCCGGTGTGGATGTACGGCCCCTACGACCCGTCCCCGGTGACGGCGGGCTCGCAGCCTGACTGGTACATGGGCTTTGCCGACGGTGCGCTGCGACTGGTGCCCGGCTTCCTGGAGTTCACCGCGTGGGGCTTCACGTTCAGCTTCAACATCTTCATCCCGGCGATCATGCTCATCCCCGTGGTCTACGGGCTGGCCGGCGCCTACCCGTTCCTCGAGGCCTGGGTCACCGGCGACAAGCGGGAGCACCACCTGCTGGACCGCCCGCGCAACGCCCCCACCCGCACCGGCCTCGGCGTCATGGCCCTGGTCTTCTACGGCCTGCTGTTCATCGCCGCCGGTAACGACATCATCGCGATCCGGTTGGGGTTGTCGATCAACGACATCACCAACATGCTGCGGCTCGGCATCTTCGTCCTGCCCCCGCTCTCCTTCTGGGTCACGAAGCGGATCTGCATGAGCCTGCAGCGACGTGATCGTGAGCTCGTGCTGCACGGCCGGGAGACCGGTCGCATCGTGCGCACCGCCGAGGGCAAGTTCTTCGAGGTGCACGAGGCGCTCGGCGAGCACGAGCGCTGGCGTCTGGTGCAGCACGAGACGCTGGAGCCGCTCGAGCTGCGGGCGTCCGTGGACAGCAACGGCGTCCGCCGCTCCGGCGCCCTCATGGAGCGGGCGCGCGCCAAGGTGTCGAGCTTCTACTTCTCCGACCGAATCCCCGCCGTCACCCCGGTGGAGCTCGCGGCGGCCCACCACGACGGTGCCGCACACGAGGCGCTGGCGACGACGGCCGCCTCACCCGAGTGGAACCGCCAGCTGCACGGCGGGGCCGACGAGCGGGCGGAGACCGACGCCTACGCACCGCACGCCCACGAGAACGGCGAGGGCCGCGAGGGCCGCGAGGCCCGTGAGGCGGACCCCGACGCGGAGACCACTGCGACGCGCTGACCGCTGCCGCATCGACGACGGCCCCTCCCCGCTTTCGCGGGAGGGGCCGTCGTGCGTTCTCCGGTCCTGGAGGCTCTCGCCCGTCCGCCGGGACAGTGACCCGTGGACCTCCTCCCCACCCCCCGGCGCCACTCCCAGCGGCGGCGTCATGCGTGGGAGGGTGGACCGGTGCTGATGACGCAGGAGGAGTTCGAGGAGGCCGTGAGTGACGCCCTGGACGCCGTTCCCGCCGACCTGCTCGACCTGATGGACAACGTCGTCTTCCTGTGCGAGGACGAGCCACCGGCGCAGGACCCGGACCTGCTGGGCGTGTACGACGGCGTGCCGCTCACCGAGCGCGACAGCTTCTGGGCGGCGGGGTCGCTCCCCGACCGCATCACGATCTTCCGCGGCCCCACGTTGCGCATGTGTGCCACGCGCGAGGAGGTGCTGCACGAGGTCGCGGTCACCGTCGTGCACGAGATCGCCCACCACTTCGGCATCGATGACCACCGCCTGCATGAGCTCGGCTGGTCCTGAGCTCGCCGGCACGCTGACGTCTCGCGGGGGGCCCCAGCTCTGACTGCAGCAGCCGGTCCAACCGGCTGTTCGACCTGGTCCGGCATCACGGTCCGGCATACGCGCGAGCCCGCTGGTCGGCAGAAGGGGCCGCCGTGGGAGAGCTGATCGTGGTGACGGGGCCGCCGGGCGCGGGCAAGTCCACGGTTGCTGCACTGCTGGCCGATCGCGTCACCCCGAGCGCCCTGGTCTGCGGCGATGACGTCTTCGGCTTCCTGCGCAAGGGTGCGGTCCTGCCGTGGCTGCCCGAAGCGCAGTCCCAGAACATGGCAGTCACCGAGGCCGCGGCGGCGGCCGCCGGCCGGTTGGCTCGTCACTGCGACGTGGTCTACGACGGAGTCCTCGGCCCCTGGTTCCTGCCCACCTTCGTCGACAGGTCGACGCTCGCGCGGGTCCACTACGCGATTCTTCTCCCGCCGCTGGACGTGTGTCTTCGCCGGGTCCGGGACCGCACCGGGCACGGGTTCACCGACCTCGACGCCGCCGAACACCTGTGGTCCGACTTCCAGAACGCGGCCATCGACCCGCGGCACGTGCTGCGCGAGGTCGCTACCGCCACCGAGCTCGCAGACCGCGTCATCGAACGTGCACAGGCCGCCACCATCGCCGTCGCCAGAGCCCGCCCGCCCCTGTCAGCCGCCACGCCGAGCTGACCGTCGAGGACCGGTGGAGAAGGACGCTCGGCGCCGCCAAGTCGCACCACGAGCCGAAACATCGGATGCCCCCACGTCAGGCCAGGGCGCTCTGGGCCTTCCAGCCGGCGTAGCTGTAGACCCACACCCCGATGCCCTCGGTGGGCTTGAAGGCGCGGGTCGAGCCGGTGAACTTCACCACGTCGCCCATCTTGGAATGGGTGAACATCCACTCGGCATCGGCCGGCGCCATGTTGGTGCAGCCGTGCGACACGTTCGCGGTCCCCTGGGCCGATGTCGACCACGGCGCGGAGTGGATGAACTCCCCCGTCCAGGTCAGGCGCATGTTCCACTTGGTGTGGATCTTGTAGTAGTTCGGGTCGCCCTTGGGGATGCCGACCGTCGCCGAGTCCATCGTCAGCGCGCTGCTGCGCTCGATGATCACCTTGGTGCCGTAACGGGTTTCGGTCTTCGGCCCCGGCCTGCCGGTGCTCACCTTGAACGTCCGGAGGGTGCGCCCATCCTGGGTGACCGTCATCCGGTGCGTCTTCATGTCCACCGTGCTGACCATCGCCGAGCCGATCGTGAAGCTCGTCGAGGCGTCGTTGCCGACGTACTTGCCTGCACCGGTCTGCACACCCGTGAGCGGCGCCGACAACGTCACGCGGGTGCCCGGCTTCCAGAAGGCGGCCGGCCGCCACATCAGCTGGCGGTCGTCCAGCCAGCCCCACGACCCCGTCTGCCTCGGGGAGGTGCTCACCTTCACCCGCTTCTCCACCTCGGCCCGCATCGCCTTGGTCATCACCTGGGAGTCGAACTGCACGATCACCGGCATGCCGACACCGACCGTGCCTCCGTTGGGGATGACGGTGTACGTCGCCGTGACGGCCGGCTTGACGGTCCGGAACGTCGACGTCGTGGTCGAGGCGGTGCCGTCGGGACCAGCGCTCTTCACCGTGACGGTGTAGGAGGTGTCAGGGCGAAGCAGCCCCGAGGATGCCCACGCGGACGACTTCTCCGCTCATCGCCCCGGGCACAGCCCGACCGGTGGCGTCCTTCACCATGACCGACTGCAACGTCCCGCTGGTCGCGACCACGGTCACCGGGTCATCCGGCCGGACACCGGTGGCGCGGTCGGCCGGGACCGTCTTCAGCACTGCGGGAGTCGTCTGCGGGGATGGCGCCGCCTGGCTCGAGCTCGACGGGGCGCCGGTGGCTTTCCCGCCGCTCGCTCCCCCGCCGTGCGCCGAGCTGGTGGCGCCGTTGTTGCACGCGCTGGACAGCAGCACCGCAGCCATCAGGAGACCGGCGCTGCCCCAAGCGCGTCCCGACCGAACCACGTTCTTCCCCACGTCCCACGACCTCACGCATCCGCGGCTCTCGCCGACGTTGAAAGCAACGGCCCTCCCGGGGGCCGGTTCACCGGCATGACGCCTGGCACGTGGAGGTGCTGGACATCACCGCCCGCATCACACAAACGACGCAGGCCGGACCAGATTACCCGGCCCGGCCTGCGTCGATGTGGTTCTCAGACGGCGTTTTCCCCGCGGAAGTACTCGAAGGTCCATCCGACCAACGCCATGCCACCGACGACGCCGCCGATGATGAGCAGCCACCACCCGACGGCCAGGCCCAGGAACATCAGCGCAGCACCCGCGGCCAGCGGCAGCGGCCACCAGCTGTGCGGGCTGAAGAAGCCGTACTCGCCCTCGGCCGCCGCGATCGGAGCTGCCGGGTCGTCCTCGGGCCGGTCGTCCAGCTTGCGGGCGGTCCACCAGAGGTAGAACCCGACGAGCGCGACAGCCCGGCGGTGAGGAACAGGCCGGCGACACCGACCGGCTCCTTCCAGTGGGTGAGGTAGCCGTAGATGATGGCGAACGGGGTGAAGATGAACGCCCCACCGCCGAACAGCCAGTTCTCGACCTTCATGGCTCAGCTCTCCCTGCTCGTCGTGTGGGCACCGGTGCTGCCGCCGGGTCGGGCGGAGAGGTCGCCTTCCCCGTCCAGGTCCGGCTCGCCGAGCAGGCTGTCCAGCGTGCCCTTGTCGGCGATCGGGTCGTCGAGCGCGGCGACCTCGGGGTGGTGCAGGTCGAACGCCGGGCGCTCGGAGCGGATGCGCGGGATCGACTCGAAGTTGTGCCGCGGCGGCGGGCACGAGGTGGCCCACTCCAGCGACGCGCCGTAGCCCCACGGGTCGTCGATCTCGACCAGCGGCGCGGTGCGCCAGGTCTTCCACACGTTGTAGAGGAACGGCAGCGTCGACAGGCCCAGCAGGAAGCGCACCGACGCTGGAGACCTGGTTCATCCAGGTGAAGCCGTCCTCGGGCAGGTAGTCCGCGTACCGCCGCGGCATGCCCACCACGCCCAGCCAGTGCTGGATCAGGAACGTGGTGTGGAACCCGATGAAGAGCATCCAGAAGTGGATCTTGCCCAGCGTCTCGTCCAGCATCCGGCCGGTGAACTTCGGCCACCAGAAGTAGAACCCGCCGAACATCGCGAACACCACGGTGCCGAACACGACGTAGTGGAAGTGCGCCACCACGAAGTAGGAGTCGGACAGGTGGAAGTCCAGCGCCGGGCTGGACAGGATGATGCCGGTCAGCCCACCGAACAGGAACGTCACCAGGAAGCCGATCGCCCACAGCATCGGGGTCTCGAAGGTCAGCGACCCGCCCCACATCGTGCCGATCCAGTTGAAGAACTTCACCCCGGTGGGCACCGCGATCAGCATCGTCATGAACGCGAAGAACGGCAGCAGCACCTGGCCGGTGGCGTACATGTGGTGCGCCCACACGGTCACCGACAGCGCCGCGATGGCGATCGTGGCGAAGACCAGTGTCTTGTAGCCGAAGAGCGGCTTGCGGCTGAAGACCGGCAGGATCTCGCTGATGATGCCGAAGAACGGCAGCGCGATGATGTAGACCTCGGGGTGGCCGAAGAACCAGAACAGGTGCTGCCACAGCATCGCCCCGCCGTTCGCGGGGTCGAAGACGTGCGCACCCAGGCGCCGGTCGGCACCCAGCGCGAGCAGCGCGGAGGCCAGCACCGGGAAGGCCATCAGCACCAGGACCGAGGTGATGAGCACCGTCCAGGTGAACATCGACATCCGGAACATCGTCATGCCGGGGGCACGCATGCAGATGATCGTGGTGATGAAGTTGACCGCACCCAGGATCGTGCCGAACCCGGCCAGCGCCAGCCCGAACACCCACAGGTCACCGCCGAGGCCCGGGCAGTACGACGTGTCGGACAGCGGGGCGTAGGCGAACCAGCCGAAGGCCGCGGCGCCCTGCGGCGTGAGGAACCCGGCACAGGCGATCAGGCCGCCGAACAGGTAGAGCCAGTAGGCGAACATGTTCAGGCGGGGGAACGCGACGTCCGGCGCACCGATCTGCAGCGGCATGAGGGCGTTGGCGAACCCGGCGAACAGCGGCGTCGCGAACAGCAGCAGCATGATCGTGCCGTGCATCGTGAAGAGCTGGTTGTACTGCTCGGGGTTGTCGACGATCTGCAGCCCGGGCTCGAACAGCTCGGCCCGGATCAGCAGGGCCAGCAGGCCGCCGATCATGAAGAACACGAACGAGGTGATGAAGTACAGGTTGCCGATCACCTTGTGGTCGGTGGTGGTGACCCACTTGACCACGGTGCGTCCGGGCGAGAGCTTGCGAGGGCTCGCACCTCACGCAGGGGGCTCCGGTTCGTGGTGAGTATCGCCATTACTTGCTGCTCCCCGTTGCGTGCTGCTGTGTCGCCGCTGGGCAGGTACTGCTGCTGCCCCGCTCGAGGGACTCACGGCTGAGGCTGTTGTCGAGCAGCGCCGGTCTGGCCCGCGGCCCGCAGCTGGGCCATGTGCTGCGTCGTACTCCTCCTGCGACGACGACCTTGACCTGGAACAGCATCTGCGAGTGGTAGGCGCCGCACAGCTCGGCGCACTTGCCCTGGAAGGTGCCGGTCTCGGTCGGGACGACCTGGAACGGTTGACCTGCCCCGGGATCATGTCGAGCTTCTGCAGGAAGGCCGGCACCCAGAACGAGTGGATGACGTCACGCGAGGTCAGCACGAACTGACGCGACTTGTTGACCGGCAGGTACATGGTCGGAAGCGGTCTTCTCGACACCGGGTTGCCGGTGAGCTCGGCCATGGTGCCGGACTCGTAGACGTCTTGCGTCGACGTAGTTGAAGTCCCAGCGCCCACTGCTTGCCGACGACGTTGACCGTATGTCGGGGTTCGTGCGAGACGTCGAGCAGCGCCGTCTCGTCGCGTGCGGTGTAGAAGAACAGCACGCCGATCATGAACAGCGGGACGACGGTGTAGAGGATCTCGATCGGCAGGTTGTACCGCAGCTGCTCGGGCAGCCCGTCGTCGTCCTTGCTGCGGCGGTAGGCCACGACGCACCAGATGATCAGGCCCCAGACCAGCACGCCGACACCGAGCGCGGCGATCCACGACCCGTTCCACAGGTTCGTGACCCGGTCGGGGTTCGTGGTCACGCCCTTGGGCAGGAAGCCCCGCTCTGAGCTGGCGAGCACCCGGTGAGGGCCAGCGCGGCACCGCCGCGGCGAGACGCGAGTCGCGGTCAGGCCCCGACGCTTCGGACGCGACGCGGGAGCTGTCAGCGCGACGCGACCTTTCGGACGGTACCGCAGCCTGTCCAGTTGGGCGTACCTTCGAACAGGCGCAAACCCTACCGCAGCGTCGCGGGTGACGCGTCCGTGGGCAGGGTGGGGCTAGCGTGGCGGCGCGTGCCGCCCACTCCGCCGCAGTCCGTCCCGCCGGCGGCTGCTGGACGCCGCGGCGCCTCCGCTGCCGCCGGTCGCCCGCGAGACCCTGCTGGCGGCGCTCGACGCAGGGCTGGGCCGACCCGCGCCGGCTGTCACGCCGAGGGACGCCGGGCCCGGGCGCTGCTGGACGGCGCCCGCGAGGTGCGTCGCGGCCGGGCTGGGTGTGCGGCCGCCCGAGCTGTCGTTCACTGCCTCCGGGCGCGGTCGCGCTGCGAGCCGGGCTGCGCGGGCTGCTGCACGCCGGACGTCGCCGGGGCACGCGGCTGGTCGCCTCCGCCGTCGAGCACTCGGCGCTCCTGCACACCGGCCGCCACCCGAGGCACGACCGGCGACGCCGACTGCTTCGAGGAGGTCCCGGTGGACCGGCTGGGGCGGGTCGACGTCGAGGCGCTCGACCGAGCCTGGCCGCGCCGGGCGACGGTGGCCGCCGGCCGTGCAGGCGGCCAACGGCGAGGTCGGCACGCGGCAGCCGGTGGCCGGGGCGTGGCAGCGCGCCCGCGGCCGCCGGGGTGCCGCTGCTGGTGGACGCCCGGGCCACGCTCGGCCGCGACGCGCCTCCCGGCCGGCGTACGACGTCCTGGCCGGCGACGCCCGCTCGTGGGGCGGCCCCGCCGGGGTCGGCGTGCTCGTCGTCCGCACGAGCGTCGGTGGCGCCGGCCCGGCCCGGCCAGACGAGCTCGAGCGGCGGGCGCCCGCGGCGAGCCGGTGGTCGCCGCTGGCGCTGGCGGCCGCCGCGGCCTGGCAGGACGCCGAGGCCACCGCGCGCGACCGAGCGAGGCGCGCGCCGCCGCGCTGGTCGACCGGATCCGGGCCGCGGCCGCGGCAGTCCCGGACACGGAGGTGGTCGGCGACCCGGCCGACCGGCTGCCGCACGTGGTGACCTTCTCGTGCCTGTACGTCGACGGCGAGGCGCTGGTGGACGAGCTGGACCGGCGGGGCTTCGCGGTGGCCAGCGGCTCGGCCTGCACCGCCAGCACGCTCGAGCCGAGCCACGTGCTGGCGGCGATGGGCGTGCTCACCCACGGCAACGTGCGGGTCACCCTGCCGCTGGAGGCCGTCGGCCCGGGCGTGCCGCGACGTGGAGCGGTTCCGCACGGTGCTGCCGGACGCGGTGGCGGCCGTCCGCGCCGTGCTCGGGGCGGCGGGCCTGTGACCGGCAGTCGAGGTCGACGCCCGCGGCCTGCGCTGCCCGCTGCCGGTGATCCGGCTCGCCGCCGCCAGGCCGCGATGCCGCCGCCGGCACCGTCGTCGACGGTGCTGGCCACCGACCCGGCCGCCGGCACGACGTGCCGGCGTGGGGCCGGATGCGCGGCCAGGTGCTGCGGACCGTCACGGACGAGGTCGACCCCGACGGGGCGGCGTACCAGCGGTTCGTGGTGGTGGTCGGCGCGCCGTAGCCGCTCAGGCCTCGGCGGCCGCCGGTACCGGCTGGTCGCCTCCACCGCTCGGGCAGGGGCAGCGCGAGCGCCACCTCGAGGCGGCGGCAGGTAGTCCGGCGCGCGGCACCTCGACGACCCCGAGGCTCGCCAGGTGCGTCGGTGCGCCACTGCACGTCGAGCAGCCGCCGCGGGTCGTCGCCGGCGAAGACGAGGTCGACGAGGGCGACCAGCGCGACCTTCGAGGCGTCGGTGGCGCGGTGGAACATCGACTCGCCCGCGAACAGGCCGCCGATGGCCACCCCGTAGAGGCCACCGACCAGCTCGCCGTCGCGCCAGCACTCCACGGAGTGCGCCCAGCCGAGGCGGTGCAGCTCGGCGTACGCACGCGCGATCGCCGGGGTGATCCAGCGCCCGTCCCGGGCCGGGTCGGCGCACGCCGGCGACCACCTCGTCGAACGCGGTGTCGACCCGCATCTCGAACGTGCGGCAGGCCTGGCGCAGCGAGCGGCTGACCCGCAGCTCCTCCAGCGGCAGCACCCCGCGCGGGTCCGGGCGACCACCAGCCGAGCGGGCGGGCGCCCCGTCCGGGCCGAGCGCCCATCGGGAACAGGCCGCGCCGGTACGCCGCGAGCAGGGTGCCCGGCTCCAGGTCGGCGCCGACCCCGACCAGGTCCTCACCGGGCTCGGCGCGCTCCAGGTCAGGCGCCAGCGAGGACGGCGGGCGGCTCGACCGGCATGCCGTCGTCTACGGGCGCGGCGCAGACGCAGGTGCGGCTCGACCTCGGCGGCCGCGTCCGCGCCGTACGCCTCGGCGAAGCGGGCCAGGAAGCCGCCGCGGCCCAGCTCGTACTCCTGGGTGCCGACCGTCTCGATCACGTAGGTCGCCAGCATCGAGCCGACCTCGGCGCACCGGCGCTCGGTCCGAGGCCCCAGGCCAGGCCGGCCAGGAAGCCGGCCCGGAAGGCGTCGCCGACGCCGGTCGGGTCGGCCTTGCGCAGCTCGCGGGCCACGGGCACCTGGATCGGCGCCTCGCCCTTGGCTCGACCGCGACGGCCCCTGTGCGCCCGAGCGTGGTGACCCGCGACCCCGACCCGCTCGCAGGATCTCGTCGGCGCTCCAGCCGGTCTTCTGCTCGGTCAGCGCCGCCTCGTACTCGTTGCTGAACAGGTAGGTCGCGCCGTCGATCGAGCTGGCGGATCGGCTCGCCGTCCGTCGAGCGCGAGCTGCTGGGAGGGGTCGGCGGCGAACGGCGATACCCGCGGGCGCGGCACTCCTCGGTGTGCCGCAGCATCGCCTCGGGGTCGTTGGCGCTGATCACGCACCAGGTCGAGCGCCGCCGGCGCGCGCGGCGAGGGGCCGAGCTCGATCTCGCGGGCCTCGCTCATCGCGCCGGCGTAGAACGACGCGATCTGGGCGTGGTCGGAGTCGGTCGTGCAGACGAACCGGGCGGTGTGCTGCAGCTCGCGAGACGTGCACCGCGTGGCAGTCGACGCCGTGCCGCTCCAGCCAGGAGCGGTAGTCGACGAAGTCCTCGCCCGACCGCGCCGACCAGCAGGGGCCGCAGCCCCAGGTTGCCCATGCCGAAGGCGATGTTGGCGGCCACTCCCCCGCGGCGGATCTCGCAGGTCGTCCACGAGGAAGGACAGGGAGATCTTGTCCAGCTGCTCGACGACGAGGGAGTCGGCGAACCGGCCCGTCGAAGGTCATCAGGTGGTCGGTGGCGATGGACCCGGTGACAGCGATGCGCACGGCGCGAACCTACCGCAGCCGGGCCGGTGCACCGAGAACGCCCGAGGCCGGCACCCCTGCAGTGCAGGAGTGCCGGCCTCGTGGAGCCCTCGGCCGGGCGTGAGCCCTGGGCAGGACGGTCAGTGGAAGCTGTCACCGCAGGCGCAGCTGCCGCCCGCGTTGGGGTTGTCGATCGTGAAGCCCTGCTTCTCGATCGTGTCGGCGAAGTCGATCGTGGCGCCGCCGAGGTACGGCGCGCTCATCCGGTCGACGACGACCTCGACGCCGTCGAAGTCCACGACCAGGTCGCCGTCGAGGGTGCGCTCGTCGAAGTACAGCTGGTAGATCAGGCCGGAGCAGCCGCCGGGCTGCACGCCGATCCGCAGCCGCAGGTCGTCGCGGCCCTCCTGCTCGAGCAGGCTCTTGACCTTGCTGGCGGCCACGTCGGTCAGCACCACACCGTGGGCCGGGGCCTCGGTGGTGGCGGTGGCAACCTGCGTGTCGACCTGTTCAGTCATCGGGAAGTCCTTCGAGTCGATGGTCATGAGCTGACCGCGCCGCGCAGCGTCTGCGGTCGACAGTGCCAACCCATGGGCGCCGGGATGTGTTCCCGACGGCTCAAGCCTACGTCGTGCCGTCGCGCCTCGGGGACCAGGTGGTGGCCACGCGCGCCGCGCGGTCGGCCAGGGTGCCCGCCGGGTCCACCGGCACCTCCGGGACCCGCGCGTGGCCCGGAGCGACGGCGTAGGTGCCGCTGATGCCCAGCGCCATGGTCTCCCGGCGCCCCACGAGGACCTGGCCGGCCAGCACGACGGAGGGCACGGCGACCGCGAGCGCGGCCTCGGCGACGCCGGCGACCACGGTGCCGCGCAGGCTCTGCCAGTCGAGGACGCCCTCTCCCGTGACGAGCAGGTCCGTGGCGGCGAGGCGGTCGGGGAAGCCGACGGCCTGCAGCACCGCCTCGACGCCGCCCACGAGGTGGCCGCCGAGGAGCAGCAGCCCGTACCCCAGCCCACCCGCGGCGCCGGCGCCGGGCTCCCGGTCGAGCCGCCGCGCGGTCCCGCTGAGCAGGTCCGTGACCGGCGGCAGGGTGCGCTGCACGACCTCGGTCAACCGCCCGAGGGCCGCCTCCAGCCGCTGGGCGGACTCCGGGGTCGCCCCCATGTCCTGCGCGTACGACGCGCTGGCGCCGTGGAAGCCCAGCAGGGTCACGTCCACGTCCGTCGCCACGACGACCTCGGTGCCCCGCAGGCGCTCGCGCACCGCAGCCAGGCCGGACAGCCCCTCGTCCGGGAGGCCGGCGAGCGCGGCGCCGCCGCGGGCGAGGGCCTCCTCCGGGCCGGCCCCGAGGGCGGCCAGCATGCCGGCTCCCCCGTCGTTGGTGCCGGCGCCGCCGAGACCGACCACGAGCCGGGTGGCACCCTCGGCCAGCGCGGCCGCCAGCAGCTGCCCGACGCCGTACGAGCTGGTGCGGCAGGGGTCACGCTCGCCGCTCCCCAGCAGGTGCAGCCCGCAGGCCTGGGCCGTCTCGACGTACGCGGTGCGCCGCCCGTCCCGCTCGACCAGGAGCAACGCGGCGGGGACCGGGCGGCCGAGCGGGTCGCTCACGGTCACCGCTACGGTCTCGCCCCCGAGCGCGCGCGCCAGCACGTCGAGGAAGCCGGGTCCGCCGTCGGACAGCGGCAGCAGGGTCAGCCGGTCGTGCGGCGCAGCACGCCGCCAGCCCTCGGCGATGGCCTCGGCAGCCTGGGCAGCCGAGAGGCTGCCGGCAAAGGAGTCGGGGGCGATGAGGACGCGCACGCGCCCATCGTGTCAGGAGGCGGGCGGCTCGAGGTCGTCGAGCCGGACGAGCAGGAGGGGGCCGCCGGCATAGAGGCCGCCGTCGATGGCGAGGGCCCGGCCGCCGGCCTGCCACAACGGCCCCGTGGTCCGGCTCGGCAGCTCACCGGTGAGGGTCGCGATGATGCTGTGGCCGTGCACGAGCCGCTCGCCGCCCAGCGCGCCCAGCACCTGCCCGGCGGCGTCCCCGCCCGCCGGGCCCTGGAAGGCGAAGCGGGTCGTGAGGCCGCGCCACAGGTCCCACCAGGCGGGCAGGTCGTCCGACGCCGTCACGGCGGCGACCGCGGCGTTGACCTCCGGCACGGACGCGCCCCAACGGAGGTACTCGGTCGTGTCGGCGTGGGTGAGCAGCCAGTCCCCGTCGCGGGCGAGGGCCGGGAGCGCGGCCAGCCACGCCAGGTGCTCGGGGGTGAGCCGGGCCTGGTCGCGGGGCAGGCCGCCGTTCATCGCCCAGCTCGTGCTGAACGCGTGCTCGCGGCCGCCGGCGTCGCGGACCGGGCGGTCGCCGAAACGGTGCATCCCGAGGGACAGCACCTCGTGGTTGCCCATCAGGGCGCCGACGCGGCCACCGGACCCGGGCGCCTCGCGCTGGAGCCGCATCACCAGGTCGACCACGCCCACGCCGTCAGGCCCGCGGTCGAGGTAGTCACCCAGGACCCACAACGTGGCGTCGCCGCCGCTCCAGGTCCCGGCCGCGTCCAGCAGCCCGGCCGAGCGCAGTGCCTCGACCAGCTCCTCCCGGTGCCCGTGCACGTCACTGACCACATAGCGCATGACCGACGCTCCCCTCCGCGGTGGCTGACGGGCCCACGCTGTGTGCAGCGCCCCTTACCTGTGACGGTAGCGGGCCCGAAGAAGACGCAGCACTCGCCCCAGCTCTCGTCGTGCAGGAACGAGACCCCGCGCGAGGAGGCTGCCCCGGACGACGGCCACCCAGCCCTCCGTGACACGCCTCGGCGCCGGGGACTGCGCGGAGCCGTCGGGTGGGGTCACCACCAGCCGGACCCGGCGTCTCGACACACTGGTCGACAGCTGCGTGGTCCGTGTGCGTCCGGCGAGCCTCACCGAAAGCTGCTCTCCGCCCGCGACGTCGGGCAGGACGAAGCGCAGGGCCGTGCCGGAGTCGGTGCGCACGACCTCAGCGGCCACGGTCCGGTCCCCGACGAGCACTTCGGCCGGCGCGGGACGCGGCCCGGCCACCGCCGTTCCCTCGAGGTCGATCTGGACCGGGTCCCCGACGACGCCGCTGGTCCGGGGCGGCACCAGGCGAGAGCTCGCGACCAGTCCACGCTTGCTCCCGTCGCGGTCCAGGCTCAGCAGGCCCCCGGCGTTGTCATAGAACACCGCCACCTCGTCGCGACGCGGCAGCAGCAGGTCGGGGAACCCCGTCGAGCTGAGCAGCCGGCTGGGGGCGGGGCCACCGAGGTCAACGCGCAGGCCGAAGTCCCACATCTGCTCGTCCAGCGGCCGACCGAAGAGGGCATGGTCCAGGTCGAGCACACCGCGGGCCGTGACTCGGAGGTGCGCGGTGTCCGGTGCCGCCGCCTCCAGCTCGGCCTCGGCGGCAGTCGGAAGGACCCACGGCACCCGCGAGGCCCGGCCGCGGGCGCACATGTCCACGCGAGGCTCGGCCCATCCCGAGACGTCGAGCGCGGTCGAGGACACCACTCGGGCGATCTCGGGGGGCAGCAGGCGTTGGATCCGGTCACCGTGTCGGCGCAGCTCGAGCGGCACGCCGTCCCGTTCGAGGACGCCCTCGGCCAGCACACTGACGCGCCCGTCGGTCACCGACACGTCGCGCACGCGCGGTACCAGCGTGATTCCCCGGTCGGCTTCTGCGAGCTGGTGAAGCAGGTCGGTCCTCCCTGCTCGGAGCAGGTCGGCACGGCCCCGGTCCATCGGCCCCAGGGCGGCGTCCAGCCGTTCGGGGACGAGATCCTCGACCAGCCCCTCCAGCAAGGGAAGGCCGATGGCCGTCACCGCCGCAGGCCGACTGAGCAGGCCGGGGCCGATCCACCCCAGGACGCGTGTCCGGTACCAGTGCCCCAGCAGCCAGTCCCGCGAGTCGGCGTCCAGGCCGGCCTCTCGGACGTGCGTCATGACCCGGCGAAGGTGTGACCACTGCTCCGCCGGGTCCCGGTCGAAGGTGCTGGAGCTGTCGGCCCCCGTCGCCACCCAGTGATACATCGGGTAGCTGGAGAGGGTGGCCACGCGGGGGTGGTGGGTGAAGACGTCGATGTTGAAGTAGACGTCCTCCCACAGCACACGCGCACCTTCGATGAAGCGGATGCCGTGGTCGAGCAGGAACTGCCGCCGGTACAGCTTGTGCGGAGTCATCGGCAGGAGAGCGGCGACGTCCCCGGGCTCGTTGACCGGCACGTCCTGCCTGAACGCGCTCATCCCCCACCACCAGCTGTGGGTACGCACCTCCTTGCCGTTCAGGACGTCCGCCTGGTTCTTCCTGGCGAAAGCACTCGCCCGCTCCAGCGACTCCGGGTAGAGCACGTCGTCGTGGTCGGCGAAGAGGACGTACTCCCCCTCGGCCAGCTCGAGCCCCGCGTTGCGCGGAGCACACGGCCAACCCGAATGGGGGACGGCACTCACACGCATCCACGGTCGGGTTGCCGCCAGCGCCGTCAGCCGCTCCAGGGTGCCGTCGCCGGACCCGTCGTCCACGGCGATCAGCTCCAGATCGCCCGGTGCGAGGCTCTGGGCCTCGAGTGACTCGACCAGCCGGTCCAGTCCGGGGCCGGACCGGTAGGTAGCAACCACAACGCTCACCTGGGGCGCCATCACGCCGGTCCTTCCACTCGTGGATGCGACGAGGCATGGCTCGGCCCAGGCGCGCGGGCACATGCTACGACACCGGCTGCACAGCGGGCATGCCCAGCGAGCCCGCCCACCGGCCCAGTCCGGATCGGCGGCGGCAGGCACGTCCTGGCAACGGCTCCCGCCGTGCGGATGGTGTGTCCGGAGCGCCGACGGCGCCCGTCACACGACGATCTGCGGGGATCGCCTGTGGGAGAATCTGGAGGTGACTACCGCTACCGACCTGCGGTCCGGCCGCCCGGTCAACGCCCCCCTCCCCCTGCTGGTCCTCGGCGCCGGCCGGGACCTCGCCAGCGAGCGCGGCGTGGAGTGTCCCGGCGACCTGCCGGCGCCCTCCGACCCGGGTCTGGTCGAGCGGGCCCGCGCCGCCAGGGCGGCGCTGGGCGACCGGGTGTTCGTGCTCGGTCACCACTACCAGCGCGACGAGGTCATCGAGTTCGCCGACGTCACGGGCGACTCGTTCAAGCTGGCCAAGGAGGCTGCGGCGCGTCCGGACGCGCCGTACATCGTCTTCTGCGGTGTGCACTTCATGGCCGAGTCGGCCGACATCCTCACCAACGACCGGCAACAGGTGGTGCTGCCCGACCTGGCCGCCGGGTGCTCGATGGCCGACATGGCGGCGATCGCCCAGGTCGACGACGCGTGGGACGACCTGGTCGAGATGGGCGTCGCGGACGACGTCGTCCCCGTGACCTACATGAACTCCTCCGCGGCGATCAAGGCCTTCACCGGCCGCCACGGCGGCACGGTCTGCACCTCCAGCAACGCCGGCAAGGCGCTGCGGTGGGCCTTCGACCAGCGCGGCGGCCTCGACGGGACCGGCAAGGTGCTGTTCCTGCCCGACCAGCACCTCGGGCGCAACACCGCCGTCCGCGACCTCGGGCTCAGCCTGGAGGACTGCGTCGTGTTCGACCCGCACCGGCCGAACGGCGGCCTGACCCGCGAGCAGGTGCGGCGCGCCCGGGTGATCCTGTGGCGCGGGCACTGCTCCGTGCACGGCCGGTTCAGCCTTGACGCGGTCGAGGCCGCGCGGCGGGAGATCCCGGGTGTGCGCGTGATCGTGCACCCCGAGTGCCGGTACGACGTCGTGCAGGCCGCCGACGAGGTCGGCTCGACCGAGAAGATCATCCAGACCGTCGCGGCGGCGCCGGACGGCACCGCGTGGGCGGTCGGCACCGAGCTGAACCTCGTCAAGCGCCTGGCGGGGATGTTCCCCCGTCAGCGGATCGTGTTCCTGGAGAAGAACGTCTGCTACTGCTCCACGATGAACCGGATCGACCTGCCGCACCTGGTCTGGTCGCTGGAGTCGCTGGTGCAGGGCCGGGTGGTCAACCAGATCACGGTGGACCCCGAGGTGGCGCGCTGGGCCCGCGTGGCCCTCGACCAGATGCTCGCCCTGCCCGGCGAGACCAGCAAGGACTGAGCACGCCGGGGCTCCCACCCTCGTCGGTGGGAGCCCGGCGGGTGCGCCTCAGCGCGGCAGCGAGCCCAGCCGCTCGAGCAGCACTGCCTCGGCCACGCAGACCCGCTCGAACTCGCCGAGATGCAGGCTCTCGTTGGCGCCGTGGGCCCGCGTGTCGGGATCCTCGACGCCGGTGACCAGGATGGCGGCGTCGGGGAACCGCTCGGCGAACGCCGCCACGAACGGGATCGACCCGCCGACGCCGATGTCGACCGGCGGCACCCCCCAGGCGTCGGCGAACGCGGCGCGTGCCGCGTCGTAGACCGGGCCCTGCGCGTCGGCGGAGAACCCCGCGCCCTCGTCGTCGAGGTGCACGTCGACCTGGACACCCCACGGGGCGTGCGCGCGCAGGTGCTCCTCCAGCAGCCGGAACGCCTCGCGCGGGTCCTCGTCGGGGGCGAGGCGCACGGAGACCTTGGCGGCCGCGGACGGCACCAGCGTGTTGGAGGAGGTGGCCACCGAGGGCGCGTCGATGCCGATCGTGGTGATCGAGGGCTTGGTCCAGAGCCGCGACAGCAGCGAGCCGCTGCCGATGGTCTGCACCCCGTCCAGGAGCCCGGAGTCGGCGCGCAGCTGCTCCTCGGAGAACTCCAGGTCGGCGGCCTCGCCCGACCTCAGCCCGGCGACCGCGACCTCGCCGTCGGCGTCGTGCAGCGAGGCGAGCGTGCGCACCAGGGCCGTGATGGCATCGGGTACGGCGCCGCCGAACATGCCGCTGTGGATGCCGTGGTCCAGGGCCCGGACGGTCAGGACGACCCGGATCATCCCGCGCAGGGTCGTGGTCAGCGCCGGCTCCCCCACCGCCCAGTTGGTCGAGTCGGCCAGCACGATCGCGTCGGCGCGCAGCTTCTCCCCGTGCCGCTCCAGGATCGTCGCGAGGCTGTCGGAGCCGATCTCCTCCTCGCCCTCGACGAAGACGGTGACCCCGACCGGCAGCTCGCCGCCGTGCGCGCGCAGGGCGGCGACGTGGGCCATGACCCCGGCCTTGTCGTCGGCGACGCCGCGGGCGTAGACCCGGCCGTCCCGCTCGGTCGGCTCGAACGGCGGGGTGTCCCAGTCCTTCGCGTCACCGGGCGGCTGCACGTCGTGGTGGGCGTAGAGCAGGACGGTGGGGGCGCCGGCCGGGCCGTCCACGTGCCCGATCACCGCCGGGCGCCCGCCCTCGCGGACGACCTCGACCGCCAGGCCCTCGGCGCGCAGCAGCTCGGCCACCGCCGTGGCGCTCGCCTCGACGTGACCCTGGTCGAACGCGTCCAGCGACACGCTCGGGATGCGGGTGAGGGTCTCGAGGTCGGCGCGGATGTCGGGCATCAGGGCCTGCACGCGGTGCTGCAGGGCGGCCAGTCGGTCAGGGGCGAGGGCGTCGTCGGTCACGCCCGCGAGCGTACCCACCGCCTCGGCGGGACCGGCGCCCCGTGCGGGGCCGCGGCCGGTGCGCGCGACCTGCGCGATGCCCACGATCGGCGCGCCACGACATACAGTGTGGATCGTGTTAGGACGCAAGAAGGCCGCCGAGCCCGCCGTGACCGTGCAGGACCGCGTCGAGCGGGCGGGGGCCAAGAACCGGCCCACCCCCAGCCGCCGGGAGCAGGAGGCCGCGCGCAAGCGTCCCCTCGTGCCGACGGACCGCAAGGCCGCCGGCAGGTCCGACCGCGAGGCCAACCGGCTCGCCCGCCTCAAGCAGCGCGAGGCGATGATGAGCGGCGACGAGGCCAACCTGCCGCTGCGCGACAAGGGCCCGGCCAAGCGGTTCATCCGCGACTACGTCGACGCGCGCTGGAACGTCGGCGAGTTCATGCTCCCCGTGATGGTCCTGGTGCTCGTGCTGACGTTCCTCGGGAACCGCTTTCCGTGGGCGCTGATGCTGGTCTTCATCCTCGTCTACGGCCTCATCCTCGCCGGTGTCATCGACGCGTTCTTCATGTGGCGCCGGCTGCGGGCCAAGCTCGTCGCCAAGTTCGGCGGGGAGCCGCCCCGCGGTGGCGCGTGGTACGCCGTGACCCGCGCCTTCCAGATGCGCCGCTCCCGGCTGCCGCGCCCGCAGGTCGCCCGCGGGGCCACGCCCAGCTGAGCCCGGGCACGTGGGCACGGCCGGGTGAGCACGGCCGGCCGAGCGCCCCTGGTGTGCACCGGCTGAGCACCGGGTGGCTCGGGACCGGCCCGGCTCGGCCGCACCGGTCAGTCGGCCAGCGCCGAGACCGCCTCCTCGAACGCCCACAGGTGCGTCGCCACGTCCGCGACGCTGGTGGCCGGCGACATCAGCGCCATGTTGTGGAACGGGGTCAGCAGCACGCCCCGGTTGGCCAGGGCGATGTGCAGGTAGTCGTCGAGCTCGGCGTCGTGCGGCCGCAGCGACTGCGTGCCGTTCGTCGGCGGCTGCGGCGTGAAGCGGTACTCCGCCCGCGCGCCGAGCTGGCTGACATCGACCACGGCAGCCCGTACGCCGCGATGATCGCCGCACGCCGTCGGCGAACTCGTCGCCAGCTGCGATCATCGTGCTCGAACGCCGCGTCGGTGAGCACCTCCTCCAGCGTGGCGCGCATCGCGGCCATCGACAGCGCGTTGCCGGCCATGGTGCCGCCGACCCCGCCCATGTCGACCAGGTCGAGGTCGTCGCGGGCCAGGACCCGGTCGGCGAACTCGGCCGACATCCCGTAGGCGCCGGCCGGGATGCCGCCGCCGATCGCCTTGCCGATGACGAGGAGGTCCGGCTCCAGGCCCCACGCGCGCGTCGCGCCGCCGGGGCCGGCGGAGAACGTGTGGGTCTCGTCGTTGATCAGCAGCACCCCGTGGCGACGGGTCAGCTCGCGCACGCCCTCCAGGTAGCCCGGCTCGGGCAGCACGATGCCGATGTTGGTCAGCGCCGGCTCCATCAGCACCGCGGCCACGTCGCCGTGCGCGAGCTCGCGCTCCAAGCCCTCCAGGTCGTTGAACTCGGCGACCCGGCTGGTCTGCGTCACGTCGTACGGCGCGCCGACGTTGCCCTCGCGGCTGCGCGCCTCGACCGTCCGGACCCGACCACGATCAGCGACTCGTCGACCGAGCCGTGGTAGCAGTAGCTGTTGACCAGGATCTTCGGCCGGCCGGTGACCGCGCGCACGATCCGGATCGCCCACCGGTTGGCGTCGGTGGCGGTCAGCGCGAAGCTCCACCGGGGCAGCCCGAACCGGCGGGTCAGCTCGGCGCCGACCCACTCGGCGTCCTCGGTCGGCAGCATCGCGGTCGCCCCGCCCAGCTCGCCGAACCGGCGCTGCACCGCGCCGACGACCGGCTCCGGGGAGTGCCCGGCCATCGCGGCGGTGTCGCCGAGGCGAGAAGTCGACGTAGTCGTGGCCGTCGAGGTCGCGCACACCGGCGCCCCGCGCGGAGTCGAGGTAGAGCGGGAACGCGCCGGCCCGCTTGTTCATCCACGTCATCGGCACCCGGCCGAACAGGTGCTCGGCAGACGCGAACGCCTTGGCGGACAAGGGATTTCGCTGGACGTAGTCCGTGCGCTCGCGCTCCAGCAGCTCGGCGAGCCGGCCGCGGTCGACCATGGGGAACCTCCGTTCCGGCCCGGGCGGGGCCTGGCGTGTCAGGCCTGCGCCTGAGCGTCCTCGGCGTCGGCCGACAGGTCCGCGAACGCCTGGGGCGTGCGGGTGACGGCATACGTGGCGAAGTACATCTGGCGCACCGAGCCGTCGTCGCCGCGGACGACCTCGAGCAGCTCGCCGCGCTCGCGTCCCTGGACGGCCCGGAACCGGTCGGCGGCCTCGCGCTCGAAGCGCGTCTCCCCCAGTCCGCCGGCGCCGGGCAGGCGAGCCCACAGCTGGTTGTCGCGCACCTCCAGGACGAGCTCCTCCCCCTCGGACCACCAGCTGCCGAGGAGCCCGGCGAGGTCGGGCTGCGGCTGCGAGGGCGTCCACAGCTGGGCGAGGGCCGGCTCGGCGTCGAGCACCGCCGTCACCAGCTGCGTCGCGAGCGCGACCGTCTCGGCGCCGGCCGAGCTGTTGCTGAACACCACGGCGCCGACCCGGTCGGCCCGGCGGACCCGCAGGCCGGCGAGGAAGCCCGGCATCGCGCCGCCGTGACCGGCCAGCACCCGCTCCCCGACGCGCTGGAGGTCGAAGCCCAGCCCGTAGGCGCGGCACCAGCCGTCGACGTCGGTCATGATCAGCGGCCGGCACATCTCCTCGACCGTGTCGGGGCTGAGCACCTCGGCCACCGGGTCGGCCACGAAGCTGGCGTAACGGCCCAGGTCGGCGACAGTGCTCCAGAGCCCGCCCAACGCAGCCGTGGCGCGCAGGTCGAACCGCGGCTCGGGCGTGACGGTGCCGGCGTGCGGGTGCACGAGGTAGCCCAGGGCCCGGCTGTCCTCGTCCGGGGCCAGTCCGGTGTGCCGCATCTCCAGCGGGGCGAGGATCCGCTCGGTGACGGTCTCCTCCCAGCTGCGCTTCTCCAGCCGCTCGACGATCTGGCCGAGCAGCGCGTAGGCGAGGTTGGAGTAGTGGAAGGCGAAGTGCGGGGGCAGGACCCGCTCGGCGTCCTCGAGCTCGCGCAGCAGCCGCTCCTGGTCCGGCGCCTCGAGGTTCTCCCAGATGCGGCCCACCGGCTCGCGCTGCAGGCCCGAGGCGTGCGCCAGCATCTGCCGGATCGTCACCGCGCCGTGCCGGGTGCCGGGCAGGTAGGTGTCGAGCCGGTCGTCCAGGGCCAGCCGGCCCTCGTCCCGCAGCGCCATGATGAGCACGGCGGTGAAGGTCTTGGTGATCGAGCCGATCATGTACTGCGTGTCGTCGCCGGGTGCCACGGCGCCCTCGACCCGGGCGGAGCCCACGTGGCCGGACCACAGGAGCCGCCCGTCGCGCATGACGCCGGCGCTGACCGCCGGCGAGCGCCAGTCCCGCTGGGCGGCGCGCAGCCGACGTTCCAGCTCGCGGACCACGCCGGCGGACAGGTCGCCCGTCGCGGCGCTCACTCGGACGGCCGCAGGCTCATCGGCCCGTAGACCTCGGTGTCGCCCTCGAGGAGGGTGACCGCCTCGACGCCCTGCGCGGCGAGACGGTGCCACTCCTCCCCCAGCCAGCTCTCGGCCTCGCCCTGGGAAGGGAAGGCGCCGGCGGGCAGCTCACCGCCGGTCATCGGCGCGCCGTCGGCGTCGAGGTAGGTCCAGGTCCAGGAAGCGCTCATGGCGTCACTGTAGCCAGCAGCGGCTCAGCCGTCCGCGAAGCCGGCAACCGCCCCGATCACCGTCACCGCCGGCGACCGCAGCCCCGGCGGAGGGCCGGCGCTGACGACCAGGGCCAGGGTGGTGCGCACCACCTGCTGGGTCGGCAGGCCACCGTCCATGACGCAGGCGAGCGGGGTGTCCCCGTGGCGTCCGGCCTCGAGCAGCGCCCCGACGATCTGCGGCAGCGTCTCCACGCCCATCAGCACGACGATCGTGGTGCCGCCCCGGGCGAGGGCGGCCCAGTCCACGGTGCTGCGCGGGTCGTCGGGCGCGGCGTGCCCGGACACCACGGTGAAGCCCTGCGAGAGCCCGCGGTGGGTGACGGGGATGCCGGCCAGCTCCGGTACGGCGACCGCGGAGGTGACGCCGGGCACCACGGTGACGGGCACGTCCGCGTCCCTGCAGGCGAGCACCTCCTCCATGCCGCGCCCGAACACGTAGGGGTCACCGCCCTTGAGCCGGACGACGACCAGCCCGCGGCGGGCGCGGTCGACGAGTACCGCGTTGATCTCCTCCTGGGGGGTGGACCGACCGCGCGGGATCTTGGAGACGTCGACGATCTCGATGCCCTCGCGCAGGCCGTCCAGCACGGCCAGCGGAGCCAGCCGGTCCACGACGACGACGTCGGCCTCGGCCAGGGCCTGGAACCCGCGCAGGGTCAGCAGCCCGGGGTCGCCCGGACCTCCGCCGACGAGGACGACGCGGCCGCCGGTGCGGGCCGGGTCGACCCGGGAGCCTCCGGGCTGGACCTCCTCGCGCAGCAGCGCCTCCACGGCCGTCAGCGCGGCATCGCGCAGGGCGGCGGCCCTGCGGGGGTCACGGTCGCCGTGCACGCTGACGGTGGCCCGGCCGCTGCGGCCGGTGGCCGGCATCCACGCCGAGGCGGTGCGGGCGTCGTCGGCGCGCAGGCAGAAGGTGCGCTGGGCGTCGGCTTCGCGCAGGACCGCCTCGTTGACCTCCGGGTCCGCCGTGCACGCCATCGCCAGCCAGCAGCCGGCCAGGTCCCCCTCGGCGTACACGCGTGGCTGCCAGTCCAGGTGCCCCCGCTCGGCGAGGTCCTGCAGGGCCGGCACCACGGCCGGGGCGATGACCGTGACCACGGCGCGCGCGGACAGCAGCGCACCCACGCGGCGCAACGCGACGGGCCCTCCGCCGACGACGACCACGGGCCGCCCACCCAGGCGCAGCCCGAGCGGCAACAGGGGCTCCGCGCCGTCCGCCCCGGTCACCGGGGGTCCACGAGCCCGAGGTCGGCGCGGGTGAGGGAGTAGACGACCAGGTCGACCCGACCGTCGTGGATGTGCCCGGCGTTGCGGGCGACGCCCTCGCGGACGAAGCCGGCCTTCTCGGCCACCCGCTGCGAGGCCAGGTTGCCCGTCGCGGCGCGCACCTCGACCCGCTCGAACCCCTGCTCCCGCAGCGTCCAGCCGCTGATGACGCGGGTCGCCGTCGTGGCGACGCCGCAGCCCCGACCCCACGGCGCCATCCAGTACCCCACCTCGGCGGTGCGTGCGGCCCAGTCGACCCGCTTCACGTCGATACAGCCGACCAGCCGGCCCTCGCGTTCGATGGCGCGGATGATGCCGGCGCCGGAGTCCCGGGTCGTCGGGGCGAAGATGTCGATGAACCACCGGGCCTCAGGGCGCCCGTAGGGCCTCGGCAGCGGCAGCCAGCGCAGCGTCTCGGGGTCGTTGCAGGCGTCGGCCACCGGGTCGATGTCGCCCTCGGCGAGGGGGCGCAGCACGATGTCGCCACTGACGATGCGCTCGTCAGGCAGCGTCGGGCCGCCGTAGCCGGGAGTCATGGGGGACATTCTGCCCAGCGGGGCGGCGGCTGGCAGCATGGCGGCATGCGATCCACCACCGTGTCGGTGCGCACCGGCGGCACCGAGGTCGTGCGCGACCTCACCACCGAGTGCTCCTCCTTCGTCCAGGACAGCGGGGACGGCCTCCTGCACGTCTTCGTGCCGCACGCCACCGCGGGGCTGGCCATCCTCGAGACCGGAGCCGGCAGCGACGAGGACCTGCTCGCCGCGCTGGGCGACCTGCTGCCCGCCGACGACCGGTGGCGGCACCGGCACGGCAGCCGTGGGCACGGCCGCGCCCACGTGATGCCGGCGCTGGTCCCGCCGTACGCGAGCATCCCGGTCCTGGGCGGCCGGCTCGCACTCGGCACGTGGCAGAGCATCTGCCTGGTGGACCTCAACGTCGACAACGCCGAGCGCGACGTCCGGCTGTCGTTCCTGCCGGGATGAGCCCCTGCGGCGCCGCACTTTGACACCTCCCCCGCCGCGTGGCACGGTTCGCCGTACCGAACGTCCGTGGTGAGGGGAAGCCGGTCGAAATCCGGCGCTGACCCGCAACCGTAGGTCGTCCGAGCAGGTGCCCACCGCGCCTGTCGGACGGCGAGCCGGAGCACCTGCCGCGGCCCATCGGCTCCATATCAGTCGTCCGTCGTGGAATACGGACCGGAGCTCGAGCCCGCCGGCCATCCTGTGGTTCGGCGACCTCTGCGCCGGACCGCCAGGAAAGGGTCCGCATGTCACTCCCTCGCGCTGCTTCGCCCGCCACCGCCCGCCCTTGCGCCGTGCGTGCCCTGGTGCTGCTGGCCCTGGCCACGCTGCTGGGGGTCGCGCTGCCCTCGCTGCTGGCGCCGGCCGGCACGGCCTCCGCCGCGTCGTACCGCTTCTGGGGCTACTACCAGCTGACCGGCAGCACCTGGGCGTTCGCCACCAAGGGCCCGGCCGAGACCCTCCCCAAGGACGGCGCCGTCGAGGGCTGGCGCTTCGCCGTCGGGGACGAGAGCACCCCGCGCTTCCCCCGGGCCACCCCGACCTTCGGTGACATCTGCGGCGCCACCCCCGCCACGTCAGGGTCCAAGCGGGTCGGGGTCGTCATCGACGCGGGACGGCCGGCGGACGCCGAGACGGGCGCCACACCGCCCGCGCCGGTCGCCCAGTGCGCCGTCGTGGACGCCAAGGCCTCCGGGGCCGAGGTCCTGTCGGCCGTCGCGTCGGTCCGCGTGGACAAGGGGCTGACCTGCGCCATCAACGGCTACCCGGCCACGGGCTGCGGCGGCGAGGTCAAGCAGGTCCCCGCCGCCGCCAAGGCTGCCGACACCCCCGTCGCGATCCCGGTCCGCTCCGGCGCCTCCGCATCGCCCGCCGCCTCGCCCTCCGCTGCCGCGTCGCCCTCCGCGGCCGGCAGCTCCTCGGAGCAGGGGTCCGGTGTCTCGACCGGGACGTGGGTCGGGATCGTCGTCGTCCTCGCCGTGCTCGCGCTCGTGGTGGTCGCCGCGCTGCGCCGCCGCCGGGCCTGAGCGGCACGCCCGCCTCATGCGTCGCCCCGCCGCCTCCCGCCTGCCCCGGCTGCTGCACCCGGCTGCCTGGTGGCTGTGGGGGCTCGGCCTGGCGACGGCGGCCTCCCGCACGACCAACCCGTTCCTCCTGCTGCTGGTCGTCGCGGTCGCCGCATGGGTGGTGCTGGAACGTCGGGAGGTCGGCGCGACCGACGTGTTCTCCGCCTTCCTCGTGGTCGGCCTCGTTGCCATCGGCCTGCGGGTCCTCACCGCGGGGCTGCTCGGCGGCGGGGTGACCGGGCGCGTGGTGCTGGTGCGGCTGCCCGAGGTGCCGCTGCCGGCCTGGACCGCAGGGGTGCGCCTCGGCGGCCCGGTCACCCTCGAGGGCCTGCTCGCCGCCGCGTACGACGGCCTGCGGCTCGCCGCGATCCTGGCCTGCCTGGGCGCCGCGAACGCGCTCGCCAGCCCGCGCCGACTGCTGCGCTACGTGCCCGCCACGCTGTACGACGTGGGCACTGCCGTCGTCGTGGCTCTCACCTACGCCCCGCAGATGGTGCAGGACGCCGGCCGCGTGCGGGCGGCCCGGCGGCTGCGGGGGCACTCGACCCGCGGCCTGCGTTCGATCGCGCGGCTGGCCGTGCCGGTGATGGCGGGGGCGCTGGACCGTTCGCTGGACCTGGCTGCCTCGATGGAGTCGCGCGGGTACGGTCGGGCCGTGCACCGCACCGACGCGTCCCGGCGGGGCGCCAGCGCAATGACGCTGGCCGGGCTGCTCGGCATCCTCGTCGGGCTCTACGGGCTGCTGGACGCCTCCACGCCGCCGCTGCTCGGCCTCCCCCTGGTCCTGGCCGGCGCCGTGCTCGCCGGCCTGGCCCTGCTCACGGGCGCCCGGCGCGAGACCCGGTCGCGCTACCGGCGCGACCCGTGGGCCCTGCCGGAGTGGCTGGTGTCCGCCAGCGGCCTGCTCCCGGGGGTGGTGCTGGTCGTCGCGACACAGCGGGTGTGGGACGGCATCACCCCGGTCCAGGTGCCCGCCGGCATCCCCGCCGTGCCACTGGCTGCCGTCCTCGCCATCGGGTGCGCAGCACTTGCCGGCGTCCTCGCACCGATCCCGCCGCAGCGGGCCCTCCTGCAGGCCGGCGCGGGCAGGACCTCATGATCGAGTTCCGCGACGTCAGCATCCGGTTCGAGGGCGACGACCGCGACCGCCTGTCGCACGTCGACTTCACCGTCCCCGAGGGCGAGCTCGTCCTGGTCGTCGGCCCCACCGGCAGCGGGAAGTCGACGCTGCTGCGGTGCATCAACGGGCTGGTGCCGCACTTCTCCGGCGGCCTGCTGAGCGGCTCGGTCGTGGTTGCCGGACGGGACACCCGCACGCACCGGCCCCGCGACCTCGCCGACCTCGTCGGGGTGGTCGTGCAGGACCCCGTCGCCTCGTTCGTCACCGACACCGTCGAGGAGGAGATCGCCTACGGCATGGAGGCGATGGGCGTGGAGGCCACCGCCATGCGACGGCGGGTCGAGGAGACCCTCGACCTGCTCGGGCTGGCCGAGCTGCGCGGCCGCTCCCTGCAGGACCTCTCCGGCGGCCAGCAGCAGCGCGTCGCGATCGCGGCCGTGCTCGCCGCCGGTCCCCGCATCCTCGTGCTGGACGAGCCGACGTCGGCCCTCGATCCCGTGGCGGCGGAGGACGTCCTGGCCGCGCTGCACCGGCTGGTGCACGACCTCGGCATCACCGTCGTGCTGGCCGAGCACCGGCTCGAACGGGTGATCCACCACGCCGACCGGGTGGTGCTGGTCAGTGACGGCCGCACGTCGCCGCTGCTCGAGCCGGCCGAGGCGATGCGCACCTCCACGGTCTTTCCACCGGTCATCGGCCTGGGCCGGGCCACCGGCTGGACGCCGCTCCCGCTGACGGTGCGGGACGCCCGCCGCCGCGCGGTCGGGCTGCGGACGACCCTCGCCGCGCGCGTCCTGCCGGCCGCCGAGCCCGTGGCCCGGGTCGGCGACGTGTCGGCGCGCGTGCACCGGCTGGTGGTGCGACGCGGCCCGGTCACCGCCCTGCGCGGCGTCGACCTCGACCTGGCCCGGGGCAGCGTGACGGCGGTGATGGGGCGCAACGGGGCGGGCAAGTCGACCCTCCTGGCCGCGCTCGCGGGGTCGCTGCGCCCGTCCTCGGGCCCGGTGGAGGTCTCCGGCCGGGTCCCGGGCGACCTGCCGCCGGCGGAGCTGGTCCGGCTCGTCGGGCTGGTGCCCCAGGACCCCTCCGTGCTGCTGTACGCCGAGTCGGTGGCCGCCGAGTGCCGGGACGCGGACGCCGACTTCGCGGTTGCGCCCGGCACGACCCGGGGGCTGCTGGACCGGGTCGCCGGGCCGGTCGAGGACCACCTGCACCCCCGCGACCTGTCCGAGGGGCAGCGCCTGTCGCTCGCGCTGGCCGTCGTCCTGGCCGGCGCACCGGGGCTGCTGCTGCTGGACGAGCCGACCCGCGGCCTGGACTACCGGGCCAAGGAGCGGCTCGTCCTCGTCCTGCGGGAGCTGGCCGCGTCCGGCTCCACCGTGGTCCTCGCGACCCACGACGTCGAGCTGGCCGCCGAGGTGGCCGAGCGCGTGGTCGTCCTCGCCGACGGTGAGGTGGTCGCCGACGGCCCCGTCCACGAGGTGCTCGCCGGCTCCCCGGCGTTCGCGCCGCAGGTCGCCAAGATCGTCCACCCGCTGCCCTTCCTCACGGTCGCCGAGGTCACCGCGGCCCTGGAGCCGGCGTCGTGAGCCGGTCCCTGCCGGGGTCGAGGGCGCTGCAGCAGCGGGTGGACCCGCTGCGGACCCGGTGGCAGGCGGTGGTCGCGCTCGCCCTGGTCACGCTGGTCGGGTTGGTCGCCTTCGGGTGGCCGTTCCTCGCCGGCCCCGAGGTCGGCCTCGCCCACGGGCACGACGCGCCGTGGCTGTTCGCGCTCCTGACCGGGCTGCTCGCCCTGGTCACCCTGGCCGAGGTGGCCGCCGGCGGCCTGGACGCCAAGACCATCGCGGTGCTCGGCGTCCTCGCCGCCATGGGAGGCGCGCTGCGCGTCCTGAGCGCGGGGACGGCCGGGCTCGAGCCGATGTTCTTCCTCCTCGTGCTGGCCGGCCGGGTCCTGGGCCGCGGCATGGGCTTCGTCCTGGGGGCGCTCGCGATCGTCACCGGCGCCTTCCTCACCGGCGGGGTGGGCCCGTGGACGCCGTTCCAGATGATCACCGCCGGCTGGGTCGGGATGGGTGCCGCGATGCTGCCCCGGGCCTGCGGCCGTGCGGAGCGGGCGATGCTGGCGGCGTACGGGCTGGTCGCCGGGCTGGTCTACGGCGCCGTGATGAACCTGTGGTTCTGGCCCTTCATGGGCGCCACCGCGCCGGCCGGCGCGGGATTCGTGCCGGGCGCCACGGTCGGCACGAACCTCGGGCACTACGGTGTCTTCTACCTCGCGACGTCCCTCGGCTGGGACCTGCCCCGGGGGGTGCTCACGGCCGCGCTGGTCTTCCTGGCCGGGGGGCCGGTGCTCTCGACGCTGCGGCGCGCGGTGCGACGGGCGGCGTTCGACGTGCCGGTCCGGTTCGAGGAGCGTCCGTGACGACCACGCTGGTCCTGGGCGGCGCCCGCAGCGGCAAGAGCCGCTACGCCGAGCAGCTGCTGCGCAGCCGCGAGGGCGTCGTGTACGTCGCCCCGGGTCCCGTGCCGGACGCTGACGACAGCGAGTGGGCCGCCCGGGTGGCGGCACACCGCTCCCGGCGCCCCGGCTCATGGCGGACGGTCGAGACCGACGACGTCGCCGGCGTCCTGCGCGCGGCCACGGGGCCCGTGCTCGTCGACTGCCTGGCGACGTGGCTCACCTCCGTCGTCGACGCGGCCGGCGCCTGGGACGACCACGAGCGGGCCTCGGCCTGCGTCGGCGCCCGCACCCGCGAGCTGCTCGACGCGTGGAGCGGGGCGACGGTGGACGTCGTCGCCGTCACGAACGAGGTCGGCATGGCTGTGGTCCCGGCCACGGCATCAGGGCGGCTGTTCCGCGACGAGCTGGGACGGCTCAACGCCGCGGTCAGCGCGGCCAGTGAGCGCGTCGTGCTGGTGGTCGCCGGCCGGGTGCTCGACCTGTCCGGCTGCCCCGTCGTGGAGCCCTGAGGTGCTCGACGCGATCCGGCTGTCCGTGGGCACGCTCACCGCCATCCCGGTGCCACCGCCGCGCCGGGTGGACCGCGGGGTCGCCGGGTCGGCCATGGTGATCGCTCCGCTGGCGGTGCTGCCGCTCGCCCTGGGCGTCCTGGCCGTCTCCGCCGTCGGCGCCCTGGCCGGCGCACCGCCGTTCGTGCTCGCCGCCGTGGCGGTCGCCGTCCTCGTGCTCGGCACGCGGGCGATGCACCTGGACGGCCTCGCCGACACGGCCGACGGGCTCTCGGCCGGATACGGCCGGGAGCGGGCACTGGAGGTCATGCGCCGCAGCGACATCGGCCCGAGCGGCGTCGCCGCGGTCACCCTGGCGCTGCTGCTCGACGTCGCCGCACTCACGACCCTCCTGGGGACGTGGCGAGGGGGTGCGCTCGCCGGCGTCGCGGTGCTGTCGAGCCGCTCACTGCTGGCCTGGGCGTGCCGGCGGAACGTGCCCTCGGCCCGCTCCGACGGCCTGGGCGCCACCGTCGCCGGCTCCGTCGGTGCACCGGCCCTGATCGCCAGCACCGTTGTCATGGCTGCCTTCTCGGCCGGGGCGGGCTCCCTGGCCGGTGTGCGCTGGTGGGCCGGACCGGTGGTCCTCGCCGCGGCCGTGGTCGCCGGCTCGGTCGTGGTGCGTCGCGCCGTCAGCCGCGTCGGCGGGATCACCGGTGACGTCCTCGGGGCGGTGGTCGAGACCGGGTTGGCGGTCGCCCTCACGACCGCCGCGCTCGTCCTCCCGCACGCCGGCTGAGCCTCCGGCGCGGGGCGCCGGTAAACCCCGGTTCCGGCCCGAGCGCTCGGCGGCCGGCGGACCGTCCGGGGCCGGAGGCCGGGCTCGGCCCAGTGGCCAGGCTCCGCCCAATCGCCAGGCTCGGCCCAGTGGCCGGGCTCGACTCAGAGGCCGGCTGGGCTCACAGGCCGGGCTCGGCGGGCCGCGTCTGGACCTGCACGAACGGCGGCCGGACGACGGTCGCAGCCACCTCTCGGCCACGCACGTCCACCACGACCTCGTCACCCTCGGAGACGCCCGTTGCGAGCAGTGCCAAGGCAATTCCCTGCTTCAGCGTCGGGGAGAACGTGCCCGACGTGACCTCGCCGAGTGGCTCGCCGTGCACGTCCTTGACCTGGCAGTGCGCGCGCGGGATGCCCCGACCGGTCGCGAGCAGCCCCCAGGACGTCCGGCGGGCGCCGGTCGCCTTCTCCGCGACGAGCGCGTCGCGCCCCCAGAAGGCATCCTTCTTCCAGCCGACCGCCCAGCCCGCGCGGGCCTGCACCGGGGTGATGTCCAGGCTGAGGTCGTTGCCGTGCAACGGATACCCCATCTCGGTGCGCAGGGTGTCCCGCGCCCCCAGCCCGCAGGGCAGCCCGTCGTACGGCGCGGCGGCCCCGGTCAGCGCGTCCCACAGGGCCGGCGCGTCGTCCCAGCGCGGCACCAGCTCGTAGCCGCGCTCCCCGGTGTAGCCGGTGCGGCACACGATGACCGGGCGCCCCTGCCAGTCGGCCTCGACGAACGACATGTAGTCGTGTCCGGTGGGCAGCCCGAGCGCCTCCAGGACCTCGTCGCTGCGCGGGCCCTGCACCGCGACCACGCCGTACTGCTGGTGCAGGTCGGTGACCTCGACGCCCTCCGGCGCGGCAGCCTGCAGGCGGCGCACGACCTCGGCGGTGTTGGCGGCGTTGGGGATGAGGAACACGTCGTCCTCGGACCTGAGGTAGGCGATGAGGTCGTCGACCACGCCACCGGTCTCGTTGCAGCACATCGTGTACTGCGCCTTGCCGGTGGAGATCCGCCCGAGGTCGTTGGTCAGGCAGGCGTTGACGAAGGCCGCCGCACCGGGGCCCGTGACCGACGCCTTGCCCAGGTGGCTGACGTCGAAGATGCCGACGCGCTCACGAACGGCGGTGTGCTCGCGGACGACTCCCCCGCCGGGGTACTCGATCGGCATCGCCCAGCCCCCGAAGTCGGCCATCTTGGCGCCCAGGCCGACGTGGCGCTCGTGCAGGGGTGAGGTCAGCAGGTCCGGGGCAGTCATGCGGCTCACCGTAGCGTCACGGCGGGTCGTTATCCTCACCCTGGCTCCGCGAGGACGCGGGTGTCCCCCACCGAACGAAGGACAAGCCCTGTGACGACCCTGACCGTGTCCGACCGTTCCCCGAGCGACGTCAAGGCCGATGCCCTGGTGCTCGCCACCGTCCGGACGGACGACGGAGCGGCACTGGCACCGGGGCACGGCCTCGACCGCAAGGTGGCCGACGTCCTCGGCTCCGCACTGGCCAGCCTCGACGCGAAGGGCGCCGTCGAGGAGGTGCACCGCCTGCCCGCTGTCGCCGGGGTCAGCGCGCCGCTGGTCGTGCTCGTCGGCCTGGGCGCGGCCCCCCAGGACGACGCGTCCTACGCCCCCGAGGTGCTGCGCCGCGCGGCCGGCGCCGCGGTCCGGGCGCTGGCCGGCCGCCCGAAGGTCGCCCTCTCCCTGCCCGGTACGACGGCCGAGGCCGTGGGCGCCGCCGCCGAGGGCGCGCTGTTCGGTGCCTACGAGTTCGCCGGCCACCGTGGCGACTCCAGCGCGAAGTCCGCCGTCAAGGCGGTCGTGCTGCTGGCCCCGACCGCGCGCGACCGCGCCGTGCGCGCCGCCGTGAAGCGTGCCGGGCTCCTCGCCGATGCACAGAACTACACCCGCGACCTGGTCAACACCGCCCCGAACGTGCTGTTCCCCCAGAGCTTCGCCGAGTCGGTGAAGGCCCGCGCCAACGGCAGCACCGTCAAGGTCGCGGTGATGGACGAGAAGGCCCTGGCCAAGGCCGGGTGCGGCGGCATCATCGGTGTCGGCCAGGGCTCGGTCCACCCGCCGCGGATCGTGACCATGACGTACAAGCCGGCCCGGGCCACCGCCCGGACGCCGCACCTGGCCTTCGTCGGCAAGGGCATCACGTTCGACTCCGGCGGCCTGTGCATCAAGCCGGCCACCGGCATGGTCACGATGAAGTCCGACATGGCCGGTGCCGCGGCCGTCGCCGCGGCGATCCTCGTCATCGCCGAGCTCGGGCTGCCCGTCGCCGTCACCGGATACCTCTGCCTCGCGGAGAACATGCCGAGCTCGCTGGCGCAGCGCCCCGGCGACGTGGTGACGATGCGCGGCGGCAAGACCGTCGAGATCATCAACACCGATGCCGAGGGCCGGATGGTCATGGCCGACGGGATCGTCCTCGCGGGCGAGAAGCGACCGGACGCGATCGTCGACATCGCCACGCTGACCGGCGCCCAGGTGATGGCGCTCGGCATGCGCACCGGCGGCCTGATGGCCAACGACGACGGCTTCCGCGACACCGTGCGCGCCGCGGCGGACGACGCCGGCGAGGCGATGTGGCCGATGCCGCTGCCGGAGGAGCTGCGCGCGGGCCTGGACTCCCTCGTGGCCGACCTGAAGCACACGGGCGAGCGCCACGGCGGCATGCTGACCGCCGCCCAGTTCCTGCGCGAGTTCGTGCCGGAGGGCACGCCGTGGGCGCACCTGGACATCGCCGGGCCGTCCTACAACGAGGCCGGTCCGTTCGGCTACACCCCCAAGGGAGGCACCGGCTTCGGCGTCCGCACGCTGGTGCGGCTGGCCGAGACCTACACCCGCTGACGTGGGCCGGCGCGCCACCGTCGTGGGCCGCGCCGGGCCTCGCCTGCCGCTACGACGGCGGCCCCGACCTGCTGCTGGAGCGGGTCGGGGCCGGTCGGGCGCGGGTTGGGGTCAGCCGCTCTTGCGGCGGAACATCTGCGGGCCGCCCTCGGCGCCGTGCGCACCGTGGATCCGGCTGCCCTTGCCGTCACCGGAGACGTCGCGACCGCCGTGCGCGTGCTTCTTGTCCAGCGCCTCCCGGAACCGGCGCTTCAGGTCGTCGCCCGGGCCCTGCTCCCGAGCCCCGTCCGGCTCCGTGCCCTCGGACTTCCCCTGGGACTTGCCTGCGTCCTTGCCCTGCGCGGTCATGGAAACCTCCTGTGGTCGTTGCGGCACACCCTTGCATGCGCCCGGCCGGGTCACCAACGGGTATGGCGAACCTCGCACCTGGCTCAGCGCCGGCGCTGGCGGGAGTTCCACTCCCGCATCCGCGAGGGGTAGCCGGTCTGCTGGACGTCGTACACCGGCACCCCGAGCGAGCGGGCGAACTCCCACGCGGCGTCCCGCGACGGAACGGCGCGGCGCGTCCACTCGCCGTCGTGCGCGATGAACACCATGGTCGTCGCCGTGACGTTGGTCGGCGGCTCGACGTAGGCCTCCACGCCTCGGCGTGAGGCGGCGAACGAGGCGAGATGCGCCCGGACCTGGCCGGCGTCCACGCTCATCGTGGGCCCGTCGGACGCGCCCACTCGCCGTGGGCGCAGCCGTGTGCGCACGCTGTGCATCCAACCCATGTGCGGACTCTAGAACGAAGGACTGGGAGTTCGGTGGACGTTGCGTGGACGTTCTGGCGCTCCGCGGCTCCGGACGACGCGCCGCGCGCAGCGGACGCACCTGCTTGCGACGACGCGCCCCAACAGTGACAAGATGCTCTACGACGCGACGGCGCCAGCAGGCGGACGGGGCCCTCGGACCCCGGCGGGACCTCGTCGGCGGCGTCGGCACTGACCGGTTCGGAAGCGCAAGGGAGCGTCCGCGATGTCGGCTGAAGCCGAGAGCACGTTCGACGTAGTCATCCTCGGTGGTGGCAGCGGGGGTTACGCCTGCGCCCTGCGCTCGGCCGAGCTTGGCCTGTCCGTCGCGCTCGTGGAGAAGGGCAAGCTGGGCGGCACCTGCCTGCACATGGGCTGCATCCCGACCAAGGCGCTGCTGCACGCGGCCGAGGTCGCCGACAGCGCCCGAGAGGGCGAGCAGTTCGGCGTCAAGACGACCTTCGAGTCGGTCGACATGACCGGGGTCAACCGCTACAAGGACGGCGTCGTCGGCCGTCTGTACAAGGGCCTGCAGGGGCTGGTGTCCTCACGTCAGATCGACTACGTCGAGGGCGAGGGCCGTCTCGTCGACGCCCACACCGTCGAGGCCGCCGGTCGCCGCCTGGTCGGGCGCCACGTCGTCCTGGCGACCGGCTCCTACGCCAAGAGCCTTCCCGGGCTCGAGGTCTCCGGCCGGATCATGACGAGCGAGCAGGCCCTGTCCCTCGACGCGGTCCCGCCGCGCGTGGTGGTCCTGGGCGGCGGCGTCATCGGCGTCGAGTTCGCCTCTGTCTTCAAGTCGTTCGGCTCCGAGGTCACCATCATCGAGGCCCTCCCCCGGCTGGTGGCTGCCGAGGACGAGGCGGTCTCCAAGCAGCTCGAGCGCTCCTTCCGCAAGCGGAAGATCAGCTTCCGCACCGGCGCCCGGTTCGCCGGCGCGGAGCAGAAGGGCGACGTCGTGACCGTCTCCCTCGAGTCCGGCGACACCATCGAGGCCGACCTGCTGCTGGTGGCCGTCGGGCGCGGACCGGTCACCTCCGGCCTCGGTTACGAGGAGGCCGGCGTGGCGATGGACCGCGGCTACGTGCTGGCCGACGACCGCTGCCGCACCAACGTCGACGGTGTGTTCGCCGTCGGCGACATCGTCCCGGGTCTGCAGCTCGCCCACCGCGGCTTCGCCCAGGGCATCTTCGTCGCCGAGGAGATCGCCGGGCTCACGCCTCCGGCCATCGACGAGCTCGGCATCCCGCGCGTCACCTACTGCGACCCCGAGATCGCCTCCGTGGGCCTCACCGAGGCCCAGGCCCGCGAGAGGTACGCCGAGGTCGAGACCTACGACTACAACCTCGGCGGCAACGGCAAGAGCCAGATCCTGCAGACCCAGGGCTTCGTCAAGCTGGTGCGGGAGAAGGACGGCCCGGTCGTCGGCGTGCACATGATCGGTGCGCGCATGGGCGAGCAGGTCGGCGAGGCCCAGCTCATCTACAACTGGGAGGCCCTGCCTTCCGACGTCGCGCAGCTGATCCACGCGCACCCCACCCAGAACGAGGCACTCGGCGAGGCCCACCTGGCTCTCGCCGGCAAGCCGTTGCACGCCCACGCCTGACGCCAACCCTGGACGCCGGGCCACCTGACCGCAGTCACCCTGCACGACGAGGAGACCTCACAACATGTCTGAACGCGTGACCATGCCGGCCCTTGGGGAGTCGGTCACCGAAGGCACCGTGACCCGCTGGCTGAAGAGCGTCGGCGACACCATCGAGGTCGACGAGCCGTTGCTCGAGGTCTCCACCGACAAGGTCGACACCGAGATCCCGTCGCCGGTGGCCGGCACCCTGCAGGAGATCCTCGTCGGCGAGGACGACACCGTCCCGGTCGGCGCCGACCTGGCCGTCATCGGCGACGGCTCCGGCGGCGGCTCCGAGCAGCCCTCCTCCACCGACACGTCCGCCCAGGAGCAGGAGCCGGCACAGCCGAGCGCTGCCCAGGACCAGCAGCCCGCGTCCGAGCCCACGTCGTCGGCCCAGGCCGTCGACGAGCAGCCCCCCACGGCCGGCACCTCCGACAGCTCCTCGGGCGGGACCACCGTGACCATGCCCGCGCTCGGCGAGTCGGTCACCGAGGGCACCGTCACCCGCTGGCTCAAGGCCGAGGGCGACCAGGTCGAGGTCGACGAGCCGCTGCTCGAGGTGTCCACCGACAAGGTCGACACCGAGATCCCCTCCCCGGTGGCCGGCACCGTCAGCAAGATCCTCGTCGGCGAGGACGAGACGGTGCCGGTGGGCGCCGAGCTCGCCGTGGTCGGCGGCTCCGGTGGCGGGTCCGCCCCGACCCCCCAGCAGGAGCAGGCGCCGCAGCAGGCCGCAGGCGCCCAGGGCTCGGACGCGAGTCGGGCGGCACGAGCCTCCAGGACGAGGCCGCCGTGCACCAGCAGGCAGCCGAGCAGTCGCTGCAGGAGGAGAAGCCGCGCGGCCAGGCACCCGCCACGGAGGACACCTCGGCCCAGCAGGACACCGCCCCGGCAAAGCAGTCCGCGCCGGCACCGCAGTCCGCATCGGCACCGCAGTCCGCGCCGTCGTCTGCCGGCGCGGCCGCCTCCGGCTCGGACGGTGGCGGCGGGACCGACGCCGCGGCCTACGTCACCCCGCTGGTGCGCAAGCTCGCGGCGGAGCACAGCGTCGACCTCGGCTCACTCAAGGGCACCGGCGTCGGCGGCCGCATCCGCAAGCAGGACGTCCTCGACGCCGCCGAGGCAGCCCGCAAGGCCCAGAGCGCACCCGCGTCGGCGCCGTCCCCGGCGTCCACGCAGGCTCCCGCTGCCGGCGGCGCCCCGAGCACCCCGGCGTTGTCCCCCAAGCGCGGCACCACCGAGAAGATGAGCCGGCTGCGCAAGGTCATCGCCGCGCGCATGGTCGAGTCCCTCCAGGTCTCCGCCCAGCTCACGACGGTCGTCGAGGTCGACGTCACCAAGGTGGCGCGCCTGCGTGACCGCGCCAAGCGCGACTTCGAGGCCCGCGAGGGGGTGAAGCTCAGCTTCCTGCCGTTCTTCGCCCTCGCCGCGGTCGAGGCGCTCAAGGCGCACCCGAGCGTCAACTCCTCCGTCAACGGTGACGAGGTCACCTACCACGGTTCGGAGAACCTCGGCGTGGCCGTCGACACCGAGCGCGGCCTGCTGGTGCCGGTCATCCAGGACGCCGGCGACCTCAACATCGCCGGTCTGGCGCGCAAGATCGCCGACCTCGCCGAGCGGACCCGCACCAACAAGGTCAGCCCTGACGAGCTCGGTGGCGGCACCTTCACGCTGACCAACACCGGCAGCCGCGGTGCGCTCTTCGACACGCCGATCATCAACCAGCCGAACGTCGCGATCCTCGGCACCGGCGCGGTCGTCAAGCGTCCGGTGGTGGTCAAGGACGCCGACGGCGGCGAGAGCATCGCCATCCGCTCGATGGTCTACCTGGCCCTGTCCTACGACCACCGCGTCGTCGACGGCGCCGACGCGGCACGGTTCCTGGTCACGATGAAGACCCGTCTCGAAGAGGGCGCCTTCGAGGCCTCGCTCGGTCTCTGACCCTCCACGGAAGGCAGCTCCATGTCACAGCGCGTCGCCATCACCGGTGCCTCCGGCCTGATCGGCGGCGCGCTGTCGGCACACCTGACGGCTCGCGGCGACGAGGTGCTGCACCTCGTCCGCCGCGAGCCCCGCACCTCCGCCGAGATCCGCTGGGACCCGGCGCTGCGTGAGCTCGAGCCGTCCGCGCTCGACGGGGTCGACGCGGTGGTCCACCTCGCCGGCGCCGGCGTGGGCGACCACCGGTGGACCCCGGCGTACAAGCAGCAGATCTTCGCCTCGCGCGTCGACAGCACGCACACGGTCGCGTCCGCCCTGGCCGAGCTCGCCGGCCGCGGGCAGCGGCCCGTGCTGGTCAGCGGGTCGGCGATCGGCATCTACGGACCGGACCGGGGCGAGGAGGTCCTCACCGAGGCCAGCCCTGCCGGGCAGGGGTTCCTCTGCGACGTCGTGCGCGCGTGGGAGGCCGCCAGCAAGCCGGCCGAGGATGCCGGTCTGCGCGTCGTGCACGCGCGCACCGGCCTCGTGCTGTCCCCCCGCGGCGGGGCGATGGCGCGGGTGCTGCCCCTGGCCCGCCTCGGGCTGGCCGGGCCGCTGGGGTCGGGCCGTCAGTACTGGAGCTGGATCACCCTGCAGGACGAGGTCCGTGCCCTCGCCTGGGCCATCGACCAGCCGACGCTGACCGGGACGGTGAACCTGACCGGACCGCAGCCGCTGCCGCAGCTCGACGTCATCAAGGCCGTGGCATCGGCGCTGGGCCGGCCGGCCCTGCTGCCCGCGCCCTCCCTGGCGCTGAAGATCTACCTCGGTGAGTTCTCCAGCGACATCCTGGGCAGCCTGCGGGTGACGCCCAGCGTCCTGACCGCCTCGGGGTTCACCTTCGAGCAGGACACCGTCGAGGCGGCCGCGCAGTGGCTCGTCGGGCAGGCCTGAGCGCCGTCCCTGACGGCCTCACTGCTGGATCCGCCACCCGCCCGCCGTCCAGCGCAGCGTGACCGACACCGGTTGGCCCACCGTCCCTGACCGGGCCGTGCGGTCGCCGTCGCGGCCCACGACCGTGTGCGCCGACGTGTCGACCTGCGCGCGGACGGTCGCCCGGTCCCCATCGGCCATGGTCGTCTCCGCCGAGCGAACGACGTAGCGCAGCCCGGCATAGGTCGCTCCGGCCGACACGGCGCCCCGGATCACCCGCTCGTCGGAGGCCCGCGCCGGGGAGCCGGCGACGTCCACCGCCTCCAGCAGCCGCACGTCGCCGAGCTCGTAGGCCCGGGCCCTGGCGTCGGCGAGCCGCTGGAGCACGGCCCGTGGCGCCGACCGCAGCTCGGCACGGACCTGGGTCGTCCCGGCGGTCGCGCTGCTGGAGGGGCGCCCCGCCGGCGTGGAGGTGGGTGGGAGGGTGACTGCGGCCTGGTCAGGATGCCCCGTCCGGGCGGCGGAGGTCGAGGCGCCGCCCGGCGCCGGTGCGCCCAGGCGGTCCACGACGAGCGGATCTGACGCCGGACCCCCGTGACCGTGGACCCAGACGCCGGTGACACCGCCCAGGACCACGGCGAGGAGCACCACCAGCAGTACTGCCGCACCCCCTGACCGGAGATCTTTCCGCGAGGCCGTGCGGCGCCGCCGGCTCGGCGACGTGGGGGCGCCGCGCGTGGACGTCGGCCCCCTGCGCCCGGGCGCCGCCCCGCCGCGCGAGGACGCCCGTGCGCCTCGCAAGGACGACGGGGCGCCTCGCGAGGACCCCCGTGCGCCTCGCGAGGACGAAGGGGCACGGTTCCTCGGCACGGCTGCTCCCCCTGCCGAGGACGGGTCCACCTCGGCTGAGGACCGGTGCACCAGCGCCCCGGCCGCGCCGGGTCGCCGAAGGGGCGCCCGCCAGGTCCACCGGAGCGGCAGCCGGTGCCGGCGCCGAGGCGGCGCGGGCGGAGCGGCAGCCCGGGCCGAGGCGCGGATGCGGTGGGTGATGCTCGCTGCCGGGTCGGAGTGGTCCCCGAGCTGCACCGGCTCGGCCACCGCCGCGTCGTACAGCTCGACGGCGACGGACGCGGCCGTCGGACGCGCCCCGGGGTCGGCGGACAGACACCGCTCGACCAGACGGACCAGCCGCACCGGCTGGTCCGGGACCACGGACCCCAGCTGCGGCCGCTCCGCGGGCAGCTCGGGCGCCGTGCCGGTGAGGCCGAACCACGCCAGTGCGCCGATGGCGTAGACGTCGGACGCGGGGGTTGGCTGCTCACCCATGAGCACCTCCGGGGCGGTGAAGCCCTCGGTGCCGTGCAGCGTCTCCGGCTGCTCGCCGAACAGCTGGGCGACGCCGAGGTCACTGACCATCGGTCTGCCCTCGCGCGTGAACAGCACGTTGCCCGGGGAGAGGTCGGCGTGGACCACGCCGAGAGCGTGCAGGTGCGCCACGGCGCGGCTGACCGGCGACAGCGCCGTGACCAGCTCGCCGGGGTGCAGGTGGCCCCGCGCCGTCACGACCGCCGCGTAGCTGCCGCCGTCGACGAGGTCGAGGACCAGTGCCAGGGTGCCGTCGGCGAGGGCCGTCGCCGCGTGAAGCCGCACGATGTGCGGGTGGTCGAGGCCCCCGAGGACCCCGGCCTCGCGGGCGGCCTGCTCCACCGCGTCACCGGCCGCACGAGGCGTCCCCGGGTCACCGCGGTCGTCGGCGGGACCGGCGACCAGCTTGATCGCCACCACCGACCCGTCGGCGTCGCGCGTCGCGGACCACACCGTGCCCGTCGAGCCGGCGCCGAGCCGGCGCGTCAGGGTGAACCCCGGCACCTGCGGCAACGACACGGAACCACCCCCTAGTGTGCTGGCATGCCAGCTGACACGCCCACCATCCTCGCGACCTCCGGCGGATATCGCCCCTCCCGCCGCATCAGGTTCGAGTTCGCCGACCTGCTCCACTATGCCGTGGCTCTGTCGGGCGTCTCCTCGGCTGTCCCCAGGGTCTGCCACATCGGCACCGCCAGCGGTGACGACCGCAGCTTCCAGCACGACATGAGCGAGGCGGGCAGGGTGGCCGGCTTCGACCTCACGCACCTGTCGCTGTTCTCGATGCCCAACGTCGAGGACGTCGAAGGGCACCTGATGGCCCAGGACGTCGTCTGGGTCAACGGCGGGTCGGTGGCCAACCTGCTGGCGGTGTGGCGGGTGCACGGCCTCGACGCGATCCTGCGCCGGGTGTGGCAGGCGGGGGTGGTGCTGGCCGGCGTCTCGGCCGGCTCGATCTGCTGGTACCAGGGCGGCACCACCGACTCGTTCGGGCCCGTGCTGCGCGCGGTGACGGACGGCCTGGGGTTCCTGCCCTACGCCAGCGGTGTGCACTACGACAGCGAGGCCGGGCGCCGGCCGCTGGTGCACGACCTGGTGGCCGCGGGCACCCTGCCGACGACGCACTGCACCGACGACGGCGTCGGCATCCTCTACCGCGGCACCGAGATGGTGGAGGCCGTCAGCGAGGTCGACGGCAAGGGCGCCTACGTCGTCACCCGCGACGGCGACAAGGCCCTCGAAGAACGCCTGGACGTGCGGCGGCTGGGCTGAGCCTCAGCGACCGGAAGGCGCCGGGCCGGACCGCTCCTGGACCGGCGCGGGGCCGTCGCCGGGGGTGATCACCCGGGCGACGGTGCCGCTCTCGGCGCTCGCCCTGGCGGCATCGATGACGGCGAGGGTGTGCACGGCGTCGCGGGGGTCGACCGGCATGGCCGCCTGCACCTCGTCCGCCTGCAGCGCCGCGGCGACCTGCCGGTAGAAGTCGACCTGGCTGGAGTCGCTGCGTGGGGCCGGCGTGCGCTCCGCCCCGTCGTAGATCCACCCGCAGTGGTCGTCGTCGGTGCGCAGGTCGGGGTAGACGTCCAGGTCCCGCTCGAAGGCGTTGAGCACGAACGCCGCCGCGCGGCCGAGGACCCGGATGCGGGGCCCGGGTGCCGCGGCCACGGAGCTGGTGCCGAGGTGGCTGACCGCCCCGGACTCGTGCCGGCACGCCAGGAACGCGTCGTCCTCGGACACCGTGGTGCGGCAGAAGACCTCGGCGTAGACGCTCTCCACCGGTCCGAAGAGATCGACCGCGGCGTCCACCACGTGGGTCTGCAGGTCGAGCATGATCCCCCCGCCCTCGGTGGCCGGGGCGGTCTCCCGCCACCGCTCCTTCGGAATGGGCCGCCATCGTTCCCATCGCATCTCGGCCCGGAACACCTCCCCGAGCCGACCCGAGCGGACCACGTCCCGCATGGTGACGTGCTCGGCGTCGTACCGGCGGTTCTGGAACACGGTCAGCGGCACGCCCGCCTGCCGCGCGGCGTCCAGGACGGCGAGCGCGCCACTGGCGTTCGTGGCCAGCGGCTTGTCGACCACCACCGGCACCCCGGCATCGATCACCTGCCGCGCCTGGTCGGCGTGCAGCCCGCTCGGGGTCGCGAGCACCACGACGTCGAGGCCGTCGACCCGCAGCAACGCGTCGAGGTCGGGGACGACCTCGGCATCCGGGTACGCCGCCTCGGCCTGGTGCACCCGTTCGGGGTTCGCCGTGGCGATGGCCGCCAGCTGCAGACCGGCGGCCTGGATCAGCGGGGCGTGGATGCCTTGCCCGGCGGAGGCGAAACCTGCGAGACCGACCGTGACCATGCCCGCGACCTTAGTCCGTGCGACCGGCTCGACTGGTGCGCCCGGTGCGTTCGTGGCGGCCCGGCGTCCCGGCGAGCAGGCTGGGCCACCAGATCCGCGCGCCGATGTCGTGTGCCAGCGCCGGCACCAGCAGGGAACGCACCACGAGGGTGTCCAGCAGCACGCCGAACGCCACGAGGAACGCGATCTGGGCCAGGAACAGGATCGGGATGATCGACAGGGCCGAGAAGGTGGCGGCCAGCACGATGCCGGCGCTGGTGATCACCCCTCCGGTGACGGCCAGGGCCACGAGGATGCCCGGCCGCGTGGTCCGGGTGACCGACTCCTCGCGGACGCGGGTCATCAGGAAGATGGAGTAGTCGATGCCCAGGGCGACGAGGAACACGAAGGCATACAGCGGCGTCGAGGGGTCGGAGCCCGGGTAGTCGAACACGTGGTTGAACACCAGCGCCGACACGCCGAGGGTCGCGGCGAAGGACACGACGTTGGCCAGCACCAGCAGCACCGGGGCCACGAGCGAGCGCAGCAGCAGCATCAGCACGAGCAGGATCACCAGCAGGATCGCGGGGATGATCACACGCAGGTCGCGCTCGCTGGCGAGTCTGACGTCCAGGTTGGACGCCGAGCTGCCGCCGACCAGCACGTCGGTGCCGATCGGATCCAGCTCGCTGCGCAGGCGGGTGACCGCGTCCTCGGCGGCCGGGCTGTCCGCGGCCGGTCGCAGGGTGGCCTGGACCAGGACCTTGCCGTCCACGACCTTCGGCGGCGCCCCGGGCACGCCGGGCCGGCTGGAGGTGACCGTGGCCGCGGAGACGTCCCTGTCCCGGGTCAGCGTGGCCACGACCTGGTCGGCCTTGCTCTCGGCGACCACGACCTCGACGGGGCTGCCGGAGCCGGCCGGGAAGTGGCGGGCGAGCACCTCCTGGCCGGTGACCGACTCCACCTTGTCGAGGAAGAGCTGGGACTGGGTGACGCCCTCGGCGCGGAACGTCGGGACGAACCCGCCGAGCGCCAGCAGCGCCAGCAGCGTCACCACCCAGGTACGGCGGGGGTGGCGTCCGACCATGCCGGCAACGCGGCCCCATATCCCCCGGGTGCCCACGGCGTCCTCGGCGTGGACGTGGTCCACCCTCGGGACGAGGGGCCAGAAGATGCGGCGGCCGAAGAGCAGCAGGACGGCGGGCAGGAAGGTCAGTGCAGCGACGACCGCACCGGCGATGCCGATGGCGCCGACCGGGCCGAGGCCGCGGGTGTTGCCCAGCTGGGACAGCATCAGGCAGAGCAGGCCCAGGATGACCGTGGCGGCGCTCGCCCCGATCGGCTCGACGGCGGCCCGCCACGCGACGCGCATGGCGGCCCACTTGCTGGGGTGGTCGTGCAGCTCCTCGCGGTAGCGCGCCACCAGCAGCAGCGCGTAGTCGGTGGCCGCGCCGACCACCAGGATCGACAGGATCCCCTGGCTCTGCCCGTTGAGGCCGATCGTGCCGTTCTTCGCCAACGGGAAGATCACGAGTGCCGCGGCAGCCAGGCCGAACACCGCGGTCAGCAGGACGGCGAACGGCAGGATCGGGCTGCGGTAGACGATGAGCAGGATCAGGAAGACCACGCCGAGCGCGACGCCGAGCAGGATCCCGTCGATGCCGCCGAACGCCGTGACGAAGTCGGCCAGGGTGCCGCCGGGGCCGGTGACGTAGACGTGGAGCCCTGTCGGGGCGAGCGTCTCCTTGGCCGACGCGCGCAGGGCGGCCGCACCCTCGAAGAGCACCGAGGAGTTCCCCAGGACCTCGTCGGCCTTGCCGGCGTCGAGCTCAACGGGGACGAGCAGCGCCTTGCCGTCCTCGCTGGGGATCGCGGCGACGGGCGGCTGCGAGAGATAGGGCCCGAGCGCCTTGCCGCCGACGGCGAACCGCAGGTCGGGCACCCCCTTGACGAACCCCTGCACCGCCGCCCGGTCCGCGCCGGTGAGCCCGCCGGCGCGCTCGACCACCACGAAGTACGGCAGCGACGTGCTCGGGTTGAACCGCGCCGCCAGCTGGGAGACCGTCGTGGACTCGGCCGTCCTCGGCAGGAACGCGGTGTTGTCGTTCTGCTGGGCCTCGCTGAGGCGGCCTACCGTGGGGCCCCCGACGCCGCCGATGGCCAGCCAGGCGGCCACGACGACGAGGACGTAGACGAGGCGGCGGACGCGGGTGCCGCGGTGCGCCTTCTCCCGCTCGGTGGCTTCCTGCTCGGGCGTGATCTCGTGTCGTGGCACGGTCGACTGGCTCCTGGGTCCGGGAAGAGGCGTGGGGCCAGCCTAGGCGTAGGCGCCGAGCCCCCCGGCGTAGGCTTCCCGCATGCGTATCGAGCACCTCGGCTTCGCCCCGGACCTGGTCGACTACACCGCCGCCTGGGACCGCCAGAAGGCCGTCCACGCGGCCGTGGTCGCCGGCAGCGAGCCCGACACGGTGCTGCTGCTCGAGCATGAGCGGGTCTACACCGCGGGCAAGCGCACCGAGCCGCACGAGCGCCCCTTCGACGGCACCCCGGTCATCGACGTCGACCGCGGCGGCAAGATCACCTGGCACGGCCCCGGCCAGCTCGTCGGCTACCCGATCGTGCGGCTCCCCTCCCCCGTCGACGTCGTCGCCCACGTCCGCCGGCTCGAGGACATGATGATCCGCGTCTGCGCCGACCTGGGCCTCGCGGCCACCCGCGTGGAGGGGCGCAGCGGGGTCTGGGTGGCCGCCGACGAGAAGGGCCCGGACCGCAAGATCGGGGCGATCGGCATCCGGGTCAGCCGTGACGTGACCATGCACGGCTTCGCCCTCAACTGCGACTGCGACCTGTCCTGGGCCCAGGTCATCGTCCCCTGCGGCATCGCCGACGCCGGCGTGACCTCACTGAGCCAGGAGCTCGGCCGCGACGTGACCGTCGCCGAGGTGCTGCCCTACGCCGAGAAGCACCTCACCGACATCCTCGGCTGATCTCGCGCGTCCGCGCACCTGCCGGTACGGCGGGCCGCTACGTTGTGCCCACGTCGAGGCCGGCTGGGGTGCCGGGCCGGCGCGACGACGGGGGGCACGACCGGATGAGCGGACCATCGCCAGGGCTCGCGATCTGCACGCGGGGGCTGCGCAAGACCTACCGCAACCGCAAGGGCCGGCACGTCGCCGTACAGGGCCTGGACCTCGACGTGCCGGTGGGCGGCGTCCACGGCTTCCTGGGGCCCAACGGCTCCGGCAAGACCACGTCCATCCGGATGCTGCTCGGCCTGGTCCGCGCCGACGCGGGCACGATGCACATCTTCGGGACCGAGGTCCCGCGCGGTCTCCCGGACGTCGTCGGCCGCGTCGGCGCCATCGTCGAGGCGCCCAAGTTCTTTCCCTCGTTCAGCGGGCGGGAGAACCTCACCCTGCTCGCCGACGCGATCGGCGCGCCCCGCACGCGGGTCGACGAGGTGCTGGAGGAGACCGCCCTCGGGGCACGCGGCAGGGACCGCTTCCGGTCCTACTCCCTCGGGATGAAACAGCGTCTGGCCATCGCCGCCACGTTGTTGAAGACCCCGGACCTGCTGATCTTCGACGAGCCGACCAACGGCCTCGACCCGGCCGGCATCCGCGAGATCCGCACGACGATGCGGTCCCTGGGCGAGCAGGGCAAGACGGTGCTGGTCAGCAGCCACATCCTCGGCGAGGTCGAGCAGGTCGCCGACTCCGTCTCGATCATCGGCCACGGGCGGCTGCTCGCCTCGGGGCCGGTCGCGCAGGTGATCGGCCAGCAGGGAACGACCTCGGTACGGGTGGGCGTCGCCGACCTGGACGCGGCCGAACGGGTCCTGCTCGAGGGCGGCCACGGCGTCCGGCGCGACGCCGGGCTGCTGCTCGTGGACGGCGTGCCGGACCCGGCCGAGGTCACCCGCCGGCTGGCCCACCACGACCTCTACGTCAACGAGCTCGTGCCGGTGCGGGCCGACCTGGAGTCGGTCTTCCTGCAGCTCACCGGCCCCGAGAGCCTCGAGGCCGACCTCGACGACGCCCAGAAGGTGCTCCGATGACCAGGTTGGCCCGCGTCGAGCTGAGGCGCCTCCTGCGGCGCCGGCTGACGCTCTTCGTCGTCCTCGGCATCCTGGCGGCGGTCGGCCTGCAGCTGTTCCAGACCGGCATGCAGGCCAAGCCGATGTCCCACAGCGAGCGGGTGCGGGTCACCGCCGACTACGAGCGCGCCCGTCAGGACTTCGCCCAGAACGGCGAGCAGCAGCGCCAGGACTGCGAGCAGTCCCAGCAGGAGGCCCGGGCGGCGGGCGACGCGTCGGCCGACTTCGGTTGTGACACCCTGGAGCCACGGCTGGAGCAGTTCCTCAAGCCGCAGCTGCGCTTCGCCGGTGAGGTGCCGCGCGTGCTGACCGGCGGCGCCGTGCTGCTGGCCCTCGCCGCGCTCGTCCTGGGCGCCGGGTTCACCGCCTCCGAGTTCAGCACCGGCTCGATCGGCACCTGGCTCACGTTCGAGCCCCGGCGGCTGAGGGTCTACGGCAGCAAGCTGCTGGCCGCGGGCGCCGGCGTCGTCCCCCTCGCGGTGCTGGCCCTGGCCACGATGACCGCCGGGGTGTGGGTGTTCGCCTCCCTCTGGGGCAGCACCGCCGGGCCCCCCGGCACCTGGGGGCACCTCGCCGCGGTGGGCGGCCGCGCCGTCCTCCTCGTGACGGCGGTCGCCGTGGCGGGTGCGACGATGGGCATCCTGCTGCGGCACACCGCCGCGGTCCTCGGTGTGGCGCTCGCGTGGGCCGTCGCCGGCGAGGGCATCCTGCGCGGCGCCGTGCCGTCGTCACAGCCGTGGCTGCTGAACGTCAACCTCACCGGCTGGCTCCAGCACGGCACGACGTACGGCGTGGACAGGTGCACGAGCGCCGACGGCGGCTACAGCTGCGAGACGATCCAGAGGGCGCTGTCGTTCGGGCACAGCGCGACGTACCTCGGTGTGCTGCTGGTGGCCCTGGTCCTGGGCACCGCCCTGGTGTTCCGCCGCCGCGACGTCCGCTGACCCTGCCCGGTACGGCGGCGCGCGGCTGCGGAGCCGTACCAGCCCCACCTGTGGCGGTGGGCCGGGCAGTCCGGTGGCGCTCCGCGCGGCCGTGGGCGCGCGGAGGGATGTCGGGGCCCGGGCGTAGTCTGGCGGCCTGCCCCGGTGACCAGACCCGGGCATCACCCGCTGTCCCGCACATGGCAAGGGAGCTTTTGTGAGCGTCGCACCTGAGGGTCGCCGGATGCTGCGCGTCGAGGCGCGCAACGCCGAGACGCCGATCGAGCGCAAGCCCGAATGGATCCGTACGACGGCGAAGATGGGCCCGGCCTACACCGAGCTGCGTTCGCTGGTGAAGACCGAGGGCCTGCACACGGTGTGCCAGGAGGCGGGCTGTCCCAACATCTTCGAGTGCTGGGAGGACCGCGAGGCGACGTTCCTCATCGGTGGCGAGCAGTGCACCCGCCGCTGTGACTTCTGCCAGATCGACACCGGCCGCCCCGAGGACCTCGACCGTGACGAGCCGCGCCGCGTCGCCGAGTCCGTGCAGCAGATGGGTCTGCGCTACGCCACCATCACCGGCGTCGCCCGCGACGACCTGCCCGACGGCGGCTCGTGGCTCTACGCCGAGACGATCCGCCAGGTGCACGAGCTCAACCCGGGCACCGGCGTGGAGATCCTCGTCCCCGACTTCAACGCGGTCCCCGAGCTGGTCGCCGAGGTGATCGACGCCCGTCCGGAGGTGTGGGCGCACAACGTCGAGACGGTGCCGCGCATCTTCAAGCGGATCCGCCCCGCCTTCCGCTACGAGCGGTCGTTGTCGGTCATCACCATGGGCCGCGACGCCGGGCTGGTGACCAAGTCCAACCTCATCCTGGGCATGGGTGAGGAGGCGCACGAGATCGAGCAGGCGCTGCGCGACCTGCACGAGGCCGGCACCGACCTGATCACGATCACGCAGTACCTCCGGCCCTCCCCCCGCCACCACCCGGTGGACCGCTGGGTCAAGCCCGAGGAGTTCGTGCGCTGGTCCGAGCTCGCCGAGGAGATCGGCTTCAAGGGCGTCATGAGCGGGCCGCTGGTGCGCTCGTCCTACCGTGCCGGCCGGCTGTGGGCGCAGGCGATGAAGCGCTCGGGACGCCCCGTGCCCGAGGAGCTGTCCCACCTCGCCCAGGCGGCGGACTCCCCCGCCCGCCAGGAGGCTGCCTCGCTGGTCGAGCGTCGCCTGACCGGCGTCTCCTGACGGTAGGCTGAACCTCATGGCCCGCAAGGATTCCGCTCCCTCCAGCACGCCCAAGAAGCCGGGCCGCGTCGCCCAGATGCGTCAGGTGTTCACGGCCGCCCACGCCGTCGACCCGATGATCGGCTGGTGGATGGCGCTGGCCGCACTCGCCGTCGTGATCGTCCTCGTGGTGGTCGGCATCCTCGTCGGCCACTGGGTGTACTTCCTGGTCCTCAGCATCCCGCTGGCGGCGCTGGCCGCGGCCTTCGTGCTGTCGCGCCGGGCCGAGAGCGCGGCCTACCGCTCGATCGAGGGCCAGCCCGGTGCGGCCGGCGCCTCGCTCTCGGCGCTGCGCCGCGGCTGGTACTACGACCAGCAGCCGGTGGCCGCGGAGGCCCAGCGCGCCGGTGACGTGAGCTCGGCCGCGATGGTGTTCCGCGCGGTCGGCCGCCCGGGCGTGGTGCTGCTGGCCGAGGGCCCCGCCGGCCGGGCCACCCGGCTGGCCGAGGCGGAGCGCAAGAAGGTCAGCCGTGTCGTCCCCGGCGTGCCGGTCAGCGTCGTCCGTGTCGGTGAGGGCGGCGAGGGTGTCGTCTCGGTCCGCAAGGTCGCGCGCACGCTGACGAAGATGAAGCCGGTGATCACCAAGGAGGAGGCCTCGGCCGTCAACAAGCGGCTCAAGGCCCTGGGCGGCATCCGCCCGCCCGTGCCCAAGGGCGTCGACCCCAACCGCGCCCGCGTCGACCGCAAGGCCATGCGCGGCCGCTGACCGCCCGTCCCCATTTGTCTCTCGGGCTACGGCCGACCGGGCGGGCTGAGCGGACGGGCTGAGCGGCGTACCCGTCAGGACCGGCGGATCACCACGGTGCCGGCGACGCGGTCGTGCAGTCCGCGGTCGTCGCGGTCCCAGATGAGCGGCGGGATCGCGAGGACGAGAAGGATGGTGCGGGCCAGAGCAGCCACCGGTCCGGGCAGACCACCGGCGACGCGGACGACCTGCAGGCCCATGACGCGGTGGCCGATGGTGAAGCCGATCGTGCCCACCAGGAACAGGTTCTCCGCGGCGAAGACGGCCAGCGGCTTGAAGCTGTCCGAGTCACCCCCGACGATGCTGTAGCTCCACAACCACGAGGCGATCAGGCTGCACAGGGCCCAGTCGATCAGCACCCCCACCAGCCGACGACCGAACCGGGCGACCGAGCCCGGACCATGGTCCGGCAGACCGAGGCGGCTGCCCGGGTAGCTCCCGTCGGCGCGGGCGGGGCTGCGGGGGCCTTCGAGCCAGGAGCCGATGTCTTTGCGGTTGACCACCCCACAAGGCTAGTCGAGGCCCGAACGCGCGTAACACCGGCGAAACACTCGGGTCACGGTCGAGAAATCCGCTCGCGTTAGGGTCGTCTCGACGCATCACGGGTCGGCACTCCGGCCGGGCCCCACCACAGGAGGTTGGATGTTCAGCAACGCCGAAGAGGTCCTCGCGTTCATCAAGGACGAGGACGTCAAGTTCGTCGACGTGAGATTCTGTGACCTGCCCGGGGTGATGCAGCACTTCAACGTGCCGGCCAAGTCACTCACGGTCGACTTCTTCACCGAGGGCCAGATGTTCGACGGGTCCTCGATCCGCGGGTTCCAGGCGATCCACGAGTCGGACATGAAGCTGGTGCCGGACCCCACCACGGCGTATGTCGACCCGTTCCGCGCCGAGAAGACGCTCATCCTCAACTTCTCGATCGTCGACCCCTTCACCGACGAGCCGTACAGCCGTGACCCGCGCAACATCGCGGCCAAGGCCGAGGCCTACCTGAAGTCGACCGGCATCGCCGACACCGCCTACTTCGGCGCCGAGGCCGAGTTCTACGTCTTCGACGACGTGCGCTTCGAGACCAAGGCCAACGCCAGCTACTACTACATCGACTCGATCGAGGCGGCGTGGAACACCGGACGCGTGGAGGAGGGCGGCAACCAGGGCTACAAGACGCGGTACAAGGGCGGCTACTTCCCCGTCCCGCCGGTCGACCACTTCGCCGACATGCGCGACAAGATGTGCCTCACCCTGGACGCCGTGGGCCTGGACGTCGAGCGGAGCCACCACGAGGTGGGCACCGCCGGCCAGCAGGAGATCAACTACCGCTTCAACACGCTGCTGCAGTCCGGCGACGACATCATGAAGTTCAAGTACGTCATCAAGAACGTCGCCTGGGACGGTCGGCAAGACCGCGACCTTCATGCCCAAGCCGATCTTCGGTGACAACGGCTCGGGCATGCACACCCACCAGTCGCTCTGGAAGGACGGCGAGCCGCTGTTCTACGACGAGCGCGGGTACGGCGGGCTGTCCGACATCGCCCGCTGGTACATCGGTGGCCTGCTCAAGCACGCCCCCTCGCTGCTGGCGTTCACCAACCCGACGGTGAACTCCTACCACCGGCTGGTGCCGGGCTACGAGGCACCGGTCAACCTGGTGTACTCCGCCCGCAACCGCTCGGCATGCGTGCGCATCCCGATCACCGGGTCAACTCGCCCAAGGCCAAGCGGATCGAGTTCCGCGTGCCCGACCCGTCGGCGAACCCCTACCTCGCGTTCGCGGCGCAGCTGATGGCCGGCCTCGACGGCATCCGCAACCGGATCGAGCCGCCGGAGCCGGTCGACAAGGACCTCTACGAGCTGCCGCCGGAGGAGCACAGCGCGATCGAGCAGGTGCCCGGGCTCGCTGCCCGCCGTCCTGGACGCGCTCGAGGCCGACCACGAGTACCTGCTCGAGGGCGACGTGTTCACCGAGGACCTGATCCAGACCTGGGTCGAGTGGAAGCGCACCAACGAGGTGGACCCGATCCGCTTCCGCCCGCACCCGCACGAGTTCGAGATGTACTTCGACATCTGACAGACACCGGCGACCATCGCCGGATTCCGTTACACCGCAACGCCTTTGCTGACGCGGGTCCCCTGACGGGGGCCCGCGTTGGCACTGTTTTGGCACAAAGACCTGTTGTGGTGCAGATCACAGCACGGGCGACTGCGCTCCGTCTGGCCTCGCGCACGGACAGAGCCATGACAACAACCAACGCCCTGAGTCGGGCCGACCTGCTGGACCCGGTCTTCACCATTGAGCACGTCGCGGCCCTGTTCCACGTCAGCGTGGACACCGCCCGCGAGTACACCTACCGGCAGGACTTCCCCGCCGCCCACCTCCTCGGCGCCCGCCTCCTGTGGGACCGCGAGGAGATCCTGGCGTGGTTCCGCGCCCTGCCCCGGCGGGGCAAGGCAGACCGCGCAGAGGGACCCGTGGACGCCGTGGTTGCGGACCGCGCGACCTCCCTCAAGTCCGCCGGCGCAAAGCGCTACAAGCGCCGGGGCGGAACCGCAGGGTCCGCGGCATGACCGCCCGACGCAAGCCGGTCGCCGTCGTGGGCGTCGTCAACCTCCTGGCGCCCTCGAAGAGCTTCTCCTACTACCGCTTGACCTGGACCGAGCCCGACGGCCGGCCCGGGCGGACCAGCGCCGGTCGGTCACTGCTGAAGTCAGGGCATCGAACGGTCCGACTGTGAGGCTGTCAGCGGCCTTCCAGCGGCCCGACTCTTGCTTCCGACTGACCCGTGCTCCTGGCGTCCGAGCGCCGGTCGTTCCCGCCTCAGCCTGACGCGCGCCGGTCGTTCCCGCCTCAGCCTGACGCGCTCGCCTCGACGATCGACATCCTGCTGCTCGTGTGCGCCACACGCCTGAGCTGCAGGTCGGCGGCCTGGAGCAACCCGGCGTACTCCTGCTCGCTTCGCTCGCGCCCACCTGGCAGCACCAGCATGTTGAGGTCTGAGAAAGCCGCCTGCGCCTCGTACCCCGGCCGACCCAGCAGGGTCTCCACGACGAGGACCACGCCACCCTCCCGAAGGCCTCGAGCGCACGTGCGCAGGATCTGGACGCACTCGGCGTCGGGCCAGTCGTGCAGCACCGACTTGAGGAGATAGCAGTCCGCCGCCGGGACCTCGTCGAAGAAGCTGCCGCTCACGGCGCTCCAGCGGGAGGCGACCGACTCGCTCGCGTCGGCGCTCGGCGCATGGGCAACCACGTGCGAGAGGTCGAACACGGTGCCGGTCAGGTGCTCGTGCCGGGCCAGGACCGCCTCCAGCAGCACGCCTTGTCCGCCGCCCACGTCCACCACGCTGGACAGGTGCGCGAAGTCGTACCCGACCGCTACCGCGTCGGCGACCATCGAGCTCAGCGCGGTCATGTTGGCGTTGAAGATCGCGTTCTGCTCGGGCACCGCCTGCCGGTGCGTCCAGACATCAACACCGTGCAGCGCCGAGAACGAGTTGTCGCCCGTGCGGACGCTGTGACCGAGGTTGCCCCATGCCGACCACAGGGCAGGGTCGGTCAGCGTGCGGGCCAGCGGCCGCAGTGACCACGGCACGTCGGAACGCAGACCCTCACCCAGCTCGGTGTTCGCGAACCGGCCGTCATCCAGTTCTTGGTAGACCCCGAGCGTCGCCAGGGCTCGTAGCAGTCGGTGAAGGGTGTCCGCGTCCGCGGAGACGGCGGACGCCAGGTCCGCGACGCTGCGCGGGCCGGCCGTCAGGTGGTCCGAAAGCCCGAGGTCCGCGGCCACCGCGAGTGCCGAGGAGATGCGATACCCAGTAATCATCTCGTTCAGATCGTCGCGGCCGGCCATACGCCAGATCATGCTCCGCGCCCTCGCGCGACGCCACCGCCCGAGCTACCGGTCCTGACGCCGTCGATCCGCTTGAGCCATAAGGTCAGAACAAGGTTCCAGAGGCTGGCGCGGTTGGCACGGCGGGAAGCATCAGCGAAACATCCTCAATTGCCGCTGTCCGCGGCCTGGTCGTTACAGGTCGTGCGGACCGTCCCACCGCGCTGGCGGTGCGGCTCGGGCCCGGTCCCGGGGGCTGCGTTCGACACCTCCGGGGGCCCGCGGTCCGGAACACCCTGAGCCGCTGCCTCCCGGGGCAGCGGCTGCTGGACGTCGCCCTTGAGCCCGTACCGGGCCCGCCGCGGGGAGGCCCCCGCGGCGGCAAGCTCAGGCACGTGGTCAAGCAGACCGGGGCAACCAGTCCAGCTCATGAGTCGGCAATCGTCACCCTCCTGGTCAAACTGCCGGCAGATGCGGTTCGGGACCGTGATCGAATGCGCGCAGGCCGGCCGTCACCTCGAGCCGTCGGCCGCGAACCGGTGCCCGGACGGGTCGGTGAACACAAAGCCGCGGGCGCGGTAGTAGTCGATGATCTTCGGCAGCGCCGCCACGGTGTTGCCGCGGTACCGGTTCGGGTTCGTCTTGGGGGTGGCGTTGCCGTCGTGCATCAGGATGATCGGGTGGTCCGGGCTGTTGCGCCGGACCGTGGCCAGTGCGACGTACGCGCGAACCTTTGCAGCGCTGTAGGACCCCGGCTGCTCGCTGTCCCCGGTCACTTCCGACCAGTAGACGTTCGCCATGTGTCGAGCCTTGACGAGAGACTGGGTGGTGGCGCCGAACTGGTGACCGCCCGGTCCCCGGAAGAAGCACGGCAGGGCACCCGTCGCGGCCCGGATCGCCGACGTCGTGGAATCCAGCTCCTTCGCCTGGGCCGAGACGGGCATCCTGTCGAACGCTTTCATCCCCGGGACGGTGTACTGCGGATGCGTGTAGGTGTGGTTGCCAATCCGGTTCCCCTCGGCGACCACTCGTCGAGCCATGGCAGGGTTGGCGGCCACGTGGAGGCCGGTCTCAAAGAAGGTCGCATGAACCTTCTTCGCCCTCAGCACCGCCAAGATCTTCGGTGTGAACGGGCCCGGGCCGTCGTCGAAGGTCAGCGCGACCGTCCTGGGGTACGTGGGAGGCGTCGACCGGAGGACGCCGATCCGCGGCAGGGGGCACGAGCTCGCGGCGGAGGCAGCGGGCACCGCCAGCACACCGGCCAGTGCGGCCGAGGCAGTCACCCCCGCGACAACGGTGAGTACGACGCGGCGGCCGGAGAGCAGGGCAGGTGACAAGAACGGTCCTCAGGATGGGGCGACGGGGCGCGGCTGGGGTGGCTTGCGTTCCGTTCAGCCGGTCGACAGCCTTCCCACCCCCGCCTGATCGGCCGAGGTCGACCGGTCCTGAGTTTCGGCAGCAAGGTGTGGTGGATGGGTATAAGATCCATGCACCCAACGGAGCGCGTTCTCAAGATCCGACACGGCGGATACCGTGGTCTTCCATGCCACCACGGTGCGGCTGGCGTCGCAGGCTTGTCCACAGGGGTGTGGACACCTGGTGTCGTTCTTGGTGACAGTTACGTTTCGCGAGCAGTGACACCCGCGTCGCGAGAGCCGCCATCGCCGGCTGTTCGCGCCCGCGCCCACCCACGAAGGCTGTCGCGCGTCGTGTTCGGGCTCCTCGCCGCAGATCTCCCCAGCGGGCTACTGGGAGAAACTTCGCGCGCCTGGCGTCTTGCGCCGTGGCGGTGCACGCCAGCACTTCTCGTGCTCGTTGCAGAGCCCGTACGGCCACAAGCCCAGCGAGCTCGCCACGCGTCAACGCGCTGTTTCAGCGGCACCATCGGGTCGCTCGGCCCAAAATGCGAACGTCCGGATTTGCCGCTGTCCGCGGTCCAGCCGATGTGGGCGCGAACGCGGGTAGGCCGTTCGTCCCGCAAGGGACACGCGTCGTCTTGTGACGAGACCTAACTGCCGTGGGGGTTGAGTGCCTTCCCCAGGATGCGGGCTCCTTGGGGGAAGGCTGCCGGGTTCGGGCCGGAGTAGTTGAGCCGCAGGAACGGCCCGGCTGGCTCGGCGGGGAACCATTCGGTTCCGGGGGCGATGAGCACCCCGGCCCGCTCGCAGTGCTGGGCGAGCTGGTCCAGGTCGGTCCCGTCGGGCAGGCGTGCCCACAGGTTCAGCCCGCCGGTGGGGACGTGGTCGATGTGCGCCTGTCGGGGCGTGCTCGTGCAGGCTGGTGACCAGCAGGTCACGGCGTGCTCGGAGCTGCTGCGCGGACGCTGCGCAGGTGGGTCTGCCAGGCCGGCTGCGTCACGACGTCCAGGGCGGCTGCCTGGAGCACGCCGCTGACGTACATCGACTCGGCGCCGCGGTCGGCCAGGATGCGTTCGCGGGCTGGTCCGCGGGCGATGACCGCGGCGATGCGCAGGGCCGGGGAGACGCTCTTGGTGAGCGAGCGCAGGTAGACGACGTGCCCGTCGTCGTCCTGGGCAGCGACCGGCCGCGGCGTGGTGCTGATGCCGAAGTCGTGGGCCCAGTCGTCCTCGACGAGGAAGGCGCCGTGGTCGCGCACGACGGCCAGGACCTGTTCGGCGCGTACGGTCGACCACTGCGCACCGGTGGGGTTCGCGTAGGTCGGCTGCGCGTAGAAGCACCCGGGCGCCGGTCTCGTCGAACGCGCGCGCCAGCTCGCCGGGGTCGGGACCGTCGGGACCGGTGGGCACCGGGACCACGCGGACGCCCGCCTGGGCGGCCGCGGTGATGGCCCCCCAGTAGGTGGGGGACTCCATCAGCAGCGGCTGCCCAGCGGCCACGAGGGCGCGGAAGATGGAGCTCAGGCCGCTCTGGCTCCCGGGCAGCACGATGACGTCGCTCGGGGTGGGTGGGGCCACGCCGAGCGGGCTGGCGGCGCCGAGCTCGTGCGCGAACCAGGACTGCAGCTCGGGCAGACCCGCGACCGGGGGACGCGACAGCGCGGTGTCGCCGCGCGCCGCCCGGGTCAGGGCCGACGCGCACGAGGCGACCGGGCAGGAGCTCACGGTCGGGGTAGCCCGCGTGGAGGGCGATGACGTCGTTCGGGACGGTGCGCATCGCCGTCGCGACCGTCGGGATCCGGGCCCGCGGCGAGCGCAGGGCGGCGGTCTGCCAGCCGTAGTCCGACGGGTCTGGCCGTGCGCACGGCCCGCACGAACGTCCCGACACCCGGTCGGGTCTCGATCAGGCCCTGGGTGGTGAGGTCGCGCAGCGCCTTCTGCACCGTGACGGGACTGGCGTGGTGCGCAGCGACCAGGGCTCGGGTGGACGGCAGCCGCGCGCCGGGCGGGGCGGTCGCGATCCAGTGACGCAGTACCTCGGCGATGCGGGAACTGCTATCGTCATTCATGACGAAGCAGTAGTAGCGCTACTCTCCAAGTCCGCCAGGTGGTATCGCCTTCCGTCCGCTGCCGGGCTGATGTGGGGGCTGCTCGGAGTCGCAGCGTTCTCCTTCACCGTGCCGTTCACCCGGGTGGCCGTCGGCGGCCTCTCGCCGCTGTTCATCGGCTCCGGCCGCGCGGTCGTGGCGGCCGCCCTGGCCGCGGTCCGCCCTGGCGATGACGCGCCAGCGCCTTCCTCACGGCCGGCAGTGGGTGCGGCTCGCGGTGGTCGGCGGTGGCGTCGTGGTCGGCTTCCCGTTGCTGACCTCGTTCGCGCTCACCGCTGCCCCCGCCAGCCACGGCGCGGTCGTCATCGCGCTGCTGCCGGCTGCAACGGCCACGATGGCCGTCCTGCGCGGCCACGAGCGTCCGCCGGTGATGTTCTGGGTCGTTTCCGGCGTCGGCGCGGTGGCGGCGATGGGCTTCGCCTCGGCCCAGTGGGGTGGGCTGGGGCACCTGCACTGGTCCGACCTGCTGCTGTTCGGCGCTGTCCTTGCCGCGGCCGTCGGGTACGCCGAGGGCGGCCTGCTCGCCCGTGAGCTCGGCGCCTGGCAGACCGTGTCCTGGGCGCTCGTGCTGTGCTCGCCGCTGATGCTGTTCCTGACCGTCTGGTCCGCGACCCGGCAGACCCCGTCCGGCACGCCGGTGCAGTGGGCCGCGTTCGCCTACCTCGGTGTGGTCAGCATGTTCCTCGGCTTCTTCGCCTGGTACCGCGGCCTGGCCATCGGGCCCATGGCGCAGGTCAGCCAGGTCCAGCTCGTCCAGCCCGTGCTCACCATCTGCTGGGCCGGTGCTGCTGCTGGGCGAGCGGCTCACCTGGACCACCATCGTCGGCGGCCTCGTCGTCATCCTGTGCGCCGGCATCGCCGTTCGGGCACGGCTCACCACCACGACGGCGCAACGGCCCGGCTGAGCTCCGCTCGGGGCTCGACCGCACCCAACGGCTCCGGGTGCACCGGCGGCGCATCTCTTCTGTCTGGTTCGCGAGCTAGGCCAACACGACCGGGTCGCACCCCGGTGGAACGACAACTGCGGCCTCTGGCACCCCCGCTTCTGCCGAGATCCGCGCGTCCATGAGCGGCTTGAAATCAGGCGTCGACATACCGAGCATCTGGAGTGCCTCGTCTGCCTGGCACTCGAGGGCAGCCCGTTCACGACGCCGTTGTGCGTGCGCGCGCGGAGATGCGCGTCGAGTTCGCTGGGGAGCACGCGCGTGGTCATCTCCTACGGACCGGGCCGGGCGCGCGAACTCATCGTGGGCGGACCGCGTGGACCCGCTCGACGGTCCCGGCCTTGAGCCGCTCGGCCTCGACGAGCTCGAAGCCGGCGGCCTTGACGAGCGGGAGCGGGCGACGGGTGAAGTACTCCCCGGCGGCCCGACCGGTCACCTGCTCGACCAGCCACTGGGCGGCGTGCAGCGGGGGCCAGGTGCTGCGGACGTGGTCGAGCAGCAGGAGCCGACCGCCGGGGACGAGGACGCGGTGCATCTCGACCAGGGCCCGGGCGGGGTCCGGGATGGTGCACAGCCCGAGGCAGCACACGACGGTGTCGACGGAGGCGTCCTCGACCGGGAGGTGGTGGGCGTCACCTTCGCGCAGGTCGACGCCGAGGCCGAGCGAGCCGGCGTGCGTCCGCGCGATCGCGAGCATCTCGGGGCTGAGCTCCACGCCGGTGAGGGCGACGTCGGGGCCGTAGAGGCCGAGGTTCCGGCCGGTGCCGACCGCGACCTCGAGCACCCGTCCGTGAGCGCGGGCGGTGAGCCACTCGCGGCCGCCGGCGAACCAGATCCGCTCGAGGACCGCGATCTGCCGGTCGTACGCCGGCGCCGCCCTGTCCCAGATCCGCTGCTGCCGGGCGGCCGGGGACTCGCCCGTCATGCTGCGGCTCCTCGAGCCGGGGTGCCACCGCCGCCCGGGCCTGGGCGTAGACGTCGGAGCTGTCGAGCAGCAGCGAGCGCGGGTTGGCCGAGTCGAGGTACGCCGCGAGGTCGAACGCGTGAAGGTTCTCGTGAACAGGCGCTAAGCCCGACCAAGAGACCAAGCGGCAAGTACAACTACTCGACAGCCCGCGCCGAATGTGTTCGTCATGAGAATCGCACTCCTTCTCGTTAGGGGTATTCGGCATTGAGGGCCGAGTTGTCATGGAAGTCAACGGTCTGCGAGGCCGGTGGTGAGGAACCTTGTGCAACGTGTCGGCCCGTCGACTTCGATGGTTCACCAAGACGGACTACTGCCAGACGAGGCCGTGGCCGAGCGTGCAGGCGAAGGCGGCGAAGGCGATGAGGCTCGTCACAGGGAGTGCGGTGCTGTCGGCCCGGGGGTTTGTCGAGTGGGTCTGCGATGGGTTCGCGCGCGGCGGAGCGAGCAGAAGGGGAAGGCCGGCGACGCCGATTGACATCACGGTGTTGACGAAGTTCTGCAGGCCGAGCGGCGAGCGTGCCGCGGCGATGGCGACGGCGGCTGTGGCGCTGATCCAGGCCACGCGCGATATGCGGGGCGCGGGTAGTTCGGTGTCGGCAATGCCCCGGATGGATGTTCTCGTGAGGCGGGCAGTCAGCACGTAGAGCGCCGCGCCGGCTGTAGCGATGGCTGCACTCACGGCAGGTCCGGGCGGTCCGCTTGTGGCGGCGAAGAGGTCGTAGAGGTCTCCGGCTCGGAAGAGCATCGCTTGTACTGCGTATCCGCCTTCCCAGAACCAGGCGAAGGCGGTGACGAGTGCCAGATAGAGCCGGACGTCTCGGTTGGTTGGTCGGGCTCGGCGAAGGAGGATGAGACAGGTCAGGCCGAGGAGCAGGTTCATCGCGGGGCCGCCTACTGCGATGACGGGTTCGGGGGTGGTGCACCAGAACATCGAGGTGGACACGACGGTGGGGTGTCCGCCGACGGCGAGGCAGACCGATCCGTGGCCGACGAACTCGTGTGCGATGACTGGGGTGATCCCGGCGAGGACAGCGACTGCAACCAGATTGGTGGTCGGTGATGCGAGTCGCTGACCCAGCTTGGACAGTCGCCGTCTCGTGGTGGGTTTCATTGGTCTTCTTCGTCGTTGTTGAGGCCGGTGAGTCCCGTGAGTACGAACCTTGCGGTGAGGTGCGCGTTGCTACTGGGGGGGAAGCGGCCTAGGGCGTGCCCGGCTGCCATGCCCAGCACGGCCGTTGTCACGTGCCGCTCGGCGTCGAGCGTGAGGTGGTCTGGGACTTCGGATGCGCGAAGTACTCGGTACACCTGGTCGCGTATGGCTTCGGCTGCGGTCGTGCGCGCGGGGCGGGTGAGTAGCAGGAGGAAGGCTTCGGGGTGAGCCGCCGCGGTGTTCTCGGCTGCGTCGATGAAGCGGCGGAGCGCGGCTTCCAGGTCGTCGTCTTCGTGTAGCGCCACCTCGGTGGCGATCTCCGCGAGGAGGAGCTCGACGATCCCGTCGAGGAGGTCGTTCTTGCTTTGCACGTGGCGGTAGAGCGCCATCGGGGTGACGGCCAGTTGTTTGGCGGCGGCAGCCATGGTGAGTGCTGTGAGCCCGCCTTCGTCCACGAGTCGAAGTGCGCAAGTCAGTAGGGAGTCGCGGGTGATCCGTGGTGGACGGCCCATTGCGCTCTCCTAACGATTTGTATACGTCATATACTAGCGGATGGTTGGATGCTGCTCCAAATCTTGGGCGTCGACCTGCGGCGGATTCATCTCGACAGGATTGAACAACCGAAGGCGCCCACCGGCCTGTCGCGACCGGATCTGGCTCCCCTCTGTGTCAAGGGGCGGGTTCGAGCGGCTGCTGTGGCTGGGCCTTTCGGGCGTCGGCTGGGTCGGGCGTAGCGTCGGTGTCGCGGGTCCGGGAAGTGGCTGATCCGAAGTGTCGATGTGCGGGTGCAGGTCGACCGCGCTGGATGTGAAGAGTCGCCCCGCAGTGCCCTCCCGGGCCCGCCTCGTCGGCTGGCGCGCGGCGTCGGGCGTCGGCGAGAGCTGTCGGTACACGACGTCGGACAGGCGTCGTTTGAGGCAGCGCAGCGCCTCCATCCGGGTCTTGCCGGCGGCGAGCTTGCGTCAGGAAGTAGGCCCGGCCGGGGGTGTCGTGACGCAGCTGGACGATCGCCGCGATGTGCAGGACGTGGTTCATCCGCCGGTTCCCGGCCCGGGACAGCCGGTGGCGGATCTGCTCGCCGGAGGAGGCGTCCAGCGGCGCGGTCCCGGTCCAGGACGCGAACCGGTTCCGGTCGGCGAACCGGGCGACGTCGCCGACGTCGGCCAGGATCCGGGCGGCTCCGGCCGGGCCGACGCCGGTGATGTCCATGAGGGTCGAGCCGCGGGCGAGGACCGCGGCGCGTGAGCTCGGCCTTGATCTTCTTCAGCTTGGCATCGACGGCGACCAGGTCGGCCAGCTCCTCGGCGGCCATCCGGCGGCGGGTCTTCCCGGCCAGGTCCCGGGGCCGCACCGAGGCCAGGATCGCCTTGGCCTGCAACGCGGACAGGTCCCGTTTGCGTTGTCCGGGAACCAGTTCGGACAGCAGCCGCTGGAGCCGGTTCACGGTCTGCACCCGACGGTGGGCCAGCTCGTCGCGGCGGTCGGCCAGCATCCGCAGCGCCTCGAGCTCCCCATCGGCGGTCAGCTCGCGCAGGCCGGCAGTGCGCAGCGCGACCATCGCGATGGAGTGCGCGTCGAGCGCGTCGGTCTTGCGGTTGTGGCCGGTGTCGAACAGCCGGACCCGAGCGGCGAGCTTGGCCGGCACGTCAACGACCTGCTCGCCGGCCGCGAGCAGCCGTTGCGGCCAGCGGGCGGCCGGCGCCGTTGGCGCCCTCGACCGCCCAGACCCGCTGCGGCCACGCCCTTCACGTAGCCGCGCATCGCCGCGTAACCGGCCCTGTCGGTGGTGAACCGGCCGGACCCCACCAGGTGCCCGTGATGGTCGACGACCTCGATGGTGGCCGACAGCTTGTGCGGATCGACCCCGATGATCACGCCTCTCATGACGCCTCCTGCACTTCCTCGAACCGGTATGGAAACGGCGAGGTGGGCAGTGCTACTACGAGCTGGGCAGTCCCCTCTTGAGCCACGCCTCGTCACGGTGCCCGGCAAGGCGCAGTCCAGATGAGAGCCACACCCAGCGGACCGGGTGGGCAGCCGCGATTGAGAGCATCCCGCCGGGCACCTGGATCGAGTCTGGCCAGACATCGATCCTGCGTGAAGTCTCCTAGTAGCCGCTGTCAGAACGTCATTTCTCAGAGCCAGTACGACGGGCCTTGATACGCAACTGCGCCAGCAGCGCGGATACACGCCGCTGAAGCTCGTTCGGGAAGCCTTCATGTCCGGTTGAGCTACAACTGCTCGCGGCGCCACGTGGCCATGTGCAGGACATACGCCTTGCGTTCACGCCGCTGCAACGGCTCATCGGTGAGCGTGAACCCTGCCGCGGCCGCGACGTTCTGACTCGGCACGTTGTCAACGGCGATCCGCAGCCGGGCGCGCCGGTAGCCGGCCTCGCGGGCGAAGGGCAGCACGGCTCGAACGGCGCGAACGCCCAACGCCTGCCGCGGTGCATGCAGCCCACCGCGTACGCGAACTCGCAGGTCACATCTTCGTCCGTGCCGAAGAGCAGCACCTCTCCTAGCGGCTGTCCGCCGTCCTGGGTGACCGCGAGTTGAAGGATGCCTGCGGGCAGGCCCGGGTGCGCGTTCTTGACGTACGCCGTGGCGGCGTCCTCGTTGAAGGGGTGCGCCAGCGGCGTCCAGCGGTCCATCTCGGCGGTGTTGAAGAGCTCCACCATCGGTGGCACGTCCTCGAGCGTCCACGGCCGAAGGACGAGTCCTTCGCACCGGATCTCACCGCCGGACCATGGATTACTGAGGTTCTCGTGCACGCAGATAGCCTCTCACTCAGTCCGGCAGGGGGCTTGGAGACCCGGCCCTGTCGGTGTCCATGCTGGTGGGGGGACGTTGGGCACCGTCTCGACGACATCCACGCACGGGCACCCCTCGGCGCTGCTGGCCGAAGGAGCCCAGCACGTAGAACGCGCGAGCACCGCGTGTGGACGCTCCTGTCATGCCGCCGCGAGGTGGCTCGCGCGCGATGGGCACGTGGCGGTGGGCACGTGGCGGTGGGCCGCACAGGCTCACAGCCGAGGTAGCCAGTGGTGGTGAGGCGTCAGCGACTCCAGCGCCCCGCGCATCCAGGCTCGCCGTTGATCATCGAGCACGGACAAGGTTGCTTCGAAGTCTGGCTCATCCTTCGACCGGCGGAGCCGGGCCTTGTAGACAAGAACGATTTCGGGCAGCAGGTACCGGATGCCGTCTTCTGCGGCCCACGTGACGGCATCGACCGGGGCGACGTGGCCACCGATGAACTTGTTGCTCCAGAGCCCGTCGACGTCGGGCGTGAGCGGAATGTCGACGATCCAGGGGGAAGCCGCATCAGCGCGCAGCCACAGCTGACTGCCAGGCTCATCAACTGTGGGCCAGCGATCCCCCAGTGGCTTGAGAACGCCACCAACGTTGTTCCAGACGTGCCACCTGTCCTTCATAAACGCCACGAAGGCGGGCACATCGCAAGCCAGGATCGAGACGTCGGTGTCTTCGTGCTCGCGTCGGAAACCAGTGGCCGCCTCGATCGCCCATCCACCGACCACCCACCACGGCCGGTCGAACCCGACCATCTCCTTCGCGAATGCCGTGGGCTCCATGGGTGCCCAAGCGCCATAGAGGGCCTGGAACGCGTCCTCCTCCGCCTGTTCTTCCGGAGTTCGCCCGAGCGGGACTCTGCTCAACATGTTGAGAACCCTTCCACACGGTCGCCGGTGGCGCGTTCACGCGACACAGCTCGCGCGCCTGTCCCTGTTCACGACCGAACGCGCAGCGTCCGCATCTGCCGCTCTGCGTGTACTGACTCTACTTATTGGCTAGACGCGAAATTTTGACGAGAAGCCCGATTTCAACGGTGATGAAGACAACGGCTACAGCCCAGAAGGTTGGCCAGGCTTGGCGTGAGAGCACTCCAATAGAGCTCGCGAATATAGCTACAAGCGCCCCCATCACGGCTGCGAGACCTGCGCGCCTCTTCCGGTTGTCATCTGCTGGAGTCAAAGGTTGAGGCATCGCGGGAGCCCTTCATTCCGGAACATCAGATGCGCCATCATCTACGAGTCTGACGAAGAGGTACTGCCGAACGCTACTTCCCGTCGGGGGTCGAGCACGGTGAGCAGGACCTCGCCGCATTCCTGCTCAGACCACCGACGTTCTGCCATTGCTCAAGATGGCTGCGGCGGGTCGACACCCATCGCATGATCATGCCGCTGATTGACCGTGCCGCTGAGCGGGCGCGACGAAAGCGCTCACCCCCGTCTAGGACTCTTGCTTATCCACGACTGGCGATCCGTCGGCGTTGACCAGAAGCGTGATCGAGGCGGCGAAGCCGTCCCAGACCTGCAGGTAGCAAACCCCCGTCTCCCGATCTCGTAGGATCCGCGTCCGCGAAGACAGGCCCTTCTTCTGTTCATACGCAACGTCGAAGCGGTCAGGTGCTTGGCTCATGCCCGGAACCCTACGGGCCGCCACACTCCATACTTGCGGCACTCTTCGACCGTCCGTGGCGGGCAGCGCGACGTCGCAACTGCCTCGCCCTTCGAGGGTCGCGGTCATCGCAGCCATTGCCGCTCGTCCCACGACGTCCGACCATCAGCGTGTGAGGCGTCTACCGCTCATGCCGCGAGCGGCGCAGTCGTGGCGAGGATGAACAGCTCGTGTCGCCGCACCCGCCGCGGTGGACTGCTATTCCGTCAGCGTCCTGCCGTGTCCGCTTAGTTCCGCGACGAAGCGGTCGATCTCTCGGCGCGTCCGTAGCCGATGGAAAGTGATGTGACTCCACTGCGGATCGCTCATCGCCTGGGCGTAGCGCTCCTGAGTGCGTGGGTACGTGGTCCAGGCCCACCAGAGGATCGAATCCTCCCGCCGCCAGAACATCAGGCCCCGCCAGCTCTCGCGGTTGCCGGCCCACAACTCCTCCCGTGTGGCCGCGCGACGCACGGCCCGGGTCACGGACTGCCAGATAGCGCGCCAGCGCGGTGGGCTGAGCCACACGACGGTGTCGGCGCTGGTCCACACCTGGGGACCGATCTTGCCCCAGTAGTTACCGTCCACCACCCATGCTTTACCAGCGGTCGCGGCCCTGACGCGCTCGGACAGTTCGTCGTTAGTCGCGGGGCTCCAGTTCGCTCCCCAGTGCAACGCGTCTAACTCGACGTGAGGGACGCCAAGCGCCTCGGCAAGTTGTCGGGCCACAGTTGTCTTTCCAGAGCCGGAACTGCCGACCACCGAGACTCGCTTCATGACTTCAAGACCTTAGGCGCCAACGCACTCATTTGCCGCGTTCCGCTCTTTCGCGCCGAGGGCAGAGCGGGTTCGCCGACCGGTCTCCGTTGTCGGGTCGCTACGGTTCTTGCCATGGCGCGGGTGTTGGTCACGGGGATGTCAGGTGCTGGGAAGACAACGGTGTTGGATGAGCTTCGGCGCCGAGGACACATGACGGTGGATACGGACTACGACGGCTGGGAGCTGCCCGACGGCACGTGGGACGAACAGCGAATGCGGCAGCTTCTGGCGTCGAACATCGACGTGATCGTGTCCGGCACGGTGGCGAACCAAGGCCTCTTCTATGGCCAGTTCGAGCATGTCGTCCTCCTCAGTGCGCCACTTCACGTGCTCCTTGAGCGCGTGAGCACACGAAGGAACAACCCCTACGGCAAGACCCCGGACCAGCAGGCGGAGATCGCGCAATACGTGGATACCGTCGAACCGCTCCTGCGCCGTGGAGCGACCCTCGAACTCGACGCACAACGACCTGCAACAGACCTCGCTGACGTCGTCGAGGATCTCATGACGCGAGCGCCCTGATCTGCCGCCGTCCGGTCGTGCCGATGAGCGGACCGCCCGGTCGGACTCACTCTTGGGGGCCGTCTCCCGTTCGAGCCAAGCGCTCGCGACTCAGATACCGAACCGGCTTGCCGAGCGACTCCGCGTAGGCAATCTCCCGTCGGGTTGACTCACCTACGTAGCCGCCCGGATCCACGATGTACACCTCGTCAGCCATGCGAATCTTTTGGAAGTGCAGGCTGCCGAGCCGCCCCTTCAGGTCCGAGTTGTCGGCTGTCCAGTCGTAGTCCGGCAGATCGGGGAGGCTGAACATTCCGAGGCTGATCACGACGCAACCTTCCATCGTGAGCCGCTGGTTGACCTCCGCGAACTCAGCCTCGAACTTGGTCGAGCCGCAGAGCGTGATGACCTTCGCCTCATCCTCGGCCGACTGCGGCGCCTGCTGGTCCTCCATGAGGTTCATGATCGCTCAACGGCAGGACATGGCATCGCCGCCCCTGGACGTCCGCTCATGCCGCGATCCGCTCGCATCAACACGCCGGCGTGCGGGCGCCGCTACTCAAGAGGGGGTACTGGAAGGCCGCCTGTCGGCTCGGACGAACAGTGGCCTGGAGACGCGAGTCCGACTCACACGGGGAATGGAGGGGGTGTCTTGCGGGGAATGTGCCTCCAGGCGCCCCGGGAGCCCGCCGCTGACCTGCACAAACACACTTTCGGCGGAACCCCGCCAGGAGGGACTTACCAAACCTTAGGTCCTGATTGACGAAACCCCGGCCGGACTTCATGTCCGGCCGGGGTTTCTCCATGTCCGGTGCCGGTGACGCCCTGACGGGTGTGCGCGACGGGCGTAGTCCGGCGGCGGGGCCGGTCAGGCGGCCAGTGGCGGCGCTCCGGGTTGGGCGGGCGCGCTGGCACCGGTGCCGGGGTCGGGGTCGAAAATGTCGCCGCGTTCGGGGATGACGATGCGGGTCAGCGGGTCGTGGGTCCAGCCGGTGCTGCGCGCCCAGCGCAGCAGCGTGCTCAGGTTGTGCGCGGCCAGGACGATGCCGAGCAGCAGGCTGGTCTTGACGTGGCCGACCTGAAGGGTCCAGCCGGGTCGGATGATGCCGTCGGCGTGGCCCTTGATGAGGCCGAAGGACTGCTCGACGCGGATGCGCCGGTTGTAGGAGCGGCGCCACTCCTTGGAGCCCCAGCGGTGCTTCTGGTGGTGCTTGCCGAGGACCTCGTGCGGGACGGTCACGCTGGAGTTGACCGCTGGCCTTCGCGCGGGTCAGTCGAGCAGGCTGTCGAGGGCGACATCGTCGCCGGCGTCGGCCAGTCGGGCCAGGGCCGCGTCCCGCGCGGCGCCGGCGGGCAGCGACCGGCGGATGAACTCCTGGGCCCGCCACGGCGCGAGGTCCCCGACTCGTCGCCGGCCCAGGAACGGCAGCGGCGCGTTCGGGTTTCCCGCGACGATCTCGACGATCGCCGGGTCGGCGTCACCGGACAGGTGCTCCAGGGCCGCGGTGCCCGCGCCCGGGTTGGCCGCCACCGCGGCCCGGACCCCGGCGTCGGCGTCGGCGGCCAGCTCGACGTAGTCCGGGCCGGTCAGGTTCGGGTTGCCCGCAGCGGCGGCCCGCAGGACCGGGTTCGCGCTGCGCAGTAGATCCAGCACGTCGTCCCGGGTCAGTGACGCGTTGCCCGCGGCGGTGAGCAGCTCCACCCCGTCGCCGCCGAGTGCGGTCAGCACCTGCTCGCGGGGGCAGGCGGGGTTGCCCAGCGCGGCGGCGCGTACCGGCATGGTGGCGTCGCCGGCCAGCGCCGCCAGCAGCCCGGGCGCTGTTGCGTCGTTGTGCGCGACGGCCTCGCGGATGCTCACGTCCTCGTGGCCGGCCAGGGTCGCCAGCTCCGCTGCGCTGGTGGACGTACGCGCCCGCCGCAGCAGAAGTTCGCTCATGGTTTCAGTATGGGCAGACGTTGTCGGTGGTGTGGCACTTGGCGTTGCCGGTGCGGGCGTAGTCGCGGTACCACTGCATGTTCGGGGTGAACCGGGACCACATCGTGTGCCCATGCCAGATGACCGCGCCCCGCTGGCTCGCGGTGGCGCCGATCGTCCACGTCAGCGCGCCGGAGGAAACCGTCTTGGTGTTGACGTACCCGGGGCCGCCGGTCTTGTTGACCGTGCCGCGGTACACCCAGGACTGGAAGTGCGCCCCTTGGAAGTGCCCGTGGTTGGGAAAGTAGGTCACCGAGGTGTTCGCCCGCGACGTGGCGGCACCGGGGTCGGTGGTGACGCTCTTGACGGAGATGCGGTCGGTCTCCACGCATCCGGTCGGGTCGCAGAAGTCGCCCGCGAGGGCGAACGGCATCGACCACGCCATCTTGTTGCTGATCGCGGAACCGCGCTGGGTGAAGTCGACCGGGTTGACCGCGGGCATCGGGCTCGAACGGGCCTGTGACGGCGCTGATGTCGCACATCACCGCCTCGGGGCACCGGGCCCACTGGGCCAGCACCGCCTCGCGGGGCGCCCCGGCAACCGCCGGCAGGGCGCCGTGCGCGTCCAGCACGCTGATGCCGCCGCGACGATCTACGATCACCGGATCGGCTCGGGCGCGGCCGCCGGCCCCGGCGCGGCGATCGGGGGCTGTGCCCGACTGGGTCATCGTCACCTCGGCTTGGTCGGGCACGACTGACTGGCCAGGGAGCCGAGGTCTGGAGCTGTCCGGTCGTCAGCGTAAGCCGCGGTGGGCCCAAAATGAACCGAAGAGGTCTCGGATGGTCGGAAATTCCCCATCTTCAGCGGGACGGAATTGTGCGCTGCGGCTGCGAACGCTCCGGCAACCGTCAGGCGGACGGTGAAGCCGGTGGGCGTCCGGCCGGTGGTGACGTCGTGGCACAGGCGGCGGGTCATCCAGAGCCCGGCTCCGCCTTCGAGGAGCTGGAGCGGGTCGGGTGGGGTGTAGCCGGCGAAGGGGTCGGTGATGCCTGTGCCGCGGTCGGTGACGTCGCACATCAGGTGGGTCGGGCTCTGCCACAGGACGACCTTGACCGGTGGCCGGCCGTGGCGCAGGCCGTTGGCGGCGACCTCGTTCACGGCCGCCTCGGTCTCCACCTGCGCGCCGACGAGGGCCGCGCGAAGCCAACGCCGCAGCTGTGGGGTATCTCATCGGGCTCGGTGAGGGTGACGGTGCTGGGCTCGGCCGGTGGTGGCTCCAGTGGCCGAGTAAGGCCCATCAGCAGCCGGGCGGGCTCGACGAAATTCCGGTTCCTGGCCCTTTCTCCGCCCGCCCGCAGCAATGGGTCGGTAACCATGCCGCGTCCAGCAGCGGCCGAGGCAGGGCCACGGTGTCGTAGGCGCACAGGCTCCACAGCGGCATCAGCGCCGGGGCATGCTTGCTAGACCGCCTCAAAGCGGCTCCACTCGTCATACGGTGGCGCGGACGCGGCGGCACGCTGGTCCTGGCCGGCGCGCACGGCACCGTCCGGCGCGTGATCGAGATCGTCGGCGGGGAAGGCCCCGGCGATGTCATCCTCCGGTGTCCCGGTGTCCACGAGCGGCTCGCGTACCGCCGTCGCCGAGCAGTCAGGCGCCAAGACCCAGTCACGGGGCTGATGGGCGCCGGGACGGTCGCGCTGTTGCCGCTTCTCCTCAGCTCCCTGCTGGCGGACCTGCCGCAGACGGCCCTGGGCGCCGTGGTCATCGCTGCGGCGCTGTCCCTGGTGGACGTCGCAGCCGTGCGACGCTACTGGCGGGTGAGCCCCGCCGCCGCGGTCGTCTCCCTCACTGCGGTCGCGGGGGTGGTCTTCGCCGGCGTGCTGACCGGGGAGTCCTCGTCGCCATCGCGTTGGCAATCCTGACCTTCTTCCGGCGGAGCCACCGTTGGCCAGGCACTGCCCGCCGATGGGGCTACGCGAAACCCGCGCGAGCCTGGGCCCCCCGGGAGGCGGCCGTCGCGGGTGTTGGCCATGCCGTACCCGCGCGAGAACTGCTTGCCCAGTCGTACCTCGCCTGCCCCAGCCCTCTCGCCCGCGGGGTAGTCGGTCTCGTGTCCCGTACTGGGTGGCGGCCGGGCGTGCGGACGTGTGCGCGGCTTTTGCCGTCGATCAGGTGGGGATCTGTCGCATCTCGACCAGCGACAGGCCCAGGTCGTCGAGCTTGTCGAGAACCGACCGGACGGCTGCTCCATCCGGCAGGTCCCCGTGCAGAGAGGTGCCTCCGTGCACGGGCGCCTCGGTCATCTGCAGTTCGGGAAAAGCCTGCCGGACAAGCTCGGTGGGCGTCCCATCAACGATGAACTGGTAGCCCGACATCGTTGGCCTCCTCACCCACGCCGGCTCACATCGTCGCCGGGTGGGCGCGCCCCGCGCCTCACCCTCAGGGTGTGATTGCAGCACCGGTCAGGACCGGTAGCGTCGCGACCATGGGGGGCCGTGCCACCTTGGCTCCGTCACAGATCCGGGCGCCCGACCCCGCCGTGACGGCGATCCAGCGTGCCCGCAGTCTGCGCTCTCTGAGGGCGGCGGACGCAGAGGGTCGACGGCTGAGCGTCGTGTCCGCCGGCGCCGGATGGGGCAAGACCACGCTGCTGCGGCAGTGGCACGACACCCTGCGGGGCTGCGGGGCCGTGACGGCGTGGCTGTCCCTGGCGGCCGGTGACGAGGACCCTTACCGGTTCTGGTCGGGCGTCCTGCTCACCCTGGAGCGGGCGATACGTCCGGTGGACCCTCAACGGGCCGACCGCGTTCACGCCCTGGCGGCTCCGTCGGGACCCGAGCAGGCCGAGCTCGTCTCGGCGCTGCTTGAGGCTCTGCACGGGGCAGGCCCCATGCTTCTCGTGCTGGATGAGGTCCAGCACCTCTCCAGTCCCGCGACGGTCCAGGCACTTCGACGGTTCCTGCTTGCAGCGACACCCGATCTGCGCGTCGCGGTCGGAACCCGCGCCGACCTCGACATTGCCGCGGCCAAGCTGGCCGCGGAGGGCCGTTGCCTGGAACTGCGCGCTGCCGACCTGGCCTTCGATGTGGAGGAGACGGAGCAGCTGCTTCGGTCCTGCGGGTTCACGCGCAGCCTCGGGGTCGACATGCACCGGGTGACCGGCGGCTGGCCCGTAGCAGTCCATCTGGCCGCGTCAGCGATGCGTGGTCAGGAGGACCCGCAAGAGTTCCTCGCGTCGTTCGCAGCCGAGACACGCCCCCTGACCGAGTACTTGGTATCGGAGGTGTTCGATGACCTGGACCCGGCACTGACGTCGTTCCTCGTGGACGTCTGCGCGCCGGACGAAGTGACGGCCGACCTGGCGTTCCAGCTGACGGGACGCCCAGATGCCGAAGCCCTTCTGCTCACCCTCAGCCAGAGCAACGCCCTGGTGACCACGTTCGGCACCGACCCGCCAACGTTCCGGGTGCACTCGCTGCTGCGCGGCTACCTCAAGGCGGAAGCACGAAGGCGCGACGTGTCTCATCAGATGTCACGCCATGCCGTGGCGGCGCGCTGGTTCCTTCAACACCATCTCGTCCGGCCCGCTGTCGAGCACGCCCTCGCAGCTCAGGACTGGCAGCTGGCGCGGGTCATCCTCGAGCGCGCCGGTCTGCAGCAGCTCATGGCAGGTGGCACGGCGGTCATCCTTGCCGCACTGCAGGCCATGCCGCCCCAGGAGCAGGACACCGCTCTGGCGCCGCTTCTACGCGCGACGGCTGCGCTCCTTGCCGGCCACGCCGACGAAGTGGACCGGGTATTGGCCGCTCTACCCGAGGCACTGGAGGGCGACGAGCGGCTGTGGGCAACGATCCTGCGGCTGTGGGTCGCCCGGGTCCGAGGTGCCGGACGCCAGCGGCTCACGGAAGAGCTCGCTGGAGTCGAGCACAGCGAACCAGCCTCAGAGGACCTTCACCTGCTCGGAGTCGCCGTCTGCGGTTCCTGGAGGCTCGAGCGGAACGAGTTCCCGGCCGCTGAACGAGACCTTCAGGCCGCCCTGCACACCGCGACGGCCACGAAGCGTGACCTCATCGCCTTGGAGTGCCGGGCACGACTTTGTCAGGTGGCTGCGGCCCTGGGCGACTTTGATCGCGTGGTGCAACGGTCTGACGACACCATCGGGTTCGCCGCCGAGCGGGGCTGGGCGGACAGCCCGCAGCTGGTTGGGGTGCACCTGCTGCGGGCCTGGATGTCCTGGGGCCTCCTTGATGTGGAGGGCACCGAACGCTTCTTGGGGATGGCCGCCGCGATCTCGGCAGCCGCCGAACCTCAGGTTGAGGCGTCCTTGCGTGTTCTCTCGGCGTTCGCCCGGGAGGCTCGCACCGGTGACCTTCGGCGGCTACGGGCGGACATGTCCAGGTGGTGGGCTGGAACCGCGACCGCCGACATGTCCCCAGTGGCTGTGAGCGCGTACCTGACTCACGAGATGGCCAGGGCCGGAACATCCCAGGACCGAACGTGGGCGCTCGACGTGCTCGACCGGGCCCAGCAAGTGCTGCCTGACTCACCCGAGCTCCAGGTGCTGACCGGCATGCGGCTTGCAGCCATCGACCAGGCAGACGCGGCAGCAGAGCTCCTGGGAGACGGCAGCTGCACGGGTCAAGGCCAGCACCCGCTGACGGCAACCGTCGGTGAGCTGTTGCGTGCTCACCTTGCCGATCGGCGCGGGCGTGGCCCGGACAGCCTTCGGCACCTGCGAAACGCCATGGCGACGACGCGCTACCTACAGTCGCTCAGGCCATTCACGTACGTGCCGGCCGAGCTCCTTACCCTGCTCGACGCCTGGATGGGCCACTTCGGGCCGGACGACGAGGTGGCCGCCCGTATCCTCGCGGCTCTTCGCGCCAGCTCGCCTCACCCAGCAGCACAACTGACACCACGAGAGCTCATGGTGCTTCGCGCGCTGTCGACGCACCTGCTCGTGGACGACATTGCCACCGAGCATGGGGTCAGCCGCAATACGATCAGGACGCAACTGAAGCGCATCTACCTCAAGCTCGGGGCCCACTCCCGGCGCGAAGCCGTGATCAACGCCCGCCGCCTGGGCGTGCTGGACGGGGAGCCGCCGCGCAGCCGGGTCACCTCTTTTGGGTGACGCCGCACGGTCCCGGACCTGCGGTGGCTGATGAGCACCTGGACTCGATGTTGGGAAGGCAAGCACTCGCGTGACCTTCGGACCCGGAGGGGCGGGCCGCCGACTCTGACTGAGTGCGGTAGCACCCGCTTGTCGCCGGACGCGGCGAGCACCATGTGGCGTCGCTCGTGGCGGACGCCGCTCGGCAGATGCCAGCGTCCTGTTGCGGGAACGACTAGTGCTGCAGCTGCGACCAGTCAAACCGGGCAGAGAATACGGCCACTTCCGTGCGACGGGTCATGCCCATCTTCCCCATCGCCGAGGTCAGGTAGTTCTTGACCGTCTTCTCCGACAGCAGCATGAGATCTCCGATCTGACGATTCGTCAGACCAGCCGCGAGGTGGACCACGAGGCGGCGCTCCTGCGGAGTCAGCCGGCTCAGTCGAGGATCGATATCGTCCGCGCTTCGGGCCCGGGGATCCTTCAGGGCGCCGGACGGGTCGGTTGACACGGTCCTGCCCGCGGCGACAGCGCGAATCGCGTCCACGAGGACCGTTCCGCGGATGGCCTTCGCCACGAACCCGCAGGCGCCTGCTGCGGCCGCAGCCCGGCGCACCTCATGGTCGTCGAAGCCACTCAGGATCAGCGCCCGGATGGAGCGGTCGAGCGCCCGGACCGTGCGACAGACCTCGATGCCCGACCCGTCCGGCAGCCGCACATCGAGGACGGCGACGTCCGGCCTGAGCACGGGTAAGACGCGCGCTGCCTCGCCGGCGGACCCCGACTCGCCCACCACTTCGATGTTGTCGGCCCGGAGTATCTCTCGAACACCGCGGCGGACCATCTCGTGGTCGTCCAGCAAGTACACCCGGATGGCTGTCACCTCTGTCACCCCCACCTTCTGACTCGCTGCGGTTCCCCTCCAGGCCTTGCACGGGGCTCAAACGGCGCCGGAAGGCCCCTTGGGGCGCCTCGCCGGACTGAACGGCGAGGCCGGACCTGGCGCAACCGTGCCAGGTCCACCAACTGTTCAGGTCCTGTGCACGCGTGGACTCCTGTTCAGCCGGCAGCATCGCGAGCGTAAGAGCCGTGCGCCATGGCCGGCGTCCCCCTGCGTGGGGGACAACCACCCGTATCGACGGCGGGTGAAAGCTGGCCCCCCTGGGCCGGTCTGGTGGCGGGCCGTGAGCGTGTGACCCCGGTCGTGGAGGGTGAGGCAGTCACCCAGCGCCTGACTGCCACCTACTTCGACAGCCGCGACCACCGCCTGGCCCGGGCGCATCTGACGCTGCGCCGGCAAACCGGTGGGCGGGACGCCGGATGGCACCTGTTGGTCCCCGGTGCGGGGAGCGCCCGGCAGGAGGTGCGACTGCCCTTGGGGCGTGCGATCGTCACGGTGCCGGCCGCCCTGCGCAAGATGGTGTGGGCCCTGACCCGGGGCGAGCCGCTGGCGCCGGTGGCCACGATCGTCACCGAACGAACGGTGCAGGACCTGGTCGACGAGACAGGCCAGGTACTGGTGGAGGTCGCGGACGACCGGGCCCGGGCTGCGCGACTCTCGGGTACGGCGTCCGGGGACGGCCAGGTCAGCACATGGCGGGAGATCCAGGTGGAGCTGCGCGGGGTCGACCGCGGCTGGCTGGACGCAGTGGACGTCGGCCTGCGCGACCTCGGCCTGAGCGTGGCCGACGCGCGGTCCGAGCTGGCCCGGGTACTGGCCGACGGCGACGGCGCGCCGGCCTCGTCGGCCCAGCACGAGCCCAAGCCGAAGCGGCCCTCACCCAAGTCGCCGGCCGGAGACGTCGTCCTGGGCTACGTGAACCAGCAGTCGAGCAGATCCTGGCGAACGACCCACAGGTCCGCCTCGACACCCCGGGCAGCGTGCACCGGATGCGGGTGGCCGACCCGCCGGCTGCGCAGCGCGCTGCAGACCTTCGGGCCGGTCCTGGACGCCGAGGTGGTCACGCCGTTGCGGGTGGAGCTGAGGTGGCTCGCCGGCGAGCTCGGCGCGGCACGCGACGCCGAGGTGCTGCGCGACCGGATGACCGCGGCCCTGCAGCACGAGGACCGACAGGTCCATCTCGGACCGCTGGGGGACACCGTGGACACCGACCTGTCCCAGGCCTACCGGGCCGCGCACGACGAGCTGCTCAAGGCCCTGGACTCCGAGCGCTACCACCAGGTCGTGCTGAACCTCGACCGGCTCGTGATCGCACCGCCGCCGACCGGCAAGGCGGCTCGACCGGCGGCCAAGGTCCTGCCCCAGCGGGCCGCACGCGCGTACGCCCAGCTGGAGGGGATGGTCACCGCGCTCCATGGCGCCCCGACTACGGCCGAGCGCGACCTCCACCTGCACGAAGCCCGCAAGGCCGCCAAGAAGGCCCGATACGCCGCCGAGACGATGACCGAGTTCTTCGGCAAGCCGGCCGCCCGGTTCGCCAAGGCCATGGAGACCCTGCAGGAGGAGCTCGGCGAGCACCAGGACAGCGTCGTGATGCGCACCCGGCTGGAGCAGCTGGCACGCCAGGAGACAGCTCCCCCCGCGGCGTTCGCCAACGGCCGCCTGCACGCCCACGAGGAACAGCGGGGCCAGCTCGCCGTCGACCGCTTCGAGACCGCTTGGCGGCGGGCGCGCAAGAAGTCCCTCCGCTCCTGGATGAACTGACACGCGACCGCCAGGCAGGCACCGACAGCGGACTGCTCAACACCAGCGGAAAGCTCCGCCGCGCAAGCAGAGCGGCGGCCATGCCGTCGTGCTGGCCTTGGTGGGCGCGGAGAGCAATCCCCGTGAGTCCCGCGGGCGACGGCTTGATGTGCGACTCCGCGGCATCCAGTAACGAGGGGAACTTCCATCCTCTGGCTGGCCGCCGCCCCACCAAAGATCCCCCATGTCGCTGCCCTTCATCCACGCCTTGGGCGTGCACGGCGGCGAGCTGAACACGGCCTCGACGGAGCCCGCCCGTCGCGATGCCTGACGGAACCGGCACCGCCGCAAACGACGGCGATAGGCAGGCGATGGCCGGCACGCACAGGATGCGGGGGGGCACGCGGCGGTGGGCCGTTTGCTGCCCCCTCGGTCGTCGTTGCTGGGGCGCCCCATGTGCCCCAGCCGGTCGACCCCGCGAAACCGGTCACGGTTGGCACAAGGGGCAGGGGTCAGGACTGACCTCCGGAGTGGCCGGCTTGCGCCTGCTCGGCCGCCGTCATGTCGAACGCGCCCTGGAGAACGCTTCCGGCCGCGGCCGCCACCCGAGCGCTGCCCACGACCGGAGCGATGGCGATCAGCAGGTTCTGGACGTCCTCGAGCGTCACGCCGGCTTCACCGGCCAGACCGAGATTGATGACGTAGGACACTGGTGCGGCATCCATCGCCACCAGCGCCGCGAGCCGCACCAGGAAGTACGTCTTCACATCCAGTTGCGAGGCCATCAGCGAGTTCAGGTTCATCGTGAGCAGGCTCTCCAGCACCGGCGCGTCTCCGCGGGCGATGCTGTCGAGGGCAGACTCAGGCGCGGCTTGTGAGGCCATCTCGTCTCCTTCAGGGCGGGAGTGGTGTGGTCGGTTACCTGATGTTCTCGGGGGATGGTGGGACCCACATCACCCCACGGGGACGATCCGCAGCCGAGGGGGCGGACCCGAAGCAGCTCGATCGCCTACGGGCCCGCGCGGGACACCACCACTGCCGTAGTTGCCTGTCCGCCAGAGGTGATCGGGCGTCGAGAGGCCACGAATCAAGATGACATCTGAGCACAAGGACGCCCGTCTCCGTCCGCCGAGAAGTCCGGTCCGGGGGGTGCACTGAAGCGGCACGAACCCGGCCGACAATGGATGGGACAGACCCGCGCCCGGGCCGAGCGCAACGACGTCGTTGAGCGGGTTGCGCTCCAGAACGTGACCCCGGACGCCCCCAACGTACGGATTTGCCGCGGACAGTGAATCCGCAAAGTTTGGCTATGTACCTTGACGCGTACGTACACGTGTCGGTACACATGTGCGATGGAAGCTGCTCTCAAGGCGCTCGCGGACGACAGCCGTCGGACGATGCTGGAGGCGCTCACCGAGGGCCCGGCGACCGTGGGCGAACTGGCAGCCCTGCTGCCGATTGCCCGGCCAGGCGTCTCGCGCCACCTGCGGGTGCTGCGGGAGGCGGGCCTGGTGGAGGTCCGCCAAGAAGCGCAACGCCGGGTTTACTCGCTCAGGCCGCAGCCACTGACCGAGATCAACGACTGGCTGAGCCGCTACTTGGCGCTGTGGGACCAGCGCCTCGATGCCCTACACACCGAGATAGCACGCGGCAAGCGTGAGCGAAGGAGCACCCGATGACCGCCAACACGCCTGGAAGTGTGCGCACGTTGGGCACGCTGCGGGCCGCCGATGGCAAGGGCATCGTGCGTCTTGAGGACCGCTTTGACGCCGATGTGGACGACCTGTGGTCCGCCCTGACCGATCCGGACCGTCTCGCTCGCTGGCTCGGCGAAGTCGACGGCGAACTGCACCACGGTGGTGAGTTCCGCGCACGGTTCTTCGCCAGCGGATGGGAAGGTACCTGTCGGGTGGACGTGTGTGAGCCCCCACGGCGGCTCCTGCTCCTGACCAAGTCCGAGGGCGAGCCGGACGGCGTCTTCGAGGTCACACTTACCGCCGACGGAGACCACACCTTCCTGGTCATCGAGGACCGCGGCGTGCCCCTGGACCAAATCGCCGCCTACGGCGCCGGAGACCAGATCCACGTCGAAGATCTAGCCGCCTACCTCGCCGGCCGTGAACGCTGCGACGCGCGGACGCGGTGGCAAGAACTCCAGCCCTTCTACGAGCAACTGGTCGTCGATCCCGCCTAGCACGACGACAAGCTGGCCGCTCCCCCGGCAACATCCTCATTTGCCGCGGATAGTGCGTGTCCCGTGTGCTGGCGGCGGTGCGGACGGCGCGGGCCCGAGCGCGGGCCGAAGCCGTCCAGACCGGTTCAGACCAGCTCTGGCACGTCGAGGTGTGCCAGAGCGAGCTCGAACTCGGCAACCTCGACGACGCGCATGCCGGTGTACCGCACCCGCGCGGCTCTCGTCAGGCGCTGCTTCTGGCCCGGCTTCTCCTCCGCGATGCGAGGATCGGGCGCGGCAGCGCGCAGCGAACGGTCGATCGCCTCGACGATGCACGTGGACATTTTGACCAGGGCCGCGGGCCCGGGCGTGACTGTTTCGTGCCATGCGCCCTTGAGGAGTTCAGGCAGCCCGGGGTCGAGCATGCTCAGTCGGCGGTACAAGTCATCGCGAGCATCGGCGGCGCCGCGGCGCCACGGCTCGATGATGACCTCATCGACTTCATCGGCCAGGGCGAGCGCCCCGTCCTCGGTCTCGGCGATCAGCAAGGCACTGCTCGCTACCAGGCCCCCAATGCCTTGGCCGGCGTTGAGTGACATCAGCTGCTGGTGCGCTGTCGGCTGGGCCGGCAAATCGCGGATGTAGTTCTGGTAGTAGCCCAGCGAGCGCGCCGCCGGGGTCGGCTTCGCGCTTTGGGCGGCGGAGACGAGCCCGGCGAACCGGACGTTGACGTCGGTGACATGCCGCAGGGTCTGCACGAACTGTGCCGTCGCCGACGTGCCACCGACATTGGCCAGCGCCGCGGGCTTCCACTGTCGACTGTGAGAGCAGGGCGGAACGCATGCCGGAGAAGGCGCTGTCCGACAAGACGATCCTGCTCACGTTGACGCTGGCCTCCGGCCGCATGCGCCCCAACAGTTGCTGCTGAGTGTCGCTGCCGGACAGGATGCGATTCATCACCTCGGCGCGCTCCCCCCGCAGGCGCCGCACCACCTCCCGGGGGTCAGTGCCGAACACGGCGCCCGTCATTACTTCAGCGGTGCTCTCCCCCTGAAGGCGCCTCATAAGTACCCGCGTGTCGGGGCCGCTGTCACGCATAAGAGCGGTCAGCGTCTCGGAGAGCTGAGGGGCGAGCCGCGGGAGGAACGTCTCGGTCGTGACCTGGGGCAACAGCGACCGTCCAAGCGCTCGGGGCAGCAAGCCCCAGAGGATGTCCGCGCCGGTCACGTTGCTGCGCAGGAACGGGTACGTCGGTGCGGGGCGCCGCAACGTCTTCGGGTTACTGGGCCGTGCTACTAGCAACTCATCCGGTTCCGTTCTGCCGCTTGTGCTCAACGTCTCCCCCTTCGTGGGTCGCGCCGCCTGGAGTCGTACGAGCTCGGCTAGATGCGCGGCCGGCGTCAGCGTAGTGGCGACCACTGCCAGGGTGGGTCCGGCTCCAGCATGCGAGGGATGCCGACAACGTCACTCGGTGCGCACACCGCGGCGTGGCAGCAGGGCGGTCGGTGGTCTGGGGAGAGTTCGGCGGTGGCCCGCCCGGAGCCGGGCGATGCCGGCGTCGTCAGGTGCCGGTGGTGAGCTCGGTGGCGAGTTTGCGGACGCGGTCGTCGATGTCGTCGCGGACCCGGCGCATCCGCTCCAGGCCGTCGATGCCGCGGGTGGAGGGCTCGTCGGTGTCCCAGGTCTCGATCGTGCCGGTCATGCCAAGCGCCGGTTCGACGACGGCGTCCCTGCTCAGGACCACCACGCGGTCCACGCGGCGCAGGATGTCCGGGTTGATGGCTGTGGGGGCCTGCCCGGACATGTCCGCCCCGACCTCGGCCACGCTCTGCGCGGAGAGGTCGTTGATCGCCGTACCGGGTGTGGTGCCTGCCGAGTGGATCTCGATGGCGTCGCCGGCCCGTAGGCGCAGGAGCGCGGCGGCCATCTGAGACTTCCCGCCGTTCTTCACGCAGACGAACAGGACCCTGGGTTTGCCGGTCACGGCGCTCCTCCAGGTAGGTCCTTCATGGCCGGTCGAGTGGCCACACGCGGTGGCGGAGTGAACGGCTCGGTACGGGGGGCGTCAGATGCTGGCGACGGGGATGTCGAGCTGGTCCAGCAGGGTCAGGATGCGGGACCGGATCTCGTCGCGGATGGGCCGGACGGAGTCCACGCCCTTGCCGGCCGGGTCCTCCAGCTGCCAGTCCTCGTAGCGCTTGCCGGGGAAGATGGGGCAGGTGTCGCCGCAGCCCATCGTGATGACGACGTCGGATTTCTGCACCGCCTCGGTGGTCAGGATCTTGGGCGTCTCCGCAGTGATGTCGATGCCCTCCTCGGCCATCGCGGCGACCGCCGAGGGGTTGACCTGGTCGGCCGGTTCGGAGCCGGCGGAGCGGACCTCGACGGCTCCTGCGGACAGGTGCGTCAGGTAGGCCGCCGCCATCTGGGAACGGCCGGCGTTGTGAACGCAGACGAACAGGACGCTGGGCTTGTCGGTCACGAGGTGCCTTTCGGTGCTGGTTCTGACGAAGCTCAGGGGTGGAGGACCTGGTCGAGCAGGGTGGTGACCCGGGCCTGGATGTCGTCGCGGATGGCTCGCACGGCCTCGATGGGTTGTCCGGCGGGGTCGGGCACGTCCCAGTCCTCGTAGCGCTTGCCGGGGAGGACGGGGCAGGCGTCGCCGCAGCCCATCGTGACGATGACGTCGGAAGCGTGGACGACGGTGTCGGTCAGCGGCTTGGGGAACGCCTCGGTCAGGTCGATGCCGCGCTCGGCCAGGGCCTGGACGACCAACGGGTGGATCTCACCGCTGGGGGCGGACCCGGCGGAGCGGACATGGACCTTCCCGGCGGACAGGTGCTGGGCCAGGGCCGCGGCCATCTGGGAGCGGCCGGCGTTGTGGACGCAGACGAAGAGCAGCTCCGGGGTGGCGGTGACGATCCGGCCCTCGACCCGGGCGGCGGCGAGCAGCTGGTCGCGGGCCATCCGCTCGGTCAGGACCGGCAGGTAGCCGGGAATGCGCGGTCAGTGGCTCCAGCGCGGCCCGGGCTTCGGTGACGGCACGCTCGACGGTCGCCGGGGAGAAGACGCCGTCGTACCGGTTGGTCAGCTCGGCCACGATCCGCTCGTACTCGGCGTCCCGCAGGGTGACGTGGGGAGTGGGTGCGGTCATCGGTCGTCGGTCCTTCCTAGCGGCGCGTGATGGGGCTTGATGGGGTGAAGCGCTTGCGCAGGGCGAGGCTGACGTAGACCAGGCCGACCAGCACCGGGACCTCGATCAGCGGGCCGACGACGCCGGCCAGGGCCTGGCCCGAGGTGACGCCGAAGGTGGCGATGGCCACCGCGATGGCCAGCTCGAAGTTGTTGCCCGGCGGCGGTGAACGCCAGCGTGGTGGTGCGCTCGTAGCCCAGGCCGATGCCGGCGCCCAGGGCGTAGCCGCCGCCCCACATGAGGGCGAAGTAGACCAGCAGCGGCAGCGCGATCCGGGCGACGTCCAGCGGGCTGGCAGGTGATGGCGTCGACCTTGCAGGGCGAACAGGATGACGATGGTGAACAGCAGCCCGTACAGCGCCCACGGGCCGATGCGTGGGAGGAACGTGGACTCGTACCAGCTGCCGGCCCCTGGCCTTCTCGCCCGAGGCGGCGGGAGAGGAACCCGGCCAGCAGCGGGATGCCGAGGAAGATGAGCACGCGAGCGGGCGATGTCCCAGGTGGAGGCGTCGATGTGCGTCTGCGACAGGCCCAGCCAGCCGGGCAGGACCGACAGGTAGAACCAGCCGAGGCCGGCGAACGCGACGACCTGGAAGACGGAGTTGATGGCCACGAGCACGGCGGCGGCCTCGCGGTCGCCGCAGGCCAGGTCGTTCCAGATGATCACCATGGCGATGCACCGGGCCAGGCCGACGATGATCAGCCCGGTCCGGTACGCGGGCAGGTCCGGCAGGAAGATCCAGGCCAGGGCGAACATCAGCGCCGGGCCGATCACCCAGTTCAGCAGCAGCGAGCTGACCAGCAGCTTCCTGTCGCCGGTGACCGTGTCCAGCCGGTCGTAGCGGACCTTGGCCAGCACCGGGTACATCATCACGAGCAGGCCCAGGGCGATCGGCAGGGAGACGCCGTCGACCTGGACGGCGCTCCAGCGCCGTGTCCAGGCCGGGGACGAGCCGGCCGAGCAGCAGCCCGGCGACCATCGCGGCCAGGATCCACACCGGCAGGAACCGGTCCAGCGTGGACAGCTTCGCCGTGACGGAGTCATGGACGACGGCCGCCGGTTGGGGGGTGCTCACTGTGGTGCCCTTCGCGTTCTTGTCGGGACCTTCAGCGTTCCAGTAGCATCGTTACGTGTCAATATTGACGGATGTCGATGTAGCGGTGAACGCGTGGTGACGTCCTTGCCCACTGCCCCGGCCGAGTCGACGGCCTGCTGCGGCGGTGCGCTGACCTCGCCACTGACGCGGCCCGACGCGGATCAGCTCGCCGCGCTGCTCAAGGCGGTCGCCGACCCGGTGCGCCTGCAGCTGCTAAGCATCATCCGCGCGGCCGACCCGCAAGAGGCGTGCGTGTGTGACCTGACCGGCGCGGTGGACTTGTCGCAGCCGACGGTCAGCCACCACCTGAAGGTCCTGACCGAGGCCGGCCTGCTCACTCGTGAACGTCGCGGCTCCTGGGCCTGGTTCACCCTCGTTCCCCATCGCCTGGACGACATCGCTCGCATCTTCGACTGACCCACCGGCCACCGGCGCCTCGCATCGAGAAGGTAGCCCAGGCGGCCGACACCGCAGCGGCCCAGCCGATCATCGGGACCGCCATCCCGCCCCTGCCCTGCGATCGTCCGTGAGAGCGTGCGCCTCGTCGTGGGCGAACGTCACCCAGCGCGACAAGGGGCCGCCGCAGTCGCAACATGGCCGTTCCTCGAACTGGGGGGCAGTTTGGGGGGCAGGAGTGACGCTGGACGACGATCCAGGACGCTCGACGACGATCAGCGACGCAGGATCTGGTGTCCCTTCGAGCAGGTAGCGTGTGTCGTGCGTGGCGCCCGTGCCGCGCACCGGTTCGATGACGTGTTCAAGTCCCATGACTCACCCCACGTGATGGGCTAGGGGTTCAAGCGGTGACTGTTTGGGCACCACGCGTCGCACTCGTGCTTAGCGGGGCGCCCCATTGCAATCGCCAGCCGGCAGCACGGTCACGCTGCCGGCGCCGAGCAGCTCGATGACCGCACGGCCCATCCCGAAGAACATCGGGTCGCCGCTGGCGAGCACGACCAGGCCCGTCGTCGGGGTGCTTCTCCAGCAGGCCGGGCAGCGGCCTGCTGGAGAGGGCCACGGGCGAGGTGGGCGCCCGACGCGGGGCAGGGCCAGCTGGCGCCGCGCGCCGATGACCACGCGGGCCCGTCCGAGGACGGCGCGAGCCGACGGGGCGAGGGCCGCCCAGCCGTCGGCTGATGCCTACGACGCTGAGCGCAGTGGCGTCGGGCGCTGGGGCCGCTCAGGGGTCACGGTCTTCCTCGCGGCCTGTGTGCGGTCAACGTTTTGCAGGCTTCCGGTCCGGCCGTTCACAGGTCCACGCCGATCAGCCGGGCGAGCGCCTTCGTGTCCAGGTGCTCCTCCACCGCGTCGACGAGCCGCTCGAGCACGGCCTCCCGCCGCGCGGCGAACCCCGGTGCACCGGGCGCGGGGCGCCACGGCACACCGGTGCGGCGCGCGACCTCGGCGAGGAACGTGCGGCGGAACCCGTCGTTCTCGAAGGCGCCGTGCCAGGTGGTGCCGTACGTCGTGCCCACGTTCCACCCGTCCAGGAACGGCTCGGCGGCGGTCTCGCAGGCACCGGCCGGCGTGGTCACGCCGTGGTGGATCTCGTAGGCCGTCACCTCCTGCCCGCGCCAGGACCCCGCCGGGGTGCCCAGCTGCTTCCGGGAGGCGAACCGGACCTGCGTGGGCAGGAGCCCCAGACCGCGGACGCTGGCCGGCACGGGCGACTCGACCGCGGCGGGGTCCTCCACCGTGCCGGCGAGCATCTGGTAGCCCCCGCAGATGCCGAGCACCGGGCGCCGCTGCGCGGCCCGCTGCAGCACCGCCACGTCCAGCGCACGTGACCGCATCCACGCCAGGTCGGACAGGGTGGACCGCGACCCCGGGAGCACCACCAGGTCGGCGGCCGCCACCTCGGTGGGGTCCGCCGTCACCCGGACCGAGACCCCCGGCTCCGCAGCGAGCGCGTCGACGTCGGTGGCGTTGGAGATCCGGGGGAAGCGCACCACCGCCACCGACAGCGTGGCGGACGCGGCGGGGCCACGCGCCGCCTCCGACCAGCCGGCGAGGGCCAGGGAGTCCTCGCCATCGAGCCACACGTCCTGCAGGTAGGGAGGCACCCCCAGCACCGGGCGGGCCGAACTGCTCCTCCAACATCCGCAGCCCGAACCGGAACGGTGTCAGGCAGGTCGTAGCCCTCGCCCACGGGCGTGCGCTGGCCGTTATGCCCCCACAAGGATGAAGCCTTGCCCTGGGCCCGACACAGCAGCCGATCAATGACCGACCCGTCCGCACCTTTCACCGAAGCGCCAGCTTTGGCACAACTTTGGCACAACTCGGTGTCTGTCCAGCCCCGATCACTCCCCTACCAACGGTCCTGTCTTCGTGAGAACCTGCAGGTCAGAGGCCTAGTGGGCCGATCTTGGAGGGCAGGTTCGGGTGGTACTTCGACATCTGACACCGGCGGCCCCTTGACCTGCGGTTGCGTTCACGGAGCGTCCGTAGTCCGCACTCTGTCTGCAGACCGCGAAGTCGTCGGCCTCGAGTCCGCACGCGCTGCCAGCACCGTCCCCACGGCAGCTCGTGCGGACTCGTCCGCGTCCGGCCACAGGTGCCCATCAGTGTTCAGCATCGTCATGGCGCTCGCATGCCGCGCCAACTCCTGCGGATCGATGCTGTGTGCGTCTTCACCTGCCTCGAGGTGGAGATTGATCCATTGCTCAAGGGCTTCCGTCGACGAGCACGCCCTCGTGCCCTGGCGAGAGCGCGAGCGGGACGCAGGTCGCCCTGGCGATGTCGGTCCGGTGCATGAACGGTCCCGCGTGAGGATGATGCGCGTCGTCCGTCTCTACGGGTCCCTCGCGGGGTATGCGGTGTGCCGTGTGGCGCTACCCGCGTCCGATGGCGCTGGCCGGACGAATGATCAGCAGCCTCATGGTCTCTCGAGCCCGTGACCGCCTCAGGGGGAACCATGACCCGCGCAGCCCGTCCGGCTCTCCTCGTCGTGGCCCTCGTGCTGGGAGCCGGGCTGGCCGCGTGCGCTGCCGGTTCGGGCACGACGCCGGTCACGCACGACACCCGCCCGGGTGCTGTCGGTTCGCCGACGGGCGAGGCCACCTCGACGGGCGAGGCCACCTCGACGGGCGAGTCGACCCCGACGGGCGAGGCCACCTCGACGGGCGAGTCGACCCGGACGGGCAAGGCCACCTCGCAGGGTGGTGACCACTCCGCGACGACGGCTGCAGGACTGGACCGATTCGTTGGCAGCTGGGACGGGCACACGCGCAGGCTGATCGTGCACCCGGATGGATCGGGCACCGAAGACAGCAACTCCGGCTGCTGCACTGCCGCGGCATACCTGACCTTCCACCTCTCCAAGGCTTCGGGTGACGAGCACGAAGGGCGAGCCACGCTCACGGTGACCCGGGTCCGGGCGTGGGACCCCAGTGCGTTCACCCCCATGCGCCCGGCGCCTAGCGTCGGGCAACAGGCTGTCATGCGCGTGCGGGATGGAGTGATCACCGAACCCGCGACTGGTCTGACCTACTGCGACCCGTCCGCCATGTCCCATGGGCGCTGCGGCGCGTGACGGGGCGGCGGCCCGTCAGCCCCCGTGGAACTTGATGATCTGGCCGGTGGGGCCGCCGGAGTTCGCGGCCGGCATGACGCTCCAGTTGGAGACGTAGACGTCGCCGCCCCTGAAGGCGAACCCAGAGGGCGCAAATAACTGCCCGGCACCCCAGACGCTGCGGCGCCCGTTCTTGGCGACCTGTACCAGCGCCCCGATCGGGGAGCCGGATGTCAGGCCCTTGGCGAAGATCTCGGTGGCGTAGAAGTTACCGCGGGAGTCGAACCCGCACCCGTTCACGGCCGTGAGACCGGTCTTCCACACGCGGGCGCTGCCGTGGCTGTACCGCCACACCCGAGCGTGACCTGCGGTCAGGTAGCCACCGAGTAGCTCACCGATGTAGAGGGCTCCGTCCGGGCCCTTGGCCAGGCAGGTCGGCACCGAGTCAACCGGGGCACCCTTGGGGACGTTGAGGTAGGCCAGCACCTTCACCTTTCCGGTGGAGGAGACCCAGTCCAGCGTGTTGGCCCCGGCGTCCGCGACGTACGCGCCCCCGGCCACCGCCAGGATGGCATTGGGATTCGCGTCCGGGAACTGCGGGTTCAGCTTCTTGTGTGCCGCGCTCCAGAGGTAGTCAATGTCACCAACTGGTGCCACGGGGGTGTAACGCCCGCGCCCGGTCAGGCGGATCTCTCGGCCCAGTTGCTGCCGGGCCGCCGTGAGCACCGGGCCCGTCGGCGCCTTCGGCGGTAGCCCGCGCGCGCTCGCTCCGATGAGGGCGTACACCCGTCCGTGTCGGGAGGAGACCGACACCGGACCTTCGGCCGACTGCCCCTTGGGGTCGGCTGCGGAGACGAGGCCGGTCACAAGGCGGACGACGCGCCCGTCGCGACGCACCCTGCTGACCGCCCCGGTGAGGCCGACACACAACGGGGAACCCTCCGGGCCCGGGCCCAGGCACACGGGCCCTCCGTGGCCCGCTTCGGCCACGTACAGCACACCGCTGGCGCCGAAGCTCAGGCCCCGCGGGTTATCCAGATTCTTTGCCACGAGCGTGCCTTTGGGCGCTGCGGCAACGGAGGCCACGGCCGGGACCAGGTTGGTGCCCGCCACGGTCATCGCGCTGACAGCGGCCACGACACCCACACGGCCACCCACTCGCACTCGTCGGCTCTGCTTCACGGTCACGACTCCTTCAGGACCGGCGGTCGACATGCCCGATCCCTGCGGCCGCAGATCTTTGACGCTAGCGCGCAAGCGTCGCCCCGGACACACCCAAAGAGGGCCGGCAGCGCTTCCGACGTCCAGACACGCGGTGCGCCCCTGAGCGGTGTGCACTCTGCGGACGGGCACCACCGGCGGCTGCCGGTCCCGGGCTGCGTGAGCATTTGTTGGCGGGGCGCCCTGGCGTGGCGAGGGCGACCAGCCGGTCCGTTGGGTCGCGTCGCGACTGGTCAGCGCACGCTCACGCGCCTCATGGGGGTGTACCCGTTGGCGCACTGGGTGGTGGCGACCTGCAGGACGCGCACGTCCCAGGCGCCGCGGGGTGTAGAGGCGGGCGGTGCGCTTGGCGTAGCCAACCAGACGAGGCGCCACCCCGGCGGCCCTCCTGGGGTGTAGGCGCGCGGGCAAAGCTCCGGTGCGTGTCACCCACTCCACCACCGACGCCTCCCGGCTTGGCGGCGTAGTCAACCGGCACGGTGAAGCACAGCGAGCACGGTCCTGTCCCCGCCACGGAGATGCCGCGGGTCTGCGGGACCTTGTCGGTCAGGCGCCGGGTGGCCTCGCGCGGGCGCAGGGACGGCTGCGCGACATCTCGGCGGTCAGGTCCACGGCGGCGGCGTTGCGCTCGACCATGCCCCGCCGAGCGGCTCGGTGGCTCAGCCCGCCATCCCGGCGCCTTCCATCGCGCGCTCCATGGCGCTGGGGAAGCGGCTCTCGAAGTCGAGAACGGCGACCCACTGCGGGGTGACGATAAGCCGCGCCATACGTGGGGAGAGCGGGCGCAGGGTCTCCAGCCATGCCCGCCCCTGTTCCTCGCCGAGGCTCCGGATCGTCATGGCCTCGTACTCGGGCGCGATGCCCTCGACGAGGTCGATCCGCACCGTGCCGCGGATCTGCAACGCCTTGTACGGCGGCGTCGTCGTGTCGATGGACAGGGCCACCGCGGTCCCGTCCTTCAGCGCCTTCATCTTCGGCGCGTCCGGCGGCGTCCCCAGCACGACTTCCTTGCCGTTCCAATGGAATCCGATCGGCACCACGCGCGGCGTCCCGTCGGTCCACGTGTAGGCCAACCTCGCGGGAACCGGCGACTGCAACAGTCGCTGGGCCACCGGGTCCTCCAGCAATGCCAGGTTTCCCTGGTGCGTCGCCATCTGCGCCTCCAAAGGCTGGCTGGCACGATCGACGTTGCGGTCCTCGTTCACGTTGCTCCCGCACTGGCGCCGGGTCAACCCTCGGTGCGGTCGGTGCGGGTCGGTGCGGTCTGGTGCGGTCGGGCGAGGCGCGTGGAGCGATCGACCTGGCCGCCCCGGTGGCACGGCCGCGGTCAGAACGGGACGCGCTCGGACTCGCGATATGGATCCGGTGCATGAACGGGTCCCGGGTGAGGATGATGCCGAGCAGGTACCCGAAGGTCCACGGCTCGAGGGCGCCACCCACATCCTGCCGGCGGTCGCCTCGGGGCGGGCCGGATCGACGGCGCCCCGTGGCGGCCAGCCGAACTAGTTAGTACGCTTGAAACAACATGAATGGCACTACCGCTCCGGGTGACAAGTGGGTCGCGTTGTCGAACACGACCCTCGGCGTGCTCATCGCCACGATCAACTCCTCGATCCTGCTCATCGCCCTGCCGGACATCTTCCGCGGGCTGCACATCAACCCGCTGGCACCTGGCAACTCGAGCTACCTGCTGTGGCTGATGATGGGCTATCTCGTCGTCACCGCGGTGCTCGTCGTCAGCTTCGGGCGCCTCGGCGACATGTACGGCCGCGTCCGGATGTACAACGCCGGCTTCGCGATCTTCACGGTCTTCTCGGTGCTGCTGGCTGCGACGTGGATGACCGGCACGCCGGGCGTGCTGTGGCTGATCGTCATGCGGGTGCTCCAGGGCGTCGGTGGCGCCCTGCTGATGGCCAACTCCAGCGCGATCATCACCGACGCGTTCCCGGTCGACCAGCGCGGCCTCGCCCTGGGCCTCAACATGGTGGCGGGCATCGCCGGATCCTTCCTCGGTCTGGTCATCGGGGGGATCCTCGCCCCGATCGACTGGCGGCTGGTCTTCCTCGTCTCGGTGCCGGTCAGCCTGTTCGGCACAGTGTGGGCGTACCTGAAGCTCCACGACACGGGGGTGCGCCACCACGGCGGCATCGACTGGTGGGGCAACCTGACGTTCGGGGTCGGGCTCGTCGCGATACTCGTCGCGATCACCTACGGCATCCAGCCGTACGCCGGCCACATCATGGGCTGGACCAACCCCTGGGTGGTCGCCGGCCTGGTCGGCGGGGCGGCGGTGCTGGTCGCCTTCTGCGTCATCGAGACACGGGTGGCCCACCCGATGTTCCACCTCGACCTGTTCCGGATCCGGGCGTTCAGCGCGGGCAACCTCGCCAGCCTCCTGTCCGGGCTGGGCCGTGGCGGCCTGATGTTCATCCTCATCATCTGGCTGCAAGGGATCTGGCTGCCGCGCCACGGATACTCCTTCGCCTCCACCCCGCTGTGGGCGGGCATCTTCATGCTCCCGATGACGATCGGGTTCCTCATCGCCGGGCCGGCCTCGGGCTACCTCTCCGACCGGTTCGGGGCGCGCCCCTTCGCCACCGGTGGCATGGTCGTCGCCGCACTCAGCTTCGTGTGGCTGCTCGCCCTGCCGGTCGACTTCACCTACTGGCAGTTCGCCGCAGCCCTGCTGGTCAACGGTCTCGGCATGGGGCTGTTCGCCTCGCCGAACCGAGCCGGCATCATGAACGCGCTGCCGCCGAACCGCCGAGGGGTCGGGGGCGGCATGAGCACGACGTTCCAGAACTCGGCGATGGTGCTCTCGATCGGGATCTTCTTCTCCCTCATGGTCACCGGACTCGCGGGCGCGCTGCCCCAGGCCATGGCCAGCGGGCTCACCGCTCACGGGGTGTCCCAGGCGCAGGCGCAGCAGGTGGCCGGGCTGCCCCCGGTGGCGGTGCTGTTCGCCTCGCTGCTCGGGTACAACCCGATCCAGTCCCTGCTCGGCCCGACGGCGATCCACCACCTTGCGCCCGGCGACGCGGCGTACCTGACCGGCCGCAGCTTCTTCCCGTCACTGATCTCCCAGCCCTTCCACCAGGGCCTGGTCGTGGCCTTCGCGTTCGCCATCGCGGCCTGCCTCGTCGCCGCGGCGGCCTCGTGGCTGCGCGGGGGGAAGTACGTCCACGCGGACGAGCCGGCACCCCAGGAGTCGCAGGCGGACGGCGTCAGGGCCACGGTCCGATGACGTCGACCGCGCCGGTCCCGTCGGCCGTGGAGGAGGGCACCGGCTCCGTCCACGACCTCGCCGGCTCGCTGCGCACGGAGGTCAACCGGCTGGCCTACCACCTGCGCGTGCCGGCGACGAAGTCCGGCATCACGCCCACGCGGCTGGCCGCCCTCGCCGCGCTGGCGCGTCACGGCGAGGGGTGCCGGCAAGGTGACCTCGCAGCGCAGATGGGCGTCTCACCGGCCAGCATGACCCGTCTGGTGGACATCCTGACCGAGGCAGGATGGGTCCTGCGACAACGGGACGCGAGCGACGCCAGGGCGTTCTTGCTGCGGCTCTCCGCCCATGGGCGGCGCACCCTGGAGGGACTGCGCAGCGAGAGCACCAGCCGGCTCTCGGCCGACATCGAGGCGCTCACCGACGACGAGCGCAGGACCCTCGCCGCGGCCATCCCCATCCTGCGCGGGATCGCGGACCGTCGCCTGGCCACGGACTCCACCACCGCGTGACCTCCACCACCGCGTGACCTCCGCCACCCTGCGACGTCCACCGCCCGTGACGTCCACCAACCCATGACCACCAACCCATGACAAGGAGCGCCAGGGTGACCGACACCTTCCTCTCGGGCTCGACGACTGTGACCGGGCACGAGTCCGCCACGATCGAGGCCTACGCCGCCACCCCCACTGCGCCGACCGGGGCCGGAGGTGTCGTGGTGATCCACCACATGCCGGGCTTCGACGAGGCGTCGAAGGAGATCGTCCGGCGGTTCGCGTCGTGGGGGTACCCCGCAGTGGCCCCCAACCTGCACCACCGGGACGCACCCGGTGCGGCGCCCGACGACGCCGCGGCGGCGAGCCGCGCCAAGGGCGGGGTGCCGGACGAGCAGCTCGTCGGGGACGTGCGCGGGGCCGTCGAGCACCTGTCGGGCATCCCGGGCGCCAACGGCAAGGTCGCGGTCATCGGCCACTGCTCCGGCGGCCGGCAGAGCGTGCTCGCCGCCTGCGAGCTGGACCTGGATGCCGTGGTCGACTGCTACGGCGCGTTCGTCCTCGCAGACCCGCCCGAGGGCAGCGGCATGTCGGTGCGCAGCCTGCGGGACCGGCTTCCGCGCCTGTCGGCCCCCGTGCTCGGCCTGTTCGGCGCCGACGACGGCTACCCGTCACCCTCCGAGGTCCGCGAGCTCGACGACATCCTGACCGGTCTGGACAAGGCGCACAGCTTCCACACCTTCGAGGGCGCCGGGCACGCGTTCTTCGCCGTGGACCGGCCGTCGTACCGCCCGGTGGCCGCCGTGGCGGGCTGGCAGCTCATCCGTGACTTCCTCGCCGAGAACCTCGGCAGCCCCGAAGGCTGGGGGCGCTGACATGTGCACCTACAACACCGAGCGCTGTGCGGTGACCGGCAGCGGGAAGGGCCCGCAGCGCTGGACCGGGCTCACCGCGGCCACGGTCTACTACGACCACCCGGTGCATGCGATGGCCGAACACACGCTCAACATCGACCTCGCCCCCGCCGACGGGTCGCCCGCCGGCCGCGTGGCGCTCGAGCTGACGGCCGAGGCCGCGGTCGGGCTGGCCGCGACGATCGTCCGGGCGCTGAGCTCGGTCCCCGCAGACCTGACCGGCCTGGACGACGACACGCTCGCAGCCCTGTCCGCGCTGCGGGGCCTGAGCTCCGGAGAGGGCGCCTCTGCCCACGTGCTGGGCTGACCCCGGCGACGGCCGCCCCGACTGGAGACGCCTCGGGCCGGCTCCCAACGAGCACACGGGCGGCCGGACGGACGCCGGTCGTGCGGTCAGCCCGGCGCGCCGCCCTGCTGGCCACGCCGCGGTGGGTCGCCGTCTCCCGCACCCGGCTCCACCGCTGGCTCCGCGCGCGGCCGCGGTGGCCCGGCGACGGTCGCCGCCTTGTCGGCAGCGGCGATCGCCGCGAGCGCAGCCTCGACGCTGGGGTAGAAGTGGTCTCGGTCCAGCGTCTCGAACAGCCCGTAGCGCAGGACGAGGTCCTGCAGCCTGCTCCTCAGCTCGACGAAGGCGAGGTGGACCCCCTGCTCGTTGAGCTGCTGGTCCAGCTGCTCGAGCATCGCGGCGGCGGTGACGTCGATGTCGGTCACCGCCTCGCACTCCAGCACAACCCAGCGCGCGTGCTTCTCGGCCACCAGCGACCGCACCTGGCGACGGAAGAGACCGGCGTTGGCGAAGATGAGCGGCGCCTCCCAGCGATACACCACGATGCCGGCGACCTCGGCGGCGCCGTCCCAGGTGTGGAGGTCGTGCCACCCTCGACCGGCGACCCTCCCGAGGACCGCGCCGTGCGGCCACCAGTTCCGCCGGAAGAAGATGAGGATCGACAGGGCGATGGCGACGAGGATCCCGGGCAGCACCCCGACGAAGATCACCCCCGCGGCCGCGGTGAGGGACACGATCGCTGCGGTGGGGCGGACCCGCCAGTAGCGGCGCACCGCCGCCACATCCACCAGGGACAGCGCCGCGGCGATGACCACGGCGGCCAGGGCCGTCTGCGGGAGGTCCGCCAGCAGCGAGTTGAGGAACAGCAGCAGCAGGGCGACGGTCGCGGCTCCCACCAGCCCGGTGACCTGGCTCTTGGCGCCTGACTGCTCGGCGACCGCGGTGCGCGAGCCGCTCGTGGACACGGGGAACCCCTGGAAGAGCCCCGCCGCCACGTTCGCCCCGCCCAGACCGATCATCTCCTGGTCGGGGTCGACCTCGTCGCCGCGGCGGGCGGCGAAGCTCGCGGACGTCGCGATGGTGTCCGTCAGCGACACCATCGTGATGCCCACCGCCGCGACCACCAAGGGCCCGATGGTGGCCATCTGGGTCCAGGGGATGCCCGGCCTGGGCAGTCCCTGCGGCAGGGAACCCACCGTGGCCACCCCACGCGCGGACAGGTCCAGGAGGGCCGAGGCGATGGTCGCCCCGGCGATGCCGACGAGGATCGCCGGAATCCGTCGTGAGATCCGGGGCAGCACGAGCAGGAGGGCCAGGGTGACCCCACCCACCGCGAGGGTCGCCGGGTTCGTCTCGCCGATGCCCCGCACGAAGGCCGCCACCTCGTCCACGAACGAGTGTGCGTCCGTGGAGAAACCGAACAGCTTGGGCAGCTGCCCGACGATGATGACGATGCCCAGCCCGTTCATGTACCCGACCTGGACCTCCTTCGACAGCAGGTCCGCCACGAAGCCGAGCTTGGCGACCCCCAGCCCTATCTCGATCGCCCCCACGAACAGGGCGAGCATCCCGGCCAGGGCGATCGCGGTGGCGGGGTCGCCAGACGCCGCGGCCACCGGCACGATCGCCGCGTAGATGAGCGGGGACACCGAGGAGTCCGGTCCCAGGACGAGGATCCGGGACGGACCCATGACGGCGTACCCGACGAGGCAGGCCATCGTGGTGTAGAGGCCGGTGACTGCCGGCAGCCCGGCCAGCTCGGCGTAGGCCATGCCCTGGGGGACGAGGATGGCGGCGAGGACGAGCCCGGCCACCAGGTCGGCCCGGATCCATGACGGCTGGTACCGGCGCAGCATGGCCAGGCCGGGCGCGTACCTGGCCAGCCCCGAGGCGCGACGGCCGTCGACGCTCGAGTCGTCCATGGTGCGCCACCTCCTCGAGGCCTCACGATGGGCCCGGCGCCCGGCCGGGCGCCTCATCCCCTCCGCATGACCTCATCCGCCCGGGTGACGTGCGACGACCGCCGGGCTGCTTCTGAGCCGCGCAGGGGGGTGTCTGGTGGCGTGCTCGCCGCGTCCGTCCGGGTCAGATCGCCTGCTCGTGACGCCGAGAGCGCTGGATCGACCGCAGTGTGTAGGCCGTGCAACCGGGTAAGGGGCTGGCGTCAGCGTCGTCCACGTGGAAGGTCGTCATGGCGGTTCAGCATCACCCTCACCTGCGGCGGCGGATCGGCGTCACCCAGGCGACGGCCATCAACATGTCACAGATGTGCGGCATCGGTCCGTTCATCACCATCCCCGCGATGGTCGTGGCCTTCGGGGGCCCGCAGGCCGTGATGGGTTGGGTGTTCGGCGCCCTCCTGGCGCTGTGCGATGGCTTGGTGTGGGCCGAGCTGGGCGCCGCGATGCCGGGCTCCGGCGGCACCTACGTCTACCTGCGGGAGGCCTTCCAGTACCGCACCGGGCGGCTCACGCCGTTCTTGTTCGTCTGGACCGCGATCCTGTTCATCCCGTTGATCATGTCCACCGGCATCTACGGGTTCGTGTCCTACCTGCGCTACCTCTGGCCGTCGATGACGACGTTGGACAGCTACGTCGTCGGGCTTGGTGCCATCGTCGTGATCGTCGCCCTGCTGTGGCGGCGGATCGACTCGATCGGCAAGATGGCCGAGATCCTCTGGGTCCTCATGATCCTGCACGCTGCTGGCCGTGATCGTGGCGGCCTACAGCCACTTCAACGCGGCGCAGGTGTTCACGTTCCCGCCCCACGCCTTCGACGTCACCAGGGGTGGCTTCTGGGTCGGCTTCGCCGGTGGCCTCACCGTAGGGGTCTACGACTACCTCGGCTACAACACCAGCGCCTACCTCGGCGCAGAGATCAGGCGGCCGGGCCGCACGATCCCGCGGTCCATCATCTACTCCGTGCTCGGCATGATGGTCGTCTACCTCACCATGCAGGTCGGCGTCCTCGGCGTCGTCAACTGGCACGAGATGCTCAACACGAGCTCCCCGGCGTACACGTCGGTGGCCTCGGTCCTGCTGGAGCGCACCGTCGGGCCCACCGCCGCGAAGGTGGTCACGGTGTTCATCCTGGTCACCGCGTTCACCTCGGTGCTCGCCGGCCTGCTGGCCGGCTCCAGGGTGCCGTACGACGCCGCGCGGGACGGGGTGTTCTTCCGGTCCTTCGCGCGGCTGCACCCGCGGCTGGAGTTCCCGGTCGTCGGGCTGCTGACGATGGGGGTGGTCACCGCGGCCGGCTTCGTGATCGGCCAGCTGACTTCCATCCTGGTGCTCATCCAGCTGCTGACGGTGGTGATGGTGCTGGTCCAGGCGCTCGCCCAGATCCTTGCCCTCACCGTGCTGCGCCATCGCCAGCCGACGTTGCGCCGGCCGTACCGGATGTGGCTCTACCCGCTGCCCAGCATCCTCGCGGCGCTGGGCTGGATCGTGATCTACGGGTACGCCGACAAGAACGCCCCCGGGCTGCACCCGATCGAGCTGTCGCTGCTGTGGATCGTGGTCGGGGCGGGCGCCTTCGCGCTCTGGGCCCGCGCGAAGCGGGAGTGGCCGTTCGGACCCAAGCGGATCCACGAGTACTACCTGCACGTCGATCCGCTGTTGCTCGAGCTGGATGAGGAGGACGTCGCCGAACACCGCCCTCACCGGAGGCGGACCCCAGGGCGGCTCGACGCGGTCATGACGATGCCCGCGGTGCTGGGCATCGACATCGGCGGCACCAAGATCTCGCTGTGCGTGGCCGCGATGTCCGGGAAGGTGGTTGCCTCACGGCGCATCGAGACCCGGTCCGGCGACGGCGCCCCCGTCGTCCTGGACCGCCTCGCCTCGGCCGCTCGGGGCCTGGTCCGGCAGGTCCTCGAGGAGCACCGGGCCGACGTGCGCGGGGTCGGGGTCGTCACCCCCGGCGTCGTCGAGGCCCACGCCGTGCGGCTCGCTCCGAACAACGAGGGCTGGGAGGCGGTGGCCCTGACCGCGACGGTGTCCGAGCGGCTAGGCCTCGCTGCGGTCGAGGCCGACAACGACGCCAAGGCTGCCACGGCCGCGGAGGCGCACTGGGGCGCCCTGGCCGGGGTGACTGACGGAATTCTGCTCAACCTCGGCACCGGGATCTCGGCCGGGGCCGTGGTCGGCGGCCGGCCGCTGCGAGGCGGCCACGGAGCGGCCCTGGAGATCGCCTACCAGGTCCCCTCGGTCGGCGTGGTGCACGGGTTCGTAGAGGGTTCCGCGCCGCTGGAGGCGCGCTTCTCGGGCGCGGGGCTCGCTGCCTCGGCGTCGGCCGCCCTCGGTCGCCGGACCGGCACCGACGAGGTGTTCGCGGCCATGCGGGCAGCGCGCCGCGGTGGGGGCGCGGGCGCCGCCGTGTCCCGCGACGACGAGGCCCTGGCCGCCCTGGGAGAGGAGGCGCTGGACCTGGCCGCCCGGGCGGTGGCCAACCTGGCGATCGTGCTGGACCCGGAGGTCGTCGCGCTGTCCGGCGGCATGCTGCGCTCTGCCGACGTGATCACACCCACCCTGGCCTCGGCGCTGGCCGACCTCGTCCCGTTCCCGCCCCGGCTGGTCAGGGCTCATTTCGCCGAGCACGCACCACTGGCGGGAGCGTGCCTCGCGGCCTACGGCGCGGCCGGGGCCGACCCACCCGCACGGCTCGACCTCGGCAGCGGTGCGGGCGCCGCGCCCCTGCATTCCTCGGCGGCCGCTGCCCGGCCCGGCAGCAGGCCAGCAACCCTCAAGGAGTGACATGACGAGCAACGACGTCCCGGCCGCGCTGATGAACGCGGAGATCCTCGAGCAGCCGCAGGTGTGGCGCCGGCTCCTGTCGTCGGAGCAGCTCGACCCCGCCGCGGAGCGGGTCAGGTCGTGGCGCCCCCGGATGGTGCTGCTGGCGGCGCGGGGCACCTCCGACCACGCAGCGCTGTACGCCAAGTACCTCGTGGAGGTCATCCACCAGGTGCCGGCCGGTCTCGTCTCGCCGTCGACGATGACCGCGTACGGCGCCCGGCCGGACCTCCACGGCGTGGTCATGGTCGGGATCAGCCAGTCCGGTGGCTCGCCGGACCTGGTCCAGTCGCTGGAGGTCGCCCGGGCGCAGGGTGCGCTGACGGTGGCTGTGACGAACAACGCCGGCTCCGAGCTCGCCCGCATCGCGGAGGTGCACGTCGACGTTCTGGCCGGCCCGGAGCGGGCCGTGGCCGCCACGAAGTCCTACACCGCCCAGCTGCTGGCCCTGTACCTGCTCCTGAACCGGGTCGAGGAGGGTCACCGGACGCGGCGGCAGCCCTGCCGGACCTCGGGGAGGAGCTGCTGCGGCGTGAGCCGGACATCGCGGCGCAGGCCCAGCGCTACCGGTTCGCGCAGCGCCTGGTCACGACCGCTCGGGGATACTCCTACCCGACGGCGCGGGAGGCGGCGCTGAAGCTGATGGAGACGAGCTACGTGTCGGCACAGGCATTCTCGGGCGCCGACCTGATGCACGGCCCCCTGGCGATCGTGGATGCGCAGGTGCCGGTGCTCACGGTGGTGGCCGACGGACCCGGGGGTCACGCCATGCGTGGGGTCCTGCCCCGCCTGACCGGTTCCGGCGCCGATGTTTTCACGGTCGGTACTCCTGAGGCGGTCGCCGCGTCCACGAGCGGGATCGTGCTGCCACCCGGCGTGCCCGAGGAGCTCTCCCCGATCCTGGAGATCCTGCCCTTCCAGCAGCTGGCGATGCACCTGGCGGTGGCGCGGGGTGAGGACCCGGATGCCCCCCGGGGGCTGAGCAAGGTCACCGAGACCCTGTGACGGGGGATCCCCCTGGGCCTGGACGGGCGGTGAGGCCGGCTCCGCTCCGTGGCGTTGTACGGGTGGTGGCCGGTCGGCTGGCGGGACCGCTGACCGGAACGACCACTCCCCCGTTGTCCCGCCGGTCGACTCACGGAGCAGATCGGCATGGCGAGGCGGATCCGACGGTCCCGATCATCCGCGTCACCCGGGACCTCGCGGCCAGCCCGGCCCAGCTGTTCCGGGCGCACGCCGACCCCGAGCTGTTCGTCCGGTGGGTCGGCCCGGACGAGATGACGACCACCCTGGACCGCTGGGACGCCAGCACCGGCGGCAGCTGGCGCTACGTCGCCGCCCGGGACGGGGAGGAGTTCGGGTTCCACGGCTGTTTCCACGAGGTCCGGCCCGACCGGATCGTGCAGACCTTCACGTGAGACCTGGCCCGCGCCACCGGCCAGGACGAGTGCCTCGACCCCCAGGCCTGCGCCGATCTGCTCGCCGGAATGGCGCCGATCGAGGAGCTGATGCGGTCCTCGGGGCAGTACGGGCCCCCGGTGTCGGTGCCGGGCGACGCAGACGTGCAGACCCCCCTGCTCGGCTTCATCGGTCGCGACCCGCTGCCTGGCCGGGAGCGACGTTCACCGCGTGACGGCAGGCGGGGCACAGATGGGTTCCGGCACCGACACGGTTGGGGGTGTGCCGGCGCCGTTCTCGTCGCACTCCGGCGGCGACCTGAGTGGAACGACTGGGTCCCGGGAGGGGCAAAAGCCGCATCCGCCCGGCCCGGGTCCGCACCGCGCGGGTACGTCGGCGAGCGGAACCGTCAGCCGCCGTCGGGCCATAGGTTGGGGCTGCGGGGTCCGAGCCGGCCGCGGGCCTCCGCCCGCCGAGGAGAACGGGGCTGATCATGACGGCATTCACCGTGTGGAAGTTCGGTACGCCGGAGGGGGCGGACCACGCCGAGTCGCTGTTGGACCGTGCCGCGCACGACGGCCTGATCAAGGTCATCGACCACGCTGTGGTCTCGTGGCCGCCGGGCGCGAAGCGGCCCGACATCAAGCACGGCCGCGAGGACACCTGGCGAGGGACCGGATGGGGTGCCTTCTGGGGGCTGCTGTTCGGCGCCCTGTTCTTCGTCCCGGTCCTCGGGGTCGCGGCCGGGGCGGGCATCGGCGCGATCAGCGCGGCGACCCAGAAGATGGGGATCACGAGCGACCAGCTCGAGAAGATCCGCGGCGAGGTGACCGAGGGGACGTCCGCGCTCTTCGTGGTCACGGACCAGGGCGACCTCGACCGGGTCGGCGAGCGGTTCCGGGGCATGGACATGAAGCTGGTCGACGCCAACCTCACCGAGGCCGAGCGGAGCGTCCTGCTGGAGGCGTTCGGTCACAGCTAGCGGTCACGACGAGCGCGGAGCTAGCGGTCACGGCGGACGCGGGGCCGGGGCCGGCAGGCCGCAGGGTCGCCTGCTCCATCACGCTTCTCGTGCGCCAGCGGGCAGACGCAGCGAGCCGGGCGCGCCAGGGAGGCCCGCCGGCTCGGTCAGTCCGAACGTCAGCTCGCCGTCAGTCCGACTTCAGCTCGCCGCCGTGCACCGCCAGGGCGTAGATGACCAGGATGTCCATGGCGATGATGAGAAGGGACCACAGCGGGTACGAGGCGATGTCCAGCATGTTCAGGATCGCGCTCACCGCGGTGACGGCGATGCCGACCACCCGGCCCCACATCTGCCCGACCACGACCCCGAAACCCGCAGCCAGGACCACGAGGCCGAGGACCAGGTGCGCCCAGCCCCAGGCCGCGATGTCGACGTGCACGGCCAGGCCGTTGCCGTTGACCAGCAGGTAGTGCTGGTTGAACAGGGCGGTGAGCGCCTTGATGATCTGGAACGCGCCGACGATGACCATGAGGACGCCGGCGAAGAACGCCCATCCGGCCCACGCCGTGGTGGGCGGCGGCTCCGAGACAGGGCTGGTCGCCGCGGGTCCGAGGTTCGCCTCGACGTGGTGGGGGGCACCCACCGAGGTGTCCGCCCGGTTCTTCATGTCGCTCATCGTCGTGCCTCCGTCCCGCCACTCTCCGGGCCGGAACCGGCCGGAGGGCTTCTGCCGTGCTGACGCCCCCACCCTCGCGCCGCCCGGCCCGTCAGGGCATCATGCGTGGCGGATGAGCTTTCGGGAGTGAGGAGCTCCGGCAGGCCGGCCGGCTCCTGGCAGAACGGCGCCAAGGGGTGCGACCGTGTGGTCGCACCCCTTGGTGTCTTCGTGGACTAGTCCGCGACGGATGTCACGTGGCGCTCTTGCCGTAGACCTCCAGCTCGCTCATGTCCATGAAGTCGCAGCCGGTGTAGCCGCCCGCAGCACAGGTGGTGGCGAAGTCGCCGGGAACCTGCGGGTTGATCATCGTGTAGCGCACGAACGTGACGGCCGTCCCGGTGCCGGCGGCAGGCGTCAGCGAGTTGAGCCGGTGACGGTCGGCGGCCGTGAAGCTGCCGGAGCTGGCGACCTGCCAGGTGGCACCCGCGAGAGCGGCCGACGTGGTGGTCTCGACACGGTAGTCCTTGGTCGAGGAGCTCCCCGCGTCACCACAGGTGCTACCCGGATCCACGGCAATCGCGCTGATGTTCACGGCCTTCGGCAGCTTCACGACGACGCTCTTGGGAGTCACCGTGAAGTCACTCGGGCCGTTGGCGTGGTCTGCGGACGTGCTCCCCCAGCCGTTGCCCAGGGACTGGTCGATGGCGTTGCCGGGCCCACAGCCGTACGGCGTGAAGTCCGGTCCGGTGAACCCGGCGACGCTGGCACCACCGGGGCCGGCTGCCCAGTCCTTGCGCAGAGGGAAGCTCTTCGTCGTGTTCGTCCCGCGCACGGTCAAGGTCTCCACCGCGGTGTCGTAGCCGCCCTTGATGGCCGAGACGTCGTGGTAGGTGCCGTAGTAGACGTTGGGGATCTTGTAGACGCCCTTGTCGTTGGTCGTCGCCGCGAGGTACTCGGTGAAGCCGGGCGAGGAGGCATGCCCGCCGAGCGAGACGACGGCACCGGGCAGCGCGGAGCTGCTGTCGTCGGTCACCGTGCCGGAGATCGTGCCCTTGGGCGCGTCCTTCGCCGGCGGCAGCGAGAAGTCCTCGAACGGGGTCGTGTCGTCCCCGTTGAGGGCCGAGGCGAAGTAGCCCATGCCGCGGTTCGCGAACACCGACCAGATGGAGCCGAGCGCGCTTGCCACCCTGGACGACGTCGGCCTGCAGGATCGCGTTGCGCATGTCCAGGTACGACGGGTTCGCCGGGGACAGCTCCATGGCCCGGGTCACGAGCGACTCAGCCGCCCGCGAGCCGATTTTCGCCCGGAGGTCCCACAGGGTCTCGCCCCAGATCTCGCCGTCCGCGTGCACCTCGGGACCACCGGCGATCATGCCGAAGTCACCGTAGGTGTAGCCACCGGGCTTGCCGGGCAGTCCCGGGCACTTGGCCGAGGTGCTGCCCACCGCGCAGTCCAGCGGCTGGGTGCGGATGAGGTCCTTGCCGCCACCCACGTAGTCGCCGACCCGCAGCTCGCCGCTCGCCTTGGTGTCCACGAGCTGGCCCGTGTTGACGAGCTGGTCCATGGCGTACCAGTCGCTCCACGCCTCGCCCATCGACCCCGCCTGCACGTTGCCGAGCGTGGAGTTGCCGTTGGCGTCCACGACCAGCCGGTTGGACAGCCCGTGGGTGTACTCGTGGTAGACGACGTCGGACTCGTCACCGCCGTTGGTGGCGATGAACGGGTCCTGCGCGGAGGTCGTCTTCGGCTGGTGGAAGAGGTACATCTGCATGGTGGGCGCCTGGCCGTCGGGCGGGGTGCTCATGTTGGCGTTGTCGACGTGGTTGCCGTCCGGCAGGCCGCCGGCGGTGTTGGCGCCGTCCAGTGGCTGGGTGTCGACCGCGTCCACGCCCTCGAAGTTGCCGGCAGCCGCGGTGAACCCGATCGGCGCCGCCGCGAGGTGGTCGTGGAACTTGTTGACGTAGTAGAACACCTGGGTCGCGTTCTGAGCAGCGTTCTTGCGCCACGAGTTCGGCGTGTTCGGCTCCCACGAGCAGGGATAGCGCGTGGCGCACGGCATCCCCGGGATCTGGGAGGAGAAGGGCGTGAACGTGTAGTCGAAGTGACCCTTGGAGCTCGGGCGGATCTCCTCGCTGTTCGACGCGGCGTTGTCGTCGTTGACGTCGGTGTACACGTGCGCGTTGGGGCCCTGCAGCACGACGCTGTTCTGGGGCAGCCAGCTGTTCGGCAGGTTGACCCTGCGCGCCTTGCCCCCGATGGCGGCCCCCGGGAAGTTCTCCCAGACCACCGCGGTGTCGTTGTCCACGAGGCTGGAGCGGTACAGCACCCGTCCCGACTTTGCATCGACGATGGAGGTGTAGAGCTCCTTGGTGCTGGGCGCGACCTGGGTCTGCCAGGCGAGGACGGTGCCGCCGGTGGTCTTGAACCACACGAGGCTGGCGCGGTCACCGTTGTCGAACCGGGTCTCCGACGTGGCGCCGTGCAGCCGCTTGAAGTCGACCGCGGACGCCTTGCCGCCGGCGTCCTTGACGGCCGAGCCGCGAGCGGTCGGGGCGGTGATCCCCGGAGTGGCTCCCGGGAACCCGGACAGGCTGGCCAGCGGCGAGCCGGTGAACGCGATCAGCCGACCGTCCTTGGTCACGTGGGCCACGAGCCCGTTGCCGAAGACCGGGATGCCGTTGACCTTCTGGACGAAGGAGAGGTGGTGCGTCCCGTCCACGTCGACGTAGTCCCGGCGCAGCGACAGGCCCTTCAACGCCGAGGCGTCGAGGCCGAACACCGCGTGGTTGGCCTGCACATAGCCCAACACGATGTCGCGCGGCTTGGCCTTGGACGGCGAGGTGAGGAACCCGTCGGCGCGGGCGATCTGACGAGGGGAGCTGGTCAGGGGGTCGATCGTCACCAGACCCTGGTTGCCCAGGCGCTTCTTCAGCTCGGCAACCTGGGCCGGCGGCTTGGCGGCGGTCAGTGCTGCCTTCTTGGTCAGCGCGAGGCCGGCCTTGCCCTCCCGCCGGGAGTCGAAGTGCTCACGGTGGACGCGGTCGCCCGCGGCCTTGGAGGTGGTACTGCGCCCGGCCTTGCCGTGGGTGTCGGTCGCGCGATGCACCGGGGCGGCGACGGCCATGGGCTGGGCCATCATCGCAACGAGGGTGACGGTCGCGGCGCCGGTGACGGCGGCGGCGGTTCTACGGGGACGTGGCATCTGTGGGAGACCCCCTGAGATGGTGAAGGCTTCGCCGAACGGCGACGCCAAGGGGAACCTACGCCCTGGTAAGGGAATTCGCGCAAGATCCATGGCAGGAATTTTTTTACGCGTCGTCGGGATGGGTGCTTGGCGACATGAGCGGGGTCGGCCGGGAACCTTGTCCGGCCCGCTCCCCGCGCACCGGGCGCCGTCGGACGCTCGGCTCAGGGGTTGCTCACCACGGTGCTGGGGCCGGGGTGCGCGGGTGTGACCGGGCCGCCGACGCCGTTGATGACGTGGTCGATGGTGCCGGCCCTGTTCAGCGAGACCGTCAACAGGTCGTGCATCCTGACACCCGGTGTCACCGGCACCTCGAACGCGTTGGAGGCGTGGAGTGTGGGCTCGACGTTCGTGTAGATGTAGCTGCCCAGGCCCCAGGCCTCGTGGGACCTCACCGTGTCGGCCACCTTGTAGGCGGCGTAGCCCAGGACCCCGCCGTGCTGCCAGGCCTGCTGGTCCGGCGCGTCGTACGGCATCTCGTTCTGGAAGAACACCGTCCTGCCGTCGTCGCCGTTCCAGAGCAGCTCGTGCTTCTGGTAGTGCTCGACGAACAGCCCGGTGGCGGTGACGTGGTCCCCGTTGACCACGACGCCGGTGTCGGCGGTGTTCTCGCGTCCATCCGACGCCGTGGCCGTGGTCCGCGCGCCAGGCCCAGACGTCGTCGAGGATCGTGTGGTCGCTGTTGACGACCAGGCTCGTGGTGGCTTTGCCGAGGTGCGGGCCGCCGACCCGGAAGAACACGTCCTGCAGCGAGGTCGGGTTGGCCGGGTCCGCCGAGTGCGGGCCGCCCTTGGCGTGGGCACTGCCCACCTGCAGGAGCGCCGGTGAGCTGACCGGGCCCGCATCGAAGGTGATGCCGGCGATGTCCACACCACGCACGTCTGCGACCGCCATCGGCACGGCTCCGCGCCGGGCGGTCAGCGTCGCCAGGCCGAGGCCGAGCACCACCGTGTCGGCGCGCTTGACCGCGATGGTCTGGGGCACGTCGTAGACGCCGGGCGTCAGCAGCAGGTTCTGGCCCCGCGCCAGCGCGGAGTTGATCGTCGAGATCGTGTCCGACGGCTTGGCGACGAAGAACGCGCTCAGCGGCAGCGACCGGCCCGGTGTCGGACCGTCCTGCCACGAGGTGCCACGCGAGCCGGTCTGCGCGGCCGGGATGAACACGCGGTACGCCCCCGCTGAGTCCACGTAGAGGTAGGGCTTCTCGCGCGACGCGGGCGTCGTGGCCAGGGTGGTGTACGGCGGGTCGGGGAAGGACTGCGCCGGAGCGCCCTCGTCCCCGGAGAAGACCTGGTTCCAGACGCCGTTCGACCAGCCGTCGAGTCGGCTGTTGCGGGTGTAGAACTGCTGCTGGCTGCCGTTGATGACGCTGCCGCCCGAGAACACGGAGTCCGCGATGAACCCGCCGCTGGCGTAGGACGGCTGGCTGCAGTAGTCCATCAGCGAGACGTTGCCGTTGACCTGGACCCGGCGCATCGGCGCGGCTTGGGAGACCGCCCAGAACTGCGTCCCCCGGTGGCAGCCCTCGCCGCCGGCGACGTCGATCGTCAGGTTCGACAACGAGCGCCAGAAGTTGTCCAGGGCGATGCACCCGCCGTCGGGCGAGCACTGGTTGTAGGCGTCGACGCTGCCGGTGATGGTCACGTCGCCGGGCGCCGTGCCCAGCCCGGCCACCTCCGTGTAGTAGCCCACCTGGAACACCAGGGGGTCAGCCGCGGTGCCGTACCGGCCCGGTTTGAACAGCAGGGCGTACCGCTGGGTCCCCATCTCGTTCCCGAGCTGCTCCTTGGCCACGGCATCGACCTTCGCCTGGATGTCGGCAGTGGACATGCTGGGGTCGAACACGATGACGTTGCCGCCGAGATCGGGCTGGCCACTCCTCGGAGCGGGCGCAGCCCCGGCGTCGGGCGCGGCAGTGGTGGTGGCCGCCGTGGCCACCACCACGGCCGCGAGCGCTGCTGCCCGCCGCCGCAACCGGCCGGCTCGGGGCCGCGCGGACCCGTGCGACGTCGCAACTCGGTCGGGGTGGGCGGAGGGCAGCGGGGCCGGGCGACGTGCTGGGTGCATGGGTCCACCGATCTGGAGGCGCAACGACGACGTCGCGGAGACTGGGCCGCCCACGTTGTACCACCCGAGACCGGTTCCCGCCGGATGACGCGGCGGCGCGGCACGCACGTGCCGGTCGGATCCACCGGTGCCGCAACGCCTTCGGCGCAGCGGCCACACGCACGGGTCGTCAGTCGGGCCGGGCGTCCCTGGCCTTGCGCAGGCCGGCTCGCATGGACTCGAGCGTGAGGGCGAAGTGCTGCTGCGCGGCCCGGCCGGCCGCGTCGACGTCGCCCGCGGCGATGTGGTCCACCAGCTCCCGGTGCTCGGCGCGCGCCCGGGCCAGGAACTCCGGCGCGTACGGCTCTGCACCGAAACCGAGGGTGGCCGCGGCAGTGAGGTTGGCCCCGAGCGAGGTCAGGTGCGGGTTGCGCGCGGCAGCCGTGACCAGGCCGTGCAGCCGGCGGTCGACCGCCCGCGCCTGCACCATCTCCTCGACGACGGCGAACTCCTCGAGCGCGGCCCGCAGCGAGCTGATGTCCTGCATCGGTACGGCGCTCGGCCGCGGCCCGCGCGATCATCCCCTCGACCAGGCACCGGAAGTCGAACAGCTCCTCCATCCTGGGCAGCTCGACCTCGAGCGTCCTGCGGGCGACCTCGGGGGCGACGTCCTCCCAGGAGACCGTCGCCACGAAGTTGCCGCCGCCGCGACCGCGCCTCGCCTCGAGCAGTCCGAGACCCGCGACGTGCTGCAGCGCCTGGCGCAGCGTGACCCGGCTGACGTGCAGCGACGGCTGCCAGCTCACGCTCCGGTGGCAGCCGCTCACCCGGGGAGTAGGTGCCCACCGCGATCGCGGTGACCAGCCTGTCCGCCAGCGTCGCCGTGACGGTCGGACGCTCCCGCGGACGACGTCCGCCGTCCTCGAGCTCGGCTGCCTGCGGGATCACGCTGCCGAGTCTACGAGCGCCGTTCCGGCTCATCGGGCAAGACACCCCAGCAAAGGTATTGTCTCCGGACCTTTTATCCGGTTCACTGTCGCCGATCCAGACCTCCGACCTCGAACAGGTGGCCCCATGACCTCGACCGCACCCCGCATCCCCGATCCGAGCAGCACCGGCACGGTCGACTTCCGCGGCCACCAGACCTGGTACCGCGTCACCGGCGACCTCGACCCGGCGTCGCCGCAGGCGCCGCTGGTCGTGCTGCACGGCGGGCCCGGGCGTGGCGCACAACTACTGCCTGACGATGGCCGACCTCGCCCGGCGACGGCCGGGCGGTCATCCACTACGACCAGCTCGGCTGCGGCCGCAGCACCCACCTGCCGGACGCCGACCCCTCCTTCTGGAGCGTCGAGCTGTTCGTCGAGGAGGTCGCGCGCCGTCGTCACCGCCCTCGGCATCGGTGACCGGTTCCACCTGCTCGGGCAGTCCTGGGGCGGGATGCTCGGCGCCGGAGTTCGTGCTCGCCGACCCGCACGGGGTGCAGAGCCTGACCATCTGCGACAGCCCCGCCTCGATGCCGCTGTGGCTGGAGGCCGCGTCGATCCTGCGCAGCCGGCTGCCCGTCGACGTGCAGGAGACGCTGACCCGCCACGAGGAGGCCGGCACCACGGACTCCCCCGAGTACCTCGCCGCGATGCAGGTCTTCTACGACCGGCACGTCTGCCGGGTGACGCCGAACCCGCCGGAGGTGCTGCGACTCCTTCGCCCAGCTCGAGCAGGACCCGACCGTCTACCACACGATGAACGGCCCGAGCGAGTTCCACGTCGTCGGGTCCCTCAAGGACTGGAGCGTCGTGGACCGGGTCGGCGACATCGCCGTACCGACGCTCGTCGTGGCCGGAGCCCACGACGAGGCGATGCCGTCGGTGTGGGAGCCCTTCGTGAAGGGAATACCCGGATGCGTGCTCGCACGTCTTCCCCGAGTCCAGCCACATGCCGCACGTCGAAGAGCCTGAGGCGTTCCTCGAGCGCGTCGGCTCCTTCCTGCGTGAGCACGACTGACCCCCGCCTCCAGCACCACACGCCCGTTCGCCATCCCCGCGTCCGCTAAGGAACCGCATGTCCACGTCGACCCCCCAGACCCCCGGCCACGAACCTGACGGCGACCTCGCCGAGTTCGGCTACCGCCAGGAGCTGAACCGCACGCTCTCCACGGCCGACCTGCTCATCTACGGCCTCGTCTTCATGGTCCCCATCGCACCCTGGGCGATCTTCGGCGTCGTCTTCAACCAGGCCAAGGGCATGGTGCCGCTGGTCTACCTCATCGGGCTCGTGGCGATGATCTTCACCGCCCTGTCCTACGCGCAGATGTCGAAGGCCTTCCCGATCGCCGGCTCGGTCTACGCCTACGTCGGCCGCGGCCTCAACAAGCACCTCGGCTTCCTGGCCGGGTGGACGATCCTGCTGGACTACCTGCTCGTCCCCACCCTGCTCTACGTCTTCGCGGCCGAGTCGATGGCCGGCATCTTCCCCGGCGTCCCGAAGTGGGCGTGGATCGTCCTGTTCCTGGTGGTCAACACCGGGGTGAACTACATCGGCATCTCGTTCACGGCCATCGTCAACCGGATCTTCCTGGCGGCCGAGCTGCTGTTCATCGTCATCTTCCTGGTCATGGCGATCGTCGCGGTGAGCAAGGGCGTCCACGGCGCGACGTTCACCACCAAGCCCCTGTTCGACGCGGCGCACTTCACGCCGGGCCTGGCCGCGACCGCCTTGTCCATCGCGGTGCTCAGCTTCCTGGGGTTCGACGGCATCGCCACCCTGAGCGAGGAGGCCAAGGGCGGCCGGCGGGCGGCGGGCTTCGCCATGATCACCGGGCTCATCCTGGTGGCCACGTTCTTCGTCGCCCAGACCTGGCTCGCGGCGATGCTGGTCCCGGACAAGACCAGCCTTCGGGGACGCGGAGGTCAACAACGCCTTCTTCGGCATCGTCCAGAGCATCAGCAACCACGGGTGGGAGGTGGCGTTCCTCGCGATGAACGCCCTGGCCGTCGGCATCGCCAACGCCGTGGCGGCGCAGAGCGCGACGTCCCGGCTGCTGTTCTCGATGAGCCGTGACGGACGGCTCCCCCGGTTCCTGTCACACGTGAACCACAAGACCCGGGTGCCGGAGCGGGCCATCCTGCTGGTCGGCGGGTTGACGCTGCTGCTCGGGCTGGCCTTCGTCGGTCAGATCGGCACGATCTCCTCGCTGGTCAACTTCGGCGCGCTGACGAGCTTCCTGCTGCTGCACCTGTCGGTCATGTCCTACTACGGCGTGCGGCAGCGGTCGAAGAAGCTGTTCCTGCACTGGATCTCGCCGATCCTCGGCTTCCTCATCATCGGCTACGTGCTCTGGAACGCCGAGCCGGCGGCCAAGATCGGTGGCGTCATCTGGCTGGTCATCGGCGTCTTCGTCCTCATCTACTACACCTCACGCGGCACAGGCATCCTGCCCGAGCACGCCGCCCTGTCCATCGACTCCGATCCGTACGACTCCCGGGAGGCACGCGCATGACCGACCACCTGCTGTCCAGGAAACAGGCCAACGCCGGATTCTCCACGTCGTACGAGCCGGTCCTGCGGATCGCGCCGGGCACCGGCGAGCGGATCACGTTCGAGACCGACGACCTCGCCTACGCCCAGATGGAGCAGTTCCGCGACCTGTCGCGGGTGACCGCCACGATGAACCCCGTCACCGGGCCGGTCTACGTCGAGGGCGCGGAGCCCGGCGACGCCCTCGCCGTCACCGTCCACGACATCGAGCTGCCCGAGCAGGGCTGGTCGGTCTACATCCCCGGAGCCGGCGCCCTCAGCGGTCCGATGGGCGAGGACTGGTTCGTCCGGCGGATCCCCATCCGCGACGGGCGCGTGCACCTCACCGACGGCCTGACCTGCCCGGTCGCCCCCATGATCGGCTGCATCGGCGTGGCGCCGGCCGACGGCGAGATGTCGACGGTGATGCCTTCCTACCCCACCGGCGGCAACATGGACCTCACCGACGCCGCGCCCGGGTCGACGGTGTACCTGCCCGTCCAGGTGGCGGGGGCGCTGCTGTCGATCGGCGACATCCACGCCGTCATGAGCCGCGGCGAGTCATCGTTCGTGGCCATCGAGGCCGCGGGGAGCGCGACGGTGAGCGTGGACCTCGTCAAGGGTCTGTCCCTGCGCGCTCCCCGCATCGACACCGGCGAGGACATCGTCTGCGTCGGCCTCGGCGACCCGGTGCAGGACTCGATCGCCATGGCGTACGAGTCGCTCTTCGCGGTCCTCGTCGACGAGCACGGGTTCTCGCGGGAGGACGCCTACGTCACCATGAGCGCCCTGGCCCACACCGAGCTCGGCGGCCCGACCGGCTCGACGGCGCCGGATCCGGTCCACCCCTTCCGCGCCGTCGGGGCCGTCACCCTGGCCAGGATCGCCAAGGCCGCGCTGGGCGGCTGATCCTCGGCCGGCGGTGGCGCCGGCGCTCAGGCCGCGTCGGCGCTCAGGCCGCGCCGGCGCTCACGCCGCGTCGGCCAGCAGGCGCGGAGCGTAGGCGCGCACCTCCTCGATGGTGCGGAAACCCCCGACCACCCGAGTGGAGCGGTGGTGCCGCAGCCGCCACGTGCCGCGCGCCCTCGTGGCGACGAACACCGGAGCCCCGTCCACCTCCTGCGAACTCTGCCACCGCTGCGCGTTGACCCGCGTCCAGGTGATGGTCCTGCCGTCGTACCAGTGAGCTGCCATGGTGCTCCCCCGTCCCCTTGTCCGTGCGCAGAACGTACTAGCGGACCGTCCGGCCACTCCACCTCCAGGTGACCTAGTGCGCAAGCGCCCGGCCCGTCCCCCCGGCTCGTCCTATGTGATGGTTTTCGGGCCGAAGCCGCTTCGGGTCCATCCCGGGGGGATGAGGACGTCCTCCCGTCGGCGCCCGGACGATCGGGGGAACCCCGGTGTGGGGCCGCTGGCGCCTCACCGGCCCGGTGAGGCGCACCCCTGGATGTGGAGGCAGACATGACAGCTGGTTCTGGGCCCGTGTTCGTGGTCAACCGCGGCGCGGTCGTCACCGGCGTCGCGCTGGTCAGCGTCGGCGGACTGCTGCTGACGGCCGGTGCGGCCATCACCACCGTCGCGCTGCTCCAAGCCACCCGGCGGTGGGTCGCCCAGCTCGAGACCCCGCCGGCCGAGGTCGCGAGACGCCAGCTGGCCAACGCCAAGGCGGCCACGTCAGCGGGCGTCAACGCCTGGCGATCCGCTTCCTGAGCGCTGCGCGCCAGGAGCGCGCCACGGCCAGGTCCCCGGGGTCGACCGGTACGACGCAGCGCCGCCCGGGCGCACCGGTCAGCTCCGCAGCGCCCGGCGCTGTGCGGCCAGGACGACGTTCGCGCGTCGCTCGGTGTCGGCGACGTCGGCCTGCGGGATGCCGGCCGGCCACGTCTCTCCTCGCGCGACGTCCTCGGCGGCCCTCAGCTCGACCAGCGCGTCGCGCAGCTCCTCCACCGCCAGGATCCTCGCGCCGCCCGCAGCGGAGCCGGCCCAGGCCATCGCCACCCGGCACCGTTCGACAGCGTGGCGCAGCGTCGCGGCCGCCCGCGGGTGCGCCACGAGCAGCGCGGCCGCCAGCCCCACCGTGATGCCGAGCGCGACACCGCCCAGCCGGTCCCTCACCAGCACGTACGTCGAGGACGGCACCAGCAGGTCGCTCAGCAGCATGGTCATGGGGGTGATGAACAGGACGCCGAGGGCGTAGTTGCGGCTGAGGAAGACCTCGATGCCCAGCTGCATCAGCACCACCAGAACGGCGACCACCACGGGGTCGGGGTGCGCCTGCAGCAGGAGCGCACCGAGGACCAGCCCTGCCGCTGTGCCGAACCCCCGCTGGATGCTGCGGTGCCAGGTCATCCGGACGTGGGTCGCCTGCAGCACCGCGGCGGCCGACACCGGCGCCCAGTACGGATGGCCCAGCCCGAGCAGCAACGCGCCCGCACCGGCCACACCGGCGCCCAGCAGCACCCGTGCGGAGCCGACCAGCCGCAGGACGGCGAGGTGACGGACGTGCTGGCGCCGCAGCAGCTGCACCGGGGCCGGCAGGGAGGCAACCACCTCCGCGTCGTCCGGCGTGAGGGCGTCCCGGCCCGGGCCACCCGCCAGGGATCCGGCCGCCGACGGGGCCGCTGCCGGCGAGCCGCCTGCGGCCGAGCCGGCCTCGGGGCGCCGCCACCGCGCACGGGCGCGACCCAGGGACCGGCCCTCGGCCAGCAGCCGTTCCGCCTGCGCCGCGACCCCGGGCTCCGCCGGCGCGAGCACCGCATCGGTGAGCAGGACCTCGGCGCGAACCAGGCGCCGCAGCAGCGGCCCGGCGACCGCGGACGGAGCAGCCGCCGCGTACCGCTCCGCGCGCCGCAGCGCCGCGTGCGCGACGTGCCAGTGCCGGGACGTGGCGCCCTCCCCCAGCCGGAGCACCTGCGCCGCGGCCGAGAGCGCAGCGGCGGTCGCACGGCGCTCCGGGCCGCGCGGGTCGGCCAGAACCCCGACCATCGCCACGGACCACGCGACCGCCGCACCGGCCGCCGCCAGCAGCGACCGCGTCACCACCTCGCGCGGCTGCGCCGGCACCTGCGTGGACGCGGCGAACGCGAACAGGAACATCCAGGCACCGGGCGAGCCGATCGCCGCCGCGTCACAGCCCCACGTGGCCGCCGCCGCGACCGCCGCGACCGCCACCACCCACCACCAGTGCTCCAGAACCATGCCGCCGGCGCTGCCGAGCGCGACCGCAGCCACGAACGCCGCCGCCACCCCGGCCAGCGTGCGGGCGCGCAGCCGGTAGGGACGATCGGCGCCGTAGAGGCCGGTGAACGCCCCGAAGGCGGCGAACACCGCCGCCTGGGGCCGGCCGGCCAGGACCAGAGCCAGCAGGGGCAGCCCCATCGCGAGGGCGGACACGGCCGCGGCGCCCATCCGGGTGCTCCGGGGCCGGACCACGAGCGCCACCGGCCGGCGCCCCGGCCGCCGCCGGACGCCGTCGCTCCCGTGCCGCACGACAGGAAGTATGCCGTCTGGTCGCCGGGCCGCGGCGGACGGCCTCCCCCCTCGGGCCGGCAACAGGCACGCCGGCGAGGGCGCCCGGCCGCCCGGGCGACGACCGTGCCGGCTAGCGCGTGGGCCGGTCGCTGTCGATGAGGTAGCCACCGTGCTCGGTCTTGAAGGTGAGCCGGTGCTTCTCCGTCGAGGTCGTGCCGTCCTTGCGGGTGTAGGTGAGGGTCACGTCGGCCTCCTTGCCCTTGGCGTCCGCCCGGGTCTGCGTGGTCCTGACCGAGGCGATGGAGCCCCAGAAGCCCTCGTAGCCGCTGCGTCCGCCGGCCGCGTCCTGCATGGCCGGGGTGAGCAGCCGCCACGTGCGGTCACGGTCCTTGGTCACGTCGGCGAAGTACGACGTCACGAACCCCGCCAGGGCCTGGTCACCGCCGGCGACACCTCCGGCCGCCGACGTCGAGCTCGGCGAGGGGGAGCTGGTCGTCGGCGCCGTGCTGCTCGGCGTGCTCGTCGTCGGCGCCGTGCTGGTGGTCGACGGGGCGCTGCTGGGGGTGGTGCTGCTCGGCGCGCTGGTGGCGGAGGGGCTGCTGCGCGGCGACGGCGCGCTCGTGCGCGGCGCCGTCGGCGTGCCGGTGCTCGCGGGCGTGCCCGGCCCGGACGCGTCCTGACCCATCTGGCTGACCAGGTAGGCGCCGAGCGCGGCGAGCAGGACGAGGACGACCACGACCGGCACCCACCGGCGGGAGCGCCCCCCGTCGCGGCGGGTGGCCGGCGGTGCCGGCGGCGGCGCCGCGCCGGCGCGCGCCCCGGGCTGCGCCGGCTCCGCCGCGGGGCCGGCCGCCGTGGCCCGGGCCGCGGGAGGGACCGCCATCCGCTGGGTCGCCTCCAGCGGCGCCGCGGCCGTCAGCAGCTGGGTGCTGTCGCCCTGCGTGGCGGCGACGTGCGTGGCCTCCAGCAGGGAGGTGTCCCCGCGGGAGATCTCGCCCAGGCGACGTGCGGCGGTGGCCATGTCCCAGCGGCGGGCCGGGTCCTGGTCCATCATCGCGGCGATCGCCGGCGCCAGGGCCCCGGCGTGCTGCATCGGACGGGGCGGCTCGGTGGCGATCTCGCGCAGCAGCGCCAGCGGGTTGGACCGGCTCTCGTACGGCGCCTGGCCCTCCACCGCGACGTACAAGGTGGCGCCCAAGGCCCAGACGTCCGAGGCGGGGTCGGGGTCGCCACCGCGCGCCAGCTCGGGTGAGAGGTAACCGGGGGTGCCGGACACGAAGCCGGTCTGGGTCAGCTGGTCGTCCCCGTGCCCCCGGGCGATGCCGAAGTCGCTGACCTTGGGGCGCCCGCTGCGGTCGACCAGCACGTTGCCGGGCTTGACGTCGCGGTGCACGATCCCGCGCTCGTGGGCGCGGTCCAGGGCATCAGCCAGCAGGGCGCCGATGCCGGCCACCTGCTGCGGCGGCAGGCGGCCCTCGACGGCCAGGATCTCGGCGAGGGTCTGCCCGTCGACGTACTCCATCACCAGCCACGGACGGCCGTCATGGTTGACGACGTCGTACACGCCCACGACGTTGGGGTGGTTGAGCGCGGCCGCGGACCGGGCCTCGCGCATGGCGCGCATCGTCTCGACCTCGGGCTCCCCCGGCAGCCCGCCGATCTGCTTGACCGCCACCTCACGCCCGAGGACCTCGTCCCGGCACAGCCAGACCACTCCCATGCCGCCGCGCCCGATGGCGCGCAGCACGAGGTAGCGGTCCGCGATCCGCTGCGATTCCATGAGGTCCTCTCCGTCGGCTCCGGGACACCTTACGGCGAGGAACCGGGTGGGCTCATCCTCGGGCGAGGCGTCCCGGGGGTGCACCCGACGCCGGGCCGGGCGGCGCAGCGGGGGCCGCAGCGGGGTGTCCGGCCCGCAGGGTGGACCAGACCGTCCAGGCCACGGCGACCAGCGGCACCGCGACGACGGCGCCGATCACCCCGGCGAGGACCGTCCCGGACGCCACCGACAGGGCGACCGCCAGCGGGTGCAGGTTGACGGCGCGGCTCATGACCAGCGGGTGCAGGATGTGCCCCTCGACCTGGCCGATGACCACGGTCAGCACCACCACCAGGATCGCCACGAGCGGCCCCCGCGCGGCCAGCGCCACCAGCGTCGCGACGGCCAGGGCGATCGGCGCCCCCACGAGGGGCACGAACGCGGCGAAGAAGACCAGCAGCGCGAGAGGCAGCGCCAGGGGAACCCTCAGCAGCAGCAGCGCCACGCCCACCAGGACGGCGTTCGACGCGGCGATGACGACGACCCCTCGGGTGTAGCCGGCGAACGTCGCCCAGCCCGCCCGGGCCGCCGCGTCCCAGCGGTGGCGCCCGGCGCCCAGCTGGACGGACACCCACGCCCAGATGCGCTCGCCCGAGGCGAGGAAGAACACGGAGCAGAAGACGGCGAGCGCCAGGCCGGTGAGCAGCTCCACCGCGACGCCGGCACCCCCGAGGGCCTGGCCGGCCAGCGAGGCGGTGTTGGCGGTGACCCAGGTGCGGGCCTGTTCGCCCAGACGCCCCACGTCGACCGCCCGCAGGTGGAACGGCGCCCCGGCCAGGGACTGCTCGAGGTCGGCCAGTCCGTGGCCGAACTGCACGGTCAGCCGGGCCGACTGCCCCGCCACCGAGTTGGCGATGAAGGTCACGACCCCGCCGAGCGCCAGGAGGGTGAGCAGCAGCGACAGGAGGACCGCAACACCGCGCGGTACGGCGCGCCCGAGCAGGTCGACGACCGGACGCAGGAGCGCGGTGATCACCAGACCCGCGAAGACGGCGACGGCCACGAAGGCGAGCGTCCCGAGCACGACGAAGACGAGGTAGACGGCGACGGCCACCACCACGAGGCGCCAGGCGTAGCCGGCTGTCACGCGCAGCCCGTAGTAGACCGCGTCGTCCGGTGCGGGCCGAGGCCGTCGCGGGACGGGAACCGGCACCGACGGCGGTGACGGGGCCGGCGAGGGCGCGGCGCGCGGCACCGCGCGCCCGCCGGCCACCGGCGAGGCGCCGGACAGGTCCTCGCCCGTGCCCATGGGGTCCCCCGTCCGTGTCGATGGCCGGCGGCGCACGGTCGACCGTGCCGCTCCCGGCCATCGTCCCCCACCGCGCCCCGGCACGGGGACCCTTCGGCAGGCCCTTTCGCGGGCACGGCCCGTGGCCCGCGCGACCGCCCGCCGTCGGCGACCCCTCGTCCGCCCCCCTGCTGCGCGCCCGACCTCCACGGGTCCGGCGGCCCGCGACACGGGCCGCCTGTTTCACCCCCCGGGGGTGACGCGCGGGAGGAGCCCCTGCGGCAAGAGTCAAGCACTGGTGCCGGACTGGTGGCACCGGCAGCGGGGTCGACCGAAGGAGCCACCGATGAGCGCCGGAGCCGAGGACCACGCGACGCACGACGCGCGCCCCGGAGCCGAGCAGCCGCCCACGAGCGCGGTCGGGGGGCCGCGGACGGTCCCGACCTCACCCGCCCGGACCACGGCCCCGCAGGCCATGGCACCGCCGGCAGCCCGCTGGCTGGCGCGCAGTGCCTTCGCCACCGCCTTCGCCGCAGCGGTGGTGCTGGTGGCGTTCAGCCTCAACGGCGGCGTCGGCCTGCTCGTGGTGGCCGCCCTCGGTCTCGTCGTCGTGGTCGGGTCGGCCTGGTGGTTCCTCGCGGTGCGCGGGGCCCTGCGCTGGCTGGCGCTGGCCCTGGTCGTGCTCACCCCCCTCGTCGTGGCGTGGCTCTTCATCCGGGCGAACCTGCTGTGGGTGGCCCTGGTGGTCCTCGTGCTGGTCGCCGCCGCCGGAGGCCTCGGCAAGACCGCGCTCGCCCGCGAGGCGCGCCCTCCCGGCATGCCCGAGCACGAGTTCCCACCGCCGCAGCGGCCCTTCGTCGTCATGAACCCGCGCTCGGGCGGGGGCAAGGTGACCCGGTTCGGGCTGAAGGAGAAGGCCGAGGCCCTCGGCGCAGAGGTCGTCCTGCTCGAGGGACCGGGGACCGTCGACGTCGAGGCGCTGGTGCGTGAGGCCCTGGCGCGCGGCGCCGACCTCCTCGGCGTGGCCGGTGGCGACGGCACCCAGGCACTCGTGGCCGGGGTGGCCGCCGAGCACGACGTCCCGTTCATGGTCATCAGCGCCGGCACGCGCAACCACTTCGCCCTCGACCTGGGCCTGGACCGTGAGGACCCGTCCACCTGCCTGGCCGCACTCACCGAGGACGCGGTCGAGCTGCACGTCGACCTCGGCGTCATCGGCGGGCGCACCTTCGTCAACAACGCCTCCTTCGGCGCGTACGCCGCAGTGGTGCAGAGCCCCTCCTACCGGGATGACAAGACCCGCACCACCCTGGAGATCCTGCCCGACCTGCTGCAGGGACAGACGGGCCCACGCCTGGTGGCACAGGCAGACGGCGTCACCGCCCAAGGGCCGCAGGCCGTCCTGGTCAGCGACAACCCCTACCAGATGAGCGACCTCGTCGGCCTCGGGCGGCGTGCACGGCTCGACACGGGGCGGCTCGGCATGGTCGCCATCTCGGTCGACAGCGCCCGGCAGGCCGTCGGCCTGCTGCGACACACCCGCGACCACGGGGTGACCGTCCTGGAGACTCCCGAGGTGGTCGTCACCGCGGACACCCCGCAGATCCCGGTCGGGATCGACGGCGAGGCCGTGATGCTGCCGACCCCCGTCAGGTGCTCGATCCGGCCCGGGGCCCTGCGCGTCCGCGTTCCCCGCGACCGTCCCGGCGTCCCACCGCCGCGGCCGGCCCTGAGCTGGGTGCGCCTGCGCCGCCTGGCGTCCTACCACCGTCTCCCACGGCACGACGCATGACGACGCCCGCCGCGGAGACCGGACCGGCCGGCGGCGAGCCGGCGGCAGCCGACCGAGCCGGCGCCGACCGAGCCGGTGTCGACCGAGCCGGTGTCGACCCGGCCGGAGCCGACCGAGCCGGAGCCGAGCCGACACGATCCGAGGCCGCGCCGCCACCGCGCGAGGGGTTCGCCGCGGCGCTGGACCGGGTCCGGCGCGAGCTGGGCGCTCTGGACCTGGCCGTGTACGACGCCGTGGCCGGCACCCCCTCCCCCACGATCGACGCCGCCCTGGCGCGGATCTCGAACGCCGCCAACCACTCCCGACTCTGGGTCGTCACGGCCGGCGTGGTGAGCCTCTTCGGGAAGGAGCAGCGGCGATCCGCGTTGGTGGCCCTCGCCGCCGTGGGAGCCACCTCGGCCGTCGGCAACCTCGCCGTCAAGCCCGTACTGAGCCGCGGCCGGCCCGAACGCACCGAGTCCACCCGGACCCACAAGGTGCGCATGCCGGAGTCCCACTCGTTCCCGTCGGGGCACGCCGCCTCGGCGTTCGCCTTCTCCTCCGCCCTCGGTGCCGAGATGCCTGCTCTCGCAACGCCGTTGCGGCTGATGGCCACCACCGTCGCCTACTCGCGGGTGCACACGGGAGTGCACTATCCCGGGGATGTGGTCATCGGCGCACTGATCGGCGCCGGGCTGGGCACGGGGACCCGGCTGCTCGCACGTCGCGTCGCGGTCAGTGGGAGATGACGATCTTCAGCGCCACCATCAGCAGGCCCAGTGCTCCCGCCAGGGCCGTCACCCCGAACAGCCGCGCACCGGACAGCCCCGCGTCCGCGGCCGCGGAGTGGCCGTGGAACAGCAGCAGCAGCACGGTGGCGGTCAGCGCCGCGTAGCTCGCTGCCGTGACCGACAGGCCCAGCAGTGCTGCCGCGACCAGCACCACCAGGGGCACGTAGGACGCCGTCACCATGTGCCAGGACGAGGCGACGAGCGAACGCAGCTCGGCCCCGCGGGGAAGTCGCCCCTCGTGCACGTGCTCCCCCAGCACCTCGGCGTACAGCTCGGCCATCCAGTAGACGACCAGGGTGCCGAACACCAGCAAGGCCAACGAGACGACCCCGACCCGGCCCCCTCCTGTCGCCAGCACCGCTGCGGTCACGATCGTCCCGTAGATGCCGGCCGCGCGCGCCCGGGCTGTCTTCTGCACACGTGAGGGCGCCCCTGAGCCCGATGCAGCTTCGACCATGTCGCCTCCGTCACGGAGCATCGCCCGCGCCGCGTGGGGGACGGACCTCCGCGCATCGTCGCGCGCCCTCCCCCGCCCGGTCAACGCCCGCCCCATCGGGTGTGCGCGGACCGTCACTGAGGGGCGCCCGCGAGCGGGACCTACGACCCGGGTCCTGTCCGGGAACGACCCGTAGGGTCCCCCGCAGGGGTGAGCGGGGGCGAGAGGACAGCGCGTGAGCACGTCACCCCAGCCACGGTCAGGCCCGGCGCAGGGACCGTCGTCCGCGCAGCGGACACGCCGGGACCGCTCGGTGTCGGGCACCCGCTCGGCAGCTGCGCGACTGCCGCGCCGGCTCTGCCTCACCGGCCGGTGAAGGGTGTGGCAACCGGTGCCGCACGGGACAGGGAGGGCGCGGGGATGAAGAAGGCGGTCTACCAGAGCGAGCTGCTGCGGCTGCAGGCCGAGCTGGTCGTGCTCCAGGAGTGGGTGCGCCACGAGGGCGAGCGGGTCGTGGTCGTGTTCGAGGGCCGCGACGCCGCCGGCAAGGGCGGCACCATCAAGCGCGTCACGCAGTTCCTCAACCCCCGCGTCGCCCGGATCGCGGCGCTGCCCCGGCCGACCGAGCGCGAGACCTCCCAGTGGTACTTCCAGCGGTACGTCGAGCAGCTGCCCGCGGCCGGTGAGATCGTCCTGTTCGACCGCAGCTGGTACAACCGCGCCGGCGTCGAGTGGGTGATGCACCTGTGCACGCCCGAGCAGCACCGCCGGTTCCTGCACCAGTGCCCGATCTTCGAGCGGCTGCTGGTCGAGGACGGGATGCTGCTGCGCAAGTACTGGTTCTCGGTCAGCGACGACGAGCAGGAGCGCCGTTTCCACCTGCGGCTGAAGGACCCGATGCGGCAGTGGAAGCTCTCCCCGATGGACCTGGAGTCACTGACCCGTTGGGAGGACTACTCCCGGGCCAAGGACGACATGTTCGTGCACACCGACATCCCCGAGTCGCCCTGGCTGGTCGTCGAGAGCGACGACAAGCGTCGCGCGCGGATCAACATGATCGCCCACCTGCTCTCGAGCATCCCGTACCAGAAGGTGCCGCCGCCGACACTGAAGCTGCCGCGACGACCGGCGCCGACCGGCTACGTCCGCACGGAGCGCTGGCTGCAGACCGAGGTGCCCGACCACGCGGCCACGCTGACCTGACCGGCGCCCCGAAAGGGCGGGGCGGCTCGCCGTACGCGCACGGGCCCGGGGTGCAGGGACCAACGGCCCTGTCCGCGGGGGAACCGGCCCCGGGACCCTCAGGGGCAGGCAACCGCGTTGGAGGGACCACCATGGCAGTTGCAGACGCACCCGTCGGGCCCGCTTATCGCAGCTATCCCGTTCACGTGCAGGCCGATCCGCAGCCCGCCGCCTCTCGCTGGCTCTGGCTCGTCAAGTGGCTGCTGGCGATCCCCCACTACGTCGTGCTCGCGTTCCTGTGGATCGCCTTCGTGGTCCTCAGCATCATCGCGTTCGTCGCGATCCTCATCACCGGCCGCTACCCCCGGGCGATCTTCGACTTCAACGTCGGCGTCCTGCGCTGGTCCTGGCGGGTCGCCTACTACTCGTACGGCGCGCTGGCCACGGACCGCTACCCGCCGTTCAGCCTGGAGGACAAGCCCGACTACCCCGCGCACTTCGACGTCGACTACCCCGAGCACCTGTCCCGGGGGCTGGTGCTGGTCAAGTGGTGGCTGCTGGCCATCCCGCACTACATCGTCGTCGGCGTCTTCCTCGGGTCCGGCACGTGGGCGGTCGAGCAGTCCAACGGCCAGTGGCAGCAGGTCTGGGGCGGCGGCCTCGTCGGGATCCTGGTGCTCGTCGCCGCGGTGCTGCTGGCGTTCACCGGCAGCTACCCGCGGCCGCTGTACGACCTGCTGCTCGGCGTCAACCGCTGGTGCCTGCGCGTGGCGGCCTACGTGTCGCTGATGACCGACGAGTACCCGCCGTTCCGCATGGACATGGGCGGGGAGGACCCCGGCGCCGCGCTGCAGCTGCCCGGCGCCCCACCGCAGCCGGCGGTCACCGCCTCCACACCCCCGCCGTCGTGACTCCGTCCGCCGGCGCCGCCGCCGGGCCCCCGGGCCCGGGCCCGGGCGCGCCCGCGGGCGGCGCGGCGGCCGCAGCGGGCCGGCCACCCGCGGTCGCCGACGACCGGCCCCCCGGGGGCGGGGGCAGCTCGCCACCGGAGAACGGCGGCGGCACGCTCCACGGCGCGTCGGCGCCGGCCTCCCGGGGGTGGAACGCCGGCCGCGCGATCAGCGTCGTCGCGGGGTCGGTGCTGGCCCTGGTCGCCGTGGTGCTCCTCGTGGGTGGCACAGGCGTGCTGGTGGCCAACCGGACGATGCGTGACAACGGCTACCTCACCAGTCCCACCCAGGCCTTCTTCAGCTCCGGCTACGCCGTCGTGGTCGGGGACGTCCTCCTGCAGGCCCCGGGCTCGGACGCCACCGTGCCGGCGCAGGTCGCCGGGACCGTGAGGGTCCGGGCCACCCCCGGGGCCGCCGCGACGCCGGTGTTCATCGGCATCGGCCACGCCAGTGCGGTGGACTCCTACCTCGCCGGAGTGGCGCGGACGCTCCCCGGCACGGCGGCCGGCGAGGCGCGCGACCTGCCCGGTGGCGCCCCGTCGACCCCGCCCGCAGCGGCCGGGGTCTGGGAGGTGCAGTCCACCGGACCGGGTTCGCAGGTCGTGTTCTGGACGCCACACAGCGGCCGGTGGTCGATGGTCCTGATGAACGCGGACGGCACCGGGCCGGTGACCGCGAGCATCGACGTCGGGGTGTCCGCGCCGTGGCTGGCCTGGGTCGGCGGCCTGCTCGTCGCGGCCGGCGTCATCGTGATGGTCGCCGCCGCCGTGCTGATCGCCGTCGCCGTGCACCGCGCCTCACGTCCCCGCTGAGCGCCGCGGCACCGCCGTACCGACCCCTCTGGGCTGGAGCCGTGCCCGGGCAGCGTCCGCGAGCACGCGCCGGGATACCCTCCGGGGGTGACCGAGACCGCTGACGCGCTGAACTGGACGACCGACCCCGTGGACCTGCCCGGCGTCGACCCTGCCGACCCGCCGAGCGAGCTCGTGCCCGGCCGGCTGTGGCAGGGCGGTTGCCCCGTGGACTTCGACTGGGTGCGGCAGACCGGCATCGACGTGGTGCTCGACCTGGCCGACCCCGACGCGTTCCCGCCGGCGGAGGCCATCGAGGGGCTGACCTACCTCAAGTGCCCGTTGGTGGACGGCGACGGCCTCCCCGACCCCGGCGTGACGATGCGGCTCGCGGCCCTGGTTGCCGGGCTGGTCGGCGAGGGCCACCGTGCGCTCGTCCACTGCACCTTCGGGCGCAACCGCTCCGGGCTGGTCGCCACGCTGGTCGTGCGTGAGCTGCTCGGCCTGACCGGTGCCGATGCGCTGGCCCACGTGCGGGCGCGACGCGACGGGGTCGCGAACAACGAGGTCTTCGCCTCCTGGCTCTCGTCCCTGCCCGCGCCCGCCTGACCGCTCGCAGAGCCCGGTTCGGGAGCGGGGAGCCCCCGCCAGGTCCCAGGCTCTTCCTGCGGGAACGGCTCAGAGCGGCGTGCTCCACTCGCGGAGCTCCTGCTCCACCCACGCCAGGTCCTGTCCGTGGTGGCGGCAGTCCCACAGCCGGAACGCGACGCCGCCGAGGTCGGCGATCCGGTCCATCAGCGGCAGACCCGGCCAGGTGCGGACGTCCACCCCGTACGCCGTGCAGAACCGGGCGTAGGTGCGTCGCGACATCTCGCCGTCCCGCAGGCGTCGTGCCGCGCTGGCCAGGTCGTACTCCCGCGGGGCGCGGGCCACCCAGTCCAGGTCGATCAGCCGCGGACCGTCCGGGGTGCACATCACGTTCGCCGGTGACACGTCGCCGTGGATGACTCCCTCACCCACCCAGGACTCCACCTCGGCGACCGCTCGGAGCAGCCCGGCCCGGGCGGCCAGCAGCACCTCGGCCCACTCCGGAGGAAGTCCGGCGACCTGGGAGTCCAGGCGCGAGAGCGGCGACCAGCGCGGCACGTCGGCGAGGGCGTGCTCGGTGTGGAACGCGCGCAGCAGCGCGCCCAGCTCCGGCCACGTCACCGTGCCGCTGCCGGACAGCCACGGCGTGACGGTGAGGACGCCGTACGACGTGACCACGGCCGGTGCGGTGGGCAGGTGCGCGGTGGACGACCCGGCGAGGACGGTGGAGAGGCGGTCCAGGTGAGCGGGATCGGTGCCCGGCGGGTAGACCTTGACGGCGTGGGCGCCGGCCCGCAGGACGACCGTGGTGAGCGCGCTGACCACGGTGGCGCCGCCAAGGCCCACCGGCAGGAGCGGCCGCGCCTCCTCGAGCGCGGCCAGTGCCTGCACCGCGCCCCACGGTCCGGCCGGCAGGGGCAGCGGCATCGCCCCGGCCGCCGTGCGGGTGGTGACGGCGGGGGATGCGCCGAGGGCGGGAACAGCCAGTGACATCAGGGACTCCGGTACTCACGAGGGCCACCGCACGACGTCGCGGGCTTGTGCCTTGACCGGGTCGGACAGCGCGAAACTAACATGGCCGGACGGGAAACGGGAGACGGCCATCCGGCGCTCAGACGCGGGCGCGGAGCGGCACCGCCCGGCGCGGTCCGCGGGCCCCGGGTGTCAGGACTCGTAGACCTCGGTGACGGCCCGGGCCAGCGCGCGGCGGGGCCAACGGACGGCCAGCAGGAGGATCGCGCCGAGGCTGACGACCGCGGCCACGGACACGGCCGCGGCGGCGGTCAGCTGCTGGGCCACCAGACCGCTGACGAGGAAGGCGATGCCGGTCGCCGAGACGGTGAGCGCGCCGGCCAGACCGAAGACCCGCCCTCGCATCTCGGGTGTCACCATCAGGGAGAACGTCGCCTGCAGCGGCAGCATGAAGGCCTGCAGCGCCCCGTTGAGGAACCACAGCAGCCCGGTGACGAGCACGGGCGGCTGGAAGACGGTGGCGAGGAGGGGGACGGGCATCAGCAGCGCCATGGTGATGATCCGCGCGTTCTGGTCGCGCGGCTGCCAACGGCCCAGCACCAGCAGGCCGACCACCGCACCGGCCATCGGGGCGGCCATCAGCAGCCCGCCGTACCGTGCCTCGCCCGCCTCGGCGGCGTAGGCCAGGGCCACGGCCTCCGGTGCCGCGATGGCCCAGGACGTCGCCAGGCCGAGCACGAGCATGGCGGCGAGCACGCGGTGGTGGGCCAGGTAGCGCCCACCGGCGACGATGTCGCGGAAGTAGCCCACGAGCCCCGCGCTCGGCGTGCCGACCACCGGACGGTGCCGGATGGTCAGGGCCACCACGAGGGCGCCGAGCAGGAACGTCGCGAGGTCGAACCAGAGGGCGTTGGTGGCCCCGACGGCGAAGACGACCACGCCGCCGATGCCGAGCCCGATGACCTGGTTGACCTGGTCGGAGAGGCCGTTCAGGCCGATCGCCCGGGTGTAGAGCAGGCGGTCCTCGAACAGGTCCGTCAGCAGGATCCGCATCGACGTGACGGCCGGGCCGCCGGCGAGCTCGAGCAGGAACAGCAGCGAGAGCAGCCATCCGAGGGACCATCCACCGGCGACCGCGACGATGATGAGCGCGACGAAGACGGCGCGCACGACGCCCGCCGCGATCAGGACGTAGCGGTAGGGAAAGCGGTCGGCGATCGGGCCCAGCAGGCTGCGACCGAACAACGAGGGGACGAGGCTGACGGCCAGGGTCGTGGCGGCCGCGAGGGGCGAGCCCGACCGGGCCAGGACGAACGCGGCGACGGTGAGCCGCGCCAGGTGGTCACCCCAGGCCGAGAGGGCGTTGGCCACGAAGATGGCGACGAACGCGCGCACGCGGAAAAGCTGTGCGTACGACGGCATGACTGCGTTCGCTCCCGTTTGGGCCCCCTGGGTGTCCACCGGGCCGACGTTACAGTCCTAGGCCGACTCGTAGAAGTTCGACACGACGGCGGCCCGGGCGCGACGCGCCAGCCGGCGGTAGTCCTCTGCCAGGGCCGCGCCGGTGCCCGGCTCACGGCCGACGATCCGGCCGATGCCGTCGGCGTCGCGCAGGTCGCTGGGCAGCGCCTGGACCGGGCGGCCACGCCACAGCACCCCGGCGTTGCGCAGCCGGGAGGCCATCCGCCAGGCGGCACCGAGGGCGTCGGCGTCCGGGTCGGGCAGCAGGCCGGCCGTCCGCGCCGCGGCCAGCCCCTCGAGGGTGGAGGTCGTCCGCAGCGCCGGCACCTCGCAGCCGTGGCGCAGCTGCAGCAGCTGCACCGTCCACTCCACGTCGGAGAGCCCACCGAGGCCCAGCTTCAGGTGCGCCTTGGGGTCGGCGCCCCGGGGCAGTCGCTCGGACTCCATCCGGGCCTTGAGCGTGCGGATCTCGCGCACGTCGTGCGGCGCCAGGCCCCCGGCCGGCCACCGCAGGGGGTCGATGAGGTCGAGGAACTCCCGGCCCAGCTCGGCGTCCCCCGCGATCGGCGTGGCCCGCAGCAGCGCCTGCGCCTCCCAGACCAGCGACCAGCGCGCGTAGTAGGCCCGGTAGGACTGCAGCGTGCGCACGAGCGGCCCGTTCTTGCCCTCGGGCCGCAGGTCGGCGTCCAGCCCGAGCTGCGGATCGGGGCCGGCGGCCCCCAGCAGCCGGCGGACCTCCTGGACGACCAGCGTGGCGGTCTGCTGTGCCTCCGCCTCGTCGGTCCCGGGGTCGGGCTGGTGCACGAACAGCACGTCGGCGTCGCTGGCGTAGCCCATCTCGGCGCCGCCCAGCCGCCCCATGCCCACCACCAGCAGGCGGGTCCCGAGCGGGCCGCGGTCGGCCTCGACCCGGCGTACGGCGATGTCGAGGGCCGCCTGCACCGTGGCGGCCGTGAGGTCGGTGAGGGCGCAGCCGACCCCGGTGAGGTCCAGCGCGCCGGTCAGGTCCGCCACGGCGACGCGGAACAGCTCCTGGCGGCGGACCACCCGCGCCGCCGTCATCGCGTCGTCGGCGGACTCCTTGCGCCGGGTCGCCGCCGTCATGGTCCCCGCCAGCGCCTCGCGCGAGCGCGGGCTCAGGCCCCCCTCGTCGCCGAGGATGGCCACCGACTCCGGCGCGCGCATCAGGAGGTCGGCGGCGTAGCGGCTGCGGGCGAGCACGTGCGCGAGCCGCTCGGCGGCGCTGCCCTCGTCGCGCAGCATCTTGAGGTACCAGTGCGTGGTGCCGAGGGACTCGCTGATGGTGCGGAAGGACAGCAGCCCCGCGTCGGGGTCGGCCTCGTCGGCGAACCAGCCGAGCATCACCGGCAGCAGCGTGCGCTGGATCGCGGCCCGGCGGCTGACACCGGCGGTGAGCGCCTCGATGTGGCGCATCGCACCGCCCGGGTCCCGGAAACCGAGGGCGGCCAGGCGCTCGCGCGCGGCCTCCGGGGTCAGCCGCGCCTCCGCGCTGCTCAGCCGGGCGGCGGCCGTCAGCAGCGGCCGGTAGAACAACCGCTCGTGGATCCGGCGCACCTCACGGGCCTGTGCCTGCCACTGCGCGACCACCTCCTTCGCCGCGTCACGCCGGTGGCCGACCGCACGGCCCAGCCGGCGCAGGTCCGCCTCGTCGGTGGGCATCAGGTGGGTGCGGCGCAGCCGGAACAGCTGGATCCGGTGCTCCAGCGTGCGCAGCAGCCGGTAGGACTCCTCCAGCACCGCGGCGTCGTCGCGGCCGACGTAGCCGCCGTCGCTGAGCGCGGCGAGCGCCTCCAGGGTCGTGCCCGAGCGCAGCGCCTCGTCGGCGCGACCGTGCACGAGCTGCAGCAGCTGGACGCTGAACTCGACGTCGCGCAGCCCGCCCGGGCCCAGCTTGAGCTGGCGGGCGGCCTCGGTCGCCGGCACGTGCTGCTCCACCCGCCGGCGCATGGCCTGGACGTCCTCGACGAAGTTGTCGCGGCTGGCCGCCTGCCAGACCAGCGGGCGCACCGCGGCCAGGTAGGCCTCCCCCAGCTCGGGGTCCCCGGCGATCGTGCGGGCCTTGAGCAGCGCCTGGAACTCCCAGGTCTTGGCCCACCGCTCGTAGTACTGCCGGTGGCTCTCGACCGTGCGCACCAGCGGGCCGTTCTTGCCCTCCGGGCGCAGTGCGGCGTCCACCGGCCACAGGGTGCCCTCCGCCGTCGACGCCGAGCAGGCGCGCATCAGGATGGTCGCGAGCTGGGTGCCCACGGACACAATCGCCGTCTCGTCCGGTGGCCCGCCGTCCCCGCCGTCAGCGGGCTCGACCACGAAGATCACGTCCACGTCGCTGACGTAGTTCAGCTCCCGGCCGCCGCACTTGCCCATGCCGATCACGGCGAACCGGCAGGCGCCGGCGGCCTCCCCCACCTCCTCGCGGGCGATGGCGAGGGCCGCCTCCAGCGCTGCGCAGGCCAGGTCGGCCAGCGCTGCCGCCGTCTCGGGCAGCTCGTCCACCGCCCGCTCGGCGGTCAGGTCCAGGGCGGCGATGCCGAGCAGCTCGCGCCGGTAGGCGACCCGCAGCGCGTCGTACGCCGTGCGCTCGCCGCGCCGCTGCTGCCCGACGGCGGCGACGAGGTCGTCCCTGCGCTCGCCGGCCGTACGGCGCGTCGCGGTGGTGACCGAGGTCCAGTGGTCGGGGTGGCTGACCAGGTGGTTGCCGAGGGCGACGGAGGAACCGAGGACGGCCAGCAGCCGGTCCTGGCCGGGTCCGCGGTGGCGCAGGGTGGCGACGAGCTCGCGCACGCTGTGCTGACCGTCGTCGTCGAGCCTGCGCAGCGCCTCCATCAGCCGGACCAGGCCGAGCAGGGCCAGGTCGGGGTCCGCGACGGCGCCCAGCGCGTCGACCACCCCGTCGCCGAAGACGTCGTCGAACGGGTCGACCAGCCCGGCCAGCGCCGGGTCGTCCAGCAGCCGGTCGGCGCGGGCGGCGTCGGCGAACCCCAGCCGCGCGAGCTGGGCCGCCCGGCTCGTCGTCGCCCGCGAGGAGGAGGTCACCGGCTCAACCTACCGAGGGTGGACGGTGTCAGAGCCGCGGCAGGTAACGGCGCAGCTCGAACGGCGTCACCTGGCTGCGGTAGTCCTCCCACTCGGCCCGCTTGTTGCGCAGGAAGAAGTCGAAGACGTGCTCGCCCAGGGTGTCCGCGACCAGCTCGGAGCCCTCCATCAGCGAGATGGCCTCGCTCAGGGACGAGGGCAGCGGCTGGATCCCCATCGCGCGGCGCTCGCCGTCGGTCAGCGACCAGACGTCGTCCTCGGCCTCGTCGGGGAGGTCGTAGCCCTCCTCGATGCCCTTGAGCCCGGCCGTGAGCAGCAGCGCGAACGCGAGGTAGGGGTTGCAGGCCGAGTCCAGCGACCGCACCTCGACGCGGGTGCTCTGGCCCTTGCTCGGCTTGTACATCGGCACCCGGATCAGCGCGCTGCGGTTGTTGTGCCCCCAGCACACGTGTGCCGGGGCCTCGCCGCCGCCCCAGAGCCGCTTGTAGGAGTTCACCCACTGGTTGGTGACCGCGGCCATCTCGGCGCCGTGTCGCAGCAGGCCGGCGATGAACTGCCGCCCCACCTGGCTGAGCTGGTACGGCGCGCCGGCCTCGTGGAAGGCGTTGCGGTCGCCCTCGAACAGCGACAGGTGGGTGTGCATGCCCGAGCCGGGGTGGTCGGCCAGCGGCTTGGGCATGAACGAGGCGAAGACGCCCTGCTCGAGCGCCACCTCCTTGATCACCGTGCGGAACGTCATCACGTTGTCGGCGGTCGAGAGCGCGTCGGCGTAACGCAGGTCGATCTCGTTCTGGCCCGGGCCCATCTCGTGGTGGCTGAACTCCACCGAGATGCCCATGGACTCCAGCATCGTGATCGCGGCCCGGCGGAAGTCGTGGGCGGTGCCGTGCGGCACGTGGTCGAAGTAGCCGCCGTGGTCCACCGGCACCGGCGCGTCGACGGACATCGGCTGCTCGAACAGGTAGAACTCGATCTCGGGGTGGGTGTAGAAGGTGAACCCGAGGTCGGCCGCCTTGGCCAGCGCACGCTTGAGCACGTAGCGGGAGTCGGCGAAGCTGGGCGACTGGTCGGGCAGCACGATGTCGCCGAACATCCGCGCCGTGCCGGGGTTGTCGCCGCGCCAGGGCAGCGCCTGGAACGTCGAGGGGTCGGGACGCACGAGCATGTCGGCCTCGTAGACCCGTGCGAAGCCCTCGATGGCGCTGCCGTCGAAGCCGATGCCCTCGGCGAACGCCCCCTCCAGCTCGGCCGGGGCGACGGCGACCGACTTGAGCTGGCCCAGCACGTCGGTGAACCAGAGGCGGACGAAGCGGATGTCCCGCTCCTCGATGGTGCGGAGGACGAACTCCTGCTGACGATCCATGCCGCCGATCCTGCCCTACCCGCGCGACGTGCGGGCACCAGGGCGCGCCGGGGCCCCGGCCAGGACCGCCTGCGCCGCGTTGTGACCGGGGATGCCGCTGACGCCACCTCCGCGCCGCGCGCCTGCCCCGCACACCAGGACCCGCTCGTGGGCGGTCTCCACCCCCCAGGTGCCGACCTGCTGCGGGGTCTCGGCCCACGGCCACTGCAGGGAGCGGTGGAAGATGTTGCCGCCGGGCAGGCCGAGGTCCTGCTCGAGGTCCACCGGGGTGCGCACCTCCAGGCACGGGCGCCCGTCCGGCCCGCGCAGCAGCACCTCCTCGACCGGCTCGGCCAGCACCGAGTTCAGCGACCGCAGCGTGGCGGCGAGCGCCTCCTCGCGCCGGGCCTCGTTGTCCCCGCGGAACAGCCGCGCCGGCAGGTGCAGCCCGAACAGCGTCAGGGTCTGCGCGTCGCCGGCCGCGAGCTCGGGGCCGAGGATGCTGCGGTCGGAGAGCGAGTGACAGTAGATCTCGCAGGGGACCAGGTCGGGCACGGCGCCCGCGGCGGCCACGGCGTAGGTGTCCTGCAGCTGGCTGAAGGTCTCGTTGATGTGGAAGGTCCCGGCGAAGGCGGCCCGGGGGTCCACGCGCTCGTCGCGCAGCCGCGGCAGCCGGGACAGCAGCATGTTGACCTTCAGCTGCGCCCCCTCGGGTGCCGGCTCGGTCTCCACCGGCGCGGCACCGGCCCGGGCGAGCAGCTGGTTGAGCAGGGTGGGCGCGACGCCCGACAGGACCGTCGCGCCGTGCGCGCTGCGCAGGCCCTCCCCCTGCCCCTGCCCTCGCCCCTGCGCCTGCTCCTGCCCCTGCCCGTGCCCCCGCGCACGCCAGGTGACCTCGCCGGCGGGGTCCACCGCGACCACCTCGGCGCCGGTCACCAGCTCGGCTCCCGCAGCGACCGCGGCACGGGCCAGCCCGTCGGTGACGGCGCCCATGCCACCGACCGGGACGTCCCAGTCGCCGGTCCCCCCGCCGATGAGGTGGTAGAGGAAGCAGATGTTCTGGGCCAGGGAGGGCCCGTCGAGGTCGGCGAACGTGCCGATGAGCGCGTCCGTGGCCACGATGCCGCGCACCGTGTCGTCACCGAACGTCGAGCGCAGCGTCTCCCCCAGCGGCCGCTCGACCAGTGCCCGCCACAGCTCGTCGTCGCCGACCAGCTCCCGGACGGCGTCGGCGGACCGCAGCGGCTCCAGGACCGTCGGGAAGACCCGTTCGGCCAGGCTCGTCATCCGCCGGTAGAAGCCGGCCCAGGCCTCGTGCTCGGCGCCGGATCCGGTGAGCGCCGCGAAGGCGGCCGCGGTCGCCTCCTCGTCCTCGTTGTCGACCAGCAGGCCCGTGCCCGGGTCGGCCGGCACCGGGGTGAAGGAGGAGTAACGCCGGCGGACCAACCGAAGGTCGAGCTCGAGGTCGGTGACCACCCGGCGCGGCAGCAGCGAGACGAGGTAGCTGTAGCGGGACAGCCGCGCGTCCACGCCGGGGAACGCCGGCGCCGAGACGGCGGCACCGCCGACGTGGTCGGCCTTCTCCAGCACCAGGACCCGGCGACCGGCCCTGGCGAGGTACGCCGCGGCGGTCAGCCCGTTGTGCCCGGCACCCACGATGATGTCGTCGTACGTCACGTCGGGAGACTATGCCCCGCTAGCGTGCTCGCGTGAGCGACAGCTTCTTCGTCCCCACCGGCGACTCCTGCACGTGGCAGCCCACCGAGGCGACGGTCGGTCCCTGGTCGCCGCGGTCCCAGCACGGCGGTCCGCCGGCCGCGCTGATGGTGCGGCAGGCCGAGCGGCTGGCCGCCGGTGTGGTCACCGGCCCGGTCGACGCGCTGCGGCTCAGCCTCGACTTCCTCGGGCCGGTCAGCACCGACCCGGTGGTCGTCGTCGGCGAGGTGGTGCGCACCGGCCGCAGCATCACCCTGCTCGACGTGACCCTGAGCCAGGGCGGCCGGGCGGCGCTGCACGGCCGGGTGTGGCTGCTGCGGCGGGCACCCGAGGGGACCACCCCGACGGTGTCCGAGGATGCCCGGAACCAGCCTGGCCCGGACCCTCTGGCGCCGTACGAGGGATGGGACTTCCCGTACGCCCGGCACCTCGACTGGCGACCGGCCGGCGGCACGCTGGTCGGCCCGGGCCCCGCGCAGGTCTGGGTCCGTCCCCGGGTGCCGGTCGTCCCCGGCGAGCACCCGACGAGCCTCCAGCGGGCCGCCCTCGTGGGCGACTCCGGCAGCGGTGTCTCGGCCGAGCTGGACTGGGACCAGTGGTCGTTCGTCAACGTCGACCTCGACCTGCACCTGCTCCGCCCGGTGCAGGACGAATGGCTGCTGCTCGACGCGCGCACCCGCCTGGCGGCCACGGGCACCGGGCTGTGCGCCACGACCATCCACGACCGCCGGGGACCCTGCGGCACGATCGCGCAGACCCTGCTCGTCTCGCCGCGTACCTGAGTGGGGCCGGCCCCCGCGTTCCCCGCCGGGCGGCCTCCGCGTCGCCGTCTAGGCTGGTGGCATGGCGCAACTGCGACTCGCCCTGGCCCAGGTCAACGCGACGGTGGGAGACCTGTCCGGCAACGCGGCGATGATCCGCCGGTGGACCGCGGAGGCCGCTGAGCGCGGCGCCCACCTGGTGGCCTTTCCCGAGATGGTGCTCACGGGCTACCCCGTCGAGGACCTCGCGCTGCGGGCCTCCTTCGTCGACGCCTCGGAGGCGGCGCTGAAGCAGCTCGCCGCCGACTTGGCCGCCGACGGCCTCGGCTCCCTGCCGGTCGTCGTGGGCTACCTGGACCACGCCGGCGGAGGCGCCGCGGGGAGCGGCCCCGGGCGGGTGCTGCCCCAGAACTGCGCCGGGGTGCTGCACGAGGGCGTGGTCAAGGCCCGCTACGCCAAGCACCACCTGCCCAACTACGGGGTGTTCGACGAGTACCGCATCTTCGCGCCGGGCACCGACCTGACCGTGGTCCGCGTCGGGGACATCGACGTCGCCATCGCGATCTGCGAGGACCTCTGGCAGGAGGGTGGCCCCGTGGCCCTCACCCGCGAGGCCGGCGCCGAGCTGTTGCTGGTGATCAACGGCTCGCCGTACGAGGAGGACAAGGACGACACGCGGCTGGAGCTGTGCGCCCGGCGCGCCGGTCAGGCGGGCTGCGCGCTGGCCTACCTCAACCTCGTCGGGGGCCAGGACGAGCTCGTCTTCGACGGCGACTCCCTCGTGGTCGACGCGGCCGGCACCGTGCTGGCCCGCGGCCCGCAGTTCCGCGAGGACCTGCTGGTGGTCGACCTCGACCTGTCCGAGAGCACGGTCAACCCCACCAGCCCGCCCGAGGGCGTCGTCCACATCACCCTCTCGGACCGGCCGATCGCGCCGTACGCCGCGGAGCCGGCTCCGTGCGCCCCCCGCCTGGACCCGGTCGGTGAGGTCTACGGGGCCCTCGTGCTCGGCCTCGGCGACTACGTGCGCAAGAACGGCTTCCGCTCGGTGCTGCTCGGCGTCTCCGGCGGCATCGACTCCACGCTGGTGGCGACCATCGCGGCCGACGCGATCGGCGGGGAGAACGTCGTCGGCATCTCCAACCCCAGCCGCTACTCCAGCCAGCACTCGCGCGACGACGCGGCCGAGCTGGCCGAGCGGCTCGGCCTGGACTACCGCGTCATCCCGATCGAGCCGATGGTCAGCGCCTTCCTGGACAACGTGAAGCTGTCCGGGGTCGCCGAGGAGAACCTCCAGGCGCGGGTGCGGGCCCTGGTGTGGATGGGGCTGAGCAACCAGGAGGGCCACCTCGTCCTCGCCAACAGCAACAAGAGCGAGCTGTCGGTGGGCTACTCCACGATCTACGGCGACAGCGTCGGCGGGTTCGCCCCGATCAAGGACGTGCCCAAGACGCTGGTGTGGGAGCTCGCGCGGTGGCGCAACGCCGAGGCGGTGCGCCGCGGCGAGGTGCCCCCGATCCCGGAGAACACCATTCTCAAGCCGCCCTCGGCCGAGCTCCGCCCGGGCCAGGTCGACCAGGACTCGCTGCCGCCGTACGACGTGCTCGACGCGATCCTCGACGCCTACGTCGAGGGCGCCCAGGGCCGCGCCGAGCTGGTGGCGGCGGGGTTCGGCGAGGCCGTGGTGGACAAGGTGGTCGGACTCGTGGACCGGGCGGAGTGGAAGCGGCGCCAGTTCGCCCCCGGTCCGAAGATCTCCCGCCTGGCGTTCGGCCGCGACCGGCGGCTGCCGGTCACCAGCCGGTGGCGCGAGCAGGACTCCTGACCACGCCCGGCCCGCACGACCGTCCGTCCCGCCGTCCCTTCCCTCCGTCCCCTTCCCGATGTCCCCTCCCCGACGTCCCCCTGCCAACAGGAGCACTTCCCCGTGACCGAGCAGCCCGCGCCGTACGGCACCGGCACCACCGCCTCCTCCCCTGTCCGCCGCGTGCGGATCCCCCACCTGCAGGCGATGAAGGACCGGGGCGAACGCTGGGCGATGCTGACCGCCTACGACCAGTACGCCGCCGAGATCTTCGACGCCGCAGGCATTCCCGTGCTGCTGGTCGGTGACTCCGCGGGCAACAACGTGCTGGGGTACGAGACCACGATCCCGGTCACCGTGGACGAGATGATGCCGCTCGTGCGCGCCGTGACCCGCTCCGCCCGTCGTGCGCTCGTCGTCGCGGACCTGCCGTTCGGCTCCTACCAGTCCAGCCCCGAGCAGGCGCTGGCCACGGCCACGCGCTTCCTCAAGGAGGGGCAGGCCCACGCGGTCAAGCTCGAGGGGGGCCGGCACATGGCCCCGGCCGTGGGGCTGCTGACCCGCTCCGGCATCCCGGTCATGGCGCACGTCGGCTTCACCCCGCAGAGCGAGCACGCCCTCGGCGGCTACCGTGTCCAGGGCCGCGGGGACGCCGCGGCCACGCTGGTCGAGGACTGCCTCGCGCTCGAGCGGGCCGGCGCGTTCTCGGTCGTGATGGAGATGGTCCCCGCGCCCGTGGCCGCGGAGGTGACCAAGGCGCTGCGCGTCCCCACCATCGGCATCGGAGCCGGTCCCGACTGCGACGCCCAGGTGCTGGTCTGGCAGGACATGGCCGGGCTGCGCGGCGGCACCTCGCCGCGGTTCGTCAAGCACTATGCCGACCTGCGCACCACCCTCACCGACGCCGCCCGGGCCTATGCCGAGGACGTCGCGGGCGGCACGTTCCCGGCGCCGGAGCACTCCTTCGAGTCCTGACCACCCGCACCCGAGCACACACGCCCGCAGCACCGACTGCGATGCTGCCCCCGGCGTGCCGGGGCGCGACTCCACACACGGCGCGCGACTCCACGGGCGGCGCGCGACCCTGCGTGCGGCGCGCGGCCCCACCGGCGGCGCGCGACCCTGCGTGCGGTGCGCGGCCCCACCGGCGGGGCGCGACTTCACCTGCGGCGCGCGACCCCACACAAGGCGCCCGACCCTGCCTGCGCGCGTGCCGGTGCGACCCGCCGGGTGTGGCGGGGCGCGGGGCGGGGCAGCTACAGGTGCCAGGTCACGCCGCAGGCGTCGACGGTGGCGGTGTAGCCCTTCTGGTGCACGATCGTGTGGTGCCTAGGGCAGAGCAGCGCCAGGTTGGTCAGGTCGGTCGGGCCGCCATCGCACCAGTGCCGGCAGTGATGGGCGTCACACCAGGACGGGGGCCGCGAACAGCCGGGGAAGGTGCACCCCGCGTCGCGCAGGTACAGCGCCATCAGCAGCCCCGGGGTGACCAGCCGGCGGGTCCGGCCCAGGTCCAGCACCTCCGACCTCGACCCGAGCACGGCGGGGATGACGGCGGCGTCGCAGGCGATCCGCCGCACCGTCTCCGGGGCCAGGAGGTCCCCGGTCAGCGTGGTCCCTGAGCCGGTCAGGCTTTTGAGGTCCTGGAAGTCCATCGTCACCACGACCGCGGCCTTGGCGGTGGTCGGCGCGTGTCCGCCGGCGGCGGCCGCGCGGCGGCAGACCTCGACCAGGGCGTCGGCCCGGCGCTGGTCGCTGGTGCGCAGGTCCGAGCCGTGATTCGGTGGACGGTTGCGGTGCGGCCAGCGGCCCCAGGATCGCCTCCAGCACGGCTCGTCCCTCGGGGTCCAGCCGCGAGCCGGTACTCGGCCATCCCGTCGTCGGGGTACGGCTGGGACAGCGACCGACCGTGCCGGAGCCGGTCCTCCCGGCGCTGGAACTCCCCCAGACGCCCATACCGGGCGATCACCCGCGTCCGCAGCGCCCGGATCTGGGCCGGGCCGTCCGTCTCCGCGATCGCCACGAACCCGGCCAGCACCGTCTCGGCGCAGGCGGGGGTCAGCCGCGGCAGCAGCTTGTCCATCTCACCCAGCGCGACCGCGGCGTTACCCACCGGCACCCGGGCGGTCAGCACCGCTTCGGCCAGGAGGGCGTTGTCGGGCTTGGCCACCGCCTCGGCCACCCGCACCAGCGCCGCAGCGCCACCGGCCCGGTAGGACGGCCCGAACTCGCGGACCCACCCGGTCGGCGACGCGGCGTCCGACGCGCGGACGTCCCCGCGGGTCAACGCCTGGTCCAGCACCCCGACCTGCCCGGCCCCGGCCAGGCTCTTCAGCTCATCCAGCTCGCGCGAACATCGGCCCCAGCTGGTCCGACCCGGCCTGGTGCAACCGCCGCACCAGCCGGCGCAGCACCGGCGCAGCCGCAACCAGCACCGCCCGGTCCTCCTCGAAGCTGGTCCCCTCCATGAACCCAACGTAGACGCCACCACCGACAACGTCCCGCAGCCGAATCGCCCTTATCCACAGCCACTTCGACGTACCAATCGACTGCTCCCAACGACCCTCCCCACGGCCCGTCGAGCTGCGACCTGACGCGCGAACGGCGACCCCGGGGCAACAGGAAGCCCGTCGCGCGACAGCGCCCGGTGAGCACCTGAGCCGCCGGTACTAGCGTGGCCCCATGAGCGATCTCACCGTCGGCTACGCCGCGATGCTGGAGCAGTTCCACCCCACCGAGGTGGTCGCGCTGACCGCGCTGGCCGAGGAGCACGGCTTCTCCGGCTGCATGGCCGCCGACCACTTCCAGCCGTGGGTGCCGCAGCAGGGCCAGGCCTCGTTCGTCTGGAACGTGCTGACCGCCGTCGGCGAGCGCACCACCGGCGACCTCGGCCCCGGCGTCACCTGCCCGACGTTCCGGTTCCACCCGGCGATCGTCGCCCAGGCGGCGGCCACGCTCGAGGCGATGTACCCGGGCCGCACCTGGCTCGGCCTCGGCGCCGGCGAGGCGCTGAACGAGCACGTCGTCGGCGGCTACTGGCCCGAGGCCGGCGAGCGCTCGCCGCGGATGTTCGAGGCGATCGAGATCATCAAGAAGCTGTTCGACGCCTCCATCGCCGGCAAGGACGTCAAGCACACGGGCACGTACTTCAAGATGGAGACCGACCCGGCTGTGGACGATGCCCGAGAGTCGCTCCCGCCGATGCTCGTCGCCACCGCCGGGCCGATCAACGCCAAGAAGACGGGCAAGTTCGCCGACGGCATCATCACCGTCGGCGCGCCGCTGGAGAAGATCGGCGGCCTGTTCGACAAGTTCGCCGAGGGCGCCGCGAGGCCGGCAAGGACCCCGACACGATGCCGAAGGTCCTGCAGCTGCACCTGTCCTGGGCGCCCACCGACGAGGAGGCGCTGACCAACGCGATGGTCGAGTGGCCGAACGGCGGGATGAAGTTCGCCAAGGCGGACATCCGCTCGCCGCACGACTTCGCAGCAGATGGCCAAGCTGGTCCGCCCCGAGGACTTCGAGGGCCGGATGGTGATCTCCGTCCGACCCCGACGTGCACCGCGGCGTAGATCCAGCGCTTCGTCGACCTCGGCTTCGACCGGGTCTACCTGCACAACGTCGGGCGCAACCAGGCCGAGTGGATCGAGGTCTTCGGCCGCGAGGTCCTGCCCAAGCTGCACCGCTGACCTCGGCTGCGCTCCGCCGAGCCGGGGTTCCCGGAGGTCGCGGGCGGGCTCAGCGGGGCTCAGCCCCTGCGGTCCCGGCCCCCGGGCACACCCACCACCGAGAGCTCGAACCCGGCGGCCCGCAGCCGGTCCACGAGCGCGTCCCCCAGCCCCGTCGCCGGCGTCAGCACGCCGGCGCGGTCGGGCAGGTCCTCGCCGAGTGCCAGGGCCAGCGCGCTCTCCCCGAGCATCACCGCCGTCGCGGCGTAGCCGGGGTCACCCGAGGCCGCGACCACCACGGTGTACGACGCGCCGGTGGCGGTCGTGGCCCGCACCTCGACCCGGAACCTGCCGCGGGTGCGGGTCCTCTCGTCCGGGCCCTCGCCGGGCTCGGGCAGCACCCGGTCCAGCAGGGCACGGGTCGGTCCGAACCTCATCCCCAGCATCGTGGCGGCCAGACCGCCGGTCACCGCGAACGCCGCCACCGGGCCGGTGACCGCCCCCTGGAACCCCATCACCTCGCGGTAGCGGAACCGCCTGCCGTACGCCCAGTCCGTGAGGGCGTTGCTGCGGCGCACCACCCGCGTGTTGTACGACGCCATGACGAAGGGCGCCAGCCACTCGCCTCGTCTGGTGTCCCGGCTCACCCCGACGGTGTCACGCTGCGGGCCGAGGTCCGGCTCGGCCGCCCGGTCAGGACTGAGCGCGTAGGGGTCCGCGAGGATGCGGCGGGTTGCCGCGTCCCGACGGGACGCCTCCAGCTGCAGCCGCATCGACTCCACCGTGCCGCCACTCACCCCGCCCCGCAGGTCGGTCACCACGAGGGTGGTGTCCTCCAGCGGCCCCTCGCCGTCGGCCTGCGCCTGCTCGTGCGCCAGCAGCACGCCGAGGTCCGAGGGCACCGAGTCGAACCCGCAGGAGTGCACGACCCGCGCGCCGGTCGAGAGCGCGAGGTCGTGGAAGCGCGCGATGCTGCGGCGGACGAAGAGCACCTCGCCGGTGAGGTCGGCGTAGTGCGTGCCGGCCGCCGCGCAGGCGGCCACCACGGGCTCACCGTGACGCTCATAGGGGCCGACCGTCGAGGCGACGACCCGTGTCGCGGCCGCCATCTGCTCCAGCGAGGCCCGGTCGCCCGTGTCGGCCACCAGCAGGGGCCAGTGCGCCGCCTGCGGCCCCAAGCCGTCGCGGACGGCAGCGAGGCGGTCGGCGGACCGGCCGGCCAGGCCGACGCGGACACCGGCCGGTGCGGCCGCGGCGAGGTGCCCGGCGACGAGGCGGCCGACGAAGCCGGTCGCGCCGAACACCACGACGTCCAGGGAGCGGGGCGGCGCGGGGAAGGTCACCGGTCGACCTTAGCCGCGCTCCCCGGACAACCCCGGCCCGGCAGCCCCGCCGGGCAGCCCCCGCGCCGGACGACGCTGGGCCGGACGACGCTGGGCGGGACACAGCCGCGCCGGACGACGCTGGGCCGGACGACGCCCGGCGACGAGCACGGAGTCCGCGAGCGCGCCCTCCGCCGGGCGCAGGCAGCGTCCTAGCCTGAGCCCATGAACGAGCCACGAATGACCCGTTGGGCCCAGCTGACCGGCGGGGCCGGCGGTGAGGACTACGCGGGGCGGTTCGCCGCGCTGGCTGCGAGCGGCGCGGACGTGCACGGCGAGGCGTCGTACGCCGCCTCGCTCGTGCCACCACCGGCGCGCGTGCTGGACGCCGGCTGCGGCACCGGCCGGGTCGCGGCCCGGCTCGCCGAGCTCGGCTACGACTGCACCGGCGTGGACGTCGACCCCTCGATGCTGGCCGTGGCGCGGCGCGAGCACCCGGCACTCGCGTGGGTCCTCGCCGACCTCGGCGCGCTGCACCAAGCCGGCGCGGCGGTGGCCGGCGGGTACGACCTGGTGCTCGCCGCCGGCAACGTCGTCCCCCTGCTGGCCGAGGGCGCCCTGCAGCCGACGGTGGCCGAGCTCGCCCGGGTGCTGGCTCCGTCGGGGCTGCTCGTCTGCGGCTTCGGGCTGGACGCCGCCCACCTGCCCCCCGGCTGCCCGGTGACCCCGCTGTCGGCGTACGACCGGGCCTGTGATGCGGCGGGGCTGGGGCTGGTCCGGCGGCTGGCGGCCTGGGACGGCGCGCCGTACGACGGGGGCGGCTATGCGGTCAGCGTTCACGCCCCCGCAGGCATTGTGCATTCGGCCCAGCCTTGATTCGCTGGGGGTCCGACCACTCGCGACCGTCGGCCCGGCGTCGACGGGGACCAAGGGAGAGCACCACCCATGACGGCAGAACCAGCAGTCGACGAGGGATCCGGCAGCTCCGACGGGAGCAGCATCGAGGCGCACACGGTCGTGCAGACGCCGGTCGAGAACGTGTGGCGCGTGCTCGCCGGCCCGGCGGGGCCGGAGGCGCTCCTCGGCCCCGGCGCCACGCTCGGGCGCAAGGGTGAGCCCTGGCACAGCGACGACGGCACCCATGGCGTGCTGCGCAGCTACCACCCGCTGGAGCAGGTCCGCTTCTCCTGGCACGCCGACGCGGACGCGCCCGCGACGATGGTGCAGGTGGACCTTGCGGCCGACGGCGACGGGACCCGTGTGACGCTGCGGCAGGAGCACCTGGACGGCAGCGCGGATGCCGGTGCGCTCAGACAGCGCTGGACCCAGGCACTCGAGCGCCTTCGCGCCGCCGCCGCCTGAGCCCTCGACCTGGCACGGCGCGGGGGCTCAGTCCTCGCTGTCCGCGTCGTTCCACCTGCGGTCCTCGGCGTCCCAGCGCTCGGTGTTCTCGCGGGCGTGCCCCAGCGCGTTCGCTGCCTCGTCCTTCGTGGCGTAGGGACCCATCACCTCGTCGTCCCGGCTCCGGGTCGTGTCGTCCTCGACCTGGCCCGTGCTCACGTTGTACCAGTACTGCATGGCCGACCTCCTGTGCTCGCGGTGCTGCTGCGGGTGCTGCCAGCGCAGTCCACCGTATGCCGCCGCCTGACGCCAGCACCGCCGCGCGGCAGGACCGCCGGCGCCCGTCCGCGCCTCGGGCGGCGGCGTGAGGGCTCCGCGCGTGCCGCACGCCCCCGAGGCGCGGCCGCCGACGTCGGGCCCGCTGCCTAGACTTCCGGTATGCCGCTCACCTACGCCAGTGTCGCCCCCGGCACGGTCACCGCCGCCGTCCCGTTCCCTCGTCGATCGCCCGCCCGGAGTACGTCGACAGCCCGGCACCGGCGCCGTACACCGGCCCGGAGGTCAAGGACGCGGAGACGATCGAGCGGATGCGGGTGGCCGGCCGGATCGCGGCGCAGGCCATGGCCGAGGCCGCCAAGGTCATCGCGCCCGGCGTCACCACCGACGAGATCGACCGGGTCGGGCACGAGTTCCTGCTCGACCACGGCGCCTACCCCTCGACGCTCGGCTACCGCGGCTTCCCGAAGTCGCTGTGCACCAGCGTCAACGAGGTGATCTGCCACGGCATCCCGGACGACCGACCGCTCGAGGACGGCGACATCGTCAACATCGACATCACCGCCTACATGCGGCGGCGTGCACGGCGACACCGACGCGACGTACCTCGTCGGCGACGTCGACGAGGAGTCGCGGCTGCTCGTCGAGCGCACCCACGAGGCGATGCATGCGCGGCATCAAGGCGGCGCTGCCCGGGCGGCAGATCAACGTCATCGGCCGGGTGATCGAGTCGCTACGCCAAGCGCTTCGGCTACGGCGTGGTCCGCGACTTCACCGGCCACGGCATCGGCACGGCGTTCCACTCCGGCCTGGTCGTCCCGCACTACGACGCGGCACCCGGCTACGCCACCGTGATCGAGCCCGGCATGACCTTCACGATCGAGCCGATGCTCAACCTCGGCACGCCCGAGTGGGACATGTGGGACGACGGCTGGACCGTGGTCACCAAGGACCGCCGGCGGTCCGCGCAGTTCGAGCACACCCTGCTGGTCACCGACACCGGCGCCGAGATCCTCACCCTGCCCTGACCCGGCAGCACGCGGTCGCTCCGCTGGCGGGCGCGAGGAGCGGGCGCGGTGCGCCGGACGACGGCGCGGCACCCCGCACGCTGCGCCGGCGGCCGGGACGGCATAGGTTCGGGGCAGCACGTGTTCCCGGCGAAAGGCGAGCCATGTCCCGCACGCACCACCCCCTCGGCATCGACGTCGGCGGCACCGGCATCAAGGGCGCTCCGGTCGACCTCGACAAGCGGCGTCTTCGCCGCGGACCGCCTGCGGCTTCGAGACCCCCAGCCGGTCCACGCCGCGAGGCCGTCGCGGACGTGGTCGGCGAGATCGCCGAGCACTTCGCCGACGACACCGGCGACGGCCCGATCGGCGTCACCGTCCCCGCGCGTCGTCACCCACGGCGTCGTGCGCACCGCCGCCAACATCGACCAGGCCTGGATCGGCACGGACGCCGAGACGCTGCTCAGCGAGCGAGCTCGGCCGCGCGGTCACGTGGTCAACGACGCCGACGCCGCCGGGGTGGCCGAGGCTGCAGCTACGGTGCCGCCCGCAACCGCGACGGCCTGGTGCTGGTGACCACGCTCGGCACCGGCATCGGCACCGCGCTCTGCTGAACGGCGGTGCTGGTGCCCAACAGCGAGCTGGGTCACCTCGAGATCGACGGCCACGACGCCGAGACGCGGGCCGCCGTCGAGCGCCGCGCGAGAACGAGGACCTCTCCTGGGAGGAGTGGGCCGTGCGGCTGCAGCGCTACTACGGACACGTCGAGGACCTGCTCTGGCCGGACCTCATCGTGGTCGGCGGCGGCGTGTCGCAAGAAGGCCGACAAGTTCCTGCCGCTGCTGCACCTGCGCGCCCCGATCGTGGCGGCCCAGCTGCGCAACGCCGCCGGCATCGTCGGCGCGGCGTGGCTCGCCGTGGACGCCGCCCGCAGCTAGCGGACCGGCGACAGCCGTGGTCACATGTCGGTCGGCGCGCCGCCGGACAGGTCCCGCACGTCCATGCCTTCGGGGCCGAAACTGCGCACCTGCGAGAGGTAGAGCTCGCGCCCGAGCTCGCTGAGCAGCGCGTCGTGCACCGGTACGGCGACCCGGGGTGCGATCCGCCGGGCGAAGGCGATGGTGTCGCGGGCCGCGGCCCACGGGGCGCTGAGCGGGAGCGCGAGGACGTCGACGTCGCCCGGCTCGGCGTCGTAGGCGTCACCGGGGTGGAAGAACGTGGGCTCACCCGCTGCCCGCAGCACGACCCCGAGGTTGTCGATGCGGGGGACGAACTCGTTGATGACCGCGTGCCGCTGGCCCACCGCGGTCAGCTCGACCACGCCGATGTGCGTCGTCTCCCCCGTGGTCAGGTGCTGCGCGGCGAGGTCCTCGGCGACCAGCTGGCCGGCCGTCTGCGGCTCCACCAGCAGCCGGGCCTCCGGGTTGGCGTCGAGCAGGGCGGGCAGCCGCTGGACGTCGACATGGTCGGCGTGCTGGTGGGTCACCACGATCGCGTCGAGGTCGGTGAGGTCCTGGAACCCCGGCGAGAACGTGCCGGGGTCGATCAGGATCCGCTGGTCGCCGGTCTCGACGAGGACGCAGGAGTGGCCGAGGTGAGTGATCCGCATGCCGACAAACTACGCCAGCAGCTGGGCGGTGCGTCCCCCGCATGAGCAGGGCTCCGCGGGGTATCCCGGACGTCAGCGGGGTGGCCGTGGGACCCGGTTCCTGACCGGCCCTTCCGCGGTGCGGCAGCCGGGCCGGGCGTCCTCCAGAGACGTCCGGCGCCGGCCGCCGCGGCACCCGCCGGCCACCCCGCGCCGGGCGTCTGCGGCCGGCTCAGTCCAGCGAGGCGTCCAGCGAGATCTCCACGCCCGTCAGGGCTTTGCTCACCGGACAGGTCTCCTTGGCCGCCTGCGCCGCCCGGGCGAACCCGTCGGCGTCCAGCCCCTCGACCTTCCCGCGCACGGCCAGGGTGATGCCGGTGAGGCGGAAGCCCCCCGCCCGGTCCGGGCCGAGGGAGACGTTCGCCGTGACCTCCAGCGACTGCGGGGTGCCGCCGGCCTCGGCGACGAGGGCGGAGAGCTGCATCGCGTAGCACGAGGAGTGCGCGGCGGCGATGAGCTCCTCGGGGCTGGTCGTGCCGCCCGCGTCCTCCGCGGCCCGCTTGGGGAACGACACGTCGTACGTGCCGACGTGGGAGCTGCTCAGCTCCACCTGGCCCGAGCCCTCCTGGAGGGTGCCGGTCCAGGCCGTGCGTGCGGTGCGTGTGGGCATCAGGCGCTCCTTTGCGAGTCGGTGGACGCCCACCATCTCCCATCCGCGCCGCCGCGGCCAGCGCTCAGAGCGGCAGGTGCAGGATCGGGTCGATCGCGACCGCGAGGAAGAGCAGGGTGAGGTAGCTGATCGAGAAGTGGAACAGGCGCATCGGCTTCAGCGACGCGGTCGTGAGGTTCTCCGGTGCCTTGGCCCGGGCGAGCAGCCGGTAGGCCTCGAGCAGGAACACCGCACCGGCGCCGACGGCGGCCACGAGGTAGATCCACCCCATGCCGGCGACGGGGACCAGCACCAGCGACGTGACGAGCACCGCCCAGCTGTAACGGACGACCTGGCGCGCGACCGAGGAGTCCTTGGCGACCACGGGCAGCATCGGGACCCCGGCCGCCTCGTACTCGTCCTTGAACCGCATCGACAGGGGCCAGTAGTGCGGCGGCGTCCAGAAGAAGATGATGAGGAAGAGCACGAGCGCCGACCACGACAGCGAGTCGGTCACCGCCGACCAGCCGATCAGCACCGGCATGCAGCCGGCCACCCCACCCCAGACGATGTTCTGCGACGTGCGCCGCTTGAGCAGCATCGTGTAGAAGCCGACGTAGAGGACGATCGCGCCGACGGAGAGGGCGGCCGACAGCCAGTTGACCAGCAGCCCGAGCCAGAGCGAGGACAGGACGCCGAGCACGACCCCGAACCGCAGGGCCGCCGCCGGCGAGATCGCCCCGGTGACCAGCGGGCGGTTCTCGGTCCGGTGCATCACCTTGTCGATGTCGCGGTCGAGGTAGCAGTTGAGCGTGTTGGCCGAGGCAGCCGAGAGCGTGCCACCGACCAGGGTGGCCACGACCAGCCACAGCGACGGCACGCCGCGCTGGGCGAGGAACATCGTGGGGAACGTGGTGACCAGGAGCAGCTCGATGATGCGCGGCTTGGTCAGCGAGACGTAGGAACGGATGGTCCCACGGAGATCCGAGGGTGCGGCTGCCGATGGCTCGGTGCGTGGCTCCAGAGCGGTCACGGTGTCCTTTGGTGCGGTGCGGTCGGGGCGTGTCTCGGAGTCGAACCGGGTGCCCATGGGCGGTCCCGAGTCTACCGCTGCCGCACGGGCGCCCTCGCGCTGGACTCGATGCGACTCGGGTCACCCTGCGGGGCTAGGCTCGATCCCGTCGTGATCAACGCTGGCGCACGCGCCGAGGACCGAGGCGGTCAGACGGACCGTGGACGGCCCGGCGCCGCACAAAGGAGTCGTGAAATCTCGTGACCGACCAGACCTCCATCCAGGACGAGCAGACCCGTACCCGTGACGCAGCCCTGGCGGCACCGGTCGTGGGTCGGACCGGCTGGACCGACCTCGACATCCGTGCCGTGGACACCGCGCGGCTGCTTGCTGCCGATGCGGTCCGAGAAGGTGGGCAACGGACACCCTGGTACGGCGATGAGCCTCGCGCCGGTCGCCTACCTGCTGTTCCAGAACGTGATGCGGCACGACCCGTCGGACTCGCACTGGCTCGGACGGGACCGCTTCGTCCTCTCCTGCGGGCACTCCAGCCTCACCCAGTACGTCCAGCTGTACCTCTCGGGCTACGGCCTCGAGCTGGACGACCTCAAGGCGCTGCGCACGTGGGGCTCCAAGACCCCCGGCCACCCCGAGGTCCACCACACCAACGGCGTCGAGATCACCACCGGGCCGCTCGGCTCGGGACTGGCCTCCGCCATCGGCATGGCGTTCGCGCAGCGCCGCCAGCGCGGCCTGTTCGACCCGGAGGCCGCACCGGGCCAGAGCCCGTTCGACCACCACATCTACGTGCTCGCCTCGGACGGCGACATCATGGAAGGCGTGTCGGCAGAAGCGAGCTCCCTCGCCGGACACCAGCAGCTGGGCAACCTCACGCTGATCTACGACGCCAACCAGATCTCGATCGAGGACGACACCGACATCTCGTTCTCCGAGGACGTGGCCAAGCGCTACGAGGCCTACGGCTGGCACGTGGAGACGGTCGACTGGCGCGGCTCCGCGGCGGACGGCGGCTCCTACACCGAGGACGTCGACGCGCTGCTGGACGCCATCGAGCGTGGCCGGCAGGTCACCGACAAGCCGACCTTCATCAAGCTGCAGACCATCATCGCGTGGCCCGCGCCCACCAAGCAGAACACCGGCAAGTCCCACGGCTCGGCACTCGGCGACGACGAGATCAAGGCCACCAAGAAGCTGCTGGGCTTCGACCCCGAGCAGACCTTCGAGGTCGACGACGACGTCCTCGCCCGGGCCCGCGAGGTCGTGACCCGTGGCCAGCAGACGCACGCCGAGTGGCAGAAGCGTTACGACGACTGGCGTGCGGCCAACCCCGAGCGCGCCGCGCTGCTGGACCGGGTCGCCTCCCGCCAGCTGCCCGAGGGCCTGGACGAGGCGCTGCCGGTCTTCCCCGCCGACGCCAAGGGCGTGGCCACCCGTGCCGCGTCCGGCAAGATCCTCACCGCGCTGGCCGACACGCTGCCCGAGCTGTGGGGCGGCTCGGCCGACCTGGCCGAGTCCAACAACACCACGATGGGCGGCGTCGAGAGCTTCATCCCCGAGAACCGCCAGACGCAGGAGTGGAAGGGCGGCCCCTACGGCCGGACGCTTCACTTCGGCATCCGCGAGCACGCCATGGGGATGATCCTCAACGGCATCGCCCTCGAGGGGCTCACCCGCCCGTACGGCGGCACGTTCCTCGTGTTCTCCGACTACATGCGTCCGTCGGTGCGGCTGGCCGCGATCCAGCAGCTGCCCGTCACCTACGTGTGGACGCACGACTCGATCGGCCTGGGCGAGGACGGCCCGACCCACCAGCCGATCGAGCACCTGGCCGCGCTGCGCGCCATCCCGGGCCTGGACGTCGTCCGCCCGGGTGACGCCAACGAGACCGCGGTCGCGTGGCGCACCATCCTCGGCCACACCGACCGGCCGGCCGGTCTGGCCCTGACCCGCCAGGCGCTCCCGGTCCTCGACCGGGAGATCTTCGCCTCCGCCGAGGGCACCGCCAAGGGCGCGTACGTCCTCATCGACGGCGCCGACGGCAACCCCCAGGTCGTCCTGGTCGCCACCGGCTCCGAGGTCAGCATCGCCGTGGCCGCCCGCGAGCAGCTGGAGGCCCGGGGCGTCTCGACCCGTGTGGTGTCGATGCCGTGCCGCGAGTGGTTCGCGGCGCAGGACCAGTCCTACCGCGACGAGGTGCTCCCGCCGGCGCTGAGGGCCCGCGTGAGCATCGAGGCCGCCACCCCGTTCGGCTGGCACGACGTCGTGGGCGACGCAGGGCGCGTCATCGGCATCGACCACTACGGCGCGTCGGCCGACTACCAGACCCTGTACCGCGAGTTCGGGCTGACGCCCGAGGCGGTCGTGGCAGCGGCCACCGAATCCATCCAGGCAGCAGGAGGCAACTCATGACCACCCAGAACGACAACCTCAAGGCCCTGTCCGACGCCGGCGTCTCGATCTGGCTGGACGACCTCAACCGCCCGCTCATCACCAGCGGCCGGCTGCAGGAGCTCATCGAGACCCGGTCCATCGTCGGCGTGACGACCAACCCCTCGATCTTCGCCGCGGCCCTGTCCGAGGGCGACGCGTACAACCCCCAGGTCAAGGAGCTCGCCAAGCAGGGCAAGGACGTCAACGAGTCGGTGTTCGCCCTGACGACCGACGACGTGCGCAACGCCTGCGACATCTTCCTGCCGCTCTACGAGGCGACCGGCGGCCAGGACGGCCGGGTGTCCATCGAGGTCGACCCCCGCCTCGCCGCCGACACGGAGAAGACGGTCGAGGAGGCCAAGGCCCTGCGTGCGAGCGTGGACCGGCCCAACGTGCACATCAAGATCCCGGCCAGCATCGAGGGCCTGCCGGCCATCTCGCAGGTGCTGGCCGAGGGCATCAGCGTCAACGTGACGCTGATCTTCTCCCTCGACCGCTACCGCGGCGTGATGAACGCCTTCCTCACCGGCCTCGAGCAGGCCCGCCAGGCCGGCAAGGACCTGTCCAAGATCCACTCGGTCGCCTCCTTCTTCGTCTCCCGCGTCGACACCGAGATCGACAAGCGGCTCGACGCGATCGGCACCGACGAGGCCAAGGCGCTCAAGGGCAAGGCCGGCGTCGCCAACGCGCGCCTGGCCTACCAGGCCTATGAGGAGGTCTTCTCCACCCCGCGCTGGCAGGTGCTCGCGGCCGAGGGCGCCCACAAGCAGCGCCCGCTCTGGGCGTCCACCGGCGTCAAGGACCCGGCCTACCGCGACACCATGTACGTCGTCGACCTGGTCGCGCCGAACACCGTCAACACGATGCCGGCCAAGACCCTCGAGGCCGTGGCCGACCACGGCGCCGTCGCCGGTGACCAGGTGACGGGCTCCTACGAGGAGGCCAAGCAGGTGCTCGACGACCTCGAGCGGCTCGGCATCTCCTACGCCGAGGTCGTCGACGTGCTCGAGCGCGAGGGTGTCGACAAGTTCGAGAAGTCCTGGGAGGGGCTGCTCTCCGACGTCCAGGAGGAGCTCACCAAGGCCGCCAGCGACGACTCCTACGTCGAGGAGGGCAAGTGACGAACGTCGCCCTCGGCGTCGTCGCTGCCGGGCCGGCCGCGGACGCGATCGGCCAGCACGTGCCGACGCTGGTCGCTGACCGGTTCGCCAGCAGGCTCTTCGCCCGGGACGCCACGCTGTGGGGCGCCGAGGCCGAGTCCGAGGCGGCGATCCGGCTGTCGTGGACCGGGCTCCCCCGGTCCTCGCGGCCGCTCGTCGGCGAGGTGGCGGCCCTGCGCGACCACCTGCGCGAGCAGGGGCTCGACCACGTGGTCCTCTGCGGGATGGGCGGCTCGTCGCTGGCACCCGAGGTCATCTGCGCCACCGCCGGGGTGGAGCTGACGGTGCTGGACTCCTCCTCCCCCGACATGGTGCGTTCGGCACTGTCCGACCGGCTCGAGCGCACCGTCGTCGTCGTCTCGAGCAAGTCCGGGTCCACCGTCGAGACCGACTCCCAGCGCCGCGCCTACGAGGCGGCGTTCACCGAGGCCGGCATCGACCCCGCGGGGCGCATCGTCGTGGTCACCGACCCCGGCAGCCCCCTGGACCGGGAGGCCCGCGCCGCCGGCTACCACGTCGTCAACGCCGACCCCGAGGTCGGAGGCCGCTACTCGGCGCTCACCGCCTTCGGGCTCGTCCCGAGCGGTCTGGCCGGCGCCGACCTCGAGGCCCTGCTGGATGAGGCGGAGTCGGTCTCCGACCTGCTCGCCGAGGACGACGAGGCCAACCCCGGTCTGCGCCTGGCCGCCGCCATGGCCGGTACGTCGCCGCTGCGCGACAAGCTGGCCATCATCGACAGCGGTTCGGGCATCGTCGGCTTCGCCGACTGGGCCGAGCAGCTCATCGCCGAGAGCACCGGCAAGCAGGGCACCGGCATCCTGCCCGTCGTCGTGGGCGAACGCCGACGACCCCGAGGTGCGCTGGCCCGCGGCCGACGTGACGGTCGCCCGCCTCGTCGGCGACTCCGAGGACGAGGCCCCCTCGGCCGAGACGCCCGACAGCGACCCTCCGCGCTCCGAGGTCCACGTCGCGGCTCGCTCGGCGCCCAGATGCTGCTGTGGGAGGTCGCCATCGCCGTCGGCCGGCCGCCTGCTGGGCATCAACCCGTTCGACCAGCCCGACGTCGAGAGCGCCAAGAAGGCCGCCCGGGGCCTGCTCGACGCCGCCGGCAGCGCCCAGGAGAAGGCCGCCTTCACCGACGGCGCCATCGAGGTCCGCACCCTCGGCGGCGACTGGCTCGGTTCGGCCGCACCATCGCCACGGCGCTGGACGCCCTGTTCGACCAGCTCGACCCCACCACGGCTACGTCGCCGTGATGGCCTACCTCGACCGGCTCGCCGACGCCCAGCTGGCCACGGCCCGACGCGCCCTGGCCCGGCGTACCGAGCGGCCCACGACGTTCGGCTGGGGGCCTCGTTTCCTGCACTCCACCGGCCAGTTCCACAAGGGCGGCCCGGCCACCGGGGTCTACCTGCAGATCACCGCGGCACCGCACCAGGACCTGCCCGTCCCCGGACGCGACTTCACCTTCGGGGACTTCCTCGCCGCGCAGGCCGGCGGCGACGCGCAGGTGCTGGCCGACCACGGCCGGCCGGTGCTGCGGCTGCACCTGACCGACCACGACAAGGGACTGGCCCAGCTGGCCGCCGTCCTCGCCTGCCCACGTCCTCTCCATCGGAAGGAGACGCATGAGCCCGGCTCGCGTCGCCCACGGCACCAACCCGCTGCGCGACCCGCGCGACAAGCGTCTGCCCCGCATCGCCGGCCCCTGCGGCCTGGTGCTCTTCGGGGTCACGGGCGACCTGGCCCGCAAGAAGCTCATGCCCGCGATCTACGACCTGGCCAACCGGGGCCTGCTGCCGCCGGGCTTCAGCCTGGTCGGCTTCGCACGCCGTGACTGGGAGGACCAGGACTTCGGCAAGGTCGTCTACGACGCCGTCAAGGCCCATGCCCGCACCCCGTTCCGCGAGGAGGTCTGGCGCCAGCTGGCGGAGGGCTTCCGATTCGTGCCCGGCACGTTCGACGACCCCGAGGCGTTCGACCTGCTCGCCGAGACGGTCCGTGGCCTGGAGGCCGAGCGCGGCACCGGCGGCAACCATGCGTTCTACCTGTCCATCCCGCCCGGCTTCTTCTCCACCGTCTGCGAGCAGCTGGACCGCAGCGGCCTGTCCAAGCCCGCCGCCGGCGCGTGGAGCCGGGTCGTCATCGAGAAGCCGTTCGGCCACGACCTCAAGAGCGCCCGCGAGCTGAACGACATCGTCGAGCGGGTCTTCCCGCCCGACGCGGTCTTCCGCATCGACCACTACCTGGGCAAGGAGACCGTGCAGAACCTCCTGGCGCTGCGCTTCGCCAACCAGATGTTCGAGCCGGTCTGGAACGCCAACTACGTCGACCACGTGCAGATCACCATGGCCGAGGACATCGGCATCGCCGGTCGTGCGGGCTACTACGACGGCATCGGCGCCGCGCGCGACGTGATCCAGAACCACCTCCTGCAGCTGCTCGCGCTCACCGCGATGGAGGAGCCGGTCTCCTTCGACGCCCAGGAGCTGCGCGCCGAGAAGGAGAAGGTCCTCTCGGCGGTCCGGCTGCCCAAGGACCTGGCCAAGTCCACCGCCCGCGGCCAGTACGCCGCCGGGTGGCAGGGCGGGGAGAAGGTCAAGGGCTACCTCCAGGAGGAGGGCATCAAGTCCTCCTCCACCACGGAGACCTACGCCGCGATCAAGGTCGAGATCGACACCCGCCGCTGGGCGGGGGTGCCGTTCTACCTGCGCACCGGCAAGCGCCTCGGCAAGCGGGTCACCGAGATCGCCGTGGTGTTCAAGCGCGCCCCGCACCTGCCGTTCAACCACACGGCGACCGAGGAGCTGGGCCAGAACGCCATCGTGATCCGCGTCCAGCCCGACGAGGGCATCACCATGCGGTTCGGCTCCAAGGTGCCCGGTGCGGCGATGGAGGTCCGCGACGTGACCATGGACTTCGGCTACGGCCGCTCGTTCACCGAGTCCAGCCCCGAGGCCTACGAACGGCTGATCCTGGACGTCCTGCTGGGCGACCCGCCGCTGTTCCCCCGCCACGAGGAGGTCGAGCTGTCCTGGAACATCCTCGACCCGGTCGAGGCGTTCTGGTCCAAGCAACCCCGCCCGGAGCCCTACCCCGCCGGCAGCTGGGGCCCGCAGAGCGCGGACGAGATGATGAGCCGTGACGGCCGCAAGTGGAGGATGCCGTGATCGTCGACCTGCCCAGCACCACGACAGCGGCGGTGAGCAAGAAGCTCGTCCGGCTGCGCAACGACGTCGGGGCGATGGCCCTCGGCCGGGTGCTCACCCTGCTGATCATCGCCGACGAGAGCGACGCCGACGAGGCGATCGAGGCGGCCAACGACGCCAGCCGGCAGCACCCGTGTCGCATCATCGCCATCGTGACGGGCAACAAGCGCGGCGCGAGCCGGCTCGACGCCCAGATCCGGGTCGGCGGTGACGCCGGTGCCAGCGAGGTCGTGGTGCTCCGCCTGTACGGCGCCCTCGCCGACCACGGCGACAGCGTCATCACCCCGCTGCTGCTGCCGGACTCCCCCGTCGTCGCCTGGTGGCCCCGGGGCGCGCCGGGCGACGTCTCGGCCGATGCGGTCGGTGCCATGGCCCAGCGCCGGATCACCGACGCGGCCGAGGCCCGCAACCCTCACAAGGAGATGCAGCGGCGCGCGGAGACGTACACACCCGGCGACACCGACCTCGCCTGGACCCGCGTCACCTTGTGGCGCGGCCTGCTGGCCGCGGCGCTGGACCAGCCGCCGTACGAGCCGGTCGTATCCGCCACGGTCACCGGCGGCGGCGACTCCCCCTCGACCGACCTGCTGGCCGCGTGGCTGGCCCAGACCCTGAAGTGCCCGGTGACCCGGGCCAGGACGCGCGCCGGCACAGGCATGGTCAGCGTCCGACTCGAGCGCCGCGGCGGCGACATCGACCTGGTGCGGCCCGACGGCGTCGTCGCGACCCTGGTGCAGCCGGGTCAGCCCGTGCGCCGGATCACGCTGTCCCGCCGGCAGCTGGCGGAGTGCCTGGCCGACGAGCTGCGCCGACTGGACCCTGACGAGATCTACGCCGAGACCCTCACCAAGGGTCTGGGCAAGGTGGGTCGCAGCACGGTGACCGCCACGGAGGCGATCGCCGACGGCGAGGCCCCCTCGATCGAGGAGGCCCGCAAGCAGGCCCGCCGGGCCTCGCGCAAGAGCCACCACCAGGGCAGCGACGCCATGGTCAGCGCGTCCCCGCCGTCCGACGACACCAGCGACGAGGCGGTCAAGCAGGCCGCGTCGAGCAAGCTGGAAGCCCGCAAGGCCGGCACGCCGGCCGCCGCCACGAGCCGTCGTGCCACCCGCGTGACCGCCACGGCCGCCCCGTCGTCCGGCAAGGGTCGGGCCACGAAGGCACCAGCGGCGAAGGGTCCGGCGACCAAGGCGGCGACGGCGAAGGGTCCGGCGACCAAGGCTGCGACCACGAAGGCCCCGGCGAAGAAGGCGGCGGCCACGAAGGCGGCGGCCACGAAGGCGGCTGAGGCCCCGTCCCGCCGGCCGGCCACGTCGAGGACCGCCGCGAAGAAGGCCGCGGGCACCGGTGGCCGCACGGCGACCACGCCCCGGACCCGCAAGGCGTCGGCCGCACCTCCGGCCGCCTCGTGACCCGCGGGGCGCCGGGGCCCGGCGTCGTCGTCCATCGGGACAAGCAGCTGCTCGCCGACGCGGCGGCGGCCCGGCTGGTCACCTCGATCGTCGACGCCCAGGCGTCGCGCGGCCGGGCGCACATCGTGCTCACCGGCGGCTCCATGGGCTCGGCGATCCTGGAGTCGCTGGGCCGGTCGGCGGCCCGTGACGCCATCGACTGGCACCAGCTGGACATCTGGTGGGGCGACGAGCGGTTCCTGCCCGCGGGTGACCCGGAGCGCAACGAGACCCAGGCACGTGCGGCCCTGCTCGATGCCGTGCACCTGGACCCGGCGCGGGTGCACCCGATGCCGGCGCTGGACGGACCGGACGGCCCGGACGTCGACGCCGCGGCGGCCCGCTACGCCGATGAGCTGGCGGGCGCAGCCGGGCACGGGGAGGACGTCCCGGCGTTCGACGTGCTCATGCTCGGGGTCGGCCCCGACGCGCATGTCGCGTCGCTCTTTCCGGAGCACCCGGCGCTGCACGAGCGGTCGGCGAGCACGGTCGGCGTGCGCGGCGCCCCGAAGCCGCCGCCGGTCCGGGTGTCGCTGACCTTCCCCGCCCTGTGCGCCGCCCGCGACGTCTGGTTCCTCGTCTCCGGTGCCGACAAGGCCAACGCGGTCGGCCTGGCCCTGTCCGGCTCCGGCGAGATGCAGGCGCCCGCGGCCGGGGTCACCGGCACCCGCGCCACCACCTGGCTGCTCGACCGCGACGCCGCCGTGCACGTGCCGCGGGCGCTGGTCCGGCCCGCCAGCCCCTGAACGGCGGCCGGTTTCCCCGACGCGAAAACACGGGCGTCCCCCGGCCGCTGGGCCGTGGGGACGTCCGTCGTCGTGGGTCAGTCGCTGCTCAGCGGATCAGCCCGCGGTCGCGCAGCGTCTGCAACGCCTCGTCGAGGATCGCCTCGCCGTCGGACTCGCTGCGGCGCTCCTTGACGTAGGCCAGGTGCGTCTTGTACGGCTCGACGCGCGGGGCGATCGGGGGGTTCTGCTGGTCCTGGCCGGCGGGGAGCCCGCACCGGGGACAGTCCCACGTCTCGGGGACGCCGGCGCCGGCCTCCTCGGCGAAGCTCGGCCTGGTCTCGTGGCCGTTGGAGCACCAGTAGGAGATGAAGACCCTGGCGGCGGCATCGCCGCGCTCGGCCTCACCCATGGGCCCGGCGCCGACACGGCTGCCCCGGATCGCGTTACCACTTGCCACGGTGTACTCCTTGGGAGGTCAGGGAAGGCGGCCTGCCACGGGCGCTGGGCGCCGCGGCATGTCGTCAGCTGGAGAAGCGCTCGATCAGACCGAGGCCGATGATGGCGGCGGCCCAGACCAGGCCGACGGCGACCGTGAACCGGTCGAGGTTGCGCTCAGCCACCGACGACCCGCCCATCGTGCTGGACATGCCGCCACCGAACATGTCCGACAGGCCGCCGCCCTTGCCCTTGTGGAGCAGGATGAGCAGGGTCAGGAACAGGCCACCCAGGACCAGGACGACCTGGAGGCCGATCTTCACTGCTTCCACTGTTCGTGCACCATTCTCGTTGTCGGCGTCATCCGGTGGGGCACGCCCACAGGTGTCTCCCAGCGTACCCGAGGCCCCGCCGGACCGCGGTCAGGACACCGCGCCGACCTGGGCGCGTCCGACGTCCTCCTCCCGGCCAGGCGGCAGGAGGACGTCGGACGGTCAGGACCCTGCGGTCACGTGCTCGCGGTAGCGGCAGATGGAGGCGAACTCCTCGACCACGATGGAGGCGCCGCCCACCAGCGCGCCGTCGACGTCGGTCTCGGCCATCAGCGCGGCCACGTTGCCCGCCTTCACCGACCCGCCGTACAGGATCCGGATGCCGTCGGCGGTGTCACCGGAGTAGAGCTCGGCCAGGCGGGTGCGCAGCGCGGCGCAGACCTCCTGGGCGTCCGCGGGGGTGGCCACCTCGCCGGTGCCGACCGCCCACACCGGCTCGTAGGCGACGACGATGCTGCGGACCTGCTCGGCCGGCACACCCTCGAGGGCCCCGTCGAGCTGGGCCAGCACGTACTCGACGTGCCCGCCCGCCTGGCGGACCTCCTGCCCCTCGCCCACGCAGAGGATCGGGGTCAAGCCGTGCCGGTACGCCGCCTGCACCTTGGCGTTGACCACGGCATCGTCCTCGTGGTGGTGCTGGCGCCGCTCGCTGTGGCCCACGACGACGTAGACGCACTTCAGCCGCGACAGGAACGCGCCGGAGACGTCACCGGTCCAGGCGCCGCTGTCGTGCGGCGACAGGTCCTGGGCGCCGTGCCGCAGCTGCAGCCGGTCCCCCTCGATCAGGGTCTGGACGCTGCGCAGGTCGGTGAACGGCGGGAGCACCGCCACCTCGACCGCGCCGAAGTCGTGCCGGGCGTCGCGCAGGGTCCAGTCCAGCTTCTGCACCAGGTGGGTGGCCTGCAGGTGGTCGAGGTTCATCTTCCAGTTGCCGGCCATGAGCGGGGTGCGCCCGGTGGCAGGCCTGGCCACGTCAGCGCTCCCCGCCGTCGAGGACGGTCAGGCCGGGCAGCGCCTTGCCCTCGAGGTACTCCAGGCTGGCGCCGCCCCCCGTGGAGATGTGGCCGAACTGGTCGTCGCGGAAGCCCAGCTGGCGCACCGCGGCCGCAGAGTCGCCACCGCCGACGACGGTGAGCGCGCCCGAGGCGGTGGCATCGACCAGGGCCTGCGCGAGGGCGCGGGTGCCCTCGGCGTAGGGCGCCATCTCGAACGCCCCGAGGGGGCCGTTCCAGAAGATCGTGCGCGCGTCGGACAGTCGCTCGGCGAACGCCCGCGCGGACGCTGGCCCGATGTCCAGGCCCATCCGGTCGGCCGGGATCGCGTCGGCGGGCACGACGTCGTGGGCGGCGTCGGCGGAGAACGCGTCAGCGGCGACGATGTCGGTCGGCAGGACGATCTCGACCCCGCGGTCGGCGGCGTCGGACAGGTAGCCCTTGACCGCGTCGAGCTGGTCGGCCTCGAGCAGGCTCTTGCCCACCTCGTGGCCCTGGGCCGCGAGGAAGGTGAACACCATGCCGCCGCCGATGAGCAGCCGGTCGGCGGTCTGCAGCAGGTTGGCGATGACGTCCAGCTTGTCGCTGACCTTCGCGCCGCCGAGCACGACGGCGTAGGGCCGCTCCGGGGTCTGCGTGAGGCGCTGCAGCACCTCGACCTCGGTGGCGACGAGGCCGCCGCCGGCGTGCGGCAGGCGCGTCGCGACGTCGTACACGCTGGCCTGCTTGCGGTGCACGACACCGAACCCGTCGCTGACGAAGACGTCGGCCAGCGCGGCGAGGGCGTCGGCGAAGGCGCCCCGCTCGGCGTCGTCCTTGGCGGTCTCGCCGGCGTTGAACCGGAGGTTCTCCAGCAGGGCGACCTCACCGTCCTGCAGCGCGGCGACGACCGCCTGCGCGGAGCTGCCGACCGTGTCGGTCGCGAACGCCACCGGCCGGTCGAGCAGCTCCCCCAGGCGTGCCGCGACCGGGCGCAGGGAGTAGCGCTGCTCGGGCGCGCCCTTCGGCCGCCCGAGGTGGGCGCACACGACCACGCGTGCGCCCGCCTCGGCCAGTGCGGCGATCGTCGGCACCGAGGCGCGCACCCGTCCGTCGTCGGTGATCCTGCCGTCGCCGTCGAGGGGGACGTTCAGGTCGCTGCGCACCAGCACCCGCTTGCCACGCAGGTCCCCGAGGGAGTCGATCGTCTTCATGCTCGCCATGGTCGACGCGGTCTCAGAGCGAGGAGCCGACGTAGGTGACCAGGTCGACCAGGCGGTTGGAGTAGCCCCACTCGTTGTCGTACCAGCCGACGACCTTGACCTGGTTGCCGAGGACCTTGGTCAGGCCCGCGTCGAAGATGCACGAGTGCGGGTCGGTGACGATGTCGGTGGAGACGATCGGGTCCTCGGTGTACTTCAGGATGCCCTTCAGCGGGCCCTCCGCGGCCGCCTTGACCGCGGCGTTGACCTCCTCGACGGTGGTCTCGCGGCCGGCCTCGAAGGTCAGGTCGGTGGCCGAGCCGGTGGGCACCGGCACGCGCAGCGCGAAGCCGTCGAGCTTGCCCTTGAGCTCGGGCAGCACGAGGCCGATGGCCTTGGCCGCGCCGGTCGAGGTCGGGACGATGTTCAGGGCGGCGGCGCGGGCGCGGCGCAGGTCCTTGTGCGGGCCGTCCTGGAGGTTCTGGTCCTGGGTGTAGGCGTGGATCGTCGTCATGAGGCCCTTGACGATGCCGAGCTCCTCGTGCAGGACCTTGGCCATCGGTCCGAGGCAGTTGGTCGTGCAGGAGGCGTTGGAGATGACGGTGTGCGCCGCGGGGTCGTAGGCCTCGTGGTTGACGCCCATCACGATGGTGACGTCCTCGTTCTTGGCCGGCGCCGAGATGATGACCTTCTTGGCGCCGTTGTCGGCGTGGACCTTGGCCTTGGTGGCGTCGGTGAAGAAGCCGGTGGACTCCACGACGACGTCGGCGCCGAGGTCACCCCACTTGAGGGCAGCGGGGTCGCGCTCGGCGAACGCCTTGAACGAGTGGCCGCCGACGGTGATGTCCGTCTCGGTCGAGGTCACGTCCTGGCCGAGGCGGCCGAGGATCGAGTCGTACTTGAGCAGGTGCGCCAGCGAGGCGTTGTCGGTCAGGTCGTTGACACCCACGATCTCGATGTCGGCACCCGACGCCTGCACGGCACGGAAGAAGTTGCGGCCGATACGGCCAAAGCCATTGATACCAACGCGAACAGTCACGGAGATCCAGCCTTCCTGAGGAGCACGTCCAGCATGTCGGCGCGATGGTGGGCACCCGTCGGCCGGGCTCCCGGTCGGGACCACCTCGCGCGCCGTCGTACGACGACTCCGACCCTAGGGGATAGCCCTGGGTGGCCCGCAATCGTGGTCAGGCCTCGAGCATGTCCACGGTGAGGTTGACGTCCGTGCCGGGGATGCCCAGGTCACTCGCACGCTTGTCGGCCATGGCCAGCAACCGCCGGATGCGGCCGGCGACGGCGTCCTTGGTCATCGGCGGCTGGGCCAGCTGGCCGAGCTCCTCGAGGCTCGCCTGCTTGTGCTCGACGCGCAGCGTGCCGGCCTCGCGCAGGTGGTCCGGGACGTCCTCGCCGAGGATCTCCAGGGCCCGCTCGACCCGCGCCCCCGCGGCCACCGCGGCACGCGCCGAGCGGCGCAGGTTGGCGTCGTCGAAGTTGGCCAGCCGGTTGGCCGTCGCGCGCACCTCGCGGCGCATCCGGCGCTCCTCCCAGGCCATCACGGCGTCGTGGGCGCCGAGGCGCGTGAGCATCGCCCCGATCGCGTCGCCGTCGCGCAGCACCACGCGGTCGACGCCGCGCACCTCGCGCGCCTTGGCCTGGATGCCCATCCGGCGGGCGGCGCCGACCAGGGCGAGCGCCGCCTCGGGGCCGGGGCACGTCACCTCCATGGCGGAGGAGCGGCCGGGCTCGGTGAGCGACCCGTGGGCGAGGAAGGCGCCGCGCCACGCCCCTTCGGCGTCGCAGACCGCGCCGCTGACGACGCGGGGCGGCAGGCCGCGGACGGGACGCCCGCGGGTGTCGATCAGGCCGGTCTGGCGGGCCAGTGCCTCACCGTCCTGGACCACGCGGACGACGTAACGGCTGCCGCGGCGCAGGCCGCCCGCGGCCATCACCAGCACGTCGCTGGAGTGCCCGTAGACGTCGAAGATCTCCTTGCGCAGCCGGCGGGCGGCCTGTGCCGTGTCGAGCTCGGCCTCGACGACGATCCGGCCCCCGACGATGTGCAGGCCGCCGGCGAAGCGCAGCGTCGCCGACACCTCAGCCTTGCGGCAGCAGGGCTTGGTGACCTCCAGACGACTCAGCTCGTCCTTGACCTTCGCCGTCATCGCCATGGGGGTCATCCTGCCACTGCGGTGCAAGCACCCCGGCGCCGGTCGCCGCAGCGTCAGCCGAGGATGTCGCGGTAGGCCGCAGCCAGGCGCAGCGAGTCGTGGTGGCCCGGCGCGCCGTGCTCGGCGACCGGCGCGACGACCAGCTGGGCCCCGAGCCCGGCCGCGACGCTGCGCAGCACGGCCGGGTCGTCGACCACGCTGGGGTCGGCCAGCACCACGTCCAGCGTCAGCTCGGGGGCGTGGGCCGCGAGGACCTCCAGGTGGTTCTCGGCCGAGAAGCCGACGGTCTCGCCGGTGTGCATCACCAGGTTGAGCGTCAGCACCTTACGCGCCGGGCTGGCCACGAGCGCCTCACGGACCGACGGCACGAGCAGGTGCGGCATCACCGAGGTGAACCAGGAACCCGGGCCCAGGATGATCCAGTCCGCCTCGTGGATGGCGCGGATGGTCTCCTCACACGCCTTGGGGTCATCCGGGTGCAGCCGGACGCCGAGGACGCGCCCCGAGGTGGACGCAACCTGCACCTGGCCCCGGACCGTGCTGACCTCGTCGGGCTGGGCCGGGTCGGCGCCGAGGACGCTGGCCTCGATCTGCAGCGGTTCGGCCGCCATCGGCAGCACGCGGCCCCGGGCCCCGAGCAGGCGGCCGACGAGGTCCAGGCCACCGACGGTGTCGCCGAGCAGGTCCCAGAGGGAGACGATGAGCAGGTTGCCCAGCGCATGGCCGCCGAGTGGTCCCGAGCCGGCGAACCGGTGCTGCAGCACGTCGCGCCACTGGTGTCCCCACTCGCTGTCGTCGCACAGCGCCGCGAGGGCCATCCGCAGGTCACCCGGGGGCAGGACGTCGTACTCCTCGCGCAGCCGCCCGCTGGAGCCACCATCGTCCCCGACCGTCACCACCGCCGTGATCTGGTCGGTCACGAGCCGCAGCGCGGCGAGGGAGGCCGCCAGGCCGTGCCCGCCGCCCAGCGCCACGACCCCGGGGCGGGTCACTCGCGCCCCAGGTCACGGTGCACGAGGATGGTCGCGACGTCACCGCCGCTGACCAGCCGGGACAGCGCCTCGGCGACCGCCACCGACCGGTGCTTGCCGCCGGTGCAGCCGACCGCGAGCGTGACGTAGCGGCGCCCTTCGCGCAGGTAGCCCTGCACCATCGGCTCCATCAGCGCCACGACACGGTCGATGAACTCGCCCGCGCCCTCCTGGCGCAGGACGTACTCGGCCACCGCCGGGTCCTTGCCGCTCTTGGAGCGCAGCTCGGGCACCCAGAAGGGGTTGGGCAGGAACCGCAGGTCGAAGACGAGGTCGGCGTCCAGCGGGATGCCGTACTTGAAGCCGAACGACATCACCGCCATGCGCAGGCGCGGCCCCCCTTCGGCGGCGAAGATCTGCGACACCTTGGCCGACAGCTGGTGCACGTTCAGCCCGGAGGTGTCGATGACCACGTCCGCCTCGGAGCGCAGGTCGCCCAGCAGGGTGCGCTCGCGCGTGATCCCGTCGAGCATCCGGCCCTGGCCCTGCAGCGGGTGGGGGCGGCGGACGCTCTCGAACCGGCGCACGAGCGCCTCGTCGGTCGCGTCGACGAAGATGACCCGCGGGGCCCAGCCCTTGTCGCGCAGCGCCTGGAGGGCCGCCCGGAACGCCGTGAAGAAGCTGCGGCTGCGGACGTCGATGACCGCGGCGAGCTTGTTGACGCCGCCGCGGGAGTGCTCGGCCAGCTCGGCCATCGACAGGATCAGCTGCGGCGGGATGTTGTCCACGACGTACCAGCCAAGGTCCTCCAGGACGTTGGCCGCCGTCGAGCGCCCGGCACCGCTCATGCCGGTGAGGATCACCAGGTCGGTCGAGCCGGGATCCAGGCCGGCGCCTCGGCGTGGGGTCGCCGTCGTGGTCGTCGGACCGGCCGGGGAGGGCCCCGAGGGGTCGGTCATCGTCTTGCTCCTGGTTGCCTAGTCGAGCACTTCACCGGTGGTGACGTTGACGGCGGGCACGCTCTGGGCCGCCTGTGCCGCCAGCGTCTGGGCAATGGTCGCAGCCAGGGCGGGCCCGATGCCCGGAACCTCGCGGATCTGTTCCTCCGAGGCGGCCCGCACCTTCTTGACGGAGCCGAAGTGCCGCAGCAGCGCCTTGCGCCGCGACTCCCCCAGGCCCGGGATGTCGTCCAGTGCGCTGGAGGTCATCGCCTTGGACCGGCGCTGGCGGTGGAACGTGATCGCGAACCGGTGCGCCTCGTCGCGGACGCGCTGCAGCAGGTAGAGGCCCTCGCTGGTGCGCGGCAGGATCACCGGGAACTCCTGCCCGGGCAGCCAGACCTCCTCCAGCCGCTTGGCGAGCCCGACCAGGGCCACATCGTCGACCCCCAGCTCGGCGAGCGCGGCGCGGGCCGCGTTGACCTGGGGCAGGCCGCCGTCCACGACCACGAGGTTGGGCGGGTAGGCGAACCGGCGCGGTCGCCCGGTGTCCGGGTCGATCCGGCTCCGGACCGACGCCCCGCCGTCCTCGCCGTCGCCGTCACGACCGCCGTCGCCGGCCCCGCCCTGGCCGTCGTTCCGGTCGCGGTCGTCGCGGTCGCGGTCGTCCGCGCCGGGCGCGCTGCTGCCGACCCCCTCGATGTCGGTCGCGTCGACGCGGTCGTCGAGGTAGCGCCGGAAGCGGCGGGTCAGCACCTCGTGCATCGCCGCCGTGTCGTCGGTGCGCACCTGCCCCTGCTCGTCGACCGTGCCGCGGACGATGAACCGGCGGTACTCGGACTTGCGCGGCAGGCCGTCCTCGAACACCACCATCGAGGCGACGACGTTGGTCCCCTGGACGTGGCTGACGTCGAAGCACTCGATCCGCAGTGGCGCGTCGGCCATCTCGAGGGTGTCCTGCAGCTCCTGCAACGCCTGGCTGCGGGCGGTCAGGTCACCGGCGCGGGCGACCTTGTGCCGCGCGAGGGACTGGTCGGCGTTGCGCTGCACGGTCTCCATGAGCGCCCGCTTGTCGCCGCGCTGGGGCACCCGCAGGTCCACCTGCGCGCCGCGCAGGCCGCTGAGCCACCGGGCGAGCAGGTCGGGGTCGGGGGGCAGGACGGGCACGAGGACCTCGCGCGGCACCCCCTCGGGCGACTCGCCGCCGTACACCTGCTGGAGGAGGTGCTCGACGACCTCACCGGTGTTCTCGGCCTCCTTCTCGACCACCCACCCCCGTTGGCCGCGGACGCGGCCCCCACGGACGTGGAAGACCTGGACCGCGGCCTCGAGCTCGTCCTCGGCGAGGGCGAACACGTCGGCGTCCGTGGCGTCGGTGAGGACGACCGCGGACTTCTCCAGGGCGCGGTTGAGGGCGCCGATGTCGTCGCGGAGCCGGGCGGCCTGCTCGTAGTCCATCTCGCCGGCGGCGTCCTTCATCCGGCGCTCGAGCCGCTTGACGAACTTGCCGGTGTTGCCGGCCATGAAGTCGCAGAAGTCCTCGGCGATGGCGCGGTGCTCGTCGGCGTCGACCCGAGCGATGCACGGCGCCGAGCACTTGTCGATGTAGCCCAGCAGGCAGGGCCGACCGACCTGGCCGGCGCGCTTGAACACGCCGCTGCTGCAGGTGCGCATCGGGAAGACCCGCAGCAGCAGGTCGAGCGTCTCGCGGATCGCCCAGGCGTGGGCGTAGGGCCCGAAGTAGCGCGTGCCCTTGCGCTTGGAGCCGCGGAGCACCTGCGCCCGCGGGAACTCCTCGCCCATGGTCACCGCGAGGTAGGGGTAGGACTTGTCGTCGCGGTACTTGACGTTGAAGCGGGGGTCGAACTCCTTGATCCAGGAGTACTCCAGCTGCAGCGCCTCGACCTCGGTGCTGACGACGGTCCACTCGACGCTCGCGCCGGTGGTGACCATCGAGCGTGTGCGCGGGTGCAGTGCCGAGATGTCCTGGAAGTACGACGAGAGCCGCGAGCGCAGCGACTTGGCCTTGCCGACGTAGATGACGCGGCCGCTGGCGTCACGGAAGCGGTAGACACCGGGGTCGACGGGGATCTCACCCGGTCGGGGACGGTACGACGACGGGTCAGCCACGGACCCAGTTTAGGAGCCGCTGCCGACGGGGGCTGCGCCCACCCGCCGTCCACCGCCCGCGGCTCAGGTCACGGTGAGCCGGTCGCCCTTGACCGTGACCGTCTTGGCCGGGAGCGGCCTGGTGGCGGGTCCCTGCTTCACCGCGCCCGTCGCGATGTCGAACCTGCTGCCGTGGCAGTTGCAGTTGATCGTGCCGTCGGCGACCTCGGCGACGGGGCACCCCATGTGCGTGCAGATCGAGCTGAAGGCCTTGAACTGGCCCGCGGCCGGCTGCGTCACCACCGCCTGGGAGGCCGCGATGATCGTCCCGCCACCCACCGGGACGTCTGCCTTGGCGACGCCCTGGGAGTCGCCGGAGCCGCCGGCGGCCGTGGTGGCCGCGCTGCTGCTCCCGCCGCCGGAGCTGCCGGCGGCGGGAGCACCCGCCGACGAGTCACTGCCGCACGCGGCGAGCACCGTGGCACCGACGGCAGCGAGACCGACGGCCCCCGCGCCGCGGATCACGGCACGGCGCTCGGGGTGTGCTGCGGTGGGGCCTGGTTCGGCCTGGGGCATGGTGGTCCTCCGTTTCCGGGCAGGGTCGGCTCCCCGCTCCTGGAGGGGGAACGTCCACCGGGCCCCGAAGGTTCACGCCGGCGGCTGGTTCCTGCTCCGGACGGATGCGGACGGGCGCCCTCGCGCCGCGGCCGACTGTGGGAGTCTGGCGGCCGCCGGATCTGCCGGTGGGGGTCGAGCAGGGAGCGGACGGATGGACGCGCAAGCGTACGACGCCTTCACGGCGGCACTGCAGGGAGTCACTGGCCGGCCGCCCCGACGTCCTCGGGCTGGTCGCCCTCGGCTCCATGGCCGGGCGGGACTACCAGCCGGACGAGTTCTCCGACCACGACTTCTTCGTCGTCGCCGCGCCCTCGTCCGCCGAGCCGCTGCGCGGGGACCTGTCCTGGCTGCCGGCCCGGGACCGGGTGCTGCTGTCGTTCCGCGAGACGGCACACGGGTTGAAGGTGCTGTACGACGACGGGCACCTGCTCGAGCTGGCGGTGTTCGCGCCGGACGAGCTCGCGCTCGCCTCCGTCAACCGCTACCGGGTCCTGCTCGACCGGGCTGACGTGGAGGCGCGGATGGAGGCGGTCGTGCGGGCGACGGCCGAGGCGGCCGCGGCGGGCGCGCCGACCGACGACGCCCTGCTCGGGCTGTTCCTGTCGGCGCTCCTCGTCGGGGTGGGCCGGCACCTGCGCGGTGAACGCGCCAGCGGCCGCAACCTCGTCCACGGGCAGGCCCTGCGGCACCTGCTCGTCCTGCTGGAGCGGCACGTCCCCAGCCCCCGCTCCGGCCTCCTGGACGAGCTCGACCCGCACCGCCGGTTCGAGGCGGTCCACCCCGACCTGGGGCGGCAGGTCGACGCCGCCCTGTCGAAGGCGACCCCGCGCGCGGCGGTGCTCCTGCTCGACGTGGCCGAGCAGGAGCTGCGCGAGCGCGTCGACCACTTTCCGTACGACGCCTGCGCCGTGGTCCGCTCGCGGCTGCACGACCCCCGCTGACCAGAGTGACCACCCCCCGCCGACCAGAGTGACCACTCCCGCCGACCGGGGCTGGCCACGCCGCGCCGACGCGCCGGCCAGGCCGCTGACCGGGCGGACCCCGCCGCGCCGCTCTCCCCCACCGTGCGTGCGGCCACCCTGCACGGGCATGGACATCCGGGGCGCTGAACCGCGCCCGACCGGGTGTCCCGGGGTGCAGAATGCGACAGGGCTGCCATGACCTCCGCGCCCCCACCGAGGAGCACCGCATGAGCGAGATCAGCACCGTCGCGATCATCACCGCCAAGCCCGGCCGCGGGCCGGACGTCGAACAGGCCCTGCGGATCCTGGCGGCGGCCACCCACGCCGAGCCCGGCTGCCTGCTCTTCAGCCTGCAGCAGGGCATGCGGGACCCCGACGTGTTCCTCACCGTCGAGAAGTGGGACTCCCTCGACAGCCTGGAGGGGCACCTCGCCTCGGACCACCTCGCCGAGGCCATCGAGAGCACCCGGCACCTGCTGGCCTCCGAGCCGCAGATCATCCCCGCGCAGCCGCTCGCCGCCGGGGAGCCGGCCAAGAGCACCTACTGAAGGCACCTCCGGGGGGACAGCCGTTCCGCCACGACGTCCGGACCCGTCTGGTCCAGCACGTGTCCGGACCCGTCCGGACCGGCACGCGTGCCGGTCCGGACTGGTGCGTGGTCAGCGCGGGTGCCAGGTCAGGACGACCGCCTCGGCGACTTCGCCGCGGTCTTCCGCGGCGCCGCCGCCTTGGTCGTCGAGGCCCGTGCCGTCGGCTTCTTGGCCGCGGTGGTCGCTGCGGCAACCCTGGCGGATGCCTTGGTCGCCGGCGTCCTGGCCGCCGCCTTGGCCGGCGACTTCCTGGCCGGCGACTTCCGGGCGGTCACCGACGCCGTGGCCTCCTCGGCGGCCCGGGCCCGCGTCGGGCTGACCCCCGTCGGCCGTCCCGGTGTGCGCGCGCTGCGCTCGAGAATCGGCGCGAGGAACCGGCCGGTGTGGCTCTCGGCCACGGTGGCCACCTGCTCGGGTGTGCCCTCGGCGATCACCCGGCCACCACCGTTGCCACCCTCGGGGCCCATGTCGATGATCCAGTCGGCGTTCTTGATGACGTCGAGGTTGTGCTCGATGACGATCACCGTGTTGCCCTTGTCGACCAGCCCCTGCAGCACGCCGAGCAGCTTGCGGATGTCCTCGAAGTGCAGGCCCGTCGTCGGCTCGTCCAGGACGTAGATCGTCCGCCCCGTCGACCGCTTCTGCAGCTCGGTGGCCAGCTTGACCCGCTGCGCCTCGCCGCCGGAGAGGGTCGGCGCCGGCTGACCGAGCCGGACGTAGCCGAGACCGACGTCCACGAGCGTCTTCAGGTGCCGTGCGATCGCGGGCACGGCGGCGAAGAACTCGGCCGCCTCCTCGATCGGCATGTCGAGGACGTCGGCGATCGTCTTGCCCTTGAAGTGCACCTCGAGCGTCTCGCGGTTGTACCGCGCGCCGTGGCAGACCTCGCAGGGGACGTAGACGTCCGGCAGGAAGTTCATCTCGATCTTGATGGTGCCGTCGCCGGAGCAGGCGTCGCAGCGGCCGCCCTTGACGTTGAAGGAGAACCGTCCCGGCATGTAGCCCCGGATCTTGGCCTCGGTCGTCTCGGCGAAGAGGGTGCGCATGTTGTTGAAGACACCGGTGTAGGTCGCCGGGTTGCTGCGGGGCGTGCGCCCGATCGGGCCCTGGTCGACGTGTACGACCTTGTCGAGGTGCTCCAGCCCGGTGACGGTTTTATGCCGGCCCGGCACCTGGCGGGCGCCGTTGAGCTTGTTGGCGAGCACGGTGTAGAGGATGTCGTTGACCATCGTCGACTTGCCCGAGCCGGACACCCCGGTGACGGCCACCAGGTTGCCGAGGGGGAAGCCGACGCTGACCTCGTGCAGGTTGTGCTCCCGCGCACCGACGACCTTGACCTCGCGCCCGTCCTGCGGGCGGCGCAGCTCGGGGGTCGGGATCTCCTTGCGGCCGGAGAGGTACTCGCCGGTGAGCGAGTCGGGGTGGGTCAGCAGGTCGGCGACCGTGCCGGAGTGCACGACGTGGCCACCGTGCTCACCGGCACCGGGGCCGATGTCCACCACCCAGTCGGCGGTGGCGATCGTGTCCTCGTCGTGCTCGACGACGATCAGCGTGTTGCCCAGGTCGCGCAGCCGCGTCAGGGTCTCGATCAGGCGGTGGTTGTCGCGCTGGTGCAGCCCGATCGAGGGCTCGTCCAGGACGTAGAGCACGCCGACGAGCCCGGACCCGATCTGGGTGGCCAACCGGATCCGCTGCGCCTCGCCCCCGGACAGCGTCCCCGCGGCGCGGTCCAGGGAGAGGTAGTCCAGGCCCACGTCCAGCAGGAAGCCGAGCCGGGCCTCGATCTCCTTGATGACGCGTTCGGCGATCTGCCGCTCACGGGTGGTGAAGTCGACCTCCTGCAGGAACTTCGCGCAGTCGGCGATGGGCAGGGCGCAGACCGCGGAGATGCTGCGCCCGCCGAGCAGGACCGCCAGGGACTCCGGCTTCAGCCGCGACCCCTGGCACTCGGGGCACGGCACCTCGCGCATGTAGCCCTCGTAGCGCTCGCGGCTCCAGTCGGAGTCCGTCTCGGAGTGCCGGCGCTTGACGAAGGGCACGACGCCCTCGAACCCGGTCGTGTAGGACCGGTCGCGGCCGTAGCGGTTGCGGTACTTGACGTGGACCTTGTAGTCCTGACCGAACAGCAGCGCCTCACGGGCCCGCTCGGGCAGGGAGTGCCACGGCTTGTCGAGGGAGAACTTCAGGTCCTCGGCCAGCGCGGTGATCACCCGCAGGAAGTAGTCGGCAGAACCGGAGCCCTGCGCCCACGGGGCGATCGCGCCGTCGCGGATGGACAGGTCCTCGTCCGGGATCAGCAGCTCGGGATCGACCTCGAGCTCGGTCCCGAGGCCGGTGCACTTGGGGCAGGCACCGAACGGGGAGTTGAACGAGAAGGAACGCGGCTCGATCTCGTCGATCGACAGCGGGTGGTTGTTGGGGCACGCCATCTTCTCGGAGAACCGACGCTCACGCTCGGGATCCTTGGCGTCGAGGTCGACGAACTCGACGATGAGCGTGCCGCCGGTGAGCCCGAGCGCCGTCTCGACGGAGTCGGTCAGCCGGCGCTTGGCCCCGGTGTCGTTCCCCTTGGCGACGAGGCGGTCGATGACCACCTCGATCGTGTGCTTCTTCTGCTTCTCCAGCTTGGGCGGCTCGGTCAGCGAGATGACCTCGCCGTCGACGCGGGCCCGGGAGAAGCCCTTGGTCTGGAGCTCGGCGAACAGGTCGACGTACTCGCCCTTGCGGGCCTGGACCACCGGCGCGAGGACCTGGAAGCGCGTGCGCTCCGGCAGCTCGAGCAGCTGGTCGACGATCTGCTGGGGCGTCTGCCGGGTCACCGGCTGACCGCAGACGGGGCAGTGCGGCCGTCCGGCACGGGCGAACAGCAGGCGCAGGTAGTCGTAGACCTCGGTGATGGTGCCGACGGTGGACCGGGGGTTGCGGTTGGTCGACTTCTGGTCGATCGAGACCGCCGGTGACAGCCCCTCGATGAAGTCGACGTCGGGCTTGTCCATCTGGCCGAGGAACTGGCGCGCGTAGGCCGACAGCGACTCGACGTAGCGGCGCTGGCCCTCGGCGAAGATCGTGTCGAACGCCAGCGAGGACTTGCCGGACCCGGACAGGCCGGTGAAGACGATCAGGCTGTCGCGGGGCAGGTCGACGCTGACGTCACGCAGGTTGTGCTCTCGCGCGCCGCGGACGACGAGGCGGTCGTGCTGGTGGCTGGGCAGGGCAGGGGTTCCTTCGGGCACGTCGACAATCGTAGGTGCCCGCACCGACACCCTCCTCCCCGAAACCGGCCGCGCGGTCCTCAGACGCCGGGCATACGGTGCGGTCATGGCACTTCCGATCGAGGACTACGCCGTCCTGGGCGACACGGGCACCGCTGCCCTCGTCGGTCGTGACGGCTCCGTGGACTGGCTCTGTCTCCCCCGGTTCGACTCTCCCGCCTGCTTCGCCGCGCTCCTGGGCACGCCGGAGCACGGCCGCTGGCTGATCGGACCCGAGGGCCGGGCGAGGACGACCCGCCGGTACCGGGACGACAGCCTCGTCCTGGAGACCACCCACGAGACCGACACGGGGGTGGTGAAGGTCACCGATCTCATGCCGTTGCGGGACGGCCGCGCCGACATCCTGCGCCGCGTGGTGGGCGTCTCCGGCACGGTCCGGATGCGGCACCAGTGGGTGGTGCGGTTCGGCTACGGCAAGGTCCGGCCGTGGGTCCGGCGCCGCCTCGACGGCAGCGGCAACGAGGTCATCTCGGCCGTCGCCGGCCCCGACATGGTGGTCCTGCGCGGGTCGCGGCTCCCGCGGGCCGTCGACGGCCACCACGAGGACGAGTTCGACGTGAACGAGGGCGACGAGCTCACCTTCTCCACCACCTGGTCCCCTTCGCACAAGCCCGTTCCCGTGGCCGTGGACGTGGACCGCCAGATCGCCGAGACGATGGCGCTCAGCGAGCGGTGGTTCGCCCGGTGCGACTACACCGGCCCCTACCGGGCCGCGGTGACCCGGTCCCTGCTGGTGCTGCGGCTGCTCACCCACGGCGGCACCGGCGGCATCGTCGCGGCCCCCACCACGTCGCTGCCGGAGGACTTCGGCGGCAGCCGCAACTGGGACTACCGCTTCTGCTGGCTGCGCGACGCCTCACTGACCGTCGAGGCGCTGCTGGCCTCCGGCTTCGACCAGGAGACGCGCCTGTGGCGGGGCTGGCTGCTGCGCGCCATCGCCGGCGACCCCGAGGACATGCAGATCATGTACGCCGTGGACGGGGCCCGCGAGCTGCCCGAGCGTGAGCTGACGCACCTGCCCGGCTACGCCGACTCGCGGCCGGTCCGGCTCGGGAACGCGGCGGTCGACCAGCGCCAGACCGACGTGCTCGGCGAGGTGATGGTCGCCCTGGAGACCGCCCGGCAGGCCGGCATCCGCGACTCGGCGGACTCCTGGGCGCTGCAACGCACGCTGGTCGAGGACCTCGAGCAGCACTGGCAGCAGCCGGACAACGGCATCTGGGAGATCCGCGGCGAGCAGCAGCACTTCACCCACTCCCGCGTCATGGTCTGGGCCGCGTTCGACCGGGCCGTGGCCGCGGTCGAGCGGCACGGCCTGGACGGGCCGGTGGAGCGGTGGCGGGCGCTGCGGGAGGAGGTGCGCCAGGAGGTGCTGACGCGCGGCTACGACAGCGAGCGGGGCACGTTCGTCCAGCACTACGGCACCAAGGAGGTCGACGCCTCGCTGCTGCTGATCCCCAAGGTCGGGTTCCTGCCGCCGGACGATCCCCGCGTGCTCGGGACCATCCGGGCCGTGGAGGAGGACCTGATGCACGAGGGCCTGCTGCTGCGGTACCGCACCGGCAGCGGGGTGGACGGGCTGACCGGCGACGAGCACCCCTTCCTCGCCTGCTCGTTCTGGCTGGTGTCCGCGTACGCCGGTGCCGGGCGCGACGAGGAAGCCCACTCGCTGATGAAGCGCCTGGTGTCACTGTCCACCGACCTCGGGCTGATGGCCGAGGAGTACGACCCCGTGCGCGAGCGGATGGTGGGCAACTTCCCTCAGGCGTTCAGCCACCTCGCGCTGATCAGCGCCGCGGTCAGGCTGGGCGCATGACCTCCCACCTGCTCGACAACCTCGAGCTGCTGGAGACCGAGACCCGCGCGCTGCTGGCCACCGCGGCCCGGCTGGACGACGCGGCGATGGCCGCGCCGAGCCTCTGCGAGGGATGGACCCGCGCCCACGTCGTGACCCACGTGGCCCGCAACGCCGACGCGCTGTGCCACCTCGCGCGCTGGGCGACCACGGGCGTCCCCACCCCGATGTACGCCTCCCCCGAGGCTCGGGACGCCGACATCGTCGAGGGCGCCCGCCGGCCCGCCGCCGAGCAGGTCGCCGACCTGGTCTCCTCCGCCGCCCGGTTCGCCGAGATCGCGCCCTCGCTCGCCGGGGCCGGCGAGGAGCGGCAGGTGGAGGTGCGCGGCGGCCGGACGGTGCCCGGCCGTGACCTGCCGACGCTGCGGCTGCGGGAGGTCGTCCTCCACCACGTCGACCTGGCCATGGGCTTCACGCTCGCCGACGCCGACGCCGGCTTCGTCGAGCGCACCCTGCGCCGCGCGGTGGCCACGCTGGCGGACGCGCCGGCGGCGCCGTCGCTGCGGATCCGCAGCGACGAGGGCGACGTGTGGTCGATCGGCGACGGGGCGACGTACGTCACCGGCAGCAGGGCGGCCCTGCTGCTGTGGATCGCCCGGGGCCGGACGGACGCGGTCACGACCGAGGGGGCGCTGCCTGCACTGCCTCCCTGGGGCTGACCTGTCGGGGGCGCCGTCGCTCAGGTCCCGGCGGTCTCGCGGCTCACGCCGGCCTTGCGGGCCAGCGCGACCGCACCGAGCGCCGAGTGGACGTTGAGCTTGGACAGGATGCTCTGCACGTGCGTCCGGACCGTGTTGGGCGAGACCTTGAGCAGCTCGCCGATCTGCGTGCGCGACAGCCCGTCCATCAGGCCGAACAGCACGTCGCGCTCACGGTTGGTCAGCCGGCCGATCGCCTCCTGCTCGGGGGTGGCGGCCGGCCCGCCGGCGGAGAGGTACATCAGGGCCTTGGTGAGCATGTCGGACGGGATCCGGCTCTCGCCGCGACCCGCCGCGCGCACCGCCGCCACGAGCGTGTCGGCCGTGTCGGCCTTGTCGACCCAGCCGCGGACGCCCATCTGCACCGCCTCGAGGACGCGGGGTACCTCCTCGGCGGCGCCGGTGACGACGACGATGCCGATGTCGGGCCAGGTGCCGAGGATCTCCCGGCCGAGGCGCAGCCCGTCGTCACCGGCGAGGTCGAGGTCGAGCGCGATGACGTCGACGTCGTTGCGCTGGAGCAGCTCCCAGCTGTCGCTGGCCGCCCGGGCCGTCCCGACCACGGTGAGGTCGTGCTCCTCCCCCAGCCGGCTCGCCAGCGCGTCGGCGAAGACCTGGTGGTCGTCGATGACCGCCACCCTGATTGCTGTCGAGCTCATGCGTACCGTCCTTGGTGCGTGATCCTGTGGTGGGCGTTCCGCTGCTCAGCGAAACGGTTCGGAAGTATGTGCGCCGGTGCCGGCCCGAGGCGTCAGTCCTGGGGCACGGGCCGGCCGTTCGGCACACCGCCGGCGTTCATCAGCGCGGCGACCTGCAGCCGCGAGTGCACGCCGAGCTTGGTGAGGAGGTTCTGGACGTGGGTGCGGGCGGTGCTGCGCTGGACACCGAGGTTGCGCGCCATCTCCTCGGTGGTCTGGCCGTCGAGGATGCAGCGCATCACCTCCCACTCGCGGTCGGTGAGGAACCGCAGCACCCACAGCGGGTTGTCGGCGGACTCCCGCGAGCTCTGGACCTGTTGGAGCAGGTCCGAGTCCACGGCCATGTGCCCGTCGCGGGCGCGCTCGAGGGCGGCGATGATCTCGGTGACCGGCCGCTCCTTGCTCACGAAGCCGTGGGCGCCCTTGCCGATGGCCTCGGCCACGACCGTCTGGTCGGTGGAGCCCGACAGGATGATGATCTTGGTCGCCGGCGAGGCGGCGTGGATCAGCCCGATGGCGCTGAGCCCACTCTCGTCGGGGAAGGACACGTCGAGCAGGCACGCGTCGGGCTGGTGCTCCCGCACGGCCTCGACGGCATCGCCCGGCCGCCCCGGGGTGGCCACCACCTCGTGACCCTCCTCGGTGAGCGCGAGGGCCAGCGCGTCGACCAGCAGGCGGTGGTCGTCGCAGACCACCAGTCTCATGAAGCCACCGCCCGCGCGCCGAGCCCCGGCAGGACGATCCGGGCGACGGCCCCGTTCGGCGCGCCGGAGCGGGGCGTCAGCGTGAACTGGCCACCACTGGAGGACACCAGCGCCGCGGTGATGGTGAGGCCCATGGAGGTGTGCGCGGCGACCTTGCCGAGCCCCGGGCCGTCGTCCTCGACGACGACGTGGATGCGGCCGGCCTGCTCGTGCACGTCGACGCTGACGTGACCGCCGGGGCCGGCGGCCCGGATGGCGTTGTCGAGGATGCAGCCGACGGACCGGCCCAGCCCCACGGGAGGCACGAACGCCTCGGCGCCGGGCCGACCGGTGAGCGTGAGCGCGCAGGCGGCGGTGGGACGGGCCCGGTCGACGCAGCCCTGGACGAGGGTGAGGACGTCCACCACGTCGGGGCGGTCGACCGGCGCGTCGGTGAGGACGTCGTCGATCATCGAGGCCAGCCACCGGGCCTCGTCGCGGATGGTGGCCAGCCGGCGCTCGGGGTCACCCACCCCGGACTCCGCCAGCATGAGGATCGCGGAGAGTGGCTGGCGAAGGTCGTGGCACAGTGCGCGTACGGCGTCAACGCCGGGGGCGTCACGCAGGGAGTCGGTGTCGGACAGTCTTCGTGTCGTCATCGTTCCTCACCCGTCTCGAGCTCGGTGCGGTCGCGACTCCCCCCGGAGGCGTAACCACGTCTGCTCCGGCCAACGTAGGCGTACGGCCATGCCGAGACCATAGTCATATTTGACTAGAACATGGAGTTTCTTGACCAGCGCTTGACCTTTATGCCGGAACGACGCCGTATGCCCGAAGCCCCTGGGCGCCCACGACCCGGCGCCGGGAGCGCCCCTGGAGGGGAGGCCGGCGGGCAGGCAGGGTGGCGCCGATCCGGGCTACGTCGAGGCGGACGCCGTTCGCGCCCGATGGGAGCGGGCCTTGGCACGGTTGCCGCAGACCTCCATCGAGCACCACTGGCGCGACCGGTTGCGGGACGCGTCGTAGAAGGCCCAGCGGCAGTCGTCGGCAGGACAGATCTTCACCCGGTCGAGACGGCGTTCGATCGCGACCTTGGCGGCCGCCGCGGCGACGAGCCCGACGGGAGAGGAGGCGCTCAGCTCCACCGCGCCGTCACCGGTCAGCGCGACCTGGATGCCGACCGAGCGGACCTCGGCGCAGGTTCGCCCCTCGGCGCGCGCACGCAGGTCGCTGCGCAGCTGGCGCGCCTGCTCCAGGTCGCCGGCTCCCGGCTCGCCGAACGAGCCGCGCAGGCCCTGCTGGCGCAGCCAGTCGGCCCACCCCTGCGTCGACGCCAGCGCGTCGGTGCCCTCCTCGACGTCGAGGGTGTTGAGGAAGGCCACGACCAGGTCCGCGGGGTCGCCGCACGTGTCGAGCAGCACCAGGCCGGCGGACGTCATGTAACCACTGTAGCGCGGTGGGTGGTTGTGCTCGCGCGCAGTAACTGCCATATTCATTTGACCGGTTATCCAGCAGGGTCACCGGCGTCCGTCCGAAGGAGAGCTCCGTGTATCACCCCGAGATGAGCCGCGCCCTCGCCGAGCAGCATGTCGGCGACCTCCACCGCCGCCCCGCCACCTTCGTGCGGTTCGACGCTCCCCCGTCGCCCGTGGGCCAGCACTGGGCCGTGCTCGCCGTACGCCTGCACCTGCGCCGCGCCCGGACCGCTGCCGGCACGCCCGTCGGGTCGGCCTCCGTTCCGGCGTCCCGGCCGGCTCGCGCTCCTCGTGGTGGCACGTCGGCCACCACCCCGGCGGGGTCCGCCCCGGCGCGGCAGCCGATGGGCTGCATCGCGTGACTGCCGTCCCCGGCGCCGTCGCCTCGGTACGCCTCGACACCGTCGTCCTGGACTGCCCCGACCCGCCCGCCCTGGCGCGCTTCTACGCCGCGCTGCTGGGGCGGCAGGTCGAACCGGGCGGCGACGTCCGGTGGCAGAACCTGGCCGACGCCGGGTCGGGGGTGACGCTCGCCTTCCAGCGGGTCGAGCGGTACGTCGCGCCGTCCTGGCCCGACGACGTACCACAGCAGCTGCACCTCGACCTGACCGTGACGGACATGGTCGCCGCCCACGTCCGCGCCGTCGAGCTGGGCGCCGTCCCCCTGGAACCGCGGGACCCCCCGACCGGCGACGAGAGCCGGGGCTTCCGGGTCTACGCGGATCCGGCCGGGCATCCGTTCTGTCTCTGTCGCTGACCTGCCGGACAGGGCCGTGGCTCGGACCGGGCCCCAGCGGCAGAAGGGTCAGGAAGGGTCGTGCAGCCGGGACGCCACCAGCTCGCCGATCCGCGCGAACGTCGGCAGGACCAGCGCCCCCCGGTCGGCTCCCGTCACGTCGTCGGCCAGGCCGGTCGCCGTGACGGCCACCGACGCCCACCTGCCGCCGGCCACGACCAGCATCATGTCGTGCCGTACGCCGTGCAGCTCGCCGGTCTTGTTGCCGTGCCAGACGCCCTCGGGCAGCAGCGCCGGCAGGCCGTCGAGGAACTGCTGCGCGGCCAGGACGTCCAGGGCGAGCGTGGTGTGGGCCGGCGGCAGCAGCTGCCCTTCGCGCAGCAGCGCCAGGACGCGCGCGAGGTCGGCCGCACAGGTGGTGTTGTCGCGCCCCTCGCGCACCGCCTGCAGGTCCATCAGCCGCCGGCGGACGGACGTCCGGACCATGCCCAGCTCCGCGCACAGCCCGTCCACGACGGAGAGGCCGACGAGGTCCAGCAGGGCGTTGGTGGCGTCGTTGTCACTCAGGGTGATCATCAGGTCGAGCAGCTCCCTGACCGGCAGGCTGGTCACCGACGCCAGTGCCGCCAGCGGGCCGCTGCCGCCGACCCGCCGCTCCCCCAGCGGGACGGGGTCACCCAGCCCTACCTCGCCTCCAGCCACCCGCCGCAGCACGGCCACCAGCACGGGCACCTTGATCGTGCTCGCGGCCGGGACCACCCGGCTCCCACCGACGTCGACCAGCACGCCGGTCCGGTCCGCCACCACGACGGAGACGCGCCCGGGTGCCGCGGCGGCCAGGGCGGCCAGCGGCTCGGCGAGGTCGGTCGCGGGCCCGGCCGGACGAGGGACTTCGCGGTGGTCCATGGCAGCGAAGTATGCCCGTCAGCGGCGCCGGAGCCGGCATGTGAGGATGCTGGACATGCCGACCTCCACCATCGTCACCGTGCCCGCCACCATGTTGTGGGTGGAGCCGACGTCCCCCGCGAGATCGACGCACCGGCGGTGACCGCGAACCCCGACGTGGCGGCCTGGCTCCGTGGTCTCGACGCGGCCGAGGACGGCCGGATCGGCCTGCACGGCCGGGTCGAGAGCCAGCTGGTGTGCGGCGAGCCCGTGCAGGTCATCGGCAGCCGGGAGGACTGGCGCCAGGTCATCTGCCTGTGGCAGCCGAGCTCGGCCGACCCCCGCGGCTACCCCGGGTGGATCCCCGCCGCACACCTCGGCGAGGACGAGGCGCCCCCCGTTCCCGCCCCGGACGCGCGGGTGTCCGGCGCGACGCTGCTGTCCACGGCGCGCCACCACCTCGGGCTGCCCTACCTCTGGGGGGGCATGTCGACATACGGGCTGGACTGCTCCGGGCTGGTGCACCTGAGCCTGCGCACGCTCGGGCTGGTCGTCCCGCGCGACGCCCACGACCAGCAGTCCGCCGCGACGCCCATCCGGCTCGAGGACGTGCAGGCGGGCGACCTGCTCTTCTTCGCCCGCGACGGCCAGCCGGCCCACCACGTCGGCATCGCGACCGGGGACGGCGGCATGCTGCACGCCCCCGAGACCGGCGCCGTCATCGTCGAGGAACCGCTGACGCGCGAGCGCCGGGAGTCGCTCAGTGGCGCCGGGCGGTTCACCACGGAGGCTGACGACCCGCGGTGACGGCACGCATCCCCGCGCCGCTGCTGGTCCTCGGCGCCGTCGTCTCGGTGCAGTTCGGCGGAGCGCTGGCGGCCACGCTCGTCCCCCGCATCGGCGCCGCCGGCTCGGTGGCCCTGCGCCTGGTCCTGGCCGCGGCGGTGCTGCTGGCGGTGGCCCGCCCCCGGTTGCGCCGTCGCAGCCGGGCGGACTGGATCACCGTCTCGGCGTTCGCGGTGGTCCTGGCCCTCATGAACCTGTGTTTCTACGCCTCGCTCGCGCGGCTGCCGATCGGCGTCGCGGTGACGGTCGAGTTCATCGGCCCGCTCGTGCTGGCGACCGCGCTCTCACGCCAGCTGCGTGACCTCGTCGCGGTGGCCGGGGCGGCCCTTGGTGTCGTGCTGGTGTCGGGTGCGCTGACCGCCCCGTCGGACCAGCTGGAGGTGACCGGGATCCTGCTGGCCCTGGGCGCGGGCGCCTGCTGGGCGGCGTACATCCTGCTCAGCGCGCGCACCGGCACCCACTTCGCGCAGCTGGACGGCCTCGCCATCGCCATGGCCATCGCGGCCGTGCTGGTGGCGCCGGTGGGGCTGGCGACGGCGGGCGCCGCGCTCTTCACGTGGGACGCGCTCTGGCGCGGCGCCGGGATCGCACTGCTGTCCTCGGTGCTGCCCTACTCCCTGGAGCTGACCGCGCTGCGCCGGCTGAGTGCCCGGGTCTTCGGGGTCCTGTTGAGCCTGGAGCCGGCCGTCGCCGCGCTCGCCGGCCTGGTCGTGCTCGGCCAGGCCCTGTCCCGACCGCAGCTGCTCGGGCTCGCGTGCGTGATGGCGGCGAGCGCGTCGGTGATGGGCTCCCGGGACAGCGCCGGGGTCACACCGGACCGTGAGCCCGGCGTGACCGCCTGACCCGGGCGCTGCGCCCCGGCACCTGGTCCCCGGATCCGTGGGTCACAGGGAGGCGCCGGCCGGTGGTCAGCCGCCGACCTGGGACCGCTCGTCCCTGCGGGTCTTGAGCAGGCTCGCGATGGTGGTGACTGCCAGGATGCCGACGATCACGCCCAGCGACTGCGCGATCGTGATGTCCGGCGCCCCGCTGATGTGCTGGCCGCCGTTGACGAACGGCAGCTCGTTGACGTGCATCGCGTGCAGGATCAGCTTCACGCCGATGAAGGCCAGCAGGATCGCCAGCCCGATGCCGAGGTAGACCAGGCGCTTGAGAAGGCCGCCGATGAGGAAGAACAGCTGACGCAGACCCATCAGGGCGAAGATGTTGGCGGTCAGCACCAGGAACGGCTCCTGGGTCAGGCCGTAGATCGCCGGGATCGAGTCGAGCGCGAAGAGCAGGTCGGTGGTGCCGAGCGCCAGGATCACGATGAACATGGGCGTGATCAGGCGGCTGCCGTTCTCCTTCACGAAGAGCGTGGCACCGTGCCACTGGTTGGTGGCGGGGAAGCGCCGCTCGACCCACTTCAGGAAGCGGTTCTCCTCGAACTCGTCGTCGTCGCTGTCACCCTCTCGGGCCAGCTTGACGGCCGTGTAGATGAGGAACGCGCCGAAGAGGTAGAACACCCACGAGAACTGGTTGATCGCTGCAGCACCGACGGCGATGAAGATGCCGCGCAGGACCAGCGCGATGACGATGCCGACCATCAACGCCGACTGCTGGAGCTTCTCCGGCACCCCGAACTTGGCCATGATGATGAGGAAGACGAAGAGGTTGTCCACCGAGAGCGAGTACTCGGTCAGCCAGCCCGCGTAGTACTGGGTGGCGAACTCCGCGCCGGCGAAGTGCCATACGCCGAGGCCGAACAGGACCGCCAGCCCGACGTAGACGGCGAGGGCGGACCCGGTCTCCTTGTTGGACGGGACGTGCGGCTTGCGTCCGATGATGAAGACGTCGAAGAGCAGGATCGCCGTGGTGACCCCGATGGTGAGGATCCACAGCCAGGTGGGAACGTTCATGAGATGGGACAGGCCTTCCGGTTCCGGCGCACGGGCAGGTGGCCGGAGGTCTCTCCCGCCCCAGACGGCGGACCGGCCCCCCGGGACCCACCGCGCAGAAGCGGTGGTCCGTGATGACGAGGAAGCCGCGTTGGGGATACTCCCCTCCGTGGTCCCCGAGTCTCCCAGAGACCAGGGGTCAGGCCAAATCCGGCGGCTGCACCCAACGTCGTGACACGTCAACGGTGGCGATGCGGTGGTCGCACCGCCACCGTTGACCACGACAGCCCGCCTGGGCGGGCGACCGGGACCAGCCGCGCACCGCCTCCCGGGCTCTGCCGGAGCTCCCGTCGGTTCAGGACGGGGCGCGGTGTGCGTGGCCGGTGGAGGTCTGCCTACGCCTGGCCGGTGAAGCTGATGGTCACCTCGCCCTGCAGGACCTCCGGCGGCTCACCGGCCACGTTCGAGACGTTGTCCTGGATGTACTGCCGGGCCGCCCGTACCGACTCCTCGGCACCGGCCTGGTCCTGGAAGACGCTGATGCTGAAACCGCCGTCCTGCGAGCGGGCGAGATAGTAGTTCTGGAAGCCCTTGACGCCGCGGATGACGTCCTCCACCTCCCCGACTCGTCGTCCCAGCTCGTCGATCAGCTCGCCAGACTTGTAGTGCCGGATCACTGCGTACGCCATGGCTCTCACCCTTTCGTCGCGTCCTGCCAGCTGGACCTTGGCAGCCTATGACGCCCCGGGCAGCGGGTGAATGACTCCGATTGGGGGGAAGCCCTGCACGAGCCCACGGGCCCTGCCGGGGTGGTGGCGGGCTCAGACCTCCCCACGCTGTGTCAGCCCGGTATGACGTCGGCTGACGACCGGCGGTGCTCCACCCGCGTGCGGCGGTCGACCCAGGCCGGTCAGACCGCGCTGGTCTCGAGCTGTCGTGTCCGGGCCGGCTCGGAAGTGAGCCGGCCGTGGCGGTCGGCCCAGAGCTCGAACGCCAGGGTGGCGAACGGCGGCACCGACGCGGCCGCCGCCACCAGCACCGTCTTCAGGCCCCAGCCCAGGGGCCTGCGGACGACGAGGACGCTGACCAGGTAGGCGACGAAGATCGCGCCGTGGATGGGGCCGAACACCTGGACACCGACCTCGGTCACCTTCAGGACGTGCTTGAAGAGCATGCCGACGAGCAGTCCTGCCCAGGAGAACGCCTCGGCGACGGCCACGGTGCGAAAGAGGGTGCGGGGGTTGAGCGACACAAGAAGATCCATCCGGATGGGGGCCTGGGACACGATCCGGCCGCGGGACGGCCGGGCCCGTCGAGCCTAACCGCCTGCCGCCGGGCGCCTGCTCCTGGGCAGCTTCGCCACCACGGTGGCGTAGGAGGTGTCGACCGCCTCCAGGATCTCCACGTCGGGGATCGGCCCGCCGAGGTCGAGGGTGTTCCACCCGGACCGGCCGATGTACGCCATCGCGTGGGCGTGCTCGGGGTACTGCAGCAGCCACTCGTCGGCCTCCTCGCGGTTGGCGCCGCACTTCACCCCCACCGACGCACCCGAGCCCAGGAAGGCGAAGATTTTCTCAGCGACCTTGGCGACCACGTCGCCGTCCCAGGGCTCGTCCTGCCAGGCACCGGGAAGCGACATGCAGTGCGCCCGCAGCTGGTCCCCCGTGAGCCGCGGCGTCGCGCCGGCTTCCCCGTTCCCGCCGCCCGCCGTGTCAGTGTCCATCCGCACACCGTGGAGGACGCACACCGCGCGCGCAAGCCCTCTCCGGAAGCGGTCGCTGCAGCGCCCAGCGTGGGCGCACCGGACCTCCGTCTCCAGTGCGGGTGATGCCCCGCCGGGTCACTGGAGGCAGAACTCGTTGCCGTCGGGGTCCTGCAGCACCACCCAGAACTCCCCGAGCCGCTCGGCCGCACGGACCTGTGTCGCCCCGAGAGCCACGGCCCGCGCGGCCTCGGCGCGGACCTGTGCCGGGCGTTCGTCGGCCGGCCGTCCGGCGCCGACGTTGACATCGAGGTGCACGCGGTTCTTGGCCACCTTGGCTTCGGGAACCCGCTGGAAGAACAGCCGCGGGCCGGCCCCGGCCGGGTCCACGATGGCGTAGGCGCTGTCCCGCTGGTCCTCCGGCACACCGAACGCCGCCAGCGCCTCCGGCCACGAGCCGAAGCCCTCCGGCGGCGGCTGCTCGACGTAACCCAGCAGCTCGGCCCAGAACGCCCCGAGCCGGGCCGGGTCACTGGCGTCGAAGGACACCTGCACTCCCACCGTCATGACGGCCGTTCCTCTCCTCGTCGTGGTGGACCGGGCCGCCGCCCGCGTGGCCGCAGGCACTCCCCCGCAGCCGGTCAGCTGGTCGCGGCGGTCATCTGACGCAGCTCCTTCTTCAGGTCGCCGAGCTCGTCGCGCAGGCGTGCGGCCAGCTCGAAGTGCAGGTCTGCGGCGGCCTGGTGCATCTGCGTCGGTGAGCTCCTGGATGAGGTTGGCCAGGTCGGCCGCCGGCATCTCGGCCAGCCGGCCGCTGGACACCGTGACGTCCGCCGCGAGGGCACCGCGGCCACCCGCGCCGCCGCGGGCCTTGCCGCGCGACTGGGACCGGCCACTGCCGAGCAGGGCCTCGGTGTCGGCATCCTCGCGGTCGAGCAGGTCGGTGATGTCGGCGATCTTCTTGCGCAGCGGCTGCGGGTCGACGCCGTGCGCGAGGTTGTAGGCGATCTGCTTCTCGCGGCGCCGGCTGGTCTCCTCGATCGCCTGCTCCATGGAGGGGGTGATCTTGTCGGCGTACATGTGGACCTGCCCGGACACGTTGCGGGCCGCCCGGCCGATGGTCTGGATCAGGCTGCGGGCCGAGCGCAGGAAGCCCTCCTTGTCGGCGTCGAGGATGCTGACCAGGGAGACCTCGGGCAGGTCCAGCCCCTCACGCAGCAGGTTGATGCCGACCAGCACGTCGTACTCGCCCATGCGCAGCTCACGCAGCAGCTCGACCCGCCGGAGGGTGTCGACCTCGCTGTGGAGGTAGCGGACGCGGACGTCGCGCTCGAGGAAGTAGTCGGTGAGGTCCTCGGCCATCTTCTTGGTCAACGTCGTGACGAGGACCCGCTCGTCCTTGGCGACGCGCTCGCGGATCTCGTGCAGCAGGTCGTCGATCTGGCCCTTGGTCGGCTTGAGCACGACCTCGGGGTCGACGAGGCCGGTCGGGCGGATGATCTGCTCCACGACGCCGTCGGACTTGGCCAGCTCGTACTGCCCCGGCGTCGCGGAGAGGTAGACCGTCTGGCCGACGCGCTCGAGGAACTCCTCCCACCGCAGCGGGCGGTTGTCCATCGCGCTCGGGAGGCGGAAGCCGAAGTCCACGAGGTTGCGCTTGCGGGACATGTCCCCTTCGTACATCGCCCCGATCTGCGGCACGGTGACGTGGGACTCGTCGATGACCAGGAGGAAGTCCTCGGGGAAGTAGTCGAGCAGGCAGTTGGGCGCGGAGCCACGGGCGCGCCCATCGATGTGCAGGCTGTAGTTCTCGATGCCGGAGCACGAACCGACCTGACGCATCATCTCGATGTCGTAGGTCGTGCGCATCCGCAGCCGCTGGGCCTCGAGCAGCTTGCCCTGCTTCTCGAATGCCGCCAGCTGGTCCTCGAGCTCCAGCTCGATCCCCCGGATGGCGCGCTCCATCCGCTCCGGACCGGCGACGTAGTGGGTCGCCGGGAAGACGTACATCTCGGTCTCCTCGCGCACGATCTCGCCGGTCAGCGGGTGCAGCGTGTAGATCCGCTCGATCTCGTCGCCGAAGAACTCGATCCGGATCGCGAGCTCCTCGTAGACCGGGATGATCTCGACGGTGTCGCCCCGCACCCGGAACGTGCCGCGGGTGAACGCGAGGTCGTTGCGGGTGTACTGCATCTGGACGAAGCGGCGCAGCAGCTCGTCGCGCTCGATCTCGAGACCGACCCGCAGACGGGCCATCCGGTCGACGTACTCCTGCGGGGTGCCGAGGCCGTAGATGCAGGACACCGACGCGACGACGATGACATCGCGGCGGGTCAGCAGCGAGTTGGTCGCGCTGTGCCGCAGCCGCTCCACCTCGTCGTTGATCGAGGAGTCCTTCTCGATGTAGGTGTCCGTCTGCGGCGATGTACGCCTCGGGCTGGTAGTAGTCGTAGTAGCTGACGAAGTACTCGACGGCGTTGTTGGGCAGCAGCTCACGGAACTCGTTGGCGAGCTGGGCGGCCAGCGTCTTGTTGGGCGCCATCACCAGCGTCGGCCGCTGCACCTGCTCGATCAGCCACGCGGTCGTGGCCGACTTGCCGGTGCCGGTGGCGCCCAGCAGCACCACATCCTCCTCGCCGGCCGTGATCCGCTTCGCCAGGTCGGCGATCGCGGTGGGCTGGTCACCGCTGGGCTCGAAGTCGGAGACCACCTGGAAAGGTGCCACCGTGCGCTGGAGGTCAGTCGTGGGCCGCATGAGTCAACCGTAGACGCCACCACCGACAGGGGGTCACCGGCACGGATCGGGAGCAGTCAGGACAGGGCCACGGTGAGCGCCGTCGCCACCGCACCGGCCGCCGCCAGGGACGCCACCAGGGCCACGGCCCGCATCGGCGGCCAGGGCGACGGGGGTTCGTCGGCGGGCCGGTCATGGGGGTCGGGACGTGCAAGGCGGTCATGACGGCCGGGGCGCTCGTGCCTGCCGTGGTGGCCGTGCAGGTGCCGGATGCGCGGCACGGTCCGGCCGACCAGCGCCACCGCGACGAGCGCGGACAGGGACCCCAGCACGACCAGCTGCCAGGCACCGAGCCGGGCGTCGACGAGGAGCAAAGGCAGCAGGACCACGACCGCGCCGATCGCGGTGCGCTGCCAGGCCAGGGCGGTGCGCTCGCGCTGCAGGCCGTCAGGACCCGGGACGAGCGTCATCGGCGCAGCAGCTGCAGGACGGTCAGGACCAGGGTCAGCAGGGCCAGGAGGATCACGCCTCCGGCCAGCCAGGCCAGCGCCCGCGGCGCCGGCAGCCGCTGGCTGGAGCGCAGCGCCCGCTCCACCCGCGCCCAGCCGGTCACCGCGCGCCAGGCCAGCAGGGCACCCCCGACGCAGACCGCCGCACCGATCAGCGCCGACCACTTGGGCAGCGTCGCCAGGCTCCCGACGGAGATGAGCGCGACGCCACCGCCGACGAGGGCCAGGGCAGTGCGCATCCAGGCGAGCGCCGTGCGCTCGTTGGCCAGGCTGAAGCGCGGGTCGGGCTCCTCGCCGTGGCCGTAGACGCTCAGGGGCCGCCGCTGCGGCTGCGGCGGCTCCGCCCCTTCCGGCGGCTCCGTCCCCTCCGGCGGCTGCGGCGGCTCCGCCCCTTCCGGCGGCTCCGTCCCCTCCGGCGGCTCCGCCCCTTCCGGCGGCTCCTTCCCCTCCGGCGGCTCCGTCCCCTGCGACGGTCCCGTCCGCTCCGGCGGCTCCGGCGGCTCCGTCCACTCCGACGGACCGTCCGACCGGCTCCCGGGCCCCGCTGCGCCGGTCAGGCCGACCACTGCGTCTCCTTCGCCCAGGCCCGCGCCCGGTCCAGGGCCCGGGCCACCCAGGGCTCCTTGGCCGCGGTGTAGTCGGTGGTGGTCGACCGCGTCGCCGCCAGCTCGCGCTTGAGGTGGGCATAGGCGTCGGCCTCACAGGGGTGGGCGCGCAGCCAGTCACGGAACAGCAGGGCCACCTCGTGCCCGGGGCTGCCCACCCGTCGCACATGGACGTGCGCGACGCGGCCAGGGTCCGCGCTGCCGTGGAACCGCTTCTGCCACTCGGCCGGGTCCGGGGCCCAGTCGTGCACCGTGTCCTGGACGTTGCCCTCGGTCCGGGGGAACCCCAGGTCCCCCAGGGCCTGCGTGAACCCGGGGTCGTCGGCGTCCGCCAGGTCGCGCACCCCCACCTGCAGGTCGAGGACGTCCTTGGCGGCCAGGCCCGGGACACTCGTGGAGCCGATGTGGTCCACCCGCACCGCCCGCCGGCCCAGGCCCCGCTCGACGCGCTGCACCAGGCGCCGCGCCTGCGCCGGCCAGGTCGGGTCGGCCGCCACCAGGGTCGGCACCTCGGGGCGGCGTGCACGACGCCCGTGCAGCAGGTTGTCGTTGAAGGGCGCGAGCCGCTGCCGCCAGAGGCGGTCGACGGCGGCCTCGAGCTGCGCGAGCGTGCCGTGGTTGTCCAGCCACACGTCCGCGGCGGCGCGGCGCTCCTCGTCGGAGGACTGGGCGGCGATCCGCGAGCGGGCGTCCGCCTCGGCCAGCCCCCGCTCCCGGGTGAGGCGCTCCACCCGGCGCTCCTCGTCGGCGTCCACGACGAGGACGAGGTGGTAGCCGGCGCCGAGCCGCTTCTCGACCAGCAGCGGCACGTCGTGGACGACGACCGCCTCCCGCGGCGCCCGGTTCACCAGCTCAGCGGTGCGGGCCGCGACCAGCGGGTGGGTGATCGCCTCCAGGTGGGCCCGGGCCGTGGGGTCCGCGAAGACGACCGCCCCCAGGGCGGCCCGGTCCAGTGCACCATCGGGACCGAGGATGTGAGGGCCGAAGTGGCGGACCACGGCGTCAAGACCCGGCGTGCCCACGGCCACGACCTCACGGGCCAGCCGGTCGGCGTCGATGACCACCGCACCGAGCTCGCCGAGCCGCCGCGCCACCGTCGACTTGCCCGACCCGATCCCGCCGGTGAGACCCACGCGCAGCATGCCGCCGACTGTATCGCGGGGCCGGCCGGGTCCCGGCGCGAGCCGGAACGCCCCGGTTCCGCGGGGACCGGAGAGGTTCCTCTGGGGTCAGGCGTCGGCCAACCGGGCCGGGAAGCCGCCGGTGGCCACCGGGCCCCAACGGGTCGGTGTCACCCGCAGCAGGCTCTTGCCCTGTGCGGCCATCGCCGCGCGGTACTCGTCCCAGTCGGGGTGCTCGCCGGAGATCGCGCGGAAGTAGTCGACCAGCGGCTCGAGGGCGTCGGGCAGGTCCAGCACCTCGCAGGTGCCGTCCACCTGCACCCAGGCACCGCCGAAGTCGTCGGACAGCACCAGGACGCTGACCTGCGGGTCGCGGCGGGCGTTGGCGGTCTTGGCCCGCTCGGGATAGGTCGAGATGACGATGCGTCCCTGCTCGTCGACCCCGGCGGTCACCGGGCTGGCCTGCGGGCTGCCATCCCGCCGGCGCGTGATAAGGACCATCTGGTGCCGCGGCCGGATGAACTCCAGCAGCTGGTCGCGGTCGACGGGCTGGTTGGTTGCGATGGTGCGTGCCATGTCGCACAGCCTGTCACGCGCCCCCGTACGGCGCGCCACCTGCCGCACGCCCGTGCGGCCCCGAGGGCGGCCGGAGGCGGATGCACGAAGGCCCGGACCAGCAGGTCCGGGCCTTCGTGCGTCGACACGCCGTTCAGAGGGGCGTCACGTCGTACGGGTCACGCAGTGCTCAGCCGCCGGTGAGCTTCTCGCGCAGGGCGGCCAGCGCCTCGTCGGAGGCCAGCGTGCCGCCGCCCTGGGAGGCGCCGCTGTCCGAGGACGAGGACGAGCTACCGGTCGAGGACGAGCTCGAGGAGCTGGTCGACGGACCGCCGGAGGAGTAGGACGTCGCAGCCTCGGGGTTGGCCGCAGCCTCGGCGTCGGCCTTGGCCGCCTCCTCGACCTGGCGCGGTGCGCCTCCCAGCGGGCGTGCGCCTCGGCGTACTGCTTCTCCCACTCCTCGCGCTGCGTCTCGTAGCCCCTCGAGCCAGTCGTTGGTCTCGGGGTCGAAGCCCTCGGGGTACTTGTAGTTGCCCTCCTCGTCGTACTCGGCGGCCATGCCGTAGAGCGTCGGGTCGAACTCGGCGACCTGCGCTGCCCCGTCGTTGGCCTGCTTCAGCGACAGCGAGATGCGGCGACGCTCGAGGTCGATGTCGATGACCTTGACGAAGATCTCGTCGCCGACCTGGACGACCTGCTCCGGGATCTCCACGTGGCGCTCGGCCAGCTCGGAGATGTGGACCAGGCCCTCGATGCCCTCGTCGACGCGCACGAACGCACCGAACGGGACGAGCTTGGTGACCTTGCCCGGGCACGACCTGACCGATCGCGTGGGTGCGGGCGAACTGCTGCCACGGGTCTTCCTGCGTCGCCTTGAGCGACAGGGAGACGCGCTCGCGGTCCATGTCGACGTCGAGGACCTCGACCGTGACCTCCTGGCCGACCTCGACGACCTCGGACGGGTGGTCGATGTGCTTCCAGGACAGCTCGGAGACGTGCACCAGACCGTCGACGCCGCCGAGGTCCACGAACGCACCGAAGTTGACGATCGAGGAGACGACGCCGGAGCGGACCTGGCCCTTCTGCAGGGTCTTGAGGAAGGTCTGGCGCACCTCGGACTGGGTCTGCTCGAGCCAGGCACGGCGGGACAGGACCACGTTGTTGCGGTTCTTGTCCAGCTCGATGATCTTGGCCTCGAGCTCCTTGCCGACGTACGGCTGGAGGTCGCGGACGCGGCGCATCTCGACCAGCGAGGCGGGCAGGAAGCCGCGCAGGCCGATGTCGAGGATGAGACCACCCTTGACGACCTCGATGACGGTGCCGGTGACGATGCCGTCCTCTTCCTTGATCTTCTCGATCGTGCCCCAGGCGCGCTCGTACTGCGCGCGCTTCTTGGACAGGATCAGGCGGCCTTCCTTGTCCTCCTTCTGGAGGACCAGGGCCTCGACCTCGTCGCCGACGGTGACGACCTCGTTGGGGTCGACGTCGTGCTTGATGGAGAGCTCGCGGGAGGGGATGACACCCTCGGTCTTGTAGCCGATGTCGAGCAGGACCTCGTCCCGGTCGACCTTGACGATGACGCCTTCGACGATGTCGCCGTCGTTGAAGTACTTGATCGTCTCGTCGATCGCGGCGAGGAAGTCTTCCTCGACGCCGATGTCGTTGATCGCGACCTGGGGGCTGGCGCGTGTCTCGGCGTCGTGCTGGCAGTCATGTAGTGGGGGCTCCGTTGGGTGGACAGGAAGTCGTAGGATCCGCGCATCGGGCGCAGGACCACGGTGGGTCATGGATGTACGCGCACACGCATGTGCCGGTACCCAGCCTTACCGAGGGCCTGCTCGGACAGGTCAAAGCCGGCCCACAGGCTCCGGTGGCGGGCGCGCGGGCTCCGGCCGGGGCGACGGCAGGATGCTCGTGTGAGCGACGACATCGGAGCCTATCGTCCCAGGTGGCGCCGGCGTGCAGGCCGCCGCAGGGCGAGACCGTGCGGGCCAACCGCTCCTGGTGGGACGCGGAGGCCACGGACTACCACGCCGAGCACGGCGCCTTCCTCGGCGACGCGGACTTCGTCTGGGGCCCGGAGGGCCTGCGACGAGGCCGACGCCCGCCTGCTCGGCGATCTCGCGGGCCGTCGGCGTGCTCGAGGTGGGTGCCGGCGCCGCCCAGTGCTCCCGCTGGCTGCGCCGCGCCGCGGCGCCCAGGTCGTGGCCACGGACCTCTCCGTCGGGATGCTGCGCGAGGGCCTGCGGCTCGACCACGGTGCAGGCACGACCGGCCGGACGGCGCCCGTCGCCCAGGCCGACGCGCCGCCGCTGCCGTTCGCCGACGCCGCTTCGACCTCGCCTGCTCGGCGTACGGCGCGGTGCCGTTCGTCGCGGACTCGGCGCGCGCGTGATGCGCGAGGTGCGCGCGGGTGCTGCGGCCCGGCGGCCGCTGGGTCTTCTCGGCCACGCCACCCGTTCCGCTGGGCGCTTCCCGACGACCCGGGCGAGGCGGGCTGACCGTGACGCCGCTCCTACTTCGACCGCAGCCCGTACGTCGAGGAGGACACCGGACGGGCGTGCGCTGTACGTCGAGCACCACCGCACCCTCGGCGACCGGGTGCGCGAGCTGACCGGCGGCCGGGCTGCGCCTGGTCGACCTGGTCGAGCCGGAGTGGCCGGCCGACCAACACGCAGGTGTGGGGCGGCTGGAGCCCGCTGCGCGGCGCGCTGCTCCCCGGCACCGCGATCTTCGTGTCAGCCCGCGCTGAGCCCGGCGCCGCCGGCTCGGGCACCGGGCACGGGCGCGGCGCCGAACAGGCGGACGCTCCGCAGCCCGCGGTGCCCTCACCACCTGCGGCGCCGTCCTGTGCTCCCGTCGGTGTCGGGGCGCTCCCGGCAGCCGGTTCCCGAGCCACTGGCACGAGGTCGCGCGCGGTCGATGAGGTCGCTCCGGTTGCGCGCCCGGGTCAGTGACCGGCGTCGTGCCAGGAGGGCCGACGCCGACCAGACCTCGAGCGGGACGTCCAGCTCGATCGCCGCGCCCATCTCTGCGCACCAGCGCCTCGACCGACTCGCGCTCGCCGGCGCGACCTCGAGCACGAGCTCGTCGTGGACCTGCAGCAGCATCCGCGACCGCAGCTCCTGCCGCCGTCAGCGCCGCGTCGACGCGGAGCATCGCGACCTTGATGATGTCGGCGGCCGAGCCCTGGATCGGCGCGTTGAGCGCCATCCGCTCGGCCATCTCGCGGCGCTGCCGGTTGTCGCTGGTGAGGTCGGGCAGGTAGCGGCGCCGACCGAGCATGGTCTCGGTGTAGCCGGTCACGCCGAGCCTGGTCGACGACGTCGCGCAGGTAGTCGCGCACGCCGCCGAACCGCTCGAAGTACTCCTCCATCAGCCCGCGGGCCTCACCGGTCGGCGATGCTGAGCTGCTGGGACAGGCCGAAGGCCGACAGGCCGTAGGCCAGGCCGTAGGACATCGCCTTGATCTTGGACCGCATGGCGCGGTGACGTCGGCCGGGTCGACGCCGAAGACCCGTGAGCCGACGAAGCGGTGCAGGTCCTCGCCGGTGCGGAACGCCTCGATCAGGCCGGCGTCGCCGGACAGGTGCGCCATGATCCGCATCTCGATCTGGCTGTAGTCGGCGGTCATCAGCGACTCGTAGCCCTGCCCCACGACGAAGACCTCGCGGATGCGCCGGCCCTCCTCGGTGCGGATCGGGATGTTCTGCAGGTTGGGGTCGGTCGAGGACAGCCGCCCGGTCGCCGCGATCGTCTGCTGGTAGGTCGTGTGGATGCGGCCGTCGTCGGCGACGGACTTGAGCAGCCCCTCGACGGTGACCCGCAGCCGGGTCGCGTCGCGGTGCCGCAGCAGGCGCCTCCAGGAACGGGTGCTCGGTCTTGGCGTAGAGGTCGGCCAGCGCGTCGGCGTCGGTGGTGTAACCGGTCTTGGTGCGCTTGGTCTTGGGCATGCCGAGCTCGTCGAACAGCACCACCTGCAGCTGCTTGGGCGAGCCGAGGTTGATCTGCTCGCCGCCGATCACGTCGTAGGCGTCGCCCTGGGCCTCGCGCATCGCCGCGGCGAACTGGGCCTCCAGGCCGGCCAGCGCCTCGACGTCGACGGCGATGCCGACCTGCTCCATGCCGGCCAGCACGTCGACCAGCGGCAGCTCGATCTCGGCGAGCAGCGACGCGCCTCCGGTCGCCTCGAGCTCGGTGTCGAGCGAGGCCGCCAGGTCGAGCACGGCTCGCGCCCGCACCATGGCGGCGTCGGCGGCGGCGTCACCGTCGGCGCTGAAGTCGAGCACGCCGCTGACCGACCGGACTCGGTCTCGGACCGCAGCTCGCGCTGCAGGTGGCGCAGGCACGAGGTCGGCGAGGTCGTAGGAGCGCTGGTCGGGCCGGACGAGGTAGGCCGCCAGCGCGGTGTCGCTGGTGATGCCGGCCAGCGGCAGCCCCCGGGCCCGCAGCGCCTGGAGCGGCCCCTTGGCGTCGTGCAGCGCCTTCGGCGCGGCCCCGTCGCCCAGCCAGGCGCGCAGGCTGCTCCTCCGCCGGCTGGTCGAGGTCGGCAAGGTCGATGTAGGCCGCCGGACCGTCTGCCGTGGCGACCGCGACGGCCTCCACGTCGCCCGTGCCGCGAGCCCAGGCCCCGACCACGCTGACGCCGACCCGAGTGCCGGGCGCCGCGTGCGCGTCGAGCCACGCCGGCACCTCCGCGGCGGTGAGGACGCTGCCGTCGACCTCGAAGCCGGCCTCCGCCTCCTGCTCCACCGACTCGAGGGTGTCGAAGAGCCGGTCACGCAGCACCCGGAACTCCAGGCCGTCGAAGACCTGGTGCACCTCGTCGCGGTCCCAGACCTGACGGGCCAGCTCGGGCACGGCGACCTCCAGCGGGACGTCGCTGACCAGCTGGTTGAGCCGGCGGTTGCGCAGCACGCCGTCGAGGTGCTCGCGCAGCGTCTCCCCCGCCTTGCCCTTGATCTGGTCGACGTGCGCGACGACGCCGGTCAGGTCGCCGTACTGGTTGATCCACTTGGCGGCGGTCTTGGGGCCGACACCGGGCACCCCGGGAAGGTTGTCGCTGGACTCGCCCACGAGCGCGGCGAGGTCGCTGTAGCGCTCGGGCGGGACGCCGTACTTGGCCTGGACCGCCTCGGGAGTCATCCGGGCCAGCTCGGAGACGCCGCGACGGGGTAGAGCACGGTCACGTCGTCGCGGACCAGCTGGAAGGCGTCGCGGTCACCGGAGCAGATGAGGACCTCGACGCCCTGCTCCGTGGCCTGCGTGGTGAGCGTGGCGATCACGTCGTCGGCCTCGTAGCCCTCGGCCTGGACCCACGGGATGCGCAGCGCGTCGAGCATCTCCTGGATGAGCGACACCTGGCCGCGGAACTCATCGGGGGTCGCGTTGCGGCCGGCCTTGTACTCGGCGTACTCCTCCATCCGGAAGGTCTGCCGGGAGACGTCGAAGGCGACGGCGACGTGGGTCGGCTGCTCGTCGCGCAGCACGTTGATGAGCATCGAGGTGAACCCGTAGACCGCGTTGGTCGGCTGACCGGTGGTGGTCGAGAAGTTCTCCACCGGCAGGGCGAAGAAGGCGCGGTAGGCCAGCGAGTGACCGTCGAGCAGGAGGAGTCGGCTCACGCATGGCAGCCTAGGCCCAGCAACCGACACTCCGATGGGCAGGCTGATGGACGACGCAGGGCAGAAAGAGCTGGTCGACGAGCTCAACAGGATGAGCAAGGGCTCCCTGGGCGAGCGGATGGAGATCGAGTTCCTCGAGGCCTCACCGCAGCGGGTCGTGGCCCGGATGCCGGTGGCCGGCAACACCCAGCCCTTCGGGCTGCTGCACGGCGGGGCCAGCGTCGTCCTGGCCGAGACGGTGGGCTCGATCGGGGCGACGCTGCACGCCGGTGAGGGCGGCATCGCGGTCGGCCTGGACATCAACGCCACCCACCACCGCGCCGCGCGTCAGGGGTGGGTGACCGCCGAGGCCACTGCCCTGTCGCTGGGGCGCACCCTCGCGTCGTACGACGTGGCGATCACCGACGAGGAGGGAACGCGGGTCTGCACCTCGCGCATCACGTGCATGATCCGCGCGAAGGCGCCCGGCGCCTGAGCCCACGCCGCCGCGACGCGGCCCTGGACGGCCTGGACCCGCCGGCTCAGCCGCCGATCAGGTGCGTCGCACCCCGCGCGGCGCGGGCGCGCAGGGACCGCCGCCGCGAGAGCACCTGGTCGAGGCCGGCGCGGGGCTCCACGCCGGCGAGCCGGCGCCGCAGGGCGCTGGTGGGGGTGACCCGTCGCACGACGTGGGAGGAGAAGCCGAGCCGGGCGAAGAAGCGGTTGGCCTCGCGGGCCTGGGCCGGCACGCAGGTGGCGACCTGCTCGCAGCCGAGGGCCTCGGCGAACCCGGCGGCCCGCGACAGGAGGGCGTGGGCCACCCCCGAGCGGCGCGACTCGGGCACGACATACAGCTGGTCGACGGACACGGAGGGGGCCTCGATGAGCCCGGACAGGGGGCTCGTGGTCAGCACCATGAAGCCGGCGACCGTGCCGCCGGTCAGGGCGAGGTAGGCCGTGACGTCGTCGCGGGACAGCGCGTCGGCGATGCGGCCCTCGGAGGCGGCGCGCTGGGCGGCGTCCGGTGTCGAGCCGGCCTCCACGCGGGCGGCGGTCCAGAGCCGGGTGAACTCGGGCTGCAGCTCGGGAGTGACCGGCTGCACGCTGACCTGGGGACGAGACACGAACTCCTCCTTGACTGGACACGACGTGGCCCGGGCCCCCACCCGGAGGTCACGGACCGATCAAGGACGCGCGACCAAGACCAGACTCTAGGGCCCGGCGGATCGCGGCGTGAAGGGGTCCACAGGATTGGTTGAAACCTGCACCTAGGGTGTGCTGCGTGGACGGCGCCTTTCCCGGACTCGGGACCCTCATCAACGTCTCGACCGTCGTGGTCGGGTCACTGCTCGGTATGGCGGTCGGTCACCGCCTCCCGGAGCGCACGCGCTCGGTGGTCACCGACTGCCTGGGCCTCACCACGCTGCTCATGGCGGGCCTGTCGGCGGTGAGCGTGACCGACCGGTCGTTCGCCGCGGCCGTGGGCAACGGGGCGCCCGTGCTGATCGTCCTCGGCAGCCTGCTGATCGGCGGCATCGGCGGGTCGGTGCTGCGGATCGAGGAGCGCCTCGAGGGCCTCGCCGGGGTGATCCAGGACCGCCTCGCCCGGCGGCCGACGCTCGTCGGCGCCGAGGAGACCGGGCGGGACCACCGCGGCCGTGAGCGGTTCATCGAGGGGTGGCTGAGCGCGTCGCTGCTGTTCTGCGTCGGCCCCCTCACCATCCTCGGCTCGCTGTCGGACGGGCTCGGCCGCGGCATCGACCAGCTGACGCTCAAGTCGGTGCTGGACGGGTTCGCCGCGATCGCGTTCGCGTCGTCGTTCGGCATCGGCGTGCTGCTGTCGGCCGGCTCGGTGCTCGTCGTCCAGGGCCTGCTCACCCTGCTCGGGGTGCTCCTGGGCTCGCTGCTGCCGGACGCGCACATCGCCGCCCTCACGGCGACCGGCGGCCTGATGCTGGTCGGCATCTCGCTGCGGCTGCTGCGGATCAGGGACGTCCCGGTCGGGGACCTGCTCCCCGCCCTGCTCGTCGCTCCCGTGCTCACCCAGCTGGTCGTCGCGCTGCGCTGAGCCGTCGACCGGGCCCCGACCGTTCTGCCCGGCGGCGGTCACCGCCGGGATCACCGCGGGACATCGCCGCCGGGCATCACCGCCGGGCGCTAGACCTCGCCGCCGAGGTACGCCGCCTTGACCGAGTCGTCGGCAGCGAGCTCGGCGCCGGTGCCCTCGCGGACGATCTCGCCGGTCTCGAGGATGTAGGCCCGGTGCGCCCGCTTGAGCGCCTGGGCGGCGTTCTGCTCCACGAGCAGGACCGTCGTCCCCTGACTGTTGATCTCGGTGATGATGTCGAAGATCTGCTTGATCAGCTTGGGGGCCAGCCCCATGGAGGGCTCGTCGAGCAGCAGCAGCTTGGGTCGGGACATCAGCGCGCGGCCGATGGCGAGCATCTGCTGCTCGCCACCGGACATCGTCCCGGCAGCCTGGTTGCTGCGCTCCTTCAGCCGCGGGAACAGGTCGAACACCCGCTCCAGGTCCTGCTCGATCACCTTGCGGTTCTTGCGGTCCGGCCGGGCGTACGTTCCCATCTCGAGGTTCTCGTTGACCGTCATGCCGGGGAAGCAGCCGCGGCCCTCGGGCGCCTGGGAGATGCCCAGCACCGGACGCTCGTGCGCCGGCATCTCGGTGATGTCCTTGCCCTGGAACGTGACGGTGCCGGCCCGGACCGGGCGCAGCCCCGAGACCGTCTTCATCGTCGTGGTCTTGCCGGCACCGTTGGCCCCGATCAGGGTGACGATCTCCCCCTCCTCGACGGTGAAGGAGATGTCGCGGATGGCCTCGATGCGCCCGTAGTTGACGCACAGGCCCCGAACCTCAAGAAGCATCTTCTTCGTCAACTCCCAGGTAGGCGGCGATGACAGCCGGGTTGTCGCGGATCTCGGCCGGCAGGCCCTCGGCGATCTTGCGGCCGAACTCCAGCACGACGATGCGGTCGGTGACGCCCATCACCAGCCTCATGTCGTGCTCGATCAGCAGCACCGTGTAGCCCTGGTCGCGGATCTTGCGGATGAGGTCCATCAGGGTGCGCTTCTCGGCCGGGTTGAAGCCTGCCGCCGGCTCGTCGAGACACAGCAGCTTGGGCCCGGTCGCGAGGGCGCGGGCGATCTCGAGGCGACGCTGGTCGCCGTACGGGAGGTTGCGGGCGAGCTCGTCCGCCTTGCGGCCGAGTCCCATGAACTCGAGCAGCTCCTGGCGCGCTCGCGTCCCTGCGCCTCCTCCCGACGGTGTCGAGGCAAGCGGAACATCGCCGAGCCGACACCGGTCCGGTGGCGTGCGTCGGCGCCGACCATGACGTTCTCGAGCGCCGTCATGTTGGCGAAGAGGCGGATGTTCTGGAACGTGCGCGCGATGCCGAGCTTGGTGATCTCGAACTTCTTGCGCCGCCCGAGGGGCTCGCCCTCGAACCTGACCGAGCCCGAGGTCGGCTGGTAGACGCCGGTCATCACGTTGAAGCACGTGGTCTTGCCGGCGCCGTTGGGCCCGATCAGGCCGAGGATCTCGCCCTCGTTGATGTGGAAGCTCACCTCGTCGAGGGCGACCACACCGCCGAACCGGAGGGTGACGTCGTCGACCTCCAGGATGCGGTTGCGGCTTTCCGTCGGTGCCGGGACCTCTGCCGGGCGCTGGGTCTGGATGTCCTCAGACATGGGCGGTGCCCTCCTCGAGCGCCTCGAGCTTCTCGTCGGCCTTCTTGGCCCTGACCGTACGCCGGGGTGGCAGCAGGCCCTGCGGCCGGAAGATGGCCAGCGCCATCAGCGCGAGGCCGAACACCAGCACACGCCAGTCCTGGAACTCGCGGAACCGCTCCGGCAGGTAGGCCACGACGATGCCGCCGACGATCGCGCCCCAGCGGTTGCCCTGCCCACCCACCACGACCGCGGCGACGAACAGGATGGACAGCAGCAGCGGGAAGCTGTCCGGGGAGATGAATCCCTGCTTGCTGGCGAACAGCGCGCCGGAGAGGCCACCGATGAAGGCGCCCATCGCGAACGCCAGGAGCTTGAACCGGAAGGTCGGCACGCCCATCAGCTCGGCGGCGTCCTCGTCCTCGCGGGTGGCCTCCCACGCCCGACCGACGCGGCTGTCCTTGATCAGCTTGTCGAAGACCATCACCACGATGATGACCAGGAGCGCGAGCCAGTAGTAAGGGATCTGGTCGCTGATGCCGAACTTCAGGAACGTCGTCTGGTTGGACAGGTCGACCACCGGCGGCCCCGCGGACCAGTCGAGCCGGGGTACGTCGAACAGCGAGACGCTGGGCGGCCGAGGCACCTCGGTGATGCCGGCCGCCGCGCCGAGCCACGGGGTGTTGATCGACGTCAGCCGGATGATCTCGCCGAACCCCAGCGTGACGATGGCGAGGTAGTCGCCGCGCACGCGCAGGGTCGGGGCCCCGAGGATCAGGCCGGAGATCAGCGCCGCGACCACCGCAATCGGCACGCAGAGCAGCCACGGGATCTTGGCGTGAGACGACCCCAGGACGCCGACGGTGTAGGCGCCGATGGCGTAGAAGCCGACGTAGCCGAGGTCCAGCAGGCCGGCGTAGCCGACGACGATGTTCAGTCCGAGGGCGACCAGGACGTACATCGCGACCGTGAAGAGCACTCCGCCGAAGTCGGAGTCCGGCGTCGTGATGATCGGGATGTTCAACAGCGGCAGGACGAACAGGAAGATGACGAAGAGACCCCAGAGGGCGATCTTGGCCGGCTTCGGCAGGTCCCTGACACGGTCCGCGGTGGCACTGAAGACGCTCATGCCCGTGCCCTCCCCAACGACTCGCCCAGCAGACCTGTGGGGCGGAACAGCAGGATCACGACCAGCAGGACGAAGGCGACGACGTCCTTCCACTGGGTGCCGACGATCGCCGACCCGTAGTTCTCGGCCAGCCCGAGGACGAACCCGCCGACGAGCGCCCCGCGCAGGTTGCCGATGCCGCCGAGGACGGCCGCGGTGAACGCCTTGACGCCGAGGAGGAACCCGGCGTCGTAGCGGGTGATGTTGATGCGCAGCATGTAGAGCGCCGCGGCGACACCGGCCATCACGCCACCGATCAGGAAGGTGACCTGGATGACGCGGTCACTGTTGACCCCCATCAGCGCGGCGGCTTCGGGGTCCTGGGCGACGGCGCGGATGCCGCGGCCCAGACGGGAGCGCTGCACGAACTGGTCGAGCACGATCATCATCACGATGGCACCCACGACCACCAGGATGTCGACGTTGGTCACCTCGTAGTCGAAGAGCGGGAACACCGGCCTCGGCGTGAGGATCTCGGGCAGGCCGGAGTTGTTGCGGGCCCGGCCGACGTAGGCGTCCAGGACGCGGTCGAGGCCCACGACGGCGAGCAGCTTGTCGCGCAGACCCATCAGCTCGGAGAGCACGAACGACGCGCCGATAGCGGAGATCAGCGCAATCAGCGCGGGCGCGTTGCGTTTACGCAGCGGTCGGTAGGCGAACCGTTCAAGCCCGACCGCGATCGCCCCCGACGTCACCATGGCGGCGATGAACATCGCGGCGATCCAGCCGATCACGGAGGGGACGCTCGCACCCGCGTGGCCGCCGAGGGCCATCACGGCCCACAGCGCGGCGAACGTGCCGTACATGAACACCTCGGAGTGGGCGAAGTTGATCAGCCGCAGCACGCCGTAGACGAGCGTGTATCCGAGTGCCACCAGTGCGTAGACCGCTCCGAGGGTGATCCCGGTCGTGGTGAGGGAGAAGAAGTTGTCGATCAGGTACTGCATGGTGGAAGGGCCTCCTCGGGCCGCGCAGGGCGCTCTGCGCCTGACGCCGGGGCTGTCAGGAGGCGGTCGGGGCGTGGGCCCCGACCGCCTCCTGGTGGCATGCTCGTGCTGCTACTTGATCTCGCCGACCGGCACGATCTTGCCGTTCTCCACCTTGTAGGCGTAGACGTGGATCTCCGACGACTCGCCCTTGGCGTCGAACTTCAGCTGCTTGGTGACGCCCTTCTTGTCGTAGGACTTCACGAAGTCGACCATGCTCGTCCGGTCCTTGCCGGCGGCGATGCCGTCGAGCAGGATCTGCGCGGAGTCGAAACCCTCGCCCGAGTAGGTGTTGGGGTCGCTGTTGTAGGCCTTCTTGTAGGCGGCCGCGAACTCCGGCGACGCAGCGGGCGGGGTGCACGGGCAGGTGATGATCGTGCCCTCGGCAGCGCTCTTGGCGTTGTCGATGAAGGACTGGTCCTTGACGCCGTCGGCCACCACGAAGGTGCCCTTCCAGCCCGCGTCGCGCAGCTGCTTGATCAGCGGCGCGGCCTCCGGGGAGTAGCCACCGAAGAACAGCGCGTCGGCGCCCGAGGCCTTGACCTTGGTGACGGAGGGGCCGAAGTCGGTCTGCTTCTGTTGGATCCCGTCGTTGCCGACGACCTGGGCGCCGAGGTCCTTGCGCACGATGTCCGCCAGGCCCTTGCCGTACTCCGACGCGTCGTCGATGACGAACGTCTTCTTGGACTTGACCGTGTCCTTGATGTACTTCGCCGCCGCGGGGCCCTGCGTGGCGTCGTTGCCCAGTGCCCGGAAGAACGTCTTCCAGCCCTGGTCGGCCAGGGTCGGGTTGGTGGCCGAGGGGGTGATCGTCACGAGCCCCGCCTCGTTGAACAGCGGGTCTGCCGCCTTGGACTCACCGGAGAAGGCAGGGCCGACGATGCCGACGATGGTCTTGTCGTCGATGGCCTTCTTGGCGAGGCCGGGCGCCTGCGTCGGGTCGCCCTGGGAGTCGAAGTTGGCGAGCGTGACCTTGCAGCTGCCGTTCTTGTCGTTGTACTGGCTGATGGCCAGCTTGACGCCGTTCTGGATGTAGATGCCGAGGTTCGCGTTCGGGCCGGTCAGCGCGCCGAACATGCCGATCTTGGCGTCGCACTTGGCGCTGCTGCTGCCGCCGCTGGAGGCGGTGCCGCCCCCCTTGGTGCCGCAACCGGACAGGGCTAGTGCAGCGACCATGACCGGCGCGCCGTACTTGATGAGAGAACGCACGAACTCCTCCTGATGCCACCGATGGCGCCGCGCACACGGCGCCGTCTTCCCCCGAGCGGGGGATCAGTGGGAACACTAGACCGGGAGGCGTGACCCACGGCACCTCCTTGCGGGGAATGGTGTCCGTGTCGTGACCAAACGGGGTCGAGCCGCCCGGTCGTCGACGTCAGTCGCCGCTGCCGCGTGCCGGCAGGCCGGTGACGACGGCCTCAGCCACCTCGCGCATGCCCAGGCGCCGGTCCATCGCGGTCTTCTGGATCCACCGGAAGGCCTCGGCCTCGGTGATCTTCAGCTGCGCCATGAGGATTCCCTTCGCACGGTCCACCGCCTTGCGCGTCGCAAGCCGCTCCCCCAGGTCGGCGACCTCTGCCTCCAGCGCGTGCACCTCGAGCCAGCGCGAGCGCGCGATGTCGATGGCGGGGATGAGGTCGGCCGCCGTGAACGGCTTGACGACGTACGCCATCACCCCGGCGTCACGCGCCCGCTCAACCAGCTCCTTCTGGCTGAACGCGGTCAGCATCACCACCGGGGCGAGGCGTTCCTTGCCGATCACCTCGGCGGCGCTGATGCCGTCGAGCACCGGCATCTTGACGTCCATCACGACGAGGTCGGGCCGCAGCTCACGCGCCAGCTCGATGGCCTGTTCCCCGTTTCCGGCCTGGCCGACGACGTCGTAGCCGGCCTCGCCGAGCATCTCGGCCAGGTCCAGCCGGATCAGCGTCTCGTCCTCGGCCACCACGATGCGGACCCCAGCCGCGCTGCCGGCGGCGTGCGTCGCGTCGTCCCGCTCGGTTGCGGGCGCGGCGGGTGCCGGCGCGGCAGGTGCCGGCGCGGGGGCGCCGGCGCGGCGGGCCGGGGGGTGGACACGGGCGGCGGGCTCGCGGCGTCGTCGGTCACGCGCACAGCCTAGTGCGCCTCCCGGACCAGGCCGGGGGCCAGGACCGGCCCCAGGGACGGCCGCTGACCCGTCGGCGCGGCCGGCCGGTTCGGGTCCGGGCGACGTAGGACGAAGGACCCATGCGCGGCCGAGGACACCCGCCCACAGTGGACCCCGACACCGAGGAGGATCCATGACGAGCACCACCTCGCAGAGCCCCGTCGTGGTGGGCTACCAGGACCACGGCAGCGACGACGCCCTGGAGTGGGCCTGCCAGGAGGCAGGGCGCCGGGGCGCACCGGTCCGCGTACTGCACGCCTACGCCCGGGAGCAGCTCTACCCCTGGGGCTACGGGTACCCGCTGCCGGTGGGCGACCTGGCCGGCGTCGAGGAGAAGATGCGGGCGCGCGCGTCCAGCCTCCTGGAGGAGGCCGCGGAGCGGGTGCGGGCGCGGTATCCGGGGCTCCCCCTGACGGCCACGCTGGCCGGCAGCAGCCCCGACGCAGGACTCGTGACGGCGTCGCAGGACGCGACCCTGCTGGTGGTCGGCCGGCACGAACGCCCACCGCGGGGCGCCTCGCACGGGTCGGTGTCCTTGTCGGTGGCCGCGCACGCGGCGTGCCCCATCGTCGTCGTGCCCTCGCCCCCGGCTGAGGGAGCCGCAGCGGCCGACGCCGACGGGAGCGGCGACATCGAGGTCATGGCGCACGCGGGTCCGCCCCCGACGTTGGCGGCGCTGTTCGCGGGGCAGGTCGTGGTCGGCGTGGACGACTCCCCGGAGGCGGCGGACGCGGTCGGGTTCGCGTTCACCCAGGCCTCCGCCCGCGGGGTGGGGCTGGTGGCGCTGCACGCCTGGTGGGTCGACCCGGTACTGCTGGCGCCGTCGATGCCGGTGGACTGGAACGAGATGGGCGCCGCCGACCAGGGCGCGATCGACGGGCTCCTCGCGCCGTGGAGAGCCCGGTGCCCCGAGGTCAAGGTCACGCGCATCCTCGCCCGGATGAGCACGGCCGAGGCCCTGGTGACCGCCTCGTCCGACGCCGAGCTGCTGGTGGTCGGGAGCCGGGGGCGCGGCGGGTTCGCCCGGCTGCTGCTGGGCTCGGTCAGCCGCAAGGTCCTGCAGCACGCCCGCTGCCCGGTGGCGGTGGTGCGCCGCGGCCAGCTCGCGGCGCTGCACGACCTCGCCCTGTCCTGAAGCCTCACGTCCTCAGCAGTACGGCGCCGGCGCCCCCCAGAGAGGGCACCGGCGCCGTACCGTCGTGGTCCTGCGGATGTCGGGCCGTCAGGCGTTGGAGCGGCTCACCGCGGACAGCGGGGAGGCGACGTCCTCCAGCGACTGGCCCTCGGCGTCGACGCCGAGGAAGGCCTCGACGAGGCCGCCGACCACCATGACCGCCGCACCGATGAGGTAGCCCAGCGTCAGCAGGCCGTGGTTGCTGCCGTCGCCGATGAGCTTGCCGTAGAACCATGGGCCGAAGGCGCCGAAGCACTGCGCCACCGCGAAGAACAGCGCAATGGCCTGGGCACGGATCTCCATCGGGAAGATCTCGCTGACGGTGAGGTAGGCGGCGCTCGCTCCCGAGGAGGCGAAGAAGAAGATGATGCACCACGCCACCGTCTGGGTGTAGGCGTTGAGCAGGCCCGCCTGGAACATGCCTGCCGAGATGGCCAGCAGCACACCGGAGAGGATGTAGGTGCCGGCGATCATCTTGCGCCGTCCGATCGTGTCGAACAGCCGTCCCAGCGTGAGCGGCCCGGCGAGGTTGCCGACCGCGAAGGCGATGAGGAACGCCGGGGCCCACGTCGCCGGGATGTTGTAGATCTTGGTCAGGACGAGCGTGTAGGTGAAGAAGATGGCGTTGTAGAGGAAGGACTGCGTGATCATCAGCGTCGCGCTCAGGATGGACCGCGACGTGTACTGCGCGAAGAGGACCTTGGCCAGGTGCAGGAAGTTGACCGGTGGCTGCGGCCGGATCTCGATCGCGCGGCTCTCGTCGACCGGCTCCAGGTGCTGCCCAGCGCTCTCCACCTCGTGCTCGATGTAGGCGATGCTGTCCTCAGCCTCACGCTCACGGCCGTGGATGATCAGCCACCGCGGGCTCTCCGGCAGGTGCCGGCGCACGTTCCAGATGCAGAGGCCGATGGCGGGGCCGATCAGGAAGCCCAGGCGCCAGCCGATGGACGGGTCGAGCACGTTCAGCAGGAAGAGCGTGCTCAGGGTGCCGAGGATCGCCCCGCCCCAGTAGGTGCCGTTGACCCCGATGTCGACGCGCCCGCGGTAGCGCGCAGGCATCATCTCGTCGATGGCGGAGTTGATCGCGGCGTACTCACCGCCGATGCCCATCCCGGCGACGAACCGCGTCAGGTAGAGGAAGGCCACCGCGAGGCCGCTGTTGCCCCATGTCAGCGCGGTGGCGGCGTTGCCGGCGAGGTAGACGCCGAGGGTGATGATGAACAGGTTCTTGCGGCCGAGGGCGTCCGACAGCTTGCCGAACAGCAGGGCGCCGAACACCTCACCCAGGAGGTAGACGGTGGCGATCAGGCCGACCGTGGCCGAGGACAGGCCCAGCGTGGTCTTCTCGGTCAGGACGGCGCCGACACCGCCGGCGATGGTGATCTCGAGTCCGTCCAGGACCCATGCCACACCGAGGGCGAGGACCATCCTGGTGTGGAACGGCGCCCACGAGAGGCGGTCGATCCTGGCGGGGATCGTGCTGCGGATGCCGGCGTTGCTCTCGGTGCCGGGTATGGACGCGGCCATCGGGGCCTCCTCACGACGTTGTGAAGACTGGGGGTCAGCGCTGACTACAGACAGCGCTTGCTCCTACCCCGGAATAGAGTTCGGCAATCGCGGGCATGGAAGGGCCGTATCGGCCGGCGCGCGCAGGCGCCCGGCATGTCGTTCCGCACGATCACACATGGAGGACCCATGGGTTGGTGGCAGGCGATCAGCTCGGCGTTGCGCGCAGCGCGCGAGAGCAAGAGGGGCCGTGCGTCCGCAGGGGGCGTCCTCGCCGTGACGCTCGGCTGGATGCTCGGCCGGCTGGCCGGGAGACGGCCCGCGGTGCCCCCCGTGCGGGCAACCGGCTCCACCGCGAACGCCGTGCTGCCGCCGGATGACGTTCCCCGCCGCTGAGCGGGGACCGGCAGTCCAGGTGACCGGCGCGCTCCCCCGGTGCCCGGAGGCCCTCCCGTGAGCATGGTCGCAGTCGTCGGCGCCAGCGTCGGCGCCACCGCGTGTTATGCCCTGTCCACGGCCCTGAAGCACCGGAGCACCGCGACCGTGCCCGAGACGGCTGGGCTCGCGCCGCACAAGCTCTTCCGGTTCGCCACGGCCACCGCCCGGCATCCGCTGTACCTGGGCGCGATCCTCGCGGGCGCGGTCGGCCTGACGCTGCAGGTGCTGGCGCTGCACATCGGTGCCCTGTCGGTGGTGCAGCCACTGCTCACGACGGCGCTGCTGTTCTCCCTCATCGCCGCCCACCGCATCGCCGGCACGCGCATCAGCGCCCGCGAGGTGCGCTGGGGGGCGATGCTGGTGGTCGCCCTCGTGGGTTTCATGCTGGCCGCGGGCACGGTCCACGCGCACATCTCACCGCACGCCCAGCACGCCGACCGCGTGCCGGCGGTCCTGGCCGGCGTGCTGGCCCTGGCCCTCGCCACGTCCTGCGTGCTGACGTCCCGGCGGTTGCCCCGGGGCGGCGCCGCTGCCCTGATGGGCATCGCGGTGGGAACGATCCACGCCTGCGGCGCCGCCCTCATCAAGAGCTGCACCAACGTCGCGACGTCCGGGGTGGTGGCGCTGCTGACCAGCTGGCAGCTCTACCTCTTCCTGCTCGCCGGAGGTGCCGGCCTGCTGCTCACCCAGCTCGCGTTCCAGGCGGGGCCGCTGTCCGCGAGCCTGCCGGCCATCACCACGGTCGACCCGCTGCTGAGCGTGGTCATCGGGGTCTGGGTGTACGACGAGCACCTGAAGGGGGGCCCGGGATCGGTGCTCACCGAGGTGATCTGCCTCGTCCTGCTCTCGGTCTCAGCCGTCCGGCTCAGCCGGGTGCAGGCCGCCGCGGAGCAGCCGTCGTGCGCGTGACGTCCGGGGCGCCCGCTGCCCGGTGAGGCGATCCGCCTCACGCGCTCACGTCCGGCGCCGCAACGCCGTGTGCACCCTCAGCACCTCCACCGCCATGGCGTTGACGACATCGTGGTCGATGTCCTTCGCCTGCTCCGGGTCCTCGGCGGCGCCGCGCGTGCGGTCGAGCACCGAGGCCAGGTAGCCCAGCGCCTCCTCGGTGCGGCCCTCGCTGATCGCGGTGTGCGCGAGCGCGGTGAGCCGGTGGATGACCTCCTCGGCCACCACGTCCGCTCTGTCGCGAGTGCCCATGCCTGCTCCCTGGCTCGTGCGGCGGAACGCCGGTCACGTGTCGCTCTATCGAGGGTAGGTGCGCCCGGAGGGTCCTGTCTGCAGAGCCGTCGTTGTTGCTCGAACGGGTTCCGAGGGCGGACTGCACCTGGCCGATGCGTGCGCGGCCGGCGGCGCCGGCCCGGTACCGGCGTTCGGACGCGCGGTGCGCTGGGCCGTTGCTGACATCGCCCGCCCGCTGAAGCCGGGCGCCCGAAAGCGCCGACCCCTGGTCACCGCCCGTTCGCCACGTGGCGGCTGACCAGTCCGGCAGGTCGAGGACGACGTCCCCAGGCCGCTACCCGACGGGACGTCGCGCTGCCGTCGGCCCCGAGCCGCCCGAGCTCGTCAGCTGTGGGCATCTGGGGGTGGCGTCGAGGTGTGGCGCCCCAGGGCTGTCTCCAGCTCGGCGACTGCGGCGTGCTGCCTGTTCACCAGCTCCTTGACCTGTCCGACCCGTTGCCGGACCTCGGCCGCTTCCGAGAGCGTCTCGGATGCGGGCTGCTCCTTCTGCGGCGACAGGAAGAGGTTTGCCAGGTAGCCGGTCAGCGTGCCGAAGATGCCGACACCGACGAGGATGATGAAGCTGCCCAGCTCACGTCCTGCGGTGGTGACCGGGTACTCGTCGCCATACCCGACGGTGGAGATGGTGACGACGACGTACCAGAGCGCGTCAGACGCGGTCTTGATGTTCGCGTCGGGTGCGCTCCTTTCCACGGACAGCATGGCCAGGCTGCCGAACTCCAGGACGAGGAAGGCGATGAACAGCAGCGAGAAGAGGGCGCTTCCCGCGCGGTCCCGGAGAAGGCTGTCGGCGATGTTCCGGGCGCCGTACCGACGCAGCAGTCGCGCCACGCGGACGATCCGGAACACCCGCAGGATCTTGACCTCGGGAAACGGCAGGCTCGCCACGAGGTCGGCCCAGCCGAACTGGCGGAAGAAGTAGTCGGACCGCACGCGGGCACGGTGCAGCCGGACCAGGAAGTCGATGAGGAACACGACACTGAGCACGAAGTCCAGGACGTGGACGACGGTCTGGGTCGCCTCGTCGCGGAGTACGGCAAGCAGGACGATGTCGACCAGGGACAGGATGGACAGTGCTCCGATGAAGAGCTCGTACGCCGTGCTTCCGAGCTCGAGCTCGGCCGGTTCGTTGTCGGACATGCCGCCTCCTCGGGGAGCCATGGGCTACCACCAGCATGACCACCGGAGCCGGATGCGTGGACGGACGAGCAGGCCAGGATGCCTGCGGCGACCACCAGGCATCCGGACGGCCGGGTGCGCGAGGGCCCCGGTCCGCGTCGCCGCGGGCCGGGGCCACTGAGGTGGTGCCGAGGGCGGGACTTGAACCCGCACGCCCTTTCGGGCAAAGCATTTTGAGTGCTCCGTGTCTGCCATTCCACCACCCCGGCAGGGTGCGGCGAAAGCATACCCAACCCGTGCCCCGGGTCCGTCGCGGCGCGGCGTCGCGCGGGTCAGGGCTCCCGCCGTACGGCCCCTGCGTCAGGACCCGATCGTGGGACCGTCGAGCTCCTCGTAGGCCGGGGCGACCTTGTTGACCGCGTCGCCGACGTGGTGGACGCGCAGGGCGTTGGTCGAGCCGGGGATGCCGGGAGGCGAGCCGGCGACGATGACGACGGTGTCGCCCTCGACGCAGCGACCGGACTCCAGCAGCGACACGTCGACCTGCCGGGCCATCTGGTCGGTGTGCTTGGCCATCGGCACCTGGAAGGTCTCGATGCCCCACGTGAGCGCCAGCTGCGAGCGGGTGGACTCGTTGGGCGTGAACGCCAGCATCGGCAGCTTGCTGCGGATCCGCGAGAGCCGCTTGGCCGAGTCGCCGGAGGTCGTGAACGTGACGAGGTACTTGGCTCCGAGCAGGTCACCGATCTCGGCGGCGGCGGCCGTGACGGCGCCACCGGTCGTGTGCGGCTTGGTGCCGAGCTCGGCCACGCGGTCCAGACCGTGTTCCTCGGTGCTCTCGATGATCTTGGCCATCGTGCGGACCGCCTCGATCGGCCACTTGCCGACGCTGGTCTCCCCCGACAGCATGATCGCGTCGGCGCCGTCGAGCACGGCGTTGGCGCAGTCGCTGGCCTCGGCGCGGGTCGGGCGGGAGTTCTCGATCATCGACTCCAGGACCTGGGTCGCGACGATCACCGGCTTGGCGTTGCGCCGGGCGATCTCGATGGCGCGCTTCTGCACCAGCGGCACCTCCTCGAGCGGCAGCTCGACGCCGAGGTCGCCCCGGGCCACCATGACCCCGTCGAACGCGTCGATGATCTCGGTGAGGTGGTCGACCGCCTGCGGCTTCTCGATCTTGGCGATCACGGGCAGCCGCACGCCCTCCTCGTCCATGATCTCGTGCACCCGGACGATGTCCTTGGCGTCACGGACGAACGACAGCGCGATCATGTCGGCGCCCAGCCGCAGCCCCCACCGCAGGTCGGCCTCGTCCTTGTCGGACAGGGCCGGGACGCTGACCGCCACGCCGGGCAGGTTGATGCCCTTGTTGTTGGAGACGACGCCGCCCTCGACGACCTCGGTGATGACGTCGGTCGCGGTCACCTCCACCGCCCGCAGCGCCACCTTGCCGTCGTCGACCAGCAGCATGTCGCCGGGGCGCACGTCACCGGGCAGCCCCTTGTACGTCGTGCTGACCCGCTCCTGGTCGCCCAGGACGTCGTCCACGGTCACGACGAACCGTGAGCCGTTGGTCAGGGTCACCGGGCCCTCGGCGAACCGTCCGGTGCGGATCTTGGGGCCCTGCAGGTCGACGAGGATGCCGACCGCGTGGCCGCTCTCGTCGCTGGCCGCGCGGACATCGCGGTAGACGGCCTCGTGGTCGGCGTAGGCGCCGTGGGAGAGGTTGAGGCGGGCGACGTCCATGCCGGCTGCGACGAGCTCGCGCAGCCGGTGCGGCGAGGAGACGGCGGGACCCAGGGTGCAGACGATCTTGGCGCGGCGCATGACCCCGATTCTAGGTCGCGGCACGACGCCGGCGTGACCCGGCCCACTCGGGCCGGGTCACGTCTCACACCGTGAGCGGGCGGTCCGTGGGGTTGACCGGCCGGGGCAGTGCGGAGCGCCCCGTCAGGTAGGCGTCGACGCCCTGGGCGGCCGACCGTCCCTCGGCGATCGCCCACACGATCAGCGACTGGCCGCGGCCGGCGTCACCGGCCACGAAGACGCCCGGGACCGACGTCATGAAGTGCTTGTCCCGCTTGATGTTCGAGCGTTCGTCCAGCTCGACGCCGAGCTGCTCGACCACCCCGGTGCCTTGTGGTCCGAGGAAGCCCATGGCCAGCAGCACCAGCTGCGCCGGGATCTCGCGCTCGGTGCCCTCGACCTCCTCGAAGCCCTGGTCACCGCGCCGCACCTCGACCAGGCGCAGCGCCCGCACGCGGCCGTCCTCGTCGCCGAGGACCTCCTTGGTGTTCACCGCGTAGACGCGCTCGCCGCCCTCCTCGTGGGCGCTCGCCACGCGGTAGAGCATCGGGTACGTCGGCCACGGCATGCTGTCAGGGCGCTCGTCGCTCGGCCGCGGCATGATCTCCAGCGACGTCACGGACCGGGCGCCCTGGCGCAGCGCCGTGCCCAGGCAGTCGGCGCCGGTGTCGCCGCCGCCGATGATGATGACGTCCTTGCCGGCCGCGGTGACCTGGCCCTCGACGGGCTCCCCCAGCGCCACGCGGTTGGCCGGGGGCAGGAAGTCCATCGCCTGCAGCACGCCGTCCAGCTGCCGACCCGGCACCGGGAGGTCACGCGGCACGGTGGCGCCGACGGCCAGCACCACGGCGTCGTAGCGGTCGCGCAGCTGCTGCCCGGTGATGGCGACGCCGACGTCGACGCCGCTGCGGAACCGCGTGCCCTCGGCCTCCATCTGGGCGAGGCGCCGGTCGATGACGGCCTTCTCCATCTTGAACTCGGGGATGCCGTAGCGCAGCAGGCCGCCCGGCTTGTCGGCGCGTTCGTAGACGGCCACGGTGTGGCCGGCCCGGGTCAGCTGCTGGGCCACCGCCAGGCCGGCAGGACCGGACCCGACGACGGCGACGGTCTTGCCGGTGAGCCGGTCCGGCGGCTGGGGCGTCACCGCGCCCGCGTCGAAGGCACGGTCGGCGGTGGTCACCTCGATCTGCTTGATCGTCACCGGCGGTTGGTTGATGCCCAGCACGCACGCCGTCTCGCAGGGAGCAGGACACAGCCGGCCGGTGAACTCGGGGAAGTTGTTGGTCGCGTGCAGGCGTTCGATCGCCTCGCGCCAGTCACCCTTCCAGGCCAGGTCGTTCCACTCGGGGATGAGGTTGCCCAGCGGGCACCCGTTGTGGCAGAAGGGGATTCCGCAGTCCATGCAGCGGCCGGCCTGGCGCTGCACCTGCCCGATCTCCTGCTGTTCGTAGACCTCGCGCCAGTCCATCAGCCGGACGGGCACCGGCCGACGCTGCGGCAGCTCACGCTCCCGGGTGCGCAGGAACCCCTGGGGGTCAGCCACGGGAAGCCTCCATGATCCGCTCCCACACATGGGAGCCGTCGGGGTCGAGTCCTTCGGTCTCTGCCTGGGCGCGCACGTCGAGGACGCGCTGGTAGTCACGCGGCAGGACCAGGGTGAAGCGGGCCCGGACGTCGTCCCAGTCCGCGAGCAGCCTTCCGGCGACAGCGGAGTCGGTCCACTGCCGGTGCTTGACCAGCAGGTCGTGCACGACCTTCTCGTCGCTCTCGCGCAACGGCGAGAGACCGACGAGCTCGGTGTTGACGCGGTCGGCGCGCAGGTCCAGGACGTAGGCCACACCACCGGACATGCCCGCGGCGACGTTGCGCCCGGTGGGTCCGAGGATGAGGACGGTGCCGCCGGTCATGTACTCGCACGCGTGGTCGCCGACGCCCTCGACGACGGCGGTGGCGCCGGAGTTGCGGACGCAGAACCGCTCGCCGACCTGGCCGCGCAGGAAAAGCTCGCCGGTCGTCGCGCCGTAGCCGATCACGTTGCCGGCGATGACGTTGTGCTCGGCCGGGAGCGTGGCGGAACGGTCGGGGCGGACGACGACCCGGCCTCCGGACAGCCCCTTGCCGACGTAGTCGTTGGCGTCGCCGTACAGGCGCAGGGTGATGCCGGCGGGCAGGAACGCACCCAGGCTCTGTCCGGCGGACCCGGTCAGCGACACGTCGATCGTGTCGTCGGCCAGTCCGTGAGGGTAGAGCTTGGTGACCTCGTGCCCCAGCATGGTGCCGACCGTGCGGTTGACGTTGCGGACCGGCAGCTCGATGCGCACCGGGGTGCGGTCCTGCAGGGCCTCCTGGCTCATCGAGATGAGCACGTGGTCGAGGGCCTTCTCCAGCCCGTGGTCCTGGTCCGTCGTGTGGTGGCGGGCCGCTCCGTCGGACGGCTCGACCTCGCTGAGGATCGGGGTGAGGTCCAGCCCGCTGGCCTTCCAGTGCTGGACGGCCGCGGTGGTGTCCAGGGTCGAGGCGGCGCCCACGGCCTCCTCGATGGAGCGGAACCCCAAGGCCGCCAGGTGCTCGCGGACCTCCTCGGCGACGTACTCGAAGAACGTCTCCACGAACTCGGGCTTGCCGGAGAACCGCGAGCGCAGCTCGGGGTTCTGGGTGGCGATGCCGACCGGGCACGTGTCGAGGTGGCAGACGCGCATGAGGATGCAGCCGCTGACCACCAGCGGCGCGGTGGCGAAGCCGAACTCCTCGGCGCCGAGGAGCGCCGCCACGACGACGTCGCGGCCGGTCTTGAGCTGGCCGTCGACCTGGACGACGATCCGGTCGCGCAGGCCGTTGAGGACCAGCGTCTGCTGGGTCTCGGCGAGGCCGAGCTCCCACGGTGCGCCGGCGTGCTTCAGCGAGGTCAGCGGCGAGGCGCCGGTGCCCCCGTCGTGACCGGAGATCAGCACCACGTCGGAGTGCGCCTTGCTGACACCCGCCGCCACGGTGCCCACGCCGACCTCGGAGACCAGCTTGACGTGGATCCGCGCCTGAGGGTTGGCGTTCTTGAGGTCGTGGATCAGCTGGGCGAGGTCCTCGATGGAGTAGATGTCGTGATGCGGCGGCGGCGAGATCAGGCCGACGCCGGGCGTCGAGTGCCGGGTCCGGGCCACCCACGGGTAGACCTTGTGGCCGGGCAGCTGCCCACCCTCCCCGGGCTTGGCGCCCTGGGCCATCTTGATCTGGATGTCACCGGCCTGGGTGAGGTAGAGGCTGGTCACCCCGAACCGGCCGGAGGCGACCTGCTTGATCTCGGAGCGGCGCTCGGGGTCGAGCAGCCGGTCCTCGTCCTCGCCGCCCTCACCGGTGTTGGAGCGCCCACCGAGCCGGTTCATCGCGATGGCCAGGGTCTCGTGCGCCTCCTGGCTGATCGAGCCGTAGCTCATCGCGCCGGTGTTGAACCGGGCGACGATCGCGCTGACCGGCTCGACCTCCTCCAGCGGCACCGGCGCGCGGTCGCTGGCGAAGCCGAACAGGCCGCGCAGCGTCATGAGCCGCTCGGACTGCTCGTCGACCTTGGCGGTGTACTGCTTGAAGATGTCGTAGCGCCGCTGGCGGGTGGAGTGCTGCAGCCGGAACACCGTGTCGGGGTCGAACAGGTGCGGCTCACCCTCGCGGCGCCATTGGTACTCACCGCCCACATCGAGCTTGCGGTGGGGCAGCCGGACGCCCTCGGGGGGGTAGGCCGTCGCGTGCCGGGCCGCGACCTCGGCGGCCACGACGTCCAGGCCGATGCCGCCGAGCTGGGAGACGGTGCCGGTGAAGTAGCGGTCGACCAGGGGCTGCGACAGCCCGATCGCCTCGAAGACCTGCGCGCCGCGGTAGGACGCCACCGTGGAGATGCCCATCTTGGACATGACCTTCAGGACGCCCTTGCCCAGGGCCTTGATCAGGTTGGCGACGGCCTTGTCGGCGGCGACCCCGGTCAGCTCCCCGGAGCGGACGAGGTCCTCGACCGACTCCATCGCGAGGTAGGGGTTGACCGCCGCGGCGCCGTAGCCGATCAGCAGCGCGACGTGGTGGACCTCCCGGACGTCGCCGGCCTCGACCAGCAGGCCGACCCGGGTGCGGGTCTTCTCACGGATGAGGTGGTGGTGCACCGCCGAGGTCAGCAGCAGCGACGGGATGGGCGCCAGGTCGCGCCCGGAGTCCCGGTCGGAGAGGACGACGAACCGGGCGCCGTCGGCGATCGCCGCGGACACCTCGGCGAAGATCTCCTCCAGCCGCGCCTCCATGGCGGCGGCGCCGCCGTGCACGTCGTACAGGCCCCTGACGACGCAGGTGGCGTAGCCGGGCAGGTCGCCGTCGGCGTTGATGTGGACGATCTTGGCGAGCTCGTCGTTGTCGAGCACCGGGAACGGCAGCAGGAGCTGGCGGGCGTGCGCGGGCGTCGCGGCCAGCGCGTTGCCCTCCGGGCCGATGATCGTGCCGAGGGAGGTGACCAGCTCCTCGCGGATGGAGTCCAGCGGCGGGTTGGTCACCTGGGCGAACAGCTGGGTGAAGTAGTCGAAGATCAGCCGGGGGCGGGCCGACAGCACCGCGATGGGGCTGTCGGTGCCCATCGACCCCAGCGCCTCACCGCCGCTGCGGGCCATCGGCGAGAGCAGGATCCGCAGCTCCTCCTGGGTGTAGCCGAAGGTCTGCTGGCGCCGGGCCACCGAGGCGGCGGTGTGGATGACGTGCTCGCGCTCGGGCAGGTCCGGCAGGCTGATCTCGCCGGCGTGCAGCCACTCCTCGTAGGGGTGCTCGGCGGCGAGGGAGGACTTCACCTCGTCGTCGCTGACCAGCCGGCCGTGCTCGGTGTCGACCAGGAACATCCGGCCGGGCTGCAGCCGGCCCTTGCGGACCACCCGTCCGGGCTCGAGGTCGAGCACGCCCGTCTCGGAGGCGAGCACGACCAGGCCGTCGTCGGTGACCCAGTAGCGCCCGGGCCGCAGCCCGTTGCGGTCCAGGACGGCGCCGATGACGGTGCCGTCGGTGAAGGTGACGCAGGCCGGCCCGTCCCACGGCTCCATGAAGGTCGAGTGGAACTCGTAGAAGGCGCGGCGGGCCGGGTCCATCTCGGCGTGGTTCTCCCACGCCTCCGGGATCATCATCAGCACCGCGTGCGGCAGCGACCGGCCGCCCAGGTGGAGCAGCTCGAGCACCTCGTCGAAGGTGGCCGAGTCCGAGGCCTCGGGCGTGCAGATCGGGAAGAGCCGCTCGAGGTCGCCGGGGATGACGTCGCTGGCCAGCTGGCTCTCCCGGGCCCGCATCCAGTTGCGGTTGCCCTTGACGGTGTTGATCTCGCCGTTGTGGGCGATCAGCCGGTAGGGGTGGGCCAGCGGCCACGACGGGAACGTGTTGGTGGAGAAGCGGGAGTGGACCAGCGCCAGCTCGGTGGCGAACCGGCGGTCGGACAGGTCCGGGAAGAACGGCTCGAGCTGGCCGGTGGTCAGCATCCCCTTGTAGACCATGGTGCGGGCCGACAGCGAGGGGAAGTAGACGTGCGCCTCGCGCTCGGCACGCTTGCGCAGGCAGAAGGCCAGCCGCTCCATGCCCATCCCGACCACGCGCCCGGAGGCGGAGGCCACGAACAGCTGGCGGAACACGGGCATGCAGTCGCGGGCGACCTGCCCGACGAGCTCGGCGCACACGGGGACGTCCCGCCAGCCGAGGACCTTCAGGCCCTCCTGCGCCGCGAGGGACTCGATGGTCGCGACCGCGGCGGCGCGCTCCTGCTCGCCGGCCGGAAGGAAGGCGATCCCCGCGGCGTACGCACCCCGGGTCGGGAGCTCGAAGTCGACCACCTCGCGCAGGAACGCGTCGGGGATCTGGGTGAGGATGCCCGCACCGTCACCCACGAGCGGGTCGGCGCCGGTGGCACCCCGGTGCTCCAGGTTGCGCAGGGCGGTCAGGGCGTGGTCGACGATGTCGTGCCCGGCGCTGCCACGCATCGTGGCGATGAGCGCGACCCCGCACGCGTCGTGCTCGTGCTCGGAGCGGTAGAGCCCCTGGTCTGCTGGCTGTGCGGAGAAGAGAGTGGAAGCCACGGGGCTGCACCGTCCTTGATCTCGAGAGAATTACCTCGGGAACCGCGGTGGACAGCACTGGCCAGCGTGGTCAGAGCAGGATAGCGCCTGCCCCGGAAGTCCTGCCAGATGGGACGCTGGGGTCCACTTACTGAGACGCCGGTGCTGCTGTGTCGTCTGTCGACTCCTGCCCGACATCGCCCGGTAACGCGCGGCGACCGGCCCGCCGGAACCCGTAGAACGCCCCGAGGAAGACGAGCACCGAGGTCCAGACGTTGAGCCGCAGTCCGAGGATGTGGTTGGCCTCGTCGGTGCGCAGCATCTCGATCACCCCCCGCCCGACGGTGTAGAGCATGACGTAGAGCGCGAACACCCGCCCGTGCGCCAGGTCGAACCGGCGCTCGGCCCACACGATCGTCGCCGCGACCACCAGGCACCAGATCGACTCGTACAGGAAGGTCGGCTGGAAGGTGCCGAGGACGACGGCCGCACCGTCCGCTCCCCGGACCGCGTGGCCCGCCGCCTGGTCCCACTGGTGGATCTGCAGGCCCCACGGCAGGTTGGTACGCGCGCCGTACAGCTCGTTGTTGAAGTAGTTGCCGAAACGGCCGAGGGCCTGGGCCACCGCGATGCCCGGGGCGGCGCAGTCCGCGAAGCGCAGGAACGGCACCCCACGGCGGCGGCACCCGATCCAGGCGCCGAGGGCGCCGAGGGCGACAGCGCCCCAGATGCCGAGGCCGCCCTGCCAGATCTTGAACGCGTTGAGGGGGTGGCCACCCTCGCCGAAGTACGGCTGCCAGGTGGTCATCACGTGGTAGAGCCGGCCGCCCACGATGCCGAAGGGCACGGCGTACGCCGCGACGTCCAGCGCCTCCCCCGGCGCGCCGCCGCGGGCGGTCAGGCGCCGCTGGGTGATCCAGACCGCGAGGACGATCCCGGCCAGGATGCACATCGCGTAGGCGCGGATGGGGAAGAAGCCGATGTACCAGACGCCCTGCTCGGGGCTGGGGATCGTCGCCGGCAGGGCGACCCCGGGAACCATGGCCGTCAGGGCGCTCACGTGGTCGCGGCCTTGACCTGTGCGGTGAGGTACTCGGGGCTGAGCTTCTGCAGGTCCAGCACCTTCCCGTTGAGCTTGAGGGTGGGGGTGCCGAAGACGCCGTCCTTCTCGCTCTGGGTCTGGACCGCCTTGGCGTACGCCGTGTGCTGCCCGCTCTTGACGCACTGCTGCCACGTGCTGAACGCGCTGCCGGTGATGCCGGCGGTCTTGGCGAAGCCCTCGAGCTGGGCGTCGGTGTAGCCCTGGCCCTCCTTGGCGGGCTGACCGGCGTAGACCGCGTCGTGGTACGGGCCGAACCGGCCGGCATCCGCCGCGCAGGCCGCCGCGCTCGCGGCCCGCAGCGAGGAGTCGTTGTGCAGGTTGTCGTCCAGGAAGGACATGGTGTGGGTGACCAGCGTGACGTCGCCGGACGCGGCCAGCGAGCGGATCTGGGCGCCGAACAGCTTCTCCAGCTGGCCGCAGATGGGGCACTGGAAGTCCTCGTAGAGGTCCAGCGTGGGGGCGCCCGGCCTGGCCTTGCCGGGGTTGACCACGATGCCACCGCCGGGCCCGGTGGCGCCGACGGGGAGGGCGGAGGCGGTCGCGCCGGGGGTTGCCGTACCGCTGCCGCGGGCGCCGAGCGCGACGGCGACGACGACCGCCACCACGACCAGCACGGCGACCACGGCGCCGATCACCGCCTTGTTGGCCCCCTGCCGGGGGGCCGCGGCCTGGGCCTTGGCCTTGCGCGAGGTGCTGCCGCTGGTCATGTGTGGTGCTCCTGTCAGAACAGACGGTGTCAGAACAGACGTCGGTCGAGGCTGAGGGCGGTGCGGGGGCGGAGAACGAGCCAGCCCGCACACAGCGCGAGCCCGACGTCCCGCAGCGTCTCCGAGAGGTAATGCGTCTGCGCGGCGGCAATAGTTCCCCCGCCGCCGAAGCAGCCGCAGTCGATGGTCAGCCCGCGGGCCCACGCGGAGGTGATGCCGATGAGGAACGCGACCATGAGCAGGCCACCGACGACGGCCGCCGCGCGGGTGAACAGGCCGAGCACGAGCAGGAGCCCGACCGCGATCTCGACCACCGGGAGGGCGTGGCCGACGACGCCGGCCACGTCGTACGGCAGGAGCTGGTAGGCCCGCACCGCGAGGGCGGACGACGCCGGTGAGGTGACCTTCAGGGCGCCGGCGACCACGAGCACGCCGCCCAGCACGAGGCGGGCCAGCAGCCCGACGAGGTCGAGGAGCCGGTCGCGGTCGCGCAGCCCCACCGGCTCAGCGACCGGCACGGACGCCGGCAGCCAGCTCGGCGGTCAGCGCGCGCAGGGCGGTCAGGCCCTCGGCCGGGGTCGGGGCGTCGACGAGGCAGCGCACGAGCGCGGACCCGACGATGACCCCGTCCGCGAACGCGGCGACCTGGGCGGCCTGGGCGCCGGTGGAGACGCCGAGCCCGACGCAGATCGGCAGGTCGGTGGCCGCACGGGCCCGGGACACGAGGGTGCCTGCGGCGTCGCCGACGCTGGTGCGGGCGCCGGTGACCCCCATCGTGGAGGCGGCGTAGACGAAGCCGCGGCAGGCCGCGCCGGTGCTGGCCAGGCGCGCGTCGGTCGAGCTCGGCGCCACGAGGAAGACCCGGTCGAGGTCGTTGCGCTCGGCGGCGGCGATCCACGCCTCACCCTCGTCGGGGATGAGGTCGGGGGTGATCAGCCCGGCTCCCCCGGCCGCGGCGAGGTCGTCGGCGAACCGGTCGACGCCGTAGCGCACGACGGGGTTCCAGTAGGTCATCACCAGGGCCGGCGCGCCCGCGTCGGCCACGGCGCGGACGGCGGTGAACACGTCGGCGAGGCGGGACCCGCGCTGCAGCGCGGCCTCCGCGGCGTGCTGGATGACGGGGCCGTCCATCAGCGGGTCGCTGTAGGGGACGCCGATCTCGACGATGTCCACACCGGACTCGACCATGGCCACCATCGCCTCGATCGACCCCCGGACGTCCGGGAAGCCGACCGGCAGGTAGCCCACCAGGGCTGCCCGGTTCTCGCCCCGGGTCTTGGCCAGGGTCGCTGCGACGCCGGTCATGCCGGGACCCCGCATGCCTGGGGGCCGTCCTGCGCTGCGGCCGCGCGTGCGGGCCGCCCGTGCTGAGCCGGAGTGCTCACCAGCCACTTCCTTCCGCGTCCTCGACCGGTTCGGCCGCCTTGATCTGCTCGGCCTCGACGAGGTCCTCGCCGGACAGCAGCCCGAACCACCGGGCGGCGGTGTCCACGTCCTTGTCGCCGCGCCCGGAGAGGTTGACCAGGACGACGCCGTCCGGGCCGAGCTCGCGCCCGATCTGCAGGGCACCGGCGAGCGCGTGCGCGCTCTCGATCGCCGGGATGATGCCCTCGGTGCGGCACAGGAGCGCGAAGGCGTCCATCGCCTCGGTGTCGGTGACCGGGCGGTACTCCGCGCGCCCGGAGTCCCTCAGGTGGGCGTGCTCGGGGCCGACGCTGGGGTAGTCCAGGCCGGCGGAGATCGAGTGGGACTCCAGGGTCTGGCCGTCCTCGTCCTGCAGCACGTAGGTGTAGGCGCCGTGCAGGACCCCGGGGATGCCGGTGCTGAACCGGGCCGCGTGGTGGCCGGTGTCGACGCCCTCGCCGCCGGCCTCCAGACCGATCAGGCGCACCGACGCGTCGTCGATGAACCGGTGGAAGATGCCCATGGCGTTGGACCCGCCGCCGACGCAGGCGCACACGGCGTCGGGCAGCCGGCCGACGAGATCCAGCACCTGGCCGCGGGCCTCGACACCGATGATCCGGTGGAAGTCGCGCACCATCTCCGGGAACGGGTGCGGGCCGGTGACGGTGCCGATGAGGTAGTGCGTGGTGTCCACGTTGGTCACCCAGTCGCGCATGGCCTCGTTGATCGCGTCCTTGAGGGTCGCGCTGCCGTTGCTGACGGGGATGACCTCGGCGCCGAGCAGGCGCATCCGGGCCACGTTCAGCGCCTGCCTCCGGGTGTCCTTCTCCCCCATGTAGACCACGCAGTCGAGGCCGAGGAGCGCCGCGGCCGTCGCGCTGGCGACCCCGTGCTGGCCGGCGCCGGTCTCGGCGATGATCCGCGTCTTGCCCATGCGCTTGGTCAGCAGGGCCTGGCCGAGCACGTTGTTGATCTTGTGCGAACCGGTGTGGTTGAGGTCCTCGCGCTTGAGCAGGACCCGCGCGCCACCGGCGTGCTGGGCGAACGTCGGCACCTCGGTGAGCAGGCTGGGCCGGCCGGTGTAGGTGCGGTGCAGCCGGTCGAGCTCTCCCTGGAAGGCCGGGTCGACGGCGGCCTTGAGCCGCTCCTCGTCCAGCTGCTCGAGGGCCGCGACCAGCGCCTCCGGGACGAACCGGCCGCCGTAGTCGCCGAACCGGCCCGCGCGGTGCGGCGCGGCCGGGTCGCCGTACGGGGGGCGACTGTCGGTGGTCATCGGGCTCCTTGCTTGCGCAGTGCGGGGTGGGCGCCGGCGGCGATGAGGTCGGCGACGGCGTCGCGGGGCGAGCCGCCGGTGACGAGGCTCTCGCCGACCAGGACGGCGTCGGCGCCCGAGCGGGCGTAGTCCAGCACGTCGTGCGGGCCGCGGACGCCGGACTCGGCCACCTTGACCACCCCGGCCGGCAGGCGCGGTACCACGCGGGCGAACGTCGAGCGGTCGACCTCGAGGGTCTTCAGGTTGCGGGCGTTGACGCCGATCACCCGGGCGCCGGCATCGACGGCCCGGTCGGCCTCCTCCTCGTTGTGGACCTCGACGAGCGCGGTCATGCCGAGGGACTCGGCGCGCTCGCGCAGCCCGATGAGGGTGGGCTGGTCCAGCGCCGCGACGATGAGCAGGATGACGTCGGCGCCCCAGGCCCGCGCCTCCCACACCTGGTAGCTCGAGACCATGAAGTCCTTGCGCAGAACCGGGACGTCGACCGCCGCGCGGACCGAGGCGAGGTCCTCCAGGCTCCCGCCGAAGCGGCGCTGCTCGGTGAGGACGCTGATCACGCTGGCCCCCCCGGCCGCGTAGTCGGCGGCGAGCCCGGCCGGGTCGGCGATCATCGCGAGCGCACCCTTGCTCGGGCTGGAGCGCTTGACCTCGGCGATCACCTTGACGCCGTCGCCGTCGCGCAGGGCGGCGAGGGCGTCGTGGGCCGGGTCGCGACGCTCGGCGCGGGCGCGCAGCTCCTCCAGCGACGTGTGGGACTGGCGGACGGCGAGGTCGGCACGGACTCCGTCGATGATGTCATCGAGAACGCTGGGCACCCTCCAAGGCTATCCGCGCGCGCGGCAGGCTCGGCAGCAGCCCCCGGTTGCGGAGTGGCGCTCCGTGCGGATCGGGGCTATGGGGCGGGTTGCAGACCCGCGAACGGCGGGAGCAGCCGCAGCAGGCCGAAGGCCAGGAAGCCGCCGGCCCAGAGCAGCGAGAGGCGTACGGCGTGCTGGCTCAGCGGCGCGGGCGCGCCCCTCAGGCGGGCCGCCACCCACGCGCCCCACCACCCGACGAGCCCGGCGAGGGAGAGGACGACCCAGGCGTTCGACGCCAGCGCGGCGCCTACGTGGCCGTGGGCCAGGTCGTTGACGGCGCGCAGGCCACCGCAGCCGGGACACGGCAGGCCGGTGATGCTGCGGAAGACGCAGAACCCCCACGTCCCGTGGACGTGGGGGTCGCGGGCTGCCAGGGCGCCGACCGCGAGCAGCCCGGCGGCGGCCCAGAGTGCCGGCGCGGTCAGCCGGGTCCGGGTCGTCGTTGCGGCGGCGGACACGACCCGGCTCGGCTCAGCGGACCGCGGTGGTGCCGCGCGGGTTGGTGGGCTTCTCCTGGCCGAGGCCGGCCATGGAGAGGACCTTGCCGGCGATCGGGCCCACGACCACCAGCACGATGCCGATGATGGCCAGCCACAGGGCCTGCACGACGACGGAGAGGCTGATCAGGAAGGCACCGACCAGCAGGATCGTGACCGCGGTCCATGCCGCCGTGCTGTGGCCGTGACCGTGCTCTGCCATGGGTTCTCCTCGGTGGTGTCCGGTGCGGCGGGATGTCGCGGGTGGTGTCGTGCGGTGTCGGTGGTGCGGTGGGCTGTCGCTCGGTGGTGCGCCTGCTCGCCTGGTGGCCTCGCGGTGCCCATTGTGTCAGGAACCGGCGCCGCCCTCAGGAACGGGGCGGCTCCTCGTTCCGGCCCGCCCCGGCCGTGGGGTCCTCACCGCGGGAGAGCTGCTCCCACGCGGACTCGCGCGAGCGACGTTCGGCCTGCTCCGGGACGGCGGCGTCCCCGCTGGGTGCGTCGTACCGGCTGGACAGGCCGCTCCAGCGACCGGCTCCGACCAGGGCCGCCGCGCCGCCCAGGGTCATCCCCACGCCGGCGAGCGCCGCGATCCACACCCACGCGGTCACGCTGCCGTGGGCGGGCACGTCGCCGGTCCGGCCGGTGCCGGTGGCGGCCACCCTGCCCAGCGCGCCGTCCGGGTCGGCGACCACCGAGGCGACGACGGCCGTCCCCAGCACGCCGGCGAGGACGACGACGGCCGCGGCCAGGCGACGGACGACGCGCCCGGACGTGGCCGCGGCCACGACCGCTGCGGCGCCGACGAGGGCCGCCGCGAGCACACCGCGCGCGACCTGTGACCCGGTGCCGCGCAGCATCCCCGCGCCGAGCACCGGGTCGTCCACGGACCCGGTGACCCACACGCGCGACCCGCTGACCAGCAGCACCGCCGCGGTGAGCAGGACGAGCAGCAGGACGCTGCGCTTGCTCGTCAGCCGGCCCGTCACGGCGCGCGCAGCCCGGCGGCCGTCGCCACGGCCCGTAGCGCGGCCGCGGCCTTGTTGATGCTCTCCTCGCGCTCCAGCTGCGGCACCGAGTCGGCGACGATGCCGCCGCCGGCCTGGACGTAGGCGCGGCCGTCCTTCAGGACGGCGGTGCGGATGGCGATGGCCATGTCCAGGTCGCCGGCGAAGTCGAGGTAGCCCACCACCCCGCCGTACAGGCCGCGCCGGCTGGGCTCGAGCTCGTCGATCAGGGCCATCGCCCGGGGCTTCGGCGCGCCGGAGAGGGTGCCGGCGGGGAACGTCGCGCGCAGCACGTCGTACGCGCTCTGGCCGGGCCGGATGTCGCCGACGACGGTGGACTCCAGATGCATGATGTGGCTGTAGCGGCGGACCGTCATGAACTCGACCACGTCCACCGTGCCGGCCTCGCACACGCGCTGGAGGTCGTTGCGGGACAGGTCGACCAGCATCACGTGCTCCGAGCGCTCCTTGGCGTCGGCGAGCAGGTCCTCGCCGTTGGCGACGTCCTCCTCGGGGGTGGCCCCGCGGGGCCGCGAGCCGGCGATCGGGTGGGTGATCGCCCGTCGGCCGGTCACCTTGACCAGGGCCTCCGGACTGGAGCCGACGACGTCGTACGCCGTGCCGTCGGGGGCGGGGAGGCGCAGGAGGTACATGTAGGGGCTGGGGTTCGACGTGCGCAGGACGCGGTAGACGTCCAGCGCGTCGGCCGGGCAGTCGACCGAGAACCGCTGGGAGAGCACGACCTGGAAGACCTCGCCGGCACGGATCGCCTCCTTGCCGGCCTCGACCATGGCGTGGAACTGCTCGGGCGTGTGGTTGCTCGTGGCCTGCGCGCCGGTCGGCTCGAGCACCGCGACCGTGCTGGGGGCGGAGACCGCGAGGTCGGCGGTCATCCGGTCGAGCCGGTCGACGGCGTCCTGCCAGGCCTGCTCCACCCGCTCGTCGGTCGCGTCGTAGTTGACCGCGTTGGCCACCAGCAGCAGCGACCCGTCCGCGTGGTCGAGGACGGCCAGGTCGGTGGCCAGCATCATCGCCAGCTCGGGCAGGTGCAGCTCGTCCAGTGTGCCGTCGGGCACCTTCTCCCAGCGGCGTACGGCGTCGTAGGTCACCGCGCCGACCATGCCGCCGGTCAGCGGCGGGAGCCCGGGCAGGTGGTCGGTCGCCAGGGCGGCGACCGTGTCCCGCAGCGCCTCGACGGGGTTGCCGGTGGTGGGCACGCCGACCGGGGGCGCCCCGATCCAGTGCACCTCGCCGTCGCGCTCGGTCAGCGTGGCCCGGCACGCGGCGCCGACGATCGAGTAGCGCGACCACACGCCGCCGTGCTCGGCCGACTCCAGCAGGAAGGTGCCGGGCTGGTCCTTGGCGAGCTTGCGGTAGACGCCGACGGGGGTCTCGGCGTCGGCGAGCAGCCGGCGCACGACCGGGATCACCCGGCGGTCCCGGGCCATCTCGGTGAACGTCGCCAGCGTCGGCCAGGTGTGGCCGTAGCGCAGGTCCGGTGTCGCCGATCCGGCTGAGCCGGCGGACGTGGTGGTGGTGTCGGCGGTCCCGGAGGCCACGGCGGAGACCTCGGGCACGGCGGTCGGCTCAGGCATCGCGGTGTCCCCGGTGGGCGGGGAGCTCCCGGCCGTCGAAGCAGGACCGCGCCCCGGTGTGGCAGGCGACCCCGACCTGGTCGACCCGGACGAGGAGCGCGTCCCCGTCGCAGTCGAGCGCGACGTCCTTGACCAGCTGGGCGTGGCCGGAGGTGTCGCCCTTGCGCCAGTACTCCTGCCGACTGCGCGACCAGAAGGTCACCCGGCCGGTGGTGAGGGTGCGGTGCAGCGCCTCGTCGTCCATCCAGCCGACCATGAGGACCTCGGCGGAGTCGAACTGCTGGACGACGGCACAGACCAGTCCGTCGCCGTCGCGCTTGAGGCGGGCGGCGACCGCCGGGTCCAGAGAGGAGGTGGGGGTTGACACCTGCCTCATTCTGCCGTGTTGCGGGCGCGCCCCCGCACACGGCCCAGCATCCGTACCCGCGTCCGTCCCTGCGTTCGTCCCCGCATCCGCCCCTGCGTCCGTCCGGGCATGACCACGAGGGGGGTGCGCGCTGTGAGGCGCCCGGGGCACCCCCTCGCGGGGCCGCCGGACTGACAGGATGGCGCCATGACCTCACCTGCGCGCCGCGAGCGGTCGGCCCTGTGCGACACCTTCGAGACGGTGGGGCCGGACGCCCCCACCCTGTGCTCCCCGTGGCGGACCCGGGACCTGGCGGCGCACCTGGTGATCCGGGAAGGACGCCCCGACGCGGCGCTCGGCATGTTCGTGCCCCCGCTGGCCGAGCGCGCCCGACGGGTGCAGGACGGCTACGCGGCGGAGCCCTGGCCCGAGCTGGTGGAGCGGGTGCGCACCGGGCCGCCGTCGTGGTCCCCGACGCGGCTCGAGCCGGTCGACACGGTCGTCAACCTGGCCGAGATGTTCCTCCACCACGAGGACGTGCTGCGGGCCGCTGCGGACTGGGAGCCGCGCCCGCTGCCCGACGACCTCGAGCAGGGTCTCTGGTCCGTGCTGACGCGCACCGGCCGGCTGCTGTTCCGCCGCGCGGCGGTGGGCGTGGTGCTGGTCACGCCCACGTACGGCCGCCGGCTGGTCCGGACCCCACCATCGGGTGCCGGCTCGGTCGTGCTGCGGGGCACCCCCGGGGAGCTGCTCCTGCACGCCTCGGGCCGGCAGCGGGTCGCACGCGTCACGGTCGAGGGGCCCGCCGACGCCCGGTCCGCGTTCCAGGACACCGACCTCAGCCTCTGACCGCCGACGCGTGCGGCGACGGCGCCGGGCTCAGCGGACCGGGTGGCCCTCCGCCCGCAGCGCGGCCTTGACCTCCGCGATCGTCAGCTCACCGAAGTGGAAGACGCTGGCGGCCAGCACCGCGTCGGCGCCCGCGTCGACCGCCGGTGCGAAGTCCTTCAGCGCGCCCGCGCCGCCACTGGCGATCAGCGGCACGCCCACCTCGCGACGGACCCGCTCGATCAGCGGCAGGTCGAACCCGTCCCGCGTGCCGTCCGCGTCCATGGAGTTCAGCAGGATCTCCCCCGCGCCCAGCTCGGCAGCGCGGGCGCACCACTCGACCGCGTCGATGCCGGTCCCCCGACGACCTCCGTGGGTGGTGACCTCGAAGTCGTCGCTGAGGCCGCCGGAGTCGGTCCGGCGGCGGCGCACGTCCGCCGACAGGACCAGCACCTGCGCGCCGAACCGGTCCGCGACCTCCGCGATCAGCTCGGGCCGGGCGATCGCCGCCGTGTTGACCCCCACCTTGTCGGCGCCCGCGCGCAGCAGCCGGTCGACGTGCTCCACCGACCGCACGCCCCCGCCCACCGTGAGCGGGATGAAGACCTCCTCGGCCGTGCGGCTTACCACGTCGTACGTCGTGTCGCGGTCGCCGCTGCTGGCCGTGACGTCCAGGAACGTCAGCTCGTCGGCGCCCTGGGCGTCGTACCTGTGGGCGAGCTCCACCGGGTCGCCGGCGTCGCGCAGGTTCTCGAAGTTGACACCCTTGACGACGCGGCCGGCGTCGACGTCCAGGCAGGGGATGACACGAATGGCGACACTCACGCGGTCAGCCTAACGACGCTTCCGCGGGCGCCCCTCGCTACGGTCGGAGGATGACCACCGGGCCCGACCTCGACGCCGTGGCCGCGTGCCTGGCGCTCATCTCGGCGGCCGAACCGCGCTGTGGCGACACGGTGGTCGTCGCGGTCGACGGTCCCAGTGGCGCTGGCAAGACCACCCTGACCCGGGCGCTGCGCCGGCACCTGGGCCGTCCGCCGGTGCTCCACCTGGACGCGCTCTACCCCGGGTGGGACGGCCTGCCGCTCACGCCGGCGATCCTGCACGACCGGGTCCTGGCACCACTCGCACGCGGTCAGCGGGCGGCATACCAGCGCTTCGACTGGGAGGCGGACGCGTTCGCCGAGGAGCACGAGGTGCGCGCCGCCCCGCTGCTGCTGGTGGAGGGCTGTGGCGCGGGCGCGTGGCCCGGCTTCGCCTACGTCGCGGTCCTGATCTGGGTCGATGCACCGACCGCGGTGCGGTACGAGCGCGCGATCGCCCGCGACGGGGAGACCTACCGGTCGAACTGGGAGCGCTGGGCAGCCTCCGAGCGAGCGCTGTTCCGCGCCGACCGGACCCGTGAGCGCGCCGACCTGGTGGTGGATACCCGGGAGGTGCGGGACACCGAACGGTGACGTCCCGGTGGACGCGCCCCCGTTTCCGTGCCCGGAATGGGCAGAATGGCCGCATGGCTCAGGCAACGGCCCCCCGGGTGCTCCCGGGAACGGCTGACCGATGACGTCCCTCGACCACTGGCGCAGCCGCAGCGCCGCACTCGCCCCGCGCGCGGCCCGTCGTTCCCGCAGGTCGGCCCGGGAGCGCGTGGACCGGCTGCGGCAGCGCAGCTTCCTGATCGTGCAGTGTGCCCTGGCCGGCGCGATCGCCTGGTGGATCGCCAAGAACCTCCTCGGCCACCCGCAGCCGTTCTTCGCCCCGGTCGCGGCGATCGTGGCCCTCGGCCTGTCGTTCGGGCAGCGGCTGCGCCGGGTGACCGAGGTCGTCATCGGCGTGGCCATCGGCGTGTTCATCGGGGACCTGTTCGTGCAGCTGTTCGGGTCGGGGGTCTGGCAGGTGGCCGTCGTCGCCATGGCGTCGATGAGCATCGCGGCGCTGCTCGGGGCGGGGGTCCTCATGACCACCCAGTCGGGGGTGCAGGCCGTCATCATCACGACGCTGGTGGCCCAACCTGGCGCCGCGCTCGGGCGCTGGCTCGACGCGGTCGTCGGAGGCGCCGTCGCGCTGGTCGCGGCGACCGTCGTCCCCGCCTCTCCCCTGCGCAAGCCGCGCGCGCAGGCGGCGGCCGTGGTGGCCGACATCGCCGCCGTCCTGCACGACACCGCGCGGGCGCTGGACCTGCGCGACGACGTGCTGGCCCGCGACACGCTGCAGCGGGCGCGGGACTCCGAGCGAGGCCTGGACGTGCTGCGGTCGCTGTCCGCCGAGGGGGTGGCGGTCGTGCGGCTGTCACCGTTCCGCCGCCGGCACCTGCCCGGCGTCCAGGCCATCGCCGACCTGCTCGAGCCGCTGGACCGGGCTATCCGCAACATCCGGGTCCTGGTCCGGCGGGCCAGCGTGGCCATCTGGAGCGAGGAGCCGGTGCCGCCCTCGTACGTCACGCTCATCTCCGACCTGGCCGACGTCACGGACGTCATCGCCGCCGAGCTGAAGGAACGTCGTCTCCCGGTCGGCTCCCGCGACCCGCTGGCCGCGATCGGGCGCGAGAGCGCCCGAACCGCCGGTGCCCATCCCATGCTCTCGGCGGAGGTGATGCGCGCCCAGGTGCGCTCGACGATCGTCGACCTGTTGATGCTGACCGGGTTGACGTACGACGAGGCGCGGGCGCGCGTTCCGGCATCCGCGGCCCTGGACGACCACGACACCGGTTCCTCGGCACTGGACGACCACGACGCAGGTTCGCCGACCCCCTGAGGCCACGGCTCCGGTTCCGCACCACTGGACGACCGGACGCTGCACGGTAGTGGCCTGCGTCCGCTGCCGTGCCGGGTGCCGGGTGCCGGGTGCCGGGTGCCGGGTGGGGCGCGGGGCGGTGTCGGCCACGGGTGCCAGAATTGTCGACGATGACCACCGCCCCAGCCCCGATGCGCACCCATGCCCCAGCCACCGGGCTGCCGCCGGTGCCTCTGCTCGCCCTGGCGCTCCTCGCCGTCACCGCCAACCTGCGGGTCGCGATGTCCAGCCTGCCGCCGCTGCGCGACACCATCGTCGCCGACCTCCACCTGAGCAACACCGCGATGGGGGCCCTGACCACCCTGCCGGTGCTCTGCATGGGCCTGTTCGCCCCTGCGGCTCAGCGGCTGGCCCGCCGCTTCGGCGCCGCCGCCGGCGTGCAGCTCGCCGTACTCATCGTCATGGCGGGTGTGGGCAGCCGGCTCTGGGGTGACACCACCTGGGTGCTGTACGCCGGGACCTTCCTCGCGGGCGTCGGCATCGCGATCGGCGGCACGCTCCTGCCGGGCCTGGTCAAGGCGCTGTTCCCGCCGCACCGGACCGGCTTGGTCACCGGCCTCTACATGCTGGCGATGATGGGCGGCGCCGCCGTGTCGTCGGCCGTGTCGGTGCCGCTGGCCGACCGGCTGGGTTCCTGGCAGGGATCGCTTGCATCATGGAGCCTGCTCGCCGCCGTCGGCGCGCTCGCCTGGGCTCCCGTCACCGTGGGCTCGGCGCGGCACCGCGCGGCCAACCCGGAGGTCGACTCCGGACACGGCCTCCCCTGGCGCCACCGCACCGCGTGGCTCGTGGCGGCGTTCATGGCCCTGCAGTCGTGGCTGTTCTACTCCTGCCTGGCGTGGGTGGCCCCGTCATTCCAGGACCACGGCTGGGACGCGACCACGACCGGCTACCTGCTGTCGGTGTTCAGCGGGGTCCAGGTGTGCTCGGGGCTGCTCGGCCCGCTCCTCGCCGACCGGGTCCACGACCGGCGGGTGCTCCTGCTGTCGGCGTCGGTCTTCGTCGCGGCGGGCCTGCTCGGCCTGGCCATCGCCCCGGGGGCCGCGCCGTGGCTGTGGGTGGCGTTGCTGGGCATGGGCCAGGGACCGGCGTTCTCCCTCGGCATGGTGCTGCTGATCGACTACTCCCGTACCCCGCAGGGCAGCGGTCGGCTCGCGGCGATGGTGCTGTTCGTCAGCTACACCGTGGCCGCATGGGGTCCGACGACCATGGGTGCGGTGCGGGACGCCACCGGCAGCTTCCGCGCCGTGTGGGTTGTCCTGCTCGGTCTCGCGGTGGTGCAGACCGTGCTGGTGACGCGGTTCCGGCGCTCTCTCCCGCAGACGCCCTGACAGGTCACCCCGGGTCGCGCTGAGCGTCGCCACCACGCGGCGTCGCCACCACGCGGCGTCGTCACCACGCGGCGGCCCGCAGATCCGTCACGGCGCGTTGCTGCCGTGCAGCGCCACGCCGGCGCTTTCTGGCGCAGGTGTCGACCTGGTCAGGGTCGGCGAGGCTCCTGGCGCTCACCGTGGACCTGCACCAGGGCGGACAGCCTGCCCGCCTCGGCACGGCTGATCGCGCCGTCGGCCTTCTGGATCGCCATGACCGCAACGGTGTCGGTGTCGTCGAGGTCGAGGGTGACCCAGGGGGCGCCCCCTCCGAACTGCACGCGGACGATCTGAGCCCAGGACAGCCGCCGGGTGGTGAAGAGGTTGCGGACGACGATGCCGTCACGCGTGGGTACCGCCCGGATGGAGGCAAAGCGCCACATCACCGCGGCAACGGCAACCCCGATGAGCTCGAGCGCCAGGCGGTCAATCACCGTCCAGCCGCCGAAGAGGGGATCTCCCTGCGGCAGGGAGAGCGCGCCGACCGTGAAGATCACCAGCGCGGCCACAGCCACCCCGAGCGAGACCTTCCGTCCCCGACGAGGCCGGAACACGGCATACGGGTCTTTCGACGGTGTCGCCGGCGGCTGCTGGGACGCGGGCATCAGAGCCGACAGGCCGCGATGTCGGTGACCAGGATGGCGCGCGCGCCCAGCTCGTACAGCTCGTCCATCACCTGGTTGGTGCGCGAGCGGGGAACCATGGACCGTACGGCGACGTAGCCCTTGTCGTGCAGCGGGGACACGGTCGGCGACTCCAGACCGGGCGTGAGGGCGCAGGCCCGCTCGACCAGCTCGACGCGGACGTCGTAGTCCATCATCACGTAGCTGCGTGCGGTCAGGACTCCTTGCAGCCTGCGGACGAGGACATCGATAGCCGCCTGGTTGGTGCTGTCCTCGCGGCCGATCAGGACGGCCTCGCTGCGCAGGATGGGCTCGCCGAAGACCTCGAGGCCCTGGTTGCGCAGCGTGGTGCCGGTCTCGACGACGTCGGCAATGACGTCCGCGACACCGAGGGTGATCGCGGTCTCGACGGCGCCGTCGAGGCGGACCACGTCACCGCTGACGCCCTGTTCGCTCAGGTGCGCCGAGACCAGCCCGGCGTAGCTGGTGGCCACCCGCAGGCCGTCGACGTCCTTCACCGAGTCGGCGACGCCCGGTCGTGCGGCGAAGCGGAAGGTCGAGCCGGCGAAGCCCAGCTGCATGACCTCGTGGGCACGGCTGCCCGAATCCAGCAGCAGGTCCCGGCCTGTGATGCCCAGGTCCAGCGTGCCGGAGCCCACGTAGACGGCAATATCCCGCGGACGCAGGAAGAAGAACTCGACGTCGTTGTCGACGTCGGCCAGGATCAGCTCCTTGCTGTCCCGGCGGCCGCGGTAGCCGGCCTCGCGGAGCATCTCCGCGGCCGGTTCGGCGAGGGAGCCCTTGTTGGGCACGGCAATGCGAAGCATGAGTTTCCTTCGGTGAGAACGTCGATCAGAGGTGGGCGTAGACGTCGTCCAACGAGATGTCGGAGGCGAGCATGAGCACCTGCAGGTGGTAGAGCAGCTGGCTGATCTCCTCAGCCGTGCGCGCCTGACCCTCGTGCTCGGCCGCCATCCATACCTCGGCTGCCTCCTCGACGATCTTCTTGCCGATCGCATGGACGCCCGCGTCCAGCTCGGTCACGGTGCCCGAGCCCGCGGGGCGGTTCGCCGCCTTGTCGGTGAGCTCGGCGAACAGCTGGTCGAAGGTCTTCACGGAAGTCAAGGTTACGGTGCCCCGGACGTCGTCCGGTTCACGCGTCCCCTCGTTCCGCGGCTCCGGCTGCCTCGGTGAGTCAGGGACGCCGAACGTCGCTCGCCCTGACGGACCACGCCAGAGCCCGAGGATGGCTCGAAGGGACGCCGAAGCCACCGCCCGACGCGCGAGCAGCTTCCGACCAACCATCAGCTCGTGAAAGCCGATGCGGACTTCGCTGTCGCGGTGCTGACTGTGGATCAGAGCAGGAGGGCTGGACCTTCGTGGAAGGTGACCCACGTGCCGTGCAGAACCTCTCCGGTCGCGCCCGGGTAGGGCACCGGGGGCGCGACTCCGGGCCACAGCTCGTCCTGACCGCCCGGCCCCGACTCCAGATCCGGTCCGTGGTCGGTGTCCTCGTCGGGGTAGCGAAGATCCTCCAGATCCCCGACGTTCGTCGCGCCCGCCCTGTCCGGGTCGGGGGTCGAGATCCCGATCGTGTACACCTGCCCGGCCGATCCCGGCGCCGCCCCCTGCCGTGGCGCCGCCCGGTCTCGGGACGCGGGCGGGGCGTAGGTCGGGCCCGGCCCGATCGCGAACCCGCCGCGGGCCAGGAACACCTGAACCGCCCCGGGTTTGGTGGAGGGTCGTGATCTCTAGGAGAGGCTGGAGTCATGCCTGCACCGAGGAAGTACAGCGACGAGCTGCGTGAGCGCGCGGTTCGGATGGTGAACGAGACGTTGAAGGACAACCCGGCGATGGCGCACAAGCGTGCCTGTCACCAGGTCGGTGAGCAGCTCGGGATCCCGGGGGCGACGTTGCGGAACTGGTTCCGCAACCCGTCGACGAGCTCGCCGGCTGCGGCGTCGCCGGCGGTGGATCCGGCGACGCGGGTCGCGGAGCTGGAGCGGGAGAACCGTGAGCTGCGGCGGGCGAACGCGATCCTGAAGAGCGCGTCGGCTTTCTTCGCGGCGGAGCTCGACCGCCCACCCACACGCTGATCGCGTACGTCGACGCGCACAAGGACCAGTTCGGGGTCGAGCCGATCTGCACCGTCCTGACCCAGGCCGGCGCGAAGATCGCCCCGAGCACCTACTACGCGCATCATGCCCGTCCGCCGTCGAGGCGCGCGGTCGCTGATGCCGCGCTCGATGAGCGGATCACGGCGCTCTTCGAGGACAACTACCGGGTGTACGGGGTCCGGAAGATGTGGAAGGCGCTGAACCGTCAGCAGCGCCCTGACGAACACGGCAACCTCGGTGCAGGGCGGTACGACCCGGTGCCGCGGTGCACCGTGGAGCGGCGGATGCGCGCGTTGGGGCTGCGCGGGGCGACCGCCGGGGACCACAAACGGCCCCGCACGACCATCCCCGGCAAGGACGCCCGGCCCGAGGACCAGCTCAACCGGGACTTCACCGCGCCGGCCCCGGACACCCGGTGGGTCGCCGACATCACCTACGTGCCGACCTGGGTCGGGTTCGTGTACGTCGCCTTCGTGATGGACCTGTACTCCCGCCGCATCGTGGGCTGGCGGGTGTCGTCGACGCTGCGCTCCGACGTGGCCCTGGACGCCCTGGAGCAGGCCATCTGGCAGCGCCGACAAGAAGGGCACGCCTTGGCGGGGCTGGTCCACCACTCCGACCGCGGCGTGCAGTACCTGTCCATCCGCTACAGCGAACGCCTGGCCGAGGCAGGCATCACCGCCTCCGTCGGCAGCACCGGCGACTCCTACGACAACGCCGCCGCCGAGGCGCTCAACCGGCTCTTCAAGACCGAGCTCATCCGACGCCGCGGTCCGTGGCGGACCCTCGAGCACGTCGAGTTCGAGGTCCTGAAGTGGGTCCACTGGTACAACCGGGAACGACTCCACTCATGGTGCGACGACGCCCCACCCACCGAGTACGAGACGAGCTACTACGCTGCCAAAAACCCCTCCCCGGCACCCGTCGAGGAAACACACCTGACTCTCCACTGAACCCGGGGCGGTTCACACCTACACCGACAGCCGAGCCGCGAACCGGCCCATCACCACCGGCAACACCTCCACCCGCCGGGCCATCACCACCACCTGACGCGCCCGCACCGGCGACAACCCCGCCCGCAACACCAACCAGTGCTCCACCGACCGGATCCCCGCCCCCGCCCACCCCTGCGAGGCGATCGCCCGCGCCGTCAACACCACCAACCGCGCCGAGACCTGATTCAGCTGACCACACACCACCGCCAGCTCCGCCTCCAACCGCTCCGCCTCGACCCACCCCGCGTCCAGCCGCTGCGCGTCCAGCTCCGCCCCATCCCCGGTCCCCACCATGACACCTATCGTACACCTGTTCGAACACAGGAAGAAGGTCGTCCACAGCCCAATAACCATTCCGCCACAGACCGATTCGCCATACCAGCGACCTCTGACATCGACCTCGAAGGGGCAGCCGCACCCCGGCAGGCGCTCAGCCCGGCGAACGTCGCTGTACGCGCCTTGCCCTACCTGCTCGCCCAGGGCGCCAGCCGACAGCACGGCCAGGCACGGCGGTACAGGACCGGAACACCACCACGTCGGCACGGGGCAGTACCAGCGCAGAGGCACCGTGTCTCGCCCCACAGACTGGTGGCGAGGTCAGACCGGCAGGGCCTGGCCGTACGTCGTCGTCCGCTGGCGGACCGGCCGGCCGATGCCGCCGGCGATCTCGGTCAGCTCGGCCACAGTCTTGGCCGACCCGTGCGCCGACCCGGCCATCCGGCTGATCGTCTCCTCCATCAGCGTGCCCCCGACATCGTTGGCGCCGCCCTGGAGCATCGCCCGCGTGCCGTCCACCCCGAGCTTGACCCAGGACGTCTGCACGTGGTGGATCCGGCCGTGCAGCATCAGCCTGGCCACGGCGTGCACGGCGCGGTTGTCCCGTAGCGTCGGCCCCGGACGGGCGAGCCCGGCGAGGTAGACCGGGGCGTTGGTGTGGATGAACGGCAGCGGCACGAACTCGGTGAAGCCGCCGGTGCGGTCCTGCAGCGCCGCCAACGTGCGCAGGTGCCCGACCCAGTGACGTGGGTGGTCCACGTGGCCGTACATCATCGTGCTGCTGCTCGGGATGCCCAGCTCGTGTGCCGTGGCGACGATCTCGACCCACCGAGCCGCAGGGAGCTTGCCCTTGGTGAGGACCCAGCGGACCTCGTCGTCGAGGATCTCCGCCGCCGTACCGGGGATCGAGTCCAGCCCGGCGTCCTTGAGCTCCTCGAGCCATGCCCGCGCCGACATGCCTGCCTTGGCCGACGCGGTCGCGATCTCCATGGGAGAGAACGCATGCACGTGCATACCGGGCGCCGCCGCCTTCACCGACCGCACGATGTCCGCGTATGCCGTGGCGTTCAGGTCCGGGGAGATCCCACCCTGCAGGCAGACCTCGGTGGCCCCGAGCGCCTGCGCTTCCGCCGCCCGCCTGCCGACCTCGTCCAGCGAGAGCGTGTAGGCGTCCGCGTCGGTCTTGCGCTGGGCGAACGCGCAGAAGCGGCACCCGACGTAACAGACGTTGGTGAAGTTGATGTTCCGGTTCACGACGTAGGTGACGTCGTCGCCGACCGCGTCGCGGCGCAGCTCGTCGGCGAGCCCCGCCACCGCGTCGAGGTCGGGGCCGTCGGCGGTGAGCAGCGCGAGGTAGTCGTCGTCGCTGAGCCCCGCCGGGTCGTCCTGGGCGCGTCCGAGTGCCGCGCGCACGTCCGTGTCCAGACGCGGCACCGCGGGGACGTCGACACGCGAGGCCACCTCCTGCCAGTCGCCGTAGACCTCGTCGAAGTCGCTGCGCCGGTCTGCGCTACGGCCGTCCTCATCCACCCCGCGGTGCAGGTCCACCCGTCCGGTGCCGGCGCCCACGGCCTCCATGCCACCGTCCGGCTCCTGCCACCTCAACCCGGTCGCACGGGCGTCCTCCCGGGCCAGTCCCGTTGCGGAGTCCACCAGCGCGCGCACGTGCGGGTGCAGCCGCGGGTCGATCCACGCCTCGTCGCGCTCGAGCGCCCCGAGCACGAACCGCGGGTGGGCGGTCAGCCGCTCGGTCAGCGACAGCCCGCTCTGCGCCGTCCACCGGCGCAGGTCCTCCACCTCGGGCCAGGGGCGCTCGGGGTTGACGTGGTCCGGGGTGACCGGCGAGACCCCACCCCAGTCGTCGACGCCGGCCCCCAGCAGTCGCGGGATCGACTGCGGTTCGGAAAGATTCGGAGGGGCCTGCACGGAGACAGACGGCCCCAGCAACAGCCGGGTCACCGCGATCGTGGCGAGGTACTCCTCCTCGCCGAGGTCGGGGGTGCTGCGCATCGCCGTGTCGTCCTTGGAGCGGAAGTTCTGGACGATGCACTCCTGCACCGAGCCGTACTCGCGCGCGACCCGGCGGATGGCGAGGATGCTGTCGAGCCGCTCCTGCGGATCCTCGCCGATGCCGACCAGGATCCCGGTGGTGAACGGCACGCCCACCCGGCCCGCGTCCTCCAGGACGCGCAGCCGCACTGCCGGATCCTTGTCCGGGGAGCCGAAGTGGGCCTGACCCGGCTCGGTGAACAGCCGCGTCGACGTGGTCTCCAGCATCATGCCCAGAGACGGCGCCACCGGCTTCAACCGCTGCAGGTCCGACCAGCTCATGACCCCGGGGTTGAGGTGCGGCAGCAGCCCGGTCTCCTCGAGTACCCGGATGGCCATGGCGCGCACGTAGGCGAGCGTGTCGTCGTACCCGTGGGCGTCCAGCCACTCCCGCGCCGCCGGCCAGCGGTCCTCGGGTCGGTCACCCAGGGTGAACAGCGCCTCCTTGCACCCCTGGGCAGCCCCCTCGCGCGCGATCTGCAGGACCTCGTCCGGGGACAGGTACGCCGACGGTACGCGGTGCGGAACAGTGGCGAAAGTGCAGTAGTGGCAACGGTCGCGGCACAGACGGGTCAGCGGGATGAAGACCTTGCGCGAGTAGGTCACCGTTGCGGGACGTCCGCCGGCCACCATCGCAGCGTCGCGAACCCTCGTGGCCGAGGCGCACAGGCTCTCGAGGTCGCTGCCGCGCGCCCCGAGGAGCACCAGCGCCTCCGTCCCGTCCAGCGCCTTGCCGTCCCGGGCCCGGGCCAGCGCCCGCCGCATCGCGTTGTCAGCCATCGGGGAAGGCTATGTCACCGCCGCGAGAACGGCGCAGCGGGCCCGGCGACGTCTCGCAGGGTCACCGCGGTCGCGACCGCCGCGGTCGCCGCCTCGTGGCCCTTGTCCTCGCCGGAGCCGGCGAGTCCGGCCCGGTCCAGCGCCTGCGCCTCGTCGTCACACGTCAGCAGGCCGAAGCCGACCGGCACACCGGTGCGGACCCCCACGTCCGTCAGCCCAACCGTCGCAGCCTGGCACACGTAGTCGAAATGCGGTGTGCCACCGCGGATGACGACGCCCAGCGCGACGACCGCGTCGTATGGCGGGGCGAGCCGCGCGCAGGCCACGGCGAGCTCGAAGGCGCCAGGCACGCGCACGAGCTCGACGTCCTCCACCCCCGCGTCGGCCAGGCCGCGGCGCGCGCCGGCGACCAGGCCGTCCATGACCGTGGTGTGCCACGACGCGGCCACGATGGCAACCCGCAGGCCCCGGCCGTCGACGGTGATGTCCGGCGCGCCCGCCCCGCTCACGCCGACGCTCCCTGGTCCGTGCCGTCGATGACGAGGTCGTGACCGAGCCGATCGCGCTTGGTGCGCAGGTAGGCCCGGTTGTCCTGCACCGGCGAGATGCTCAGCCGCTCGACCGCAGCGACCTCGATGTCGAACTCATGCATCGCGTTGACCTTCTGGGGTTGTTGGTCAGGAGGCGGACCGACCGGTATGCCGAGGTCGGCGAGGATCGCTGCGCCTGCGGCGTACTCGCGAGCATCCACCGGCAGACCGAGCTCGATCTGGGCGTCCACCGTGTCGAAGCCGCGGTCCTGCAGCTCGTATGCCTGGAGCTTGTTCAGCAGCCCGACGCCCCTGCCCTCGTGTCCGCGGAGGTAGACCACGACGCCGCCCTCCGCAGCGACCCTGGCCAGCGACCGCTCCAGCTGGGGACCGCAGTCGCAACGCTGCGAGCCGAAGACGTCGCCGGTGAGGCACTCGGAGTGCAGCCGGACCAGCGGCGCCGGGCGGTCGTGGCCCAGGGGGCTGATCAGCGCGACATGCTCCGCGCCGGTCACCAGGTCCCGGTAGCCCACCATGTCGAAAACGCCGTTGGCAGTGGGCAGCCGGGTGCGCGCCTCCCGCACGACCCGGTCATGGCGCTGCCGCCAGTCGATCAGCTGGGCGATGGTGATGACCGGCAGCTCGTGCTCGGCGCCGAGCTCCAGCACCGCGGGGAGGCGCATCATCGACCCGTCGTCGTGCACCAGCTCGGCGATGACGCCCACGGGCGCGAGCCCGGCCAGCCGGCACAGGTCCACCGCCGCCTCCGTGTGTCCCGCTCGCTGCAGCACTCCCCCGTCGCGCGCCCGCAGCGGGAACACGTGCCCGGGCCGCGCCAGGTCGCCGGGGGTGGTGGAGGGGTCGGCGAGCAGACGCAGCGTGTGGGCGCGGTCCGCCGCGCTGATTCCCGTGCTGATGCCGCCCCGCGCGTCGACCGAGACGGTGTAGGCCGTCCCTCGCGGGTCCTCGTTACGGGCCACCATGGGGGGTAACCCCAGTCGCTCCGCCATGACGCCGGGCATGGGCGAGCAGACGACGCCCGAGGTGTGCCGCACCGTCCACGCGAGCCACTCGGTGTCCAGCGTCTCGGCCGCGAGGATGACGTCACCCTCGTTCTCGCGGTCCTCGTCGTCGGTGACGAGCACCGGCCGGCCCTGGCGGAGGGCGTCCAGGGCGACCTCCACCGACGCCAGGGCGGTCATGCCATCGCCTCGACCGGCTCACGCTCGAGGGCGGCCGTCCGCGAGATCCGCAGCCAGACGACGAAGCCGTAGAGCACCAGACCTGCGTACACGGCGTACAGCACGGCCGAGGGGTAGAAGCCGGAGTGCACCAGCAGCGGCACACCGACGAGGTCGACCGCGATCCACGCGAGCCAGAAGTCGTTCCAGCCGCGTGCCATCGCGTAGGTCGCGACAATCGAGCCGACGAAGATCCAGGCGTCACACCAGAAGTACCACCGGGGAGCCGGCCACCCGGCACCGATCAGGGAGAACAGCCACTGCACGACGACCACACCGCCGAGCCAGAACCCGAGGTACAGCACGCGCTCCCGCATCGTGGCCCACCGCGGGGTGACCGCCGGCACGTCCCCGCCGGCGCCGTCGCGGCGCCGCCGGATCTGGTCCCACCGCCACCACCCGTAGATGCTGGTGATGATGAAGAAGACCTGGCGGCCGGCCTGCCCGTAGAGCGTCTGGCCCTGCGGGTTGGCGAAGGCGACGCCGAAGAAGACGGTGAAGAGGATCGCGTTGCCGACGATGCCGACCGGCCAGGCCCACACCCGCCGGCGCATGCCGCCGATCGCCGACGCGAAGCCGAAGACGTTGCCGACGACCTCGCGCCAGAAGATGGGGTGCCCGGCGATGCTGAGCTGGGCGTCGAAGAGCCGTTCGAGGATGTTCATACCGTGTGCTCCGCTTCGGATGCCGTGGGGCGGCCGTCGGCCGCGCTGGGGGTGAGCAGGCGCTCGACGTACTTGGCGATCACGTCGACCTCCAGGTTGACCGGGTCGCCAACGCCCTTGGAGCCCAACGTCGTCAGGCCGAGCGTGGTGGGGATCAGGGAGACCGAGAACGAGCCCGCGTCAACGGCCGACACGGTGAGCGAGACGCCGTCGACGCGTGATCGAGCCCTTCTCCACGACGTAGCGGGCGACCTCGGCGGCAGCGTGAGACGGACGACCTCCCATCGGTCCCCGGGCGTCCGCTCCAGGATCCGGGCCGTGCCGTCGACGTGCCCCTGCACGATGTGGCCGCCGAAACGGTTGGTGGCAGCCATCGCTCGTTCCAGGTTCACCGGTGAGCCCGGCGCGAGGTCGCCGAGGCTGCTGCGGTGGAGCGTCTCGGCCATGACGTCGACGCTGAAGGTCGCGTCGTCGTGCTCGACCACCGTCAGGCAGACGCCGTTGACGCTGATCGACGAACCGTGCGTGGCATCGCTGACCACGAGCGGGCCGCGCACGCGCAGGACCGCGGAGTCGGCGCCGCGCTCGATGGCGACGATCTCGCCGAGCTCCTCGACGATGCCGGTGAACATCAGTGGCCTCCCTGGGGGGTCGTGGCGCGGACACGGACGTCCGGGCCGATGGTGCGGACGTCACGGACCGTGAGCCGCAACGTCCGGTCGATGCTGGGTATGCCGAGGTCGCCCACCGCCGCGCGGCCGGAGCCGAGCAGGGCCGGCGCGAGGTAGCTCACGACCTCGTCGACCAGCCCGGCGCGCAGGAAGGCCGCCGCGAGGGTGGGGCCGCCCTCGAGCCAGACAGCGCGGACCTCCCGGGCGGCGAGCCACCGCAGGGCCTCCGCGGGGTCGCGGGTGGGCAGGAGCACCGTCGGCGCCGCGTCGTCCAGCACGCGGGCCTGTGGGGGCAGCGGCCGCAGTCCCATCACCGCACGCAGGGGCTGCCGTGGCCGGAGCGAGCCGTCGGGCCGGCGGACGGTCAGTGAGGGGTCGTCGGCCAGCACCGTCCCCGTGCCGACCAGCACCGCGCCGCACCGGGCGCGCAGGTCGTGGACGTCGGCGCGGGCGAGCGGCCCGGTGATCCAGGCGCTGCTGCCGTCGGTGGCGGCGGACCGCCCGTCCAGGGTCGCCGCGAACTTCCACGTGACGCGCGGCCGTCCATGGACGAGGGCGAAGGTCCATGCCTCGTTGAGCGCGAGCGCCTCCTCGGCCAGCACGCCGCCGACCACCTCCACCCCGGCCGCGCGGAGGGTGTCCGCCCCGCCACCGGAGGCTGCGCCGGGGTCGGCCTGGGCGTGCACGACGCGGCGCACACCGGCATCGACCAGGGCGCCGCGCGCACGGTCCGGTGCGGCCGGTGTGGTTGCAGGGTTCGAGCGTGACGTAGACCGTGCCGCCGCAGGCGCGCCCGTCCGCCTGGGCCAGCGCCTCGACCTCGGCGTGCGGGCTCCCGGCGCCGCGGTGGAACCCCTCCCCGACCACGGCTCCGTCGCGGTCCAGCACGACCGCGCCGACGCGAGGGTTCGGGTCCATCTCGGGGCCCCGCCTCGCCAGAGTCGAGGGCGTGACGCACCAGCGCGGCGTCGCGCTCGTCCTGCGGCTGGCGGATCATGTCCTGCCCCTCGTGCTCGGCTCCTGTCGGGCGAGCTCCGGGGCTGTGACGTGGTCGGTCACCGTGCCTCCGCCCGCGGACCCCTGGCCGTCGGACGGCGACCACGCCGCCACCACAACAAAGGGCTCCCGCCGGTCACCTGGGGTGACGGACCGGTGCCCTTCGCGCGTGCTGCCTCTCATCCGGACTTTCACCGTCGGTCCTGGGGTTCCACCAGGTCAACCGGCCGCTGGCTGCGGCCGGGTCGCGGACTTTCACCGCCGGTTCGGAATTACACCGACCCCGGAGCACGTGCCTCCAGTATGCCACCGCCCACGACCGTCGCCGATGCCGCGCCTGGCACCCCCTCGCCGGCCGGCTCGCGCGGTACCTGCTCCAACGCGTCAGCCCAGGAGCTCACCGGCCGCTCGCCCGAGGTACTGGGCGGTCAGCCGGCGTGGGAGGGGTGCACGTCAGCCGGCGTGGCAGGGGTGCACGTCAGCCGGCGTGGGGCTGCGCGTCAGCCGGCGTGGACGTGCCGCGCGGCGAGCGCCCTCAGCTCGTCCACCGCCGCCGCCGCGTCGTCGGCGCCGTAGACCGCGGAGCCGGCCACGAACACGTTCGCGCCGGCCTCGGCGCACTGCTCGATCGTGTCGGCGGAGACCCCACCGTCGACCTGGACCCAGATCTCGCCGCCGTGGCGGGAGACCGCCTCGCGCACCTCGCGCACCTTGGCCATCTGGTCCCCCATGAACGACTGGCCGCCGAAGCCGGGCTCGACCGTCATCACGAGCACCATGTCGAGGTCCGGCAGCAGGTCGGCATACGGGGCGAAGGCGGTGCCGGGCTTCAGCGCCATCCCGGCCCGCGCCCCCGCCGACCGCAGCGTGCGGGCGAGCGCGCGGGGGTCCGACGCAGCCTCGATGTGGAAGGTGACGCTGGCGGCGCCGGCCTCGGCGTACGGCGGGGCCCAGCGGTCCGGGTCGTCGATCATCAGGTGGCAGTCCAGCGGCACCGGGCTGACCCGTGCCAGGGCCTCGACCACCGGCAGGCCGAGGGTGAGGTTGGGCACGAAGTGCCCGTCCATCACGTCGACGTGGGCCCAGTCGGCGTTGGCGATCCGCCGCAGCTCCCGCTCCAGGTTGGCGAAGTCGCTGGCCAGGATGCTCGGTGAGATCTGCACGGCCACATGCTAGGTGGTCGCCAAGGCCTCACCGCCAGGCCCTGGCCGTCAGCCCTTACGCAGCAGGGCGAGGAACATCGCATCGGTGCCGTGCAGGTGCGGCCACAGCTGCACGTAGGGCCCCTCGCCGAGGTGCGGGACCGGCGCACCGGCCGCGTCGGTGAACAACGGCCGGGCGTCCAGCACGCTCACGTCCGAGCGCTTCTTCAGCACGTCGCCGACGACGAACCGGGTCTCGTTGAGGTGCGGGCTGCAGGTGGCGTAGGCCACGACGCCGCCGGGCCGGGTGGCGTCGATCGCCGAGGTCAGCAGCGCCCGCTGCAGCCCGGCGAGGTCGGCGAGGTCCGCGGTCGTACGACGCCAGCGCGCCTCGGGGCGGCGTCGCAGCGCCCCCAGCCCGGTGCACGGCGCGTCGACCAGGACCCGGTCGTAGGTCCCGGGCTCGTCCTGCCCGATGTCGCGACCGTCGCCGGTGCCGACCATGACCTCGATGCCGGCGTCGATCGCGCCGCTGAGGGTCTGGCGGACCAGGTCGGTGCGGTGCTCGCTGATCTCGTTGGCGAACACCGTGGCGCCCGACCGCGCGCCCAGTGTGGCCAGCAGCGCCGCCTTGCCGCCCGGGCCGGCGCACAGGTCCAGCCAGGACTCCGCCGTCGACCCGGTCTGCACGTCGGCACGGCTCAGCGCGATGGCCAGCAGCTGCGAGCCTTCGTCCTGCACCGCCGCGCGTCCGTCGCGGACGGCCGCGATGCCGCCGGGGTCGCCGCCGTCCAGGACCGCCCCGACCGGTGAGAGCAGCGACCGCGTGGCGCCGGCCGCGACGAGCTCGTCGACGTCGGCCAGACCGGGCCGGGCCACGAGGGAGACCTTGGCGGGCGCGTTGTCGGCCACCAGCAGGGCCTCGAGGTCGGCGTCGACCGTCTCGGCGGTGGAGGCACCGTGGCCGAGGAGCGCCGCCCGCATCGCCCGCACGATCCACTCGGGGTGGCTGTGCAGGGTCGCCAGCCGGGCGATCGGGTCGCCGGTGGGCACGACCTGGGCGACCCAGGTCGGCAGGTCCTTCTCGCTGATCCGGCGCATCACCGCGTTGACGAAGCCGCTGGCACCGGCACCGTTGACCATCCGCGCGAGCCCGACCGTCTCGTCGACGGCGGCGTGGGCGGCGACACGCATGCCGAGGAGCTGGTGGGCGCCGAGGCGCAGCGTGTCGAGGACGTTGTCGTCGATCTGCGCGACGGGACGCCCGGCGGCCGCGGCGATGATCGGGTCGTAGAGGCCGTGCAGGCGCGTCGCGCCGTACGTCAGCTCGGTGGCGAAGCCGGCGTCACGTCCATGAATACCCTTGGCCCGCAGCTCTTTCGGCAGCTCCAGGTTGGCGTAGGCGCCGTCGGCGACGGCACGCATCACGGTGTAGGCCGCCAGCCGGGCGGGGTCGGTCGAGCGCGTCCGCTGCGAGGGCGCCGCGACGGAGCGCCGCCGCGGTCCCCGACGGGGCTGGTGCTGGTCAGTCATCGCCGAGCTTCTCTCCTTGGTCGGGCCGGACGCCGCGGGCCCAGTCGGCGGCGGCCATCGGCTTCCTGCCGTGTGGCTGCACGGTGCCCAGCCGGACCGCGCCGGTGGCGGTGCCGACGTGGACCGAGCGGCGGTCGGCGACGATCTCCCCGGGCGCCGCGACCGGCCCGTCGGCGACGGGGGCCACCGGCAGCAGCTTGAGCCGCTCGCCGCGGAAGGTGCTCCACGCGCCCGGGGCCGGGGTGCACCCGCGGACCTGCCGGTCGACGGCGAGCGCGGGCCGGTCCCAGCGCACGCGTGCGTCCTCGACGGTGATCTTGGGCGCGTGCGAGATCCCCTCGGCCGGCTGCGGCACGGCCTGGAGCGTGCCGCTCTGCAGGCCGTCCAGCGTCGCCACCAGCAGGCCGGCGCCGGCCGTCGACAGCCGCTGCAGCAGGTCACCGGCGGTGTCCGTGGGCCGGATCGTCTCGGTCATCACGCCGTAGGTCGGGCCGGTGTCGAGGCCCTCCTCCAGCCGGAACGTCGTGGCTCCGGTGACCTCGTCACCGGCCATGACCGCGTGCTGGACCGGGGCAGCTCCGCGCCAGGCCGGCAGCAGGGAGAAGTGCAGGTTGACCCAGCCTGCGGTCGGCACGGCCAGCACGGCGGGCGGGATGAGGCCGCCGTACGCGACGATGGGGCAGGCGTCGGGCGCCAGCTCGGCCAGCCGCTCGCGGAAGCCGGGGTCACCGGCCCTCGGCGGGGTCAGGACCTCCAGGCCCAGGGCCTCGGCGCGTACCCGCACCGGTGACGGGACGAGGGCGCGGCCGCGGCCGGACCGGGCGTCGGGACGGGTGAGCACCGCGACGACCTCGTGGGAGGACGCGACGAGCGCCTCGAGGCTGGGCACGGCGACCTCAGGGGTGCCGGCGAAGACGAGCCGCACCGGGCTACAGGCCCTTGCCGAAGGTGGAGTGGGGGCTGAGCCGGACCGTGGGCGCCTGCTCACCGGCCCACTCGGCGTCGCGGATGGCCTTCATCGCCAGCTTGCGCTGGGCCCGGTCCATGCGGTCGATGAACAGGATGCCGTCGAGGTGGTCGGTCTCGTGCTGGATGCACCGCGCCATCAGCTCGGACCCCTCCAGCGTCACCGGCTCGCCGTGCTCGTTCCAGCCCTTGGCGACCACGCGCAGTGCCCGCGGGGTGTCGAAGAAGATGCCGGGGAAGGACAGGCAGCCCTCCTCGCCGTCCTGCATGTCCGAGGAGAGGGCGAGGCTGGGGTTGATCAGGTGGCCGAGCTGCTTGTCGACGTAGTAGGTGAAGACGCGCAGCCCCACCCCGATCTGCGGGGCCGCGAGGCCCGCGCCCGGCGCCTCGAGCATCGTGTCGGTCAGGTCCTTGACGAGCTGTCGCAGCTCCTTGTCGAAGTCGACGACCTCGGCCGCGGGCGTCCGCAGCACCGGGTCGCCGAAGAGCCGGATGTCCTTGATCGACACTGGTGGGTCCTTGCATCTCGCGGTCGTTCGGGCACCCCGATTCTATGCGTGGGTCGCTCCCGGCCGAACCGGCGCCACGGGCAGCCCGCGCACGTGCAGGTCCTCGCGCAGGTGCCCGGTGTCGGTGAAGTGGATGGCGTCCATGCCGGCGGCGGCCGCGGCCTCGACGTTGCGGGGGCTGTCGTCGATGAAGATGCAGTCGTCCAGGGCGTGCCCGACGCGGTCCTCGAGGACCGCGAAGATCTCGGGGTCGGGCTTGGCCACCGCCTCCTCCCCCGAGACGATGATGTCCTCGAACAGGTCGAGGAAGCCGAACCGGTCGAGCGCCGCGGGGAACAGCTCCGCAGACCAGTTGGTCAGGGCGTAGAGGCGCACCCCGGCGGCGTGCAGCTCCTCGAGCAGGGCCACCGTGTCGTCGATCTGGCCGGTCAGGGAGGCCGGGAAGTTCTGGCGGTAGCCGCGGATGGCCGGCTCCCAGTGGGGGTGCGCGGCGACCGCGGCGTCCTCCGCCTCCTGCCAGTCGCGGCCGGCGTCCTGGGCGTGGTTCCACTCCGAGAAGGCGAACTGCTCGTCGGCGAGGAAGCGGGTGGCCTCCTCCGGGCCCACCGCGGGGGCGATCGCCGCGTGCGGGTCCCAGCGGATGAGCACGTTGCCGAGGTCGAAGACCACGGCGTCGACGGGGCTGGGCTGGAGGTCGTCGGGCTGCGCGGGACTGGCCATGGCCAGCACTGTAGCCAGCGCCCCCGACATCGCGGGAACCGTTGGCTACGCCCCGGCCACGCCCCGGCCACACCCGGGCCGAGCGCCGGCGCGGTGGGGACCGCGGCCGCTACCGCGGTGCCGGGACGCGCGCGTGCCGAGCCGGTCGGGACGCTGTGCAACCTTCTCGGCAGCCGTTCCCGGCGGTACGTTCCTGTGCATGTGGGATCTGCTCGCCGGCCCGTTCCTCGCGGCCGGCGCTCTCCTCGTCGTCGCGGGCCTGCCCAAGCTGCGCGACCCGCTGCCCCTCGTCCGGGCCGTGCGCACGACCGGCCTTCCCGCCTCCGGGCTGCTGGTCCGGTTGCTGGCGCTGGCCGAGGTGGCCCTCGGCGTCGCGGCGGTGGCCGCACCCGGCCGGGCCACGGCGGCTCTCGTCGCCGTGGCCTACGCGGGTTTCACCGGGTTCGTCGCGCTGGCCGGGCGCCGCGGCGGGGTGCTCGCGTCCTGCGGCTGCTTCGGCCGGCCCGACACCCCTCCGACCAGGGCCCACCTGGTCCTCACCGGGGGCGCGACCGCGACGGGGGCCGCGCTCGCCGTGTCCCCACCGGGAACGGGGGTGTGGAGCGCCGCCGCGCCGGCGTCGACCGCCGCCCTCGCCGGGTTCGCGGCGTTGCTCGGCGCCCTGGCCTACCTGGTCCTCGCCGTGCTGCCGACCACGACCGCCGCCGCCGTCCGCGGCCTGCCGAAGGGGTGACTCCATGCTCGCCGTCGTCGTCGCCGAAGGCGTGGCCGTCGCGCTCCTCGCCGTGCTCGTCCTGGGCCTGCTGCGCAGCCACGCGCTGATCCTGCACGCCCTGCACGAGCTCGGGGCCGGACTGGAGCTGGAGGAGGCGGCGTCCGCCCCGATCTCCGGCACGACCCGGCCGGTGCCGGTGCAGCTGGAGCCGGGCGTGGTCCCGGCAACGCGGCCGCCCACCACCGTGGCCGCGGCCCTGACCGGGAGCACGCTGGACGACGCGCCCGTGCAGGTGGCGGTCGGCCAGCGGCGCACGCTGCTGGCGTTCCTGTCCAGCGGGTGCAGCGTGTGCCGGACCTTCTGGTCCGAGCTCTCCAGCGGCGCGGTCGACGTGCCGGGTGGGGCACGGCTCGTCGTCGTCACCCAGGGGCCGGAGCAGGAGAGCGTCTCCCGGCTGCGGCAGCTCGCCGGCCCCCGGCTGGAGGTGGTGCGGTCCTCCGGCGCGTGGACCGACTACGGCGTGCCCGGCTCGCCCTACTTCGTGTACGTCGAGGACGGGAGGGTCGCCGGCGAAGGCTCCTCCACCACGTGGGCCCAGGTCCGCGACCTCATGGGGCAGGCCGTGGACGACGCCCGGGCGGGAGGCAGCGGAAGCGGCCCGGACCGGGACGACCTCGCCGCCGTCGACCGTGAGCTCCTCGGCGCCGGGATCCATCCGGGGCACCCCAGCCTGTACGAGCCGCCGGAGCCGCCCGAGCCCCCGGTGCGGCCGGACGACCGCCTCCCGCCCACCGGTCGATGAACCCCGCACCGGTCGCGCTGGCGCTGGGGCTGCCGATGGCGGCGGTCGCGGCCGTGCGCTCGACCTGGTCCCCTTGAGGTGAGTCGATGCTGGCCAGCATCAGCCCGCTCGGCGAGCGGGCACGATCCTCGCGCTGGGGGGTGACCGTGACGGCGTACGTCCTCGGGTCCGTCCTGGGTGGGGCCGCGGTCGGCCTGCTCGCGGCTGCGCTGGGCTCGCTGCTGCCGCCGTCATGGCGCGGCTCCCCTACCGCCGGCGTCCTCGTCGCGTTGCTGCTGCTGGGCGGGCTGCTCCTGGACTCGAGGACGGCCGGGCTGCGGCTGCCCACGTGGCGCCGCCAGGTCGACGAGGCGTGGCTCGGGCGCTACCGCGGCTGGGTCTACGGCGGGGGCTTCGGTGTGCAGCTCGGCCTGGGCGTGGTCACCATCGTGACCAGCGCCACCGTCTACGCCACCGTGCTGCTCTGTGCCCTGTCCGGCAGCGGGCCCGTGGGGCTGGCGGTGGGCCTCGTGTTCGGCCTGGTGCGCGCGCTGCCCGTCCTCGGCCTGGCCGGCATCCACGACCGCGCGGCGCTGCACCGCCTGTTCCACCGCCTGGAGCGCTGGGCACCGCGCGCAGACCGGCTGGCGCGGGCCACCCTGGCCACGGGAGCCGCGGCGCTGGTCGCGACGGCCCTCGGGAGGAGCTGACGCCATGGTCTCCAGGTTCGGGCTCGAGGCCCCTGACCGTCCCGGCTGGGACACCCGGATCTACCGCCGCCTCCCCGGCGCCGGGGAGGTCACCCACCCCGTCGTGCACGCCTGCACCCGCCCGTTGCCGTCCGAGCGCGGCGACCTCGGCGGCGGCGTGGTCGAGGTGCTCGGCCCCGAGGACGTGTTCGTCGCCCTCGTCGAGCTCGGCGCGGAGCTCGCGGGCCAGGGCCTGTTCGCGCCCCACGGCATGCCGCGGCTCGCCCCCTCGCAGTTCGGACCGGAGCGGTTGCAGCGCGTCGTACCGGGCCGCAGCGGGGCGCAGCACTTCTTCACCGACGGCGACCGTGCCTTCTGCCTGTTCGTGGTCCTGGGCAGCCACGCACGCCGGATGGCGCTGGTGCCCCGGGCAGCCCAGGTGGTCGGCGCCTTCGCCGTCACCGACCGGACCACCATGCTGAGGAGAGGACCGATGCCGTGAGCGCGCTGGAGCGGGTCACGACCGACGCGGGGCCGAGCGCACGGCTCGTCGAGCGCATCGCCCGGCGGCTCGGCACGATCAGCCGGCGCGGGTTCCTCGCCCGGACGGCCGTGGTCGGGTCGGCGCTCGCGGTCGACCCGTTGGGCTACGTGCTGACCCCGCAGCGGGCGTACTCGACGATCTGCGGCCCCGCCAACACGGCGGCCAGCGGCTACAGCGTGCTCTGCTGCACCGTCAACCGCGGGGTCAACGCCTGCCCGCCGGGCACGTTCACTGCCGGTTGGTGGAAGGCGGCCGGGTCCTCCTGGTGCTGCGGTGGCTACCGCTACTTCATCGACTGCAACGCCAAGTGCGTCTCGTGCGGCACCGGCTGTGCCTCCGGCCACATCTGCGACCGGAGGTGCTGGAACTGCTCGTGCGGCAGCGGGTCGACCCGGACCTGTGACCAGCGCCGGCACTGCTGCAACGCCTTCCGCTACGGCCAGTGCAACACCCAGGTCCGCTGCAGCGGCGGCGTGGCCTGCCGCGTCGCGAGCTGCGTCCCGCCGTACCGGTGGGACAGCTGCTCGACGACCGCACTGGTGGACAACTCGACCGCGGAGCAGAGCGCGCCCTGCCTGCAGGGCTGCGGGGCGATTCTCACGCGGTACGACGAGCTGGGCGCCAACGGCTCCTACCTCGGCCCCTCGCTCGGGCCGGAGCGGTCGGTCGGTGACGGCCGCGGCCGCTACGTCGACTACCGCGGCGGGTCGATCTACTGGACCCAGGCCACGGGTGCGCGGGCGGTCTCCGGCGCGGCCCGCTCCGCCTGGCGCCGCGCCGGGGGCCCGCGCGGGCCCCTCGGCTACCCCACCACCGAGCGCGCGGTCTCGGCCGACCGGAAGCGGTGGAGCCAGGACTTCCAGCGCGGGGTCGTCTGCGACAGCCCCGCGACCACGACCAGCGCCGTGTACGGCGTGATCTGGGTCAAGTGGGCCGCGCTGCGCCGGGAGCGGGGACGGCTCGGCTACCCGGTGCACGACGGCCGGCGGGGCCGGGACCACCGCGGCAGGGGCCAGACCTTCGTCGGCGGACAGCTGTGGGCCCTTTCCGGCCGGCCGGCCCACGCGGTGACCGGCAGGGTCCTGCAGCGCTGGCTGCACGATGGTGCCGAGACCGGGCGGTGGGGGTATCCGACCGGGGACGTGACGGTCCTCCCGGACGGTCGCCAGCGGGGCCGCTTCGAGAAAGGGACAATCACCGCCTGACGTCCACGGCACTCCCCCGGTCCCCTGCCGCCCGGCCTTCCGCCAACCGGCCGGCCGGCCCTCCTGCGACCGGGCACGCCTCCCTCTCGGAGAACCCGGCGCTGCACCGGCACCGGGCAGCGGCACCCGCCATCGGGCACCGGGCACGCGCCACCGGCGCTCAGCCGATGCCGTCGGAGGGGTCGATGCGCACGGTCACCGCCTCGCGCTCCTTGCGGGCGCTGCGCACCGCCCGCATGGCGACCAGGGCGGAGGTGAGCACCTCACCCTCGTCCAGCGGCGAACGCAGCAGCACCTGCAGCCGGTCCTCTCCCTGGCCCGCGCGGGCTGCGGCTCCGGCTCCACGCCCGGCTCCTGCGCCACGCCCGGCGGCAGCCGAGCCGGGGCTGAGCGGGAGCGGCCCGAGACGCTCGATGTCGGCCGGCAGGTCGCTGCGCTGGAGGGCGTCCTGCAGCGCGTGGCGGCTGCCGACCAGCTGGGCCATCCGCACGGTCGGGGGCAGCGACAGCTCGGCCCGCTCGGCGAGCTCGCGTGCGGCGAACCACGCTGGGTCCCAGCGGACGAGGGCCTCGACGACGGGCAGCGTCGCGTGGGCCGGCGCCCCGGCGAGGACGACGACGCCACCGTGCGCGCCGGCGCGGGTCAGCGCCGCCGCGGCCGTCCAGCGCCGCAGCGACTCCTCGGCCGCGTCCAGCGTCGGCCGGTCCAGGGACGCCCAGGCATCCAGCAGCAGCGTCGCGGCGTAACCGCCCTGGGCCACCGGCTCGGCGCCGGGCGTGGCGATGACCAGGCTGGGGCGGTCGTCCACCACTGCCAGCACCTCACCGGAGCCGGAGGTGTGCACGGGCACCCCGGCGAAGGCGCGGCCGAGCTCTTCGGCGGTGCGCCGGGCGCCGACCACGCTGGAGCGCAGGCCCCGGCCGGAGCAGTGCGGGCACTCGTACTGCTGCGGGACGGTGCCGCACCAGCGGCAGGACGGCGGGGCTCCGGGCGCGCTGAGCGCCAGCGGCCCCGAGCAGCGCGGGCAGCGCGCGGGCTCGCGACAGGTCTGGCACGACAGCGAGGGCAGGTAGCCGCGGCGGGGCACCTGGATCAGCACCGGGCCGCGCTCGAGCGCCGCCTTGGCCGTGCGCCACGCCACCGACGGCAGGTGGGCCATCGCGGCGGGTCCGTCGCGCTCGACGTCGGTGCCCTCGCCGGCCACGAGCACCCGGGGCGCGGCACGACGTACGGCGTCCGGCGCGGCCACCACCGGGTGCACCAGGCCGGCGTCCACCCAGCGCTGCACCGCGGTGGTGCGGGTGAAACCGCCGGTCAGCAGGGCGGCGCCCTCGGTGCGGGCCCGCAGCGCCAGCACCTCGCGGACGTGGGGGTAGGGCGCGCGCTGCTCGGTCAGCAGGTCGTCGCCGTCGTCCCACCAGGCGACGAGCCCCAGGTCGTGGACAGGCGCGAACATCGCCGCGCGCGTGCCGACGACGCACCGCACCGTGCCGCGCAGGACCTTCAGCCAGGCCGTGTAGCGGGCCTGGGGTCCCTGGCCGGCCGTCAGCCGCACGTGCCGGCCGGTGCCGAGGACCGCCTTCAGGGCGGCGTCGACCCGGTCGACGTCGCGGTGGTCGGGCACGACGAGCAGGGCGCCGCGCCCCGCCGCGAGCGCGGTGCCGGCCGCCACCGCGAGCGCGTCCGGCCAGTCGGCGCCGACGTCGGCGGCCTCCACAGGCTGAGCACCGGCGGCAGCGCCATCCAGGGGGGCCGGATCCGCTGCGCCCTCCACGGCGGCGGGGTCGCGGTGGTCCTCGTCGGCAGGCTCCGCCCGGTGCTCCTCGGTGGCCGCGTCCGCAGTCGCGCCCACCGGACCCGCGCCGTCCGCCCGGGCTGCCGGACCCGCATGCTGCCCGGGCAGCGCCAGCCACGAGGCTGCCGGCGCCTGCCCCGAGGCGATCCGGCGCAGGAACGACGGCCCGGCCGGGTAGTGCGCCCACGGGCCGGGCTCCGGCATCGCCGGAGGGCCGGCCGGCACGGCGGTGAGGTTCTTCTCCGCGGTCGCGTGCCGCGGCGGGATGGCCAGCCGCAGGACGTCGCCGAGCGTGCCGGCGTAGCGCGCGGCCACCGCCCGGCAGAGGGCCAGCAGCGCGGGCGTGAGCACCGCCTCGGGGCTGACGACCCGCCGCAGCGGCGCCAGCCGGCCCTCGTGCTCGGCCTCGGCCCGGCGCTCGAGCACGAACCCGTCGACGTCCTGTCCGGCGAAGCGGACCTTGACCCTGGCCCCCGGCACGGCCGCCTCGGCCAGCGTCTCGGGCACGGCGTACTCGAACGGGCGGTCCAGGTGGGCCAGCCCCACGTCGACCGCGACGACCGCGACGGGGTCCGTCGCGGCCAGGTCCGGGGCCGGGAGCACGCTGCGATGGCGCCGGGTGGAAGCGCGCACGAGCGAGAGCTGCTCGCCCGTGCCGGCACCCGTGCTGCTCATGCTCCTAGGTCTATCTCATGGCACCGACGCCGCTGCCCCCGGCGTCCACAGGAGGTGGGACCCGGGGGCAGCGGATGAGGCGGGAGGTTCGGTGACGCGTGGTCGACCGCGCCACGGCGGACGGCTCAGCCGGCGACGGCGGCCTTGAGCTGCTCGACGCGGTCCGTGCGCTCCCAGGTGAAGCCGTCCCGCAGGCCGGGTGCGGAGGTGCGCCCGAAGTGGCCGTAGGCGGCGGTCTGCTGGTAGATCGGGCGCAGCAGGTCCAGGTCCTCGATGATCGCGGCGGGCCGCAGGTCGAACACCTTGGTGATCGCGCTCTGGATCGTGTCCAGTGGGGCGCTCTCGGTGCCGAACGTCTCGACGTACAGGCCGACCGGCTTGGCCTTGCCGATGGCATAGGCGACCTGCACCTCGCAGCGGCGGGCGAGACCGGCGGCCACGATGTTCTTGGCCACCCAGCGCATCGCGTAGGCCGCGGAGCGGTCGACCTTGCTGGGGTCCTTGCCGGAGAAGGCGCCGCCGCCGTGACGGGCCATGCCGCCGTAGGTGTCGACGATGATCTTGCGCCCGGTCAGGCCGGCGTCACCCATCGGGCCGCCGATCTCGAAGCGGCCGGTGGGGTTGATCAGCATGCGGTAGTCGCTGGTGTCCAGGACGGTGCCGGCGGCGGCGAGCTCGTCGAGGACCGGCTTGATCACGTGGGCGGCGATGTCGGGCTCGAGCAGACCGCTCAGCGACACGTCCGAGGCGTGCTGGGTGGACAGCACCACCGTGTCGAGCCGGACCGCACGGTCCCCGTCGTACTCGATGGTGACCTGCGTCTTGCCGTCGGGGCGCAGGTAGGCCACCTCACCGGACTTGCGGACCTCCGTGAGGCGCTCGGACAGCCGGTGGGCCAGGTGGATCGGCAACGGCATCAGCTCGGGGGTGTCCTCGCAGGCGTAGCCGAACATCAGCCCCTGGTCACCCGCGCCCTGCTTGTCGAGCGGGTCCACGCCACCGGTGCGGTTCTCGTACGCGGTGTCGACGCCCTGGGCGATGTCGGAGGACTGCTGGCCGATCGAGATGGAGACACCACAGGAGCGCCCGTCGAAGCCCTTGGCCGAGGAGTCGTAGCCGATGCCGACGATGGTGTCGCGGACCAGGTTGGGGATGTCGACGTAGCTGGTCGTGGAGACCTCACCGGCGACGTGCACGAGCCCGGTGGTGACCATGGTCTCGACCGCGACGCGGGCCTGGGGGTCCTGCTCCAGCATGGCGTCCAGAATCGTGTCGCTGATCTGGTCACAGATCTTGTCGGGGTGACCCTCGGTGACGGACTCGGACGTGAAGAGGCGTGACACGTGCGGTGCTCCTTAATGCAGCGGCTGCTGACTGACGGTTCGGGCGATTCTATCGGGGCGGGAGGACGTCCTCGATGACGTCCCACACCGTGGCCGCGACCGCCTCCTTGGAGGCCGGACCCGCGTCCGTGACGGCGTCGGACCCGCGCCGCAGGATGTGCACGGTGGTCGTGTCCTGGCCGAACGTCCTGTCGACCCCGACCTCGTTGGCCACGATCAGGTCGCAGCCCTTGCGGTCCAGCTTGGCCCGGGCGTGGTCCAGGACCGTGTGGGTGGCGTCGCCGGTCTCGGCGGCGAAGCCGACGATCACCGGGGAGGTGCCGCTCCCCCGCGCCGACACCAGGCCGGCGAGGACATCGGGGTTGCGGACCAGCTCGATCGTCGGTGCGCTGGTGTCGGCGTCCGGGTCGGGCCCGGTGAACGTCTTCTTGATCTTGGCCTCGGAGTAGTGCGCCGGGCGAAAGTCGGCCGGCGCCGCGGCCATGACCACGACGTCGGCGCCCTTCGCTGCCGCGGTCACGGCCGCCTGCAGCTCCAGGACGGTGCCGACGGGTACGACGTCCACGCCCGCCGGGGCCGGCAGCGACGTGTTGGCCGCCACGAGGGTGACGTCGGCTCCGCGGGCCGCGGCCACGGCCGCGAGCGCGTAGCCCTGCTTGCCCGAGGAGCGGTTGCCCAGGTAGCGCACCGGGTCCAGCGGCTCGCGGGTGCCGCCGGCGCTGACGACCACACGCCGCCCGGCCAGGGTCGGCCCAGCCGGCGTCCCCCCTGACGGGGTCGGTGCGGCGGCGCCGGGGAGCAGCTCGAGGCACGCAGCGTAGATGTCCTCGGGCTCGGGCAGCCGGCCCGGCCCAGTGTCGGCGCCGGTGAGCCGGCCGGAGGCGGGCTCGACCACGTGCACGCCCCGCGCGCGGAGCGTCCGGACGTTGTCGCGGGTCGCCGGGTGCTCCCACATCTCGGTGTGCATCGCGGGGGCGAGGACCACGGGGCATCGGGCGGTGAGCAGCGTGGTCGTCAGCAGGTCGCCCGCCAGGCCGTGCGCGGCCCGGGCCAGCAGGTCGGCCGTGGCGGGGGCGACGACGACGAGGTCGGCCTGCTGCCCGAGGCGGACGTGGCGCACCTCGTGGACGTCGGTCCACACGTCGGTGGCGACGGGCTTGCCGGACAGGGCCGACCAGGTGGGGGCGCCGACGAACCTCAACGCCGCCTCGGTGGGCACGACGGTGACGTCGTGCCCGTCCTCGGTCATGAGGCGCAGGAGCAGGCAGGCCTTGTAGGCGGCGATGCCCCCGCTGACGCCCAGGACGATGCGCACGGCGTCCTCCCCCGTCCCCAGTGCCCTCGGTGCTCTCAGCGTCCCTGGTGTCCCGTCGGGGTCAGGACTCGATCGCCGTGGAGGTCAGCAGGCCCTCGTTGATCTCGCGCAACGCGATCGACATGGGCTTCTCGTGCACGGAGGTCTCGACGAGCGGGCCGACGTACTCCAGCAGGCCCTCGGAGAGCTGGGAGTAGTAGGCGTTGATCTGGCGGGCGCGCTTGGCGGAGTAGATGACCAGGGCGTACTTGGAGTCCGCCACGGTCAGCAGGTCGTCGATCGGCGGGTTGGTGATGCCTTCGGGGGCAGCCTGCGTACCGGACACGGTCAGTCTCGTTTCGTTGGGTGCGGGGGTGTCATCACGGGTCGCTGCCCGTCGTGCGGCGCCGTGGAGCTCGGGGCGCGCATCAATGATACGAGTTCTTCGCTGGCCCGCCGTACATCGTCGTTGACGATGCTCACGTCGAACTCGCGGCGGGCGGCCAGCTCCTGGCGCGCCGTGGCGAGCCGGACCTCCCGCTCCTCCTCGGTCTCGGTGCCCCGACCGACCAGCCGGCGCACGAGCTCGTCCCAGCTCGGGGGCTCCAGGAACACGAACAGGGCCTCGGGCATCCGCTCGCGCACCTGCCGCGCGCCCTGCAGGTCGATCTCGAGCAGCGCCTTGCGCCCCTCGGCCAGGGCCCGGTCGACGGGCCCGCGGGGCGTGCCGTACTTGGCGCGGCCGTGCACGACCGCCCACTCGAGGAACTCACCCGCCCCGCGCAAGCGTTCGAACTCGGCGTCGTCGACGAAGTGGTAGTGGACGCCGTCGATCTCCCGCGGGCGCGGCTTGCGGGTCGTCATCGACACCGAGAGCCAGACGTCGGGGAAGTGCGCGCGGACGTAGGCGGCGACGGTGCCCTTGCCGACCGCGGTGGGACCCGCCAGGACGACCAGCCGGCTGGACGTCGGTGTCATGGGGTGGGCCACCAGCTCAGGCGGAGTGGTCGAAGCGCGACAGCAGGGCCGCGATCTGGTTGGAGCCGAGCCCGCGGACCCGCCGGCTCTCGGAGATGCCCACCTCGTCCATGATCTGGCGCGCGCGGACCCGACCCACCCCCGGCATGGACTCGAGCAGCGCCGACACCTTCATCTTGCCCACGACGTCGTTGCTCTTGCCGTCGGCGATGACCTCGGCCAGGGACCCTTGCGCGTACTTGAGGCGGTTCTTCACCGCGGCCCGCTCACGCCGGGCGGTGGCGGCTTTCTCCAGCGCCTGCGCGCGCTGCTCGGGGGTGAGCGGGGGAAGGGCCACGGTCGGTCTCCTCGGAGGGACGGTCTGGTTCGTTCGGTGGCATCGCGGCGGGTCCAGCCGGGGGATGTCGGGGTGGACCGAACCTAGCGAGTGGCCCGACGGGCCCGCAACGAGGGGGTGAGCCCGGGCAGCGTGTGGCCCCAGCGGCCACGAAGGCACGCAGCGGCGCGGGACCGGCGCGGAGCGGCGCGGGACCGGCCCGGAGCGGCGCGGCCGTGCTCACCGAGGTGCGAACCGGTCGGTGGCCGCCCGGATCGCCTCGAGCGTCGTGCCGTGGCCGACGTCGTCGAGCAGGACCAGCTCGCTGCCGGGCCAGGCCCGCGCCAGCCGCCACGGCACGTCCGGTGGCCCGCTGACGTCGAGCCGCCCGTGCACCATCACCGCCGGTATGCCGGCCAGGCGCGCCGCCCCGCGCAGCAGCGCACCGTCCTCGACGAACCCGGCATGGCTGAAGTAGTGCGTCACGATGCGGGCGAAGCCGAGCCGGAACGCCGGGTCCTCGTACCGCGGGTCGGGCCGGTGGCCGGGGTAGGTGCCGACGTGCGTGTCCTCCCAGGCGCACCAGGCCGCGGCGGCCCGGTCGCGGACCTGTGGGTCCGCGTCGTGCAGCAACCTGCTGTACGCCGCCGCGAGGTCGCCGTCGCGGTCCTGCGGCGGGACGGCGTCCCGGAACCGCTCCCACTGCTCGGGGAAGACGCGGCCCATGGCGCGGGTGACCCACTCGACCTCGGCGCGCGTGGTCGTCACCACCGAGGTCAGCACCATCTCGGTGACCCGCTCCGGGTGCGCCTGCGCGTAGGCCAGCGCGAGCGTCGTGCCCCACGAGATGCCGGCGACGAGCCACCGATCGAGGCCCAGGTGCTCGCGCAGCCGCTCGAGGTCGGCCACGAGGTGGGCCGTGGTGTTGGCCGTCAGGTCGACGGTGGCCGCCCCCGCAGACGGCGTGCTGCGGCCGCTGCCGCGCTGGTCGAGCTGGACCACGAGGTAGACACGGGGGTCGAACCACCGGCGCCCCCACGGCGAGGACCCGGAGCCGGGGCCGCCGTGCAGCACCACCGCGGGCTTGCCCGCGGGGTTGCCGGACAGCTCCCAGTGCAGGCGCTGCCCGTCGCCCACGTCGAGCATGCCCCCGTCGAGCACATCGTCGTCGGCCGGGGTCTGCGGGGCGCGGCTCATGCCAGCAGTCTGGCGACCCGACCGCTCCCCCGTCTGTCGGCGACCCCGGGACCGTCAGCCCTGCGGTCAGCCAGCCGGGCCGGGGCAGCCACGCGGACGGGCACCGGCCCCGTCATCGCGCGAGGAACACCGTGGTCGCGCCGGCGTACTCCCGGGGGCCCTCGAACGGCGGCAGGCCGGCCGCCAGCCCTTCGTCGGTCGTGGCCAGGTAGGCGACCGCCGCGCCGTGGTCAGGGAAGACGGCACGGGTGGCGATGTCCTCGCGCGTCACCGCGTCGAAGTGCCGCCGGAGGGACGGCTCCCCGTTCTCGCTGCTGAACCGGGTGACCAGGGGCGCTCCCCCGGCGTCGACCCGCAGGCCGGCGGTGTGCGCGTCGCCGTTGGTGACGGCGACGAACAACCCGCCCGGCCTCAGCACCCTTCTCACCTCGGCGAGCCCGCGGTGCAGGTCGGGCACGTGGTAGAGCATCCACAGCGCCACCACGACGTCGAACCGCGCATCACTGAACGGCAGCTGCTGCACGTCGGCCGGCACTGCGCGGACGCCCCGCGCGGCAGTCAGCTCGACGAAGCGCGCGGACCGGTCAGTGGCCAGCACCACGGCCTGCGGGTTCTCCTTCATCACCCGAGCCGCGAACACCCCTGTCCCGCAGCCCACGTCGAGCACCGAGCCCGGCGCCGCGCCGGCAACTGCCTGCGCGGCGGCGTCCTGGGGGTTGCGTCCGTCGGCCGAGTCGCGCCACACCGAGCGCCGGGTCTCCAGGCGGCTCTCCGTCCGGTACTGCCGGGCGACCGCGGTGGCGCCCACCATCTGGTCCATGGCGCGGACCCTACAACCCGGTTGGCGGGGCCCGGGTGGCCTGCGGCGCGCCCAGCGATACGTTCGGTCCCATGGGGACCACGCAGGACAGCTTCAGCACACCCGATCCGACCGGTGGAACCGGCGCACGGCAGACGCCGTTCGCTCCCGTTCCCGACTCCCGGCCCGTCGACGCGCCCTGGCCGGAGATGACGTGGCCACCGGCGGCCGGCGTCGTGCTGCGCGGTCGGGTCGTCGAGCTGGCCCCGGCCGACCCGGCCCGCGACGCCGCAGCGCTCTTCACGGCCCTGGACTCCGACGAGGTGTGGCGGCACGTGGCCGGACGGCCGCGGGACCCCGACGACCACGCCCGCGTCCTGGCGCGGTCGCTCGCGGCGGCCCGCCTCCCCTGGGTGGTGCGCCTCGTCGCCCCGCTGGCCGGGCTCCCCGCCGGGACGGTGGTCGGCACGTCCACCTACCTCGACGCGTCTGTCGCGGACGCCCGGCTGGAGATCGGCTCCACCGCCTACTCGCCCGCGGTCTGGGGCAGCGTCGTCAACCCGGAGACCAAGCTGCTGCTGATGGGTCACGCGTTCGAGGTGCTCGGTGCGGGTCGGGTGCAGCTGAAGACCGATGTGCGCAACCACCGCTCGCAGCGCGCCATCGCCCGTCTCGGCGCGACGTACGAGGGCACGCTGCGCCGCTACCAGCGCCGCGCCGACGGCACCGTGCGCGACACCGCGATGTTCTCGGTCGTGGCCGAGGACTGGCCCGCGGTCCGTGCCGGCCTGACGCAGCGGCTGGCCGACGTCACCGGGTCCTGACCCCCCGGTGTCCCGGGCGACCGCCCCACCCGTACGCCGACCGCTCACCGCCCCGCGGCGGTCACCTCGGCCATCCGTGCGGCGGTGCGCCGCGCGGCGTCGCGCAGCGAGGACGCGGAAGGACCGGCCCCGAGGACCTCACGGCTGCTGCTGGCCAGCACGGACGGCAGCGCCGCGCCGAACACCCGGAGCAGGTCCGCTGCCCCCGCACCCTGCGCCCCGATGCCGGGAGCCAGCAACGGCCCGTTGACGCCGGCGAGGTCGAGCCCGAGCTGCTGCACGGCCGCGCCGATCGTGGCGCCGACGACCAGCCCCACGCTGCCCAGCGGGGCGGCACCCTTGTTGTCGGCGGTGGCACCGGCCACGACCGCCCCGGCGACGCTCTCGTCGCCGAGCCGGGCATGCTGCACCGCGGCCCCTTCCGGGTTGGACGTCAGGGCGAGGACGAAGACACCCCGTCCGGTGTCCCGGGCGAGGTCCAGAGCCGGGCGCAGCGAGCCGTAGCCGAGATAGGGGCTCACCGTGATCGCGTCGGCCCGCAGCGGGCTGTCGTCGGCCAGGTAGGCGAGGGCGTAGGCGGTCATCGTCGAGCCGATGTCCCCGCGCTTGACGTCCAGCACCGACAGCGTGCCGGCCTCCCGCAGCCCGGCGAGGGTGCGCTCGAGCACCGCCACCCCCGCGGAGCCGAAACGCTCGAAGAACGCCGACTGCGGCTTGACCGCGGCGACCGTCCCCGCGAACGCCTCGACGCACGTCATCGCGAACGTCTCCAGCCCCTTCGCGGTGTCGGGAAGGCCCCAGGCGCCCAGCAGGCCGGGGTGCGGGTCGATGCCGACGCACAGCGGCCCGTGCTCGGCCATGGCGCGGTGCAGCCGCGCGCCGAACGTCCCCTCGCCGGCCCTCATCGGCGCGGGTCCAACCGGGTGTGTGCCACGCCCACAGCGTCCTCGAATCTGGCAAAACCCCTGTCCCGCAGCAAGCGTGCGAGCTCGTGGTGGACACGAACCGGTGCACTCGGGTCGTTGAAGGTCGCCGTGCCGACCTGGACGGCGCTGGCGCCGGCCGCAACCATCTGCAGGGCGTCGGCACCCGTGCGCACTCCCCCGACGCCGACGATCGGCATCGTGGGCAGCCGGCCATCGAGCATCGCGGCGCGGGTCTGCCAGATCGCCCGGACCGCGACCGGGCGGATCGCCGGACCGGACAGGCCACCGGTGACTCCGGCGAGCTGCGGTCGCATCAGGTCGGTGTCGATCACCATGCCCAGCAACGTGTTGATCATGGTGAGCCCGTCGGCCCCGGCCGCCACGCACGCCTGCGCGATCTCGACGATGTCGGTGACGTCCGGGCTGAGCTTGGCGAAGATCGGGATGTCCCGCGGCAGCTGCTCGCGCACCAGCGAGACCACCGCCGCGGACGCCACCGGGTCGCAGGCGAAGACCAGCCCGCGGTTGGCCACGTTGGGGCAGGAGATGTTCACCTCCACGCCGACGACGGCGGCGAAGGCGTCGGACGCCCGCAGCGTGGCCGCGACCTCGGCGTACTCCTCGCTGCTGCTGCCGGCGATCGAGACGAGCGCGCGGGCCCCGACCGCCTGCAGCCAGGCCAGGTCATCCCGGACGAACGCGCCGATGCCGGGTCCCTGCAGGCCGATCGAGTTGAGCATGCCGCTCGGGGTCTCGGCCATGCGCGGTGTGCCACGGCCCGACCTGGGGTCGGCCATCACGGACTTGGTGACGAACGCCCCCAGGTCGGCGACGTCGAAGAAACGGTGCAGCTCCTTGCCGTTGGCGGCACACCCCGAGGCGGTCATCAGCGGGTTGGGCAGCCGCGCGGGCCCGAGCGCGACACGCATGTCGACCTCGGGGGCCACCGGGTGGCTGTCGGCGTGCGTCGCCGTGGCGGCGTGTGCGGTGCTCATCAGTGTCCTCCGGTCTGCGGTGCCCCGACGGCGTCGTCGGGGACCCGCCCCCAGCCCGACTCGAACGCGTCCCAGCGCACCCGCTCGCCGGGGAAGATGGGTCCCTCGACGCAGGACCGGACCATGCGGGTCCGCCCGTCGTCACCGACGACCGGCATCACACACGTCATGCAGACCCCCACGCCGCAGGCCATCGACTCCTCCACGGCGACGTGCGCGACCGCACCCTCGGCCTTCGCCACCCGGGTGATGGAGTGCAGCATGGCCATCGGGCCGCAGCCGTAGACCAGCGACGCACCGGAGTCGCGAAGAACCTCGGGCAGGACGTCGGAGACCCAGCCGCGCGAGCCCATCGAGCCGTCGTCGGTGGTGACGGCGACACCGTCGGCCGCGCGTCCGGCCTCCTCGACGCCGAAGAGCCGGTCCTCACTCGCCGCACCCAGCACCATCTCGACGTGGCAGCCACGTTCGCGCAGGGCGGCGGCGAGCCAGAACAGCGGCGCGCTGCCGTACCCCCCACCGACCAGGACGCACGGCGCCGGCTCGGTGGGCAACGGGAACGGGCGCCCCAACGGGCCCACGATGTCGACCGCGTCACCGGTACGCAGCTCCGTCAGCCACCGGGTGCCAGGTCCGTGCGCGGCGACCACGAGGTCGACGGTGCCGCCGCCCTCGGCCCCCACCGGGCTCACCTGGTGGATCGAGAAGCAGCGACGCAGCAGGGTGGCGGAGGTGTCACCACCCAACGCCAGCGCCACGAACTGGCCCGGTCGGGCCAGCTCGGCCACGTCGGGCGCGGCGAACGTCATCTGCTGGTAGGCGCCCACCCGCCGGGTGGCGACCACCGCGCCGGCCACCTGCGGGATGCGCCCGCTGCCGACCGCGGTCTCCGCGGTCACGAACGACCGCCCTTGCGGGAGAAAAGGTCCAGGTCCCGGGCGTGGTCCTGCAGCGACTTGACCCGGATCTTCTCGGTCATCTGTGACTCGATCCCCTGCACCGCTGCACCGAGCTGCTGCACCGTCGTGATGATCGGCTTGTCCATGCTCGTCGTCGCGGCCCGGATGGCGTAGCCGTCCGCCCTGGCATCACGACCCGACGGCGTGTTGACCACCATCACCACGTCGCCGGCGGTGATGCGCTCGACGATTGTCGGCTCGCCGTCGGGCCCCGACCCCTCACTGTGCTTGCGGACGACCGACGCGTGAACTCCGTTGCGGCGCAACACATCTGCGGTGCCCTTGGTCGCGATCAGGTCGAAGCCGAGGTCCGCCAGGCGCTTCACGGGGAAGATCATCGCCCGCTTGTCGCGGTTGGCGACGGACACGAAGACGGTTCCCCGGCGCGGCAGCCCGGTCACCGAGCCGAGCTGGCTCTTGGCGAACGCCGGCCCGAAGTCGGTGTCGATGCCCATCACCTCACCGGTGGAGCGCATCTCGGGCCCGAGCAGGCTGTCGACGACCTGGCCCTCGCGGGTGCGGAACCGCTTGAACGGCAGCACCGCCTCCTTGACCGACACCGGGGCGTGCGCCGGCAGGGTCCCGCCGTCGCCCTGCGGCGGCAGCACCCCCTCCTCACGCAGCTGGGCGATGCTCGCACCGAGCATGACGCGGGCGGCCGCCTTGGCCAGCGGCACGCTGGTGGCCTTCGCCACGAACGGCACCGTTCGGCTGGCCCGCGGGTTGGCCTCCAGGACGTAGAGGACGTCCTGGGCCAGGGCGAACTGGACGTTCATCAGGCCCTTGACGCCGATGCCCTGCGCCAGCTTGAGCGTGGACGCCCGGACCCGGCTGACCTCCTCGGGGCCGAGCGTCACCGGCGGCAGCACGCAGGCCGAGTCGCCGGAGTGGATCCCCGCCTCCTCGATGTGCTCCATGATCCCGCCGAGGTACATCTCGGTGCCGTCGTACAGCACGTCGACGTCGATCTCGATCGCGTCGTCGAGGAACCGGTCGACCAGCACGGGGTGCTCGGGCGAGGCGTGCGTGGCGCGGTTGACGTAGCCGGTCAGCGTCTCGTCGTCGTACACGATCTCCATGCCCCGGCCGCCGAGCACGTAGGAGGGGCGCACCAACACGGGGTAACCGATCTCGCGGGCCACCTCGACCGCCTCCTCACCGCTGTACGCCGTGCCGTGGCGCGGTGCCGGGAGCTTGGCCTCGGCCAGGACACGACCGAAGGCGCCGCGGTCCTCGGCGAGGTGGATCGCCTCGGGGGACGTGCCGACGATCGGCACCCCCTCGTCCTTGAGGGCCCTGGCGAGGCCGAGCGGCGTCTGCCCGCCGAGCTGGACGATGACGCCGGCGATGGGCCCCGCCAGGCGCTCGGCGTGGACGACCTCCAGCACGTCCTCCAACGTGAGCGGCTCGAAGTACAGCCGGCTGGAGGTGTCGTAGTCGGTGGAGACCGTCTCGGGGTTGCAGTTGACCATCACCGTGTCGAAGCCGGCGTCGCGCAGCGCAAAGCTGGCGTGCACGCAGGAGTAGTCGAACTCGACTCCCTGCCCGATCCGGTTGGGGCCCGAGCCGAGGATGATCACGGCCGGTCGCTCCCGCGGCTCGACCTCTGTCTCCTCGTCGTACGAGCTGTAGTGGTAGGGCGTCCGGGCCGCGAACTCCGCCGCGCAGGTGTCCACGGTCTTGTAGACCGGTCGGACGCCCAGCGCGTGGCGCACGCCGCGGACGACGGCCTCGGGCATCGACGTGAGCTCGGCCAGCTGGCTGTCGGAGAACCCGTGCCGCTTGGCCAGGCGCAGGAGGTCGGCGGTCAGCTGGGGCGCGCGGGCGATGCGGACGGCCAGCTCGTTGATGAGCGCGATCTGGTCGAGGAACCACGGGTCGATGCCGGTGGCCTCGTGCACCTCCTCGACCGAGAGCCCGCCGCGAAGGGCCTGCTGCACCAGGACGATCCGACCGTCCGTCGGCGTCTTGGCCTGGTGCAGCAGGGCGCGGGCCTGCTCCTTGGAGGGGTCCTCGTCCTTGCGCCAGTGGAACGACGACCCCTGGCGCTCGGTGGAACGCAGCGCCTTCTGCAGCGCCTCGGTGAAGTTGCGCCCGATCGACATGGCCTCGCCGACGCTCTTCATCGTGGTGGTCAGCGTCGGGTCGGCGGCGGGGAACTTCTCGAACACGAACCGGGGCACCTTGACCACGACGTAGTCCAGGGTCGGCTCGAAGCTGGCCGGGGTCTCGCGGGTGATGTCGTTGGGCACCTCGTCCAGGGTGTAGCCGATCGCCATCTTGGCGGCGATCTTGGCGATCGGGAACCCGGTGGCCTTGGACGCCAGCGCGGACGAGCGGGAGACGCGCGGGTTCATCTCGATGACGATGACCCGGCCGTCGCGCGGGTTGACCGCGAACTGGATGTTGCAGCCGCCGGTGTCGACGCCGACCTCGCGGATGATCGCGATGCCGACGTCGCGCAGCCGCTGGTACTCGCGGTCGGTGAGGGTCAGCGCCGGTGCCACGGTGATGGAGTCGCCGGTGTGCACGCCCATCGGGTCGAGGTTCTCGATCGAGCAGACGACCACGACGTTGTCGGCGTGGTCGCGCATGACCTCGAGCTCGTACTCCTTCCACCCGGTGATGGACTCCTCGAGGAGCACCTCGGTGGTCGGTGAGTCGTGCAGGCCCGCACCGGCCATCCGGCGCAGGTCGCTCTCGTCGTGCGCGAACCCGGACCCCAGGCCGCCCATGGTGAACGAGGGCCGGACCACCAGCGGGTAGCCGAGCTCGGCGGCGGCCTCGAGGCACTCGTCCATGGTGTGCGCGATCCGGCTGCGGGCCGTCTCGGCGCCGCAGCGCTCGACGACGCCCTTGAAGAGCTGCCGGTCCTCGCCGAGCTGGATCGCCTCGACATTGGCGCCGATGAGCGGGCAGTCGTACTTCTCCAGGATCCCCTGCTCGTGCAACGCGATCGCGGCGTTGAGGGCGGTCTGCCCGCCCAGGGTCGCGAGGACCGCGTCGGGCCGTTCCTTGGCGATGATCGCCTCGATCACCTCGGGGATGATCGGCTCGATGTACGTCGCGTCGGCGAACTCGGGGTCGGTCATGATCGTCGCCGGGTTGGAGTTGACCAGGATGACCCTGATCCCCTCCTCACGCAGCACCCGGCACGCCTGGGTGCCGGAGTAGTCGAACTCGCCGGCCTGCCCGATGACGATCGGGCCGGAACCGATGACGAGGACGCTGGAGATGTCGGAGCGGCGGGGCATCAGGCGCGCCCTTCCTGGTCGGTGGCGGCGGTGGTGTGACTGGGGACGGTGGAGTCGGTGGAGCCGGCGCTGTCGGTGGACGCGGTGGCCCCGGTGGTGTCAGGCCGTTCCATCAGCGTGACGAAGCGGTCGAAGAGGTAGCCGGCGTCGTGCGGGCCGGCCGCCGCCTCCGGGTGGTACTGCACGGAGTAGGCCGGCAGGTCCAGGCACTCGAGGCCCTCCACGACGTCGTCGTTGAGGCAGAGGTGCGAGACGCGCACCCGCCCGTACGACGTGCCGAGCGCGCCGTCGCTGGGCGCCGTCACGTCGGCGTCGAGTGGGGCGTCGACGGCGAAGCCGTGGTTGTGCGCGGTGATCTCCACCTTGCCGGTGCTGCGGTCGAGCACCGGCTGGTTGATGCCGCGGTGGCCGTAGCGGAGCTTGTAGGTGCCGAACCCGAGCGCGCGCCCGAGCAGCTGGTTGCCGAAACAGATGCCGAAGAACGGGATCCGTGCGTCGAGCACCTGACGGAGCACGGTGATCTCGTGCTCGGCGCTGGCCGGGTCGCCCGGGCCGTTGGAGAAGAACACGCCGTCGACACCGAGCTCCGTGATCTGCTCGAACGTCGTGCTGGCCGGCAGCACGTGGACCTCGATCCCCTGCTGCGCCAGCAGGTTCGGCGTCATCGCCTTGATCCCGAGGTCGAGCGCCGCGACGGTGAACCGCTTGTCCCCCACCGGCGGCACGACGTACGGCTCGGCGGTGGTGACCTCGGCGGCGAGGGCGGCCCCTGTCATCGGGGCCGCGGCGCGGACGCGCTCCAGGAGCGCCTCCTGCGGCTTTCCGGCCGCCGCGCCGGAGAACAGGCCGACCCGCATCGCGCCGCGCTCGCGCAGGTGCCGCGTCAGCGCGCGGGTGTCCACGCCGCAGACGCCGACCACGCCCTGGGCGACCAGGTCGTCCTCCAGGGAGCGCTCCGAGCGCCAGCTGGAGGGCCGCACCGCGGGGTCACGCACGACGTAGCCGGCGACCCAGATCCGGCGCGACTCGTCGTCCTCGTCGTTGACGCCGGTGTTGCCGACGTGCGGCGCCGTCATCACGACGACCTGCCGGTGGTAGCTGGGGTCGGTCAGCGTCTCCTGGTAGCCGGTCATGCCGGTGGAGAAGACGGCCTCGCCCACGGTCTCGCCGAGCGCGCCGTAGGACTCGCCGCGGAAGGTGCGGCCGTCCTCCAGGACGAGGACGGCCGGCTCGCGCTCGACCAGCCGGGACTGCTGCTGGGTGGGCTGGGCCGAGGGGGTGCTCACGGCGCTCACTGGTCTCCATCCGGGGTGGGCTGGGTGCGGGGGGTCGTGCTGCTGTCAGGGGTGCTGCTGTCAGGGGTGCAGCCGTCTGGGGTGCTGCTGTCTGGGGGGCTGCTGTCGAGGGGACGACGCGAGGCGCCCCCGGGAAGGTGCCGCTCGACGGCGTCGACCAGCTCCTGGGTCTGCGCGGTGACCCGCGGGAGGAAGCCGGTGGCGAACTCGGAGCCGTCGTCGGCGCGCCAGGTGACCACCACCAGGCGGTTCTGGCCGACCCACTTGCCGGCCATGCCTCGCTCGCGGCCCACGCCGGTCAGCCGCTCCGGGTCGATGTGGACCTCGGCGGCGCCCTGACGCTCCCAGCGGACCCCGCCCGGCCCGACGACCATGGTGGCCCGGGCGCGGACGCCCAGACCTGCCGCGGCGACCCGCTCGAGCCGCGAGGCGACGGTGGTCGTGCTCACGTAGGTGCCCTCGGCGCGCAGCTCCTCGGCCGAGGGAGCCGCGCCGGCCCCGTCGGCGCCGGCCGCGGTGGTCGTCGCCGTGGTGGTCGCGCTGGTGCTGGCTGTGCTCGTGGCGGCCGTGCTCGTGGCGACCGCTGCGGAGGGGTGCCGGCGCGAGCGGCGGCGCCACCCGGCGTACATCAGCGCGTAGACCAGCAGGACGAGCAGGGCGAGGACCAGGACGGACTCGGTGCGGTTCAAGCCAGCGCTCCCTTCAGGACGGTCGGCCGGCCGCGCAGGACGGTGGCGTGCACGGCACCGCGCAGGGTCCGGCCGTGCCAGGGGTTGTTGCGCGAGAGGGACAGGGAGGCCTCCCGGTCCACGGTTGCCCGCGCCTGCGGGTCGACCAGGGTCAGGTTCGCCGGCTCCCCGACCGCGAGGGGGCGCCCGTGGCCGGTCAGCCCCGCGATGCGGGCCGGGCGGACGGACATCACCTCGGCGACCCCGGCCCAGTCCAGCAGGCCCGACCCGACCATGACGTCGCTGACCACCGGGAGGGCCGTCTCCAGTCCCAGCATCCCGAACGCCGCGTCGACGAACGCGTGCTCCTTGTCGTGCCGCGCGTGCGGTGCGTGGTCGGTGGCGACGGCGTCGATGGTGCCGTCGGCGAGCGCCGCACGCAGCGCCTCGACGTCCTCGGCGGGGCGCAGCGGCGGGTTGACCTTGAACGTCGGGTCGTAGCCCGCGACCAGGTCCGTCGTCAGCAGCAGGTGGTGCGGGGTGACCTCCGCGGTCACCGCGATGCCCTGGCTGCGGGCCCAGCGGATCACCTCGACCGAGCCCGCCGTGGAGACGTGCGCGATGTGCACCCGGGAGCCGGTGTGGCGCGCCAGCATGACGTCGCGCGCGACGATCACCTCCTCGGCGACACCGGGCCAGCCCGGCAGGCCGAGCCGGCCAGAGAGCTCACCCTCGTGGCAGCACGCGGCGCCGTCGGCCAGCCGCGGCTCCTGGGCGTGCTGGGAGACGACCCCGTCGAACGCCTTGACGTACTCCAGCGCCCGGCGCATCACCCGCGCGTCGTGGACGCAGTGGCCGTCGTCGGAGAAGACGCGCACGCGGGCCCGCGACCGGGCCATCAGCCCGAGCTCGGCCAGCTCCTCGCCGGCCAGGCCCTTGGTCACCGCCCCGATCGGCTGCACGTCGACCAGGCCGGCGCGGGCGCCCAGCTCGGCGATCCGCTCGGCCGCCTCGGCGGTGTCGGTGACCGGCGTGGTGTTGGCCATGGCCAGGATCGCGGTGTAGCCGCCGACGGCGGCCGCGGCCGCGCCGGTCGCGATGGTCTCGGCGTCCTCGCGGCCCGGCTCACGCAGGTGGGTGTGCAGGTCGACCAGCCCCGGCAGGGCGACCAGGCCGTCGGCGTCGAGGACCTCGGCGTTCCGCGGTGGGGAGACCGAGCCCACCTCGACCACGACACCGTCGCGCACCAGCAGGTCTGCGGCGCCCGCTCCGGCGAGGTCGGCTCCCTTGACCAGCAGGGTCATCCCGGTGCTCATGACACTCCTTCGGAGACGGCGGGCTCGGTGCCGCGCTGGGACCCGGGCCGTCCGGTCGGGTCGTCGCTGCCGTCGCCGGCGAGCAGGTGGTAGAGGACCGACATCCGCACCGCGACACCGGCGGAGACCTGGTCCAGGATCAGCGACCGGGCCGCGTCCGCGGCGTCGGCGGCGATCTCCAGGCCGCGGTTCATCGGGCCCGGGTGGCAGATGACGGTGTGCTCCTGCAGCGAGCGCAGGCGGTCGCGGGTCAGGCCGTAGCCGACGGTGTACTCCCGCGGCGTGGGGAAGTAGCCGCCGCTCATCCGCTCGCGCTGGACCCGCAGCATCATCACCGCGTCCGCCTGGGGCAGCACGGCGTCCAGGTCGTACGACGTGGCGAAACCGTCCGCGGCCGCCCACGCCGCGATGCCGCTGGGCATGAGCGTCGGCGGCGCGACCACGGTGACGCGGGCGCCCAGCCGGGACAGGCAGATCAGGTTGCTGCGCAGCACCCGGGAGTGGGTGAGGTCGCCGACGATGGCGACGTGCCGGCCGGTGAGGTCGCCGAGGGCGCGGCGCATCGTGTAGGCGTCCAGCAGGGCCTGGGTCGGGTGCTCGTGCATGCCGTCACCGGCGTTGATGACGCTCGCGTCGACCCACTGCGAGACCTGACGGGCGGCGCCGCTGGCGTGGTGGCGGATCACCAGGCCGTCGACGCCCATGGCTGCCACGGTCAGCGCGGTGTCCCGCAGCGACTCCCCCTTGCTGGTGGAGGACCCCTTGCCCGAGATGTTGATGACGTCGGCCGAGAGCCACTTGCCGGCGATCTCGAAGGAGGACCGGGTGCGCGTGGAGTCCTCGAAGAAGAGATTGACCACGGTGCGCCCGCGCAGGGTCGGCAGCTTCTTGACCTCGCGGCGCTGCACGTCGTGCATCGACTCGGCGGTGGTGAGCAGCTCGAGGATCTCGTCGGTGCTGAGGTCCTCCATCGACAGGAGGTGGCGCATCAGCGGTTCCCCCCACTGATGCGGACCTCGTCCACGCCGTCGTGCTCGGACAGCATCACCTTGACCCGCTCACTGCTGGAGGTGGGCAGGTTCTTGCCGACGTGGTCGGCGCGGATCGGCAGCTCGCGGTGCCCGCGGTCCACCAGCACGGCCAGCCGCACGGCGCGGGGGCGGCCGAGGTCGGCGAGGGAGTCCAGTGCGGCGCGCACCGTGCGCCCGGAGAACAGCACGTCGTCGACCAGGACGACGGTGCGGTCGTCGATGCCCGGCGCCGGGATGTCGGTGTGCTCGATCGCTCGGACCGGCTGCCGGCGCAGGTCGTCGCGGTGCATCGTGATGTCGAGGGCCCCGACCGGCACGGTGACCCCCTCGACCTCGGCCATCACCTGCACGAGGCGCCGGGCGAGGGAGACGCCGCGGGTCGGGATGCCGAGGACGACGAGGCCCTCAGCGCCCTTGTTGCGCTCGAGGATCTCGTGCGCGACGCGGCGCAGGGCCCGGGAGACGTCACCGGAGGTCATCACCACCCTCGCGGAGGAGGCGGTGGGGGCCGGCTCGTCGGTCGAACCGGCTGTGGGTGCAACAGAGTCTGGACGCGTCACAGCGCCGGACCTCCTTCCCCGCCTCACTGGACGGGTCGTTAAAGGATGTCGAAGTCGTGCTCGGCAGAGCCTACCGTGCGGGCCTGGACCGCCCGCACGGTGGTCCACCGGTCAGACGAGGGTGGGCTTGATCTCCGCGAGGCGGGCGAGCAGGCCGTTGACGAACCCCGGGGAGTCATCCGTCGACAGCGACGTCGCGAGCGACACCGCCTCGGAGATGGCCACGGGGTCGGGGATGTCGTCGTTGTAGACGACCTCGAAGGCGCCGATGCGCAGGATGGCCCGGTCGACCGCGGGCATGCGGTCGATCGACCACCCCTGGCTGTACGTCGCGAGCAGCTCGTTGATCGCGGTCCACTTTCCGACCACACCCTGCACGAGCTCGACGGTGTACTCGTTCAGCGGCGCCTCGGTGGCCGGGGTGGCCAGACGCTCGGCCAGCAGCGTCTCGGCGTTGACTCCGCGCTGCTCGGACTCGAACAGGATGTCGAGCGCTCGCTTGCGCGCCTTGGTGCGGGCCGCCATCAGGCAGGAACCGGGCTGGTCATCAGCTGACGCGACCGAGGTAGGAGCCGTCGCGGGTGTCGACCTTGACCTTGGTGCCCTGCTCGACGAACAGCGGCACGGCGATCTGGCCGCCGGTCTCCAGCGTCGCCGGCTTGGTGCCGCCGGTGGAGCGGTCGCCCTGCAGGCCGGGCTCGGTGTAGGTGATCTCCAGCACGACCGAGGTGGGCAGCTCGACGTACAGCGGCACGCCGTCGTGGGTGGCGACGGTCGCCTGCTGGTTCTCCAGCATGTAGTCGGCGGCCTTGCCGACGACGGCCTCGCTCACGAAGATCTGGTCGAAGGTGTCACCGTCCATGAAGACGAAGTCGGTGCCGTCCTTGTAGAGGTACTGCATGTCGCGCTTGTCGACGTTGGCGGTCTCGACCTTGGTGCCGGCGTTGAACGTCTTGTCGACGACCTTGCCGGACAGGACGGCCTTGAGCTTGGTCCGCACGAAGGCGGGGCCCTTGCCGGGCTTGACGTGCTGGAACTCCACGACCGACCAGAGCTGGTTGTCGATGTTGAGGACCATGCCGTTCTTCAGGTCGTTGGTCGAAGCCACGCGGAAGTCACTTTCGTCGTACGGGCTGACCGGCCGGGCGCTCTCGGCGCGCGGACCCGCCCGTGGAGGTGTGCGGAGGATCGCCGCCCATGGTAGCCGGAGGAGGCCGCCCGCCCCGAATGCCGCGGCCGGCGCCGGGCCATCGCCGCTCGCCCCTGCGGAGCCGACCCGGCGGACCGGGGCCGCCCGCCTCCAGGTCAGTCGACGGCCTGGAGGCGCTCGCCGAAGAACGCCTCGATCCGGGCCCAGGCGTCCCGGGCAGCGACCGGGTCGGGGCCGATGCCCGCGATCTTCAGCACCGGGCGCAGCACGAGCGGCCCGTTCGGCGCGTCGTTGAGGAACGAGTGGTTGGCCGTCGGGTACTCCTTCACGTCGTGCTCGACGCCGAGCCAGGTCAACGTGGACTGGAGGGTGGGCGCCGCGCCCTTGAGCCCCCGGTCCTTGGCGCCGTAGCTCGCCACCACCGGGCAGGCGCCTGCGAGCACGACGTCCGGCTCGTCCGGCAGCATGCCGTAGTTGACCGAGCTGACGTCGAACCCGCGCGTCGCGGCCAACAGGGCGAACGCGCCGCCCATGCAGAACCCGATGACCCCCAACCGACCGGTGCAGTCCGGCTGCGCGGTCAGCCACGTCCGGGAGGCCTCGATGTCCTGGAAGGCCCGGCCGCGCTGAGCCTTGAGCGCGGCGAATGTCGCCCTGAGGCAGCGGATGGCTCCCCCGGTGCTGAAGAGATCGGGCAACACGGTCAGGTAGCCGGCCTCCGCCAGCCGGTCCGCCTGCCGTCGGGCGACGTCGTCCACACCCCACAGCTCATGCACCATCACCACCCCGGGCCTCGGCCCGGAGCCCGCAGGCCGCGCGACGTACGCCCGCAGCCCAGGTGACGTGCCGGTCACCTCGGTCTGTCCGGACAGGTCGACCCATTCGCCCATGGGAACTCCTTCTCGAGGCTGACGCGATCGTAATCGGCCCGGCTGCGGGTGCGCGTGGCTTCGTCGCCTGCACACGTTGAGCCCTCGCCTAGAGCGCCGGAGCGCTGTGGGCGGCCTCCGGCAGGCCTCAGGCCACCAGCGCGCGCAGGGCCAGGAGGTAGGAGTGGGAGCCGAAGCCCGCGATGGTGCCCGTGGCGACTCCTGCGACCACGGACGTGTGGCGGAACGACTCACGGGCGGCCGGGTTGGACAGGTGCACCTCGACCAGCTGCCGGCCGCCGGTGGTGACCATCGCGCACGCGTCACGGATCGCGTAGGAGTAGTGGGTGAAGGCGGCTGGGTTCAGCACGACGTCGGACCCCGTGTCCACGGCCTCGTGCAGCCAGCCGATGAGCTCGGCCTCGTCGTTGCTCTGCCGGAAGTCCACCGTCAGGCCCAGTGAGTCCCCCTCGCGTACGACGGCGCCCGCGATGTCGTCGAGCGTCTCGGCCCCGTAGATCTCCGGCTCGCGACTGCCCAGCCGGTTGAGGTTGGGCCCGCTCAGGACCATCACGTGCTGCGCTGTCATGCGCGCGAGTCTAGGCGCAGGCCCTGCACGCGACGGAGGTGCGCGACAGGGCTCCGGAGGGCCGCCGATGCGTCGTGTCCGTCCGGGACAGGCGTGCCGGTGCGACCCGCCGGACGTGGCGGTGCGACCCGCCAGGCGTGGCGGTGCGACCCGCCAGGCGTGCGGGTGCGACCCGCCGGGGGTGGCGGGTCGCGGGGCGGGGCAGCTACACATGCCAGGTGACCTCGGTCGTGGTGACGGTGGCGGTGTAGCCCTTCTGGTGCACGATCGTGTGGTGCCGCGGGCAGAGCAGCGCCAGGTTGGTCAGGTCCGTCGGTCCGCCGTCGCACCAGTGCCGGCAGTGATGGGCGTCACACCAGGACGGCGGCCGCGAACAGCCGGGGAAGGTGCACCCCGCGTCGCGCAGGTACAGCGCCATCAACAGCCCCGGGGTGACCAGCCGGCGGGTCCGGCCCAGGTCCAGCACCTCCGACCTCGACCCGAGCACGGCGGGGATGATGCCGGCGTCGCAGGCCAGCCTGCGGACCGTCTCCGGGGCCAGGAGGTCCCCGGTCAGCGTGGTCCCGGCCCCGGTCAGGCTTTTGAGGTCCTGGTAGTCCATCGTCACCACGACCGCGGCCTTGGCCGTGGTCGGCGCGGGTCCGCCGGCCGCGGCCGCACGGCGGCAGACCTCGACCAGCGCATCGGCCCGGCGCTGGTCGCTGGTCCGCAGGTCCGACCCGGACTCGGTCGAGGGCTGCGGGGCGGCCAGCGGCCCCAGGATCGCCTCCAGCACGGCTCGTCCTTCGGGGTCCAGCCGCAGCCGGTACTCGGCCATCCCGTCGTCGGGGTACGGCTGGGACAGCGACCGACCGGACTTGAGTCGGTCCTGCCGGCGCTGGAACTCCCCCAGCCGCCCGTACCGGGCGATCACCCGCGCCCGCAGCGCCCGGATCTGGGACGGGCCGTCCGTCTCCGCGATCGCCACAAACCCCGACAGCACCGTCTCCGCGCACGCCGGGGTCAGCCGCGGCAGCAGCCTGTCCATCTCCGTCAAGGCGACGGCCGCGCTACCCACCGGCACCCGCGCGGCCAGCACCGCCTCGGCCAGGAGGGCGTTGCACGGCTTCGCGACCGCCTCGGCCACCCGCACCAGCGTCGTCGCGCCACCGGCCCGGTAGGACGGACCGAACTCACGCACCCACCCCGTCGGCGACGCCGCGTCCGACGCGCGCACGTCCCCGCGGGACAACGCCTGGTCCAGCAGCCCGACCTGCCCGGCCCCGGCCAGGCTCTTCAACTCATCCAGCTCGGCGAACAACGGCCCCAGCTGGTCCGACCCGGCCTGGTGCAACCGCCCCACCAGCCGGCGCAGCACCGGCGCAGCCGCGACCAGCACCGCGCGGTCCTCCTCGAAGCTGGTTCCCTCCATGAACCCAACCTAGCCGCCACCACCGACAGTGCCCCTGCGCGCGAAAGTGTTTATCCACAGACGGATTCGCGTACAGCCGCGGTTCGTGACGCGACAGACAACCCGTCCTGCACACCACCGACAGTCAGAGACAGCCGAGCCACGGATGTCCGGGGGCAACAAGCGACAGCGCCTCCTTCAGCCACCTTTTCCGGGTGGGGCTCAGGGACGGACGGACGGCCAGAAGATCCGCCTCATCCTTCGGTCGCGGGTTCCGGCTCTTGTGCAGTAGCTGCACCTCGGGCGCGAGGACCCGCTGTCCGTCACCGGAGGCAGGGCCGTCGAGCGCCACGACCGGCCTGCGGATCCGTGCGTCTCGCCGGTACCTCCAGAGGCCGTTCTCCGCGTCGTCAACCATGATCTGCAGACACCACGGCGACGTCGGAGTGCGCCGACACCAGATGTCATGCACCGCTTCCGGCAGCACCTCCCCTGGGCGCCAGGGACGGAGAGCGCCAGGTGGGTCGGCGGCCTGGAGGTCCCACCCACCGAGCCGGCCCTGGAGCGCCAGCTGGTCCTCTCGCAGGACGAGCACGTCGATGTCGCCGTGCTCGCGCGTCTGATGTCCCACATGCGCGTCGATCGCCCACCCGCCGGCGATCCACCAGGGGCGGTCGAACCCGCTGAGAACCTCCGCGACACCCGCGGGCGTCAGCGGGTCCCACCGCCCGAGGCTCGGCCGCATCCGCACATCCTGGCAGCGCACAGGCAGTCGGGCCGTCAGTCGCGGGAGACCTCCGCGTACGCGGCCGACAGCAGCGCGGGGTCCGGTCCTTCCAGCCGGTTCGGGCGGGCGAGACCGTCGAGCACCACGAAGCGCAGCAGCGACCCACGGTTCTTCTTGTCCCGCCGCATCGCGTCGTAGAGCCCCGGCCAGCGGTCGCCCCGATAGGTGACCGGCAGCCCGACGCTGCTGAGGATGCTGCGGTGTCGGTCCACCACCTCGTCGTCCAACCGCCCTGCGAGACGGGCGAGCTCGGCGACGAAGACCATGCCGACGCTCACCGCGGCACCGTGCCGCCAGGCGTAGCGCTCCACCTGCTCGATGGCGTGCCCGAACGTGTGCCCGTAGTTGAGGATCTCCCGCAACGAGGACTCCTTGAGGTCCTCGCTCACGACCTTGGCCTTGACCGCGACGGCTCGCTCCACGAGCTCGCGCACGGACGCACCATCGGCCCGCGTGGCCGCCTCGGGGTCGGCCTCGATGATGTCGAGGATCACCGGGTCGGCGATGAACCCGCACTTGATGACCTCGGCCAGCCCGGCCACGAAGTCGTTGGGCGGCAACGTCTCCAGCGTCGACAGGTCGCACAGCACCCCTGCCGGCGGGTGGAACGCGCCGACGAGGTTCTTGCCCTCGGCGGTGTTGATGCCGGTCTTGCCACCCACCGCGGCGTCGACCATGCCGAGCAGGGTCGTGGGCAGGTGGACCACCTTGACGCCCCGGAGCCAGGTCGCCGCGACGAACCCGGCCAGGTCGGTGACGGCGCCCCCACCGACGCTGACGACCGCGTCGCTGCGCGTGAAGCCGGCCTGGCCGAGCACCCCCCACAGGAACGACGCCACCTCGGCCGACTTGGCCTCCTCCGCGTCGGGGACCTCGGCGACGAACGCCGAGAACCCCTGTGCCGCAAGGTCGTCCCGGACAGCCTCGCCGGTGGCACGCAGGGCTCGAGGGTGCACCACCAGGACGCGCTCGACACCCCCGCCGAGCAGGCCGGGCAGCTCGCCGAGGAGACCGGTGCCGATGACGACGTCGTACGACGACCCTTCACCGACGGAGATGCGGGTCTGGTCACTCACGATGGGTCCTCCAACAGATTCACGATCTCGGCGGCGATGTCCTGGGGGGTGCGCCCGGCCGTGTCGACGGCGTGCACCGCCAGACGCTCGTAGGTCCCACGGCGCTCCTCCATCAGCCGGACCCACGCCGCCCGCGGCTGCAGGGCGAGCAGCGGTCTGCTGCGGTCGAACCCGACCCGCTTGGCGGCATCCGCGATCCCCACCTGCAGGTAGACGACGGTGTGCCCGGCCAGCAGGCCCTGGGTGGTCTCGTCGAGGACGGAGCCGCCGCCGAGCGAGAGCACTCCGTCATGGCCTGCGAGCGCGCGCTCGACCTCACCCCGCTCGAGCTCGCGGAACGTCGCCTCCCCGTCCTCGACGAAGATCTCGGAGATGCTGCGGCCCGCGGCCTGCTCGATGGCCCGGTCGGTGTCGTGCAGCGGCAGCCCGAGCAGCGACGCCACCTCCCGGCCGACGGTGGTCTTGCCCGATCCCGGCGGCCCGATCAGCACCACGCGGGGGCGCCCGGCCGCGGTCACCATGAGCGCAGCGCCTCGGGGATCGCGTCGAGGTAACCACGGTGGTTGCGGGCGGTCTCGGCCACGCTGTCGCCACCGAACTTCTCCACGCACGCCTGGGCCAGGACGAGGGCGACCATCGCCTCGGCCACGACACCGGCTGCCGGCACGGCGCACACGTCCGAGCGCTGGTGGATCGCCTTGGCCGGCTCCTCGGAGGCGATGTCGACCGTGTCCAGCGACCGCGGCACGGTGCTGATCGGCTTCATCGCGGCACGCACCCGCAGGATGCCACCGGTGGACATGCCGCCCTCGGTGCCACCGGCACGACCGGTCCGCCGCTGGATCACCCCGGCCTCGTCGCGCTCCATCTCGTCGTGCGCCGCGGATCCCCGCCGGGCCGCGGTGCGGAACCCGTCGCCGACCTCCACGCCCTTGATCGCCTGGATCCCCATCAGCGCCCCGGCGAGCCGGGCGTCGAGCCGGCGGTCCCAGTGCACGTGGGACCCGAGGCCCGGCGGCAGGCCGTAGGCCACGACCTCCACCACACCGCCCAGGGTGTCGCCGTCCTTGCGGGCCGCCTCGACCTCGGCCACCATCGCCGCCGAGCCGGCGGCATCCAGCGTCCGCACCGGGTCGGCGTCCAGCGCCGCCACGTCGTCCGGCGTGGGGAGCACCGCATCGTCGCCCACGCCGGCGGTGCCGATCGCCACGGTGTGGGAGACCAGCCGGATGCCGTAGGCCTGTTCCAGGAAGGCCGACGCGATGCAGCCGAGGGCGACGCGCGCGGCGGTCTCGCGGGCCGACGCCCGCTCCAGCACCGGCCGGGCGTCCTCGAAGCCGTACTTCTGCATCCCGACCAGGTCGGCGTGGCCGGGCCGCGGCCGGGTGAGCGGGCGGTTGCGCGCCACCTCCTGCGGCGCGCCCACGTCGTCGGCGGCGGCGAGCTCGTCGGCCGCGACCGGGTCGGGGCTCATCACCGTCCGCCACTTGGGCCACTCGGTGTTGCCGATCCGGATGGCCAGCGGCGACCCGAGGGTGACGCCGTGGCGCAGGCCGCCGAGGAACTCCACCTCGTCCAGCTCGAACTTCATCCGGGCGCCGCGCCCGAAGCCCAGCCGGCGGCGGGCGAGGGCGGAGGCGACGTCGGCGCTGGTGACCTCGACCCCGGCCGGCATCCCCTCGAGCGTCGCCATCAGGGCAGGGCCGTGGGACTCACCGGCGGTCAACCAACGCAGCATGGCTGGAATCCTGCCACGCGGCGCCGCGGCTACGACGCGCCGGTCAGCACCTGGACCGGGAAGACGAGCGCCACGAACGCCCCGGCGATCATGGCCGGGCCGAAGGCGATGGAGGACTGCCGCGACACCCGGCGCAGGGCCAGCAGCACCACCGAGACGAGCCCTCCGAGCACGAACGCGGCGGCGACCGAGACCACGACCGGACCCCAGCCGACCCAGCCCAGCAGCGGGCCGAGCACGAGCGCGAGCTTGACGTCACCGAAGCCGAGGCCGCCGCCCCCCGGGGACAGGATCATCAGCAGGAAGTAGCCGGTGAAGAGCACGAGCGCGGCGAGGACGGCCCGCCCCAGCGGCCACCACTGCCCCAGCGAGGCCGACGCCACCGCCAGCAGGGCCAGGACGGCCGGCGCCGACGGAAGCACCAGCACGTCCGGCAGCCGGTGCACATCCAGGTCGATCGAGGCCAGCGCCACCCCCACCACGCCCAGATACAGGTACGCCGGGAGCACCGCCCAGCCCGCCGCGTCACCGAAGCGCCACGTCAGCGCGCCCCAGGCCAGCGCGGTCGCAAGAGCGATCCCGCTCCGGTGCCGCGGCAGGGCCGGCCTCCGCTCGTCGAGGTGGCGGTACCGCCCGTCGGCGAGCTGGCCGGCGACCGCCAGCCCGACGACACCGCCCGCCAGGGCCAGCCCCAGCACCAGCCACAGCGGTACGGCGGCGTCCGGGACGGTCAGGCTCACCGGTGCCCCATCGCGGCGAGCCCCGCGGCGCGCATCGCCGCGACCGGCCCGGGGTGCCCGGTCATGAGCTCGACCTGCCGGGCTGCCTGGTGCAGCAGCATCTCGAATCCCGACACGACCCGTCCACCCGCTTCCTCGAACGCCTGCGCCAGCGGAGTGGGCCAGCCCGCGTAGACCACGTCGAGCAGGACCCGTCCGGCCAGGTCGGGAGCGTCACCGAGGACCCCGACCGGTGCCGCGCCACCCGGTAGCGTCGACACCACCAGCGACACGTCGGGCAGCACCGCCGACAGCCCACCCAACCCACACTCCTGCACGCCCATCCCTCGACTGCGCGCCTGCGCAACGGTTTCTGCGCGGACGGTGCCGCGCACCGCGAAGGTGACCCGCTGCGCGCCGAGCTCCGCCAACGACGCGACCGCCGAGCGCGCGGTGGCACCCGATCCGAGGACGAGCGCATGCCCCGACGTCGCCACCGCGTCCACCGCGCCCGCTTCCCGCAGCGCACGCGTCATACCGTGCACGTCGGTGTTGTCGGCCGACCACCCTCCACCGGGCGTGCGCACCAGCGTGTTGACGGCCCCGACCTCCCGCGCCAGCGACGACACCTCGTCCGCGACGGCGAAGGCAGCCTCCTTCAGCGGCATGGTCAACGACAGGCCGGCCCACTCGAGACCGAGCCCGGCCACGAAGGGGGCGAGGTCGAGCTCGCTCACCTCGTGGGCGGTGTAGCTCCAGTCGTCGAGGCCCAGGACGGCGTAGGCGGCCGTGTGCAGCGCCGGCGACAGCGAGTGGGCGATGGGAGAGCCCAGCACCGCGGCCCGGTGGGCCGCTCCCCCTGCAGGAGCCACCGTGCTCAGCACCGCGCCTTGTGCGCCGAGCACCAGGCGTTGAAGAGCTTCTCGTTGGCCCGGTGTGCGGCCGCGTCGGTGGCGAACCGCGTCTCGCCCGTGTCGGGGTTGACCGCGACGAAGTACAACCAAGGGCCCGGCGTCGGGCGGGCCGCTGCGGTGATCGAGGCGCTGCCCGGGTTGCCGATCGGTCCGGCCGGGAGGCCGGTCACGTAGTAGGTGTTGTAGGGGCTCTTCGTGGCGCGCTCGGCGTCACTGGTGGCCACCCCGCCGCGGCGCTGCACCACGTAGTGCACCGTGGAGTCCATCTGCAGCTTGGTCTTCCTGGCCAGGCGGTTGTAGACCACCCGCGCGACCTTGCCGCGATCGGCGTCGCGCCGGGCCTCCGCCTCCACGATGCTGGCGACGGTGAGCACCCGCTCGGCATTCGCCGGGGCGACACCGGCGGCACGGAGCTGGGTGAGCGTCTTGGCGACCATGGTGCGCAGCTGGATGGTGGCGCCGGCGTCCGCCTCGAACTCGTACGTCGCCGGGAAGAGGTATCCCTCGACGTTGCCCTTGGCCGCAGCCGGCAGTCCGAGGGCAGCGGGGTTCTTCAGCGCCGCCTCGTACTCCGCCAACGGCCGCCCGGTGCCGTTGGACAGCGCCTTGATGACCTCGGTCTTCCACAGGCCCTCGCGGACGACGACCCGCGGCACGGTGCGGTTGGCCGGGTCGAGCAGCATGTCCAGCGCCGAGGTCGCGCTCATCCGGGTGCGCAGGGCGTAGGACCCCGGCTGGATGGAGCCGGCCTGCGGGTTGTCGGCCGCGACGTCCGCGAAGGCCTTGGAGGTCTTGACCACCCCGGCCTGCTGCAGGGCCACCCCGATGGTCCGCCCCGAGTCACCGGCGTGCACCACCACGGTCGCTCGGCCCGTCCCGGTGCCGGTCCAGTCCTGGCTCTCGGTCAGTCCGGCCACCACGGGCTTCAGGACCTGTACGGCGGCGACGCCGGCACCGCCGACGAGCGCGACGCAGAGCAGCAGCACGAGCAGCCCGCGGGTGCGCCGGCGTCGCCGACGCCGGCGCCGCTCCTGCGGGGTCAGCGGACCGCCTGGACCGCCCGCCCCCCGGGCGCGGCGACCGGGCCGTCCCGGTCGTGCCCGACCGTCCTCCTGGGTCAGCGCCTCGTCCCCCGGTCCCCCCGCCGGCCGCCCCGAAGCACCTGACGCGTCGGCGGAGGCGCCACCGCCCTCCACGGCGTCGCCGAAGATGGAGCTCTCGAGGTGCTGGTCCTTCATCGGTCCTGGCCCCTTGTCCTGTGCCGGGGTTTACGCGGCCGGCGGGGTCCGCCGCCCCCGCCGGGCTGCACGTCCTCGCCGGGTCGCACGCTGTCGCCGAGCCGCACGGGCTCGCCGGGCGGCGTCCCGGTGCTGCGCTCGCCATCCAGGGCTGACTGGAGGATGAGCACTGCTGCCGCCTGGTCCACCACGGCGCGCTGCTTGCGGCCGGCGACACCACTGTCCCGCAGCGTCCTTGAAGCATCCACCGTCGACAGCCGCTCGTCCACCAGGCGCACCGGCACCGGGGCGACCAGTGCAGCCAGCTCGACCGCGTAGTCCCGTGCCAGCGCGGCCGCCCGGCCCTCCAGGCCGGAGAGGGACCGGGGCAGGCCCACGACGACCTCGAGCACCGCGCGCTCGCGCACGGCCGCGGCGATACTGTGCTGGTCGGACCTGCCGCCGAGGTCCCGCGGCAGCGTCCGCACCGGCGTGGCGATCACCCCGGAGGGGTCGCTGGCAGCGAGGCCGACGCGGACACTGCCCACGTCGACCCCGAGCCGCACGCCGGTGCGCATCCGGTCAGCGACCTGCGGTGACGCGCTCGCCGACCGTGTGCTCGACGCGCGCCAGCGCGTCGGCGACCTTGGTCGCGTCGGTGCCACCACCTTGGGCCACGTCGTCCTTGCCGCCGCCGCCGCCGCCGAGCGTCTGGGCCGCGACCTTGACCAGGTCGCCGGCCCGGACGCCCCACTGCCGGGCCGCGTCGTTCGTGGCCACGATGACCACGGGCCGGTCCTTGGCCACGCCGGCCACCGCGACGACGCTGGGGCGGTCGTTGCCCAGGCGCCCCCGCAGGTCGAGGGCCAGCCCGCGCAGGTCGTCGGCGCCGATGCCGGTGCCGGCGTCGTGGCCGATGAAGCTCACGCCGAAGACGTCCCGCGCCCCGGAGACCAGCGCCCCGGCCTGGGCGAGCACCTGCTGCTGGCGCATGGTCGTGATCTCGCGCTCGGCGTCCTTGAGCCGGCCGAGGATGCTCGAGATGCGCTCGGGCAGCTCCTCCGGCCGCACCTTGAGGGCCTCGGTGAGCTGGCCGACCACCGCGTGCTCGCGGGCGAGGAAGTCGTAGGCGTCGGTGCCGACCAGCGCCTCGACGCGGCGCACGCCGGAGCCGATCGACGCCTCACCCAGCAGCTTGACCAGGCCGAGCTGGCCGGAGCGCTGCGCGTGCGTGCCACCGCACAGCTCGCGGGCCCAGTCGCCGACCGAGATCACGCGCACCGCGTCCCCGTACTTCTCACCGAACAGTGCCATCGCCCCCGAGTCGCGGGCCTGTTGCTGGGTCATGATCTCGGCGTGCACCGGCAGGTCCTCGAGCAGTAGCGCGTTGACCTTGGCCTCCACGTCGGACAGGACCGACACCGGCAGCGCCGACTGCGCGTTGAAGTCGAACCGGAACCGGCCCGGCGCGTTCTCCGAGCCGGCCTGGGTCGCGGTGTCGCCCAGCGCCTCACGGATCGCCTTGTGCACCATGTGCGTCGCGGTGTGGGCCCGGGAGATCGCCCGGCGACGGTCGATGTCGACGAGTGCGTGCGCGGCCGTGCCGGTGCTGACCTCGCCGGACAGCACGCTGGCGCGGTGCACGATCAGCCCCTTGATCGGCGACTGCACGTCGTGAACCTCGACGACCGCGCCGCCCGCCAGCTCGATCCGCCCCCCGTCGGCGAGCTGGCCGCCGCCCTCGGCGTAGAACGGCGTCCGGTCCAGGACCAGCTCGACGTCCTGACCGGCACGGGCGGAGGCGACCGGCTCGCCGTCCACGAGCAGCCCGGAGACCAGCGCCTCCGAGGTGACCTCGTGGTAGCCGGTGAACTCGACGCTGCGCCCCAGGGAGTCGGCGACCGCGCGGTAGACAGAGGTGTCACCGTGCGCGCTCTTCTTCGCCCGGGCGTCGGCCTTGGCCCGCTGGCGCTGCTCGGTCATCAGCCGGCGGAAGCCCGCCTCGTCGACGTCGACGCCCTGCTCGGCCGCCATCTCCAGAGTCAGGTCGATCGGGAAGCCGTAGGTGTCGTGCAGGGCGAACGCCTCGTCGCCGGCCAGGGTGGACCGGCCGGCGGTCTTGGCGCGCGTCACCGCGGTGTCGAGGATCGTCGTACCGGCGGCGAGCGTCCGCCGGAACGCCTCCTCCTCGGCGTAGGCGATCGTGGAGATCCGCCCGAAGTCGCTCTCGAGCTCGGGGTAGGACTGCTTCATCCGCTCCATGCTCACCGGGAGCAGCTCGGGCAGGCACGGCTGGTCGACGCCGAGCAGACGCATCGAGCGGACGGCGCGGCGCAGCATCCGGCGCAGCACGTAGCCGCGGCCCTCGTTGCCGGGGGTCACACCGTCGCCGATGAGCATCAGCGAGGTGCGGACGTGGTCGGCGACGACGCGCAGCCGGACGTCGTCGGGGTGGCTGTGCGCCGCGTCGTGCCCGGAGCGGGCGCCGTAGTGCTTGCCGGCGAGCTGGGCGGCGCGCTCGAGGACGGGGTAGACCTCGTCGGTCTCGTAGAGGTTGTGCACGCCCTGGAGCACCGAGGCGATCCGCTCCAGCCCCATGCCGGTGTCGATGTTCTTGGCGGGCAGCTCACCGAGGATCGGGTAGTCCTCCTTGGTGCTGCCCTCGCCGCGGACGTTCTGCATGAAGACGAGGTTCCATATCTCCATGTAGCGGTCCTCGTCGACCGCCGGGCCACCCTCCGCGCCGTACGCCGGCCCGCGGTCGATGAAGATCTCGCTGGAGGGCCCGCACGGCCCGGGCACGCCCATGGACCAGAAGTTGTCGGCCATCCCGCGGCGCACGACGCGCTCGGCGGGGATGTCGGTCAGCTCCACCCACAGCTGCGCGGCCTCGTCGTCGTCGAGGTAGACCGTCGCCCAGAGCCGTTCGGGGTCGAGCCCGTAGCCGCCGTCGGACTGGGCGCCGGTGAGCAGCTCCCAGGCGAAGCGGATCGCGTCGGCCTTGAAGTAGTCCCCGAAGGAGAAGTTGCCGTTCATCTGGAAGAAGGTCGCGTGCCGGCTGGTCTTGCCGACCTCCTCGATGTCGCCGGTGCGCACGCACTTCTGCACGCTCGTGGCGCGCTTCCACGGCGCGGTCTCCTGGCCGAGGAAGTAGGGCTTGAACGGCACCATGCCGGCGTTGACGAACAGCAGGTTCGGGTCGTCGTACAGCAGGGGGGAGCTGGGCACGACCGCGTGGCCCTTGCTCTCGAAGAAGCGGAGCCAGCGGCGCCTGATCTCGGCGGTTTCCATGGTGTGGGTGTCCTTCGGCTGTGGAGTGCTCCGGCGTCCGGGACCCGGGCAGGCCAGAGCACAAGGGTATGTCGCGACGGCGCGACAGGGCCGGTGGCGGGGGCCGCGGCCCCTACCGAGCTCGGGGCGCGGTGGGGTGGTCGATCAGCTCCTGAGCCTCCTGGGCCGAGAGCGAGCCGCCTCCGGGCAGCGTGCCGGTGTCGATGCCGAGCGCGTTGCGCAGCTCGCCCTCGCGCTGGCTCATGCCCTCGCGGACGGCGTCGGCCAGCTCGCGCAGGCCCTCACCGAGGTCGGACAGCCCGCCGGCGAACCCGCCGGCCAGGTTGGTGGGCGAGTAGGCCTCGGCCGCCTTGGTCACCTTGCGCACCAGCAGGACCCCGGCGGTCGCGCCGAGGGTCATCCAGAACAGTCGTCGCATGCCGGTCAGCCCCGGCGCCGACGGCCACGGGTGGACCGCGAGGAGGACCCGGCGCCGGTGAGCGCGGACCGCACGCCGTAGGTGAAGGCCGCGACCTTGACCACCGGGGAGCCCAGCGTCGCGGCGAACAGCGAGGTCAGGGCGTTGACGTTGGTCGTCATCGAGGACACGTTGGCGGTGATGGTGTCGACGCGGACCATCTGCTCGTTGGTCGCGGCCACCGTGTCGGTCACCTGCGACAGCAGCGGCACGGTCTGCTCCGAGACCCCCCGCACCCCGATCCGGGCCTCGTCGAGCACCTTGCCGGCCTTGCCGACCACGCTGCCGAGGCGCAGGACCAGATAGGCGAAGGCCAGGGCGGCGATCACACCGGCGATGTCGCCGAGGGACACGGGAGTCACATTCTCACCTCACGGAGCAGGGGTGCGGCGCACGCCACACCCCGACGGTCTCGTACCCGCGAGACCTTACCCCCGCCGCGGCTCAGGCCGGGACCTCGGCCGTGAGCTCGGTCTTGACCTCCGGGAAGTGGCACGCCAGCGTGTGGCCGGGGGTCGCGCCGTTCGCGCTCTCCAGCGGCGGCTCGACGGCGGCGCAGATGTCCTGGGCCTTCCAGCAGCGGGTGCGGAAGCGGCAGCCGCTGGGCGGGTTGACCGGGCTGGGTACGTCGCCCACCAGCCGGATCCGCTCCTTGGGCGGCACCCCGCGCACCACGTTGATGTCCGGCGCCGCGGAGAGCAGCGCCTGCGTGTAGGGGTGCTGCGGCGCGGTGTAGATCTGCTGCCGGTCGCCCTGCTCGACGATCTTGCCGAGGTACATCACCGCGACCCGGTCGCAGAAGTGGCGCACGACGCCGAGGTCGTGGGCGATGAAGATGAAGGCCAGGTCGAGCTCGCGGCGCAGGGTGCCGAGGAGGTTCATGACCTGCGCCTGGATGGAGACGTCGAGGGCGGAGACCGGCTCGTCGGCGATGATCAGCTTGGGCTCGACGGCGAGGGCCCGGGCGATGCCGATGCGCTGGCGCTGGCCGCCGGAGAACTCGTTGGGGTAGCGGTTGATGTGCTCGGGGTTGAGGCCGACCAGCTCGAGCAGCTCCTGCACGCGCTGCTTCTCCCGGCCCTTGGCGAGGCCGTGCACGCGCAGCGGCGTCGACAGGATCGTGGCCACCGTGTGCCGGGGGTTGAGCGAGCTGTAGGGGTCCTGGAAGACGATCTGCAGGTCGCGGCGGTACGGCCGCAGCTTCGCCTCGCTCGCGTGGGCCAGCTCGTTGCCCTCGAAGAGGATCGAGCCGGAGGTCGGCTCGAGCAGCCGCGTGACAAGCCGCGAGGTCGTGGACTTGCCGCAGCCGGACTCCCCCACCAGCCCCAGGGTCTGGCCGTGGTCGACGGTGAAGCTGACGCCGTCAACGGCGCGCACGTCGCCGCGGACCATCTTCAGGCCCTGGACCTCCCGCACCGGGAAGTGCTTGACCAGGTCGGTGACCTTGAGCAGCTCGCTCATGGGTGGATCTCCTCGTTCAGGACGCCGCGCGGGTCCAGCAGGTGGCAGCGGGTCAGCCGGGTCTCGTCCCCGGGTGCGGGCGTGAGCTCGGGCAGCGTGCTGGCGCACGCGTCGCCGCCCACCGCCGCCCGGAAGTCGCAGCGGGGGTGGAAGGAGCAGCCGGTGGGCAGCGCCACCAGGCTGGGCGGGGCACCGCGGATCGCGCGCAGGTGGTCCTGCTCCTCCGAGGCCGAGGGCAGGCTCTGCAGCAGGCCCCAGGTGTAGGGGTGCAGGGGGTCGGCGAGGACCTGCTTGGCCAGGCCGCGCTCGACGGCCCGCCCGGCGTACATCACCAGGATGTCGTCGGCCACCTCGGCGACGACCGCGAGGTCGTGGGTGATCAGCACGATGGCTGAGCCGAACTCGCGCTGCATGTCCTTGAGCAGGTCGAGGATCTGCGCCTGCACGGTCACGTCGAGCGCCGTGGTCGGCTCGTCGGCGATGAGCAGCTTGGGGTTGTTGACCAGGCCGAGGGCGATCATCGCGCGCTGCCGCATGCCGCCGGAGAACTCGTGCGGGTAGCTGCGGGCGCGACGGTCGGGGTTCGGGATGCCGACCAGGTCCAGCATCTCCACGGCCCGCTTCTTCGCGACCGCGCTGGAGACCTTGTGGTGCGCCTTGTAGGCCTCGGCGATCTGGTTGCCGATGCGGTAGAAGGGGTGCAGCGAGGACTGCGGGTCCTGGAAGACCATCGCCACGGTGCTGCTGCGGACCTTCTGGAGCTGGCTCGGCGAGGCGCCGACGATCTCCTGCCCGTCGAGCAGGATGCTGCCGGACATCATCGTGCGCTTGGGGTTGTGCAGGCCGAGGACGGACATGCTGGAGACGGACTTGCCCGAGCCCGACTCCCCCACGATGGCCAGCGTGCGGCCGAGCCGGGCGTCGTAGCTGAGCTCGCTGACGGCGTTGACCTGGCCCTCGTCACTGGGGAACCGCACGCTCAGGTCGCGGACCCTCAGGACCACGTCGCCGTCGGCGGAGGCTCCGCTGTCGGTGCTCAGGTCGGTGAGCACGGTGGGCTGGGTGCTCATGAGAGCCTCACTCGCGGGTCGATGAAGGAGTAGGCGATGTCGACCACCAGGTTCAGCACGACCACCAAGGTGGCCGCGACCAGCACGGTGCCCATGATGATCGGCAGGTCGTCGTTGTTGAGGGACTGCAGGGCCAGCCGGCCGATGCCGTCGATCTCGAAGATCTGCTCGGTGATCAGGGTGCCGGACAGCAGCGCGGCCATGTCCAGGCCGAGGATCGTGACGACCGGGCTGAGGGCCCCCCGCAGGGCGTGACGGTAGACGACCCTCCGCTCGGAGATGCCCTTCGAGCGTGCCGTCCGCACGTAGTCCTGGGACAGGGTCTCCACCATGGAGGCGCGGGCGTAGCGCGTGTAGCCGGTGGCGGTGGCCAGGCCCAGCATGATCCAGGGCGCCAGCAACCCCGACGCCCAGGCGAGCGGCCCGGCGGTGGTCAGCGGCGCGTAGGTGCTGCGCGGCAGGATCGGGTTGAGGATCATGAAGTACAGCGCGAACAGCAGCGCCAGGATGTAGTACGGGATCGACCCGAACACCTGCGTGAAACCGACGACGGTGCGGTCGAGCCGCGACCCGCGTCGTCGGGCGCTGTAGACCCCGGTGCCGATGCCGATCGTGAGGAACACGACCATGGCACCGAGGGCCAGCGACAAGGTGGCGGGGAAGCGGGAGAAGATCTCGCCCTTGACCTCACGGTCGGTGCGGAACGAGTAGCCCAGGCAGGGCGCGGAGCACGGCTTGGTGAAGCCACCGTTGACGATCGTGCGCCCGACGAAGACGCCCTTGAAGTACTCGGTGAACTGCTCGGAGACCGGGCGGTCCAGCTTCATGCTGTGCCGGATGTCGGCCAGGCGCTCGGGCGTGCAGCGCTGGTCACCGCACATCGACCGCGCCGGGTCTGCAGGCCCGACGAAGAAGAGCACGAACGTCGCGATCATGGCCACCAGGATGACGCTGGCGGCCATGGCCGCGCGACGGGCGATGTAGAGAGCCACGCAGGATCCTCACGGTTGGGGTGGGGCTGGTGGTGGGGGGCACAGGGTGTGGCCCGTGCCCCCCACCGGAAGCGAACAGCTGGTTACTGGTCGACCCAGATGTTCTCCAGGAACGGCATGCCGTGGTTCGGGTCGTCGACGACGCCGTGCACCTTGGTGCCGAACACGAAGTTGCCCTTGTCCCAGTAGTACGGGAGCGCCGGCAGGTAGTTCTCCATCAGCCACTTGTCGAACTTGCCCCACTCGGGGCCCTGCTCGGCGATGCTCAGCGCCGAGATGCGGTTGATCTCGGCGTCGATCTTCGGGTCGGACAGGTTGCCCCAGCCCGTGCCGCCGGTCTTCATGACCGTGCTGGCCACCGTGGGCGGGAAGATCGCGTCACCGCTCGGCCAGTCGAAGCACCAGCCGGCGGGGCTCTGCAGCATGTTGGTCGGGGCCTTCGGGTCGGCGATGAGCGTGCGGCGCTCCTTGCCGGCGACACCCATGTCGTGGACCTTGAAGCCGGCCGCCTCCAGCGCCTGCTTGCGGACCAGGTTGACCTGCTGGGCGATCGGGTCGTCGTTCGTGTAGTAGAAGCTCAGCTCGAAGCCGGTCTTGCCGGCGTCGGCCAGCATCTTCTTCGCCGCGACCGGGTCACCCTTGCCGGTGCCGCTCAGCCCCGGCAGCGTGTAGTCGAGGTGCCCGGGGACCTGCGGCGGGATCAGCGTGTGTGCCGGCGGGGCGGACAGCGAGGTCAGGCCGGCGGCCTTGCGCACCTGGTCCCACGGGTAGGCCACGGCGAGGGCCTTGCGCACTGCCAGCGGCATCTTGCGGGTGTCCAGGTTGATGGTGACCGTGCACGAGGACGGGCCCTGCACGAACTGGCTCTTCTTGGCGCCGGTGACCTGGTCGACGAACTGCGCGTCGATCTGGTCCCAGTTCAGCGTGGTCGCGTCGGGGCCGTTGCTGGCCAGGATCGCCTGCTGGGTCTTGACCGAGTCGACGCCGAAGTTGAACGTGTAGCCGTCGAGGTACTGGTGGCGCACCGGGTCCGTGCTGGCGACCCAGTTCGGGTTCTTGACCAGCTCCAGCTTGGTGCCCTGGGTGAAGGACTTGAACATGTACGGCCCGGTGGCGATCGGGTGGTTGCTGTAGTTCTGCTTGGTGTCCTTCGCCTTGGGGATCGGCGAGAACTGCGAGAAGGAGACGAAGTACGGCAGCGTCTCGAACTTCTTGCGCAGGTGGATCACCACGGTCTTGTCGTCCGGGGTGGACACACCCGCGAACTTGTCACCGGACTTGTACGGGCCCTTGTAGGTGTCGCCGCCCTTGAAGAAGTCGTTCTGGTAGGTGGGGCCGCCGGGCAGCTCCTCCTGGGCGAACGAGCGCTTGATGGCGTAGGCGACGTCCTCGGCCTTGACCGGGCTGCCGTCCTCGTACTTCAGGCCGTCCTTGAGGGTGTAGGTCCAGTCCAGGCCGTTGGCTGAGGCCTTGCCCAGGTCCGTGGCCAGGTCGGGCACCAGGACGCTCTTGCCGTCACGCAGGGCGAAGGCGGTCAGCGCGCGGTTCGTGAGCTTCAGGATCGCGGCGCTGTCCTGGTAGAACTGCGAGCTCGGGTCCATGCCCGACGGGGAGGTCGAGTACGACACGGTGAGCGTGCCGCCCTTCTTCGCGCCGGGCTCCTCCGGCGCCGGGCCCTTCGCGTCGGGCATCAGGCCGGCCGAGGCCGTCGGTGCGGCGGCGTCCGTGGTGCTGCTCTTGCCCGAGGTGGTGCCGGCGTCCTTCGACGGCGCACCGCAGGCCGCGGTGGCCGCGATCGAGGCCGCCGCCCCCAGGGCGAGGACTTGGGTCCAGCGCATGTATTGCTCCCTTGTGTGCGAGTCCCGGGCGAAGTGCCGGGAGCTGGTGATCGGTACGGGCGACAGCTCTTACCGACGGGTGTTGGGGTCGAAGGCGTCCCGGACGGAGTCGCCGAGCAGGCTCAGGGCCAGCACGAGCAGCGAGACGCCGATGACCGGAGGCCAGAGGTAGAGGGGGTAGGACGCGAACGAGTTCTGCGCGTTCGCGATCGTGCGCCCCCACGAGGCGGTGGGCTCGACCAGGCCCGCGCCGAGGAAGGACAAGGTGGCCTCGAAGGCGATGTACGCCGGGACCGCGATGGACATCGACACGATGATCGGGCCGACGAGGTTGGGCAGGATCTCCCGGAACAGGATGCTGCTCGTCGGCACGCCGACCGCCCGGGCGGCCTGGACGAACTCGCGCTCGCGCAGAGCGATGACCTCACCCCGCACGAGCCGGGCGAGGCCCAGCCAGCCGAAGATCACGAGCACGAAGATGAGGACCCAGAACCGGATCGTGGAGGTCTGGTCCGCCGACAGGCCGCCCGCGGGGCCGAACCGGGCCTCGGCGATGGGGACCAGGGCGAGGACGAAGAGCAGGAACGGCAGGCTCAGCAGGAAGTCGATGAGCCAGGTGATCACCTTGTCGGTGATCCCGCCGAGGTAGCCGGCGATCAGGCCCATCGTCACGCCGACCACCGTCGAGAGCGTGGCAGCGAGGAAGCCGATGATCAGCGAGGGCCGGGCGCCGTACACCCAGCGGGCGAAGAGGTCGCGGCCCAGCCGCGGCTCGATGCCGAACCAGTGGTCGGAGGTCGACACCGATCGTGGGCAGCGTGTCCTCGGCGATCAGGTCCTGGTTCAGGGCGGTCGGGGTCTGGCCCTCGAGCTTGCACAGCAGGGGCGCGAAGACCGCGACCAGGACGAAGAACAGCACGATCGCGAGGCAGACCATGGCGACCTTGTCGTGCCGCAGCCGGTCGAAGGCGATCTGTGAGGGGGAACGGCCGTGCCGCTTGTCCTCCACCGCTTGGGCCGGCGGCTCGAGGAGGTCCCCCTCGGTGGCCACCGCCGCGCCCGTGCTGTCGAAACCGAGCGACATGCGCTCTCCATCCTGATGGTGTGGTCGCCGGGGCTCAGCTCCGGGACGTCGTCCGACAGCTGTCCCCCGGGTGTGGAGATGTGACGCCCTCTCCACGAGACGGCGTAAATGTGCCACAGGTCACGGGTGGTTTCCAGCAACCTGGAACCGCTATGTGGCAAATCGTTACCGACCGCGGATCAGCTCTCGCAGCCACTTCCACCGGGGGCCGAGTCGTTCCTCGAAACCGCGCCCGGTCGGCCGGTAGTACGTCGCGGACTGCACGAGGTCGTCCGGGAGGTACTGCTGCGCGACCACTCCGGCGGGGTCGTCGTGCGCGTACCGGTAGCCCTCGCCGTGCCCGAGGCGGGCCGCGCCGGCGTACCCGCTGCCGCGCAGGTGCGGCGGCACCGGGCCGCCCTTTCCGGCCCGGATGTCGGCGATCGCGGCATTGATGCCGGCGTAGCTGGCGTTCGACTTGGGCGCGAGCGCGTTGTGGACCACGGCCTGCGCCAGGATGATCCGCGCCTCCGGCATGCCGATCTGCGCGACCGCGTGCAGCGCCGCGACGGCGGTCTGCAGCGCCGTCGGGTCGGCCATGCCGACGTCCTCGCTCGCGGCGATGACGATGCGGCGCGCGATGAACCTCGGGTCCTCCCCCGCCTCGAGCATCCGGGCGAGGTAGTGCAGCGCGGCGTCGACGTCGCTGCCGCGCATCGACTTGATCAGCGCGCTGGCCACGTCGTAGTGCTGGTCCCCGGCCCGGTCGTAGCGCACCGCCGCGTGGGCGACGGCCTGCTCGACCTGCGCGAGCGTGATCGGCAACGGCACGTCGCCGGTCCGGCCGGCGGGCGCCGCGTCCAGGGCCACGCCGGCCGCCGCCTCCAGCGCGGTGAGGGCGCGCCGCGCGTCGCCGCCGGCCATCCGGATGATGTGCGCCCGCGCCTCGGGCTCCAGCGCGAGCTCCCCGGCCAGGCCCCGGTCCTGCTCGAGCGCGGCGGTGAGGACGTCGTCGAGCTCGTCGTCGGCGAGTGGCCCCAGGGTGATGAGCATCGAGCGCGACAGCAGCGGGGCGATGACGCTGAAGGACGGGTTCTCGGTCGTGGCGGCGACGAGGATCACGAGCCGGTTCTCCACTCCGGGGAGCAGCGCATCCTGCTGGGCCTTGGTGAACCGGTGGATCTCGTCGAGGAACAGCACCGTCTGCCGGTCGTACAGGTCGCGCTCCCGCGCCGCCCGGTCCATGACCGCGCGGACGTCCTTGACGCCTGCGGTGACCGCGGACAGCTCCTCGAACCGGCGGCCGCCGGCCGTGGCCACCAGGTGGGCCAGGGTGGTCTTGCCCGTGCCGGGCGGTCCCCAGATGATCGCCGACAACGGCCCGGCCGCCCCCGCCGACCCGTCGATCAGCCGGCGCAGCGGGCTGCCCGGCCGGAGCACGTCGCCCTGCCCGCGGACCTCGTCCAGTGACCGCGGGCGCATCCGGGCTGCCAGCGGCGGCATCGTCGACGGCCCCAGGTCGGCGCCGGCCGCCGCTCCCCCGCCCCGGGATGCCGCGAAGAGGTCGTCGTCGTCGCCGGTAGTCACGGCTGGCAGGCTATCCCGCGTGAGACGACGCACGGCGAGGCACCGCGCCCCCACACCGGCTCCGATGCACCGCCTGGGGGCAGTCGTCGCGCGCCGCGCCCGATGGGTCCTCGGCATCTGGCTGGTGGCGGTGGTGCTCGCGTTCGCCACCGCGGTGGGGGGCGTCACCGGTGAGTCCCTCTTCGACCGGCTGTCCTCGGGCGACCCCCGCGTGCCCGGCGAGGCGAGCACCGGGCAGGACCTGCTGTCCACCGGGGCCAGGACCGGGGCCCAGGTGCTCGTGCAGGTGGCCGGGGCCGGCGTCGGGGACCCCGCCGTGGCCGAGGCCACGAGGACGCTGCAGCAACGGGTGTCGGCCATGCCGGACGTCGCGTCGGTGCAGTCCCCCTTCCTCGTCCCCGGCGGCCCGGGTGCCGCCGCCGCCGCGCCCCTCGTGCGGTCGCAGGCGGCGTCCACCGGGCCCGGCTTCCTGGTCACGGCGACGCTGGACGCCGGGCTGGACAAGGCCGCCCAGCTCGCCGTGATCGACCGGATCCAGCGTGAGGCCGCTTCGGCCCTGGCACCGGTCCCGGGCGCGACCGCACGCACCAGCGGAGTTCCCTTGCTGGTCAACGACATCAACCACCAGGTGGAGATGGACCTGCGCGTGGGTGAGGGCATCGCGCTGCCGGTGAGCCTGCTGGTCATGGTGTTCGTGTTCGGGGGCTTCATCGCCGCCGGCATGCCGATCCTTGGGGCGATCGCTGCCATCGGAGGCGGGCTCGCCAGCCTGCTGGTCTTCTCCCACGTCATCGACCTCGACGCCACGGTCGTCAACATCGTCACCGTGCTCGGCCTGGGCCTGTGCATCGACTACGGACTGCTGGTGGTCAGCCGGTTCCGCGAGGAGCTGCACCGGGCCGCGCCGGGAGTGGGCCCGCAGTCGCTGACGTCCGCACACGTGCGCCGTGCGACCACGCGCACCGTCGCGACGGCCGGGCGCACCGTGCTCTTCTCCGGTCTCACCGTCGGCATCTCGCTGGCCGGGCTGATGGTCTTCACCGCACCGCTGATGAAGGCGATCGGCGCAGCGGGTGTCTCGGTCGTCCTGGTGGCCCTGCTCGTGGCGCTCACCCTCGTGCCGGCGCTCTGCACCGTCAGCGCGCGTCGCCTCATGGGCCGAGGCTCCGAGGCCCCTTCGGACGACGGCGTGTTCAGCCGTCTCGCCCGCCGGGTGCAACGACGCCCGCTGGCCGTCGTCCTCACCGTCGTGGCGCTGCTGCTCGCCGCCGCGATCCCGGCTCTCGGGCTGCGGACGACGTCGTCGGGCACCGAGCTGCTGCCGGTCGGCAACATCCAGCGCGTCTTCTTCGAGGACCTGGCCCGCGACTACCCGGCCGCGACGTCCCCGGCCGTCACAGTCGTCGGCCGCGCCTCGCTCGAGCAGATGGCGGACTGGGCGCGCACGGCCCGCTCCCTGCCCGGTGTCACCAGCGTCGACCCGCCCCGCCGGGTGTCCGCCGACGTGGTGGCCGTGGGTCTGCGCACGGCCACCGGACCCACAGGCGACGAGGCCCGGGCCGTAGTCACGAAGGTGCGCGCCGACCGGCCGCCGTTCCCGAGCTGGGTGACCGGCCAGGCTGCGGCGCTGGCGGACTTCAACTCCTCGGTGCTGCAGCGCGCGCCCATCGCCATCGGCCTGGTCGCGCTGGCCACGTTCGTGCTGCTGTTCCTCATGACCGGGTCCCTGGTCCTGCCGGTCAAGGCCTTGCTGCTCAACGTCGTCTCCTTGGGAGCCAGCCTCGGGGTCCTCGTCTGGGTGTTCCAGCAAGGTCACCTGGAGTGGCTCATCGGCTTCTCCTCCGTGGGCGCGATCGAGTCGACGATCCCGCTGCTGCTGTTCGCCTTCGGCTTCGGGCTGTCCATGGACTACGAGGTCTTCCTGCTCTCCCGCATCGTCGAGCTGCACGAGCAGGGCCGCTCAGACGGGGAGTCGGTGGTGCTGGGGCTGCAGCGCTCGGGCCGCATCATCACCTCCGCCGCGATGCTCATCGTCATCGTGTTCGGCGGCTTCGCCGCAGGAAAGCTGTTGGTGATCAAGGAGACCGGCGTCGCGCTCGCGTTCGCGGTCGCCGTCGACGCGACGCTCGTGCGGATGCTCCTGGTCCCGGCGACGATGACGCTGCTCGGTCGCTGGAACTGGTGGGCACCGGCCCCGCTGCGCCGCTGGCACGAGCGCCACGGCATCACCGAGGAGGGCCTGCCGGCCGATGTCTGACACCCTGCGGGTCCTCCGGACGTACGACGACCTGCTGTCGGCCGCGGGCGACGACCCGTTCGTGCGGCATGAGGTCGGCCCGTCGTTCCGGGGGCCCGGCTTCTCGGTCCCGGGGGCCGTGGCGTTCGTGCGCCAGAACCCGCTCGGCCGCCGGTCGATGGCCTGCATCGGCAGCACGCACGCCATCGACCAGCTGCTGGCAGGCGTGCAGGAAACCGGACAGCTCGCCGCCCTCGCGGTCACCTCGGTCTCTGTGCCGGCCGACGCAGAACCGTTGCTGCACCGGCACTTCGAGGTCGGCGACGGCGGCGACTGGGAGTGGATGTGGACGACCACCGCTCCCCCGGCTGCGCCGGGCGAGTCGGCCCTCATCGACCTCGGTGCCGACGACCTGCCGGAGGTGCAACGCCTGCTCGAGGTCGCGAACCCCACGACCCACGCGCGCCCGGGACAGCATGGCGACGAACGCTGGGTGGGCGTGCGACACGACGGCCGGCTGGTCGGGTGCGCGGTGATGGAGCGGGGCGGCGCCGGACGTCCGCACCTGGCCGGGATCACCGTGCACCCGTCCCGCCGCGGGCTCGGCCTGGGCCTGGCGATGACCGCGCACCTGACGCGCCTGGCCGTGACCGCGGACGGTGTCTGCACCCTCGGCATGTACGCCAGCAACGACGTCGCCCGCCGGCTCTACCACGGCCTCGGCTACGTCACCGCCCACTCGTGGTGCAGCCGCCAGGTCGCCTGACCCCGGGCACCACCACCCTGTGCCGGTGAGTCGGCGCATCCGGGGCCCCCAGGGCGTCGGACGCCGAGCCACCGGCACAGAGTCGGGCAGGCCGGAGGGGCAGGCCGGACGGGGAGGCCGTCAGGCCTGCGAGGTCGCGGGCTCCAGGGCCGGCTCCGGTGTGGCGTCCACGCCGGCCTCCTTGCGCTGCTGGTCGGTGATCGGCGCCGGCGCCGCGGTCAGCGGGTCGTAGCCGCCGCCGGACTTGGGGAAGGCGATGACCTCGCGGATCGAGTCCGCACCCGACAGCAGCGCGCAGATCCGGTCCCAGCCGAAGGCGATGCCGCCGTGCGGCGGGGCGCCGTACGCGAACGCCTCGAGCAGGAAGCCGAACTTCTCCTGGGCGTCCTCCTCGGACAGGCCCATCACCTCGAACACGCGCTTCTGCATCGTCGGCGCGGTGGATACGGATCGACCCGCCACCGATCTCGTTGCCGTTGCAGACGATGTCGTAGGCGTAGGCCAGCGCCGAGCCGGGGTCGGTGTCGAAGGTGTCGAGGAACTCGGCCTTGGGCGAGGTGAACGCGTGGTGCACCGCGGTCCAGGCGCCGGAGCCGACGGCCACGTCACCGCTGGCCTCGGCCTCGGTGGTCGGCTCGAACAGCGGCGCGTCGAGCACCCACACGAACGCCCACGCGGACTCGTCGATGAGGTTGCAGCGCTTGCCGATCTCGACCCGCGCGGCGCCCAGCAGGGCGCGCGAGCTCTTGGCGGCGCCGGCGCCGAAGAAGATGCAGTCGCCCGGCTGGGCGCCGACGAAGCCGGCCAGCCCCGGCCGCTCGGCGTCGGAGAGGTTCTTGGCCACCGGGCCGCCCAGCTCGCCGTCCTCGCCGACCAGCACGTAGGCCAGCCCGCGGGCGCCGCGCTGCTTGGCCCACTCCTGCCAGGCGTCGAGCTGCTTGCGCGGCTGCGAGCCGCCGCCGGGCATGACGACGGCGCCGACGTACGGCGCCTGGAACACCCGGAACGTGGTGTCGGCGAAGTACTCGGTGCAGTCGACCAGCTCCTGGCCGAAGCGCAGGTCGGGCTTGTCCGTGCCGTAGCGCGCCATCGCCTCGGCGTAGGTCATCCGCGGCATCGGGGTGGGGATGCTCGTCGCCGATCAGGCGCCACAGCGCGACCGACGATCGCCTCGCCGAGCTCGATGACGTCGTCCTGCTCGACGAAGCTCATCTCGATGTCGAGCTGGGTGAACTCGGGCTGGCGGTCGGCGCGGAAGTCCTCGTCGCGGTAGCAGCGCGCGATCTGGTAGTAGCGCTCCATGCCGGCCACCATGAGCAGCTGCTTGAACAGCTGGGGGCTCTGCGGCAGGGCGTACCAGGAGCCGGGACGCAGGCGGGCCGGCACGAGGAAGTCGCGGGCGCCCTCGGGGGTGGACCGGGTCAGGGTCGGGGTCTCGATCTCGACGAAGTCGCGGTCGTCCAGCACGGTGCGGGCGGCCGCGTTGACCTTGCTGCGCAGGCGGATCGCGGCGCCCTGGGCGGGGCGGCGCAGGTCCAGGTAGCGGTGCTTGAGGCGGGCCTCCTCGCCGACGCTCGACGCGCTCGTCGATCTGGAACGGCAGCGGCGCGGACTCGCTGAGCACCTCGATGTCGCTGGCGACGACCTCGATGTCGCCGGTGGGCAGGTCGGGGTTCTCGTTGCCCTCAGGGCGCGGCGCACCTCGCCGGTCACCTTGACGACGTACTCGTTGCGCAGGTCGTGCGCCTCGCCCTTGGCGAGGACCTCGTCGCGGACCACCACCTGGGCGACGCCCGAGGCGTCGCGCAGGTCGAGGAACGCCACGCCGCCGTGATCGCGCCGACGGGCCACCCACCCGGTCAGCGTGACGGTCTGTCCGGCGTGGTCGGCACGCAGGGTGCCGGCCTCGTGAGTGCGAAGCACGGTGATGTCCTCTTCGGGGTAGGTGTGCGGAACTGCCCCGCCATCCTACGGAACCCCGCCGCGCGCCTCGAACCGGTTGTCCGGCCGTTTCCTCGGGCGGTACGTCGTCCTGCCCGCCCAGCCGCGGGCAGGACGACGTACGGCGTTCCGCGAAGCAGGCTCAGCCGGTGGTGGAGAGCCGCTGCAGCTCGTCCGCGGTCAGCTCGAGCTCGACCGCCGCGGCGGAGTCGCGCGCGGTCTCGGGGCGCGACGAGCCCGGGATCGGGATCACCACCGGTGAGGTGGCCAGCATCCAGGCCAGCGTGACCTGCTGGGGGCTGACCCCGTGGGCGTCGGCGACCTCCTGGAACGGCGCGAAGGTGGAGCCGAGCTCACCGGCCTTGCTGATGCCGCCGAGCGGCGACCACGGCAGGAAGGCGATGCCCATCTCGTCGCACAGGCGCAGCTCCGGCTCGCTGCTGCGGTAGGACGGGGAGTACTGGTTCTGCACGCTGACCAGCCGGCCGCCGAGGACCTCCTGGGCCAGCCGGATCTGCTCCGGGTCGGCGTTGGAGATGCCGGCCATCTGGATCTTGCCCTCGTCGAGCAGCTCGCCGATCGCGCCGACCGACTCCTCGTAGGGCACGCCGGAGACGTCCGGGCGGTGCAGCTGGTAGAGACCGATCGCCTCGACGCCGAGGCGCTTCAACGACGCCTCGCACGCCTCGCGCAGGTGCTTCGGGGAGCTGTCGATGGTCCAGGAGCCGTCCCCGGGGCGCAGGTGGCCGCCCTTGGTGGCGACCAGCACCTGGGAGGCGTCGCCGCCCCAGGACTGCAGCGCCTCGGCGATGAGGCTCTCGTTGTGGCCCACCTCGTCGGCGTGCAGGTGGTAGGCGTCGGCGGTGTCGATGAGCGTCACACCGGCATCCAGGGACGCGTGGATGGTCGCCAGGGAGCGGTCGCGGTCCGGACGGCCCTCGATCGACATGGGCATGCCGCCCAGGCCGATCGCAGAGACGGTCCGGTTGCCGATGGTTCGTGTCTTCATGTCACCGCCGTACCCGCGGCACCGGAAACGATGCGCGGCCCTCCTACCGGGACCCTCCTACCGGTACGCCGGGTGCTCGGGCCAGGAGGCGTCCTGCGGTCGCAGGGTGGACCAGTCACGGGCCCGGGCGGCGTGTGCGGCGAGGATGCCGATCACGGCCGCCGGGTTGTGCAGCTGACCGCGCAGCACGGCGTCGTGGGCCTCGTCGAGGTCGACCCAGCGCGTGGGCATGCCCAGCTCCTCGCTCTCACGGGTGAACCGGTCGCCGTGCGGCACGTCGGAGAGGTCGCGTGCCACGAAGATGCGCAGCGCCTCGCTCACCCCGCCGGGCGAGGAGTAGTAGTCCATGAGGACGTCCCAGCGGCCGGCCTCGAGGTCGGCCTCCTCGTGCAGCTCCCGCGCCGCCGCCTGCCACGGAGGCTCACCGGCGACGTCCAGCAGGCCTGCCGGAAGCTCCCACTCGAACGTGCCGACCGGGTGGCGGTACTGCTGGATCAGGAGCACGCGGCCACGGTCGTCCAGCGCCACGATCGCCACCGCGCCGGGGTGCTGGAGGTACTCGCGACGGACCGTCCCGCCCTCACCGAGGTCGACGGTGTCGCGGACGACGTCCCAGACCATGCCCTCGAAGACCGTCTCGCTGCGTTCGACCGGCCGTTGCTCCAGCCGGTCCACGAGCTCCTTGCCGCGCGCCGTCGGCGCCCCCAGCGTCACGGCGCCGACACCGTCTCGGCGGGCACCTGGCGCTCGACCTCGACGAGCCGGGAGGCACGCTGGGCGTCGATCGCGGCGCCGACCAGGCCCGCGAACAGCGGGTGCGCCCGGTGCGGCCGGGACAGGAACTCCGGGTGAGCCTGGGTCGAGACGTAGTACGGGTGCACGTCGGCGGGCAGCTCGACGAACTCCACCAGCGTGCCGTCCGGGGAGGTGCCCGCGAACCGCAGTCCGGCCTCCTCGAGCTGCTCGCGATAGGCGTTGTTGACCTCGTAGCGGTGGCGGTGCCGCTCCTCGACGCGCGTGGTGCCGTAGGTCTGCGCCAGCACCGACCCTGCGGTCAGGTGCGCCGGGTAGGTGCCGAGGCGCATGGTGCCGCCGAGGTCACCCGCCCCCTCGACGAAGGCCTTCTGCTCCTCCATCGTCGCGATGACGGGGTGCTCCGTGCCGGGGTCGAACTCGCTGGACGACGCATCGGCGATACCGGCGACGTTGCGGGCGTACTCGATGACCATGCACTGCAGGCCCAGGCAGATGCCCAGGGTGGGGACCTGCCGCTCCCGCGCCCACTTCAGGGCGCCGAGCTTGCCCTCGATGCCACGGACGCCGAACCCGCCGGGCACCAGCACCGCGTCGACGCCGCCGAGCGCCTTCTGGGCTCCGGCCTCGGTCTCGCACTCGTCGCTGGCCACCCAGCGGATGCGCACCTTGGCGTCGTGGTGGAAGCCGCCGGCGCGCATCGCCTCGGTCACCGAGAGGTAGGCGTCGGGCAGGTCGATGTACTTGCCGACCAGGGCGATCTCGACGTCGTGCTCGGGGTGGTGCACCCGGCGCAGCAGGTCGTCCCAGTCGGTCCAGTCCACGTCGCGGAAGGGCAGTCCGAGGCGGCGGATGACGTAGGCGTCCAGGCCCTCGCCGTGCAGGACCTTGGGGATGTCGTAGATGCTCGGCGCGTCGACGCAGCTGGCCACGGCGTCGGTGTCGACGTCGCACATCAGGGAGATCTTGCGCTTGACGTTGTCGGGGATGGTCCGGTCCGCGCGCAGCACGATCGCGTCGGGCTGGATGCCGACCTGGCGCAGGGCCGCGACGGAGTGCTGGGTGGGCTTGGTCTTCAGCTCGCCGCTGGGCGCGAGGTAGGGCACCAGCGAGACGTGCAGGAAGAAGACGTGGTCGCGGCCGACGTCGTGACGCACCTGGCGGGCGGCTTCGAGGAACGGCAGCGACTCGATGTCGCCGACGGTGCCGCCGATCTCGGTGATGATGATGTCCGGCCGGGTGCCCCGTCCGTGGACGTCGGCCTCGGCACGCATCCGCGCCTTGATCTCGTTGGTGATGTGCGGGATGACCTGGACGGTGTCGCCGAGGTACTCCCCTCGGCGCTCCTTGGCGATGACCTGGTTGTAGACCTGACCGGTCGTCACGTTGGCCGTGCCGCCCAGCTCGACGTCCAGGAAGCGCTCGTAGTGACCGATGTCGAGGTCGGTCTCGGCGCCATCGCCGGTGACGAAGACCTCACCGTGCTGGAACGGGTTCATCGTCCCCGGGTCCACGTTGAGGTAGGGATCGAGCTTCTGCATCGTCACGCGCAGGCCGCGGGCCCGCAGAAGATGTCCGAGGCTGGATGCCGTGAGGCCCTTGCCGAGCGAAGAGGCGACGCCCCCGGTCACGAAGATGTGTTTCGTTTGCTCCACCACGGGCTTTGACTCTACGTCATCGGGGCCGCGGATCTGGCAGCGGACCGCCGGGACAGGGTGATCTCCTCGTACCAGCGCACCCACTCCCGTGCGGCCGACGGACCGTCCGGCAGCGCCGCGGCCGCCTCACGGCCGGCGCGGGCGGCCTGCGCGCGCAGCCCCGGGTCGGTCAGCAGCGTGTCGACCGCGCCGGCGAGGCCCTCCGCGTCCCCCGCCGCGACCAGCCGCCCCGAGCCGGCGACGAGATCGCGCAACCCACCCACGTCGCTGGCCACGACAGGCGTGCCTGCGGCCATCGCCTCCTGGACGACGAGGGCCCGGGCCTCCCAGGCGCTCGGGAGGACGAAGAGGTCCGCCGCCCGCAGCAGCTGCGCCACGTCGTCGCGGGCTCCAGCCAGCTCGACCGGGGCACCGGTGCGGCGGATCTGCTCCTGCAGGCGGGTGCGCAGGTCCGGGTCGCCGTCCCCCACGACGACGAAGCGGCAGGCTGCGTGCACGGCTGCCGCCGCCGCGACGAGGACCTCCAGGTCCTTCTGCGGTGCGATGCGCGAGACGGTCAGGACCAGGTGCGGCCGGCCGGCGTCGGAGCCGAGCGGGCCGCCTGCGGCAGGACCGGATGGTCCGCCTGCGGCAGGACCGAGGAGCCGGCTCGCCAGGTCGGCGCGGCCCGCGTCGTCGAGCACCGGCTCCGCCAGCAGCGCCGGCACCTTGGGTGAGGGGACGCGGGCGAGCCGGGCGTCGGCGGCGCCCAGGGACCGCGCCTGCCCCACCAGGTCGGTGCTGGCGCCGGTGACCAGGTCGGCGCGTCGTGCCACGAGACGCTGCGCCGCGGCCTTGACCCGGCGCAGCCCCGAGCCATCGAGCACGAGGTTGTGCTGGCTGACCACGAGCCCCGGCCGGGCAGCGGCGATGGTGAGGAGGGTGGCGAGCAGACCGGCCTGGTGCCCGTGGGCGTGGACGACGTCGGCGCCGGTCACCAGGGCCCGCAGCCGTCGCAGGTTCCGTACGGCGGCCAGGAGGTGCCGGGGGTCGCGGGGCCACCAGGTGCGCGCGTCGTCCCAGCCGAACCGCTCCGCCGTGAGCGGGTGCGTCACCACGACGACCTCCGGTCCCAGCTGTCGCAGGTCGGCGACGAGCTGGCCGACGTGGGTGCCGATGCCCCCGGTGCTGCGACCGACCAGCAGGACCACCCTCATGCCCGGCTCCGGCGCAACCTGCCCAGGAGCACGCGGCCGCTGTCACGGTCGGCCGCGGCGACGACGACGACGAACACCACGAGCGTCAGCGTGGCCGCGAGCACGCCGGCGCCCACGGAGGCGGCGAGGCCGGATGTCGGCACGTCGCGTGCCACCATGGCGCCGGCCAGCCCGGCTGCCGCGCCACCGACCACGGAGGCGGCGAGCGACCGGGGCAGCCCTGTCAGCGCCGTGACGCCCCAGGCCGAGCGCACCGTCAGCACCAGCCCGACGGCGGCGAGCGTCATCCCGAGGGTGCTGGCGACCCCGAGTGACACGAGGAGGCGGCGGCTGCTGACCGTGCCGCCGACGAGGACGGCCAGGGAGCCCAGCGCGGCGACGAGCCACCCGGCAGCGACCCACCGCCCGGCGAGCGCCGGCCGACCGCGCACGTAGAGGGCCCTGGTCAGCAACGCCATCAGCCCGAAGCCGACCAGGCCGGGAGCGAACGCCACCAGGCCCGAGGGCATCGCGGCGAGCGCGGTGGAACCGGCCGAGCCCGAGCGGCCGGCGTCGATCACGGTGAAGACCGAGGCGACCGGCCCGGCGACGGCGACCAGCACGCCGGCCCCGAGCCCCATCGCGAGGACGACGACGCGCGCGGACCGGGCGAGCGTCGGTGCCGCCAGGGTGGGGGCAGCCGCGGTGGCCGCGGGCGCGCCGGCGGCCGCTGTCGGCGCGGTGGCGGGGGCGCGGCGGTGGCGGTGGGCGCGGCGGTGGCGGTGGGCGCGGCGGTGGCGCCGGACGCCGGCGCTGCCGCCCCGGCAGCGTCCGCCCCGGCGGACTCCTCACCGGCGACGTCCTCCGCCACGAGCGCCGGGAACGTCGAGATCGCCACCGGTACGGCGAGCACGGCGTACGGCAGCAGGTAGACGGCCTGGATGTACTGGTAGACGGTCAGGCTTCCCGTCGCCCCGTGGTTGGCCGCCAGCAGCACCGTGACCATCACGGCCACCTGCTGGGCGACGAGCGCGAGCAGGCCGGCCCCGGCGAGCCCGCGTGCGCGACCGGCGACGCCGTCGGGGAAGCGCCAGGTCGGCCGCAGCCGCACGCCGGCCCGCAGCACGGGGCCGAACAGCGGCAGGCTCAGCGCCGCGACCCCGAGCGTGGTCCCGGCCGTCAGCGCCAGGGTGGCTTCGGGCGGCAGCGCCGCGATGTCGTCGCCGCGGCCGCGCGCCAGCGCGCCGTACAGCAGGTAGGCGCCGATGACGACGAGGCTGGAGAGCAGCGGGGCCACCGCGGCTGCGAGGAACCGGCGGTGGGCCTGCAGGACGCCGGCGAGCACGATGCCGATGCCGTAGAGCGGCACCTGCGGCGCGAAGACGCGGATCATGTCGGCACCGAGCTGCTGGGCCCCCGGGCACTGGCTCGTCCGCACCAGCAGCAGCTCGCTGATCGGGCCGGCCAGCAGGAACAGCAGCGCGGCCAGGGGAACGAGCAGGGTGACGGCCCAGGTCAGCAGGGCCGAGGCGATCCGGTCGGCGACGGCCTCGTCGCCACGGCCCAGGGCCCTGGCGATCAGGGGCACCGCGACCGCGGCGAGCACACCTCCGGCGGCGACCTCGTACAGCACGTTGGGCAGGGTGTTGGCGGCGTTGTACACGTTGCCGACGCAGGTGGTGCCGACGGCGCCGGAGAAGACGAACCACCGCGCGAAGCCGGTCGCTCGGGCCAGCAGGGTGAGGACGGCGATCATGCCGGCCGCTGCGGCGATGCCGCCGGCGGCCTGGCGCCCGCGCCGGCCGCTGACCGGGTCGCGACCGCCGCTCATCGAGCCGGCCGGCGACCCAGGGCGTCGAGCTCGCGCAGGCCCGGCGTCGACTCGATCACCGCGGTGAAGCTGACCTTCTCGGAGACGAGGGTGAGCGTGGTGACCACCGCGAGCGCGGCGACCCGGCCACGCAGGCCGGTGCGTTCGAGCAGCGCCAGACCGACCAGGGCGCCGGCGCTGTTGGCCCCGGTGTCGCCGAGCATGGAGGTGCCGGCCAGGTCATCCGGGAGCGCGCCGAGCGCGGCGCCGAGTGCCGCCGCGGCAGCACCGGGGGCCGCGGGCAGCGCCGGCCGGGCCGCCGAGCAGCGGGGCAGCCGTCGAGCAGGGTGACCTTGAGCGCCCGCCCGGGTCGCAGGTCGAGCAGGTTGGCCAGGTTGGCCGCCCCCGCCACCACAGCGGCCCCGGCGACCGTGGCGAGACCGGGACGGATCGCCGGCCGCTGCCGGTCGGCCAGGGCCGCCGCGACCGCGCCGGTCACGGCCAGGCCCGAGCACCTTGACCGCACCGGTGGTGACCCGACCCGAGGCGAGCGCGCTGAGGTGGCCCCGCAGGCCCTTGCTGGCCGAGTCGCCGGCCAGGTCGTCGAGCGCGCCGAAGCCCGCCGCGCCGAGGCCCGGCGACGGCGGCCGGGGCGGCGCTGCGGCCACCGGCGGCGAGCGCGGCCACCGCAGCCCCCGCGGCGTAGGCCGGGCCCTCCAGCAGGGTGACCGGCACGCCCGCGTGGTTGGTCCGGGTCCACCGTGCCGCGCCACCCGGCGGCCGTCGCCGCAGCACGCGCAGCAGCACCGCCGTCGACGCCGCTGCACCGAGCGCCGCCACGACGGGCCGGGCAGAGGCCGACATCCCTGCGGACACCGCGAGAACACGCCTCCTGGGCATGACGGCTCGGACCGTGCTCGCTCGGGGACGGCCTGGCGCGGGGGACCGGGCCATCATCGCCGGGCGGGCTCGGGCAGGACCGCCTTGGCGTCACGCGGCGACGCCGTACTGCCCGACACCCCCGGCGTACTGCTCGGCCAGGGCCTGCGCCACGGTCGCCTGGCCCATCGGGACGCCCGGCGTCGTCGACCGTGGACACGCCCTTGGTCGCGTCGCTGTCCTGCGCACGGCGGTCGACCAGCTGCCCGGCGACGGCAGGGTCGCTGCTGTCCGCCGCCGTCACGACCACGCCCGAGCCGCCGGAGTCCAGCGCGCGCGCCAGCTGGACGTAGCCGGCGAGGCGGGAGGCGGTGTCCTCGGGAGTCGCGCCCTTGACCGGACCGCCGACCATCACGACGCTCGACGCCGGCGTGATCTGGTCGGGGCTGACGTCCAGCAGTTCGGCCGTGCGCAGACCGTCGAGCGCCTGGCTGGCCCCCGGCTCCAGGCGGCTCGTCGCGACGGTCGGTGCCGCTGAGGATCGCCCGCGACAGCACCGCGCCAGGCAGCGGAGTCGGGGCTGCTGGCGCCGCCGGGCACCTTGACGAGCGCGGCCAGCTGGTTGGCCAGGTTGTTGCGGAACGTCCGCTTGCCGGGATCGACCCAGGCGTCGGAGAGGGTGATGGTCGAGCCCACCCTGGCTCCCGCGGCCGTCAGCGTGGCGACGGTGTTCTTGACCGCGCCGCCGTCCGCGCCGGGGGCGACGACGACGGCGACGGTCTTGCCGGTCAGGGTGCCGCTCACCACCGCGGGAGCCACCGCCTCGGCCCAGGTGTCGCGCGCGCGATGTTCTTCTGTGCGGTGGTGAGGTCGGCGCGCAGGCCGGTCTTGTCCTGCCGCAGCTGCGTGAGCTCCTGGGTCAGCGTGTTGCCCAGGTCCTCCTTGAGCGGACCGGCACCGAGCACGATCCCGACCGCGAGCGCCAGGAAGATCGAGACGATGGAGACGAGGTGGTAGCGGAAGTCGATCACGTGAAACAGTCCTACGATCAGGGACCACGCGTCGTCCCACCGGGCACCGACCAGCTGCGAGCATGGCGGTGCCGCCGGGGGTGGCGGCCAGGGCGACGAACAGGGCGAACAGGCCGACCAGCAGCATGACGGCCAGGGACAGGTTGGAGATGCGTGAGCGGTAGAGCTGGCTGACGCCCTTGGCGTCGACCAGCTTGCCGCCCACCCGCAGACGGGTGAGGAAGGTGCTGGCCATTCCCGAGCGGCCCTTGTCGAGGAACTCCACGAGCGTGGCGTGGGTGCCGACGGCCACGATGATGGTGGCGCCCTTGTCGTCGGCCAGCAGCATCGCGACGTCCTCGCTGGTGCCGGTCGCCGGGAAGACGACGGGGTCGATGCCGAGCTTGCGGACGCGGTCCAGCCCCGGGGCGTTGCCGTCGCGGTAGGCGTGCACGACGACCTCGGCGCCGCTGGTCAGCGTCGCGTCGGACACCGAGTCCATGTCGCCGACGATCAGGTCGGGACGGTGGCCCTCCTCCATCAGGGCGTCCGCGCCGCCGTCGACCCCGATCAGCACCGGCCGGAACTCACGGATGTAGTGCCGCAGCGTCTGCAGGTCCTGCTTGTAGTGGTAGCCGCGCACCACGACCAGGGCGTGCCGTCCCTCGAGCTCGGTGGTGATGTCGGGCACGCCGACCCCGTCGAGCAGCAGCTCGCGCTCGCGGCGGAGGTACTCCATCGTGTTCGCGGCGAACGCCTCCAGCTGTACGGCGAGGCCGGCGCGCGCGTCGCTCATCGCCGCACGGACCCCGTCGGCGTCATAGCGCCGCCCCGTGGCGACGACGTCGTCGCCGACGTAGACCGCGTCGCCCTCGATCGCGGGCCAGCTGCCCCTCGCGCAGCGCGAGCATCACGTCCTTGCCCGACGTTGTCGATCAGCGGGATGCCGGCCTCGACCAGGATCTCGGGCCCGAGGTTGGGGTAGCGCCCGGAGATCGACGGCGAGGCGTTGACGACGGCCGACGGGACGGCAGGCCAGCAGGGCCTCGGCGCTCACCCGGTCGATGTCCTGGTGGTCGATCACCGCGATGTCGCCGGGGCGCAGCCGCTTGGTGAGGTCCTTGGTGCGCGCGTCGACGCGGACCGTGCCCGTGGACACCGGGCAGGTCGGGCTCTCGGCGTGGCCGACGAAGGGAGATGGGACATCGCCGCCCATCGTGCCACGGCTCGGGCACCGCGCTCCCGTGCACGACGCGGTCGTCGCGGGACATCGCCGCCCCTCAGCGTCGGCGCCGCGGCGCGGGCCTGCTCGAGCAGCTCGCGGGCGTGCTCGACCGCGATCTCGGAGTCGGGCGTGCCGGCCATCATCCGGGCCAGCTCGCGCAGCCGCTCCTCGCCGGTCACGGCCGACACCCCGGAGGCGGTGACGTGCCCGTCGTCGGTCTTGCGGACGACCAGGTGCTGGTCGGCGAACGCGGCGACCTGGGCCAGGTGGGTGACCACGATCACCTGGGCCCGCCGGCGAGCGCGGCCAGCCGGCGCGCCGACGTCGAGCGCGGCCTTCCCGCCGACGCCGGCGTCGACCTCGTCGAAGACGAACGTCGGCACGTCGCCGCTGCCGGTGACCACCTCGAGGGCGAGCATGACGCGGGACAGCTCACCGCCGGAGGCCGCCTTGGCGACGCTGCGGGCCGGGGCGCCGGGATTGGCCGCGAGCAGGATCTCGACGTCGTCGACGCCGTGACGGGTGAACCGCACCGGCTCGTGCTCGCCCGGACAGCCGCAGTCCCTCGGGGTCGGGACGGCGGTTGAGCGCGACCTGCACCACGGCCTTGCCCATGGCCAGGTGGGACAGCTCGGTGGTCACCCGCTTGCCGAAGGTCACGGCGGCCTTGCGCGCGCGCCGCGCTGAGCGTCGCCGCCGACGTGGCGAGCTCGTCGCGCAGCGTCTCCAGCCTCGCCGGAGCTCCTCGGCGCGGTCGTCGGCGCCCTCGAGCTCGTCCAGCCGGGCGGCCGACTCCTTGGCCCAGGCCAGCACGTCGTCGATGCTGTCGCCGTACTTGCGCTGCAGCCGCGCCAGCTCGGCGCGTCGCTCCTGCACCCAGGCCAGCCGGGCCGGGTCGACCTCGACCCCCGCGAGGTACGCCGCGAGGTCACCGCCGAGGTCGGCGGCGAGGTAGCCCAGCTCTGCCAGGCGGCGGGCCGAGGTCGAGCATGGACGGGTCGTGCTCGGTCATCCCGCTGATGGCGGCGTGCGCCGCGGCCAGCTGCTCGGACACGCCGCCGCCGCCGGCCCCGGACCGTCGTCGTCACCGGAGAGCAGGGCGTGGGCCTGTGCGGCGCTGGCCCGCAGGCCGTCGGCGTGCGCCAGCCGCTCGTCCTCGGCGCGCAGCTCGAGCGTCCTCACCGGGCTGCGGGTCGACCGCCTCGATCTCCTCCAGACCCGGCCCGCAGCACGTCCACCTCACGCGCCCGGTCGCGGGCCAGCGCGCGCAGCCGGGCCACCTCGCGCGGCCACCTGGTGGTACTCGTCGTAGCGGCCGGCGTAGTCGGCCGAGGCCGTCTCGACCGCGGCCCCGGCGAACCGGTCGAGCACCACCCGGTGCTGCTCGGGCTGGCGCAGCCGCCACTGGTCGGACTGGCCGTGCACGGCGACGAGCATCTCGCCGAGCTCGCTGAGCACGCTGACCGGTGCGGTGCGTCCGCCGACGTGGGCCTTGGAGCGCCCCTCGGCCGACACGGTGCGGGCCAGGATGAGCCCGTCCTGCCACGTCACCGCCGGCGTCGGCCGCGCGCGCAGCCGCAGGGTGGGTCTCGTCGACGTCGACGGTGCCCTCGACCACGGCGCTGCGCGCGCCGGTGCGCACCAGCGCGGCGTCGGCCCGGGCGCCGAGCAGCAGGCCCGAGGCCGGACACGACCATCGTCTTGCCGGCACCGGTCTCGCCGGTGACGACGTTGAGGCCGGCGCTCAGCTCCAGCACGGCGTCGTCGATGACGCCGAGGTTCTGGATCCGGATCTCACGCAGCATGGGGCCAGCCTAGGGACCGGGTCTGTCAGCCCGCGCCGGCCATCCCGCCGCCGCGCCCACCAGCCACCCGAACCGGTCCATCAACCGCACCGGCCGACCCCGCCCGCCGGGCGCACCAGGCACCCGGGCCGACACCGCAGCCTCCGCGGGATGCCATGCCGCGTCGGTGGTGCGTCAGCTCCCCGTCGCGTGTGGGGTTCCCTGCACGCGGTGCGGGCCACGCCCGATCCGCCCCATGCCGTGCTCGGGGCGCCACGCCGGTGTCCCAGCCCGGCGTGCGCCGTTGCGCCGGGCGGCACCGCGCCATCCCTCGACGGCAGGTCGAACTTGGCCACGAGACGGTCGGTGAACGGCGAGGTCGTCAGCCGGGCCAGGCGCACCGGCGTCTGGCTGCGCCACACGTCGATCCGCGCGCCCGGCGGCAGCTCGACCATCCGGTCGCCGTCGCACCACATGACACCCGACCCCTCGTTCTCGGGCAGGACCTCGACCGCCATCCGTGAGCCCGGCCCGATCACGCAGCGGCCGCGCGAACAGCGCGTGGGCGGAGATGGGCACCACGAGCATGGCCTCGACGTCGGGCCACACGACCGGTCCGCCCGCCGAGAAGGCGTACGCCGTGGACCCGGTGGGCGTGGCCATCACGATGCCGTCGGCGCCGAACGTCGACAGCGGGCCGTCCGTCGATCTCCAGCGCCAGCTCCAGCATCCGCTCACGGGACGCCTTCTCGACGCTGACCTCGTTCAACGCCCAGGACCGCGCCACCACCTCGCCATCCCTCGCGACGCGCACGTCGAGTGTCATCCGCTCCTCGACGGTGTAGTCGCGCGTCACGATCCGCTCGACGGTGGCCCTCAGGTCCTCCCGCTCTGCCTCGGCCAGGAAGCCGACGTGGCCGAGGTTGACCCCGAGCAGTGGCGCGTCGGTGCCTCGTGACATCTCCGCGCCACGCAGGATGGTTCCGTCACCGCCGAGGACGCACACCAGCTCGCAGTCGCGGGCGGGCGTGTCAGGGTCGGCCTCGATGACGGAGCTGTCGGTGCGCAGCCCAACCGCCTCGGCCTCCTCCGGCATCAGAGCGACCTGGATCCCCTCCGCCACCAGCCGCGCCACGACGTCCCGGGCCACATGCAGGGCCTCGGTACGGCGTGGGTGCGCGACGAGCAGGATGCGGCGGGTCATGCGGTCCCCTCTGCGGAGAGCTCGGCGGCCAGGGCCGCGAGCCGGTCGGGCGTGAGCCCCTCGCCGGCGCGCGGTGTCAACCAGAGTAGGTACTCCACGTTTCCGGTCGTACCCCGGAGGGGACTGGCACGGATGCCCAGCGGGTGCAGGCCCGAGGCCTCGGCCACGGTCGCCACCTCGACGATGGCGCGGGCCCGCTCGCTGGCCGAACGGACGACGCCGCCATGCCCGAGCCGGTCGCGCCCGACCTCGAACTGTGGCTTGACGAGGACGACGAGGTCGCCGTCCGGCGTCGTCAGCGTCGGCGAGCACCCCCAGGACGACCTGCAGGGAGATGAAGCTCAGGTCGGCCACCACCAGGTCGGCCGGGCCGCCGAGGTCGTTCGGTTGCACGCCGCGGACGTTCACCCCGGACCGCTCGGTCACGCGCGGGTCCTGCGCGACCTCCGGGACCAGCTGCCCGTGTCCCACGTCCAGTGCGATGACGTGCTCAGCACCGTGACGCAGCAGGACCTGGGTGAAGCCGCCGGTCGAGGCGCCGACGTCGAGGCAGCGACGGCCCTGCACTGCCAGTCCATGGGGCCCGAACGTCTCCAGCGCCGCCAGCAGCTTGTACGCCGCCCTGCTCACCCATGTCTCCGCACCGCCGGTGACGCTGAGGTCCTGCTCCTCGGCCACGGGGATGGCCGGTTTGGCCGCCACTCGTCCGTCCAGCAGCACGAGCCCGGAGTCGACCAGCTCGCGCGCCTGCCCACGCGAACGCGCCAGACCGCGGCGAACGAGCTCGACGTCGAGCCGGCGGGAGGTACCGCTCACTCGCGGCCGATGTCGGCCAGGCGCGCCTGCAGCGTGCGGTGCACCTGCTGGCCGACCTCGATGTGGCGGTCCAGCGACTGCCCCGGCAGGGCGTCGAGATCGTCCAGCGCGCGGTCCACGACGGCATCACCGGTGGGGTTACGACTGGTCCGGGCTGCCTGGTGGCCGTCGAGCCGCTCGTCCGGACTCGTCCGCGCGCCTGCGGGTGACCCGTCGTGGGGGTCCGGCGTCGCCCCCGGGTCCGTGCCGAGCTCCGCCGGCTGCGGGCCCGGCTCCTCTGGCCGCGGGCCGGGCTCGTCCGGCTGCAGGCCCGGCTCGTCCGGCTGCACGACCGGCTTCCCGGGCTGCGGGCCAGCCTTCGGCGGCTGGCGAGCTGGTGCTGCAGGGTCGGGCACGCTGACAGCGCCTTCCCCGAGGCGGCCGTCCGACGGTACCGCCGGACGGGCGCCAGCCGCCGTGCCTGGCGCGGGAGCCGACCCAGGACCCGAGTCGTGGCCCGAACCCCGGGCCGGCCCAGCACCTGAGTCGGGGTCTGCGCCAGAGGGCGGCCCGGGCTTGGGCATGAACGGGCGCTCGCTCATGCGGTGCCCTGTCCGCTGCCAGCGGCTTCGCTCGAAGCTGCCGCCGGGGACGCGCCGGTGCCCGTTGAAGCGGTGCCTTCCGTCGTGGCGGAGAGGCCCGGAGAGGGGGCCCTGTTCGTCGTGGTCCGCTTCGTCGCCGTCTTCGTCGCAGCCTTCCTCGCCGTCGTCTTCGTCGTCGCCGTCTTCGTCGCCGCGGCGCTCTTGGCTGCCGCCTTCTTCGCTGCCGTCCGCTTCGCCGTGGCGCTCTTGGCCGCCGTCTTCCTGGCTGCCGGCTTGGCCGCCGGCGTCGTGACGGCCGACCTCCTCGTCGATGTCCGGGCGGACGCGCTCGTGCCTGCCGCGCGTGTCTTTCCGGCCGCAGTCGTCGGGGCCGCTGCCGGTATGTCCGACGTCGCGCCGGGGTCCGACTCCCCGCCGTTGTCCGACGTCGGCGCAGCAGTCGCAGGCGTTCCAGCCGCTGCCGTCCTCGCTGCCGCGGGCTTGGCGGGCGCGGACTTGCGTGCCGTCGCCTTGGCTGCCGCAGCCTTCTTCCGAGCCGTCGCCACCTTCGTCGTCGCGGTCCCGCCCGTGATGCCGGGACCGGTCGCGGTCCCGGCCTCAGCGCCCTGCGCCGTGGACGTGCCGCCAGCCGGCTCGACGGTGACGGCCTCAGCGACCGGCGTGCCAGGCGCAGTCACCGGCTCGGTCGAGACAGTCGGCGCCCCGGCTGCCGGCGGGCGTGCCTCGCCATGCAAGGTCGCGGCCGCCTTCTTGGCACCGGGCGTGCGCAACCCCTCGCCGACGCCTGCACCCGCCTTCCCGGCCCTGCGTCCCGGCATGGCGCGCGAGGCGGCCTTCTTCGATGCCGCAGAGCCGCGTCCCTTCCTGCTGGGTCGCGACATCGCGGCTTCTGGTGCGCCCTCGGAGGCCGTGGACGGGGACCCGGCACTGCGGCCGGCCGTTCCCGCACCTGCGCCCCGCTGCAGGCCGGCCGTCGTGGCCTCGCGCAGGCGGCTCACCTCGGCCCGCAGCCGCGCCACCTCGTCGCGCGCTCCTTCGAGGTCGGCAGCGGGCACCAGGCCCAGTCGGGAGACGGCAAGGTCCACCTCGCCGCGCACGAGGGCGGTGAGGTTCTCCCGGTTGGCGAACGCCGCCGCCAGGATCTCCTCGGCCAACGCGCCGACCTGCCCCGCCACCTTGCCTGTGGTCCCCGCCATGCTCGGCAACGCCAGCAGCCCTTGCGCTGCCTCGAGGGCGCGCGCCCGGGTCAGCTCGCCCAGGCCCGACGCGAGCTGGACGTAGCCGCGTACCGATTCGAAAGCCATGGATCCTCCTGAGAGCGGCGGTGAGAGCCCTAACGCTACTGCCGGGGCGAGACTGTCACACCAGCCCCGGTCCGCCCACGGCCGTCCGTCTCGCAACGGCTGTCAAGGCCGCCCGGCTCACAGCCTCACTCAGGGCGGCCCAGCTCCCTTCCGCGGACTCACGCACGCTCACCTGCCTGTCACCCGTGCTCACCCACCACGTGCGCGGTGATCCGGTCCCAGAGCCGGTCCTCGGGACCGGGCACGCGCCGACCGTCGTCACGCAGACGCCAGAACGCCGCCACGACGCAGCGCAGTCGCTCGTCGGCCGATCCTGCGCGCTGCACCGTGACCGCACCGCCGTCCTCGACCACGACCTGTGCCTCACCACACGTCCATACGTCCCCGTCGCCCGCGGCATCGACGTACGGAACATGGAGCGCCCGCAGGTCCATGGCGATGTAGCGAGGACGCTGCGAGGCGTCGGCCCACGCCACCTCCCTCACTCCGTGCACGCCGGTGAGCACCAGCAGCGACGGCATGCCGGCGGCGCGGGCTCCGGCGATGTCGGTGTCCAGCCGGTCGCCGATCGCCAGCGTCTCGAGGGGCCGGATCCCCAGCACCTGAGCGCACAGGTCGTACAGCGGTGTGTGGGGCTTGCCCACCACCACCGGCTGCTTGCCGGTGGCCTGGCGTACGGCGTCCACCAAAGTGCCGTTGCCCGGAGCCATTCCCCTGGCCGTGGGGAGGGTGGCGTCGACATTCGTGGCCACCCACACGGCGCCGGACTGCACGGCGTAGGCAGCCTCGGCCAGGTCCGCCCAGCCGACCTCAGGACCGTAACCCTGCAACACCCCCACGACCCCGTGGCCCGACGCTGGCGCCTGGCCGTCGCCCTGGCCGGCCCCGGCCGCGACAGCGGCGGTTCGGACGGGAACCAGACCCACCCCGCGGAGGGCTTCAGCCACACCCTCCCCGCCGACCGCCAGGACCTCGGCCCCCGCCGGCACCAGCTCGGCCAGGGCGGCCGCGCCGGCCTGGGAGCTGGTCACCACGTCGCCGGAGGTCAGGGTGAGCCCGAGGCCCGCCAGCTGCTCCGCGACCTCCTGGGGCGTCCGGGAGGCGTTGTTCGTCGCGTAGACGACATCACGCCCTGCAGCCCTCATCCGCTCGAGCGCATCGACGGCGTGGGGCACCGCCTGTGTGCCCCCGGTAGACCACCCCGTCAAGGTCGCAGACCGCGCCCCGGAGGGTGTCGGAGAGGGGGCGGGAGGTCGTCTGGGCATCCGAGGTCACGGGACCATTGTCTCGTGGGCTCACGTCCTGCTCGTCGCCCGGTGCCGCTCCAAGGCGGTCACCTCGACCTCATAGCGACTGGCGGGACCTCCCGGAGCGCGCCAGAACCGCCGGCGCAGGGCTCCGTGCACGGTGACCGCGTCGCCGGGACTGCAGCGCAACGCCTTGCGCTGCAGGGCCCTGGTCCAGCAGGAGACGTCAATGGTGTCCACGCTCGCCCGGGAGCCGCCTCCTGCCGGGCGTGGGGTCGCCCGCCGCACCACGACCCGGAACTGCACCACGTGGTCGCCACTGGGCAGCTCCCGTTCCTGCGGCTCACCACTGACCCGCCCGGTCAGCAACACCTCGTTGGCGCCCGCCTCGGCCCGCCTCGTCACACCGATCGCCGTCCACCGGCCCACCCTTCGTTGTCCAGTGCCACCAGCGTGGCGGCAAGACGAGCGGCTCAGGAGCGGGTGGGGCAGGCCTGTGGACGGCGGGGCAGATCGTTCCCCCCTGTGGGGACGGCCGTACGGACGGGACCGCTCAGCGGCGACCGTGCTCGCTCTCTGCGGCCGGTGCGTCGTCGTCCTCACCCTCCAGGAGGTCGGTCATCACCACCCCGTCCAGCTCGGCCAGCCGCTCGTCCGCATCGGTCTCGCCCATCTCGTCGGCATCCACCGCGTGCGCGAACCACGTGCGGGCCTCGTCGTTGCGACCGCACGCCAGCAGTGCCTCGGCATACGCGTAGTTGAGACGGGCGGCCCACGGCTTCTTCGATCCGGCACGGAGCTCGGGGATCTGCAGGCCGACGACGGCTGCCTCGTTCTGCCCGAGGTCACGACGGATGCCCGAGACGACGATGGCGAGCTCGATGCGTTCGTCCAGAGGCAGCGTCCGGGCCTCCGGGGAGCTGGCCAGGTCGAGCGCCCGCTCGGTACGCCCCAGCCCGCGCTCGGCGTCGACCATCAGCGGGAGCATGTGCGACGAGCCGGACAACCGTCGAGCCGTGCGGAACTCGCTCAGGGCGAGTGCCCAGTCGCCCTTGCGGTACGCCACGAGCCCGAGCGCCTCGCGCGCCGCAGGAACGCGCCCGGCGCGACGCACCGCCGTCTCGGCGTGCGCCTGCGCCCCGACGATGTCGGTGTCCAGCAGCATGGCCACCATCACCAGGTGCTGCCCGACTCCAACGGCGTTCTCCTTGCTGAGCGTCCGCAGCTGGTTCTTCACGGAACGATCGAGCTCGAAGCCAGTGACGCCTTCCGGGATCGCCGGCTCAGGCAGCCGCGGCGACTTCGGCGTCAGGCGGGTGCCGCCTCGTTCTTCCGGCGCTCCTGCCTGCCCGGGGCGGCGGTCACGCCCTCCCCGTGGCGCGTGCCCACCTTGCCCGGTTGCCGCATCACGCCGGCCACCGCGGTCGGCCGGCCCACCAGCACCGCGGCCACCGCCACGACCTGCACCGGCGTCCCGCCCGCCCTCCGCGCCGCGGCCACCTTCGCCACGGCGTCCGGGACCACCGGCCCGGTCCGGTCGGCTGCCGCCCCGCGAGGGGCCGGAGCCCTGACCACCCCTGCCGGCCTGGCCGTCGCGCTCTGGACGGGGGAACTGGTCATCGGGCATGGGAGGACTCCTTCGGTTTCGTGGTCTCGCACCTGGGCCACACCTCATTCTCGCGCGAGCCCACGCACCTGTCCCCACCGGCATGGCGGCAAGGGCGGGAAAACAGAAACGCCCCACCCGGGGATGCCGGGTGGGGCGTTTCGTGAATGTTTGTCCGGCGGCGTCCTACTCTCCCACACCGTTCCCAGTGCAGTACCATCGGCGCTGAAGGGCTTAGCTTCCGGGTTCGGAATGGGACCGGGCGTTTCCCCTTCGCTATGACCGCCGTAACCCTAGAGAGACACACCCACCCAACCGGTGGGGGTGCGGGTTACCAGCAACAAGCAAAAGTATGGTGTTGTGGTTTGTTCCCCGACTGTATCTCGGGAACCACACAGTGGACGCGTAGCATCTTTGTATCAAGTTATCGGCTTATTAGTACCGGTCAGCTCCACACATTGCTGTGCTTCCACATCCGGCCTATCAACCCAGTGGTCTAGCTGGGAGCCTCTCACCCACAAGGGGTATGGAAACCTCATCTTGAAGCGTGCTTCCCGCTTAGATGCTTTCAGCGGTTATCACTTCCGAACGTAGCTAATCAGCGGTGCCCTTGGCAGGACAACTGACACACCAGAGGTTCGTCCATCCCGGTCCTCTCGTACTAGGGATAGCTCTTCTCAAGTTTCCTACGCGCACAGCGGATAGGGACCGAACTGTCTCACGACGTTCTAAACCCAGCTCGCGTACCGCTTTAATGGGCGAACAGCCCAACCCTTGGGACCTACTCCAGCCCCAGGATGCGACGAGCCGACATCGAGGTGCCAAACCATGCCGTCGATATGGACTCTTGGGCAAGATCAGCCTGTTATCCCCGGGGTACCTTTTATCCGTTGAGCGACGGCGCTTCCACAAGCCACCGCCGGATCACTAGTCCCGACTTTCGTCCCTGCTCGACATGTCTGTCTCACAGTCAAGCTCCCTTGTGCACTTACACTCGAAACCTGATTACCAACCAGGCTGAGGGAACCTTTGGGCGCCTCCGTTACCTTTTAGGAGGCAACCGCCCCAGTTAAACTACCCACCAGGCACTGTCCCTGATCCGGATCACGGACCGAGGTTAGATATCCAGAACGACCAGAGTGGTATTTCAACGTTGACTCCACGGACACTGGCGTGCCCGCTTCACAGTCTCCCACCTATCCTACACAAGCCGTACCGAACACCAATACCAAGCTGTAGTAAAGGTCCCGGGGTCTTTCCGTCCTGCTGCGCGTAACGAGCATCTTTACTCGTAGTGCAATTTCGCCGAGTTCGTGGTTGAGACAGTGGAGAAGTCGTTACGCCATTCGTGCAGGTCGGAACTTACCCGACAAGGAATTTCGCTACCTTAGGATGGTTATAGTTACCACCGCCGTTTACTGGCGCTTAAGTTCTCAGCTTCGCCGTGAGGCTAACCGGTCCCCTTAACGTTCCAGCACCGGGCAGGCGTCAGTCCGTATACATCGTCTTGCGACTTCGCACGGACCTGTGTTTTTAGTAAACAGTCGCTTCTCCCTGGTCTCTGCGGCCACTCACGCTCACCCAGCAAGTGGGGTCACGATCGGGGCCCCCCTTCTCCCGAAGTTACGGGGGTATTTTGCCGAGTTCCTTAACCACGATTCACTCGATCGCCTTGGTATTCTCTACCTAACCACCTGAGTCGGTTTGGGGTACGGGCGGCTCGAACCTCGCTAGAAGTTTTTCTCGGCAGCATAGGATCACCCTCTTCCCGCAAATGCGGTCACCATCAGGTCTCAGGCTTGTATCAGGTGCGGATTTACCTACACCTGGCCCTACACCCTTAGACGTGGACAACCATCGCCACGCGGAGGCTACCTTCCTGCGTCACTCCATCGCTTACCTACTACATGCTCGGGTCACGCGCTCCACACGCACCGGTACCTCCGAAGAGGCCCTGGCACGGCTTCAGGCGCTTAGCATCACACGGTTCGATATGGGCGGTTCTTCGCCGGTACGGGAATATCAACCCGTTGTCCATCGACTACGCCTGTCGGCCTCGCCTTAGGTCCCGACTTACCCAGGGCAGATTAGCTTGACCCTGGAACCCTTGGTTATTCGGCGGACGGGTTTCTCGCCCGTCATTCGCTACTCATGCCTGCATTCTCACTCGTGTGGCGTCCACGGCTGGATCACTCCGCCGCTTCACCCGCCACACGACGCTCCCCTACCCATCGACACGCTTGGACACCCACCACAAGGGCCGGTGCCGGGCAAAGTGTCAATGCCACAGCTTCGGTGGTGTGCTTGAGCCCCGCTACATTGTCGGCGCGGAATCACTTGACCAGTGAGCTATTACGCACTCTTTAAAGGGTGGCTGCTTCTAAGCCAACCTCCTGGTTGTCACAGCAACTCCACATCCTTTCCCACTTAGCACACGCTTAGGGACCTTAGATGGTGGTCTGGGCTGTTTCCCTCTCGACTACGGAGCTTATCCCCCGCAGTCTCACTGCCACGCTCTGGCTTACCGGCATTCGGAGTTTGGCTGACGTCAGTAACCTGGTGAGGCCCATTAGCCATCCAGTAGCTCTACCTCCGGTAAGAAACACGTGACGCTGCACCTAAATGCATTTCGGGGAGAACCAGCTATCACGGAGTTTGATTGGCCTTTCACCCCTACCCACAGCTCATCCCCTCAGTTTTCAACCTAAGTGGGTTCGGTCCTCCACGCGGTCTTACCCGCGCTTCAACCTGGCCATGGGTAGATCACTCCGCTTCGGGTCTAGACCCAGCGACTCACACGCCCTGTTCGGACTCGCTTTCGCTACGGCTTCCCCACACGGGTTAACCTCGCCACTGAGCACTAACTCGCAGGCTCATTCTTCAAAAGGCACGCTGTCACCCCACAAGGAGGCTCCAACGGATTGTAGGCACACGGTTTCAGGATCTATTTCACTCCCCTCCCGGGGTACTTTTCACCTTTCCCTCACGGTACTTGTCCGCTATCGGTCACCAGGGAATATTTAGGCTTAGCGGGTGGTCCCGCCAGATTCACACGGGATTTCTCGGGCCCCGTGCTACTTGGGATACTTCCCAGGAGCTGAACGCATTTCGTCTACGGGGGTCGCACCCTCTGTGCCGGACCATTCAAGATCCTTCGACTATACGAACAGTTTCTCACTCCTTGCCCTCCTAGTAGGAAGGGCGGGAAAGTCCCACGACCCCGGACATGCAACGCCTACTAGCTATCACACATGCCCGGTTTAGCCTGATCCGCTTTCGCTCGCCACTACTCACGGAATCGCGGTTGCTTTCTCTTCCTGTGGGTACTGAGATGTTTCACTTCCCCACGTTCCCTCCACTTACCCTATGTGTTCAGGTAAGGGTGACTGGACTTGCCTCCAGCCGGGTTTCCCCATTCGGAAATCCACGGATCACAGTCTGGTTATCGACTCCCCGTGGCTTATCGCAGATTCCTACGTCCTTCATCGGTTCCTGGTGCCAAGGCATCCACCGTGTGCCCTTAAAAACTTGGCCACAAAGATGCTCGCGTCCACTGTGTAGTTCTCAACATACAGGCGGCACCCGATCCGCACCGGCCACCCACACCCACCAACGGATGCGGTATGAAACCAGGACCAGGCCCAACCGACCCACCACCACCACCTCGCCTCCCCAAGGAAAGCAAGGCCGGCCAGTGGCGGGCGCGGTACCGAAAGGTTTCTCCGAGCTTGCGCCCGACCCTTCAGGACCCAACAACGTGCCAGGCACCCCCACCCCCGCACCGCCCACGGTCCACGACCAGCCCCCCACCACGAGGGCGGGAAAACGGTCTGTACTGGTGAGCCGACACGAACGCGACGGCGCCAACTAATCGATGTTCCACCCGTGAGCAACCCCCACAGAACATCCGCCTGTGACGGGGCCACCTGGACAACCCCTGGCCCCCACCCGCGATCAAACGCGAGCCGGCGGCCGGTGCTGCCAGTGCTCCTTAGAAAGGAGGTGATCCAGCCGCACCTTCCGGTACGGCTACCTTGTTACGACTTAGTCCCAATCGCCAGTCCCACCTTCGACGGCTCCTCCTCTTACGAGTTAGGCCACCGGCTTCGGGTGTTACCAACTTTCGTGACTTGACGGGCGGTGTGTACAAGGCCCGGGAACGTATTCACCGCAGCGTTGCTGATCTGCGATTACTAGCGACTCCGACTTCATGGGGTCGAGTTGCAGACCCCAATCCGAACTGAGACCAGTTTTTTGGGATTCGCTCCACCTTACGGTCTCGCAGCCCTTTGTACTGGCCATTGTAGCATGCGTGAAGCCCAAGACATAAGGGGCATGATGATTTGACGTCATCCCCACCTTCCTCCGAGTTGACCCCGGCAGTCTCCTATGAGTCCCCACCATCACGTGCTGGCAACATAGAACGAGGGTTGCGCTCGTTGCGGGACTTAACCCAACATCTCACGACACGAGCTGACGACAACCATGCACCACCTGTATACCGACCTTGCGGGGAGCACATCTCTGCACTTTTCCGGTACATGTCAAGCCTTGGTAAGGTTCTTCGCGTTGCATCGAATTAATCCGCATGCTCCGCCGCTTGTGCGGGCCCCCGTCAATTCCTTTGAGTTTTAGCCTTGCGGCCGTACTCCCCAGGCGGGGAACTTAATGCGTTAGCTGCGGCACGGACCTCGTGGAATGAGGCCCACACCTAGTTCCCAACGTTTACGGCATGGACTACCAGGGTATCTAATCCTGTTCGCTCCCCATGCTTTCGCTTCTCAGCGTCAGTAGTGGCCCAGAGACCTGCCTTCGCCATCGGTGTTCCTCCTGATATCTGCGCATTTCACCGCTACACCAGGAATTCCAGTCTCCCCTACCACACTCTAGTCTGCCCGTACCCACTGCAAGCTCAAGGTTGAGCCTTGAGATTTCACAGCAGACGCGACAAACCGCCTACAAGCTCTTTACGCCCAATAATTCCGGACAACGCTCGCACCCTACGTATTACCGCGGCTGCTGGCACGTAGTTAGCCGGTGCTTCTTCTGCAGGTACCGTCACTTGCGCTTCTTCCCTGCTGAAAGAGGTTTACAACCCGAAGGCCTTAATCCCTCACGCGGCGTCGCTGCATCAGGCTTTCGCCCATTGTGCAATATTCCCCACTGCTGCCTCCCGTAGGAGTCTGGGCCGTGTCTCAGTCCCAGTGTGGCCGGTCGCCCTCTCAGGCCGGCTACCCGTCGTCGCCTTGGTGAGCCATTACCTCACCAACAAGCTGATAGGCCGCGAGTCCATCCTCCACCGAAAAACTTTCCACACCATACCCATGCGGGTTGATGTCATATCCGGTATTAGCCCCGGTTTCCCGGAGTTATCCCAGAGTGAAGGGCAGGTTACTCACGTGTTACTCACCCGTTCGCCACTGATCACCAGGTGCAAGCACCCAGATCACCGTTCGACTTGCATGTGTTAAGCACGCCGCCAGCGTTCGTCCTGAGCCAGGATCAAACTCTCCGTAGATGTTTCACACCCACCACACCCCAAAAAGGCACGGCAGGAAAAACAAACCCCGAAGGGTAACTGATTCCAGCTGAAACAGAACCAAGCCCGCTGGACTTGAATTCCAAACAATCAACCAAAGGAAAACACGCAACCACCAGCACCAGACCCCCTCCCCACAAAGGAAGAAGACCCAAAACCCGTGGCCACGCAAAACATTGGCATCGATTTTTGGCACGCTGTTGAGTTCTCAAGTGTCGGACACGCACCATCACCGAGCGCGAACTCGGATCCGGGGTTTGTCGTCTTGTCTGCCGACCAGCCTGCCGCACCAGACGGTGCTGCGCTTGCCGCGCTGGCTTGGTGATCGGCTATCCACTCTAGCAGGCTGTTCGCCGTGCTCCAACTTCCTGTCGGAAGCCGGTGACTCCGGTGTACCGGAGCCGGTCGTGGTGCCACCCGAGGGACCGGCCACGTCGAGCGACGCTCTCGCGTCCGCTTCAGTGGTGTCCGTTCCTCCCTGTCGGGCTGACGAAGAGAACAGTAGGTCGCCGCGGGCCGAAATGACAAATCCGCTGGTCAGCGGGCTTCTGGCCGGCTGACGGCGAGCAGTACGCCGGGCGCGACCGGCGTCGGCTCCCTGGCGGTGGCGCCAGGGGCCGGCGACGTCGACGCCGCAGGTCAGGCCGCGCGCCGGGCTGCGGCGAGGGACTTGCGCCCGCGACGCAGCAGCGCCACCTCCCCGTGGAGGAAGGAGTCGTCGTCCAGCTGCGCCTCGGGATCGCTGACCCTGACGTTGTTGACCGACACCCCGCCCTCGCCCAGCACCCGCCGAGCGGCGTTGCGGCTGTCCACCAGGCCACAGGCCACCAGGGCCTCGACGAGCGGCGTCCCCGCCGGGACCGACGCCACCGGGGAGCTCCGCGGTGGCGTCCCGCAGCGTGCGCACGTCCAGCGCGCGAGGATCCCCCTTGCCGAAGAGGGCCTCGCTGGCAGCCTGGACCGCCTCCGTGGCTTCCGCCCCGTGCACCAGGGTGGTGACATCCGCGGCCAGCGCCCGCTGCGCCGCTCGCCGGAACGGCTCCTCGCGCACCTGGCGCTCCAGCTCCTCGAGGTCCGCGCGGCTGCGGTCGGTGAAGATCCGCAGGTAGCTGACCACGGAGGCATCCTCGACGTTGATCCAGAACTGGTAGAAGGCGTAGGGAGACATCAGCTCGGCGTCGAGCCAGACGGTGCCGCCCTCGGTCTTGCCGAACTTGGTGCCGTCAGCCTTGGTCACCAACGGCGTGGTGAGCACGTGCACCGACTCGCCCTCGACCCGGTGGATCAGGTCGGACGCCGGCGAGGATGTTGCCCCACTGGTCGACCGCGCCGGTCTGCAGCGTGCAGCCGTACTCACGGAAGAGGTGCAGGTAGTCCATACCCTGCAGCACCTGGTAGCTGAACTCGCTGTAGCTGATGCCGTCCTGGCTGGCCAGCCGCGCGGCGACGGCGTCCTTCTTGATCATCGTGTTGACCCGGAAGTGCCGCCCGATGTCGCGCAGGAAGTCGATCGCGGACAGCGGCGCCGTCCAGTCCAGGTTGTTGACCATGACCGCCGGGTTGTCGCCCTCGAAGTCCAGGAACGGCCGCACCTGCCGCTGGATCCGGGTCACCCACTCGGCGACCGTCTCGCGGGGGTTGAGCTGGCGCTCCGCCGTGGGCTTCGGGTCGCCGATCAGCCCGGTGGAGCCGCCGACCAGGCACAGCACGCGGTGGCCGGCCCGCTGGAGGTGGCGCAGCAGGACCAGCTGCACCAGGTTGCCGATGTGCAGGCTCGGGCGCTGTCGGGTCGAAGCCGCAGTACGTCGTGATCGGCCCGTCGGCGAGCGCCTTGCGCAGCGCGGTCTCGTCGGTGGTCTGGGCCACCAGGCCACGCCAGTGCAGCTCGTCGAGGATGTCGCTCACGGTGGCTTCGTTCCCTTCGGGGGTGCGGACGGGTCAGGCCCAAGCCTGCCTTACCGCGGCGCGCGGGGACGACGCGGTTTCGCTTCGCGGTACACCGAGACGGTGGGGTCGCCGTCCAGCCAGAACCGCCACGGGTACTGACCCCCGTCGCCGCCGTCGCCGCTCACGCCGACACGCGGGCCCGAGCGGACCAGCGCCGGCGCCGGGTGCGGCGGCGGCCAGGACCGCGAACGGGCCGGCCGGCGCGGTGACGTCCAGGCCGTTCTGCTCGCGGGAGAGGCCGAGCGCCTGCGCCAGCCGGGCCGGGCCGCGCGCGAGGTCACGGTCGACCACTCCCCCGCGACGGCTGCGCGCCACCTCGATGCCCTCCACCACCTCGCCGGCCCGCATCAGCACCGCGCTGGCGGTGCCTTCGCTCGCCGCACACGAGGTTGGCGCACCAGTGCATGCCGTAGCTGAGGTAGACGTAGAGCCCGCCAGGAGGCCCGAACATGACGCCGGTGCGCGGCGTGAGCCCGCGGTAGGCGTGCGAGCCCGGGTCGTTCGTACCGTCGTACGCCTCGACCTCGGACAGGCGGATGGTGACCCCCCGGTGGGAGACGTGGGCGCCGAGCAGGTCGGGCGCCACCTCGAGGACGGGACGCTCGAAGAACGGGTGCGTCAGCCGCGGGGTCGCCCCCGGCGTCGGATCGTGTGTGCCAGCCACACCACGGGATCGTAGGTGTGGTCGGCGACGCGCTCCTTCAGGGGGATCAGCGCGTTGTCGGTGATGTGGATGTGCTCGGGGCAGACCTCGGTGCAGCACTTGGTGATGTTGCACTGGCCCAGGCCGTGCTCCTCACGGGCCGCAGCCCGGCGGTCCAGCTGGTCCAGGGGATGCATGTCGAGCTCCGCGATGCGCATGAGGTAGCGCGGCCCGGAGTAGGCGGGCTTGTTGTCCTCGTGGTCGCGGACGACGTGGCAGACGTCCTGGCACAGGAAGCACTCGATGCACTTGCGGAACTCCTGCGAGCGCTCGACGTCGACCTGGGCCATCCGGTAGTCGCCCGGCGCGAGGTCAGGTGGCGAGAACGCCGGCACCTGCCGGGCCTTGTCGTAGTTGAACGACACGTCCGTCACCAGGTCGCGAAGGACCGGGAACGCCCGCATCGGCGTCACGGTGATCGTCTCGTCCTCGGCGAAGATGCTCATGCGCGTCATGCACAGCAACCTCGGTCGGCCGTTGACCTCCGCGCTGCAGGAGCCGCACTTGCCGGCCTTGCAGTTCCAGCGCACCGCCAGGTCCGGTGCCTGCGTCGCCTGCAGCCGGTGGATGATGTCGAGCACCACCTCGCCCTCGTTGACCTCCACGGCGAAGCTCACCAGCGCCCCGCCGCCGGCGTCGCCGCGCCACACGCGGAAGCTCGCGTCGTACGTCATGGGTGGTCCTCCCGGGAACCGTCCGCAGCGGTGGGGGTGTCGAGCACGGACAGCTCGGCGGGGGTGTAGTACTTGCCGAGCTCCGAGCGGTCGAACAGCTCGAGCAGGTCGCGGCGCATCGTCGGCACCGGTTGACGGGTCAGCGTGACCGCCGCGGCCGCGTCGGATCGCTCAGGCAGGCGGCAGATGAGGTTGACGCCGCGCCAGGTGGGGTCCATGCCCGGGTGGTCCTCGCGCGTGTGCCCGCCCCGGCTCTCCTGCCGCTCCAGCGCCGCGAGCGCGATGCACTCGGAGACCAGCAGCATGTTGCGCAGGTCCAGCGCCAGGTGCCAGCCGGGGTTGAACTGGCGGTGGCCCTCCACGCTCAGGTGGGCGAGCCGCTCACGGAAGGTGGTGAGGCGGGTCAGCGCCTCCTTCATCTCGCCCTCACGCCGGATGATGCCGACCAGGTCGTTCATGGTCTGCTGCAGCTCCTGGTGCAGCGTGTAGGGGTTCTCCCCGGTGTCGGTGGCGAACGGGGCGAGCGCCACCTCCGCCGCCGCGCTGACGTCGCCGTCGGCGACCGACGGCCGCTGGTCCCCCAGCAGGGCGACATAGGCCGAAGCGCCCGCTCCGGCCCGGCGGCCGAACACGAGCAGGTCGGAGAGCGAGTTGCCGCCGAGCCGGTTGGAGCCGTGCATGCCACCGGCGACCTCACCCGCCGCGAAGAGCCCGGGCACCGACGTGGCCGCGGTGTCGGGGTGGACCTCCACTCCCCCCATGACGTAGTGGCACGTGGGGCCCACCTCCATCGGCTCGGCCGTGATGTCGACGTCGGCGAGCTCCTTGAACTGGTGGTGCATCGAGGGCAGCCGTCGCCGGATCTCCTCGGCGGGCAGGCGGGTCGAGACGTCGAGGAACACCCCGCCGTGGGGCGAGCCGCGCCCCTCCTTGACCTCGGTGTTGATGGCCCGCGCGACCTCGTCACGGGGCAGGAGCTCGGGCGGGCGCAGGTTGTTCTCCGGATCGTCGTACCAGCGGTCGGCCTCCTGCTCGGTGTCGGCGTACTGGCCGCGGAAGACCTCCGGCACGTAGTCGAACATGAACCGCTTGCCCTCGGAGTTGCGCAGGACGCCCCCGTCGCCGCGGACCGACTCCGTGACGAGGATCCCCTTCACCGAGGGGGGCCACACCATGCCGGTGGGGTGGAACTGGACGAACTCCATGTTGACCAGACCGGCGCCGGTGCGCAGGGCCAGCGCGTGGCCGTCGCCGGTGTACTCCCAGGAGTTGCTGGTGACCTTGAACGACTTGCCGATGCCCCCCGTGGCGAGGATGACGGCCGGTGCCTCGAACAGCACGAAGCGGCCCGACTCGCGCCAGTAGCCGAACGCGCCGGCCACCCGGCCGGCCGTGCGTGGCAGCTCGGTGATCGTCAGCTCCGGGAACACCCGCAGCCGGGCGTCGAGGTCGCCGTGCTCGCGCAGGTCCTCCTGCTGCAGGGAGACGATCTTCTGCTGCAGGGTGCGGATCAGCTCGAGCCCGGTGCGGTCACCGACGTGGGCGAGGCGGGGGTACTCGTGGCCGCCGAAGTTGCGCTGGCTGATCCTGCCGTCGGCCGTGCGGTCGAACAGCGCGCCGTAGGTCTCGAGCTCCCACACGCGCTGTGGTGCCTCCATGGCGTGCAGCTCGGCCATGCGCGGGTGGTTGAGGAACTTGCCCCCGCGCATGGTGTCGCGGAAGTGGACCTGCCAGCTGTCACGGGCGTTGGCGTTGCCCATCGACGCGGCGATGCCGCCCTCGGCCATCACGGTGTGCGCCTTGCCGAACAGCGACTTGCAGACGATCGCGGTGCGCATGCCCGTGCTCGCGCGCCTCGATGGCGGCGCGCAGCCCGGCACCGCCGGCGCCGATGACGACGACGTCGTACTGGTGGCGTTCGAGGTCGGTCACGTCAGGGGCTCCCGGCGGGTGGTTACGGCGGGTCGGTCCTCATCCCACGAACCTCAGGTCGGAGATGGTGCCGGCCGCGACGAGCGCGATGTAGGCGTCGGTGACCACCAGCGACGCGAGCGTGGTCCACGCCAGGCCCATGTGGTGGCCGTTCAGCCGGGACACCTGGCCCCACATCCAGTGCCGGACCGGGTGCTTGGAGAAGTGGTTGAGCCGGCCGCCGACGATGCTGCGGCAGGAGTGGCAGGAGATCGTGTAGGCCCACAGGAGAACGACATTGGCCAGCAGGACGATGTTGCCGAGGCCGAAGCCGAACCCGCCTCCCTTGCCGTGGAAGGCGACCAGGGCGTCGTACGTGTTGATGAGGGAGATCAGCGCGGCGACGTAGAAGAAGTAGCGGTGGGCGTTCTGCAGGACCAGCGGGAAGCGTGTCTCGCCGGTGTAGCGGGCGTGCGGCTCGGCGACCGCGCAGGCCGGCGGTGACAGCCAGAACGACCGGTAGTAGGCCTTGCGGTAGTAGTAGCAGGTCAGCCGGAACAGCAGCAGGAACGGCAGCGTGAGGATGGCGTAGGGCACCAGCGGCGGGAAGTCGCCGAACGGCGTGCCGAAGTGGCTCGATCCCGGCGCGCAGGAGGTGGACAGGCAGGGCGACGCGAACGGCGTGAGGTAGTGGTAGTCGGCCACCCAGTAGTAGCGCTGCGAGGCCGCCCGCACCGTGGCGTAGACCAACCACGCGACGAGCCCGACGGCCGTGGCCAGCGGCGGGAGCCACCAGCGGTCCTGGCGCAGCGTCCCCGCGGCGATGGTCGCCCGGCCCGGGGCGCCGACGCCCGAGGGTGGCGCCGTGCCGGCCATCCTCAGTCCGACCGTCGCGGTCCGACGCCCTCGTCCTCGGCGTCCGACCAGAGGGCCGGGTCGTAGTCGTCGTCGGGGATGAACACGATCTCGCCGGGCTGGCCCACCCGCTCGCCGCCGCCGATGCCGACGGCCCGGGCCAGCAGGTCGACGTCGTCGGCCAGCCGGGCGACGTCGTCACGCAGCCGCTGCACGTCGATGGTCGTGCCGAGGTCCTCGCGCAGTGCGGCCACGGCGTGGCGCAGTCCGGCGACGTGGGTTGCCGCCGACGTCAGGTCGTCCTTGACGCTCATCGCACCTCCCGTGAGAGCTGCGCCCGGCGTGCCGCGGGGCGACAGGGTGCTGGTTCATCACCCTAGGGACAAACGGGCGCCACCGCGACAACTTCGCCGAAGTCGCGTTGCGGCGGCTCCGGCGCCCGGCTCCCCCGCGCCGGCGGGGGAACCGGCCCGGCCCTCAGGCGAAGAGACGCGCCTGCGCCACCCGGCGGCGGACCAGCTCGAGCTGCTCGCGCACCCGCTCGGGGGCCGTGCCACCCTTGGCGTTGCGCGACTCCAGCGAGCCACGCACCGACAGGACGGAGCGGACCTCCGGGGTGAGGTGCTCGGAGACGGCGGCGAGGTCCGCATCGGTCAGGTCCCACAGCTCGATGCCGCGGGACTCGCACTCGCGCACGCACCCGCCGGCGACCTCGTGGGCCACCCGGAACGGCACGCCCTGGCGGACGAGCCACTCCGCGATGTCGGTGGCCAACGAGAACCCCTGCGGCGCCAGCGACTCCAGCCGCTCGGTGTCGAAGACCAGTGTCGCGACCATGCCCGAGAACGCGGGCAGGAGGACCTCGAGGGTGTCGATCGCGTCGAACACCGGCTCCTTGTCCTCCTGAAGGTCCCGGTTGTAGGCCAGGGGAAGGGACTTCAGCGTGGTGAGCAGGCCGGTGAGGTCACCGACGAGGCGCCCCGCCTTCCCCCTCGCCAGCTCGGCGACGTCAGGGTTCTTCTTCTGCGGCATGATGCTCGACCCGGTGGAGTAGGCGTCGTCGAGCGTGACGAAGGAGAACTCCTTGGTCGCCCAGAGGACGACCTCCTCGGCCAGCCGGGAGATGTCCACCGCCGTCATCGCCGTCACGAACGCGAACTCGGCGGCGAAGTCCCGGCTGGCGGTGCCGTCGATGGAGTTCTCCACGGCGCCCGCGAAGCCGAGCTCGGCCGCCACCACCTCGGGGTCGAGCCCCAGCGAGGAGCCGGCCAGCGCTCCCGAGCCGTACGGCGAGAGCGCCGTGCGGTCGTCCCAGTCCTGCAGGCGGTCCACGTCCCGCAGCAGGGCCCAGGCGTGGGCCAGCAGGTGGTGGGCCAGCAGGACCGGCTGGGCGTGCTGCAGGTGCGTGCGCCCGGGCATCGCCACGTCGACGTGCCGGTCCGCCTGGGCGACGAGCGCGTCGACGACGTCCAGGACGAGCCCGGACACCAGCCGTGCGTGCTCCCGCAGGTACATGCGCAACAGCGTGGCGATCTGGTCGTTGCGGGACCGGCCCGCGCGCAGGCGGCCGCCGACGTCGGCGCCGACCCGCTCGATGAGGCCGCGCTCGAGGGCGGTGTGGACGTCCTCGTCGCCGTCGGCCGGCAGGAACGCGCCCGCGCGGACGTCCTCACCGAGCCGGTCGAGGCCGTCGAGCATCCGGGCGAGCGTCGCGTCGTCCAGCAGCCCGGCCGCGTGCAGCACACGGGCGTGGGCGCGGGACCCGGCGATGTCGTGCGGCGCCAGCCGCCAGTCGAAGTGGGTCGACTTGGACAGGGCCGCGAGGGCGTCGGCAGGACCGCCGGCGAACCGGCCGCCCCACAGGCTCACCCCCGGCCGGTCGGCAGGTCCCTGCGCCGTCACCGGCCCTGCCGCAGGTCGCGGCCGGAGGCGATCTTGCTGGACAGGCCCCACAGCTCGATGAACCCCTTGGCCTGGCTCTGGTCGAAGGTGTCGCCCTCGTCGTACGTCGCCAGGTTGAAGTCGTAGAGGCTGCGGGCCGACCGGCGGCCGGTGACCACGGCGCGGCCGCCGTGCAGGGTCATCCGGATGTCACCGGTGACGTCCTTCTGCGTCTCGGCGAGAAAGGTGTCCAGGGCGCGCTTCAGCGGGCTGAACCACAGGCCGTCGTACGCCAGCTCGCCCCAGCGCTGCTCGACGCCCCGCTTGAACCGGGCCAGCTCGCGCTCGACGGTGACGTTCTCGAGCTCCTGGTGGGCGGTGATCAGCGCGATCGCGCCCGGCGCCTCGTAGACCTCGCGGCTCTTGATGCCGACCAGTCGGTCCTCGACCATGTCGAGGCGGCCGACGCCGGCGTCGCCGGCCCGCTGGTTGAGGGTCTGGATGGCCTGCAGGACGGTGACCTTCTCGCCGTCGATGGCCACGGGGACACCGGCCTCGAAGGTGATCACGACCTCGTCCGCGTCGTGCTCACGGGCCGGGTCCTTCGTGTAGGAGTAGAGGTCCTCGATGGGCGCGTTCCAGATGTCCTCGAGGAACCCGGTCTCGACCGCACGGCCGAAGACGTTCTGGTCGATGGAGTACGGGTTCTTCTTGGTGGTCTCGATCGGCAGGCCGTGCTTCCCGGCGTAGTCGATCGCCTTGTCGCGGGTCAGCGCGAGGTCGCGGACCGGGGCGATGCACTTCAGGTCGGGAGCGAGGCTGGCGATGCCGACCTCGAACCGGACCTGGTCGTTGCCCTTGCCGGTGCACCCGTGGGCGACCGTGGTGGCGCCGTGCTGCTTCGCGGCGGCGACCAGGTGCTTGACGATGACCGGGCGGGAGAGGGCCGAGACCAGCGGGTAGCGGTCCATGTACAACGCGTTCGCCTGGATCGCGGGCAGGCAGTACTCGTCGGCGAACTCGTCGCTGGCGTCCGCGACGTAGGCCTCCACCGCGCCGCAGTCCAGGGCCCGCTGGCGGATGGTCTCGAGGTCCTCGCCGCCCTGGCCCACGTCGACGGCGACGGCCACGACCTCGGCCTGGGTCGCGTCGGCGATCCATCCGATGGCGACGGAGGTGTCAAGGCCTCCGGAGTAGGCAAGAACGACGCGCTCGGTCACGAGAACTCCTCGGTGTGCAGGGTGTGCGGGGTGTGTGGGTGGTCCGTCAGTTTGGTCGGTGGTGCAGGGGCGGTGTGTCGCACGGCTCAGTCCTCACGGGACCCGGCCAGGGAGAGCAGCCGGCCGGCGACCGCCTCGCCCGCCCGGTCGCCCACGGTGATGATCATGATCGTGTCGTCACCGGCGATGGTGCCCAGGATGTCGCCCTGGTCGGCGTGGTCGATGGCCGAGGCGAGGTAGCCCGCCGCTCCCGGAGGGGTGCGCACGACGACCAGGTTGGCCGACGCCTGCGCGGTGACGAGCAGCTCCTCGCACAGGCGGCGGAGGCGGGCGGAGAGCTCGTGCGCGCCGACGGCGGCCCGCGGGGTGCGGTCCCCACCGGCGCCCGGCACGGCGTAGACGAGGGTGCGTCCCTCCCGGACCTTCACCGCACCGAGCTCGACCAGGTCGCGCGAGAGCGTGGCCTGGGTGACCTCGAGGCCGTCCTGGGCCAGGTGCTCGAGCAGCTCGCCCTGGGAGTGCACGTGGTGGCGGGTGAGGATGTCGGCGATCCGCTGGTGCCGGGCGGCGCGGGTCTGGGCGATCACGGCTGGTCCAGCAGGAAGGACAGCAGCGCCTTCTGGGCGTGCAGCCGGTTCTCGGCCTCGTCCCAGACCACGGACTGGGGCCCGTCGATCACGGAGGCCGCGATCTCCAGCCCGCGGTAGGCCGGCAGGCAGTGCAGGACGATCGCGTCGGCTGCCGCGAGGCCCAGGGCCGCGTCGTCGACGGCGTACGGGCCGAACGGGTTGGCCGTGCCCGCGCGCGCGTCCTTCTCGTCCTCCTGCCCCATCGACACCCACGTGTCGGTGGCCACGACATCGGCGCCGCTGACCGCGGCCGCGGGATCGACGGTGACGAGGACCGAGCCGCCGTGCTCCTTGGCGAGCTCCTCGGCCCGCGCCACGACGGCGGGGTCCGGCAGGTGGCTCGCCGGTGCGCCGACGCGCACGTGCATGCCCGCGAGCGCGCACCCCAGCAGGTAGGAGTGGGCCATGTTGTTGGCGCCGTCGCCGAGGTAGGCCAGGCTCAGCCCGGCGAGTGCACCCTTGTGCTCGGTGACCGTCATCAGGTCGGCGAGGACCTGGCACGGGTGGAAGTCGTCGGTGAGGGCGTTGACCACGGGCACCGAGCTGGCCGCAGCCATGGCCTCGACCCGGTCGTGGCCGAAGGTGCGCCACACGATCGCGGCGCACTGGCGTTCCAGCACGCGGGCGGTGTCGGCGATCGGCTCCCCCCGGCCCAGCTGGCTGGTCGCCCCGTCGATGACCAGGGGGTAGCCGCCGAGCTGCGCCACCCCGGTGGAGAAGGACACCCGGGTCCGGGTCGAGGGCTTGTCGAAGATCACAGCGACGGCCTGCGGACCCGCCAGCACCTGGTCCCCGAACGGGTTGGCCTTGAGGGCGATGGCGCGCTCGATCACGTGCGCCTGCTCGGCCGCCGAGAGGTCGTCGTCCCGCAGGAAGTGGCGCGTCATGAGAGCTCCGGTCCGTCGAGCAGGGCAGGCAGCGCCGCGACGAAGTGGTCGACCTGCGCGGCCTGGATGACCAGCGGCGGGGTGATCCGCAGCGCGTCCGGCTGGACCGGGTTGACGATGAAGCCGCCTCGGTGGGCCCGGTCGGCCACGGCCGCGGAGATGTCGCCGGTGAGCACGATCGCCCGGTGCAGGCCGCGGCCACGCACCCCGGCCACCAGGGGGTGGCCCAGGGCGAGCACCCCCTCGGCGAGCCGCTCGCCCATCGCCGTGGCGTGCTCCAGCAGTCCGTCCTTGGCGATGGTGTCCAGGACCGCGAGGCCGGCGGCGCAGGCGAGCGGGTTGCCACCGAAGGTCGTGCCGTGCTGTCCCGGGGCGAGCAGGGCGGACACCTCGGGCCCGAACGTGACCAGGGCCCCGATCGGCACGCCGCCGCCCAGGCCCTTGGCCAGGGTCATGGCGTCGGGCACGATCCCCGCCTGCTGGAAGGCGAACCAGGAGCCGGTGCGCCCGATCCCGGTCTGGACCTCGTCAAGGACGAGCAGCGCGCCGGTTTCGGTGGTGAGCTCGCGGGCCAGCCGCAGGTAGGCCGGGTCGGCCTCGATCACGCCGGCCTCGCCCTGGATGGGCTCGAGCACCAGCGCGGCGACGTCGTCGGTGACGGCCGCGCGCAGGGCGGCCTCGTCGCCGTACGGCACGTGGACGACACCGGGCAGCAGCGGCTCGAACGGCTCGCGGTACGACGGCTTGTGGGTGAGTGCCAGCGCCCCCGTGCTGCGGCCGTGGAACGCCCCCTCGGCGGCCACGATGCGCGTGCGCCCGGTGCGGCGGGCCAGCTTCACGGCGGCCTCGACGGCCTCGGTGCCGGAGCTGGCGAAGAAGACGGCCGAGCCGGTCGGCGCTCCCGCCACCTCGAGCAGCCGCTCGGCGAGCTCGACCTGGGCGGTGGTGGTGAAGAAGTTGGAGACGTGCACCAGCCGGCCGGCCTGGGAGCTCACGGCCTCGACGACCGCCGGGTGCGCGTGACCCAGGGCGTTGACGGCGATGCCGGCGAGCAGGTCGAGGTAGCGGACGCCGTCGACGTCCCAGACGTAGCAGCCCTCGCCGTGGCTGAGGACCGTGCGTGGGGTGCCGAAGACGCCGAGCAGCGCGGAGCCGTAGCGCTGGAGCAGCTCGGCGCTCGGCGTCGGGGTGGAGCCGGTCATGGCTGGGGCCTCTCGGTCTCGGAGTCGGGCACGATCATGGTGCCGATGCCCTCGCTGGTGAACACCTCGAGCAGCAGCGAGTGCGGCTGGCGCCCGTCGATGACGTGCGCCTGGGGAACGCCCTGGCGGACGGCGCGGACACAGGCCTCGAGCTTGGGCACCATCCCGGCGTCGACCTGGGTCAGCAGCTCCTCGGCGTCGGCGACGGCCAGGCGCGAGATGAGCGAGTCGGGGTCCGGCCAGCTGCCGTAGACGCCCTCCACGTCGGTGAGGACGACCAGCTTCTGCGCCTCCAGGGCGACCGCGAGCGCCGACGCGGCGGTGTCGGCGTTGACGTTGAGGACCTGGCCCTCGTCGTCGAGGTCGGGCGCGACGGTGGACACGACGGGGATCCGGCCCGCGCCGAGGATGTCCATCACCGCGGAGGGGTTGACCGCCTCGACGTCTCCGACGAGGCCGAGGTCCACCTCGTCGCCGTCCACCACGACCGAGCGCCGGCGGGCGCCGAAGAGGGCGGCGTCCTCGCCGGACAGGCCGACGGCGACCGGGCCGTGCTGGTTGAGCAGGCCGACGAGCTCGCGGCCGACCTGGCCGGTCAGGACCATCCGGACGATGTCCATCACCTCGGGCGTGGTGACGCGCAGGCCGCCGCGGAACTCGCTGGTCAGGCCGACCCGGTCGAGCATCGCCGCGATCTGCGGGCCACCACCGTGGACCACGACGGGACGCAGGCCGGCGTAGCGCAGGAAGACGATGTCCTGGGCGAAGGCGGCCTTGAGCTCGTCGTCGAGCATGGCGTTGCCGCCGTACTTGACGACGACCACCGCGCCACGGAAGCGCTCGAGCCACGGCAGCGCCTCGACGAGGGTCCGGGCCTTGGCCGAGGCCGCGCCCAGGGAGGTCTCGTCGCGCCGGTCGCGAAGGCTGGTCATGTGCTGTACGCCGAGTTCTCGTGGACGTAGTCGTGGGTGAGGTCGTTGGTCCACACCGTGGCGGCCTCGTCCCCGGCGTGCAGGTCCACGACGACGTGGACCTCGCGCCCGCTCAGGTCGACCAGGGAGCGGTCCTCCCCCACCCCGCCGGCGCGGCACACCAGGACGTCGTTGATGGCGACGTCCAGGGCGGCCGGCTCGAAGGCGGCGCGGGTGGTGCCCACCGCGGCCAGGACCCTGCCCCAGTTGGGGTCGCCGCCGAACACGGCGCACTTGAAGAGGTTGTTGCGGGCGATGGCGCGTGCCACCTCCAGCGCATCGGGGACCGTCGCCGCGGAGCGCACCTCGATCTCGATGTCGTGGGCGGCGCCCTCCGCGTCGGCGATGAGCTGCCGCGCCAGGGAGGCGCACGCGGCGGTCACCGCGTCGGTGAGCTCACCCGGGCTCGGCGCGACACCGGACGCGCCGGAGGCCATCAGCAGCACCGTGTCGTTGGTGGACATGCAGCCGTCGGAGTCGATGCGGTCGAACGTGGTCGCGGTGGCGGACCGCAGCGCCGCGTCGAGCGAGGAGGCGTCGGCCACCGCGTCGGTGGTGACCACCACGAGCATCGTCGCGAGGGCCGGGGCCAGCATGCCGGCGCCCTTGGCCATCCCGCCGACCGACCAGCCGGCGCGCTCCACCAGCACCTGCTTGCTCACCGTGTCGGTGGTGCGGATGGCCTCGGCGGCCTCGGTGCCGCCGTCGGCGGACAGGGCGGCGGCCGCGCCGGTCACGCCGGCGGTGAGCCGGTCCATCGGGAGCAGCTCGCCGATCAGCCCGGTCGAGCAGACAGCGACGTCGCCGGCGGAGACGCCCAGTGCCTGCGCGACGTGCTCGGCGGTGGCGTGGGTGTCGAGGAAGCCCCGGGAGCCGGTGCAGGCGTTGGCGCCGCCGGAGTTGAGGACGACGGCGTCGACCCGGCCGTCGACGAGCACCTGGCGGCTCCACGTCACCGGGGCCGCTTCGACGCGGTTGCCGGTGAAGACCGCGGCGGCGTGGTGGTCCGGTCCGTCGTTGACCACCAGGGCCACGTCGGGCCGGCCGCTGGGCTTGAGCCCGGCGGTGACGCCGGCGGCCCGGAACCCGGCCGGCGCGGTGACGCTCACGGCGCCACCCCCACGGTCGGCAGCCCGGTGGTCTCGGGCAGGCCGAGGGCGAGGTTGGCGCACTGGATGGCGGCGCCGGCGGTCCCCTTGGTGAGGTTGTCGACCGACGCGACGGCCACGACCCGCCGCGTGCGCTCGTCGAGGGCGACCTGGACCTGCACCACGTTGCTGCCGAGGACGTCGGCGGTCCGGGGCCACTGACCCTCGGGCAGCAGGCGCACGAACGGCTCGTCGGCGTACGCCTTCTGCCACGCGGCCCGGACCTCGGGCGCCGTCGCGCCCTCGGTGGCCCTGGCGGTGCAGGTCGCGAGGATGCCACGGGGCATCGGGGCCAGGGTGGGGGTGAAGGAGACGGTGACCGGGCGGCCGGCGGCGAGGCCGAGGTTCTGCTCGATCTCGGGGATGTGCCGGTGGGTGCCACCCACACCGTACGGCGACATCGACCCCATGACCTCGGCGCCGAGCAGGTGGGGCTTGAGGGACCTGCCGGCCCCCGAGGTCCCGCTGGCGGCGACGATGACGACGTCCTGCGGCTCGAGCAGACCGGCCACGAAGCCGGGCGCGAGCGCGAGGCTGCAGGCCGTCGGGTAGCAGCCCGGCACCGCGATGCGGGTCCGTCCCGCGAGGGCGTCGCGCCCGGAGGCACCGCCGGGCAGTGGCAGCTCCGGCAGCCCGTACGGCCACGAGCCGGCGTGGTCGGTGCCGTAGAAGCCGGCCCAGGCCTTCGGGTCGGTCAGGCGGAAGTCGGCGCCGCAGTCGATGACGACGACCTTCTCGGGCAGCTGGGCCGCGACGGCGGCCGACGCACCGTGTGGCAGCGCCAGGAACACGACGTCGGCACCGGCGAGTGTCGTGGACGTGGTCTCCAGCAGGACCTGCTCGGCCAGCGGGTGCAGGTGCGGGTGGATCTGCCCGAGACGGCTCCCGGCGCTCGAGGCGGCGGTGAGGGCGCCGACCCGCAGGTCCGGGTGGCCGAGCAGCAGCCGGAGGATCTCCCCTCCGGCGTACCCGCTCGCCCCTGCGACTGCCGCTGACATCATGCGCATGAATATACAAGTCGTTGCTGTAACTATGCACATCGGGGTCAGCCCAGCGGGTCGTCCGGTCCCCACGGGTGCAGTCGCAGGGCGCGGTCGTCCGGCCCGACGCCGCGGGCGGCCTGCTCCCGCAGCGAGGCCGGGGTGTCGACGCCAGCGCGGACATAGCGACCGGACCACGCGTCCAGCTCGCCCGAGCAGAGCGCGAGCAGCAGGTCGGTCACGTCCTGCGGCGAGGTCCACTCCGTGCGGCCGACGTGCAGGCGCATGCTGTCGGTCATGTCGGTGCGCACGACACCCGGTGACAGGTCGAACGCGCGGATGCCGTGGACCCGGCCGGCTTCGGCAATGCCGCCGGTGAGCCGCGAGAGGGCCGACTTGCTGGCGCTGTACGCCGTGAGGTCACCCCGCTCCCGCAGGCCGGCGCCGCTGGCGAGGTTGACCACCCGCCCGCCGCCCCCGTCGATCATGTGCGGGATGCTGGCGCGGCTCATCAGGAACGGACCGCGCACGTTGACCGTCATCGTGCGCCACCACTGCTCGACCTCGGCCTCCCACAGCGGCACCTCCGGCTCGATGACGCCGGCGCTGTTGACGAGGATGTCGAGCCGCCCGAAGGCCTCCAGCACCGCGCCCACGCAGTCGTCGACGTCCGCCGGGTCGGTCACCTCGGCCCGCTGCACGAGGATCCGCCCACCGGCCGCGGTGACGTCGCGTTCGAGGGTGGCCAGGGCCCCGGTGTCGCGACCGACGGCGGCCACGGCGTAGCCGGCACCGGCGAGCGCCGTCGCCACCGCACGGCCGATGCCGCGGGAGGCGCCGGTCACCAGTGCGACGGCGCTCACGTCAGGCCCCGCGCTGCACGGCGCCGGTGGCCGCCGCCGCGCTCGCGATGGCGCGATCACGCAGGCCGTTGACCTCCTCGGTCGTCAGCGTGCGGTCCGGCGCCCGAAACTCCATCCGGTAGGCCAGGGACTTGTGCTGGTCCCCGACCTGGTCGCCGGTGTAGACGTCGAAGAGCGACAGGGACTCCAGCAGGTCGCCGGTGCCCCGGCGCAGCGCCGCCTCGACCTCGGCGGCGGGGACGTCCGCCGGGACGACCAGCGCCACGTCGCTGTGCGCCACGGGGTAGGTCGAGAGCCTGCGGGCCACGACCACCGTCTCGCTGGCGGCGCTGAGCACGTCGACGTCCAGCTCGGCGGCACAGGTCCGGGCCGGCAGGCCGAGGGCAGCGAGGGCCTTGGGGTGCAGCTCACCTGCGTGGCCGACCAGCGTCCCGTCGGCCAGCGTGATCCGGGCGCACCGGCCGGGGTGCCATGGTGCGTGCTCGTCGGCGGCCACCGTCAGGTCGACGGCCAGGGCCGCGCCCAGGGCGCGCGCCGCGCCGACGGCGTCGGACCAGTCGGCGGGCCGTCCGGGGCCCCACCACCCGCCGCGGTCGGCATCGCCGGCGAGGACGAGGGCGACCCGGCGCGGCTGGTGCGGCACGGCCGCGAGGATCTGCTGCAGCGTCTCGTGGTCGGGCCGGGTGTCGACGCCGGGGACCGGGGCGACTCGCAGCGGCAGCTCGGGCCGGGTGACCAGGCCCACCTCGAACAGCGCGACGTCGCGCTGACCGCGGGAGATGTTGCGCCGCAGCGCCTCCAGCAGGGTGGACAGCACCGAGGTCCGCATCAGCGGCGCCTCCTCGGACAGCGGGTTGGCCACGCGCAGGGCGGTGCGCCGCGGGTCGTCGGCGTCCAGCCCCAGCTGGTCGTGCACCTTCTCCCCGACGAAGGGGTAGGTGAGCACCTCGGCGAAGCCGTGGTGGGCCAGCGTGGTGGCGACCACCCGGCGTACGCGCTGGTCGTGGGTGAGCCCGCGGCCGCCGGGGGCCTGGGGAAGCACGGACGGGATCTGGTGGTAGCCGCGCAGGCGGGCGACCTCCTCGGCGAAGTCGGCGCCGTCCTGCAGGTCGGGTCGCCAGCTGGGCGGGAGCACCGTGAGGTCGCCGTCGCCGGTGTCGTCGACGTCGCAGCCGATCTCGCGCAGCGTGTCCACGACGTCCTGTGCGGACCACGGCAACCCCACCAACCGGGCCGGGAGCTCCGGGTCGAGCCGGACCGGCGTGCGCGGCCGGCGCAGGTCGACGTCGGTGAGACCCGGATCGGGCACTCCCCCGCCGAGCTCCTGCAGCAGGTTCACGGCCAGCTGGGCGGCAGCGGGGGCCAGGTCGACGTCGACGCCCCGCTCGTACCGCTTGGACGCCTCGGTGACCAGCTTGTGGCGGCGCGAGGACCGGGCGACCGTCGTCGGGTCGAAGTGCGCGGACTCCACCAGGATGTCGGTCGTGGCACCGGTGACCTCGGAGGCGGCACCGCCCATGACTCCGGCGATGGCCAGCGGCACCCGCCCGCCGTCGGTGATCAGCAGGTCCTCGGGGAGCAGCGTGCGCCGGACGTCGTCCAGCGTCGTGAGCTGCTCGCCCGGTCGCGCCCGGCGGACCACGATCGAGCCGCTGAGGCCAGAGACGTCGAACGCGTGCAGCGGCTGGCCGAGCGCGAGCATGACGTAGTTGGTGATGTCGACAGCCAGGGAGATCGGCCGCATGCCCGACTGGGTGAGGCGCTTCTGCATCCAGTGCGGGGAGGGCCGGGAGGCGTCCACGCCGCGGATGACCCGGGCGACGTAGCGGTCGCAGCCGACGCGGCCCAGCAGCGGCGCGTCGTCGGCCACCTCGACGGGGTAGCCGGGGCCCTCGCCCCGGTCCACCGGGAGGGCGGCCGGGTCACGGAAGGTGCCTGCGGTGGCGTGGCCGTACTCGCGGGCGATGCCGCGCAGGCTGAAGCAGTAGCCGCGGTCGGGGGTGATGGTGACCTCGACGACCTCGTCCTCGAGGCCGAGCAGCGAGATCGCGTCGTCACCGGGCTTGAGCGCGCCGATGACCTCCTCGTCGCCCTCGAACCACTCCTGCAGCACGATGATGCCGTCATGGTCCTCACCGAGTCCGAGCTCGCGGGCGGAGCAGATCATCCCGTTGCTGACGTGGCCGTAGGTCTTGCGCGCCGAGATGGCGAAGCCGCCGGGCAGCACCGCGCCGGGCAGGACGACCACGACGAGGTCGCCGACGGCGAAGTTGAGGGCGCCGCAGACGATGCCCTGGGGGGTGCCGTCGGTCAGCCTCTGGCCGTGCTCGCCCACGTCGACCTGGCACCAGCGGATGGTCTTGCCGTTCTTCTGCGGCTCCTCGACCAGCTCCAGCACCCGGCCGACGACCAGCGGGCCGGTGACGTCGCCGCCGTGCAGCCCCTCCTCCTCCAGCCCCACCCGGACGAGGCTGGCGGCGACGTCGCGGCCGGTCACCCCCGGCGCCACGTCGACGTAGTCGCGTAGCCACGAGATCGGCGCGCGCATCAGATCTCCATCCCGAACTGCGCGCCGAAGCGCACGTCTCCCTCGACGATGTCGTGCATGTCCTGGACGCCGTGGCGCAGCATCAGCCCGCGCTCGATCCCCATTCCGAAGGCGAACCCGCTGTAGCGGTCGGCGTCGATCCCGCAGGCCTGCAGCACCTTGCGGTTGACCATCCCGCAGCCGCCCCACTCGATCCAGCCGGTGCCGCCGCAGGTGCGGCACGCCTCGTCCTCCCCGCGGCAGACGAAGCAGCGGAAGTCCAGCTCGGCGCTGGGTTCGGTGAAGGGGAAGTACGACGGGCGCAGCCGGGTCTCCAGCCCCTCCCCGAACAGCTCGGCGATGAACCGGTCCAGCGTGCCACGCAGGTGGGCCATGGTCAGGCCCTCGTCGATGGCCAGGCCCTCGACCTGGTGGAACACCGGCGTGTGCGTCGCGTCGAGCTCGTCGGTGCGGAAGGTCTTGCCGGGGCAGATGACGTAGATCGGCAGCTCCCGCTCGAGCATGGAGCGCACCTGCACCGGTGAGGTGTGGGTGCGCAGGACCAGGCCGGCGTCGGGCGGGTCGACGAAGAAGGTGTCCTGCATCTGCCGGGCGGGGTGGTCCTGCCCCAGGTTGAGGGCGTCGAAGTTGAACCACTCGGACTCCACCTCGGGGCCCTCGGCGACCTCCCAGCCGAGGCCGACGAAGATGTCGGCGACCCGCTCGGAGACCAGCTCGAGGGGATGACGCGAGCCCGCGCGACGCCGGGTCACCGCGGCCGTCACGTCGACCGACTCCTGCACGAGCAGTCGGGCGTCGCGCTCGGCCTCGAGCTCGGCCTGCCGGGTGGCCAGTGCCTTGGCGACCCGGCCGCGGGCGGCCCCGACGCGCTTGCCGGCCTCGGCCTTGGCGGTCGGCGGCAGCGCGCCGATCTCGCGGTTGGCCAGCGCCAGCGGGCTGCGGTCGCCCTGGGAGGCGAGCCGGGCGGCCTTGAGCTCCTCCAGGGTGGAGGCGGCGGCGATGGCGGTGAGCGCGTCCTGGACGGCCTGCTCCAGCGCTGCAGGTTCCAGGGTGCTCACCTCGACGGGGTCGTACTGCGTGTTGGGTCCAGACATCGCTTTCACTTCGGAGAGGTCGGTCAGCCCGCGCGTGGTCCTGCCGTGACGCGCGGCGGCTGCAGGTCGCAGGGGAAGTCTAGGGGGCCACGCTCAGCGGAGCCGGTCAGGCGTTGTGGGCCGGGACGCCTGCCGGCAGGGTGAACCGGAACAGCGCGCCGCCACCGGGGGCACGGTCCACCATGATCTGGCCGCCGTGCGCCTCCACCAGGCCACGGACGACGTACAGGCCCAGCCCGGTCCCTCCGCGGCGGGACCCGTGCCAGAAACGGGTGAACACCAGCGGGTAGTGATCGGGTGAGATGCCCTCGCCCTCGTCGGCGACGGTCACCACCAGGGCCTGGTCGGGGCCGGCGCCGGTCGCCATCACCTCGAGGCTGACCATGCCCTCGCCGTGGCGTACGGCGTTCTCCATCAGGTTGGCCAGGATCTGGTCGAGCCGGTCGGGGTCGGCCCAGGTCTCGGGCAGGTCGGCAGCGGGGGTCGTGAGGTGGAAGCGCTCGCGCTCGTGGCCGCTGGCCACGAAACGCTCGATGTGCCGGTCGATCACACCGGGCACGTCCACGGGCTGCTTGCGCACCTGCAACCGCCCCGCGTCGATGCGCGAGATGTCGAGCAGCTCGGTGATCAGCCGGGTCACCCGGTCCGCGTCGGCCTCGATGGTCTGCAGCATCAGGCGCTTCTGGTCGTCGGTGAACCGGCCCCAGCGCCGCAGCAGCGTGGAGGAGAAGCCCTTGACCGAGGTCAGCGGGGACCGCAGCTCGTGCGCCACCGTGGAGATCAGGGCGGCGCTGTTGGCCTCGGCCCGGCGGCGAGCCTCGGCGTCACGGATGGCGACGATGACGGAGCTCACCGGCTGGCTGCGACCGGGACGGACGTAGCGGGCGGTCACGAGGACCTCGCCGCGGCCGGGGATGATCAGCAGCCGCTCACGGTGGCCCGTGCGGATCGCCAGGCCGCCCCAGGGGTCGGTGCAGGTCCACCAGGACCGGCCCTCGTTGTCCTGCAGGGGGAAGGACGTGCGGATGTCCGTGCCGATGAGCTTCTCGGCCGACATCGCGAGGATCTGGCACGCGCGCTCGTTGACGTAGACGATGCTCGCGTCCGCGTCGGCGACCACCATCCCGTCGGGATGCAGGTCGTGGACGTCGATGTCCCACCCGAGGGCCCTGGCCCCCTCTGGTGTGCCCTCGTCCACCGCCATGCTCCCGACTCTATCCACTGACTCCGCCACGTCGCTGCGCGGTGGCGGAAGTGTAGAGACACACGGTGGCGGCCATCGCCAGGTTCAACGACTCGGCACTGCCGTAGATCGGCACCCGGACGACCTGGTCGCAGGCGTCACGCACCTCCGGTTCGAGGCCCCAGGCCTCGTTGCCCATGACCCACGCGTGCGGCGGCGCGAGGTCGACGTCGTGCAGCAGGTCCACGCCCGAGCCGTCGGCGGCCAGCAGCCGCACCCCCGCGGCGCGGAGGGAGCCGAGCAGCTGCGCGATGGGCACCCCCGTCACGATCGGCACGTGGAACAGCGACCCGGCGGTCGAACGCACGACCTTGGGGTTGTAGATGTCGACGCTGGCGTCGCTCACGAGCACCGCGTCGGCGCCGGCCGCGTCCGCGCCGCGGATCACGGTGCCGGCGTTGCCGGGGTCCCGCACGTTGGTCAGGACCACCAGCAGGCGGGGCGACCGGTCCAGCACGGCGAGGAGGTCGACGTCCAGCGGCCGGCAGACCGCGAGCAGCCCCTGCGGCGCCGGCGTGTCGGACATCGCCGCCAGCACCTCGCTGCTCACCTCGTGGGCGAGCACGCCGGCCTCGACCGCGGACCGGAGCAGCTCGGCGTGTCGGGTCGTGGCCTCCGGGGTGTGGAAGAGGTCCCGGACGAGCCCGGGCTGGTGGGCGACGACCTCACGGACGGACTGCGGGCCCTCCGCGAGGAAGAGGCCCTCCCGGGAACGCACCGCGCGCCGGGTCAACGCCCGCACCGCCTTCACGCGATCAGATCGCGGGTTGGTCAGCACAGAGGTTGCCCCGGCGCGTGGTGTCTCAGGCGCTGTCTCAGGCGGCGTCGGTCGCGTCGACCGCGGCCTGGGCCGGGACGTGGGCCCGGGAGATCTCGACCAGCGCGGTGAACGCGGCGGCGTCGTTGACGGCCAGCTCGGCCAGCATGCGACGGTCCACCTCGATCTCGGCGGCCTTCAGGCCCTGGATGAACCGGTTGTACGTCATGCCGTTGGCGCGGGCCCCGGCGTTGATGCGCTGGATCCAGAGGCGACGGAAGTCGCCCTTGCGCGCACGGCGGTCACGGTAGGCGTAGCCGAGGGAGTGGGTGACCTGCTCCTTGGCCTTGCGGTACAGACGCGAGCGCTGGCCGCGGTAACCGCTGGCCCGCTCGAGGACAACCCTGCGCTTCTTGTGGGCGTTGACCGCCCGCTTCACGCGTGCCACGTGAGACTCCTTGCTGTGTCAATGCTGAACCGAGACAAACCAGCCCGGTTTTGGCGATGGTGTGGTCGGTTACTTGCCGAGAAGCTTCTTGATCTTCTTGGCCTGCGGTGCGGGGAGCACCAGGTCCTTGGAGATGTCACGCGTCTTCTTCGAGGACTTGTGCTCCAGCAGGTGGCGGCCGCCGGCCTGCTCGCGCATGACCTTGCCGCTGCCCGTGATGCGGAAGCGCTTCTTGGTGCCGCTGTGCGACTTCATCTTCGGCATGGGAGGCCGATCTCCTTCGGTCGTTCGGTGGTGGAGCTGAGGTCTGGTGGTGCAGGCGGCCTACTCGGCGCGCTGTGGTGCCCTCGGAGCCGGGGGCGTCGGACGAGCCGGCCGTGACGGACGGGGCGCGGCCGGCGCAGGCGCGGGCCGCGGTGCAGGTGCAGCAGCCTGCGGCGCGGGCGCAGCAGCCTGCGGCGCAGGCGCAGCAGCCGGCGGCGCGGCAGCCTGCGGCGCGGCGCAGCGGCCTGCGGCGCGGGCGCAGCAGCCTGCGGCGCGGGTGCAGCGGCCTGCGGCGCAGGCGCAGCGGCCTGCGGGGCAGGCGCCTCGACGTCGGCCGGAGCGCTGGCGCCCTCTCCTGCGGCCTGCGGGGCAACCTCGTCGCGACGGCGGCGCTCGGCCTTCGCCTCGGCCTTGGCCTCGGCCTTCTTCTTCGTCGGTCCGAGCACCATGATCATGTTGCGACCATCCTGCTTGGGGTTGCTCTCGACGAAGCCCAGCTCGCCGATGTCCTCGGCCAGCCGCTGCAGGAGCCGGTAGCCGAGCTCCGGGCGGGACTGCTCGCGCCCGCGGAACATGATCGTCACCTTGACCTTGTCGCCGGCCTTGAGGAACCGCTCGACGTGGCCCTTCTTGGTGCCGTAGTCGTGCGGGTCGATCTTCGGCCGGAGCTTGATCTCCTTGATGACCGTGTTGACCTGGTTCTTGCGGGCTTCCCGCTCCTTGATGGCGGCTTCGTACTTGAACTTGCCGAAGTCCATGAGCTTGCAGACAGGGGGCTTGGCCATCGGGGCCACCTCGACCAGGTCGAGATCGGCCTCGGCGGCCAGACGCAGCGCGTCTTCGACGCGCACGATGCCGACCTGCTCACCATTGGGGCCAACCAACCGCACTTCCGGGACCCGGATGCGGTCGTTGATACGAGGTTCGCTGATGTGAGTCTCCTTGGTTGTCCGTCTCGGCTCCGCCCCGGAGACGAGGAAAGCCCCTCGCCACCGTGGGTGCGCGAGGAGCCGGAGAGCCCAACCAGTCAGGGACCGCAGGCACGCCGCGTGATGTCATGCGGTGTGCAGCTGCCGCTTCGTGGCGGTCGCATCCCGAAGGCTGCGGCACCGCGAGGCGGGCGGACCTGGAACCCGGCGACGGGCTCGTGACGTGGTCACGGGCTGTCGACGCGGGTGGAAGCGGTTGCTGCTCATGCTTCTCTTGCACGCTGCGCCCTGCCGCTCACCCCGACGAGGTCGGGGCGGGTGGAGGAAACAGCCGGTCGATCTGACAGGCTACCAGCGTGGACCCCCAGACACCGAATCCCTCGCACACACCCACCGGCACGCAGGAGACCCGCGACATCGCGGAGGTGCCCGCCATCGAGGTGATCACGACCGCGGCCGTGCACCTGATGAGCGCCGCCGCGGTCAAGTGCGGCCTGGCGGAGGGGCCGGACGCGCGCGACCACCTCGACCTGGATGAGGCACGCCGGCTGATCAGCGCCCTCGCCGGCCTGGTCACGGCCGCGGCACCCGACCTCGGCAGCCAGCACGCCGCTCCCCTGCGCGACGGGTTGAAGTCCCTGCAGCTGGCCTTCCGGGAGGCCTCGGTGATCCCTGACCCGCCCGGCCAGGGCCCGGGCGAGAAGCTCACCGGCTCGGTCGTCTGACCCCTGGCGGTCAGCCGGCGTCGACCGGCGGGGCGTCGACCACCTGCCGGGCGTCGACCACCTGCCGGGCGTCGACCGCCTGCGTGGCGTGCGCCCGCGTCCGGCGTGCCCGCGTGCGCCGGCGCGACCGTGTGGCCGCGGCTCCGACGACCGCGACGGCAAGGCCGAGCACCGAGACGCTGACGAAGCCGCCGCCCCAGCCCCAGCGGTCGATGGCCAGGCCGGCGACAGGGGCCCCGAGTGCCGAGCCCGCGGTCATGAACGACCCGTGCCAGCCCATTGCCTCGCCGCGGGCGGCCTCGGGCACGACCTGGCTGACCTGGTCCACCGTGGCCGTGATCGTCGGGGCACACAGCAGGCCGGCGACGAAGGCCAGTCCCGCCAGCGGCCACACGCTCGGAGCGAGCGCGAGCGGGATGGTGGCCAGGCTCAGGCCGCCGAGCAGCACGAACGCCGGGAACGGCCGGTGCCACGCGCCGTAGGCCAGGCCGCCGACGATCGAGCCCAGGCCCCAGACGGCCAGCACCGGACCGATGAGCGCGGCGGCGGACAGGTCACGCAGGGCGGCGACGATGGCGATGTCGGACCCGGACAGGACCACCGTGGTGGCCGCCGCCGCCGCGCAGACGGCGAGGAACCGCGCCCGGAACCACGTGCTGCGCGGCACCGTGCCCGTGCCGGCGTCGGCGCCGTCGGTGGTCTCGGCACGCAGCACCGGGTCAGCCACCCACAACGCGATCGCGGCGAGGACGCCCAGCATCTCGATGCCGAAGAGCACCCAGGACGTGGGCCAGATGGTGGCGGCCCAGACGCCGAGGACCGGGCCGACCATGAACGACATCTCGACCGCGACCGAGTCGAGGGCGAGCGCGGTGCGGCGGTCCCCGTCGGGCGCCGCCGCCAGCACGGCCTGGCGGATGACCGAGAACGTGGGCACGACGAACAGGCCTGCGAGCGCCGCAAGACCCAGCAGTGGCCAGTAGCCGACGAAGGGTGCGACCGACCAGCACGCCGCGGTCACCACGAGCGAGGGAAGCACGACCCGGCGCAGTCCCCTGCGGTCCAGCAGCCGGCCGCGCCACGGGCCGCTCACAGCGATCGCCACGGTCGCGGCGGCCGTGACCAGGCCGGCCGCGCCGTAGCTGCGCCCGAGGGACTGCACGACATGCAGCGTGAGGACCACGCCGCCGGCGAAGATCGGGATGCGGACGAGCAGGCCGAGCAGGAGCACCTGGCGCAGGGAGGGGACGGCGAGGACGCGCCGGTAGGGACCGATCGGCATACCGCTCACCATGGCATGCAGGGGTGACAGTGGTCGCGACCTTTTCGAGCGGCACGCCGCGGCGCGGGCTCGCACCGTGACGTCCTCCGTGTCCGGTACCGTCCGCGGATGGGAGCGATCTACCACCTCGCGGAGCCGGCACACTGGGCCGACGCCGTGCGCGCCGGCCGCTACGCACAGTCGACGCGCGGCCGGACCCTGGCGCAGGAGGGGTTCGTCCACGCCTCGACGGCGCAGCAGTGGCCGCAGGTGCGACGGCGGTTCTACGCCGACCTGCCCACCGACCTCGTGCTGCTGACCATCGACCCCGGGCGCCTCGGCGTCCCGCTGCGGTTCGAGGTCGGGGACCCCGCGACCGGCGAGCTGTTCCCGCACGTCTACGGGGCTGTGGACGTCCACGCCGTGGTGGCTACGCGAGTCCTGCCCCCGCCGCACGCCTGAGGTCGACGGCCGCGGCGGCTACGCCTGACGGATCGCGAAGGCGAGGGCGTCGATCCGCGCCCGGCTCTCGCCGTCGGTGGCGATCCGCTCGCCGACGCGGGTGGCGAGGGCCTGGACCTCCTCGGCAGCCAGGCCGGCGCGCAGCGCCAGCACGACCCGCAGGACACCGGCCCCGGCCGGCTGTCCGGCCTCGCCGGCGCAGGTGACGACCGCCGGCTCGGGCTCCACGGCCCGGGCGAGGGCGGCCGCCACGAACGGGTCCTCGTGCGCCGGCAGCCACGGCCGCTCCTGGGCGAGCGCCCACACCATGCTGGGCCGCAGCACCTGGGCATGGTCGCCACCGAGGTCGAGGAGCATCACGTCGCACCGCTCGGACACCGCCGCCTGCGCGGCGCGAGCGCTCGTCACGGGCACCGGCCGGGCGGTGGCGTCCCACCGCGCGAGCGCCGCGATGCTGCTGAACACCGGCAGGGCGCGCTGGCCCTCGGGGGAGGTGAGCGTCACCACCGCCATGTCCGTGGTCTTCTCGACCGTGAGCTCGCCGGAGGTGTCCACGTCACCGGGTGCGGCGACGATCGGCACGAGCAGGCGTGCCGCGGCGACCGCCGCGACGAGGTCGGCCTCCCGTGCGGGGCTCCCGAGCGCAGCCACGAGGCGGGGGTCGGCCTCGCCGCGGTCGTCGTCGAAGCCCGTGCCGGACAGCTCCCGGCCGGACCAGGGCAGTCCGCCGGAGTCGTGCCCGCCTCCGGTCGGGGCGCCCCCGGCCCCGCGCGTGCTCATGCCGACCGCCGCGGGGACGTGGCCGGGCGGCCCAGCGGCGTACCCGTGCCGATCCTGGCCTCGAGCTCCACCTCCACCAGCATCTGCTCGTCCACCAGCCCGGCGACGACGACCATCGTCGCCACCGGGCGGACGGCAGCGAACAGCTCGCCGTGGGCGATGCCCACCGCGTCGCAGTGCGCCCGGTCCACGACGTACATGCGGGTCAGGACGACGTCGGCAGCGCAGCCGCCGAGGGCGACCACCGAGGACACCGCGGTGTCGAGCGCGACCCGTGCCTGCGCCGCGGCATCGCCCGCGTGGCGGACCTGGCCGTCGACGAGGGACGTGCAGCCGGACACCAGCACGCGGTCGCCGGTGCGCAGCGCGCGGGAGTAGCCGTAGCGCTCCTCGTAGGGGTTGGCGGTGCCGAGGCGCCGGCGCGCCGGCGAGGCGGAGGTCACGGCCGGCCCGCGACGTCGAGGGCCTCCGGCAGCGAGAACGCGTCGCGGTACAGCGCGGACCCGATGATCGCGCCCTCGACGCCGTCACCGACCAGCGTGCGCAGCACCCGGATGTCCTCCAGGGTGGACACCCCGCCGGAGGCGACGACCGGACGGTCGGTGCGGGTGCACACCTCGCGCAGCAGGTCGACGTTCGGGCCCTTGAGCATGCCGTCCTTGTTCACGTCGGTGACGACGTAGCGGGCGCAGCCCTCACGGTCGAGGCGGGCCAGGGTCTCCCACAGGTCGCCGCCCTCCTGGGTCCAGCCGCGGGCGGCCAGCGTCGTCCCCCGCACGTCGAGCCCCACCGCCACCCGGTCGCCGTGCTCGGCGATGGCCGCCGCGGTCCACACCGGGTCCTCCAGCGCCGCCGTGCCGAGGTTGACGCGGCGGCAGCCCCCCGCGAGCGCGGCCTCCAGGCTCTCCGCGTCGCGGATGCCTCCGGACATCTCCACCTTGATGTCCAGCCGTCCGACGATGCTCGCCAGCAGCTCGCGGTTGGAGCCGCGGCCGAAGGCGGCGTCGAGGTCGACCAGGTGGATCCACTCCGCGCCCTGGTCCTGCCACGCCTTCGCGGCCTCGCCACGGGTCGCCGAACTCGCCGCCGGTGCCGGCGACCCCCTGCACCAGCTGGACGGCGCGGCCACCGGCGACGTCGACGGCGGGCAGGAGCTCGAGGCGGGGTGCGTTGGTCACGGCAGATCGTTTCCCTCGTGGTTGCAGATGGTCGGACGGGTGGGCGCTGCCCGCGTGCCGGAGAACGCCCGCAGGGCCGGGGTCACAGCGACGTGACCCAGTTGTGCATCAGCTGGGCCCCGGCGTCGCCGGACTTCTCGGGGTGGAACTGGGTGGCCCACAGCGGACCGTTCTCGACAGCGGCGACGAATCGGGCGCCGTGCTCGGACCAGGTGACCTGGGGTGCGACAGCGGCGAAGACGCCCTCGGGCCTGAGGTCCCAGCTCTGGACGGCGTAGGAGTGGACGAAGTAGAACCGTTCGCGCTCCACACCGGCGAACAGGCGGGAGCCTTCCGGGACGTCGACCTCGGACCACCCCATGTGCGGCACGACGGTGGCGGGCAGGCGGTCGACGGTGCCGGGCCACTGCGCGAGGCCCGGCTCGGCCCCGTCGACGCTTGGCTCCGTCGAGCCGTCGAACATCACCTGCATCCCCACGCAGATGCCCAGCACCGGCCGGCCGCCGGCGAGCCGCTGCTCCACCAGCCGGGGACCGCCGACCGCCCGCAGCCCCCGCATGCAGGCGTGGAAGTTGCCCACGCCGGGCACCAGCAGCCCGTCCGCCGCCAGCACCGCGGCCGGGTCGGCGGTCAGCTCCACCTCGGCACCGACCCGCTCGAGCATGCGCACTCCCGAGTGCACGTTGCCACTGCCGTAGTCCAGCACCACCACACGGGGCGACATCTAGTCCTCCTCCATCTCCGCGCGCAGGCGGGCGTCCTCGTCCACCGCCGCGTGGAACCGCGCGACGTGCTCCTGGCCCGGCTGGACCAGACGGTGACCGTCCATGTCCTCGGGTCGGTCTCGCCCGTCCAGCAGCCGCGCGCCGGGCAGGGCGAGGGCGTGGCACAGGTCGGCCAGGACACGCGCTGGCGTCACCTGAGGGATCCCGCAGGGCGTCGACGACCGAGCGCGTCGCGGCGGGACCGGCACCCGCCGTGCGAGCCAGGTCACCAGGACGCCCGGCCGCCAGCCGGTCCGGCGAGACCACGCCGCGACGCGGCACCCAGACCACCCAGCGCTGCACGGCGCGCCACCCGTGCGGGTGCATCGTCACCACCGCGTTGCCGCCGACGGCGAACAGCCCGATCGTGGACCGCAGCCGCCACGGGACCGGCCGGCCCGCGAGCACCTGCAGCTCGTCGTCGTACGGCGCGTGCCCGAGGGAGGGGCCGGCCGGCTGGACGACGGTCCAGTCGCCGAAGGGGACCACGTGCACCGGCACCAGACCTCGCGCGGCCCATGCGGCCACGGCCTCGGCCCGGCCTCGCGTCACCAGCATCCCCCGCCCGTGCCGAGCGGCCCGCCACGGCACCATCACGGCTCTACAGGCTGCCCTTGGCGCTCGGGATGCCCGAGACGCGCGGGTCCCTGGCCACGGCGGCGCGCAGGGCGCGGGCGACGGCCTTGAACTGGGCCTCGACCAGGTGGTGGGGGTCGCGGCCGGCCAGGACGCGCACGTGCAGCGCGATGCCGGCGTGGTAGGCGAAGCTCTCGAGCACGTGCCGGGTCAGCGAGCCGGTGTAGGTGCCGCCGATGACGGCGTAGACCTGGCCCTCGGGCTCACCCTCGTGCACGACGTAGGGGCGACCTGCGACGTCGACGACCGCCATCACGAGCGCCTCGTCCAGCGGAACCGTGGCGTCGCCGAAACGGGAGATGCCCCGCTTGTCCCCCAGCGCCTCCCGCAGCGCGTCGCCGAGGACGATCGCGACGTCCTCGACGGTGTGGTGGGCGTCGACGTCGACGTCACCGACGGCCTTGACCCGCAGGTCGATCAGGCTGTGCTTGGCCAGGCTGGCCAGCATGTGGTCGTAGAACCGCACCCCCGTGCTGATGTCGGACTCGCCGTTGCCGTCGAGGTCGAGGTCGAGCTCGACGCTGCTCTCGGAGGTGGAGCGGCGGATGGACGCGGTGCGGTGCCGCGTCGCCGCGTCGTCGAGGGCGACGTGCTCGGCCTGCTCGGTCATGCGGGCTGCTCCTGCCGGTGGGTGACTGCGAGACGGCCCATGGCCGTGAGGAAGGCGTCGGTCTCGGCGGGGGTGCCCGCCGTGACACGAAGATAGTGGGCGATTCCGACGTCACGGACGAGGATGCCCTGCTCGAGCAGCGCCTCCCAGGTGGCGCGCTCGTCGGCGAGGCCGCCGAAGAGCACGAAGTTCGCGTCGCTGGGCACCGGGTCCAGGCCCAGCGCACCCAGCTCGGCGACGATCCGGTCCCGCTGACCCTTGATGACCTCGACCGTCGCCAGCAGCGCGTCCGCGTGGGCGAGAGCCGCTCGCGCGACCGCCTGGGTGGGTGAGGACAGGTGGTAGGGCATCCGGACCAGGCGCAGCGCGTCGTTCAGCTCGGGGGTGGCGGCGAGGTAGCCCAGCCGGCCGCCGGCGAGCGCGAAGGCCTTGCTCATCGTGCGGGTCACCACCAGCCGCTCCCGGCCCTCGAGCAGGGTCAGCGCGCTGGGCGTGCCGGGCCGGGCGAACTCGGCGTAGGCCTCGTCGACCACGACGATCGCCTCCGGCGCGGCGTCGTAGGCGGCCTGCACCACGTCGAGCCCGAGCGCGGTGCCCGTGGGGTTGTTCGGCGAGCACAGGAAGACCAGGTGCGGGCGGTGCGCGGCGACCTGGGCGGCGACACCGTCGGCGTCCAGGTCGAACGCTCCCCCGCCGGGCACGCCGCGCAGCCCGTCCACCCAGGTCGTGCCGGCCGTGCGGGTGATGATCGGGTGCATGGAGTACGCCGGGGTGAACCCCAGCGCCGTGCGCCCCGGACCGCCGAACGCCTGCAGCAGGTGCAGCAGGACCTCGTTGGAGCCGTTGCCGGCCCACACCTGCCCGGGCGTGACGGGGACACCGGTGGTGGCGCCGAGGTAGGCGGCGAGGTCCTCCCGCAAGGCGGTGAACTCGCGGTCGGGGTAGCGGTTGAGGCTGCCCGCGACCCCGGCCACGGCCTCGACGACGGCGCCGACGACCTCGGCGGGGACGTCGTAGGAGTTCTCGTTGGTGTTCAGCCGCACCGGCACGTCGAGCTGCGGGGCGCCGTACGCCGTCCTGCCGCGCAGGTCGGGGCGCAGCAGCTGGTCCAGCGACGTCACGAGGCGTCGCCGTCGAAGCGGGCGGTGACCGCCTGGCCGTGGGCGGGCAGGTCCTCGGCCTCGGCCAGGGCGACGACGTGGCGCGCGACGTCGCGCAGGGCCGCCTCGTCGTATGCGACGACGTGGATGCCGCGCAGGAACGACTGCACCGACAGGCCACTACTGTGCAGGGCGCAGCCTCCGGTCGGCAGCACGTGGTTGGAGCCGGCACAGTAGTCGCCGAGGCTGACCGGGGAGAACGGCCCGACGAACACGGCGCCGCCGTTGGTGACCCGGGCCGCGACCGCGGCCGCGTCGCGCGTCTGGATCTCCAGGTGCTCGGCGGCGTAGGCGTTGACGACCCGCAGGCCGGCGTCGAGGTCGTCGACCAGGACGATGCCGGACTGCCGCGCCGTCAGCGAGGTGCGGATGCGTTCGTGGTGCTTGGTGGCCGCGACCCGCGTCTCCAGCGCCTGCTGGACCGCGCCCGCCAGCGGCTTGCTGTCGGTGACCAGGACCGAGGCCGCGAGGACGTCGTGCTCGGACTGGCTGATGAGGTCGGCGGCCAGGTGGCCGGGGTCGGCGCTGTCGTCGGCCAGGATCGCGATCTCGGTCGGGCCCGCCTCGGAGTCGATGCCGATCAGGCCCTTGAGCAGCCGCTTGGCGGCGACGACGTAGATGTTGCCCGGACCGGTGACCAGGTTGACCGGTTCGCAGACGACCTCGCCGGCGCCCGGCGTGCCGTCGGCGCCGGTCTCGCTGGCGCCGTAGGCGAACATCGCGATGGCCTGCGCCCCGCCGACGGCGTAGACCTCGTCGACCCCGAGCAGGGCGCAGGCCGCGAGGACGGTCGGGTGCGGGTAGCCGGCGAAGATCCCCTGGTTGTCGCGCTGGGGCGGGCTGGCGACGGCCAGCGAGGGCACCCCGGCGGCCTGGGCGGGGACGACGTTCATGATCACGCTGCTGGCCAGGACGGCCACCCCGCCGGGGACGTAGAGCCCGACCCGGTCGACGGGCACCCAGCGCTCGGTGACGGTGCCGCCGGGGACGACCTGCGTCGTGCTGTCGGTGCGGCGCTGGTCCTCGTGCACGAGCCGCGCGCGGCGGGCGGACTCCTCCAGGGCGGCGCGGATGTCGGGGTCGAGGCCCTCCAGCGCGGCCGCCAGCACCTCGGCCGGCACCCGCAGCTGCGCGGGGCGGACGCCGTCGAAGCGCTCGCTGAGCTCGCGCAGCGCCTCCGCGCCGCGATGCTGCACGGCCTCGCAGATGGGACGCACGGCCTCGAGGGCGGCCTCGACGTCGTACTCGGCTCTGGGCAGGGCCTGTCGCAGCGAGCGCGCGTCGAGCGCTCGGCCACGCAGGTCGATCGTGGGCATCACCCCCCCAGTTTAGGTCGTCCCGCGGGGCGCTCCCGCCGCCGCCGGGCTCCATGCCGATAATGCGGCGTGACCTCAGCCACCGCCGTGCCCTCGGTCGCGCTCGTGAGCGTCGAGGGCACGGCGGGCCTCGTCCGCCTCGCGGTCGTCGTGGTCGTCTGCGCCGCCCTGGCCGCGGCGCTGAACCACTGGGGCCGCCTCGGGCACGCCCGTGACGACCTCGTCGCCGCGGGGCGCGCCATCGTCCAGCTCGCGGTGGTCGGCCTCCTCATCGCCGCGGTCCTGCGGTCCTGGGCGCTGACACTGGCCTTCGTGGTGGTGATGCTCACCGTCGCCTCGGTGACCGCCGGGCGACGGCTGGTGCGGGACGGGCCGTGGTGGTGGGCCTTCGTGCCGGTGGTCGGCGCTGCGGTGCCCGTCTCGGCCGGCCTCGTGCTGAGCGGGCTGGTCCCCCGCCAGACGGTCGCGGTCGTGCCGGTCGTCGGCATCCTCATCGGCGGCGCCATGACCGCCACCACCATCGCGGGCCGCAGGTCGCTGGACGCCCTGCGGACCCGGCGGGGTGAGTACGAGGCGGCGCTGTCGATCGGCCTGGTCGACCGGGACGCCGCGCTCCTCATCGCCCGGGACGACGCGGCCCTGGCGCTGCTGCCGGGGCTGGACCAGACGCGAACCGTGGGGCTGGTCACCCTGCCGGGGGCGTTCGTCGGGATGCTGCTGGGTGGGGCGTCCCCGCTGCAGGCGGCTGCCGTCCAGCTGCTCGTGCTCGTGGGCCTGTTGCTCGTGCAGGCGGTCGCGGTGCTGGCCACCCTGGAGCTCGTCGCCCGGGGTCAGCTGCGCACCTGAGGAGGCACGGCTCCCGGATGGTCGGCCCGGCAGCCGGCGGCTGGCGTGGCGGGCCGACCGGAGGAGCAGCCACCATGGAGCGGATCAGCCCGCGGCTGAGGGCCCCGGCGCCTACAAGGACATCGACGTCGTGATGCGCGACGCGGCCGACCTCGTCGAGGTCCGCCACACGCTGCGCCAGGTCGGCAACGTCAAGGGCGACTGAGTACGGCGTGCCCCGGGCCACGGGCCACGGGCCGCGAGCCCGGGCGTTGGGCCAGCGGCCGCGGGCCCGGGCGTTGGGGAGCCGGGAGCCGGGAGCCGCAGGACCGGGACCCTGACCGGGCCCCTGGGGTCGGGGCCACCGTCACCGGCGGTTCAGCGCACCCCCACCTGGTCCATCAGGAAGGCGAGCTCCCAGGCGTACTGCTTCCAGGCGTCGTACCGCCCGCTGCGGCCGCCGTGGCCGGCGACCATCTCGGTGCGCAGCAGGATCGGGCGCTTGACCTCGTCGTTGGTCACCGTCTCGCGCAGCCGCGCGACCCACTTGGCCGGCTCGACGTAGTGCACCCTCGTGTCGTTGAGGCTGGTCGTCGCGAGGATCGCGGGGTACTCGCGGGCGGTGACGTTCTCGTACGGCGTGTAGGAGCGCATGTAGCGGTAGACCTCGTGGTCGTGCAACGGGTTGCCCCACTCCTCCCACTCCGGCACGGTCAGCGGCAGCGACGGGTCCAGGATCGTGGTCAGCGCGTCGACGAACGGCACCGCGGCGTGCACCGCGCGGAACCGGTCGGGCGCCATGTTGACCACGGCCCCGATCAGGAGACCGCCGGCCGAACCGCCCTCTGCGACAAGGCGGTCCGGGGCAACCCACCCTGTTTCGACGAGGTGGTCGGCGCAGGCGATGAAGTCGGTGAACGTGTTGACCTTGCGGTCCATCTTGCCGTCGTCGTACCAGCGGCGGCCCATCTCGCCGCCGCCGCGCACGTGGGCCATCGCGTAGACGAAGCCGCGGTCGAGCAGGGAGAGCCTGGCCACGGAGAAGTACGGGTCGTAGGTGATCTCGTAGGCGCCGTAGCCGTAGAGCAGCCCGGGCGCGGTGCCGTCCGGCTCGGTCCCCCGGCGGTAGACCAGCGAGATCGGCACCCTCGTCCCGTCGGGCGCGGTGGCCCACTCACGTCGCTGCTCGTACGCCGCCGGGTCGTAGCCGCCGAGGACCGGCTGGCGCTTGAGCTGGGTCAGCTCACCGGTTGCCACGTCGTAGTCGGAGATGGTGCGCGGGGTCACGAGCGACTCGAACACCACCTGCAGCGCCGTCGCGTCGTACTCCGGGTTGTTGCCCGTGCCCACCGAGTAGAGGGGCTCGTCGAAGGTGATCTCGCGGGCGGGGCCGAAGCCGGCCGGGGACGCGTCGCGGGGCAGGACCCGCAGGGCGGTCAGCCCCTCGCGCCGCAACGACACGACGACGTGCCCGGCGAACGCCTCGACGTCGACGATGCGCTCCCCCGGCTGCGATGCGACGAACGGGGTCCACTGCTCCGGGCCGGTCGCATCCAGCGGCGCCTGGGCGATGTCGAAGTCGGGGTTGTCGGCGTTGTGGGTGATCAGCAGCCGGTCGCCGGCGGGCTCGACGTCGTACTCCACGCCCTCACGGCGGGGCGCCACGACGCGCGGCGGCTCGCAGCGGGTTCGCGGCGTCCAGCAGCCGCACCTCGGTGGTCAGCTTGGAACCGCTCGCGATGACCAGGAAGCGGTCGTCGCGCGAGGAGCCCAGGCCGGTCCAGAAGCGCGCGTCGTCCTCCTGGAAGACCAGCACGTCCTCCTCGGCCGGTGCGCCCACCTCGTGCCGCCAGACCTGGTGGGGGCGCCAGGAGTCGTCGAGGCGGGTGAAGAAGACGTAGCGGCCGTCGAGCGACCACACCACGCCGTAGCCGATGTCCGTCACCGCGTCGTCCAGCACGTCGCCGGTCTGGATGTCCTTGATCCGCAAGGCGAACCGCTCGTCGCCCTCGACGTCGACGGCGTAGGCGATGCGGGCGCCGTCGTGGTCGACCTCGAACGCCCCGAGGGAGAAGAACTCCTGGCCCTGCGCCTCCACGTTGCCGTCGAGGAGCACCTGCTCGCCCTCGGGCGCGGTCCCGGCGTCCAGCACCGGCCGACCCTGACCCGGCACGACGCGGACCCGGCACTGGGCCGGGTACTGCTTGCCCTCGAAGGTGCGGGAGTAGTACCACCACCCGCGGTAGGCGGCCGGCACGCTGAGGTCGGTCTCCTGGGTGCGGGAGCGGATCTCCTCGAAGATCGCCGAGCGCAGCGGCTCCAGGTGGGCGGTGCGCTCCTCGGCCCACGCGTTCTCCGCCTCGAGGTGCGCGATGACCTCGGGGTCCTCCTTGTCGCGCAGCCACTCGTAGGGGTCGACGACACGGTCACCATGGTGCTCGCGGACGTGCTCGACCCGTTTGGCGCGCGGAGGGGTAGACATGGGTGCAGCCTAGTTACCGCGTCCCGCGACCGTGTCCGGAGGACCCATGCCCCTGCGCGCCTCGACCCTGAGCACCCGGTGCGTCGTGGCCGGGGGCGGACCCGGCGGGATGATGCTGGGCTACCTGCTGGCGAGGGCCGGCGTCGACGTGGTCGTGCTGGAGAAGCACGGCGACTTCCTGCGCGACTTCCGCGGCGACACGATCCACCCCTCGACGCTGGAGGTCATCCGGGAGCTGGGCCTGATGGACCGCTTCCGACCGCTGCTGCAGAACGAGATCCGGGGGCTGGACGTCGTCGTGTCCGGCCACCGGATCACCCCGGTGGACTTCTCCACGCTGCCGCTGCCGTGCGCGTTCCTCGGGCTGATGCCGCAGTGGGACTTCCTGGACTTCCTGGCGGCCGAGGCGAGGCGCTTTCCCACCTTCCACCTGGTGATGGAGGCCGAGGTGACCGGGCTGCGCTGGGACCGTGGGCGCGTCCGCGGCGTGTTCGCCAGCACGCCGGCGGGCGTGCTGGAGGTGACGGCCGAGCTGACCGTCGCCGCCGACGGTCGCGCCTCCCGGGTCCGGTCGCTGGCCGGCCTGGCGGTGCGCGAGCTGGGGGTGCCGGTCGACGTGCTGTGGTTCCGCCTGCCCAAACCGCAGCCGGCGCCCCCGACCACGCTTGCCTACCTCAACGGGGGTGACGTGGTCCTGACCATCGACCGCGGGTCCTACTACCAGGGCGGGATGCTGATCCCCAAGGGGGACCTCGGGCGGATCCGGGCCGCCGGGCTGCCGGCCCTGCGCGAGCGACTCGTGCGCGCCGCCCCGGTGCTGCACGACGTCGTCGGCACGCTCGAGTCCTGGGACCAGGTCAAGCTGCTGTCGGTGCAGGTCAACCGCCTGAAGCGGTGGCACCGGCCCGGGCTGCTGTGCATCGGCGACGCCGCGCACGCGATGTCACCGGCGTTCGGTGTCGGCGTCAACTACGCGGTGCAGGACGCCATCGCCGCCGCGAACCTGCTGGCGGCCGACCTGCGCCGCGGGCCGGTGCCCGACGAGGCCCTCGCGCGGGTGCAGCGGCGGCGGGAGCTGCCGGTGCGGCTGATGCAGCCGATCCAGCTGCTGCTGCACCGGCGCGTCATCCACCCCGGCGGGCCGGCGGCCCGGGTGCCGGCGAGCATCCCCGCTCCGGTCCGGCTGCTGGGGCGCGCCGTCCAGCCGGTGGTGCAGCGCGCCGCGGCCCGGCTGGTGGGCCTCGGGTTCCGCCCGGAGCGGGTGCAGCCGGACCCGTGATGCTGCGTCCCCTGACCCGCACGGCCGAGGTCGCCGCCGAGGTCGCCGCCGAGGTTGCCGCCGAGGGGCTGCCCGGTCCTGCTCGCGAGGAGCCCTCGTGACCTCCCGGCCCGCCCCCCAGCCCGGCCTCGCCCGCCGGCTCGGCACCGGCGACGCCGTGGTTCTCGGCCTCGGCTCCATGATCGGCGCAGGCGTCTTCTCGGCCTTCTCTCCCGCCGCCGCAGCCGCCGGAGCCGGGCTGCTCCTCGGGCTGGCCATCGCTGCCGTGGTCGCCTACTGCAACGCCACCGCGTCCGCGCAGCTCGCTGCCCAGTACCCCACCTCCGGCGGCACCTACGTCTACGGTCGCGAGCGCCTCGGGAGCTGGTGGGGCTTCCTGGCCGGGTGGGGCTTCGTCGTCGGCAAGACCGCCAGCTGTGCGGCAATGGCCCTCACCTTCGCCGCCTATGCCGCACCTGGGCCCTGGCAGCGCCCGGTGGCGGCCGCCGCCGTCATCGCGGTGGCGGCCGTGAACTACCGAGGCGTCACCCGCACGGCGGGGCTCACCCGCGTCATCGTCACCGTGGTGCTGCTGGCGCTCGCCGTCGTCGTCGCCGCGGGCCTGGTCACGGGACACCCCGACCTGCACCGAGCCGCCACCGGGGTCCGCTCTGACGCAGGCTGGTACGGCGTGCTGCAGTCCGCCGGTCTCCTCTTCTTCGCCTTCGCCGGCTACGCGCGCATCGCCACCATGGGCGAGGAGGTCCGCGACCCCGCACGCACCATCCCACGTGCCATCCAGATCGCCCTCGCCCTGGCGGTGGCCGTGTACGCCGTCATCGCCGTCACCATCCTCAGCGTCCTCGGGTCCGGCGGCGTGGCAGCCGACGCCCGCGCCGCTGGCGGCCGCGGTGGAGGCCAGCGGCTGGGACTGGGCCGCACCCGTCGTCCGGGTCGGCGGGGCCGCGGCCGCGCTCGGCGCCCTCCTCGCCCTGGTCGCCGGGATCGGACGCACCAGCCTCGCGATGGCCCGCGAGAACGACCTGCCTCGCTGGCTCTCCGCGGTCCACCCGCGCTGGCGCGTCCCCCACCACGCCGAGGTCGCGCTCGCCGTCGTCGTCTGCACCCTGGTGCTCACCGTCGACCTGCGAGGAGCCATCGGGTTCTCGTCCTTCGGGGTCCTGCTCTACTACCTCGTCGCCAACCTGTCCGCCGTCACCCAGGACCGCGACCACCGCAGGTTTCCCCGGGCACTGCAGGTCCTGGGCGCCGGCGGATGCACCGTCCTCGTCGCGACGCTGCCGCACCCTGCCGTGGTGGCCGGCCTCGCGGTGTTCGCCGTCGGCATCGCCTACCGGCTGCTCCGGCTCCACCGGGGACAGCTCCACCGGGGACGCCTCCCTCCCTCGAGTGCCTGACCGGTGGGCGGCCGGACTCAGCCGCCCACCGGTCGGCAGCCCACACGGGTCAGCCGCCGGCTGCGCAGCCGCTCGCTCAACCGCTCGCTCAGCCGCTGAGGCAGGCCGGTCCGAGCAGCGCCTTGAGGTCGCCGAACAGCGCCGGGCCGGCCGTGACCCGCAGGCGAGTCGTCCAGCCGCATCATCACCGTGCGCCCCGGCTGGGTGAGCTCGCAGGTGCACCTCGGTGACGCCGGGGTGCGTCGCCGAGCACGTCCTTGAGCCGCTCGGCCACCGCCGGGGTGCACCGCGTGAGCGGCAGGGAGACGACGACCGGGCCGCGCGGGCCCTCGCTTGACGTCGGGGATCGTGAGCTCCTGGGCGTAGATCGTCGGGACCTCGTCGCGCCGGTTGAGCCGACCGCGGACCACGACGACCAGGTCCTCGGCGAGCATCGTGCGAGACGGTCTGGTAGGTCTGCGGGAAGAACAGGCACCTCGATGGCGCCGTCGAGGTCCTCGACGGTGGCGATCGCCCAGGGGTTGCCCTTCTTGGTCATCTTGCGCTGCAGGCCGGTGATCATGCCCGGCGATCGTGACGTTGGTGCCGTCGGGCTTGCTGTCGTCGCCGGTCAGCGAGGCGATCGAGGCAGTCGGCGGCGCTGGGCCAGCACGTGCTCGACGCCGAACAGCGGGTGGTCGGAGACGTAGAGGCCGAGCATCTCGCGCTCGAAGGCCAGCAGCGTCTGCTTGTCCCACTCGATCGTGCGGGATCTGCGGCAGCACCGCGAAGTCGACCGAGTCGCCGCCGTCGGCGTCGTCGCCGAAGCCGCCGAAGAGCGAGTCCTGGCCGATCGCCTCCTTGCGCTTGATCGTCGACGAACGGCGTCGACGTACGTCCTCGTGGACCTCGACCAGGCCCTGCGCGGGTGTGCCGCAGGGAGTCGAAGGCGCCGGCCTTGACCAGCGACTCGATGGTGCGCTTGTTGCAGACCACGGCCGGGACCTTGCGCAGGAAGTCCTTGAAGGAGGTGAAGCGGCCCTTGCTCCTGCGCGGGCCGCGACGATCGCCTCGACGACGTTGGCGCCGACGTTGCGGATCGCGGTCAGGCCGAACCGGATGTCGGTGCCGACCGCGGTGAAGTTGGCGACGGACTCGTTGACGTCCGGCGGGAGCACCTTGATGCCCATGCGGCGGCACTCGTTCAGGTACAGCGCGGACTTGTCCTTGTCGTCGCGCACGCTGGTCAGCACCGCGGCCATGTACTCGGCCGGGTAGTTGGCCTTGAGGTAGGCCGTCCAGTACGACACCAGGCCGTAGGCCGCGCTGTGCGCCTTGTTGAAGGCGTAGTCCGAGAACGGGACGAGGACGTCCCACAGCGCCTTGATCGACGGCCGGGCAGAAGCCGTTCGCCACCATGCCCGCCTCGAAGCCGACGTACTCGGCGTCCAGCACCTCGCGCTTCTTCTTGCCCATCGCCCGGCGCAGCAGGTCGGCCTTGCCCAGCGTGTAGCCCGGCGAGCTTCTGGGCGATCGCCATGACCTGCTCCTGGTAGACGATCAGGCCGTAGGTCGTGCCGAGGATCGGCTCGAGCGCCTCCGCGAGCTCGGGGTGGAGGTAGGTGACCTCCTGCTGCTTGTTCTTGCGCAGGGCGTAGTTCGTGTGGCAGTTCGCGCCCATCGGGCCGGGCCGGTAGAGGGCGCCGACGGCCGAGATGTCCTCGAAGTTGTCGGGCTTCATCAGCCGCAGCAGGGCCCGCATCGGGCCGCCGTCGAACTGGAACACCCCGAGCGTGTCGCCGCGGCCGAGCAGCTCGTAGGTCGCCGGGTCGTCCAGGGTCTTGCTCAGCTCGTCGAGGTCGATCTCCTCGCCGCGGTTGGTCCGGACGTTGATCAGGGCGTCGTCGAGGATCGTGAGGTTGCGCAGGCCCAGGAAGTCCATCTTGACCAGGCCGAGCGTCTCGCAGCTCGGGTAGTCGAACTGGGTGATGATCTGGCCGTCCTGCTCGCGGCGCATGATCGGGATGAGGTCGAGCAGCGGCTCGCTGGACATGATGACGCCGGCCGCGTGCACGCCCCACTGGCGCTTCAGGCCCTCGAGGCCGCGCGCGGTCTCGACGACCTCGCTGGGCCTCGGGGTCGCTCGTCGTGCAGCTGGCGGAACTCCTCGGCCTCGCTGTAGCGCTTGTGCTGCGGGTCGAAGATGCCCGCACAGCGGGATGTCCTTGCCCATGACCGCCGGCGGCATCGCCTTGGTGAGCTGCTCCCCCATCGCGAACGGGAAGCCCAGCACCCGGGCGGCGTCCTTGACCGCCTGCTTGGCCTTGATCGTGCCGTAGGTGACGATCTGGGCGACCCGCTCCTCGCCGTACTTCTCGGTGACGTAGCGGATCACCTCGCCGCGGCGGCGCTCGTCGAAGTCGACGTCGAAGTCGGGCATCGACATGCGCTCGGGGTTGAGGAACCGCTCGAAGATCAGGCCGTGCTGCAGCGGGTCGAGGTCGGTGATCTTCATCGCGTAGGCGCACATCGAGCCGGCGCCGGAGCCACGACCCGGGCCGACCCGGATGCCGTGCTCCTTGGCCCAGTTGATGAAGTCGGCGACGACGAGGAAGTAGCCGGCGTAGCCCTTGCGAGACGATGACCTCGGTCTCGTACTCGGCCTGGCGGCGCACGTCGTCGGGGATGCCCGCCGGGTAGCGCTCGTGCAGGCCGCGTCTCGACCTCCTTGACGAACCAGGACGTCTCGTCCTCGCCCTCGGGGCAGGGGAAGCGCGGCATGAACCGGCCCTCGCCCTCGGTGAAGCGACACGTCGCACCGCTCGGCGATGAGCAGCGTGTTGTCGCACGCCTCGGGCAGCTCGCGCCAGGCGTGCCGCATCTCGGCGGGCGCACTTGAGGTAGAAGTCGTCGGCGTCGAACTTGAACCGGTTCGGGTCGGCCAGCGTCGAGCCGGACTGCACGCACAGCAGCGCCGCGTGGGCCTTGGCGTCCTCGGCCCGGGTGTAGTGCAGGTCGTTGGTGGCGACCAGCGGCAGGCCCAGGTCGCGGGCCAGGCGCAGCAGGTCCTTCTGGACCCGGCGCTCGATGCCGAGCCCGTGGTCCATCAGCTCGCAGTAGAAGTTCTCGGCGCCGAAGATGTCGCGGAAGTCCGCCGCCGCCGCCACCGCCTCGTCGTACTGGCCGAGCCGGAGCCGGGTCTGCACCTCGCCGGACGGGCAGCCGGTGGTCGCGATGCAGCCCGTCGCCGTAGGTCGAGAGCAGCTCGCGGTCCATCCGGGGCTTGAAGTAGTAGCCCTCCAGGCGACGCCAGCGAGGCCATCCGGAACAGGTTGTGCATGCCGCCGTTGTTGCGCGCCAGCAGCGTCATGTGGGTGTAGGCGCCGGAGCCCGAGACGTCGTCGCGCGCCGCCGTCGCCCCACTTGACCCGGGTGCGGTCGGTGCGGCTGGTGCCCGGCGTCAGGTAGGCCTCGACACCGATGATCGGCTTGACGCCGTGCTTCTGGCCGGCTTCTTCCAGAACTCGTAGGCGCCGAAGACGTAGCCGTGGTCGGTGGTCGCGACGGCCGGCATGCCCATGCCGGGCCGCCTCGGCGAACAGGTCGTCGATCCGGGCGGCGCCGTCGAGCATCGAGTACTCGGTGTGCACGTGCAGGTGGACGAACGAGTCACGCGGAGCGGGGAGGGAGGACATCGAGAAGGAGTCTAAGCCCGGGTTCCGACAGCCCGTGAGCGGCCGCGCGGATCGCCGTACGACGCGCCGTGGGTTGCCGTACGACGCGCCGTTGATCGCCGTACGGCGCGTCGTACGTTGCCGCAGGACCGTGCTGGCACGACGCCGCCAACGGCGGGCCCACGACCCGTACGGCGGGTCGGCGCGCCCCTCCCGCCCCCAGGCGCGGTCAGGCGCCGACGCGGTCCAGCGCGGTCTGCAGGTCCGGGGGGTAGGGGCTCTCGAACCGGACCGGCTGGCCGGTGCCGGGGTGCTCGAAGGCCAGGCCGACCGCGTGCAGCCACTGCCGCTGCAGGCCGAGCCGGGCCGCGAGCACCGGGTCGGCGCCATAGGTCAGGTCGCCGACGCAGGGGTGGCGCAGCGCGGAGAAGTGCACCCGGATCTGGTGCGTGCGCCCGGTCTCGAGGTGGACCTCCACCAGGGAGGCCGAGCGGAAGGCCTCGACCACCTCGTAGTGGGTGATGCTCGGCTTGCCGTCGGAGAGGACCGCGAACTTGTAGTCGTGCCCGGGGTGCCGCCCGATCGGGGCGTCGATGGTGCCCCGCACCGGGTCGGGTGCCCCTGCACCAGGGCGTGGTAGGTCTTGTCGACCGTGCGCTCCTTGAAGGCGCGCTTGAGCAGGGTGTAGGCCCGCTCGCTCTTGGCCACGACCATCAGGCCGCTCGTGCCGACGTCGAGGCGGTGCACGATGCCCTGCCGCTCGGACGCGCCCGAGGTCGAGATGCGGTAGCCGGCGGCGGCGAGTCCGCCGATGACCGTCGGACCGGTCCAGCCGACGCTCGGGTGGGCGGCCACGCCGACCGGCTTGTCCACGACCACGAGGTCGTCGTCGTCGTGGACGATCCTCATGCCGGGCACCGGCGCGGCCACCAGCTCGGGGCCCGTCGCGGCGCCGTGGTCGGGCAGCGACACCTCGAGCCACGCGCCGGCGACCACGCGGTCGGACTTGCCGACCGAGCGCTGCGTCGAGCGTCACCGCGCCGGCGGCGACCAGGTCGGCGGCCTTGGTGCGGGAGAGGCCGAACAGGCGCGCGAGCGCCGCGTCGACCCGCTCACCCTCGAGGCCGTCAGGGACGGACAGGGACCGGACGTCAGCCATGTCGCTGCACGCCGTCCGCGCCGTCCGCGCCGCCCGTGCCGTGCCTGGGCGAGTGCTGCGGGGCCCGCGCCCCGTCCACGCCGATGCCGCGCAGCGCGAGGAACCCGATCAGCACGGCGGCCGAGACGACGGCCGAGTCGGCGAGGTTGAAGATCGGCCAGTGCGGCAGCTGGAGGAAGTCCACGACGTGCCCGCGGCCAGGCCCCGGCGGCCGCACCATCCGGTCGGTGAGGTTGCCCACGGAGCCGCCGAGCAGGAGGCCGAGGGCCCACGCCCACCCGAGGCTGCCCAGACGTCTGCTCGTGGCCACGATCACCGCGACGACGCTGCAGGCCACGAGCGTGAGGACCCACGTGTAGCCGGTGCCGATCGAGAAGGCCGCTCCGGGGTTGCGGATGAGGTTCAGCTGCAGGGCGGCTCCGATCAGGTGCCGCGGCTGCTCCGGCGGCAGGGCCGCGACCGCCCACGCCTTGGTCAGCTGGTCGGCGGCGTAGACCGTGGCCGCTGCGCCGATGAGCACGGTGAACAGCGATCGGCGAGATCGTGCCGGACGGCCGGGTGGGGTGGACGGGGACGAGGGGGACGGCGTCGGTGACGCGTCCGGCACGGGAGAAGGAATTAGCGACGCTCCTGCTTCTGCTTGCATGACCTGCATAGGGTCGCACGCGGGAAGGCCTGAAGGCGAAGTTTGCCCACCGGGTTGCCGCAGGACTCGCAGACGCCGTAGGTCCCGAGGGCGATCCGCTCGAGGGCGTGCTCGCTCTGGTCGAGCATCTCGCGGGAGTTGTTGGCCAGCGAGATCTCCTGCTCGCGCTCGAACGTCGCGGTGCCCGCATCGGCCTGGTCGTCACCTGCACCGTCCCCGGCGTCGCGCATCAGCCCGGCGAGGTCGTGCTCGGCCACGGTGATCTCGGCGCGCAGCCGCAGCACGTCGGCCTCGAGCTCCGCCTGCACCTCCGCCAGCTCGGCGGACGTCCACGGGGACTCGTCCTCCCGCACCGCCAGCTCCCCCGGCGCGGCCGCGGTCCGGCTGCCGACGCTGCTCAGCCCTGAGGCGGCCGCTGCCGCGCTCCGGCCGGTACGGCGCGCCGGTGACCTTCTGGCCGTGGTCGAGGCGCCCGCGGCGCCGTCGACCGGCGCGGTGCTCGCCGGTGCCGCCTTCGCCGATGCCGTCTTCGCAGGCGCCGACTTGCGGGCGGGAGCGGCGGCCTTGCGGGGGGCGGCTGCCTTCTTCTGCGCTGTCTTCTTCTGCGGCGCCGCCTTCTTCGCCGGGGTGCCGGGAGCACCCGCACCCCCGGTGGTGCCGGTGACCGCGGTCACGCCCGTGGCGGGAGCCGAGGTCGCGGCCGAGGCCGCGTCGTGGGCCGGTCTCCGCGAGGCGGCCGCCCGAGGGGACGCCGCCCGAGGAGACGCCGGCCGGGGCGACTCTGTCCGGGCAGGCTCTGCTGCGCCGTTCCGCGCTCGCGAGGCGGTGGCCTTGCCGGTCGGGGTGGGGTTGCTCACGGGCATGGTGTGGCCCTTCCGCAGTGGCGTGGCGCTCATCCCCTGAAGCGCGGACAGGTGGCGAGGATAAAGCCATCCGCCGTGCGACTCAATGGTGCGACGGCGTAGGTCGTGCCCCTCGCCTGCACGCCCTCCACCGGGTCGGGTCCCGTCAGCGCGCCTGCGGCCGCTTCGTCGTACCGCAGAGGTGCGGCCGACCGGCACCGTGCCGTCGTACCGGCGGCCCCGGCAACGGGCGCACGCGGGGCGCCGACCGGAGCCGGTCGGCGCCCCGCGTGGCGGAACGAGGCGGGCCTCAGCCCTCCTGGGAGCCGCTCTGCTCCTCCGGCGCGGACGCGTCGGAGGCCTCCGGCCGTCCGCCCTGGTCACCGCCGGCCGACTCCAGGTCGTGCAGCTGGGACTCGAGGTAGGACTTCAGCCGGGCCCGGTAGTTGCGCTCGAACGAGCGCAGCTCAGCGATCTTCTTCTGCAGCAGGTCGCGCTCCTGGCCGAGCTCGCCGAGGATGGCCTGCTTCTGCTGCTGGGCCTGGCCGACCATGCCGGTGGACTGGTCGCGGGCCTCCCGGATCATCGTGTCGTGCCGGGTGGTCGCCTCGGCGATGAGCTGGTCGTGCTGCTGTTGGGCGGTCTCGACCAGCTCGTCATGGCGCTGCTGCCCGGTCGCGAGGAGCTCGTCGTGGCGGCGCTGGGCGCTGGCGACCAGCTCGTCGTGCTTGGTCTGGGCTTCCCCGACCACCCGGTCGTGGTGCTCCTGCCCCTCGGCGACGAGCCGGTCCCGCGTGCTCTGCCCCTCGGCGACGTGCTCGTCGTGCAGCTTCTGGGCCAGCGCGATGACGCCGGCCGCACCGGCCGCGCCACCGAGCCCGGCCGCGTCGGCACCATCGGGCTCTGCCGTGCTGTCCTGCGCACCGCGGGGACCTGCCGCACCGGCGGTGGAGCGCAGCCGTTCGGCCGACTCGGCCTCGGCCCTTGTGGCGGCGTCGCGGGCCCGGGCGATGCGCTCGGCCGCGTCCTTCTCGGCCTGCTCGGCCTCGGCGCGCGCCGCCGCGACGCGTGCGGCCGCCTGGCGCTGCGCCTGCTCGGCCGCGTCGTCGCCGGATCCCGCGGGGACCGTGGCCGTGACGGTCGGCGCGCTGGAGGAGGTGGCACCCGCGGTGGTCGCCGGGGCGGCCCCCTTGCCCTTGCGGCAGTCGGCGAGCTGGGTGCTCAGGTCGTCGCGCTCCTGGGTCAACCGCCGCAGCTCGGCCACGACCTCGTCCAGGAAGTCGTCGACCTCCTGCTCGTCGTAGCCACGCCGGAACTGGGTCGCCGTGAAGTTCTTGTTGAGGACATCCTCGGGAGTGAGCGCCATGTGGTCACCTCGGTCGAGCCGGTCAGAGACGGGACCACCGTAGCGAACCACGCCGGCGTACCGGACGTGGGTCGTGCGGGCCTGGTCGGCGTGCCGCCGTCACAGGACTCAGGGCACCACGCTCAACAGGATCGAGACCCCGAGCATGAGGACGAGGAACGCCAGGTCGAGGCGGATCGCCCCCAGGGACAGCGGCGGGATCAGCCGGCGCAGGAACTTCAGCGGCGGGTCGGTGACGGTGTAGACGGCTTCGGCCGCCACCAGGACCGGTCCGCTGGGGCGCCACTCGCGGGCCAGGGCCTGCACCCAGTCGAGCACCAGGCGGCCGATGAGGGCCAGGAAGAAGAGGTAGAGCGCCAGGCGCAGCAGCGAGAAGAGGACCATGTGCTCAGTCTGACGGGTGCAGGCGGGAAAGGACCGGGGGCTGGGGCAGCCCGCTCAGCTCTGGTTGAAGAAGCCGCGTGCGGTCTTGGGAGCCTCGGCCTCCTCGGCCGTCACCTCCACGTGGGCAGGCGAGAGGAGGAACACCTTGCTCGTGACCCGCTCGATGGCCCCGTGCAGGCCGAACACCAGGCCGGCGGCGAAGTCCACCAGGCGCTTGGCGTCGGCGTCGTCGAGGTCGGTGAGGTTCATGATCACCGGGGTGCCCTCACGGAAGGCCTCACCGATGTTCTTGGCCTCGTTGTAGGTCCGCGGGTGCACGGTCGTGATGCGGTTCAGGCCCCCGACCTCGACGTCGCGGACCACACGGGCGACCGGGGTGCGCTGCGGCAGCGGCGTGACCGCGGCGGAGCGCTCCTCGCGGGCGGGCGGCTGCTCCGCCCGGGCCGGCTCCTTGTCGTAGTCCTCGTAGTCGTCGTACGCGTCGTAGCGCTCGTCCTCCTCGGCCAGCCCGAGGTACACCATCGTCTTGCGCAGCGCCCCAGCCATCCGAGCTCCTTGGTCCTTGCGTCGTGGTTCGTCGTCGTGGGTGCGTGCACACCGCTTCGTCCTGAAACTACCGAAGGAGGGGGCGCGATCCGAGGATTGCGGTCCCGACACGCAGGTGTGTCGCCCCGTGGGCGACCGCGTCCTCGAGGTCGCCGCTCATGCCCGCAGAGATCCAGTCGGCCTCCGGGTGCTCGGCCCGTACGCCGGCCGCCACCTCCTGCAGGCGGGCGAACGCCTGCGCGGGGTCGGCACCGAGCGGGGCCACGGCCATCACCCCGCGCAGGTCCAGGGAGGAGGCCTGCGCCACCTCGTCGGCCAGCCGGCGCACGTCCTGCGGCCGCACCCCGCCGCGGCCGGGGTCCTCGTCCAGGCTGACCTGGACCAGCGCCTGCACCCGTCGCCCGGCGGCGGCGGCTCCGCGGTCGAGCGCGGCCACCACCTTGGTCCGGTCCAGGGAGTGCACCGTGTCGGCGTAGCGCGCCACCGACCCGGCCTTCCTGCTCTGCACCTGCCCGATGAAGTGCAGGTGCAGTGCGTGGCGCGTCGCCTCCGGGAGCTCGGCCACCTTCGCCGCCGCCTCCTGGTCACGGCTCTCCCCCACGTCGCCGACGCCCAGGTCGACCAACAGCTCGACGTCCTCGACGGGGAAGAACTTGGTCACGACCACGAGCGTGACGGCGGCGCGGTCCCGTTCCGCGGCGCTGCACGCGGCGCGGATGCGGGCCTCGACCTGAGCGAGCCGGCCGGCCAGCTCCTGCCGGCGCTCCTGCGGGGCGGCGTCGCTCACCGGTCGTCCCCACCGGGCAGCAGGCGGACGACGCCGGCGGAGCGACCTGTCTGCCGGTCCCGTCGGTAGGAGTACAGGTCGGGTGACTCGCGGGTGCATCCCGGCACCCAGCGCACGGCCACCTCCAGGGCGTGCAGCTGGTCGACCACTCCCGCCGCCACGTCGACTGCCGGCGTCCCCGTCCACGACACCGCCGCGGACACCGGGCTCACCGCAGCCGCTTCCTCGCGCATCTGCGACGGCACCTCGTAGCAGCGGCCGCAGACCGAGGGCCCGACGGCAGCAGTGATCGACGTGGCTCCGAGGCCCCGCATCACCGCGACGGTCCGGCCCACGATCCCGGAGGTCATGCCGGGACGGCCGGCGTGGGCGGCGGCGACGACGCCGGCGGCCGGGTCGGCCAGGAGCACCGGGGTGCAGTCCGCCACCAGGACCGCGAGGGCGAGGTCGGGGGTGGTCGTGACGAGCGCGTCGACCACCGGCGCCGGGCCGGACCAGGGCTCCCGGACCACGTGCACGTCGGCGCCGTGGCACTGGTTCATGAAGAGCAGACGCTCGCGGGGGACGCCCACCGCCGCGGCCACCCGGACCCGGTTGGTCTCGACGTCCGCCGGGTCGTCACCGACGTGACCGCCGAGGTTGAGGCTCCCCCAGGGCGCGTCGCTGACACCGTCCCGCGCGTCGGTGAACCCCCAGTCCACCCCACTCGATCCACCCTCTGCGCCCACCGGGCCCTGCTCGCGCCATCGCCACACCCGCACCACGCTAACGGCCGCCGCGGTCGGAGACGTGCGCAGGGGCGGTCAGCCGGATCGGCTGACCGCCCCTGCGCACGCGACGGCTGGGGGGACGGACTACTTCAGGAAGTCCGGCACGTCCAGGTCGTCGTTGTCATCGAAGGTGACCGTCCGCGGCGGGCGCGCCACGGGCTCCTGCTGCTGACGGACCGGCTCGGGCGCATGCTGCGGAGGGGCCTGCTGCGGCTGCTGCTGGACCGGTTGCGGCTGCTGGGCCGGCTGCTGCTGGGGCTGGTGCTGCGGCTGCTGGGCGGGCACCTGCTGGCCCTGGCTCGGGGCCGCCGGCACGGAGCGCGGCGGCTGCTGCTGGTAGCTCTGGTGACGGGGCTGCTCCTGAGCCTGCGAGCGCCCGTGCGACCCGGCGATCTGGCCCAGGGCCCGGTCGTCGCCCCGCTTGACCGGTCCGCCACCGTCGAACCCGGCGGCGATCACGGTGACCCGCACCTCGTCGCCGAGGGCGTCGTCGATGACCGCGCCGAAGATGATGTTGGCCTCGGGGTGGGCCGCCTCCTGCACCAGTCGGGCGGCCTCGTTGATCTCGAACAGGCCGAGGTCGGACCCACCCTGGATCGAGAGCAGCACGCCGTGGGCGCCGTCGATGCTCGCCTCGAGCAGCGGCGAGGAGATCGCCAGCTCGGCCGCCTGGACCGCGCGGTCGTCGCCGCGGGCCGAGCCGATGCCCATGAGTGCCGACCCGGCACCCTGCATGACGGACTTGACGTCGGCGAAGTCGAGGTTGATCAGGCCCGGCGTGGTGATCAGGTCGGTGATGCCCTGGACGCCGGAGAGCAGCACCTGGTCGGCGCTGCGGAACGCGTCGAGCATGCTGACCGCCCGGTCGCTGATCGAGAGCAGGCGGTCGTTCGGGATGATGATGAGGGTGTCGACCTCGTCGCGCAGGTTGCTGATGCCCGACTCGGCCTGGTTGGCCCGGCGACGTCCCTCGAAGGTGAACGGGCGGGTCACGACGCCGATGGTGAGGGCGCCGATGGACTTGGCGATCTTGGCCACGACCGGGGCGCCACCCGTGCCGGTGCCGCCGCCCTCCCCCGCGGTCACGAACACCATGTCGGCGCCCTTGAGCACCTCTTCGATCTCCTCGGCGTGGTCCTCGGCCGCCTTCTTGCCGACCTCGGGGTCGGCGCCCGCACCAAGGCCACGGGTGAGCTCGCGGCCGACATCGAGCTTGACGTCGGCGTCGCTCATCAGCAGGGCCTGCGCGTCGGTGTTGATCGCGATGAACTCGACACCCTTGAGCCCGACCTCGATCATCCGGTTGATGGCATTCACACCGCCTCCACCGATGCCGACGACCTTGATAACGGCCAGGTAGTTCTGCGGTGCTGCCACGTCTGTGGGCCTCTCCTGAAGCTTGGTGCGGGTCGCTGGCGGACTGCTGTTTGGCAGGAATCGTACGCGACTTCCCCGTCGCCCCTTCCGTGTCGCCCCTAAGGCTCAACGTCAACTGAAGGGTTATAGTTATGTCAACCGTGCCAAGGCATGACCGTATGGCGTTCCGTGCGGAGGTTCAACATGGCGCGCCGCGTGTCGGCCCGTGTTATCGCGTGATGGGCGTTCGGGGTGCACTGACGTCCACGAGCCGGACGCCCTTCTGCCCCGCCAGGATGCTCATGACCTTGACCTTCAGTTGAGGGTCAGAGGCGCCACCCCACACCACGGTCACTCCGCCCAGCTTCAGGGTCACCAGGTTCGCCGTGCTGACCCGGATGTCCGTGACGTCACGCCGCTGCGAGCCCGTCATGGCGTCCAGCACGGAGATCGCGGCCCGCAGCGCGTCCCGGCCCGGCGTACCGCCTGCTGCGGTGATCACGGGCACTCCCCGTGGAGGCGAGCCGAGCGTGGCGTAGACCACCCCGTCCTTGTCCGCAACCTGTACTTGACCTTGAGGGTTGATGAAGGCGAGGACCGGCTGCCGGAGGCTCGCAGCGATGACGACGGTGCGTGGCCAGGAACGGGCCACCGTCACCTGCGCGAGTGTCCCGCTGCTGATGACCCGGCGCGCGATGGCGTCGGTGTCCAGGCGAGCGAGCGGCGTGCCGATCGGGACATCGGCGCGCCGCCGGATGTCGGCGGCAGCCGCGGCGGGGACGCCCTCGACGCGCACCGTGCGCGCCGCCAGGACCGGGCTCATCCCCACCAGCCAGAAGAGCCCTGCGAGGACGGCGACGACCGCAAGGCCCCAGGCCGCCAGCAACCACGGACGGCGGCGTACGGCGGCCGCGCGCGCGGCGAAGCGGGACCGGGAGGAGGCGAGGCCGACGGGGCGCGTCCGCGGCGGGAGGCCCACCGCGCCGGCGCCGCGGCGCCCGGTCGACGTGTGCTGCCGGCTCATCCGTCGAGTCCGCCGGGTGCCGCAGGTCCGGCCGGTCCGGCAGCGTCGCCGCTCCCGCCCGGTCCGGCCGGTCCGGCAGCGCCGCCGCTCCCGCCCGGTCCCGCAGGCCCCTCAGGTCCGACGTCCTTCCCGGGTCCACCGGCCGGGCCGCTGGGGCGCGGCGAGTGGCGCTCCGCGAGCAGGCGCAGCACCTCCGGGCCGACGAGGGTGACGTCGCCGGCGCCGACGGTCAGGACGAGGTCGCCGGGGCGGACGAGGCCGGCGACCGTCGGGGCGGCCTGCGACCAGGACGGGACGTAGTGGGTCTCGGCGTGACCGCCGACCCGGTCGGCGACCAGGGCGCCGCTGATGCCGGGCACGGGGTCCTCCCGTGCGGCGTAGACGTCCATGACGACGACGACGTCGGCGGGTGAGAGGGCAGCGGCGAGGTCTCCTGCGAAGTCGCGGGTGCGCGAGTAGAGGTGGGGCTGGAACACCACCACGAGCCGACCCGGCGAGGCCTGCTCGACCCCGGTCTCGACGACGGCTGCGACTTTGCCGGGGTTGTGGGCGTAGTCGTCGACCACCCTCACGCCGTCGGCCTCCCCCTTGAGCTCGAACCGGCGGCGGGTCCCGGTGAAGCCGGCCAGGCCGGCGAGGAGCTGGGCCGGGTCGTGGCCGAGACCGGCGGTGCCGGCGAGGAACGCGGCGGTGGCATTGAGAAGGTTGTGCCGTCCGGGGATGCCGATCTGGAGGCGGCGCACGGGCGCTCCTGGCTGGTGCAGCTCCGCGGAGGTCGTCAGCCCCGAGACGGAGGGCTCGGCGAGCCGGACGTCACTGTCGGCGTGGAAGCCGTAGCTGAGGACGCGCACGCCCTCGGCACGCGCGACCTCGGCGAGGGCACGGGAGCCCGCGTCGTCGGCGCAGGTCACCAGCAGCCCACCGGCTGCCACCGTGCGCGCGAACCGGACATACGCCTCCTGGACGGCCTCGAACGAACCGTAGAAGTCCAGGTGGTCGGGTTGGACGTTGGTGACGACGGCGACCTCGGGCCGGTAGACCAGGAACGAGCCGTCGCTCTCGTCCGCCTCGGCCACGAAGACCTCGCCGGTGCCGTGGTGGGCGTTGGTGCCGTGCTTGGCCAGCTCGCCGCCGACGGCGAAGGACGGGTCGGCGCCGCAGGCCTGCAGCGCCACGGTGAGCATCGACGTCGTCGTGGTCTTGCCGTTGGCTCCTGCCACGGCGACCCGGCGTCGGTCCTGCATGAGGGAGGCCAGGGCCTGGCTGCGGTGCAGCACCCGCACCCCCCGGGCGCGGGCGGCGGCGAGCTCGACGTTGGACTCGCGGATCGCCGAGGAGATGACCACGGTGTCCACGTCGTCGACGAGCGCGGCGTCATGGCCGACGTGGACGACGGCGCCCTCCACCGCGAGGGCGCGCAGGACCAGGGAGTCCTTGGCGTCCGACCCCGTGACGGGGATGCCGCGGGCCAGCATGACGCGGGCGACCCCGGACATCCCGGCGCCGCCGATGGCGATGAAGTGCACCCGTCCGAGGGTCGTCGCCTCCGGGACGTCGGCGCTGAAGTCGAAACGTGTGCTGGGCGTGCTCACCGAGGGACCCTTCGTCCGTGCGCTGCGGAGCGGACCATGTCGGCCAGCCGCTCGTCGGCCTCGCGCTCGCCGACGCCTGCGGCGGCCGTGGCCATGGTCTCCAGCCGCTGCGCGTCGCCGAGCAGCGGGAGCAGCACGGCGTCCACCCACGCCGGCGTGACCTCGCCGTCGTCGACGAGGACTCCCCCACCGGCCGCGACGACGTCGGCGGCGTTGATCCGCTGCTCGCCGTTGCCGATCGGCAGGGGGACGTAGACCGCCGGCAGCCCGACCGCAGTCAGCTCGCAGACCGTGTTGGCCCCCGCCCGCGCGACCACCAGGTCGGCGGCGGCGTACGCGAGCTCCATGCGGTCGGCGTACGGGACGACGACGTAGGGGGCGCCGGACCGCTCGGCGCCCGGGTCGAACTCCTTGCCCAGCCCGCTGACGTGCAGCACCTGCACGCCCGCGGCACGCAGGGCCCGGACGCGCTCGGCGAAGGTGGCGTTGAGCCGCTGCGCACCCAGCGAGCCGCCGGTGACCAGCAGCGTGGGCCGGGTGTCGGAGAGACCGAAGTGGGCCAGGGCCTCGTCGCGCGCCGCGGCCCGGTCGAGCCGGGCGATCTCGGAGCGCAGCGGCATGCCCACCACCGTGGCGTGGGGCAGCACCGTCGAGGCGAACGTCGTGGCGACGTACGGGGTCATGCGCGCGCCCAGCCGGTTGGCCATCCCCGGACGGGCGTTCTGCTCGTGCACGACGATGGGGATCGCCCGGCGCCGGGCGGCGAGGTAGGCGGGGGTCGAGACGTAGCCGCCGAAGCCGACGACGACCTCCGCGCCGGCCTCGTCGATGGCCGCACCAGCCGCGAGGACGGCACGGCGCATGGAGGCAGGCAGCCGGGCCAGGTCGGTCGAGGGGCGCCGCGGGAAGGCGACCTTGGGGATCGTGCGCAGGGGGTAGCCCCGGGCGGGCACCAGCCGCTGCTCGAGCCCGGTCTCGGTGCCGAGGGCGGTGATCCGCACGTCGGGGTCGCTGCGGCGCAGGCAGTCGGCCAGGGCCAGAAGTGGTGACACGTGCCCGGCGGAGCCGCCGCCGGCCAGCAGGACAGAGGACAGTCCGGTGCTCATCCACGGCTCCGTCGCCGGCGGGCCGGCAAGACCGCGAGGGAGCGGGACACCACTCCGACGCGGGTGGACAGCGCCTCGGAGCAGCCAGGTTCGTTGCGGGCGAAGGAGATCAGCATGCCGAGGCCGAAGAGCGTGGTCACCAGGGCCGAGCCTCCGGCTGACACCAGCGGCAACGGCACGCCGATGACCGGCAGGGCGCCGATGACCGAGCCGATGTTGATGATCGCCTGGACCAGGATCCACACCATGACGCCGGCGCTGGCGACGCGGATGAAGAAGTCGTCGGTGCGGCTGACGAGCCGGTAGCAGGCGAACGCGAGGGCCGCGAACAGGCCCATGACCACGAACGTCCCGGGCAGCCCGAGCTCCTCGCCGATGATCGAGAAGATGAAGTCGTTGTGCGCCTCGGGCAGCCACTGCCACTTCTCCCGGCTGGCGCCCAGCCCGACACCCCACCACCCGCCGTCCGCGAGGGCGTAGAGGCCGTGGCAGGTCTGGAAGCCCGTGCCGTTGGGGTCGGCGCACGCCCCGGCGAGCCACGAGCTGATGCGACCCATGCGGTTGCCGCTGGTGAGCGCCATGACCGCCGCGAGCCCGGCACCCGCCGCCCCGGCCATGACGAACAGGCGGCTCGAGACGCCGGACGCGAAGAGCATGCCGCCCAGGATCGCCATGAGGACGAGCGCGGTGCCCAGGTCCCCGCCGACGAGAACGAGCCCGAGGAGCACGAACCCGGCGGGGAAGACCAGCGGCACCATGACGTGGACGATCTCGCCCAGCTGGCGCCGCTTCCTGGCCAGGACGGTCGCGCCGAACAGGACCAGGCCGATCTTGGCGAGCTCCGACGGCTGCATCTGCAGGCCACCCACGGCGATCCAGTTGCGGTTGCCGTTGACGCTGACGCCGAGAGGCGTGAACACCAGCGTCTGGAGCAGCAGCGACCCGCCGAGCACCGGCACCGCAAGGCGCTTCCAGATACGCACCGGCAGCCTGCTGGCGACAGCCGCCCCGATCACCCCGATGACCGCGAACCGCAGCTGGCCGAGGAAGACGGTGTAGGAGGAGTGGTTCTGCAACAGCGACGTGACGCTGGATGCCGACAGCACCATGACCAGGCCGATCACGACGAGCATCGCCGTCGCCCCGAGCAGCAGGTAGTAGGTGGTCACCGGGGAGTCGAAGCGCTCGGCGACGGAGAAGGCGCCGCGCCAGCCCGCCTGCGGGGCGGACGAGGCGGACGAGGAACGCGCTGTGCTGCTGGTGGTGCTCACGATGCCGGGGGCCCTCCGGGTCGGCTCGCGTGACGCTGCACGGCCTCGGCGAAGGCGTCGCCGCGCGCTGCGTAGCTGGCGAACATGTCCATCGAGGCAGCCGCCGGCGCGAGCAGGACGACGTCACCGGGGGCCGCCAGGGCGACGGCCTCGGTGATGACGACATCCATGACACCAGTGTCCGTGTCGGGCACGTCGACGACGGGGACGTCGGGCGCGTGTCGCGCGAGGGCCTCGGCGATCCGCGCCCGGTCCGCCCCGATGAGGACGACACCGCGCAGCCGGTCGGCGGCGGCGCTCACCAGGTCGTCCACCTCGGCGCCCTTGAGCAGCCCGCCCGCGACCCAGACGACGTGCTCGAAGGCCATCAGCGACGCGGCGGCCGCGTGCGGGTTGGTGGCCTTGGAGTCGTCGACGAAGCGGACCTCGTCGACGACCGCGACGTCGGCGATGCGGTGCGCGTCGGGCACGAACGAGCGCAGGCCGTCGCGGACGGCCACCGGCGGCACGCCGTACGCGCGGGCCAGGGCCGCGGCGGCCAGGGCGTTGGCGACGTAGTGCGGGGCGACCGACGGGGCCTCGCCCTGCAGGTCGGCGATGGTGGCGAGCTCGGCCGCGGAGGTGCGTCGCTGCTCGACGAACGCGCGGTCGGCCAGCACGTCGTCGACGAGACCCACCATGGACAGCCCAGGGACGCCGAGGGTGAAGCCGATGGCCCGGCATCCCTCGACCACGTCGGCGTCCATCACCAGCTGCTCGGTCACCGGGTCCTGCACGTTGTAGACGCAGGCGATCTCGGTGTTCTGGTAGACCCGGCCCTTGGCGAGCCGGTAGTCCTCGAGCGAGCCGTGCCAGTCGATGTGGTCGGGGGCGACGTTGAGGCAGGCCGAGGCGACCGGCGCCACCGAGCGCTGCCAGTGGAGCTGGAAGCTGGACAGCTCGACGGCCAGCACGTCGTACGGGTCGGGGTGCAGCACGGCCTCGAGCAGCGGTGTGCCCACGTTGCCGGCGCTGGTCGCGCGCAGGCCCGCGGCGCGCAGGATCGAGGCCAGCATGTTGACCGTGGTGGTCTTGCCGTTGGTGCCGGTGACGGTGATCCACGGCGCGGCACCGACGCGGGGTCGCATCCGCCACGCCAGCTCGACCTCACCCCAGACCGGGATGCCCGACTGCGCGGCGTGGACGAGCAGGGGGTGGTCGGGGCGCAGCCCCGGGGACGTGACGACCAGCTCGGTGCCCTCGGGCACGGTGATCACGTGCTCGGCGCCGATGCGGACGTCGACGTCGAGGATGTCCAGGATGTGCGCCCGCTCGCGGATGGCCTCGGTGGCGTCGGCGCTGACCGCGGTGACGACCGCGCCGCGTTCGGCCAGGGCGTCGGCCGCGGCGAAGCCGCTCACGCCCAGGCCTGCCACCAGGACCCGAAGGCCGGCCCAGTCGGCGTCGCGGTGGGTCAGGCCGGGGTGCCCGGTGGGCTCGTAGGCGTCGCTGCCGTGCTGGCCGGTGTGCGCGCCGCTCATCCTGCTCCGACCACCCATTCCGCATAGAAGAGTCCGAGGCCCAGCGCCACGAACAGGCCGGCGATGATCCAGAACCGGATCACGATGGTGACCTCGTTCCATCCCACCAGCTCGAAGTGGTGCTGCAGCGGGGCCATCCTGAACACCCGCTTCCCGGTCATCTTGAACGACCCGACCTGGATGATCACCGACAGGGTGATGATGACGAACAGCCCACCGAGGATGACCACCAGCAGCTCGGTGCGGGTGGTGATCGCGAGGCCGGCGAGCGCGCCACCGAGGGACAGGGAGCCGGTGTCACCCATGAAGATCTTGGCCGGCGAGGCGTTCCACCACAGGAACCCGAAGCAGGCGCCCATGACGCAGGCGGCGACGACCGCCAGGTCGTGGGCGTCGCGCACCTCGTAGCACTTGATGCCCGGGTTGGTCTGGCAGTTCTGGTTGAACTGCCAGATGCTGATCAGCACGTAGGCGGCGAACACCATGACGCTCGTCCCGGTCGCCAGGCCGTCGAGGCCGTCGGTGAGGTTCACCCCGTTGCTGGTGCCGGCGATCATCAGGTTGGCCCAGAGGACGAACAGCAGCAGCCCGACCAGCGTGCCCGCGAAGGCGAGGTTGACGTTGGTGTCGCGCACGAACGAGATGTACGGCACCGCCGGGGTGCGGAACGAGCTGTTGGGGAACTGCAGCGCCAGCACCGCGAAGATCACCGCGACCAGCGTCTGCCCTGCGAGCTTCTGCTTGCTGCGCAGGCCGAGGCTGCGTTGCTTGGAGATCTTGATGTAGTCGTCGAGGAAGCCGATCAGCCCCAACCCGGCCATGAGGAACAGCACCAGGACCCCGCTCACCGTCAGGGGGGTGAGGGTGAACAGGTGCGCCGCGCCGTACGCCGCGAGCGAGGCTCCGATGATGACCGCACCGCCCATGGTGGGCGTGCCGCGCTTGGTGTGGTGCGAGGTGGGACCGTCGTCGCGGATGAACTGGCCGTAGCCGCGGCGGACGAGGAACTTGATGAACAGCGGCGTCCCCAGCAGCGCTATCACCAGCGAGACGAGGGCGGCGATCAGCACGGCCTTCACGAGCGGGGCTCCCCTTCAGGAAGGTCGACGAGGCGGTCTCCGAGGAAGCGGAGCCCGGCGTCACGGCTGGACTTCAGCAGCACCACGTCACCGGCGGTGAGCTCACGGGCGAGCAGCTCGTGGGCCGCGTCGGCGTCGGGCACCCACGCGGACTCCTGCCCCCAGGAGCCCTCCTGGCGGGCGCCGCTGTCGATCGGACGGGCCCCCTCGCCGACGACGACGAGGCGCTTGATGTCGAGGCGCACCGCGAGCCGGCCGATCGCGTCGTGCTCGGCGACCGAGTCCTGGCCCAGCTCGAGCATCTCCCCCAGCACCGCCCAGGTGCGCCGGGCGCGACCCATCGCCGCGAGCGCCTTCAGCGCCGCACGGACCGAGTCGGGGTTGGCGTTGTAGGCGTCGTTGACCACGGTCACGCCGTCGGCCCGCTCGTGCACCTCCATCCGCCAGCGGCTGGCCGGGCGGGCGTCGCCGAGCGCCTCGGCGACCTGCGGCAGCCTCATGCCGACGCCGAGCGCGACGGCGGCCACGGACAGGGCGTTGCCGACGTGGTGCTCCCCGTGCAGGCCCAGCGTGACGGGCGCCTCCCCCTCCGCGGTGGACAGCGTGAACGAGGGGCGCCCGGACTCGTCGAGCCGGACACCGGTGGCGCGCACCTCGGCCGACGGCGACTCGCCGACCCCGACGACCCGCGCCCGGGTGCGCCGGCCCATGCCGGCCACGACCGGGTCGTCGAGGTTGAGGACCGCGACGCCGGTGGCGGGCAGCGCCTGGACCAGCTCGGACTTGGCCTCCGCGATCGCGGCGCGCGAGCCGAACTCGCCGACGTGGGCGGTGCCGACGTTCAGCACCACGCCGATCGACGGTGGCGCGATCCCGGTGAGGTAGGCGATGTGCCCGATGCCGCGGGCGCCCATCTCCACCACGAGGAACCGGGTGGTCGGCGTGATGCGGGCGACCGTGAGCGGGACCCCCACCTCGGAGTTGAGCGACCCGGTGTTGGCCACGGTCTCGCCGTGGCGCGCGAGCACCGAGGCCAGCAGGTCCTTGGTGCTCGTCTTGCCGGAGGACCCGGTGACCCCGATGACCGTGAGGTCGGGGCTGCGGTCGACCAGGGCCCGCGCCAGGGCGGCGAAGGCCTCCTGGACGTCGGTCACGACGACGCACGGCAGGTCCGGCAGCGCTCGGGTGGTGAGGGCGGCGAGGGCGCCTGCGGCGCGGGCCGCCCCGGCGAAGAGGTGGCCGTCGGCGCTCTCGCCCACCCGTGCGACGTAGAGGCTGCCGGGCGCCGCCTCGCGGGAGTCGGTGACGACAGGCCCGTCGACGACGAGCTCAGACACGTCGTCACCGGTGGGGCTGTGCAGGACGCCGCCGGTGATGGCAGCGACCTCCCGCAGGGGCAGGGGGATCAAACCGTGGGCTCCTTGTGGTGGTGGCGGCTTCGTTCGCTCAGGGCTGCGCGCAGCTCGTCGCGGTCGTCGAAGGGGTGGACGGTCCCGTCGACCTCCTGGCCGGTCTCGTGGCCCTTGCCGAGGACGGCGACGGTGTCCCCCGGCCCGGCGAGGGCGACGGCGGCGCGGATCGCGGCGGCACGTCCGCCGACCTCGCGCAGGTCGGTGGCGGTGGTGTCCGCACCCGACGTCGTACGGGCGGCCAGCACGGAGCGGGCGCCGGCGAGCACCTCGGCGCGGATGGCGGCGGGGTCCTCGGAGCGGGGGTTGTCGTCGGTGACGACGACGACGTCGGCACCCGTCGCGGCGGCGGCGCCCATCGCCTGCCGCTTGCCGGGGTCGCGGTCGCCACCGGCACCGAGGACGGCGATGAGCGCCCCGGTGGTCTCACGGCGCAGGGCGCCCAGGGCGGCCGAGACCGCGTCGGCGGTGTGGGCGAAGTCGACGACCGCCAGCGGTGCGCCATCGCCCTCGACGGCGTCGACGGCGACCCGCTCCATCCGGCCGGGCACGTGCGGCTCGGCGTGGACGGCGCGGACGATGTCGTCGTCGGCCACCCCGCTGACGGCGAGCACGAGGGCGGCCACGGCGGTGTTGACCTGGTTGAAGTCCCCAGGCAGCGCAGACCGGAGCGGCAGCCGGCGGGAGCCCGCGACGAGGTCGAACCGGCCGCCGCCGCCGACGGTGGGCTCGACGCGCCAGTCGGCGACCACGTCGGGGCGGGAGGTCACGGTGACGACCGGCACGGTCGCCTCGGCCGCCAGCCGCCGGCCCCACGCGTCGTCGACGCAGACGACGCCGCGGCGCGCGCGCTGCGGGGTGAAGAGGCTGGCCTTGGCGGCGTAGTACTGCTCCATCGTCCCGTGGAAGTCGAGGTGGTCCTGGGACAGGTTGGTGAAGGCGGCGACGTCGTAGACGACGGGGTCCACCCGGTGCAGCTCGAGCGCGTGGCTGGACACCTCCATCGTGCACGTGTCGACGCCCCGCTCACGCATGACGGCCAGCAGCGCGTGCAGGTCCGGCGACTCCGGGGTGGTGCGCACGCTCTTGACCCGCTCGTCCGCCACGCGCGTCTCGACCGTGCCGACCAGGCCGGTCACGTGTCCGAGGGCCCGCCAGGCGGAGTCGATGAGGTAGGCGGTGGTCGTCTTGCCGTTGGTGCCGGTGATCCCGACCATCCGCAGGTGCTCGGCCGGGGAGCCGTGCACGAGCGCGGCGACGCTGCCGAGGACGGCGCGGGGCTGCGGGACGACCACGGCCGGTACGGCGACGCCGGCGCGGGCGAGCAGCGAAGCCCCCTCCGCGTCGGTCAGCACGGCGACCGCACCCCGGGCGAGGACGTCAGCGCCGAAGGCGGCGCCGTGGACGCGGGCCCCCGGCAGGGCGGCGTACAGGTCCCCGGGCTGGACCGCCCGCGAGTCGAGGGTCACCCCGGTGACCCGGACATCAGGACCGGGGCCGGGAGCGGTCGGTGCACCGGCGCACGCGGCCACCTCGCTGAGGCTGGTCGTGCGCGGAGATCGGGGTCGCAGGGCCACACTCACCACGAGGACGTTACCGCTCCGCGGTCTTGAGCTTGATGGTGGGAGGCGTCGTGGCGCCGGTGGGCGGGATCTTCAGCTCCTGCAGGGCGTAGGTCATGACGTCGTGGAACACCGGCCCCGCGACGACGCCACCGAAGTAGCTCTTGACCGGTCGCTGCAGGGTGACGCCGACGACCAGCGCGGGCTTGTCGGCGGGGGCGAAGCCGATGAACGAGGCCGTCTTGCCGGAGTAGCGGCCGGTCTTGTCGTCGTAGCGGTCGGCGGTGCCGGTCTTGCCGGCGACGCGGTAACCGGGGATCTCCGCCTCGGGCGCGGTGCCGTCCTTGCCGACGACGCCCTCGAGCATCTCGCGCACCTGCTTGGCGACGGCGGGAGACACCACGCGCACCCCCTTCGGCGCCGGGGCGGCGGTGTAGCTGCCGTCGGGGTTCTCGCTGCCGGCGACCAGGCTGGGCGGCATGCGCACCCCGTCGTTGGCGACGGTCTGGAACACCCCGGCGGCCTGGATCGCGTTGAGCGAGAGTCCCTGGCCGAACATCATCGTGAACCGCTGTGACCCGCTCCAGTCCGAGGGCTTGGAGACCAGCCCCGGGGTCTCGCCGGGGAAGCCGATGGGCGACTTCTCGCCGAGGCCGAACTTGCGCAGGTAGCTGTACATGGTGGCCGGCGGGAGGTGCTCCCCCACCAGCATCGTGCCGATGTTGCTGGACTGGGCCAGGACCTGCGCGAAGGTCAGGTGCTCGGTCGGGTGGTTGTGCGAGTCGTGGAAGACCGTGCCGGCCCGCGTGAGCGTGTTGGGCACCGTCACGGGCGTGTCAGGGGTGGCCACACCCTCCTGCAGTGCGGCGGACGCCGTGATGACCTTGCCGGTGGAGCCGGGCTCGTAGACCTCGTCGAAGGCGCGGTTGTCGAGGTCGCCGGAGGCCTTGGCCAGGTTGTTGGGGTCGAACGTGGGGTACGACGCCACGGCCAGCAGCTTTCCGGTCTTGACGTCGGTGACGGTCACCGTCCCCGAGAGCGCTTGCGTCTGCTTGACCTTCGCCGAGATGGCATTCTGCGCGAACCACTGCAGGTCGCTGTTCAGCGTCAGGCGCACGTCGCGGCCGTTGACCGCCGGGGTGCTGTGCTGGGTGTCGGTGGGGATGACCCGGCCGTCGCGCGACTGCTCGTAGCGGGTCACGCCGGGCGTGCCCTGCAGCTGCTTGTCCAGCAGCAGCTCGAGGCCGCCGCCCGGTCGCCCGTCGGCGCCCACGAAGCCGACCAGGGACGCCGCCGTGGTGGACGTGGGGTAGCTGCGCTTGGAGGTCGCCTCGGCGTCGATGCCGTTGATGCCCAGGGCCTTGATCTTGCGCCAGTTCAGGGGGGTGATGCCCTTGGCCACGTAGTTGAACGGCCGGGTGCCGGTCAGCTTGTCGGTGACGTCCTGGACGCTCATGCCCAGCAGCGGGGCCAGGTCGGCCGCCGCGCCGGCCACGCCGACCTTCTTGCGCGTCGTGGTGCCGTTCTCGGAGACCGTCTTGACGTACTGCGTCACCGCCTGCTGGTTGACGGTGATGTCGTAGCGCTCGATGCTCGCGGCGAGGACGACGCCGCCGGAGTCGACGATCTCACCGCGCAGGGCGGGCACCACGCTCGTGTGCAGCCGGCTGCCGAGGGCCTGCTCGGCCATCGTCGAGGCGTCCAGCGCCTGGATCCGCAGGAGCTGGGCGGCGAAGAGGCTGAACACGAACAGGGTCGCGATGAACAGCGCCCGCACGCGCCGACGCGGGTGGCCGACGCCGAGACGGACCGGACGCCGCGGCCCGCGGGCGCCGGCGTGGTCGGAGGAGGGACGCGGCGACGCGGGGCGACGGGGCGGAACCGGCGCACCGGAGCGACGACCCGGTGGCGGGCCCTGCGCGCGACGGCGCGCGGCCTCCGCCGGGTCGACGGCCGGACGCGGTCGGGTGCGGGTCGCACCGGCGGCGCGCTGGGCGTTGCGCTGCGGGTCGCGCGGGCGCGCCGGGCGGAGCCGGTCGTCGGAGGGGTCTGCTGAGCCTGACGTGCCCGATGGGCGTCTGGGGGCGCCCTGCCTGCCTCGGGACTGCGTCACGCGTTCACCTCGTGGTCGACGGCTTGGTGGTGCCTGCCGCACCGGGGGTCTGGTTGCTCGTGCTGGGCGCAGCGGCACCGGCCTGCGCCCCGCCTGCGCCGGCTGCCGGGGCGGCCGACGGGGAGGGGCTCGGGGTGGACGGCGTCTGCGAGACCACGGTAAAGCCCTCGCCCTTGGTGGCCTTCTTCGCCACGCCGACGACCTTGCCGTCAGACAGGCGCAGGAAGGCGGCGTTGGGCGCGGGGACCATGCCCATCGCCACGGCCCGCTTGGCCAGGTGGGGCGGCGACTCCAGCGCGGACAGCTGCTGGGTGAGCGCGTCCTGGGTGTCGGCCAGCTCACCGGAGGTCGCCTGCAGGTCGTGCAGGGCGTAGGACGCGCGGCTCATCGAGATGTTGATCAGCAGCAGGCTCATCAGGCCGGCCGCCAGCAGCACGATGCAGGCGACCGCGAAGGCGGCACTGCCCGATCCGGCCCGGGCGCCGCGCGTGCCCGGCACGACCCGCAGGCCGGGGGCGGGCGCGGGACGGCGTCCCGTGGTCCTCGGGATCCGTGACGGCGCGGTCATCTGGCTCATGGGTGCTGTCCCTTCGTGGCTCTGGTGCGTTCTGCGACCCGGAGCCGGGCCGACGCTGCGCGGGGGTTGGTGTCCTTCTCGGCGGCGCCGGGCTCCTCGGCCCCGCGCGTGAGCAGCCGCAGGTATGGCGCGTGCTCGGGCAGCTCGACCGGCAGACCCTGCGGGGTGGTGCCGCGGGCCCCCCGGGCGAACAGCTGCTTGGTCAGCCGGTCCTCCAGCGAGTGGTAGCTGAGGACCGCGATCCGGCCGCCGACGGCGAGCGCGTCGACCGCGGCCGGCAGCGCGCTCTCCCAGGCCTCGAGCTCGGCGTTGACCTCGATCCGCAGGGCCTGGAAGGTGCGCTTGCCCGGATGGCCGCCGCTCTTCTGGGAGGCCGCCGGGATCGCCTTCTTCAGCACCTCGACCAGCCGGGCCGAGGTGGTGAAGGGCTCCCGCCGGCGCTCACGGACGATCGCCGCGGCGACCCGGCGGGCGAAGCGCTCCTCGCCGTAGTCGCGCAGGATCCGCTCGAGCTCGGGGGCGTCGTAGGTGTTGAGCACCTCCGCCGCGGTGATGCCGCCGCTCTGGTCCATGCGCATGTCCAGCGGCGCGTCGTGCCGGTAGGCGAAGCCGCGCTCGGCCTCGTCCAGCTGCAGCGAGGAGACCCCGAGGTCGAAGAGCACGGCGTCCACGGTGCCCAGCCCGAGGTCGGCGAGGACGCGGGGCAGCTCGTCGTACACGGCGTGGACGCCGGTGAAGCGGTCGCCGTAGGCGGCCAGCCGCTCCCCCGCGAGGTGCAGCGCCTGGGTGTCGCGGTCGATGCCGACGGCACGTGCGGCGGGGCACGCGGCCAGGACGGCGTCGGTGTGGCCGCCCATGCCGAGCGTGCCGTCGAGGAACACCGACCCCGGCTCCTGCAGGGCCGGGGCGAGCAGCTCGACGATGCGGTCGCGCAGAACGGGCACGTGCCGTTCCTCGGCGCTGCCGCGTGTGCTCATCTGGGGGGTCCTTCGTCGTCGGGTCGGGCGGAGAAGCGGGCGTTGGGGGGCGGACGGGACCGGTGGTCCCTGTCGTCAGGTCTCCAACCGCTCGGCAGGTGCGGCCCGGCACCGGGGAAGGTGCGCCGGGACGCGGAGCGGGTGGAGACCTGGCCTCAGGGGCCGGGGTCGGCGCGAAGGTGGTCGGTCGGGTCAGAGGAGACCCGGGATCACCTCCTCGGCCTGCTCGGCGAAGGCCTGCTCGGTGGTCTCGAGGTAGGCGGTCCACGCGGCCGTGTCCCAGACCTCCAGGCGCGACCCCGCACCGATGACGGTGCAGTCGCGCGAGAGGCCGGCGTACTCCCGCAGGGCGGCCGGGATGGTGACGCGCCCCTGCTTGTCGGGCAGCTCGTCGGAGGCGCCGGAGAGGAACACGCGCAGGTAGTCGCGCACGGCCTTGCTGGTCACCGGCGCCCCTCGCATCGTGTCGGCCACCCGGACGAACTCGTCCATCGGGAAGACGTAGAGGCAGCGTTCCTGCCCGCGGGTGACGACCAGGCCGTTGGCCAGGCGGTCACGGAACTTGGCCGGCAGGAACAGGCGGCCCTTCTCATCCAGCCGGGGGGTGTGCGTACCCAGGAACACGGTGCGCCTCCTCCCCCTCGTCGCGAGCGCCGCTGACCACTGCTCTCCGTTGTCCCCCACCTTACTCCACTTCACACCACCGTCAATGCCGTTTGGCCATGTTTGCCGCGGTTTCTCGTGGTGTTTTCGCAGGTCAGCCGGGGTGGAGCGGGGTGGAGCACCGCAGCCTCGGCGGCCCGTCCGGGAGGGACCGCGGCGTGGCGGAGCGGCGACGCCGCGGCGTACCCCGTGCACAGGAGTGCCGGGGATCCGGGCAGGCCCTGCGACCGGTGGAGGGAAATGGGGGAAGATGGGCGCACGACCGGGGAGGGACTTTGAGCGCGACGGGCACCGCACGCCGAGGATTCATGCAAGATCAGTCCATGCAGGACGACGAGGCGCGCAGCGACCAGGCGGGACTGGCCCTCGTCGCCGAGGTGGCCCAGGCGATCCGGCAGGCGATGTCCAGCGTCATCGAGGGCAAGCCGGAGGTCGTCGACACCGCGATCACCGTCCTGCTCGCCCAGGGCCACCTCCTGGTCGAGGACGTCCCCGGGCGTCGGCAAGACGATGCTGGCCAAGGCCCTGGCCCGCTCGATCGACTGCTCGGTGCGCCGGGTGCAGTTCACTCCCGACCTGCTGCCGAGCGACATCACCGGCGTCAGCGTCTACAACCAGGAGGCGCGCGACTTCGAGTTCCGGCCCGGCGCGATCTTCGCCAACGTGGTCGTGGGCGACGAGATCAACCGCGCGTCGCCCAAGACGCAGTCGGCCCTGCTGGAGTGCATGGAGGAGGGGCAGGTCACCGTCGACGGCACGACGTACCCGCTGGGGGTGCCGTTCATGGTGATGGCCACCCAGAACCCGATCGAGATGGAGGGGACCTATCCCCTGCCGGAGGCCCAGCGCGACCGGTTCATGGCGCGGATCTCGGTGGGCTACCCCTCGCCGGGGGCCGAGCTGCTGATGCTGGACAACCACGGCGGCACGTCCCCGCTGGAGCGGCTGGCACCGGTCACCGACGGCGACACGGTGGCCAAGCTGATCGAGACGGTGCGCACCGTCTACACCAGCACCGCCGTCAAGCGCTACGTCGTCGACCTGGTCACCGCGACCCGCAGCACACCGGCCCTGCGGCTGGGCGCCTCCCCCCGCGCCAGTCTGCACCTGCTCCGGGCCTCGCGGGCCCACGCCGCGCTCGCCGGGCGCGACCACGTGCTGCCCGACGACGTGCAGGCACTCGTCGTCCCCGTGATGGCGCACCGGATCATCCCCACGGGAGAGACCCAGCTCGCGCGTCGCTCGACGGCCGACGTGCTGCGCGACCTCGTACGACGGGTCCCGGTCCCCGCGCCATGACCTCGCCCGGCGTGCCGTTCCGGTGCCACCCCCGGGGCGCCCGGAGGCAGCGACCGTGAGTCGCGTCCGCGACGTGCTCACCGTCCGCGGCCGGGCGTTCGTGGCCGCCGGCCTCACCCTGGTGCTGTCGGGGGTGGCGCTGGGCTTCTCCGACATCACCCGCATCGGGGTGCTGCTCACCGGCCTGCCGCTGCTGGCTGCCCTCGGGATGCACCGCAGTGCCCCGTCCGTCCGGGTGACCCGCGCCGTCCACCCCGCGCGCGTGACCGTCGACCAGAGCGCCGGGGTCGAGATCGTCTTCGACAACACCTCGGCTCGGCGCACCCCGGTGCAGCTGGTCGAGGAGCGGCTCGACCCCGTCCTCGGTGACCGCCCGCGCTTCGTGCTGCCCCGCATGGAGCCGCGCGAGCGGCGCGAGGTGACCTACTCGATCCGCTCGCACGTGCGCGGCCGCCACCACCTCGGGCCTCTGGCCCTGCGGGTGCGCGACCCGTTCGGCCTGGCCACGGTCGCCACCGTGCTGCCGGAGACCACCGAGGTGACGGTGCTCCCCCGCGTCGAGCCCCTGGGGGGAGGACACCCGCGAGGCGACGGCGTCGGCGCCGAGGGCGCCATCCCGCACATGGTCGCCCTGCACGGCGAGGACGACGTCGCGATCCGCACCTACCGTGACGGCGACGACCTGCGGCGGATCCACTGGCCGGCCACCGCGCACCGCGGCGAGCTGATGGTGCGTCAGGAGGACCGCCCGGCCCGCCGGCGCGCGGTCCTGGTGCTGGACTCCCGCTCCAGCGGCCACCGGGGCTCGGGCGCCTCCGGCTCGTTCGAGTGGGCCGTGACCGCGGTGGCCTCGATGGCCGTGCACCTGACCGGCCACAGCTACGCCGTGCACCTGGTCAGCACCGAGACCGCGGCCGACGGCCGCGCCGGCGAGACGATCGACGTCGACGCGGCCCTGGACACCCTGGCCGTCGCGGACACGTCCGCCCCGCAGGAGATCGAGCAGGTCTTGCACGCGGCGCACCCGCTGACCTCCGCCGGGGGGCTCGTGATCGCCGTCATGACCGACCACGACGAGGACACGCTGCGCCGCGTCGCCTCCCTGCGCCAGCCCGGTGGAACCGGCTTGCTGCTGCTGGTCGAGGCGGCGACCTACGCCGGCACGCCACCGCCGTCCTCCGACACCCGGGCCGAGGCGCTGGCCGGCGTGGTCACCTCGGCCGGCTGGAGCACGGCGGTGGTGCGAGCCGGCACCGACATCGGCACGGTGTGGGACGCCTTGACCGCCTACTCCGGCGTCATCACGGCGGTGGCGCGATGAGGTCCCGGGCCCCCGACGCCGCGCTGGCGGCCCTGGCGACGCTGGTCGCGGCGTGGCCGCTGTCGACCCTGCTCGAGCAGTCCACCTGGGTGCGGTCCGCCCTGCTGCTGGTCGCCGCCGTGGCGCTCGGGGGGATCGGGGCCCGGCTGCTCGGGCTGCGCGGCTGGCAGGTGGTGACGGCCCAGCTCGCCGTGGTCGTGCTGGCCGCCGGCGGCCTCTACGGCCGGGGCCACCTGTGGCGCGGGCTCCCCACGTTCGACATGGTGGGATCCTTCGCCGTCCTCATCGGCCAGGCGCTGCACACCATCCAGAGCTACTCGGCGCCGGCGCCGACCACCCGCGGCATCACCGTGCTGGTCGGCGGCTCGCTGGCGCTGGTGGCGGTGCTGGTGGACTACCTCGCGGTGACACGCTGCTCCCCCTCCCTGGCCGGCCTGCCGCTGATGGCTACGTTCCTCGGCGCCGCTGCCAACAGCGGCGGCTCCCTCAGCCCCGTCTTCTTCCTCGCGGTCGCAGCCGTCTGGCTCGTGATGGTGGCCAGGCAGGGGGCTGACCTGCTGCGGAGGTGGGGCACGACCGTTGCCACCCCGGTCACCCCCGTGCGCGACACCGCCGACGCCTACGGCAGGTCCTCCTACGCGACCGTCGCCAGGTCGCTCGGCGCCGTGGCGCTCGTCCTCGCGGTCGCCCTGCCGGTGGCGCTGCCGCACCTGCCCACGCGCTTCCTGCTCGCCGGCCTCGGGCGCAACGACGGTGCCGCGGCCGGCAACGGCTCGGTCGGCTTCTCCCAGAGCCTCAACCTGGCCGCAGACCTCAACAACCGCAACACCGTCCCCGTCCTGACCTTCCGCACCAACGACCCCTCACCGCCCCCTCTGCGCGTCAGCGTCAGCAGCAGCTACCGGGACGGCGAGTGGCGCCCGCAGCGGACGGGGGCCGAGGACATCGGCGTGCAGAGGCAGCCCGTGATCGAGGCGCCGACGGGCCTCGCCCCCGAGGTGCCACGCCGGCGCTACCAGATGCAGGTCCTCACCAACGCGCTGCGGGAGCCGAACCTCGCCGCGCCCTATCCCCTCGCGGAGGGCGACCTGCACGGCGTGCGCTGGGGCCTGGACCCCCTGACGCAGACCCCCCTGGTGGAGCAGACGCCGGACTCCTACGAGCTGGCCTACGACGACCTCAACCCCAGCCGGCGACAGCTGGAGGAGGCCCGCGCCGACCTGCCCGGCGACGACCCGCAGACGCGCTACCTGCGGGTCGACGAGCAGTCCGGTGCGCGGGTGGCGGATCTCGACAAGCGACTGCTGAAGTCCGACGGATCGCCGTACGAGCACGCGCTGGCGATCCAGGACTACCTGCGCACCAGCGGCGGGTTCACCTACTCCCTCACCCTGGCGCCGGCCCGCGACAGCGCGGGGCGGTCGCTCGACCTGGACCCGCTCAGCAGCTTCCTCGTGACCAAGCAGGGCTACTGCGTGCAGTTCGCCACCGCGATGGTCATGATGGCCCGCAGCGCCGGCATCCCGGCCCGCATGGCCATCGGGTTCCTGCCGGGCACCGCCACCCAGGGCGTCTGGACGGTCACCGCGGCGGACGCGCACGCCTGGCCCGAGCTCTACCTCGACGGCGTCGGCTGGACCCGGTTCGAGCCCACCCCCGCCGTACGCAGCGGAGCGCCGCCGGTCTACGCGAGCGACCTGCCCGTGGACGCCCCCGCCGGTGGCACGAGCCCCCAGATCGACCCGCGCACCGGTGTCCTGCGCCCGGCCAACCCCAAGCAGGACACGCTGGACCGGGCCGATGACGCCCGGGAGAACCCCGTGCCGCCCCTGCCGGCGGCACCCGTGGTGCAGCCGTCGCTGGTCGACCGGCTTCCCCGCGGCTGGGCGCTCGGCCTGCTGGCTGTCCTCGTCGGCCTTCTCGGTGGGCTGGTCGTGCCGACGGCGGCCGCCTGGTCGCGGCGGTCCCGGCGCAGGTCCGCCTCCACCCCGGCCGAGGTCGTCGAGGCGGAGTGGGACGCCCTGACCAGCCGGCTGGCCGACCTCGGCATGCCCGCACCGCCGAGCCGGACGCCGCGCCAGCTGCGGGAGTTCTACGACCGCGAGGCCTTCCTCGGCCCCGACGCGGCCGAGGCGCTCGGCCGGGTGGTGCAGACCCTCGAGCGCAGCCGCTACGCCCGGCCGTCAGCGCAGCCCCTCACGATCAGGCCCGACGCCGACCGGGTGCTGCACGCCGTCGCCGTCTCGCGACGGCGCCAGGACCGCATGCGCGCGGTGGTCTGGCCCGGCAGCGGTGTCGCGGCGCTGCGCGCGGGGACCGGACGGCTGTCGTGGGCCGCCCAGGCGCCGGCCCGGGCGGTCCGGGGCTGGTGGCTGCGCCGCCGCACGTGACCTGACCGCCGCGGCCCGGCGCCGCCGGCCCCGGGCGCCTTCCCCGCCACGCCGGGCGGGCGTCCGACGCGCCGGGTGGGTGATTTGTCCCCTCGACTCCTCAGCCTGCTCCCGGCCCGGCCGATGAGGGAAGCGGCGGAGCGGGCCTCACCGCTGGGCACTCACCAGCAGCACAGCCCTGGCTCCGTCGGCACGCACCTCCATCCCCGTGGCACCCGACGACGGTCGCGTCGGGACTCGAGACAGGACGTCCTTTCGTGAAGCGCACCGCACCGGCAACCGCGGCTCTCCTGGCCTGCAGCGTGCTCGCGCCTGCGGCCACGTCGTCCGCGGCGGGCACCCCTGCTCCGCAGCAGGTGACCGGGACGGTGCAGACCGTCATCCGCGAGCAGCCGCCCGGCCTCCACCACGACGGCGGCGACCGGACCTCCACGGTGCTGCGCGTCGGGACCCGGGTCGTGCCGCTGACGGACGGGTCGCTGCCGGACGCCGAGTCCGGGGACCGGGTCACCGCCGCGTTGGTGCCGGCTGCGGAGGGCGCCTCGCACGTCCTGGCCGCCCGCACCCTGGCCGCCGCACCGAAAGCGGCCGTGTCGACCACCCAGTCGGTCTACCTCGCGATGGTGCTCCCGAAGGGCTTCACCAAGCCGGCGAGCGCCACGACAGCCGAGCAGATGGTGGCCAAGGCCTCGGCCTACTGGTCCAGCCAGACCGGCGGCCAGGTGAAGTTCGCGGTCGCGCAGGTGCTGAAGGACCCCATCACCTCGAAGTACTCCTGCGGGCAGACCGAGCAGATGTGGGCCGAGGCCACCTCGAAGCTGCCCGCGTCGCTCGGCCCTGACCACCACCTCGTCGTGGTGGCGCCGCCCGGCGCCTACACGTCCGGATGTGACTACGGCCTGGGCACCATCGGGGAGGGCGTGCACACCAGCGACAGCGCCGTGTTCGTCTCCGACCTCAACCCCTCGCTGTTCGCCCACGAGCTCGGGCACAACCTGGGGCTCTACCACTCCAACTCCCTGCGCTGCCGCACCTCGCAGGACTCGACGTATCTGGGCGCGTGGCCGGCCGCGTGCCACCAGGAGGAGTACGACGACCTGTTCGACGTCATGGGCTACTCCGGGACCGGCTACGGCGAGGGAAGCCTCAACGGCGTGCAGCTCGATGACCTGCACCTCCTCCCGACGGCCTTGCGCAGGATCACGGCCGCCGGCACCGTCAAGGTCCGCCTCGCACCGCTGTCCACGACCACGGCCGGTCGCGCGGTCCGCGTGACCGACTCCACGGGCGTGAGCTACGTGGTGCAGTACCGCACCCGCAGCGGCCGCGACGCCGCGGCAGCCGCCCTGCCGGACAAGCCCTCCTACGGCGTCGAGGTGCTGAGGGCGGACCCGACGGTCCCCGGCGGCGGGGGCAGCGACGTCCTGGACGCGACCCCGTCGACGCGGGTCGACGACTACACCCGCACCGTCCCCGTCGGCACCCTCTTCACCGCGGCGTCCAGGCGCCTGCTCGTCCACGTCACCTCCGCCGACGCCGCCGGCGCCTCCGTCACCATCTACAACGGCACGACGCTGCCGGCCGCAGTCCCCTCACGGGTCACCATCTCGATGCCCACCAAGGCGTCGTACGGCGGCGCCCTCACCGCGGCGACGAAGGTCACCGACCAGTTCGGCCGGCCCCGGTCGGGCTGGTCCGTGGTCCTGGAGAAGCTGCAGCGGGGCACGACGACCTGGAAGCCGGTCGCGACCCTGCGGACCACCGCCACGGGTACGGCGTCCTACCGGTTCGCCAACGGCCTCTCCGGCAGCTACCGCTGGGCCAGCGTGGCCACGCATTCCGCGGCAGCGCGGTACTCCTCGTCCGTCGCCGTCAGCACGACCACGTCGCTCACCCTGAGCTCCGCGACGACCTCGGTGCTGCTCGGCCGGTCGGTCGGTCTGTCCGGGCGGGTCAACCACGCCTCGGTCCCGGCCGCCGTGGCCTACCTCCAGTACCGCAAGGGCGCCACGACGGCCTGGGTGACCGGGCCGCGCGCCACCGTCCGCTCCAGCGCGATCAGCGGCTGGCTGAAGCTTCCCCGCAAGGGCACCTATGACGTGCGCCTGTACCTGAAGTCGGGCACGGCATACGTGGGTGCGGCCTCCCCCAGCCGCCGGACCGTCGTGCGCTGACCCCGGCCCGGTGAGCTGCCGGCGCCCCGCGGCCCGGGAGGTCAGGCCGGCGGGGGTGCGGTGGAGCCCCGCACCACGAGCTCGCAGCTGACGGTCTGGTCGACCGCTGCGGCGGCGTCCCCCTCCAGCAAGCGCAGCAGCATCTCCCCTGCCAGCCGGCCCTGCCGCGTCACGTCCTGGCGCACCGTCGTCAGGTCCAGCACGCCGGAGAGGGCGTTGTCGTCGATCCCCACGACGGAGACGTCGCGCGGGACGTCCAGGCCCAGCCGGCGCGCCGCCGACAGCACGCCGAACGCCATCTCGTCCGAGGCCGCCACCACCGCAGTGGGCCGGCGTCCGGCCGAGAGCAGCGGGGTCGCCACCTCCAGCGCGCCGGTCGCGGTCCAGTCGCTCTCCACCACCCAGGCGGGAGGGCAGACCAGGCCGTGCTGGGCCAGTCGTTCGGTGAAGGCCCCGAACCGGTCCCGGGGTGTCTGGACGTGCGGTGCCGAGCTCGGCACGGTGCCCACGTAGGCGATGTCGCGGTGCCCGAGGGACAGGACGTGCTCGACCGCCAGGGCCATCGCGCCGCGGTCGTCGATGCGCACGGAAGGCCAGCCACCGCTCTGGTTGCCCACGGTGACGACGGGCAGCTGCAGCCGCTCCACCAGCACGCGCTCCTGGGCGTCCATGGGGATGTCGAGCAGGATGACGCCGTCGACCCGTTTCGAGAGCATCGTCTGCGTCAGCCGCATCCTGTGGTCGAGGCGGTCGCTCTCGAGGTCCAGCAGCAGCACGTGGTGGTCGTGGGCCCGAAGCGCCTTCTCGATGCCGCTGATCAGCTCCGCGAAGAACCACCGGGTGAGGAACGGCACCACCACACCCACGACGTGGGTCCGCCCGGAGGCAAGCGAGGTGGCCGTCGGCGAGGCCACGTAGTGCAGCTCCTGCGCCACGCGGACGACACGGGCCCGGGTCTGCGGGCTGACCCGGTCCAGCCCGCGCAGGGCCCGCGAGACCGTGGCCACCGAGACGCCCGCCTCTCTCGCGACGTCGGTGATCGTGGCCATGCCTACAGTCTGACGCTGCGGCGCGCCCGGACGACGAGTCCGAGCACCAGGAGCAGGACGGCCAGGACGACGGCGGCGAAACCCGCCGGCTCCCCGCGCAGCTCCAGGACCACGGTCTGGACGAGCGCCATGACCGTGAAGAAGCCCACGATCCCGATCAGCATCTCCAGCCGCTGGGCCCGGGCCCGCGGATGGCTGCCGGTGCCGCCGCCGGGGTTGAAGAGCCTCACCGCGCCGACCTCCCTGCGCGCGTCACCCCTTCACGCCCCCGGCCGTGAGGCCTGAGACGATCGCCCGCTGGAACAGCAGCACCATGATGATCAGCGGCACCGTGACGATGGTGCCTGCGGCCATGACGGTGGTGTACGGCTCCTGGTGCGGCTGGGCGCCGGTGAAGTTGGCGATGGCGACGGTGACCGGTGTCGTCTTGCCGGTGGCGAACTGCTGGGAGAGCAGGTACTCGTTCCAGGAGCTGATGAACGCGAGGATCGCGGTGGTGAACAGCCCGGGCGCGGCCAGCGGCAGCATGATGCGGCGGAAGGCCTGCGCCTGCGTGCAGCCGTCCATGCGCGCGGACTCCTCGAGCTCCCACGGCATCTCGCTGAAGAAGGCCGTCAGGGTGTAGACGGTCAGCGGCAGCGCGAAGGAGATGTTGGGGATGATCAGCGCCTGGTAGTTCCAGCCGTTGAGCCAGCCGAGGCTGGAGAACAGCTGGAACAGCGGGGAGACGAGCGCCACCCCCGGGAACATGGACGCGCCCAGGATCACCCCGAGCACGGCGTACTTGCCGGGGAAGTCGAGGCGGGACAGGGCGTAGGCGGCGAAGACTCCGACGAGCATCGCCACGGCCGTGGTGACCACGCCGATGACCACGCTGTTGACCAGCGCGCGGCCGAGGTGGTTGCCGAGGTCCGTGGACAGGGCCGTGCGGAAGTTGTCCAGCGTGACATGACTGGGCCAGGGCGTGGTCTCGAAGGTGTAGCCGACCTGCCGGAAGGCCGTCACGACCATCCAGTAGAACGGCGCCAGGCCCCAGATCACGATGAGGACCAGGCCGAGGTAGCCGCGCACCTTGGCGCCGCGGTTGCTCCTGAAGCGGTACTCGCGGGTCTCATCGGAGGCCGCGGCAGCGGTGGCCGGAAGGGCTTCGACGCTCATGGCTCAGCTTCCCTTCCGGTGGTGGTGGTGGGCTGGGCGCGGCGGAACCACTGCCGCTTGCCCTTCGGGCCCGGGGGACGCTTGACGACGTCGGCGCCGAGGAACTTCACGAAGACCCAGGCGACGAAGGCGATGAGCAGGAAGACCAGTGTCGACAGCGCTGATGCAGAGTTGAAACCCTGACGGATCTGGGCGATGACGAGGATGGACAGCGTGGTGGTCGCGTGGCCCGTGCCGCCGCCGCCCCCCGTGAGGATGTACGGCAGGTCGAAGATGCGCAGCACGTCGAGGGCGCGGAAGAGCACCGCGACCATGAGGGGCACCTTGATCAGCGGCAGGGTGATCCTGGTGAAGGTCTGCCACTTCGAGGCTCCGTCGATCTGGGCCGCCTCGTAGACGTCCGAGGAGATGATCTGGAGCCCGGCCAGGATGAGCAGGGCCATGAACGGCGTGGTCTTCCAGACGTCCGCGATGATGACGGCGGACCGGGCGGGCCAGGTGTCACCGGTCCACAACAGGGGGCTGACCCCGAAGACCCCGAGCAGCTTGTTGGCGATGCCCTGGTAGGCGAAGATGAAGAAGAAGAGCTTGGCGGTCACCGCGGTGGGGATGGCCCACGGGATGAGGATGGCGGCGCGGACCAGACCGCGGCCCTTGAAGGTGCGGTTCATGATGGTGGCGAACCACAGCCCCAGCACGATCTCCAGGCAGAGCGTGGCCACCGTGAAGAAGAGGGTGACGAACAGCGCGTCGTAGAACTGACTCCCGAGGTTGCCGGGCGGGCACGGGGCGAACCCCGTGGGCGTGGCGCACTGCTGGAGCAGCCAGTGCCGGTAGTTGGAGAGCCCGGCGTACCCGCCCTCGACGAACATGTGGGTGGACTTGTCCAGACCGGAGTCCTTCTGGAAGGACATCAGCACGGCCTTGACCAGCGGATACAGGATCACCACACCGAGCAGCGCGATGGTCGGCGCGACCAGCAGCCAGCCTCGACGTCCCTGACCGGCGTTCAAGCCCTTGCTTCTGCGCCTGGCAGGTGCCTCAGGCGTCGTCTGGACAGCTGTGCTCATGGGATCTCCTGCGCTCGGGCTTCGGGAAGCCGGCGGGACGGGGCGGGGGCGGCGTGAGCCACCCCCGCCCGTCGGGACTGCTGGCCGGTCAGCCCTGCGAGGCGGACTGGATGGCGTTCTGCATGTCGGTGATGGCCTGGTCGACCGGCTTCTCACCCTTGATCGCGGCGTACGCGTTGTCCTGGACCGCCTTGGTCACCGCGGGGTAGAACGGCGTGACGGGGCGCGGCACGGCGTTCTTGATGGAGGTCAGCAGGGTCGGGAGGTAGGGGTACTTCGCGACGAGCTGCTTGTCCTCGTAGATGGCGCCGACGACCGGGGCCAGCGAGCCCTTCTCCATGAAGAACTTCTGCTGGGCGTCCTCCTCGATGAACTTGAGGAACTCAAAAGCGGTGCCCTTGTGCTTGGAGTAGACGCTGATGCCCTCGCTGTGACCGCCGAGGCTGGAGGCACCAGGGCCCGAGACGCCCGGCAGCGGAGCCACGCCGAACTTGTCCTTGACCTTGGAGGAGCCGTCGGTCTTGGCCAGGTTGTAGACGTAGGGCCAGTTGCGCAGGAACAGCAGCTTGCCGTCCTCGAATGCCTGGCGACCCTGCTCCTCCTGGAAGGTGATGGCCTCCTTGGGGATGTCGCCGTTCTTGTAGTGGTCGGCGAGCATCTGCAGGCCCTTCTTGGCCTCAGGGCTGTTGACGGTGGCCTTGCCCGACTCGTCGACGATCTTGCCGCCCATCGTGTTGATGGCCTCAGCGGCGTTGACGGTCAGCCCCTCGTACTTGGCCGACTGCCCGGCGTAGCAGCCGATGTTGTTCTTCTTGGCGATGGAGCACATGCCCCACATCTCGTCGAGGGTCTTCGGCGGCGTCGGGACGAGGTCCTTGCGGTAGTAGAGCAGGCCGCCGTCGCTGGCGAACGGGGCCGCGTAGAGCTTGCCGTTGTACGTCGCCGCCGCGACGGTCGGCTTCAGCAGCTTGGAGGTGTCGATGGCGAACGCGCCCTCGAGCGGCGTCAGCCAGCCCTTGGCGGCGAACTCCGCGGTCCACACCACGTCCGTGGTGACGATGTCGTAGCTGGCGTCCTTGGCCTGCATGTGCTGCACGATGTCGTCGTGCTGCTGGTCGGCGTTGTCGGACTGCTCCTTGAGCGTGACCTTCTCGCTGGGGTGGGCCGCGTTCCACCTCGCGATGGTCGGCGCCCAGACGTTGCTGTTGTCCTTGCCGGTCACGAAGGTGATCGGACCCTTGCTGCTGGCGTCGGCCTTTGCCGCGCCGCCACCGCCGCTGGACGAGGAGCTGTCGCCCCCGCCGCACGCGGCCGTTCCCAGCGCCACGGCGACAGCGGTGGCGAACAGGACCTGTGTGCGGCGTCTTGTGATCTTTCGGGCCATCAGGCCGTCTCCGTTTCGCTCTGGACGTGCCGACGGCGGTCCCGCGTCGGCACTGAGGGAAGTGCGGGACTGAGTAAAAGCGCTTTCGCAAGGTCTCGCAAGAGATTCGGGCACCACAGCGGTAACGATCGCGTAACCGGCCGCTGCTACGGCACGCCCGCTCCCCCGGCGAGCCCGACGTGCAGCAGGCGGAACTCGCGCCGGTGCAGGAGGCGCAGGACCAGTGCCGCCGGGTTGCCGTAGGCCCGGATGCCGGCGGCGGCCTCACAGGGCTCGATCCGGTCGACCCGGTACTCCGCGCCGCCGGAGACGACGACACAGCCGCCCGCTGCGACGACGTTGCGGTACCAGCTCACGCTCGTCCCGTAGGTGAGCTCGGCGACGAAGCCCTGGGGCACGCGCGCGAGGATCACCGGTGTCTCGTAGGTCCGGCCGCTCCTGCGCCCGACGTGACGCACGAGCGAGAAGGGGCCACGTCCCGAGCGCGCGATGCGGATGGTGAGGCGGTTGAGGGTGTTCTTGAGCAACCACAGAAATCGCCGCTTGACGCGGTCTCGGTCGACGGTCATCGGGGTCCCCTCCCACGGATGTCAGTTCCGCTGGCCGAATCATGCGGACCGGGTGGCACCACCGACAACCCCCGCGCGGTGTGGGGAACCCAGCTCGGAGGGCTCCACGGTTGTCACCGCAGCCGGTCCGGTGTCGGATGGTCAGCGCGGGTGGGGTGGGCCCGGAGCGCAGCAGGCACCGCGGAGTCCGGTGACCACGGCCCGGGGCTCCGCCGTACTGCCGGCACGGGTCCGGCGGAGACTCACCGTGACCCACAGCGACCAACCGGGAGGTCATCGTGATCGGACGCCTGCACCACATCGTCCTCGACTGCCCCGACCCCATGGCGCTGGCCGGCTTCTACGCCGCGCTCCTCGGGTGGCCAGTCACCTACACCAGCAGCGACTGGGTCGTCGTCGCGCAGACCGAGCACCATTCCGGGATCGCGCTCCAGCGCGCCCCGGACCACGTGCCGCCCGTGTGGGGCGATGCCGCGCGGCCCCAGCAGGTACATGTGGACGTCATGGTGGACGACCGGTCTGCGGCGCACGAGCAGGTGCTCGCCCTCGGCGCTCGGCGCCTCACGCCGGACGGCGCCCCGGGGGACGTCTACGCCGACCCCGCGGGCCACCCGTTCTGCCTCATCGACGTCCCGTCGTGGGCGCCGCCCGTCCACGGAGCCGGCCCGGGTCTGGACGACGTCCGCGCTCGGGCCTCCTCCTCACACCCCTCCCGACACACCGCTCCGGTGCCGCCGCGGACAGGACCGGGGTGAGCCGCAGGAGCGTCAGCGCGCGCCCGCTGCAGGAGCGAGCAACGGCGGAGGGCTCCCGTCCATGACGGGGCTCGCTGCCTCGTAGGCGTGGGCGATCCGCAGGACGTCATGGTCACCGTGACGCCTCCCGATGATCTGGACGCCCGTCGGCAGCCCTCGCGCATCGAAGCCCGCGGGCATGGCCGCCACCGGGTGGCCGGCCATCGTCCACGGGACGACGGTCTCCATCCACCGGTGGTAGGTGTCCATGGGCCGGCCGTCGATCGCCTCCGGCCAGTGCACCGACTTGTCGAACGGGAACACCTGGGCGCTGGGCGCCACGACGAAGTCGTAGCTCTCGAACATCTCGACCAGCGCGGCATACCAGGCGTCTCGGGCGGCGGCCGCCCGCGTGAGGTCGAGGGCGGTGAGGCGGAGCCCGTGCTCGATCTCCCAGACCAGCTCGGGCTTCATCAACGCACGCGTTGCCGGGTCCTCGTAGAGGTCCGCGTAGCGCAGGTTCCCCCAGGAGCGCCACGCCAGGTACGACTGCCAGATGTCCTGCGGGGCGAAGCTCGGCAGCGCCGGCTCGACCTCGCACCCGAGGTGCCCGAAGGTCGCAAGCGCCGACTCGCACAGCGCGAGCACCCCGGGCTCGGTCGCGAGGTAGCCGTCCCAGTCACCGATCCAGGCGATCCGCGTCCGCCGGAAGTCGCGGTCCAGGTCGGCCGACAGGTGCGCCGGGTCGTCGTCGATGCCGAGGGGCGCGGAGGTATCGGGCCCAGCCATGGTCGACAGCAGCTGAGCGACATCGGCCGTCGTACGCCCCATCGGGCCGTTCACACTGCCGTAGGGGATGAATCCCGGCTCCGGGACCCGGCCCCAGGAGGGCCGGAGACCGATGACGTGGTTGAAGGCAGGTGGGTTGCGCAGCGATCCCATGTTGTCGGACCCGTCCGCGACCGGGACCATCCGGGCCGCCAGGGCGGCGGCTCCGCCGCCGCTGCTGCCGCCCGCGGTGCGCGACGGGTCCCAAGGATTTCCGGTGGTGCCCCACACCTCGTTGTAGGTCTGGGACCCGAGGCCGAACTCGGGCGTGTTGGACTTGCCGATGATGACGGCGCCGGCCGCCCGGATGCGGGCGACGGCGAGATCGTCGGCCTCGGCGACGCGGTCCGCGAAGATCCGTGACCCCGAGGTGTATGGCAGGCCCCTGGCCGCGGCCAGGTCCTTGACCGCATGCGGGAAGCCGTGCATCCAACCGCGGCTGTGACCGCTCGCCAGCTCGTTGTCGCGCTGCCGCGCCTCGGCCAGCAGCTCCTCGCGGTCGCGGAGTGCGACGATCGCGTTGAGCACCGGGTTGTACCGGTCGATCTGCGCCAGGTAGGCGGTCATCACGTCGACGCACGACACCTCGCGCCGGTGGATGAGGCCCGAGAGCTCGAGCGCCGAGTGCTCGACGAGACGTGCCTGCTCTGCCGTCGGGTCGCTCACGCCACGTCACTCCGCTTCAGCACGGGACTGTCCGAACACCGTACGCCCAGGGCTCGTTGCGCTCCTGCCCGGCGTGACAGCCGGCTCACGGCAGAAGCGGCATGAGGAGACTGCCGATGCCGAGGACGACGAACCCGACCACGAAAGCAACCACGGTGAAGCCCATCACCCTGCGGATGTTGAGCTTGGCGATCGCCAGGACGGGCAGCAGCCAGAACGGCTGGATCATGTTGGCGACCGCCTCACCGTTGGCCACAGACATCGAGATCTTGCCGAGGTACGCCGGGGAGGACTGGCCCATCTGGACGGCCGCGCTGACGGCGACCGGACCCTGGACCCCCCAGTGGCCGCCACCGGAGGGGACGAACAGGGAGATCACCACGGAGGCAATGTAGTTCAGCAGCGGCAACGTGTAGTAGGTCGCGTGCGACACGATCGCCGATGCGATCACCGTCTGCAGCGGGTTGACGCCGGCGTGCGAGGTGTAGCCCAGCAGCCCGATGATCCCTCCGTAGAGCGGGTACTGGAGCAGGAGCGGTCCGGCGGTCTTGGCGGCTTCGGTGAACGCCCGGATGAAGCGGATGGGTGTCCAGTGGAAGAGCGCGCCGAGGATGAAGAAGAGCATGACCATCGAGGCGATGTTGAGCGCGAAGCCGCTCCGCACGAAGTAGACCGCGCCGGCGACGAACACGAGCACGTTGAGGATCCACAGGTTCTCGAGGCGCTCGGCCATGGTGAGAGGGCCGCCCGGGCGAGCCGCGGCCGGGGTCTGGTCCAGCGCCAGCAGCGCTTCGAGGTCGACATCCGCCTCCCCCGTCGACTCCTGGGGGCGCGGCGACATCCGGTGGACGACGAAGCCGATGACCACGGCCAGCACGAGCATCGGGGCAAAGCTGTAGGGCCGGAAGATCGTGTCGCTCAGCGGCACGAGCTGATGGGTCTGCGTCCAGATGATGTTGAGCTTGCTCAGCTTGTCGGTGTTGGCAAGGGCGATGGAGCTGGAGAGGCCCCCGGTCCACACCATGTAGCCCATGTACCCGGCTGCGACCAGATAGGCGAAGTTGACCGTCCGCAGCCTCGCGAACACCTGGCGCGCCAGCAAGGCACCCACCACCAGGCCCAGGCCCCAGTTGACGAGACACGCCAGGGCCGCGACGCCGAAGCACAGCAGCCCGCCCTGGGCCTGGTTCTTCGGCTTGCTCGCCAGCCACTGCAGGCCGCGCTTGACGATCGGGGCCTCGGCCAGCGTGTATCCACCCACCAGGATGAGGATCATCTGCATGGCGAAGGTGAAGATGTTGCCCTCGCCCCAGACACCCTTGTACCAGCCGTCGACGACACCGCCGAGGCTGGCGCCGGGCACGAAGGCGAAGATGAGGCCGACGACCAGCAGGGTCAGGATGACGGCGAAGAGGTAGGGGTCCGGCATCCACTTCTCGACGTACCGGACGGACAGATCGGTGAACCGGTGCAGCGGGCCGGGACGGCCGGCGCTGACCCCCTGGTCCTCGTTCAGGACAACGTCGTGACCGTGCGACATGGGTGCCTCTCGTGCTGGTGGCTGCGGCCGCGTCAGGGGCTGCGGCGGTGGGACTGCAGAAGGCTGCATACTGCACCGTGGCAGTCCGCGAGCATGACAGTGGGGGCGGTGGGTCCGCAGCGGGGCGGCCTCTCCGGTCGGCCCACCGGGCGGATCTCGTCCTTCGCGGCACCGGCGAGCGCAGGCGTGACGGCCACTCCAGGTCGGACCAGGCGGCCCACGCTCGCGGCGAACGCGTCCCCGATGAGCTCGGCCGGCGTGGGCCACTCCCTGCTGGACAGGCGGCAGCGCGACCACCATGTCGCGGGCGGGGACTTGAGGTGCTCCCGCGCCTGGGGGCGGTTCGCCGGTGCGGGCATCCTGGCCGCCGGGCAGGCCCGCTTCGCCATCTGGACCAGCAGCGCTGTGCACCTGCCCCTGGGACAGGTCAGGCGCCCCGGGGGGCGCCTGACCTGCACAGACAGCGAACTGCGTTCGAGCGCTCAGTCCAGGTAGTCGCGCAGCACCTGGGAGCGGGAGGGGTGACGCAGCTTGCTCATGGTCTTGGACTCGATCTGGCGGATCCGCTCGCGGGTGACGCCGTAGACCTTGCCGATCTCGTCCAGCGTCTTGGGCTGGCCGTCGGTCAGCCCGAAGCGCATGGAGACCACGCCGGCCTCGCGCTCGGACAGCGTGTCCAGCACCGAGTGCAGCTGCTCCTGCAGGAGCGTGAACGAGACGGCGTCGGCCGGGACGACCGCCTCGGAGTCCTCGATCAGGTCACCGAACTCGCTGTCGCCGTCCTCACCGAGGGGGGTGTGCAGCGAGATGGGCTCGCGGCCGTACTTCTGGACCTCGACGACCTTCTCAGGAGTCATGTCGAGCTCCTTGGCCAGCTCCTCAGGGGTGGGCTCACGACCCAGGTCCTGGAGCATCTGGCGCTGCACGCGGGCCAGCTTGTTGATGACCTCGACCATGTGCACGGGGATGCGGATGGTGCGCGCCTGATCGGCCATCGCGCGGGTGATCGCCTGGCGGATCCACCACGTCGCGTACGTCGAGAACTTGAAGCCCTTGGTGTAGTCGAACTTCTCGACCGCGCGGATCAGGCCGAGGTTGCCCTCCTGGATGAGGTCGAGGAACAGCATGCCGCGGCCGGTGTAGCGCTTGGCGAGCGAGACCACGAGGCGCAGGTTGGCCTCGAGCAGGTGGTTCTTGGCGTTCTTGCCGTCCTGGGCGATCCACCACAGCTCGCGCTTGAGCTTCATGTCCATCTTGCCGCCGGCGTTGAGCTGCTCCTCGGCGAAGAGGCCGGCCTCGATCCGCTTGGCGAGCTCGACCTCCTGCTCGGCGTTGAGCAGGGCGACCTTGCCGATCTGCTTGAGATAGTCCTTGACCGGGTCGGCGGTGGCGCCGGCGGTGACGACCTGCTGGGCCGGGGCGTCGTCCTCGTCGTCCTGGCGGATGACGAAGCCGGCGGACTCCTCGACCTCCTCGCCCTCCTTGGCGGACGCGGGCTTGGTGTCGTCGTCGGCCGTCTCGGTGTCGCTGTCGGCGACGACCGCGTCGACCAGCGCGTCGGCCTCGGCAGCGAGGTCGACGTCCTCGACCGCCTCATCCCCCTCGACGACGTCCTCGACGGCCACGTCGCCGGCCGGCACGTCAGCGGCCTGCGCGGCCTTCTTGGCGGCGCCGGTGGTCTTCTTGGCCGCGGTCTTCTTCGCCGGGGCGGCCGCAGCAGCCGCAGCCGTCCGCGTCGTGCTGGCGGCCGTCTTGACGGCGGTCTTGGTGCCGGCGCCGGTGCTCTTCTTCGCGGCGGCCTTCTTGGTGGCCGAAGCCGTGGTGGTGCGTCGGGCGGACGTCGCGGCGACGGCGCGGTGCGCGGTCTCGCTGTCGAGCGTGACGTGGATGCCCTGCTCCTCGAGCGATCGCAGCACGGCCTTCATCCGCTTGGGCGTGATCTCCGCCTCCACGAGCGCTGTCCTCAGGTGCTTGCTGTCCACCGAGCCGACAGAGGCACCGACCCGCATCAGCTCCTGCAGGGCAGGGTGGCTGAACTCGGCCGGCAGCGCCTTGGCCGGGCGGTCAGCCGCGGAGGAGGTGGAGGGGACTTGAGACACGAGCGACACCGACTACCTTTCGTCGCGAGGGAACGCGAGGGGAAAACTGTGCACAGCGCATCGCCGGCGGGGGCACGCCGACGCTCGCTTCACGGGGGCTTGGGGGGATCTTCTCGACCAGCTGGGGGAACCTGTCCGGGCCGTCTTCCCACCATTATAAAACCTCGGGCGTCCCGCTCGCGCCCCGGTCCACCAGATCGAGCGTCGTTCGAGGCCGGACCGGGCCATGTCAGCGGCCCTGCCGCGCGGCGGCCTTGGCCGCCTGCTTGGTCTCGCGGACCTTGAGCAGCGACTCGTGGTCCACCACGTCGGCCACTGACCGGAACGACCCGTCCTCGCCGTACGGCGCGCAGGCCTGCTGCCACCCGGGTGGCCGCACGCCCAGCTGCTTGCCCAGGAGCGCGGTGAAGATCGCGGCCTTGGCCGGCCCGAAGCCGGGCAGCGCGTCGAGCCTGGAGCGCACCTCCTCCCCCGTCGTCGCGGTGGTCCAGAGGGCCGAGGTGTCGCCGTCGTAGTGCTCGACCACCGCACCGGCGAGCGCCTGGATCCGGCCGGCCATGGACCGGGGATAGCGGTGGACGGCCGGCGGTCGGGCGCAGATCTCGGCGAATCCGTCGGCGTCCCAGGTGGCGATGGCGCGCGGCTCCAGAGGGTTCTGCCCGAGCCGCTCGGCGAGCTTGGCCGGGCCCAGGAAGGCACGCTCCATGGGCATCTGCTGGTCAAGGAGCATGCCGAGCAGGAGCGCGAACGGATCGTGGCTGAGGAGGTCGTCCGCGTGCTGGTCGAGCGTCAGGCGCACCGAGGTCATCACGTACTCCAACGTCCGCAGGGGTGGAGAAAGTCCCCGCCGAGAGCGGGGAGCAGCGCGCGCCGCTCAGTCGGCGGCGGCTGCCTTGACGGCGAGGACCGGGCAAGAGGCATCCAGCAGGATGCGCTGGGCGTTGGAGCCGAGGATCAGCTTGCCGACCGGGGTGCGGCGGCGCAGGCCGATGACGATGAACTCGGCATTGACCTCCTCGGCGACCGCGATGAGGTCCTCGGACGGGTCGTTGCCGCGCACCAGCTGGCGGACCTCGTGGTTCACCCCGGCGGCATCGAGGCGGCCTTCGATCGTGCGTAGCTCGGACTCGAAGCGCACGGCCTCCTCGGCGTCGAAGTCCTTGCCGCCCCGGCTGGAGTTGATGACGATCAGCCTGCTGTGGCGAAGGAGCGACTCCTCCGCGGCACGGCGCAGAGCCGCGCGGCCCTCTTTGGTCGGCACGTAGCCCACGACGACTGCCACCTGAACCTCCTTGTTCATCGGCTCCGGCTGGGTACAGGCCGGTACGCGGACGCTACCGGATATCGGTGGTGGCCGCGGTCAGGTGGCCCGCAGGCACACCCGTGGTCAGTGGGTGCGCGGGCCCACCGCCGAGGGTCAGCGGGTGCGCAGGCGGGTGAGCGTGTCGCGCACCACCCGGCCGACCTGGTCGATCTCGATGAGGAAGCCGTCGTGCCCGTAGTCGGAGGTGATCATGCGCAGCGCGTCCTTCGAGCCGGCCGCGACGGCGATCTCCTCGGACAGCCGCGGGGGGTACAGCCGGTCGGAGTCGACCGCCACGACCACCAGGTCCGCGGTGACGCGGGACAGGGCGCTGGCGACGCCACCGCGTGCCCGCCCGATGTCGTGGGAGTTCATCGACTCGGTGAGGACGAGGTAGGAGTTGGCGTCGAACCGGCGGGTCAGCTTGTCGGCGTGGTGGTCGAGGTAGCTCTCCACGGCGAAGCGGCCACCGGCCCCGAGCGGCTGCTCGCCGGCCTGGGCTGCGCGCCCGAACCGGCTGTCCAGCTCGAGCTCGCTGCGGTAGGTCACGTGAGCGATCCTGCGCGCCAGGCCCAGACCGAGGTCCGGTCCCTGCGGGCGGTCGTAGTAGTCCCCGCCGTGGAAGTGCGGGTCCTGCCGGATGGCCAGGAGCTGCGGCTGGCACCACGCGATCTGCTCCGCCGTGGCGTAGGCGCCGCTGGCCAGGATGAGGGCGGAGCGCACCCGGTCCGGGTGCGTCACCGCCCACTCCAGCGCACGCATCCCCCCCATCGACCCGCCGACCACGCACGCCCACGAGGTGATGCCGAGGGCGTCCGCAAGGGCCGCCTCGGCTGCGACCTGGTCCCGGACGGTGACGAAGGGGAACCTGCTGCCCCAGGGGCGCCCGTCCGGTCCGGGTGAGGAGGGGCCCGTCGTGCCCTGACAGCCACCCAGCACGTTGCTGGCGATCACGAACCACCGGTCGGTGTCCAGGGGCCGGCCGGGGCCGATCAGTCCGTCCCACCAGCCCGGAGTGGGGTGCCCGGGTCCGGCCGGTCCGGCGACGTGGCTGTCGCCGGTCAGGGCGTGCTCGACGAGGATGGCGTTGTCGCGCGCGGCGTTCAGCGAGCCCCACGTCTCGTAGGCCACCTGCACCGACGGCAGCGAGCCCCCCACCTCCAGCGCGAGCGTGCCGATCTGGAGGGTGCGACGCCGCCCGCAGGAGGGGTCGGCGTACGGCGTGCGCTGCTGGTCGGAGGTGACGGTCACGGTGGCTCCCCGAGGATCTGGGTCCGGCCGGACCCGCGCTTGCCGCCTGCCATCCAGACGGCCGGGTCATCACCCGGGGCACCCCACCGCGGAGGAGGGTTGCCGCCCAGCAAGCCGGGGCTCGATGCTGGAACTCATGACCTGCCCAGCAGTGTAAACCGGCGACGTCGGCCTGTCCGCCCGCGTCTCACGCCGGCACACCGAAGGGCCGGATGGCCAGGTCCACCATCCGCTCCAGCAGCCGGGCCAGGCGGTAGTCGGGATCCACCGCGAGCGCCCGCTCCAGCGCGATGCGGGTCAGCGCCCCGTCGCCGCGCCACCACGTGAACGACGCAAGCACGGTCAGCGCCGGGACCGTCCATGCCTCGGGTAGGGCTGCGCACACCGCGACCAGCCGGCGCTCGAGACGCTGGCAGTGCGCCGCGTGCGCCGCCGGGTCGTCCCCCGGGCCGTCGTCCGGGCGCAGCGGCGCCGGCAGGACCTCGAGCATCTGCTCCCGCAGCATCTCGGGAACCAGGTCGAGGGTGAGGGCGCCGGGGCAGATCCACGCCACCAGCGCGTCGCGGATGTCGATGTCGGTCAGGGAGACGGCCAGCCGGGCCAGCTCGGGCGGGGACAGCGGCGGCAACGGCCCGTCCTCGTCGCGACAGCGCAGCACCGTGGCCCAGGCCTGCAGCTCACGCCGGCGCAGGTCGTGGAAGGTGGCGGCGGTGTCGTCGTAGGCCGCCCGCCGGGTCGACAGCCACTCGTCGGCGCAGGCGGCGACGGCGTCCGAGGCCGGCGGGGCGGCCGGACGCAGGCGGTCCGCGAGCGCCGCCCGGTCCGCCAGCGGGCTGATCTCGCGGCCGACGAACTCGGCGACGGCGGGCACCTCGTGCGGCCGCGGCAGGGGCCGGCCCCCGACCGGACAGCAGGCCACATCGGTGCAGTGCAGCGAGAACCACCGCCCGTCCCGGATGACGAGCCGGTCCCGGACGTCCATCCCCGCCTCGTGGCAGGCGTGCGCCATCGCGGCCAGCAGCGGGAGGCAGTCACCCTCGGAACGTTCGAACCCGAGCAGCAGGACCCCATCGGGCGCGTCCCGCCGCAGCGGGGGCAGCATCGCCTCGACCGCTTCGGCCGTGTGCTCGAGCGGCGGCAGGTCGATGCGCTGCACCAGGCCCATCCGGGTGCCGTGCAGGCTGACGACGACGAGGGACTCTCGTGGGTGGAAGCCGAGCTGGTAGGGCAGCACGGCCAGGATGTCGGACGGTCCGCCCAGGCGGATGCGGGTCGGGTTCATGCCCCGACTCTCCTGTCCGGACGAGGGTCCTGGGTCCTTCCGGGGAGCACCTGTGGAGGGTGGGACCCGCCGGCAGGGGGTGTGGAGGGCCCGGCCCGCGAGGGTCAGGAGAGAACGTCTCCCTGCACCGTGTTCTGCCGCTGCCGCTCCCAGGCGAGGTAGCCCTCGGTCTGGTTCACCAGCGCCGTGGCGATCCAGGCCACGACCAGGGCGTCGTCGCCGAGCCCGAAGATGCCCAGGGCCGCCTCGGGCACCAGGTCGATCGGCGAGACGACGTACAGAACGGCGCCGAACAAGAGGGCGAGCTGGCCGCGGGAGGTGCCGTGGTACTCCCCGCGCAGCGTCGACCGGACCAGCCGCGGCACGGCGCGCAGCCGCTCCCCCAGACCCGGCGAGCCGGACCGGGTGGCGGCGTGGACCGCCATGCCGATCGAGCGGAACGCTCCCCAGCGCATCGACGCCGTTGCTGCCATCTCGTGTGCCTCCTTGGTCTGGGCGCGCTCGCTGCCGCCCGTTGCCGACAGCCTGTACGACGGGCGGAACGCCCGCGCGGTTCCCACCGGAGACCGGATCGACCCGCGATCTCGGGCCCGGGGCCTGCCGCGACCCTGGCGCGCGGGCCCTCGGGGGCCTCGCTGGAGCGTCCCCCCGCAGGTTGTCGGACCCTGCTGCCAGCATGGGCCTCGTGCTGCTCGCCGAGATCGTCGCCGTGTCGCAGGCCCTCGCCGCGACGTCGTCCCGCAACGCCAAGGCGGCCCTGCTGGCGGAGGTGCTCAAGCGGGCGGCGGCCGACCCACCCGGCGCCGCGGCGGACGACACGGACGTCGACGAGATCGCCGTGGTGGTGCGCTACCTGTCCGGGTCGCTGCGCCAGCGCCGCACCGGCATCGCGCTGACCCACCTGACGGTGCTGCCGCCGCCGGCGGACTCCCCCTCGGTGACCGTGACCGAGCTGGACGCCGTGCTGCAGCGCGCCGCCGACCTGTCCGGTGCCGGGTCCTCCGCGGCGCGGGCGGCACTGTTCCGGGACCTGATGGCCCGGCTGACCGCCGACGAGCAGCGGTTCCTGACCGGCCTGCTGCGCGGCGGCCTGCGCCAGGGAGCGCTCGAGTCCGCCGTCCTGACCGCCCTCGCGAGTGCCGCCGGCGCGGCCCCCGCAGACGTACGCCGTGCGGTCACCGTCAGCGGCAGTCTCCCGCGGGTGGCCGCGGCCCTCCTGCGCGAGGGACCCGCGGCTTTGTCCGGGTTCACCCTCGCCGTCGGGCAGGGGGTCAGCCCGATGCTGGCCGGGTCGGCCCCGACGGTGCCCGAGGCGCTCGCCCGCACCGGGCCGGCCGGGGTGGAGTGGAAGCTCGACGGCATCCGTGCCCAGATCCACAAGGACGGTCCGCGCGTCACGGTGCTGACCCGGTCACTGGACGTCATCACCGACCGGGTGCCGGAGGTCGTCGAGGCGGTGGCCGCGTGGGATGTCGGCTCCGCCATCCTCGACGGCGAGGTGATCGCACTCGACGACGACGGTCGGCCCCGGCCGTTCCAGCAGACCGGCTCGCGCACCGCCCGTCGCAGCGACCCAGGGGGCGCCCGCGTCAGCGTGCCACTCACCCTGTTCGTCTTCGACGTCCTGCACCTCGAGGGCCGCGACCTGCTTGACGAGCCGGGCTCCGTTCGCCGCTCGGTGCTCGAGGCGACGCTGCCGGCCGAGGTCCTCACCCCGAGGCTGGCCGTGGCCGACCCCGGTGACCCCGCGCACGTGGAGGCGGCGACTGCCTTCGCCGCGGACGCGCTCGCGCGCGGGCACGAGGGCGTCGTCGTGAAGTCGGACGAGGCGACGTACGACATGGGGCGGCGGGGTGCCGGGTGGGTCAAGGTCAAGCCGGTGCACACGCTCGACCTCGTCCTCCTGGCGGTGGAGCGCGGCAACGGCCGCCGCAGCGGGTGGCTGAGCAACCTGCATCTCGGCGCGCTCGACCCGACGGGACGCTACGGCGAGCCGGGTGGCTTCGTGATGCTGGGCAAGACGTTCAAGGGGCTGACGGACGAGATGCTGCGCTGGCAGACGCAGGAGCTGCCGCGGCACGCCGACGGACCCACCGACGGCTACGTCGTTCGGCTGCGCCCCGAGGTCGTGGTCGAGATCGCCTTCGACGGGGTGCAGAGCTCACCGCGTTACCCCGCCGGCGTGGCCCTGCGGTTCGCCCGGGTTGTGCGCTACCGGACCGACAAACGCCCCGAGGAGGCCGACCCGATCGAGGCGGTGCAAGCCCTGCACGCGCCATGACCTCGACGGATGGTTCTCACGGCACGAGCCACCCCGTCGGCCGGTGCGGCACGCGTGGAAGCATGGGTGCGAGACCGACACCCGGAGAACGACGGAAGGTGCCCGACATGGCCGTGACCTCTGACGACAGCCCGAAGTTCCAGCAGTACGCCCACCCTGACCGCCTCGTCTCCACCGACTGGCTGGCCGCCAGGATCGCCGACGGCAGCGCCCGCCCCGGCGGCGACATCGTCGTGGTGGAGTCCGACGAGGACGTTCTGCTGTACGACACCGGGCACATCCCCGGCTCGGTGAAGGTCGACTGGCACAACGACCTCAACGACCCGCTGACGCGCGACTACGTCGACGGGCAGCGATTCGCCGAGGTGCTCGGCGAGCGGGGCATCGGCCGCGACACGACCGTCGTCCTGTACGGCGACAAGAGCAACTGGTGGGCGGCCTACGCACTCTGGGTGTTCTCGCTGTTCGGCCACGAGGACGTGCGGCTGCTCGACGGTGGCCGGGCCAAATGGGTCGCCGAGGGCCGCGACCTGACCCGCGAGGTGCCCAAGCCCGAGCCCGTGGACTACCCCGTGGTGGAGCGCTCGGACCGGGCGATCCGGGCGTTCAAGGACGACGTGCTGGGGCACCTGGGCAAGCCGCTGGTGGACGTGCGCTCCCCCGGGGAGTACTCCGGCGAGCTGCTGCACATGCCCGACTACCCCCAGGAGGGTGCGATGCGCGGTGGACACATCCCCGGCGCGAAGTCGGTGCCGTGGGCCCGCGCGGCCGCTGAGGACGGCACGTTCAAGGAGCGGCCCGACCTGGAGGCCATCTACCTTGCCGAGCAGGGCCTGAAGCCCGACGACGACGTGGTGGCGTACTGCCGGATCGGCGAGCGCTCCTCGCACACCTGGTTCGTCCTGACCCACCTGCTGGGCTTCGACACGGTCCGCAACTACGACGGGTCGTGGACGGAGTGGGGTAACGCCGTGCGGGTGCCGATCGAGCGGTGAGGAAGACCGAGCGCAGCGAGGGCGACGAACGCGACCATCAGCTCGAGCGGTGAGGAAGGCCGAGCGCAGCGAGGGCGACGAACGCGACCATCAGCTCGAGCGGTGAGGAAGGCCGAGCGCAGCGAGGGCGACGAACGCGACCATCAGCTCGAGCGGTGAGGAAGGCCGAGCGCAGCGAGGGCGACGAACGCGACCATCAGCTCGAGCGGTGAGGAAGACCGAGCGCAGCGAGGGCGACGAACGCGACACCACAGCAGGAGAGGGACACTGAGGGCATGACGACGCCGAACGACGAGCGGGTGGAGCTGCCGGCCGCCCTGGCCGAGATCGCCGAGGACTTCACCGCGGCCTCCACACGCGAGCGTCTGGAGCTGCTGCTGGAGTTCAGCGACGAGCTGCCCGGTCTGCCCGAGCACCTCGCCGGGCGCGAGGACCAGCTGGAGCAGGTGGACGAGTGCCAGTCCCCCGTCTTCCTGGCGGTCGAGCTCGAGCGGTCGGTCGCCGAGGAGGACGCGGTGGTGCACCTGTACTTCTCGGCGCCCGCCGAGGCGCCGACGACGCGCGGGTTCGCCGGCATCCTGCACGAGGGCCTGGACGGCCTGACGGCCGGTGAGGTGCTCGCGGTGCCGGACGACGCGCCGTACCGCTTCGGCCTGTCCGAGGCCGTGTCCCCCCTGCGGCTGCGCGGGATGGTGGCGATGCTGAGCCGGATCAAGCGCCAGGTCCGGCTGAAGTCCGCCGCCTGACCGCGGGACCGCCGCAGCCGTCGGCTACCTGAGCACCATGCGGGGCTCTCCCGCGACCAGGCCGGGCCCCGCCACCGCACACGACCCGCTCCGCGGGGAGCCGGCGTTCCACACCTGCCGCACGCAGCTGCGCAGCCCCAGCTGCGCCCAGTAGTTGGGGTGCAGCGACTCCTGCAGCTGGTAGCTGCCGAGCGTCGTCACGGTCCGGATCTGGTTGACCCACTCGGTCCGGTCGACCGCACCGGGCTGCGTCCACGAGCTCAGCCCCTTCTCCTCCAGCAGCCCGACCCCCTTCTCGCACAGGCGCCGGCCGTCCAGCGACGAGGACAGGTCGAGCCGCTGGACGCCGGCCACACCGGATGCGGTCACAGCGGCGGACACGGTCGAGTTGATCGTCGCGAGCGCGGTGCGGTTGGCCCAGTCGGCGTCGCGGTTCCAGAAGCCGCAGCCGCCGATGCCCTGACGGGCGAGCTTGCTCTGGCCGTAACGGAACCCGGACGCCGGCGGGATCGGTGAGGCGTAGTTCTGGACCACCATCGTCCAGGCCGAGTCGGCGTAGCCCGCCTGGCGCATCGCCGTCCGCACGTTCTGCAGCCCGCGGGCGATCCGGGCCCGCACCACCGCGGCGTTGGCCGCTGTGAACGTCGAGCGCACCCACGGGTCGTCGTAGCAGTAGTTGGGGTGCAGCACGCTCGAGGCGAGGAAGTCCCCGACGCAGGACGTGATCACGGTCGCGAAGCCGAAGTCGTTGCCGCCGATCCCGACCAGCACCATCCGGACGTCGTGCGTACGGGCGAACGTGCGCAGCATCGCCGCCTGCCCCTGCCGCTCCGGGCCCTCGTCGGCGAAGTCGAGGCCGGGCTTGAAGTGCCCGGTGATCGCCGTGTACGTCGACACCTTGGCCCCCGAGCAGGCGAGGTCCAGGCTGCGCACCCCGTCTCCGATGGCGCCTTCGGCGCTGCGGCTGCGGTGGCACCCGCGGATCTGCTCCGCCGTGCCGGTCGCGTTGTCGTCATATGCAGTCGGGCCGAGGGCGTCGACCCGCCGGCTGCTGAGGTTGGTGCTGCCGGCCCACCGCCCGGCCTCGCCCGAGACGTAGGAGTCCCCGAGGGTGACCACCCACGGCGCCCCGGCTCCGGGGCCGTCGGCCGATGCGGGGGTGGCTCCGGCGACGCCGGCCAGCAGCGACCCGATGAGAGCGGCCAGCGCCGCCGCGACGACCACCGCCGGACGGCGCCGCCGACCTGCAGGTGCGAGCCCTGGACTCGTGCGGCGCCTGACCATGGATCGCTCCCCGGAGCAGAGGGACGGCCCGCGACGTCGCGGCCCGCCCAGCACCTTCGCACCCCGCCCCGGTATGGGCCACCCTTCTTGACCAACTGCTGACTGAGGTTGGATGGGGACCGTGACCGTGCCCGCCGCCCGCCCCGACCAGGTCGCGGTGGCGCTGGTTGCTGACCTGGGCGCGCTGGTCGGCGCGCAGGAGTCCATGACCGGGTCGCGCGACGAGGTCCTGGCACGGGTCGCCGCCCTGGAGGAGGAGCGCCACCCACGCTGGGTCTGGTGGTCCGCCGCCGGCACCGCAGCACCCCTGGTGCGCACAGGGATCCAGGTCAACCGCTGCTGGGACGTGCTGGAGGTGCACCGGCTGGTCCGGGGCGGCTGGGCGACCGACCCCACGCTCGCGTGGGCGGCTGCGCACGGCCTCGACCCGGCGGGGATGCCCCGCCCTGCCGGCGGCGACCTGTTCGACTTCGCCGGCGGTGCCACGGACGGTGACGCGGGCGATCCGCACTCCCCCGTACGGCGCGACGGCTACCTGCGCCCCGAGGCGGCCGACGGCAGCTGGCTCACGACGCCCGAGCGGGTGCACGGCTGGGCGGCCGCGGCCCTGCAGACCGCGACCCTGCAGCAACAGGCACTGGCCACCGCGCCACCGCGGGTGACGAGCACCGCCCACTCTGAGTCGGCCGCCGCGCTGCTCTGCGTCGAGCTGGAGCAGGAGGGCCTGCCGATCCACCGCCCGACGCTGGAGCAGCTGATCCTCGCCGCCGCCGGGCCCCGCCCCCAGGACGAGAACCACGCCCGGTCGATCCGGCGCCGGCGCGACGCCGCCGTGCTCGCGCTCACACCGGGACGGGAGAGCACCGACCTGCGCAACCCGGTGCAGGTGCGCGAGCTGCTCGCCTCGGTCGGGGTCGTCGTACCGGACACGCGGGCCTGGCGGCTCGAGCCGTTCCGGGCCACCCACCCGCTCGTGGAGGCGCTGCTCACCTGGCGCAAGGCGGAGCGGATCGCCACGACGTACGGCTGGGCGTGGCTGGACGCCCACGTCGGCGCGGACGACCGGCTCCGCGGCGGGTGGACCGCGTGCGACGGCGCGGGCGGACGGATGACGGCCCAGAACGGCCTGCACAACCTGCCCGCACCGCTGCGCTCCGCCGTCGCGGCCGCACCCGGGCACCTGTTCGTGCGGGCCGACCTGGGGCAGATCGAGCCGCGGGTGCTGGCCGCCGTGTCCGGGGACGCGGCGTTCGCGGCCGCCACCCGGGCACCCGACCTCTACGCCCCTGTCGGCGCCGCCCTGGGGGTGGACCGCCCAGTGGCCAAGGTCGCGGTCCTCGCCGCGATGTACGGGCAGACCAGCGGCGCCGCCGGTGAGGCCCTGAAGGACCTGGAACGTACCTACCCCACGGCGATGGGCTACCTGAAGCGCGCGTACGACGAGGGGGTCGCGGGGCGCGCGGTGCAGACGTACGGCGGCCGGCGGGTGCCGATGTGGCCGACGCCTGCGGACACGACGCCGGGCGCGGTGTCGGCCGTCGTCGCGGGCCGGGGGCGGTTCGCCCGCAACGCCGTCATCCAGGGCGCGGCGGCCGAGCTCTTCAAGGCGTGGACCGCCACGGTGCGCCACGCGACACGGACCCACGGCGCGCGCATCGTGCTGTGCCTGCACGACGAGCTGATCCTGCACGTGCCCGACGAGCACGCGGAGGCCGTCGCAGCGCAGGTGGACGCCGCACTGTTGGCCGCATCGCGGCGCTGGACCGGCTCCGACGCCGTAGGGTTCGTCGCTGACACCAGCGTGATCGCGCGCTGGTCGGACGCCAAGGCGTGACCCGTCGCGCGCAGGATGGAGACACCCCATGAGCCCCGACACCATCAAGGGAGCAGCGCGGGAGGCGGGCGACCACCCAGCGCTGGAGATGGCTGCGCGGATCGGCTACGCGGTCAGCGGGTTGCTGCACCTGCTGATCGGATGGATCGCGTTGCAGGTCGCCTGGGGCAGCGCGGGCAGGTCGGCCGACCAGTCGGGTGCGCTGGCGTCGCTGGCCGGTAACGGGGTCGGCCGGTTCGGACTGTGGCTGGCCGTCCTCGGGTTCTTCGGGCTGGCCCTGTGGCAGGTCGTCGAGGCCGTCGGAGGCTCGTTCGGCGAGGGCATGGACGCCTGGGCCGGCCGGGGCAAGGCGGTCGCCAAGGCCGTGGTCTACCTCGTCCTGGGCTGGACCACCCTGGGCTTCGCCCGGGGCAGGCACACCAGCAGCCGGCAGCAGAGTGTCGACTTCACCGCGAAGATGCTGCACAGCACCGGTGGCCGCGTCCTGGTCGTCGTCATCGGCCTGGTCGTGATCGGCGTCGGCGGCTACCACGTGTACAAGGGGGCGACCAAGCGGTTCCTGCGTGACCTCGTCGAGAACCCGGGCACGGCCGTCACCTGGGCCGGGCAGGTGGGGTACATCGCCAAGGGCGTCGCCCTGGCCATCGTCGGCCTGCTCTTCGTCGTGGCCGGCGTGACCCGCCGGGCTGGTGCCGCCAGCGGGCTCGACGGCGCGCTGCACGCCCTGCGCGACCAGCCGCTGGGGTCGGTGCTGCTCACGGCCGTGGCCGTGGGCCTCGCGGCGTACGGCGTCTACAGCTTCGCCCGCGCGCGCTACGCGAAGGTCTGACCGCCGCGCCTCCCGCGAGCCTGTGCGTGGGACACCCGCGGCGCCAGGTGGCCAGGCGGTGTCGGCTGCCTCTGGCGGGCCGTATGGCCCTGACCGTCGTGCGGTCGGGAGCACCACCGTGGAGGTGACATCGAGGAGGAATCGGACATGCACATCGAGTACCTGCACGACTCCAGGTACGGCAACGGCGCCTCCGTCGCCGAGCAGTTCCGCGCCCACATGGCCGAGCGCGGCGCGGACGTGGACGTGCACCACATCCACGACGTCAACCCCCGCCAGGTGGCTGAGGCGGATCTGTACGTCTTCAGCAGCCCCGGCCGCATGGGCAGACCCCGCGGCAGCATGCGCCGTTTCCTGAAGAAGCTCAGCGTGCCGGCCGGCACTCGGTACGCGGTCCTCACCACCGAGGGCGCCCCTCGCCCCGACAAGAAGACGGGCCAGCTGCCCACGGAGGAGGAGCGCGCGCGGTGGCAGCACGTGCGCCCCATCATGAACAAGCTCGCGAAGGCGCACGGCATGGTCAACGTCGCCGAGGACTGTGTGTTCGTGACCAGGATGAAGGGTCCGCTCGAGGACGGGTGGCAGGACAAGGTCGACCGGTTCGCCGACCGCATCCCCGTCAGCAGCTGATCCGGAGCTCCACCCGCACGCGGGCCCTCACCCCTGGCGCAGGGTCCGTCATCATGGCCGGCCGACATGGTCAAGATGGCGGGTTCGCGTGGGCGGCGCGGTCGCCGAACCGACGATGCGGTCCATGCTCACTGTCGCTGCCGTCCCGGCGTGCCTGGTCCTGGGCGCCCTAGCAGTCCTCCAGTGCTGGGCGCCCTGTACGCCGTCGTCGCCCTCAGCTGAGCGAGCGAGGAGGACCAGCCCGGCACAGCAGAACGCGCGCAGCCCGGAGGCCACGCGCGTTCTGTGGGGCTTCAGCGCCGCTGCGGCCCGGGGTGGTCAGTCCTCGTCGGTCCGCTCGCGCAGGAACTGCTCGAACTCGGCACCGATCTCATCGGCGCTCGGCAGCTCGCTGACGTCCGTGGCGAGCAGGCTCGGCTTCTCGCGGCCCTCCATGTAGGTGTCGTACTGGCGCTCGAGGGCCTCCACGACGCGGCTGACCTCTTCGGAGCCGGCGACCTCACGGGCGATCTCGGCCCGGTTGAGCCCGGCCGTCGCCGCGAGGTCCGCGGTCGGGATGCCCAGGCCGGTCGCGGCGATGAACGACTGGAGCCCCCGCAGGGCGGCATCGGCGAACTCGGACTGCGCCAGGTAGTGCGGCACGTGGACCGCGAACCCCACCGCGTCGTGGCCGCTCTCGCCGAGCCGCAGCTGCAGCAGCGCGCTGACGCTGCCCGGCACCTGGATGGTGCCGAACACCGCGCCGTCGTTGCTGCTGATCAGGCGCGGGTCGGTCGCGTGGGCGCTCTGCCCGATCGGGCGGGTGTGTGGCACCGCCATCGGGATGCCGTGGACGCTCACGGTCAAGGTCACCCCGAAGGCCTGCACCAGCTGGCGCACGGCCTCCACGACGCGCTCCCACTGGTAGTCCGGCTCCAGGCCGTCCAGCACCAGGAACGGCTCGCCGTCGCTGTCGATGACGCGGTAGAGCACGAGCGAGGGGTCGCTGTAGCTGGACCAGCGGTCACGGTCGAAGGTCATCGCGGGGCGCCGCCCGCGGTAGTCGATCAGCTGGTCGACGTCGAAGGAGGCGACGACGGTGTGCTCGAGGGTGGCGAGGATGTGCTCGGTCATCAGTCGCTGGGTGTGCCCGGCGTCGACGAAGCCGCCGAGCGACACCAGGAGCACGGAGGCCCGCAGCTCGCGCAGGTCGGTATCGGTCTCGAAGGAGTACAGCTCGGCGGGGTCTTGCACGGCAGGTCGCCTCTTCCTGGCAGGGATCGGAGGGTGTTCTCCGGTGCCAACGCCAGAAGGGGCGTGGGGATTCCGTGCCACGCCACGGTCCGTGGAACGAGGCGGCCTCCCTTCAGTGGTGGTGGCCGCCGGTCGGGAGCCGACGTCCCCGCCCGGGCCGGTCACCACCGGCTCACCGGAGCGCGCCCGGTCGACCCGGGCTCGTTCCGCGGCGGTGGCGCCGGAGAGCGGCCCGTTCAGGGTCGCCGTACCGGGGGCGGTGTAGACGCGCCGGACCGGTGCGTCGCACGTCGGGCACGACAGCGGCGCACTCGCCTCCTCCACGGCGCGCCGGAGGTCGAAGGGGCCGCACTGTGGGCAGCGGTACTCGTAGAGGGGCATGTCGGGCCTCCGGGGTCGAAGAGGGGAACGGGCCGGCCCGGCGTGCCGCCGGGCCGGCCCCCGGACCTCACTCGGCGATCAGCTCGCGGCCGCCGCCGGCGCCGTCGGGCAGGATGTTGCGGTCGAAGATCGACAGCGGGATGCTCACCGACACCGCGCTGTTCGGGATGTCGACCACGCCGCCGATGCGGCCGTCGATCGGCGCCGCGCCCAGGAACAGGTAGGCCTGCTCGAACGTCCAGTCCATCGCCGGCATCAGGTAGTTGATGGCGTTGAGGCAGGCCCGGCGGTAGGCGACCGTGGCGTTCATGTAGTAGTTGCGGCCGTCCTCGACGCTGATCCCCTCGAACGTCAGGAACTCCGAGTAGTTCGGGACCGACCCGGCCCGGCTTGAAGAACGGCATGTCGGTCTTGTAGCGGTCCATGCCGCCCTTGATCACGTCGAAGTGCAGGTCGATGTAGCCCGGCATCTCGATCGCGCCGCAGAAGGTGATCTCGCCGTCGCCCTGCCCGAAGTGCAGGTCGCCGATCGAGAACTTGCCACCGGACACGAACACGGGCATGTAGACCCGGCTGCCCACGCCGAGGTCCTTGATGTCGACGTTGCCGCCGTGCTCGCGCGGCGGAATGGTGCGGCACGCTTCCGCTGCGGCCCGCTTGAGGTCGTTGCCGCTCAGCGTGCCCAGCAGCGCGTCCTTGGGCTGCGGCGGCAGCGCCAGCGCCGGCACCTGCGGGGCGCCCGGCACGTCGCCGCCGTGCGCCGGGATGTCACCGGTGACCCGGTCGGGGTTCTGGTCGATCAGCGCCTGCTCCCGGCGGTTCCACTCGGCCAGCAGGTCTGCTGAGGGTGCACAGCCGAACAGGCCCGGGTGGGAGTTGCCGATGAAACGGACGCCGGGCACGTGCCGGGAGCTGGTCCAGACGCCGTCGAGGTCCCAGATGGCCTTGGACGCCCCGGGTGAGTAGTCGGTGAGGAACCCGCCGCCGTTCTCCTTGGAGAAGATTCCGGTGTAGCCCCAGGGCTGCTCGGCGAACGGACCGATGTCGACGATGTCCACCACGAGGATGTCACCGGGCTCGACGCCCTCGATGGCGAAGGGGCCGCTGAGCACGTGGCACGGGTCGAGGTTCATGTCGCGGATGTCGTCCGCATCGTCGGTGTTGCGGACCTGGTCGTCGGTCCAGTCCTTGCACTCGATCCGGTACGTCGACCCCGGGCGCACCGTCGCCGCCGGCGGGATGTCGGGGTGCCAGCGGTTGTGGCCGGGCACGGTCTGCTGCGCCATCGGCACGCTCAGGTCGCGGTTGATCTCGAAGATGACCTCGGGCACGGGGAGCTCCTTCTGGTGGATGGAGGGTCTGGGTCGCTGATGTTCCGGTCAGCCGCACTCCCCGCCCCTGCACACCAGCTCGGCGTGGTCCCGCGGAGTGATTTCCTTCACCTAGAAAGTATTTCCGCGGACAGCAATGGTCAAGGCTTCTGCGGGCTCCGTCATCGCGGCCCTAGAGGGTGGCGATGACGTCGAACTCCAGGCCGTCGGCCCTCGCGAGGTACACCGGCTGCTCGAGGTGGTTGCCCCGCAGCCGCACCGGGCCGCGGGCCCCTTCGTAGCGCGCGGTGTCGGCGGCAGCACAGACCGACCTCACGTCGGTGGACCCCGCCCGGGTGACCAGCTCGGCCAGGAGGCGCAAGGCCTCGTAACACGACTCACCCGGGCTGTTCAGGGACGGTGCGTCGGCGCCGAAACGCCGGGTGAAGCGCGCGCCGAAGTCCAGGCTGCTCGGGGTGACCAGCGACTCGAAGTAGCCGGCGGCCGCGTAGACGCCACGCGTCGCGTCCGCACCCGAGGCGAGGAGCATGTCCTCGGTGATGAGCGGGCTGAGGCGACAACACCGCTCGTCCAGCCCGTACGCCGCGAACTGCCGGTTGAACTGCACCGCGTCCTGCCCGACGAGCAGCATCAGCACCGCGTCGGCGGCGCTGCGGTCGAACCGTTCCAGCGTCGCCCGGAAGTCGGCCGTCCCCAGCGGCACGAAGACCTCCTCGACCAGGTCGACGCCGCACTCGGCCAGGTAGTGACGCGCGCGGGCAGCCGACCGGCGCGGCCACACGTAGTCGTCCCCGACCACGGTCCAGCGCCGCACCCCCAGGCTCTCCACCAGCCAGCGGATCGCCGGGCGCAGCTGGAGGGCGGGTGTCTCCCCGGTCAGGAACACCCCCGGCGTGTGCTCGCCCCCCTCGTAGAGGGCGCTGTAGACGTAGGGCACGTGCGGCGCGACGCAGGGAGCCAGCACCTCCCGCAGGGCCGAGAGGTGCCAGCCGGCCACCGCCTCGACCCGGCGCCCTCGCACCAGCTTCTGGACCTCCTCCGCCACCTGCACCGGGTCCCCGGACCCGTCCACCACGGTCAGCCGCAGCTCACGCCCGAGCACCCCGGGCCCGGCGTTGAGCTCCTCGGCCGCCAGCGTGGCGCACAGCTCCGACGACGGCCCGAGGATGCCTGCCGGGCCGTGCAGCGGGATGACGAGGGCCACGTCCAGGGGCTGGTCATGGCCACCGGCCGACGCGGCAGGCCGCACCGGAGCCGAAGCAGGCGTTCGTACCACATCGACCTCCCCGGGACGGACGGTCACGCCGCGGGCGACACCCTGGCGTTACGGTGTCCTCAGTACTCCAGACGCCGGGAGCGCGCAATGGTTCAGTCCGATGTGGACCCGGTCCTTCCCGACCTCCTCAGTCGGGTGGAGCGGGAGGTCACCCGTCGGCTCGCGGCCCTGCTCGCCGCCGAGGGGTGCACCATCGACGAGTGGCGGGTGCTGTCGCTGCTGGCCCGCACCGGAGGCCGGCCGATGACGGCGATCGCCCAGGCCACCTTGCTGCCTCCCCCGACGCTCACCAAACGGGTCGACCACATGGTCGCCGACGGCCTGGTGTACCGCCGGGTCGGCGTGGACGACCGCCGACGGGTGCTGGTGCTGCTGGCACCCCGTGGCCGCGTCGCCCACGACCGCCTCGCTCCCCTGGTGGCCCAGGAGCTGACGCACCTCGCCGACCAGGCACCCGGTGTCGATCTCGACATGCTGACCGGCCTGCTGGGCGAGCTGGTCGACGCTCTCGAGCAGGGCGCCCCGCCCGGGATCACGGCGCCTGACGCCGCGACGGTGCCGGGCCGGTCCCTGCAGGGTCCGTCCGTGCCGGCCGGAGGCGCACCCCGGGTCACCTGAGCCCCACGTTTGGCCCGGGCCGCGGTCTCGACGTACGCTGCTGGATGGAACGAAACTGTTTCGTCTCATCCAGCGCACCCGCCAGCCACCGGAGACCGGACCATGCCTGACCCCACGACCTGTCGGCCCCGGATCGAGGGCGAGCGCGAGAGCGAGATCTTCGCCGCCGTGGTGGCGCTGCTCGTCGAGGCCGGCTACGACAAGCTGACCTTCGATGCCGTGGCCACCACCGTCCGGGCCGGCAAGGCCACGCTCTACCGGCGCTGGCCCACCAAGGCCGACCTGGTGCTGGACGCGGTGGCCGACCAGCTCGCCGGCCCCGAGCCGCGGGCCGAGGACGACGACACCGGCTCCCTGCGCACCGACCTGCTCGCCCAGGCGTGCAGCCCCGGAGGCCTCTGCGACGACTTCCCCGCCGTGCTCGGCGCCCTCGTGCCGGCGATGCACCGCGACGCCGAGCTGTTCGCCGCGTTCCGGCGGCGGTTCGTCCAGCCCAAGCTCGACCGGGCGCTCGCCGCATTCGAGCGGGCCACGGAACGCGGAGAGGTCGGGGCGGACGCCGACCTCCACCTGCTGGCCAACCTGCTCCCGGCCATCTGCGTCCACGACATGTTCGTCTTCGACATCCACGCCACCCCCGAGCGCGTCGTCCACGTGCTGGACAGCGTCGTCCTGCCCGCAGCGCGCGCCACCCTGGGCCACGAGCCGGCAGCACCGGCCGCGGTCCGCAAACTCCCGTGAACCCCGTGAACCCCGTGAAAGGACCGGACGCCATGTCCACCACCACCGCCTCGACGGCGTCGCCGCCCGACCAGGACCCGGCCGCGCCCGCTCCGCGCGGCCTGGGCCTCGCCCTCGCCATCATCGGCGGCGCGCAGCTCATGATCGTGCTCGACGGCACGATCGTGAACATCGCCCTCCCGCACATCCAGACCGAGCTCGGCTTCAGCAACAGCAGCCTGTCCTGGGTCGTCAACGCCTATGCCCTCGCCCTCGGCAGCCTGCTGCTGCTCGGCGGCAGGCTCGGTGACATCCTCGGCCGGCGCACGATGTTCATCCTCGGCGTCTCGGTCTTCGCCGTCTTCTCGCTGCTCGGCGGTCTCGCCCAGAACGAGGCGATGATGATCGGCTCGCGCGTCCTGCAGGGTGTCGGGGCGGCCCTCGCCTCCCCCGCCGCGCTGGCCCTGATCACCACGACGTTCCCCGCCGGCAAGGAGCGCAACCGCGCGATGGGCGTCTACGCCGCGATGTCCGGAGCCGGCGCGGCCGTGGGGCTCATCCTCGGCGGCGCGCTCACCGAGGTGAACTGGCGCTGGACCTTCTTCATCAACGTGCCGATCGGCCTGCTCGTCGCCCTCCTCGCCCCGCGCCACCTGAAGGAGTCGGAGCGGCAGCCCGGCCGGTTCGACCTCCCCGGGGCGTTCACCGGCACCCTCGGCCTGGTCGGCATCGTCTACGGCCTGACCCACGCGGCCGAGCCCAAGGCCGGGTGGCTCGACCCGGTCACCCTGGTCTCCCTGGTCGCCGGCGCCGTGCTGCTGACTGTGTTCGTCCTGATCGAGCGCCGCTCCGCGCACGCACTGCTGCCGATCCGGATCCTCGCCGACCGCACCCGCGGCGTCAGCCTGGCCGTCATGCTCATCGTCGGCGCGGGCATGTTCGCGATGTTCTACTTCCTCGGCCTCTACCTGCAGCAGGTGCTCGGCTACTCACCACTGAAGTCCGGCTTCGCCTTCCTGCCGTTCAGCGCCGGGATCGTCGCCGCCGCCACGCTGGCCTCGACCCTTGCCAGCAAGGTCGACCCGCGCTGGATCTCCGGTCCCGGGGCGCTGCTCGGCGCGGTGGGTATGTGGGGTTTCACGCACCTGACCGTCGACAGCACCTACGCCACCGGCCTGCTGCCCTGGATCCTGGTGCTGGCGTTCGGTCTCGGCCTGACGTTCGTGCCGCTGACGCTGACCGCCGTGGCCGGCGTCGACGACGAGGACTCCGGTGCCGGCTCCGCCGCGCTCAACACGGCCCAGCAGATCGGTGGCGCCATCGGCCTCGCCGCGCTGACCACCGTCTTCACCAGCGGGTTCAAGGACAAGGCCTCCGAGCTCACTGCCACGCTCCACCAGCAGGTACAGTCCGGCACGGTGGACCCGGCCCAGGCCAAGCAGGCTGGTCAGGCGATCGCCCTGCAGGCCCAGACGTTCGGCTCCACGCAGGGCTTCATGGTCGGCGCGGGGCTCATCCTCGTCGGGGCGGTGCTGGTCTTCCTCGGCCTGAGCGTGAAGCACGAGGACCTCGCCGCGCGGGAGGCGGCGCACGGGGCCCACGTCGGCTGAGGTTGGGGGCGTGCTCAGCCCTCGATGGCGTCCATCGCCTTGTAGATCCGTTTCTCCGACACCGGGTGCGCGGTGCCGAGCGTCTGGGCGAACAGGCTGACCCGCAGCTCCTCGACCATCCACCGCAGCTCGACCACGTCAGGGTCGGTACGGCGCGCCGGCGGCAGCTCCGCGAGCAGGCCGGCCCGTTCGTGCTCGACCCGCTCGACCACGGCGCTCCGCTCGGCGTCCCGGGCGACCTCGCCGGGGACCTTGTCCTGGCGGACCCGCATCGCGCGCAGATAGCGCTCGAGGTGGCGCAGCCGCCCGAAGCCGGTGTCGGCCACGAAACCGGGGCGCACCAGCGCCCGCAGCTGCCGCTCCATGTCCGCGCGAGCCGGGGCGAGGACGGGGCTGGACAGCGCGGCCTGGCCCAGCTCGACCTCACGCGCCCGCACGAGCACCGGCTCCACGAGCTCGATGACCTCGATCACCCTGGCCACGACGCCGCGGCGGACGGCGGCGAGGGTGTCCTCGAAGTCCTCGGGCGTCAGCACGGAGCCGCCGGGACGCTCGGCGACGATCGAGTCGACCGCGCAGGCGAGGCAGTCGTCCAGCAGAGCCGGCACGCTGCCGTGGGGGTTGTTGCCCAGCGCCAGCTTCTGCGCGTTGGACAACAGCGCGAGCACCCGCTTCCACGGTGCGGTCGTGTTGAGCAGCAACAGTCTTCGCACACCGAGCCTGGTGGCGTGGTCACGCTCGGACTGGGTGGGCAGGACCTCGACCGAGACGCTGTCGCCGTGGTCGACGACCGAGGGGAAACCCTGGATCACCCGTTCGCCGCGGCGCTGCTCGAACGTCGCCGGCAGCGGCCCGAAGCTCCACTGCGACAGGCCCTGCCGCTCCACCGCGCCCGCCGCCTGCGCCATCGTCTGGCGCATCTGCGGAGCGAGGCGGTCCTGCAGCGCCCGCAGGTCCTTGCCCTCGGCCAGCACCCTGCCGGAGCGGTCCTCGACGCGGAACGTGATGCGCAGGTGGTCCGGCACCCGGGTCCAGTCCCACTCCTGCGCGTCGACCCCGAAACCGGTGCGGGCCTTGAGCGCACGGCCCAGCTCGTCGGTGATCCACGCGCCCGCGGACGCGTCGCTGTCGGCCAGCGCGGCCTGGGCGTGGTCCGGCGTCGGGACGAAGTGCCGGCGGGTGGCCTTGGGCAGCGACTTCAGCAGGGCGGTCGCGAGGTCCTGGCGCAGTCCGGGCACCTGCCAGTCGAACCCGACGTCGACGACCTGGTTGAGCACGTCGACCGGGATGTGCACCGTGACGCCGTCGGCCTCGGCGCCGGGCTCGAACTGGTAGGTCACCGGCAGGCTGAGCGCGCCCTGCTCCCAGACCTGCGGGTAGTCCTCGGCGCTCGACCGCACCCGCGTCGTCGCTGACGAGCAGGTCCTCGGTGAACGTCAGCAGGTCGGGCTGCTCGCGGCCGGCCTTCTTCCACCACGAGTCGAAGTGGCGCACGGACACGACGTCGGCCGGCAGCCGCTCGTCGTAGAACTCCACCAGCGTCTCGTCGTCGACGAGGATGTCGCGGCGCCGGGCGCGGTGCTCGAGCTCGCTCGAGCCGCTGCGATGCAGCGCGCGGTTGTCGTGGAAGAAGCGGTGGTGGGTGTCCCACTCGCCGTCCACCAGGGCGTGGCGGATGAACAGCTCCCGCGACTCCTCGGGGTCGACCCGGGCGTAGTTCACCTGGCGCCCCACGACGAGGGGTACGCCGTACAGCGTGACCTTCTCGAGGGCCACCGCGGCGCCACGGCGCTTCTCCCAGTGCGGCTCGCTGTAGCTGCGCTTGACCAGGTGCCCGGCCAGCCGCTCGACCCACTCCGGGTCGATGCGGGCGTTGACGCGGGCCCAGAGCCGGGTGGTCTCGACGAGCTCGGCCGACCATCACCCACTGCGGCTGCTTCTTGAACAGCGCCGAGCCGGGCGAGATGCCGAAGCGGGCGTTGCGCGCGCCGATGTACTCGCGCTTCTCGACGTCGCGGAGCCCGATGTGCGACAGCAGCCCGGCGAGCAGCGACTGGTGGATGCGGTCGGCGTCGGCCTCGTCGGAGTTCAGCTGCAGGTCGAGGGACTTGCACGCGGCCTGCAGCTGGCTGTGCAGGTCCTGCCACTCGCGGATCCGCAGGTAGTGCAGGTACTCCGCGCTTGCACATCCGGCGGAACGCGCTGCCGGACAGCTCCCGCTGCTGCTCCTGGACGTAGCGCCACAGGTTCAGCAGCGCGAGGAAGTCCGAGTGCTCGTCGGCGAACCGGCGCGTGCTGCTCGTCCGCCTGCTGGCGCTTGTCCATCGGCCGCTCGCGCGGGTCCTGGATCGACAGGGCCGCCACGATGACGAGCACCTCGCGCAGCGCCCCGTTGGCCTCCGCCTCGAGCACCATCCGCGCCAGCCGCGGGTCGACCGGCAGCGCCGCGATCTTGCGGCCGGTGGCGGTGAGCCGTTTGCGGGGGTCGCTCGAGCCGGCGTCGATGGCACCCAGCTCCTCGAGCAGCCGCACGCCGTCGCTGATCTGGCGGGGGTCCGGCGGCTCGACGAACGGGAAGCGCGGCGATGTCGCCCAGCCCGAGCGCGGTCATCTGCAGGATGACCGAGGCCAGGTTGGTGCGCAGGATCTCCGGGTCGGTGAACTCGGGCCGGGACTCGAAGTCCTCCTCGGAGTAGAGGCGGATGCAGATCCCGTCGGCGACGCGGCCGCAGCGGCCGGCCCGCTGATTGGCGCTGGCCTGCGAGATCGGCTCGATCGGCAGCCGCTGCACCTTGGTCCGCTGGCTGTAGCGGGAGATCCGCGCGGTGCCGGCGTCGACGACGTAGCGGATGCCCGGCACGGTCAGCGACGTCTCGGCCACGTTGGTGGCGAGCACGATCCGCCGCCCGGTGTGCCGGCCGAAGACGCGGTGCTGCTCCGCGGCGGAGAGCCGGCGCGTACAGCGGCAGGATCTCGGTGTGCGGCAGCGACAGGCCCTCGAGGCGCGTCGGCGGCGTCACGGATCTCGCGCTCGCCCGAGAGGAAGACGAGGATGTCACCGCCGCCCTCGGTCCAGAGCTCCTCGACCGCCAGGCCGATGCCCGTGACCTGGTCGCGGTCGTCCTCGGGGTCGCCCCCGCCGAGGGGACGGTAGCGGACCTCGACCGGGTAGGTGCGGCCCGAGACCTCGATGATCGGCGCCGGCGTGCCGTTGCTGGCGAAGTGCTCGGCGAAGCGCTCGGGGTCGATCGTCGCCGAGGTGATGATCAGCTTGAGGTCGGGGCGGCGCGGCAGCAGCTGCTTGAGGTAGCCGAGCAGGAAGTCGATGTTGAGGCTGCGCTCGTGCGCCTCGTCGAGGATGATCGTGTCGTAGCGGCGCAGGTCACGGTCGCGCTGCAGCTCGGCCAGCAGGATGCCGTCGGTCATCACCTTGACCAGCGTGTCGCTCGTGGAGTGGTCGGTGAAGCGGACCTGGTAGCCGACGGCGTCGCCGAGCTCGGTGTCCAGCTCCTCGGCGATCCGCTCGGCCACCGTCCGCGCCGCGATCCGCCGGGGCTGGGTGTGCCCGATGGTGCCCTCGATGCCCCGGCCGAGCTCGAGGCAGATCTTGGGGATCTGGGTGGTCTTCCCCGACCCGGTCTCCCCCGCGACGATCACCACCTGGTGCTCGCGGATCGCGGCCGCGATGTCCTCCTTGCGCCCGACGACCGGCAGGTCCTCGGGATAGCTGACCTCCGGCACGAGGGCGCGACGACGCGCCATCCGCGCCTCGCGCACCTCGGGAGCCTCCCGGGCCTCGCGGGCTCGGGCCGGACCGCTGGGCCGGCCCCCGGACGCGCCGCGCCCCCGACCCCGCCCCCGGCCGCGGGCGCGCGCGGGCTGGGGCGCACGCTCGGGGGACATGTCCTCAAGGATAAGCCGGGGCACGCGGCGCCGCTCGCGCCGTCACCGGCCCGCGGCGCCCCGCTCGCTGTCGAGCATGGCCATCTGGTCGGCGCCGTACCGGGTGCCGGCCACGGCGGAGGCCGGCACGGCCTGCTCGATCGCCGCCAGGTCCTGCGCGGACAGGGGAAGGTCCAGCGCGCCCAGCGCCTCGGCGAGGCGGTCCCGCCGGCGGGCCCCGACGAGCGGCACGATGTCCTCCCCGCGGGAGAGCACCCACGCGATGGCCGCCTGCGCGACGGTCGCGCCCCGGCTCTCCGCGACACCTCTCAACGCCTCCACGAGCCGCAGGTTCTGCTGCAGGTTCTCGCCCTGGAAGCGGGGGCTGTGCGTGCGGAAGTCGGTGGCCGCGGTCTGCCGGTCGGGCGCCCAGTGGCCGCTGAGCAGACCGCGGGACAGGACGCCGTACGCCGTGATGGCGATGCCCAGCTCGCGGGCGACCGGGAGGATCTCCTGCTCGATGCCGCGCGAGACGAGGGAGTACTCGATCTGCAGGTCGGTCACCGGGTGGACCGCGTGGGCGCGGCGGAGCGTGTCAGCGCCCACCTCGGACAGTCCGATGTGGCGGACGTAGCCCGCCTGCACCATCTCTGCGACGGCACCGATGGTGTCCTCGATCGGCACGTGGGGGTCGAGCCGGGCGGGACGGTAGACGTCGACGTGGTCGCTGCCGAGCCGGCGCAGGGTGTAGGCCAGCGCGCTCTTCACCGCGGCCGGTCGCGCGTCGTACCCGAGCCAGCGGCCGTCCGGCCCGCGCAGGGCACCGAACTTCACGCTCACCGCGACCTGCTCGCGGTCCCGCCCGCGGAGGGCCTCGCGGATGAGCAGCTCGTTCGCGCCCGCGCCGTAGAAGTCACCGGTGTCCAGCAGCGTGATGCCGGCGTCGAGGGCGGCGCGGATGGTCGCGACGCTCTCCGCGTCGTCGGCGGGGCCGTAGAGGTCGGACATGCCCATGCACCCCAGACCGAGGGCCGAGACGGTGGGTCCGGTGCGGCCCAGGGAACGTGAGGTCAGCATGCGGTGCGCCTTTCGCGAGGGGACCAGGTCGTGCGAGTCGACCGTTGACAGCTCCCACCCTCGCTCACGCGCCGTCGCACCGCCCGGTGGCGTCGCCCCGCTCGGTGACGTCGCGGGGCCCGGCCGCGCGGTGTGCACGACCGGGCCCCGGAAGGGTCACGGCTCAGACGGTCTTGGCCGCGGTGAAGCCCTGCTCGAGGTCGGCGAGGATGTCGTCGATGTGCTCGATGCCCACCGCCAGGCGCACCAGCCCCGGCGTCACACCGGCGGCGAGCTGGTCCTCGGCCGACAGCTGGGAGTGCGTCGTCGAGGCCGGGTGGATCACCAGCGAGCGGACGTCGCCGATGTTGGCCACGTGCGAGTGCAGCACCAGCGCCTCGACGAAGCGCTTGCCCGCCTCGATGCCACCCTCGATCTCGAACGCGATGATGGCGCCGGCACCACGCGGGGCGTACTTGCGCGCCAGGGCGTTCCACGGCGAGGAGGGCAGCGAGGCGTACGCCACGGACTGCACCTCGTCGCGGCCCTGCAGCCACTCGGCGACCTTGAGGGCGTTGTCGACGTGCCGCTCGATCCGCAGGCTCAGCGTCTCGATGCCCTGGGAGATGAGGAACGCGTTGAACGGCGAGATGGCCGGACCGAGGTCGCGCAGCAGCTGCACCCGCGCCTTGAGGATGAACGACAGGTTCGCGCCGAGGGGGCTGCCCACGCCGAGGTCGCGACCGTAGACGAGGCCGTGGTAGCTCGGGTCGGGTTCGTTGTAGTTGGGGAAGCGGGCCGGGTCGGCGGTGTAGTCGAACGTGCCGCCGTCGACGATCACGCCGCCGATGGAGGTGCCGTGGCCGCCGAGGTACTTGGTCGCCGAGTGCAGGACGACGTCGGCGCCCCACTCCAGCGGGCGGATGAGGTACGGCGTCGCGATGGTGTTGTCGACGATGAGTGGCACCCCCACCTCGTGCGCCACCGCGGCGACGCCCTCGATGTCGAGCACGTCCTGCTTCGGGTTGCTGATCGTCTCGGCGAAGAAGACCTTGGTGTTGGGCCGCGCGGCCGCCCGCCACGAGTCGAGGTCGTCCGGGTCCTCCACGAAGGTCGTCTCGACGCCGAGCTTTTTCAGCGTGAACTTCAGCAGGTTGTACGTGCCGCCGTACAGGCGGGGGCTGGCCACGACGTGGTCGCCGACCTCGGCGATGTTGAGGATCGCGACGGTCTCGGCGGCCTGCCCGGAGGAGACCAGCAGGGCGCCCACGCCACCCTCGAGGCTGGCGATGCGCTGCTCGACCGCGTCCTGGGTCGGGTTCATGATGCGGGTGTAGATGTTGCCGAACTCCTTGAGCGCGAACAGGTTCGCCGCGTGCTCGGTGTCCTTGAACACGTAGGAGGTGGTCTGGTAGATCGGCAGCGCCCGCGCGCCCGTCGTCGGGTCGGGGGCCTGACCGGCGTGCAGCTGACGCGTCTCGAAGGACCAGCTCGGGGGGGTGTCGCTCATGGGGATCCGTCGCCTTTCGGTGCCTGTGCGTGTCGTCGTACGTCGCGACGGATGCCCGCGGCGCACCTGAGGTCAGGTGCGGGGCCAGGACGTGGGCGCCCGCGCTTGCGCCGCGCCGGGAGGCGCGACACCAGGTCCTCACCCGGGGCACCCCACCGCGGAGGAGGGTTGCCGGCCAGCAAGCCGGGGCTTTCTGCTGGCACTCGTGACCTATGGGCACGATAGGACGCGGTCCCGGCCACCGAAAACGCCGTCTCGGGATGTGAGAACCGCCGGGTGCGGTGATCGCTACAGTCGGGCGCATGCTGCCCCTCAGGGTCGACCCGGCGTCGACCACCGCACCGTTCGAGCAGGTCCGCACCCAGGTGGCGGCCCTGGTGGCACAGGGGAACCTCGCCCCCGGCACCAGGCTGCCGACGGTCCGGCAGCTCGCGACCGACCTCGGGCTGGCCGTCAACACCGTGGCCCGGGCCTACCGCGAGCTGGAGGCCGACGGCGTCGTGGCGACGTACGGACGAAAGGGCACCTTCGTCCGCAGCGAGGTGGTCGACGCCTCCCCGGACGCCTCCTCCGGGCGCCAGGCCCGGGACCGGGCGCGGTCGGCCGCCGAGACGTACGTCGCGTCGGTGCGAGCGCTCGGGCTGGACGTCACCGAGGCGACCCGGCTGGTCGAGCTGGCCTGGGCCCACGGCTGACCCGCGAAGCGGCCTCGTGCGCGGCCCCGGTGCGCGCGCCGGGGTCTGCGCACGACCCGGTGAGCGCACCGGCCGCGGAGCGCGCGCTAGCCGGCGAGGTGGCCCCAGCTGCCCGAGAGCTGCGACCACGCCCCCACGGCGGCGACGCGTCCCTCCACCAGCACGACGACCCGGTCGGCCTGGGCCAGCGCCGCGCGCTTGGACGTCGCGCCGATGACGGTGGCGCCGCGCCGGCGCAGGGCGGTCCACAGCTCGATCTCGGTCTCGGAGTCCAGCGCCGACGAGACGTCGTCGGCCAGCAGCAGCTCGGCATCGCACGCCAGGGCGCGGGCCAGCGCCAGGCGCTGGACCTGGCCACCGGAGAGCCGGACCCCGCGGTGCCCGACCAGCGCGTCGGGACCGCCGGCGGCCTCGACGTCGGGAACCAGGCGGCTGCTCTCCAGGGCCGGCAGCACCTCCCGGTCGGGGTGGTCCAGCCGGACGTTGTCGCGGAAGGTGCCCGACAGGACCCTCGGCACCTGGGCGACGTGGGCGACACGACCGGGCCGCAGGAACGTCTGCGGGTCGGCGACGGGGTCGCCGTTCCACCTGATCTCCCCCGTGCTGGACACCAGCCCAGCCAGCACCGAGAGCAGACTGGACTTGCCCGAGCCCACCTGGCCCAGCAGGAGCACCAGCTCCTGAGCGCCGATGGTGAGGTCGACGTCAGTGGCGCCGAGGGTGCCGTCGTCGTGCACCGCCGTGACGCCGACCAGCTCGAGGGTGCGCAGCGCCTCGCGGGTGCGGGCGGGGGCAGCGGGGCCGAGCCGCCCACCAGGTCGATCCCTGCCGGCAGCCTCATCAGGTCGCCGCCGCCGGCGAGCCGGCTGGTGGTCTGCATCCACCCGCGGGTGCCGGGCGCTTCGGTGATGACCGAGCCGGCGACCCGCCCGAACCAGTCGAACCCGGTGACGGCGCTCGTCACGAGCAGCGCGGTCGCCAGCCCCCAGCCGCCGGTGACGAGGACGGCCCACGCCGCCACGACGCCGCACTGCACCATCACGATGGGCACGCCGTCGAGCAGGGCCTGGACCCGGTGCTCGCGGACTGCCGCCTCCACGCGACCGTTGTCGACCTCGCTGAGGTGGGCGTGCACGCTCGGCGTCGACGCGGCGAGCTTGACCGTGCGCACGGAGTCCAGCGCGGACACCAGCGAGCGGCCGAACCGGGCCCGTGCCGAGGCGGAGGCGACGGCGGACCGACCGGCCACACGCCGACCCAGGGTGGAGGCCAGCGACGAGGCCAGCATCACGGCGAGCAGGACGCCTCCGGCGAGCAGGCTCTGCGCCGCGATGGCGGTCACCGCGACGATGACCAGCCCGTTGACGAAGTCGACCCAGCGGTCGGCGTACCGGGCCAGCCGGTCGGCGTCCATGGCCGCGCGCGACGACCTCGCCGGGGGGCGTCCGCTCGAGTCGATGCTGCGCGGTCTGGCCCATCAGCACCGCCGAGCGCACCCGCAGCATCACCGAGACCCACCACCGCGGGTAACGGCGGAACGACTCGGCCATCAGCAGCGGCGAGGCGAGCAGGCAGACCACCAGCGCGGCAGTGAAGGCCACCGGGCTGTCACCGTCCTGGAGGGCGACCACGAGGTGCCCCCAGATCCAGCCGGTGAGCGCACCGAACGCCCCGGAGAGGGCGGCCCCGAGGAAGAGCCCCACGCTGACCAGCCCCCACTTGGGCTCGACCAGCAGTGCCGACAGGGTCGCCCGGGCCAGGCTCGGAACGTCGTCCAACCGAGGCTGAGCCGGTGGCTTCCCGGTGCGGCGGGCCGTCCCGACACGCTCGGCGCCCGCGATCGGGAGCCCCGGGTCGGGTGGCAGTGCGGGGCCCTGGTCGGGAACCAGCGCGGGCTCCGCGGCAGACCCGGACGCGTCCTCCTCGACTGCCTTCTCCAGCAGCGACCGGAACGGCCCCGGCTGCGTGGCCACCCGGGCGCGGGGACCCTGCTGCACGACGCGGCCCCCCTCCAGCACCGCGACCTGCTGCGCGCGCTCGGTCGTCGAGAGCCGGTGGGCCACCAGCAGGCCGGTGCGTCCGGCAAGGAGGCGACCGGCCGCCCGGACGACGTGGGTCTCGGTGACCCGGTCCATGCGGGCGGTGGCCTCGTCGAGCACGACCACCCGGACGTTGCGCACCAGCAGGCGCGCGAACGCGACGAGCTGCTCCTCACCGGAGGACAAGGTCGTCCCGCCCGGCCCGAGCAGCGTGTCCAGCCCGTCGGGAAGCCCGGACACCCAGGCCTCGAGGCCGAGCTCGGCGACGGCACGCTCGACGTCGGCGCGGGGCACGGGCTCGAAGAGCGTGATGTTCTCCGCCAGGGTCCCGGCCAGGATCTCGGTCCGCTGGGTCACCACGCCCACGGCAGAACGCAGGCTCTGCAGGTCCAGGTCGAGCACGTCGATGCCGCCGAGGACCACCGAGCCCCGTTCGGGCTCGGCGGCGCGGGACAGCAAGGAGGCCAGCGTCGACTTGCCCGACCCGGTGCGACCCACCAGGGCGCAGGTGGTGCTCGCCTGGACCCGCAGGTCCACGTGCTGCAGGGCGAACCGTCCTTCGACGTAGGCGAAGTGGAGGTCGCGGAACTCCACGTCCAGCGGGCCGGCCGGCAGCTCGTCGCCTCCGACGGGCTCGCGGTCGGCGTCGAAGAGCCCGCGCAACCGGAGCACGGCGCCGAAGCCTGCCTGCAGGTCCGGGAGGTGCCGTGCCAGCATGTCGATCTGGCCCACGAACATCGTCGTGACGATGAACAGGGTGACCAGCGACGCGGTGGTCAGGTGGTGGTCGACGACCAGGGTGACCCCCACGACGGCAGTGGCGGCCAGGACGGCGTGCAGCAGCGTGCCGGTGCGCCTGCCGATCCGGCTCTCGAGCCCGAGGACGTCGGCGAACCGGGTGTGCACCTCGGACGCGAGCTGGGTGCACCGCCGGAGCACGTGGGCCTGGCCGAGGCTCGCTCGCAGGTCGTCGCGCCCCGCCACGCCCTCCTCCATCGCTGCGGCGTGGTCGGTCCAGGCCTTCTCCTCCTCGACCTTGCGGGCCGAGAGCGCCGGCAGCAACGGGCGGGCGGCGGCCAGTGCGGCCGCACCGGCGAGGGGGAAGAGGAGGAACGCCGGCCACCAGGTGGTCCCGGCCACGACCCACAGCGGCCCGGACGCCAGCAGCGTGCGGATGGCCTGCCAGGCGCTCTGCCGGAGCAGCGTGCCGACCTCGTGGGTGTCGTCGTCGACACGGTCCAGGACCTCGCCCACCGCCTGCTCCGTGAGCGCCGGCAACGGCTGGTGCAGGGCTGCGTCGAGGAGGTCCGCGCGCAGCGTGCCCTCGGCGCGGTCGACGACCCCGGCCCACAACGTGCGCGCCGCGGTGTCGAGGACGGCCGCTCCGACGACGCACGTGGCGAGCTGCCAGACCAGCTCTGCCGTGGCGTGCTCGGCGAGCCGTCCGGCGAACAACGAGCCCAGGGACGTGCCCACGGCTGCTATGGCGCACAACACGAGCGCCCACGCCGCGACGGGACTGCGCAGCCTCCGCCAGTCGACGGGTCGGCCGCGGTCGGGAGGTGGCACCTGGGTCGGGACCGTGCGGCCGGACTCCAGTCGGGTGAGAGACATCGCCCCAGACCGTACGACGAACCACTGACAGCCGTCCTGTGATTTATGCGGCGGTCCGCGCGGCGCCGGCTCCAACGCGGGCTCCGACCGGCGGAGCCCGTCAGAACAGGGTGTCCTGCTCCAGCGTGAGCAGGACCTGCTTGCGGGCCAGTCCACCGCCGAAGCCGGTGAGGGTGCCGTTGGCGCCGATCACGCGGTGGCACGGGATGACGACGGGAATGGGGTTGCTGCCGTTGGCGGTTCCCACGGCGCGCGAGGTGGTCCGGGGGTCCATGCCGATCCGCCGGGCGACCTCACCGTAGGTCACGGTGCGGCCGTAGGGAATCGTCCGCAGCGCGTCCCACACCCGCTGCTGGAACGGCGTGCCGGCCGGGCGGAGCGGCAGGTCGAAGTCGTGCCGGTCGCGGGCGAAGTACTCCTCGAGCTGGTCGCGGGCGGCGACCAGCACCGGGTGGCTGTCGTCCCGCTCCCCCACAACCGACCGGTGCGGCGCGAACTCGATGCCGGTGACGGCCGACCCGTCGGTCTGCACGAGAAGGTCGTCGACCGGCGTGGCGACGATCGTCCAGGCGTTCATGCGCTCCTCCGTGATGTCCGTGTCGTCGGCGTCGTCCGTACCGGCCGGCTGGCCGCGACGGCCCACAGGTGCATCAGGGCGTAGGACCGCCAGGGCCGCCAGGCTCGTGAGAAGGGCTCCGCTCCGGCGACGTCCAGGCCGATGGTCATCAGCCCGTGGCGGACACCGACGTCGGTGGGCAGGAACACGTCGGGGTCGCCGAGGGCTCGCAACAGGATGTAGTCCGCCGTCCATGGTCCGACACCGGGCACCTCGAGCAGGCGGCGCCGCACCTCGCTGCGCGGCAGGCTGCGGTCCAGCGCGATGTCGCCGGCGGCGATGGCCGTGCACAGGGCGACCAGCGCCCGGCCGCGGCTGCGTGGCATCGGCAGCGTCTCCGGGTCGAGGGCCGCCAGCGTCGCCGCGTCGGGAAACGTGGAGCCCAAGCCGTCCGGCCGGGCCCCTGCGCCCAGCTCCAGCGTCGTGCCGTACGTCGCGACGACGCGCGCCAGGACCGTGCGCGCGCCTGCCACCGAGATCTGCTGTCCCACCACCGCCCTCACGGCGACCTCGAGGCCGTCGACGTGGCCGGGGACGCGCAGCCCCGGTCGCTCCCGCGCCGTCGTACCCAGCACCGGGTCGGACTCGAGCAGGTCACCGACGGCCGCCGGGTCGGCGTCGAGGTCCAGGAGCCGGCGGCAGCGCTCGACGGCGGCACCGACGTCCCTCAGGTCGGCCGCCTCCAGGTCGCACACGACCGCGTCGTCCCCCGGGGTGAGGTGCACGACGGCCGGGCCGTGCGGCAGCGTGAGGGTGCGCGAGTACGTGCCGTCGGTGACCGCCTCGATGCCCGGCACGGCTCGGACCGCGAGGAACCGCAGCAGCTCGGGTCCGTCGAACGGGCGGCGGACCGCCAGCCGGATCCGCAGGTGCCCCGGCGACGCGACGCCGCCGGGCTGTCGGCGGGCGCGCAGGGCCGTCGGCGTACAGGCGTAGACCTCGGCCATGGTCGCGTTGAACTGCCGCACGCTGGAGAAGCCTGCGGCGAAGGCGATGTCGGCCATCGGCAGCGCGGTCGTCTCCACCAGGGTCCGGGCGGTCTGGGCCCGTCGCGCGCGGGCGAGGGCGAGCGGGCCGGCGCCGACCTCCTCGCTCAGCAGCCGGCCCAGGTGCCGCGGCGTGTAGCCGATCCGCCGGGCCAGGCCGGGTACGCCGTCGCGCTCGACCACGCCGTCGTTGATCAGGCGCATGGCGCGGCCCGCGGTGTCGGCCCGGACGTCCCAGTCCGGTGAGCCCGGCGTGGCGTCGGGCAGGCAGCGGCGGCAGGCGCGGTAACCGGCGACCTGGGCGGCGGCCGCGCTGACGAAGAAGTCCACGGAGGTCCGGTGCGGGGTCCGGGCGGGGCAGGACGGCCGGCAGTAGATGCCGGTGGTGCGCACCGCGGTGTAGAAGATGCCGTCGAAGCGGCGGTCGCGGCTCTGCACCGCGCGGTAGCACCGCTCGGTGTCGGCGACCCGGGAGACCTGCATGCCTGCCATCGTGCCGCACCCTCCCGACCACGGTCTGGCGGGTATCGGACATGGCCCTTCGGCGGCACGCCAGCACCGCGGTGCCAGCTCGCCGGACGCTCCGGGCGTCCTGTGGACGAGCGGGACGACGTCTCGCCCGGCGCCATTAGCGTCCTTGCAGGAGGTGGCGGCCGTGCGTTACGAAGTGGGTCCGGACGGGCTGCGGGAGCGGTCCGAGCACCTGTCTCAGGTGTCCGCCCGCGTGGCGCGCCTGCAGCTCGGCGAGGCGGTCTCCGCACTGCGGCTGGCGATGCCGGGCTCCCGCAGCGCCGACGCCGCCGGGCAGCTGGCGCGGGAGTGGGACGACATGCTGTGCACCTGGACCCGCGGCGCGACCGACCACGCGCGCTTCCTGCGCCGGGCCGCAGGCGACTACGACCTGGTCGAGGTGCTGAACCACCCCCGCAGCTGGACCAACCCGCTCAAGCGGGGAGCCTGATGGGACGGTTCTCGGTCGGGCAGGTGCGCGAGTGGGACCCCGCCCGGATGCAGGACGTCGCCACCTCCCTCCAGCACAGCCGCTCCGCGCTCGTGTCCCTCGGCGCGGACTTCCCGGCAGGGGCCGGCCCCACGGTGTGGCAGGGACCGGCCGCGAGCGCGGCCTACCTGCGGGAGGAGTCGCTGGCGGCCGCAGAGCGCGCGATGGTCACCGCCGTGGCGGCCGTCCAGCGCGCCGTCGACGAGTCCGCCGCGCGGGTGCGTGCGCTGCAGGCGGCGCTGGAGCAGGTCCAACGCCTGGCCGCGGGCCACCGGCTGCGGGTGGACGACGACGGCGTGGTGCGCGACACCGGCTGCCTGCCCACACCCGCCGACGCCGGGCTGGCCGCGGCGATGGAGCGGGACCGCGAGCGCGCCAGGGAGGGCGCCCGGGCGTCCGTCCACGAGGTGCTGCGGGCCGCCGTGGACATCGACGACGGCCTGGCGTCGGTGCTGCTCGCGGCGGCCCACGACGGCATCGGGAGCCGGGGCACAGCCACTCTGGCCGAGGCGTGGCGCGCCGGCGCGGCGCTCCCCGTCCTGCGCTTGCCCTCGCCACCTCCCGCCGGGCCGTACGACGTCGCGACCTGGTGGCGCGCGCTGACGCCGGCCGAGCGGAAGGAGGCCGCACGGGCCATGCCGGCGGTGCTCGGCCGGCTGGACGGTCTGCCCCCAGCCGTGCGCGATGAGGCGAACCGCACGGTGATGGCGCGCGAGCGGCAACGGCTGCAGGAGCTCCTGCCGGGGCTGCAGGAGGCAGTGGACCGGGCGGTGTCCGCGCTGCCCGGCCGCGGCGACGCGGAGGTGGTCGCCCACGTGCTGCGCATCCGGACCGCCCGGGACGAGCTGGCCGCGGCGACCACCGCACTGGCGGCGATCGCCGCGCTGGTCACGATGCTCGCGCAGGACGGCCCGCGACGACGACTGCTCTCGTTCGGCGCGGGGGGCCGGCGGGTGACCGCCGCGGTCTCGGTCGGCGACGTCTCCACCGCCGGGCACGTCGCCGTGTTCGTGCCCGGCCTGACCAGCCAGGTCCAGGACCCGGCGACATTCGTCGCGTACGACGCCCAGATGGCCGCGCTGGTGGCCACCGCCGGTGCGATGGCGGTCGGGCCCGACGCCGAGGTCGCTGCGGTGACCTGGCTGGACTACGAGGCGCCGCAGTGGGACGAGCTGTTCGAGCCGGACCACTCCGTGCTGCTGCCGCTGGACGCCGAGCGGGCGGGACCGGCCCTCGCCTCGTTCGTCACCGGGATCGACGCCGCACGTGAGCGGGATCCGCACCTGACGCTGCTCGGGCACTCCTACGGGTCGACGACGGTCGGCTACGCCCTGCAGCAGGGCACCGGCGTCGACGACGCCGTGGTGTTCGGCTCGCCCGGCCTCGGCACCTCCGACGTGGCGGACCTGCAGCTGCCGCCCGGGGGTGTCTGGCTGCTCGAGGCCCGCGGCGACCCGGTGGCCGACCTCGGCGCGTTCGGTGCCGACCCCAGCGGGCTGGCCGGGATCGTCCGGCTCTCCTCGGACGCCGTGCCGCTGCCGGGCGGCGTGCTGGGCCGTGAGTCCACCGGCCACAGCGGCTACCTCGCCGTGGGCTCCACGGCCGCGTGGAACATCGCCGCCGTCGTGGCCGGGCGGCCGGCAGCCACCGTGCGGCCGCCCCGCAGGCCCGGGGTGGCGGCCCACGACCGGGGCCGCCGGCCGACGCCGGCCGTGTCGCGCCCGGAGTCCCCGCCGGTCACCGGCCTGTGGGCCCTCACGCGGCACCCGGAGGCCGGGTGACCGCGGCAGCCCGGCCGGTCAGCGGCGCCAGCCCCAACGCCGGCGCCCGGGCGCCGGCGCCGGCTTCACTGGCTCCGGCGGCTGACCGGCGTGCTCCTGCAGCGCGAGCCACCGCCCGTAGCCGTTCTCCTGAACGGTCAGCACCCGTCCGGTCGAGAAGTCCATGGGCGTCCAGCCGCAGCGCCGGCACAGGTCGAGCACGGCCTGCACGGGGTCACTGCCGCCGCGCACCTGCACCGTCAGCGAGCCCACGGGGTCGCCGGTGGCGAGCACGACCTCGGCCACCACGTCCGCGCGCTCGACCCACCCCGTGCGGTCGTCCCACGTCGTGCCCGGCCACACGCCATCCACCTGCCGGCGGACGTCGGACTCCGGCCCCAGGGCGCCGTCCACATCAGCCACGCCGTCGCCGGTCTCCCACGACCGGTCGTCGGCCGAGACGTACACGTCCCACGTCATGGCCACCTCCTCGTCACGCCGCCCTGCCGGTCGGCCCTGCCAGCACTCGCCGATGACCAGTATGTCGAGCCGGTCGGCACCCTCCGAAGGCCGGTCGCCCCCTGTCCGGCCGCGCATTCTGCGCCTGTTCCGGACACGTGACCGGACGGCCTGCGGTTAACCGGAGGTGGCGTCCGGACGTCACCTGCCGGAAACACGACCTTCCTAGCGTGACAGCACATTCTTCGGCAGCAGGAGGTCGTGATGAACAAGATGTCCCGTCCGGCGTGGGAGCAGCAGGCAGAAGCAGAGGCGCAGGACGAGCGGGCCTGGGGTACGGCGGCGCCGGCCGCACCGCAGCTCGTCCTGGCCCTGCGCCGTCAGGGCTCGCGCGAGCAGGCCTGGCACGTGCGCCTGCTCGGTCGGGCGGTCGCGCGCCGCCTGCCCGGTATGCGGGTGTCGCTGGCCTGCGTCGACCGCGACCTGCCGTCCCTCTCCGACGTCATGGCCTCGTCCACCGCGCCCAGCGTCATCGTGCCGTTGTGGCTGCTCGGCACCGACCGGGTGCAGCGCACGCTGTTCACGGCCAGCGCGCTCAGCCCGCAGTCGGTGCAGATCGCCGCTCCCCTCGGCCCCGACCGGCTGGTGGCGGATGTCCTGGCCTGGCGGCTGCGTGCCGCGGGGGCCAGGGTGGGCGACCCCGTGGTCCTGGCCGTGCCGACGCCGGCCGACCCGGACGCCCACCGGGACGTCGTGCAGGCGGCGGCGATGCTGCGGGCCCGCTGGGGTGGCGCGCCGGTCGCGGTCGCGTACACCGCCGGGTCGCCCCGAACCGTCGACGCCGCGGTGCGGGCACTGCGCCGGACCGGGCCGCAGCAGGTGGCCGTGGCGCCGTACACCCTGATGCCCGGCATGGGTGCGACCTCGGTGCGGCTCCAGGCCGAGCAGGCCGGCGCCTCGGTCGTGGCCGAGCCGCCGGGCATGCACCCCCTGGTCGTCGAGCTGGTCGTGCGCCGCCACCTCGCCGCGACCGAGCTCGCCCGAGCCCGCACCGTCGCCGCCTGAGCCCGCCTCAGCACCGATCACGACAACCAAAGCTGCGAGGAGGACAACCGCGACGCAGGACGCCGCAGTCAGGCTGGCGGGAGGGCGGCGGCCAGCCGCTCGGCGTACCCGCGTGCCTCCTCGTCGTCGGCGTAACGGGTGCGTGGCCAGAAGAACCCGCGCAGGCCGTCGCCCTTGGTGCGGGGGACGACGTGCACGTGCAGGTGCGGCACGCTCTGGCTGACGACGTTGTTCATGGCCACGAACGACCCCTGCGCTCCGAGCGCGGAGACGAGGGCGGCGGCAACCCGCTGGGCCGCCGCCATGACGAGGCCGAGCGCGCCGGCGTCGATGTCCACCAGCGTGCCGACGTGGTGCCTCGGCACCAGCAGCGTGTGTCCCTTGAAGAGCGGCCTGGCGTCGAGGAACCCGACCACGTCAGGCTCGTCGAGGACGAGGTGTGCGGGCTGCTCGCCGGCGGCGATCGCGCAGAACAGGCAGGTCATCGCCCGAGACTAGCCAGCCGGTGGCGCACCGCCCCGGGCCGCTCCTCAGACAAGGAGAGCTGCTCCTCAGACGAGGAGGGTCACGGCGTGGATGACCAGGCCGACCAGGCCGCCGACGACGGTGCCGTTGATCCGGATGAACTGCAGGTCGCGCCCGACGTGCAGCTCGATCCGCTCGGAGGCCTCCCTGCCGTCCCAGCGGTTGACGGTCGTGGAGATGACGGTGGCGATCTCGGCGCCGTACGTCTCCACCACCCAGCCGACGGCCTCGCTGATGCGCGCGTCGACCTTGGCCCGCAGCTCGTCGTCGCGCTGCAGCCGGACCCCGAGGGCGCACAGCGCCTCCACCGCCCGCCGGCGCAGCGGCCCGTCCTCCTCGGCGAGCGCGGCCAGCAGGGCGGTGCGGACCGACTCCCAGACCGAGATGACCGTGTCCCCGACCTGCGGGTGGGTGAGGACGCTGGCCTTGAGCGCCTCGAACCGCTCCATCGTCGCGGGGTCGTCCTGCAGGTCGCGGCTGAGCTGGGTCAGCAGGTCGTCGAGGGCAGCGCGGGCCGGGTGGCGCGGGTTGTCCCGGACGTCGGCCACCCACGCGACGGCCTCGTGGTGGACGCGGTCGATCACCTTGTCGTCCAGCCACTGCGGTGACCACCACGGTGCCCGGGCGGCCATCACCCGGGCGACGGTGCGCTGGTTGGCCGTCAGCCACGCGTGGGCCTCGACAACGGCGAGGTCGACCAGCCCGTGGTGGGCACCGTCCCGGACGACCTCACCGAGCAGCCGTCCGGCGACGGCGCTCAGCGGCTCCTCGACCAGCCGCGGCAGCATGGACCCCACGACGAGGGAGCGCACCTCGTCCTGGTGCAGGGCGCGCAACCCCGTCGCGGTCGCGGTCGCCACCTCGGCCACCACCCGGGTGCTGTGGCCCTCGTCCTCCAGCCACCGGCCGGCCCGTCTCGCTACGTCGGCCCAGGCCACCCGGTCCCGGGCGACGTCGGCGGTCAGGAAGTGGTCGCTCACGAACTCCTGCAGGCTCAGGCCGAGCGCGTCCTTGCGCGTGGGGATGATCGCCGTGTGCGGCACCGGCAGGCCCAGCGGATGCCGGAACAGCGCGGTGACCGCGAACCAGTCCGCCAGCGCCCCCACCATCGCCGCCTCCGCGGCCGCGTTGACGAACCCCCAGGCACCACCACGGTGCAGCGTGAGCAGGAACACCACGGCGGCCAGCAGCAGCAGGGACAGCGCGATCGCGCGCATGCGGCGCAGGCCGCGCCGGCGGACCTCGTCAGCGGGACCGAGCAGGAGGGTGGTCATGGCTAGATCCTGCCCGCTCGCCCCGGGCCAGGGGCACCTGGTCGGCCCACCCCGGGCCCGTCGTGTCAGGAAGGACTAGTCCGTTGGAGCCCTTTTGCGACCAGTAAGGGCGATTCCGCGGCAATTCGCCGCCCGGACCGGGATCCTTGAACCCATGGATGACAGGGCGGTCGAGCAGCTGGTGGACACGTTGCAGGAGCCGGAGGTGCAGTCGCTGGTGCTGGTGCCGGCGGAGTCGCCCGCCAGTGCCCATGTACGGCGCAACGGCCACCACGGCTGGGTCGTCGAGCTGGACTGCCGCCGCCTGCTGTCGAACGACCTCGAGGCCGTCGTCGCCGGCGTGGCCCACGTGGCGGCCGAGGCGCCCACCACCTGCGACCTCGACCCGCGCGGCGCCGCCCAGGTGCACGTGACCATCCGCGCCCGCGAACGCGGCGCCCTCTCCCGCGTGCTCCAGGTCCTGGTCAGCGAGCACCGGCGGTCCCGGCCCGCGAGCCGGCTGGCGGCCATCGTCGTCCGCGACGACGCCACCGCCCCGCGTCGCCTCGACGTCGTCCTGCCCCCTCGACCGCGCGCCTGCCGCAGCGCCGCGCTCTGGGCCCCCACGGCCCGCGCCACCGTTCACCCCGTCTGACCATCCGCAAACCTGGGAGTTCTGCCCGCCCCTGCCCGGCAAACCTGGGGGTTCTGCCCGCCCCTTCCCCACAAACCTGGGGGTTCTGCCCGCCCCTTCCCCACAAACCTGGGGGTTCTGCCCGCCCCTTCCCCGCAAACCTGGGGGTTCTGCCCGCCCCTCCCCCGCAAACCTCGGGATCTTGCCCGCCCCTCCCGCGCAAACCTCGGGATCCTGCACGGCGCCGCACAGGTGCCGGACCCCGGGGTGCGAGCATGTCCGGCATGAGCCACTTCCTGCTTGAGTACCGCTACGTCGACATGGACGCCCGCAACCGCGTCCGCGCCGAGCACCTGGACTACCTGCACCGGCTGCAGTCCCAGGGCACCCTCGTGATGGCCGGACCGCTGGCCGACACCAGCGGGGCGGTCCTCGTGCTCGACGTCGACGACGAGACGGCCGTCCAGGACGTCATCGCCGCCGACCCCTACACGCGGGAGAACGCCACGGCCGACCACCGCATCCGCGCCTGGAACGTCGTCGTCCCCGGCCGGCGCTGAACCGGCGGCTCGCCGGGCGCCCGGGAGCGATCGCTCAGGCCGGCGGCTCGTACCGGCCGTCGACCGCGGTCCACCCACCGTCCACGAACAGCACGGTCCCGGTCACGAAGCTGGCCGCGTCCGAGGCCAGATAGGCCACCGCACCGGCGAGCTCGTGCGGACGCGCCCACCGCCCCAGGGCGCTCTTGCCCGCGTACGCTTCGTACCAGTCGGGCGCGGAGCGGATCTGGGCGGTCAGCGGCGTCTCGACCACGCCCGGGGCCACCGCGTTGACCCGCACTCCGCGTGGTCCGAGCTCGGCCGCCGCGGTCCGCAGCAGCTGCACGAGCCCGGCCTTGGTCGCGGCGTAGACCCCCTGGCCCGGCTCCACCGTCACCGCCCGGATCGAGGAGAAGCCGATGATGCTGCCGCGACCGCGCTCGGCCATCCCCGCCCCGAACGCCCGCACCAGGTCGAACGACGCGCGCAGGTTGAGGTCGACCACGCGGTCGAACTCGTCGTCGCCGTAGTCCAGCAGCCGCTTGCGCACGTTGGTCGCGGCCGTGAACACGAGGATGTCCACCGCGCCGAGCTCCCCCGCCGCCGCCCGGACCGCGTCGCGGTCCAGGACGTCCAGCCGGTACGTCGAGAGGTCGCCCCCGGCTGCGGCCGTCTCCTTCGCCGCGGCCTCGTCCACATCGGCGCAGACGACCGCCGCCCCCTGCGCGGCGAGGGCGCGGGCGACCTCACGCCCGATGCCCCCGCCCGCTCCGACGACGACGGCGCGCCGCCCGTCGAGGCGGAACATCCGCCCGTAGTCGGCCCCGGCCTGCGCGTTGCTGTCCTGGCTCATCTCAGTCCCTCCTCGTCGACGGCCGGATCACGGCCATCCGGGTCACGGTCAGCTCCTCGATCGCGAACCTCGGCCCCTCGCGCCCGATTCCGGAGTCCTTGGTGCCGCCGTACGGCATGACGTCGGAGCGGAACCCGGGCACCTCGTTGACCACGACCCCGCCGACGTCGAGCCGGTCGAGGGCGCTGAACGCGGTGTCCAGCGAGCCGGTGAAGACGCTCGCGTGCAGCCCGTAGCGCGAGGCGTTGACCGCCTCGAACGCCGCGTCGAGGCCGGGCACCGTGCGCACGACCACGACCGGGCCGAAGATCTCCTCGTCCCACGCGGCACAGCCGTCGGGCACGTCGAGCAGCACGGTCGGGGACAGCACACCGCGCTCGACCGTCCCGCCGGCCATCAGCCGGCCACCGGCGGCGACCGCGCGCTCGACCCAGTCCAGCACCCGCGCGGTGGAGCGCTCGTCGATCAACGCCGAGACCCGCGTGTCCGCATTCCGGGGGTCCCCGACGACGACGTCACCGATCCGCACCCCGAGCCGCTTGACCAGCTCGTCGCGGACCGGTTCGGTGACGATGACCCGCTGCACGCTGATGCACGCCTGGCCCGAGGCGTAGTAGCCGCCACGGATCACCGCGTCGGCGGCCGCGTCGAGGTCGGCGTCCTCGGCCACGACGACGGCGGCGTTGGACCCGAGCTCGAGCAGCACCTTGGTGGGGGCCGCGTCGCGGGCGATCTGGTGACCGACCGCGGCGGAGCCGGTGAACGAGACGGCGCCGAGCCGCGGGTCCGTCGTCAGCCGCACCCCGACGTCGACGCCGCCGGTGACCAGCTGGACCGCGCCCGGCGGTCCGCCCGCCGCGACGAGGGCGTCGCGCAGGACGTGCACCATCCACAGCGTCGCCAGCGGGGTCTGCGGGGCCGGCTTGAGGACCACCGGGCACCCGGCGGCCAGCGCCGGCGCCACCTTGTGCGCAGCCAGCAGCAGCGGGTAGTTGTAGCCCGCGATGCCGACGACGACACCGACCGGCTTGCGCACCCAGAACCCGACCAGGCCCTCACCACTCGGCAGCAGGTCCAGCGGCACCGTCTCGCCGTGCAGCCGCGCGACCTCCTCGGCGGAGGTCTGCAGGGTGAGCAGGGTGCGGTCCACCTCGGTGCGGCAGTCGACCAGCGGCTTGCCGGTCTCCAGCACCAGCAGGTGCTCCACCTCGGTACGACGCTCCGCCAGCGCCCGGTGGGCGCCGCTGAGGGCGGCGCGGCGTACGTGGGAGGGCAGCCGCCCCACGGTGTCACGCAGCGCCACGGCATGGTCGAGCGCGCGGCCGGCCATCGTGGCATCGCCGACCGGAGCCGCAGCGACCAGCGAGCCGTCGTACGGAAAACGGATGTCGGCCTGCTGCGGGGCCGGCACCCACTCGTCGCCGACCGGCAGGCCGTCCGGCCACTGCGGGGTGAACTGGCCGCTCACGCGGACCCTCCTTCGTCGGAAACCGTTGGCACGGCCGGGAAAGCGGACGGGAACGCGTCGCGGTAGGACCGCCAGGTGCGCACCGGGGTCTGCACGGTCTCGGCGGCCAGCACCGCGTGCCCGATCGCGCGCGTGACGCAGTCGGCAGCGGCCCCGAGCAGCGCGTGCATCTCGACCGGCCCGGGCGCCGGGCGTGCACCGGTCGCCAACGCGAACAGCGTGTCGCCGTCGAACATCGTGTGCACCGGGCGGATCGCGCGGGCCATGCCGTCATGGCCGATGCCGGCGACCTTGGCGCACTGGGCCTTGCTCAGCGTGGCGTCGGTGGCGATGACCCCGATGGTCGTGGCCAGCACCGGCTGGGAAGCAGCGCCCGGACCCGGAAGCGACATCGCGAGGGACCGGGCGGCCAGCACCTCATCCTCCGAAGGCCTTGCCAGCACAGGGAACTCGTCCTCGAGACCGAAGCGGGAGGCGTACAGCTCCCCCGTGTCAGGGTCGACCGTGGAGCCGACCGGGTTGACCACGAGCAGTGCCGCCACCGTGGTGCCGTCGGCCAGCACCGCACTGGCAGAGCCGATCCCGCCCTTGAGCTGGCCCGCGCTGGCGCCTGTGCCGGCGCCGATGACGCCCTGGGACACCGCGTCCGCGCCGGCCGCCGACCGGGCGGCACGGTAGGCCTCGAGGCCGAGGGCGGCGTCGGGCCGGCAGCCGAAGGCCCCACCACGGCCGAGGTCGAAGATCACGGCGGCCGGGACGATCGGCACGACCTCGCCCGGGCCGCCCACCGGGAAGCCGACACCGTCGGTGGCCAGGCCCTGCATGACCCCGTCGACCGCTGCCAGGCCGAACGCGCTGCCGCCGGTGAGTACGACGGCGTGGACGCGCTCGACGGCGTTGCGCGGGTCGAGCAGGTCGGTCTCACGGGTGCCGGGGCCGCCACCGCGCACGTCCACCCCGCCGACGGCGCCGCGGGATCCGGCCAGCACGGCCGTCGTGCCGGACAGCCAGCCGTCGCCGCGGCGGGTGGCGTGACCGACGCGGATGTCGGCCACGTCGACGAGGCTGTTGGTCGGTCCCGGACGCGCGTCGGTCATGCGGTGTCCCGCGTGAGGAACCGCCGGGCGGCCTCGGCGTACACCCGGGCGCACCGGACGATGTCGTCCACCTCGACGAACTCGTCGGCCTGGTGGGCGATCCACTTGCCGCCGGGGCCGTACACGACGGTCGGCAGTCCTGCGTCGCGGGTGAGGATCGTGCCGTCGGTGGCGCCCGGCACACCGCCGTACACGGCCGGTTGGCCGACGACGTGCTCGTGCGCCGCCGCGAGCGCCACCACCACCGGGTCGTCCACCGGCGTGTCCACGGCCGGACGGTCGTCCACCACCTCGACGTCGACGCGGACGCCGCTGCCTGCGGCGGCCTCCCGCGCCATCGCGGTCACCGCCGCGACCATCGCCTCGTGGTCCACCCCGGGGATGGTGCGGGTGTCCACGCAGACCGTCGCGCGGGCCGGGATCACGTTGATCTGGTCGACGTCCCCGGCGAGCGACACCGTCGGCGTCAGGTAGGTCCAGCCGAGGTGCTCGTGCTTGCCGTGCTCGTCCTGCAGCCGCTGCTGCACCCGCTCCAGCCCGGTGATGATGCGGGCGGCCACGGGCAGCGGGTTGCGGGCGTGCTGCGGCATGGCCCCGTGGGCCATGAGGCCGGTGAGCTCGATCCGCAGGCGTACGGCGCCCTTGGCCACCGCGCAGATCTCCCCCTCCTCGGGCTCGCAGACGATGACCCCGTTGACCTCGGCCGCCAGCGGCGTGCGCGCGAAGTGCTTGGCCCCCAGCATCAGCCCCTCCTCGTCGACGAGCGCGCCGACGACGATGCGGCCGGGGAACGGCCCGGCGTCCTGGACCGCCTTGGCGGCGTAGATCATCGCGGCGACACCGGACTTCATGTCCGCGCTGCCCCGGCCGTGCAGGCGGCCGTCGCGGATCTCGGCACCGTACGGGTCACACGTCCAGGCCGACAGGTCGCCCTCGGTCACGACGTCGGTGTGCCCCTCGAACATCAACGTCGGCCCGGGCCCGCCGCCGCCGTCGAGCACGGCCACGACGTTGGGCCGCCCGGGCGCCACCTCCTGGACCTGCGGGTCCCATCCCAGGGCGCGCATCGTCGTGGCGACCAGCTCGGCCGCCGGCGCCTCGCCGCCGCCGTGGACGGGGTCGTTGACGCTGCGGATGCGGACCAGCGCCTGGGTGAAGGCGACGACCGCCTCCTCGTCCACGCTGAGGTCGACGTCGGATCGGGCGGTGCTGGTCACGATCGGTCCTTTCCTGAGAGGGCGGCGGCCAGGTCGGCGGCGCTGACGCCGGCCAGGGCCTTGGCCAGGGTGGGCACGGCCGCGACCAGCCGCTGCGTGTAGGGGTGCTGGGGGTTCTCGTAGACCTCGTCGGTCGTGCCCGTCTCGACCACCCGGCCCTCGTGCATCACCGCCACCCGGTCGCAGACGCGCCGGACGACCGACAGGTCGTGCGAGACGAACACCAGCGTGAGCGACAGCTCCGAGACGAGGTCGGTGATGACGTTGAGAACCTGTGCGCGGACCGAGACGTCCAGCGCGCTGACGGGCTCGTCGGCGACCAGGATGCCGGGACGGGGCGCGAGGGCGCGGGCGATCGAGATGCGCTGCCGCTGGCCGCCGGAGAACTGGTGCGGGTAGCGCCCGGCCGCCTCGGCCGGCAGCCCGACTGCCTGGAGCAGCTCGGCCACGCGCTGCCCGTGCGCCGGGTGCCCCTGCGCCACCAGCGGTTCGGCGATGATGTCGCGCACCCGCAGCCGGGGGTCGAGCGAGCTCATGGGGTCCTGGAAGACGAGCTGCAACCGCTCGCGCAGGAACCGCAGCCGGCGCTCGGGCAGCCCGGCGATGTCGGTGCCGTCGACCAGGACGCTGCCGGAGCTGGGGCGGTCCAGGCCGGCGAGGATCCGCAGCAGGGTCGACTTGCCGCAGCCGGACTCCCCCACGATGCCGAACCGCTCCCCCGGTGCGACGTCGAAGCTCACTCCGCGCAGCGCGTGGACGACCGGCCCGGGACGAGTGAGGGAGGTGCGCGGCCGGGTGTAGTCGCGGGTCACGTCCCGGACGCTGAGCGCGAGCGGCTGGTCAGCCACGGGGCACCTCCGCGCGGTCGTCAGCCGACCGGGTCCACGCGCTGGCGCCGGCAGAGCTTGTCGATCCGGCCGGGTGGTGGCAGGCGAAGCCCGACGCGGCGTCGGGCCCCGTCCACGGCGGGACCTGCTCGCACGTCGCGGTGGCGTGCGGGCAGCGGTTGCGGAACACGCACCCCGCGGGGAACCGGCCGGCGCCGGGCACCGAGCCGGCGATGGTGACCAGCCGGCCGCGCTCGTCGACGACGTCGAGGTCGGAGGCCCCGAGCAGCCCCTGGGTGTAGCGGTGCCGCGGCCGGGTGAAGACCTCGGCCACCGGGCCCGCCTCCACGACGCGCCCGCCGTACATCACGAGGACCCGCTGGCAGACCGTCGCGACGACGGCCAGGTCGTGGGTGATGAACAGCAGGGCGGCATCGCGGGCCGCGACGCCGCGCACGATGAGGTCCAGGACCAGGGCCTGCACCGTGACGTCGAGGGCGGTGGTGGGCTCATCGCAGACCAGCAGGGCCGGGTCGTTGGCCAGGGCCAGCGCGACGACCACCCGCTGGCGCTGGCCGCCGGAGAGCTGGTGGGGGTAGGCGCGGGCCGCGTCGGCGGGGTCGGGCAGGCCGACCTGGTCCAGCAGCGCGACGGCGGCGGCACGGGCGCTGCGGCGGTCCGGGCGCGTCCGGTGGATGAGCATCACCTCGGCGACCTGGTCGCCCACCCGCATGGTCGGGTTGAGCGCGGTCATCGGCTCCTGGAAGACCATGGCCAGGTCGCGGCCACGCACCCGGGACATCCGCCGCTCGTCGGCCCCGACCAGGTCGTGCTCGACACCGGCCAGGCGCACCGAGCCGGTCATCCGCACGTCCTCGGGCAGGAGACCCATGACGGCGAGCGCGGTGAGTGACTTGCCCGAGCCGGACTCCCCGATCAGCCCGACCCGCTCGCCGCGGCCGATCGCCAGGTCCACCCCGTCGACCAGGACGGTGTCGCGGACGGAGACGGTCAGGTCCGTCACCGTGAGGACGTCGCCGCCGGCGGTCGTCGCCCCCGCCGTACCGGTGCGGCGCTCCAGCGGTGCGGCACTCATCGGCGGTCCTCCAGCCGGGGGTCGTACCGGTCGCGGAGGCCGTCACCGAGCAGGTTGAAGCCGAGCACCGCCAGGGCGATGGCCAGCCCGGGGAAGAGCGCCAGGCGCGGCGCGCTGAAGAGCAGCTCCTGGCTCTCCTGCAGCATCCGGCCCCACGACGGCGTGGGCGGTGGGGTGCCGAAGCCGAGGAACGACAGGGCCGCCTCGGCCAGCACGGCGATGGCGAAGGAGACCGAGGCCTGCACGATGACGAGGCTGCTCACGTTGGGGACGACGTGCCGCACCGCCGTCGACAGGGGGCGCCGACCGGCCGCGCGGGCGGCCAGGACGTACTCGGTCCGCATCACCTGCAGGCCGCCGCTGCGCACGATACGCGCGAAGCTGGGCACGGTGGCGATGCCGATGGCCACCATGGCAGTGAACGTGCTGGCGCCGAAGACCGCGCCGAACATGATCGCGAGGAGCAGCGCGGGGAACGCCAGCAGGAGGTCGTTGCCGCGCATGGTCACCTCGCCGACCCAGCGCGGCGCCATCGCGGCGAGGACACCCAGCGGCACCCCGATCACGGCGGCCACACCGACCGCGACGAACCCGACGAACAGCGTCGTCCGCGAGCCCACGATGATCTGGCTGAGGACGTCGCGGCCGAACTTGTCGGTGCCGAGCCAGTGCTGGGCCGACGGGGTGAGCAGCCGCGAGGTGGGGTCGACGAGCGTGGGGTCGTACGGCGTCCACACGAACGAGACCAGCGCCATGACGACGACGGCCAGCACGAGCACCCCACCGACCACGAGGCTGGGGTTGAGCCGGCGGCCGGCCCCGCGCCCGGCCGCCGCGTCCATGTCGAAGGCCTGGGGCGCACTCATGCCGCTCCTCCCCGCAGTCGGGGGTCGAGGGCGAGGTAGAGCAGGTCGACCACGAAGTTGACCACCAGGACGGCGACGACGAGCAGCATCACGACGTCCTGGACGACGATGAGGTCGCGGTTGGCGACGGCGTCCAGCAGCAGGCTGCCCAGGCCGGGGATGACGAACACCCGCTCCACGACCACCGCCCCGATCAGCAACGTGGCCAGCTGCAGCCCGAGCACGGTGACGATCGGCACCGAGGCGTTGCGCAGCCCGTGCCGCATCAGCGCCGGCATCGGCCGCAGGCCCTTGGCGCGCGCGGTGCGCAGGTAGTCCTCACGCAGCACGTCGAGCACCGCGCTGCGCACGTAACGGGTGAGCACCGCGCCCTGCACCAGCCCCAGGGCCAGCGCGGGCAGGACCAGCTGCTTGACGAACATCACGGGGTCCTGGGCCGGTGGTGTCCACCCGTTCGCAGGAAGCCACCCCAGCCGTACGGCGAAGACGGTGATCAGCAGGATGCCGGCGAGGAAGGCCGGTACGGCGACGCCGACCTGGGAGATGCCCGAGAGGAGCAGGCCCGACAGCCGGCGGTGCCGGACGGCCATCAGCGTGCCCAGCGGCACGGCGGTGACGAGCGCGATGACCATGCCCACCAGCACGAGGATGAGGGTCACCTGCAGCCGGTCAGCCACCTGCGGCCCGATCAGCGCCCGGGAGATGTAGGACTCCCCCGGGTCGCCGCGCAGCAGCCCGCCGACCCACCCGGCGTACTGCGCCAGTGGTGACCGGTCGAGGCCGAAGTCGTGGCGCAGGGTCGCCACCGCCTGGTCGGAGGCGTTGACGCCCAGCGCCACCCGCGCCGGGTCGCCGGGCAGCAGCGCCATGAAGGCGAAGACCAGGACCGAGCTGACGACCAGGCTCACGAGCAGCACCAGGGTCCGCTGGAGGACTCTCAGGGCCATGGCTGCGTCCGGGTCATGGTGGCAGGACTCAGGACCGCGCCAGGTTCGACAGGTCGAACGACTCGGAGATGGCGTTGGTCGGCAGTCCCGTGATGCCCTTCTCGGCGACGATGAGGTTGGGCAGCAGGAACAGCCAGTCGGCGGCGGCGTTGTCCGACAGGCGCCGGGCCGCCTTCTTCATGTCCGCGACCTGCTCCTGCTCGGTGCCCTGGTCGGCTGCGGCGATGTCCTTGGCGAAGGTGGGGTCGGTGTAGCGGGTGTAGTACGTGGGGTTGAACACCGCTCCCATGTCACGTGGCTCGACGTGGGCGACGATGGACATGTCGTAGTCGGCGTTCTTGAAGACGGTGGTCAGCCAGGCGGCCGGGAACTCCAGCTGGTCGAGGGTGACCTTGAAGCCCGCCTGCTCGAGCTGGCTCTTCACCACCTGGCCGCAGGAGGTGGCGTAGGGCAGCGTGGGCAGCCGCAGCCTCAGGGTGGCTCCCGTCTTGCCGGCCTCGGCCAGCAGCGACTTGGCCTTGGCCACGTCGTGCGGGTACATCCCGGTGAGGTCCTCGTACCAGGGGTCGGTCGGCGGGACCATGCTGCCGATGAGCTTGCCGCGGCCGGCCCAGCAGGTGTCCACCAGCGCCTTGTGGTCGATGGCGTAGCGCACCGCCCGGCGCACCCGTACGTCGTTCAGCGGCGCCTTGGCGTTGTTGAACGACAGCACGACCTCGCCGTTGGTGGTGCCCTCGATCACCTGGTACTTGCTGTTGCTGGAGAACTGCGAGAGCGACTCCGGCGCCTGCACGGTGCCGATGACGTTGATGGTGCCGGTCAGCAGCGCGTTGTTGAGCGCGGTGGGGTCCTTGAAGTACTTCAGCGTGACGGTCCGGAAGTAGGGCTTCTTGCCGAAGTAGCTGTCGTTGCGGGTCAGCGAGATCGAGTCGCCGCGGTTCCACGCGGTGAGCTTGTAGGGGCCGGTGCCGACCGGGTCGGTGGCCAGCTTGTCGACACCGGTCCGGGAGAACATCGCCCCGACACGGGTCGTCATCCGGTAGAGCCAGTCGTTGCTGGGCCTGGACAGCGTCACCTTCAGCTGCGTCGGCGAGACCGCCTTGGCGTCCTGGACGACGTCCATGGCCGACTTCAGCGAGATGGTCCAGTCCTTCTTGACCCGGTTGATGCTGAAGGCGGCGTCCTCGGCGGTGAACTTCGCGCCATTGGTGAAGGTCGCGTCACCGGTGAGGTCGAACGTGTAGGTCTTGCGGTCCGGGCTGACCGTCCACTTCGTCGCCAGGTCGGGCACGATCTTGCCGTCGTTGTCGAGCTTGACCAGCCCGTCGTACACGTTGTCCAGCAGGGCCTGCGGAATGGCGGCACCGTCGGTCCTGGTGAAGTCGAGGTTGGCGGGCTCGGCGACCAGGCCGACGGTCAGTGCCGTGCTCTTGGCGTCGCCGCCGCCACTGCTCGCGCCGCCGCTGCTGGTCGCGCTGGAGCCGGCGGAGCAGCCGGCGGCGGTGAGGGCTGCGGTGAGCGCGAGGGCCATGGACGCCGTCGCCGTGCGCGGAAGCTGCCTGGTCACTGTGTCTCCATCCGGTGCTGCTGCCCAGCGTTCTCGTCGTGCCCGTCGCCGCGGTGGTGACGGGTTTCCCGGCGCCGCCCGGGTGGTCTGCCGGGACGAGCGCCGATGTGTGCACTGGTCAGACCAGTGACCTTTGCTGCAAGTGCCGCTACCCTGACGCCGACGGTGCGCGATGTCAAGGGTCGCGACGATTCTCCCCCCGGGAGGGGTCATGAGCGACAGCACGCGGTTCCGGCCGGTCCAACCCGTCCGGGCCTACGAGCGCATCGTCGAGCAGGTGGAGGACGCGCTGGCCAGCGGCGAGCTGCGTCCCGGGCAGCGCCTTCCCAGCGAACGGGAGCTCGTGGGCCAGTTCGAGGTCAGTCGGTCCACGGTCCGCGAGGCCCTGCGGGTGCTGGAGAGCAACGGGGTGGTGCGCTCACGCCCCGGGGACCCCAACGGCCCCGAGGTCCTCCCCTTCTCCTCCGGGGCGCTGCGCAAGCAGATGGTGAGGCTGGCACGCGTGGAGGAGGTGGGCCTGGCGGAGCTGTTGTCCTTCCGGATGATCCTGGACGGGTCGGCCACGATGCTCGCAGCGCGGTTGCGGACGCCGGACCAGCTCACCGAGATGGAGGCAGCCCTCGAGGTCATGCGCAGCGCCATCGACATCGGCTACGAGGAGTTCAGCGAGGCGGACATCGCCTTCCACGAGGCCGTGGCGAAGGCCAGCCGCAACTCGATGATCCAGGTGTGCAACGACGTCGTCCGCGGGGTCGTGCTGTCCCTGATCTCCGACAAGATCTCGCGCGCGCGCCACCGGCGGGCGCTGATGACCGAGTCACTGAACCACCATGCCGAGGTGCTGGCGGCCATCCGGGCGGGGAACGGACGCGATGCGGCCCGCGTGGCCCGGCAGAAGCTCTACGACTACTACGCCGGCTACCTCCCGAAGGCGGAGCGGGAGCCGTTGCGCGCGTTGATCGACGGGGACTGAGGCTGCAGGTGCCTGCCGTGGCCTGACCCCCATCGGGCCACGGACTAGTTCCTTCGGCGCATCTTCGGGCCGGGATGTGGCGATCGGGCCAGCGCCCGGGCCGGACGGCAGCATGCTCTCCCCATGGAGGACATGGTTCTCGGCCGGCTGATGCAGGCACTGGCCAACCCCGACGTCCGGTCGCTGACGCTGGCCCCCGGCCTGGAGCCGGCGGTGGTCCACGTCCGCCCCGCCGGCGAACAGGGCTGGGTCTTCACGCTGAAGTGCCGGCCCGTGCTCGCCGGACTGCTCACCGCTGCCGTCGCCCGGGGCGGAGGCGACGCGTCGACCATCGCAGCCACCGGCTTCCTGCACGGACCGACGCCGGACTCACCGACGCCGGATGGCCCGGCGCAGCACGGACCGACGCTGGATCGCCGGCGCAGGACGGCCCGGCGCAGGACGGCCCGGCGCAGGACGGGCCGGCGCAGGTGCAGCTGGAGCTCGCGGTGCCCGAGCCGCGGCTGGCTTGCCGGGTGCTGGCAGTGCTCCTGCGCGACCACGCCCGCACCCGCCCGGACGAGCGGCTGTCGGCGTTCGTGCTCGAGCAGGGCGAGCCGGCGGCACGGCTGCTCGAGCTCTACCGGCCGACGCCGCACCGGTCCCGACCCGGGAGCACGCTCGTCGTCCTGCCGGCCGTGGCCCGGGCCAGCTCCTAGGGCCGGCACGCCGGCCGCCCCGTCCCCCGTCAGGGGCGCCCGAAGACCTGCGCGCCCGCCCGTGCCGGACGGCTGGTGGCGTAGCTCCAGAGGATGACGTCGAGGCTGCGCAGGACCGACACGTAACCGGGGACACCGGCCTCGGCCATCGCCTGGCGGACGCGATGGCGCACCTCGTTGTCCTCGCAGTCCTGGCGCAGCGCCTCCCGCAGCGACAGCCACCAGTCGGTGCCGTCGGCCAGAGCGGCGACGCGGCGGATCTTCTCGTCGTAGAGCGGAACCAGCCGGGGGCGCTTGCGCGCGAGCAGCTTGCTGGCGGTGACCCACCGGTCGGCGGTGCCGTGCCCGTCCTCGTCCAGGGTCCGGATCTCCTCCCATGCCTGTCTGGCCACGCGGAGCATCTCGTCGTCGGCGTCCCACAGGTCGACGTCCGTGGGGAGCTCGTGCAGGAGCTGCTCCAGCCGGCCGGCGACCGGGTCGGTGAGCAGCTGGCGGCTGAGCCGCGCGCTGACCGTCACGTTGACCGCGGCGACGGCGAGCACGTCCTCGTGGGTGATCCGGCTCTGTACGTCGGGACGGTCACCGCCACCGGCGAAGGAGTCGAACACCGAGCCGGAGAAGCGGCGCAGGGCGCCGTGGAAGTACGCCGACAGCGCCTCGCTCGGGGAGAAACCTCCCGGACCTCCTCGCGGCGTTCCGCCATCCGTGGCGAGGCCCTCCAACGGGCCTTCCAGCAACCGGTCAGCCAGCCCCGGGTCGATCCTGTTCATAGCCGCGAAACCACGTGAAAGGCCCTCTCTCCCCACTGCTGAGCGAATGCTAGGTCACCGGCTCCTCGACAGAGGCAACATTGCGCATACTGCCGCAGAGCCGCACAAACGGAGGTCAGGCCAGCTCGACGAACCGGCACAGGGCGTTGACGGCACGCAGCTGCTCGGGATGGTGCACCTCGGCGTCGAGCAACGCCGGGCTGGCGACGACGACGCTGATCGCCTTGGCCCGGGAGAGCGCCACGTTGAGCCGGTGCAGGTCGTAGAGGAAGTCCACCCCGCGGGGCGCGTCCGCCGCGCTGGAGCTGGCCATGGAGTAGATCACCACCGGTGCCTGCTGCCCCTGGAACTTGTCGACCGTGCCGATCCGCGCGCCCTCCGGAAGCGCCTCCCGCAGGCAGGCCACGTGCTTGTTGTACGGCGCGACCACCAGCACGTCGTCGAGGCGCAGCCGGCGCTCGACGCCCTCGACGTCGGTCCACGTCCCGAGGCACAGGTCCTCGACGAGCGCCGCGACGACCGCCGCTTCCTGCGTGCTGGCCGACGTGTTGCCGGCATGGGCAACCGGCACCCAGCGCAGCCCGTGTCCCGACAGCGCACCGGGCGCCGAGACGTGCTGTCGTTCGCGGCCGGCCGCGGAGGCGAGCCTGCCGTCGTACGACGCGGTCGACACGAACGCCGTGATGGCGGGGTGCATGCGGAACGTCTGGTCCAGGAAGATGCCGCGGTCCGGCGGGATGGTGTCGTGACCGTCCAGCAGGTGCTCCAGGGCCGAGATCCCGGCGCCGTCGGGGTGGATGGCCTGGGTCGGCTGGGTCAGCTGCTGGGGGTCCCCGAGCAGGACCAGCGACCGGGCCGCCGGGGAGACGGCGACCGCGTTGGCGAGGGAGAACTGGCCCGCCTCGTCCACGACCAGGACGTCGACCGACCCGCGCAGGTCCTCGCGGGCCCAAAGCCACGCCGAGCCGCCGACGAGCGTCGCCGACCGGGACGCGAGGGCCGCGACGACCTCGTCGTTGGTCCCGGCGCGCCGCACGCCGTCGACCTCGCGGAAGTCGTCCTGGTCGCACTTCTGCAGCGCCGGGCGGTCCACCGCCTCGAGCAGGTGGCTGACCACCGCGTGCGACTGCGCGGTGACCCCGACCCGCAGGCCGTGGTCGAGCAGCGCCCGGATCATCGCGGCGCCCTTGGTGGTCTTGCCCGATCCGGGCGGCCCCTGGATGGCAAGCACCTCACCGTCCAGGGCGAGCCCGGCCCGGACCACCTGGTCGACCGGCTGCTCCCCCGGCAGGGCCGGCAGCCCGGGCGGCACCCGGCGCTCGAGCAGGCTCAGCCCGAGCGGGGACCCGCCGACGAGCACCTGCGTCGCGACGTGGGCGATCGACTCCTGCAGGACCTTGACCGCGGGCGGCTTGGGCGCGCCCAGACCTCGCGGGGTCGGCGCGGGCCGGCTGCGCCCGACCTTGAGCACGAGCCAGCCGGCGGCGGCGTCCATCTCGAGGACCTCGCCGACCTCCGCCTGGGTGTCGACGTCCAGCGGCTTGCGCTTGCCCGCGCTGACCTTGGTGTCCTGCGGCGGGAACTCATAGCGCCACCGCTTGGACTGCTTGACGTCACCGTCGTCGGTCGGCGCGGAGAGCTGGCCCAGCGCCGCGGCGTCGTCCAGGAGCGCCTCGTCGTCGAGGTCCTTCAGCCGATAGATGTCCCACCACTTCGGGCGCTCCTCGCGCCGGTGCCAGCCGACGACGCCGGCCAGCAGCGGGTGCCCGGCGTCCTTGAGGCGGGCGGCCAGCTCGGCCTCGGCCACCTCCGCGTCGGACTGGGTCTCGCTCGCGGCGCCGTCCTTGGCGGCCGCACGGGACAGGGCCCCGTGCCGCTGCTCGAGCTCGGCCCGCCGCTGCTCCAGCCAGGCGTGGAGGTCGTGGGTGGACCGGACGTCCTCGCGGTTGTACTCAGCGATGGCGTCCAGGACCGCGGTGTCGCCGTCGACCAGAAACCGTTCGTACTCCACGACGCTGGACATCGCGTCGGCCACGCCCTCGTCCGCGGCGGTGCGGGTGTGCCCCCAGTAGAAGTCCTCGACCTTCTTGATCGAGTACGACGGCTTGCTGATCCGCAGGCCCTGCCGCACGACGGCGTAGAGGTCGACGAACCGCTCGCCGCGCAGCAGCGCGTCGAGCTCGGTCTCGCGGGTGCCGTGCCGGCCGGTGAGCCGTTTCAGCGCGGTCTGCTCGTACGCCGCGTAGTGGTAGACGTGCATGCCCGGATCGGCGGCGAGCCGGCGGGTGAGGTCGTCCAGCAGCCCGCGGGTCAGCTCCGCCTCCGCGTCGGCGTCGTGGGCCCACCACGTGGTGAAGCGCCCGCTGCGGTCCCAGAGGCCGGCGAGGTACTCGCGGCCGGCGCCGTCCGCGGCGAAGGGGTCGCCTTCGAAGTCGAGGTAGACGTCGCCCTCGCTGGGCTCGGGCAGCCGCAGCAGCCCACGGCCCGGCTCCGGGTCGAGCAGCTCGTAGGCCGGCTCGCCGGTGGTGCGCTCCCTGACCTGCAGCCGGGCCTGCTGCGCGAGCCGCTCGCGCGACGGCCGCCCGATCGTGCGGGGCAGCTGGAACACCGTGGCGGCCGCGAGCGCCTCGACGGTCGGCAGCCCCGCCGCGATCAGCGCCTGGCGGTGCCCCGAGCGCATGCCCGCCACCAGCGAGAGGTCGTCGGCCCGCTCCCACAGGCTCGTGCAGTGGGCGGACCAGCGGCACTGGGAGCAGTGGCCGACCGGGGCGGCCTCCGTCGTGGGCGCGCCCTCCACCGCTTCCAGCAGCCTGGCGCGGGCGCGCCGGGCGTACGACGCGACGTCCTCCAGCCGCCAGGGCCGCTCGACCCCGTCGCCGGTCACGACGGTGAGCAGCTGCGGCGGGACACCCTGCAGCACGGTCAGGCGCTCGGCGTACGTCGCCATCTGCAGCAGCGCCGGGACCTTGAGCCGGCGGGCCAGCTTGGTGTCGGCGATGTCGTAGGACCAGGGGCCCAGGTCGCTGGGCTGGCTGGTGCGCAGGAGGAAGTCGGCCTGGCCGCCCCAGCGCCCGTCGAAGAACGTCGCCTGGTAGACCACGTCGACGCCCTCACGCATCGCCGCGAGCGTCTCCGCCTCGGACTGCCGCCGGCCCTCGAGGTCGAACCGGGTGGGGATCTCGACCACGCGCCGCCCGGACGCGCGCAGGCGCTGCAGGTAGGCGCTCTCGTGCTCGATGCCCTTGCGGAACACCAGCTGCAGCGCGTCGTCCGGCGCGGTGGCGCCCAGGTCACGACGGCCCGCCAGGGCCTGCAGGTCGAGCGTGGTCACGTGGGCGCACGCCAGGTGCTTGGTCAGGTCGGTCGGGCTGAGCAACAGCTGACCGTCGATGTGCTGCATGGAACTCCCTGGACCGGCGACGTGAGCGTGTGCCGGCAGGCTACGGGCCGGCTCCGACAGGCCCTCGTGGGGCGCCGTGCCGGAGGTCAGTCAGCCGTCGTACGGCGCGCCGCCGGCCGCCTCCAGCACGGCGCGGCCGACGGCGTGCATCGCGGCGAGCACCGCCATCCGCCGGTCCGGGCCGGTCGGCTCCCAGCGGGCGATGGCCGCGTAGGCGACCGTCGCGTCGGGCCCCGCGAGCAGTCCGACGTCGGCCCGCGTCCCGTCGTCGGTGCCGGTCTTGTGCCACAGCCGCAGGCCGCGGTCGCCTGTCGCGTGCGCCAGCGGGTCCAGGCCGAACGGCTGGGCGACCATCGACAGGTCGGCCCCGGACTCCAGCCACGACAGCACGCGGCGCGAGACGCCGGCGCTGACGACGGCGCCGGCGGACAGCCGGGCCAGCAGGTCCGCCCACTCCGACGCCGAGCCCTCGGACAGGGTGGCGGGGTCCGACGGCCCGCGTCGGTTCCGCACCTTGTCGTGGAGCCGGACCGCGTCCAGGCCGAGCCGGTCGGCCGTGCGCCGTACCCGCTCGAGCCCGACCCGGCGCAGCAGCACGTTCGTGGCCAGGTTGTCGCTGAGGACCCCGACGAGCAGGGCCAGGTCCGCGATGCCCAGCCGGTCGGCGGCCATGAACTGCCAGATGCCCGAGTCCTGCACGTCGTCCTCGGCCGTCCGCTCCAGCGCCAGCGACGCCTCGAGCTCGCCGCTCTCGAGCTGGCGTGCCGTCTCGACCAGCAGCAGCACCTTGCCGACGCTCGCGGTCGGCAGGACGGTGTCCGGGCCGTGGGCGAACAGGTGGGAGCCCGAGCCGGCGTCGCAGATCGTGACCGACCACCGCACGTCGTCGAGGGCCACCAGGGCACGGCGGAGGTCCAGCACGGGAACGGGCACGGCCCACACCCTAGGGGCCGGCGCCTCAGTCCAGGTCGCGGCGCCGGAACCCGGCCAGGCCGGCGGCGAGCAGCAGGGCGGCCACCAGCAGCAACCCCACCATCGGCGCCCACGCCACCGCGCCGCCGGGCAGGCTGGGCACGTGCGCGAACGGTGAGGTGTCCAGCAGCCAGCCCGGCAACCGCATCAGCGGCCCCAGCTCGCCGACGACGAGGAAGGCCACCAGCGCCACCCACGCCACCACCGTGGCCCGCGGCAGCAGCCCGTAGACGGCCGCGGCCAGTCCGGTCACGACCCAGACGGCCGGCACGCGCGCGAGCCCCGCACCCACCAGGGTGACCACCGTGCCGGGCACGTCCCCGGTGCGCGCACCGTGCGCGAGGCCGGCGAAGAGGCCCATCGCCAGCATCAGGGTGGCCGAGGTCGCCAGCGCCACCAGCACGTGGCTGGTGAACCACGCCGCACGGGTCACCCCCGTGGCCAGCACCGGCTCGGCCCGCAGCGCCGACTCCTCTGTGCGCAGCCGCAGCACCGCCTGCACGCCGTACGCCGCGGCGGCCACGCCGCCGGCACCGATCTCGGTGCTGAGGAACGCGTCGGTGAGGCCCTGCACCCCGCCCATCCGGGTGATGAGGTCCCGGGCGCCGGGGCTGTCCAGGAGACCGCCGAGGCTGGAGGCCATGTTGCCCAGCACCAGCGCCAGTACGACGAACCCGCTCAGCCAGGCGAGGAAGGAGGCGCGGTGCAGGCGCCAGGCCAGGCCGAGGGGCGTGCCGAGCCCGCCGCCGGCCCTCGACGGGCCGGGCCGGGGCTGGACGAGGCCGGATCCCAGGTCGCGCCGGTCCAGCAGCGCCACGGCCAGCCCCGCTGTCAGCACGGTGAACACCACCGGGACCAGGGCGACCCACCAGCGGTTCCCACCGAAGGGGCGGATCTGCTGGCTCCACCCGATCGGTGAGAGCCACGACAGCCACCAGGGGCCACCCGGCGAGGAGATGTCGCCGATCGCCCGCAGCACGAACGACACGGCCAGCACGCCGACCGCCAAGCCGCGGGCGGCGCGGGCGCTGGCGGTGAGCTGGGCGGCCACGGCGCCGACCGCGGCGAACGCCGCACCGGCGCAGGCCCACGACAGCCCGAAGGCCCAGGCGCCGCGGGCGTCCAGGCCCGCCGCGACGAGAGCCAGGGCGGTGAGGAGGCCCAGCAGGGCGCTCGCGCCGAGGGTCAGCATCAGCGCCGCGACGAGCGGTGCCCGGCGGCCGACCACGCCGGCGCGCAGGAGCTCGGTGCGGCCCTCCTCCTCGTCGCCGCGGGTGTGCCGGATCACGGTGAGGAGCATGAGGACCGCGACCAGCACGGCGCCGAAGGCGGTCATCTTCAGCATGGCGATGCCGCCCAGGTTGGACGGGTCGTAGATGCGCCCGTAGAGGGCGACCAGCGCGGGTGCGGAGTTCACCGCCTCGGCGGCCGCCCGGCGAGCCGCCGCGGAGGGGTAGATCCCCACCGTGGCCGCGGCCGAGCTGGCCGCCACCCCTGCCAGGACGAGCAGCCAGACGGGCAGCAGGATCCGGTCCCGCCGCAGGACCAGCCGGGCCACCGTCCACGTGCCGGCCAGGCCCGCCGTCCCCGACCGCGGTCGTGGCGGCGCGGACGCGGGCCCCGCGCCCCGGATGCGGCCCCCAGGGCGCGCCACGATCCGGCTCATGCCTTCGACGGTACGCCGCGCAGGGCCCCGCCTGAAGCGGCTTCGGCCGGATCGTGGGCGCCGGCGTCTCGCGCTCCCCGTCACGCCTCCACGACGGCGCTGACATGGTCGTTCCACTGGCGTGGGCGGCCGCCGGGCGCGCGGGGGACCTCATCGACGCAGCAGGTACCTCGTGACGCGATCCTCGAGTGGGCCGCCTGCCGCCACACCGCATGCGACTCGACGTACCGGCGAAGGGCGCACTTGCCGTCGCGCGCCTGGTCGACGGGATGGATGGTGCGGGGACTCGTGCCGCTGCGCGGCGTCTACTGCCAGGTACTCCCGTCGTGGCGGACGACCCCGCCCTTGACCTCCACGACCACCACGCCGCGTCCCTCCAGTCCCACCACCAGGTCGAGCTCGTGGTCCTTGGTGGCATCGGCGACGCGCAGGTTGGCCGCGAGGAGGTCGCTGCCGCGCAGCCCCGCCCGCAGCCGCTCCCAGACCATCTGCTCGGACTGCGTCGTGAACTCGGGTGCTTCGGGAATGCACCCAGGCACGTCCCCCCTGTCGATAGCGGCCGGGTCCACCGACCCCGCGTCGCCCTGACCACGCTGCTGTCGCGCAGCGTAACCGGACCCGCCGACACACGGTCGCCTCTCCTCCGGCCCGCCGCTGGCTTGCGCCGGCGGCGGGCTCAGAGCGGGGAACCGCTGCCCCCTTCTCAGAAGTCGTCGTCGAAGGAGACGGTGCCGCTGATGCCGACCTGGTACGCCGAGACGCGGCGCTCGAAGAAGTTGGACAGCTCCTGGACGTCCTGCAGCTCCATGAACGCGAACGGGTTCGCCGACCCGTACAGCGGCTCGATCCCCAGCTGGGCCAGCCGGCGGTCGGCCACGTGCTGCAGGTAGGACCGCATGTCGGCCAGGGACATGCCGGACACGCCCTGCTCCAGGAGGTCCTCGGCGAACGCCACCTCACACTCCACCGCCTCGGCCAGCATGTCCCGCACCTGCGCGACCATCTCCGCGTCGAACAGGTCCGGCTCCTCCGCCCGGACCGTCTCCACCACGTCGAACGCGAACGCCATGTGCATCGACTCGTCGCGGAAGACCCAGTTCGTCCCGGAGGCAAGCCCGTTCAGCAGTCCGCGTGAGCGCAGGAAGTAGACGTAGGCGAACGCGCCGTAGAAGAACAGCCCTTCGATGCAGGCGGCGAAGCAGATGAGGTTGAGCAGGAACCGCCGTCGCTCGTCCGCGGTTGTCAGCTCCCGCAGCTCGAACACCGAGTCGATCCAGCGGAAGCAGAACTCCGCCTTGCGCCGGATCGAGGGGATGTTCTCCACCGCGGCGAACGCCTCGTGCCGGTCGCTCTCGTCGGGCAGGTAGGTGTCCAGCAGGGTCAGGTAGAACTGGACGTGCACGGCCTCCTCGAAGAGCTGGCGCGACAGGTAGAGCCGGCCCTCGGGCGAGTTCACGTGCTGGTAGAGGTTGAGCACCAGGTTGTTGGCCACGATCGTGTCACCGGTGGCGAAGAACGCCACGAGCCGGCCGACCAGGTGCTGCTCGGCCGGCGAAAGCCGTTGCAGATCCTTCAGGTCCGAGTGCAGGTCGACCTCCTCGACCGTCCACGTGTTCTTGATCGCGTCACGGAACCGGTCGTAGAAGTGGGGGTAGCGCATCGGCCGCAGGGTCAGGTCCATCCCCGGGTCGAGCAGCATCGGCGTACGGTCGGTCGGGGTGGGAGCGGTGGTGGTCATTCGCACGCCTCGCAGGTCTCGGGGTTCTCCAGGGAGCACGCGACCGCTTCGGCGACCGGCGTGCTGGGGATGGTGGCTTGCTGGATCCGCGTCGCCGGGCGCGAGCGCAGGTAGTACGTCGTCTTCAGCCCGGACTTCCACGCGTAGCTGTACATCGAGCTGAGCTTGCCGATCGAGGGTGCCGCCAGGAACAGGTTCAGCGACTGGCTCTGGTCGATGTACGGCGAGCGCGCGGCGGCCAGGTCGATCAGCGCCCGCTGCGGCAGCTCCCACGCCGTGCGGAACAGCTCGCGCACCTCGGCCGGCAGGTCGACCAGGCCCTGCACCGACCCGTCCGCGCGCTTGATCGCGTCGCGCACCTCCTGGGTCCACAGGTCGCGGGACTTCAGCTCCCGCACCAGGGCCGCGTTGACCTGGAGGAACTCCCCCGACAGCGTCTCGCGCTTGAACAGGTTGGACACCTGCGGCTCGATGCACTCGTAGCAGCCGGCGATGGACGCGATCGTGGCCGTGGGCGCGATCGCCACCAGTAGCGAGTTGCGCAGCCCGGTCGCCGCCACCCGCGCGCGCAGCGCCTCCCACCGCGCCGTCTGCGTGCCGGCAACACCCCAGAGGTCCGGCTGCAGCTGCCCCTGCGCGGCACGGGTGTCCGCCCAGGCCGGGTGGGCGCCGTGCTGCTCGGCCAGGGTGGCCGACGCCTCCAGCGCGGTCAGGTAGATCTCCTCCGCGATCCGGGTGGACAGCTCACGCGCGGCCTCGGAGTCGAACGGCAGCCGCAGCGCGAAGAACACGTCCTGCAGCCCCATCACGCCGAGCCCGACCGGCCGCCACCGCGGGTTGGACGCCGCGGCCTCCACGCTCGGGTAGTAGTTGATGTCGATGACCCGGTCCAGGAACGGCACGGCGGTGCGCACCGTGGACCGCAATGTCTCCCAGTCGATCTCGCCGTCGCGAAGGTGCCGGGCCAGGTTGACCGAGCCGAGGTTGCACACCGCGGTCTCCCCGTCGGAGGACACCTCGACGATCTCGGTGCACAGGTTGGACAGGTGCACCGTGTTGCCCGGGCGCAGGGTCTGGTTGCACTTGGCGTTGGAGGCGTCCTTGAACGTCATCCAGCCGTTGCCGGTCTGCGCCAGCGTGCGCATCATCCGCCCGTAGAGGTCACGCGCGCTGACCTGCCGCACGGCGAGGCCGGCGGCCTCGGCCGCCCGGTAGGCCGCGTCGAACTCCGCGCCCCACAGGTCCGGCAGCGACGGCACGTCGTTCGGGTCGACCAGCGACCACATCTCGTCCGCCTCGACCCGGCGCATGAACTCGTCCGGGATCCAGTTGGCCAGGTTGAGGTTGTGCGTGCGGCGCGCGTCCTCGCCGGTGTTGTCCCGCAGCTCGAGGAACTCCTCGATGTCGGGGTGCCACGGCTCGAGGTAGACGCAGGCGGCGCCCTTGCGCCGGCCGCCCTGGTTGACCGCGGCGACCGAGGAGTCCAGCGTCCGCAGCCACGGGACGATGCCGTTGGACTGGCCGTTGGTGCCGCGGATCAGCGCGCCACGGCTGCGGACCCGCGACCAGGCGATGCCGATGCCGCCGGCGAACTTGGACAGCCTGGCGACCTGGGCGTAGCGGTCGTAGATCGAGTCCAGGTCGTCCCGCGGGGAGTCCACCAGGTAGCAGGAGGACATCTGGGTGTGCCGCGTGCCGGAGTTGAACAGGGTCGGTGAGCTGGGCAGGTAGGCCAGCGAGGACATCAGCCGGTAGAAGCCGATCGCCTCGGCCGGTGTGCGGGACAGCCCGCAGGCCACGCGCAGCAGCCAGTACTGCGGGGTCTCGACCACCAGCCGGCTGGTGGGGTGGCGCAGCAGGTAGCGGTCGTAGACGGTCCGCAGGCCGAAGTACTCGAACCGCCGGTCGGCGTCCTCGTCGATGGCGAAGTCCAGCTTGCGGGCGTTGTCCTTGACGAACCGCGCGGTCTCGTCCCCGATCAGACCCTCGGCGTGCCCGAGCGCGACCGCCTGGCTGAACGAGGCGATGCCCTGCCCGCGGACCTCCTTGTCGACGTACGCCGCCAGCAGCCGGGCGGCGAGGCGGGAGTACTGCGGCTCCACGCCGATCATCTCCGCGGCCGTCTGGATCGAGAGGCGGTCCAGCTCGGCGGTGGTGGCGCCGTCGTACAGGCCGCTGATCGTCCGGGTCGCGACGCGCAGCGGGTCGACGTCGTCGAGGTCGTCGGCCCAGCGCTCGACGGCGCGGACGATCTTGTTGACGTCGACGGGCTCGGTGTCGCCGCTGCGCTTGCGCACCTGCATCGGCGTACGGCGGGTCGTGGGGTGGTCGGTGTGTTCGGTGGGCGCTGCCTGCGCCGAGGGTGGTGCCGACCTGGTGTCGGTGACCGTCATGGCTCTCTCCTCGCGAGCTGGACCGGGGTCCGGGACGGGAGGGGCAGCGCGACGGAGGGTCCGCGAGGACGTGCCCGAGCGGGCATGACGCGGCCAGCCGTCGGCCGTCCCTCGCGGCGTCGGACCACCGTGCACGGGTGTGCACGGTGCGCTGGCAGGTCTTCGGACTCGCGGGCACAGGCCTCGGCACGCTCTCGCGCCTCGACCCACCTAGTGGCCGTCGCTTCCCGGACGCTGACGCGTCCAGTGCTGTATGACGGCGGTCGTTCCCACTCACCGCTGCGGGGCAGTCCCGGGTTCTCACCGGGTTCCCTCTTGCCTCGGCCCGCCTGGCTTGGCGGGTCGAACCAGCTGCAGGCAACACCATATACGGGACCTACGACACCCGTGGCCACCACATGTTGCGCCGGCGTGTCGTGCGCCCGGTCGGTACGGTGCGCGGCGTGCCGGTCCCGCGACGGCCCCGGCCAGGCGCTGGCCGTGGTCACGGAGGCAGTCCCCCGCTACCGTCGGAGGTCTGGACAGCGCAGGACGGACCTCCTGAAGGCGAGGCGACCATGACGACGTTGATGGTTTTCCACGAGGTCGACGACGTCGACCACTGGCTCCGCTCACCGCGACGCGAGGAGGTCTTCGGGCCGCTCGGGATGACGGCCCGGACCTTCGTCGACCCGGCGCACAGCAACAGGGTGGGGCTGGTCGTGGAGGTGCCCGACGTGGAGTCCTTCACGAAGTTCATGCAGACGGAGGCGGCCGCCGAGGCGATGCAGGAGGACGGCGTGCGACCCGACACGGTGGTGGTGCTCGTCGCGTCGGAGGCGCACGTCCACCCCGCTCCGCACGCTCGGCAGCACCCGGGCTGAGCGGCTACGTCGCCGGGACGTCGCCGGCGACCAGGCGGATCACGCCGTTGGGGCACAGCCCGACCGCCCGCACCACCGCGGCTTCCTGCTCGGGCGGCGGCTCAGGGTCCAGCACGACGACGGTGCCGTCGTCCTCGCTCTGGTCGAACACCTCGGGGGCGGTCAGGGCGCACATCCCCGCGCCGCGGCACCGGTCGACGGTCGACGACGACCCTCACGCTCCGCCACCGCTGCCGTTCCCGGTGCGCTGGATCCCCTCGGTGTCCCAGGCCACCGGCAGCGCCTCGACGCCGTAGATGAACATGTCGTCGCGCATCCGCACCTGCTCCGCCGGGACGGCCAGCCGCAGCCCGGGAAGGTCAGCGAGCAGCCGGGAGAAGCCGATCCGCATCTCCACCCGCGCCAGCTGCTGGCCCAGGCACTGGTGCACGCCGTGGCCGAAGGACAGGTGCCCCGGCGTCTCCCGGGCGAGGTCGAGGCGGTCGGGGTCGGGGAAGTGCGCCGGGTCGCGGTTGGCCGCCGGCAGCGAGAGCACCACCGGCTCGCCGGCCCGGATCGCCCGCCCCTCGAGCGTGACGTCCTCGAGGGCCACCCGCACCAGCCCGAACTGCACGATCGTGAGATAGCGCAGCAGCTCCTCCACGGCGCCCTCGACCAGCCCCGGGTCGGCGCGCAGCCGCTCCAGCTCACCGGGGTGGCTCAGGAGGGCCAGCGTGCCGAGGCCGAGCATGTTGGCGGTCGTCTCGTGCCCGGCGACCAGCAGCAGCAGCCCGATGTTGATGAGCTCCTCGTCGTCGAGGCGGTCCTCGCCGTCGTGGTGCACCAGGCCGCTGAGCAGGTCGTCGGCCGGTGCGGCGCGCTTGGCCTGCACCAGCTCGAGCATGTAGGCGCGCAGCTCCTCGCGCGCCCGCAGCAGCTCCGGGCCCTCCGTGGCGAAGGACAGCAGCAGCCGCGAGCGCTGCTGGAACATCGCCCGGTCGCCGTACGGCACCCCGAGCAGCTCACAGATCACCAGCGAGGGCACCGGCAGCGCGAACGACTCGACCAGGTCGCACGGCGGCCCGGTGCGGCGCATCCCCTGCAGCTGCTGCTCGACGATCTCGGTGATCCGCGGCTCGAGGGCGCGCATCCGGCGGACCGTGAACTGGCCGGTCAGCAGCCGACGGTAGCGGGTGTGCTCGGGCGGGTCGAGCCCGATGAACTGCCCCGGCTCGGGCTCCAGGAACTGCCGGATCTCCTCGGGGGTCTCCCGGACCGGGTTCATCGCGAAGCTGCGGCGCGAGCTGAACCGGGGATCGGCGAGCAGGGCGCGCACGTCGTCGTACCGGGTCACCAGCCAGCCGGTGCCTCCGCCGGGAAAGACCAGCGGGCTGACCGGGTCGGACTCCTGCAGCAAGCGATAGTCCGGCGGCGGGTCGAACGGCGAGACGCGCTGGCGTGGAAGCCGGGCCGTGGGGGTCGTCGGGGTGCTCACCGGCACCACCTCCCGTGCGTGGGTCTGGCCCCCGACGACTCGGAGGCCACGTCGAGCGTAAGCCCGTTCGCGGCGCTCCGGGAGGGCCCGTGTTCGCGGGACCTGTGCGGGCCCTTCGTCCCGGAGGGACCGTCCGGCCCACCGTTAGCGTGGGTGGATGCGCACCCTGGGCAACATCCTGTGGTTCCTGCTTGCCGGGTGGTGGCTCGCGCTCGGGTACATCCTCGCCGGGCTGGTCGCCGTGGTGCTGATCGTCACCATCCCGTTCGGCATCGCGTCGTTCCGGCTGGCCGGCTACGTGCTCTGGCCGTTCGGGCGGACGGTGGTGTGGCGCAGGCACGCCGGGCTCTGGTCGGCGGTCGGCAACGTCGTCTGGCTGGTCCTGCTCGGCTGGGAGCTGGCGATCGCCCACGCGGTGGCGGGGCTGCTGCTGTGCGTGACGATCGTCGGGATCCCCTTCGGCGTCGCCTGCTGGAAGATGGTGCCGCTCGCCCTGCTCCCCCTCGGCCGCGAGGTCGTGCCCGTCGCGTCGGTCGGTTCCGACCCCTACCGGGTTCCCCTTACGTAGCGCGCAGTTCCGGCCATCGGCCGAATGGCCAGACCTTCCGCGAGCGGCCCCTCGACGCGAGTGCCGGTCTGTACGTTGCCGGGTCATGAACGGGGACCAGCCGGCAGACGCGCTGCCGAGGGTGATCAGGCTGCGGTACGACGGTCGCTGCCGTTGTGGTGCGCAGGTCGCCAGCGGCGAGCGGGCGGGGTACGTGCGGGCCGAGCGGCAGGTGGTGTGCCTGCACTGCCTGGCGGACCAGCAGGCGGGGCGGGTCGACCTCGGCTCCATGGCGACCGAGGTGGTGGTGCCGCCGTTGCCGGGAGTCGCGGGCGGTGCGGCACGGCGGGAGTACGAACGCCGCGTCGCCGTACGGGCGGAGCGGTTGGCGCAGCGTGGACGGATCGTGCGCCTCAGCGCGGTGGTCGTCGGTGAGCCGCAGTCCACCCGGGCCTGGGCGGTGGGCGCCGTCGGCGAGGAGCGGGTGGCGGCCCGGCTGCAGACGGCCGCGGACCGCGGTGTGCTGGCGTTGCACGACCGGCGCATCCCGGGCAGTCGGGCCAACATCGATCACCTCGCGATCGGGCCGGCCGGGGTCTGCGTCATCGACGCCAAGCGCTACGAGAGTGCGCAGATCCGGGTACGCCGGGTGGGCGGGCTGTTCACCCAGCGGCGCGACGAGCTGCTCGTGCGGGGCCGGGTCAGGAACGATCTGGTTGCGGGGCTGGACAAGCAGGTGGCCGCGGTCCACGCGGCCCTGCAGTCCGGCGGGCACGGCGACGTACCGGTCATCGGCGTGCTCTGCTTCGTCGACGGGCTCTTTCCGGTCTTCAACGGGGGATACCGCGTGGGCAGCCGCCTCGTGGTGTCTCCCAGGAAGCTCACGCAGATCGTCGCCATGCCGGGGCCGATCACCGAGGACGAGCGGTACGAGCTGTACTGCGCCCTCGGCGACCGGCTGCCCGCCATGACGTGACGCGACCGTACGGGCGGCCGTTGAGGCCGTGGCGACCGATCGGCGTACGACCCGGCTCAGGCCAGCGCCTTCTGCTTGAGCGCGTCGTACTCCGCCTGGTTGATGGCGCCGCTGTCGAGCAGCTGCTTGCCCTTGGCGATCTGGTCCGCCGAGGACGAATGCCCGTTCGCCGAGTTCCCGTCCGCCGCCACTGAGCGCACGTGGGCGTCGAACTGCTCCTGGTAGGCCTTGGCCTCCCGGTTGCGCCGCTCCGCCATGCCCTTGGTGTTGGCGATCAGGTAGATGAGGACGCCCAGGAACGGCAGCACGACCAGCAGGACGACCCAGCCGGCCTTGCCCCAGCCGCCGACGTCGTCGCGCCGGAACAGGTCGGAGAAGATGCTGATCAGCAGCCAGAACCAGATCACCCAGCAGAAGAACACGAACATCGTCCACATGACGTCGAGCAACGGATATCCGGAGCTTGCTCCGACGGCCTCCACCATGGCGTCCTCCTACAGGGTCACGCGCCGGGCCGGTCGCTCCGGCCACGCAGGACGAGCGTGCGCCCGGCGGGCACCCGGCGACGTCATCCAATCCGGATGATTGTGG
>CAVOIP010000003.1:0-399948 GCA_963696105.1 uncultured Actinomycetota bacterium
CCGGCTACTACGCGGTCTTCCTGCGTGACCCCGACGGCCACAACGTCGAGGCCGTCTTCCACGGCAGCTGACGTCAGCTGCCCCGACCCGACGGATGCGGATCGGCCCCTTCACGCTGGAGGGGTCGACCACCTTCCGCCCTGGGTGACCTCGACCTCGCCTGCCGCGACGAGCCGCCGCGCGGCCTCGCGCGCGGCTCGATCAGCGAGCGCCAGTCCTCGGCACCCCCGACCTGCCGCGCAGCCTCGGACGGGCAGATGGTCCTGGACGTGCGTCCAGCAGCGACCGGATGGCGCCCTCCAGCGCGTGGTCGGTGGCAGAGGTCCCGGCCGGCATCTCCCCATCCTCGCAAACACGGCCACCACCCAGGTCACCGGCGGTGCTCGTCACAGGATGAGGCGGGCCGGCATCCTGGGGCAGCTGCGGGCGTGCTTGGAGCCGCACGACAGGCACGGCCGTGAGGGGTTGGCCGCCGATCCGTCCGTCCGAAGCAGCCGCACGCCGGGAGCATGCAGTCGGCGAACACGGTCACGGGCCAGGAGATGGCGCACACCGGGCACGTGCTCTCCCGTAGGTCAGGTAGACGTCCTCGCTCACCGGACGGCTCCTCCAGCTCTGCGCTCCCGCCCTGGCCGAGCGCGTCGTCGTGCGTTCCGGCGGCGGGCAGGCGACGGCAGCCGCTGGATCCCCAGCCGACCAGGGTGGCGGTGGGGCGCCGCCGGCCCCATGCCGCGAGCCGGTCGTCCCCGGGGAACCGGGTCGTCGCCTGCTCGCCGAGCGTTGGTGCCTGCGGCGCACAACAGGATAAAAGCCATACCGCACCAAATAGGGCGAAAGGACCTCAGGTTTTGTTCCGCACTCCAGGTCCTCGGCGCTGACGCCTGGCAGGCCGACCGCCCCGGCCCAGACACCGCGACGCCCGCCCGACGGCGTGCGTCGGGCGGGCGTCGTACGGCGTGCGGTGCGGGTCAGGCCTTGATGGTCGCCGTGTCGATGACGAAGCGGTAGCGCACGTCGCGAGTCGACGACGCGGTCGTAGGCCTCGTTGATCTGGTCGGCCGCGATGAGCTCGATGTCGGCGACGATGCCGTGCTCGGCGCAGAAGTCGAGCATCTCCTGGGTCTCGGCGATGCCGCCGATGATCGAGCCGGCGAGCGCGCTTGTTGCCGCCGATGAGCGCGAACGCCGGGCACCTCGAGCGGCTTGGTCGGGAGCGCCGACGTCGACCAGCGCGCCGTGCGGGCGCAGCAGCGCTCAGGTAGTCGTCCATCGGCAGGTCTGCGCGACACGGTGTTGAGGATCAGGTCGAAGGTCGCGCAGGCGCTTCGGTGAACGGTCGCGTCGTCTTGGTGGCGTAGAGTGCGTCGGCGCCGAGGCGCTTGCCGTCCTCCTCCTTGCGCGAGGTGCTGGAGAGCACGGTGACCTCGGCGCCCATCGCGGCGGCGAGCTTGACCGCCATGTGGCCGAGCCCGCCCAGGCCGACGACGGCGACCTTCTTGCCCGGGCCGGCGCCCCAGTGGCGCAGCGGCGAGTAGTGCGTGATGCCGGCGCACAGCAGCGGCGCGGCGACGTCGAGCTCGAGCCCTCGGGGATGCCGAGCACGAAGTGCTCGGTGACGACGATCTGCTGGCAGTAGCCGCCGTCGGTGGGCTCGCCGTCGTAGCTCGTGGCGTTGTAGGTGCCGACGGAGCCCTTGGTGCAGTACTGCTCGTCGCCGTCCTTGCAGGACTCGCACTCGCCGCAGGAGTCGACCATGCAGCCGACGCCGACGCGGTCGCCGACCTTGTAGCTTGGTGACCGTCGGACGCCGACGGCGCGGAGACGATGCCGACGATCTCGTGCCCGGGCACCATCGGGAAGATGGCCTCGCCCCACTCGTCGCGGACCTGGTGGATGTCGGAGTGGCAGATGCCGGCGAACTTGACGTCGATCTGTACGTCGTCATCGCGCAGCGCGCGGCGCTCGATCAGTGCGGGCTCGAGCGGGGCTCCGGCGGCGGCGGTGACCAGGGCGGGGGTGTGGCTCACGGGCATTCCTCTTTCGTAGGGCGTGTGGGGGATCCCCTGGTCCAAGGCGCCGGGCACGCCGCCTATTCCGCTCCCGGGTCCCGGGCCGCCTATGGTGGCCGCCGTGGAGGTCACCCTGCTCGGCACCGGAGCGGCCGACGGATGGCCCAACGCGTTCTGCGGGTGCACGTCCTGCGCCGTGGCCCGCGACACCGGGGAGATCCGCAGCCAGAGCAGCGCCCTCGTGGACGACGTGCTCCTGCTCGACTGCGGGCCGGAGACCCTGCGGCAGGCGGTCCGGGCCGGTCGCAGCCTCGCGCGGGTGCGCAGCATCCTGGTGACTCATGCCCATCCGGACCACTTCGACCCTGCGGTGCTGCTCTATCGCGGCTGGGTCACGGACCTGCCGCTGGAGGTCGTCGGCCCGGCGTCGGTGCTCGACGCCTGTGAGCACTGGATCGCCCCCGGGAACGACCGCATCACCCTGACGGCGGTCAAGGCCGGGCAGCAGCTCCAGGTCGGCGCCCACCTCGTCACCGCGCTGGCGGCGAGGCACGCGCAGGCCGGGACGGCGGTGCTGTACGTCGTCGAGAGGGGCGGCCGCCGACTGCTGTACGCGACGGACACCGGGCCGCTCGAGCACCGGGACCTGGAGCCGCTGAGCGGCCAGCGGTGCGACCTCGTGCTGCTGGAGGAGACGTTCGGCGACCGGCCGGTGCCGGCAGCCGACCACCTGAACCTGCGGACCTTCGCCGACACCGCGGAGCTGCTGCGGCAGTCCGGCGTCGTCGCGGGGTCAACGGACCTGGTCGCCATCCACCTCGGTCACCACAACCCGCCGATGCCCGAGCTCGCCGAGCGGCTGGCGGTCGTGCCCGCGCGGGTCGTCAGCGACGGCACCACGCTGGTTGCCGGAGCCCCCGCGGATGCGCCGGAGAACACCTGAGAGGGGGCCGGCCCGGTGTGTGCCGACCCCGGGTGCGGGCATGCAGAGCCCGGCTCAGGGCGCGACCGGCCGCCCGACGTACGACACCACGTGGGTCACCGGCAGGGAGTGGACGTGGCGCGCCTGGTGGACGACGCCATGGCGCAGCCAGGTGGAGTGCTCCTCGGGATGGGTGGAGATGACCAGCTGGTCGGGCTGGAAGGCAGTGACTGCGGCCTGGAGGGCGTGCATCGGCCGCGCGTCGCCGAGGGCCCCGTCGGCGTGGAGGCCTTCGCTGCGCAGGATCTGCAGCGCGTGGTCGAGCCGCGCCTGCGCCGCCTCGACGCGGGCGTCCCCGGCCCCGCCGGACGGCTGACCTGCGGGGCCTGTGCCGGCGGGCTCCGCGGGGACGCACACGTGGTAGACGGCGTGGCCGGACCGGTCGATCCGGCGCAGCTCGTCCATCAGCTCGTCCGCCGCCACGGTCTCGTTGGCGAGGACCAGCACCCTCTCGGCGGCCCGGGCCCCGGCGGCTGCCTCCGGCGCGACCGACCCGCCACGCCAGCGGGTCAGCAGGTAGAACACGAGCACGAGGGCCCACGCCACCAGGCTGAGCAGCAGCTGGGGGCGGACCTTCTCGTTGACATACATCTGTACGAGCACGCCGACGATGGCCACGATCGTGGCGATCGACAGGAACGGGAAGAACCACATCCGCACGATGAGCTTCTGCGGGTCGGTCCTGCGCCGCAGGACCACCTGGGAGACCGCGATCAGCAGGTAGACGAACAGGATGATCGCGCCCGAGGAGTTCAGGAGGAAGAGGAACACCGTGTCGGGCGAGACGGCGGCGGCGATGACGCAGAGGAAGCCGACGATGGTGGATGTCAGGATGGCCACGCGGGGCACGCCGCTCTTGCTCACCGAGATCAGCTGGGCGGGCGCTTCTCGTCGCGCCGCCAGCACGAAGAGCATCCGGGACGCGGTGTAGAGGCCGGAGTTGAGGCAGGAGAGCACCGCGGTCAGGACGACCGCGTTCATCACGTCGTCGGCGTACGGGATGCCCATCGCCTTGAAGGCGCTGACGTAGGGCGACGCGCCGAGCTGGGTGGAGTTCCACGGCAGGATGACCGCGAGCAGGAACACCGACCCGACGAAGAAGATGGCCACGCGCAGCACCACGGAGTTGGTGGCCTTGGCGATCGCCTTCTCCGGGTTGTCGGACTCGGCTGCCGCGACGGTGGCGATCTCCGCGCCGACCATGGAGAAGATGACCACGACGATGGCGGCGACCACGGCGCTGGCGCCCTTGGGGAAGAAGCCGCCGTGGGCGGTGAGGTTGCTGAAGTCCCTGGACCTGCCCGGCCACAGACCCAGGACGAACAGCGCGCCGAGGGCGAGGAAGACACAGATCGCGGCGACCTTGATGCCGGCGAACCAGAACTCGAACTCCCCGAAGGAGGAGACGGAGAACAGGTTGGTCGCCGTCATCAGCACCATCAGCCCGAGCGACAGCAGCCAGAGGGGCGCGTCGAACCAGTAGGTGATGATCTTGGCCCCGGCCACCGCCTCGAAGCCGACGACGATGACCCAGAAGTACCAGTACAGCCAGCCCACCGAGAACCCGGCCCAGCCGCCCATCGCACGGCGGGCGTAGTCGGCGAAGGAGCCGGTCGAGGGGTTGGCGGTGGCCATCTCCCCGAGCATGCGCATCACGAGCACGATCAGCACGCCGGTCAGCGCGTAGCCCAGGAACGCCGACGGTCCGGTCTCGTTGATGACGACGCCGGACCCGACGAACAAGCCGGCTCCGATGACGCCGCCGATCGCGATCATGGTCAGGTGACGCTGTCTCAGCCCCTTGTGCAGCGTGGCGGGCTCTCTGCTCATCGAGGTCATCCTCCCTGCCTCTGGCGAACCGAGGCCTTCCGCGGCCGCCAGCCCGGTGCTCCGGCCGACGACACCTTCGACCTTGCTCCGGCGGCGCGCGGCGCGCAACCCTCTGCGGACCCGCGGGGGCGCAGGCGGCCCGGGCCCGGCATGCTCGGGTCATGACCACCGGCCGGGATCCGCGCGCCCTGGCTGCCGCGGCGCGCCGGCGCGTACGTACGGCACCCGCCCGTGCCAGGCGCGTATGGCGACGCCGCGGACGCGCCGTCCTGACCCGCGCCGGACGGCTCACCCTGGCCGCGGTCGCGGCGTACGTCGTGGCGCACGCCCTGTTTCCGCACACCCAGCCGTTGACCGGCCCGCTGACGGCGCTGCTCGTGGTGCAGGCCACGTTGTTCTCGACGCTGACCACCGGGCTGAAGCGTGTGCTCAGCGTCGTCGCGGGCGTCCTGGTCGCCGTCCTGCTCTCGGAGGTCGTCGGCCTGACGTGGTGGAGCCTCGGGGCGGTGATCGCGGCCGCCCTGATCATCGGGCAGCTGCTGCGCCTCGGTGAGCACCTGCTGGAGGTGCCGATCAGCGCGATGCTCGTGCTGGGAGTCAGCGGCGCGCAGGCCGCCGCCGCGTCACGGGTGGCCGAGACGCTGGTCGGAGCGGGCGTCGGGGTCCTGACCAACGTCCTGCTGCCGCCACCGCTGCGCAGCCGCGATGCGGGGACGGCGGTGGAACACGTGGCCGTCGAGGCGGCGGACGTGCTCGAGCGCGCCGCCACCGACCTGCCGGGGGGAGTCTCCCTGCAGCAGGCCATCGGCTGGCTGGAGGACTTCCGCCGGCTCGACCGCTCGGTCGAGCGCGCCGACGCGGCCGTCAACGAGGCCGCTGACAGCCGCCGGTTCAACCCTCGTGCGGTCGGTACCGCTGACACGGACCCGCGCCTGCGTAGCGGGCTGGACGCCCTGGAGCACAGCGTCGTCGCCCTGCGCGCCGTCTTCCGGTCCATCGCCGACGGGGTCGCGGAGGCGGTGGGGGAGGACAAGGGCTACTCCTCGGAGCTGCTGGAGGCGTTCGCCCTGCTGCTGCGCGACCTCGCCGACAGCATCCGCGCCTTCGGGGCGCTCGTCCGCTCGGAGTCGGACACGCTCCTGCCCGGGGCCGAGGCCCCGCTCGCGCGGGCCATGGACGCACTGGGAGAGACCCGCGCCCGGCTGACCGAGCTGCTGCTGGTCGACGCGCGGGAGGACCCTGACCGGTGGCTGCTGCGGGGGTCCCTGCTCGCGGGGGTGGAACGGGTGCTGCGCGAGCTCGACGTCCAGGAACGGCTGCGTCGCCGGCGCCAGTGGGAGAGCGAGGCCGCCGACCGTGGTCCGGCCGGGCAGGCGATGGAGCGCCTGCGCAGCACGGGGCGTGCGGTGGCCGATCAGCCCCGGCGCCTGCGGTCACGCTGGCGGTGACCGGGCCACGGCCTCACTCCTGCGACCGGTGGGCCTCCAGCAGGGTGTCGACGGCCTGGCGGGGGCCCTCCGGGGTCTGCACGGGCCGGGCGACCTGCTCGCAGCGGTCGACCACCAGCCCGGCGGCGCCCTCGCGCAGCAGGTCGACGGTGTGGAGCACGGCCGGGTCCTGCGGGCCGCCGACACCACGGTCGAGGTTGTCGCGGTCGTGTCCGACCACGAGCAGCCGCCCGCCCGGGCGCAGCCACGTGGCGGCGCGGGCCAGGAGCGGCACGAGCACCGCGCCGGGCAGCTGGAGGTAGGCCAGCAGGACCAGGTCCACCGGCGCCGGCGGCGCCCACCGGGTGACATCGGCGACCACCCAGGTGACGTCGATGCCGGCGGCCTCGGCCCGGCGCCGGCCGATGTCCACGCCGGCGCCGGAGAAGTCCACGGCCGTGACGTCCCAGCCGCGGCCGCCCAGCCAGATCGCGTTGCGGCCCTCTCCGGCCGCGAGGTCCACGGCCGTGCCCGGCCGCACGCCGTCCAGCACGGCCTCGACCGTGGCGTTCGGGGTGGTGCTCCAGACGGTGCTGTCCTCCTGCGCCGCCGCGGCGTAGCGGGCGTCCCACGACGCCGCGTCGCCACCGGTGTGCCGGGGCCGCTCGTGCTCGGCGCTGCTCATGCGAGGGACAGGAAGAGCTTCTCCATGGCCGCGGTGTCCATCGACCCGTCCCCGTCAGGGTCGTTGAGGCACTGCTTGAGGCCGGTGGCGATGATGGCGAACCCCGCGCGGTCCAGGGCCCGGTTGACGGCGGCGAGCTGGGTGACGACGTCCTTGCAGTCGCGGCCCTCCTCGATCATCTTCAGGATGCCGCCGATCTGGCCCTGCGCCCGGCGCAGCCGGTTGACCACGGCGCCCATGTCCTCGGGCTTCAGCTCGACCATGGTGGTCCTTTCGTTGTCGCGATGCTGCTGAGGGTAGAGCGGGCGCTCACGGGTGCGCAGGGGTGGGCGTGAGGGCGGACAGGGCGGCGGCGAGCCGCTGTCCGGCCTCGATGGCCACCGGGCCCAGTGCCTCGTTGCCGGTCAGGGTCACCATGACCGCGGGGTCCATCGCCTCCACGACCGTGGTGTTGTCGTCGACGGCTCGAACCACGACGTTGCACGGGAGCAGCAGCCCCACCGAGGGCTCCGCCTGGAGCGCGGCGTGCGCCAGGGGAGGCCGGCAGGCGCCGAGGATGACCTGCGGGGCCACGTCGACGTCGAGCTTGGCCTTCATCGTGGCCCGGATGTCGATCTCGGTCAGGATCCCGAACCCCTGCTCGCCCAGGGCCGTCCGCGTGGCGGCGACCGCCTGCTCGTAGGGCTGCCGGACCGTGGTGCTGAGTGCGTACGTCATGGCGACTTCCGTTCGATGGTCGGTGCGGTCGGTGGTCAGGACCTGCTGGCTGCGGAACCGGCCGGCTGCTGCCGCTGGAGGTCGGCGCGGACAGCGTCCATGTCCAGCGCCCGGATGCCGGCGATGACCTGCTCCAGCGCGGCGGCCGGCAGGGCGCCGGGCTGGCTGAAGACGAGGATCCCGTCGCGGAAGCCCATCAGCGTGGGGATCGACGTGATGCGTGCGGCGGCGGCCAGCGCCTGCTCGGCCTCGGTGTCGACCTTGCCGAAGACGATGTCGGGGTGGGCGGCGGAGGCCTTGTCGTAGACCGGGGCGAACATCCGGCACGGTCCGCACCAGCTGGCCCAGAAGTCGACGAGGACGATGCCGCCGTCGTGGACGGTCTGCTCGAACGTGGTTGCGGTGAGCGCCTTGGTGCTCATGGGAGTTCCTCTCTACCGGTCGTGTTCATACCCTTGGGGGTATCAACGCGGGTGGCCGGGCGGGCATTCCGTTGCGAGGCGACCAATACGGGGTGGGGTATGCCACATTCACGCCTGCCGGATCGACGGAATGCCCAGGAGGGCTCTACCGTTGAGGACCACATACCCCCACGGGTATCCCACGACACCGCGCCGAGTGCGGCCCACAGCCGCCCCGCCAGCCCCCGGAAAGGACCACGTCCATGGTCACCATCGTCCCGATCGACACCCCGACCCTGGGCGACCGCAGCTACCTCGCCCACGACGGGCAGGTCGCGGTGGTGGTCGACCCGCAGCGCGACATCGACCGGGTGCTGGCCCTGGCGCAGCGAGGCCGGGGTGCGGATCACCCACGTCTTCGAGACCCATCTGCACAACGACTACGTCACCGGCGGGCTGGCGCTGGCGCAGGCGACCGGCGCGGCGTACCACGTCAACGCCGCCGACGACGTCGCCTACGACCGGGTCGCCGGTCGGCGACGGTGACGTCGTCGAGGTCAGCCCGGTCGATGCGGGTGCGGGTGCTCGCCACCCCGGGCCACACCTTCACCCACCTGTCCTACGCGCTGGAGCGCCGCACGGCACAGCAGGTCGGGGTGTTCACCGGCGGGTCGCTGCTGTTCGGCTCGACCGGCCGCCCGGACCTGCTCGGCCCCGACCACACCCACGCCCTGGTGCACCACCAGTACGCCTCGGCGCACCGGCTCGCGGCCGAGCTGCCCGACGCAGACCGCAGGTGCTGCCCACCCACGGGTTCGGCAGCTTCTGCTCGGCCACCCAGTCCGAGGCCACCGCCTCGACCATCGGGCAGGAGAAGACGAGCGAACCCGGCGCTGACCCAGGACGAGGAGCGCGTGGGTGGCCGACACTGCTCGCCGGGCTGGACGCCTACCCGGCCTACTACGCGCACATGGGCCCGGCCAACGCCGCCGGCCCTGGCGCTCCGGACCTGTCCGCCCCGGAGCCGGCCGACAAGGCCGCGCTGCGCCGGCGGATCGAGGCGGGGGAGTGGGTGGTCGACCTGCGCACCCGCACCGCGTTCGCCGCCGGGCACGTGCCCGGCACCCTGAACTTCGGTCTCGACGGCCAGTTCGCCACCTACCTGGGCTGGCTGATCCCGTGGGGCACCCCGCTGACGCTGCTCGGCGAGACCCCCGAGCAGGTCGCCGAGGCCCAGCGCGAGCTGGTCCGGATCGGCATCGACCGCCCCGCGGCCGCGGCCACCGGCGCCCCGCAGCACTGGACCGACGGCCCGCTGGGCACCGTTCGAACGGGCCACGTTCGCCGACCTGGCCCAGGTCCGCCACCACCGCGCCGTGACCGTCCTGGACGTGCGTCGACGGCGGAGTGGGCGCAGTCCCACATCGACGGCGCGGTCCACATCCCGCTGCACGAGCTGCTCGGGCGCCTGGACGAGGTCCCGGCCGGCGAGGTCTGGGTGCACTGCGCGCGGCGGCTACCGCGCCTCGATCGCCGCGTCCATCCTCGCTGCCCACGGCAGCCAGGTCGTCGCCGTCGACGACTCCTACGACGAGCACGCCGCAGCGGCCGGGCTGCCCCTGGCCACCGCGGAGAGCGTCCCGGCCGGCGCCGTCAGCTGAGGCGCCGCCGCGGGGCGTCGTCAGCTGGGGCCCGACGCCCCGGCACCAGCGCCACCACCGCGGCATTCCACCGACGGATCATCCTCGACCTGGACGGAGAACCCTTCTCGTGCTTGCCCTTGCCCTTCCCCTCGGGCTGCTGATCGGGCTGAGCCTCGGCGCGCTCGGTGGCGGCGGCTCGATCCTGACCGTGCCGGCCCTGGTCTACGTGCTGGGGCAGAGCCCGGTCGCGGCGACCACCGGGTCGCTGATCATCGTCGGGGTCACCTCGCTGACCGGGATGGTCGCCCACGCCCGGGCCGGACAGGTCCGGGTGGCCCAGGGCCTGCTGTTCGGCGTCCTGGGCGTGGCCGGGTCCTGGTACGGCTCCCACCTGTCGGCCAGCGTCGCCCCGGCGGTCCTGCTCGCGGCGTTCTCGGTCCTGATGCTGGTCGTTGCGGGCATCATGATCGCCCGGCAGCGGCACGGCCGCCGCGGCGCAGGGCCGCTGGACGACGCGTTCGACCCGATCATCGCCTTCACCCCCCGCTTCGTGTGCGACTGCCCCCGCGCGGTCAAGGTCGTGGTCACCGCGAGCGCGGTCGGGCTGCTGACCGGGTTCTTCGGCGTCGGCGGCGGCTTCGCCGTCGTGCCCGCGCTGGTGCTGGCGCTGGGGTTCTCCGATGCCGGTGGCCGTGGGCACCTCGCTGCTGGTGATCGCGATCAACAGCGCCACCGCCCTGGCCTCCCGGGCCGGGCACGGCATCGGCATCGACTGGGCCGTCATCGGCGTCTTCACCGCCGCCGCGGTGGTCGGCAGCCTGCTCGGCGGCCGGATCGCCTCCCGGGTGCGGCCCGAGGCCCTGTCCCGGGCGTTCACCGTCCTGCTGGTCGCGGTCGCGCTCTACACCGCCGCCCGCAGCATCCCCCAGCTCCTGTGACCTTGCGGGCCACGCCCTCCGGAATATCGGCCGCAGCGCCACCGCTGCCACCACCACACCACCACACCACCACCTCGTCTCCACCAACCCCGAAGGACGTCATGACCACCAGCACCACCACCACCCGGCCCGCCCGCCTGGACGCCCCGTCCCTGCGCGAGTGGACCGCGAGCACCGACGGCCCGCGCCTGCTGGACGTCCGCACTCCCGCGGAGTTCACCACCGCCCACATCCCCGGGTCCTACAACGTGCCGCTGGACCTGCTGCGCGAGCACCGCGAGGAGCTGCGTGAGCACCTCGAGCAGGACGTCGTCCTGATCTGCCGCTCCGGCGCCCGCGCCGGGCAGGCGGAGGCCCTGCTGGCCGGCACCGGCCTGGCCAACCTGCACGTCCTGGACGGCGGCATCACCGCCTGGCAGCAGGCCGGCGCCCCGGTCAACCGCGGCCCGGCCCGGTGGGACCTCGAGCGCCAGGTCCGCCTGGTCGCCGGCGGCCTGGTCCTGACCGGCATCCTGGCCAGCCTCGTCGCCCCCAGGGCGAAGTGGCTCTCGGCGGCCATCGGGGCCGGCCTCACCACCGCCGCGCTCACGAACACCTGCGCGATGGGCGCCGCGCTCTCCAAGCTGCCCTACAACCGCGACGCCAGCACCGACCTGCCCACCGTGATCGCCCAGCTCACCGGTGCACCCTCTCCTCAGGCGGTCACGGTCGCGGCCTGAGCCCGGGCCGGGCCGCGCCTGCGGCCCGGCTTCCAGGTCAGCAGCAACGCCACCGCCAGCAGCAGCTCGGCGACGTCGCCGCCGAAGTACATGAGGTTGCCGGCCGCCTGCATCTCGGCCACGGGCTCGTGGACCTGCACCAGCAACCCGGCGAACAGCAGCTGCGCCACGACGGCGTGCACCGCCACAGCCACTCCGAGGACGACGAGCCGCACCCGCACGGACGCCCGCCTCGGCGCCGGGTCCGGGCCCGCGACGACCCACGCGAAGAGGTAGCCCGAGGCCACCAGGTGCGCGTGCACCAGGGCGTGCAGGGGTGCGCTGGTGGTGGTGGCCGCGTACAGCGGGGTGAGGTAGAGCGCGGCCAGCCCGCCGGCGCTGAGCACCAACGCCGAGACCGGGTGCGCCAGCAGGTGCATCGGGCTGCTGCGCAGCAGATGCCCCAGGAGCCGGGCCCGCGCCGGTGGGAGGGCCCGCAGCAGCAGGGTGACCGGTGCGCCGAGGACCAGGCCGAGCGGGGCCAGCATCGCCACCAGCAGGTGCTGGGCCATGTGGACGCCGAAGTCCGCGTCGGCGAGGGCGTCGAAGCCCGGCGACAGTGCCCAGCCCAGGAGCGCCGCACCCGCGGTGAACGAGGCGGTGCGCCAGGCGCTCCAGGTCCGGCGGCGGCGCTCCCGCGCCGCCAGCACCAGGTAGCTCAGGGCGACCAGGCCGAGCACGGCCAGGGGCAGCAGCGACTCCACGCCGCCGGACGCGTCGGGCGCGCCGTGGGCCGGCACCGATGCCAGTGCCTCGGCCAGGACGACCGGGGTCGTTGCTGCCACGGTCACGACGCGGCTCCCCGCGTCGGCAGGGCCGGCTCGCCGCTGTCATGGAAGGTCGCGCCCCGCTGGACCAGCCAGCCTGCGGCCATGAGGAGCACGCCGAGGGCGAGGAAGCCCATGTCCCACCAGATCTGGTGCGGGCCGCTGCGGACGTGGTGGATGCCGAGGATCTGGTGGTCGACCAGCCCCTCCACCACGTTGAACAGGCCCCACCCGAAGAGCACGAGGCCCCACAGGGCGCGAGAGGTCCACACCCGACCGCGGGAGTGCTCCACCCGCGAGTAGAGGATCGCGAGGCCCACCAGGACGCACAGCCAGGTGAAGGTGTGGAAGACGCCGTCCCAGAGGGTGTTCATCCGCAGGCCGTGCACCGTGTCGGCCGGGTAGTAGGCGATGCCGACCCGGTCGGTGTTCGTGCTGGTGAGCATGTGGTGCCACTGCAGGATCTGGTGCAGCAGGATCCCGTCGACGAACCCGCCGAGGCCCACGCCGAGGATGATGCCGGGCAGCCGGATGCTGGGCGGTGCCGTGGGGGGTGCGGGCGTGGTCGGGTGCGGGCTCATCGGTGCTCCGGGTGGTCGACGTCGTGGCGGTCAGTGACGGGGACGTCGTACCCGCTGACCACCGGGTCGTCACATCACGAAGAGCGGAGCCGGGGCCGAGCGCTTCCGGTCGACCGGTGCACCGACAGCGCGGGAACGAACCGCGGCGTCGCCTCGGCGTACCGGGCGTAGTCGGGGAAGCGCTGGACCAGGTGCCGCTCCTCCCAGCGCGCCTTCCGGGCCAGCAGCACGGTGAGGCCTCCCAGCGCCGCCAGGCGGACCGGGCTCGGGCTCGCCAGGACCCTCCCGGTGGCGAACAGCAGCAGCCCGCTGTAGATCGGGTGCCGGACCCTGGAGTAGAGCCCGCCGGTGCGCAGCTGCGCCGCGGCGTTCGGCAGCGGCGAGGCGGTGAGCCCCTTGCCGAGGGTGGAGGCGGCGACGAGCATGCCGCCCAGCCCGACGGCGCTGAGGCCCAGCCCGGCGCGGTGCACCGGCCGGGGCACCCGCCAGGGCGACGAGGTGCCGGGCGCCACCAGGGCGAGCAGCAGCAGCCCCTGACCGGCGACGAACGCGTCCGCCGGCAGTCTCCCGTGTCGGTCGTCCATCCGCCGCCGTCCTCTCAGTGCCCCTTGCCGGCCGCTCAGATGAACAGCAGCTGGGCGCCTTCGGTCTTCTCGATGAAGTCGCTGGCGCTGATGATGCCCTCGACCTCGTCGTAGAGGTCGTCCTCGGTCAGGTGGTTCATGTCGGCCGACATCCGGCAGGCCCACAGGTGACCGCCGGAGGCGACGATCTGCTCGAGGAACTCCGGCACCTCGGGCACGTCGAGGTCGGCGATCGACTTCTTCAGCTGCGAGGTGGCCATGCGCGGTCATCCCGGGCAGGCCGCCGAGGCCCTGCGGCATGTGGGTCGCGGTGTTGCCGAGCAGCGTGAACTTCAGGTCGTCCATGGTCTTCTTGTTGATCATGTCGAAGCCCCAGAACGTGAAGAACAGGTGGGTCTCGACGCCCTCACCGAGGGCGGCGTTGGCCAGGATGAGCCCGGGGTAGGCCATGTCGAGGCTGCCCTTGGAGCAGATGATGGCGAGCTTGCGGCCGGCCGGCGTCTCGGTGTCGAACTGGGGGACGATCGCCGGCGCGGTGTCGGTGGTGGTCATGGCGGTACGGTCCTCGTCGATGGTCGGTCCGGGTCAGACGCAGCCGTGCGGCTTGGGCAGCCCGGCGACGTAGGCCATCTTCTTGGCCGGCTTCTGCGGGAAGAGCGCGAACAGCTCCTTGACCGGGATGCCGCCGACGGCTGGACACCCGGCGCAGCGTCGCGCGTCTCGCCCTGCTGCCGCGAAGTCCTCGCGCAGGAAGCGGATCACCTTCCAGTGCTCGTCGGTCAGGGTGATGCCGATCTGCGCGGCCAGCGCGCGGCGAGGTCCTCGTCCCACTCGGCGGGGTCGGTCAGGAAGCCCTCCTCGTTGACGTGGATCTGGTGGCCGTCGAGCGTGGTGACGGGCATGGCGTGCTCCTCCTCTCACGTGGTGGTCGCGTGCTGGTCTTGCCGGCCATCGACATGTGCGCCGGCAGCGGGATCGGCCGGCCGGGAAGCAGGACGTTCCAGTAGATCCAGCGGAACGCGAGCTTGCCCAGGTGGTTGGCCCGGGTCTCCTTCAGCAGGCTCGAACGGGCCGACGACCGGCAGCGGGTACTTCCCGGGCAGCGGCTCGGTGTCGTAGTTGAAGTCGATGAGCAGGCCCTTGCCGTCGCCGGACTCGATGAAGCAGTTGGCGTGCCCGTCGAACGACCCGGTCATCGGCCGGCCGGCGATGAGCTGCAGGAAGTTGTCGACGAAGATCTCGACCGAGAAGTGCGCGACCGAGCCGGCCTTCGAGGCCGGGATGTCGGAGGCGTCGCCGACGGCGAAGATGTTGTCGTACTCCTTCGACCGCAGCGTGTCGCTGGTCGACGGGGACGTAGTTCAGCTCGTCGCCGAGCCCGGACCGGGCGACGAAGTCGGCACCCATGTTGAGCGGGACCGTGACCAGCAGGTCGAACGGGACCTCCCGCTCGTCGTACGACACGAGCGCCTTGCGCGCCGGGTCGACCCGCTCGACCATGAAGTCGGTCTCGACGGCGATCTTGCGCTCGTCGAGCATCGCGCCCAGGTGCCGGGAGGCGATCGGCTTGGTGAACGCACCCGGCAGCGGCGTCACGTAGACGATGCTCGACCCGGTCGCGCAGGCCGCGCTCGCGCAGCCAGGCGTCGGCGAGGAAGGTGAACTCCAGCGGCGCGACCGGGCACTTGATCGGCATCTCGGTGATGTGCACGACCAGCCGGCCGCTGGTCGAAGCCGGCGCAGCGCCGTCGGCGAGCGCGGTGGCGCCGTCGAGGGTGTAGAAGTCGAAGATGCTGCTGGCGCCACTGCTGGCCCGAGCATGCCCGGGCGTCTGGTCCGGCCGCGGTGACGTGCCGGAGGCGATGACCAGGTAGTCGTAGGCCAGGGCCCGGCCGTCGGCCAGGAGCACGGTGTCGGCCGGCGGCGTCGACGCGGTCGACCTCGCCGAGCACGAAGTCGACGCCGTCGGGCAGGAAGGCGTGCCGCGAGCGCGTCGAGCTGCTGCGGGGTGTAGGTGCCGAACGGCAGGAACAGGTAGCCGGGCTGGTAGGGGTGCCGTCGTCCCGGTCGACGACGGTGATCTCCCAGTCGCCCGCGTCCAGCCGCCGTCGCAGCTTGTTGACGATCATCGTGCCGGCGGTGCCAGCTCCGAGCACCAGCAGTCGCTTCCTCACGGTCCGCTCCTCGCTGCCTCGTGGCGGTTCCCTGCTCCTCCCGAGGCTACGAAGGGAGGGCGGGACGGCTCCCGGCCGAAGGTCCCGGTACCCGGCGGGGTATGGCACCGGCGTCCGACCACACGGCCGGATGGTCGCGGCGGAGGGCCGGACGGTCCCGGCGACCGGCTGGGGTGGCCGCACCCGGCATAATCGCGGAGGACCGCACGCGCCCGGGCGCGACCACCGACACGACCGAAGGCGAACAGTGAGCACACGAGAGCACCCCCGTACGACCTGCACCGTGACGGCTGCGGGGGTGACCCGATGAGCCGTCGCGGGTCGCGGCGCGGCTCGACCAGGTCCGACTCGCTGCCGGCGCTGCCGAAGGACGGCCTGCGGATCGTGCCGCTGGGTGGCCTGGGCGAGATCGGCCGGAACATGACGGTGTTCGAGCACGGGGGCCGGCTGCTGGTCGTGGACTGCGGGGTGCTGTTCCCCGAGGAGCACCAGCCGGGCGTGGACGTGATCCTCCCGGACTTCAGCTGGATCCGGGACCGCCTGGACAAGGTCGACGCGATCGTGCTGACGCACGGCCACGAGGACCACATCGGCGGCGTGCCGTACCTGCTCAAGGAGCGGCCCGACATCCCCGTCGTCGGTTCCCGGCTGACGCTGGCGTTCATCACCGCCAAGCTCAAGGAGCACCGGATCACGCCCGTGACCATGGAGGTGCGGGAGGGTGAGCGCAAGACCCTGGGCCCGTTCGACTGCGAGTTCATCGCCGTCAACCACTCCATCCCCGACGGCCTGGCCGTGGCGATCCGCACGGCGGCCGGCCTCGTCCTGCACACCGGCGACTTCAAGATGGACCAGTTCCCCCTCGACGGTCGGATCACCGACCTCGTCGCCTTCGCGCGGCTGGCCGAAGAGGGCGTGGACCTCTTCATGGCCGACTCCACCAACGCCGAGGTCCCCGGCTTCACCACCTCCGAGCTGGAGCTCACGCCGGCGATCGAGCAGGTCTTCCGCACCTGCCCGGGTCGGGTCATCGTCTCCAGCTTCGCCAGCCACGTGCACCGCATCCAGCAGGTGCTGGACGCGGCGTACGAGCACGGTCGCAAGGTCGCGTTCGTCGGACGGTCGATGGTCCGCAACATGGGCATCGCCCGCGAGCTGGGCTACCTCAAGATCCCCGACGGCCTGGTGGTCGACCTCAAGCAGCTGGAGAAGCTGCCGGCCAACAAGATCACGCTGATCTGCACCGGGTCCCAGGGTGAGCCGATGGCGGCCCTGTCGCGGATGGCCAACCGGGACCACACGATCCGCATCACCGAGGGCGACACGGTCCTGCTGGCCAGCTCGCTGATCCCGGGCAACGAGAACGCCATCTACCGGGTGATCAACGAGCTCACCCGCTACGGCGCCAACGTGGTCCACAAGGGCAACGCCAAGGTGCACGTCTCCGGGCACGCCAGCGCCGGTGAGCTGGTCTACTGCTACAACATCATCAAGCCCTCCAACGTGCTGCCCGTGCACGGGGAGTGGCGCCACCTGCGCGCGAACGCCGACCTCGCGATCCGCACCGGGGTGCACCCCGACCGGGCGATCATCGCCGAGGACGGGTCGGTCATCGACCTGGTCGACGGCATCGCCAAGGTCACCGGCAAGGTCCCCGCGAGCCTGGTGTACGTCGACGCGGCGACCGTCGGCGGCGCGACCGAGGAGTCGCTGACCGTGCGACGCAACCTCGCCGAGGAGGGCGTCGTCACCATCGTCGCCCTGGCCGACCCCGACACCGGCAAGCTCACCGAGAAGCCGGACTTCCTGGCCCACGGCTTCGAGTACGACGTCTCCGCCTTCGACAGCGCGGTCCCGGTGATCCAGCAGGTGCTGACCAAGGCCTCCAAGGAGGACTTCGACGTCGACCAGACCGAGGAGATGATCCGCGACGCGGTCTCCACCTGGGCCCACCGCAAGTACCGCCGCAGCCCGCTGATCATCCCCGTGGTCATCGACGCCTGAGCGGTGGCCGGGGGCTTGGCGCAGGCCCGGGCCGGGAGCGTCGTTTCCCCCACGCGCGGCGCCCCGGCCGTCGTAGGTTGGCGCTGTGGGGGACGGGCGCGGGGCGGCAGCGACGGCGGGGGTCGCCACGCCGTCGTACGAAGGCCCCGCACCCGGCCTGCCGCCTCTGACGCGCGGGCCGGTGGGCGCTGCGATGGCGGCGCTGGCCGTCGTGCTGACCGCCACGAGCGGTCGCTACGGCTTCGCCCGCGACGAGCTGTACTTCCGGATGCTCCGCCCCGCCTGGGGGTACCTCGACCAGCCGGCGCTGACCCCCTGGCTGGTGCGGACCTTCGTCACGAGGGTGGCGGACGCGCCCTGGGCGGTGCGCGTCCCCGCGACCCTCGCGGCCACCGCCTCCGTCCTGGTGGTCGTGCTCATCACCCGGGAGCTCGGGGGCGGACGGCGGGCGCAGACGCTGTGCGCGTGGGCCTACGCCTTCGCGAGCACCCCGTTGCTGTTCGGGCACGTGATGCTGACCTCGACGCTGGACCTGGTGGTCTGGCCGGCAGTCGTCCTGCTGGTGATGCGCGCGCAGCTGCGCCACCAGCCGGGGTGGTGGTACGCCGTGGGCGCCGTCGTCGGGCTCAGCTCGTACAACAAGCTGTTGGTGGCGCTGCTCCTGCTCGCGCTGGCGGCCGGGCTGCTCCTGGTCGGACCGCGAAGGGTGCTGTGGTCGCGGCAGCTGCTCGGCGGCGTCGTGCTGGCCGTGCTCGTCGGCGCGCCGAACCTGCTCTACCAGGTGGCGCACGGGTGGCCGCAGCTCGCCATGGGCCGGGCGCTCTCGGCCGCCAACGGGTCCGAGGTCCGCGTGCTGATGTGGCCGTTCCTGGCGTTGCTGCTGGGGCCCCCACTGGTGCCGGTGTGGTGTGCCGGGTGGGTGGCGTTGGCCCGACGGCCCGCCTGGCGACCGGTGCGCTTCCTCGCGGTCTCGTTCCCGGTGCTGCTCGTCCTGTGCGCCGTGGCCGGAGGGCAGGTGTACTACCCGGTCGGCCTGCTGGTGGTGCTCTTCGCCGCCGGGTGCGTGCCGGTGGCCGACGTCCTGGCGCGTGCAGCGGGGTGGTGGCGGCCGGTCGTGGTCGCCGCGGTGGTGCTCAACGCCGTCGTCGCTGCGGTGGTGGGCCTACCGCTGCTGCCGGTGACCGTGCTGGGCGCCACGCCGGTCCCGGGGCTGAACCAGCTGGCCCGTGACCAGGTCGGCTGGCCCACCTACGTACGCGAGGTCGCCGCGGTGTACGGCGCGCTGCCTGACCGGGGCCGCGCCGTGGTGGTGGCCAGCAACTACGGCGAGGCGGGCGCCCTGGCCAGGTACGGGCCGGCGCTGCGGCTGCCGGCGGTCTACAGCGGCCACAACGCGCTGTACGACGCCGCGCGCCCGCCGGACACGGCGACGGTCGCTCTCGTGGTCGGCGGCCAGCTGCGGTCGGTCCGCGGCCTCTTCGCCTCGTGCACGGTGATGGCGACGATGGACAACGGGGTCGGTGTCGACAACGAGGAGCAGGGCGAGCCGATCGCCGTGTGCCGCCACCCCGTCGGTCCGTGGGCCACCATCTGGCCGCGGTTCCGGCACCGCGACTAGCGTGCGGGCATGAGCGACCAGCCCTACACCGTCTCCGCCCCCGAGGCCGCCGACCGCGACCGGTGGCGGCAGCTGTACCGCGCCTACGCCGACTTCTACCGCGAGCCGCTCGCCGACGAGCAGCTGGACCGCGTCTGGTCGTGGCTGACCGACCCGGCGCACGATGTCAAGGCACTCCTGGTGAGGGACCGAAGCGGCGCGGTGGTCGGCCTCGCGCACTACCGTCCGTACTTCCGACCGCTCGCCGCGACCGTCGCCGGACACCTTGACGACCTGTTCGTCGAGCCCGCGGCACGGGGCACCGGCGCGGTCGACGCCCTCCTGGACGCGCTGCGCACCGTTGCGCAACAGCGGGGCTGGGCCAAGGTCCGCTGGATCACCGCCGACGACAACCACCGCGCCCGCAGCAAGTACGACCAGGTCGCCGAACGGACGATGTGGGTGGTCTACGACATGCCGGTGCCCGGACCGGGCCGACCCGCCGGCTGACCGCCCCGGCCCCGGCCGACGTCCCCGGCGCTCTGGCCGGTCAGCCGCCCCAGATGTCCTCCACGAAGCGGTCCGCGCTGCGCATCCCGCCCAGCCAGGCCCGGGCGTCCGCGTCACCGGTGCCGGTGTGGTCCTTGAAGATCTGCGTCAGCGAGGCGCGGACCCCCGGAGCGATGGTGGAGGCGTTGCCGCAGACGAAGACCGCTGCTTCCTGCTGCAGCAGTCCCCAGACCTCGTCGGCGCAGTCGAGCATGGCCTGCTGCACGTAGCGGCAGCCGCCCGCCGGGCTGCGGGAGAAGGCGTTCTCCACCCGGACCAGCCCCTGCCGCTCGAAGGCCTGCATCTCCTCGGCATACAGCAGGTCGGTCTCCTGGCTGCGGCAGCCGAAGAAGAGCAGCGAGGCGGCCACCGGCACACCCTGGTCCCGCATCGCGGCCCGTTCCTGCAGGAACCCGCGGAAGGGCGCCATCCCGGTCCCCGCACCGATCATGATCATCGGGACATGCGGGTTCTCCGGTGGCCGGAACGCGATCGACGGCTCACGGACGAAGGTGAACAGCGTGCCGTTGGGCGGGACCTGCTCGAGGTATCCCGAGCAGACGCCGGTGAACGTCCCCGCGCCTGCACGCGCGGGAGCCCGCAGGACGCCCACGGTGATGCTGGCGGTCTCACGGCTGACCAGGGGAGAGGACGAGATGGAGTAGTAGCGCGGCCGGAGCGGGGGCAGCGTGTCGAGGTAGACCTCGAACGGCACCCGGCACGCCGGGAACCGGTCGAGCAGGTCCAGCACCGACCGGTTGGCGACGAAGACCTGCTCGCGGTAGCGGGCCTGCGAGCCCTCGTCGTCCCCGGTGAGCGCCTGCAGCGCCGCCTTCTGCCCGGCGTCGTCGGTGTAGCGGGCGAGGACGTCGATGTCGTCCCGCGTTGCCACGTCCTGCAGCTCGACGCAGCTGCCCAGCACCCCGAGCAGGGGCGCCGGCTCGTCGATCGGCAGGTGGGTGTGCGTCCCGCTGTTCGGGATGATGGTGACGTACTGCCCGGCGTCGAGGGCGAACCGCGCCATGACCCGGCGGATCAGGTCGATGTTGTTGCGCGGCAGCACTCCGAGGTGGTCGCCGGCACGGTACGACGTGCCTGGGGCGAGCGCGATCTCCAGGTGCCGGGTGGACCGCTGGGGGGTGTCCCCGTTCACCGCGTGGATCAGCTCGCGGTTCTCGCGCACCTGCGCCGGGCTGGCGTGGTAGGACACGATGACCGGATTGGTCAGCTGGCGGTTGGTGAGGGTGATCGACAGGCGCGGGCCGGCGGTGCCCAGGGCCGCGACCTCGGCCGGCAGGTCGAGCGCCCCGGCGACGCCGGCCCAGAGGCCGGCGTGCCAGGAGCGGTACTGCGCGTCGAAGTCCGCGGCGGCGTTGCCCTCACCGCGGGGGTGCACCCGGCGCCCGCCGTGAGCCGCCAGCTGCTCGTCCAGGAGCGTCGGCACGGCCTGGTACGTCGCGGCCCACTCGGTGTTGCCGCAGCCGAACACCGAGTACGCCACCGTGTCGGCAGCCGTCGGGGCCGCGGCCCCGATCCACCGGCAGAACGCGGCCGCGTTGTCCGGCGGGGTCCCGTTGTAGGACGAACAGACCACCAGCAGAGCGCCGTCGGTCGGCAGAGCGTCGACGTGGTCGTCCAGCGCCCCCAGGGTGACGTCGAAGCCACGTTCGGTCCCTTCCCGGGCCAACCGGGTCGCGATCGACTCCGCGGTGCCCAGGTTGGAGCCGAACAGCACCAGGAGCGGCGTGCCGTGACGGTGCACCAGCGGCGTCGTCATGGTGCTCACGGAGGGGGCCGCCACCGCCGCGGATGCGCCGTCGCCGCCGCTGTGCCCGTCGGTGCGCGGGGCTCGGTCCAGCAGCAGTCCGGCCCGCCGGTGGACCCGGATGTGGAAGTCGTCCGGCTTGATCGTCAGCGTGGTCTTGGTCTTCAGGCGGTAGCCGAGGTGGTCCTCGAGGTCGAAGCGCTGCAGCAGCATCCCGAGCACGAGCATGGCCTCCTGCAGCGCGAACTGCCTGCCGATGCAAGCGCGCTGGCCGGTGCCGAACGGCTTGTAGACGTTCGGGGAGATGGTCGCCAGCCGCTCCGGCGCCATGTGCTCGGGGTCGAACTCGGCGGCGTCCGGTCCCCACACGGAGGTGTCCCGGTGCAGGGCCGGCGTCAGCACCGTGATGGGGGTGTGCGCCGGGATGGCGTACCGGTCGCCGATCACGGTGTCCTCGAAGGGGTATCGGCTGAACCCCGGCGCGGTGGGCCACAGCCGCAGCGCCTCGTCCAGTACCTGGCGTGTGTAGGTGAGCCGGTGGATCTGCTCGAACGTCGGCGACGCGTCGCTGCCCAGCACCGCGTCAGCCTCGGCGCGGGCCCGGTCCAGGAACGCGGGGTTCTTCAGCAGGTAGTAGATCGCGAACGAGAGGAGACCGGACGTCGTCTCGTGCCCGGCGATGAGGAAGGTGATGCACTGCGCGCGGATGTTGGAGTCGGGAAGGCCCTGCCCGGACTGCCTGTCGACGCCGCTGATCATCCGGCCCAGCAGGTCGGTGGTGTCCGCCTGAGCGCCCTGGGCGCGACGCTCGGCGATGAGGCCGTCCACGAGGCCGTTCATGAACGCCTGGTCCTCCTCGACCCGCCGCTGGGCGCGGACCCTCAGCCGCGTCTGGATCGGCAGCTGCCGGATCCGGGCCTGAGACTCGGCCAGCGTGCGCACCATCGCCTGCACGAACGGGTGCGGCTCCTCGCGGTAGAAGGAGTTGAAGCGGTAGCCGAACCCGCACAGCGCAATGGTGTCCAGGGTCAGCCGGGTCATGTCGGCGGGGACGTCGACGGTCTCACCGGGGTTGAGCCGGCCCCACTTGTCCATCAGCTGCTCGGCGATGTCGGTCATCTTCGGCACGTAGTCCCTCATCGCCTGCAGGCTGAACGGCGACATCAGGATGTTGTGCGCCCGGTGCCACAGCGGGTCAGCCGTGTCCGCGGTGAACAGGCCCGACCCCGCCGCGCCCTTGCGCAGGTTCGACAGCCCACCCCCGACCATCTTGTCGAACCGTGTGTCGTCGCAGATCTCGTCGACAAGTGGGGCGCCCGAGACGATGAGGCGCGTGCCGCCCGGGATCGTCAGCCGGAAGATCGGGCCGTACTCGTCGGCCATCCGCAGGAAGCCCTCGATGGGGCTCGACCCGTCGATGTCGAAGGCGTTGCCCACCAGCGGGAGGCCGCGCGGGCCGGGGATCTCGTCGAGGGCGATGGTGGTGCTCATGGGCTCAGTCCTCCTGGGCGGGGGTCGGGGTTCGGGGCACGATGCGCGGGGACGTGGTCGCTGCCGCGCTCCCGTCCGCCACAGCCGGCGCGGGTGCCTCCGGGAGTGCGGTCGGCGAGGGGCTCCTCCGCCCGGCGCCCGCGAGGACCACGACGCTGAACAGCAGGACCCACGCCGGGAGCACGAGCAGGATGGCCGGGTGGAACGTCGTGCTCACCAGCAGGAACGCCGCCGCCAGGTAGCTCAGCAGGGCCATCCACCGGGGGAGCAGCCCCACGGTGCGGGCGAGGGTCGTGGTCGAGATCATGTAGATGCCAGCGGCACGGACGCCGAAGACGAACACGAGCCCGTACCCCACGGCGGCCAGCGCGCGGGCGACGTCGGGCGGCGGCAGCGGAGCGGTGGAGACCACGGTCAGCAGCGCGACGCCTGCCACTGCTGCGGTGCCGGCGAAGAGCATGCACACGAACAGCACGCCCGAGGCCAGGTGCAGCCAGCGCTGCAGCTCGGGTGAGGAGCGAGGCAGGGCGCCGATGAGCGTCCGGGTCGTGCTCATGTGCCACAGGAACGCGACGCCCGCGAACGGCACGACGTACAGGCCGACCGTCACGAGCACGTCGCCGTTCGTGGCGCGGTAGAAGTCGGCGTAGGCGCGGTCAGGAGCGCCGAGGCCGGGCGCCTGCCGCACGAGGACGAGGGCCACGACGAACAGTGCGGCGAACACGAGCCCGGACAGCCCGCTGATGCGCGCGTGCACGAGCACCTCACGGTGTGGGTCGCCGGCGCCCGGTGGTGCGGCGCCGTCCGGGGGCGGAGCGGGGAGCCCGGAGGGCGCTGCTGGGACGGCCACGATGCCTCCTGAAAACGACGATCCTGCCCGTTCCCCTCGGACGCTAGGGACAGCCGCCGGCCCGTGCCTCACCCGCGGGGGGTGATGCCCAGCAGGGAACGGCGGTTGTGTCGGTCGTTCGTGGGTAGACAGGGCGTGTGTCCGACGCGCCCCTGGAGGCCTACCGCAGCAAACGGGACCCCGGCCGCACCACCGAGCCGGTGCCGCCGCCGGGGCCGTTGCCCGTCGGTGGCGACGACACCTTCGTGATCCAGGAGCACCACGCCTCGGCGCTGCACTGGGACTTCCGGCTCGAGCGCGATGGTGTCCTCGTGTCGTGGGCGGTGCCCAAGGGGCTGCCCATGGACCCGGGCGCCAACCGGCTCGCCGTGCACACCGAGGACCATCCGATGGAGTACGCCGGGTACGAGGGTGACATCGCCGCCGGGGAGTACGGCGGTGGCCGGGTGAGCATCTGGGACCGCGGCACGTACGAGACCGAGAAGTGGAGCGACCGGGAGGTCAAGGTCGTCCTGCACGGCACCAGGGTCGACGGGCGCTACGTGCTGTTCAGGACCGGGGGAAAGAACTGGATGGTGCACCGCATGGATCCTCGACCCGAGGGGTTCGAGCCACTGCCGGATCTGGTCCGCCCGATGATGGCGGTCCTGCGCGAGACGCTGCCGCCGGACGACGAGCGGTGGGCGTACGAGATGAAGTGGGACGGGGTGCGCGCCGTCGTCTACGTCGACGGCGGACGCGCACGGGCGATGTCCCGCAACGACCTCGACATGACGGCGGCGTATCCCGAGCTGCGTGAGATGGCAGCGTCGCTGGGCTCGCGGCCGGTCGTGCTGGACGGCGAGATCGTGGCGCTGGACGCGCGCGGGCGGCCGAGCTTCGAGCGGCTGCAACCACGCATGCACGTCGGGAACGCCACGCAGATCCGGCGTCTCGCCGCGTCGACGCCAGTGACCTTCATGGCCTTCGACCTGCTGCACCTTGACGGTCGGCCGACCACCGGGCTGCCCTACACGGAGCGGCGCCGGTTGCTGGAGTCGCTGCACCTGCAGGGCCGCTCCTGGCAGACACCTCCGGCGTGGTTCGGCGGCGGCGCCATGGTCCTGGAGGCGGCCCGCGAGCAGGGGCTCGAGGGCGTGGTCGTCAAGCGGCTCGACTCGTCCTACCATCCGGGTCGGCGCAGCGAGGACTGGCTCAAGGTCAAGCACCTGCGGACCCAGGAGGTGGTGATCGGCGGCTGGAAGCCGGGCGCCGGCCGCCGGGAGGGCATGGTCGGCTCCCTCCTGCTCGGCGTGCAGGGCGCCCAAGGGCTCGAGTACGCCGGCAAGGTCGGCACGGGCTTCAGTGAGCAGGCGCTCGTGGAGCTGGGCACGCGGCTGCGCGCCCTGGAGCGGCCGGCGTCACCGTTCGCCGGCGCCGTGCCGCGTGCGGATGCCCGCGAGGCGCACTGGGTCGAGCCCGTGGTCGTGGGCGAGGTGCGCTTCGGGGAGTGGACACGGGACGGGCGGCTGCGTCATCCGGCATGGCGCGGCCTGCGGCCGGACAAGGCCCCGGAGGACGTCGTCCGCGAGGACGTGCGAGACGCCTGACCCCACCGAGGCGGTCTGCTGGAGTCGCTCGGAAGGTGTTGAAGAACAACGACATCGGCGCCGGCAAAGGTGAAAGTTGACCCGGGCCTTAAGTCCCTACCGTTGTCGGCGCTGTGTTTCACTCGATGAATGAGGTGCTCGACCACGGCATTGACCGTGCTGAACTCCCGGACCCGAAGTTGCCATGCTGCACACCGCCCGGGCGGCTGGGACGACCACGTTCCCCGCCTGCGACGGGCTGCGGATGGACCGGCCACCGACGACCTGCCAGCTCTCGGCCTGGAGCACGCTGCCGCGGCGCGGGGTGCGCCGACATGGGTGAGCGGCAACGCGAGCTGACGCTCGGCGCTGACACCGACGCGCCGCAGGAGCCGGCGCGGCGACCCGTCGACGACGTCGGGGAGGCGTTCGAGCGGATCCGGGCGCAGCTCGCGGACTGCTGGGGCCCGGAGCCGATGGCCAGGGCCGCCACGTAGACGGAGCCGCCTGGGGTCCGCCCATGTCCGCTCGGTGTCGTCGTGGTGGTCGGCGGGTCAGTGGTGCGCCTTGGGTGAGCCGAGGCCGTTGGTCTTGGCGATCGCGTTCGGTCCGCCCGTCTCGTCCTCCGACGGCTCGTTCGGTTCTGGTCGTTGACGCCCCGGCCGGTCGATAGGATCGGGGCAGTCAGGACAGGCAGCGAGCGTGGCGGGGGTACATCGGTGGGGGACGACGCGGACGACCCGACGAGCGGAGCCGGAGGGCGCCCACCGGCGTACTGCTCCAGCTGTGGCACCCCGACCGTGGCGGACGCGCAGTTCTGCTCCGGCTGCGGGGCGCGGTTGGCCGTTCCTTCGGCGGCGCAGCTGTCGCAGGGGGCCCTGGCCGGCCCCGCACCGCGACGGCGCCCGGCATGGGTCGTGCCCGTGGTGTCGACCCTGGCGGTCGTCGCGGTCGCGGCGGCGGGGGTCGGCGGCGCAGCCGTCATGCGGCAGCAGCAAGGCCGCCCCTCGGCGCACGGCGTACCCGCAGGGCAGCTGGTCGTGCACAGCAGCGCTGCGGCCCCCCGGCCGGTGGCGCCGCCCACCAGTGCGGGAGCGACCACGGGGAGCTCCAGCACCGCGGGGCCGACCACACCGGCGTCGGGATCGTTCGCCGACCTCTACCAGAACGTGCAGGACGGGGTGGTCCGGATCAGCTCCACCACGTGTGACGGTGGCGGCATCGGCACCGGCTTCCTGGTCTCGCCCACGCTGGTGGCCACCGCCGCACATGTGGTGGAGGGCGCCGCCTCACTCGCGTTGGCCGTGGGGGAGGACGGCCGGTCCGGGTTCACGTCGGGCGTGGTCGTCGGCATCGACCGGAACTCCGACATCGCCTTGGTCCGTACGCGGCGGCCCCTCTCCGGGCACGTCTTCCAGTTCGCCGCGGGGTCACCGGCCGTCGGTCAGGAGGTCGCCGCCATCGGGTTCCCCGAGGGCGAGGCCATGACGCTCACCAAGGGCACCGTGTCGGGCCTGGACCGCAGCATCGACATCGACGGGGTGCGCCGGTCCGGGCTCATCCAGACCGACACCGCCATCAACCCCGGCAACTCCGGTGGCCCGATGCTGGCGCCGGATGGGTCCGTGGACGGCGTCGTGGACGCCAAGCTGACGGCTGCGGAGGGCATCGGCTACGCGGTCTCCCCGGCGATCGCCAGCGCCCGCGTGGACGCGTGGAAGGGACGCACCGCCTCGGTCGTGTCGGCGGCCTGTGACGCCCCCGTCGCACCAGCGCAGGCATGGGACCACGCGGCTGCCGGACCCGGAAGCAGCGGTCCCACCGACGGGACGGTCGTGGACTTCTTCACCGCCTACTTCGGTGCGATCAACTCGGCCGACTACGACACGGTGTGGGGGATGCTCGACCCGTCCCTGCGGGGAAGCTCGTCGAGTGGCCTCGGGCGGGGTCTGTCGACCACCTTCGATGCGGCCGTGCAGGTGCGGTCGGTGACCAGCCGGCCCGGCGGCAAGGTGCTGGCGCACGTGCAGTTCACGAGCTTCCAGGCTGCGGACAAGGGCCCGGACGGGGACACCTGCGACAACTGGGACCTGGACTACCTGCTCCGACCGGAGGGTGAGTCCTGGCAGATCGCCGCCGTCAGCGGACACCGCAACGGCTCCACGCACTCCTCCTGCTGAGGGCAGTTCGTCGGTTCGTGCGTGGGGGAACAACCGGCCGGGTACGTCGAAGTGGCTGTGGATAAAGGCGATTCGGCCGCGGGACGTTGTCGGTGGTCGCGTCTAGGTTGGGTTCATGGAGGGGACCAGCTTCGAGGAGGACCGGGCGGTGCTGGTTGCGGCTGCGCCGGTGCTGCGCCGGCTGGTGGGGCGGTTGCACCAGGCCGGGTCGGACGAGCTGGGGCCGGTGTTCGCGGAGCTGGATGAGCTGAAGAGCGTGGCCGGGGCCGGGCAGGTCGGGGTGCTGGACCAGGCGTTGTCCCGCGGGGACGTGCGCGCTTCGGACGCGGCGTCGTCGACCGGGTGGGTGCGTGAGTTCGGTCCGTCCTACCGGGCCGGTGGCGCCGCGGCGTTGGTGCGGGTGGCCGAGGCGGTGGCCAAGCCCGACAACGCCCCGCTGGCCGAGGCGGTGCTGGCCGCGCGGGTGCCGGTGGGTAACGCGGCGGTCGCGCTGGGTGAGATGGACAAGCTGCTGCCGCGGCTGACCCCGGCGTGCGCGGAGACGGTGCTGGGCGGGTTCGTGGCGATCGCGGAGACGGACGGCCCGTCCCAGATCCGGGCGCTGCGGACGCGGGTCATCGCCCGGTACGGGCGTCTGGGGGAGTTCCAGCGCCGCGAGGACCGGCTCAAGTCCGGTCGGTCGCTGTCCCAGCCGTACGCCGATGACGGGATGGCCGAGTACCGGCTGCGGCTGGACCCCGAGGGACGAGGCCGTGCTGGAGGCGATCCTGGGGCCGCTGGCCGCCCCGCAGCCCTCGACCGAGTCCGGGTCGGACCTGCGCACCAGCGACCAGCGCCGGGCCGACGCGCTGGTCGAGGTCTGTCGCCGTGCGGCCGCCGCCGGCGGAGCCGCGCCGACCACGGCCAAGGCGGCGGTGGTGGTGACGATGGACTTCCAGGACCTCAAAAGCCGGACCGGGGCCGGGACCACGCTGACCGGGGACCTGCTGGCGCCCGAAGACGGTGCGGCGGCTCGCGTGCGACGCCGCGGTCATCCCGGCCGTCCTCGGGTCCAGGTCGGAGGTGCTGGAGCTGGGCCGGACCCGCCGGCTGGTCACCCCGGGGCTGTTGATGGCGCTGTACCTGCGCGACCGGGGTGCACCTTCCCGGGCTGTTCGCGGCCGCCGTCCTGGTGCGACGCCCATCATTGCCGGCACTGGTGCGACGGCGGCCCGACGGACCTGACCAACCTGGCGCTGCTCTGCCCGCAGGCACCACACGATCGTGCACCAGAAGGGCTACACCGCCACCGTCGACCACGACCGAGGTGACCTGGCACCTGTAGCTGCCCCGCCCCGCGACCCGCCACACCTCGGCGGGTCGCACCCGCACGGCCGCTGCGTCCGACGACCGTGGGTAAGTGCGCTGGGTCAGCAGCCGCAGCGCGGCGCCGCGGAAGATGACCCTTAGTCGGACCCTCGTGCTGTCGTCACCGGGGCGCCGCCTCGACGGCGTGCCGGTCGAGCCGGCCGGCCCGGCGCGCCGTACTGGTTCAGCCTGGACGGGGGCACCGGCGGGGTGTCAGAGGATGGCGTTGACCATGTCGAGGGCGTGCGTGGTCGAGTCGGCGAGGGCGTCGGTCCGGTCGGGGGTCAGCTGCTCGCAGATCCAGTCCCAGTGCATGGACACCACGACCCCGGGCTGGGGCGTGGCTGCGAGCGACAGGCCTTCGGTGGACCAGCGGACCGTCTCGGGGCGCGGCGTGCCCAGCCGGAGTCGGGAGCCGTCCCAATCCAGCGGCCGGGACACGACCAGCGCCCGCTCGCCGTCAACCGACTCCACGGTGCCCCAGCGGATCCGGCATGCATCCAACACCGAGCGCGGTACGTCGCTGCTGCCGCCGAGCATGCCGGCCCAGGGATAGACGGCGAAGACGTGGAAGGCGTGGTCGGCCAGCACGTCCGGGGAGGGCACGACCCGGCTCAGCAGCCCGCCGGTCTGGGACCTGAACCGGCAGCGGAGGCCTTCCAGCAGCGCCTGCGGGTCGATCTTGCCGAGCAGGTCGTTGCCCAGCCAGTAAGCCTCCACCACCAGGGGATCGAGCGGCTCGAGCCCTGTAGCGTCGCTGATGAGAGACAGGTAGGCCCACGCCCCCTCGAACTGGCGCGCACGCGCGGCGACCTGTGCCCCGTCGCGGCCGTCCGTGGCGTGCTGCAGCAGCACCGACGCGTCGTCCGGCCCGCAGTAGCCCAAGTCGTTGGGTGGGAAGGCGTAACGCGCGAAGCGGGTCGCGCCGGACTCCGTGGTCAGCTCCATCAGCAGATCCGTGGGAGCTGTTCACCGATCGGCAGGTCGACCACCCGCGTGCCGCCGAGACCGGTGCGGGCGACGACCATGCCCGGGTGCTCGGGGACGCAGCGCCCCACCACGGTGGCCGACGCGCCCAGTGGGTGCGCCCGCATCGCCGCGAGCACCCGGTCGGCGTCGCCGGGTGGGACGAACGCCAGGAGCTTGCCCTCGTTCGCGACGTAGAGCGGGTCCAGCCCGAGCAGCCCGCACGCGTCGCGGACGGCGTCGGGGACCGGCAGGTGCCGTTCGACCAGCTCGATCCCGACCTTGGCCGCCCGGGCGATCTCGTTGAGCGACGCGGCGACCCCGCCGCGGGTGGGGTCGCGCAGGACGTGGACGTCGGCCCCGGTGGCCAGCATCGCGGCGACCAGACCGTTCAGGGGTGCGGTGTCGCTCGTGACCAGCGTCCCGAACTCCAGCCCCTCCCGGCAGCTCATGACCGCGACCCCGTGGACCCCGATGTCGCCGCTGACGACCACGACGTCGTCGACGCAGGCGCGGGCGGGATGGATGTCGACGCCTTCCGCCAGCAGGCCGATTCCGGCGGTGTTGATGAACACGCCGTCGCCGTGCCCCGCGTCGACGACCTTGGTGTCCCCTGTGACCAGGCGTACGCCGGCCTGGACGGCGGCCGCGCCGAGATCCCGCGCCACGCGGGCGATCTCGATCAGCGCCGTGCCCTCCTCGAGGATGAACGCCGTCGAGAGCACCAACGGCGTGGCCCCCGACATGGCCAGGTCGTTGACCGTCCCGTTGACTGCCAGGTCCCCGATGCTGCCGCCGGGGAACACCAGAGGCCGGACCACGAACGAGTCCGTGGAGAACGCCAGCCGCAGACCGCCCGCGGCCACGACGGCCGAGTCGCCCAGCTCGGTGTCGGCCGCGGCGCCGTACGCCGGAAGGAACAGGTGCTCGATCAGCTCTCCTGACATGGCCCCACCCCCGCCGTGGCCCATGACGATCGTCGGCGAGTCACGCAGCGGGGCGGGGCACACCCAGCCGTCCAGGTCGATTCCCGTGGGCTCAGGCATGACCGGTCTCCACGAGCTCGAGGCGCCGGTAGAGGTAGTAGGCGGCGCAGGCGCCCTCGGAGGAGACCATCGTCGCGCCGAGCGGATTGCGTGGCGTGCACTCCCGGCCGAACGCCTGGCACTCGTTCGGCTTGATCAGGCCCTGCAGGACCTCGCCCGAGCGGCAGATACTGGACTCCTCGGTGCGGATCGAGGTGACGTCGAAACGCTGCTCGGCGTCGAAGTCGCGGTACTTCTCCGACAGCCGCCAGCCGCTCCCGGGGATCTCGCCGATGCCGCGCCACGAGCGGTCCGTGACCTCGAAGACGTCCTGCAGCATCGCGATCGCCGCCGCGTTGCCCTCGGCTGCCACCGCGCGGGGGTAGGCGTTCTCGACCTCGTGGCGGCCGGACTCGAGCTGCAGGACCGTGCGACGGATGCCTTCCAGGATGTCCAGGGGCTCGAAACCGGTGACGACGATCGGCACGCGGTACCGCTCCGCCAGCGGCGGGTACTCACGGGTGCCCATGACGCTGCACACGTGCCCGGCGGCCAGGAACGCCTGCACCCGGCAGGTCGGGCGACTCCAGGATCGCCGCGATCGCCGGCGGCACGAGCACGTGCGAGACGAGCAGCGAGAAGTTGTCGATGCCCAGCCGCCGGGCCTGGTCAGACCGTCATCGCGTTCGCCGGCGCGGTGGTCTCGAAGCCGATGCCGAAGAACACCACCTGCTGGTCGGGGTTGTTCCGCGCGAGCTTGAGTGCGTCGAGCGGGGAGTAGACGACGCGCACGTCGCCGCCGGCGCCCTTGATGCGGAACAGGTCCGAGCTGCTGCCGGGCACCCGCAGCATGTCGCCGAACGAGCAGAAGATGACTCCCGGCCGCGAGGCGATCTCGAGGGCCTTGTCGATGATCTCCAGCGGCGTCACGCAGACCGGGCAGCCGGGCCCGTGGATCATCTCGATCTCGGGCGGCAGCAGCTGGTCGATGCCGTGCCGGATGATCGAGTGCGTCTGGCCGCCGCAGACCTCCATGATCGCCCAGGGCTGGGTCGTCGCCTCGTGGATCCGCTCCAGCAGCCGCTGCGCCAGGTCGGGGTTGCTGAACTCGTCGAGGTACTTCATCGCGCCGCCTCCGCCCCGTCGATGTCGTCGCCGTGCCGTCCGTCGCCGCGCCGCCCGTCACCGGCCCGCACATCGCTGCCCCGCACGTCGCCGTGGCCTACGCCGGCCTGCCGGGCCGCCAGCGCGAACCCGTCGCCGAACTCCTCCTTGAGGATGCCCAGCCGTTCGAAGCTCTCCAGCGTCGCGGTCGCCGACTCCTCGTCCAGCCGCTGGATCGCGAACCCGACGTGGACGACGACGTACTCGCCGACGGCCACGTCCGGCAGGTACTCGAGGCAGACCTCCTTGCGCACGCCGCCGAAGTCGACCTCGGCCATCAGCGTGTCGTCGCGATCCTCCAGACTGATCACCCTGCCGGGTACGGCCAGGCACATGGGCCTCTCCTCTCCTCAACCTGCAGATGCGACGAGCACCTGGCCGAGGGCCAGGCCGCCGTCGTTGGGCGGTACATGCCGGTGGCAGAGCACGGTGAAGTCGTTGTCCCGCAGTCGCTTTCGGGTCATCGACAGCAGCAGTGCGTTGGCGAAGACGCCGCCGGACAGGGCCACGGTCCCGATGCCCTTCGCCGTACGGCATGTCGAGGCCAGGTCCACGACCAGGGTCGCCACCCCGGCGTGGAAGCGAGCCCCGATCACCGCGGCCGGCACGCCCCTGCGCAGGTCCGCGACCACGGCGCGCACCACGGGTGCCGCGTCGGCCACTGCAGGTCCGTCGCCCCGAAGACCGAACGAGTAGGCGCCGCAGGGGTGTTGGCCGCGGGAGACGCCCTCCAGCTCGATGGCCGCCTGGGCCTCGTAGTCGGCGACGTGGCGGACGCCCGCCAGCGAGGAGACCGCGTCGAACAGCCGCCCCATGCTCGAGGTCGGCGCGCACCCCAGCCCGGTCTCGAGCTGGTGCAGGAGTACACGCCGCTCGGTGTCGGAGCAGGCCAGCACGGGAGGAAGGTCGGATGCCCATGCCACGTCCGCGGCCCGCAGGTGCGCGAGGGCCATCCGGTACGGCCGGTGGACGCTGGCGTCCCCGCCCGCCAGGGGGACGTAGGACAGGTGGGCGGCCCGCGTGAACCCCTTGTAGTCGGCCAGCAGCACCTCGCCGCCCCAGACCGCGCCGTCGGTGCCGTACCCGGTGCCGTCGAAGGCGACCCCGATCACGGGGGTGTCGCCGGGCAGCCCGTGCTCGGCCATCACGGCGGCGATGTGGGCGTGGTGGTGCTGGACGGTGCGCAGCGGGCGGCTGCCGGCCTGGCCGCGGGCCCAGGCTGAGGAGCGGTAGCCGGGGTGCGCGTCGGCCGCAAGGACGGTGGGCTCGACCTGGGTCAGGGCGGACAGGTGCGCAACCGTCGCGTCGAAGGCTCGCAGCGTGGCCAGGTCATCCATGTCGCCGACGTGCTGGCTCAGCCAGGCGTAGCGCCCCTCAGCCACGGCGCAGGTGTTCTTCAGGTCGGCTCCCACGCCCAGCGTGGGCGGCACGTCGGCTGGAAGGGCGACGGGCAGCGGTGCGTACCCGCGCGAGCGGCGTACGGGCAGCTCCTCGCCGTCGACGACCCGGACGACCGAGTCGTCGCACGGCACGCGGATGGGCCGGTCGTGCCGGAGCCACCCGTCGGCCAGCGGTGCCAGTCGCTCCAGCGCGTCGTCGTCCTGGTACGCGATCGGCTCCCCGCCGAGGTTGCCGGAGGTCATCACCAGCACCTCCGGGCCAGCGGGGTCGCCGGGCAGCCCGAGGAGGAGTGCGTGCAGTGGCGTGTAGGCCAGCAGCACACCGAGGTCGGGGTTGCCCGGGGCGACGGACGGCGCGAGCGGCGCGCCGCGCCGGGGGAGCAGCACCACGGGGCGCCGGGGTCCTGCCAGCAGGGCCTCCGAGCGCGGGTCCAGCACCGTGAGGCGGCGGGCGGCCTCGACGTCCCTCACCATCACCGCGAACGGCTTGGCGCCGCGCCGCTTGCGGGCGCGCAACGTCGCCACGGCCGTCTCGCGGGATGCGTCGCAGGCCAGGTGGTAGCCGCCGAGGCCCTTCACGGCCAGGACGCCGCCGGCCGCGAGGAGCGCCCGTGCGCCGGCGAGCGCCTCCTCCCGCGTGGTCCGGCCTCCCGCGGCGTCGACCAGCTCCAGGGTGGGACCGCAGTCGTGGCAGGCGATCGGCTGGGCGTGGAAGCGTCGGTCGCCTGGATCGGCGTACTCGCGAGCGCAGCTCTGGCACAGGGGGAACCGCGCCATGGTGGTCGTGGCCCGGTCGTAGGGCAGGGACTCGATGATGGTGAACCGCGGCCCGCAGTTCGTGCAGGTGATGAAGGGGTGACGGTGGCGCCGGTCAGCGGGGTCGGCGAGCTCGCGCAGGCAGTCCGCACACGTCGCCACGTCCGGCGACGCGAGCGTCCGACCGACCCTGTCGGTGGTCGACGCCTCGATGCTGAAACCGGTGCCGCCACGCGGAACCACGTCGACAGCGGTGAGCCGCTCCACCACCGCCAACGGCGGAGGCTGCTCGCTCAGCCGCTGCTGGAACGCCTCGAGAGCGAGCGGTGCCCCCTCCACCTCCACGACCACCCCGGCGGAGCTGTTCGTCACCGAGCCGCTGAGCATCAGCTCGCTGGCCGTGGCGTAGACGAACGGGCGGAACCCGACGCCCTGGACGACACCCTGCACCAGGAACCGGCGGCGTGCCCGGCCCTCCCCTGACGCCGGTGGTGGTTCCATGACCGCCGCTTCCCGGGGCGGCCGGACCTGCGGCCCCTCGCGCCACCGGAGTCGGATCTCGACCCGCCTGCGTGGCCTGCTCCTCGGTCTACACGAGCGGTTTCCGCGGTGTCAACGGTCCTGGAACGCCGGCGGTGGCGGCCCGCACCGCCGCGTCCGACGAGGCCTGGGCGAGGTCCGCGACGGTACGGCGCCGGGCGTAGGTGCCGGTCCGCGCGCCGGCGGAGGACAGGCACCCGCACGGTCTCGACGATGGACATCGTGCCTCCGTCCCGTGTGTCGTGTGCTGTCATCTCCGTGCCCGGTTCCGACGTCCGCGCCTGGCTGACCTCCGTGCAGCAGCTCGAAGGGGACGGCTGGGACGCGCTGCTGGTGCCGGACACGTTGTGGACGCCGTCGCCGTTCCCCGCGCTGGCTGCGGCGGCGGCCGTCACGTCCCGGCTGCGCCTGCGCACCTGGGTGCTGGCGGCGCCGATGCGTACCGCCGCGGCGGTGGTGCGTGAGGTGAGGGCCCTGCAGCAGATCTCCGGCGGGCGGTTCGAGCTGGGCGTCGGCCCCGGCCGACCGGACGCGGAGGGCGAGGCCGCGCGGCTCGGCGTGCCGTGGGGCAGTGCCGGGCAGCGGATCGGTCAGGTCGAGCAGGTGGCGGACGCCGTACGGCAGGGGGTGCAGCCCACGCCGCCCATCGTGGTGACCGCGGCGGGCGACCGGATGCTGGCGGCGGCCGGCCGGGTCGCCGACCGGATCGGGCTCGCGGCGCCTCCCCAGGCCACCGCCGAGGACCTGGCGGCGATGGCGGGACGGGCCAGGGAGGCGGCCGCACGGGGAGGCGCGACGCGGCGTGTCGGCCTGACCCAGCAGATGCTCGGGATGAACGGCCGGCTGGCGCAGTGGCTGGCCCGGTCCGGACTGGACGCGGCAGCCCTGACCGCGGCCGGAGCAGCGGGGATGCTCGCGGGCGACCCCCAGGACATCATCGGCACGATCCTGGAGCGCCGGGACCGGCTCGGCATCGACGAGCTCGTCGTCCCCGCGGAGTTCGCGGGCGCCTTTCTGCCCGTGCTGCAGGGCCTCGGCGTGAGCCGGTAACCCGCCGCCCACCCTGCAAGGACCGCCGTGGTCGCGGGTCTGTCGGTAACACTCACGCGGGCGCACACTGGCACAAAGGCCGTCGCCCGGCGACGCCGGCCCAACCGGTGAAGGCAGCGCCATGTCGAGTGCATCCCCTCCGCGGTCCGTCGCGGCGATCGAGGACCCCACCCAGCCCGTGCTGGACTGGTGGGAGCGCATGCTCGCGACCGAGCCGGTCCACCGTGACGAGCAGGGCGCGTGGCACGTGTTCCGCCACGCCGATGTGTCGGCGGTGCTCGCCGACCCGGCCACCTTCTCCTCGGACACCAGCTCCCTGATGCCGGACCAGGAGGACCTGCAGCTGTTCTCCCGCGGGAACATCGTGTCGATGGACCCGCCCCGCCACCGGGAGGTGCGGACCCTGGTCAACCAGGCGTTCACCCCGCGAGTCGTCGCCCGCCTGGAGCCGCGCATCGCCGAGGTCACGACCAGGTTGCTGGACGAGGTGGCGGACCGGGACTCCTTCGACCTGGTCGACGCCCTGGCCTACCCTCTGCCGGTCACCGTCATCGCGGAGCTGCTCGGGGTGCCGGCGCAGGACCTTCCGCTGTTCCGCCGATGGGCGGACGGGCTCTTCTCGGTGCAGTCCGCGGACGCGACGGTCCTGCCGGCCGAGGACCGGACCGCTGAGGTCGCGCCGGTGATGCGGGAGATGAACACCTATCTCCTGCAGCACATCCGGGGCCGGCGTGACCACCCCGCCGACGACCTGCTGGGGCGGCTGACCACGGCCCGTGTGCACGACGAGGGCCTGGTGGACGACGAGATCGTCGGCCTCGCCGGCGTGCTCCTGCTGGCCGGCCACATCACCACGACGGCGCTGCTGGGCAACGCGATCCTGTCCTTCGACCGTTACCCGCAGGCGGCCGCAGAGGTGCGTGCCGACCGTTCGCTGCTGCCGGCCGCGATCGAGGAGGTGCTGCGTCACCGCACGCCGTTCCCCCGGCTGGGCCGGATGACGACGACGGACGTCGAGCTGGGCGGCCGCCTGATCCCGGCCCGGTCGGTGGTCATCCCGTGGGTGGGCGCGGCCAACCGGGACCCGCGCCGTCACCTCGACCCGCAGCGGTTCGACATCCACCGTGCCCCCGGCCACCTGGCCTTCGGGCACGGCATCCACTTCTGCCTCGGTGCCCCGCTCGCGCGGCTGGAGGCCCGGGTCGCCCTCGGCCAGCTGCTGGACCGGTACGGCATGCTCGTCGTGGACCACGAGCACGCGCGGCACCAGAACCCCTGGGTCATGAGCTCGCTGCTGAGCCTGCCCGTCCACGCAGTCCCCGTCGGCCCCTGACGGGGCACTGGCCGACCACGCCGGCAGGCCGATCACGTCAGCAGGCCGATCACGTCGGCAGGCCGATCACGTCGGCAGGCCGTCGCGTCGGCGCGGTTGGCCCACCGGCGCGGGTCCCGCCCCTGGGCGCCGTGATCCACGTATCGTCAAGAGGGTGAGGACCACACGGCTGCAGGTCACCCTCCTCGGCGTCGTGCCATCGGTGGTACGCGTCGTGGACCTCCCTGCCACCGCCACCCTGCCCGAGCTGCACGACGTGCTCCAGGCCGCGGTCGGCTGGAGTGATGCCCACCTGCACCAGTTCGTGACCGATGACACGACGTACGGCGTGCCCGACGGCGACCTCGCGGACATCCAGCAGGACGAGACCGGGGTGCGGCTGCGCGACCTGCCGGACACGTTCGGCTACGTCTATGACCTCGGCGACGGGTGGGAGCACGAGGTGCGGGTCGTCGGGGCGGGCACCGGGGAACCCGGCTGCGTCTACGGCGAAGGGGTCTGCCCGCCGGAGGACTGCGGGGGACCCTCGGGGTACGAGCACCTGCTCCAGGTGCTGGCCGACCCGGCGCACGAGGAGCACGAGGAGCTGAGCCGGTGGGTGGGACCGCTGGCGGACTTCGACCAGGAGGAGACCGACCGGCATGTCCGGCAGGCGGTGGGGGAGGTGCCGGCCAGCGTCCGGATGCTGCTCGACCTCACCGCCGGCGGCGTGAAGCTGACGCCCGGGGGCCGGCTGCCCCGGAGCCTGGTCCGGCGGGTGCAGGAGCAGCGGCCCGGCTGGTACCCGCTGGGCCGGCCCGCGTCGATCGAGGAGGACCTGCTCCCGCTGGCGGTGCTGCACGACGTGATGCGGTCGGTCGGGCTGCTCCGGCTGAGCAAGGGCGTCCTCGCCCCCACGAAGGCCGCCGGCGACGACGTCGAGGTCGTGCGCCGGCTGCGGACGTGGTTCGAGCCCGGTGTCTTCGCGGGGGTGGTGACCGAGCTGGTCGCCGCCGAGCTGGGCGCCCACGGTGCCCTGCACGGTGACACCCTCGCGCGCCGGGTCCACCGGATGCTGGGGCGCGGCTGGTTCCGGGGTGCGGAGCCCCTCACCGACCACGACCTCCTGCTGGTGGTCAGCGAGATGGCCGCCGCGATGGAGGGCCTGGACCTGGTCGAGGTCGAGGAACCGGTGTGGCGACCCGGGCGCTCCGCGCTGTCGCTGCTGCCGCGGGCAGCGGTCATCGCCCGCAGCCTCTCCCAGCAGACGGACGTGGGAGGGGCGCAGCTGCTGACCCGCTGATGCGGGCGGTGCGCGAGGCCGCGAGGATGGGGCGATGGCTCCCGACAACGCTGATTCCTCCTCCCGCCCCGGCACCGCCATGGTCACCGGCGCCTCCTCCGGCATCGGGGCGTCCTACGCCCGCCGGCTGGCCGCCGGCGGGCACGGCCTGGTGCTCGTCGCCCGTCGGGCCCAGCGGCTCGAGCAGCTGGCGGATGAGCTGGGCCGCGCCGGCGCGGGCTCCGTGGAGCTGCTGCCGGCGGACCTGGCCGACCCCGCCGGGCGTGAGCCCGTCCTGGACCGGCTGCGCGGCGAGGACGTCTCGCTGCTGGTCAACAACGCCGGCATCAACGGCTACGGGCCGTTCGAGGAGGCCGAGCCTGCTGTTCTCGCCCAGGTCCTCGAGCTCAACGTCACCGCGCCCACGCTGCTTGCCCGGGCCGCGATACCCGGCATGCGTGCCCGGGGCCGCGGCGGCATCGTCAACGTCGCGTCCCTGCTGGCGTTCGCCGGCGCGCTGCCGCCCGGTCCGCTGCCGCAGCGGGCCGTCTACGCCGGAACCAAGGGGTTCATGGTCACCTTCAGCCGCACGTTGGCGGCCGAGCTCGCCGGCACCGGAGTCGAGGTGCAGGTGGTGTGCCCCGGCTACACCGCCACCGAGTTCCACCGGGCGCACGGGCTCGAGCCCGTGACCGACGACGCCCAGGACCGGATCCGCGTCGCGGCGCCGGCCATGGCGGCGGAGGACGTGGTCCGGGCCTCCCTTGCCGCGCTGGGCACGGGCGAGGTGGTGTGCGTCCCGGGCCTGGCAGACCCTGCCTCGGTGGAGCGCCTGCTGGAGGCCGAGGCGGGCATCCGCTCGGGCAGCGGACCGGCCCTGGCCCCGCGTTACGGAGGCTGATCCCACCCTCAGGGTGTCCGGGCATGACACACCGCCACGGCCCGGCCCGCGGCCCGGCAGCCCCGGTGCAGCCACCACCCGCCTCCACGACGGGGGCCGCGGCGTCGGCTGACCTGGTCCGGACGGTGCTCTCGGCCCACGCCTCGACGACGGGGAGAGGCCGCAGCGCCGGCCGACCTGGGCCGGCCGGCGCTTCCGGTCAGGCGATGCCGATGCCGGGCTGGCCCGTGCCGCTCCGGTCGGCGCCCCCGGGCCTGCTGCCCTCACCGGAGGGGTCCGGCGACGGCTCACCGCTGCCATGGCGGTCTTGTCCCGGGCCAGCGGTGACGTAGGGCACCACGTGGTCGTCATGGACACCCGCACGGCGTTGATAGCCGGCCACGAGCTCCAGCAGTGCCGGCCCGGTGGGCCGACGGCCGGCCCGGACGTCACACGTCCCTGCCTTGCTCTCCTGGATCAGGACGTTGGGGTCGAGGGAGATGCCGAACAGGTCGTTGGCCGAGTCGCCGGTGACCAGGCCGCTGCTCCCGAAGTGGTAGGGCAGCCACACCTGGTGCAGCACCCGCCCCTCGATCCGCAGCGGCGTCAGGCGGTCGGTGACCATGACCCGGCCCTCGACCGCAGACCGCGCCGTGACGACGTGGCACCAGCCCATGTGCTCCAGCCCGCGCTCCGCCGCCAGCTCGGGGGAGACCTCGACGAACATCTCCGGCTGCAGCTCGGAGAGGTACTCCAGGTTGCGGCTCATGCCTCCTGCGGTGTGGTGCTCGGTCAGGCGGCTCACCGTGAAGATGAACGGGAAGACCTCGCTGCGCCCCTCCGGGGGGCTGGGGTTGATCCGGTTCTCCTTGCGCTCGTACTCCTTGCGCGTCGGGTTGGCCTGCTGTGCGTACAGGGGGTTGCGGAAGACCGACTCAGCCGGCTCGTAGTGCGTCGGCAGCGGGCCGTCGACCAGACCCTGCGGCACGAAGAGGGAGCCCTTGCCGTCGCCCTGCATGACGAAGGGGTCGTCGCCGGCCAGGCCCTCGGTGCCCGAGGCGCCCTCTGGTGGCCGGTACGACGGCGGCTTGTGCAGCTCGAAGTCGGGCACGTCGTGTCCGGTCCAGGACCCGGCCGCCTCGTCCCACCACACGTACGCCTTGCGTTCGCTCCAGGGCTTGCCGTCCGGGTCGGCGGAGGCCCGGTTGTAGAGGGTCCGGCGGTCGGCCGGCCACGCCCAGCCCCACTCCGGGGCCACCCAGGACTGATCGGTGCGCGGCTTGCGCCGGGCGGCCTGGTTGACGTCGTCCTTGTAGACGCCGGTGTAGATCCAGCAGCCACCCAGGGTCGTGCCGTCGTCCTTCATCTCGGTGTAGGTCGACAGGGCCCGCCCGGTGGCGACCTCGTAGCCGTTGATCTCCTTCAGCACCGCCTCGGCGCTGGGGTCGGCGGTCTCACCGTGGGTGGGGTAGTCCCACGCCAGGTCCAGCAGCGGGCGGTCGCGTTCCAGGGTGGAATCGGCCAGGCGCTCCCGGATCATCCGGCCCAGGTGGTAGAAGAACCACAGCTCGGAGCGGCAGTCGTCGGCCGGCTCCACGGCCTTCTCCCGCCACTGCAGCATCCGCTGGGTCTGGGTGAAGCTCCCTTCCTTCTCCACATGGGAGGCCGCGGGGAGCAGGAACACCTCGGTGCGGCACTGCTCCGTCACGATCTCCCCGGTCTCGATCTCGGGCGCGTTCTTCCAGAAGCTGGCGCTCTCGATCTCGAACAGGTCGCGTACGACGAGCCAGTCGAGGTTCGCCATACCGAGTCGCTGGGCTCGTCCGTTGGCGGAGCCGACGGCGGGGTTCTGCCCGAGCAGGAAGTAGCCCTTGATCTTGCCGTCGATCATGTCCAGCACCGTGCGGTAGGTGCCGTGGTCGCCGGTGATGCGGGGCAGGTAGTCGAAGCAGTAGTCGTTGTCCGCCGTCGCGGCGTCGCCCCACCAGGCCTTGAGCATGTTGATGCCGTAGGCGCCGGCCTGGTCCCAGAAGCCCTTGGACCCGGGGTGGCGCACGCTGTCCACCCACGCCTCCAGGTCCTCGTGGTCCTGCGCGTTGGGCATCGGCAGGTAGCCGGGGAGCAGGTTGAACAGGGTCGGGATGTCGGTCGACCCCTGGATGCTGGCGTGGCCTCGCAGGGCCATGATGCCGCCGCCCGGGCGGCCCATGTTGCCCAGCAGCAGCTGCAGGATGGCGCCGGTGCGGATGTACTGCACACCGACGCTGTGCTGGGTCCAGCCGACGCTGTAGACCAGCGCGGTGGTCCGGTCACGGCGCGAGTTGGCCGTCCAGGCCTCGCAGAGCTCGAGGAACGTCTGCCGGGAGATGCCACACGCCTGCTCGACCATCTCCGGGGTGTAGCGGGCGTAGTGCCGCTTGAGCACCTGGTAGACGCAGTTGGGGTGCTGCAGCGTCTCGTCCCGCGGCGGGTGCCCGGCCACGCTCAGGCCGTGGGTCTCGTGCTGCAGCGCGCTCGCGGTCTCCCGCTGCATCTGGTGGTCCTGCCGGTCCGTCCCGTCCTGCTCCTGCCCGGCGTACTGCCAGCTGGTCGGGTCGTAGGTGCGGGTCTCGGGGTCGAACCCGGAGAACAGCCCCTCGAGGTCCTCGGTGTCGACGTAGTCGTCGCTGAGGATCGTCGCCGCGTTGGTGTAGGCCACGACGTAGTCACGGAAGTCCAGCTCGTTCTGCAGGACGTGGTTGATCACCCCGCCGAGCAGCACGATGTCGGTGCCGGCGCGCAGCGGGACGTAGGTGTCCGCCAGGGCACTCGTCCGGGTGAACCGCGGGTCGACATGGATCACCTTGGCGCCGCGCGCCTTGGCCTCCATCACCCACTGGAAGCCCACGGGGTGGGCCTCGGCCATGTTGGAGCCCTGGATGACGATGCAGTCAGCGTTGGACAGGTCCTGCAGGAAGTTCGTGGCGCCGCCACGACCGAAGCTGGTCCCCAGACCGGGGACGGTGGCGGAGTGTCAAATACGCGCCTGGTTCTCGATCTGGATGGCGCCCATCGCGGTGAACAGCTTCTTGATGAGGTAGTTCTCCTCGTTGTCCAGCGTGGCACCACCCAGGCTGGCGATCCCCATCGTGCGGCGCACCCGGCGGCCGCGGTCGTCGACCTCCTGCCATGTGTCGGCGCGGGCCTTGACGACGCGGTCGGCGATCATCTCCATCGCCGTGTCGAGGTCGAGGTCCTCCCACTCGGTGCCGAAGGGACGCCGGTAGCGCACCTTGGTCTGCCGCAGCGGGCTGGTGACGAGGTTCTTGCTCGCGGACCCCTTGGGGCAGAGGCGGCCGCGTGAGATCGGGCTGTCGGGGTCGCCCTCGATCTGGACGACCTTCTCGTCCTTGACGAAGACCTTCTGGCCGCAGCCGACGGCGCAGTAGGGGCAGACGCTGCGCGCGACCCGGTCGGCGGTCACGGTGCGCGGGGTGATCTGCTCGGTGTGCGCCGAGCGCACGGCCTCGCCGCGTCCCAAATGGTCGTCCCTGGTCAGCTGGCGCAGCACCGGCCATGACAGGAACGTCTTGCGAGCGTCCATCCGCACGCCTCCTTCGTCGGGCGCCAACGTACCCACCCCACCGGGGATCCAATCACCCGGCCGTCTCGTGTCGCGGCGCGAACTGGTCCTTTTGAACCATGGACGCGTGGTCCGCTGCCGTGCCGTTGGGTCGGCGCAGCGGCCGCCCGAGCACGGGAGCCCACGGGGAAGGCACCGTTGATGCGCCGGCCGGCACACCCCGCCCGACGACGGTCCCGCAACCGTCCTGCCCCGGGACCGACCTGTCCCGGGACCGACCTGTCCCCGGACCGTCAGTGACCGGGAGGGGCGGCGACCGGGGAGCCGGTCGTGGGACGACGCCTCGCGTGCGCGGTCAGCCGGCGCAGCAGCTCGGCCGGCGCCCAGTCCTGCTCCAGGGCGCGCCGGAGCAGGTCTGCCTGGCTCTCCGGCGCCAGGCCGTCCACGGGCTGGTCGCGGTCGAGGTCGGTCGGGAAGGGGTAGCCCTCGGCCGCAGCGGCGACGACGTTGCCGAGGGCGCGCCCGTCCATCCCGGCGGCACGTCGTCGGCGCAGCGCGGGGTAGACGGCGGCCACGACCGCGGCCCGGTCCACGGTCTCCATGGCCCTGCCGAACGCCGATGACACCTGCAGCAGGTTCGCCATCCGCCGCACGTCGCTCGACCGGTTGGCACCTGCGCCATGGATCAGCGCCGGGTTGAAGAAGACCGCGTCGCCCGCGCGCAGCGGCAGCTGGACGTGGTGGTCGGCGAAGTACGACGCGACCTCGGGCCGGTGGACCGCGACGTACCCGGCGGCGTGGTGCTGGGAGTACGGCAGGTAGAGCGTCGGGCCGGTCTCCACCGGCATGTCGCAGTGGGCGACGGCTCCCTGCAGGGTGAGGGCGGGCGAGAGCCGGTGCACGTGCGCCGGGAACCGCGCCGCCTGGTCGGCGGACATGAACCCGAGGTGGTAGTCGCGGTGCGGCACCTGCGCCGCGCCGCCGGGGTTGACCACGTTCACCTGCGAGGTGACCTGGTAGCCGGGGCCGAGCCACGCCTGCGCGACCAGCGCGAGCACGTCGCTCGCGTAGTAGTCGACGAACAGCTCGGGGTCCCGCAGTGCCAGCTTGTCCAGAGCGCGCCAGAGGCGGTCGTTGGCCCCCGGCGTCGCGAAGTGGTCTCCCGCCGTGGCCCCGGCGGCCGCCTGCGCCACGATCATGGCGGTGAACGCCTCCGTGGCCCGGTCGACGACCGTGAGGTCCGGGAACGCGCCGGGGAACAGCACGATGCCGGGGCCGTGCAGGAGCGCACGCGCCAGCTCGGCCTGGACGACGCGCCGGCCCTCCTCGGTGACCGCCACCTTCCGGGCACGGTCGCCGTAGACCAGGACGTCCTGGTCCACGGCCTCGGCGTACGGGTAGTCGGCCAGCACCGTGTGCCGGTCGACGGCTCTGGCCAGGTCCTCGACGGTGCAGCGCTCAGCGTCGAACCAGCCGCCGGCGTCGGTGTGTGGACTCGTCACGGGGCTTCCTCTGCTCGGTGCGGCCTTCTGTTGGGTGCGGTGAAGAGGTCAAACGCTAGGCGCGACCCCTGGGGCGTCAACCCCTGCGTCTGGCGGAGCCACCGGCGCCCGGTCCGTGGAGCATCGACCCGGGGCCGTTCGGGACCCGGAGGCCGCAGGAGCGGTCAGCGGGCGACGGCGCCGCGCTGGGTGCCGGTGAAGGAGAAGCCGACGACGCTGGAGAGGCCCTGGAAGTCGTTGTTCGCCGTGTCGGGCAGCGTGACCTTGACCAGCAGGTTGTCGGCGTTGCCCGCGGCCAGCGAGGTGAGCGGGCTGACCGGTACGGCGGCGGCGATGGCGGGGCGCGACGCGAGCACCGTGGTGGGGGATGCGCAGGTGTAGCTGATGCGGGGCGCGGAGCCGACCTGGGTCCACGCGACCGGACAGGACTGGATCTGCAGCTGGACGCCGTTGACCTGGTCGGTGTCCAGCCGGGAGGAGGTGGTCGCCACCGTGGTGACGGTGACCGACGCGAGGTCCTGGTCACCGGTGTTGGCGAGGACGACGGGCTGGCTGATGGTGTCGCCGGCCACCATGCCGGTGACGGGCACGGACAACGGGTTGGTGGTGCCGCCGGGGCCGAAGGCGATGCGCACCGTGCCGGAGGCGACGGTCGCGCTCGCGGCCGTGGTGGAGGTGAAGGTACCGAAGGTGCCCAGCCCGGCGACGCTCGCCGCGGCACCGATCAGGACGGCGGAGGCGAGGACCTTGCCGCCGGTGCTGCTGAGGCTGATCTGCATGAGGGGCTCCGAGCTCGAGTGCGGTTCGTGGCGGACGCGATCCGTCCGCTCACCGACCACTCTGGGGCGTCTCCCTCAAGGGCAGCGGGCGTGCAGCCGCAAGGAGCTCACCGGGGGCCCGCGGAACCTCAAGGCCACCTCAAGACGACGGACGGCGGACGGCCTGGTCCGCCACCGCGGGGGTCCCGGCTCGGGGCGTCAAGGGGTCACGCCCTCGGCCGGACCACGCCCGGCCGGGCCGACGACAGCGCCTGGAACACCCAGCGGCTGTCGGCCGGCAGCTGGTGACGGGCCTGCCAGATCGCGAGCCCCTGCCGTGGGTACCGCCTGGCCAGCGCGTCCATCGCAGGATCGGGCACCCTGGGAACGTGGGCGAGCTGCGCGTCGAGCCACGCCGTCGTACCGGCCTTGCGCACCTCGGCCGCCAGCGCCGGCGTCGGGCCGTAGGTCGCGCGCCGCAGGAGGTGCAGGACGGGATCCTGGGCGGGGTTGACGGCCACGCTCGACTCCTCGGCTACCGGTGCGAGGCCTGCCTCGCGCCGCGTTTCCCGGGAGACCGGTCGAGGACCCGCCGACCTGAGGAGCTCAGGCGGCGACAGGTGCGGCGACCCACATGGGGCCGCGGTTGCTCTGGACGATCTCGGCCAGCACGGCGTAGCCGACGCGACAGCCGGTGTCCTCCCACACGAACAGGTCGCCCGGACCGACATCGCGCTCCAGCGGCCAGCATTCGTTGTCGTGCGGGCCGCCTCGGCAGAGTGCGTAGCGGGGAGTGACCACGGGGAGGCTCATACCTGCTTGTGTTCGGACGGGCCCGATCTCTTACAGGCCCCGGCGGGCGCCGGCGGGGCCTCTTCCTGGGCGTTCCCGCGCCCCGGCCCCGGCGCTACGATCGACGCCAAGGGATGCCGGTCCCGGCGATCTGCACGTCGAAGGCGGCGGCACGATGACCACAGCTGCGCAGGGCGCGAGGACCCGGCAGCCGCACGTCCCCATCGAGGACCACGGCATCATCGGCGACCTGCACACCGCGGCGCTCGTCTCGACCGACGGCGACATCGACTGGCTGTGCCTGCCGAGGTTCGACTCCCCGTCGGTGTTCGCCGCGTTGCTGGACCAGGAGCGCGGCGGTCGGTTCACGGTCCGCTGCACCGGGGCCACCCGCACCAAGCAGATGTACCTGCCCGACTCCAACATCCTCCTGACGCGCTTCCTCGGCGAGAACTCCGTGGGGGAGGTCGTCGACTTCATGGTCCCGCACGAGCACGGCCGCGACGGCCGCGGCGCGCACCAGGTGGTCCGGATGGTGCGCGCCGTGCGCGGGCGCGTCGAGGTCGAGGTCCGCTGCGCCCCGGCGTTCGACTACGGCAGGGCGCGCACCGAGGTGGACATCGTCGAGGGGGCAGGCGCCTTCTTCTCCTCCCCGGTCGGGCAGCTCGTCCTGCGTTCCACGGTCCCGCTGGTCGCCGATGGGGACGCCGCGGTCGGCCGACCCGTCCTGGAGGAGGGGGAGACCCTCGCGCTGGCGCTCTCCCGGCGCGGGTCCCCCAAACCGCTGGACCTCGTGGAGGTCGACGACCTGCTGGCCGCGACCCTGTCCTACTGGCAGCGCTGGATCCGCCGCTCGCGCTACCACGGCCGCTACCGCGAGATGGTCGAGCGCTCGGCGCTCACGTTGAAGCTCCTGGTCCACCAGCCGACCGGTGCCCTGGTCGCCGCACCCACCACGTCGCTGCCCGAGGCGATCGGCGGCACCCGCAACTGGGACTACCGGTTCACCTGGGTGCGTGACGCGGCCTTCACCGTCTACGCGCTGATGCGGCTGGGGTTCACCGAGGAGGCGGCGGCGTTCATGTCGTGGTTGGAGGCACGCTGCCGCGAGGCACCGGCCGGCTCCGGGCTGCAGATCCTCTACAGCATCGACGGCGGTCCCACGCCCCCAGAGCTGACCCTCGAGCACCTGCGGGGCTACCGCGACTCACGCCCGGTCCGCATCGGCAACGGAGCCGCGGACCAGCTGCAGCTGGACATCTACGGCGAGTTCATGGACTCGGTCTACCTCTACAACAAGTACGGCGAGCCGATCTCCTACGACCTGTGGGTGGCCCTCGGCCGTCAGCTGGACTGGCTCGAGAAGCACTGGGACGAGGCGGACTGCGGCGTCTGGGAGGTGCGCGGGCCGCGACGGCGGTTCACCTACTCCAGCCTGATGACCTGGGTCGCCTTCGAGCGGGCCGGGCGCATCGCGCAGCAGCGGGGGCTGCCGGCGCCGCTGGCCGAGTGGCGCGACGCCGCCGACCGTGCCTACCTGCACGTGCAGGAGTGCGGCTGGAACCCCGCGCGTCGCGCCTACGTGCAGTACCCCGGCAGCAGCACCCTCGACGCGGGGGCCCTGGTGATGCCGCTGGTGCAGTTCTCCGGCCCCAGCGACCCACGGTTCCTCTCCACCCTCGAGCGGATCGAGGACGAGCTGGTGGTCGACAGCCTGGTGCACCGCTACCACAACGACGGCAGTGACGGCTTCACCGAGCCCGAGGGCACCTTCAACCTGTGCTCCTTCTGGTACGTCGAGGCGCTCACCCGCGCCGGCCGGCTCGACCGGGCGCGGCACACGTTCGAGAAGATGCTGACCTACGCCAACCACCTCGGCCTCTACGCCGAGGAGATCGGGCCCTCCGGTGAGGCGCTGGGCAACTTCCCGCAGGCCTTCACCCACCTGGCCCTCATCAGCGCAGCCGTCAACCTCGACCAGGCCCTGGCGCCATGACCGGCACGCCCGAGCCGAACGGCGCCGGCCCGTCCCCTCCCGGGTGGGGGCGCCTCCAGGTGCACCCCGGGTCGGGGGTCGTCGACCGGCACGACGACGCGGTGCTCGTCCTGCCGTCGGTGTCGCCGGCACAGCTGACCCGGGCGCTCGAGCTGCTGTCGGTGCACGAGCGTTGCCCGGACCCCACCGGGCGGCGCCGGATCCGTTACGCCGCATGGGTGCTCACCGAGGCCGATCCCGAGGAGGTGCCGGACTTCGCGCTGCTGGTCCGGGTCGGCGGGACGCTGCTCGTCCTCGTCCACGGCGACGTCACCGTGAGCGTCGACGGCCCGGACCCCTCGACCCTCAACGCCGCGGAGTCCCTGACCTGGCTGGAGCGCAGGGTCGAGGCGCCGTACGACGCGGTCACGGTCTCCGGCCCGGGGGAAGCGGCCGGAAGCCCGGGCATGGTGCCGTTCGACCTCAGGGACGGCACCGTGCCCGGAGCGGGCGTGACCCTGCGGACGACGGCGCCCGGGCCCGGCGCGTCGGTCGCCGAGACGGTGCCTCAGGCGCTGCCCGAGACGGTGCCTGAGACGGTGCCTAAGGGGCTGCCCGAGGCGGTGCCTCAGGGGCTGCCCGAGGCGCTGTCTGCGGCGGTGCCTGAGACGGTGCCCAAGGGGCCGACCGAGGCGTCGCCTGCGGCGGTGCCCACGCCGGCGCGCGCCCGGGCGCCGGAAGAGCCGCCGGTGCCGGCGGTCACCACCAGCCAGACGGTGCTGCGGCCGGCTGCGCCGTTCCGCAGCGTGCGGCTCGGCGCACGTCAGCGGCGCGATCCCACCTCCGGGCGGCGCCCGCCGCTGCCCGTCGGCACGGGGCTGTCGGGGACACCCGCGCCACCACGGCCGGGCGAGGTGGAGATGGTCGAGGGCGTTCGCTGTCGCAACTCCCACTTCAACGACCCGGAGGCGGCCACGTGCGCGGCCTGCGGAGTCCCGCTCGACACCGGCGCCGGCCGGCACCAGGAGCCTCGGCCGCCGCTCGGTGTGCTGGTCACGGACGACGGCTCCGTGTTCACGGTGACCGGGGACTACGTCATCGGCCGCGACCCGGGTCGAGCCGCCGCCGTGCTGACGGGGCAGGCCCGGCCACTGGTGCTGCAGGACGAGGAGCACAGCACCTCGCGGGTCCACGCCCGGCTGTGCCTGTCCGGGTGGAAGGTGATGGTCAGCGACGGCGGCTCGGCCAACGGCACATTCGTCAGCCGCAGCGGCCCGGCCGGCCCCTGGACGCCGGTGCCTGCCGAGCCCGGCGAGCGGCTGTATCCCGGCGACCGGGTGCGGATCGGCAAGCGACAGCTGCTCTTCGACTGCTACCACGAGCCGCTGCGACCCTAGACGACGCTGCAGGAAGGAGCACGGGCGATGGACGGCGCCGCCGACTACGTGTTCCTGCGCGAGATCGGGCGCGGGCTGCACGGCCGGGTCTTCCTGGCCAGGGCCCCGGCGCGGCTGGAGGTGGACGAGCCGCAGGTCGCGGTGAAGGTGCTGCTGGCCCCGGCCAGCGACGGCGGCTTCGACGCGCTGGTCGGTGAGCTCGAGGCCTTCGCCGAGGTCGGGTCGCCCCGGCTGGTCCCGGTGCACGACGTGGCCATGGACGGCGGGAGCATGTTCTACGCCATGCGCCACCTGCCGCTGGGGTCCCTGGCGGCACCGACCCGGGAGGTGTCGCGGCGTGAGCGGCTGGCGGCCGTCGCGCGGGCGGCCCACGCGGCTCACGAGCTGCACGAGGCCGGCATCGTGCACCGGGCGATCAAGCCCAGCAACATCCTGCTGGACCCGGCCGGGGCCGTGCTCGCCGAGCCGGCCGTCGCGCACCTGGTCGCGCGCGGGCAGCCCCTGACGGGGCTCAGCACGCGCGGCGGCTGGGACCTCGAGCTGGTGGACCCGGCGCTGATGAAGGGTGGCCCGGCGGGGCGGGCGAGCGACATCTGGGCCCTGGGCGTCACGCTGCACCTGGCGCTCACCGGCTACGGCCTCTATCCGGCACTGGTCTCCGCCGACCCGATGGTCGCGGTGCGGATGTTCCTGCGCAGCCAGCCCGAGCCCGATGCCGACCTCTCCGACGGTGAGCGGGCCGTCGTCGTCCGGGCGCTGCAGCCCGACCCCGGGAAGCGGTACGAGACCGCGGACGAGATGGCCGCCGACATCGAGCAGGTGCTCGGATGAGACTGCGGGCACGGTCCTCCGGCCGCGGCGACGCCGGGCGCACGTTCGCGATGTTCCGCCGCTACGGCGCAGGCCAGCGGGGCACCTTCGTGCTCGCCGTGCTGCTCTTGGCCGCCGAGGCGATCACGGCGATCGCGCTGCCGGCCCTGATCGGCAGCCTGATCACCTTCCTCAAGGACGGCCGCGCGTGGCACCCGCTCGGTCTCATCCCGTCGGCCGCCGCCACGATCCCCCTCCTGGCGGCGGCGATCGTGGTGGTCACGGCCGCCAACAGCCTGGCCGACTCGCTGTCCGAGATCTCGCTCGCCAAGGCCGGCCGCACCCTCGGCTACAACCTGCGCACCGCACTGTTCAGCCACCTGCAGAAGCTGTCGCTGGCCTTCCACGTCCGCCGCAGCACCGGCGACGTGCTCACCCGCATCACCGGCGACGTACAGGCCCTGGAGGAGTTCGTCGTCGACTCCGTCAGCGACCTGGTCGGCAGCATGATGCTCCTGGTCGGGACCCTGGCCTACCTGTTCTCCCAGTCCTGGCGGATCGCGCTGCTGGCGCTGATCATCGTGCCGCTGCTGGCCATGGTCTCCAGCTACTTCGCCCGCCGGATCAAGGCCGCCGCCAAGGAGCTCCGGGCCCGCGAGGGCGACCTGGCCTCCACGGCGCAGGAGATGCTCGCCACGATCAGCGTGGTCCAGACCTACGGCCGGACCGGCCACGAGCAGCGCAAGTTCGCCGCCGAGAGCCGCTCGGCGATGGACGCGGTGCTGCGCACGGCCCGGCTGGAGGCGCTGTTCGGCTTCACCGTCAGCCTCCTGGAGGCGGTCGTCATCGCCGTGGTCGTCCTGGTCGGCGCGCGCCTGGTCGACTCCGAGGCGATCACCGCCGGCGCGCTGGTGACGTTCATCCTGCTGATCCAAGGCATGTTCAAGCCCACCCGGCGGATCATCAAGGAGTGGAACACCGTCGGCAAGATCTACGCCAGCGTCGAGCGGATCAGTGAGCTGCTCGACCGCGAGCCGGCCGTCCGCGACCGCGAGAAGGCGCGCCCGGCGCCACCGCTGACCGGCGCGATCGAGTTCCGGGACGTCAGCTTCGCCTACCAGCCGGCAACCGACGACGACGCCGACGGGCCGAGCCGGCTGACCCTGCAGTCGCTCAGCTTCACGCTCGACGCCGGCGACGTCGTGGCGCTGGTGGGCCACAGCGGCGCCGGCAAGAGCACCATCGCCCAGCTGTTGCCCCGGTTGTACGACCCCCAGGCCGGTGCGGTGCTGATGGACGGCCACGACATCCGCAGCTTCACGATGGAGTCCCTGCGGGCGCAGATCAGCATGGTCCTGCAGGAGACCATCCTGCTGCGCGGCACGGTGGCCGAGAACATCGCCTATGGGCGCGAGGGCGCGACCTTCGAGGACGTCGTCACCGCCGCCCAGCGGGCCCAGGCACACGACTTCATCCTCGCCATGCCCCAGGGCTACGACACGGTCCTGGGGGAGCGGGCGGCCACTCTGTCCGGGGGCCAGCGTCAGCGTCTCGCCATCGCCCGCGCGTTCATCCGCGACACACCCGTCCTCGTGCTTGACGAGCCGACGACGGGCCTGGACGCCCAGTCCTCGGCGCTGGTGACCACCGCGCTGCAGGGCCTGCTGCGCGGCCGGTCCGCGGTGATCGTCTCCCATGACCTGAACCTCATCCGTGCCGTCGACCGCATCCTCGTCCTCTCCGCCGGTCGGGTCCTGGAGGAGGGGACGCCGGCGGACCTGCTGGCCCGCGGCGGTCTGTACGCCGACCTGTACGCCAGCCAGTTCGGGGAAGCCGTCGCCGAGGCCGTGCCGGACGGCGTCCGGGCCGCCCTGCCGGCGGGCGTGCTGTCGGGCGCCCGTACCGGCCCCCCGGCCGACCTCCACTCGGCGGTGGAGGACGGCGCGATGACTTCCCGGGCGGGGGAGCAGGCCCGGGAGGCCGTTCCCGTGGGAGCCGGCGCCGGCCGGGCGGGCAACGGGAGCGCCGACCAGGCGTCCGCGTTCGAGACCGTCCTGATGGAGGCGGTGCCGCTGCCGGCGTCCAGGGAGGAGTTCGCACAGCTCACCGGCTGGGGCGCCCCCGCGGCCGGGGGCGGAACGGGCGGCGGAACCGGGACCCGCTCCAGGACCGGGTCCTCGTCGGTCGACGGCGACCTCGACCCGCTTCGCAGCCCGGCCCTGCGCGCCGCGCTGCCGGGGCTGCTCGAGGCGCTGGACCCGGCGGTGATGGCTCCACGGCTCCAGGGGCTGCTGGCCGACGGGTGGACGCTGGACTCCTGCGTGCCGGGGCGGGTGGTCGTCGACCCGCAGTCATCGGCGGCACTGCGGTACCGGCTGCGGCTGCGGCACCGCGACACCGGCGCCCTCACCGAGCGTCTCGTGGGGGGCCACCTCTTCGGCTCCGCACAGGCTGCGGACCACTGGCTGTCGCGCCTGGTGCCCTTGGCCGATGAGGTCGAGGGGCGCGACGACGTCTCTGTCTTCGCCCAGGTGGCCGACTGCGTGCGGCCGCTGCACCTGGTGCTGCACGCGTTCCCCCTCGACCCGGAGCTGCCGGGACTGGCGGCGGCCACCGACCCGCGGCGGATGGCGGGGTTGCTCGAGCCCGCGCTGCCGAGCTCGCTGCGCGGCCTCACCCTGCAGGACTGCTCCGCCGAGGTCGTCCGCTACGTCGCGGGCCACCGCTGCGTCCTGCGCTACGAGCTGCTCTGGCGGCTGGAGCCGAGCCGGCGGACGCTCAAGCAGGTCCTGTACGGCAAGGCCTACGCCGACGAGCGCGGCGCTGTGATCGGGCCGACCGTCATGGCGTTCCGCGCGCACGTGCGCACCCGTAGCGGCGGGTCCTTCCCGTTCCTGCTGCCACGGTTCGAGGGCTACCTGCCCGAGCAGAGGCTGGCGCTGCTGGAGGCGCTCCCGGGCACACCGCTGCTGCCCACGCTGGTGCGCGAGCACGTCGCGGGTGGGCCGCCGTTGACGTCCCGCCCGCTCACCGCCGAGACCGCACTGCGGGCGTGTGCGCGCATCGCCGCGGCGCTGCACGCCTCGACGGTGCCCGCGTCGGCTCTCCCGGGCGGGCACCCGCGCACGTTGACCGGCGAGGTCGTCCGCCTCCGGGCCGAGGTCGAGGCGGTCGCACCGCTCGCCCCGGCCCTGGCCCGGACGGTGCACGCACGCCTTGACGACGCCGCGGTGGCGGCCCGCGAGGAACCGTTGCCCTTCGGTCCGGGCCACGGCGACCTGACCCCCTCGGAGGTGCTGTTGGACGGGCCGACCAGCAGCCTGTTCGACCTCGACTCCGCCTGCGTGGCCGAGCCGGCCCTGGACGTGGGCGGGTTCCTCGCCCACCTCGACGTGGTGACCACCCGGGCGCGGCACGCCACGGGGCACACCGGACCAGCGGGGGACGACCTGGGCGACGGGCAGGGGGAGGCCCTGGACCGGGTCTTCCTCCAGGAGTACCTGCGGGCCGGTGGTGGTGTGGTGGACCAGGGCGCGCTGGCAGCCCGCGCCGCGGCGTACCGGACGGTGACCCTGGCGCAGGTGGCCGTGCGCAGCTGGTGCCAGCTCAAGCCCGACCGGCTGAGGGCGGCGATCGCGCTGCTCGGGCAGCCCCACCCCGCCGAACGGCAGCGCGTGCGCGCCGTCGACCGGGGGTGAACGAAACCGACCTCACAGCGCGTTGACAGCATCCGTGGATGGGGCTTGCATGGGTGGGGCGAGGTCTGCCGGGAACGACGACGGCCCGCCCACCCGGTCGTGCGGAGCGCATATGTCTGGTCACCAGCACCGTCGCCTTCCGTGGCTCGCCGCCGCAGTGACGCTCGCCTTCCTTGCGGTCGGCACCTCACCGGCGGCAGCCCACACGCACCCGACCCCCATCGAGCGTGCCTCTCCGGGGGTGGTCTTCATCGAGGCGCGCGCCAAGGTGGAGGTCGCCCTGATCGAGCACCGGCAGGCCGGCGACAACTTCGGCGTGCACATCGGCATCATCCAGAGCACGTGGAACCCCGTGCTGGACACGGCCAGTGGCTTCGTCGTCGACCCCACCGGCACGATCGTCACCACCGGCTCGATCACCCGGTCGGACCTGGACCGGGCGCGCGTCTTCGCCGTGAACCAGGCCTTCCACCAGCGGTACGGCGGCGCGGCACCGCTGCCCAAGGACCCGTTCGCCCGCAACCGCCTCGGCGACTCCGGCGACCGCAACGAGCAACGGCTCGAGGCCTGCTACCCGCCCAACGTCACCAACGACGCCGGTGGCTGCGTCGTGCGAGTGACCCCCGACTACGTCGTCTACCCCTACGTCACCGACCAGCAGCGGTACGGCGGCCTGCACGCCGAGGTCCTGCCCGGCGGCACACGCGACGTCGCGGTCCTCAGCGTCCGGGGAGCCAACAGCATGCCGACGGTGGCGGTGGGCTCCTCCACCGCCGGTGCGGAGGCGCTGGGGGTGCTGGGGTTCACCGGGATACCGGGGACCGGCAACCCCCTCCAGGAGATCAACCAGCACCTGGCCACCACGGGTGGCGACCGGCTCAAGACGACCGGACTCGACGCGGGGGACGTCCGCGACGCCGCCCGGCTGCAGTCCGGCCTCCAGAACGGCATGGCGGGTGGTCCGGTGCTGGCCGAGCGGGGCCAGGTCGTGGGGCTGCTGCCGTACCCCGCCGACCCCGGCAGCGCCGCGCCGCGGCTGGTGAGCATCGAGTCGGTGCTGCCGGTCCTGGCCAAGGCGGGGATCACCCCGCACGGCGGGCCGGTCGACGCCAGCTTCGAGGCGGCGATGCACCTGTTCAAGAACAACGGCTACGCCGCCTCCATCCCCAGCTTCAGCAAGGCGCTCGAGCTGTTCCCCGGGCACTTCGTGGCCAGTCGCAACCTCGCCATCGCCAAGCAGCGCTCCGGCGCGGGCGCCACGGGCACGGGCGCCGGCGCCACGGTCGCGGGTGGCTCCGACCAGGGGACCGGGAGCGCTGCCGGTGCCACGGGCACGGGATCGAGCTGGGGGTGGCCGATCGGCATCGTTCTCGCTGTCGCGGTCCTGGCCGCGGGGGCGCTGCTGTACCTCCTCTGGTGGCGGCGACGTTCCCCGGCGGCCGCGGTGGCAGGGCCCGGGCAGTCCCCCTCCGGCAGCCACCGGCCGCCACCCGGCCAACCGGGCGGACCGGGCGGCGGACCGAGCCGAGCGGACGGACCCACCCAGAGCGGCGCAGGCGGCAGGGGTGGCACCGGTGGTCCGCCACGTCCCGCGGGTGCCGCCCTCGAGGCCGCCGGCGGTGCGGCGGCGGGTGCGGCCGGTGCGTCACGGGGTGCGCCACGCCCCGGCGCGACCGGACCGACGGGACCGACCGGACCGACCGGCGCGGCCGGCGCGGCCGGCGCGGCGCGGCCCGACGGCTCCCGGGCACCTGGCGGTGCGGCGCCGGTCCGACCCGGCGCGGGCCCGGCGCCGCGACCCAACGCCTCCTCCACCGCGTCGTCGGTGGCGGCTGCCCGGCCGGCGGGCGCGGACCGTCCCGGGGGAGCCGCTCGTGCCCCCGCGCCCGGTCGTGCACCGGCAGCCGGGTCCACGCCTGCGTCCGCGCCGGCAGCCGGCAGGCCGCCGGCAGCCGGTTCTGCACCGGCATCCGCGTCGGCCCCCGGCCGCGGCGCGGCACCCCGCGACCCGGTGCAGGCATCGCGGGCGGCTCAGGAGTCGGCCCCGCGGTTCTGCACCACCTGCGGCGGCCGTCTCGCGGCACGGCACCAGTTCTGTGGGTGGTGCGGTGAACCTGTCGGCTGATTCGAGGACGAGGCGGTGCCCGTGACGGACTACCAGTCGGGCTTCGAGCTCGCGGGCTACCGGATCGAGTCGGTGATCGGCCGCGGGGGGATGGCGGTCGTCTACCGCGCCGAGGACACCCGGCTGGGCCGGAAGGTGGCGCTGAAGGTGCTCACGCCGGTGCTCGCCCACAACGAGCAGTTCCAGCAGCGCTTCATCCGCGAGTCCCGTCTGGCCGCGTCGCTGGACCACCCCAACATCGTGCCGATCTACGAGGCGGGGGAGGCCGACGGGCAGCTGTTCATCGCCATGCGCTACGTCGCCGGCAGCGACCTGAAGGTGCTGCTCAGCCAGGAGGGCGGCCTGCCGCTGGCGCGACTGCTGCGGATCTTCGTGCAGATCGGGGACGCGCTCGACGCCGCGCACGAGCTCGGCCTCGTCCACCGCGACGTCAAGCCCGGCAACATCCTGGTCACCTCGACCCAGGAGCACTCCGGCCACGGTTACTCCGACCACGTCTACCTGACCGACTTCGGGCTGACCAAGCGGACGACGTCGCTGTCCGGTGCGCTGACCGGCACGGGACACTTCCTGGGCACCGTCGACTATGTGTCGCCGGAGCAGATCCAGGGCGCGCCGGTCGGGGCCGCCACCGACATCTACGCGCTGGGCTGTGTGCTCTACGAGTGCCTCACCGGTCAGCTGCCGTTCCACCGCGACGACGACGCGGCCCTGCTGTGGGCTCACCTGGTCGAGGCGCCACCTCCGGTCTCGGGTGTGCGCCCCGAGCTGCCGCCTGCCGTCGACGACGTGGTCGCACGGGCGATGGCCAAGGCTCCGGAGGAACGCTACGCCTCCTGCCACGAGCTCGTGCGCGACCTCGAGCTCGCCCTCGACGTGGCGGTGCAGCTTCCCGGAGCTCCGCGAACAAGCCGACGGGCGGCACCCAGCCACGGCCGGTTGACCGGGGACGCGCCCGCGGACAACAGATCGGTGCCTGGCAGCCAGTCGGTCAACGGCTCCGCCGGGCACGCCGCCACCGCTCCGGAGGCGGCCCCTGACCCGGAGGGGACCAGCGCCTGGCTGTCCCACCCGTCGTTCCCACCGGGGGTGATCGAGCCGCCGTCGGCGGCGGTCGCGCCGGCAGACGCCGGGGAGCAGGAGGTCGGTGCGGAAGAGATCGGTCCCGAGGAGCTCGCGGCGTCGTACGGGCAGGAGCATGCCTTCGTCCCCGAGGAGGACGAGCACGGCTACGCCGCCGCGGAGGCGGGGTGGGACGACGATGAGGTCTACGGGGAGGAGGAGCTCGCGGCCGGAGCCGAGGCTCCCGCGCCGGCGCGCCGGCGGCGGCGCTGGTTGGTTGTCGCCATCGCAGCTGCCTCGGTCGCCGTCCTCGCCATCGCGGCCGCGGTCTTCCTGCTCCCGTCCCGTACGTCGGCCGAGCCGTTCCGGACCTACTCCAACACCGGTGGGGTGATTCCCTACACGCTCAGCCGTCCTGAGAGCTGGACGCCGAGGGAGGGCAACGCCAGTGACGCGGTCCTGTCGCCACGACCCGATGCGGTCGGCAACACCTTCCTCTTCGGCTCCACCGACCGGTGGAGCGGCACCCGCAGCCTCCTCGCGACCTCACCGTCGGACGCGGTGGGAATGTACGTCTTCCCGACGGACACGGGCTCCGACACCACGACCGACGCGCTCAAGGGCGCCATCTCCGTCCTCGTGCCGGACGGGGTCACCTGGGCCTCGACCCACCGTCAGCTCACCATCGGTGGCAATCCCGCGGACGAGCTGGAGGGCGTCGTGCAGGATCCCACGAACCCGACTGCGCGCCTTCGGGTGCGGTTCGACGTCGTGCAGCCGCCCACCGGCGGATCGGTGCTGATCGCCTTCTTCGCCCCGCCTGACCAGTTCGCCGGCCAGCAGGCGACGTTCGACCGCATCCGCAACGGGATGAAGTTCAGCTGAGGAACGGGATGAGGCTGGCTGTCCCAGCCTCCGGGCGCGTCGGGAGCGTGCAGCGATATCGGACCTCGTCCAGACGGACGTCACCGCGCCAGTCGGTCTTCTCCGCCCCGTCGGCCACCCAGCCATGCTGTTCGTAGAACCGGCGGGCACGCTGGTTGCCGGAGAGCACCCACAGGGTCGCTGTCGGGGCCCCGGCGGTGCTCAGGGCCCTCACGGCCCGGGCGTGCAGGGTGCGCCCATGACCGGCCCCCCAATGGTCGGGGTGGAGGTAGAGCCCCCACAGCTCTCCGGTGCCCGGTCCCGTCTTGTCGTCGCGAGACGGGCCGATGCTGGCGAACCCGATGACCCGGCCGTCCAGCTCCGCCACCAGGGTCGCCGCGCCAGGCGCGGCCGGCCGACTGAGGTTCAGCCCCCAGGTCTCGATGCGGTCCCGCACCGACAGGGACGCCAGGTACTCCTGCGGCAGAAGTCCTCGGTACGCCTCCTGCCACGAGGCAACGTGCACCGCAGCAATCCCTGCTGCGTCACGGAGCTCGGCACGGCGCACGGTGAGGATCATGGGCGGAGTATGCCGGACCCTCCCGAAAGGTGACGGCGGGAAGGCGCGACCTGTCACCGACGGCCCGCGTGGGAATGACGCGGTCCGCCCGACTCTGCGTCGGCCTGCCCCCCGAGCGGCCTCCGAGCGTCGTCCCGGGAGTCACCCGGTGACCGGTTCGCGGGGTACGGGCGAGGACGTCTCGGCTGCGTCGAGGCACGACGTCACCTCGGCGAGCAGGGCCCCGACCTCCCCGGGCCGGGGGCTGTGCAGCCGGTTGGGGCGCCGGGCCGCGATCTTGAGCAGCAGCGCCGCCTCGTAGACGTGACAGCGTCGCCGGACCCCCTCCCGGGTCGACGCGTCCACGCCGCGCTCGGCCAGGCGCTCGTCGTACGCGGTGAGGAAGATGGTCGCCGCTCGGGCGAACCAGGCGCGCGTCCCCGCCCGGTGGTACCAGAGTCCCGGCGGCCGCAGGTAGGCCAGGAAGTAGCCGACGTCCAGGGCCGGGTCGGCGCGGCAGAACTGGTCGAAGTCGACGAGGTGGACCGAGCCGGCCCGGAACAGCAGCTGGCTGGACTTGTAGGACCCGTGTGCCGGACGGAGCACGTCCTGGGGCAGCCCGGACAGCATCGCGCCCAGCCGGGAGGCGACGCGGTCGGTCTCGCCGGCGAGCGTCGGGACGTAGCGCGCGATGGTGCCGGCACGCTTCGCGGCCTTGCCGGCCTCGTCCTCGCCGGTGCGTGCGGGGGTCTCCGCCGTGAGGGTGTCGCTCGTGTGCAGCTCGGCGAGGGCCCGGGCTGCCGCCCGCAGCGCCTGCGTCGGCTGGCCTGTGCCGAAACGGATCACGTCCGTTCCCACCAAGGTCGGGGGGTCGTCGCGGTCGCTGCCCAGGTCCTCGGACAGGACCAGCGCCAGGGCGTCGACCACCGCGAGGGGACGCGCGGTCCACGGCCGCTTCCCTTGCGCGCGAACCAGCCGGGCCATGAGCTCGGCTGCGGCGTGGGCCTGCGCCGGCTCGCGATACAGCTTGCCGATCACGCCGACCTGGACCTGGCCCTCGGCGCCGGTCGCCGAGCCGGCCCGCTGCAGCCGGAGCCGGTAGCGCAGGACACACCGGTCACCCGGCTTGTACCGCAGGGGAACCGCGTCCGCGGACAGCAGCCGCAGCGTGCCGGGGCTGTTGCCGAGAATCTCGGTGGCGGCCCGCTCCAGTGCCTCGCGCAGCAGGAGGTGCTCGTACGGCGTCACAGCGGCGGCCAGGGAGGGGAGCCGTTCGTCGTGGGGGAACCGCTGGATGGTCAGCCCCAGCGGCGGGATCTCGACCAGCTCGGGGATCTCCTCCAGCGCCGCATGGTGCGGCATCCGGCCCGGCTCGACGAGGTCGCTCGCCACCGCGGACTCCTCCACGGTCACGGTGTACATGTCGCGGGGTGCCTTGGCGGTGCCGTAGACGGCGACGAGTCCACGCCCCGGCTTGCGCCGCAGGTAGGTCAGGGGCGGCCGCGGCCGGTGCGGCTCGACCAAGCAGAGGACGTCGTCCAGGGCGGCGCCCACTCCGGTCGGGCTCGGCCAGGGGGCGTGGTCGGTGGAGGTCATGCGTGCACCAGCCTCTCGCTCGCGTGCTGTTCGAGGAAGCGGAGCATGGACTCCGCCGGGTCGTGGGCCCCCTGGAAACCGGGAAAAGCGTTGACGTCGATGACGACCGGACCGTTGCGGGTGATCAGCAGGTCGACCCCGAAGAGGTCGAGGCCGAGGGCGGCGCCGGCGCGCCGGGCGGTGAGGGCCCAGTCGGCGGGCAGGTCGTCGCCGGTGAGGGGGACGTCGGCGCTCTTGTCGACGCCCTCCAGCGCACAGGCGCGTCGGGCCGCTGACAGGTCGCTGCCGATGACCCAGACCTTGATGTCGAAGCCGTCGTTGGCGATGAACTCCTGTGCGAGGACCGGCTCGTCGCCCCACTGGGGCAGCAGGTCCAGCAGGGCGGCGCGGTCCTGCACCAGCCGGACGAGGTCCCCGCGGCCGCTGGTGCGGCTCTTGACCACCATCGGCCACGGCAGCCACTGGCGGGTCAGGTCGTCGGAGGCCATCTGGCGCAGCGTGGGGAAGGACCACGTCCGGGGCGCCGGGACACCGGCCAGGTCGAGCAGTGTCGCCATGGCCAGGCGGTCGAGGGCGGCGGCCGTCGCCGCGGGACGGTTGACCACCAGCGCCCCTGCCCGCTCCACCCGTAGCGCGAACGCCTGGGCCTGGGGCGAGCGGGACTTCAGCAGGTACATGTCTGCATGGTCCCGCGTGGGGCTGGCGGCTGGGAAGGCCGTCGTGGTGAGCTCCTGGGGGTCGCGGACCGTCACGGTGTGGCGCTCGCCCAGATGGGCGAGAACCGAAGCCAGGACGGGGTTGGTGGACGATTCGGCGAGCAGGACGATGTTCATGCTGAAGCCTCCATGGCGGGAACGAACGCGGGGGACGAGACGGGGGTGGAGTCGGGAGCGGCGGCGGCGCGGCGCGCCAGGCGCAGGACGGTGCGGGCGAGCCGCTGGGCGACGTCGGGCACCTTGCCGAAGCTGGGGAAGTCGTTGACGTCCAGGACGACCCAGCCGCGCGGGGTCTCGACGACGTCCAGGCCGTAGATGTCGAGTCCGAAGACACGCCCGACCGCGACGCGTCAGGGCGCGCAGCTCGGGGGTGACCGGGATCAGCTGCTCGACGACGTCCGGCGCCGGGGTGCAGCGGCGACCGGCGCACGGCCGCGAAGACCTCGTCGCCGGTGTTGTAGAGCTTGACGTCGTAGCCGGGATTGGGCAGGTAGGGCTGCGCCAGCAGGAAGCCGCTGTCGTCGAGGTCGAGCTCGGTCGAGCTCCTCGCGGGCGTCGACCCGGAAGATCTGCTCGCAGCGAGCTGCCGTTGTTCGGCTTGACCACCAGGGGGTACTTCGTCGCGGGGCACCTGCTCGAGCAGGGCCGAGCGGGCGGCGAACTAGGTGGTGGGGAAGGGCAGGCCGGCGGCACGGGCCAGACTGGCGGCGACCGCCTTGTCCCGCGCCAGGCGGATCGCGCGGTAGTCGTTGACCGTCACGACGCCCGCCGCGCCGGCCGCCTCGAGGATGCTCAGGCCGGGGCCGGAGGAGACCGTCTTCAGCACGTACGCGTCGTACGCGCCGGTCGCCGCCGGGCATCAGGTCGCCCAGGTCGGTCGAGCATCGCGGAGGGTCGCAGCACGTCGACCTCGTGCCCCCAGCGATCGCAGGCGCCTGCGACCACCACCGACGGCATGGCGTCGTGCTCGTACTTCTCCTCGACGATGAAGCACAGCCGCGTCGGCGTCGTGAGCGCCGGACCGGCGATCGTCGACATCACCGAGGAGAAGCCGCGGCGAGTCACCGTGCTGTGCCTGCTGGAGCTGGACATCCGAGCCACCTACCTTGTCGTCTGGGGCCGACCCTTGCCGGCTGGTATCGACTCTGGTGGCCGCGGTACGCCGCAGGTAGGCACCCAAGGTCTGGCCCCGGCGCCGCCCGGGGTGTGCGGTTGACCCACCCTGGGTGAGTCCACCCAGTCCGTCGGCCCCCGCCGGCCAGGGCGCCCCCGCCGGCAGGCGGCCACTGCCCGGCCCACGCCGACGGGCCGGCGCACGACGTCGGCCGGTCCATCCGGCCGGCCCTGGCCACCCTGGGGTGGAGGGGGACGCCACCTGGCGCGGCGACGCGCCACCCCTGCGGTGGCTGTGCGCTGGCGTCGCGGAACGTCACTGTCGTTGGCCAGGAACGTTTTTCCGCTCACGGCAGCAGAAGGGCTGACGTCGATGAACACCTACCACGGGCAGTCGAGCGTGACGTCCATCTCCGCCGCGGGCCTGGGCGCCCTCCAGCGCCGCTCCCAGAGCGGCCGCGCCGCCGCGGCGGCACTAACCGCCCGTGGGAACGGGCGTGTGCTCGTGCTCGGGCACCGTGGCTCACCCGGACCACAGCGGCCGGAGAACAGCGTCGCCGCCGTGACGACGGCCCTGCAGCACGGAGCCGACGGGGTGGAGGTCGACGTGCGCCTGACCGGGGACGGCGTGCTCGTCTGCAGCCACGGACCGGCGGTGCGGTCGGCTTCCGGCCAGTGGGCCACCGTGTCCGGCACCAGCTGGGAGAACGTGCGGCGGGCGCGCGAGCTCAGCAACACCGGCGCCGCGTCCCTGGCAGAGGTGTTGCTGGCGGTCCGTCGGCACGGGCCGCGCCGCGTCGTCGTCGAGGCGAAGCCGGTGGACGACGACGCGCTGGGGGTGCGTACGGCGGCCGCGTTGGGAGCCGTGCTCGCCGCTGCGGGCCGCTCCGTGGACGTGACGGTCTCCTCCTTCGACCCGGCGCTGCTGTTCCGGATCCGCCGTGCCGTGGCGACAGACGACGTCCGCACCGCCCTGCTCGGAGAGACCGGGACACCGGCGCACGCGTTGCTGCGCCGGGCGCTCGAGGACGGCCACGACGAGATCCACCCTTCCCTGCCCGACCTGTGCGCAGCGCCCCACGCGGTCGGCGCGGCCCGGGCGCTGGGCGTCGGCGTCACCGCATGGACCGTCAACGCGCCTCCGGACCTGCGGCGCATGGCCGACCTGGGCGTCGAGGCGGTCGTCACCGACGACGTCCCTGGTGCGTTCGCAACCCTGCGCGAGCACGCAGCCGTTGCCGCGCTGCGGCAGGTCCGTTCGGCCGCGTCCTGAACGGGGAACCGGCCCAGGACGTATCGTGGGCGCATGGGACGGAGCCGCCGATGACCAACCCCGGGCATGGCGCCGGCCCGTCTGAGGGCGCCCGTCGGCAGGACCCGCTGTGGGCGCGCGGGCCCACGTTGATCTACCGGGACGGCGAGGGGGCGCAGCAGGTGGTGTCCCTGGATGCGTTGCCGTCGTTGACGATCGGCCGCGGCTCGGGCTGCGACGTCCGGCTTCCGTGGGACGAGCGGGTGTCACGCGTCCACGCGCAGCTCGACCGGGTCGGACAGAACTGGACGCTCGTCGACGACGGGCTGTCGCGCAACGGCACGTTCCTCAACGGCGAACGGCTCAACGGCCGACGCAGGTTGTACGACGGGGACACCTTCGTGCTGGGCGCCACCTCGTTCGGCTACCGGGACGTCCAGGGCGGCACCTCCCAGATGACCATGGTCGAGACCGAGGTCGTGACGGTCTCGTCGCTCTCGCCCACGCAGCGGCAGATCCTCACGGCGTTGTGCCGTCCCTACAAGCACGAAACGCCCTACGCGACGCCGGCGTCCAACCAGCAGGTGGCCGGCGAGCTGTTCCTCAGCGTTGACGCCGTCAAGACCCACCTGCGCACGCTGTTCCACAAGTTCCACATCGAGGACCTGCCGCAGAACCAGAAGCGCGCCAAGCTCGTCGAGCGGGCGTTCGCGCTCGGCATCGTGTCTCGGCGAGACCTGTGATCCCCAACCGTGCGCGCCGGGGGCGTCCATCCGGATGGGCGCTCCTGGCTGTATTCGCCCTGGCCGTGGGCATGAGTGCGTGCTCCGACAGCGGCACCGGGGCTGCCGGCACCAGCGGCACGGCCGGCTCGCCCCCCTCCGGCGCGACCAGCCCTCCCCCTACCGGCGGAAGCCGGACACCCGGCGCCGGCTCAGGCACCACCACGCAGCCGACCACGCACAGTCGGTCGCCATCGACGTCGTCGGGGCTGCCGCGCCCGGACCACGTCATCGTGGTGGTGATGGAGAACCGGTCCTTCGACGACATCGTCGGCAACCCGCGGGCGCCGTACATCAACGAGCTTGCCGCTGGTGGGGCGCTGTTCACCCGGTCCTACGCCGTGGCGCACCCCAGCCAGCCCAACTACCTCGCGCTGTTCTCCGGCTCCACCCAGGGGATCCACGACGACTCGTGCCCCCACACCTTCGACGCCCCCAACCTGGGCCGGTCGCTGGTCGACGCCGGGCGCAGCTTCGCGGGCTACTCCGAGGGCCTCCCGTCGCCCGGGTCGTTGGTCTGCACGAGCGGGGCGTACGCCCGCAAGCACGCGCCGTGGGTGAACTTCCCGTCGGTGCCCGCGGCGACGAACCTGCCGTTCACCGCCTTCCCCGGCGACCCCACCGCGCTGCCGGACCTGTCCTTCGTGATGCCGGACCTCGACCACGACATGCACGACGGCTCGATCGGGGCCGGGGACCGTTGGCTGCGTGAGCACCTCGGCGGCTACGCCACGTGGGCCGCCGGTCACAACAGCCTGCTGGTGCTCACGTGGGACGAGGACGACCGCAGCGAGAGCAACCGCGTCGCCACCGTCGTCGCCGGCGCCCACGTCCGTCCGGGCCGGTACGCCGAGCGCCTCGACCACTACCGGCTGCTCAGCACCCTGCAGGCGCTGGAGGGGGTGCGCTCCGCGGGCGTCCCGCCGGCGAGCGCGCCCGTCACCTCGATCTGGACGCCCTGACGTCGGCCGAACACGCCTTGACCGGCCCGGTGGGCAGGGAGGAAGGTGTCTGCCCAGACCATCGGGCAGGGGGCGCCGAGAGGACCTGCCATGAGACGGATCGTCACCCTCGCCACTGCCGGGTGCCTGGCGCTGGGGGGCGTTTCCGCAGCGGGCACCACGGCGGCGGTCGGCGCCCCGGTGCCGGCACGCCCCGCCGTGTCGATCCAGCGCGCCGTGTCGGTCCAGCGGGCTGCGTCGGTCCAGCGGGCTGTGTCGGTCCAGCCCGCGGCGAGGGCGGCGCGGGGCGCGTCGCCCTCGATCACCTGGGGTCCGTGCGCGGGCGTGAGCCTGAAGCAGGCCAACGCCGAATGCGGTTTCCTGTCAGTGCCGCTGGATCACAGCCGGCCCAAGAGCGGCACCATCAAGCTCGCGCTCTCGCGCGTGCGGCACACCTCGCCCGCGTCGGCGTACCAGGGCATCATGCTGGTCAACCCCGGCGGCCCCGGCGCCTCCGGGCTCAACCTGGCCGTGCTGGGGGCCGACGTGCCCCATCACGCCGGCGACACCTACGACTGGATCGGCTTCGACCCGCGAGGCGTGGGGTCCAGCAAGCCCGCGCTCTCCTGCCAGCCGGGCTACTTCAAGGGCAACCGCCCGTCCTACGTCCCGTCGACCGACGCGCTGTTGAGCACGTGGAAGGCCCGGGCCGCAGGCTATGCCAAGGCGTGCGGCAGGAACGCCGCGAGGCTGCTGCCGCACCTCAAGACGGTCGACAGTGCCCGTGACATGGATGCCATCCGGGCGGCGCTGGGGGCGCCCAAGCTGAACTTCTACGGCTTCTCCTACGGCACCTACCTCGGGCAGGTCTACGCCACGCTCTACCCCTCGCGGGTGCGCCGGATGGTGCTGGACAGCAACGTCGACCCGCGCGGCGTGTGGTACCAGGGCAACCTCGGCCAGGACCCCGCCTTCGAGCTGGTCATGGGCGCCTGGTTCTCGTGGCTGGCCAAGTTCAACGGCGACTACCAGCTGGGCACGACCGCGGATGAGGTGCGCCGGCTCTTCTACGAGCAGGAGACGGCGCTGGAGGGGCATCCCGCCAAGGGCGTGCTGGGCCCTGCCGAGTGGGACGACGCGTTCCAGGCGGCCGGCTACGCGCAGTCGACGTGGCCGGGCCTCGCCTCCGCCTTCGCCAGCTGGGTCCACCACCACGACGCGACCCAGGTCATCGCGGCCTACGAGGACACCGACACGCCCGGGAACGACAACGGCTACGCGATCTACTCGGCCGTGCAGTGCACCGACGCCCCATGGCCGAAGAAGTGGAGCACCTGGGCCGCGGACAGCTGGCGGCTGAACCGGAGCGCGCCGTTCCTGACCTGGGCCAACACGTGGTTCAACGCGCCGTGCCTCACCTGGCCGGCCAGGCCCGGGACACCGGTCACCGTGCGGGGCGGCAACACCAGCGCGTTGCTCATCGACGAGACCCTCGACGCTGCAACGCCGTACGAGGGCAGCATCGAGGTACGTCAGCGGTTCCCACGCTCCAGCCTGATCGCCGAGCCGGGCGGCACCACCCACGCCGGCTCGCTGCTGGGCAACGCGTGCGTCGACGACAAGATCGCGGCCTACCTGGCGACCGGCGTCCTGCCGGTGCGGCGTGCCGGGGTGCAGGCGGACGCCGAGTGTGCGCCGCTGCCGCAGCCGGTCCCCGACACCGCCGGTACGGCGACGTCGTCGCCGACCCTGCTGCCGCGGGGCGCCCAGCGGGCCGGCGCCCGGTACTGACACCGCCCGGTTCCGACACCGCCCGGTACCGACAGTGCGCGGCGTCATCGCCGGCTCCGAGCGCTGGGCCACGGCGACACGGCCTGCGGCAACCCGGCGCGCGATGAGGACACCCGGTGCGGGTCGGGGACGCCGGGCGCCGGTCAGGGACGCTCGGCCACGAACTCCACCACGGCGGTGCCGTCGGTGAGCCGGTCGAGGGCCTCCTGCACCTCCAGGTGCCGTTGTGCGTCCGGCGGCAGGTCGGCCGAGGCCTCCTGCGGCACGGCGCCCACCCGACGTACGTAGTCCGCGAACGCCGACCTGGTGCGCGCCAGCTCCGAGCGGAGCTCCTCGGTGCCGAGGTCGTGGACGGGTCTGCCGGCGAGGTTGTCCTGGGTCATGGGACAGGCATACCGAAGATCGGGCGTCGCCGCAGCCTCAGCCGGCGTAGGGGAGGACGGGCTTGCCGGGCACGTCCACCCGCACGCGGAACAGCGCGCCGGCCGCCGGCTCAGGGTCCTTCATGTTCTCCCTGGACGTGGTGATGTAGAGGTCGCGCAGGTCAGGACCGCCGAACGTGCACGCGGTGACCTGGCTCGCCGGCAGCTCGACCTCGTGGAGGACCTGACCGCCGGGGGAGTAGCACCGCACCAGGCCCGCGCCGTAGAGGGCGACCCACACGTTGCCGGCGCTGTCGACGCACAGCCCGTCGGGGTGGTCGCCCGCCTGGTCGCCGTCGTGGAACGGGCGGCGGTTGCGCAGCGACCCGTCGCGGTGGTCGAAGACGTCGGTGCGACCGGTGCCGGTGTCGTTGTAGTAGACCCGGCTGCCGTCGGGAGAGCAGTCGATGCCGTTGGAGATGGTCACCGCCGGCTCGACGACCTCGACGGTCCCGTCCGGCGTGACGCGGTACAACGCCCCTGCGCCGGGGCTCTTCTTCCACGCCATCGACCCGGCATACAGGTTGCCGTCGGGGTCGCAGCCGCCCTCGTTCATCCGGATCGCGGTGTCGGTCCACATCTGCGGCAGCGGCACCGGCATGGCGTCCGGCCCGTCGGCGAGGCCGAGGCCGCGCTCGAGACCCACCACGTAGCCGCCCCGCGTGCGGGGGCGCACGAACGCGGCCAACGGACCCACGTGCAGGCGGCGGACGCCGTCGTCGGCCCCCAGGGTCAGCACGTCCCCGGCAAACATGTCCACGAAGCGCAGACCGCCCCACGACGGGGACCAGACGGGCCCTTCGCCGTGGTACGTGATGGCATCCGTGACCTGTTGCGGCAACCCGACCGTGCTTCCCATGGCGTCAGTCAAGCATCGCGTCCTGCGCCGCGCCCGTCGGGGTGGACCCGCTCAGCCCGGTGCACGCGCACCCGCCACACGCCCAGACCCACGAGGGCGACGACCGCCACCACGACGGCTGCGCCCGGGCCGAGGGCCTTCTCCACGCGGGTGTACGACGCGCCTGCGAAGTAGCCCGCCAGCACGACCGCGACACCCCAGGCCAGGCCCCCGGCAGCGTTGTACGCGAGGAACTTCGGGTAGGGCATGCGAGCGGTGCCGGCGAGCGCGGGCATCACCGCCCGGAAGAACGCGACCCAGCGCCCGAGGAAGACCGCGCTGCCGCCGCGGCGGGCGAGGAAGTCCCGGGCGTCGTCGAGGCGGCCCTGCCGCCGGCGCAGCACCGGCAGTGCCAGCACCCGCGGCCCAGCGTGCCGGCCCACCTCGTAGCCCACGCTGTCCCCGACGATGGCGGCGAGCACCACCACGGCGAGAACGGCCGTCAGGGAGACGTGGCCCCGGTTCGCGGCGACGCCACCGAGGATGGCCACCGTCTCGCCCGGGAGGACGAACCCGACGAAGAGCGCGTCCTCGGCGAAGACCACGAGCGCGACGATGCCCAGGACGGTCCATGCCGGTGCGCTGAGGATGGTGTCCAGGAAGCCGGTCACGACTGGCGGCCGGTGCGGTGCAGGGGGTTCACGGGGCTCCTGGGAGGTGGGTACGGCGGCAGGCGTAGTACTACCGCGAGTGTAGTAGTCGTATCGACGGCCCGCGACCTGTCAGTCGCCCGGTAGCTCGACCCGGAAGCAGGTCCCGTGGGAGGAGGTCCGCGTCAGGCGCAGCCGGCCGCCGTGCCGGGTGACCACATCGCGGGCCAGGGCCAGGCCCAGGCCGTAGCTGCGCCGGTTCGCCTTCTGGGAGCCGGAGCGGAAGCGGTCGAACACGCGGTGCGCCTCGCCGGGGTCGATGCCCGTGCCGGTGTCGCAGACCTCGATCGTCGCCACTCCTGACTGGGCTTCCAGCGTGAGGCGCACGAGGCCTTCGGGCGGTGTGTGCTCGATCGCGTTGTCCACGAGCGCGAGGACGGCACGGCGCAGCGCGACGTCGTTGCCGTGCGTGCGCACCTCCGGGGTCCCACGTCGCACCATCTCGATGGTGACCCCGCGGCTGCGGGCGTGGTCCTCGGCGCTGCTCAGCAGGTCGGTCGTGAGCGCGACGAGGTCCACGGAGCGCCGTTGCCAGTCCTGGCCCGGGTCCGCGGCGATCAGCAGCTCCTCGACGAGGTCGGTCATCCGGGCCACGTCGGAGACGACGCCCTCGGCGTCGCCGAGCACCGCAGGGTCGGCGCGGCGGCGAACGAGGGAGCGCAGCAGCATCTGGGCCCGGGTGGCGAGCAGCGTCAGCGGTGTGCGCAGCTCGTGGCTGGCGTCCGCGATGAACGCGCGCTGGAGGGTCAGGGCGTCCGACAGGGGGCGGACCGCCCGGTGTGCCAGCAGCGTCCCGGCGACTGCCGACAGGGCCAGCCCCGCGACCCCGACCTCCGCGAGGACGCGGGCGAGGGCCGCGCGCTGGCGGTGCTGCTCGGTGAGGTCGAGCAGTGCCTGGACCGTGGTGTTCCCGCGCCGGATCGTCCGCACGAGGTAGTCCCGGGGGCCGACGTCGACCACCTGCAGCTGGGTGTGCCCCGTCCGGGCCACCGTGTCCATCGCGCGGACGTCGGGCAGCCCGGAGGGTATCCGCGGTGTGGCGCGCAGGCCGCGGTCGTCCCGCAGCACCAGCCAGGTCCCGGCCGGCGGGTCGCTCGCGTCGTCGGCCGTGACCGCGGCCTGACGCAGCAGATCCTCCGCAGCGCTGTTCTGCGCGGCGATGACGAGGCCGGCACCGAAGGCGGCCATGAGCAGCACGGTCAGGGCCACGAGAGCCGCGGCCTGCAGACCCAGCCGCCGCGCGGCCGCCCGCACGAGGTCCACGTCACCGTCACGGGCGGGCTGCCTGGGCGCCGAGCCGGGTCGGACGTTCACGCCGACCCGAGCTGGTAGCCCAGGCCGCGAACGGTGCGGATGACGTCGCGGCCGAGCTTGCGGCGGCAGTAGTGGACGTAGGTGTCGGCGGCCACCTCCGACCCCGCGTCGGTGAACACGAGCTCGAGCAGCTCGGACCTGGAGAAGACGCGGCTGGGCCGGCGCGCGAGGACCTCGAGGAGCTGGCACTCCCGCTCGGACAAAGCGATCCCCGAGGCCGGATCGGCGTGCGGCTCGAGCACGAGGCGCGACTCGACGTCCAGCACCCGTCGCCCGAGGTCCAGGACGGGCGACGTCGCGGTGTGCCGCCGTTGCAGGGCGCGCAGCCGGGCGAGCAGCTCCTCGACATCGAACGGCTTGGTGAGGTAGTCCTCCGCGCCGGCGTCCAGCCCGTCGACCCGGTCGGCGGTGCTGCCCCGGGAGGACAGCACCAGCGCGGGCGAGCCGATGCCTCGGGCCCGCAGCCGGCCCAGCAGGTCCAGGCCCTCGATCGCGGGCAGGCCGCGGTCGATCACCAGCACCGCGAACGGCCGGGTGAGGCCGAGGTGCAGGCCCCGCTGGCCGTCCGCGGCGTGGGTGACGTCGTAGCCCTCCTCGCCGAGCAGGCGGATGAGCATGGCGGCCAGGTCGCGGTCGTCCTCGACCAGCAGAAGGCTCGGGCCGCTGTCCACATCGCCCAGTATGGCGCTCAGCGGTCGACGCGGCGCTCGGGGGAGGAGGAGCCGGTCCGGGCGGAGGAGCGCAGCTGGGCCGCGCAGGCCAGCGCGAGCAGGATCAGGATGGCCTCCACGACCAGGCTGGCCACGCCGAGCGGCTCACCCCAGTTGCCGCGGTCGTCCGTGGCGTCGGGCAGGCCGGGGCCCCGGGTCAGGACGAAGCCGAGCATCGGGCCGGCCCCCACAGCGGCCGCCACCAGCCACGTGCCGAGGCGGTTGCGGGTGGCCGGGGTCAGCACGGCGATGGCGAGGAGCACGGCGACGAGCTCGAGGACGTAGTAGCCGACGGCGATGTAGGCCGGTGACTTGTCTCCGGGGAAGCCGCCCTGGTCGGTGACGTGGATCCAGGCCACGGCGAGCGCCAGCAGCGCTCCGGCCGCGGCGGGCAGGACGCCGACGCGGCCGCCTGGGCGGTCGGCGGTCCTCGTCCGGGTGACGGTGGTGGGGCTCTGCTGCGACATGGTCGCTCCTTCGGTGGGGGAAGCTGTTTCTGCTTCCACCCTCCCGGCGCAGTCTTGGAAAGGTCTTGGACGTCGGTCAGCCGGAAGGAGACAGGGGCCCGGCGAGACAGGCGAGCTGCTGGGGCGCCATACGACCCCCGTGGTCCACGTCGCGGCCGCCCGGTTTGACGCCGCCGGCCGGGCGGGGGGACAGCGCGTCGACGTCGTCCCGATCGGGCAGGTCGCCGCGGGAGACCCCCACACCAGCACCGACGACGCTGCGAGAATGGGCGCCGCCCGGCGTCCAGAGCGCCGGATGGTGCTCGCGGGCCGTCGAGGCCGTGCCCGCCCGACCATCGCTCGGGAGGGACCGTGGGTTTCGCGTCGCTGGCCGTGGTCATGCTCGCGGCACTGCTCGGGCCGTTCCTCGCGGTGGCGTCGCGCTGGATGGTGCCGGTCGTGGTCGGCGAGGTGCTCGTGGGAGTGGCCCTCGGCGGGACGGGTCTGGGCTACCTCGACCCGACCGACGACCGGTTCGCCTTCCTGGCCGAGATCGGGTTCGCCCTGGTCATGTTCGTCGCGGGGGCGCACGTGCCGGTGCGGGACCGCCGGCTGCTGCGGTCGTTGCGGATCGGTCTGGCACGTGCGGCGCTGGCCGGGCTCGTCGCCGCGGTGCTCGCCGTCGTCATCGCCCGGGCGCTCGGCACCGGGCACGCCACCGTGTACGGCGTCGTCATGGCCTCGTCCTCCGCGGCGCTCGTGCTCCCGGTCGTGCAGGGGCAGCGGCTCGGTGGGGAGCCCGTCGTGGACCTGGTCGCCCAGGTCGCGGTGGCCGACATCGCCTGCATCGTCGCGCTGCCGTTCGCGATCGACCCCGGGCGCGCCGGCCCTGCGGCGCTCGGGTCGCTGCTCGTCCTGTCCGCCGGCGCCGTGGCCATCGGGCTGCTGTTCCTCCTCGAGCGCTCGGGGGTCCGCCGCAAGGTGCACCACCTCTCGGAGCGGCGCAAGCTCGCCCTGGAGCTGCGGACGAGCCTGCTCGTGCTCTTCGCCCTCGCGGCGGTGGCCGCGTGGTCCAGGGTGTCGGTGCTGCTCGCCGGGTTCGTGCTGGGCCTGGGGGTCGCAGCCGTGGGGGAGCCGCGACGGCTCGCCCGGCAGCTGTTCGCCGTCACCGAGGGCTTCTTCAGCCCCGTGTTCTTCGTCTGGCTGGGCACCTCGCTGGACCTGCGCGCCCTCGGAGCGCACCCCCTGCTGGTCCTCCTGGGAGTGGCACTCGGCCTCGGCGCGGTGCTCAGCCACGCGGTGGGCCGGCTCACGGGGCAGCCGCTGCCCCTGGCCGTCCTGGCCGCGGGCCAGCTCGGCGTCCCCGTCGCCGCGGCCACCGTGGGAGTGCAGCTGCACGTCCTGGCGCCGGGGGAGCCGGCCGCGCTCCTGCTCGGAGCGCTGATCACCGTGGGGACGACCGCTGTCGCCGCGGCCCGGGCGGCGCGGCAGCACGGGCCGCCGACCCAGCCCCCGCCGGGGCCCGGTTGAGCGCCGGCCTTCCCGGTGCCTTCCCCGGTCGGGTAGAACGTGGGGGATGACTCCTCGACGACGGCCCCGCTGGTCCGAGCTGCGGCCGCTCCTCCAGCCACGGGCGGTCGCTCGGGACGCGACGGGCCGCCGACTCGCCGGTACCGCGTCGATCGGCGACCTCCGGTCGATGGCGCGGCGCCGGGCACCACGGGCCGTGTTCGACTACACCGACGGCGGTGCCGGTGACGAGCTCAGCCTGCGCCGGTCACGGGCGGCCTTCGCCTCGGTGGAGTTCCGGCCCCGCGTGCTGCAGGACGTGTCGACGATCGACACCGGGACGGTGCTCCTCGGCCGGGCGGCCGCCTTGCCGCTGGTGTTCGGCCCGACCGGTTTCACCCGCATGATGCACACCGAGGGCGAGGCCGCCGTCGCGCGCGTGGCGGCGAGCGCGGGGATCCCCTACGCACTCTCGACCATGGGCACGACGTCGATCGAGCGCCTGGCCGCGGCGGCGCCGGACTGCCGCCGGTGGTTCCAGCTCTACCTGTGGCGGGACCGCGGGGCCAGTCGCGACTTCGTCGCCAGGGCCCGGGCAGCCGGGTACGACGCGCTCGTCCTCACGGTGGACACGCCGGTGGCCGGTCCGCGCCGCCGGGACGTGCGCAACGGGCTGACCCTGCCGCCGTCGCTGTCGCTGGGCACGGTCGCCGAGGGGGCGCTGCACCCGTCGTGGTGGTTCGACCTGCTCACCACCGAGCCGCTGGAGTTCGCCTCGCTCAACCGGTTCGACGGCACCGTGGCCGAGCTCGCAGCCCGCATGTTCGACCCGGCCGCGACCGTCTCCGACCTGGCCTGGCTCCGCGAGGCATGGCCGGGACCGTTGGTGGTCAAGGGGATTCAGACCGTCGAAGATGCCCGCCTGGTCGTCGACGCAGGCGCCGACGCGGTCGTCGTCTCCAACCACGGCGGGCGTCAGCTCGACCGGGCACCGACACCGCTGGAGTGCCTGCCGGCGGTCGTGGACGCCGTCGGCGAGCGGGCCGAGGTGTACCTCGACGGTGGGGTGCTGTCCGGCGGCGACGTCGTGGCGGCGGTCGCCCTCGGCGCGCGGGCGGTCCTCGTCGGGCGGGCGTACCTCTACGGCCTGATGGCCGGCGGCGAGCGGGGCGTGCAGCGCGCGGCGGACATCCTTGCCGCCGAGGTGCGCGGCACGATGGCGCTGCTGGGCACGACGCGCGTCCGGGACCTTTCGCGCGAACAGGTCCGGCTGCGACGGGGCTGAGGTACGTTACGGCGATGGACGTGCTGGCGTACACGCCTGGTCGGGGCGACTACACCTACACCTTCGGCGGGGCCGCGCCCGTGATGACGGTCAAGCCGGGAACAGCACTGCGCCTCTGGTCCGACGATGCGTTCGGTGGTGCCCTGCGCAGCGTCGACGACCTCTCCGCGGCCAAGGTCGACCTGCGGTTCGTGAACCCGCAGACGGGTCCCTTCCACGTGGAGGGTGCCGAGCCGGGGGACACCCTCGTGCTGCACCTGGTTGCCCTGGAGCCGGCCCGCGACTGGGGCGCGTCAGCCGCCATCCCCTTCTTCGGCGGCATGACGAGCACCGACCGCACCGTGAGCCTGCAGCCGGCCCTGCCCGACACCACCTGGATCTACCAGCTGGACCGGGCGCGGGGCACGGTCGGGTTCGCCGCCCGGCACAGTGACCACGTCGTCGAGCTGCCGCTCGAGCCGATGCTCGGCACGGTGGGGGTGGCGCCGCCCGGCTCGGAGGTGCGCTCCTCCCTGGTGCCCGAGCGGTTCGGGGGCAACATGGACACGCCCGAGATGCGCGCGGGCTCAACGGTGTTCCTCGGGGTCAACGTGGAGGGCGCGCTCTTCTCCATCGGCGACGGACACTACCGCCAGGGGGAAGGGGAGGCCTGCGGCACCGCCGTCGAGGGCGCCATGACGACGACGCTGATCGTCGACCTGGTCAAGGGCGGCGCCCCCGCATGGCCGCGCATCGAGGACGACACGCACTGGATGACCGTCGGGTCGAGCCGGCCGATGGAGGACTCCTGGCGGATCGCCAACGCCGAGATGGTGCACTGGGTCGCCGAGCTCCACGGCCTGCACCCCATGGATGCCTATCAACTGGTCTCGCAGGTGGCGAGGGTCCCGGTCGCCAACGTGGTCGACGCCAACTACAGCGTGGTGGTCAAGACCCCGAAGGCGGTCCTGCCGGATGCGGTCGCCTACGGCGGCGTCCACGCCGACCTGCGGGCGCGGGCCCGCCTGATCTGACCGGCGGCACCTGGTTCGCGACGTTCCCGCAAAAGACAGCACGACCGCCAGCACCACCGCCCGGCACCACCACCGCCCGGCAGCACCACCCTCCAGCATCAGCACCACCCTCCAGCAGCACCGACCGGAAGGGAATCGCTCATGGATCTCAGGCTGTCGGGCAGACGGGTGCTGGTCACCGGTGGCACGCGCGGCATCGGCCGCGCGATCGTCGAGGCGTTCCTCGACGAGGGGGCGGTGGTCGCATTCTGTGCGCGGGCCGCGGACGAGGTGGCCGCCACCGAGGAGGCGCTGGCCGAGCGGGGCACCGCCAGCGGGTCAGTGGTCGACGTGGGCGACGCCGCCGCCCTGGCCGGCTGGGTGGAGCGGTCGGCGCAGGCTTTCGGGGGGATCGACGTCGTCGTGGCGAACGTCAGCGCGCTGGCCATCCCCGACACCGAGGAGAACTGGGTGACCAGCCTCAACGTCGATCTCATGCACACCGTGCGACTGGTGCGGGCCGCGATGCCGCACCTGGAGCAGAGCGACGCCGCCTCGATCATCGCCATCTCCAGTGTCACCGGGCGGGAGTCCGACTTCGCGTCGGGCCCGTACGGCACCGCCAAGACGGCCATCGTGGGTTACATCCACGGCCTCGCCGTGCAGCTCGCAGGCCGCGGCATCCGGGCCAACACGGTCTCCCCGGGCAACACCTACTTCGAGAACGGCATCTGGGCAGGCATCGAGGCGGGGGACCCCGAGCTCTATCGCGTCGCAGTGGGCCTCAACCCGACCGGGCACATGGGCACGGCCCAGGAGGTGGCGGCGCCGGTGGTGTTCCTGGCCAGTCCGGTGGCCAGCCGGGTCAGCGGCACGAACCTCGTCGTGGACGGCGCGCTGACGCGGGGCATACAGCTGTAAGGGGCGGCCGGCAGACCCGTCCTGGACGCGGAACGGCCCCGCAGCCGCCTGCTCTGCGGCTGCGGGGCCGGAGCCACTCCGCGGGGGATCAGGCGGTGCGGGCGATCGCCGAGACGTCGAACTCGAGCTTGACCTTCTCGCTGACCAGCACGCCACCGGTCTCCAGGGCGGCGTTGAAGCTCAGGCCCCAGTCGGTCCGGTTGATCGTGGTGCCGCCCTCGAAGCCGACGCGGAGGTTGCCGTAGGGGTCCTTGGCCGAACCGGTCTGCTCGAACTCCATCGTGACGGGGCGGGTGACGCCCTTGATGGTCAGGTCACCGGTGATGCTCCAGACGTCGCTTTCCGGCCGGGACACCGCGGTGGAGGCGAAGGTGAGCGTGGGGAAGGTGTCGACATCGAAGAAGTCGCCGGTGCGCAGGTGGCCGTCACGCTGTCCCTGGCCGGTGTTCACGCTGGCTGCCTGGATGGTGAGGGACACGGAGGAGGACTCGGGGTTCACGGTGTCGATGTGCGCTTCGCCGGTGAAGTCGGTGAAGGAGCCGCGGACCGTGGTGACCATGGCGTGCCGGGCCGAGAAGCCGATGCGGGTGTGGGTGGGGTCGAGGTCGTAGGTGCCGCTCACGTCCCCGACGGCCTGGGTGGCGGCGTCGAACGGGTCAGCGTCGAGGACGGCCACGGCGGCCGGTGCCGAGGTGCCGGAGACGGGCGCCAACGGAGTCGTGGAGGTGGAGTCGGTGGAGTTCTTGCGGCTGAACAGGGCCATGGGGCTGCCTTTCGCTAGTTGCTGTTGTTGAACTTTCAACAACTATCCACCGTGGGTTCATTCCTGTCAAGCCGGCGTCGTCCCCGCTCGCCCCTGGCGTCCCTGTCGGCGTGTGCTGCTGCCGCACAGCCGGGGCGGTGACGCGGTGTGAGGGCGGCTTGTCAAGAGACCAACGGCCCTGCTGACGTGGAGGAAGAGGGAACAGCGTGAAGACTGCGGCGGCCGGTGAGGCCGGAGCGTCCGTCACCACCAGACGTCGCTCCGAGAAGTACCCGAGGCACTACCGCGCAAGGAGATGCGTCATGGCACGCAAGGTTGCCGACTGTCGAGACATGCCCAGCGAGATGAACTGCACCCTCACCATCTCCGGCGAAGAGGACGAGGTCGTGGCGGCGGCCAGCCAGCACGCAGCAGCCGTGCACGGCCACACCGACAGCCCGGAGCTGAGGGAGCAGATCCGCGGCATGCTGAAGGAGGAAGCGCACGCCTGACCACCGATGAGCGTGCCGGCAGGAGAGGTGCCATGCCGGGCCGCAGTCCGCGGCGCCACTCCTGTACGGCCCGAAGCAAGGGGAGGGGTCGATGACCACGACGGGCACCACGGCCGACCGCGGGGCGGGCGGCCACCTGAGGCGGGACGTCGGGTTCTGGGGGCTGCTGTTCGTCTCCCTGGGCTCGATCATCGGGTCGGGATGGCTGCTGGGGGCGCTCACCGCCGCCACGCTCGCCGGGCCGGCCTCACTGGTGTCGTGGGTCCTCGCGGCGATCATGCTGGCGATCCTCGCGCTGATCCACGCCGAGCTCGGCGCGGCGTATCCCGCCTCCGGCGGCACGGCCCGGTTCCCGCGGTTCGTGTTCGGGCCGATGGCCGGCTTCACGGCCGGCTGGATGGCGTGGTTGCAGGCCGTCACCATCGCGCCCATCGAGGTCGAGGCGACGCTGTCGTACATCGACCGCATCTCGTGGGTCAACCAGCATGTGACGATCCTGCGGGTGAACGGCACGCTGACCGCGACCGGGCTGCTGATCGCGGCCTGCTTCATGCTGTTCTTCACGATCGTCAACCTCGTCGGGGTCAAGGCGATGGCCGAGACCAACGGCCCCGTGGTGGTCTGGAAGACGGCGATCCCGCTGCTGACCGTCGCGGTGCTGATGCTGACCAGCTTCCACATCAGCAACTTCACCTCCGCCGGCGGGTTCCTGCCGTACGGCGCGCACGGTGTGTTCGCTGCCCTCCCGGCCGGCGTCGTGTTCGCCCTGCAGGGCTTCGAGCAGGCCATCCAGCTGGCCGGCGAGGCCAAGCGTCCCCAGCGCGACGTGTCCCGGGCCGTCATCGCCGCGACGGCGATCGGCACGCTGGTCTACCTTCTGCTGGAGATCGCGTTCATCGGGGCCCTCAACCCGGGCAACCTCGTCGGCGGATGGGCCAACCCGGTCGGCAAGGGCGACTTCGGACCCTACGCGACCCTGGCCATCGCGGCCGGCGCGAGCTGGCTGGCGGCCCTGCTGTACATCGACGCGGTGATCTCGCCCGCCGGCACCGGGCTGGTCTACGTCGCGACGTCCTCCCGCCTCTCCTACGCCCTGGGCCGCGAGGGCGAGCTGCCACGCATCCTGGCCCGGTTGAGCCCACGTGGGGTCCCGCTGCCGTCGATCATCCTGGCGTTCGTCATCGGGCTGATCGCGTTCTTGCCGTTCCCGAGCTGGCAGTCCCTGGTCGGCCTGGTCACGTCGGCGACGGCCATCATGTACGCCTTCGCGCCGGTGTCGCTCTACGCGCTGCGCCGGCGTGACCCCGACCGCGCGCGTCCCTACCGCCTTCCGGCGTACCGGATCCTGTCTCCGGCCGGGTTCGTGTCGGCGAACCTGATCATCTACTGGTCGAGCTTCGCGGCGGCCTGGAAGCTCGGTCTCGCCGTGCTGGTCGGCCTGGCCATCTTCGCGATCACCCGCCGGACCGAGACCGAGGAGGACCGCGGGCCGCTGGACGCCCGAGCGGCCGCGTGGGTCTGGCCGTGGCTGGCCGGGATGGTGGTGATCGGCTACTTCGGCCGGTACGGCGGCAACAACGCGCTCCCGAACTGGTGGGACCTCGTCGTCGTGGCCGTGTTCTCCCTGGTGATCTACGAGGTGGCCGAGAAGCTGGCACTGAGCAGCGAGGAGGTCGGCGCCCTCATCCAGCGGGAGGAGGACGACTTCGTCGCTCCGGAGCTGCAGGTCTGAGCGTCCCGCCGGCTGGTGCCGAGGGGCAGACCTGACCGCGCCCCCGGGCCGTCGAGGCTCGGCTCCTCGGCAAACTCACTGCGGCCGCTCAGCCTGCTTTAAGGAACCTGCGGAAGCGTGAGCCCGAGTGCCAGGCACGGTGAGCTCGCCCCTCGGGCGGGGAAGAGGTGGAGCGTGTCCCTGCTCGGGTGGCCCTTGCTGGTTCTGCTCGGCGTGCTGACAGTGGCGTTGCCGGTGACCACGCTCGTGGTCTGGCCCCGGGTGCGGGGGCCCCGCCCGCTGCGCACCGGCGCACGCCTTTCGCTGGTCGGTGTGAGCCAGGTGACCGCGGTGCTGTTCGTGGCTGCGGCGCTGAACGACTACGGCTACTTCTACGCCTCGTGGTCGGAGCTGCTCGGTCAGAGCAGCACGGTGGGCCAACCGTCCTCCGCTGCGCCGGGCCATCCACTGGTGGCCGGCGGCCGTGCCGGTCCCGCGGGTACCGGTTCGCCGAGCGCCACCGGTCCGGCGGTCACCAGCGTGCTGCGGCAGCTGCCTGACCCGGGTTGGTCCACGCGCACCCAGTGGGCGAGCCGGGGCCGGGTCGAGTCGGTGACCATCACCGGCGTGCGGTCACAGCTCTCGTCGCACGCCTTCGTCTACCTGCCGCCGGAGTACTTCCAGGCGGCGTACCGGCGGCGCGCGTTCCCCGCCGCTCAGGTCTTCACCGGCTTTCCCGGCACCGACCTGAACCTCTTGAAGGGCCTGGACTACCCGGCGCGACAGCTGACCGAGGTGCAGGCGCACCGCGGGCGCCCCACGGTGCTGGTGATGCTGCGCCCCTCGGTCAGCTTCCCGCGCGACACCGAGTGCACCGACGTCCCCAGCGGCCCGCAGGCACTGTCGTTCTTCGCGCAGGACGTGCCGCTGGCGATCGCGGGCGGCTACCGCGTGCAGACCCGCGGGTGGGGCGCGATCGGAGACTCCACCGGCGGGTACTGCGCGGCCAAGCTGGCCATGCTGCACTCGGACGTGTTCACCGCCGCGGTGACCCTGTCCGGCTACTTCCACACCCTGCGCGACAGCACCACCGGTGACCTGTGGGGCGGGTCGCGGGTGCTGTGGAACCTCAACAACCTGGAGTGGCGTGTGCGCCACCTGCCGCCGCCGCCGGTCTCGCTGCTGGTCACCACCGCCAAGGACGAGGCAGGCTCCAGCGGGTACGCCGACAGCAGCCGGTTCCTGGTCCTGGCTCACGCGGCCGGCGCACCTCTGCACGTGGACTCCTTGATCCTCGACCATGGCGGCCACAACTTCAGCACCTGGAACGCCGAGCTGCCCAAAGCCCTCAGCTGGCTCACACAGCGCCTGCCCGCCCCCGCCCCGGTCGGCTGAGCGGCGCGGCGCGCCCGGACCTGACACGGCCGGTCGACCTCGCATCCGGAGACCGCACGTCCCTGCGCGACGGCGCCCCGTCCTCCCGCAGCCGGTCCCTTCCCGCAGGCCACCGAAGCCGCGACCACCGACGGACGGGGAGGGGCGAAAACGCCTGTGCACAGGACACTTCCGGCGAACTCACAACCAGGGACCAGCCGCCGCAGCGCGCCGGTGCCCGTGCCCCCGGACCGGCCCAGGCGCCCTGTACTGCGGCGCCCGAAGAGCTCCTCGGAACCCCTTGACGGCCCGCGAATGGCGGTCCTACTCTCGACCCAACGGTTATTTGAACGTTTCAACCACCCGCCCCCGGACGCCGTCCGCTACCCATCGGGAGCCGGCTCCTCCGCCCAGCCGAAGGACACCAGATGAAGGTTTCAAAGCGACCTGTCGCCGTCGTTGCTGTGGGGCTCGTCGGGGCCATGGCCCTGTCGGGGTGCAGCAAGAAGACCGAGTCGGCCGGCGCAGGAGGCGGCTCGAGCAGTGGCGGACAGGTCAGCGTGGCGTTCGTCCCGAAGCTGCAGGGGATCCCGTACTTCGAGGCGATGAACACCGGCGGCCAGCAGGCCGCGAAGGACCTCGGCCTCCAGTGGATCTACAAGGGCTCCACAACAGCCGACCCCGGCGCGCAGACCGACATCGTCAAGTCGCTCATCCAGCAGAAGGTCAGCAGCCTGTTCGTCGCCCCCAACGACCCCGACTCGATGGCTCCCGTCCTCGGCGACGCGCAGGCCAAGGGCATCAAGATCGGCACGTCCGACACCGACGCCCCCAACTCCGCCCGCCAGGTCTTCGTCAACCAGGCGACCGCAGACAGCATCGGCAAAGAGCTCACCGACGCCCTCGCGGCGAAGATGGGCAGCAAGGGCACCTACGCCATTGTCTCGTGCGGGCAGACCGCGGCGAACCTCAACTCGTGGATCGCGGTGCAGAAGAAGTACACGGCCCAGAAGTACCCCAACATGAAGATCGCCACCGTGGTCTACGCCGGGGAGGACGAGGCCAAGGCCGTCTCGATGGCCAAGGACCTGATGAACGCCAACCCGCAGCTCACGGGTCTGGTGGGGGAGTGCACCAGCTCGGCGCCGGGCGTCGCCAAGGCGGTGCGCGAGGCCAACAAGATCGGGAAGGTCTTCACCGTCGGGCTGGGGACGCCGCAGGCCATGAAGCCCTACCTGACCGACGGCTCCTCGAGCGCCGCGATCCTCTGGGACGTGCAGAAGCTCGGCTACCTGACCGCGTGGGCCGGCAAGCAGCTGGCCGACAACAAGCCGATGACCCCGGACGCGACGTTGAAGCAGAAGGTCCCCACGGCCACCTACCTGCCGGACCAGAAGATGCTGCTGCTGGGGCCGGCGCTGCGGATCACCAAGGCGAACGTCGGCCAGTTCAACTACTGAGCTGGCGTGTGCGACCGGTAGCCGTGAGCTGCTCGGGGTCGCACCCCGGCACGGAGGACACATGACGACCACGCACGAACAGGAAAGCGCGGCGCGTTCACCCAGCGGCGCCCCGGTGCTCAGGCTGACCGGCGTCCAGAAGCGGTACGGCGGCGTGCGAGCCCTGCGGGGCGTCGACCTCGAGCTCCAGGGCGGCGAGGTCCACGCCATCGTCGGCGAGAACGGCGCCGGCAAGTCGACGCTGATCAAGATCATCTCCGGTGCGGAGACCGCCGACGCGGGGCAGATCGTGATCAACGGGCACGAGCTGGCCGCCGGCAGCACGACGTCCGCCCTGCATGCTGGTATCGCGACCGTCTACCAGGAGCCGCACCTGTTCGGTGAGCTCACGGTGGCCGAGAACCTCTTCATCGGCCGTGAGATCCGCCGTCGCGGCGTGGTCGACCGGGGTGCCCAGCGGGAGCGCGTGGTCGAGCTGCTCGAACGGATCGGGCTGTCGCCCGATCTCGCCGGCGTCCGGGCGGCCGACCTGCCGGTGGCCGAGCAGCAGCTCGTGAGCATCGCCAAGGCGCTCTCGCAGGACCCTGTCGTCCTCATCCTCGACGAGCCGTCGGCCATCCTGACCGACCGCGAGATCGGCACGATGTTCAGCGCCGTGCGGGCCATGCGCGACGCGGGTGTCGCCGTGATCTACATCAGCCACCGGCTGGACGAGCTGGCGCAGATCACCGACCGCGTCACCGTGCTGCGCGACGGTGCGGTGGTCGCCAGCCGGCCGACGTCGGAGTTCTCCGTGCGCGACGTCGCCGAGCTCATGGTCGGGCACGTCCTGGAGACCGCCCCGATGGACCGTGCTCCGACCGGGGAGGATCCGGCGCTGACCGTCGAGCACCTCAGTCGCACCACGAAGTTCGAGGACGTCTCGCTCAGCGTGCGTCCCGGTGAGATCGTGGCGCTGTACGGCCTGATCGGCTGCGGCGCGGGTGACGTGATCCGGGCCCTGTACGGCATCGCCGGTGCGGACTCCGGGGACGTGCGGATCAACGGGCAGGTGGTGTCCCTGGGGGCACCGGCGGACGCCGTGGCTCAGGGCATGTCGATGCTGCCGGCGAACCGCAAGATCCAGGGCGTGTTCGGCAGCAAGAGCATTGCGTTCAACATCTCCAGCGCCAACCTGGCGCTGCTCAGCCGGTTCGGGATCTGGATGGACCGCGCGCGTGAGCGTTCGGTCGCCGACGACTTCATCCGCCGCATCTCCATCAAGGCCCCCGGCGCCGGCACCACGGTCAGCAACCTCTCGGGCGGCAACCAGCAGAAGGTCGTCCTGGCTCGTCAGCTGGTCGAACGGCCGCAGATCCTGCTGCTGGAGGAACCGACGCAGGGTGTCGACATCGGCGCCAAGGACGAGATCCACCGGATCATCGTCGAGCTGGCCGACGCCGGTACGGCAGTGCTGGTGGTCTCCACCGACCTCGCCGAGGTGCAGTACCTCGCCGACCGCGTGCTGGTCATGCGGTCCGGCTCGGTCACCGCCGAGTTCGGGCGCGGTGCCCGTCAGGCCCTGCTCCTCGCCGCCGCGGCGGGCGACGAGACGCTGGAGGATGCAGCCGTCGGCGCAGAGGGGGACGCGGCAGGACTCCGCGAGTCCGCTCCCCGCGAGTCGGCCGAGTCGGCCTCACCCGAGTCGGCCTCCCACGACACGGGTCCCGCGAAAGGACATCACTGATGGCCAACGTCTCGACGCTGCTGAAGCGCCCCACGCGCCGGCCGGTGGCCCGGGCGGTCGAGGGGCAGGAGATCGCGCTGATCGTCGTGCTGCTCGTCCTGTGGACGGCCCTGTCGCTCGGCACCACCACCTTCCTGACCGCCTCCAACCTCAGCAACCTGCTCTACTCCGTCGCCCCGGTCGCGCTCATCGGCATCGGGATGACGGCCGTCATCGTCACCGGCGGCATCGACGTGTCGGTGGGCAGTGCCGCCGCCGTCGTGATGGTGGTGGTGGCCAGGATGATCCGCGACGGGGGTGCCGGCCTGCCATCGGCCGTCCTGGCCGCCGTGGCCATCGGACTGGTGCTGGGACTCTTCAACGGCGCGCTGGTCTCCTTCGGCGGCATCCACCCGATCATCGTCACCTTCGGGACCTTGAACCTCTACCGGTTCCTGGCCCTGCGGTTGTTCGAGAACAGGCAGGTGTCGGGGGTGCCCGGCACGCTGTCGTTCTTCGGCGGCGGGGGCAGCAGCCAGACGCTGGGCGTCCCCAACGCGTGGTGGCTCACCATGGTCGCCGCGGCCCTGATGTGGTGCTACTCGCGGTACTGGGCCACCGGGCGTCACTGGTACGCCATCGGCAACGACGTGGGCGCTGCGCGGCTCGCCGGCATCCGGGTGCACCGCCGGACCATCGCGGCCTACGCCGTCACCGGGCTCTTCGTCGGGCTCGCCGGCGTGGTCCTCATCGGCACCGGTGGACTGGTGCAGCAGAACGCCGGCAACGGCCTGGAGCTGCAGGTGATCGCTGCGGTCGTGATCGGCGGCACCAGCATCCTCGGCGGCCGGGGCACGGTGCTGGGCACCCTCCTCGGTGCGCTGCTCGTGGGCACGGTCACGAGCGCCATCACGCTGCTGGGCTGGCCCAGCGACAGCATCGAGCTGTTCATCGGGGTGTTCATCCTGATCGCGGTCGGGGTGGACCTCGTCCGCGAACGTCGACGGAGCACACAATGACGACGCAGACCACCGCCGCCGACAAGCGCCCGGACACCCCGCCGGAGCGCGGAGCAGGGCGCGGACAGCGCCTCCTGGACCTCATCCTGACCGAACGCGTGGCCCTGCTGGCCGTGCTGCTGGTCGTGGTCGTCGTCTGGTTCTACATCCTGGGCCAGCAGGGCTACCTGATCGCCCCGTACGACACCGACTACCTCGCGTCGGCCCTGGACACCATGGTGCCGCTGTGCCTGCTCGCCCTGGCCGAGCTCGTCGTGATCGTCTCCGGCCGCGGCGGCATCGACCTGTCGGTCGGCTCGATCGTCAGCCTCTCGGGCATGGTGTTCGGCTGGACGGTCGGTCACTGGCACTGGTCGGTTCTGCCGGCACTGGTCGCCACCGTGGCGGTCGGAGCGGTGCTCGGTGCCATCAACGGGCTGCTCATCGCCTACCTCGGCTTCCCGGCGCTGATCGCCACCCTCGCGACCTACTACGCCTACGGCGCCGTCGCGCTCTTGATGAACAACGACGCGCCGATCTCCACCAAGCCGATCCAGGACCTGCACGCGATCACCCGAGCCATCAGCATCCCCCTGCTCGGCAACTCCATCCCCGACCTGCCCCTGCAGGTCGCCACCTTCCTGCTGCCGGTGGTCGTCGTGGTGTGGCTGCTGGTCAACCGGACGGTTTACGGCCGCAAGCTCTACGCCGTCGGGACGAACGACGTCGCGGCCCGCTTCGCCAACATCCCGGTCCGCCGGTCCCGGCTGCTGGCCTACCTCGCCTCCGGGCTGCTGTCCGGCATCGTCGCGGTCGTCACCGTGGCCCAGTTCGCCTCGGCCCGGCCCGACGCCGGCAGCGTCGGCAACGGCATGGCCCTGCCCGCGATCACGATCGCCGTCCTCGGTGGCGTCGCCATCACCGGAGGTGTCGGCCGTGTCGCGGGCGTCGTCCTCGCCGCCCTGCTCGTCGTCTGGCTGAACGCCGGCATCCTGCTGGCCTTCGAGGGGTCCGACGGGAGCCAGTTCCAGCTGTTCGCCCTGGGCGGTCTGCTCATCCTGTCCGCGCTGCTCAACGCCTACAGCACGCGGCGCGGCAGGGGCGGGGCCTGAGAGGCCCCACACCGCCTGCCACGACCGCCCCTTCCCGGAGAGAGACCACCGATGACTGACATGACCACGGTCAAGCACGCCCTTCGCTCCCAGCGCATCGAGACGCCGTCCTGGGGCTACGGGAACTCGGGCACCCGCTTCAAGGTCTTCCCGCAGGAGGGCGTCCCGCGCACCCCCGAGGAGAAGATCGACGACGCCGCCATGGTGCACCGGCTGACGGGTGTCGCCCCGACCGTCGCCCTGCACATCCCGTGGGACCGCGTGGACGACTTCCGCGGGCTGGCCAAGTACGCCGCCGCGCAAGGGGTGGCCCTGGGCACCGTCAATGCCAACGTGTTCCAGGACAACGACTTCCGGTTGGGCAGCGTGACCAACCCCGACCCGGCCGTACGCCGCAAGGCGGTCGACCACCTCCTGGAGTGCGTCGACGTCATGGACGCCACCGGCTCGCGCGACCTCAAGCTGTGGTTCGCGGACGGCACCAACTACCCGGGACAGGACAGCATCAGGGCGCGCCAGGACCGGCTCGCCGAGGCCCTCCGCGAGGTCTACGACCGCATCTCCGACGATCAGCGGATCGTGCTGGAGTACAAGCTGTTCGAGCCGGCGTTCTACACCACCGACGTGCCGGACTGGGGCACGTCGTACGCGCACTGCCTCGAGCTCGGGCCGAAGGCCAAGGTGGTCATCGACACCGGGCACCACGCCCCCGGCACCAACATCGAGTTCATCGTGGCATTCCTGCTGCGTGCCGGGCGCCTCGGCGCGTTCGACTTCAACTCGCGCTTCTACGCCGACGACGACCTCATGGTCGGCGCTGCCGACCCGTTCCAGCTCTTCCGGATCCTGCACGAGCTGGTCCAGGCCGACGCCCTCGCACCGTCCTCGGGCATCACCTACATGCTCGACCAGTGCCACAACATCGAGGCCAAGATCCCCGCAGTGATCCGGTCGGTGATGAACGTCCAGGAGGCCACGGCCAAGGCCCTGCTCGTCGACGCCGATGCGCTGGCAACCGCGCAGCGCGACGGTGACGTCCTCGGGGCCAACGCCGTGCTCATGGACGCCTACAACACCGACGTCCGGCCGCTGCTCGCCGAGGTCCGCGCGGACGCGGGCCTCGACCCTGATCCCATTGCCGCGTACCACCGCTCGGGCTACTTCGAGCGCGTCCGCACCGAGCGCGCCACCGGCCAGCAGGCCGGCTGGGGCGCCTGAGACCACCTCGCCGACCGGAAGACAGGGACCACCATGGAGCAGCAGGCCCACCCGCGCGTCCAGGAGCTCGTCGCCCGCAGCAACCGTCTGGGCTCCGACCCCCGCAACACCAACTACGCCGGGGGCAACACCTCCGCCAAGGGCGAGGAGACCGACCCGGTCACCGGGGCGCCGACCGAGCTGCTCTGGGTGAAGGGCTCCGGCGGCGACCTCGGCACCCTCACCCCGCAGGGCCTCGCCGTGCTGCGGCTCGACCGCCTGCGCGCGCTCGTCGACGTCTATCCGGGCGTGGAGCGCGAGGACGAGATGGTCGCGGCCTTCGACTACTGCCTCCACGGCCGCGGTGGTGCCGCGCCCTCGATCGACACGGCGATGCACGGCCTCGTCGGCGCACCGCACGTCGACCACCTGCACCCCGACGCGGGGATCGCGCTGGCCACGGCCGCCGACGGGGAGGCCCTGACCAAGGAGTGCTTCGGCGACACGGTGCTGTGGGTGCCGTGGCGGCGCCCGGGGTTCCAGCTCGGCCTCGACATCGCCCGGGTCCACCGCGACCACCCCCACGCGATCGGTGTGGTCCTCGGTGGCCACGGCATCACGGCCTGGGGCGCGACGAGTGAGGAGTGCGAGGCGCACTCGCTGGAGATCATCCGCACCGCCCAGCAGTTCCTCGACGAGCGCGGGCGCGAGGAACCCTTCGGCGCGACGCTCCCCGGGTACGGGCCCCTGCCGGAGCCTGCGCGCCGCGCCCGGGCAGCCGCACTGGCGCCGGTGATCCGTGGGCTCGCCTCCACCGACCAACGGCAGGTCGGCCACTTCACCGACGCCGACGTGGTGCTCGATTTTCTGTCCCGTGACCAGCACCCGCGGCTGGCCGCGCTGGGCACCTCGTGCCCCGACCACTTCCTGCGCACCAAGGTCCGGCCGATGGTCCTCGACCTGCCGCCGAGCGCGCCACTGGACGAGACCGTCTCCCGGCTCAAGGAGCTGCACCAGGCCTACCGCGCCGACTACGCCGCCTACTACGACCGCCACGCGGACGCGACCACCCCGGCGATGCGTGGTGCCGACCCGGCGATCGTGCTGGTCCCGGGCGTCGGGATGTTCAGCTTCGGCAGGAACAAGCAGACCGCCCGTGTCGCCGGGGAGTTCTACGTCAACGCCATCAACGTCATGCGGGGCGCTGAGGCGGTGTCCACCTACGCGCCCATCGACGAGCAGGAGAAGTTCCGCATCGAGTACTGGCTGCTGGAGGAACAGAAGCTCCAGCGCATGCCCGCGCCCAAGCCGCTGGCCACCCGGGTCGCCCTCGTCACCGGCGCCGGGTCCGGCATCGGTCGCGCCATCGCCCACCGGCTCGCGGCCGAGGGCGCGTGCGTGGTCGTCGCCGACCGCGACGGGGCGTCGGCCGAGACGGTGGCGGCCGAGATCGGGGGCCCGGACGTCGCGGTGCCGCTGACCGCAGACGTCACCGACGCCGACGCGGTCGCCGGGGCCATGGCCGGTGCCGCGCTGGCGTTCGGGGGAGTCGACCTGGTCGTCAACAACGCCGGGCTGTCCATCTCCAAGCCGCTGCTCGAGACCACCGAGCACGACTGGGACCTGCAGCACGACGTGATGGCCAAGGGGTCGTTCCTGGTCTCGCGGGAGGCGGCTCGGCTGATGCGCGCGCAGGGGCTCGGCGGTGACATCGTCTACATCTCGAGCAAGAACTCGCTGTTCGCCGGACCCAACAACGTGGCCTACGGCGCCGCCAAGGCCGACCAGGCCCACCAGGTGCGGCTGCTGGCCGCCGAGCTCGGGCCGGACGGCATCAGGGTCAACGGGGTCAACCCCGACGGTGTGGTGCGCGGCTCCGGCATCTTCGCCGGCGGCTGGGGCGCCCAGCGCGCCGCGGTCTACGGCGTGCCGGAGGAGGAGCTGGGCGCCTACTACGCCAAGCGGACGCTCCTGGGCCGCGAGGTGCTGCCCGAGCACGTCGCGAACGCGGTGTTCGTCCTCACCGCTGGTGACCTCTCCCAGACGACGGGGCTGCACATCCCGGTCGACGCCGGTGTCGCTGCGGCCTTCCTGCGTTGAGGCGACCGACGGTGCGGACGGCCGACGTGGTGGCGGTCGACCTGGGTGCCTCCAGCGGCCGGGTCATGCTCGGGCACGCGGGCCGGGACGTCCTCGACCTGACGGAGGTGAGCCGGTTCGTCAACCGCCCGGTGCAGGCTGCGGGGACGCTCTACTGGGATGTCCTCGCCCTGTACGCCGGGGCCGTGGACGGCATCCGGACGGCGGCCCGGCAGACCGGACGGCTGGACGGCATCGGCGTCGACACCTGGGCGGTGGACTACGGGCTCCTCGACCGGTCCGGACAGCTGCTCGGCAACCCGGTCCACTACCGGGACCACCGCACCGACGGGGTGATGGACAAGGTGGTTGCGGACCTGGGCGCCGACTTCCTGTACGAGCGAACAGGCCTGCAGCAGCTGCCGATCAACACCATCTACCAGATCGCCTCGGCTCGGGGGACGGCGTCGCTCCAGGTCGCGGAGCGGCTGCTGATGATCCCCGACCTGATGAGCTTCTGGCTGACCGGGCAGGGGGTCGGTGAGGTCACCAACGCGTCCACCACCGGGCTGCTGGACATCCGCACCCGCCGGTGGTCGGTGGAGATCTGTGACCGTCTCGGCGTGGGCGTCGGCCTGCTGCCGCCGGTGCAGGAGCCGGGGACGCAGATCGGCACGCTCCTGGCCGAGGCCCACCACGTCGTCACGACGACGCCGGTGCCGGTGTGGGCCGTCGGCTCGCACGACACCGCGTCGGCCGTCGTGGGCGTTCCCGCCCGGTCGGAGCGGTTCGCCTACATCTCCTGTGGCACCTGGTCGCTCGTCGGGCTCGAGCTGGACAGCCCGGTCCTCACCGAGGACAGCCGGCGCGCCAACTTCACCAACGAGCTGGGCGTCGACGGCACCGTCCGCTACCTGCGCAACGTCATGGGCCTGTGGCTCCTGCAGGAGTCGCTGCGCACGTGGGAGGGCGACGGCGTCGCCGTACCACTCGACTCGCTGCTGCGGGAGGCATCGGCCGTGCCGGCCATGAGCCGGCTGATCGACCCCGACGACCCGGACCTGCTGCCGTCCGGGGACATGCCCTCGCGCATCGCCGACGCCTGCCGTCGGCGAGGGCAACCCGTACCGCAGACACCGGCCGACACGGTCCGGTGCGTCCTCGACAGCCTCGCGCTGGCCTACCGGCGCACCGTACGGCGGGCGCAGGAGCTGGCCGGCAGGCAGGTCGACGTCGTTCACCTGGTCGGGGGAGGCGCCCGCAACGCCCTGCTGTGCCAGCTGACCGCCGACGCCTGCGGCCTCCCGGTCGAAGCGGGACCGGTCGAGGCTGCGGCCCTCGGCAACGTCCTGGTACAGGCGCGGGCCGTCGGGGCGGTACCCGCCGAGCTCGCCGGGATGCGGGACCTGCTGCGCCGCACGCAGCAGGTGCGGCGGTACGAGCCCTGCGGCTCCTCCTCTGCCTGGGACGACGCCGAACGCCGACTACCCCCGCAGTGACCACTGACAGATCGACGGAAAGGAACGCCCATGCCCACCGTGGCTGCCCGGAACCCCCTCGGCGTGCACGCCCTCGTGTTCGTCGGCGACACCTCACCCGCGTCGGTCGAGCGCGCGATCGCCCAGACCCGCCGGGCCGGCTTCGACCTGCTCGAGCTGTCCCTGCACGACGCCACCGACCTCGACGCCGCGGCCGCGCGCCAGCAGCTCGCCGCGGCAGGCCTGCAGGTCGCCTGCTCCCGCGGGCTCGCCTTCGACGCGGACATCTCCAGCGACGACCCGGACGTCGTCGCGCGGGGCGAGGTGCTGCTGCACGACTCACTGGCCACCACCCACGCCCTCGGCGGCGCCATCCTCACCGGTGCGCTCTACAGCGCCCTGGGCAAGTACGCCGCACCGCTGACCCCCGCCGGGCGAGGCAACGTCGTCCGCGTGCTGCGCGACCTCGCCAAGGAGGCCGCCGGGCGCGGCATGTCGCTCGGGCTGGAGATCTGCAACCGCTACGAGACCAACGTGGTCAACACCGCGCACGACGCGCTGGTGCTGGCCGACGACATCGGCGAGGACAACGTCCTCATCCACCTCGACAGCTACCACATGAACATCGAGGAGGACGACCTCGTGCGCCCCGTCCACGAGGTCGGCGACCGGCTCGGCTACGTGCACATCGGGGAGAACCACCGCGGCTACCTCGGATCCGGCCACCTCGACCTGACCGGCTTCTTCCACGCCCTGGCCGATGTCGGCTACACCGGCCCGATCACGTTCGAGTCGTTCTCCTCCGCCGTGCTGTCCGCGACGCTCACCCGCGACCTCGCGATCTGGCGGAACCTGTGGGACGACGGCGAGGACCTCGCGCGGCACGCCCGGGAGCACATGGCCGGGCTGCTGGCCGCGGCGCGCCGGCCCTGACCGGCGCTCCGGCCCTGACCGGGGCTCCGGCCCTGACCGGCGGCCCGGGCAGCAGGCCGCCCCTCCGGCGTCACACGGACGGTGCGGACGAGCGGCGTACGACGAGCTCGCACTCGAAGCGCACCTCGCTGCGCTGCCGGGGGAGACCGGCCTCACGCCTGCGGATCTCCTCGAACAGCAGCTCTGCCCCGCGTCGGCCGAGCTCGGCACGTGGTTGCCGCACGGACGACAGCGGCACCGCTGCAGCGGCGGCGAACTCGATGTCGTCGTAACCCACGATCGCCACGTCCTCGGGCACCCGCAGACCCTGGTCGGTGAGGCCGGCGAGGACCCCGAGTGCCACGAGGTCGTTGGCGGCGAAGACCGCCGTCGGGCGCTGTGCCTCCGGCAGCGCCGCCAGCTCCTCGCCGGCCTGGCGTCCCGCCGGGATCGTCAGCGCCGGGGTGGAGACCGCGAGCAGCGTGGCGTCCGGGGTGGTTGCGATGGTCTCCTCGGCGCCCTGGCGCCGGTCGCGCACCTGCCGCAGCGTGGAGGGGCCACCGACGAACGCGAGCGCCCGGTGGCCACGCTCGAGCAGGTGCCGGACCGCCAGGCAGCCACCCGCGACGTCGTCGACGCTGACGCTCGAGCAGTCGGCGTCCTCGGGGTAGCGGTCCAGGAACACCACCGGGATCCCGCGGCGGGCCAGCGAGTCCAGCGGCGGCACCGAGTCGCCGCTGGGCGCGATGAGGACGCCGCGCACGCGCTGCTGCTCGAACAGCTCGAGGTAGCGGTTCTCCCGCTCGATGTCCCCGGCGCTGTTGCCGAGCAGGACCACCCCACCAGCCGCCTGCACCGTGTCCTCGACCCCGCGGGCCACGTCGGAGAAGAACGGGTTGGCCGCGTCGATGACGACGAGACCAACAGCGCGGCTGGCGCCGGAGCGCAGGTGGCGGGCCGACTCGTTGCGGACGAAGCCGAGCTCGGCGATCGCCGCCTGCACGCGGTCGCGGGTCCCCTCTGCGACCAGGTGGGGCTTGTTCAGCACGTTGGAGACCGTGCCCACCGACACACCGGCCGCCGTGGCGACCTCCTTGATGCTCACCGACGCGGCCAGGGCGGCGCTCCTTCGATCGGTCACCTACGGTGGGAACGGTTCTTGACGTGGCTCGCGATGTCTTCCTACATTGACGCGACGTCGGTGAAACGATTCATGATAGCGCCAGACCGCCGGTCCAGGCGGGGGCCCGGCACGGCGATCGAGGAGGCCGCATGCGAGTCGCGCTGATGGTGACCTGTGTCAACGACGCGATGTTCCCGGAGGTCGGCCAGGCCGTCGTGCGGCTGCTGCGCCGCCTCGGCGTGGAGGTCGACTTCCCGGCGGCACAGACGTGCTGCGGCCAGCCGATGGTGAACACCGGCTACCTGGACGAGGCGGTGCCCGTCGTGCGCGGCTTCGTCGACGCCTTCGCCGGCTACGACGCGATCATCGCCCCGTCCGGCTCGTGCGTCGGGTCGGTGCGCCACCAGCACGCGCTCGTGGCCCGCAGGTCCGGCGATGCGGCGCTGGTCGACGGGGCGGCCCGCACGTCGGCGGTCGTTCACGAGCTGAGCGAGTTCCTCGTGGACGTCCTCGGCGTGGAGGACGTGGGCGCCTACTTCCCCCACCGGGTGACCTATCACCCGACCTGCCACTCGCTGCGGATGCTCGGTGTCGGCGACCGTCCGACGCGGCTGCTCCGTGCGGTCCGGGGTATCCGCCTGGTGGACCTGCCGGCGGCCGAGCAGTGCTGCGGCTTCGGTGGCACCTTCGCGGTCAAGAACCCCGACACGTCGGTGGCCATGGGCGCCGACAAGGCCCGCCACGTGCTCGAGACCGGCGCCGAGGTGATGGTCGCCGGCGACAGCTCGTGCCTGATGCACGTCGGGGGCATCCTGTCGCGACAGCGGGCCGGCGTGCGGGTGATGCACCTGGCCGAGGTGCTGGCCGCGACCGAGAAGGCGCAGGAGTCCCGGCTGACCGCGGGGCGCGACACCACCGGTGCCGCGGCTCCCGGGGCCAGTCCCGAGAGCACGGACCGGTCCAGGCTGCCGGCCCCGGAGCAGGAGCCGTCATGAGTGCCACGTTCGTCGGGATGCCCGCCTTTCCCGAGGCGGCCCGCGCCGCGCTCGGCAACACCCAGCTGCGGCAGAACCTCGCGCACGCGACCGGCACCATCCGGGCCAAGCGCGCCGCCGTCGTCGCCGAGGTCGACGACTGGGAGGCGCTGCGCGTCGCCGGGGCGGAGATCAAGGACCGCACCCTGCGCCGACTGGACGAGCACCTGCTCCAGCTCGAGGCCGAGCTGCAGGCCCGCGGGGTGACGGTCCACTGGGCCCGCGACGCCGAGGAGGCCTGCGCGGTCGTCGCGCGCATCGCCAAGGGCCACGGCGTGGACGAGGTGGTCAAGGTCAAGTCCATGGCCACCCAGGAGATCAACCTCAACGAGGCGCTCGCTGCGGAGGGGATCGCCGCGTGGGAGACCGACCTGGCCGAGCTGATCGTCCAGCTCGGGGACGACCTGCCCAGCCACATCCTCGTGCCGGCGATCCACCGCAACCGTTCCGAGGTCCGCGAGATCTTCCGGACCCGGATGGCCGCAGCCGGGCGCTCCGCTCCGGAGGGGCTGACCGACGAGCCGAAGGACCTCGCCGCGGCGGCCCGGCTGCACCTGCGCGAGAAGTTCCTGCGTGCCAAGGTCGCCATCTCCGGCGCCAACTTCGCGGTCGCCGAGACGGGCACTCTCGTCGTCGTCGAGAGCGAGGGCAACGGGCGGATGTGCCTGACCCTGCCCGAGGTGCTCATCAGCGTCGTGGGCATCGAGAAGCTGGTGCCCACCTGGCAGGACCTCGACGTCTTCCTCCAGCTGCTGCCGCGGTCCAGCACAGGGGAGCGGATGAACCCGTACACCTCGATGTGGTCGGGGGTCACCCCCGGGGACGGGCCGCAGGAGATGCACGTCGTGCTGCTGGACAACGGCCGCACCAAGGTCCTGGCCGACCAGGTGGGACGGCAGACGCTGCGCTGCATCCGCTGCTCGGCCTGCCTGAACGTCTGTCCGGTCTACGAGCGCACCGGCGGGCACGCCTACGGCTCGGTCTACCCGGGCCCGATCGGGGCGATCCTCAACCCGCTGCTCAAGGGCGTGGGGGTGGACGAGCAGACCGACTCCCTGCCCTACGCCTCGAGCCTGTGCGGAGCCTGCTTCGAGGTGTGCCCCGTGCGGATCGACATCCCCGAGGTGCTGGTGCACCTGCGCAGCAAGGTCGTCGACGCCCACCGCGAGGGCCGGCCCAAGGGTCAGGACCTCGCGATGCGGGGGGCGTCATGGGTCCTCAGCGACGCCCGCCGTACCGCCGTCGCCGAACGCGTCGCCGGGCTGTCCAGCAGGCTCGTGTCGGCAGTCAGCCGCCGCTCCCTGCCCGGGGGGCGTACGGCGATCGGCCGGCTGCCGTGGCCCGGCGCCTTGTGGACCGATGCCCGCGACCTGCCCTCGCCGCCCAGGGAGTCGTTCCGCGCCTGGTGGCGGCGCACGGACGGCGGCCGCCGCGACGACGGGACGAACCGGTGAGCGCCCGCGACGAGGTCCTCGGCCGGGTCCGGCGCGCCCTGGCGGACGTGGACAGGGCGCACGAGGAGGCCCCGCTCGCGGCCCGGACCGGGGTCGAGGGCGGCCTCCACGCCGAGCTGGTCGACCTCTTCGCCGAGCGGGTGGAGGACTACCGCGCGACGGTGGTCCGCTGCACCCACGGCGAGGTGCCGGGAGCGATCGCGCTGGCCCTGTCCGGGGCGGCGAGCGTGCTCGTCCCGGACGGCTTCCCGCCGGAGTGGCTGGGCGCCGGCGAGCCGGACGGCGCCCACCGGGTCGAGGACAACGGGCTGACGGCGGCGGCGCTGGACCGGGTGGCGGCCGTCGTCTCGACCGCTGCCGTGGGCATCGCCGCCACCGGGACCATCGTGCTGGACCACGGCCCCGGCCAGGGTCGTCGCGCGCTCACCCTGGTGCCCGACCTGCACGTCTGTGTGGTGCGGGCGGCACAGGTGGTGGCCGACGTCCCCTCCGCCGTCAGCGTGCTGGACCCCGGCCGGCCGCAGACGTGGGTCAGCGGGCCGAGCGCGACCAGCGACATCGAGCTGGACCGGGTCGAGGGGGTCCACGGCCCACGCACGCTGCACGTCGTCCTGGTGGGCGCCGGTTGACGGCGCCGCACATGCCGGCGACGGCGGCGTACATGGCCTGCGACGGGTCGGGGTAACGCTCCCTCGTGCGACTCGAGGCGAGTCGCCGCACGACCCCGTCCGGGGCACCGACGCACCGGCAGGGGACCACGCACGACGGGCGCGCAAGGAGAGACGCTGATGCAGATCGACAAGCAGCAGATCATCGAGTTCCTCAAGAGCCGTGGCGACCAGGGCAAGGCCGACCAGGCCCAGTCCCAGCTGCCCGACCAGGTCGACACCGACCAGCACGCCGACCTGCTGGGCCAGCTGGGCATCAACCCGGCCGAGCTGCTCGGCGGCGCCGGCGGCGGGATCGCGGGAAAGCTCGGCCTGTAGCGCCGGAGCGCGCCGCGACGCCGGTCCCCGCGCAGGGGCCGGCGTCGCGCCGTGTTTGAGCGGCACGATCCGGGGCATACCGCCCCTGCCCGGAGCAACGAGCCGGGCGCCAGCAACGAGAAGGAGCAGATGATGTGGGTGTTCTTGTCCGGGCGGCTCCGTCGGTGGGTGCTCATGACGGTGATGCTTCCCGTCCTGGGGCTGGGCGCCCGCAAGCTGGGTGAGGCCATCGAGGGCCGTCGCGGCCCCAACCCCATCTCCTCGGGGCTGCGCACCGCCTCCTCCTTCGCCACCCGTGGTGGGCGCTCCCGCGCTGGTCGCCGCTGACGGGCGGCTGACAGGCTGCCGACCCACCGCGGACGGCCGGCGGAGGCCTAGCGTCCTGGTACGGCCCCCCAGGTGCGGCTCTGGTGGGGCCCGCCTCGGGGCCCTAGGGTGGGCGGACCGGGCCGTCCTGCGGGAGGCGGGATGAGGATGCACGAGCTGGCCGTTACCCAGAGTGTCGTGGACGCCGTCGTGGAGCGCACCGGTGAGCACCGGGTCGTCGAGATTCGGCTCAGGGTCGGGCGCCTGTCGGGGGTCGTGCCCGAGGCCATGCGCTTCTGCTTCGACCTGGTGACCGAGGGCACGCCCCTGCAGGGTGCGACCCTGGACATCGAGGAGCCCGAAGGCAGCGCGACGTGCCGGCGGTGCGGCTCGACGTTCGGTCTGCCCGACCTGATCCTGCTGTGCCCGTGCGGGAGCGCGGAGGTCGACGTTCTGACCGGCCGGGAGCTCGCGATCTGCTCGGTGGAGGTGGCGTGAACGATGTGTGCGACGTGTGGCTGTGCCGACCCGGCCGGGACCAGAGTGAGTGTGGTCCACAGCCACGCTGGCGATGACCCCGGCGCTTCTGCGCATCCGCACCCCACGCGGATTCACCCCACCCATCATCACCACACCCAGCACGGGGAGCGGGGCCACGCGAACGAGGCTGCGGCCACCCCGGTGGAGCCTCCCGACCACGGCCGCACCCTCGTGATCGAACGGCACATCCTGGACCGCAACGATGCGCTGGCGCAGGCCAACCGGCGCTGGCTGGCCGAGCGCCGGATCGTGGCACTGAACATGATGAGCTCTCCGGGGTCGGGCAAGACCACCTTGCTGCAGCGCACCATCGGCGAGCTGCAGAGCTCGCGGCCGGTGGCGGTCATCGAGGGCGACCAGGAGACCCACCTCGACGCCCAGCGGATCCGGTCCACCGGCGTGCCGGTGGTCCAGATCAACACCGGCGCCGGTTGCCACCTCGACGCCGACATGCTGCGCCGGGGGCTCGAGGCGCTCGACCCCGCGGACGACAGCCTCGTGTTCGTCGAGAACGTCGGGAACCTGGTCTGCCCAGCGCTGTTCGACCTGGGTGAGACGGCGCGGGTCGTGGTCATCTCGGTCACCGAAGGCGACGACAAGCCACTGAAGTACCCCCACATGTTCTTCGGGGCCGACCTGCTCATCGTCAACAAGACCGACCTGCTGCCCTATGTCGACTTCAGCGTGGCGCGGTGCACCGACAACGCGCGCGCCGCCAAGCCGGGCCTGGACGTGCTGCCCATGTCCGTCACTTCGGGTGACGGGGTGGGCGAGTGGACCGAATGGGTTACGGCACAGTCGCATCCGACCCCCCCGATCGACGGGCGTTGACACTGCGGAAGACCGAGGTGTAGACACGGAAGCAGGTCATGCAGGTGGGCCGACGGACGGCTCCGGTGGCCAGGGGCTCGTGGCACGACCGCCCCGGAAAGCGGCCTCCATGCCATCAGCTGCCGCGACACAGGCCGAGCAGACGCTGATTCACGTGCTGTGGCTCAACGCCGGCCTCAGCTGCGACGGTGACTCCGTCTCGTTGACCGCTGCCACCCAGCCCAGCATCGAGGAGATCGCCCTCGGCGCCCTCCCGGGGCTGCCCCAGGTGGCGGTGCACTGGCCTCTGATCGACTTCGAGTGCGGCCCCAACGGTGGCGCCGACGACTTCCTCGAGTGGTTCTTCAAGGCCGACCGTGGGGAGCTGGAGCCGTTCGTGCTGGTGGTGGAGGGCTCCATCCCCAACGAGAAGCTGCATGACGAGGGCTACTGGAGCGGGTTCGGCAACGACCCCGCCACCGACCAGCCGGTCACGACGAGTGAGTGGCTCGACCGGCTCGCCCCCAAGGCGACCGCGATCGTCGCCGCCGGCACCTGCGCGACGTACGGCGGGATCCACGCCATGGCCGGCAACCCCACCGGCGCGATGGGGGTGCCGGACTACCTCGGCTGGGACTGGCGGTCCAAGGCCGGCGTGCCCGTGGTCTGTGTGCCCGGCTGCCCGGTCCAGCCGGACAACCTGTCCGAGACGTTGACGTACCTGCTCTACATGGCCACTGACCAGGCCCCGATGATCCCCCTGGACGACGCCCTGCGTCCCACGTGGCTGTTCGGGCGCACGGTGCACGAGGGGTGTGACCGCGCCGGCTACTACGAGCAGGCCGACTTCGCCACCGAGTACGGCAGCCCCAAGTGCATCGTCAAGCTCGGCTGCTGGGGGCCGGCCGTGAAGTGCAACGTGCCCAAGCGCGGGTGGATCAACGGCGTCGGCGGCTGCCCCAACGTCGGCGGCATCTGCATCGGCTGCACCATGCCGGGCTTCCCCGACAAGTTCATGCCGTTCATGGACGAGCCGCCCGGCGGCAAGCTCTCCACCCACGCGGTCGGCCTCTACGGCGCCGCGATCCGCAACCTGCGCAAGGTCACCGAACGCACGCTGGACAAGGAGCCGCACTGGCGGACCCCCAGCCGGACGCTCACCACCGGCGCGACGCGCACCTGGTAGCCGTACTACCCACCGTGTCGCGCGTCGGCTCGCTCCATCGGGGTCGTCGGCGGCACCAACGCAGGTCAGAGAGGCAGCGACATGACGTCGACGATCCCGAAGCCAGCGCCCGCGGGGGGACCGCCCGAGCAGAGCAACCTCGTCGACATGGCGTGGGACCCGATCACACGCATCGTGGGCAGTCTCGGCATCTACACCAAGATCGACTTCGACAACCATGAGGTGGTCGAGTGCCACAGCACCTCCTCGATCTTCCGTGGCTACTCGATCTTCATGAAGGGCAAGGACCCCCGCGACGCCCACTTCATCACCAGCCGCATCTGCGGCATCTGCGGTGACAACCACGCGACCTGCTCCTGCTACGCCCAGAACATGGCGTACGGCGTGAAGCCCCCTCACCTGGGGGAGTGGATCGTCAACCTCGGTGAGGCGGCCGAGTACATGTTCGACCACAACATCTTCCAGGAGAACCTCGTCGGGGTCGACTACTGCGAACGCATGGTCAAGGAGACGAACCCGGGTGTGCTGGCCAAGGCCGAGAACACGCAGGCCCCCCACGGCGGCGACCACGGGTACCGGACCATCGCCGACATCATGCGGGCGCTCAACCCGTTCACCGGCGAGTTCTACCGCGAGGCGCTGCAGGTGAGCCGGATGACGCGGGAGATGTTCTGCCTCATGGAGGGTCGTCACGTCCACCCCTCCACGCTCTACCCCGGCGGCGTCGGTACGGTCGCGACGGTGCAGCTGATGACCGACTACCTCACCCGGCTGATGCGCTACGTGGAGTTCATGAAGAAGGTCGTGCCGATGCACGACGACCTGTTCGACTTCTTCTACGAGGCGCTGCCCGGCTACGAGCAGGTGGGTCTGCGTCGTACCCTGCTCGGTTGCTGGGGCGCCTTCCAGGACCCCGAGTACTGCAACTTCTCGTACAAGGACATGACCGACTGGGGTCGCAAGATGTTCGTGACACCGGGGGTCGTCGTCGACGGCACGCTCGTCACGACCGACCTGGTGTCCATCAACCTCGGCATCCGGATCCTGCTCGGCTCGTCCTACTACGAGGACTGGGAGGGCCAGGAGACCTTCGTGAGCCATGACCCGCTGGGCAACCTGGTCGACCGGCGCCACCCCTGGAACCAGCACACCAACCCGCGCCCCCAGAAGCGCGACCTCGACGAGAAGTACAGCTGGGTGATGTCGCCACGCTGGTTCGACGGCCAGGACCACCTCGCACTGGACACCGGCGGGGGGCCGCTGGCGCGCCTGTGGTCGACGGCGCTGGCGGGCCTGCTGGACGTCGGCTATCTCAAGGCGACCGGGTCCAGCGTCCAGATCAACCTGCCGAAGACCGCCCTGAAGGGTCCGGTCAGCCTGGAGTGGCACGTGCCGCGGTGGAGCAACACCCTCGAGCGCAACCGCGCCCGAACCTACTTCCAGGCCTACGCCGCCGCCGCGGCGCTGCACTTCGCCGAGAAGGCCCTCGTGGAGATCCGCGCCGGCCACACCAAGACGTGGGAGCCGTTCGACGTGCCCGACGAGGCGATCGGCTGCGGCTTCACCGAGGCCGTCCGGGGGGTGCTGTCCCACCACATGGTGATCCGCGACGGGAAGATCGCCAACTACCACCCCTACCCGCCGACGCCGTGGAACGCCAGCCCACGCGACTCCTACGGCACCCCGGGCCCGTACGAGGACGCCGTGCAGGGACAGCCGATCTTCGAGGAGAACGACCGCGAGCACTTCAAGGGCATCGACATCATGCGCACCGTGCGCAGCTTCGACCCGTGCCTGCCATGCGGGGTGCACATGTACCTCGGCGGTGGGAAGAACCTGGAGCTGTTGCACTCGCCCACCCAGTCGCTGACCGGCGACTGAACGATGACGCGCGCCGGGGCCGGCGATCCCGCGGAGACTCCTCCCGACGCGCTGCGGCGGGCGGGGGAGCGGATCGAGGAGCTGCTCGACGCCAGTGCCGCAGCCGGGGCGGTGTCGCGCGAGCGCTCCGAGGAGATCGTGCGACAGGTGAGTGCCCTGTACGGCGCCGGGTTGGAGCGGATCCTGCTGATCCTCGAGGATGCCGGCGCCCTCACCCCGTCGATGGAGGACGCGCTGGTGGCCGACGACCTCGTCGCGAGCCTGCTGCTGGTGCACGGCCTGCATCCCCGCGACGCCAGGGACAGGGTGGAGGCGGCGCTGGAGTCCGTCCGCCCCTACCTGGGTACGCACGGCGGCGACGTCGAGCTCGTGGACGTCTCCGACGAGGGCGTCGTCCGGCTGCGGCTGCTGGGCAGCTGCGACGGCTGCCCGTCGTCGTCGGCGACGCTGCAGCTCGCCGTGGAGTCGGCCGTCCAGGCCGCGGCTCCGGAGGTCCGCTCGATCGAGGTGGTGACCACCGTCCCGGTCACGGCATCGACGCCACCGGTGATCCCGGTCTCGGCCCTGCGGATGCGGCTCCTCACCGACGCAGCCCAGGAGCCGGGCACCGGCCGGTGGGCAGCCGTGCCGGAGCTCGGTGCGCTGGTGGCGGGGGAGGTCGGCGGCTTCGCGGTCGGTGGCGTCGCGCTTCTCGTCTGCCGGATCGGCGACGACGTGTTCGCGTTCGCCGACCGGTGCGCCTGCTGCGCATCGAGCATGGCCGGCACGCGGCTCGAGCGCTGGGCCGGTCAGCCGGTCGGGTCCGGCGTTCTCACCTGTCCGCGGTGCCGCGCCCACTACGACGTCAGGCGGGCCGGCGCAGCGATCGACGCCGAGGGGGGACACCTGAAGCCGTTCCCCGTGCTGGTGCGCGACGGGGTGCTGGCCATCGCGCTGCCCGCCGAGCCGGACGTGCCCGGGCCGGACGTGCCCGAGGCCGCGCCGGCGGTGGCCCGGTGACCGGGCAGGTGCCCGTCTCGACGTTGCGCAGGATCGCGCGCAGCCGCCCCGCGTCGTACGACGGCGAGCGGTGCGAGATGTGCGCCGAGCCCATCGGTGACGGCCACCCGCACGTGGTCCACCTCGACAGCCGGGCGCTGCTGTGCACCTGCCGCGGCTGCTCCCTGCTGTTCAGCAGTGAGGTGGCCCACCAGCGCTACCGCGCCGTGCCCGAGCGCTATCTGTCGTTCCCGGGCTTCCGCCTCGGCGTGGCGCAGTGGGCGGCGCTGGAGATCCCCGTCGGCCTCGCCTTCTTCTTCGCCAGCTCGGTGTCCGGGCGGACCGTGGCGTTCTATCCCGGCCCCGCCGGCGCCACCGAGTCCGAGCTGCCGCTGGGGGCCTGGGAGTCCGTCACGGCCGACAACCCGCAGCTCGACACCGTGCTGCCCGACACCGAGGCGGTGATCGTGCGGGCACCGGGGGAGGAGCGGGCGATGGGCGAGGCACACCTCGTGCCGATCGACGCCTGCTACGGGCTCGTCGGGCTGCTGCGCCAGGTGTGGCGGGGGTTCGACGGCGGCCAGGACGCGAGGGCGCGCGTCGAGGCGTGGTTCCGCTCGGTCGACGCCCGGTCGCGACCGTGGACAGGGGGCCGCGATGAGTGACCTCACGTTCTCCCTGCTGGACATGGTTCCCGAGCCGTACGCCGCCTCGCCGACGCTCACCGCGCGGCTGCGCATCGAGGATGCCGGCCCGGACCCCGTCCACGCGATCGCGCTGCGCGTACAGGTGCGGCTGGAGCCGCAGCGCCGTCCCTACTCCGATGCCGAGGCCGCCGGCCTGACCGATCTGTTCGGCACCCGTGAGCGGTGGGGCAGCACGCTGCGGCCGTTCCTGTGGATGCAGTGCAGCACGCTGGTCCAGGGCTTCACCGGCTCGACGGACGCGGAGCTGTCGCTGCCCTGCACCTACGACTTCGAGGTGGCCGCTTCCCGCTACCTGCACGCCCTGCGCGACGGCAGCATCCCGGTGGTGCTGCTCTTCAGCGGAACGGTGTTCACCCGGGGCTCTTCGGGATTCGGCGTCGAGCAGGTGCCGTGGGACCGCGAGGTCCGCTGGGAGCTCCCGGTCCGGGCCTGGCGGCAGCTGATGGAGCAGCACTTCCCCGGCTCGGGCTGGTTGCGGCTGGACCACGAGACGCTGGCGAGGTTCGCGGCGTACAAGGCCTCGCGCGGGCACACGACCGACGACGACACGATGGTGGCCCTGCTGGCCGCCGTGGGGGAGAGGGTCGTATGACGCCCCGGACGTCCGCGATGGACAGCGCGCGCCTGGTCGCGGACGCCGTGCTGTACGAGGGGTACCTGCTCTACCCCTACCGTGCGAGTGCGGGCAAGAACCAGTCGCGGTGGCAGTTCGGCGTCCTCGGACCGCCCGGCGCCGCCGCGGCCGGGGTGGGCGAGGAGTCCGAGATGGGCGCCGAGCTGCTGGTGCGGCACGGAGCGGGGGCCGAGGTCACGGTGACGCTGCGCTTCCTGCAGCTGCAGGCGCGCCTGGTTGAACAGGTCGACGCAACAGCGGGATTCGTGGCCGTGCCGGACTTGACCGTCGACGGGCAGCGCTGGCTGACCTGGGACGAGGCAGTCGAGCACGAGGTGCCCGTGACGACCGCCGGTCTCCGTGCGGGCGGGGCGGTCGTGCGGTGCGCGGTCGCGGTCGACGGGGGTGAGGAGGTCATCCCCCTGGTGGACGCCGACGGTCTGACCGCCGGTCGGGTCATCCGGCGACGGTGGCCCCTGGTGGCGTCGGTGGAGCTGACCTCCTTCCCCGTCGCGGAGGTCGCCGGGATGTCGCGGCTCCGGCTCGTGGTCGTGAACGCGGCCGACCCGGGGACAGTTCCGGCACACCCGGCGGCAGAACCTGCGGCAGACCCGGCGGCGGGGGGCGCCTGGCCGCCTGCGGTGGGGTCCCGGGCAACGGCGGCGGTGGCGGCCACGCGGCGGTCGTTCCTCGGCGTCCACCTGCTGCTCGGGTGCACGGGTGGGGAGTTCGTGTCGATGACCGACCCGCCGGCCGGCCTTGAGACCGCCGCCCGGAACTGCCGTCAGCACCGGTGCTGGCCCGTGCTCGCCGGTCCCGCCGGAGACGACGACGTCGTGCTGGTCTCACCGATCGTCCTCGAGGACCACCCGACGCTCGCCGCGCAGAGTCCCGGGGCGCTGTTCGACTCCACCGAGATCGACGAGATCCTGACGCTGCGGATCCTCACCATGACCGACGGGGAGAAGGCGGAGGCACGGTCCACCGACCCGCGGGCCGCCCAGATCCTCGACCGCAGCGAGCAGCTCTCGGCGCAGGACCTGGCCCGGTTGCACGGGGTGATGTACGACCCGCTCGACGCGACGGGTCCCTCCCGGGCCACGTCCGCGGCGGCAGGGACACGGACCGGCGACGAGGCGGCCGTGCCGTGGTGGGACCCCGAGCGGGAGGCCGCCGTCGACCCCGCGACCGACGCGGTGACGATCGCCGGCACCCGTGTCAGCCGGGGAAGCCTGGTGCTGCTGCGGCCCAGCCGCCGGGCCGACGCCCAGGACCTCTTCCTCGCCGGGCAGACCGGACGCGTCACCGGCGTGCACCTCGACGTCGACGGTGCCACCCACGTCGCGGTGGTGCTCGTCGACGACCCGGCGGCCGACCTGCACGAGTGGTACGGCCGCTACCTGTACTTCGGCCCGGAGGAGCTGGAGCCGCTCGGCGCCACCGTGGCCGGGCCGGACACCAGAAGGGAGACTCGATCATGAGGTTCATCGGAATCACCACGACGGCACTGGTCTGTGCCGCGGCCGCTGCCGCGGTCGTGGTCGCCGTGCAGTCCGTGCCCGACGTCAAGCGATACCTCAAGATCCGGAGCATGTGAGCGGGTCAGCAAGGAGGCGCCATGAGTGACACCCCGTCCGAGCACCTGAACGAGGAGCCGCAGGAGGAGCGCCGCGCCCCCGGTTCGCGCGACGAGGGATCCCCCGAGCCCGCCGGCGGCCCGGTCGACCGGGCCGCCGGGGGCTCCGGCGCGGACAGCGACACGACCATCGACCCGCAGGGACCGCAGCACGAGGAGTCCCCGCAGCTGCCGACCGGCGACTAGCCCCGGGAGCACCCCCGAGAGGAGACCTGCCATGACGTCCGGTGACGAGCAGGTGCCGCCGTACGACGAACGGCGCAGGCGTGCCGACACGCCCGGTGTGCCGGCGGCGAGGACCACGCCGGCCATGGAGAGGCAGACGCTCGTCGCCGGGGTCGGCAATCTCTTCCTCGGTGACGACGGATTCGGCTGCGAGGTCGTCCGTCGGCTGTCCGAGCAGGGGCCACCGCCCACGGCGCGGGTGGTCGACTACGGGATCCGGGGCCTGCACCTGGCCTATGACCTGCTGGACGGCTGGGACCGTCTCGTGCTGGTGGACTCGCTCCCGGACCGGGGCGCGCCGGGGCAGCTGCACGTCCTGGAGGTCGGTCCGGACGACGTCGCGCACGGCGAGCTGGACGCCCACGGCATGGACCCCGCGGCGGTCCTCGCGGCTCTCGGCTCGCTCGGCGGCCGACTGCCCCCCACGACGCTGGTCGGCGTGCAGGTCGCGGACGTGCATGAGCGGATCGGGCTGAGTCCGGTCGTGGCCGCGGCCGTCCCGGCAGCGGTGGAGGCGGTCCGGGCCGTGCTGGCCCGACCGCGAGAGGGCCCGCCCGCCGGGCCGGAAGGCTAGCCATGTGTCTCGGGATCCCCGGTCAGGTCGTGGAGATGGTCAGCGGCTACGGTGACCAGCTGGCTCTGGTGGAGGTGGAGGGGGCCCGCCGTCGGGTGAACATCGGTCTGTTGGAGGGGGACCCGCCTGCTCCCGGGGAGTGGGTGGTCATCCACATGGGCTTCGCGGTGGAGCGCGTCGACGTCGCCGGAGCCGAGGAGGCTCGCGACGGCCTGCGGCTCATGGGCCGCGGTCTCGATGAGCCCTGACCCCAGCGGGTGTGGCCGTCCGCTCGACGTACGGGGGTCGAGCCCGCGCACTGAGGGTTGGTGTGGGGCCACCCAAAGAGGTTTCGCTGGAGAGGTCTGCGCCGTAGATTGCCGGCATGGTCATCGCTGATCGAAGGGTGACGGAAACTTTCGTGCTGCTGGCCGACACGCTCGTCGACCCTTTCGACGTGATCGACCTGCTGCACGTCCTCACGACCCGCTGTGTCGAGCTCCTCGAGGTGCAGGCCGCCGGTCTCCTGCTGTCGGACGCTGAGGGCGTGCTGCGCGTGACCGCCTCGTCCAGCCAGGCCGCGCGCCTGCTGGAGCTGTTCGCGCTTCAGCACGACGACGGTCCGTGCCTGGACTGCTACCGCAGCGGCGAGCTGGTGACGGAGCCCGACCTGACCGGGGCCGACCAGCGGTGGCCGCGGTTCGCCAAGCAGGCGGTTGCGGCGGGCTACTCCTCGGTCCAGTCCTTCCCGATGCGGTTGCGCGGTGAGGTGCTCGGGGCCATGAACCTCTTCGGCACCGAGCCGACCGTCCTGACCGACGACCAGCTGCACCTGGCACAAGCCTTCACCGACATCGCGACGATCAGCATCGTCCAGGACCGGCTCACCCGGGACCGGACCCGGCTGACCCAGCAGCTGGAGCAGGCGCTGACGAGCAGGGTGGCCATCGAGCGGGCGACCGGCATCGTGGCGGGGCGCCTGACCCTCGATGTCGACCAGGCCTTCGCGCTCATGAGGGCCGGCTGCCGCCGTCGCAACCGCCGGCTGACCGACCTCGCCCACGACATCGTCTCCGGTGCGGTTGACGTGCTGTCCCTGCACTGAAAGCCCTATCTGGGGGTCGCCGTTCGGCGTATCATTCGACGTGCGGGCCCAGCTCGAGACCCCGGCTGGCCGGAGGTCCCAGCATGCGGCCGGAAGGGTCTGAGAGTGGCTGCGAACGATGTGCCCGGTCCGTACGCCGGACGGCCGAGCGGGGGCGCCACTGGCACGGTCCGTCTGGACCGCCTGCACAACACGGGCCTCGTTGCGGTGTCGGGCCCTCTGGAGGACGTTGCCGAGGTGGCGCACCGGGCCCTGCTGGACAACCTGGCCGACGACGTGACTGCCGTGGTCTGCGACCTGTCCCGGGCGACAGGGCCACCCGACTCCGAGTCGACGGCCCTGCTGGCGTCCGTCGGGTCGGAGGTGCGCCAGTGGCCCGGTACCCCGATCGGGATGGTCTGTCCGACCGTGCGGCTGCGGGACGGGATCGCGCGGCACCCTGACAGCCGCTATCTCGTCATCGCCGAGCGGCGCCGGCAGGTCCTGGCTCGCCTCGCGCGCCGGCCTCGCGCGACCGTCGTCCAGGCGTCTCTGCCTCCGGTGGCCCGGTCGGCGCGCGCGGCGCGTGACCTCGTGGCCCGGACGTTGCTGGACTGGGGGTGCGGCCCCCAGATCGGTGGGGCGACGCTCGTGGTGAGCGAGCTGGTGACCCACGCCATGCTGTACGCCGACAGCGACCTCCTCGTGACGGTCGCGCGTTGCGGCCCGCAGCTACGGATCTCGGTGCGCGACGCCAACCGCACCAACATCCAGCTGATGGGGGTGGAGTCGGCGCGCATCAGCCATCGCGGTCTGCTGCTCGTCGCGGCCGTGGCGGAGTCCTGGGGGGTCCTGCCGACCAGCGATGGGGGCAAGGTGGTGTGGGCCGTGCTGGCCGCCAACCCTCGGTCGACCCACACGTCCGGCTCGGCGAGCGGCCGAGCGGCGGGCGCAGCCCGGCCGCCGCGACTGAGCAGACCTGACGCGGGCCGATGACGACCGGGCAGGCGGGGCAGTGCCGATAGAGGGGGACACTGTGGCTGCACCGACCTCCTGTCAGCTCGTGCGAGTCGTCACCACCGCTGAGTGGCTGCACAGCGGCGCACCGCCGTCCGACCTGCTCAGCACTGCCGAACATCAGCGAGCACAACGGTTTCGGCGTGAGGAGGACCGCCGCGACTTCGTGGCAGCGCACCTGCTCGCCCGACAGGTCGTGGCCGAGCTGGTTGGAGCGGACGTCGCGGCGGTCTCGCTGACGCAGTCCTGCGCGCTGTGCGGGGTCGTCGGCCACGGGGCGCCGAGGGTCACCGTCCCGGACCGGGTCACCGTCCCGGACCGCCGGCCGGTGTTCGTCAGCTGGTCCCACACGCCAGGGCGGGTCGGAGCCATCGCCGCGTTCGGCCCGGTCGGTCTGGATCTCGAACGCGCCGATGACCGTCAGGACGTCCAGGCGACCTTCGGCGTCGCCCTGTCGGCAGGAGAGGCGGCACTCGTGGATGCCGCGGCGGCGCCGGGAGTCGCCTTCCTGCACTGGTGGACGCGTAAGGAGGCGCTGGTGAAGGTCGGCGCGCTCGCGCTCGACGACTTCGCGACCACGGACCTGAGCGCCCACCCGGACCGGTGGGGGAAGTGGACGCTGTCGAGCTGGTACGACGCCGCGCTGGATGCAGTCGCCGCGACAGCCACGGCGGCACCGACCCAGGCACCGACCTGGGCGCCGACCATCTGAGGGGAGCGCGTGGGTGGCGTCCACGCCCGCCGACCGCGTTGGCTCGTGCCCTCACGTGAATGTTGAGCAACCTCTGTTGAGCGGCCCACACCTTCGAACCGCTCACTGCTCAGCCGTATCGACGCGTCTCGTGGAAGAAGTCGTCGACGACCTGGAGCTCACCGGCGCTGACGACCTCGTCGTACACGTACTTGCCCACGGCGAGGTCGAGGACCCCGAGGCCGAACGGCGAGAAGATGACCGTGCGGTCCGTCGGCACCGTCACCCGACCGGACATCACGTCGGCCAACGTTCCGAGCAGGAAATGCCGGTTACCGGTGAGCTGTTCGGCCAGGTGCGGAGAGGTATCGGCCTTCAGGCAGTGCTCGACGTCATCGACGACGTTGGTCGACCCCAGCAGGATCTCGGGGGCGAGGTCACGCAGCGACACGTGCAACACCAGGGGGTGGTGCTCGAACCACGACGGGTCGCTGATGTGTGGCCGGCCGGCGACCGTCGCGAAGACAACCAGGTCGCTGGAACGGATCAGCTGCTCTGCGCTGTCGTGCGTGGTGATCCGGCTGGCGATGTCCGACTGCTCGAGGAACCCGCGGAAGCCGGCCGCGCTCTGGGAGGAGAGGTCGTGCACGCCGATCTCGTCGAACGACCAGCCGGTGCCGAGAAGGAAAGTCTGGATGTAGCGGGCGATCAGCCCGACACCGATGAAGCCGACACGGGTCGGACGCCGCCGGCCCCGGCTGAGCCAGTCGGCCGCCAGTGCCGCGGACGCAGCGGTCCTCGTGGCGCTGATGATCGAGCCTTCCAGACAGGCGAAGGGATAGCCGGTGTCATGGTCGTTGAGAATCAGCACGGCGGAGGCCCTCGGGACGCCGATCTCCACGTTCTCCGGGAAGCTGGAGATCCACTTCAGGCCGTCGACCCGCGCAGCACCACCGATGGACGCGGGCAGCGCGATGATCCGCGACGACGGACGGTCCGGGAAGCGCAGGAAGTACGACGGCGGGTTCACCGAGCCGCCGGCGCCGTGAACCCGGTACGTCTCCTCGACCAGCTCGACGACCTTCTTCTCCTTGCCCTGCAACGCGTGCTTGACCTGGCCCCCGGAGATGACCGCGAACGGGGGCACGCCGACCTGCGCAGGTACGGCGTCGTTCGAGATGGCGGAATCGGTTGTCCCGGAGCGGAGCTGGCTCATCTCCCGACCACCTCGACGGTTGGTGAGCAGTCGGCGAGCTGCACCGGGTCGGCCATCGCGACGAGCACCTCGCGCGGCCCCTCGTACGCCTCGCGGCTGTGCGCGCTGCGGATGTTGTCCACCATCATCAGGTCGCCTGCCTGCCATGGCTCCCGTGCCGTGTTGGCCTGGTACACCTCGTTGAGCAGCTGGACGACGTCCTCGCCGATCGGGTCGCCACCGCCGAAGCGGGTGTTGAACGGCAGTCCATCCTCGCCGTAGACGTCGACGAGGTACTCCCGCACCTCCGCGGCGATGGTCCACTCGTTGAGGAACGCGACCTGGTTGAACCAGCAGCGCTGGCCGCCGACGGGGTGGCGCACCACCGCGCTGCGGCGCTGGCGGGTGCGCAGGGCCCCGTCGGGCTGCCACTCGAAGTCGATCGCGTTGGCGCGGCAGTAGCTCTCGACAGCGCCACGGTCATCGGTGCCGAATGCCTCCGCGAACGACGCGCCGATCTCGTCGTTGTAGGTGCGGGTGAGCATCCAGCCTTCGCGCTCGAAGCGCTGGACGAGCTCGGCGGGCAGCGCATCGAGCACGCTCCGGGCGTCCGCCACCGCGGTCGCGCCTCCGGAGGTCGGAGCGGTGAGGCAGGCGAACAGCATCAGGCCGGGGAACTCGAGGCGGTAGCTCAGCTCGTGGTGCATGCACATCGGCTGGGTCGCGGGCCACTTGGACGAGGAGTACACGCCACCGGGATAGGCCTGCCGGGACGCGAACGCCTCCTTGTCAGCCATCAGCGTGGTGCCGAGGCGTTGGAAGACGGCAGCGGTGCCGTCGACGTCGAGCAGCCCGAGGCCGCGCACCAGGACCGAGCCGTGCTCGGCGACGACAGCGCGGAGAGCATCCCGGTGCTCGTCGACCCACGCGGACGCCTCGTTGACGGGCCCGACGTGCAGGATAGGCGGTCTGCCGGGTTGCAGGTCGACGTCCAGCAATGACGTCGAAGAAGAGAAGGACATGACGGTTCCTTTCAGTGTTCGACTCGTGAGGGACGGAGCAGCCCGGCTGCATGCAGGACCGCGTGCGCTGCTCCGGTCGGTCGCGTGCGCAGGAAGTAGTGACCGCCGTCGGCGAGCTCGTGCAGGTCGACGCGCTCGGCAAGGTGCTGCCAGTCACGATGGCGGCTCGGATATCCCGCCGTACTGGGGTCGTCGGCTGCCACCACCACGGTGACCGGCACGGACAGCCGCGTGGTCGGGGGTGCCTCCAGCGCGTCGGCGAGGTAGTGGTGCGCGGACACGCAGTCGTGCCGGTACGCGGCGCCGGCATGGTCGGCGCGGTCCGCATCGAGCGTCCCGAGCCCGGTGTAGCCACCGTCGTGGGTGAGGAACGCAGCGATCTCGGCGTTGCTCTGCCCGGACAGCGCCGCGATGGCGGCACGCCGGTCGTCCGGCGTCCCGGGCAGCTGCGCCCCGAGCAGCACGTGCTGCACGTCCACCCCACGCTCCGTCAGCCGTCTCGCCGTCTCCATGGCGAACGCAGCACCTGAGGAGTGGCCCCAGAGCAGGACCCGCGTCAGCCCGCGCCCGGCGACCTCGTCGGCCACCTGCCCGACGACGTGGGCCATCGGCGCGAACGGCTCGCTCCGGGCAGCCACGTCGTGGCCCGGCAGCTCGACGGCGAAGACCGCCAGGCCGCTGCCCCGCAGCGCCCCCGCCAGCGGTTGGAAGTTCACCGCGTTGCCGCCGGCATAGGGAAAGCAGACCAGCGCACCGACCTGCCCCTCGGACGGCTCAACCAGGCACTGCAGCAGACCTGGACGCCGTTCGGTGCGGCCATCGAGCACGTCGGCCAGGTCGGCCAGGACCGGGTTGCGCGTGACGTCCTTCAGGGACACCGCGCGGTCCAGGGCGATCGCCAGCTTCACCGCGCCCAGCGACGTGCCACCACGGTCGAAGAAGTGGTCCAGCCGTCCGATCTGGTCCTGCGGGATGCCGAGCACGCCGGCCCACGCCGCGGCCATCCGCCGCTCGGTCGGCGTCGCCGGGGCGAAGTAGTCGTCCTCGACGGCCTCGAGCTCCCCGGCGAGGGCCGACAGCGCCTTGCGGTCGATCTTGCCGTTGGCGGTGAGCGGCAGGCTCTCGCGCCAGTGGATGACCGACGGGACCATGTACGCCGGAAGCGAGGCGCCGAGCCGGTCCCGCAGGGCCGTCACCTCGAGCTGTCGTGGACCGGCGTAGAAGCCCACCAGGTGCTTGCTCTGGGCCGCCTCCGCCACGACCACCGCCCCGTCGCGCACACCGGGCACGCGCAGCAGGGTGTTCTCGATCTCGCCGATCTCGATGCGGAAACCGGAGATCTTGACCTGCGTGTCCCGTCGGCCGAGGAACTCCAGCTTGCCGTCCGGCAGCCAGCGCCCGTGGTCGCCGCTGCGGTAGAGCCGCTCGCCCTCGCGGTGCGGGTCGGGCAGGAAGGCCAGGCTGGTGCGCTCGGGGTCGTTCACGTAGCCCCGGCCGACACAGACCCCGGAGAAGACGATCTCACCCGGCGCGCCGAGCGGCACCGGCTGCAGGTGCTCGTCGACGACATACACGCGCACGTTGGCGACCGGAGGGCCGAGCGGGACCCGGTCGCCGTCAGGTGCGCGGTCCATGACCTCGTGGTTGGTGTCGTCCGAGGTCTCGGTCAACCCGTACGCGTTGACCAGCCGGCTGCTTGGCACGGCGGCGAACCACCGCTGCGTGAGCTCCTGCTTCAGGGCCTCGCCGGTGACCGACACGCACCGCAGATGCGGCAGCCCCCGGGGGTGCTGCTCGAGGTAGGTCACCACGGCTTCGAGGTACGACGGCACGACCTGCAGCACGGCGACCCGGCTCTCGACGACCTTGTCCACGAACCGCTCGACGTCCAGGACCACCTCCTGCTCGATCAGCAGGGTGCGGCCGCCGACGACGAGCCCGGACACGAGCTGCCACAACGAGATGTCGAAGCACTGGGGGGCGATCTGGGCGACCACCTGACCCTCGGTGATGTGCAGGTCGTCGATCTTGGCGTACAGGTGGTTGAGCAGGCCCGCGTGCTCGCACATGGCTCCCTTGGGTTCACCCGTCGAGCCGGAGGTGAAGTAGATGTAGGCGAGCTGGCCGGGGGAGACGGGGACCCCGAGGTCCGTCGCGGCAGCCTCCTGCTGGTCCTCCTCGTACGCCGCGTCGACCAGCAGCGCCTGCACGTCCGGCAGGGCGTCGAGGGCCTTGTCCAGCGTCGTGGTGCTGCCGAACTCCGTGACCACAAGGGTGCATCCGGCGCGGGAGAGCGTGGTTGCGATGCGGTCCGCCGGGAAGTGTGGCTCGATCGGGAGGTAGGCGCCACCGGCCTTGAACACCGCGAGGACCGCGGCCATCCAGTCCAGGTTGCGCTCCGTGACGACCGCCACGACTCCCTCATGGTCCAGTCCCCGCGCCAGCAGGGCACGCGCCAGCCGGTTCGCGCGGCTGTTGAGCTCCCGGTAGGTCCACTGGCGGTCGCCGTGCACAGCCGCGACGGTGTCGGGGTGCTGCCGCACCTGCTCCTCGAACAGCTCGTGGAAGCGTCGGTCCGGCAGGTCGCGGTGGCGCCCGGCGAGCCCCTCCAGCTGCTGGTGGACCTCCCCGGCCGAGAGCAGGCTCTGCCGGCCGTGCTCGGCGTCGGGGTCGGCGGCGAGCAGCGCGAGGGCGGCGAGGTGGTAGCCCGCGATGCGCGCGGCACAGTCGCCGTCGAGCACGTCGGTGCGGTGACGCAGCCGCATCACCAGGCGCCCTCCGTGGTGGGCGAACCCGACCCGCAGGACCGTGTCGGGGGCGAGGTCGCCACCGTCGCCGTGGGGGTCGAACACGGTCTCGAAGGACGGCCCGGGCAGAGCGAGCTCACGCCGCAGGTCGTCCACCGGAAAGTCCTGGTGCCGCAGCAGCTGCGACTCGGCCCGGTGAGATGCGAGAAGCAGAGCGCGCCACGTGCCTGGCTCGACCGACAGCGGGCACGGCAGCGGTGAAGCGGTCTCTGTGGCAACGTAACCCGTCGTCACCTCACCGTCTCCGGACAGCGCGGCAACGACCTTGGCATGCGCGGTGAGCAGCACCGAGCTGAGCGGCACGGCCAGAGTGCTCGCGAGCCGGTGCAGGGCCGCGGTCAGGTCGTCGGGCACGACCGCCTCGAGCGTGGCCACGCCGGCAACCGGCTCGAGAGTCCACCGGGGAACCGTCGTCACGCCTCCGGCGGCGAGCACACCGCGCCAGTACTCCCGTCCGGCATCTGCTGACATCGGCATCAACGCTTTCCTCCCTGGGTCGTCCCCACCAGTCGGCGCGCCCTGGCAAGGTGCCGCGCCGATGCCGCTTTGCCGCTGTCACCAGGGCTGCTGTCGCCAGGGTCACCGTCGCCAGAACCGCTGTCAGCAGAACCGCGGTCCCCAGGACCGCTGTCGTCAGAGGCGCTCTCACCACGGCCGTGGTCATTGCGCGTGACCTGCAGGTGCCCGGCGAGCTCCGGCATCTCGCGCGCCGGGTTGCCGCCCCAGTGCGCCCCTGCAGGGACGTCCTCACCCTTCATGAGGAAGGCGTCCGCAGCAAGGACCGACCCGTCGCCCATCGTCACGCCGTAGTGCACGAGGGCTCCGACGCCGATCGTGCAGTCGGTTCCGACGGTGCTGCGGTCGGACTTGAAGACCCCGTCCTCCTGGGAGTGGGTCTGGATGATGCTGCCGGCGTTCAGCGTGCAGAAATCCCCGATGGCGACGAGAGTCCGCTCCGGCTGGTTGCACCCGTCGTCGAACACCCGCTTGCCGATGCGCACGCCGAGCAAACGTGAGACGACGTTCTTGTACGGCGTGCCGACCAACATGCGGTCGAAGGCCGGGATGACCAGCTTCCAGAAGCGCTCGTGCCACCAGAAGTAGGGGTCGTAGATGGAACAGTACTGCGGAGTCAGCCGACGGAAGCGGGCGACGGCCCGCTCGACGAAGATGAAGTAGCCCATCGTGAACACCGTGCCGGCGAGGACGTCCGCGGCGACTGCCACGGCACCAAGCTGCCGGTAGACGTCTGCAGCCGCCAGAGTCAGCACCGTCATACCGAAGAAGTGGAACCACCGCACGAGCAGGGCGAGCGCCATCGATCGCAGGTTGTAACGGTTCTTGGACCTCAGTCGGCGGTGCAGCTCACCGCGGGACCTGAGCCCGCGGCTGCTGTCGCGCTGCACCGTGCGCGGGATCTCAAAGCTGGGAGATCCCAGCAGCCCGACGTTCTCCCGGACCGGACCGTCGATGGGAACCATGACCTTCGTGGCCAGCAGGACGTTGGAGCCAGTCCTGCTCTGGGCGGGGAAGGCGATGTGGTTACCCAGGAAGCTGTGCGCTCCGATCGTGGTGGGTGAGATTCGGAAGGACGTGCTGGAGAAGTCAGCGTTGATGATGGACAACCCGTCCGCCACCATGGTGCCGCTGCCGATGGTGACGGCGAACGGGTTCTCATGGGCCACCATGGTGCCGAAGTTGGAACCTGTCTGCTGGATGGGGCGGTGCATCCGATAGCCCAGAAAGCGCAGGTAACCGACGATGTAGGAGCTGTCGCCGAAGAGGTAAGTGAAGAACTTGGAGTTGCTGAGCCGGGCACTGAGCCGGTGCACCGAGTACGGGAAGCCATAGAGGCGGTAGACCTTCTCGGGCTTCACCGCCAGGGCCAGCAGGCGCGGGAGCGTACCGATAGTGACCAGACCTACCAGAACCCCGCCGAAGAAGATCACCGCCGACGCGAGCAGGGCGTCGCGGTAGAACGACCAACTGGCGACAGCCAGCGTGCGGGAGTCCATGATCTGGCCCAGGCTCGGCACCGCGGCGAGCAGCCAGACGATGCCGCCGAAACCGAGCGGCAGCCACAGCAGTAGCAGCGCAAGCACCTGCTGGGTGGGATAGTAGATCCTCCTCAGCCTGCCGAGGCGAGCCGCGCCGACGGTGGCGTAGTTCACGTCCGCATGCTGTGCGGGCGTGCCGTGCCACCGTTCGCCTTCGGGGACCGCTTGTCCGGGGTGCAGCGACGAGGAGTGCCCGAGCTGGGCGCCCCTCCCCATCCAGGTGTCGATGTCCAACACGGTCTTCTCCCCGACGAACACGTCGCGGCCGAGCGTGACCGGGCCGGTGCGGATCACGCCTGCCTCGGCGCGGTAACCACTGATCAAGGCCTCTTTCCGGATGACGGTGTGGTCGCCGATGGTGAGCAGATCCGTGCACACCGGAACAGTCCTGGTGAGGATGACCACCCCGCGGCCGACACGGGCACCGAGTGCCCGTAGGTAGAGCGAGTAGAGCGGTGATCCGACCATCACCAAGACCAACGGGTTCGACCTCACAAGGGTCTTGACCACCCAGAACCGCAGGTAGGTCAAGGTCCAGACCGGAATGTCCCGCTGGCTCCACCGACCAATCAGCACCCATTTCGCCAGGACGGGCAGGATGCACATCGCGACGAGGGCGACGCCGCTGAACATGACCGCGCGCAGGTAGATCCCGAGCGTCCCGGTGCCGCCCGACATGAAGGTGTAGCCCCACGAGAACAGCCAGGCGCCGAGATAGACGTAGCCGAGGAAGATGAGCAGCTGCAGGGCGCCGCAGAGCACGTAGCTGCGTGACGTCGACCGCGTCCCCACCGCCGTGGGTGGGGACCCCGAAGGCTCCGGTACGGGCGCCGTATGGTCCGTCGCGGGGCCCGCCTCGACCTCCGCGGGCGCCGACCCCGGTGCGGGCGCCGACCCCGGCTCGAGGGCCGTGGCGAGGCCCGCGATGGTGGGGTGCTGGTAGATGTCCTTCATCGACACCGGCGGCAGGTCGGGGCGCTTCCTGACCCGGGCGCAGAACTGCGCCATGACCATCGAGTCGGCACCGAGGTCCTCGAAGAAGTTGCTGTCGACCGGCACGGACTCCACGTGCAGCACGTCGGCCAGGACCTCCTCCAGCATCCAGTCAAGCGCAGGCCGAGCCGGAGCCGGAGCCGCGGCCGGAGCGGAAGCAGGCGCCGTCTGCCTGAGGGCTGTGGCAAGGCCGGCGATGGTGGGGTGCTGGTAGATGTCCTTCATCGACACCGAGGGGAGCGCTGGGCGCCTCCTGACCCGGGCGCAGAACTGCGCCATGACCATCGAGTCGGCACCGAGGTCTTCGAAGAAGTTGCTGTCGACCGGCACGGACTCCACGTGCAGGAGGCCGCCCAGCATCTCTGCGAGGGCGGCTTCCGTGCTGGTGGGCGCAGGGTCGAACCGGCCCTCGGGAAGGGAGCAGGGAGCGACGTCCACCGCCATCGGATCCACCGATTTCTTCACTACAGAGGCTCCTTGCACCGGCTGTCCGCGATCCTGTGACGTGGTCGGGGGGTCATGGCACGAGGCTGCCGGCGACCGCGTCCGTGCTGCTGAGGTCCTGCGGCAGGCTGCCGTCAGCTCCGACAGAGCTGAGCACGTCCTCGCCGTACAGGTCCTGCAGCCAGTTGGTCTGGTAGATGGTGTCGAGGTAGCGCTCGCCGAAGTCCGGGGCGATGGCCACCGCGGTGAGGTCGTGGCCATCGTGCTGGGCCAGCCAGCTCATGGCGCCACTCACCACCGTGCCGCTGGAACCGCCGAACAGGAAGCCACGCCGCGCCAGACGGTGGCACGCCCGGATGGTGTCGACCTCCTCCACCATGACGACCTCGTCCACGAGCGACTCATCGAGCATCGCCGGGCGGACGCTGGTCCCGAGGCCCGGGATCATCCGCCGGGCCGCCGGTCCGCCGAACGTCACTGAACCGACCGCGTCCACGGCGATGACGCGCACCTGGCGGTGCCACTCGCTGAAGTAGCGCGCACAGCCCATCAGCGTGCCGGTGGTGCCGGCCCCGACGAAGAGCACATCGATCTCGGGGAACGAACGCGCGATCTCCGGCCCGGTACGCCGGTAGTGCGCTCCCGCGTTGCCAGCGTTGGAGTACTGGTCCAGCCAGACGAAACGGTCGTCGGAGGCGCACAGTCCGCGGACGTAGTTGATGCGCGCGCCCAGGAGGCCACCGACGGGGTCCGGCTCCGCGATGATGTGGACGCGACTGCCGAGCGCCTCCATCAGCCGTCTGGCCGAGAGGTTGCACCGCGAGTCGGTCACGCAGAGGAAGCCATAGCCCTTGCTCGCCGCGATCATGCTGAGCGCGACGCCCAGGTTCCCGGACGAGGACTCGATGAGCACAGAACCGGGCCGCAGGTCGCCGTCCCGCTCGGCGGCCTCCACCATCTCGCTCGCGGCCTTGAGCTTGATGGATCCGGCGAAGTTGAAGCCTTCGCACTTGAGGAAGAGCGCGTGTCCGAAGATCGACCGCAGGTCAACGTAGAGGTCGTCCTGGTTGAAGTCCTGCGGCTCGGAGATGACGGTCACGTCGGCCTCCTCAGCTGTGGCGGAGCACTCGGCTGCGGCTCCGTGCTCGGCGCAGCTCCTGCCGGGACGACGCCCACGCAGGGGGCGCGAGGGTGCCCCGATGCGGTGCTGCGGTGTGAGGTCCCTGCGGTCGGCTGCGGATGTGGCACCGGATAGGGCGAAAACAGACACGAACTCTCCTCGAGGCAGTCAGCGCTCATGCCTCCGTGGTCAGGTCCCGGATGTGTGCCCTCCAAGGGTCAACGGGCCACCGGCCGGCCATCTACCGCAGACGACGCACGTTGCCCCCCCGAAAAGCGTCCTCATCCCCCGGGAGTGATGGCCCGGATGTCCGAACATGGCGTGATGCCGGAGTTGTGCTGCAGAGCCGGGGCCTGGCCAGGCGTCGGCTGTGTCAGCATCGGTCGGGAGCGGGTTCGAGACGTCGACGCGCCCAGCCGCAGCATCGCGCGATCGCGCCCTCCAGCGGGCCGTGCGCTCGTCGCCGCCGCCACAGGACCGCGAAGGCCATCGCCCCGACGGACAGAACGACGAACAGCGTGATGGTGTGGTCGCCCAGCACCCCTGTCTGAAGCACGAGGATCTGCGCCGTGTAGAGGGTCAGGCTCATGCTTCCCGCGGCCACGAGCGGCCACAGCGGCCGGCGAAGTACCCGTAGCCGGGTCACCAGGAGGCAGCAGCCGAGCACCGCCGCCGCCACTCCCAGGTCGTGCAGCATCCGCAACGGTGTGGCGGTGTACGGCGCGCGCTGGGCGAGCCACCACCACGAGTCGGATGTGTCCGGGTCCCAGAGGATGACGTTCCGGGTCTGGTGCGCAGTCAGGCCGGACGGCGCGGCGTCGCGCAGATGCGTCAGCCCGCCGAGGTCGAACAGCAGGTATGACGACGCCACCCACGCTGTTGCGGCGAGAGCGGCCCCGCCGGCGGCGAGCCGCGCCGCCACCTTCGTCGAGGACAGGTCGAGCCGCCCGAACGCCATCCCGAGGCAGATGAACGCCATGTACTCCACGGCCGGGTAGGAGCCGGTCACCAGCAACGGCGCGGCCAGCGCGACCGGGTGGACCAGCGACGTGAGGGATGGCTCGTCGGTGGGCAGGTCGGTCGCGAACGAGGCGAAGACCACCAAGGGGGCCACCACGACCAGCACCGCGCTGGTGATGACCAGGGCCCGCGAGGTGAGCCCCACGAGCGGGATCGCAAGGAGGAACATCACGCCGTAGTACGGCAGGATCACCTCGACGTCGGGGTTCATGAGGTTCAGCGAGAGGCCGATGAGGGCGATCAGCACCGCGCGGACCGCGAGGGAGGCCGCGACCCCGGTGGAGGGCCGACGCCAGCTGGCCGGACCTGTCCGCCCGGTCATGAAGGCAACGCTCACGCCGGCGAGCAGCACGAACGTCGCAAGGGAGTGCCCAGCGACGAACTCCTGGGTGTGGCTGGGCGTCTTGTCGCTGCGTAGCGACCCGGCGACGTGAACCGCGAACATGCCGAGGAGGGCCAGCCCGCGGGCGGCGTCGACGCCGATGACTCGTGCCCGGCGTGGAACCGTCCCGGTGGGCGTGGTCACGAGGGTGCTGCTCTGAAGCGTTGCCCGGTCTGCGTGATCCGTCACGGTGGACTCCCGTCGTGGGTGGCATGGGGGCCACGATGGAGCCGCTCGCCGGCCCATCGAGGAGGGCGCTGGTCCAGATGCCGGATATCGCCTGTTAGCAACGGATTTCGTGTGCCAAACGGCCGCCTGGTGCCTCGCAGCGTACGTCCCGAACCTTCGGATTCCCAGCCTCGCCGGGCGCAGGGGCACATGCTTGTGCCATGGACCTCAGCTGGACGCACGAGCTCGTGGAGCAGGTCGACCGCCATTGGCGGGACCAGCTGCGCCCCCGCTACGACGGCCTGAGCGACGAGGAGTACCTGTGGGAGCCCGTGGGCAACTGCTGGAGCCTCCGCCCGCGGGGTCACGGGCGCACGCAACCTGAAGTGGGCGGAGGCGACGTCGTGATCGACTTCGCCTACCCGGAACCCGTTCCGGCTCCGGTCACCACCATCGCCTGGCGACTGGCCCACGTGATCGTGGGGGTGCTCGGGGCCCGGGTGGCGAGCCACTTCGGTGGTCCGCCGGTGGACTACTGGACCCATCACTACGCGGCCACGGCGGCCGGCGCCCTGCAGCAGCTCGACGAGGTCTACCTTGCCTGGCGCGAGGGAGTCACGGCGCTGGGCGACACCGGGCTCGCCCGACCGTGCGGATCGGCAGAGGGGCCGTTCGCGGCGTACCCCATGGCAGCGCTCGTGCTCCACGTCAACCGCGAGGTGCTGCACCACGGAGCCGAGATCGCGCTGCTGCGCGACCTGTACGCCAACCGCTGAAGGGCCCGTTGAACGGTCGCCCCGGCGCAACCACCTGCCCGTGCGGAACCGGGGCTGACACTCTGGGCTCATGGCGCTGTCGGTCTGTCTGCTGCTGGACCACCGGGGTGAGCACGCGGTGCGTTCCCTGTGGTCCCGGCTGGAGGCGCACGGCGTGCCGTCGTTGGCCACCCACACGCACGGACGCCACCACCCGCACCTGTCGTACGCCGTCCTGCTGCGCTGGGACCTGCAGGCCGTCCAGGACGCGCTCGCGCTGCTGCCCGACGGCGGTCCGTTCCCGGTGGTCTTCCAGGGCATGGTGGCGTTTCCCCGGGGGCGCGCCTGCCTCGCGCCGTCACTGCCTGCGGCGGTCGTGTCGCGCCAGGAGGCGGTGTCCACGGCGCTCGCGCGGACCGGGGCCGTGGTGCACCACCACTACGAGCCCGGGCAATGGGTGCCGCACTGCTCGCTGTCGCCTCGCGCCAACGGAGCCGCTCTGCCCGTGGTCGCCCAGGCCGTCAGCGATGTCCTGCCCCTGACGGTCCGCGCGACGCGGGTCGCGCTGGTGGACAGCAGCACCGGACAGACGCACCTGCTGCCCACGACCCCGTGAGGGCCGCTGGGCCGCCGACCTGAGCCGACCGGACGTCGGCTGGGCTGCGCCGGGCCGCGCGAAGGAGTGGCAGGGAAAGGGACCTCTGGCCCTGCCTGGCGGCCGACGTCACGCCGCACTGTCAGGCGCATGGGTCTCCACGCGCGCAGCGCCACACGCCGGCAGCACGTCCAGACGGCCCAGCCCGTCCGTCCCCTGGCGGCGGTCGTCGCCGGCCTGGTCAACGATGGCTCCGCCCTCGGCGTCGCCCGCGCCGCGCTCGACGAAGCGGTACGGCGCGGTGGCCGCATCAGGTTCGTGCAGGTCGTGCCGGAAGGCCTGGGGGCCGATGCGCGAGCCGACGCCGACGAAGGCACCTTCCACGCCGCGATGGTGGCCCTGCGGGCGCACCCGCGGGTGCGCAGCAGCTTCGAGGTGGTCGTCGGGGACGTGGCGGAGACCCTGGTCGCGCACAGCCGTGACGCCGGCGTGCTGATCGTGGGGAAGGACGACCCGGCGTCGACCGTGCGGGTCGCCGACTACTGCCGCGAGCACGCCGACTGCGAGGTCAAGGTCGTCGGCTGACGCAGCGCGGTACTGGAGCTCGCGCCCGGTTGCCGCGGGTGCCGTCAGGGCTTGGGCTGGACCACCGCGACGGGACCGCGAGCGGCGTGCAGCACGGCGTGGCTGACCGACCCCAGCAGCATGCCGGTGAAGCCGCCGTGTCCCCGGGAGCCGACGACGACGACGCCCGCATCCGCGGAGGCCGCGGCCAGTGTCTGACCCGCCCGGCCCTCGACCGCCTCGCCGGTGACCTCGAGGTCGGGGTGGTCGGCGCGCACCAGGCTGACCGCCTCGCGGGCGATCTGCTCGGCGCGTTCACGCTTGGCCGAGTGCAGGCCCCTGTCCTCCTGGGCGGCGTCCCAGTAGGCCCTGGCCCACGTCTCGCTGGAGGGAACCTGCCAGACCGACAGCACCGAGAGCGGTGCGCCCCACGCATCCGCGAACTCGGCGGCGAAGCCGAGCGCTGCGGTGGCCGCCGGCGATCCGTCCACGCCGATCACGACCGGACGGCCCGGGCCGGGGGTCAGCACCGGTCCCGTCGGCACGAGCACCACCGGGCAGCAGGCGTGGGCGATGACCGTCAAGGACCTCGCGCCGAGGAGCGCCGACGTGAAGGCGCCGTGCTCGGCGCGGCCCAGCACCAGCAGGCCCGCCCGCCGCGACGCCTCGACCATGGCACCGGCCGCGCCACCGGCGGCGGGGGAGCTGACCGCCTGCACGCCTGCGCTGGCGGACACGGCACGTGAGACCCCCTCGTCGGCCACGGCGCGGGCCTGGTCCATCGCGACGTCGCGCAGGTACTCGGTGCTGGCGCCGGGCCACACGGGCACGGCCGAGTAGTCCACGGCGGTGAGCACCTGCAGGCTGGCGTGCCGCTGCGCCGCGGCGGCCGCCGCCCAGTCGACGGCCGCGGAAGCCGAGGGGGAGCCGTCGTAGCCGACGACGACCGGCTTCGGGCTCAGCGCCTCGCGGGGACGGTCGGGGGCGGGAGCGGTGTCGTGCTCGGCAGCGGTCATGCCGCCACCGTGGCCCTGCGGCCTTGGGCCGGGCAGGGGCGAAGGTCCTCCGCGCCCGCTGTGCTCGTAGTCTCGCGGCGCGTGGTCTCCCGGAAGTCCGCGGGCCATCCCACCGCGCGGACCACGGACCACAGACCGCGCACCAGAGACCGCACACCGCAGCCGTCCCGAGGAGAGGCCCACCATGAGCTTTGACGTCACGTCCGTCCGGGCGCAGTTCCCGGCACTGAAGGCAGGCGCCGCCCACTTCGACGGCCCGGGTGGCTCGCAGGTGCCGACGGTGGTCGGTGAGGCGGTCGCCGCCACCTTGCTGTCCGACATCTCCAACCGCGGCCACGTCAGCGCCGCCTCGCGCCGCGCCGACCGCGTCGTGCTCGATGCCAGGGCGGCCATGGCGGACCTCGTGGGCGCTGATCCCCGCGGGGTGGTCTTCGGGCGGAGCATGACCGCCCTGACCTACGACCTGGCCCGGACGTTGGCGAAGACGTGGGGGCCCGGTGACGAGGTCGTCGTCACCCGGTTGGACCACGACGCGGACATCCGCCCGTGGGTGCAGGCCGCAGAGGCGGTCGGGGCGACCGTCCGCTGGGTCGCGTTCGACCGCAGGACCGGTGAGCTGCGGCCCGAGGACGTGGAGGCGGAGCTGTCCCCGCGGACCCGCCTCGTCGCCGTCACCGCCGCGTCGAACCTGGTCGGCACCCGACCGGACCTGCCCGCCATCGCCCGCCTCGTGCACGACCGTGGCGCGCTGTTCTTCGTCGACGGGGTGCACCTCGTGCCCCACGCCGCCGTGGACCAGGCCGCCCTCGGTGCCGACTTCCTAGCCTGCTCGCCGTACAAGTTCTTCGGTCCGCACTGCGGGGTCCTGACCGCGCGGCCGGAGCTGCTGGAGACGTTGCAGCCGGACAAGCTGCTGCCCTCCAGCGACGCCGCCCCCGACCGGTTCGAGCTCGGCACGCTGCCGTTCGAGCTGATGGCCGGCACGACCGCGGCCGTCGACTTCGTGGCCGGGCTGCTCCCGGGGGCGACCGGCAGCCGGCGCGACCGCATCCTCGCCTCGATGGAGGTCGTGGAGGCCTACGAGGACGCCCTGCGCCAGGACCTCGAGTCGCGCCTGGCCGGCATCGACGGTGTCGTGCTCCACGGTCGCGCCGCCGAGCGCACGCCCACCGTCCTGTTCACGGTGCCGGGTCGCGACCCCGCCGCTGTCAGCGAGCTCCTGGCGGGGGAGGGGGTCAACGCGCCGGCCGGCTCGTTCTACGCCCTCGAGGCCGCCCGGTGGATGGGCCTGGGTGCAGCCGGCGGGATCCGGGCGGGCATCGCGCCGTACACCGACGCCTCGGACGTCGACCGACTGGTGCGGGCGGTCGAGCACGCCGTGACCTCGCCCTAGCCTCCGGCCGGAGCGGCATCCCCGGCCGGCACGCCCGGGGTTGCCAAGCGGGCCCTCCCTCTGGGTAAGGTAAGGCTGCCCTAACGATCCTGAAGACAAGGACGACCGACGTGCGCATCCGTGGACGCTCCGCCAGCCTCGTGGCCGGTGGACTGACGACCCTGCTGGCCCTGTCGGCCTGCGGCTCAGGCAGCAGCAGCCAGGCCGGCTCGGGGGGCGACAGCGGCACGCTGACGCTCTACAACGCCCAGCACGAGGACCTGATGAAGCTGATGGTGGACGGCTTCACCAAGCAGACCGGCATCAAGGTCAACATGCGCAACGGTGACGACTCCGAGCTCGCCAACCAGATCGTGCAGGAGGGCAAGGCCTCGCCCGCCGACGTGTTCGTCACGGAGAACTCCCCGGCGATGACGCTCGTCGACGGCGCCAAGGGCTTCACCAAGGTCGACCCGGCCACGCTCGCGCAGGTGCCCCCGCAGTTCGCGCCGAAGGACGGCAACTGGGTCGGCTTCGCCGCTCGCTCGACCGTGCTGGCGTACAACAAGACCCAGCTCAAGCCTGCCCAGCTGCCCACGACGATCCTCGACCTGGCCAAGCCGGAGTGGAAGGGCAAGATCGGCATCGCCCCCGCCGGGGCGGACTTCCAGGCCATCGTCAGCGCCGTCGTCGCCGTCGACGGCGACGCCAAGGCCGCGGAGTGGCTCAAGGGTCTGAAGGCCAACGCCAAGGTCTACCGTGGGAACAACGCCGTGATGCAGGCGGTCAACAACGGCGAGATCCAGGCCGGCGTGATCTACCACTACTACTGGTACAAGGACCAGGCCGAGTCCGGCGAGAACAGCAACAACACCTCGCTGCACTTCTTCGGCAACAAGGACGCGGGCGCGTTCCTGTCCGTCTCCGGCGCCGGCGTGCTGTCCACCAGCAAGCACCAGAAGCAGGCCCAGCAGCTGGTGACGTTCCTGGGTAGTGCGCAGGGCCAGAAGATCCTGGCCGACAGCGCCGCCCTGGAGTACCCCATCGGCAAGGGCGTCGCCGCCAACAAGGCGCTCAAGCCGCTCAGCGAGCTCGAGCCGCCCACCGTCGAGCTCTCGACCCTCAACGGCAGCAAGGTCGTTGAGCTGATGCAGCAGGCGGGCCTGCTCTGAGCACCCTGTTGTCCGTGCGCCGGCCACGGGCGCGGAGGTCGCGCGGCGGCCTCCCGCCCGTGCTCGGCGTGCTGTCCGGGCTCGTCGCCCTCCTCGCGCTCGTGCCGCTGCTGTTCGTGGTGATCTACACCGTCAGCATCGGCTGGGACCAGGCGTGGGCCCTGGTGGCGCGTCCGCGGGTGGCCGAGCTGCTGTCGAACACCGGCCGGCTCGTGGTCGGCTGCATGGCGATCAGCATCGTGGTCGGCACCGGCGCCGCCTGGGTCGTCGAGCGCACCACGTTGCCCGGTCGGCGGGTCTGGAACATCCTGCTCGTCGCACCGCTGGCCGTTCCGGCGTTCGTCAACAGCTTCGGCTGGGTGTCGCTGACCTCGCGCGTCGAGGGCTTCGGCGGCGCCCTGCTCATCGTGACGCTGTCGTACTACCCGCTGGTCTACCTGCCGGTCGCCGCCGCACTGCGCGGCCTGGACCCGGCGCTGGAGGAGACCGCCCTCGCCTCGGGCACGGGCCCTGGCGCACCTTCTCGCGGGTGACGCTGCCGCAGCTGCGCCCGGCGATGTACGGCGGCGCGCTGCTGGTCGGGCTGCACCTGCTGGCCGAGTTCGGCGCGCTGCAGCTGCTGCGCTTCGCCACCTTCACGACCGCGATCTACGACCAGTACCGCTCCTCGTTCAACGGCCCGGCCGCGACCATGCTGGCCAGCGTGCTCGTGCTCTGCTGCCTGGGCCTGCTGCTGCTCGAGATGCGGGTCCGCGGCCACCACCGCTACGCCCGGGTCGGCGGGGGTGTCGCCAGGAGCCTGCCCCGCCGGCCCCTCGGTCTGTCCGCCGTACCGGTGATCGGTGCCCTCGTCGCGCTCGTCGGCCTGGCCCTCGGCGTCCCGATGGGCAGCCTGGTCCACTGGCTGCTGGTCGGCACCTCCACCGCGTTTCCCGTCGGGGAGCTGGTCAGCACCACCGTGTCCACGGTCGGCCTCGGGCTGGTCGGCGCCGCGCTCACGCTTGCCCTGGCCCTGCCGGTCGCGTGGCTGTCCGTCCGCCACCGCAGCCGGTTCGCCACCCTGGCCGAGCGCAGCACCTACTTCAGCAACGCGCTGCCGGGCATCGTCGTCGCGCTGGCCCTGGTGACCGTGTCGCTGCGGCTGGTGCCGGCCGTCTACCAGACGCTGGTCATGCTGTTGGCGGCGTACGCCATCCTGTTCCTGCCGCGGGCCATGGTGAGCCTGCGCGCCGCGATGGCACAGGCGCCCCCCGTGCTCGATGACGTGGCGCACGCCCTGGGTGCCGGCCCGGTGGCGACGTTCCGGCGGGTGACCCTGCCGCTGATCGCCCCGGGGCTCGGTGCCGGCGCCGCGCTGGTCTTCCTCGCCGTCATCACCGAGCTGACCGCGACGCTGCTGCTGGCCCCCATCGGGACGCAGACGCTGGCCACCCAGTTCTGGAGCAACAGCAGCAGCATCGCCTACGGTGCCGCTGCGCCCTATGCCGCGCTGATGGTGCTGATCTCGCTGCCGGCGACGTTCCTGCTCACCCGCGAGGCCCGGAGGTCGACCACTTCATGACCGCCCTGACGCTGCGTGGTGTCACCAAGGCCTTCGGGGCCACCACCGTGCTGCACGGCGTCGACCTCGACGTGCCCGCGCGCGAGCTGACCGCGATGCTCGGGCCGTCCGGCTGCGGCAAGACCACGCTGCTGCGCCTCATCGCGGGGTTCCTCGACCCGGACGCCGGCACGATCGCCTTCGGGGACCACGAGGTGTTCCGGCCCGGCCGCTCCGTGCCGCCGCAGCGACGCCGGGTCGGCTACGTGCCCCAGGAGGGCGCGCTGTTCCCGCACCTGGACGTGGCGGGCAACATCACCTTCGGCATGCCGCGCGGCGCCCGCCGCCAGGGCACCCGCGTCGCGGAGCTGCTCGACCTGGTGGGGCTGCCGTTCGCCGTGAGCACCCGGCTGCCGCACGAGCTCTCCGGCGGCCAGCAGCAGCGGGTCGCGCTGGCCCGGGCCCTCGCGCCCTCGCCCTCCGTGGTGCTGCTCGACGAGCCGTTCGCCTCGCTGGACGCCGGGCTGCGGGAGGGCACCGGACGCGCGGTCGCCGACGCGCTGCGCGCCGCGAGCGCGACCGGCATCCTCGTCACCCACGACCAGGGCGAGGCCCTGTCCCTCGCCGACCAGGTCGCGGTCATGCGCGACGGCCGGCTGGCCCAGGTGGGCAGCCCCAGGCAGGTGTACGACGCGCCGGCCGACCTGGACGTTGCCCGGTTCGTCGGCGGCGCCGTCGTGCTGCCGGCCGTCGTCTCCGGGACCGGGGCGAGCAGTGTCCTCGGCACGCTCAGCGTGGCCGACGGCGTCACGCAGGGGCCGGTCGAGGTGCTGGTGCGCCCCGAGCAGATCATCCTCACCCCGTCCGCCCCGGGAACGAGCGCGGACGCGGCCCCCGGCGCCGTACCGCTCGTGCCAGGTGGAGCCGGGCCCACGGCCACCGTCCGCGAGGTGAGCTACTTCGGCCACGACTGCGCGGTGCGGCTGCAGCTGGCCGGCACCGGCGTGCAGGTGACGGCGCGGATGGTGGGGGAGGACGCGCCCGAGCCGGGCGCGGTCGTGGCGCTCAGCGTGCGCGGACCGGTGAACGTCTTCGTCGCAGGGCCGGCCGGTGGCGGCGACGCCGCGGTCCTCGCCCCGGCGTCCGCGGCCGGCTGACCCCGGCGGTTTCCCCCGCTTCGCTAGGATCCGCGCGTGGCCCGAGCCTGCTTTCCCGGCGCCGTCGCGTCCGGCGTCCTCGAGGTCCGGTCAGACCTCGACGGCCTGGACCGGGGTGGGTTCTGGGCGGTCGTCGCAACGTTCGAGGGGGCGGTCACCTGCGTGCGGTTCGCCGAGGTCGTGCGGTTCCCGGGCGTCGCGGTGCCCCCGCCGGCGGCGCTGCGACCGGCCGACACCTGGCCTGAGCTGGACTCGGTCTGGCACAGCTCTCTGGACGAACGGGCCTACCGCGCAGGCGTGGTCGACATCCGCCGCCGGATCGCCAGCGGCGAGGTCTACCAGGTGAACCTCTGCCGCGTCCTGCGCCACCGGCTGCCGGAGTCCGCCGACCTGCGGGGCCTGTACGACGTCCTCGCCGAAGGCAACCCCGCGCCGTACCTCTGCCTGGTGGACGTGCCGGAGGCCGGCCTGGAGGTGGTCAGTGCCTCGCCCGAGCTGTTCCTGCGGCGCCACGGTGACCTCGTGCAGTCGCGCCCGATCAAGGGGACGGCCGAGCACCTGGCCGCCATGCTGCCCAAGGACTACGCCGAGAACGTCATGATCGCCGACCTGGTACGCAACGACCTGGCCCACGTGTGCCGGCCCGGCAGCATCCGCGTCGACGCGCTGTGCGCCGCCGAGGAGCATCCGGGGCTCGTCCACCTGGTGACGACGGTGTCGGGACGGCTGCGGCCGGGAGTGGGGTGGGCGCAGATCGCGGGCGCCATGCTGCCGCCGGGCTCGGTGTCCGGTGCGCCCAAGTCCACCGCGCTGCGGGCCATCGCCGAGCTGGAGACGGCACCGCGGGGGCCGTACTGCGGCGCCGTCGGCTGGGTCGACGCGGACGCGGGGGAGGCCAGCCTGGCGGTGGGCATCCGCACGTTCTGGGCCGACCGCGATGCGGACGGGGGCCGCTGGCTGCGGTTCGGCACGGGCGCCGGCATCACGTGGGGCTCGGACCCGGGGCAGGAGTGGGCGGAGACCGAGCTGAAGGCGGCGCGCCTGGTCGGACTGGCATCTGGCAGGGTCAAGGTATGAACGACGACGTACGGGTCTGGGTCGACGGCGCCATGGTGGGGGCCGGCCAGCCGGCCATCCCCGCGCTGGACCACGGGGTGACCGTGGGCGACGGTGTGTTCGAGACCTGCAAGGTGGTGGACGGACAGGGGTTCGCGCTGACCCGCCACGCCCGCCGGCTGGACCGCTCCCTGGCCGGGCTCGGTCTGCCGGCCGCCGACCACGCCGTCATCGCCGAGGGGATCGCGGCCGTCCTCTCCGGGACGCCGATCCGCTTCGGCCGGCTGCGTTACAGCGTCACCGGCGGCGCCGGGCCGCTGGGCTCGGACCGCAGCGGCTCGTCCCTGACCTACATCGTGACCGCGGGTCCCCAGCCGCTGCCGCCGCCGCACGCGAAGGTCGTCGTGGTCCCGTGGACCCGCAACGAGCGCAGCGCGACCGCTGGGCTGAAGACGACGTCGTACGCCGAGAACGTGGTGGCCCTGGCGCACGCCAAGGACCGTGGGGGCATCGAGGCGATCTTCGCCAACACCCGCGGCGAGCTGTGCGAGGGCACCGGGACCAACGTGTTCGTCGTGGTGGACGGCGAGCTGCTCACGCCGCCGCTGGAATCGGGCTGCCTGGCCGGCGTCACCCGCGAGCTGACGCTGGAGTGGTGCCGCGCCGAGGGGATACCGGTGCGTGAGCAGACGCTGCCGCTGTCGGTGCTCGGGGCGGCCGACGAGGTGTTCCTCACGAGCTCCACCAAGGACGTGCTGCCGATCTCGGCGGTCGACGACCGGTCCCTCCCGGCACCGGGGCCGGTCACCGCCCGGGTCGCCGAGGTCTTCGCCCGCAGGGCCCGGGAACGCATCGACCCGTGAGGCCGCGCCCGTGGGAGACTCGGGCCATGAGCGGCACCACCGACGAGCGCGACGGGCGCGCCATCCGCGAGGCCGACGACGACTGGGCCTGGCGGCGCAGGATCCGCGCCAACGCCGCCTCGCACCGGGTCTACCGCATCGTGGTGGGGGTCGTCGGCCTGCTGATCGTGGTGGGCGGTTTGGCGCTCGTGCCGCTGCCCGGCCCCGGCTGGGTGATCGTCTTCATCGGCCTCGCGGTCTGGGCGTCGGAGTTCGAGTGGGCGCAGAACCTCCTGGACTTCGCCCGCGAGCGCCTGCGGAGGTGGAGCGAGTGGCTCAAGCCGCGGCCCTGGTGGGTCAAGGGTCTCGTCGGGCTCGGCACGGCCGCCCTGGTCTGCGCGGTGTTCTACCTGCTGTTCCTCGTCAGCGGGGTCCCCGGGCTGATGCCCGACCGGGCCGAGGCGTGGCTCGTCCGACTGCCGGGCCTGGACGGCTGACCCGCATTAGGTCGGCGGGGCGGGAGCGGCTATTCTTCGTGTCCGTTGCCCGGTCCCGCCGGGTGCCGCCTGGACGTATAGCTCAGTTGGTTAGAGCGCTCGCTTCACACGCGAGAGGTCAGGGGTTCGAGTCCCTTTACGTCCACCACCAGCTGTGCCACCCCCCTGTGGCGGGGGGCCCGTTCTGCGGGCGCGAGGAAGTCTGACTAGCCTGATGCCATGATCGCCCGCGGCCTGTCCCTGCTCTCCCTGGTGGTCTCCAGCTGCGTCCTGGCCGCGTGCGGTGGGTCCGGTGGCGGCTCGAGCAGCAGCCAGCAGAGCACCTCCGGGCTGGCCAAGGCAGGGGTGCTGACCACCTGCACCCACCTGCCGTACCCGCCGTTCCAGTCGAGAGAACGGCAAGGTGTCGGGCTTCGACGTCGACATCGTCGACCAGGCGCCAAGAAGCTGGGAGCCAAGCAGGCGATCCTCGACACGCCCTTCGAGAACTTCAAGACGGGCGCGTTCCTCAACACCGGCCAGTGCGACGTGGCCGCGGCCGGCATGACGATCACCCCCGAGCGGAAGAAGAACGTCGACTTCTCCGACCCCTACTTCGACGCCACGCAGGCGCTCCTGGTCCGCAAGGGCAGCGACATCCCGAACCTCGCGGGTGCGAAGGGCAAGAAGATCGGCGCCCAGACCCAGACCACGGGCGAGGAGTACGCCGCCAGCAAGGGCCTCGACCCGATCTCCTTCGAGTCCAGCGACGCCGTGCTGAACGGTCTGCGCACCGGCCAGGTCGACGCCGTCATCATCGACTACCCCGGGTCGTCCAGGGCTGGCTCAAGGACACGGCGATCGCGGCCGCGTTCGAGGTCAGTCGACAACCTCGACACCGGCGAGCAGTACGGCTTCACGGTCAAGAAGGGCAACACCAAGCTGCTCGCCGCCATCAACAAGGCGCATCAAGGAGTCGAAGGCCGACGGCACCTACAAGAAGCTGCTACGAGAAGTGGATCGGCCCGTACCTGCCGAAGTCCGCGGCGGCGCCTCGGCCAGTCCGACACCCAGCGCCACCACGAGCAAGTCCAGTCGCCCGTGGCCCGTGCTCTGCCGCGGCGGCGCCGCGCGCTCTCCCGGGCCGCCCAGTACGTCGTCTTCGTCGCCGCTCGTCGTCGCCATCGCCGTCACGGCGGACTGGGGGCGGCTGAAGAACCAGTTCGCTGCAGGCCGACCTCGCCGGCCAGATGTTCCCGGACATCATCACGGTGGCGTTGAAGAACACGGTGGTCTACACCGTCGCCGGCTTCGCTTTCGGGCTGGTGCTCGGTGTGGTCGTCGCGCTGATGCGGCTGTCCTCGGTCGCCCCCTACCGGTGGGTCGCCACACTTTATGTCGAGATGTTCCGCGGGTTGCCGGCGCTGCTCGATCTTCATCTTCATCGGCGTCGCCGTACCGCTGGCCTTCCCCGGGTACCAGGTCCCGGGCGGCACCACCGGCAAGGTGGCCCTGGCCCTCGGCCTGGTGGCGGCGGCGTACATGGCGGAGACGATCCGGGCGGGCATCCAGGCGGTGCCCCGCGGGCAGATCGAGGCGGCCCGGTCGCTGGGCTTCTAGCCACGGGCGGGCCATGCGCTCCGATCGTCATCCCGCAGGCGTTCCGCATCGTCATCCCGCCGCTGACCAACGAGTTCGTGCTGCTGTTCAAGGACTCCTCCCTGGTGCTGTTCCTCGGCGTCACCCTGGAGCGAGCGCGAGCTGACCACGTTCGGGCGCGACCTGGCCAGCGAGACGGCCAACTCGACGCCGATCCTGGTGAGCGGCTTGTGCTACCTGCTGCTCACCGTGCCGCTCGGCTACGCCGCCAGGTGGCTCGAGCGCAGGGGAGCGAGGTCCCGATGACGTCCACGCCGCGCAGCGGTGCGAACCGCACGGACGACCTGGTCGAGGTCGCCGTCTCCGGGCTGCACAAGAGCTTCGGGACCCTGCAGGTGCTGCGGGGGATCGACCTCGAGATCCGCAAGGGCCAGGTGGTCTGCGTGATCGGGCCGAGCGGATCGGGCAAGTCGACCCTGCTGCGCTGCATCAACCTGCTCGAGGAGCCCACCGCCGGCACCGTGACGGTCGGGGGCATCGAGCTGACGGACCCCGACGTGCGACATCGATGCCGCCACGGCGGCAGATCGGCATGGTGTTCCAGCAGTTCAACCTCTTCGGCCACCTCACGGTGCCTCGACAACCTCACCTTGCCCCAGCGCCGGGTGCTCAGGACGGGCACCACCGAGGCCACGCGTGTGGCCGCCGGGCCAACCTCGAACGCGTGGGGCTCGCCGACAAGGCCGACGCCTACCCGGCCCAGCTCTCGGGCGGCCAGCAGCAGCGCGTCGCGATCGCCCGGGCCCTCGCGATGGATCCCGCGGTGATGCTCTTCGACGAGCCCACCTCGGCGCTCGACCCCGAGCTGGTCGGCGACGTCCTGGCGGTCATGCGCGGGCTGGCCGAGGAGGGCATGACCATGGTCGTCGTCACGCACGAGATGAGCTTCGCCCGCGAGGTCGCGGACCGCGTCGTCTTCATGGACGGCGGCATCGTCGTCGAGGACGGCCCGCCGGCACAGGTGATCGGGGCGCCGACACACGAGCGCACGCGGCGGTTCCTCACCCGCGTGCTGGACCCTGCCGCAGCGTCCCTGGGGTCTGCACCGGACTGACCAGCCCTGCGGGTGGACCAGCGGCGCCACCCGAACCTGACACAGCGGTAGCTCGCGGTCGGGCGGCGCGCCGATGGCCTCGTCGCGCCTGCGGGCCGTTCGTCGCCGTTCACAGCCGCGCCCGTGTCGGCTCCCTCTCACGTCGCTGACCTCACCACCGCAGGGTGGCGACGGCCCCGGACGGCACCCGTACCCGCGCGACCTTGCCGGCCCACCGGACCGTGACCGGCTGGTCGGAGCCACCCTCGTTGTACAGCACCAGGGCGTGCGCGCCGTCCGGGTTGACGAAGGCCACCGACTGCACGCCGGTCGGGTTCGACGCCGTGGAGTCGACCCGCACCGCGCCGGGCCTGACGTCCCGGCCGAACTGGGCGAGCAGCCAGTACTCGACGTTGCGGGTGACCGAGCCGGTGGCCGGGTCGATGGTCAGCACGCCGCGGCAGTCGGTGCAGCCGCCGTTGGTCGGCCCTCCCGCCGGGTCGAGCGCGAGGTTGAACCACAGCGACGCGCGCGACTGGTTGCGGAACGCGCCGACGAGCATGTGCCGGGCGTTCCAGCGCAGGTTGGTCTGGAAGTCCGGTGACCAGGCGCCGCCGCTGCACTCGGTGGTCCAGATCTGCTTGCCCGGTGCAGCCGCGGCGACCGCGGCCTGGGCCGACTCGTCCCCGGCGTAGCAGTGGAACGCCGCGCCGGCGAAGGCGCCGGCGTAGGGGCCGGTCAGCAACGCCTTGGGGTATGCCGTGTCGTCCCAGTTGTGGTCGTACCCCAGGACGGCCACCGAGCCGAGTCCGGCGGCGTCGAGCCTCGGCCGCAGCGTCGCCCCGACAAACCGGGCCTGCTGGGCGGCGCTCATCGTCATCGAGGGGGAGTAGCCCGGGGAGGCCTTCGGCTCGTTGACCACGGTCAGCGCGGTCACCGGGGCGCCGGCGGCACGGTACTCGGCGACCGCGCGGGTCAGGTACCGGGCGTAGGCGTTCTCGAAGGCCGGCGCGAGCTGGCCGCCGTGGGTGTTCACGTTGGTCTTCATCCAGGCCGGCGCGGACCAGGGCGTGACGATGACTGTCAGGGCCGGGTTGATCCTGCGGGCCGCGACGATGATCGGCAGGAGGTGCGTCCGGTCCCGGTCGATGCTGAAACCGGCCAGGGTCGGGTCTGTCCGCCCCCACGGCATGTCGTCGAAGGTGTAGTCGGACAGCGAGAAGTCGCTGGCTCCGAGTGGCACCCGCAGGACGCTGATGCCGGCTCCGGTGACCGGGTTGAACAGCTGCTGGAGCACCCTGGCCCGGTCGGTGGCCGGGAGCCGGTCGATGAGGACCGCGCTGGACTCGGTCAGTGCGGCCCCCATGCCCTGCACTTTCTGGAACCGTCGGGCGTCGTCGACCGAGATCGCGCTCCAGGCGTAGTCGGTGGGCTGGAGCGGGCCGAACGTCACTGTGTGCTGGGCTGTCGCCAGCTGGCTCTGGTCGCCGGTGGTCACGGTCCAGGACACCGCGGGTGCAGCTGACGCGGCCGGTGCGGGATCCGCGTTCCAGGCCGCGGCAGTGGCCGCGATTGCCGACCCGAGCAGGAAGATCACGGTGGTGTGACGCCAGGAGCGCATGGGCGGTCTCCCTTTCCGACGGACGCGGGACACCGTCGCTATGTCGTGTTCAACCGCATTTGCCCCGTGATGCGTCCACTCAGTATGACGTCTGGGCCGGCGTCCGCGCAGCCCCTTGACCGAACCAGGGCGTGGCTACCAGGTGAAGGTGGCGACCGCTCCCGCCGGGATCGCCGACCGGAACCACTGGTCGTCGGCGTGGACCCGGAACCCTGCCTGCCCCGGTCCGGCGTTCGTCGCCAGCAGGACGTGGGAACCGTCGGGGTTGAGGAAGGCGACGGTCTCGATCCCGGCGGGATTGGTGCTCGAGGCGATGACGTCCGCGCCCGGTGTGACGAAGCGGCCCACGTGACCCAGGGCCCAGTAGCCGGCGTGCCGGGTCACCGCGCCCGATCCCGGGTCGATGGTCACCAGGCCACGGCAGTTGCCGCAGCCGCCGTTCGTCGGCCCACCGGAGGGGTCGAGGGCGACGTTCCACGTGGTCACCCAGCTGGCGCCGTCGCGGATGCCGGTGATGAGCAGGTTGCGCACGTCCCAGGCCAGTGCGCTGCTGAAGCTGTTCTCCCAGTGGCCGCTGGTGCACTCGCTGATCGCGACGGGCACGTCGGGATGGCTGTCGTGGAACTGGCGCATCGAAGCGGGGTCGCCGTGGTAGCAGTGGAAGGCGACACCCGCCAGATGGGCTCTCGTGACCGGGTGCGCCACGAGGGCGGCGGCGTCACCGGCCCGGTCGTAGTTGTCGTCGAGGGCCCACACTGCCGGCCTGAGCCCGGCGGCCGCGAGCGCGGGGGCCAGGTGCTCGTCGAGCAGCTGGCGCTGCTGGGCCACGTTCAGGGTCATCCCGGGGTAGCCGGGCGGGGAGAACGACGGCTCGTTCTGCAGGGTCATCGCCCGGACGTCGACACCGGCGTCGCGGTATGCCTGGAGGGTCCGCACCAGGTAGCGCGCGTAGGTGTTTCCCATGTCGGGGCGCAGGGTGCCACCGACCAGCTTCCCGCTGGTCTTCATCCACGCCGGCGCGGACCAGGGGGTCCCGACCACCGTCAGCGACCGGTTCAGCTGCTCCGCCCGTCGTACGAGCGGCAGGACGGTCCGCGCGTCCATGCCGAGACTGAACTGGCGCAGGCCGAGGTCGGGCCGTCCCTGAGGTGCCGGGTCGTAGGACTGGTTCGAGGGGGAGAAGTCGTTCGCGCCGAGCGGCTGGCGCAGGATCGACAGCCCCGCGCCGTCGGCGCGGCCGAACAGCGCCGACATCAGCCGGTCGCGCGCAGCCGGCGACAGCGCCCCGATCAGCGTGGCGGATGCGCCCGTCATCGATGCGCCCACCCCCCAGAAGCGCTGGTATCGTGTACGCGTATTGACCCAAACCACCTCGTCCGTTCCCGGTAGGTAGCCGGAATGGAGGGTGGTGGCGGGACGTTCGGCCAGAGTCGACCTCCCGTCAGTCGTCGTCACCCAGCTGCGAGCTTGATGCGCTGCCCCCGTTGACGTGGGCGGTGTGGATGACGGCGCGACCACCACGCCATGACGTCCGGCACATGCCGTGACGATGAGCATGAGCAGGACCACCAGCAGCGCCCCGGCCGAGAGTCGGTGTGCTGGCGCCCGCACGCGGGCGCCGCGCCCCCGGCGGCGATCTGGTGTGCGCTGCATCGCGTCCAGCATGGCACGCAACGAACCGGCGACCGGCGTCTGCCCACCACGGCAGTACGGCGGCCAGCCGCTGGCCCAACGAGGGAGAACCGCCCTGAGCACCACCGCCCCAGACACCGGGTCCGCGCCTGCGCGGACCCGGTCCACCATCCTGCTCGTCGACGACGACCAGGACTTCGTCGACGTGGCCCGCCCCGCACTCGAGACCGCCGGGTTCAGCGTCAGCACCGTCCCCACGGGGGAACCCGCACTGCAGATGCTCACCCACCTGCGCCCCGACGTCGTCGTCGCGGACATCCCGGCCGACGAGACCGACGGGTTCGAGCTGCTGCGCCGGCTGCGGTCGGTGCCGGCCGGGCAGACCGTGCCGGTCATCCTGCTGACCGACAGGGACGCCGACATCCTCACCGGCCTGCGCCTGGGCGCCGACGACTGCGTGGCGCGTCCGTTGTCGCCGGCCGAGCTCGTCGCCCGCGTCAGCGCCAAGACCTCCCGCCCCCCGGTCCCGGCGGACCTGCTCAGCCGCGACCTGCGCACCGGCCTGCTCGAGGAGGAGACGCTGCTGGACGAGGCCGACCGCGAGCTGGCGCGCGCACAGCGGGTCGGGCGCCCCGGCGCCCTCGGGGTGGTCCGGCTCCAGGAGCGTCCCGCACTCGTGGCGCGGTTCGGGTCCGGCGTACCGGTCCAGCTGGCCGAACAGCTGGCGGACCTGCTTCGCGACGACCCGGTGCCGCTGGAGCGGCTCGGCCGTGACAGCCAGGGGCACCTGCTGGTGCTGCTGCCGGAGACGCGCGGCGCGGATGTCGAGCAGCGGCTGGCGGTCCTGGCCGCGAAGGTCGCCGCGACCCGCTTCGTCGTCAACGGCGAGTCGGTGCGGGTCACCCCGATCACCGCCTGGGCCGACTTCGCCGAGGCCCGGAGCGGCAGCCAGCTCTACGAGCGGGCCCAGACGGCGCTGGGCGCCGCCTCCGGTCACCTCGACCTGCTGCCGGTGCGGTGGAACCCGGACCTGGACCGCCAGGTCACCCAGCAACGGCCCGGCGCCAAAGGCCCCCGCGTGGCCGCGCTGCTCGGCCGGCTGAAGCTGCCGGCACAGATCCTGGCCACGTTCGTCCTCGGCATCGGCGTGCCGCTGCTCGCGTACGCCGCCCTCGGGGCGGTCGGCCTCGACGTGACGGGCGCGGCGTACTGGTGCGTGCTGGCCGCCCTGCTCCTCACCGGCGCCGCCATCTGGGTGGAGGGCTTCCTGGCGCTGGACCCCCAGCGGCCACCGGCTGAGCCGTCGGCGCCGTACCCCACCGCGACCGCGGTGATCGCGGCGTACCTGCCCAACGAGGCGGCGACGATCCTGGAGACCGTCGAGACCTTCCGGGCCGTCGACTATCCCGGCGACCTGCAGGTCATCGTGGCCTACAACACCCCGACCCCGATGAGCGTCGAGGAGGACCTCCGGGCGGTCGCGCGCGAGGACCCGCGGGTCGTGCCGCTCAAGGTCGAGGGCAGCAGCTCCAAGGCCCAGAACGTCAACGCCGCCATGAGCCACGTCCGCGGCGAGTTCGTCGGCATGTTCGACGCCGACCACCACCCGGACCCGTCCGCGTTCACCCGCGCATGGCGCTGGCTGTCGGGCGGGTACGACGTCGTCCAGGGCCACTGCGTGATCCGCAACGGTGACGCGTCCCTGGTCGCGCAGACCGTCGCGGTGGAGTTCGAGGCCATCTACGCGGTCAGCCACCCCGGCCGTGCGGCGCTGCACGGTTTCGGTCTGTTCGGCGGGTCCAACGGCTACTGGCGCACCGACCTGCTGGCCCGCACCCGGATGCACGGGTCGATGCTGACCGAGGACATCGACTCCACGCTGCGGGTGCTCTCGGCCGGCGCGAAGATCGCCTCCGACCCTGCGCTGATCTCCCGCGAGCTCGCACCCACCACGGCCGGCGCGCTGTGGAAGCAGCGCACCCGGTGGGCCCAGGGATGGTTCCAGGTGTCCCGCAAGCACCTGTGGCGCACCTGGCGCTCGCCGAACCTGACCCTGCGGCAGAAGGCCGGCATGGGGTTCCTGCTCGGCTGGCGCGAGGTCTACCCCTGGCTGTCGCTCCAGATCCTGCCGGTGCTGGCCTACACCGCCTACCGCGACGGCGGCGTCGGGCACCTGCGCTGGGCCGTGCCCGCACTGCTGCTGTCCACGCTGTTCACGGTCACCGTCGGTCCGGCTCAGACGCTGTTCGCCAGGCGCCTCGCCGTCCCCGAGGTCCGCCGGCACAGCCGGTGGTTCTGGAGCTACCTGCTGGTGTCCTCGATCGTCTACACGGAGTGGAAGAACATCATCGCCCGCGTCGCCCAGGTCAAGGAGCTCCTGGGGGAGCACCAGTGGAACGTCACGCCCCGCACCACCGAGACCCCGAGCGAGGCCCGCGCATGAGCGTCCACACCGGCACCACACCCGAGGTCACGCCCGCTCCGACCCGCACGGGGTCGCAGGGGCGCACGCCCGCGGGCGCTCCGGAGGCCGCCCCCCGGCGTGCCCGCTCGCGGGAGCTGGAGGGGTACCGCGGCCTTGCGGCCCTGGCGATCGTCGCCTTCCACGTCTGCCAGTACACCCTGGCGCACACCACGACCAACCCCGTGTTCCTGGTGCTGACCCGGTTCGAGGTCGTGGACGTCCTCTTCGCCATGTCGGCGTTCCTGCTGACGCTGTCCTACGCCCGGTCGGCGATCGACGGCGACGACCCGCAGCGGGCCGGGACGTTCCTCTTCCGGCGCGCCGTTCGCATCCTGCCGCTCTACTGGGTGGGCGTGGTCACGGTCTGGGCGGTGCGCAACCCGACCCTGCACGCCGACTGGGTGGACCTGGCCGAGCACCTCACCTTCACCCAGATCTTCGACCAGCGGCGGATCTTCTACACGCTCGGGCCGACGTGGTCGATGTCGCTGGAGATCTTCTTCTACGCCCTGCTGGTCATCCTCGGCCCGGCCGGCGTGCGGCTCTGCCGTCGCCTGCCCTCCCGCCGCCGGCGGGTGACCGTGCTGCTGGCCGGATGCGGCCTGCTGTTCGCCATACCGGTGGTCTGGAACGCCGTCGCGTTCCTCTGGTTCCACGTCAGCTACGACCACTGGCCGGTGTACTTCGGCCCGCAGTCGCGGTTCGGTGCGTTCGCGGTCGGTATGGCGCTCGCGGTCATCGCCGCGGCACGCCGTTCGGAGCCGCTGTTCCGCGGTCTCTGGCCGAGCGTGCTGCGCGGGGCCGCCCTGGTCATCGTGCTGGGCGCCACGGTGCTGAACCGCCCCGGGTCGTTCGGCCAGGTCGCCTACCACGACATCGCGGCCCTGGGCTGGATGCTGCTGCTCGCGAGCACGGTGCTGGGGCAGCGGGGACAGAGGTGGTCGCGGTGCCTGTCATGGCGCCCCCTGACGCTGGCCGGCCTCATCAGCTACAGCACGTACATGTGGCACGAACCGGTGATGATGCTGCTCGACCACGCCGGCGTGACGAGCAGGTCGGCGGCGGGGCTGCCGTGGTCGATCGTCACCGTCCTCGCTGCCTCGGTGCTCGTCGGCGCGATCAGCTACCGGGTCATCGAGTACCCCACGGGCAAGCTGCGGGCGCTGCGTGGCCGGGACGGTCGTCCGCGGGACTACTACCCCGAGCTGACCTCCGCCGCCCACCGCTGAGCCCGTGAGATCCTCGGTGCATGGAGTCTCACGGTCACCGGGTCACCGGCATCCGGATCTTCCCCGTCAGCGGGGAGCCGGGCCGGAGCCTGCACACGGTCGAGGTCGAGCCCGAGGGGCTGGCGGGCGACCGGCGCAAGAAGTCGCCCGTGCACCTGGTCAGCAGCGCCGAGCCGGACGTGGGGTCGGTGCGAGCCAACCTCGTCGTGGGGCTCGCCCCGGCGGAGCTCGAGTCGGCCGTGGGCAGCGTGCTGTCCGCTGGGTCCGTGCGGCTGCGGCTGACCGCGATCCCCTCCGGCTGCCCCGGCGTCTACGCCACGGTGGAGACGCCGGGCGTGGTCTCGGTCGGCGACCCGGTGGCGGGGCCGTAACTGGCGCGCAGCCCCAGCGGGGCGCCCGATAGCATCGAGCCAGGTCGCCTGTGAGGGTGACCGGCCCACGCCGCCCGCCCGGGCGGCATACCCGTGCTCGTCGCAAGGAGTCCTCGTGCCTGCCCTCATCACCGTGTCCGTCGCCGGAAGCGAGCGATCGGTCGCGGCGGACACGACGGCCGCTGACCTGTTCGCGGACGACAAGGCCGTGGTGGTCGCCCGCGTGAACGACCAGCTGCGCGACCTGGCGCAGGTGCTCGCCGACGGCGACGTCGTGGAGCCGGTGAGCGTCGGCTCCGACGAAGGCCTGGCCGTCCTGCGGCACTCCGCCGCGCACGTGCTCGCCCAGGCGGTGCAGGAGGTCAACCCCAAGGCCCGGCTCGGCATCGGGCCGCCCATCCGCGACGGCTTCTACTACGACTTCGACGTCGAGGACCCCTTCACCCCCGATGACCTGAAGAAGCTCGAGAAGGTCATGCAGCGGATCATCAACGAGGGCCAGACCTTCTCGCGGCGGGCGGTCTCCGACGAGGACGCCCGCGCCGAGCTGGCCGACGAGCCGTACAAGCTGGAGCTGATCGGGCTCAAGGGCGGCGCCGCCGAGGCCGCCGAGGGTGCGTCCGCGGAGGTCGGCGAGGGCGAGCTGACCATCTACGACAACCTCAGGCGGGACGGCGAGCTGGCCTGGCGCGACCTGTGCCGGGGCCCGCACGTGCCGAGCACCAAGCTGCTGGGCAACGCGTTCAAGCTGATGCGTTCGGCAGCGGCGTACTGGCGGGGCTCGGAGAAGAACCCCCAGCTCCAGCGCGTCTACGGCACCGCGTGGCCGTCCAAGGACGAGCTCAAGGCCTACCTCGAGCGCCTGGCCGAGGCCGAGCGGCGCGACCACCGCAAGCTCGGCGCCGAGCTCGACCTGTTCTCCTTCCCCGACGAGATCGGCTCGGGGATGGCGGTGTTCCACCCCAAGGGCGGGATCATCCGCCGCGAGATGGAGGGCTACGTCCGCCAGCGGCACATCGACGAGGGCTTCGACTTCGTCAACACCCCGCACATCAGCAAGGACGGCCTGTTCCACACCTCGGGGCACCTGCCGTACTACGCCGACACCATGTTCCCGCCGATGGAGCTGGAGGGTTCGGAGTACCGCCTGAAGGCGATGAACTGCCCGATGCACAACCTCATCTACAGCTCCCGCGGGCGGTCCTACCGCGAGCTGCCGCTGCGGCTGTTCGAGTTCGGCTCGGTCTACCGCTACGAGCGCTCCGGCGTCGTCCATGGCCTGACCCGGGTCCGGGGCATGACCCAGGACGACTCGCACACCTACTGCACCCCCGAGCAGGCGCCCGGCGAGATCAGGAAGCTGCTCGACTTCGTCCTGGGGCTGCTGCGTGACTTCGGCCTCGACGACTTCTACCTCGAGCTGTCCACGCGGGACGAGACGTCCGACAAGTTCATCGGCAGCGACGAGGACTGGGAGTCGGCGACGCGCATCCTCGAGGAGACCGCGCTGGCCTCCGGTCTCGAGCTCGTGCCCGACCCCGGTGGTGCGGCGTTCTACGGGCCGAAGATCTCGGTGCAGACGCGTGACGCGATCGGGCGCACCTGGCAGATGTCGACGATCCAGTACGACTTCAACCAGCCCGAGCGGTTCGGCCTGGAGTTCCAGGCCTCCGACGGCTCGCGGCAGCGCCCGGTGATGATCCACTCGGCCAAGTTCGGGTCCATCGAGCGGTTCCTCGGCGTACTCGTGGAGCACTACGCCGGGGCGTTCCCGCCGTGGCTCTCGCCGGTGCAGGTGCTCGGCATCCCGGTCGCGGAGGAGTACGACGACTACCTCCAGGGCGTCCTCGACGGGCTGCGGCGGAAGGGGGTCCGGGTCGAGCTGGACGCCTCGGACGACCGGTTCCCGAAGAAGATCCGCAACGCGAGCAAGTCCAAGGTGCCGTTCGTGCTCATCGCCGGTGAGGACGACCGCGCGGCCGGTGCGGTGTCGTTCCGCTACCGCGACGGGTCGCAGAAGAACGGCGTGCCCGTCGACGCGGCGATGGCCGAGATCGTGGCGGCGGTCGAGGCGCGCGCGCAGGTCTGACGCCTGCCGCCGTGGTGAGCCCCGTCCGGCCCGGACTTCGGTCCGGGCCGGACGGACGGCGACGACCGCGTACGACGGGACCCAGCCCCCGCGGGCTCGGCCCGACACGCCTGCATAGGATCTGGGCATGACGCACGAGGTGCACGAGCCGGTGTCCGCTGCGCCCGCGGCGGCCGACACGGTCCCGGCCGAGGAGCTCGCCGGGGTCACCGACGGCTTCGAGCGACTCTGGACGCCGCACCGGATGGCCTACATCAACGGCGAGCGCCCCACCGACCATCCCGGCGACGGCTGCCCGTTCTGTGCCGCCCCCACCAAGGACGACGCCGACGGCCTGGTGGTCCACCGCGGTGCGCTCTGCTACGTCGTGATGAACCTCTTTCCGTACAACCCCGGTCACGTGCTCGTCTGCCCCTACCGCCACGTCTCGCTCTACGTCGAGCTCACCGACGCCGAGACGCAGGAGTTCACGGCGCTGACCAAGGCGGCGATCGCGGCCCTGGACAGGTCCTCGGCCCCGGCCGGCTACAACATCGGCATGAACCAGGGCGCCGTGGCCGGTGCCGGCGTCAAGGCGCACCTGCACCAGCACGTCGTGCCGCGCTGGGGTGGCGACTCCAACTTCCTGCCGGTCATCGCCCAGACCAAGGCGCTGCCGATGCTGCTGGAGGACGTGCGCCGTCGCCTCGTCGAGGCCTGGCCACGCGACTGAGCGCACGTGCCCGCGCCCGGTCCGGCCACGAGCCGGGGCATCCAGCGCGTCGAGGCCTGCGGGTCAGTCCGGGACGTGCGCCTTGGCCAGGTGCGGCGGCATCTCCTCGTAGCCGATGCGCTCGCGGGTGAACGTGGCGGTGCCGTGGGAGACCGAGCGCAGGTCGATGGCGTAGCGGACGATCTCGCTCTCGGGCACCTCCGCGCTGATCGTGGTCCAGCCGGTGCCGTCCGGCTCGGTGCCGAGCACGCGGCCCCGGCGGGTCTGCAGGTCGGTCATCACCGGGCCGACGTGGTCGTCGTCGACCACCACGCGCACCGCGTCGACCGGCTCGAGCAGGGTGACCGTCGTCGGCGAGGTGGCGTCGCGCAGGGCCAGGGCACCGGCGGTCTGGAACGCCATGTCGCTGCTGTCGACCGAGTGGGCCTTCCCATCGGTCAACGTCACCTTGAGGTCGACCATGGGGAAGCCGGCGAGGCAGCCCCGCTCGAGCTGGGCGCGCACCCCCTTCTCCACGCTGGGGATGAACTGCCGCGGCACGGAGCCGCCGACGACCTTGTCGACGAACTCGAAGCCCCCGCCACGCGGCAGGGGCTCCACGGTGAGGTCGCACACGGCGTACTGGCCGTGGCCGCCGCTCTGCTTGACGTGGCGGCCATGGCCGGTGGCAGAGGCGACGAACGCCTCCCGCAGCGGCACCCGCAGCGGCTCCGGCTCGACCGTCACGGCGTAACGCTCCCGCAGCCGCTCGAGCAGGACGTCGACGTGGGCCTGCCCCATCGTCCAGAGCACCACCTGGTGGGTCTCGGCGTTGTGCTCCAGCCGCATCGTGGGGTCCTCGGCCACCAGCCGCTGCAGCGCGCCGGCGAGCTTGTCCTCGTCGGACTTGGTCACGGCGTGGATCGCGACGGGCAGCAGCGGGTCGGGCAGCACCCACGGCTCCACGACGGCGGGGGAGTCCTTGCTGCTGAGGGTGTCCGTCGTCTCGGCGCGGGAGAGCTTGGCGACCACGCACAGGTCGCCGGCGATCGCCTCGGGCTTGGGCCGCAACGCGTCGCCGAGGGCGGAGGACAACAGCCCGATGCGCTCGTCCTCGTCGTGGTCGCCGTGCCCCTCGACGTCGTGCCCGGCGAAGCCGGCGAGGTGGCCGGACACGTGGACCACGGAGTCGGGGCGCAACGTGCCGCTGAACACGCGGACGAGGCTGACCCGCCCGACGTACGCGTCGTTGGTCGTGCGCACCACCTCCGCCACCAGGGGCGCGTCAGGGTCGCACCGCAGCGGGGGGAGCGCGCGCCCGGCCGGGGTCATCGCTGTCGGCAGCGGGCGGACCGTCGGCGGGGGGAAGGCCGCCGCGAACAGGTGCAGCAGCTCCCCGAGTCCCACCCCGGTCTCGGTGGAGACCGGCACGACGGGGTAGAACGCGCCGCGGCAGACCGCGGTCAGCAGGTCGGCGATGACCGTGTCGACGTCGACCTCCTCGCCGCCGAGGTAGCGGTCGAGCAGCGTGTCGTCCTCGGACTCCTGGATGATCGCCTCGATCAGGGCGCCGCGGTGGGTCTCCAGCAGGGCCTCGTGCTCGGGTCCGGCGGCCGTGAGCACCCGCTCCCCGCCGGTGCACGCGTAGACCTGGCGGGTGAGCAGCCCCAGGTTGCCGGTCACCGCGGCGCCGGAGCGGACCGGCAGGTAGAGCGGCATCACCCCCTCACCGAACGCCTCCTGGCAGCGCCGCACGGTGCCCTCGATGTCGGCCCGCGCCACGTCGAGCTTGGTCACCGCGACGGCCCGTGGCGTGCCCAGGGCGGCGCACTCCTGCCACAGGGCGCGCGTCGCGGCGTCGACGTCGTCGGAGGCCGAGACGACGAACAGGGCGGCGTCCGCGGCCCGCAGCCCGGCGCGCAGCTCGCCGACGAAGTCGGGGTAGCCGGGGGTGTCGATGAGGTTGAGCACCACCCCGCCGGTGGCCACGGTCGCCACCGCCATCTGGATGGAGCGCTCGTCGGCTGGCGGCCGGGGCCGGTAGTCCGGCACCGCGGCGGCGAGGAGGTGCTCGAACAAGGTGGTCTTGCCGGCGCCGCTGTGGCCGACGAGCACGACGTTGCGCAGCTCCTCCGGCCGGGTCGGGACGGGGACGGGGACCGAGGACGCTGCCTTGGCGCTCATGACGACACGATGGCCGGTCCCGCGCGCCGACACAACCCCGGAAGCGCGGTCAGTAGTCTGGCCCCACCATGCTGAACCGATTCGCGCGAGCCTTCTTCACCAAGCTCTTCACCCCCGTCGCCCGGCTGCTCCTCAAGCTCGGCATCAGTCCCGACATCGTGACGATCGTCGGGACGGTCGGTGTGTGCTTCGGAGCCCTGGCCTTCTACCCCCGGCACGAGTTCTTCTGGGGCACGATCGTCATCACGGTCTTCGTCTTCTCCGACACCGTCGACGGGGTGATGGCCCGCATGTCGGGCCGCTCCAGCAGCTGGGGGGCCTACCTCGACTCCACCCTCGACCGGGTCGGCGACAGCGCGATCTTCGGCGGGCTGGTGCTCTACTACGCCGGCCGCGGCGGCCAGCTCTCCATGGCCGGGCTGGCCCTGGCCTGCCTCATCCTCGGCAGCGTCGTCAGCTACGCCAAAGCCCGCGCCGAGGGGCTGGGGATGACGGCCAACGTCGGGATCGCCGAGCGGGCCGACCGGCTCGTCGCGGTGCTGGCGGCCACCGGGCTGGTGGGGCTCGGCGTGCCCGAGATCCTCCTCACCGTGGTGCTGTGGCTGCTGGCGGCCGCCAGCCTCGTGACCGTGGTCCAGCGCATGCTCGTGGTGCGGCGCCAGGCCCTCGGGGCGGTGTGAGCAGGCTCGCCGAGCGCGCCGCGCTCGTCGCCTACCGCGCCGGCTGGTTCGCCGTGCGACGGGTGCCCGGGCCCGTGGCGTACCGCGCGTTCGACCTCATCGCGGACGTCTCCTGGCGCCGCGGTGGCCGGAGCGTCCAGCGGCTGCGCAGCAACTACGCCCGGGTCCGCCCCGACCTCGGGCCCGCCGCGCTGGACGCCGTCGTCCGCAAGGGCATGCGCTCCTACCTGCGCTACTGGTGCGACGCATTCCGGCTGCCGGACGTGGATCTGCAGGAGCTGGTGGAGACGATCCGCACCGAGGGCGACGGCCCCGTGCGCGAGCAGCTCGCGACCGGGCGGGGCGCCATCATGTTCCTCGGCCACCTGGGCAACTGGGACACCGGCGGCGCCTGGTCCACCACCCAGCTGGCGCCGGTGACGACCGTGGCCGAGCGGCTGCGCCCCGAGGAGCTGTTCGAGCAGTTCCTGGCCTTCCGTGAGTCCCTGGGCATCCGGATCATCCCCCTGACCGGCGGCAACGACGTGTTCCGTGAGCTGCTGCACGCCCTGCGTGGTGGCGCCTTCGTGGCCCTGCTGGCCGACCGCGACCTGACCCGGGGCGGCGTCGAGGTCGACCTGTGCGGGACACCCGCGCGGATGGCGGTCGGCCCGGCGGCGCTCGCGGTGGCCACCGGGGCCGCGCTGCACCCCGTGTCGGTGTTCTACGAGCCGGCGGCGGGGCTGCGCGGCGGCCGCCGCCACCGGGTCGTGATCCGCTTCCACGAGCGGGTGCCCGTGCCGGCGGTCGGCAGCACACGCGACAAGGTCCAGCAGATGACCCAGGCCTGCGCCGACGCGCTCGGCGCCACCATCCGGGAGCACACCGAGGACTGGCACATGATGCAGCGGGTCTTCGTCGAGGACCTCGACGACCGCGCTCCGGCCGGCCCCTCGCTGGCGGCGGGCCGGGCCGCCTCATGAGGATCGGCATGGTCTGCCCCTACTCCTTCGACGTTCCCGGAGGGGTCCAGTTCCACGTGCGGGACCTCGCCGAGTACCTCATCGCCGCGGGCCACGAGGTGAGCGTCCTCGCACCCGCCGACGACGACACCCCCCTGCCGGGCTACGTCGTGGCCGCCGGCCGTGCGATCCCCGTCCGCTACAACGGCTCCGTCGCCCGCCTGACCTTCGGTCCGCTGACCGCCGCCCGCGTCGGCCGCTGGATCGACCGGGGCCGGTTCGACGTGCTGCACCTGCACGAACCCTCGACCCCGAGCGTCTCGCTGCTGGCGCTGTGGGCCGCGGACGGGCCGGTCGTCGCCACGTTCCACACCGCCAACCTGCGCTCGCGGGTCATGCAGGCCGCCTATCCGCTGCTGCGCCCGGGCCTGGAGAAGATCAACGGCCGCATCGCCGTCTCCGAGGACGCCCGGCGCACCGTCACCACCCACCTGGGCGGGGACGCCGTCGTCATCCCCAACGGTGTCTTCGTCGACCGGTTCGCCTCCGCGGTGCCGCGGGCGCAGTGGCGGGGGACGCCGCAGGCGCCGACGGTCGCGTTCCTCGGCCGGATCGACGAGCCCCGCAAGGGCCTGCCGGTGCTGTCGCGCGCGCTGCCGCAGGTCGTGGCGGCGTTCCCCGGCGTGCGCGTCCTCATCGTCGGCCACGGCGACGAGGACACGGCGCGGTCGCGGATGGCCCCCGAGGTGTCGGCCGCCTGCGAGTTCCTCGGTGGAGTCAGCGAGGAGGACAAGGCCGCCCTGCTCGCCTCGGTGGACCTCTACGTCGCCCCGCACACCGGCGGCGAGAGCTTCGGCATCGTGCTGGTCGAGGCCATGAGCGCCTGTGCTCCCGTGCTGGCCAGTGACCTGCCGGCCTTCGCACGCGTCCTGGACGGAGGCACGGCCGGCCAGCTGTTCCGCAACGAGGACGCGGACGACCTCGCCGAGCACGTGGTCGCACTCCTGCGCGACCCGACCCGCCGCGCCGAGCTGGCCGCCCGCGGGCGCCGGCACGCCGACCGTTTCGACTGGTCGGTGGTGGCCGGGGAGGTGATGGCGGTCTACGAGACCGTCACCAGTGGCGCGCCGCACGTGCGCACCACGGCCGAGCCCACCTCCGTCTGGCACCGCCTGGTGCGCAGCGGCCGGACGGCGGCCGGGTCGTGAAGGACGCCATGGGCTGGGCCGCCCTGTCGATCGCCCTCGCCGCACTCATCGCCTGGTACCTCTCCTACACCGCCGCCCGCCTGGACCGCATCCACGCCCGGGTCGAGGGCGCGCTCAGCGCCCTGGACGCCCAGCTCGTACGACGGGCCGAAGCCACGCTCGAGCTGGCCAACGCGGGCGTGCTCGACCCCGCGAGCTCGCTGCTGCTCGCCGGCGCCGCCTCGGAGTCGCTGGAGGCCGGCGACGAGCACCACGCCGGCCGTGAGGCGGTCGAGAGCAACCTCACCGACGTCCTGCAGCTGGCCCTCGGCCCGGAGGCCCTGGCCTCCGTGCGCGGCGAGGACGAGGAGGGCCTCGGGGCGGCTGCCCTGCGCCGGGTCCTGGAGGCCAACCACCGGGTCCAGCTGGCACGCCGGTTCCACAACGACGCGGTCACCGACGTGCGCCGCGTCCGGCGCAAGCGCGTCGTGCGATGGTTCCGCCTGGCCGGCCACGCCGAGATGCCGCGCACCTTCGAGATCGACGACGAGCTGACCGTGCTGGAGCGGTTGGCGTGAGCGACTAGGATCGGAGTCGGCTACCCCTCCCCGGCGCGGCTGCCGGACCAGCATCGCCACACCCCGCGAAAGAGGCAAAACCCGTGTCTGCCCAGGAAAACCCCACCAGTGCACCCACCACCGGCACCTCGCGCGTCAAGCGCGGCATGGCCGAGATGCTCAAGGGCGGCGTCATCATGGACGTCGTCACCGCCGAGCAGGCCAAGATCGCCGAGGACGCCGGCGCCGTCGCCGTGATGGCGCTCGAGCGCGTGCCCGCGGACATCCGTGCCCAGGGCGGCGTCTCGCGGATGAGCGACCCCGACATGGTGCAGGGCATCATCGACGCGGTCTCGATCCCGGTGATGGCCAAGGCCCGGATCGGCCACTTCGTCGAGGCGCAGGTCCTGCAGAGCCTCGGGGTCGACTACATCGACGAGTCCGAGGTCCTGACCCCGGCCGACTACGCCAACCACATCGACAAGTGGAAGTTCACCGTCCCGTTCGTGTGCGGTGCCACCCACCTCGGTGAGGCGCTGCGCCGGATCACCGAGGGCGCGGCCATGATCCGCTCCAAGGGTGAGGCCGGCACCGGTGACGTCTCCAACGCCACGATGCACATGCGCAAGATCGGCGGCGAGATCCGCCGCCTGTCCTCGATGAGCGAGGACGAGCTGTACGTCGCCGCCAAGGAGCTGCAGGCGCCGTACGAGCTGGTCAAGGAGGTCGCGGCGGCCGGAAAGCTGCCCGTGGTGCTCTTCACCGCCGGCGGCATCGCCACCCCGGCCGACGCCGCGATGATGATGCAGCTCGGCGCCGAGGGCGTCTTCGTCGGCTCCGGCATCTTCAAGTCGGGCAACCCCGCCCAGCGCGCCGAGGCCATCGTCAAGGCCACGACCTTCTACGACGACCCCGACGTGATCGCCAAGGTCTCCCGCGGGCTGGGCGAGGCCATGGTCGGCATCAACGTCGACGAGATCCCCGAGCCCCACCGCCTGGCCGAGCGCGGCTGGTAAGCACTCCGCACAGCCGACGGCCCCTTTCCCGCCCCACGGGACGGGGGCCGTCGCTCGTGGGGGCAGCGCGCGTCAGGTGACCGCTGCCCGGGTGCTGAACCGCGGCTGCTCGTGCTCGCTGCCCTCCAGCACGGCGGCCAGGTGCCGCGCGGCCCCGAGGGCGTCGGCGTGGGTGACGTAGAGCGGCGCGAACCCCAACCGCACCAGGTCGGGCTCGCGGAAGTCGCCGATGACCCCGCGCTCGATGAGCGCCTGGACGACGGCGTACGCATCCGGGTGACGCAGCGAGACCTGGGACCCGCGGCGCGCGTCCCCCAGCGGCGTCGCGACCGGCAGGTCGACGCCGAGGGCGCCGAGGCACTCGAGGAAGAACCGGGTGAGGGACAGCGACTGCGCGCGCACGTCCCGGATGTCCAGCCCGTCGTACGCCGTGAGTGCGGCTTCCAGCCCCAGCAGCGAGAGCAGGGGGGCAGTGCCCACCCGGGCGCGTGAGATGCCCTCTGCGGCCGCGTAGTCAGGGCTCATCGCGAACGGTGCGCCGTGGCCCTGCCAGCCGGTCAACGGCTGGTCGAAGTCCGCCTGGTGGCGGGAGGCGACGTAGACGAAGGCGGGCGCGCCCGGCCCACCGTTGAGGTACTTGTAGCCGCAGCCGACGGCGAAGTCCACCTCGTTCTCGTCCAGTCCGACCGGCACCGCACCGGCCGAGTGGCACAGGTCCCAGCACATCAGGGCGCCGGCGTCGTGGACGGCGCTGGTGATCCCGGCCACGTCCCACAGCTCGCCGGTGCGGTAGTCCACCTGGCCGAAGGCGACGAGCGCGAGCCGGTCGGCGTGCGCAGCGACCGCCTCCAGCGCCTCGCCGGAGGTGACGTTGACCACCTCGAGGTCGAGCAGGCGCGCCACCGAGGCGAGGACGTAGAGGTCGGTGGGGAAGGACCCGCCGTCGGTGACGACGACGCGCCGGCCGGGCCTCATCCGCGCGGCCGCGACGAACACCTTGAACAGGTTCACGGACGTGGAGTCGGTGACCACGACCTGCCCCGGCGCGGCGCCCACCAGTGTGCCGATGACGTCGCCGACCCGCTCAGGCGCGCCCCACCAGTCCGCCTCGTTCCACGACCGGATGAGCCGCTGGCCCCACTCGGTGGCGATGACGCGGGCGACCGCGTCGGGGACCGCCGCGGGCAGCGCACCCAGGGAGTTGCCGTCGAGGTAGATCACGCCCTCGGGCAGCACGAACCGCGCCCGCGAGGCGGCGAGCGGGGAGTCGGCGTCGAGCTGCGCGGCGCGCGCGGAGAGGGCGTCGGAGGCGGGCATGCCCCAGAAACTAGCGCCCGGTGGCACGACCTAGGCTGGGGGAGTGAGCGAACATCCCGTCAGCATCGGCGTCCTGGCCGTCCAGGGCGACGTCCGCGAGCACCTGCGGGTGCTCGAGAGCCTGGGCGCCCGCGCCACCAGCGTCCGTCGCCCGCGGGAGCTCGACGACGTCGAGGCGCTGGTGATCCCCGGCGGTGAGTCGACCACCATGGACAAGCTGGTCCGCGCCTTCGACCTGCAGGAGCCGCTGCGCAAGCGGCTCGCGGACGGCATGCCGGCGTACGGCTCCTGCGCGGGCATGATCATGCTCGCCGACCGCATCGCCGACGCGCGGCCGGACCAGGAGACCCTCGGCGGCCTGGACATCACCGTGCGGCGCAACGCCTTCGGTCGCCAGGTGGACTCCTTCGAGGAGGACCTGCACATGCCCGCCATCGCAGGCGAGACCGGCACGCTCTCGGGCGACGAGCTCTTCCGGGCCGTGTTCATCCGTGCCCCGTGGGTGGAGGAGACCGGCGCGGGCGTCGACGTCCTCGGCACGGTCGAGCGCGGACCGGCAGCGGGCAAGGTGGTCGCGATCCGCCAGGGCAACCTGCTCGCGACGTCCTTCCACCCCGAGGTCACGGGCGACCGGCGCGTGCACGAGTACTTCACCTCCATGGTGCGGGCCTCCCGCGGCTGACCCGGCTGCCGCGGACTCGGTAGGATCGCCGGGATCTTGGACCTGAGAACAGAGGAAGCAGACCATCATGAGCGGGCACTCCAAATGGGCGACGACCAAGCACAAGAAGGCCGCGATCGACGCCAAGCGGGGCAAGCTCTTCGCCAAGCTGATCAAGAACATCGAGGTGGCGGCGCGCACCGGTGGCGGTGACCCGGCCGGCAACCCGACGCTGTTCGACGCGATCCAGAAGGCCAAGAAGACCTCGGTCCCCAACGACAACATCGACCGGGCGGTCAAGCGCGGCAGCGGTGCCGAGGCCGGTGGCGCCGACTGGCAGACGATCACCTACGAGGGCTACGCACCCGGCGGCGTCGCGGTCCTCATCGAGTGCCTCACCGACAACCGCAACCGCGCCGCGGCCGAGGTGCGCACGGCCCTGTCGCGCAACGGTGGCCAGCTCGCCGACCCCGGCAGCGTGTCCTACGTGTTCACCCGCAAGGGCGTGGTGACCGTGCCCAAGGGCTCGCTCACCGAGGACGACCTGCTCGAGGTGGTCCTGGACGCCGGCGCCGAGGAGGTCAACGACCTCGGTGACTCCTTCGAGATCATCAGCGACGCCGGGGACTTCGTGGCCGTCCGCACCGCGGTCCAGGCCGCCGGCATCGACTACGACTCGGCGGAGGCCTCGTTCGTGCCCACGCTGCAGGTGGAGCTCGACGCCGACGGCGCGCGCAAGATGTTCCGCGTCATCGACGCCCTCGAGGACAGCGACGACGTCCAGAACGTCTGGGCCAACGGCGACGTCAGCGACGGCGTCCTCGCCGAGCTGGACGACGACGAGGACTGAGGCGGCGAGTTTCACGCGCCGAGGGCTGAGGCGGCGAGTTTCACGCGCCGAAGGCTGAGGCGCGAAGGCTGAGGCGAGAAGGCTGAGGCGCGAGGGCTGGGCCGACGAGGACGCGGGCGACACCGCCTGCACCTCCTGCGGCGTGGCCTGCCGGCCGGACGGGTCCACGCTGTGTAGCGTGGAGCCGAACACCTGTTCGGGCCAACCGCAGGTGCAACGACGAAAGAGGTGGCGCCCGTGCGCGTGCTGGGTGTCGACCCCGGGCTGACCCGATGCGGTCTCGGCATCGTCGACGGCGGCCTCGGCCAGCCGCTGCGGATGATCGCCGTCGGGGTCGTGCGGACCCCGCAGACCGACGCTCCCGAGCTCCGACTCCTGGCCCTGCAGGCCGAGATCGACGCGTGGCTGGCCCAGCACACGCCCGACGCGGTCGCGGTCGAGCGGGTCTTCGCCAAGGCCAACATCAAGGGGATCATGGGCACCGCACAGGCCTCCGCCGTCCCGATGCTGGCCGCCGCGCGGCTCGGTCTGCCGCTGGCCATGCACACCCCCACCGAGGTCAAGGCGGCGGTGACCGGCAACGGCCGCGCCGACAAGGCCCAGGTCACCGCCATGGTCACGCGCATCCTCGGGCTGACGGTCGCCCCGCGTCCCGCCGACGCCGCCGACGCCCTGGCCCTCGCCATCTGCCACGTATGGCGCGGCGGTGCCCAGGACCGCCTGCAGCGGGCGGTCGCTGCCCAGAAGGCCGCGGTGGCCGCGCGATGATCGCCTCCGTCAGGGGAGTCGTCCTCACCGTCGGCCTCGACTCGGCCGTGCTGGAGGTCGGGGGAGTCGGCCTGCTGGTGCACACCACCCCCGGCACGGCTGCCGGCCTGCGGCGGGGCACCGAGGCGCGCCTTGCCACCACCATGGTCGTGCGGGAGGAGTCGCTCACGCTCTACGGCTTCGCCGACGACGACGAGAAGGTCGTCTTCGAGCAGGTGCAGACCGTCTCCGGCGTCGGGCCACGGCTCGCGCTGGCCATGCTCGCCGTGCATGCCCCCGACGTCCTGCGGCAGGCCGTGAGCACCGGTGACCTCGCCGCCCTCACCAAGGTGCCCGGCATCGGCAAGAAGGGCGCCGAGCGGATCGTGCTCGAGCTGCGCGACAAGATCGGCCTGCCCACCGGTGCTGTGGCCGGCGCAGCGACGCCCACCACGCCGGCGGTGGCCCCGTGGCGCGGCCAGGTCCGTGAGGCCCTCGTCGGGCTCGGCTGGTCGGTCAAGCAGGCCGACGACGCGGTCGAGGTCGTGGCTCCCGGTGCCGGCGACGGCAGCGACGTCTCGGGGCTGCTGCGCGCCGCCCTGCGGGAGCTGGGCCGGTGAGCGACCTCGACGGCACCTACGCCGATGACTCCCTGGACGCCACGGCGCGCATCGTCGACCCCGGTGGCGACGACGACGAGCGCCAGGTCGAGGCGGCGCTGCGGCCCAAGCGGCTGAGCGAGTTCCCCGGCCAGGGGCGCGTGCGTGACCAGCTGCAGCTGGTGCTGGAGGCGGCCCGGCGCCGCGACGCGCCGCCGGACCACATCCTGCTGTCGGGGCCGCCCGGCCTGGGCAAGACGACGCTCGCCATGATCGTCGCCGCCGAGCTCGAGCAGCCGATCCGCATCACCAGCGGCCCGGCCATCCAGCACGCCGGCGACCTCGCCTCGATCCTGTCCTCCCTCAGCAAGGGTGAGGTGCTGTTCCTGGACGAGATCCACCGGATGGCGAGGCCGGCCGAGGAGATGCTGTACCTCGCGATGGAGGACTTCCGGGTCGACGTGATCGTCGGCAAGGGCCCGGGCGCCACCGCCATCCCCTTGGCGCTCGAGCCGTTCACCGTCGTGGGTGCCACCACCCGGGCCGGCCTCCTGCCGGCGCCCCTGCGCGACCGGTTCGGCTTCACCGGCCACCTCGACTTCTACGCCACCGCAGACCTCGTCACCATCGTCAGGCGCTCGGCCGGGCTGCTCCAGGTCGACACGGACGACGCGGGCATCACCGAGATCGCCCGGCGGTCCCGGGGCACGCCGCGCATCGCCAACCGGCTGCTGCGCCGCGTGCGTGACTGGGCCCAGGTGCACGGTCGCGGGGTCGTCGACGAGGAGGCGGCGCACGCCGCGCTGGCCCTCTTCGACGTCGACGACCGCGGCCTCGACCGCCTCGACCGTGCCGTCCTGGAGGCCCTGTGCCGCCGGTTCGGCGGCGGGCCGGTCGGCCTCAGCACGCTGGCCGTCGCCGTCGGGGAGGAGTCCGACACCGTCGAGACCGTCGCCGAGCCGTTCCTCGTGCGGGAGGGCTTCATGATCCGCACGCCACGGGGGCGGGCCGCCGCGCCGCTGGCATGGGAGCACCTGGGCCTGACCCCACCCTCGCCGGTGGCCGGAACCTCCCAGGCCGCGCTGCCGTTGGGAGAGGGTGACGGGCGTTTCGGCGGGTGAGCCGAAGATCACGATTGCATAGCGGACCGGCCACGTCCCGTCGGGGCTCGTTGGTCGCTGCGGCGTGGCCCACCTAGACTCGCCCGGGCGCCACGGCCACGGCCGCCGCCCCTGCATCCTGTGGTGTCCACCACCGGGCGCAGACTGGTCCACGACACGTACCCACTGACGAGGAACCCCACTCATGCCCCAAGGCGCCGGTCTCGGCAACCTGCTGATCTTCGCTCTGCCGGTCCTGCTGATCATCTTCATGTTCATGACGCAGCGCCGCCGTCAGCGTGAGGCCCATGCAGTGCAGAGCAACCTCAGCATCGGTGACGAGGTCACCACGACCTCCGGGCTGCTGGGACGCATCGTGGCCCTGGACGACCGGATCGCCACCCTCGAGGTCAGCCCTGGGGTCACCATCCGGTTCGACCGGCGCGCCCTGGCCGGGCCGGCGCCGACGGCCACGCCGCAGGGCGGCCCCGAGGACGGCCCGTCCACCTCGCCCGTGAACCCCGCCGAGTAGGACCACCTGTGCCCCTGAACCCCCGGAACCGCCGCCCACTCCGTGTGCTGGCCGCGTTGTTCGTCATCGTCGCGGGCCTCTACGGCCTGCTCGCCTCCGTGCACACCTGGGGCGAGGCGCAGCTGACCCCCAAGCTCGGCCTCGACCTCGAGGGCGGCACGCAGCTGATCCTCGAGCCCAAGCTCGTCGGCAACCGCGCGATCAACCAGGGCCAGATCGACAAGGCCGTGGACATCATCCGTCAGCGCGTGGACGGCAGCGGCGTGGCCGAGGCCGAGGTGGCCACCCAGGGTGGCCGCAACATCGTCATCTCGCTGCCGGGCAAGCCGCCGCAGAGCACCGTGGACTCCCTCAGCAAGTCCTCGCAGCTGCGCTTCCGGCCGGTCCTGGTCGAGACGCCCAACGCCGCGCCGGCCCCCGCGCCCAGCGCGACCCCGAGCGCCACCCCGTCAAACGGGGCCACTCCGTCCGGCAAGGCCACCGCGGCCCCGTCGGCCAAGGCGACGACCCTCCCGAAGGTGACGCCCTCGACGGCGACCGCCACGCCGTCCGGCACTGCCTCGACGTCGGCCGGCTCGGGCTTCCCTGAGGCGCTGCGGGCGACGCCGGCCGCCACCCCGAGCCCGTCCTCCACCGCCCCGGCCAAGGCCCCCGCGGCGACGAAGGCCACGCCCGCCGCGACGGCCACCAGCGCGCCGGTGCCGACCCCCACCGCGCCGGCGCCGGCTCCGACAGCCCCGGCCACCGACGCGGCCAAGGGCACCGCCAGTGACCTGGCGCAGATCACCCCGGCGATCGAGAAGCAGCTCACCAGCCTGGACTGCACCAAGCCGGCCCAGGTGCAGGCCATCGTGGACGACCCCGACAAGGTGATGGTGACCTGCTCGGTCGACGGCACGAGCAAGTACATCCTCGGGCCGGCCGAGGTCGAGGGCCAGGACGTCAAGGACGCCGCCTCCGGCGCCGAGCTCAACCAGCAGGGCGCCCCCACCGGTGGCTACGAGATCCGGCTGTCCTTCAACGGCAAGGGCACCAAGGAGTTCGGCGACGTCACCACGCGCCTCGTGGGCCTGCAGCCGCCGCAGAACCAGTTCGCGATCGTCCTGGACAACCAGGTCATCTCCGCCCCGCAGACCAACGCCGCCATCACCAACGGCTCGGCGAGCATCACCGGGAACTTCACCGCCGAGAGCGCCCGGCTGCTGGCCGACCAGATCAAGTTCGGCGCGCTGCCGATGTCGTTCTCGCTGCAGACGCAGGACGACATCAGCCCCCAGCTCGGCTCCGACCAGCTGCAGAAGGGCCTCATCGCCGGCGCGATCGGCCTGCTGCTGGTGGTGCTCTACTCCCTGGTCCAGTACCGCGCCCTCGGCCTGGTCACGGTCGCCTCGCTGCTCGTGGCGTCGGTCATCACCTACGCCGCGGTCACGCTCCTCGGCTGGTCGCACGGCTTCCGGCTGACCATGGCCGGTGTCACGGGCCTGATCGTCTCGATCGGCATCACGGCCGACTCCTTCATCGTCTACTTCGAGCGCGTCCGCGACGAGGTACGGGAGGGCAGGCAGCTGCGCGCCGCCGTCGAGACGGGATGGAAGCGCGCCCGGCGCACCATCCTGATCGCCGACGCGGTCAACCTGCTGGCGGCGGCGGTGCTCTACGCCCTCGCGGCGAGCAACGTGCGCGGCTTCGCCTTCACCCTGATGCTGACCACGATCATCGACATCATGGTCGTCATCCTCTTCACCCACCCCCTGGTGGCGATCCTCGCCAACACCAAGTTCTTCGGTGAGGGCCACAAGTGGTCCGGCTTCGACCCTGAGCACCTGGGGACGACGCTGCCGCGGTACGCCGGCCGGGGCCGGGTCACGATCGCCGCGCAGCGCGCCGCGGCAGAGGGAGGCCACGCCTCATGAGCCGCTTCGCCACCTTCGGCAACGACCTCTACACGGGCAAGCGCTCGATCGACTTCGTCGGCCGCCAGCGGCTGTGGTACGCCATCTCGGCGGGGATCATCGTGCTGGCCCTGGTCGGCATCTTCGGTCGCGGGCTCAACTTCGGCCTGGAGTTCCGGGGCGGCTCGGAGTTCCGGGTCCCCGGGGTCACCCACGTCCAGGACTTCGAGCAGACCGGCCGGCAGGCCCTCAGCGCGCAGGCGAACGGCGCCGACGTCGTCGTGACCAAGCTGGGCAGCAGCACCATCCGCGTGCAGACCGAGAAGCTCACCGCGGTCCAGACCGAGGCCGGCAAGGGCGAGCTGGCCAAGGCCTTCGGCGTCCCGGCCGACTCGATCGCGTCCTCGTTCGTCGGGGCGTCGTGGGGGTCCTCGGTCAGCGACAAGGCCCGCAACGCCCTGGTGGTGTTCCTGGTCCTGGTCTCGCTGGTGCTGGCGGCGTACTTCCGCACCTGGAAGATGTCCGCGGCCGCCCTGGTCGCGCTGCTGCACGACCTGGTCATCACCGTCGGCATCTACGCCCTCGCCGGGTTCGAGATCACCCCGGCCTCGGTCATCGGGTTCCTCACGATCCTCGGGTACTCCCTCTACGACACCGTCGTGGTGTTCGACAAGGTGCGGGAGAACACCTCCGAGGCCGTGGCCAACGGCCGCATGTCCTACTCCCAGGCCGCCAACCTGGCGGTGAACCAGACCCTGGTGCGCTCCATCAACACCTCAGTCGTGGCGCTGCTGCCGGTGGCTGCGATCCTCGTCGTCGGCTTCACCGTCCTGGGCCCGGGGACGCTGCTCGACCTCAGCCTCGCGCTGTTCGTCGGTATCGCCGCCGGCACCTACTCCTCGATCTTCATCGCCACCCCGCTGCTCGCCGACCTGCGTGAGCGCGAGCCGGCGATGCAGCAGCTGAAGAAGCGGGCCGAGCGCTACCAGGCGACCCGCGGCCGGGGCGTCCAGGAGGCGCCTGTCGCGGCAGCGGCCGGCTCCACCGGCGGCGAGGTCCAGGACACCCCGCAGCACACCGTGCACAGCGCGCGTGCGGCAGGCGGCGCCACGGCGCTGTCCCGTCCGGTCCACCCCTACGCGCAGACCGGCCCGCGCAACCAGCCCAAGCGTCCCCCGAAGTCCAAGCGTTAGGCGGCAGCAGCCCCGATGACAGAGCAGACCGAGCCGACCGGAACGATCGAGCAGCTGGTGGCCAGCCGGCTCCGCGACATCCCCGACTTCCCCGAGCCGGGGGTGTCGTTCAAGGACTTCACGCCCCTGCTCAGCGACGGGGCGGCCCTGCGTGCCGTGGTGCAGGACATCGCGACCCGTCGCGCCGGCAGCATCGACCTCGTCGTCGGCATCGAGGCCCGCGGCTTCATCCTCGGCGCGGCGGTGGCCTACGAGCTCGGCACCGGCTTCGTCCCGGTCCGCAAGGCCGGCAAGCTGCCGGGCGACGTGCTGCACGTGGACTACGAGCTGGAGTACGGCACTGCGACGATCGAGGTGCACGCCGACGCCTTCGTCGCCGGCGCTCGCGTCCTCGTCGTGGACGACATCCTGGCCACCGGCGGCACGGCCGTCGCGACGTGCGACCTGCTCGAGCGGGCGGGTGCCAAGGTGGTCGCGTTCGAGGCGGTGGCCGAGCTGGGCTTCCTGCGCGGACGCGAGCGGCTCGCCGCTCGTGAGGTCCACACGATCGTCACGCTCTGACCCCGCCTAGACTGGTGCCATGACCGAGGACGTGGCTGCCGGCACCACCGCCGGCTCCGTGCCGTCCGCCCCGCCGGAGGAGCCGACGCGGCCGATCGCCACGGCCTCGCGCGTCCGGGCGCGGCTGGCCCGCTTCGGCGGCCCCCGCACCGACGTCAACCCCGTCCTCGAGCCGCTGCTGCGCTCGGTGCGGGCCACGCACCCCAAGGCCGACCTGTCGGTCATCGAGCGGGCCTACGAGGTGGCCGAGCGCGCTCACGACGGCCAGATGCGCAAGAGCGGCGACCCCTACATCACCCACCCGCTCGCCGTCACCACCATCCTCGCCGAGCTGGGCATGACCCCGGCCACGCTGGCCGCCGCGCTGCTGCACGACACGGTCGAGGACACGCCGTACAGCCTGGCCGAGCTCACCCGCGACTTCGGTGAGGAGGTCGCGATGCTCGTCGACGGCGTCACCAAGCTGGACAAGGTGACCTACGGCGACGCGGCGCAGGCCGAGACGGTGCGCAAGATGGTCGTGGCCATGGCCCGCGACATCCGCGTCCTGGTGATCAAGCTGGCCGACCGGCTGCACAACGCCCGCACGTGGCGCTACGTCTCCCGGGAGTCGGCGCAGCGCAAGGCCCGCGAGACGCTCGAGATCTATGCGCCGCTGGCCCACCGCCTGGGCATGAACACCATCAAGTGGGAGCTGGAGGACCTGTCCTTCGCGACGCTCTACCCCAAGGTGTACGACGAGATCGTGCGCCTGGTCGCCGACCGTGCCCCGGCGCGCGAGGAGTATCTCGCCGGCGTCCGCGAGGCGGTCAAGTCCGACCTGGCCGCGGCCCGGATCAAGGCCACGGTCACCGGCCGGCCCAAGCACTACTACTCCGTCTACCAGAAGATGATCGTCCGCGGCCGCGACTTCGAGGAGATCTACGACCTCGTCGCGGTGCGGGTGCTGGTGGACTCGGTCCGTGACTGCTACGCCGTCCTCGGCGCGCTGCACGCGCGCTGGAACCCCGTGCCCGGGCGGTTCAAGGACTACATCGCGATGCCGAAGTTCAACATGTACCAGTCGCTGCACACCACGGTGATCGGTCCCGAGGGCAAGCCGGTCGAGATCCAGATCCGGACGCACACGATGCACCGGCGGGCCGAGTACGGCGTCGCGGCGCACTGGAAGTACAAGGAGAACGGCAGCGCGGGCGTCGAGGTGGGGGCCGGTCGCGACGGCGACGGCCCGGTCAACGACATGGCGTGGTTGCGACAGCTGCTGGACTGGCAGCGCGAGACCTCCGACCCGGGGGAGTTCCTCGACTCGCTCCGGTTCGAGATCAACGCCCGCGAGGTCTACGTCTTCACCCCCAAGGGCTCGGTCATCGCCCTGCCAGCCGGGTCGACCCCGGTCGACTTCGCCTACGCCGTGCACACCGAGGTCGGTCACCACTGCATCGGCGGGCGCGTCAACGGCCGGCTGGTGCCCCTGGAGAGCACGTTGGAGAACGGCGACGTGGTCGAGGTGCTGACCTCGAAGGCCGACGGCGCCGGCCCCTCACGCGACTGGCTGACGTTCGTCAAGAGCCCGCGGGCACGCAACAAGATCCGGCAGTGGTTCTCCAAGGAGCGCCGTGAGGAGGCCATCGACTCCGGCAAGGACGCCATCGCCAAGGCGATGCGCAAGCAGGGCCTGCCGCTGCAGCGCCTGATGACCCACGAGACGCTGACCAACCTGGCCGGTGAGCTGCGCTACGCCGACATCTCTGCGCTCTACGCGGCGGTGGGCGAGGGCCATGTGTCCGCCCAGCACGTCGTGGGCCGCCTGGTGGAGTCCATGGGCGGCGAGGAGGGCGCCAGCGAGGACCTGGCCGAGGCGACCACCCCGACCAGGGCGATGCGCCGGCGCAGCGGCGACCCGGGCGTCGTCGTGGTCGGCACGGCCGACGTGTGGGTCAAGCTCGCGCGCTGCTGCACGCCGGTGCCGGGCGACCCCATCATCGGCTTCGTGACCCGCGGCAGCGGCGTCTCGGTCCACCGCGCCGACTGCACCAACGCCGAGTCGCTGCTCAGCCAGCCCGACCGGCTGATCGACGTGGAGTGGGCACCGTCGGCGGCCAGCGTGTTCCTCGTCCAGCTGCAGGTCGAGGCCCTGGACCGCAACCGCCTGCTCTCGGACGTCACCCGGATCCTGTCCGACCACCACGTCAACATCCTGTCCGCGAGCGTGGCGACCTCGCGTGACCGCGTGGCGATCTCCAAGTTCACGTTCGAGATGGGCGACCCCGGTCACCTCGACCACGTGATCAAGGCCGTGCGCAAGATCGACGGCGTGTTCGACGTCTACCGCATCACCGGCGGCAAGGCCGCCAAGCCCGAGCCGGTCTGAGCGGGGAGCCTGCTGCCGGGGCTGGGTGCGTCGGAACGGTGCGGGGGCGTGGCCAGGGTCGCCGAGCGCCTGGGTCCCGACCCGACGGGAGTGCGTGGTCTCCGGTGCGGTCACACACGGGCGAGCAGGGCCGCCAACGGCTCGGGCACGCGACCGGGTTGCAGCGCCCCGACCAGCAGCGACGCATAGCGGGCCTTGCGACCTGACCGGGCCCCGAGGAAGCGTCGGAGCACCGCGCTGCGGGTCCAGCCGCGCTGGGCGGGCATGTTCGCCAGCAGCCGGATGGAGCTGCTTTCGCCTGCCTCCTCGATGACCGCCTCGACGGCCTCCACCCCGAGGGCTCGGATCAGCTCGTCCTCCAGGTCCAGCGAGCACGCGAAGAAGCCCAGTGTGGGCAGCCCGTCGGGTTCGAGAGCGGCACCGAGACCTGCCGCCGCCAGTCCGTGGCGCAGCGTGGCCTCCGCGGGGGCGTCGTACAGCCCCGCCAGCGGAAGGCCGAGCCCGCGCGGTCCGTAGCGCGACGCGAAGGCGCGCGTGTTGGTGATGCCGCCCATCGGGACCACCTCGACGCCCTCGCCGGTGAGGGACCGACCGGATCGTTCCGCCAACGCGTGCAGCGCCACCCGGTCGCTGACTCCCTCGACCAGGACGACGGCACGTGGGGGAGTCACGTCACCATTGGGTGGGTGGCACGACCGTGCGTCAACTGACTTCGGGCTCTGCCGCGCCACGCTCCACAGCCGGCGTCGCGGTGGGTGGACGTTCGGCTGAGCGGGCCGGGGGTCGCAGTCTCGCAGCGAGCCGGTCCTGTGTGGTCAGCCGATGGGGTCGAGCGCGGAGTGGATCCGGGCGCCGTCGGGGGCTCCGTGGCGGCGTGCTCCGCCGCGTTGGGCGCCGGCTCCGGCCAGGACGACGAGCAGGATGCCGGCGAGCTGGGCGGGCGAGGGCCTCTGGTGCAGCACGAGCAGCCCGAGGAGCACCCCGAGGGCGGGTACGAGGGCCATGAGGGTTCCGAACGCCGTGGCTGTCATGCGGCGCAGCGCGAGCAGCTCGAACGCGAAGGGCAGGACCGGCAGCAGCACGGCCAGCCCGGCGGCGGCTGCGAGCACGCCCGGCGTCAGGTGGCCGACGGCCTGGGGTACACCGACGACCGCAGCCGTGATGGCGGCGACGGGGACGGTGAGCGAGAGTCCGCCGATGCCGGTGAAGCGGTCGCCGATGCGTTGGGTGAGCAGGATGTACGTGGCCCACCCGAGGGCCGAGAGTCCGGCGAACGCCAGGCCGGCGGGGTTGGTGGCGCCGCGCCAGGGTTGGGCGAGCAGGATGACGCCGAGCAGCGCGCGGCCAGGCCAGGGCAGTGCTCGCCTGCTGTGGCTGCGTACGGCGGCGACGGTCAGGGGGCCGAGGAACTCCACGGCGACGGCGGTGCCGAGCGGGATCCGCTCGGTCGCAGCCAGGAACGCCATGGTGACCATCCCGGTGGTCACGCCCAGAGCCAGCACCGCCGGCACGTCTGGCCGGCGGACGGCGCGGAGCGGGGGACGAGCCAGGGCCAGGAAGACCAGGGCTCCCATGCTGAGCCGCAGCCAGGCCGTTCCGGCCGGACCGACGGTCCCGACCAGGGGCACCGAGAGGGCCGAGCCCAGCTGCACGGACAGCATCGCAAACAGCGCGAGCCCCCAGGGTGGCACCGGGGCGGACCAGTGGGTCGGCCGGGTCACGACGGATCCGGAGAGCTCTTCCAGTCGCCGATGGTGTGCAGGCGCCGCCGTTGCTGTGCCGCTGCCCCGGCGTCGAGACCGTGGCCTCGCTGCTCCAGGCGGTCGATCACGCGTTCGCGGTGGTCGACCGGGTTCGCGTCGTCGTACTTGAACTTGGCGTCCACCCTCAGCACCGACAACCGGACGCCGCGGATACCGGACAGCATCCGCCCGTAGGGTGCCGCGTCGGTGGCGACGGTCGCATGGCCGCCTTCGGGCTGGAAGTCGGCCAGCTGAGCGGTGAGGAGGTCTGCCTTGTCCTGCGGGTCATCCAGCACCGTGGGCCGGCACACGAACTGCACGGTGGCGTAGTAGCTGGTCGGCACCCCGTCCTCGTCGGGACCGCCGGCCCTGGCCCGCCAGTACGTCGGGACGTAGGCGTAGTCGCCGACCACGGCGAGCCGCACCTCGTGGGCTGCCTCCAGGTGCGGCCACACGGGGTTGGGCCGGGCCAGGTGCATGAGCAGCTCGTCACCGGCGACGGTGAAGTGGGTGGGCAGCACCAGCGGCGCCTGGGCCCGGTCGACGTTGTTGACCGCCAGCATGCCGAACCGGTCGGTGGAGGCCAGCCAGTCCTGCCACTCGGTGCGGTCCACAGCGGCGTCCCACGGGTGGATGAGCATGTCAGTCTCCCTCTCGAGAAGTCGGGTCGGCGGCCAGCAGGCGACGCGTGACCCGGACGTCGGGTCCCAGCCGGCCCAGGTGGGCGGCCAGGTCGTCGGCGGCCCTCCGGAGCGCCTCATCTGTGACGGGGTCGAGGGCGTCGAGGATGAACAGGGCTGCGGTGGTGTCGTCGCTGAGCTGGGTACGGCGGGCCTGGCGCCAGTTCCACCGCCGACAGGTCACCCCCGCGTCGTCGCACCACACGACTTCACCGGGCTCGGGATGCTCGACCACGTCGGCGCCCCCCGCGACCGTGTCGAAGGGCTCTGTCCCGGTGGCGCGGACCAGCCGTGGCGCACCGCTGTACCGGTCCAGGTCCTCCCCGCCGAGCGGCACCTGGTGCAGCACCGACACCGCGTTGTAGATGTCGGTGAGCCGGTTCACCCGCGGAAGCCCGGACGCGGCGCGCCGCAGGAGGGCCTCCAGGCTGTTACGGGTCCGTTGGGGCTTGGCTCCGAACGCGCGGTACGCCTCCCGCCACTGGGCCACGTGCGGGACCTGGTCCACGGCACAGGCATCCAGGGCCGTGCGGGCGGCGGTCTCCGCCGCTTGGAGCAGGGCGTCACTGGCAGCATCGCCCGGGCTCGGGACCATCCCGTCCACCGCCACCAGCATCGCCCGGTAGTCAGGTCGCAGCGCGAAGACGTCCGCCTGGACGGACGCACCTGCCAGCAGGTCATCCAGCCTGCGGAGCTCACCCATCGTGGGCCTCCGACGCGGACCCCGACCCCACACCGGGCTCGAAGACGGCCAGCGAGAACCTCGCCTGCTGCGTGCCCGGATTCGCGTACGAGTGCGCCACGTCGCCGGGAAAGGCGACGGCATCGCCGGCCTCGAGGGTCACGAGCTGGTCCCCGGCTCCGACCGTGATCCTGCCCTGGTGGACCTGCACGAGCTCCTTGGTCCCTGCCGTGTGGGCCTCGCTGGCGTGAGCGTCCCCCGGGCCCAGCGTCCAGTCCCACAGCTCCATGACGTCCGGTGGCTCCGTGCCGGCGACCAGCACCCCGCGCCCACCGGACTCACCGGTCCACAGCACGGCGCCTTCGCCCCGACGCGTGACCGTGACCGGCTTGGGCTGCGGTTGCTCGACCAACGACGGCAGCCCCACGCCCAGCGCGTCACTGATCCTCAGCAGTGTCCCGACGCTCGGGTTCGCCGCACCCTGCTCCACGTTGACCACCATGCGGCGGCTCACGCCGGCGGCCTCGGCCAGCCGGTCGAGCGTCCATCTCCGCGACTGCCGCACCTGTCGCACCCGTGCGCCGATGGCCATCGCGAGGTCCGCCGTGTCCCGATCCATGAGTGCAGCATACTGCACCTAAAGTGCACTTCAAGACCAGTGCTGCGGGCGGCGGCGCTCCCTCCCCGGCGGTACCGGCCTTCCACGGGGGGAGCTGGGGCGGCTCGACGACGTGCCGCGACCGTGATCGCCGCACCGTCGACCCCGCCGACGTGGCCCTCGACGAAACGGTCAACACCGTCCTTCTGGCCGCGACGGTCCCTCCACCCATCGGGACCGGGCGCGGCGGCCGAGTGCGCGGTGGAGGGCCTCCGGGGTGATGAGCGCCCGGAGCCGGTTCAGCTGCTGAACTCCTGCAGGCCCGCACGGGCCTGGGCCAGCCATTGCTCGCGCGCCTCCAGCGCCGCGCGCGCGTCCGCCGTACGACGCTCGTTGCCCGAGGCCTCCGCCGCGGCGAGGTCCGCCCGCAGCCCCTCGACCGCCGACTCCAGCTGGTCCACCAGGCTCTGTGCCCGGGCCGCCGCCTCGGGGTTGCGGCTGGCCCAGCGCTTCTCGTCCGCCTCGCGGACCGTCTGCTCCACCCGGCGCATGGCCTTCTCGACCCGTTCGAGGTCGCTGCGGGGCACCTTGCCAGCGGCCTCCCACTTGTCCTGGATCGTGCGCAGCGCCGCCTTGGCCGCCTCGATGTCGGTGACCGGCAGCAGCGCCTGGGCCTGGGTGAGCAGGTCCTCCTTGACCTGGAGGTTGGCCTGGTACTCCACGTTCTCCGCGGCCACGACCTCGTCCTTGGCGGCGAAGAAGGCGTCCTGGGCCGCCTTGAAGCGGGCCCACAGGGCGTCGTCGTCCGTGCGCGACGCGCGGCCGGCGTCGCGCCAGCGGTCCATCAACCGCTTGAACGCCGTCGCGGTCGGCGCCCAGTCCGTGCTGGTGGCCAGCGCCTCGGCCTCGGCGACGAGCTTCTGCTTGGCCGCCTTGGCCTCGGACTGGGTCCCCTCGAGCTGGGCGAAGTGCAGCCGCCGGGCCTTGTCGAAACCGTTGCGGGCCGCGCTGAACCGCTGCCACAGCGACGTCTCGGACTCCCGGTCGAGCTTGGGGCCGCTGCGCTGCATGGCCTTCCACTCATCCAGCAGGGCCCGCATGCGGGCACCGCTGGCCTTCCACTGGACCTTGTTCTCGGGCTGCGCCGCGATGGACTCGGCCTCGGCGACCAGCGTCTCGCGCTTCACCCGGCCGGCCTCACGGGCGGCCCGGCGCTCGGCGTCCTCGGCACCGCGCTTGGTCTGGACGGCGGCGGCCACGGCCTGGACCTTGGTCTCGAGCAGGGCGAGGTCGCCCACCACCCGGGCGTCGGCGCTCTGCTCGCGCAGCTTGGCCAGGCCCTCGCCGGCCTCCTTCGCGCCGAGGTCCGTGTGCGTCACCCGCTGGAGCAGGAGCTCGGCGGAGGCGAGCAGCTCGTCGTACTTGCGGGTGAAGTAGGCCAGCGCCTCCGCGGGGGTGGCCCCGGGGTAGGAACCGACCTCGCGCTCACCCTCGGCGGTGCGGACGAAGACGGTGCCGTCGTCGGCGACCCGGCCGAACTCCGAGGCCCGCTGACCGCCGGGGGCGTGCAGGCCGGCGAGCGCCGCGGGGCTGGGCGCCCGGGGCGCCGGGGGAGCAGGCGCGGGAGCCGGGGGAGCAGGCGCGGGAACCGGGCGGGGAGCGGGCGTGGCCGCCTCGGGCGCGTCGGTCTGCTCGGTGGAGGGGGTCTGCTCGGACACGAGGTCAGGCCTTCTTCTCGGTGACAGCAACCTTGAGGATGCTGATCGGTTGGTGGGGCGCCGTGTTGCCGGACTGGTCGGCCGGCTCGGCTCCCGCGGCGGCGATCCTGTCCACGATATCCATGCCGCCGGTGACCTTGCCGAAGATCGAGTAGCCGGTGGGGTCCTGGAGCTCGGTCTGCTTGTAGACGATGAAGAACTGGCCGCCGTTGCTGTTGGGGTCGGAGGTGCGGGCCATGGCCAGCGTGCCGGCGGGGAACTGGTAGTCCTTGGGCGCATTCTCGACGCCGAAGCCGTAGCCCGGGCCGCCGCTGCCGGTGCCGGTCGGGTCACCGCACTGGAGCACGAAGATCCCGCTGGTGACCAGGCGGTGGCACGGGGAGTCGTTCCAGTAGCCGCTGCGGGCGAGGCCGAGGAAGGACGCCACGGTCTGCGGGGCCTTCGTCCCGTCGAGCTCCATCGTGATGGTGCCGCAGGTGGTGGTCACGGTCGCCACGAACGTCCTGCCCGCCGCGGTGGCCTTGTCCGGCAGCTTCGCCGTACGGGCGCCCGGTGCGGCAGGCGGAGCGCTGCAGCCGGCGACGTGCGCGCCGGAGGAGGCCGCGGCGCTGGGTGACGCGGGCACGCTGGGCGAGGCTGGGGCGCTGGGCGAGGCGCCCGCGGCGGGTGTCGAGCCCGAGCTGCCCTTCATCGCCAGGCTGATGCCGACGAGGCTGCCGACCACCAGCAGCACGGCCAGGACGACCGCGACGACCTGGCGGTTGCGCCGGGCCTCGGCCTCCCGCCGCTGCCGGGCGGCCTGCTGCTTCTCGTAACGGCGCCTGGCGCGCTCTCGCTCACGGTCGTTCGGCGACACCTGGTGCACTCCGTTCCGGCGGCGGCGTCAGGACGGCTCCCCCTGACCGCGGCCAGTCTAGGCACGGCGCTTGTGCGGGACGGCGGTGGTCGGCCGCGTGTCCCCGGGGCGTCCGGCTCCCGGGCCCGACAGCGGTGGCCGGCGTCGTGCCGGTGAACGTTAGGCTCGCGGTCGTGCTCACGATCGGGTTCCCAGCCGCTGCCTTCGCCACCAACTGCTACGTGCTCGCGCCCGGCGCCGGGCAGGAGTGCCTCGTCGTCGACCCGGGCATCGGGGTGGAGCAGCAGCTCGCCGAGGTGCTGCGCGAGCACCGCCTCAGGCCCGCCGCCGTGCTGCTGACGCACGGTCACCTGGACCACGTCTACTCGGTCACGCCCGTCTGCGGCGCTGCGTCGGTGGCCGCGTACCTCCACGAGGACGACCGCTACCGCCTGAAGGACCCGCTCTCGCTGCTGGAGCCCTCCCTGGTCGCGATGCTGGAGCAGCAGTTCGGCACCCGCGCGACGTGGCGGGAGCCGGAGGACGTGGTGACGCTCGCCGACCACGACCTGCTCGACCTCGCCGGCCTCAGCGTGCGCGTGCTGCACGCGCCGGGGCACACGGAGGGCTCGGTGATGTTCGCCCTGCCGACCGTTCCCGACGAGGCCGCCGGCGCCGGGCTCGGCTCGACGGTGCTCTCCGGCGACGTGCTCTTCGCCGGCGCCATCGGGCGCACCGACCTGCCCGGCGGCAGCGGCGAGGCGATGACCCGCAGCCTGCGCGACGTCGTCCTCCCGCTGCCCGACGACACCCTGGTCCTGCCGGGCCACGGCCCCTCCACCACGGTCGCCCGCGAGCGCGCCGCCAACCCCTACCTGCAAGGACTGTCAGCGTGAGCCAGAGCCGCGTCACCCCGATCAGCGGGTTCCCCGAGTTCCTGCCGGGGGACCGCATCGTCGAGCAGCACTTTCTCGATGTCATCCGCGAGACGTTCGAGCTGCACGGCTTCGCCTCGGTCGAGACCCGGGCGGTCGAGCCGATCGAGCGCCTCTCCAGCCAGGGCGAGGACGCCGACAAGGAGATCTACGCGATCTCACGCCTGGCTGCCGGCGCCGAGGACTCCGGCCGTGAGGGCAGGCTGGGGCTGCACTTCGACCTGACCGTCCCCTTCGCCCGCTACGTGCTGGAGAACGCCGGCAAGCTGCAGTTCCCGTTCCGCCGCTACCAGATCCAGCGGGTATGGCGTGGTGAGCGGCCCCAGGAGGGCCGCTACCGGGAGTTCACCCAGGCCGACATCGACATCGTGGACGCGGGCTCGCTGGCTCCGCACTACGAGGCCGAGCTGCCGCTGGTCATCGCCGACGCGTTCAGCAAGCTGCCGATCGGGCCGTTCCGGATCCAGGTCAACAACCGCAAGATCCCGGAGGGCTTCTACCTCGGCCTCGGCCTGACCGATGTCAAGACGGTCCTGCGGATCGTCGACAAGCTCGACAAGATCGGCCCCGGCAAGGTCGCGGCGCTGCTGGTGGAGGCCGGCGCGACCGACGAGCAGGCCGCCCGCTGCCTGGCGCTGGCCGAGATCTCCTCGCCGGACCTGTCCTTCGTGGAGCGGGTGCGCGCCCTGGGCGTCGAGCACCCGACCCTGGACGAGGGCCTGGACGCCCTGGCCGCGGTGATGCGGGCCGCGATGGAACACGCCCCGGGCCTGCTGGTCGCCGACCTGCGGATCGCGCGCGGTCTGGACTACTACACCGGCACGGTCTACGAGACCCAGCTCGTCGGGCAGGAGTCCTACGGCTCCATCTGCTCCGGCGGGCGCTACGACGCGCTGGCCTCGGACGGCAGGACGACCTACCCCGGCGTCGGCATCTCCATCGGCGTCTCCCGCCTGCTCGGGCGACTGGTCGGACCGGAGGGCCTGTCGGCCAGCCGGTCCACCCCCACCTGCGTCCTGGTCTCGCTGGCCGCCGAGGAGGACCGGGCGGCAGGCATGCGCGTCGCCGCGGCGCTGCGCCAGCGGGGGATCCCCGTCGAGGTGGCTCCGGCCGCGGCGAAGTTCGGCAAGCAGATCCGCTTCGCCGAGCGGCGCGGCATCCCCTTCGTCTGGTTCCCCGGGGCCGGGGAGTCCGGCGACCAGGTCAAGGACATCCGCAGCGGGGAGCAGGTCGACGCGGACCCGGCGACGTGGGCTCCGCCGGCGGCCGATCTGCGTCCGGGTGTCGTGGTACCGGACGGTGACGCGGCCGGACGGTGACCCGGCCGGACGGTGACCCGGACCGCGGTCAGGCCGGCAGGGGCTGAGCCGGTGGCGGACGCAGGCCGCAGTCGCGCAGCTCCAGCAGCGCCAGCGCCCGCACCACGGCCGGGTCCTGCGTGCGCCAGCCACCGGCCGGGTCGTCGCTGACCCTCGCCAGGCGGTGCATCGGCTGACCGGCCAGTGCACGCAGGGCGAACAGGTCCAGGTCGGCGGCCGCGTCGAGGAACCGCTGCGCCGCGGTCGCGCGCCGGACGAACCGCAGCCGCAGCGCCAGCCAGACGCCGACCACGAGCACGATCGGGACCACGGCGGTCACGAACCCCAGCACCGTCGCGAGGTGGCCCACGGCGACGCCGAGCTGCTGGCCGGCGTCGCGGATCGACGTACCGGTGCCCGCGGCCTGCTGGAACGGGCCCTGCAGGTCCTCGCCGACGAGCGGCACCTGCCGCAGGCGGCTGCCCGCGTCCTGCATCGTGGCGCCGAACGTGCTGCCGGCGCTCTCCAGCCGCTGGGCCGGGCCGAGCAGCTGCAGCGTCGTGTCGTGGACGACGCGCCCGCACCAGGACCAGAGCGCCACCCACACCAGGACGGCCACGTCGGCGAGGATCTGGGCGGTGCGTCGGCCGGTCGTGTCGGCGTACATCTTCATGCCCTTCATGCAACGGACCCTTTCACCAGGCCTTTCCGGGCGCGACCCCGATGTCGATAGAGTGGCTCGGCAGCCCCCGGGGCGGCGGCTGACCGGCGCGGCAATGGGGCGGCGTCGGCGGCGGAAAGACAGCTAAGGACGTTGATAGCCGTGAAGGTCGCAATCCCTCGCGAAGTCAAGAACCACGAGTACCGCGTGGCCATCACGCCTTCTGGTGTGCACGAGCTGGTCAAGGCCGGGCACGAGGTCTACGTCGAGAAGGACGCCGGGATCGGCTCCTCGATCCTCAACGAGGACTACGTCGCCGCCGGGGCCAGGATCCTCGACACCGCCGACGACGTCTGGGGCACCGGTGAGCTGATCCTCAAGGTCAAGGAGCCGATCGCCTCCGAGTACGACCGGATGCGCGAGGGCCAGACCCTCTTCACGTACCTGCACCTGGCCGCCGACGAGGCGCTCACCCAGGAGCTGGTCAAGCGCAAGGTCACCGGCATCGCCTACGAGACCGTCGAGCTGCCGGACCGGTCCCTGCCGCTGCTGGCCCCCATGTCCGAGGTCGCCGGCCGGCTCGCCCCGCAGGTCGGCGCGGCGACGCTGATGCGCGCCCAGGGTGGTCGCGGCATCCTCATGGGCGGGGTCTCGGGGGTCTACGCCGCCAAGGTCGTCGTCATCGGCGCCGGCGTCTCGGGCATGAACGCCGCCGCGATCGCGCTCGGCATGCAGGCCGAGGTGCTGCTGCTGGACCGCAACGTCGCCCGCCTGCGCCAGGCCGATGCGATCTACCAGGGCCACTGCCAGACCGTCGCGTCCAACTCCTACGAGGTCGAGCGCGCGATCATGGACGCCGACATGGTCATCGGCGCCGTGCTGGTGCCCGGTGCCAAGGCCCCGACGCTGGTCACCAACGAGCAGGTCTCGCGGATGAAGCCCGGCTCGGTGCTGGTGGACATCTCCATCGACCAGGGCGGCTGCTTCGAGGACTCGCGGCCGACGACGCACGCCGACCCGACCTACCCGGTCCACAACTCGGTCTTCTACTGCGTCGCGAACATGCCCGGCGCGGTGCCGCACACCTCCACCTACGCGCTCACCAACGTGACCCTGCCGTACGCCGTGGAGCTCGCCAACCGCGGATGGCGCGACGCGCTGCGCGCGGACGCTGCCCTCGCCCTCGGCCTGAACACCCACGACGGCGCGGTGACCTACGGCCCGGTGGCCGAGGCACACGGCATGCCGGCGGTGCCGGTGCTCGAGGTCCTGTCCTGAGCGCAGCCGCTGCGCCCGCCGCGCACACCGTGCTCGAGCGCTCGGTCCAGGGGTGGCTGGACCACCTGCGGATCGAGCGCGGCGTGGCGGACAACACCCTCCGCTCCTACCGGCGCGACCTCGCGCGCTACCGGGAGTTCCTCGACGGCCGCGGGATCACCGATCCCGCGGCCGTCCGCGAGCCGGACGTCGCGGCGTTCCTGGCCGGTCTGCGCGAGGGGGGCGAGGAGCACCCGCCGCTGTCGGCCTCGTCGGCCGCGCGGACCCTGGTTGCGGTCCGCGGGTTCCACCGCTTCCTGGCGGTCGAGGGCGAGACCGGCACCGACCCCGCCGGTGCCGTCCGCCCGCCGAGGCCGCCGCAGCGGCTGCCCAAGGCGATCAGCGTCTCCGACGTCGAACGGCTGCTGTCGGCGGCCAGCGTGGGGGACACCCCCGCCTCGTTGCGCGACCGCGCCCTGCTGGAGGTGCTGTACGGCGCGGGCGCACGCATCAGCGAGGCGGTCCAGCTCGACGTCGACGACGTCGAGCTCGAGGACGGCAGGGGAGGGCTGCTCCGGCTGCTCGGCAAGGGGAGCAAGGAGCGCGTCGTCCCCCTGGGCAGCTTCGCCAGGGAAGCCGTCTCGGCGTACCTGGTGCGCGCCCGCCCCACCTTCGCCGCCGCCGGCGCCGGCACCCCAGCGCTGTTCCTCAACCAGCGTGGCGGCCGGCTGTCCCGGCAGAGCGCCTGGAGCGCGATCGGCGCCGCGGCAGCCCGGGCCGGGCTGGAGGGGCGGGTCAGCCCGCACACGCTGCGACACTCCTTCGCCACACACCTGCTCGACGGCGGCGCAGACGTCCGGGTGGTGCAGGAGCTGCTGGGACACGCCTCCGTCACGACGACCCAGATCTACACGATGGTCACCGTGCAGCGGCTGCGCGAGGTCTACGCCGAGTCCCACCCCCGGGCGCGCTGACACGCCGGCCGGGGCCCCCTGCCTTGAAGCCGTTTGCGCCCCGCGGCTAGGGTCGACGCGATCAGCGAGAGGCTGACCGCTTTGTTCGACGGCACCTGGAGTGAAACCCCCGTGAGTTCAGAGGTGACCACACCCACCGACGTCACGACCGACCAGACCCACGCGCACCTGCCCGGCACGGAGACCGCCGGCACGGGGCAGGTGGGGCCGACCGGGCGCCCGATGCCGGTCTTCCCCGACCCGCCGGCGCTCGACGGCCACGGGCCGGCCCGGGTCATCGCCATGTGCAACCAGAAGGGTGGCGTCGGCAAGACCACGACGACGATCAACCTCGGCGCCGCGCTGGCCGAGGTCGGTCGCAGGGTCCTGCTCGTCGACTTCGATCCCCAGGGCGCCCTCTCGGTCGGGCTCGGGGTGCCGACCCACCAGCTGGACGTCACGATCTACAACCTGCTGGTCGAGCGCGGTCACGACGTCCGCGACGTCATCCAGAGCACCCGCACGCCCGGCCTCGACATCATCCCCGCCAACATCGACCTGTCCGCGGCCGAGGTGCAGCTGGTCGGCGAGGTGGCCCGCGAGATGGTGCTCGCGCGCGTGCTCCGGCCGCTGCTGGACGACTACGACGTCATCCTCGTGGACTGCCAGCCGTCGCTCGGCCTGCTGACGGTCAACGCCCTCACCGCCGCACACGGGGTGGTCATCCCGTTGGAGTGCGAGTTCTTCGCCATGCGCGGCGTGGCCCTGCTGGTCGAGACGATCGAGAAGATCTGCGACCGGCTCAACCCCCGCCTGACCGTCGACGGGATCCTCGCCACGATGTACGACGGCCGGACCCTGCACAGCCGCGAGGTCGTCCGCAGCGTGGTGGACCACTTCGGCGACCAGGTCTTCCACACCGTGATCAGCCGCACGGTCAAGTTCCCCGACGCCAGCCTCGCGGCAGAGCCGATCACGACCTACGCCTCGACGCACCCCGCGGCGGAGGCCTACCGGCAGCTCGCCCGCGAGCTCATCGCCCGCGGTGGGGCGGCCTGAGCCCCATGGCCGAGGCCGCTGCGGCCACGCTGGCCCCGACGACCGCGTCGACCCCCGCGGAGGTCGCCCTCACCCCGGGAGGGGTGATCACCCGTCGCGGCGTCAGCACCCCGTTCGAGGTGCACCTGGAGGTCTTCTCCGGGCCGTTCGACCTGCTGCTCGGCCTGATCAGCAAGCACAAGCTGGACATCACCGAGATCGCGCTGGCCCAGGTCACCGACGAGTTCATGGCGCACATCCGCGCGCACCAGGCCTCGGACACCGAGTGGGACCTCGGGCAGGCCTCCGAGTTCCTGCTCGTGGCGGCCACGCTGCTGGACATCAAGTCCGCCCGGCTGCTGCCCCAGCTCAGCCCGCAGGACGAGGAGGACCTCGCACTGATCGAGGCCCGCGACCTGCTGTTCGCCCGGCTGCTGCAGTACCGAGCGTTCAAGGACATCGCAGGCGCGTTCGCCGACCGGATGGCCACGGCCGGGCGGATGACCGCACGCCAGGCAGGGCTTGAGCCGCGGTTCGCCGCGCTGCTGCCCGAGCTGGTCATGGGGGTCACGCCCGAGCAGCTGGCGATGATCGCCGCCCGGGCGATGACGCCGCGCGTGGCCCCGACGGTGGGGCTGGACCACCTGCACGCGCCGGCGGTGAGCGTGCGCGAGCAGGCCGCGCTGGTCGTGCGGCTGCTGCGCCGCGAGCGGACCTGCTCGTTCCGGACGCTGGTCGCCGACGCCGACAGCACCCTCGTCATCGTCGCGCGGTTCCTCGCGCTGCTCGAGCTGTTCCGTGAGGCGGCGATCGCCTTCGACCAGGAGGAGGCGCTCGGCGAGCTGACGGTCCGCTGGACCGGCCAGGACGAGGGCGAGCTCGACGTCGGCGACGAGTTCGACGAGGCCGACGAGCCCGACCAGGCCGACGCCCCTGAGGACGCCGCTGACCGGCAGCGACAGGACCTTTCCGAGCAGATCCCGCCCGAGTCGGCGTCCCTGCCGGCGACGGAGCACCAAGGAGAGCGGACATGAGCCAGACCCCGGCGCCCGAGGTGGGCGCCGTCCCCGACGGCCGCGGCGCGGTCGCCGATCCCCCCGACCGGGAGGACGCCGGACGCGACGGGGGAGTCCGGGAGGACGCCCTACCGGAGCCTGCCGTCCCGGAGCCCGCCGTACCAGAGGCTGCCGGTCCGGAGGCTGCGGCGCCGGACGTCGTCGTCGCCGAGGGGGAGGTGCCCGAGGAGCAGGTGGCGTTCGACATCAACGACTTCCCGGGCGGCGCCCGCGGGGCCATCGAGGCGGTGCTGATGGTGGTCGACGAGCCGGTGACGGAGATGTCGCTGGCCTCGGCGCTGGAGCTGCCGGTGGAGGACGTCGTCGGTCACCTGCACGCGCTCGCGGCGGACTACGACGAGGGCAACCGCGGCTTCACCGTGCGCAGCGTCGCCGGCGGCTGGCGTGTCTACAGCCGCTCCGAGTACGCCCCCGTGGTCGAGAAGTTCCTGCTCGACGGCCAGCAGGCCAAGCTCACCCAGGCCTCGCTGGAGACCCTGGCGGTCGTGGCCTACCGCCAGCCGATCTCACGCTCCCGCGTCAGCGCGGTCCGCGGAGTCAACGTGGACGGGGTCTTCCGCACCCTGCTCACCCGCGGCCTCGTCGCCGAGGTCGGCGCCGAGGACGAGAGCGGCGCGACCCTGTACGGCACGACGCCGTACTTCCTGCAACGGCTCGGGCTCGGCAGTCTGGACGACCTGCCGGCCCTCGCCCCCTACCTACCCGAGGTTGATGTGCTCGACGAACTCGCAGAACAGGGCCGCGCATGAGCCCCCAGGCGCCGCGCAGCGGTGACGGCGGTCCCCGACGAGGCGGCGACGGCAGCAGCGGTGGACCGCGTCGCTCTGGCGGCGGCTCCTCCTCCCGCGGCAGCGCCCCGCAGCGGCGCTCCGGCAGCTCCCCGCGGTCCGGTGGTCCGCAGCGGTCCGGAGGGCCGCAGCGGGGCAGCAGCGGCACCACCAAGCCGAGCCAGCCGACCCGGCTTCCCGAGCGCCGGGAGCCGGTGGGGCCGCCGATCGACGTCCACGACCCGGACGGGGTGCGGCTGCAGAAGCTGCTCGCCGCCGCGGGCGTGGGCAGCCGCCGCGTCTGCGAGAACCTCATCACCGCGGGCCGGGTGGAGGTCGACGGCCACGTCGTCACCGAGCTCGGCGTGCGGATCGACCCCGACCGCCAGGTCGTGCACGTCGACGGCACCCGGGTGCAGCTGGACGAGTCACGGCTCTACCTCGCCTTCAACAAGCCGCTGGGTGTCGTCTCGACCATGAGCGACGACCTCGGCCGCCCTTCCGTGGGCGACTACGTGCTGAACCGCAAGGAGCGCCTCTTCCACGTCGGTCGCCTCGACGCCGACACCGAGGGCCTGCTGCTGCTGACCAACGACGGCGACCTCGCCCACCGGCTGCAGCACCCGTCGTACGGCGTTCCCAAGACCTACCTGGCGCAGATCCCCGGCCCGGTGCCGCGCGACATCGGCAAGACGCTCCGCGCCGGCATCGAGCTGGAGGACGGGCCGGTCAAGGTCGACTCGTTCAAGGTCGTCGACTCCGCACCGGGCAAGGCCCTGGTCGAGATCGTGCTGCACGAGGGACGCAAGCACGTCGTACGACGCCTGCTCGAGGCGGTCGGGCACCCGGTGATCACGCTGGTGCGCACCGACGTCGGCCCGATCCACCTCGGCGAGCTGCGCTCGGGCAAGATGCGCCCGCTCACCCGCGCCGAGGTCGGGCGGCTGTACGCGGCAGCCGGACTGTGACCTCGGCCCTGCGGCGGTGGTCGGTACGGTGTCCGGCGTGAGCGACTCGATCCCGGACCCCCTCCGTCCCGCCCCCACCGCGGTGCGGGCCGTGCGCGGCGCCATCCAGCTCGAGGCCGACGAGCGCGAGCACGTCCTGGCCTCCACGCGCGAGCTGGTCACCGCCGTGCTCGAGGCCAACGACCTGACCAAGGACGACGTCATCTCGATCGTGTTCACCGCGACCCCGGACGTGCACAGCGAGTTCCCGGCCGTTGCGGCGCGCGAGCTGGGCATGGGCGACGTGCCGCTGATGTGCACCCAGGAGCTGGACATCGCCGGGGCCATGCCGCTGGTGATCCGGCTGATGGCACACGTCAACACGCCGCGGGCCCGCTCCGAGGTCACGCACATCTACCTGCGCGGTGCCGCTGCGCTCCGGCGGGACCTGGCGCAGTGACCCTGCCCGCCGGGGTGCAGGTGCGCGTCGTCGGCACCGGGCTCATCGGCGCCAGCATCGGGCTGGCACTCACCCGCACGGGTGCGGTCGTCTCGCTCGAGGACCCCTCCACGACCGCGTGCGCGCTGGCGCGGGACCTCGGCGCGGGCGTGCTGGCGAGCGAGGTGGAGCAGGCGCCCGCCCTGGTGGTCGTCGCCGCGCCGCCGGACGCGGTGGCGGCGGTGGTCGTCCGCGAGCTGGCCGCGTGGCCGGAGGCGGTCGTGACCGACGTCGCGTCGGTGAAGCTGGCCGTGCTGGAGCAGGTCACGGCCCTCGGCGGGGACCTGCGGCGCTACGTGGGGTCCCATCCGATGGCCGGGCGGGAGCGCTCGGGCGCGATCGCGGCGCAGGCGGACCTGTTCGAGGGCCGCAGCTGGGTGGTCGCCCCCGGACCGGCGGCGGGGGAGGCGGCGGTCGCGGCGGTGCTCGACCTGGCGGTGGCCGTCGGCGCGGCCCCCATCCGGATGACCCCGGCCGACCACGACGCCGCGGTCGCCGCGGTCTCCCACGTGCCGCAGATCGCCGCCAGCCTGGTCGCCGCCCGGCTGCGCGAGCTGCCCGACAGCGCGGTGGCCCTGGCCGGCCAGGGGATCCGCGACGTCACGCGGATCGCGGCCAGCGACCCGATGATGTGGACCCAGATCCTCGCCGGCAACGCCCCCGCGCTGCGCACCGTGCTGGAGGAGCTGGCGGTCGACCTGGACGCGGTGCTGCAGGCCGTCCGCGCCCTGGATGCCAGCGCCCGCCAGAGCGGCGACGGGCAGGGAGCCCGCGGCGTGCTCGCCCGCGCCGTGGCCAGCGGCAACGCCGGGCACGCACGGATCCCGGGCAAGCACGGCAGCGCGCCGACGGCGTATGCGACCGTGACGGTCCTGGTCCCCGACGAGCCGGGCGCGCTGGGTCGGCTGTTCCACGACGTCGGCGAGGCCGGGATCAACCTGGAGGACCTGCACCTCGAGCACGGCATCGGCGCGCCGGTCGGGCTGGCCGAGCTGGCCGTGCTGCCGGCGTCGGCCGAGCCGCTCACGAGCGCCCTGCTGCAGCGCGGCTGGCGCGTGCACGACTGAGGCAGCCGCACCGGCACCAGGCTGGGGCCCGGGCGGGTCTGGGCGGCCTGGGGGCCGTCAGGGGCGGTCAGGGCCCTCCCTCGCCAGCCACTACCCTCGTCGGGTGACCGAACCCGCTGCCGCCCTTGTCATCGCCATCGACGGCCCCTCGGGGTCGGGGAAGTCCAGCGTCTCGCGGGCCGTCGCCCGCACCCTGGGCCTGGCCTACCTGGACACCGGGGCGATGTACCGCGCGCTGACCTGGTGGTGCCGGCACGAGGGCGTCGACCTCGAGGACCGCGCGGCGGTCGCCGAGGCGGCGCGCCGGCTGCCGCTCACGATGGGCACCGACCCGGCTGCCCCGTCCGTGCACGTGGGAACCGAGTCCGTGGACGCCGCCATCCGGCTCACCGAGATCTCCGAGTCCGTGTCGAAGGTCGCGACCAACCTGGAGGTTCGCGCCGAGCTGCTGCAGCGCCAGCGCGACCTCATCGCCGACCGCTCCGCCACCGTCGGCGGTGTCGTGGCCGAGGGCCGTGACATCACCACGGTCGTGGCCCCGGACGCCGACGTGCGGATCCTCCTCGTCGCGAGCGAGGAGGCACGCCTGGCCCGCCGCGCCAAGGAGCTGCACGGGGAGGCGCACGACGCGGCCGTCGACGCGACCCGCGACCAGGTCGTCCGCCGCGACCGCGACGACTCCGCGGTCTCGCAGTTCATGCAGGCCGCGCCCGGCGTCGACACGGTGGACACCTCCGACCTGGACTTCGAGCAGTCCGTGCAGGCCGTGCTCGACGTGGTCGCCGAGCGGGCCGGGCGCGTGCGGGCCTGAGCCGGACGAGGCACCACCGAAAGTGCGAGACAATGGACGTTGATCCCGCACCACCTCCACCTGCCGAAGGACCCCTGCCGTGAGCGAGCACCCCGAGACCGTCGACTCCGTCGAGAGCGATGACACCTCGGTCGAACGGGCCCTGCGCGTCGGCCTGGAGGACTTCGAGCTGGATGAGGCCGACCGGTCCCTGCTCGAGCGCAGCGGTGCGGACCTCGAGGAGGAGCACGAGGCGGGTCCGCTGCCGGTCGTGGCGATCATCGGCCGCCCCAACGTGGGCAAGTCGACGCTGGTCAACCGCATCATCGGCCGCCGCGAGGCCGTCGTCGAGGACGTCCCCGGTGTCACCCGAGACCGGGTGGCGTACGACGCCGAGTGGTCCGGGCGCCGGTTCACCCTCGTGGACACCGGCGGCTGGGAGGTCGACGCCCGCGGCATCCACCTGCGGGTGGCCGAGCAGGCCGAGGTCGCGATCGACCTGGCCGACGTCGTGATGTTCGTCGTGGACGCCACGGTCGGCGCGACGGACACCGACGAGTCGGTCGTCCGGCTGCTGCGCCGGTCGGGCAAGCCCGTCATCCTGGTCGCCAACAAGGTCGACGACGCCCGCGCCGAGGCGGACGCGGCGATGCTGTGGTCGTTCGGGCTCGGCCAGCCGTGGCCGGTGTCGGCCCTGCACGGCCGCGGCAGCGGCGACGTCCTCGACGCCGTCCTGGACGTGCTGCCCGAGGTCTCTGCCGCCGGCGGGGCCTACGCCCGCGGGGGCCCCCGCCGCGTCGCGCTCGTCGGCCGGCCGAACGTCGGCAAGTCCAGCCTGCTGAACATGCTGGCGGGCGAGGACCGCGTCGTGGTCGACCACGTCGCCGGCACGACCCGCGACCCGGTCGACGAGATGATCGAGCTGGGCGGCAAGACGTGGCGCTTCGTCGACACCGCCGGCATCCGCCGCCGCGTGCACCAGACCCGGGGCGCCGACTTCTACGCCTCCCTGCGCACCCAGACCGCGCTGGAGAAGGCCGAGGTGGCAGTGGTCCTGATCGACGCCTCGCAGCCGATCGCCGAGCAGGACATCCGCGTGGTGCAGCAGGCGATCGACGCCGGGCGCGCCGTCGTGGTGGCCTACAACAAGTGGGACACCCTGGATGAGGAGCGGCGCTACTACCTCGAGCGCGAGATCGAGAAGGAGCTCGTGCAGATCCCCTGGGCCCCGCGGGTCAACATCTCGGCGCTGACCGGGCGCCACATGGACCGCCTCGTGCCGGCCATCGAGACGGCGCTGGAGTCCTGGGACACCCGCATCTCCACCGGGCGGCTCAACGCGTTCCTGGGCGAGATCGTTGCGGCCAACCCGCACCCGGTCCGCTCCGGCAAGCAGCCCCGCATCCTGTTCGCCACGCAGGCCGCGACGCGGCCGCCACGGTTCGTGCTGTTCGCCAGCGGCTTCCTTGAGGCCGGCTACCGGCGGTTCATCGAGCGTCGGTTGCGCGAGGAGTTCGGCTTCGTCGGGACCCCCATCGAGGTTTCGGTTCGCGTGCGGGAGAAGCGCCGCAAGTAGGCCTCCGCTGCCCGCCGGCCCGGCGGGCAGCCGCCCGGGCGGGGCGATTCGGAGCCGGGCGCCCGCGTGCGCTAGTGTTCCTCTCGCTCGCCTGAGCATCCCGGGACGTGGCGCAGCTTGGTAGCGCACTTGACTGGGGGTCAAGGGGTCGCAGGTTCAAATCCTGTCGTCCCGACGGGAACGCACGACAACACCAGAGGCCGCCTCGGAGAGATCCGGGGCGGCCTTCGGCGTCCGGTGGGCAGCGCCCGGCACCTCACGGCGGCGTACATGATGCAGGGGCATGATGCAGTGGCTCGACGCGCCGACGGCGGGACCTGGCTGTTCCACTGCCACGTCAACGACCACCTCACCGCCGAGATGATCACCCGTCACCGCGTCGCGAGCTGACGCCGGTCGGGGTCGAAAGGGGCTGGCCGGGGACGGCCCGCGCGAGTGCGGCGCACGGTACGGGGCTGCCGAGCCGGCGGGGTAGTCTGCCGAGGACAGCGCCCGCCCGGGCTCCCCGCCTCCGATGGAGCCACGATGACGCAGCCAGACCCGCTGGCCGATGACCTCAGGCTGCGCCACGCGACCGTGTCGGCCCTGCAGGCGAGCCTGCTGGAGTCCCCCACGGTGGAGGGGTTCCTGCAGACGGTGGTCGACCGGGCCGGCGAGCACGTGGCCGCCCACGCCGCCTGCACGCTGACGCTGCTGCGCCAGGGCCGCTTCCTCACCGTCGCCAGCACCGATCCCGAGGCCACCGAGGCAGACGCGGTGGAGTACGCCACGGACTCCGGGCCGTGCGTGGAGGCGGCACGCCGCGGCGTGGAGACCGTCGTACCGGACCTGCGTGCCGAGGAGCGGTGGCCCGAGTGGGCGGCCGCGTCGCTGCGGCTGGGCTTCCGCTCGGCGGCCGCCGCACCGGCCGACACCGGCGACGGCGCGCAGCTGGCGATCAACCTCTACGGCCGCGAGCTCGACGCCTTCGGCGAGACGGAGATGCAACGCGCCCGGATCTACGTCGACGAGGCCGCGCGTGCGCTGCGCCTGTGCCTGCTGCTGGCCGAGCAGACCGAGCGGGCGCAGGACCTGCAGACCGCGATGGCCTCGCGCAGCACCATCGACCAGGCCCTCGGCGTCATCATGGGCCAGAACCGCATCTCCCGCGACGAGGCGTTCGCCATCCTCCGCACGGCGTCCCAGCACCGCAACGTCAAGCTGCGCGAGGTCGCAGCACTCCTGATCGAGAACCTCACGGGCCACGAGGCCGCAGAGCCGCCCCACTTCGACGGCTCCGGCCGGTCCGGCCGATAGCGACCACAGCGGGCCCAGCAGCGCACGTCAAGGCGCCGGCCCGCCCGCCCGGTCGTACGACGCGCGGCCAGGTCAGCCGTGTGGCCAGGTCCAGTCGGCCACCTCGGGCAGGTCCTCGCCGTGCGACCGCGTCCAGTCGCGGGCCCGGACCCGGGTGTCGGCCACGCGCTGGCGCAGCCCGGCAACGCGGGCCCCGAGGCCCGGCACCCGGTCGATGACGTCCAGGACGAGGTGGAAGCGGTCCAGGTCGTTGAGCATCACCATGTCGAACGGCGTGGTGGTCGTGCCCATCTCCTTGAAGCCGCGCACGTGCAGGTTGGCGTGGTTGGTCCGGCGGTACGCCAGCCGGTGGACGAGCCAGGGGTAGCCGTGGAAGGCGAAGACCACCGGCTTGTCCGTGGTGAAGAGCGCGTCGAACTCGCGGTCGGAGAGCCCGTGCGGGTGCTCGGTCTCGGGCTGCAGACGCATCAGGTCCACGACGTTGACGACCCGCACCTTCAGGCCCGGCAGCTCGCGGCGCAGCAGGTCGGCCGCGGCGAGGGTCTCCAGCGTCGGGATCTCGCCGGCACAGGCCAGGACGACGTCCGGCTCGGTGCCCTGCTCCTCGGTGCCGGCCCACTCCCAGACGCCGATCCCGCGGGTGCAGTGCAGCACGGCGTCGTCCATCGAGAGGTAGTCCAGCTGCGGCTGCTTGCCGGCAACGACGACGTTGATGTAGTTGCGGCTGCGTAGGCAGTGGTCGTAGACCGAGAGCAGCGTGTTGGTGTCCGGCGGTAGGTAGACGCGCACGAGGTGCGGCTTCTTGTTCAGCACGACATCCAGGAAGCCGGGGTCCTGGTGCGTGGCGCCGTTGTGGTCCTGACGCCAGACATGCGATGAGAGAAGGTAGTTCAGCGACGGGATCGGGCGGCGCCACTCGATGTCGGCACAGGCCTGGAGCCACTTCGCGTGCTGGTTGAACATCGAGTCGACGATGTGGATGAACGCCTCGTAGCAGGTGAACACCCCGTGTCGTCCGGTCAGGAGGTAGCCCTCGAGCAGTCCCTGGCACACGTGCTCGGACAGCATCTCGAACGACCGCCCCTGCGGCGACAGGCGGTCATCGCCGTCCCGGACCTCGGCGACCCAGCTGCGGCCGCCGACATCCAGCACGGCCTGGATCCGGTTGCTCGCGATCTCATCGGGCCCGAACGTCAGGAACGAATGGGGGTTCCGCACGGTGACGTCCCGCAACCACGACCCGAGCACGCGGGTCGCCTCGTTGGTCGACTGCCCCGGACGTACGTCGACCGCGTAGTCCCGGAAGTCGGGCAGCACCAGGTCGGCCACGCGTCCGCCGTTCGAGACCGGGTTGGCGCTCATCCGCCGGTCGCCCTGCGGCGGCTGGGCCCGCAACCGCTCCACCGGGCGCCCGTCCTCGTCGAAGAGCTCCTCAGGCCGGTAGGAGCGCATCCACGCCTCGAGGGCGGCACGGTGGCCGGCGTCGGTCCTGGTGGCCGAGAGCGGCACCTGGTGGGCCCGGAACGTGCCCTCGACCTGCTGGCCATCCACGACCGGAGGGCCGGTCCATCCCTTGGGGGTCCGCAGCACGATCATCGGCCACGCGGGCCGGGTCAGGTCGCCGTCCTCGCGCGCCCGTCGCTGGATCTCCCTGATCGTGTCCAGGCACGTGTCCAGCGTGGTCGCCATGGACTGGTGCGCCTCGGCCGGGTTCGTCGCCGTCCCGGCCGCCACCACGTGCGGGTCGTAGCCGTATCCCCGCATCAGCTGCAGCAGCTCCTCCTCCGGGATCCGCGCCAGCAGGGTCGGGTTGGCGATCTTGTAGCCGTTCAGGTGCAGGATCGGCAGCACCGCCCCGTCCCGGGCGGGGTTCACGAGCTTGTTGATGTGCCAGCTGGTGGCCAGCGGCCCGGTCTCGGCCTCGCCGTCGCCCACGACGCAGAACACGGTCAGGCCCGGGTCGTCCAGCGCGGCGCCGTACGCGTGCAGGAGCGAGTAGCCCAGCTCGCCGCCCTCGTGGAAGGAGCCAGGGGTCTCGGGCGCGCAGTGGCTGGGAACCCCGCCGGGGAAGGAGAACTGGCGGAAGAAGCGGCGCATCCCGCGCTCGTCGCGTGTGATCGCGGGATACCGCTCGCTGTAGCTGCCCTCGAGCCATGCGCAGGCGTTGGGGCCCGGCCCGCCGTGCCCGGGCCCCATCACGTAGACCGCATCGAGGTCGCGCGCCCGGATCATCCGGTTGGCATGGGCGTACACGAAGTTGAGCCCCGGCGTCGTGCCCCAGTGGCCCAGCAGGCGCGGCTTGACGTGGTCGGCCCGAAGCGGCTCGCGCAGCATCGGGTTGTCCATGAGGTAGATCTGACCCACCGAAAGGTAGTTCGCCGCCCGCCAGAAGGCGTCGAGGTCGCGCATCTCCTCGGGGCCGAGCGGGCCCGTGGCATCGGACAGCTCGTAGCCCGACGGCGCGCGCGTCTCGCCGCTGCCCGAGGAGGTGTCGTCAGCCGAGGTGTCGCCCCCGACCGAGGCGGCTGTGCCGGAGGGAGGGGCGGTCTGCCTGCTCGTGCTCACAGGGATCTCCTTGTCGAGGACGTCCACCGCGCCAGGTGCCGGTGATTCGAGGCTGCGTCGCGTCGGGGGCCTCCCACCGTAGGAGGCCGGGGCCGTACGGTGGGCGCTTTGGGGGAGAACAGCCCGACACCGGAGAGGCCCAGCGATGACCACCGAGCACGAGCGTGCCGCCGCAGATGAGGCCCCCTGGAGCCCGCGGGGCCTGCTGGGCGAGACGATTGCCGGCATCGGGCCGGTCTCGGCGCGCGCCCGCTCCGAGGCCGAGGCGCTGCACGTCCGGCTGACCACCCCGCCGGGAGCCCTCGGCGCGCTGGAGGACCTCGGGACCCGACTGGCCGGCGTGTACGGCGCGTGCCCGCCCCCGCTGCCCGAGCCGGTCGCGGTCGCCGTGTTCGCGGCGGACCACGGTGTGCACGCCCAAGGGGTGTCGCCCTGGCCGCAGGAGGTCACGGCCCAGATGGTCGGCAACCTGGCGGCTGGGGGAGCGGTGGTCTGTGCGCTGGCCCGGCAGGTCGGGGCGAGCGTCCGCGTGGTCGACGTCGGCGTCGCCGCGGACCTTCCGGACACGCCGGCGCTGTGGTCGTGCAAGGTGGCTGCCGGGACCGCCGACATGACCGCAGGCCCGGCCATGACCCCGGCCGAGGTGACGCAGGCCGTGGAGGTGGGCATCACCGTGGCCCGCGACCTGGTCGGCGACGGCGCGCGGCTGCTCGTCACCGGTGACATGGGCATTGCGAACACCACGGCCTCGGCCGCCCTCGTCAGCGCCCTCACCGGCCTGGACCCGGCGGCGGTGACCGGTCGCGGCACGGGGGTCGACGACGCCGGCCTGGCGCACAAGGTCGCGGTCGTCCGTCGCGCGATCGCGGTCAACCACGCCGGGCCGGAGCAACCGCTGCGGACGCTGGCAGCCGTCGGCGGCCTCGAGCACGCCGCTCTCACCGGTTTCCTGCTGGGCGCCGCGGAGCGGCACACCCCCGTCGTGCTCGACGGGGTGATCGCCGTCTCGGCGGCCTTGGTGGCCCGGTCCCTGGCCCCTGGGGCCGTCGGCTACTGGGTCGCGGGGCACCGCTCGGCAGAGCCCGGCGCGTCCGCAGCCCTCGAGCGGCTGGGGCTCAGGCCGCTGATCGACCTCGAGCTGCGGCTGGGGGAGGGCTCAGGCGCGGTGCTCGCCGTACCGCTGGTGCAGGCGGCCGCCCGGGTCCTGCGTGAGGTCGCGACCTTCGACTCGGCCGGCGTGACCGACAAGAGCTGACGGCCGGCCCATCAGCTGCTCACGGCTCGAGGCAGGTGGGGATCGAGTCGACCCGCCCGGCGGGGTGCTCCGTGGAGCCCGAGGGGTCGTAGATCTTGACGGCGTCGACGGTGGACAGCTGTCGCAACGACGGCTGGATCTGCCCGGCGATCGTCACCGTGGACCCCCCGCTGGTGCACCCGCCGACGAGCTGCACCCGCGCGACGCCCGAGGCGATGCGCAGCCCGCGGTAGCCGGTCGAGCCCGACAGCAGCAGCCGTAGGCCGTGAGCGTGCTCGCCGGGGAGCGGGCCGGCGTAGATGCGGTCCATGAGCCCGGTCGCCGGCGTCAACGGCTGCACCGGCCGTCGTACCGGCACGAAGAAGGGCGGGGTGTTGGCGACGAACCGGTTCTGGTCGAGGAACCAGACCTTGCGCGACACGGTGGGGAAGGCGGCGCGGATGTCGATCACGACCCGGCTCGGGTTGCCGAGGGTCGAGACCGTGAAGGGCTGCCGGCGCGCCAGCCCGATGCCGTACGTCGTGACCGCCTCGAAGTCCCCGGCCTGCACGACGGTCATCACGTTCGGCAGCGCGAAGGCGACACGCCCGGGCGCCGTGGACCTCCCGGCGGCGTCGTGCGCCTGCGCCGGCTCCAGGCGGACCTTGAGGATGGCCTGCCCGGCGATGCGGACGGGCTGCCCGGACGCGTCCCCGACCAGGCTCTTGACGTAGGACACCTGACGGCTGGCGGGGAGGCCTCCGCGGAAGTCGAGAACCACCCGGTCGTACCCGGGGTGGTGCGCCGCGCGGATCCCGACCAGCGTCGGGGTCGTTGCCGGAGCCGCGACCGCGACCGCGAGGGTCGGGACGGCGCAGGCCGCGGCCAGCAGGGCGAGAGCCAGACGGCGGACGACGCTCGTGCGCATGGTGATACCTCCCTCGCGGCCGCTGGATGCGGCACCGCGAGCATCCCGTCGTACCGGGAGTGCGGGCAGTGCCCAAGGTCCCCCGCCGCCTGGGCGCCCCCGCCGCCTGGCCCCTCACGCTGCCCGGTCGCTCAGGCGCGCTCCTCGGCCACCGAGTTGCCGCCGTCCACGACGATGCACTGTCCGGTGACGTAGGACGCCCCCGGAGAGACCAGGAAGGCCACCACGGCCGCCACCTCATCCGGTGTGGCGCTGCGACCCATGGGTGTGCGCAGGCCCTGCGCGTGCTCGTGCGCGGTCTGGGAGCCGGTGGCGACCCATCCCGGCGCCACCGCGTTGACGGTGGTGCCCCGCGGGGCGAGGTCGACCGCCAGGGACCGCGCCAGCCCCACCATGGCGGCCTTGGCCGCGGCGTAGACCGGGTCGGCCCGCATCGCCATCACGGGCCCGGTCACGCTGGACACCATGACCACGCGGCCCCAGCCGGGTGTCATGGCCGGCACGGCGGCGCGAGTGACCAGGAAGGCGGTGTCGAGGTTCCGCTGCAGACCGGCGTGCCACGTCTGCAGCGACATCTGCTCCAGCGCGCCGTCCTCGGGCCGCGGCTCGGCCACGGACGTCATCCCCGCGTTGTTCACCACGACGTCGAGCCGGCCCCAGCGTGCGGTCACCGCGTCGACCACTCGCTGCGCGGAGGCGGGGTCGGTGAGGTCCGCCGGGAGACCGTCGGCGTCGGCTCCTGCTGCCCGCAGCTCGCCCGCCCGCTCCATCGCTCGCTCGGTCGTCGCGGTGACCATCACCGCGGCGCCCATGGCGGCGAGCACCTTCGCCGTCGCGATACCGATGCCGGTCGGGCCGCCGGCACCGGTGACCAGCGCGACCCGACCGGTGAGGTCGAACGGCGCCGCGGGAGCTGGGTTCATGAGAAGGGGCCCTTCTTCGTCCTCGTGACGTCGTCACACGGCGTCGGTGGCGCATCGACCCAAAGGGCTCGCGGGACAACGCAATTCGGCGTGTGCTGCCCGGCACGACCCGCCGTACCGCGTGGTGGAACCGGCTGCCTGACTAGTGCCGATGCTGTATTGACCGCCCTTGGCACCCGGCGCACTCTATGCGGAGCGTCTGTCGCCGTCACGGGGGGTTCCCATGGTCTGCAGTGTCCGTCGCACGTCGATCCGGGCCAAGGGACTTGCCCTCGTGGTCACCCTCCTGGCCATGGTGGGCAGCTGGCTGGTCGCACCGACGCGGGAGACGGCTGCGTGCGCGCCGCCGCAGCTGACCTTCTCGTGAGGCCGCCGACACGTACTGCCCTTGCAGCAGCCACCGTGCTGGCGCTCGCCGCGGTGCCGGCCACAGCCAACGCCCGGCCGGTGACGACCGAGGCGCCTGTCGGCGCGAGCGTGGGCCTGGCACCGGCGGCCGGAGCCGCAGCAACGAGCGGCGCCGCCGGTCTCGTTGACGTGGCGGGTGCGTCGCAGGTCGCCGGCCCCTGCCGCACCGTCGATTTCACGCCCCGCTCGGTGGTGGTCGGCGTGACCCCGGCGCCGACGACCTTCCGCGCCACCGCGTCCCGCTGCACGCTGCGGCACTGGGAGCTCTCGATCGGACCGTACGACTACTACACCTACCTGCAGTCACCGCGCGCCTCGATCGGGCCGGTGCGCAACTCCGCGGCCGCCCCCCACGACGTCATCGTCGATGCCTGCAACAGTGAGTTCAACTGCACTTCAACACTTCTGGTGAAGTCCTTCACGCTGAAGCGGCGGACCACCTGGCAGACCGCGTCGGTTGACGCCGCGCCTGAGCCCGCCCGCCGCGGGTCCACGATCTCGCTGCGGGGCCGGCTCCTCATCGTCAACTGGGACGCCCGGCGCTACGTCGGCTACGGAGGCCGCACCGTGGCGGTGGAGTTCCGCACACCCTCCGGCGCCTACCGCCAGGTCAGGACGGCCACCACGGATGTGAACGGATGGGTCCGGACCACCGTGCCTGCCACCCTGACGGGAGTGTGGCGGGTCCGCTACGGCGGGAATGCCGTGGCGGGGGCCGCCACGGCGATCGGTGACACCGTCGCCGTCGTGCAGTGACCGGTGGCGGGCCGGGTGAGGCTACGCACTTTGCGCGAGGACAGGCTCCCTCAGGCGCTCGCAGACTGGACCACCTGCCCTCGTACTCGCGTCCGGCCCGGAGGATCCCGCATGGTCCGTGCTGACCGCTTTGTCGCCGTCACGGCGCTGGGGCTGGCCCTGCTCTCCTGTCTGATGTCGGTGTCCGTCACCGCCGCTGAGCCGCGACCCGCCCTGGCCGGCGCACGATCGGCGGCCTCGGGGACTGCTGACCTGGCGACGGCGTCCCTTCCAGGCACGGTCGCGCCGGCGGTGCCGACGGCTCTGGCGTTCCCCGGGCGGGCCAAGGGCATTGCGCTCTATGACTTCCTGGAGTTCTGGGGAGACGACGCAGCAGGCATGCGCACAGCCTTCAGTGAGCTGCACGCGGCGGGAGTGACGTGGGCCCGTCTCCACCTCGCCTACGGGCCGCGCGCGAGCACCCGCCTCGCGGCGGCCGCGTCGGCTGCCAGAGCCCACGGCGTACGGCTGGTCGTGGTCCTGCACAAGCCGCCGCCGTTCAAGGACCTCGGCAGCCCCGCCGACCGCGCGGCGTACCGGGCCTGGGTGGCAGTGACGGTGCGGCGGTTCAAGGCCTCCGTGCAGTACTGGGAGATCATGGGGGAGCCGAACCTGCGTTACACCTGGAACATCGACAACCGCGCGGGCAGCAACCAGGCGGCCTACGCAGCGTCCGTCCTGCGCTACGTGACGCTGCTCAAGGACGGCTACACGACGATCAAGCGCACCGACCCCGGGGCGGTGGTGCTGTTCGGAGGCCTGTCGGAGTCCACCGTCGAGCGCTACCTCGACGTCCTGCTCACCACCGACGCCTACCGGTACTTCGATGTCATGTCCTTCCACCCCTACGGCCGCACCCCCGATCTCGTGATGTCGCGGTTCGCCGCGCTGCAGGCGAAGATGCGGTCCAGGCCCGGATACGCCTCGAAGCCGTTGTGGATGACCGAGTTCGGCTTCAACACCTCCTGGACCAACAAGCCAGGGTTCGTCACGAGCGAGGCCCTGAAGGGCCAGTACCTCACCGAGTCCATGAAGCGGCTCTCGGCCGGAGGTGCGGCCGCCCCCGTCTTCGGGTTCACCCTGAACGGCAACAACCACCTCAACCCCGGCTTCGGCATCATCACCATGGACAAGAGCGCCCGCAAGCCGCACCGGCTACCGGCCTTCACCGCCCTGCGCAAGCTCCGGCTCTAGCGACCTGCGGCGCGACGTAGGGACGCCCTCCAGGGGACGGCGCGCGGACGTCCTCTCGGGCGACGTACGGACGCCCCCCTGGGCGGCTTCTCACGGTCGCCCCTCTGCCGGCGGCCGCGGTTCCGGCGCGGCAGGATGGCCGCGGCCCTCGAGGTCACCTAGGCTGACGGCGCACGATGCCGCCTGCGGAAGGGCGAGGAGGGGAGGAGGGCCGACGTGGCTGACAGGAACCGCGACGACGCAGACCTGCTGCTCTCGCTCAGCGAGGTGCTCAACGCCGACCTCGACCTGCAGCGGATCCTGCAAGTGGCGACCGACGCGGCGACCACCTTGTCGGGGGCACAGTTCGGCGGCTTCTTCTACAACGGTCGCGACGAGCAGGGCCACCTCTACACCTCGCACGTCGTCTCCGGCGTCGATGCCGGCGCCTTCGCAGACCTGCCCCAGCCCCGTATCACCTCGCTGTTCGAGCCGACGTTCTCGGGCCGCGGCACCGTCCGGGTCGACGACCTGACCGCCGACCCGCGTCTGAGTGGGATGCCGCCCCGACACCTCACCGTCCGCAGCTACCTGGCCACGCCGGTCGTGTCGCGCACCGGCGAGGTCATCGGCGCCCTCCTGTTCGGCCATGGGGCACCCTCGGTCTTCGACCGGCGCAGCGAGCGGGTGGTCCGCTCGGTCGCGGCCCAGACTGCCGTGGCCATCGAGAACGCCCGCCTGCTGGAGGCCGAGCAGGGCGCGCGACGACAGGCGGAGCAGACGACGGCCCGGCTGGCCCTGTTGCAGGAGGTCACGGCACGGCTGGCACGCACCCTCACCACCGAGGAGGCCGTCGACGCCGTGATGGAGACGCTCGTGTCCCGGCTCGGTGTGCACCGGGCCGGGGTCTTCCTGCACACGCCCGAGGGTGGCCTGCAGGCCGTGGCGGGTCACCGAGGCGGGTGGGGATCGGCGCCGCAGTACCGCGACCTGCCGCCTGGGAGTCGTGATCCCGTCTCGGTCACCGACGCGACGGGCGAGCCGGTGGTGGCGCGGACGCTGGAGGAGGTCCTGGCCGCCCTGACTCCGCACCAGGTCGAGACGGTGCGGGCGTTGGAGTCACTGGCCTGCCTGCCGCTGCGGACCGCCGAGACCAACCACGGGGTCCTGGGGCTCGGGTGGGACCAGCCCCGCGAGCTCGCCGACGCGGAGGTGGAGATGCTGGCCGCGGCCGCGGGACAGCTCGCCCAGGCGCTCGACCGGGCCCGGCTGTACGAGGCGGAGCGCACCGCCCGTGCCGACCTCAGCCGCAGCGTCGCCGAGCTGGTCGACGTGTCCGCCACCTTGCAGCAGTCCCTGCTGCCTCGCGAGCTGCCGCAGATAGAGCAGGTGACGGTGGCCGTCCGCTATCGCGCCAGCGCCGCCCACGCGCAGGTCGGTGGTGACTGGTACGACGTCGTGGCGACACCCGGCGGGGGAGCGACGCTGGTGGTGGGTGACGTCCAGGGGCACAGCCTGGCCGCTGCCGCCGTCATGGGGCAGCTGCGCACGGCGCTGCACGCGTATCTCTCCGAGGGCCACCACCCCGACGTCGCGCTGGCCAGGGCCAACCTGCTGATGAGCGAGCTCGACCCGTCCGTACTGGCCACCTGCGCCATCTTCGCGCTGGACCCACGGACCGGGTCTGCCCGGATCGTGCGGGCGGGGCACCCGTTGCCGGTGCTGCGCCGCGGCGACGGCAGCGTCTGCGAGGTGGATGTCGGGGGAGGGGTCCCGCTGGGGGTGGTGGACACGGCTGCGTGGCCGGTCACCACCGTCACCCTCGAGGCCGGGGACCGGCTGCTGCTCTACACCGACGGCCTCGTGGAACGGCGGAACGCGGACCTGGACGAAGGGGTCGCTCAGCTGCTGAAGGCGGTGGAGGACGGCGCGGTGGGGCGCACCGCCGAGGAGAGCTGTGACGACATCCTCGCCGTGCTTCAGGGCGACCTCACCGACGACGTCGCGCTGCTCGTCTGCGACTACGCCGGCCCGGTCGAGGGCCGGGCCGCCGCAGCAATCACGCTGCCGTCGGAACTGAGCGCGATCGGCGACGCGAGGACGTTCGTGACGGCGACGCTCGGGCGCTGGGGCCTGAGCCGGCTCTGCGACACGGTGTCGCTGCTGGCCAGCGAGCTGGTCACCAACGCCCTGGTCCACACCGAAGGACCCGCCACGCTGGAGCTGCGCCGCGACGGCGGCATGGTGCGGCTGCGCGTGTCCGATGCCGACACCCGACCGCCGCAGCTGCGCGAGCACGACCTCCCTGACGTCGAGTCCGATGGTGGTCGCGGGATGGTGCTCGTGCAGGCGCTTGCTGCCGTGTGGGGCGTCGAGCCGTCCGGCTCGGGCAAGACCGTCTGGGCGGACGTGGACGTCACCACCTGAGGGGTCGTCACCGGACGCCGTCACGAAGCTCTCACCGGGAGCCTCGCCTGACCGCCGTCCGTGGCGCGCGCCGGCCTGAGGGGCGGCCGTCAGCCCTGGTGCGCCGCGTCGTACGCCTGGACGACCGACGCTGCCACCCGGCCGCGGTCGCTCACGGCGTAGCCGTTGTCACGCGCCCAGGTGCGCAGCTCTGCGGTCCCGACGGGAGCGACGTTCTGTCGGGCGCGCCCACCGCGGCCCTTCGGCGTCCGGAGGGCGCGCTCCGAGGCCGCCGGACGGCTCGACGGCCTCGCACGGGCGCGAAGCGGCGTTGCCGGGATGTCGCCCTGGTCCTCGCCCAACGACGGTGAGACGATGAGCGTGACGTCGTAGAGGGCGCCCAACACGCGGAGCGCGTCGTCGAGCGGCTCGCTGGAGTCGATGGTGACCTTCACAGGCTGACCTCTTCGGTGGTTCGAACGGGGCGCTCGATGTGAACGTGTGCTGAAACGGTATCGCCAAGAGGCACCACCACGCACACAGTCGCGACAAGCCATCGGGCGTGCCGGTGCGACCCGCCGGGGTTGGCGGGTCCCGGGGCGGGGGAGCCCCTCCACGAACCCAACCTAGCCGCGACCACCGACAAGGCCCCTGCGCTGCCAAACCCGCTGCCCGACAGTGCTTTTCGTGGACTCGCAGCCGCTCGACGCATACGGAGACCGGGTTCGGCAACCCGGATCGGAGACGCGTCGCCCAACCGTCCAGACCGATGGCGCCTAGCATGGCCGACGTGGGGGACAAAACGGCCGGCGTGGTGCTGGCGGGTGGGCGGTCCTCCAGGATGGGGTCGTCGAAGGCGGCGCTCGAGTGGCACGGCTCCACCCTGCTGCGACGCACGGTCTCGGTGGTGGGGCGCGCCGTCGACGGCCCCGTGGTCGTGGTCGGGGCCCCGGGTCAACGGCTGCCCGCGCTGCCCACCGGCGTGGAGGTGCTCATCGACCCTCGTGAGGGTCTTGGTCCTCTGCAGGGCATCGCGGTCGGCCTCGCTGCGGTGGCGGACCGGGCGCACGCGGCCTTCGTGAGCTCCACGGACCTGCCGTTCCTGCACCCGGCCTTCGTCCAGGCGGTCCTCGGTGCGCTCACCTCCGCGACGGACGTGGCGCTGCCGGTCGCGCACGGCTTCCAGCAGCCCCTCGCCGCTGCCTATCGCACCGCACTGGCGCCGACGGTCGCCGCTCTGGTGTCCGGGGAGCGGCTGCGCCCGGCATACCTGTTCCAGGCGTGTCGCGTCCTGCGGCTCGACGAGGCCGCCCTGTTGGACGACCCCGGGGTCGCGGCGCTCGACCCCGGGCTCGACTCCCTCGTCAACGTCAACGAGGTCCGGGACTACGAGGCGGCCAGGAGTCGGCTGTCACCGGCGGTCACGGTGCGCGGTCCCGGTCCGCTGGCCGGTCCTCCGGGCACCGGACCCCGCGTGGTGCGCGCCGCGACGTTGATGCAGGCCGCGGACTCGGTGGCCGTCTCCCTGGACGGTCGGGTCCTCGTCGCCGTCAACGGCCGGCTCGTCGATGGGGACGGCGAGCTTGCTCTCACCACGGGCGACAGCGTGGTCTTCAGCTCCGCTGAGGATCTCTAGCCGCGACGGCGCGCTCTCACCGCCGCCACGGCCACCGGCTCATCGGCTGGGAGTGCTTGCCACCGGTGCGACGTCGTGCTGCCGTCGGAGCGGCTCCTCGCCGAACCCTGCACGGACTCCCGGCAGCGACCGCAGCCAGCCGGTGAGGGCCGTCAACGGCCGGCGCAACAGCAGCCAGCCGAGGGTCGCGACGGCAGCACCGAGGGCGAGTCCGGCCAGGACGTCCCAGGGGTAGTGCGCCGCGATGTAGACCCGGGCGAACGCCATCAGCACCGCCGCCGCGGCGGCGACCAGACCGAGCCGCCGGGACACCAGCAACAAGCCGGCGGCGACGGCGCCGGCCATGACGGCGTGGTCGGACGGGAAGGAGAAGTCGCGGGTCGGGTCGGCCAGGCGCAGCAGGCCGGGGTGGGCGGCATACGGCCTGGCCTCGCCGAAGAGGTGCCCCACCGGCTGGTTGAGCGCGATCGCGAGCAGTGTCGCCAGGCAGGCCCATCCCGCGGCGGCCAGGTCGCGCGTGCTGCCGTGGCGTGCGACGAGCACGCCGGCCAGGAGCAGCACAGCGAACAGCACCACGCCGTACGTCGCGTAGGCGAGGACCGGCGCGTGCAACCAGCCGGTGTGCCGGGCCAGGGAGTTGACGGCCAGCATCAGCCGGTCGTCGAGGGTGCGGAGCGGGTTCACAGGGAGGTCCGTTCCGTTGCCTGGGCCCGGCTGCGCGAGCGGCGCAGCTCCAGCAGGACCGGAATGAGGGAGAGCACGACGATGACGGCGATGATCGGCAGGAGGTAGGCGTCCACGTTGGGGATGCGGGAGCCGAGCGCGTAGCCGGCGAGGGTCACCCCGGCTGACCACACCACGCCGCCGAGCACCTGCCAGAACGTGAACGTCCGCGCCGGCACGCCGACGGTGCCGGCCAGCGGGTTGAGGACCGTGCGCACCAGGGGAATGAAGCGGGCGAGGACGATGGCCTTGCCCGCGCCGTACCGCTCGAGCGAGGACCGGGCGCGGGTGACGGCCTGCTGGAGGCGGGGGCGACCCGGACGGTCCAGCAGCGGCGGTCCGGCCTTGACCCCGATGAGGTAGCCGGCCTGGGCGCCGAGCACCGCACCGGCCACGGCGGCCGGGAGCACCGTGCCCAGCGACAGGTGCACGCCGGAGCCGGCCGCCGTCGTGCACAGCAGCCCGGCGGTGAACAGCAGCGAGTCGCCGGGCAGGAAGAAGCCGACGAGCAGGCCGGTCTCGGCGAAGAGCACGAGGAAGACCCCCAGCGCGCCGAAGCTCGACAGGAGGCTGTGGGGGTCCAGCGGGTTGAGGGTGCTGAGCACGGCGGCGGAGGCCATGGCCATGTGGTGGTCCTTCGGGACGTCGGTGCCCCGGTGGGGGACAATGGGAGTCCGACCAGCTCGGTCGTACTACCGACATCGTAGTAGAAAACCCGGAGGTGGCATGCCCAGCCCGACCGCCCGTCCGCGCGGCGCCCTCGAGCGCGAGGTCCTGGCCTGCCTCGCCGCGGCGGCGCGGCCGATGACCGCCGGCGACGTGCTCGCCGAGCTCAGCGGCGGGCTGGCCTACACGACGGTCATGACGACGCTCGCCCGGCTGCAGGCCAAGGGCGTGCTCACCCGCGAGCTGTCCGGTCGCGCCTACGTCTACGCCGTTGCGGGTGACCCGGCGCACCTGGAGGCGTCGCTGGCGGCGCACCGCATGCGCCGGGTACTCGATGCGGGCGGTGACCGGGCCGGGGTCCTCGCCCGGTTCGTCGCCGACCTGAGCCCCGAGGACGAGCAGCTGCTCAGCGGGCTGCTCGCCGCCGACCCCGACGCCCGATCCCGTTCCTGACGTGGACGTCGCACTGTGCGTGCCCGCTGTGGTCAGCGCCGGCCTGTGGCTGGGAGGCGCGCGGCTGGCGCGGGGGCTGCCACCGGCAACGGCCGTACGGCTGCTCACCCTGGCGTCGCTGCTGACGGCGCTGTCGACGGGGTTCGTCCTGGCCGTCGCGGCGTTCCTCGTGCTGGCCCGGCTGCCCGTCGTCGCGGTGCTCGGCCACTGGTCCGCCGCCACGCTGGCCGCGGTCGACCCGGTCCCCGCCGCTGCCGGTGTCGCGGCGGGCGCCACCGTCCTGGCCCTGCTCGCGGCGGCGGTGCGGCGGACCGTCACGGCCGGTCGAGACCTGGCCGCCGCCGCCGCGACCTGTCGCCGCCTCGGCCCCGGAGCCGGGGGACTGGTGGTCGTGGACGACGCCAGGCCGGAGGCCTTCGCCGTGCCCGGGCTCAGTGGCCGGGTGGTCGTCTCGACCGCGATGCTGCGCGCCCTGCCACCCGACGAGCGACGGGTGCTGCTGGCGCACGAGGCGGCGCACCTGCGTTCGCACCACCACCTGTACGTCGTGCTGGCCGACCTCGGCGCCGCGGCCAACCCCCTGCTGCGCCCGCTGTCGGCCGCGGTCCGATCCGGTGTGGAGCGGTGGGCCGACGAGGTGGCCGCTGTCGAGGTCGGCGACCGGCGCCTGGTGGCCCGGGCGCTGGCCCGCGCCGGTATCGCCCGCGCCGCGGCCTCCCGCGGGTCGGTCTCCGTCCCTCAGTCGGCGCTCGGGGCCGTGGACTCGGCCGTGGCCGAGCGCGCCCGCGCTCTGCTCGCGCCGCCTCCGCGGCCGCGGAGGGCGGTGGCCGCGGCGGTTGTCGCGCTCATGCTGCTGCCCGTCGCGGCGGCGGCAGTGACCGCCGGCGACACCGAGAACCGCTTCGAGGTCGCACAAGCCGTCTGGGCGCACCACCACCACTGAGCCCGGCAACGCGCGACCGGCGGCCCCGCCGTCGGTGTCGCGCTCCACGATCCGTGAGTGCGTCGCGTGGACCCTGCCGTCCCCAGTGGGACGGCAGTGTTGGCCAGCCGGTGGCATCGCGCTCCACCACACCCTGAACGACCTCCTCCTCCGAGCCGGCGGCCACGTCGGCTCTGGCTTCCGGCCCTCAGGCTGCAGCCGCACGACAGCGGGGGAGGTCAGCGCATGTTGCCGGTGTGGCCGAGGCTGTAGCGGCCGGGTTGGGGCCAGACGCACAGGCCGTGGGGGCCGTTGTCGACGGGGATTTTCTTGAGGAGCTTGCCGGTGGTGGTGTCCAGGACGTAGACGACGCTGTCGTAGCGGCCGGAGAGCCAGAGGGTGTGGCCGTCGGGGCTGACGCCGCCCATGTCGGGGGAGCCGCCGCCGGGCAGGTGCCAGGTGTGCAGGGTTTTGAGGGTGGTGGCGTCCAGGACGGTGATGGTGCCGGCGTCGCGGTTGGCCACGAACAGGTGGGTGGCGGTGCGGTCGGGGTAGATGCTGTGGGTGCCTTTGCCGGTGGGCAGGAACCGGGTGATCTTCAGGGTGTGGGCGTCGATGACCCAGATGCCGTTGCGGAGCATGTCGGCGGCCAGGAAGTGGGTGCCGTCGGGGGTGAGGCGGACGTCTTGGGGCATGGCGCTGGCGCCGGGGCGTAGTCCGGCTTGGGGGCCGTGCATGCGCATGGCTTGCATGGGGGTGGTGGCGCCGGGGGTGTGGACGGTGTTGAGGTTGATCACGGTGCGGATCTTGGTCGCGTTCTTGTCGATGACCAGGAGCTTGCCGCTGAACTCGCAGGAGGCGACGAAGAAGGACTGGTCGGCGGCGTAGTCGGCGTGGTTGATGCCGTCGCAGGGGACGGGTAGGGAGCGTTGCAGGGCCATGGTGTGGGGGTCGCGGACGTCGATGCGGTGCAGGCGTTCGGCCATGACCAGGGCGTGGGTGCCGTCGGGGGTGAAGTAGAGGTTGTAGGGGTCGTCGACGGCGACCTTGGGTCCGGGTGTGCCGGTGCGGGGGTTGATCGGGATGAGGTCGTTGCCCAGGTCGTCGTTGACCCACAGGGTCTTCAGGTCCCAGCTGGGCACGACGTGTTGGGGTTCGTGGCCGGTGGGGTAGCGGGCGATGACCTGGTAGGTGCGGGGGTCGATGACCTGCAGGGTGTTGGACAGGGTGTTGGGTACGTAGACCAGGGCCTTGGCGGTCCGGGCCGCGCCCTGGATCTTTCCGGCGCCGTCGTGGGCGTACACGTTCACCCCTGCCGGGGTGGTCGCGGTGGCCTTCGGGGAGGCCGGGCCGGTGGCCGTGGAGGACGCGGCAGCCGTGGAGTGGGCCGCGGTGGCGTTCCCTCCCGCTGGGCCCGGCGTGCAGCCGCTGAGCGCGGCGGCCAGGGCCACGGCTCCGGTCCCCAGCACCGTGAGGACCGACCTGGACGGCGTGGTGGACCTGGCGCCCGTCCGGGCCTGGTGTCGGGGTCGCCGGGACGTCGTGTTCCCCAGGATGGTCATCGGCTTCCCTTCAGCAGGTGGGTCATCGGTCGATCTCCCCCACAGCCGCGTCCTCGGGCGCGCCGCCGTTCCTGCCGGCGAGCAGCGCGGTGGCCAGCGAGAGCCAGGCCAGCGCCAGGAGCCAGCCGCCGAGGACGTCGGTCGGCCAGTGGACTCCCAGGTAGGCGCGGGTGAGCCCCACCGAGACGGCCCAGGCCGCCAGCACCACGACCACGGCCGTGCGCAGGCGTCCGGTCAGGCGGCCGGCCGCAACCCAGATCAGCACACCCGCTGTGAGCGCGCTCGTCGTGGTGTGCCCGGAGGGAAAGGCGTAGCCGTGCGCGTACCCGGCCCAGTCCGCGCTCGGCGGACGCTCCCGGGCGACGAGGTTTGACACCACCAGCCGCACCCCGATGCCGAGCAGGAGGACGCCGGTCGCGAGCACGGCCGGGAGGAGCCGTCTGAGCCCGGACCCTCGTCCAGCGAGCAGCGAGAGCACCAGCACCGCCGGTACGACGACGCCGGAGGCGCCGGTGGCGGTGACCGCGAGCGCGGCCGTGGTCAGGCCCGGCGTCCGGTGCGACCTCAGCCACTCGTGGATCGTGACGTCGACGGAGAAGGCGTGCGCGCTGGAGGTCACCGCGAGCGTGAGCGCCACGAAGGCGAGCGCGAGGACCGCCGCGACTGCCAGGCGGCGGCGGGAGACCCCGGGGGCGACCCGGTGACCGGTGGTGCTGGGGTGCGCGACGATGTCGTCCTCCTGGTCATGGCCGGTGGGCTGGTCCACCGTACGAGCCGGTCCTGTGAACGGGCGCGAGAGACGCCCTCGGCCTCGGTACCCGCCGCCGGCCCCGCGCACTCCCGCAGGGCCGGGCTCGCCGGCCCGGTGCCGGCCCTGACCGCGCTCATCGTCTCAGTGGTTCTCGTCATGACGCCCCTCAGCGTGCCGTCCGAGCTGCACGGTCTCGCCCGGGTTGAGCGTCACCACGGTGGACCGGCTGCCACACCGGATCGGCGCCCCCGGCCCCGCCGCGGCCCGGACGGTCACCGAGCTGCCGGTGACGTTGAGGGTCAGCTCCTGGCCCCGGTAGGTGAGGTCGAGCACGAGCGGCCCCAGCGAGTGCGGCCAGTGTGGGTTGACCCAGAGCACGTCGTGGGAGGTCTCCACGCCGGCGAAGCACCGCTGGACGATGTCGACGCTGCCGACTCATGGCCCCGAGGTGGATGCCCTCTGCCGTCGTCCCTCCCTGGATGTCGGCGGTGTCGCTCTCCAGTGCCCGCAGGAAGTAGTCCAGCGCCTGCTCCCGGTGGGCGCGCGCCAGGACCCAGGCGTGCACGACGGCGCTGAGGGTCGACCCGTGGGTGGTGCGCGCCAGGTAGTGGTCGATCGTCGCGGGGATGGCCCCCGGCGCCAGAACGTAGCCGAGGCGGCCGAGCACCTCGCGCAGCTCGTCGGCGGACAGCAGGTAGAACAGCATCAGCACGTCGGCCTGCTTGGACACCTGGTACCGGTTCGACGCAGTCGCCCTCGGCGTCCAGGATGCGGTCGAGGCGCTGCAGGTCGCCGTACCGCTCGCGGTAGCCCGCCCAGTCCAGCTCGGCCAGCTGCTCGTAGCCCGCGAACTGGCTGATCACCCCGTCGGCGTGGAACGGCACCGTCATCCGGTGGGCGATGTCCCGCCACCGGTCCACGTCACCCGGGCGCAGCCCCAGCTCCTCCACCAGCTCCTCGCAGCGCCGGGACGGCAGCCGGCCCATCACCTCCAGCGCCCGCTGCAGGACCCAGGCAGTCATCACGTTGGTGTAGGCGTTGTCGTCCACCCCGGTCTCCGGTCCGTCCGGGTAGCCGGTGTGGAACTCGTCCGGCCCCACGACCCCCCGGATGGAGTAGCGGCCGGTGGTCGGGTCGTCGTACGCGAGGTCGGCCAGGAACTGCGCGGCCTCCAGGAGCATCCCGGCACCGGTGGAGGACAGGAAGTAGCCGTCGCCGGTGGCCTGGTAGTACTGCCAGACGTTGAAGGCGACGGCGACGTCGATGTGCCGCTGGCGCGAGGTCGCATCCGGGAGCCAGCCGCCCGGACCGCGGGTTGAGGTGCAGCCGCTGGCTCTCCTCCCGGCCGTCGCTGCCGGACTGCCACGGGAACATCGCCCCGCCGCAGGCCGGCGCCCTGCGCGGCCCGGCGCGCCGCCGGAAGCCGTCTGGAGCGGTACCGCAGCAGCGACCGGGCCAGCGCCGGCAGCCGCACGTTGATCAGCGGCAGCACGAACAGCTCGTCCCAGAACACGTGCCCGCGGTACGCCTCGCCGTGCAGGCCCCGGGCCGGCACCCCGACGTCCAGGTCCACCGTGCTGGGCGACACCGTCTGGAGCAGGTGGAACAGGTGCAGGCGGATCACGCCGAGCGCCCCGTCGTGCTGCGGCAGCTCCACCCGCCATGACCGCCACAGCGCGGCCCACGCCTGCGCGTGCCGGACCCGCAGCCGGTCGAACGCGTCGGCTGCGGCCAGCTCCTCGACGGCCGCCTCGGCCGGCTCCGAGATGGCCCGGTCCCGTGAGGTGAAGATCGCCACCACCTTCTCCAGCGTCACGTCCTGGCCCGGCGACAGCTCCACGCTGATGTCGTGCCCGACCCAGCCGCGCTCGCGGACGACCTCCCGCACCACCTCGGTCGCACGCGGAGCAAGGACCCGCGTCCGCGCGGCCTCGGCCACCCGGATGCCCGACTGCGTGGTCTCCACCACGAGCAGGACCGTCTCGTCGTCGAGGCACTGGCTGCTCACGGGCGAAAGGTGCGTCCCTGCCAGGTCGCGGTAGCGGGCCACGCCCGCGTTGCGGACCGTGCCGTCCAGCCCGGAGCGGACCGTCAGCCGGCCGGACCAGTCCTCGGCCGTCACCGTGGTCTCCAGCGCCGCGACGTGGGGCCGGTCCATCGACACCAGCCGGCGCTGGGTGATCCGCGTGGTGCGGCCGGCGGGATCGCGCAGGCGGGTATGCCGCTGGAGGATGCCCTCGCGCAGGTCCAGCTGCTGCCAGTGCTCCAGGACCTCGTCGCGAGCCAGGTCCAGCCAGGCCCCGCCGTCGATCCGCAGGGCGGTGACCAGCCAGTTGGGCAGGTTGACCAGGCTCTCGTTCACGATCCGTTGGCCGTCGACGACGTCCGCGAGGCGGTTGTAGGTCCCGGCCACGTAGGTCCCGGGGTAGTGCGCACCGTCGGCGGTGGACTCCGGCATCGCCCCGCGGGTGGCCAGGTAGCCGTTGCCCAGCGTGCACAGGCTCTCGCGCCGCCCCTCCTCCCCGGCCACGAAACCCTCCAGCCGGTAGGTCCAGGCACTCACCGGTGAGCCCGGGTCGGCGCGGACGTCATACGGTCAGCATCGGGGTCCCTGCCGAGCCCCGGCAGGGACGTACGTCCCCGGCGCTCGGCGGAGGGTCGTCGCGGCAGCGTCCGCGCGAGCGCATAGGCTCGGGCCGTGAGGAACGAGCCGGCTCGGACGGCCGGCGGCCAGCCCCTGCCGGTCGTCGGCACCCAGGTGGTGACGCTGCCCAACGTGCTGTCGTTCCTGCGGCTGGTCGGTGTCCCGGTGTTTCTCTGGTTGATCCTGGCCGGCCGCGACGGCTGGGCGCTGGCCGTGCTGATGGCCTCCGGCATCAGCGACTACCTCGACGGCAAGATCGCCCGGCACTACGGGCTGGTCTCCCGGATCGGCCAGCTGCTCGACCCGCTCGCCGACCGGCTCTACATCGTCTCGACGCTGGTGGGCCTGGCGTACGTCGACATCATCCCGTGGTGGCTGGTCGCCGTCCTGCTCGCTCGCGAGGTCTTCGGCAGCGTCCTGCTGCTGGTGGTCCGCCGATACGGCTATGTGGGTCTGCCGGTCCACTTCATCGGCAAGGCCGCCACGTTCAACCTCCTCTACGCCTTCCCCCTCCTGCTGCTGGCGCAGGTCTCGGACCGCCTCGCCGTGGTGGCCCAGCCGGCGGGCTGGGCCTTCGTGTGGTGGGGGACCGGCCTGTACTGGGTGGCCGGGGTGCTGTACGCCGTTCAGGTGCGCGAGCTGGTCCGCGAGGCGAAGGCGGAGGCACCGTGAGCGCCCAGGGCCGTCCGGTCCACCAGCGGCGCCCGGACGAGTCGATGACGCTGATCACCGAGATGATGCAGCGCCCCCTCGACCCCGGCTACGCCTCGGCGGCCCGGACGCGACAGGCCGCCGGCCTGTCCCCGGCCACCGGTGCACGCAGCGTCCTGCTCATCCTCACCGCGGTGCTCATCGGTCTGCTCTTCGCCACCTCGGCGCTCGCACTGCGGGTGCCGGCCTCGAGCGCCTCCAAGGCGAAGGCCCAGCTCATCGACCAGATCCAGGGCCGGCGCGCCCACGGGGACGCCCAGTCCCGCCGGATCACCGCCCTGCGCTCGGAGATCAACGCCGTGCAGGCCACCGCGCTGCGGAGCCAGAGCGAGGGTCGCCTGGCCAACGACCTGCGCGACCTCGAGGCGGTCACCGGCGCCGGCGCGGTCACCGGCCCGGGGATGCGGTTGACCCTGGACGACGCCCCGGCCAAGGACGCGAGCAAGAACCCGGACGCCAACCCGCGCAACAACGGCGAGCCCGACCAGGGGCGGGTGATCGCCCGAGACCTGCAGATCGTCGTCAACGGGCTGTGGGCCTCCGGCGCCGAGGCCGTCTCGGTCAACGGCCAGCGGCTGACGTCCAAGGCTGCGATCCGCTTCGCCGGCCAGGCCATCCTGGTCAACTACCGGCCGCTGACCCGCCCCTATGTCATCACCGCCATCGGCGACCCCAAGACGCTGCCCGTAGAGTTCGCCGCGAGCGACGGCGGCAGCTACCTGCAGTCGCTGAAGACCAACTTCGGTGTGCGCGCCGGCATCCAGGACGTCGGCCGCCTCACCGTGCCCGGCGAGTCGTCGTTGACGACGCGCCTGGCCACCCCCGTGCCGTCCGCGACCGGCACGCCCAGCCCCACCGGTGGACCCACCACCTCTGACACGACGGAGAGCTCACCGTGATCCCTGCCCTCGGCCTTCTCGTCGGCCTGGTCGTCGGGCTCTTCCTCCACCCGACGGTGCCGCTGGCGTTGCAGCCGTACCTGCCGATCGCGGTCATCGCGGCCCTCGATGCCGTCTTCGGCGCCGTGCGGGCCGTGCTGGACGGCATCTTCAACGACAAGGTCTTCGTGATCTCGTTCCTCTCGAACGTGGTGGTCGCCGCGCTCATCGTCTTCCTCGGCGACCAGCTCGGCGTCGGCGCGCAGCTGTCCACGGGCGTCGTCGTCGTGCTGGGGGTCCGCATCTTCTCCAACGTCGCCTCGATCCGCCGACACCTCTTCCACGCATGAGCCAGCACCCTGACCCCCAGCAGCCCGACCCCACCCGGCCGCCGGACCGCACCCCGCCGGCCGCTGGTCCCGGTGCCCAGGGCGAGGCAGAGGCGCAGGCCGGGCCGGAGACGGTCGGCGGCTGGCACCGGCTGCGCCTGATGGCGCGGCCCCGGGCCACCCGGGCCAACGCGTTCGCGGCGCTGCTGGCGCTGGTCCTGGGGTTCGCCGTCGCCACCCAGGTCCGCTCCACCCAGGCCCAGGGCCTGGAGTCCCTGCGCCAGAGCGACCTGGTCGGCATCCTGGACAACGTCACCCAGCAGTCCACCCGCCTCGACAACTCCGCCCGTGAGCTGCAGGCCACGCGCGACCAGCTGGTCAACGGGTCCAGCAACGAGACGGCGGCGCTGAAGGCGGCGCAGGAGCGCCTGGCCGCCCTGCGCATCCTGGCCGGTACGGCGCCGGCCAAGGGGCCCGGGATCCGGATGACGATCGATGACCCGGGCAGCAAGCTCACCGCGCCCGTGATGCTCGATGCGCTGGAGGAGCTGCGCGACGCCGGCGCGGAAGCGGTGCAGATCAACGGCTCCCGGGTGGTGGCGAGCTCCTTCTTCGGGCAGGCCGCAGACGGCCTGCAGGTCGACGGCACCACGCTGCACTCGCCGTACCGCATCCTCGCGATCGGGAACCCGCAGACGATGGCCGCCGCGATGGAGATTCCCGGAGGAATCTCCGAGACCGTCCGGGGCCTCGGTGCGACGGTCCGGGTCGTCCAGGACCAGAGCATGGTCATCGACGCGTTGCAGTCGCCTCGACCGCCTCGTTACGCTCGCCCGGTACCGGCGCCCACCCCCACGCAGTGACGACCGGCTTCCCCCTCTGACAAGGAGCAGCATGAGCGAGTTGGACTACCCGCAGGACCTGCGCTACACCGCAGAGCACGAGTGGGTGAGCGTCGGCGAGGACGGTGTCGTTCGCGTGGGCATCACCTCCTTCGCCCAGGACGCCCTCGGCGACGTGGTCTACGTCAGCCTGCCGGCCGTCGGCGACACCGTGTCGGCCGGCGACTCCTGCGGCGAGGTCGAGTCGACCAAGTCCGTCAGCGATCTCTATGCACCCCTGGCCGGCGAGGTCGTCGCCGTCAACGACGCCCTGGACCGGGCCCCCGAGCTGGTCAACGCCGACCCCTACGGGCAGGGATGGATGTACGAGGTCCGCCTCGCCGACCAGGGCGCGCTCGAAGCCCTGATGGACGTGGAGACCTACCGCTCCCAGCTCGGCTGACGCCGCGTGGCCCCACCGCATGCGCCGGGTGCGCGGTGGGGCACCATGGCTGTGGCAAGTGGCCGCCAGAACCTCTAGCCGTGATCTAGGGTTGGGGCCTCGGCTCCGGACGGAGCCTGGACGAGAGCAGGAGCAGTCATGAGTGAGAACGGGCAGGACCAGGTTCCGGAGCGCGTGGGCGAGCCCACGACGATGCGGTTCCAGGGCATCGGCGAGCCGCCGGTGGACCCCAGTGTCGAGGCTCCCGCTCACCTGTCCGGCGCCGACCAGGCGACCGTGGACGCCCTGCGGACCGGCACCGCGCTGCTGGTGGTGCTGCGCGGCCCCAACACCGGGGCCCGGTTCCTGCTGGACGCCGACGAGGTCAGCTCCGGGCGCCACCCTGACAGCGACATCTTCCTGGACGACGTCACGGTCTCGCGCAAGCACGCGAGCTTCCGCCGTGAGGGCGACCGGTTCCTGGTCCGCGACGTCGGCTCGCTCAACGGCACCTATGTCAACCGCGAGCGGATCGACGAGGCGGCCCTGAAGACCGGCGACGAGGTGCAGATCGGCAAGTTCCGGCTGGTGTTCTACGCCGGCACCGGCACCGCGTCGTGAGCCCCGGCGCGTGAACGCCGGTCCCGCGCCCGCGCGGATGACCATCGGGGCGGTCCTCGCGCGGCTCCAGCCGGACTTCCCTGACGTCAGCATCTCCAAGATCCGCTTCCTCGAGGCCGAGGGGCTGGTCACGCCGTCGCGCACCGGCTCGGGCTACCGCACCTTCTCCGAGCAGGACGTCGAGCGGCTGCACTACATCCTCAGCGCCCAGCGCGACCGGTTCTGGCCGCTGAAGGTGATCCGCGACGCCCTCGACGCGCTCGACCGGGGGCTGCAGCCGACCGGGCCAGGCGATGGCGCGTCGCGCCCGACCGTCCCGGCAGCGGTCCTCGACCCGGGGCTGCCGACGCCGCAGGACCTCACCCGCCCCTCCTCGCTGCGGCTGACCGCGGCCGAGCTCCGGCAGGCCGCGGGGCTGGACGAGCCCACGTTCGCCGAGCTCACCGCGTTCGGCCTGCTGCGCAGCGACCCCACGGGCCACTACGGCGAGTCGGCGCTGGCCGTCGCCCGCGCGGCGGGCGCCCTGTCGGCGTACGGCATCGAACCCCGGCACCTGCGGCCGTTCCGCACCGCCGCCGACCGCGAGATCGGCCTGGTGCAGCAGGTCACGAGCCCGATCCGCGGGCGCGGCAGTGCCGGTCGTGCGCCGACGGGGGAGGACCCCACCCCCGAGATCCTGTCGCTCTGCATCGCGTTGCACGCCAGCCTGGTCCGCGCCGGGCTCGCAGCACAGTGAGCGAGTACGGTTGAGGAGTGAGAGAACTCGATGTTCTCGGCGTCCGCGTCGAGATGCCGACCAACCAGCCCATCGTCCTGCTGCGTGAGCGCGACGGTGAGCGTTATCTGCCGATCTGGATCGGGGCGGCGGAGGCGACAGCCATCGCCTACGCCCAGCAGGGTGTCGTGCCTCCGCGTCCCCTGACGCACGACCTGCTCAAGAACGTCATCGAGGACCTCGGTCACACGCTGACGGAGGTGCGCATCGTCTCGCTGCAGGACAGCATCTTCTACGCCAGCCTCATCTTCGACGGCGGCGTCGAGGTCAGCGCGCGGTCGTCGGACGCGATCGCGCTGGCGCTGCGCACCGGCACGACCATCCTCGCCGAGGAGGCGCTGCTGGATGAGGCAGGCGTTGCCATCGCCCAGGAGGAGGACGACGAGGTGGAGCGGTTCAAGGAGTTCCTCGACCAGGTGTCGGCCGAGGACTTCGAGACCACCGACGAGCCCGGACCCAGCGAGGAGCCCCCACCGGGCACGCGGTGACCCGCTCGTGGGCACCACAAGACCCGCTCGTAGGCACCCCAAGACCCGCTCGTAGGCACCACAACCTGACCCTCCACCTCAGGGTGACGGTTCGGGCTGCTCGACGCGACACGCCACCTTCGTTCTCGAGAGGTCGTTGACGGCCCGGTCGGCCGGCCGTACGGTCAGGGAAACCACGAGGGTGTAGTTACAGGGAGGTGCGCGTGAGCTCCACCGGAGAAGCGCAGCACGGCACAGGTTCCGTGCCGGTCGCTGCCCAAGGGCTGCTGTTCACCGACGACCTCCCTGCGCTGCGGGAGGACACCGGATACCGCGGTCCGACTGCGTGCAAGGCGGCCGGGATCACCTACCGCCAGCTCGACTACTGGGCCCGCACCGGGCTGGTGGAGCCGTCCGTGCGCGGGGCCACGGGCTCCGGCACCCAACGGCTCTACAGCTTCCGCGACATCCTGGTGCTCAAGGTGGTCAAGCGGCTGCTGGACACCGGGGTCTCGCTCCAGCAGATCCGCGTGGCCGTGACCCACCTGCGCGAGCGGGGAGTCCAGGACCTGGCACAGATCACCTTGATGAGCGACGGTGCCAGCGTCTACGAGTGCACGTCCGCCGACGAGGTCATCGACCTCGTGCAAGGTGGCCAGGGCGTCTTCGGCATCGCGGTCGGACGCGTCTGGCGCGAGGTCGAGGGCGAGCTGGCGCAGCTGCCCAGCGAGCGTCCCGAGGACGAGGCGCCGGCCGCGCACCCCGGTGACGAGCTGCGCACCCGCCGTCAGGCCCGTCTGATCGGCTGACGGCCGCGGCAGCCCAGACGCCGCGGCAGTCCAGAGGCCGCGTCCCTGGTCGCGGCGGCGCCGTACCGCGCGGCGCCGTACCGCGCGGGGCCTGACAGGCCGGCGCTGAGAGGCAGCCGGCGCGACCCCCGGATGTTAGGCTGGCCGGGCTGATCGACCCCGTGCGGGAGAGTCCCCGCGCACCACCTCCACGACCACGACCCTGTGGTTCCGGGTGTGGCGACCGGGGCGCCGAAGGGGCAAACCTCCCCGGAACCTCTCAGGCGCCAGGACCGTACGGGCAGGCACTCTGGAGCCAATCGCTGGTGACAGGTGGGGAGGCAGCCCGCTTCGGCGTCCCCTCCGGGCCGCCGCCCGCGTGAGGAGCCTCTCGTGACCCCCGATCCCACCGCCCCACTCGAGCCCGAGTTCGTCTCGCGCCACATCGGCCCCGGCGAGGACGACGTCGCCGCCATGTTGAAGGTGGTCGGCCAGCCCAGCGTCGCCGCCCTGCTGGACACCGCACTGCCGGGCATCATCCACTCCGAGCGGGCGCTGGAGATCGATGCCGCACCGAGCGAGGCGGCCGTGATCGGTGAGCTGCGTGAGCTCGCATCGCGCAATACCGTGCTCACCTCGATGATCGGCCTGGGCTACTACGGCACCCTCACCCCTCCGGTGGTCCGCCGCAACGTCCTGGAGAACCCCGCCTGGTACACCGCCTACACGCCGTACCAGCCGGAGATCTCCCAGGGCCGGCTGGAGGCGCTGCTGAACTTCCAGACCGTGGTCGTGGACCTGACCGGCCTGACCACTGCCGGCGCCTCACTGCTGGACGAGAGCACCGCCGCCGCCGAGGCGATGACGCTGATGCGCCGGGCCAGCAAGGTCGGCCAGGACGCGGTGCTGCTGGTCGACGAGGACGCGCTGCCGCAGACGGTGGCCGTGATCCAGACCCGGGCCCAGCCGCTGGGTCTGGACACCGTCGTTGCCGACCTGTCCGCGGTCACCGACGCCGAGAGCCTCTCCGCCGCCTCCGGTGGCCGGCCCGTGTTCGGCGTCCTGGTGCAGTACCCCGGTGCCGACGGCGAGCTGCGGAACTGGGCCGCCCTTGCTGCCGCGGCGCACGAGCCCGGCGCGCTGGTCACCGTCGCCGCCGACCTGCTGGCGCTGACGCTCGCGACCCCGCCCGGGGAGTGGGGCGCCGACATCGCGGTCGGCACCAGCCAGCGCTTCGGCGTGCCGATGGGCTTCGGCGGCCCGCATGCCGGCTTCATGAGCGTCCGGGCCGGCCTCGAGCGGACGCTGCCGGGCCGGCTGGTCGGCGTGAGCGTGGACGCGGACGGCGCACCGGCCTACCGGCTGGCCCTGCAGACCCGCGAGCAGCACATCCGCCGCGAGAAGGCCACCAGCAACATCTGCACCGCGCAGGTCCTGCTCGCGGTCATGGCCTCGATGTACGCCGTCTACCACGGCCCGGACGGCCTGGCCGCGATCGCTCGCCGGGTGCACGACCACGCACCGCACTGGCCGACGCCCTGCGCGCCGGCGGCGTCGAGGTGGTCACGTCAGCACTTCTTCGACACCGTCACGGTGCGGGTGCCCGGTCGGGCGGCCGAGGTGGTGTCGGCGGCCGGAGGCCCGCGGCGTCAACCTGCGCCTGGTGGACGCCGACCACGGTCGGCGTCAGCTTCGACGAGACGACGACCGACGGAGCACATCGCCGCGGTGCTGGCCGCGTTCGGGGTCGGCGAGCAGGTCGGCTGCGCCGCAGCCCCGGGCCGCGCTGGCGCTGGCCGGCCGCGCTCGCTCCGCGAGTCGGGCTACCTGACCCACCCGGTCTTCCACGACGCACCACAGCGAGACGGCGATGCTGCGCTACCTGCGCCGGCTCTCCGACCGCGACTACGCGCTGGACCGCGGCATGATCCCGCTCGGCTCCTGCACGATGAAGCTCAACGCCACCACCGAGATGGAGCCGATCACCTGGCCCGAGTTCGCCGGCGCTGCACCCGTTCGCGCCGGCCGAGCAGGCCGAGGGGATCCTCGCGCTGATCGCGGACCTGTCGAGCCTGGCTGGCCGAGGTCACCGGCTACGACGCGGTGTCGCTGCAGCCCAACGCCGGGTCGCAGGGCGAGCTGGCCGGGCTGCTGGCGATCCGCGCCTACCACCGGGCTCGCGGCGAGCGGCGACCGCGACGTCTGCCTGATCCCGGCCAGCGCGCACGGCACCAACGCCGCCAGTCGCCGTCATGGCCGGCATGCAGGTCGTCGTGGTCAAGACGGCCGACCGGCGGCGACGTCGACCTGGACGACCTGCGGGCCAAGGTCGAGACGCACCGCGACGCGCTGGCCGCGATCATGGTCACCTACCCGTCGACGCACGGCGTCTTCGAGGAGCACGATCACCGAGCTGTGCGCCCTGGTGCACGACGCCGGCGGCCAGGTCTACGTCGACGGCGCCAACCTCAACGCGCTGGTCGGGCTGGCCCAGCCGGGCCGGTTCGGCGCCGACGTCTCGCACCTGAACCTGCACAAGACCTTCTGCATCCCGCACGGCGGCGGCGGCCCGGGCGTCGGCCCGGTCGGCGTCCGCGCGCACCTCGCGCCGTACCTGCCCAACCACCCGCTCGCGCCCGAGGCCGGCCCGGCGACCGGCGTCGGCCCGATCTCCGGCCGCGCCGTACGGCTCGGCCGGCGATCCTGCCGATCTCCTGGGCCTACGTCCGGCTGATGGGCGCGGACGGGCTGACCCGGGCGACGCGAGGCGGCGGTGCTGTCGGCCAACTACGTCGCCGCCCGGCTGCGCGACGCACTACCCGGTGCTCTACACCGGCCGCGACGGGCTGGTCGCGCACGAGTGCATCCTCGACCTGCGCGCGCATCACCAAGGCGACCGGCGTGACCGTCGACGACGTCGCCAAGCGGCTGATCGACTACGGCTTCCACGCGCCGACCATGTCGTTCCCGGTGGCCGGCACGCTGATGGTCGAGCCGACCGAGAGCGAGGACCTCGCCGAGCTCGACCGGTTCTGCGACGCGATGATCGCGATCCGCGGCCGAGATCGACCAGGTCGCGCCGCGGCGAGTGGCCCGCGGCGACAACCCGCTGGCCGCACGCGCCGCACACCGCCGCGCTCGCTGGCCGGCGAGTGGGACCACCCGTACACCCGCGAGGAGGCGGCGTTACCCGCCCGGGGTCGACCGGCGGACGAAGTACTGGCCGCCGGTGCGCCGCATCGACGGCGCGTACGGCGACCGCAACCTGGTCTGCTCCTGCCCGCCGCCGGAGGCCTTCGAGGAGTGACCAGCGCCGAAAGCCCGTCCGACCCCTGGGTCGTACGGGCTTTCGGCGCGCTGCCGCAGGTAGCCCGCTCGCCGGACAGCCGCGGCTGGTCTCGCTGTGCGGGAGTCGCCTGCTGGGGGAGCCGGTCAGGCCACCTCGGGGACGGCGTTGGCGACGACGTCGATGGTCGAGCCTGCCTGGCTCTTGGTCACCCGCAGCTGGGCAGGGATGCGCTGTCGCAGCTCGCTGACGTGGCTGACGATGCCGACGCTGCGGCCGCCCTCGCGCAGGCTGTCGAGCACCCCCATGACCTGCTCGAGGCTCTCGTCGTCGAGCGTGCCGAAGCCCTCGTCGACGAACAGGGTCTGCAGGTCGAAGCCCCCTGCCTCGGCGCGTACGACATCACCCAGGCCGAGCGCCAGGGCGAGCGAAGCCATGAAGGACTCGCCACCGGAGAGCGTGGACGTCTCGCGGCTGACGCCGGTCCAGGCATCGACGACCCGCAGTCCCAGGCCGCTGCGGGCTCCGCGCCGGGCCAACGCGTCGGAGTAGACCAGGGAGTAGCGACCCTCGGTCATCACCTGCAGCCGCTCGTTGGCCAGGCGCGCGACCTCCTCCAGCCGCGCCGCCAGGAGGTAGGAGGACAGGCGCATCCGCAGGGTGTTGTTGCCGCTGGTCCCGCCGACGCAGTCGGCCAGCTCCTGTACGACGGCCTGCTCGGCCTCGGCCGGCCCGATGCGGGCCACGATGGCGAGGACCTCGTCGCGGAGCTCGTGGATGCGCCGGTCCGCAGACTCGGCGAGGGCCTGCGCGCGCCGCGACTGGGTGGCGGCGTCGCGTGCAGCGACGGCGGCCCCGGCCAGCACGTCGAGGTCGGGCGCGGGCTGCCGCTCGGCGGCAGCGACGTCGGGCTGGGCCAGCAGGGCCTCGGCCTGGTCGCGCTGGGTGTCGAGGGCGCGCAGCTGGGCGGACATGCGGCTGAGCTCGGCGCTCGGCAGCATGGCTGCGCGCGCGGCCGCCGCGTCGGTGAACCCCGCGTCGCCCAGCGCACGGTCGAGTCGCGCCTGCGTCGTGGCGGCCGACCGGCGGGCAGTGGCCAGCGCAGCCGCCGCGTCGGCCAGGGCGCGCAACGCGCGGGTCGCTGCACGGTGAGTGGCCACGACCTCGCGGTGGTCGCCCACGACGGCTGCGCCGCCGGCATATGCCGCGATGTCGGACCCGCTGGAGGTGGCGGCGGTGTCGCCGCTGCACGGGCAGATGGCGGCGTGCTCGCTCAGACCGTGGGCCAGGGTCTGGGCGGCCCGTGCCGCCTGGGCGCGGGCCGCCTCGGACCGTGAGACGGCTGTGGCGATGGCCTGACGCTGCTGGTCGACGGCCTGGTCGAGCGTGTCGCGCTCGGAGCGCAGCCGCGTCAGACGACCGGTGAGCGCGGGAAGCGCTGACGCGGCGTCCTCGGCCTGCTGCAGCAGCGTCCGTGCCTGCGGCAGCTCGGTGCCCACCCGGCACGGCTCGCGGTCTCCGAGGAGGGTGGACAGCTCGGTGGCGCGCGCTTCCTCGGTGGCCCGAGCCGACGCGAGTCGGGACTGCAGCGCGCTGCGCGCCGACATGGCCGCGGTCGCGGCCGCCTCGGCGGCCTCGATGTCCTCGGCCGTCACCGGGGCGCTCTGCTGCGCCGGGCGGGGGTGCTCACAGGAGCCGCACACGGGGCAGGCGTCGCCGTCGACCAGCCCGCGGGCGAGCTCACCGGCCATGCCGTGCAGGCGTGCCAGGCGCAGGGACAGCGCCGTCGCCTCGGCCCCGGCTGCCGCGGCCGTGCTGTCGCTCAGGTCGGCATCCAGGCGGGCCACGAGCGCGCGTCCGCGCTCCTGCTCGTCGAGCAGCGTGGCGGCGCGGGCCAGCGAGGTCACCGCGGCCTGGTGTCCCGCCACGGCCGCGGCGCGGGCCTGGGCGACCGTGTGCTCCTCCTCGGCGGCTTCGAGCTCGCCCGACAGCTGCGCCTGCCGGCTCAGCGTGGAGGCCACGCGCTCCTCGAGCTGCGCCGCCGCTGCGGCGTGCGACGCGGCCTCGGCCTCCTGGGTCGTGACCGTCGACGCACAGGAGCCGAGCTCGTCCAGCGGGCCCTGCCGGGCCTCGAGCAGGTCGAGCAGCCGCGACACGTCACCCGGGGCGTCGAGGTCGGCGTGCGTGGTCGGCGGAAGCCGGTCGGCGGCCTCGCGGCGCCGGGTGGCGACGGTGGCCAGCGCCTGGGTCAGGTCGAGCTCGGCCTGCTCGAGCGCCGCGAGGTGGCCGCCCACCGCAAGGGCCCGCTCAGCGGCAGCAACCTGCCCGGCCGCCGCGTCGTAGGCGTCGCGGCCGTCCGCCAGGGCCCGCAGGACCTCGCGTGCTCCCGCCGCGGTGCGCTGGTGCTCGACCAGGACCCGGGCCCGCTGCAGGTCCGCGCCGGCCGAGTCGTGTCGGCCCTGAGCCAGCTCCGCCTCGGCCAGTGCCTCGCCGGCATGGGCCGCGACAGCGGCACGCACGCGCTCGATCGCCTCGGGGACATCGGAGGCCAGCAGGTCGGTCCAGCCGGGCCACTCGCCGCCTGCTGCCGCGGGAGCTGCGTCGGCGACCGGGGCGTCGGCGACCGGGGCGTCGGCGACCGGGGCGTCGGCGGCAGGGGCGCCGGCGCTCGCTGCCGAGGCCGGGAGCCCGACGAGGACGTCCTGGACCCGCACCAGCGCCACCTCGAGCTCGGCGCGGGCGTCAGCCACGGCGGCGACAGCAGCGCGCCGGCGGTCGGCCAGCCACTGCTCGATGTCGGTGAACCGCTGGGTGTCGAAGAGCCGCTCGAGCACCTCGCGCCGCTGCTCCGGGCTCGCCCGCAGGAACGCCGCGAAGTCGCCCTGGGGCAGGAGCACCACCTTGGCGAACTGCTCCAGGCCCATGCCGAGGACGTCGTGGATCACCAGGGCCGCCTCGTCGTTCCGGGTTGCCCGCGGCACCCACTCGCCGCGCACCAGCTCCTGGAGCACCACCTTGGCCTGGACGCTGGTGGTGCCGGTGCCGCGCAGCTTGGGCCGCTCGAACTCGGGGGAGCGGGTGATCCGCAACCGTCGGCCGGCGGCAGTCAGCTCGAGCACCACCTCGGGGACAGCTCCGGCGGGGGCGTGGTCGCTGTGCAGCGACCGGCGGCTCTCGGCACGCGCACCGGGCACGGCGGCGTACAGGGCGAAGCAGATGGCGTCGAGCACGCTGGTCTTGCCCGCGCCCGTGGCGCCGTGGATGAGGTAGAGCCCCGCGGCGGCCAGCTCGTCGAAGTCCACCTCCTCCGTGCGCGCGAACGGCCCGAACGCGGTGACCGTGAGCCGGTGGAGCCTCACGCGACCGACCGCCGGGGCGCCGCCGGGTTCGAGGTGTCGGCGTGGCCCTCGTCCTCACGCAGGGAGCGGCCGTGCCGGGACCCCTCCACAGCCTCGGCCAGGACCGCGCGCTCCTGCTCGGTCGCACCGGCACCGGCGCGCACGTGCTCCAGGAAGTCGCAGCACAGGTCGAGGTCGTCGCGCTCGCGGACACGCGCGGCGTAGGACGAGCCGCCGACCTGCACACCGGCGTCCTCGAACTGCAGCACCAGCGCGTGGGGAAAGCGCTGCTGGACCCGCTCCATCGCTCCCAGCGGGCGGATGGCGTCGGTGAGAGTGACCTGGCACCAGGCCGACTCGGCCGCCCGGTGCCGCGGGTCGGCCAGCAGCTCCTCGAGGGTGCCGCGCAGCCGGCGCACGGGGCGCAGCACGGGCGCGTCGATCGTGGTGACCCGCAGGGAGTCCGTGGACAGGTCCAGGAGGAACGACGCCTTGGCGTGGTCGGCCTCGCTGAAGGACAGGGCGACGGGGGAGCCGGAGTAGCGGACCGTGTCACTGATCTGCTGCGGCCCGTGCAGGTGGCCCAGCGCGGCGTAGTCGATCCCCGCGAAGACGTCGGGGTGGACCGCGCTGACCCCGCCCACGGCGATGTCGCGCTCGGACTCGCTGGTCGCCCCACCGGTCACGAACGCGTGCGCCATGACGACCGAGGACCGGGCCGGCCGCGCCGCGAGGTCGGCGCGGACCCGCTCCATCGCGGCCCGCAGGACCCCGGCATGGGTCCGCTCGGCGGCGCCCAGCGGGTCGGCCGCGGTCACCGGCTCGAGGTAGGGCAGGGGGTAGACGGCGGTGTCGCCGACGAGGACGGGGGAGCCGATGCCGTCCACCCGGGTGCGGATGTGCAGCCCGGCACGCTCCAGCAGCTCGGAGGCGAAGCCGAGCCGGATCGCCGAGTCGTGGTTGCCGCTGGAGAGCACGACCTGGGCCCCGGCGTCGATGAGGCGGGTGACGGCCTCGGACAGCAGCCCCACGGTCTCCGGGGCCGGCATCGCCCGGTCGTAGACGTCGCCCGAGACCAGCACGGCGTCGACCCGCTCGCTGCGCACGACCTCGACCAGGTGGTCCAGGTAGGCGGCCTGGGCGTCGAGCAGCCCCACCCGGTGGAAGGAGCGTCCCAGGTGCCAGTCGGAGGTGTGGATCAGGCGCACGCCAGCAGGGTAGGCCGGGCGTGCGACAGACCCCCGGACGTGCCCCGGCGCGCCGCCCCGACGGGAGGACTTGCCTGGGGAGGCCGCATCCGATGGGGTGGGGGCCACAGGTGAGCTCCACGGGCCCGGGAGGCCGGCATGGGTGAGGACGTCGCAGGGACCGGCTACACGCGCGAGCAGCGTCAGCGCTACCGGGAGAAGGTCCGCCAGAACCTGGACGTGTTCGAGCAGATGCTGGCCCGCAGCAGCTTCGACGTCGAGCGGCCGATGACCGGGATGGAGATGGAGCTCAACCTGGTCGACGCCGACTACCAGCCCCGGATGTCCAACGCCGAGGTGCTGGCGCGGATCGCCGACCCGGACTACCAGACCGAGCTGGGGCGCTACAACATCGAGCTCAACGTGCCGCCGCGGCCGCTGCCGGGCGACTCCGCGCTCGAGCTCGAGGAGACCCTGCGCACGAGCCTGAACCGTGCCGAGGGGCTGGCCAACCAGACCGGCGCCCACATCGTCGCGATCGGCATCCTGCCCACCGTCATGCCCGAGCACTTCAGCACCGCGTGGATGAGTGCCAACGCCCGCTACGCCGCCCTCAACGAGGCGGTCTTCAGCGCCCGCGGCGAGGACGTGTTCATCGACATCGAGGGGCCGTCGGGGGAGCGGCTGGCCACGTACGCCGACACCATCGCCCCGGAGTCCGCCTGTACGTCGGTGCAGCTGCACCTCCAGGTGGCCCCCCAGGACTTCGCCGCCCACTGGAACGCCGCGCAGGCGATCAGCGGCCCGCAGCTGGCGCTGGGCGCGAACTCGCCGTACTTCTTCGGACGGCGACTGTGGGCCGAGACGCGGGTCGAGCTGTTCTCCCAGGCCACCGACACCCGGGCGGTGGAGCTGAAGAACCAGGGCGTGCGCCCCCGGGTGTTCTTCGGCGAGCGGTGGATCACCTCGATCTTCGACCTGTTCGAGGAGAACGTGCGCTACTTCCCGGCCCTGCTGCCGGAGACCTCCCAGGAGGACCCGGTGGCGGTGCTGGCCGAGGGCAAGGCCCCGCGGCTGTCGGAGCTGCGGCTGCACAACGGCACCATCTACCGCTGGAACCGCCCCATCTACGACATCGTCGGCGGCACCCCCCACCTGCGGGTCGAGAACCGCGTCCTGCCGGCCGGCCCCTCGATCGTGGACGTTCTCGCGAACTCGGCCTTCTACTACGGCGTGCTGCGCATGCTGGCCAACGACGACCGGCCGGTCTGGACCAAGATGAGCTTCGCCGCGGCCGAGCACAACTTCCAGTCCTGCGCTCGCCGGGGCATCGACTCCCGCGTCTACTGGCCCGGGTTCGGGGAGCTCGCGGCCGAGGAGCTGGTCCTGCGGCACCTGCTGCCGCTGGCCCACGAGGGGCTCGAGCAGTGGGGCGTCTCCACGGCCGTCCGCGACCGCTACCTCGGGGTGATCGAGGGGCGCTGCACCTCGGGCATGAACGGCGCCGCCTGGCAGGTCGCCACGGTCGAGCGGCTGGAGGAACGCGGCGCCGACCGGAGAAAGGCGCTCGGCGGCATGCTCGAGCGCTACATCGAGGGCATGGCGGCCAACGAGCCGGTGCACACCTGGAAGGTGCCCTGAGCGGTGTCACCGGGGTGCGGCGGCACCAGGCGGCGCCGGGCCCGGTGACCGTTGTCGGGGCGGTGGTCTATCGTGAACGCAAGGGCTCCCCTTGACGCCCTTGACCGGAGGAACCGATGACCGCCCGCACCAGGCCCGCCAGCACCACGGCCTCAGCCGAGACCGCCGCACCGGCCCCGGCTGAGGCGACGGCTGAGCCGGCGACGACGACGACGACCGAGGCTGCCGCCGAGCGCGCCCTCGTCACCCGCGTGGGCGCACTGGTCGCCGAGCGGGCTCGGCTGCTCGCGGCCCAGGGCCGGACCCTCGGCGACCTCGGGGACCTCGACGAGCTCGCTGCACGGATGGTCTCCGCGCTGCCCACCCAGCACCCGTACGACGAGCCGCTCGGCCCGTTCTACGACACGACCGGGCTGGTGTCCTGGCTCGGCGTGTCCCGCCAGGCCGTCGCCGACCGCGTCCGCCGCGGCACGCTGCTGGCCTGCCGCACCCAGGACGGCCACCTGGTCTACCCCGCATGGCAGTTCGCCCGCGACGGCGCGGTCCGTCCGGGTGTGGTGGAGGCGGTGGGGGAGTTCGCCCGGCGCGGGGCCGACGGGTGGGCCACCGCCTTGTGGCTGACGACGCCCAGCGACGTCTTCGGGGGCCAGAGCGCCGTCGACTACCTGGTCGTGCACCGCGCCTCCCGGGCCGCCGTGCAGCTCGTGGCCTCCACCGCTGCCCTCGACGCCCGCACCTGGGCCGCATGAGCGAGGGTCCCCCCGGGCCGTCGTCCCCCTCGCGGGCGGTGGTGGCGCAGCAGGCCCCGCGTGTCCCGCTCGGCGGCTTCCCCGTCCACACGGTGCGACCGGACGTCCCGGTGTTCCGGGCCCACACCGCCGGGCTGGGTCCGTGGTGGTTCGGCAGCGACGGCTGCGGACGCTTCGACCTGCCCGCACCGAGCGGCACCTGCTACCTCGCGACGAGCGCCGTCGCGGCGCTGCGGGAGCGGATCGGGGTGGTCCTCGGCGGCTCCGCCAGCGTCCCGGCGGCACTGCTCGAGGGCGTGGTGGTCTCGCGGCTACGCACTCCCGGGCGCAGGCGCGTGGCCGACCTCGAGGCCACCCGCGCCGCGGACTTCGGCGTCACCCGCGAGCTCGAGACGATGGTGCCCTACGACGTCCCACAGGCCTGGGCGCGCGCCTTCGCCGCAGTCGACCTCGAGGGCGTGCGCTACGCCCCCAGGTTCACGACCGGGCCCGCGCTCGCCGTGGCCCTGTTCGGCCCTGCGGGGGATGCCGGCTGGCCGGATGACGCGGCACCGCTACCGGCGGCCGACGTCCCCGGTGCGCCGCTGGCGATGCCCGCGCCGCGACGGATGGACCTGACCGTGGTGCGGCCGCCGCGCACCCGCACCCGGCGCCAGGCGTGAGTTCCGCGGGCCCCTGAGCGCCGGTCGCCCGGCGGCGGTCCACCCGACGTCGGGGTCCTCGGGCCTCTGGCGCCGGGTGCGCCGTACGAGCACTCTGGAGACCCGTCCGGCGCCTGGTCGGGCTCCACGTCCCGCCCGGCGCCGGGCACACGACCAGGTGGAAGGACCGCTCCATGACCTCTGCGGACGATGTCCCAACCAGTGCCGTTCCCGAGCGGGACGCGGTGCGGATCGTGCCGCTCGCCGTTCCCGGCGACCTCCTGCGTCCGCTGGCCGCGGCCGCTCCCACCGCGCCGCCCCGGATGACGTACCGCGGCGGGCCGCTGCTGACGTCGGTCGAGGTGTTCGTCGTCTACTGGGGGACAGCCTGGACGAGCCAGCCGCTGGCGGACACCGCGAGCCGCGTCGACTCGTTCTTCGACACCGTGCTGACCAGCGAGCTGATGGACCAGCTGTCCGAGTACGGCGTCGCGGGTCAGCAGATCGGCCACGGCCGCCGGGTCGGGCGCGCCGTGGTGGGCGCACCCGACCCCGGCCCGGTGGTGACCGATGCGGCGCTGCAGCAGATGCTGCGAGACCAGCTGGGCACCACTGGCCGCTTTCCCACCGTCGACCGCAACAGCCTGTTCTTCGTCTTCCTGCCACCGGGCACCGCTGTCGTGCAAGGCGGTTCGCGCTCATGCCAGGCGTTCTGCGGGTACCACGACGTCATGGACTCCGACCTGTTCTACGCCGTGGTGCCCTACCCCGGGTGCCAGGGCTGCACCGGCACGCTCAGCGTCTTCGACGCCCTGACGTCCGTGAGCTCGCACGAGCTCTGTGAGGCGGTCACCGACCCGGTGCCGGGGCAGGGCTGGTACGACGACGTGAACGGCGAGATCGGGGACGTCTGCGCCTGGCAGACCCGGGTGGTCGGCAGCTACACCGTCCAGCGGGAGTGGTCCAACACGAGCAGCCAGTGCCTGTGACCGTCGTCGAACAGCCAAGCGGGCAAGGCCAGCCCCAGCGACTACCCGGGCGTCTGGTTCCAGCTCTCGAGCGCCGGCAGGCCGTGCTCCTGACCCAGCACGCTGACCGACCCGGCCTCGAGGGTCAGCTGCGCGCCGAAGCAGGGGTCCTGCTCGAGGTAGACCGACGCCAGCACGCGCAGGCAGTGGCCGTGCCCGACCAGCGCCACGTCACCGACCTCGAGCAGGGGCAGGACGCGGTCGATCACGCCACGGACCCGGCCGGCGACGTCGTGGATCGTCTCGCCGGGGGTGGCACCGGGGACCACGCCGTCGTGGAAGACGGTCCACGGGTAACCGACGCGCTCGCGGATCTGCGGGGTCGTCAGCCCCTCGTAGCCGCCGTAGTCCCACTCGACCAGGCGGGGCTCGACCTCCGCACCGTCGAGCCCGGCGAGCTCGGCCGTGCGCCGGGCGCGCACCAGCGGCGAGGTCAGGACGGCGGCGAACGTGCGGGTCTTGAGCAGCGATGCGGTGGCGCGGGCGAGGTCCTCGCCACGCTCGGTCAAGGGGATGTCGGTGAGCCCGGTGTGCTGGCCCGACCTCGACCACTCCGTCTCGCCGTGGCGGAGCAGCACCAGCGAGCCGCTATACGAAGCAGGGGTTCTCGACAGGGACGTCACGCCTTCAGCGTACGTTCCGCACGCCGGTCGGGCAGCCCGGGGGACCGCTGCGCGCCCGCGCCGGCCTCCGGCGGTCGGTCTCCCGGCGACGATTTGCCACGCCGGGCACGGAGGACGAGGGTGGGGGCATGGCTGATCTCAACGGAAAGACCATTGCGTTCCTCGTCGCTGCCGAGGGCATCGAGCGCGTCGAGCTGACCGAGCCCTGGGCCGCGGTCGTCGAGGCCGGCGGCACTCCCGTCCTCCTCAGCCCGCAGGAGGGGCAGGTGCAGACCTTCGACCACCTCGACAAGGCCGAGACGCTCCCGGTCGACAAGGCGGTCAAGGACGCGGACATCGCCGACTACGACGCCCTGGTGCTGCCCGGCGGCGTGGCCAACCCCGACCAGCTGCGCACCGACGGCGACGCCGTCGGCTTCGTGCGCGACTTCCTCGGCACCGACAAGCCCGTGGCGGCGATCTGCCACGCACCCTGGACGCTGGTAGAGGCCGGCGTGCTGCAGGGGCGCACGCTGACGTCGTGGCCGAGCCTGCGCACCGACATCACCAACGCCGGGGGCACGTGGGTCGACCAGCAGGTGGTCACGGACGGCAACCTCATCACGAGCCGCAACCCCGATGACATCCCGGCGTTCAACAAGGCGCTGCTCGACACCCTCGGGCGCTGACCTCCGGCTCCGTGGCACGATCGGGCGATGACCACCACCCGTGAGCTGCCCTTTCGCCTGCTGAACGTCTTCACCGAGGGTGACGACCCGTTCTCGGGCAACCCGCTGTGCGTCTTCGAGGACGCGCGGGGGCTGAGCGAGGCGGAGATGCAGGGGCTGGCCCGCCAGCTCAACCTCTCGGAGACGACGTTCGTCACGCCGCCGGTGGGGGAGGAGACCGCGACCGTGCGGATCTTCACGCCCAGCTACGAGATGCCGTTCGCGGGGCACCCCACCCTCGGCACGGCCGCGGTCGTGAGCGACCTGGCCGGCGGCCGCGACCGGGTGCTGCTGAGCATGCCGGCCGGGCTGATCCCGGTGCATGCGGACGGCACCTCGTGGACCCTGCGGGCCAACGCGCCGAAGACCGGCGCGGTGGACGCCGACCCGGCCGACCTCGCCCGCATGGTGGGTCTTGCGCCGTCCGCGCTGGCCGATGCGGCCCAGTGGGTGGACACCGGCACCGTGCAGATGCTGCTGCCGCTGCGCTCGGCGGCCGACGTGCAAGCAGCGACCGCCGACCCCGTCCTGCTGCGCCGGTTCGCGACCCGGCCGGACCAGCAGGCGCTGGTCTACCTCTGGGCACCCCGCGAGGACGGCGATCTGGAGGCGCGGCTGTTCTTCACCCAGGACGGTGCCGTCATCGAGGACCCGGCGACCGGTTCGGCGTGCGCGAACCTCGGCGGGTGGTTCCAGGCCCGCGGTGAGCGGGGGATCTCCCACCGGATCCACCAGGGGTCGGCGGTGCACCGCCCGTCGCTGCTGCAGCTCGAGGTCGATGAGAACGGCGCGATCCTGGTCTCCGGCGCCGTGTCGGATGTCGCGCGCGGGGTCTACCGGCTCTGAGGCAGCCGGCGACAGCAGCGAACGACCTACTGCAGCAACGCATCCCGGATGGCCTGCAGGTTCAGGTCGAACCATTCCTGGACGCGCTCCGAGAGGTCGGCGCCTTCTGCGCGCCAGAAGGCGGCGAAGCCGCGATGCCCCGACTCGGCGTGCCGCCGCACGTTGTCGTAGCACCAGGTGTGGTTGGGCTGCAGGGCCTGGGCCACCAGCTCGCGCTCGTCCCGGGGCAGGCCGTAGGCGTCGACGAAGGTGCGCAGGCGCTGCAGGGACCGACCCCGCCGGGCGTCGGCGATGTCGCCGTCGGGGCGCAGCGGGGCCCACAACCGCGCCGCGGCCGCGACGTCCCACACCCGCGACCCGGGCCCTGCCAGGTCGAAGTCGATCAGCGCGACCGCCACGCCGTCGCGGAAGACGATGTTGTCCATGTTGGGGTCGTTGTGGCTCACCAGCCCGCTCCTGAACCGGTCCGGCACCGGTAGCTGCCACGGCAGGCCCTCTCCGTCGAACGACGCGACCGCCTCGTGGTACCGGTGGAGCAGCCGCGCCACGCTCTCCAGCGCCGGCGTGGTGAGCGACCACGGCGGGTACGGCGGCGCGATGGCCGTGCCGGGGACGTACGTGAGGACCTCGCGGCCACGGTCGTCGACGCCGAGCAGCCTTGGCGCGCCGTCGAACCCGACCGTCTCCAGGTGCCGCAGCAGTGCGTGGGTGGAGGGAGTGGTGGGGCGCCACGGCCGGCGCACCGTGTCGCCGACGCGCACGACCAGGCCCTGGTTGGCCGTGCCGCCGGTCAGCTCCACCTCCTGGTGGCGCTCAGTCGGCACGGACCCTCCCGGCCTGGTTGACGCGGGTGCCAGCCACGCCCGGGCTCATCCGTCGCCGAGCAGCGTCCGTGCCAGGGACGCGTGGGTGACCAGGGCGTTGACCAGGCCACCGCGCACGGCCGCCCGCACTGCGGGGGCCTTGGCCCTGCCGTAGGCGATGGCGAGGACCTCGGGGATGGCCTGCATCTGGCGGGCGTCGATCCCGATCATGCGGTCGCTGAGGCGGCCCTCGACCGGCGTGCCCTCGGCGTCCACGAAGACCCCGGAGATGTCCCCGATGACGCCAGATCGGCTCAGCTCGTCACGCTCCTCCGCACGCATGGCGTCATACAGGGTGGACTGCCCGGCCTCCCAGGACCCGAGACCCACGACCGCCTTCGTGACGGAGCCGAAGTGGGCGAAGGCCTCTGCGATCTCCGGCTGGTGGCGCATCGCCGTGGCGGTCGCGGCGTCGGGGACGATGAGCGGTGCGTAGAAGAGGTAGGCCGGGCCTCCGGAGATCCGGGCAGCCTCGCGCACCAGCTCGATCGAGTTGTCGTCGGCTCCGTTGCGGACGAGCGCCCCGGTCAGCTGGACGACCGGCGTCGCTGCGAGCCGGGTCAGCGAGGCCGTCATCGCGCTCACCGCGCGCGCCCACGCGAGGCCCAGGACGTCCTCGGCCGTCACGATCTCGCCGAGCAGGTCGGCGGCCGCCTTGCCCAGCTGCTGGCGCAGCGTCTCGGGGTGGCCCTCGGGGGAGTCCACGACCAAGGCGTGGCGCAGCCCGAGCGCCTCCTGCAACCGGCCGGACAGGTCGACGTCGATCGACCCGGCGTAGCCGATCTCGATGCGCACGAGGCCGCTGGTGCGCGCCGACTCGATCAGCCTCGCGACCTTGAACCGGCTGAGCTGGAACTCGTCGGCGATGTCGACCTTCGAGCGGCCGTCGACGTAGTAGCGACGGGCGACGGAGGCGGTGAGCACCAGCAGTGCGGGGCCCCCGTCGAAGGCTCGCGGGTCCACGGTCCACCTCCTTGCTGCGCCGGGCGAGCGACAGTGTGCCACGGCGGTGCCGCTGGACTCCGGGCTGTCGGCAGCGGTTGACAGGGGCCCCGGAATGGGAGTTCACTCACCCATGAGCACAATATCGCTCAGATGAGCAGTGCTGGCAAGGCGCCCGCCCCGGCTCCCCGGCCGAGCGGACAGACCGACACATCGAGTCAGGGCAGCGGTGCGGCAGCGCAGTCGCCGGCCCGCCCAGGCAGTGGCTGGAGGAGGATTCGCGTGGCTATCTCTCAAGCTGGTCGGGGCCGCAGGTCGGCGCCGCTGATCTGCACTGCCGCGGTCGTGGCGGTCGTGGCGGCCGGGTGCGCCGGCGCCGGGGGTGGTGGTGGTGGCAACAGCACCGGTGGCGGAGGCGGCAAGTCCGTCAACGTGCTGATGGTGAACAACCCGCAGATGCTCGACCTGCAGAAGCTGACGGCCGACAACTTCACCAAGCAGACCGGCATCACGGTCAACTACACGGTGCTGCCCGAGAACGACGTCCGCGACAAGATCAGCCAGGAGTTCTCCAACCAGGCCGGCCAGTACGACGTGGCCACGCTGTCAGCAACTACGAGATCCCGTTCTACTCCAAGAACGGCTGGCTCTCCTCGCTGAGCGACACGGTCGCCAAGGACCCCGCCTTCGACCAGGCCGACATCCTCAAGCCGATGACGGAGTCGCTGACCGGCGACGGACGGCAAGATCTACGGCGAGCCGTTCTACGGCGAGTCGTCGTTCCTCATGTACCGCAAGGACGTCCTGCAGGCCAAGGGCATCATCGATGCCGGCCAAGCCGACGTGGCAGCGAGGTCGCCGCGATCGCTGCCAAGCTCGACGGCGCCAAGCCGGGCATGAAGGGCATCTGCCTGCGCGGCCTGCCCGGCTGGGGTGAGGTCATGGCCCCGCTGACGACGGTCGTGCAACACCTTCGGCGGCACCTGGTTCGACAAGGACTGGAACACGCTCCGGTCAACGCGCCGGCGACGTTCAAGGAGGCCACCAACTTCTACGTCAACCTGATCCAGCAGCACGGTGAGTCCGGGGCGCCGCAGTCCGGCTTCGCCGAGTGCCTGAACAACGTCGAGCAGAGCAAGGTCGGCGATGTGGTACGACGCCACGTCGGCCGCCGGCTCGCTCGAAGGCCCGCAGCTCGCCGGTCAAGGGCAAGATCGGCTACGCCCCGGCGCCAGTGGTCAAGACCCCGTCCTCGGGCTGGCTCTACACCTGGGCGTGGGCCATCCAGAAGGCGAGCAAGAACCAGGACGCCGCGGCCAAGTTCATCACCTGGGCCTCGGGCAAGGACTACGAGCAGCTCGTCGGCAAGACCAGACGGGTGGGCCACCGTCCCGGCCGGCAAGCGGGCCTCGACCTACTCCAACGCTGACTACCTCAAGGTCGCCAAGGCGTTCGCCGAGCCGACCAAGACCGCGATCGAGAGCGCCGACCCGAAGAACCCCGGTGTCCAGCCGCGGCCGGCGATCGGCATCCAGTTCGTCGCCATCCCCGAGTTCACCGACCGTGGGCACCACGGTCTCGCAGAGCGTCACCTCGGCGATCGCCGGCAAGACCAGCGTGGACTCAGCGCTCCAGGCCGGCCAGGCCGCGGCCGAGAAGGTCGCCCAGAAGTACAAGAACAAGTAGCCGGCTGACCGGCCGCCCCGGCCCCGCCAGCGCCTGACCCCGTGGATCGGTCGGCGTACGGCGGGGACGGGCGGCGGGCCCCGGAACACCAGTCATGGCACACCGGCCCGACGCGGCCACACACCAGGAAGCTGCCACCGCCATGAGCAAAGACACCGTCAGCAGCCGGACCACCAGCGGGGCGGGGGGTCCCAGCGACGCGCCTCGACCGGCCGCGAACACGGTCACCCAAGCCCAGGGCGTGGGGAACCGCGTGCTCCGCTGCTCCCGGCGCTGCTCTTCATGGTCGTCGTGACCCAGCTGCCGTTCGTGGCGACGCTGATCATCTCGTTCATGAACTGGAACGCGTTGTACCCCAACGACCGCGGGTTCGCCGGGATCGACAACTTCAAGACGGTCGTTCACCGACCCCGACCTGCGCAACTCGATCTTCACCACGATCCTCTACACGGTCGTCATCGTGCTGGTGGCTCTGGTGCTCGGGATTCGCGCTCGCGCTGCTGCTCGACCGCAGCTTCCTCGGTCGCGGGTTCGTGCGGACGATGATGATCGCGCCGTTCCTCGTCGTGCCGGTCGCGGCCGCACTGCTGTGGAAGCACGCGATCTTCAACCCCGAGTACGGCCTGTTCAACGGCACACTCACCTGGATCTGGCGGCTGTTCGGCTCCGAACAGCCCACCGCAGCCCGACTGGATCACCGACACGCCCAAGCTGACGATCATGGTGGCGCTGATCTGGCAGTGGACGCCGTTCATGATGCTGATCCTGCTGGCCGGCCTGCAGGGCAGGCCCCTGGACGTCATCGAGGCGGCGCAGGTGGACGGCGCGAGCCCGTGGCAGATCTTCCAGCACATGACGCTGCCCGCACATGCGCCAGTACCTCGAGCTCGCGGGCCTGCTCGGCTCGATCTACATCGTCCAGAACTTCGACTACGTCTTCACCATGACCTCAGGGGGGCTGGGCACGGCCAACCTGCCCTACACGATCTACCAGACCTTCTACCAGGCGCACGACTACGGTCTGGCGTCCGCCGCCGGCGTGATCGTCGTCGTCGGCACGATCATCGTCGCCACCTTCGCCCTGCGCACCGTGTCGACCTTGCTCGCGGGAGGACCAGCTGATGAGCACCACGACGGCTGCACCGACGACCTCGGCGGCAACCACCGGACCACGGCACAAGAAGCAGAGCAACCGCAGCAAGCGCGCTCGACCGTGCTCAGCCTGGCTCATCGGCGATCCTGTTCTTCGTCCCGGTGGCCTGGATGGTGCTGACCTCGCTGCACAGCGAGCAGGACGCCGCCACCAACCCGCCGTCGCTGTGTTCGCCCCGCTGACCCTCGCAGGGCTACCAGGAGTTCTTCGGCGCCACGTCCGGCGCCAGCCCGTGGCCGGCGCTGATCAACTCGGCCTACGCGCAGCATCGTGCTCGACCATCCTGGTGCTGCTGCTCGCGATCCCGGCGGCCTACGCGCTGTCGATCCGTCCGGTCCGCAAGTGGACCGACGTGATGTTCTTCTTCCTGTCCACCAAGATGCTGCCCGCGGTCGCCGGCCTGCTGCCGATCTACCTCATCGCGCAGAACGCTGGGCCTCCTGGACAACATCAACCTGCATGGTCGTCCTCTACACCGTCGATGAACCTGCCGATCGCGGTGTGGATGATGCGCTCGTTCCTGGCCGAGATCCCCGTCGCGATCCTCGAGGCGGCCACGATCGACGGTGCCGGGCTGCTGATCCGACGTTGCGCAAGATCGTCATCCCGATCGTCGTGCGCCGGGCATCGCGGCGACGTCGCTGATCTGCTTCATCTTCAGCTGGAACGAGCTGCTGTTCGCCAGCGTGCTCACCGGCGTCCGGTCGCGCAGACCGCACCGGTCTTCCTGACCAGCTTCGTGACCAGCCAGGGCCTGTTCCTGGCCAAGGTGTGCGCGGCTGCGCTGGCGGTCTCGCTCCCCGTGCTCGTCGCCGGGTTCGCCGCCCAGGACAAGCTGGTCCAGGGCCTGTCGCTCGGCGCGGTGAAGTGACCCGGCAGGCTTGAGCCGCACGTACGGCGCCCCGCGCCGTGCCCTTTCAGGGAGGACCCCCATGCAGCACCTCAGCTCGGCTGCTCTGGCATCGCTCGACGCCCGCGTCGAGGCGCCGGCGTACGACCGCGCCGCGGTGACCGCCGGCATCGTGCACTTCGGTGTCGGTGGCTTCCACCGGGCACACCAGGCGATGTACCTCGACCGGCTGATGAACGAGGGCAAGGCGCTGGACTGGGGCATCTGCGGGGTCGGGGTCATGCCGCACGACGCCCGCATGCGCGACGCGCTGGCCGCGCAGGACTGTCTCTACACGCTCGTCGTCAAGCACCCGGACGGCACGCTGGAGCCACGGGTGATCGGCTCGATCGTGCGACTACCTCTTCGCCCCCGACGACCCGGAGGCGGTCCTCGAGACGATGGCCGACCCGGCGACGCGGATCGTGTCGCTGACGATCACCGAGGGCGGCTACAACGTCCACCCCGTCACCGGCGAGTTCGACGCCCGACCGACGCGGGCCTGCAGGCCGACCTCGCGCCGGGGGCGGTGCCGGGCACCGTCTTCGGGCTGGTCACCGAGGCGCTGCGCCGCCGCCGGGACCGCGGCCTTCGCGCCGTTCACCGTGATGTCGTGCGACAACATCCAGGGCAACGGGCACGTCGCCGCAGCGGATGTTCACCGCGTTCGCCCGGCTGCAGGACCCCGACGCTGGCCGACTGGGTCGAGCGCGAGGTGCCGTTCCCGAACTCGATGGTCGACCGGATCACGCCCGGTCACCACGGACGACGACCAGAGCCGAGCTCGCGCGAGCGAGTTCGACCTCGAGGACGACTGGCCGGTGGTGTGCGAGCCGTTCACCCAGTGGGTGCTGGAGGACGACTTCAGCGACGGCCGGCCCGCCGTTCGAGGACGTCGGCGTCCAGCTGGTCCCCGACGTCGAGCCGTACGAGCTGATGAAGCTGCGGCTGCTCAACGCCAGCCACCAGGCGCTGTGCTACCTCGGCTACCTCGCCGGCTACCGCTACGCCCACGAGGTCTGCCAGGACCCGCTCTTCACCTCGTTCCTGCTGAGGTACATGGACCTGGAGGCCACCCCGACGCTGCCTCCGGTCCCCGGCGTCGACCTGGACGCCTACAAGCACCAGCTGATCGAGCGCTTCGCCAACCCCGAGGTCCGCGACACCCTGGCCCGGCTGTGCGCCGAGAGCTCCGACCGGATCCCGAAGTGGCTGGTGCCGGTCGTGCGCGAGCAGCCTGGCCGCTGGCGGCGACGTCAGGCGCTCCGCCCTCGTCGTCGCCTCCTGGGCCCGCTACGCCGAGGGAGTGGACGAGCAGGGCGAGCCGATCGAGGTCGTGGACCGGCTGCGCGACACGCTGGTGGAGCGGGCTCGCCGCCAGGGCGAGGACCCGCTGGTCTTCGTCTCCGACCGCGACCTGTTCGGGGACCTGGTGGACGACGAGCGGTTCGTCACGGCGTACCGGTGGGCGTTGGACTCCCTGCACAGCAAGGGTGCCCGCGCGACCCTCGAGGTACTCCGCAAGGGGGCAGCCGCGTGAGCGCCGCCACCACGGAGCCGCCCACCATGCGCGTGGCGGTCCTGCGATCCGCCGGTGACATCGGCGTGGAGCAGCGGCCGGTGCCCAGCCCCGGCAGGGGAGAGGTGCTGGTCCGGGTCGGCTCGGTGGGGGTCTGCGGCTCCGACACGCACTACTACGACCACGGCCGGATCGGCCGGTTCGTGGTCGAGTCGCCGCTGGTGCTGGGCCATGAGGCCTCCGGAGTCATCGCCGCGGTGGGCGAGGGCGTGGACCCCTCGCGCAACGGCCAGCGCGTCTCGATCGAGCCCGGCGTCCCCGACCTGACCTGCCAGATGTGCCTCAGCGGCCGCTACAACCTCTGCCCCGGGATGCGGTTCTTCGCCACACCGCCGATCGACGGCGCGTTCGCCGAGCTGGTGATCGTGCACGAGGCGTTCGCCCACCCGGTCCCGGACCGCATCAGCGACGACGCGGCGGCCCTCCTGGAGCCGCTGTCGGTCGCGGTGTGGGCCTGCCGCAAGGCCCGGGTGACCGCGGGGTCCCGCGTCCTGGTCGTCGGCGCGGGCGCGATCGGGCTGGTGAACGTCCAGACCGCCCTCGCGTTCGGCGCCACCGAGGTCACCGTCTCCGACGTCAACCCGGCGCGGTTGGCCCTCGCGCAGGAGCTGGGCGCGACCGCCGTGCTGGACGCCCGCGAGGCCGGTCCCGACTCGCTGTCACGGCCCCCGGACGTGCTGATCGAGTGCTCGGGCAACGCGCCGGCGACGGTCGCCGGCCTCCGTGCGCTCGACCTGGCCGGCCGGGCCGTCCTGGTGGGCATGGGCGGCGACGAGCTGCCGCTGCCCTTGTCGGTGGTGCAGGAGCGCGAGCTCGAGGTCACCGGCACCTTCCGCTACGCCAACACCTGGCCGACCGCGATCGAGCTGGTCGCCTCCGGCCGGGTCGACCTCGACCGGCTGGTGACCGGCACCTACCGGCTGGACGAGGCGGAGGAGGCGCTCACCGCTGCCCGGCAGGATCCGCTGTCGGTCAAGGCCGTCGTGCGCCCGCAGACCTGAGTCGCTCTACCCCGCATCTGCCGCGGCCGCGAGGCGCTCCAGCGCGGATCCGTAGCGGCGGGCGAAGATCCGCTGGCCGAGCCGCCCGAGCGGCCCGGCGGCCTGCATGTACCACGCGTCGGGTCGGCTGACCGCCCGCACCGTGAACCACACGGCGCCGTCGGCCGCCAGGTCGACCACGAACGCCTCCTCGCCCCGCTCGGGGTGGCCAGGCAGCGTGCCGTACGCAAAGCCCGCGCGGCGCTCCTCCTCGAGGGCCCACACGACACGGCACGGCACCGGCAGGCCCAGGGACCCGATCCCCAGCAACCCCAAGGACTCCACCCCGACGGCCGCGCGGGGGGCGGTCACGGTCATCGCCAGCCCGGCGTCGCGGTGCATCTGCCAGGACAGCAACCCCTCGCGGGCGCGGCCGAAGTCAGCCGGACCCCGGCCGATCAGCCGCCGCTGCACCATCGTGGTGAACCCGGCGGGCGTCGGGACGTCGCGGGTCAGGCCCGCGGGGGAGTAGGTCAGCGGACGTCCGGCCAGCGCCTCGAGCCTCACACCGGCTCCCTTCACATCGATGACGGCAGGGCTCAGACGCTGTCCCGGTCAGGGGCCCGGTCCACTGGAGGGCTACGACTGCTTCTGCGAACCCTCGTTGATGTGCGGCTCACCGAACAGACGCTCCAGGGTGCCCTGGTCCGGCGAGGGCGTGTCGAACGCAGCCACCTCGGGGTGGTGCAGGTCGAAGGCCGGGCGCTCGGAGCGGATGCGCGGGATCGACTCGAAGTTGTGCCGCGGCGGCGGGCAGGAGGTGGCCCACTCCAGGGAGCAGCCGTAGCCCCACGGGTCGTCGGTCTCGACCATGGGTGCGGTGCGCCAGGTCTTCCACACGTTGTACAGGAACGGCAGCGTGGACAGGCCCAGCAGCAGCGCACCGGCGCTGGAGACCTGGTTCATCCAGGTGAAGCCGTCCTCGGGCAGGTAGTCCGCGTAGCGCCGCGGCATGCCCACCACGCCGAGCCAGTGCTGGATCAGGAAGGTGGTGTGGAACCCGACGAAGAGCATCCAGAAGTGGATCTTGCCCAGCTTCTCGTCCAGCATCCGGCCGGTGAACTTCGGCCACCAGAAGTAGAACCCGCCGAACATCGCGAACACCACGGTGCCGAACACGACGTAGTGGAAGTGCGCCACCACGAAGTAGGAGTCCGACAGGTGGAAGTCCAGCGCCGGGCTGGACAGGATGACGCCGGTCAGGCCGCCGAACAGGAACGTCACCAGGAACCCGATCGCCCACAGCATCGGGGTCTCGAACGTCAGCGACCCGCCCCACATCGTGCCGATCCAGTTGAAGAACTTCACCCCCGTGGGCACCGCGATCAGCATCGTCATGATCGCGAAGAACGGCAGCAGCACCTGGCCGGTGGCGTACATGTGGTGCGCCCACACCGACACCGACAGGGCGCCGATGCCGATGGTCGCGAGGACGAGGCCCTTGTAGCCGAAGATCGGCTTGCGGGAGAAGACCGGCAGGATCTCGCTGATGATGCCGAAGAACGGCAGCGCGATGATGTAGACCTCGGGGTGGCCGAAGAACCAGAACAGGTGCTGCCACAGCAGCGCCCCGCTGTTGGTCGGGTCGAAGACGTGCGCCCCCAGGGTGCGGTCGGCCCCCAGGGCCAGCAGCGCGGCGGCCAGCACGGGGAAGGCCATCAGCACCAGGATGGACGTGACGAGCACCGTCCAGGTGAACAGCGGCATCCGGAACATCGTCATGCCCGGGGCGCGCATGCAGATGATCGTGGTGATGAAGTTGACCGCACCCAGGATCGTGCCGAACCCGGCCAGCGCCAGACCGAACACCCACAGGTTGCCACCCAGACCGGGGCTGTAGGCCGCGTCGGACAGCGGGGCGTAGGCGAACCACCCGAAGGCCGCGGCGCCCTGCGGCGTGAGGAACCCGGCGCTGGCGATCAGGCCGCCGAACAGGTAGAGCCAGTAGGCGAACATGTTGAGGCGGGGGAACGCCACGTCCGGCGCGCCGATCTGGATCGGCATGAGGGCGTTGGCGAACCCGGCGAACAGCGGTGTCGCGAACAGCAACAGCATGATCGTGCCGTGCATCGTGAACAGCTGGTTGTACTGCTCGGGGTTGTCGACCACCTGCAGGCCGGGCTCGACCAGCTCGGCCCGGATCAGCAGCGCCAGCAGCCCGCCGACGAGGAAGTAGACGAACGAGCTGATGAAGTACAGGCTGCCGATCTTCTTGTGGTCGGTGGTGGTGACCCAGCTGACCACCACCGAGCCGGCACGGCGACGGCCGACGGGCTCGAGTGTGATCGTGGCTGGTGCTCCGACACGATCCTCCGTCGCGGTCATGAGGCGTTCCCGCGCGTCCCGATCCCCGATGCCTGCGTCATGCCCGGTGAGATACCCAAGACGAAGCGGCTCTAACGCCGGCACGTCGACCAATTCCGTCCATGTCGGGCCCGCCGGCGACGATGAGAACGCGTCCTCCGCCAAGTCCTTGAGGGATAGCCGACGACGCCCTTCGGGCGAGAAGAGGGACCACCATGACCGACCTGCACCAGCCGGACGTCGACCTCGATCGAGCTGCCGAGGAGGTGGCCGCGCTGCTCCGTGGAGTGCGGGACGAGCAGCTGACACACCCCACGCCGTGCGACGGGTTCTCCGTGGCCGCCCTGCTGGACCACCTGATGGGGCTCTGTCTGGCGTTCACCTGGGCGGCCGCCAAGAGCGCCGTCCCCGATCGCGGGGGTTCCGGAAGTGCCGACCGCAGACCAGGGCAGCCCAGCGCCGAGCACCTCGAGCCCGACTGGCGCACCGTCCTGCCGCAGCGGCTCGCCGACCTGGCCAAGGCCTGGCATGAGCCGTCGGCGTGGGCCGGCCTCACCGAGGCGGGCGGCGTCCGCATGCCGGGGGAGGTGGCCGCGGTCGTGACCCTGGACGAGCTGGTGCTGCACGGGTGGGACCTGGCGCGGGCCACCGGTCAGTCGTTCGCCTGCGCCCCCGCGAACGTCGAGGCGGTGCTGCGGTTCACCAGCTCGATGGCCGAGCCCGGGCACCGCGTAGCGGCGGAGGGTCTCTTCGGCCCGGTCGTGGAGGTCCACGATGACGCGCCCGCGTTCGACCGGGCCCTCGGCTTCGCCGGCCGTGACCCCGGCTGGTCCCCTCGACGCCCCGGGTGACACCGCTCGTACCCGGCGGCGGAACGACGGTCCTCCAGCCGGCCGTGTCCGCCTCGGGCGTGGCGGAGTCCGGTACGTCGTCAGCGGACGTCGAGCGGCGTCAGCGGACCGGCCGAGGCCGAGCCGGGGCCCACCGTGGCCGGGTCCACCGCGGCGCCCGCCCAGCTGCTTGCGGAGACCTCGGCGGCGCATCCTCGGCATGGGTGGTCGGGTTGGAGGAGCGATGGAGCCAGCGGTCGGGCAGGTGAGCCGGGCGCAGCAGGCGATGTGGGCCCGCGGGGACTTCCACCGCATCGGCGTCTCGCAGGTGGTGGTGGGGGAGCTGCTCGTCCGGGCGCTGCGGGTGCACGCGGGGGAGCGCGTGCTGGATGTCGCGGGCGGGTCGGGCAACACGGCCCTGGCGGCGGCCCGGCGGTGGGCCGACGTGACCTGCACCGACTACGTGCCGGCGCTGCTGGAGCACGCCCGGGAGCGGGCGGCGGCGGAGGGACTGCCGCTGCGGACAGAGGTCGCCGACGCGCAAGCTCTGCCGTACCCGGACGACAGCTTCGACGTGGTGACCTCGACCTTCGGGGCCATGTTCGCCCCGGACCAGGAGCGGGTGGCGGGGGAGCTGATCCGGGTGCTCCGGCCCGGCGGTCGGCTCGGGATGGCGAACTGGACCCCGGACAGCTGGGTCGGGGCGCAGTTCCAGCTGCAGTCCCGGTACCTGTCGCCACCGGCCGGCGTACGTCCCCCCTCGACGTGGGGGACGAAGGAACGTCTGCACGAGCTGTTCGACGGCATGGTCACCGCTGTGAGCGCACGTGTGGAACACGGCGAGTTCGTGCACCACAGCACGGACAGCCTCTTCGATCTCTTCTCGCACTGGTTCGGGCCCCTGGCGACTGTTCTCGAGCGGCTCGAGGACGGCCAGCGCGACGCGTTCGCGAGGGACTGGATCGCGCTGACCAACGAGCACAACGTCGCGACCGACGGGACCTGCGAGATCGTCTCGGACTACCTGCAGGTCGTGGCCGTCAAGCTGCCCCCGCCCCTGCGCTGAGTGCGAGGTTCTTCGAAGAAGGCTGTCCACTCCATGCCGAGACCAGAAGGGAGCAAGACCCCGGCAAAAGGGCGCGACCAGTCCGTCATGGTGGTCACCATGAGGTGTACCGTCCGGCGCGCTGGTGGGCCTCGCGGTCTCGGCCGGGATGGTCGAGGGGCGAGCTCGCGTCATCCGGGACCTGTCCGCGGCCGATCGGAGCCCGGCGACATCCTGATCACCGCCTACACCGACACGAGCTGGTCACCCCTGTTCGTCGCGGTCGCGGGACTGGTGACAGAGGTGGGCGGCCTCATGACCCGCGGGGCGGTAATCGCCGAGAGCATGGCATGCCCGCCGTCGTAGGGGTGCAGCATGCGACCACGCTGATCCCGGACGGGCAGCGGATCCGCCTGCAGGGAACCGACGGGTACGTCGAGATCCTGCCGTGACGCCCGGACTCGATGTCACGAGGCTGGCGTCAGCGCGGGGGATCCTCACCAGTGAGCCCGTCGACCGACTCGCGGATGAGGTCGGCGTGGCCGACGTGCCGGGCGTACTCCTCGATGATGTCGACCAGAGTCCGCCGCAGGCTGGGCGACCGCCCGTCCGGCCATGTGATCCGGAGGAGCTGGTCCACACCACCGCTGGCCAGCGCCTCGGTCACCGACGAGCGGGAGCGGGCGACGGCACCTTCCCAGAGCGCGTACAGCTGCTCGGGAGCGTCGTCGGCGGCCGTGCGCCATTCCCAGTCGGGGTCGGCGTCCCAGTCCACCGTGTCCCAGGGGGCACCCAGGTCGCGCCCGTGCAGCCGCCGGGAGAAGTAGTCGTCCTCGACGAGCGCCAGGTGCTTGATCAGCCCACCCAAGGTCATCGAGGAGGCGCCGACGGTCGCCTGCAGGCCGGCCGCGTCCAGCCCTGCGACCTTCCACGCGAACGTCGCGCGCTGGCGCTCCAGCGAGCCGAGCAAGGTGGCGGTCTCGTCACCCGCGACGGGAGGTCCCTGCAGCGCGCCCTCGGTGAGATCCGTCATGTCGCCGAGGCTAGCGGCGCGGCGCAGCCAGCCCTTCGCAGTTCGCAGATCTCGTGGTGCTCAACCGCAGGACCACACCACGCGGCGGACGGCGCGGGAGAGGGGGCGTTGCGCCCACTGTGAACCTCGAACAGGGTTAACCTGACATAATGTCGATTATCGGCGTTCAACCAGGGTGCAGGTGAACGGGTGTGAGGACTCGTCTCATCCACGTGCTCTGGGTGGTGAGTCGTCCTGGCGAACCAGTGACTCCTGAGCACCGAAACAGCTCTGTGGCATTCAAGTCCACAGTGTGCTCGTCGCCGCCGCGGGAATCTCGCTGTCGCCGCAGCGCTTGTGCGGTGGACGCCTGAAATCCGTCTGGATGTCGACGGGCATCGGCGCGGTGGAACGGTTCGGACGACGACGATGGACGTTCCGATCCTGGTTTGGTCCAGTGGTTGTCCTGGCGACGTTCGTGTCGGCTGGCATCGCCGTCGATGAATGTCACAGGGAAGAATGGGAGCCAGCGCCGCCGGTACCGTTGGCTGGCTGCCAACCCTTGACCTGTCGAGAGCGGGCCTCCTGGGCGTGGCTGCGCTGCCGCCCACACCACTGTCAGCAGTAAAGCGTCGGACCGCACCGTGAGCCACGGTCGTTCCTCACTCCCCTGCTCGTCGAGGTGCACACGTCGCAACGCTGGTGCAAAACCGTTGTGCGGCAACGAATTTCACTGAACTGGTCATGATCCTTGGCGCTCGTCCAACGGAGACAGACAGCGACCAACGCAAACCGGATCACGACCATACGTGCCGTCTGGTGCAGCATGACGCCATGAGCACCCCTGCCACGGATCGCATCCGCACCGCCACGGCGGCTGACGCCGTGCAGCTGCTGATCTTGTGGGCCTTGATGTTCGACGAGGACGACACCGGCCCGGCGACGACGTGGAAGCAGCACGCTCTGGAGTGGTTCACCCGCCTTGTCGAGGACCGGACCACGGCTCGCTTCCCCGTGGTCGAGGTCGATGGCGACGTCGTGGCCACCGCGATCGGCACGCTGGAGCTCGGCGTCCCCAATCCGCAATGCCTTCGAGGACGGACGGTGCGGCTTGCGAACGTCATCACGTTGCCCCAGCACCGCGGGAGGGGCTACGGAACCCTGCTCGTTCGTGACGTGATCGACTGGGCCCGCTCGATCGACGCCGACCGCGTGGATCTCAGCGCCACTCCGGACGGGCTGCGCCTCTACAGAAGGGTCGGATTCACCCTGACGACAGCCCCGAGGATGAAGCTGGTTCTCTAGCGACAGGGCTGCTCGCCGGGAAGCTGTCATCGGCACAGGGCATGCGGCGCCACGACGCTCACGGGAGAACGTGGACATCCAGTCAGAGCGATGTCGGGAACGGTCCGGGCTGCGGGACGCCGGGCGGCCACGGGGAACGCCCGAGGCCCGCGAGAACGGCCTCGACATCCGACAGGCTCGAGGGCGGCGTCATGTCTCGCCCCTCCTCACTGGTCAGGAGTAGTCCGCGACGACCCGGCGGGCGGCGCCGTCCACCGTCATCCGGCCACCGTGCGGGAGGACCCACTGGGGCCGGGTGTGGCCGAAGGGGATGCCGACGCACACGACGGCATCGGGGTTGTACAACTGGACCGTCTCCACCACGGTGTCCCGCTGCTCGGTGCGCAGTCGGGCGCGCTCCTGCGCCGAGGGGCGGCGCGCGAAGTCGGAGACCGGGGGCCGGGCCACCAGGACGGCATCGACGGCCGCCAGGATGCCGCGTTCGCCCAGTGACCGCACGATCCAGCCCACGTTGCGGGCGGGAAGCAGCTCCTCCGACGTCTCGATGAGCAGCACTCCGCCGTCGAGGACGCACGGCTCGAAGGGGAACCGCCCCGCAGTGAGGACCCACTCCAGGACCTCCAGGCAGCCACCCCACGTGCGTCCGGTGACGGACCGTGCCGGTCCGTGCCAGGCCCACGGTTCTGTCTCCTCCCGCTCGCCGAAGGAGGTCAGGGCGCGTGGGTCGGCCCAGTCGACCCCGACGTCCTCCGACTCACCGGGGTCGACAACCTCGAGCGTCTCGCCGGTGACCAGGGCGGCGCGCAGCGCCCGTACGTGGATGTCGTCGACGCCCGGTCCGGGGCCCAGGTGCACCTGGGTCGAGCCGCCGTAGAAGCTCGCGATCCCGTTCGCCCAGAGCCACTGGTGGAGGTTGGTGTTGTCGCTGGTCCCGAGGAAGGGCTTGGGGTCTCGGCGGACCACGTCCGCGTCCAGGTGCGGAATGACGGTGATCTGGTCCTCTCCCCCGACCACCGCGAGGATGCCGCGGATCGCGGGGTCGGCGAAGGCCGCGTTGAGATCGGCCGCCCGGGCCCGCGGGTTCGCCCCGACCTCGCGCGTCGTCGGGTACTCCACAGGGATGAGGCCGGTCACCTCGGTCAGCCTTCGCAGAGCCTGCTCGTGCACCGCCGGAAAGGCCCCCGCAGCGGCGAAGGACGGCGACAGGACGGCGACGCGGTCACCGGGACGGGCCTTCGGCGGCTGGATGAGCGAGTGGGTCATGCGCGCCATCCAACCACCGTCCGGCCACGCCGACGTCCTCTGGCTGGACGCCGCGGCACCGTGTCGCGGCGCGCGTCAGGTCCAGTGCTCCGGCCGCCGCAGCGCCGCAGGGATCCGCGTCCCGGCGTTTCCCCGCGCCGCGTTCAGCTGCGGCTGGGTGAGGAACAGCGCGCCGGTGAGGTCGGCGTCGGACAGGTCGGCGTCGCGCAGGTCGGCTCCCAGCAGGTCGGCCGTCCTGAGGTCGGCACCGCGCAGGTCGGCCGCGATGAGGTAGACGCCCCGTAGGTCGCCTGCCCGGAGGTCCGCGCCGTGCAGGTCGGCGCCCAGCAGGTCCGCTCCGGGACGCACCCGCCGGGGCAGTGACGCCGGTGCACGCCGCGAGCGCCGGGCATCGGCGCGTACGACGGCACTGGTCTGCTGCAGCAGCGGGCCGACGCGCGCACGCAGCGCGACCAGGTCCAGCCGAAGCAGTGCCTCCGCCGGGGCCGCGATGAGCTCCTCGACCTCGTCCAGCACGGTGGTCAGCTCCGTCCGGGTCGACGCGGCCGGCGCGATGGCGAGCGCCTCCCCCAGGTGGGACAGCATCTCGTGCAGCTGCCGCATGACCGGCAGCACGGCGTACATCTGGCCGGCCGTGCCGGGCGCCTCGCGCCAGGACACCCCGCCGAACGTGACCTGCGAGACCTGCTGGCCGGCGCCGAAGCACTCGAAGACGGTGCAGCCCTTCCAGCCGCTCTCGCGCAGGCGGGCATGGATGCCGCAGCCGAAGTCGCTGCGGAGGTTGCCGCACGGTTGGCCGGCGGGCTTGTCGACCGGGAAGTCGGCCGACGCCGCGAACGGCAGCGCCGCGCAGCACAGGCCGAAGCAGCGTCCGCAGTCGGGAACGAGGCTGACACGCGTGCGAGGACGGTCGGCCATGCGCACGATCCTACGGTCGGCCCGGGACGCGCCGGCGCACCGCACACGTCGCTCCGGCCGCGCCACGCCCCGGACGGGCTGACCGCCCCGGCGCCCCCGACGCGGCAGCTCCGGCTCGGGGACGGCGAAGGGGCCCGACCGGTGGTCGGGCCCCTTCAGGCTGCGCGGCACGGAGCCGCGCGGCGTACAGCTCAGTTCTTGAACGCGTCCTTGACCTTCTCGCCGGCGTTCTTCAGGTCGGCCTTGGACTGGTCGGCCTGACCCTCGGCCTGGAGCTGCTCGTCGTTCGTCGCCTTGCCGGCAGCTTCCTTGCCCTGACCCTTGGCGTCCTCGGCAGCGTTCTTGATCTTGTCCTCGAGACCCATGACTGATCCTCTCTCGTTGTCCGGTACGGCCATCGTCGACCGTACCCGCGTCGCTCCGGAGCAAACCCTTCGCCCGAAAGGATGAGGGCCCCTCGTGCGTCGCGCGGAACTTGGCGGAACCCGCCGGAGCTGCCGGCTCCGACCGCCTACGGTTGACCGGTCAATCAGGGGCGAGACGAGAGCTGGACCACCCCACGATGCACGCCGTACGACGTTGGGCCGGCCTGGCTGCCGCCGTCACGCCCGCTCTGCTCGCCGCGACCGTTGCCGGCGGGGCGACCGCGCCATGGCGGCCTCGCCGTCCCCACGGCCCGCGACGACGCCGGCGACGCCCCCCCGGAGCCCACGCAGCTGACCCCGGCGCAGGTCACGGCGCAGATCGCCGCGGCGGACGCCCTGCGCAGCCGGCTGGAGGCCTCCAGCGCCGCCGTGTCCGCCGCGAACCGGCGGCTCGACCAACCCGCCACCCGGTCCAGCGGCCTGCTATCCAGGCTCGCTGCGGCGCGGGACCGTCCGCTCGCGGAGCAGGTTCAGGTCGCCCGGGCCACCCCGGACCTCGCCGGCCGCCCCGGGCGCAGCCACCACGGCCTCGGCCTCGCCGTCGACCTCTGTGGCGGGGTGCAGAGCTTCGGCACCGCGGCCCACCTGTGGATGCAGCACAACGCGCCGCTGTACGGGTGGTACCACCCGGCCTGGGCCGAGCCGTCCGGCTCGATGCCCGAGCCGTGGCACTGGGAGTACGCCGGCGGAGCCGCCGCGCCCTGCGCGGACCGCGCCGGTGCCTGTGGCAGGCTTCGGCCATGATGAGCGCCGTCGACTCCGGTGCGCCCCCGGCCCGCCGCCGCAGCACGCGCCACCAACGCGCCTGGTACTGGTACGACTGGGCCAACTCCGCCTATGTCACGACGACCGCCACGGTGCTGCTGTCCCCCTACCTCACCTCGGTGGCCAGGGCCGCCGCGTGCCCGGACCTGCCCGCCGGCGGGGTGTGCCGAGCCGACCTCGACGTCCTCGGGGTCCCGGTCTCCCCCGGCTCCCTGGTCCCCTACACGCTGACCGTGTCGACGATCGTCTCGGCGATGGTGCTCATCGTCATCGGCGCGATCGCCGACCGCTCCCCGCGCCCGACCCGGCTCCTCGCCGCCTTCGCGTGGGTCGGCGCCGCCGCGGCCGCGGCCATGTTCTTCGTCACCGGCACCAGCTGGCAGCTGGGCGTGCTGCTGCTCATCCTCGCCAACCTCTGCCTGGGCGGGTCGCTGGTGATCTACGACTCGCTGCTGTGCCGGATCGCCGAGCCGGACGACCGGGACCGGGTCTCCAGCCGCGGCTGGGCGCTGGGCTACCTCGGCGGCGGGCTGCTGCTGGCCCTGAACCTCGTGCTGGTCACGCTGCACGACCAGGTCGGGTTGTCCGAGGGCGGCGCGGTCCGGGTCAGCCTGCTGTCCGCGGGACTGTGGTGGGGGGCCTTCACCCTCATCCCCGTGCTCGGCCTGCGTGACCTCCACGGCACCACGGCGGCCCCGGTGGACGAGGGCGCGGGCGTGGTCGGCGGCAGCCTGCGCCAGCTCGTCCGGACGTTCGCGGAGCTGAGGGCCTACCCGCAGACGCTGCTGTTCCTGCTGGCCTACCTGTTCTACAACGACGGCATCCAGACCGTCATCACGTCCGCCAGCCTGTACGGCGCCGAGCAGCTCGGCTTCGGCCAGAGCCAGCTGATCATCACGGTGCTGCTGGTGCAGTTCGTCGCGTTCGGCGGCGCCCTGCTCTTCGGCCGGTTGGCGTTGTCGCTCGGCGCGTGGCGGGTGGTCCGCGACAGCCTCGCCCTCTGGCTGCTCGTGGTGGTGCTCGCCTTCTTCGTGCCGGCCGGCGCGTTCCTGGCGTTCCTCGCCCTGGCGGTGCTGATCGGCGTCGTGCTCGGTGGCACCCAGGCCCTGTCCCGCTCGCTGTTCAGCCAGCTCGTGCCCCGTGGCCGCGAGGCCGAGTTCTTCAGCCTCTACCAGGCCATGGAGCGGGGCACCAGCTGGCTCGGCACGCTCGTCTTCGGCCTGGTCCACCAGCTCACCGACTCCTACCGCTGGGCGATCATCGCCCTGATGGTCTTCTTCCTCGTGGGCGGCGTCCTGCTCTCGCGGGTGCGCATGCGCGAGGGCATCCTCGCCGCGGGGAACGCCGTCCCGGCCGTGGTCTGAGCCCACCCCGCCCCTCTCGGGGCGGCGTACCGGCCCCTCCGCGGGGCTGCGGTGTGATCCATCCGACATCGGGGTATTCCGGAACATCGAGGCCCAACCCGTCGTTGGACCCCGTGAGACCCCCGCGCACATCTTGTCGTGGGACGCACGTTGGGAGGGCCCATCATGGCCGAACGATCACTTCGAGGGACGAACCTGAGCGCCCTCAGCATGGAGACCGACGCGAACGTCGTGCTCAGCGAGCGTCAGCTCGTCCGTTACGTCTGCCCCGAGCAGCACATCAGCGAGCTCCCGTTCTCGGTGGAGGCCGACGTCCCGCCGGTGTGGGAGTGCCGTTGCGGACTCGAGGCCAAGCTCGTGGACGGTCCCGAGGTGGAGCACAAGCCCGTCAAGGCGGTCCGCACCCACTGGGACATGCTGCTCGAGCGCCGCTCCATCCCCGAGCTGGAAGAGCTGCTCGAGGAGCGCCTGAACCTCCTGCGCGCCTCGCGCGGCGAGAAGCCGCGCCGCAAGCGCACCGCCTGAGCCGAGCCCCTCGGCTCCGAACAGACCGCAGACCCCGCGCCGGACCCCCCTCCCGGGCGCGGGGTCTGCGTCTGTCTGCTCGGCCGTCTACCGGCGACCGCCCGGACGCCACCCTGCACACGGGTGGTGCCCGGGCGGTCGCGGTTCAGATCACCGTCCCGCGGATGATCCCGGTGCGTCGCAGCAGCTGCCGCTCGACCATCGCCTGCAGCCAGCGTCGTGTCACCGGGCGGGTGAACGGCAGCAGGAAGACCAGCCCGACCAGGTCGGTGAGGAACCCTGGCAGGAGCAGCAGCACGCCGCCGACCAGGACCAGCGCGGCATCGGTGAGCTGCTGCGCCGGCATCTGGCCGCTGTTGACGGCCGTGCGCAGCGCCGTCCGCGCGTGCAGGCCCTCCCGCTTGACCAGGTAGGCCCCGAGGAACGTCTCCACCAAAACCAGCGCGATCGTCGGCCACACCCCGATCAGGCGCCCGACGGCGATGAGGAGGCTGATCTCGACCACCGGGACCAGCAGCAGGGCCACCAGGACCAGCCGCGCCCGTACCGGCATCCGCCGGCGGCGCCGTGGCGCCCCGCCCGGGCCTAGAGCCGATGCCACCGGGGCTCCCGGTGCAGCAGCGTGCGGACCTGGTGAGCCCGGTAGGCCAGGCCCCAGCCGGTGATGCTCACGAGGGACTCGCGCACGATGTCCGAGCTCATCTTGGAGTCACCGATCTCGCGCTCCACGAACGTGATGGGCACCTCGCGCACGCGTCAGCCCGCGGCGGACGGCGCGCCACACCAGGTCGACCTGGAAGCAGTAGCCCTGCGAGGCGACGTCGTGCAGGTCCATCTCCTTCAGGGCGGCGGCCCGATAGACGCGGTAGCCGCCCGTGGCGTCGCCGACCGGCATGCCGAGCATGACCCGGGTGTAGACGTTGCCGCCGACCGAGAGCACCTTGCGGTGCAGCGGCCAGTTGACGACCGTACCGCCGGGCACCCACCGGGAGCCCAGGACCACGTCGGCGTCCTCGAGCGCGGCCAGCAGCGAGGGCAGCTCCTCGGGCCGGTGCGACCCGTCGGCGTCCATCTCCACCAGGGCGTCGTAGCCGCGGTCGAGGGCCCAGCCGAAGCCGGCCAGGTACGCCGCGCCGAGGCCCTCCTTGCTGCGCCGGTGCAGGACGTGCACCGACGCGTCGGTGCGGGCCAGCTCGTCGGCGACCGCCCCGGTGCCGTCCGGGGAGCTGTCGTCCAGCACCAGGACGTCGGCCTGCGGCACGGCGTCGCGCAGGCGGCTGACGATCCGCGGCAGGTTCTCCCGCTCGTTGTACGTCGGGATCAGCACCACCACGCGGCCGACCGGGCCGCGGCGGCTCTCGGCGGGAACGGACGGCTGCTCAGAGTGGGTCATCGTTGTCCTTCGTGCGTCGGGATGGCTGCCGACCCTACCGGCGGCGGCGGGGAACCACGCGCAGCAGGAGCAGCAGGAGCGCGGCGCCACAGGCGAGGTACTCGGGCCAGCCGCCGACACGGTCGGCGACCGTGGACGCCGTCCGCAGCGGCAGCTGTCCGGCCAGCAGCGCCGAGGTGAACAACGCGCTCTGCTGGTGGGCGGTTCCCTCCGGGGTGATCAGTGCGCTGACCCCGACGGTGGAGACGTGCACGATCGAGCGGCCGTGCTCGACCGCGCGGACGCGGGAGATGGCGAGCTGCTGCTCGGACTCGTCGGTGTAGCCGAAGGTGGCGTTGTTGGTCTGCACGAGCAGGACGTTGGCCCCCGCCCGCACGGTGTCGCGCATCAGGTCGTCGTACGCCACCTCGAAGCAGATGACCGGCCCGGCGGCGACGGTGCCGCCGGAGGCGGCGGGCACCCGGAACACCTGCGAGCCCGAGCCGGCCGCCATGTCCGCCCGCACCAGGTCGACCTTGTCGCTCAGGTGCCGGAAGAAGGACCGGAACGGGATGTACTCCGCGAACGGCACCGGGTGCTGCTTGACGTAGCGCTGGGTCACGCCCAGGCCCGGGCGGTAGAGCAGGCTCACGTTGGAGATGTGCGCGCCCGGGCCCTCGAGCACGGCGCCGACCACGATCGGGGCGCGGATGGCGGTGAGCGCGCCGTTGATCACGACCGCGGCGTCGGCGTTGCGCAGCGGGTCGATGTCGGAGGAGTTCTCGGGCCAGACCACCAGGTCCGGGTGCGGCTGGGCGCCGGCATCGACCGAAGCGGCCGCGGCCCGGGTCACGGCGACGTGGTCGTCGAGGACGGCGCGGCGCTCGGCGTTGAAGTCCAGCCCCGGCTCCGGGACGTTCCCCTGGACGGCCATGAACCGTGCCGGTGTGCCGTCCGTCGGGACCGGCACGAGCAGCGGTGCGAGCAGCAGGGCCCCGGCGAGGCCGAGGACGGGCAGCGCGCGGCCCGTCCCGGTGACGGGCCGGCCGCCGTGGCGCAGGGTGAGGCCGCGGCCGGTGCCGGCCCACCCCAGCCGGCTGACCGCCGCGGCTGCCACGGCCCCGACGAGCGCCACCCCGAACGTCACCGCGGGGGCGCCGCCGAGCGCGGCGAGGTGGACCAGCGGGGAGTCGGCCTGGCTGAAGGCGAGCCGCGCCCAGGGGAACCCGCCGAACGGCGTGCGGTCGCGCAGGGCCTCCTGCCCCACCCACAGCAGGGCGATCGCCAGCGGGCGCACCCGCGGCGCACCCGCCAGCGAGGGTGCGCGCTGCAGCAGCGCGGAGGCGCCCCCGACGAGGGCGACGTAGAGCGACTCCAGCACCGCGAGCGCGATCCACGGGGTCTTGCCGACGTAGACGCCGGACCACGACAGCACCGGCAGGAAGAAGGCCAGGCCCGTGACCAGGCCCAGCAGCAGCCCCCGGCCGGCCGAGACGTCCCGGGTGGCGAGGGCGAGCAGGCCGACACCGACGGGGGCCAGGGGCCACAGGTCGTGGGAGGGGAAGGCGAGCCACAGCGCGAGGCCGGCGGCCAGCGCGAGGACCAAGCGGATGCGCACCCGCTCAGGTTATGTCACCCGGGAAACAGGCCAGGGCCCGCGTGCCGTTGGGTCCAGCCCTGCGCCGACGGGATGCCGGCACAGGGCTGTTGTCTACTGAGCACGCGAGCCCCGCCGCCGACCGCCGCGCCTGTCGTACGGCGTGGTCACGGGGCAGGCAGTGCCGCAGACCTGGCAGTCACGGCGGCTGCGCGCGCAAGCCACCCTGGGATCCCGGGCCGGACCGTCCCCCGCGACCGCCGACGCGTGCGTCTGGTGGCGGCCAACGGAGAAAACCTACCGTGTCGAAGGCTCCTGTCAATCGCGGGCGCGTCGCCGGTCGCGGCCGTCGCGCGGCTTCCCGGCCGTGACCGCCGGAGACCGGGCCGGCCGGCGGGTCAGACGAACGCGCCGTCGCGCTCGAAGACGGTGCGACCGCGGACGACGGTCCGCAGCGTGGTCGGCAGGGCGGCACCAGGTGACAGGTCGGGCAGGCCCGGCGTGCCGGACCTGGGGTCGGTGCTCCAGGTCTGGATCCGGTCGTCGGGGGCCTGGACGACCAGGTCGCCGACCGACCAGATCGCGAAGCTGGCCGGCTGCCCGAGGTCGAGGTACCCGCGGTCGTCGATGCCGGCCGCCCGCCACCCGCCGCGCGTGTGCGCGAGGAACGCCGAGCGGGCCGAGATCCGCTGCCGGGGGTTGCGGTGGTTGACGCACGCCCGGACCGCCTCCCACGGGGCGACCGGCGTCACCGGGCTGTCCGAGCCGAGCGCCATCGACAGCCCGGCCGCCGCCATCTCGGCGAACGGGTTGAGCGTCATGGCGCGCTCGGCGCCCAGCCGGGCGGCGTACATGCCGGCGGTCCCACCCCATGCCGCGTCGAAGGCCGGCTGCACGCTGGCCACGACCCCGAGGCCCACCAGCGTGGCGATGCCCTCGGGGTCGACCATCTCGAGGTGCTCCAGCCGGTGCCGGGCCCGCCGGAACCGGTCCAGCCCCACCACGGCGGCCGCCGCCTGCATGCCCGCGACGACCGTGTCGGCGCCCGCGTCGCCGATGACGTGGAAGCCGGCCTGGGCGCCGGCCAGCGTGCAGGCGACGACGTGGTCCCGCACCTGCTCCACCGACAGGTAGGCGTTGCCGTGGTGCTCGGCGTCGGCGTACGGCGCCCGCAGCGCGGCCGTGCGCGAGCCGAAGGAGCCGTCGACGTTGAGGTCGCCGGCGAGCCCGTGGACCCCCAGCTGCTGCAGCAGCTCGCGCGCCTCGTGCTCGCTCTGGGCGAGCTGCCCCAGTAGGCCACGACCTGCGGCCCGTCGCCGCGCTCCCCCGCCGCGATCACGTCGCGGACGTCCTCCGGCGAGCTGACGTGCGGGCCGGCGTTCTCGTGCACCAGGCCGACGCCGGCCGCGGCGGCAGCGGCGAGCGCGGTGTCGATGTGGCTGCGCCGGTCCGCGGCGCTGATGCCCTCGTGGAACGCGGTGCGCGCCGCGTGGTGCGACTCGCGCGTCACCAGCCCGGTGTCGCTCCAGCCGGGCAGGTCGCGCGCGCCCGAGGCGGCGGCCAGCGCCGAGGAGACCACCGCGGAGTGGCCGTCGATGCGGGGCATGTAGACCACCCCGCCGTACGAGGCGCGGTCCAGCTCGGCCGCGGTGAGGGTGCGCCCCTCGGGCCAGCGGGTCTCGTCCCAGGAGTGCACGTACAGCGGGCGGCCCTGTCGGTGCCGGGCGCCGGTCTCCACCCGGCTGAGCGCGACGGCGAGGGACGGTGCGTCCAGCAGGTCGACACCGGCGAGGCCCTGGCCGGTCTGGGACAGGTGCACGTGCGCGTCCACGAACGTGGGGGTGACCAGTGCACCGTCGAGCTCGACGACCTCGTCGACCGCGTCGGCGTGCACCACCGCCGCCTCGTCGGACCCGATCCAGGCGATCTCGGAGTCGGTGACGACCATGGCGGTCGCGAACGGGTCGGCTGGGCTGTAGACGAATCCGCCTCGGTACAGGGTGGTCATGGCCTCCAGTGTGCTGGTGCCGGCCGCGACCCGGCGCAAGGGGTTCGCCGTGGGCGCCTGACACAATCGCGCCATGGCCAGGTCCGCACGCGCCGCCGGTGGGGGCACTCCCGCCACGACGGCCCTCACCGCGGCCGGGGTCGCGTTCACGGTCCGCAGCTACGAGCACGACCCGGCCACCACGACGTACGGGCTGGAGGCGGCCGAGGCGCTGGAGGTGGAGCCGGGGCGGGTGTTCAAGACGCTGCTGGTGGACACCGGCTCCGGGCTCGCGGTCGGGATCGTCCCGGTCGACCGCCAGCTGGACCTCAAGGCCCTGTCCACGGCGCTCGGCACCAAGAAGGTGGCCATGGCCGACCCTGCGGTCGCCGAACGGACGACCGGCTACGTCGTCGGCGGCATCAGCCCGGTCGGGCAGAAGCGGGCGTTGCCGACGGTGCTGGACGACAGCGCCCTGGCGCACGGGACGGTGCTCGTCTCGGGGGGACGCCGCGGGATGGACCTGGAGCTGGCGCCGCACGACCTGCTCGAGGTCACCGCCGGCATCGCCGCATCCATTGCCCGCTGAGCGGTCCGCGCTATCCTCCTCCCATGACCACGACGCGCAGCACCTGGTGGGCCGCCTGACCGGCGGTCCCCACGCGCGCACTCCACGCACCCTGGCCGCCTCGTCGAGGCGGCCTTTTCTGTGCGTCGTCGGCGGGGCGGTCCCGACGAAAGGCACGTCCATGGTCGCCGTCTCCGGTATCACCCCCTCCGGTCGTCTCACCCTCGGCAACTACCTGGGCGCGCTGCGCCGGTTCGCGTCCGGCGACGCGGCCGAGGCCGGTTTCTGGTTCGTGGCCGACCTGCACGCCATGACCACGCGGCACGACCCGGCGCGGCTGCGTGCGCTCACCCGCGAGACGGCGCTGCTGCTGCTGGCCTCGGGCCTGCCGGCCGGCAGCGTGTTCGTGCAGTCGACGGTCCCCGCCCACGCCCAGCTGGCCTACCTGCTGGAGTGCACGGCGTACGTCGGTGAGCTCTCGCGCATGGTGCAGTTCAAGGAGAAGGGGCGCGGCCGGCCGAGGACGCGGGCGTCGCTGTTCACCTACCCGTGCCTCATGGCGGCCGACATCCTGCTGTACGGCGCCACGCGCGTCCCGGTCGGCGGCGACCAGGACCAGCACGTCGAGCTGGCCCGCGACCTCGCGATCCGGTTCAACCGGGCGTACGGCGAGACGTTCGTCGTGCCCGAGCTGCACCGCGCCGCCACCGCGGCCCGGGTCCGCGACCTCGCCCACCCGACGGCCAAGATGAGCAAGTCCGACGCCGAGCAGGCCCCGGGCGTGATCCGGATGCTCGACTCCCCCGACCGGGTGCGCCGCGCGGTGCTGCGGGCGGTGACCGACTCGGGCACGCAGGTGCGCCACGACCCCGAGGCCAGCCCCGGCGTCACCAACCTGCTGGAGATCCTCGGCGCCTGCACCGGCGCCGACCCGCGGGCGCTGGCCGGCCACCACGCGTCGTACGGCGTCCTGAAACGGGACGTCGCGGACGCCGTCGTCGCGGTGCTGGCCCCCGTCCAGGCGCGGTATGCCGAGCTCGCCGGCGACCCGGCGGAGGTCGACCGGGTCCTCGACGAGGGGCGCCGCAGGGCAGACGCGACCGCGCGCCCGCGGCTGGAGGCGGCGGCGCTGGCCGTGGGGCTGATGGTGTGAGGACCGAGGGCGGGGACCGCCGCCTCAGCCTCCGACGCTGGAGCGGCTCTCCCACGGCGTCGACAGGACCACCGTCGTGCGGGTGCCCACCCCCGCGGCGGAGCGGATCCGGGCCAGCAGGTCCTCCAGCGCGCCGGGGGTGGCGACCCGGACCTTGAGGATGTAGCTCTCGTCGCCGGCGACGGAGTGGCAGGCCTCGATCTCGGTGATGTCGCGCAGGCGGTCGGGCACGTCGTCGGGCGCGGAGGGGTCGAGCGGGGAGACCGAGATGAACGCGGTCAGCGGCAGGCCGATCGCGTCGTTGTCGATGACCGCCCGGTAGCCGCGGATGATGCCGCGCTCCTCCAGCCGGCGCACCCGCTGGTGGATCGCGGACGTGGACAGCCCCGTGGCCCGGCCCAGATCGGTGTAGCTCATCCGCCCGTCGGACAGCAGCAGCGAGACGATGGTCCGGTCGAGGTCTTCCACGCGGGTCAGGCTACGCACTCCCGCGGGTCGGCGCGGCGCGGACCGGCCGGATGGCACGATGGCGCCATGACCGAACGGCTGATGCTGCTGGACTCGGCGAGCCTGTACTTCCGGGCGTTCTACGGCGTGCCGGACACCCGCCGGTCGCCGGAGGAGCCGCCGATCAACGCGGTGCGCGGTTTCCTGGACATGATCGCCACGCTGGTCGGCCGCTACGCAGCCCGGTCGCCTGGTCGCCTGCTGGGACAACGACTGGCGGCCGGCCTTCCGGGTCGAGGCGATCCCGTCGTACAAGACCCACCGGCTCGACCGACGGGCAGCGACGCGGTGAGGAGAGCCCGGAGCTGCTCGACCCCGCAGGTGCCGGTGATCGGCGACGCTGCTCGCGGCGCTGGGGATCGCCCGCGTGGGCGTCGACGGCTACGAGGCGGACGACGTGATCGGCACCCTGACGCACCGGCGCCCGCGGGCGGCACCCGGTCGACGTCGTGACGGGCGACCGCGACCTGTTCCAGCTGGTCGACGACGAGGCGCAGGTGCGGGTCCTCTACACCGCCAAGGGCGGGGTGCGCGATCCGGACCTGGTCGACCAGGGCTTCCTGCAGAACCGGTACGGCATCGCGACCGGCGCCGCCTACGCCGACCTGGCGACCCTGCGCGGCGACGCCAGCGACGGGCTGCCGGGGGTGGCGGGGATCGGCGAGAAGACCGCCGCGACGCTCGTCAACCGGTACGGCGACCTGGCGACGCTGCGCCGGGCGCTGGCCGACGGCGACCCGCTGCTCAAGGGCGCCCAGCGGGCCCGCCTCGAGGCCGCCTCGGACTACCTGGACGTCGCGCCGCTGGTGGTCCGGGTGGCCGCCGACGCCCCCGTGGAGGAGCACGACGCCACGTTGCCCACGACCGTCGCCGACCCGGTGCTGCTGTCCGGGCTGGCCTCGGAGTACGGCCTGACCTCGCCGATCAACCGGGTGCTCGCCGCGCTCGGGCTCGGCGACTGACCGGGGTGGCCCGGCCCGCCGCCCCACGGCCGGCGGGCGCACGACCGGGCGGCTGACCGGACCCCAGGCTCAGTCGAGCCGGTCGGCGGCGACGACGCCGCGCATCACGGCGTCGACGGCCTTGTGGGCGGTGGCCGCCAGGGCCGGCTGCGGGGCGGCGTCGGCGATCTGGCCGAGCAGGTCGACGATCTGCTTGCACCGGCGGACGAAGTCACCCGCGGCCATCTCGCTGTCCTTCAGCACCGCGTCCAGTCGCTGGCCGCTGGCCCAGCGGTGCATCATCCAGGCCATGCCACCGTCCGGCTCCCCGGTGAGCGGCAGCGTGTGGGCGTGCTCCCGGTCCTCCAGGTCGCTCCAGAGCCGCACCATCTGGGTGTAGGCGTCGGACACCTCGTCGCCCGGCATCCGGGGGGAGATCTCCCCCTCGTCCTTGCGCGGCTCGTGCACCAGCATGGACACGGCCGCGGCGAGACCGGCGGGGTCGAGCCGGCTCCAGACGCCGTGGCGCAGGCACTCGGCCGCCAGCAGGTCCTTCTCGGTGTAGAGGCGGCGCAGCGTCTCCCCCGCCGGGGTGACCTCGGTGCCGTCGGCGGACAGGTAGCCCATCTCGGCCAGCAGGTCGCAGATCCGGTCGAACGTGCGGGCCACGGAGTTGGTGCGGCCGGCGACCTTGCGGGCGATGCCGTCGGTCTCGCGCCGCAGCCGCCACCACCGCTCGGCCCAGCGGGCGTGGTCCTCGCGGTCCGGGCACTGGTGGCAGGGATGGGCGCGCATCTGGCGGCGCAGCTCGGTGATCCGCTCGTCCTCCCCGCTCAGGTCCGTCTTCGAGCGCCGCGTCGGCGGCGGCTCGTGCGGCACCTTCACCCGCACCGTGGCGGCGAGGTCGCGCCGCGACTTGGCGTTGCGGGCGTTGAAGGCCTTGGGGATGGGCACGTGCGTGATCGGGTCCACCGGTGTCGGCACGTCGACCAGGGTGAGCCGGCGCACCTGCCCGTCGGAGGTCAGGACGGTGGGTGCGGCACCCTCACCCTTGCCTCCGCGGTTGCCCTGGATGACGACGGCGTAGCCGGAGCGGCGCCCGGCCGGGATCTTGATGATGTCGCCCGGGCGCAGCTTCTCCAGGCTGAGCTCGGCCTCGGCGCGCCGGCTCGCCGACCGCGCCTTGGAGGCCTCCTTCTCCAGGTCGCGGATCGAGTTGCGGATCGCCGCGTAGGACGGGAAGTCCCCCAGGTGGCAGGTCATCGCCTCGGCGTAACCCTCCAGGGCCTTCTCGTTGCGGCGTACGGTGCCCGCCATGCCGACGACGGCACGGTCGGCCTGGAACTGCGCGAAGGAGGTCTCGAGGATCTCGCGGGCCGTCTCGCGGCCCACCTGCGGCAGGAGGTTGACCGCCATGTTGTACGTCGGGCGGAAGCTCGAGCGCAGGGGGTAGGTGCGGGTGGACGCCAGCCCACCGACGGCCAGCGGGTCGACGCCACGGTTGTACAGGACCACCGCGTGGCCCTCGATGTCGATGCCGCGACGGCCGGCGCGCCCGGTCAGCTGGGTGTACTCGGCCGGAGTGATGTCGGCGTGGGTCTCGCCGTTGAACTTGACCAGCCGCTCCAGGACGACGGTGCGGGCCGGCATGTTGATGCCCAGGGCCAGGGTCTCGGTCGCGAAGACCGCACGGATCCGCCCGTCGGTGAACAGCTCCTCGACGATCTCGCGGAAGGTCGGCAGCATGCCGGCGTGGTGGGCGGCGAAGCCGCGGCTGAGCCCCTCGACGAACTCCCAGTAGCCCAGGACCCCGAGGTCCTCGTCGGCGAGGCCGCTGACCCGCTCCTCGACCCGGCGCCGGATCCGGTCGCCCTCCACGGGCGGGATGAGGCGCACGTCGCGGGACAGCAGCTGGCTGACGGCGCCGTTGCAGCCGGCGCGGCTGAAGATGAAGGTGATGGCCGGGAGCAGGCCGTCGCGGTCGAGCCGCTCGATGACGTCGGCACGGCTGGGGCCGCCGCCGAACCGGCCCCCACGCGGCGGTGGTCCCTCGCTGGGGCGACCACGGCGTTCCTTGCCGCGGCGGCCGCGGGGGCCGCCGGCGTCCTCCAGGCGACCGCGCCGGTCGGTGCCGCGCTCGAAGCCCCGCAGCGCGTCCAGCAGCTCGGGGTTGACCCGGGCCGAGTCCTTCAGCGCCGCCGGGTCGCTGGAGCGGGCCGGCGTCTCGGTCTCGTCGACGAACAGGTCGTAGATGCCCTGGCCGACCATCATGTGCTGCCACAGCGGCACCGGCCGGTACTCCTCGACGACCACCTCGGTGTCGCCGCGGACCTCGCCCAGCCAGGCACCGAACTCCTCGGCGTTGCTCACGGTCGCCGACAGCGAGACCACCGCGACGTCCTCGGGCAGGTGGATGATGACCTCCTCCCACACCGCACCGCGGAAGCGGTCGGCGAGGTAGTGCACCTCGTCCATCACCACGAACCCCAGGCCGCGCAGGGTGGGCGACCCGGCGTACATCATGTTGCGCAGGACCTCGGTGGTCATGACCACCACCGGCGCCTCGCCGTTGACGGAGGAGTCGCCGGTCAGCAGCCCGACGTTCTCGGCGCCGTGGCGGCGCACCAGGTCGGCGTACTTCTGGTTGGACAGCGCCTTGATCGGTGTGGTGTAGAAGGCCTTGCGGCCGGTGGCCAGGGCCAGAACACCGCGAACTCGCCGACGATGGTCTTGCCGGCGCCGGTCGGGGCGGCCACGAGGACGCCCCTCCCCTGCTCGACGGCCTGGCACGCGCGCACCTGGAAGTCGTCCAGGGGGAAGTCCAGACCCACGGTGAAACGACCGAGATGGGAGGCGGCAAGACGCTGCCGGTTCGTGGCCGCGGCGAACCGCTGCGCGGGTGACGACATGCCGCTCAGGCTACGTCAGGGGCTCACGAGGACACGCAGGGCGCCCGGGACCACCTCGCAGTCCAGGGGCAGGGGGCCGACCCGCTCGCCGTCAGCGAAGGCGACGATGCCGGGCGCCTCGAGCCGGACCCGTCGCGCCCGCAGCACCTCGACCGCGGGGTGCCGCACGTGCGTGCCGGCGAAGACCCGCGGGAAGACGCGCAGGAACGCCGGGATGGACAGGGCGCGGACGACGACCACGTCGAGCACCCCGTCAGCCGGGTCGGCCTCCGGGCAGACCCGCATCCCTCCGCCGTACGACGGGCCGTTGCCGACGGCCACGAGCATGGCCCGGGTCTCCTGCCGCCGCCCGTCGACCTCCAGGACGAACGGGACCGGCCGGAACACCGGCAGCTCCCGCGCGACGGCCAGGGTGTAGCGCAGGCGGCCCCGCGGCCAGGCCCAGCCGTTGGCCCGCTCGTTGACCAGCGAGTCGAAGCCGGCGCCCAGCACACCGACCCACCAGCGGACGACCCCGTCGACGTCCACCGCCCGACCGGCGTCGATGCGGCGGACATGGCCGCGGGCGATCACCTCGGCGGCGGCCACGGCGTCGTGGACCGGCAGCCCCAGGGCGCTCGCCACGTCGTTGCCGGTGCCCGCCGCGACGATGCCCAGCGGCAGGGCCGTCCCGGCGCAGAGCTCCGCCCCGAGGTGCACCATCCCGTCACCGCCGCAGACGACGAGGACGTCCACGCCGCGGTCGATCACGGCCCGGGCCCGCAACCGTGCGCCCTCCACCGTCCCGGCCGACACGTCGACCACCTCGCAGCCCGCCACACGCAGGGAGGCAGCGACCGCCGCGCCGAGGGCCGCGCCGCGCCCCTTGCCCGCGCTGGGGTTCACCAGCAGGGCGATCCGTCTCGTCACGGCCGCACGCTACAGCGGGCTCGCCTCGTCGTCGGACAGCTGGGACCAGTCGGGCTCGCCCTGGCGCCGGCGGCGGTCGATGAGCGCGGAGACGCCGACCGCACCGAAGTACAGGGCAATCATCGGGAACGCGAGCGCCAGCATCGTCCACGCGTCGGGGGTCGGGGTCATCATCGCGGAGAAGACGAAGATGAGCATGACCGACACGCGCCAGCCCTTGATCATGACCCGCGCCGGCAGCACGTGCGCCACGTTGAGCATGACGAGGAAGACCGGCAGCAGGAAGGCCAGGCCGAAGGCGAGGATGAACCGGGTGACGAAGTCCAGGTAGTCGCTGGCGTTCTGCAGGTTCGCGGCGCCGTGCGGGGTGAAGCCGAGCAGCACCTCCACGGCCTTGGGCAGCGCCCACGTGGCGAGGTAGCAGCCGCCGAGGAACAGCGGCACCGCGGCGGCGACGAACGCCAGCGCGGTCCGCTTCTCCCGCCGGGTCAGGCCCGGGACGATGAACGCCCACACCTGGTAGAGCCACACGGGGCTGGCGATGAGGATGCCGACGAACAGCGCGACCTTGAGCTTGAGCGAGAAGGCCGTCGTGACACCGGCGAAGTTCAGCTGCACCAGGCCGCCGCCGCGCCGTCGGCTCAGCGCCAGCAGCGGCTCGGACAGCGTCGTCAGCAGCCAGTCGTAGGCAAGCCAGCCGACGACGCCACCGAGGGCGACCGCGACGATCGAGATGATGAGGCGGGTGCGCAGCTCGCGCAGGTGGTCACCCAGCGACATCCGCCCCTCGGGGTTGGATCGCCGGCGCAGAAGGGCCATCGAGACGGTCTCAGGGTGTGGCGCGCCGTCCTCAGGCCGGGGGCTGCTGCTGCGGCCGCGCGGTGGGGGCGGCCGAGTGCGGGGCGGGAGGCGTGAGGGTCGGGTCGCTCACCGGCGGGGCCGGCGGGGTCGGGGCACCGGACGGCGGCTGGACCGTCTCGCCGCGCACGGTGTCGGAGCTGGCGGCGCTGGGCGGGGACGCCTTGCCGTCGTTCTTCATCTCGCCGACCTCGGACTTGAAGATGCGCATCGAGCGGCCCAGGCTGCGCGCCGCGTCGGGCATCCGCTTCCAGCCGAAGAGCAGGACAACGACCAGGACGAGGACGACGACGTGCCATCCCTCGAACAAACCTCTACCCATGGCGGAAACGCCCTCCGTGCTTGCCTGCGGTGCGTCGTGCGGACTGCTCTGACGTTGCTCAGTCTACGTGCCGGACCCGCGCGGCGTGCGCGCGCTGCCTCCGCGCGCGTCGCTCGCGCACCATCTGCTCGCGGGTGCGCTCCCGCTCGCGCCGGCTGTCGTCCGGCCGGGCGAAGACGGCGAGCTGCTCAGGGGCCGCGATGCGCTCGCCGAGCTGGTCCAGCTGGCCCTGGACCGCCTCCAGCCGCTCCTGGGCCGTCATCAGCTCGCTGCCGAGCTCCCTGGACTGCCCCCACAGCGTCCACAGACGCGCGCCGAGGTAGACCAGCGCGCACAGCACCAGGACGGCCCAGATCAGCACCCACCACCACATGGCGACCAACCTACCCGCCGTGCAGCGAGGTCAGGTCGGGGGCCGCGTAGGCGCGCAGGGCCTCCTGCGCCCCCACGCGCACCTCGGCCGCGAGGGAGGCCGGCTCCAGGACGGTCGCCTGCGACCCCAGCCGCCACAGCAGCCGGCGGAGCCAGGCGGTGTCGGCGGTGCGCAGCGACACGAGCGAGCTGCCACCGGCGAGCCACTCGACCCGTTCGGTCGGGTAGTAGTCGCTGACCCAGGCGGCGCCCGGCTCCAGCCGCAGCCGGACCAGCAGGTCGGTCGGGCTGGGCGTGAAGACGCCGGCGTCCAGGTCGCGCGGACGAGCGTCCGCCGGCGGGGTGCCGTCGGCGTCGAGGATCTCGATCGACTCGATCCGGTCGAACCGGAACAGCCGCACCCCCTCGGCCACGTGGCACCAGGCCTCGAGGTACCAGTGCGCGTCGATGTTGACCACGCGCATGGGGTCGACGTCGCGCTCGGTCGCCTCGTCGCGGGCCGCCACGAGGTAGCGCAGGTGCAGGCGCCGGTGCTGTGCCAGCGCGGTGCGGGCGGTGGCCAGGGACTCGGCCTCGACGTCGCCCCCGATGGAGACCTGGATCCGGGCGCTGGCCGCCGAGGCGCTGCCGGTGGCCGCCTCGAGCTTGGCGAGGGCGCGGTCGACGGCGTCGCGCTCCCCCAGGCCGGGGACGGCGGCCAGCGCGCGCAGCCCGACGATCAGGGCCAGGGCCTCGTCCACCCCCAGGCGCAGCGGCCGGTTGATCGTGTCGGCGTTGCCGAGGTAGACCCGCCCACCCTCCCACTCGGCCTCGATCAGGTCGTCGGGCATGTGCCCCGGCGTCCCGCAGACGAACAGCAGCTCGAGGTCGGCCTCCATCTGCGCCGTCGAGACGCCGAACTCCCGGGCCGCCTCCTCGATCTCGACGCCCTGCCGGTGCAGCAGCCACGGCACCATGGTCAGCAGCCTCGACAGCCGTGAGGTCGCCGACTCGGGTGCCGGCCCGGACGCAGCGGCGCTCACGGGGTCACCTGCTGGTGGGCGGCCAGGGCGCCCTCGAGCCGGCGGACCACCGCTTCGCGCAGCTGCAGCGGCTGCTCCACCAGCACGTCGGGGCCGAAGCTGCTGATCTCGTCGGCGAAGGCCTCGGTGTCGGCGAAGTCCACGTCCAGCAGCGACCAGTGGTCGTCGATCTCACCGACCGTGCGGGCACGCCGGCGCAGCGTGTGCCCGGCGCCGGAACGCACCCGCAGGACCGACGGCTGCAGGTCACGCTCGACGACCATCCGGCTGATCATGGCGCGGGGCTCGTGGTCGGGCGGCACGTCGTACGACCCGTCCTTGCCGCCGCGGACCACGGCGCCCTCGATCCGGCTGAGCCGGAAGACGCGCGGCGCGTCCCGGTCGGTGTCGAAACCGGTGAGGTACCAGCGGCCGTGCCAGGAGGCGATCCCCCACGGCTGGACGTGCCGCTCGGCGACCTCGGCCGAGCGGGCGGTGCGGTAGGTGAAGCGGATCGGGCGGCGGTTGACCACCGCGGTCTTGACCGGCTCGAACGCCGGCTCGGCGGTGCGCAGCCGCGGCTCGATCCCGATCAGGGAGGCGTCGTCGCGCTCGACGCCGGCCGCGTGCAGCTTGCGCAGCGCCTGCGCGGCCGGGCCGGCGAGGCTGGCCTGGGCCCACGCCCGGCTGGCCAGGCCCAGCACGGCCAGCTCGTCCGGCTCGAAGGCGATCTCCGGGAGGGCGTACTCGCGCCCGTCGATCCGGTAGCCCGGCTCGTCGTCGAAGTAGGCGTCCAGCGGCTCGGTCACCAGCGGGATGCCGAGGTCGCGCAGCTCGTCCTTGTCGCGCTCGAACATGCGGTCGAAGGCCTCGGTCGAGGCGGTTCGGCCGTACTGCGGGACGGCGTCGCGGATCTTGGCCTTGGACAGCGGCTTGCGGGTGTAGAGCAGGCAGATGACCAGGTTGAGCAGGCGCTCGGTCTTGGCCGTCGCCGACGGCTGGGTGCTCATGGACGTGGACGGTACCCGACCCCTGCCGGGCTAGTCTGCGCAGCGTGATCCACTGGCGCAGCGCAACGGTTGAACGGGTCCGGGGGGCGTGGGCCGGTGCGGTGGAGTACGACGTCCGCCTCGCCGGCCAGGACGGGACGGTGCGCGCGCTGGCCTATCCGGCCGTGGTGGGCACTCCCGAGCCCGGGGACCGCGTGCTGCTGAACGTCGGCGCGCTCGAGCGGGGGCTGGGCACCGGGGGCCTGGCGCTCGTGGTCGCGCTGCCCGACCGGTTGCCGGCCGACCCGCCCGCGGGGCCGGGGCACGTGGTCAAGGCCCGCTACACCCCGCTGCAGTCCATGGTCCTCGGCGTCGACGAGCAGGAGAGCCCGCACCACCAGCTGCTGCGCGAGGCGGACGACCTGGCCGGGATGCCGGTCGTGGTCGCCGACCTGCACTCCGCCCTGCCGGCGGTGCTCGCCGGGCTGCGCGAACGGGCGCCGGCCGCGCGCGTCGCCTACGTCATGACCGACGGCGGCGCGCTGCCCCTCGGCTTCTCCCGCACGGTGTCGGCGCTGGCCGAGGCCGGCTGGCTCACCTCCACCATCACGGTCGGCCAGGCGTACGGCGGGGACCTCGAGGCGGTCAACGTCCACACCGGCCTGCTGGCCGCAGCCCACGTGGTGCACGCGCGACGTCGCCGTCGTGGCCCAGGGGCCCGGGAACCTGGGCACCGGCACCCGGTGGGGCTTCTCGGGCACCAGCGCGGGCGAGGCGGTCAACGCCGCCGCGACGCTGGGCGGGCGGGGGGTGGCGTCGCTGCGCGTGTCGCAGGCCGACGCCCGCCCCCGTCACCAGGGCGTGTCCCACCACAGCCTCACGGCGTACGGACGGGTCGCGCTCGCGCCCGCGGACGTGCCGGTGCCGCTGCTGCCGGGGGCGTTCGGTGAGCGGGTCCGCGCCCAGGCGGCCCAGCTGGTCGCCGACAGCGGCGGCCGGCTGCGCCGGTGCGACGTGGTGGTGGACGGCCTGGAGGAAGCCCTGGCGCTCAGCCCGGTGCGGCTCTCCACGATGGGCCGGGGCATGGACCAGGACGCGGCGTCCTTCCTCGCTGCGGCGGCCGCCGGGCGGCACGTCGCCTCCCTGCTCTGACCGGGTGGCTGCCGGCCCTGCTGGCCGCGGGAGCGGGATCGAGCTGTCCACCGGGGTCGGGGAGGCCGAGGACCCGGCCACCCGTGCGGGCGGTCCTGGTGTCTCGGATGGCCGAGGTGTTCGAACATCTGCTCACGGTCGCCGCGGCACGCGTACCGTGTCTTCAGCGAGGGGTCCGGGGGGAACGACGCTTGGGCACCCCGCTCCGTAGGGGGCGCAACCGCCCACCTCGAACGACCGGGAGGACTGCCGCCATGTCGTTGAACACCCCAGAGCCCATCGTCTCCTCCGAGCGGTACGTCGTCACCGACCTCGACGGCCGACAGCCGACAGACCCGTCCGACTTCTTGGGGCCGATCTGCGCGCTGATCGAGCGGAACGGCCAGATCCACCGGGTCGTCGGCATGGGCGGGGAGGTGGGCGGAGCCGTGCGCATCTACGAGAAGGACACCGGGCCCGGCGGCAAGGACGTCCGTGTCTGGAACCTCTTCCACGAGGACGACGGCTCTTTCACGGTCGTGCACGGCGCGCCGCGCTGAGCCCGTCGCCCCGACCTCACCGCGATGACCGACCGCGCCGTGCGCGCGCCGGCACATCCGAGCAGGGGCACACCCAGGGACGCCGGGGCGCCCGAGGCGGGCGGACACGCCGGAGCGGCCCGCCCCGACCCCTGACGGGGTGGGAACGGGCCGCTCGGGGCGTTCAGGCGGTCGCGCTCAGCGCACGTCGACGAGGTCGACGACGAAGATCAGCGTCTCGCCGGGCTTGATCGCACCGCCGGCTCCACGGTCGCCGTAGCCGAGGGAAGCGGGGATGGTCAGCTTGCGCCGACCGCCGACCTTCATGCCGACGATGCCCTGGTCCCAGCCCTGGATGACCTGGCCGACGCCGAGGCGGAAGTCCAGCGGCGCACCGCGGTTCCAGGAGGCGTCGAACTCCTCGCCGGAGGAGTGCGCCACGCCGACGTAGTGGGCGCTGATCGTGTCACCGGCCTTGGCCTCGGGGCCGTCACCGACCTTGATGTCCTCGACGACGAGGTCGGCGGGGGCGCTGTCACCGGGGAAGTCGATCTCGGGCTTGGTCGTGCTGGGGTCGAAACCCATGGGTGCTACCTCTCGTGGTGGGGGGTGGGAGCTCAGCTGGCGCCGAGGATGTCGACCACGAACACCAGCGTGTCGGTGCCCTTGATCTTGGCCTGCGGGTTGCCCTTGACGCCGTAGCCCTCGGCGGGCGGCACGATCACCAGCACGCGGGAGCCGATCTTCTGGCCCACCAGTGCCTTGTCCCAACCGGGGATGACCTGCTGGACGCCGATCGGGAACTCGCGGAAGCCGCCCTTCTCCGAGGCGGAGGAGTCGAACATCCGGCCGTCCGCCCACACCACACCGGTGTACGCCGCCTTCAGGGTCTGGCCGGCCTTGACCGCCGCTCCCGTGCCCTGCACCAGCGGCTGGACGACGAGCTTCTTGGGCGCCGCCGTCTTGGGGATGGTGATCTGGGCGGGCTTGCCCTGGGTGATCTTGACGGTCGGGAGCCCGGCCTTCGGCGGCACGGCCTTGCCGGTCGCGGTGGTCAGCGGAGCGGTCGCGGACTTGATGTCGAGCAGGGCCAGGATCGTGTCGGACGCGCCGGCGCCGATCTGCGCGTTGCCCTGGGCCCCGAACGCGTCGGCCGGCGTCATCGCCACCAGCACGCGGCTGCCGACCTTCTCCCCGACCAGGCTCTTGGTCAGACCGGGCAGCAGACGCCCGCCGCCGAGGTCCATGGTCGCCGGCGCCTTGCCGTAGCTGGTGTCGAGCTGCTTGCCGTCCTTGGCGTTGAGCATGAGGTAGTCGGCGCTGACGACGTCGGTGGCCTTGACCGCCGGGCCGTTGCCGGCGGTGAGGACCTTGTGGGTCGTCTCCTTGACCGAGAACGGCTTGGTCTTCAGCGTCACCGTCGGCACGCCCTTGGTGCCCGAGGCGACCGACACGGCGTCCAGCGCGCTGCTGGCCGACGAGCTGCTGCTCGGGCTGGAGGCGCCCTTGGACCCCTGCGAACCGCAGGCGCCCGCGAGCAGCACGAGCGGGACAACGGCGGCGGACAGGGCTCGGGAGCGGGACATGCGCACGCGGCAACCTTCGATTTCATCGGGTTCGGGGATCGGCTTCACCATAACCCGCGGCTCTGTGGGCGCCGAACCCCGTGCTCCGGCGCCGGTCACATGCTCTCGATCAGCCGCTCCACCCGGGCGTCGACGGCGGCGAACGGGTCCTTGCACAGCACGGTCCGCTGCGCCTGGTCGTTCAGCTTCAGGTGCACCCAGTCCACGGTGAAGTCGCGCCGGTGCTCCTGCGCGGCGCGGATGAAGTCTCCGCGCAGCTTGGCCCGGGTCGTCTGCGGCGGCAGCGTCTTGGCCTCGAAGATCTCGAGGTCGCTGGTGATCCGGGTCGCCCGGCCGTGCCGTTGCAGCAGGTAGAACAGCCCGCGCCGGCGGTTGATGTCGTGGTAGGCGAGGTCGAGCTGGGCGATCCGCGGGCTGGTCCAGGACAGACCCTGCTTGACGGCGTAGCGGTCGAGCAGGAGGTACTTCATGACCCAGTCGATCTCGGTGCCGACCTGCTCGAGGTCCTGGGTCTCGATCGCGCTGAGCGTGCGCTGCCACAGGTCCAGCACGCTCTTGTGCATCGGGTCGTCCAGGCCCTCGCGGTCGGCGAACGCGGACGCCCGCTCGTAGTACTCGCGCTGGATCTGCAGCCCGCTGAGCTCGCGGCCGTTGGCCAGCTTGACCACGCGCCGGCCGGTCATGTCGTGGCTGATCTCGCGGATGGCGCGGATCGGGTTCTCCAGCGTGAGGTCACGCATGACGACACCGGCCTCGATCATCCGCAGCACCAGGTCGGCCGACCCGATCTTGAGCATGGTCGTGGTCTCGCTCATGTTGGAGTCGCCGACGATCACGTGCAGACGGCGGTACTTCTCGGCGTCGGCGTGAGGTTCGTCGCGGGTGTTGATGATCGGCCGGGAGCGCGTCGTGGCGCTGGAGACCCCCTCCCAGATGTGGTCCGCCCGCTGGCTGACGCAGTACGTCGCGCCGCGGGAGGTGGTCGTGACCTTGCCCGCCCCGCAGATGAGCTGGCGGCTGACCAGGAACGGGATCAGCACGTCGGAAAGCTTCTGGAACTCCCCGGCCCGGCCGACCAGGTAGTTCTCGTGGCAGCCGTAGGAGTTGCCGGCGGAGTCGGTGTTGTTCTTGAAGACGTAGATCTCCCCGGCGATCCCCTCATCGGTGATCCGCTGCTGGGCGTCGGCGACCAGGCCCTCGACGATCCGCTCCCCCGCCTTGTCATGGGTCACGAGCTGGCGCACGTCGTCGCACTCGGGGGTGGCGTACTCGGGGTGACTGCCGACGTCGAGGTAGAGCCGGGAGCCGTTGGAGAGGAAGACGTTGCTGGAGCGACCCCACGACACGACCTTGCGGAACAGGTAGCGCGCGACCTCGTCAGGCGTCAGCCGGCGCTGCCCGTCGAACGTGCACGTGACGCCGTACTCGTTCTCGATTCCGAAGATGCGTCGGTCCATGACCTCACTCTAGGTCGGATCCGCCGTCAGCGAACGACCGATGACAACTGCAACCTTGCGTGTTTGCCTGTGCCGCATGCGAATTCTCGTGCTCGGAGGGACCGCCTGGCTCGGCGGGGAGGTGGCCCGCCGGGCGCTGGAGCGGGGGCACTCGGTGACCTGCCTGGCGAGGGGCCAGGCCGGCCCCGCTCCCGTCGGGGCGACGTTCGTGGCCTCGGACCGGGGCCTGCCCACGGCCTACGGGCAGGTCGGCGGTCAGGACTGGGACCTCGTGCTGGACGTCTCGTGGCAGCCGGGCCAGGTCCGGGGCGCGCTGGAGGCACTCGCCGACAGGGCGCAGCACTGGGTCTACGTGTCCTCCGGCTCGGTCTACGCCGACCACTCCGCCCCGGGCCAGGACGAGAGCGGCCCGCTGCTGCCGCCGTTCGAGGGCAGCGAGGCGACCCGCGAGGAGTACGGCGCCGCCAAGGTCGCCTGCGAGCAGCTGTGCACCGAGGCGGTCGGTGACCGGCTGCTGGTGGCCCGGGCCGGCCTGATCGGCGGGTACGGCGACCGAAGCGACCGGTTCGGCTACTGGCCCGGCCGGATGGCGCTGGCGGCCCGGGACGGCGGACCGGTGCTGGTCCCGGCCGAGCAGGACGCGCCCGTGCAGGTCGTGGACGTCGGCGACCTGGCCCGCTGGCTCGTCGACGCCGGCGCCGGCGGCCTGACCGGGACCTTCGACGCGGTCGGCCCGCGGCACACCCTGGCCCAGGCGCTGGAGGCCGCGCGGGCGGCGGCGGGCTACACCGGGCCACTGGTCCCGGCGCCGTCCCGGTGGCTGCAGCAGCAGGAGGTCGAGGAGTTCATGGGCCCGAGGTCGCTGCCGCTGTGGCTGGCCGACCCGGACTGGGCCGGGTTCTCGGCCCGGTCCGGCGCGGCCGCCTCCGAAGCCGGGCTCAGCTCGAGACCGCTGGCCGACCTGGCCGCCGACAGCCTGCGGTGGGAGCTCGAGCTGGGGCTGGACCGCAGCCGGCAGGCCGGGCTCAGCCGCGCCGAGGAGCTGGACCTGCTGGCGGCGCTGTCTGCGGGGCTGGCCTCCGCCCCCTGAGGGTCAGGCCAGCGACGCCGCCCACGCGTGGTGCAGGGCGGCGTAGTGCCCGCCGTCGGCCGCGACCAGGTCCTGCGGCGGGCCGTCCTCGAGCACCCGACCGTGCTCGAGCACGAGCACCCGGTCGGCGATCTCCACCGTGCTGAGCCGGTGGGCGATGATCAGCGCGGTCCGGTCGGCGAGGATCGTGCGCAGTGCCTGCTGCACGAGCCGCTCGCTGGGCACGTCCAGGCTCGAGGTCGCCTCGTCCAGGATGAGGACCGCCGGGTCGGCGAGGAACGCCCGGGCGAACGCCACGAGCTGCCGCTGGCCGGCCGAGAGCCGACCGCCGCGCTTGGCGACGTCGGTGTCATAGCCCTCGGGCAGCGCGGCGATGAACTCGTGCGCGCCGACGGCGCCGGCCGCCGCCTCCACCTCGGCGCGGGTGGCGCCCGGGCGGCCGAACAGGATGTTGTCGGCCACCGACCCGTCGAACATGAAGTTCTCCTGGGTCACCATGACGACGTGGCGGCGCAGGGTCGCGTCGTCGAGCTCGCGCAGGTCGACCCCGTCCAGCGTCACCCGCCCGGCGGTGGGGTCGTAGTAGCGCGCCATCAGCTTGGCGATCGTGGTCTTGCCCGCCCCGGTGGTGCCCACCAGGGCCACGGTCTGCCCGGCCGGCACGACCAGGTCCAGGCCCGGCAGCACCGGGCGGTCGTCCACGTAGCCGAACCGGACCCCGTCGAAGACCACCTCGCCGCGGGCCTGCGGCAGCGCGACGGGGTGCCGCGGCTCGGCCACCGCGGGAGCCTCCTCGAGCACGCCGGAGAGCTTCTCCAGGGCCGAGGACGCCGACTGGAAGGTGTTGTAGAACTGGCTGATCTCCTGCATCGGCTCGAAGAACATCCGCAGGTAGAGCAGGAACGCGGTGAGCACCCCGACGGTCATCTGGCCGTGGTAGACCAGCCACCCGCCGTACAGGACGACCACGCCGGTGGTGAGGTTGCCGACCAGCTTGACCCCGGGCATGAACACCGCGAACAGCCGGAACGACCGCTCGTTGGCCACGCGGTACTGGCCGCTGACGTCCTCGAAGATGTCCTGGTTGCGCCGCTCGCGGCGGTAGCCCTGGACGGCACGGATGCCGGTCATCGTCTCCACGAAGTGGACGATGACCAGGGCGGCGCTCTCCCGGACGGTGCGGTAGGTCGACTCCGAGGCGTTGCGGAACCACCGCACGAGCAGCAGCAGCGCCGGGAACCCCACCAGGCACGCCAGGCCCAGCTTGACGTCGAGGGTCAGGAGCAGGACCGCCGTGCCGACGAGGGTGAGCGCCGCGGTGACCAGGCCGTCGAAGCCGTTGCTCAGCAGCTCCTGGATCGCCTCGACGTCGTTGGTCATCCGGCTCACGACGCGTCCGGAGGTGTAGCGGTCGTGGAAGGAGACGTCCAGGCGCTGGAAGTGGCGGAACAGCCGGCGGCGCAGGTCCAGCAGGACCTCCTGCCCCACCCGCCCGGAGACCTGCAGGAACACCACGCGGCTGACCGCCTGGACCACCACGGCGCCCAGGAGCACACCGAGCACGCCCATCAGGGTGCGCGAGCTGCCGCCGGACAGCAGCGGCGGCACGCCGGCGTCGATGCCGACCTGCACGAGGCGCGGCACGGACAGCCGGGCGGCGTTCTCGAGCAGGACCACGACGGTCAGCAGCAGCACGAGACGCCTGTACGGCGCGAGCAGGCTGCCCAGCAGCCGCCGGCTGCGGGTCTTCAGGCGCAGGCCGACGGCCTCGGGGAGGTCGTCGGCGTCCTCGGCGGCGACACCACGCCAGGCCCGCTCCGCACCGGCCGCCGAACCGGGCTCGTCGTCCTCCGGGCGCGGGGAGCCCGGACCCGTGGTCGTGGGCGCGGTCATCGGCTGGCCTCCGCCATGTCGTCGTCGGCCGCGAGCAGGTGGCGGTAGGCCGGCACCTCGGCCAACAGCTCGGCGTGCGTGCCCACGTGGGTGATGGTGCCGTCCTGCAGCAGGGCGACGCGGTCGGCCAGCAGCACCGTGGAGGCCCGGTGCGCCACGACGATGGCCGTGACGTCGGACAGGACCCGGCGCAGCGCCTCCTCGACCAGCGCCTCCGTGTGCACGTCGAGGGCGGACAGCGTGTCGTCCAGGACCAGCACGGTCGGCCGGGCCAGCACCGCCCGTGCGAGCGCCAGGCGCTGGCGCTGGCCGCCGGACAGGCTCATCCCCTGCTCACCGATCCGCGTGTCGAGCCCCCACGGCAGCTCGTGCACGAAGCCGGCCCGCGCCACGTCGAGGGCCTCGGCGATCTGCTCCGGCGTGGCGTCGGGGTGGCCGAGGGTGAGGTTCTCGCGCACCGACATCGAGAACAGCGTCGGCTCCTCGAACGCCGTCGCGACGACCGAGCGCAGGGAGTCCAGGGTCAGGCTGCGGATGTCGTGCCCGTCGATGGTGATCGACCCGGCCGTGACGTCGTACAGGCGCGGCACGAGGCTGGTGAGGACGGTCTTGCCCGAGCCGGTGGCGCCGACCACCGCGACGGTCTCGCCTGCCGCCAGGTCGAGGTCGACGTCGTGCAGGACGTCCTGCCGGCTGTCGGGGAACCGGAAGCCGACGCCGCGGAACCGCAGCGCCCCGCGCGGGTGGACCAGCTCGAGGCTGCCGTCGGGCACACTCGGCTCGGTGTCGAGCACCTCGGTGATCCGGTCGGCGGCGGTCATCGCCTCCTGGGTCATCGAGAGCAGGAACCCCAGCGAGGCGACCGGCCACACGAGCGAGAGCATCAGGGTGATGAAGGCGACCAGGGTGCCCATGGTCAGCCGGCCCTGGCCGGCCGCGATCGCCCCGAACCCGAGCACGATGATCAGGGCGATGTTGGGGATGACCTCCAGGAAGGTCCAGAACCGCGCCGAGACGTGGACCTTCTCCAGCGAGGTGGCCTGCAGCCGCAGGGCCCGCTCGTCGAAGCGGGAGAAGACGTGGTCGGCCCGGCCGAACGCCTTGATCACGCGCAGGCCGTGCGCGCCCTCCTCCACGGAGGTCGCCAGGTCACCGGTCTGGTCCTGCACCTCGCGGGAGAGCCGGGTGAAGAGCCGCTCGTTGCGCAGCACGAGCAGCACCACCGGGACCGAGGCCGCGAGCACGACCAGGCCCAGCGGCCAGAACATGCTGAGCAGGATGGCGGTGACGACACCGACCTGCAGCACGTTGAGGACGAGGAACAGCAGGCCGAACCCGAGGAACCGGCGCACCGTGCTGAGGTCGCTCATCACCCGCGACAGGAGCTGGCCGGACTGCCACTGCCCGTGGAAGCCCATCGGCAGCCGCTGCAGGTGCGCGTAGAGGTCCACCCGGATCGCGGTCTCGACCCCGAGCGTGGCCCGGGCGACGACCCAGCGGCGGATGAACATCAGCACGGCCTCGACGACGCCGAGCGCCACGGCGAACGCCCCGAGGGTGAACAGGCCGCGCTCGTCCCGGTCGGCGATCGGCCCGTCGATGACGGCCTTGGTGACCAGCGGTACGACGATCGTGGCGCCGGTGCCGAGCAGTGAGACCACCAGCATGGTCACCCAGCGGGACAGGTAGGGCCGCAGGTAGCCGTGCAGGCGCAGCAGCGAGGTGTAACGGTGGACGTGCGCGGGCCGGGCCGCGAGCGGGGGGTGCGGGCGCAGCCGCGCGGTGCTGGCACCGCGTCGGACCTCCCCCGCGGTCGAGTCCCCCGTCGCCCCCTCCCCCGCCGCCCCCGGAACGGACACGGGTGCAGGTTTTGTTGGCATCGTCAACCATTCTGTCAGAGACGGGCGACACCCACCCCGCGCCGCGCCCCCCGCAAACCTGCCGGTTCTGCGCGCCCGCCCCCCGCAAACCTGCCGGTTCTGCGCGCCTGCCCTCCGCAAACCTGCCGGTTCTGCGCGCCTGCCCTCCGCAAACCTGCCGGTTCTGCGCGCCTGCCCTCTGCAAACCTGCCGGTTCTGCGCGCCGGCTCAGCCGGCGAGCGAGGACCAGGAGGACGGGTCGCGGTCCAGCAGCTCGGCCAGGCTCCACGGCGGGGTGCCGGTGAGCTGCTCGATGGTGTGGCTGGTCACCGACCCCTCGCCCGTGTGCAGCGCCAGGTAGGAGCCGATCCAGCCGTCCACCAGCCAGTCCGGGTGCCCGGCACGGGAGGCCCGCGCCTCCTGCAGCGTCTCGGGACGGTAGGAGATCACCCGCCCGCTCGCAGCGGCCAGCAGCCGCGCCGTCTCGTGCAGGTCGATCGCCACCGGTCCTGACACGTCGTACACCTGGTGCTCGTGACCCTCCCCGGTGAGCAGGACCGCCGCGAGCCGGGCGACGTCGCGGCGGGCCACCCAGGCCACGCGCCCGTCGCCGGCCGGCGCCCGGATCACGCCGTCCACGCCGACGAAGAGCGGTGCCATGTCGGCGTAGAGGGCGTTGCGCATTGCGGTCAGGGCCATGCCGGCGTCCCGTATGGCGAGCTCGGTGGCGGCGTGGTCGCGTGCGTAGGGGAAGGTCGCCTGCGGCGCCGCACCCATGAACGAGGTGTAGACGACCCGCTCCACACCCGCGCGCCGGGCCCCCGCGACGGCGCTGCGGTGCAGCGACATCCGGTCGGGATCCTCGTGGCCCGACACCAGGAACAGCGTGCGCACCCCGTCGAGGGCGCGCGCCATCGCCTCGGTGTCCGCGTACGACGCCACGGCGACCTCCGCGCCAGCCAGCCGCGGCGCCCGAGAGGCGTCGCGGACCACGAGACGCTGCTGCACCCCGGCCTCGGCGAGGAGCAGGGCGACCGCCGCCCCCAGCGCTCCCGTCGCGCCGGTGACGGCGATCGTCACTGCTGGGCCGGCCCCGGCTGGAGCGGTCCCTCGGGGTCGGCCGTGGGCGCGTGCCCGTCCTGCTGGTCCTGGGTGAGCGTGTCGTGCCGGCCGGACGTCTGCTCGTCCTCGCGCGGCACGCCGGTGGTCGGGTCCTCGGCGCTGAGCAGGCGGTCCAGCAGCGGACCGCCGATCCGCCGGAACGTCCGCCGGGGGCGCTCGCGGTCCAGCACGGCCACCTCGAGCTGGGCGGGGGTGAGCGTGCGGGCCGGACCTCCGCCGGCGTCCTGGGCGAGCAGCTCGACCGCCAGCGACAGCGCGTCGGCGAGGGTCATGCCGTCGCGCCAGCGCTCCTTCAGCCCCTCGCTGATGTGCTCGCTCGCACCGCCCATCGCCACGAAGCCCTGCTCGTCGGCCACCGACCCGTCGTACGTCAGGCGGTAGATCTGGTCGCTCGCCGCCTCCGTCCCGACCTCGGCCACCGCGATCTCCACCTCGTAGGGCTTGGACTCCTGGGTGAACACCGTGCCGAGGGTCTGGGCGTAGGCGTTGGCCAGCCCGCGGGCCGTGACGTCCGCGCGGTCGTAGGAGTAGCCGCGCAGGTCGGCATAGCGGACGCCGGCCACCCGCAGGTTCTCGAACTCGTTGTACTTGCCGACGGCCGCGAAGGCCACGCGGTCGTAGATCTCGGACACCTTGTGCAGGGCCCGCGAGGGGTTCTCGGCGACGAACGCGATGCCACCTTCGTAACCCAGCACCACCACGGACCGGCCGCGGGCAATCCCCTTGCGCGCGTAGTCGGCCCGGTCCTTCATCAGCTGCTCGGGCGAGACGTAGAACGGCATCGTCATCGCGCACCTCCGGGGTTGTCGCGGCGGTCGGCGACGATCTGCTCGACCACACCGCCGAGCTGCTCGTCGGGGAGGAACCGCAGCCCCTGGGCGTCCACGAGGGCCAGCGTCGGCCAGATCCGACGGCCGAGGTCCGGGCCGCCGGTGGCGGAGTCGTCGTCGGCGGCGTCGTACAGCGCCTCGACCGCGACCCGCACCGCCGCGGCCGCGTCCATGCCCGGGCGCCACAGCTTCTTCATCGACCCGCGCGCGAACAACGAGCCCGACCCGACGCTGTGGTGGTCGTGCTCCTCGTAACAGCCACCGGTCACGTCGTAGGAGAAGATCCGGCCCACGTCGCCCTGGAGGTCGAACCCGGCGAAGAGCGGCACGACCGACAGGCCCTGCATGGCCAGGCCGAGGTTGCCGCGGATCATCATCGCGAGCCGGTTGGCCTTGCCCTCCAGCGAGAGCAGCGTGCCCTCGATCTTCTCGTAGTGCTCCAGCTCGACCTGGAAGAGCTTGACCACCTCGATCGCGATGCCGGCGGTCCCGGCGATGCCGACCGCGGAGTAGTCGTCGGCGCCGAACACCTTCTGCATGTCGCGGTTGGCGATGATGTTGCCCATGGTCGCGCGCCGGTCACCGGCCATGATCACGCCGCCGTCGAACGTCAGCGTGACGATGGTCGTGCCGTGCGGCGCCTCGAGCGCGCCCCCGGGCGGCAAGGGCCGGCCCGAGGGCAGCAGCTCAGGGGCGTGCACCCCCACGAACTCGGTGAACGAGGACGACCCCGACGTCAGGAACTGCGGCGGCAGGCCCGCTCCCCCGGGAAAACGACCGGGTCCCGGGCTCACTGGCCGCCCTTCTGGACGAAGCCGCGCACGAACTCCTCGGCGTTGGACTCCAACACGTCGTCGATCTCGTCGAGGACGCTGTCGATGTCGTCGTCGAGGGCGTCCTTGCGGGCCGCAGCCTCCGGCGCAGTGGCCGGCTCCGGGCCCTCGTCCGGCTCCTCGTCGCGACGCTGTGGTCGGCTCTGCTCCTGGCTCGGCATCAGTCCTCCACGGGCTGGGTCAAAGGGTGTCGACCTTCGTGTCGGCCAGCCTAGTCACACCTCAGCCGGATGCCGCTGCCAACTCACGCAACAACGTGGTCGCGTCGGGGCTCCGGTCCAGCAGCGCGCCCACCGTCGCCCGGGTGCCGCGCAGCGGCTCGAGCATCGGCACGCGCTGCAGCGAGGCGTGCCCCGGCACGTCGAAGATGACCGAGTCCCAGGAGGCGGCCGCGATCTGGCTGGGGTACTTCTCCAGGCAGCGGCCGCGGAAGTACGCCCGGGTGTCCTCCGGCGGCGTGACCACCGCGCTCTTGACCTCCTCGTCACTGACCAGCTGCTCGATCCGGCCGAGGCTGAGCATCCGGTGGAACAGCCCCTTCTCCGGTCGCACGTCCGACCACTGGATGTCGATGGCCCGCAGCCGGTGGTCGGACCACTCGAGGCCGTCACGGTCGCGGTAGCCCTGCAGCAGCTTCAGCTTGGCCACCCAGTCCACCTCGCGAGCGCACTCCATCGGGTCGCGCTCCAGCCGGGTGAGGATGTCGGCCCAGCGCCGCATGACCTCGGCGGTGTCGACGTCCAGCTCCCCGGCGTACCGCGACTGCAGGTAACGGTCGGCGTGCTCGTGGTAGACCCACAGCAGCTGCACCGCGGTCATGGTGCGCCCGTCACGCAGCTCGATGAGGCTCTTCAGCGTCGGGTCGTGCGACACCGCGTGCAGCGTCGCGACCGGCTTGCTGACGGCCAGCTCCTCGGAGATGGCCCGGTCCTCGATCATCGCCAGCACCAGGCTGGTGGTGCCGAGCTTGAGCAGGTTCGCCACGTCGCACTGGTTGGCGTCGCCGATGATGACGTGCAGCCGGCGGTAGAGGTCGGCCACCGCGTGCGGCTCGTCACGGGTGTTGATGATCGGGCGCTTCAGGGTGGTCTCGAGCCCGACCTCGACCTCGAAGAAGTCCGAGCGCTGGGCGATCTGGAAGCCGCTGCTGGTCGAGTCCTGCCCGATGCCCACCCGCCCGGCCCCGCACATGACCTGCCGCGCGACGAAGAACGGGATCAGGTGCCGCACGATGTCGGCGAACGGCGTCTCCCGGCGCATCAGGTAGTTCTCGTGCGTGCCGTACGACGCGCCCTTGCCGTCGGTGTTGTTCTTGTAGAGGTTGACCCCCGGCACGCCGGGAGCCACCGAGAGGCGGCGCACCGCCTCGAGCATCACCTGCTCCCCGGCACGGTCCCACGTCACCGCGGCCCGGGGCGAGGTCACCTCCGGGGAGCTGTACTCCGGGTGGGCGTGGTCGACGTACAGGCGGGCCCCGTTGGTGAGGACCACGTTGGCGAGGGTCGGGTCCTCCTCGTCGGTGAGCTGGCTGGCGTCGGCGTACTGGCGTGCCATCTCGAACCCGCGGGCGTCCCGCAGCGGCGCCTCGTCCTCGTAGTCCCAGCTGGCCTTGGTCGCGCGCCCTCCCCCGCGGGTGGCGTAGGCGTTGACCACGTGGCCAGAGAGCAGCATGGGGTTGGCGGTGGGGTCACCGGGCACCGAGATGCCGTACTCGGTCTCGATCCCCATGACACGGCGCACAGTCATGACGTCAGCCTAGGCGAGCCTGCGTGGGGCGGACCCTCCCTGAGGCATAGTGACGCCATGACGGGCATGCCGCTGCGGACCAGGGCCTTCACCACCGTGCTCGACCGGCTGCCCCGCCGGTCGATCCTCGACATGGACCTGCCGCAGATCCAGCGGGCCCGCCGGTCGGTGGCGCCGACCGTGCCGCCGTACAGCTGGGTCACCGGCAGGGTCGCCCGCTCGGTCACGATCGGCACCGACGCGCTCGCGGCCCGCGACGGCGCCAGCCTGCCCGTCCGGGTCTACCGCCCGGCGCACGCGACCGGCCCGCTGCCCACCGTGGTGTTCTTCCATGGCGGCGGCTGGGTCCTCGGCAGTCCGCGCATGTACGACCCGTTGTGCTCCTTCCTCGCCGCCGAGGTGGGCGCGGTCGTGCTCAACGTCGACTACCGGATGGCACCGGAGCACCGGGCGCCCACCGCGGCCCTGGACTGCGTCGACGCCGTGCGGCAGGTCGCCGCCCACGGCGGACGCTGGGGCAGCGACCCGTCGCGGATCGCGGTCGCCGGGGACAGCGCCGGCGGCAACCTCGCCGCGGTCGTCTGCCAGGTGGTGCGCGACGAAGGCGGCCCGCAGATCGCCTCCCAGGCGCTGCTCTACCCCGGCACCGACGCCACGATGAGCCAGCCGTCGATCCGGCAGCACGCCGACGCGCCGGTGCTGACCCGGCGCAAGATCGAGGTCTTCCTGGAGCACTACCGCGGCCCGGACGGCCTGGCGCCGCAGGACCCGCTGCTGTCCCCGCTGTGGGCGCCCGACCACGGCGGGCTGCCCCCCGCGCTGGTGCAGACCGCGGACCTGGACCCGCTGCGCGACGAGGGGGCGCTGTACGCCGAGCGGCTCTCGGCGGCCGGGGTGCCCGTGCGGCTGACCAACTACCTCGGCGCGCCACATGGCTTCGCCAGCTTCCCCGGCGCCACGCACATCGGCGCCCAGGCGCGCGCCGAGCTCGTCACCGAGCTGCGCCGGCACCTGGGCTGAGCTGCGCCGCGGTCCGGTTGTTACCGTCCAGGCATGGCTGCTGACGAGCTCGTGGCGCTCTACGACCCCGCCGACGACGCCGGACGGGTGACCGGCAGCGCGCGCCGCGACGAGGTCCGCGCGCGCAACCTGCCGCACGCCGCGACCGCGGTGCTGGTCCGCAACAGCCGCGGGCAGGTCTACCTGCACCGGCGCACCGACACCAAGGACGTCTACCCGGGCCTGTACGACGTGTGGGCCGGTGGCTGCGTGGACGCCGGCGAGGAGCCCCACGACGCCGCCCGCCGCGAGCTGGCCGAGGAGCTGGGCGTCACCGGCGTGCAGCTGGTCCCGGTGTTCCGCGCCTGGTACCGCGACGACAGCACCCACTACCTCGCCTTCGGCTACGAGGCGGTCTGGGACGGACCGGTCGTGCACCAGCCCGAGGAGGTCGCCGAGGGCGGCTGGGTCGACTGGGAGGAGCTGCTGCGCCGGCTCGGGGACCCCGCGTGGCCGTTCGTACCGGACGGGCGGGCCGGCATGGCGCACTACCTCGGCACGAGGTCGGCATGAGCGGCGTCCAGGACGGCGCCGCCGGGCGCGCGCCCGACAGCGGAGTGCCCCGCGCCGCCGCCGCGGCGTTCGTGGTCGACGCCGCCCTGGTGGTGCTGTTCGCGGCGATCGGCCGGCGCAGCCATGCCGAGAGCGGCGCCGTGCTGGGGGTCCTGCTGACGGCGTGGCCGTTCCTCGCGGGCACGGTGGCGGGCTGGGTCGTGGCCGTGGCGTGGCGACGCCGGGCGCCGCTGGGCGTGCGCGACGGCATACCGGTCTGGGTGTGCGCGGTGGCCGTGGGGATGCTGCTGCGGGTGGCCACCGGCGCCGGCACGGCCTTCTCCTTCGTGGTGGTCGCCACGGTCGTGCTCGGCGGGTTCCTGCTCGGCTGGCGAGCCCTCGCGGCACTCGTCCGCCGTCGCCGGCCGGCGGCCTGACCCCGTCCCGTTCCGGCGGCCTCCAGGGCGGACCTGCGGCGGCCCCGTCGCGCGGCGGCCCGGGCTCGGGCCCGGGCCGCGCGTCGTCCTGGTGTGCTGGTGGCCGTACGGGTCAGAGGTACTGACCGGTGTTGGCGACGGTGTCGATCGAGCGGCCGGGCTCGGTGCCGTCCTTGCCGGTGATGAGCGTGCGGATGTAGACGATCCGCTCGCCCTTCTTGCCGGAGATCCGGGCCCAGTCGTCGGGGTTGGTGGTGTTGGGCAGGTCCTCGTTCTCCTTGAACTCGTCCACGCACGAGGCCAGCAGGTGCTCGACCCGGATGCCCTTGGCACCGGCGGTCAGGAGGTCCTTGATCGCCATCTTCTTGGCCCGGTCGACGATGTTCTGGATCATCGCGCCGGAGTTGAAGTCCTTGAAGTACAGGATCTCCTTGTCGCCGTTGGCGTAGGTCACCTCGAGGAAGCGGTTCTCGTCGATCTCGGAGTACATCCGCTCGACCGTCGCGTCGATCATCGCCTCGATGGTCCGCTGACGCGAGCCGCCGTGCTCGGACAGGTCGTGGTCGTGCAGCGGCAGCTCCGGGATGAGGTACTTGCTGAAGATGTCCCGCGCGCTCTCGGCGTCGGGGCGCTCGATCTTGATCTTCACGTCCAGCCGGCCCGGCCGCAGGATCGCCGGGTCGATCATGTCCTCGCGGTTGGAGGCGCCGATGACGATGACGTTCTCCAGCCGCTCGACGCCGTCGATCTCGGACAGCAGCTGGGGCACGATGGTCGTCTCGACGTCGGAGGACACGCCGGAACCGCGGGTGCGGAACAGCGAGTCCATCTCGTCGAAGAACACCACGACCGGCGTGCCGTCGCTGGCCTTCTCGCGGGCCCGCTGGAAGATCAGCCGGATGTGCCGCTCGGTCTCGCCGACGTACTTGTTGAGCAGCTCGGGGCCCTTGATGTTGAGGAAGTAGGACTTGCCGATCGGCTTGCCCGTCACCTCGGCCGCGACCTTCGCGGCCAGCGACGCCGCGACGGCCTTGGCGATCAGCGTCTTGCCGCAGCCGGGAGGGCCGTAGAGCAGGACGCCCTTGGGCGGCTGCAGCTGGTGCTCGTCGAACAGGTCGGGGTGCAGGTAGGGCAGCTCGATCGCGTCGCGGATCTGCTCGATCTGACCGGCCAGGCCGCCGATGTCGTCGTAGTCGATGTCCGGGCACCTCCTCCAGGACCAGGTCCTCGACCTCGGCCTTGGGGATCCGCTCGTAGACGAAGCCGACCGCGTGTCGAGCATCAGCGCGTCGCCGGCCCGCAGCGGCTCGTCCTCCAGGCGACTCGGCCAGCCGGGCGACGCGCTCCTCGTCGGCGTGGCCGACGACCAGCGCCCGGTCGTCGCCGAGCATCTCCTTGAGCGTGACGATCTCGCCGACCCGCTCGTAACCCGCAGCGGCCACGACGTTCAGCGCCTCGTTGAGCATGACCTCCTGGCCCGGCGTGCAGCGGCGTCGTCGACCGATGCTGGGCTGATCGCGACCCGCATCTTGCGGCCGCCGGTCAGGATGTCGACGGTGCCGTCGTCGTACGACTCGATGACAGTGCCGTAGCCGGACGGCGGCTGGGCCAGCCGGTCGACCTCCGCCTTGAGCGTGACGATCTGCTCGCGGGCCTCTTTCAGGGTCCGGACCAGGCGCTCGTTCTGGGCGGACATCGTGGCCAGCGACGACTGCAGCTGGAGCACGCGGTTCTCGAGGTCACGGGAGCGCGTCGGCGGTCCGCGAGCCGGCGGCGCAGCCGCGCGACCTCTCGGAGAGCGCTCGGCGACGCTCGGCCTCGACCCGGATCGGTCGTCGGGCATGGGTGTCTGGTCGTGGTTCTGCGGCGAGTTGTCGGACATGGTCGGAACCTCCTCGGGCGCCTGCCGGCCACCTCTTCGGCCGATGCATCGACCCTAGCCCGATCCGGAGGGACCTCGCTGCGCGCAGCGCCGGTCACAGAACGGCGAACCCGGCGGATTTTCTTTTCCGACAACGGCCGTTCCCCCACATCCTCGGGCGACCACTCGCCGCCGGGAGCCGGGTTGGCCCCGGCGTGGCGTCGGCCGCGTCGTCGTACGCACCCTTGGCCGGGCGGCGCTGGCGCAGGGGCGGGGTGACGCCCGGTGCCATCCGCCGGGTGGTGACCAGGAAGCCGGTGTGCCCGACCATCCGGTGCTGCGGGACGGACGGCCAGGCCCTCGAGGTGCCAGCCGCGCACCAGCGACTCCCAGGCCTGCGGCTCGGTGTAGCCGCCGTGGCTCGCGGGCCGCCTCGGCGACCCGGGACAGCTGCGTGGCGGTCGCGACGTAGCAGATGAGGACGCCACCGGGCGCGAGCGCGTCGGCCGACGACGTCGAGGCACTCCCACGGCGCCAGCATGTCCAGGACGACGCGGTCGACGTGCCCGGCTCGCGACCGCCGTCGGGCAGCGACTCGACGAGGTCGCCGACCGTGAGCGGCCACGCCGGGTGCGGGCCGCCGAAGAAGCCTCGACGTTGCCCCGGGCGATGTCGGCGAAGTCCGCCCGGCGCTCGACGGAGTGCAACGATCCCCTGGTCACCGACGGCGCGCAGCAGCGACATGGTCAGCGCCCCCGACCCGACGCCGGCCTCGACGACCCGGGCGCCGGGGAAGATGTCGGCCATCGCCACGATCTGGCCGGCGTCCTTCGGGTAGACCACGGCGGCGCCGCGCGGCATCGACAGGACGTAGTCGGCCAGCAGGGGCCGCAGCGCGAGGTACTCGACGCCGGCGGTGTTGCGGACGATCGAGCCCTCCGGCGCGCCGATCAGGTGCGTCGTGGTCGAGGATCCCGCGATGGGTGTGGAACTGCTTGCCCGACGGTGAGCGTGATCGTGTGCAGCCGGCCCTTGGGGTCGGTCAGCTGCACCCGGTCGCCCTCCTGCGAAGGGGCCGCGGCGCCCGGCGGCACCGGTCGGTGCCCCGCCCTGGTGCGCGGGCTGCTCGGGCTGGTCGGCGTGCTGCTCACTCATGGCGGGCAAGTCTAGGTGCGCGCGGCGGCCCCCCGTGACAGCGCCAGGCCTCGAGGTCGCCGACCAGGACGATCGCCCTCGATCCGTCCGGACCGCGCGACGCACCGGTACGGCGCCGACCTGGCAGCATCTGCAGCTGGTCTCGACCACGGTGGTGACGGCGGCGTCGGGCACGGCGTCGACCGCCCAGCCCGGCTGGCTGCCGCTGGACCGCGGCCGTGACCGGGGTGACCGGTCGTGCCTGCCTCGGGGATCCCGAGCAGTGCGTCGTCGTCCACGAAGCCGAGGGCGGTGCCGTCGGGCGCCACCACGATGACGGCGGTGCCGCCCAGGCCGCTGGCGCGCAGCGCCCACGCGTCGGCCGCACTGCTGGCCACCGGCAGGGAGCTGGCACGGCGCCGCACGGACCCGAGGTGATGCCGGCCCGGCGCTCGCGGGCACGGCCGGTGCGGATGGCGTTGGAGGCGCCGCTCCACAGGAAGGCCGCCGATCACGCCGACCAGACGACGGTGAACAGCGTAGGGTCGGGTAGCCCCGCAGGAACGGCAGCAGCAGCGCCGCAGACCAGGACCAGCGATCGTGACCACGCGGCCGCACCAGCCGGCGGCGATCAGCGCCGAGGTCGCGGTTGCCGGTCAGCCCGCCAGACGAGGGCGTCGACGACGCAGCCGCCGTCCAGGGGCAGCCCCGGCAGCAGGTTGAACAGCGCGACGAAGCGGTTGGTGCAGACGACCGCGCCGACCAGCAGGGCGAGGCACGCCGCCGGTCGACCGCGTGCCGCAGCGGCCAGCCCGACCAGCGCGAGCGCCGTTGGCCGCGGGGCCCACCGACGGCCACCAGCGCGCTCGGGCCGGGCCGGCTGGCCTGTGCCGGTCGAACTGGGTGTGGCCGCCCCAGACGTCGGCCACGATCCGGGTGACCGGTAGGCCGAAGCGGCTTGGCGACGATGGCGTGCGCCAGCTCGTGCACGAGCACCGAGACCAGCAGCAGGACGGCAGAACGTAGCGGCCACGAGGTAGGCGCTGGATGCCGAGGTCGGGCCGGTAGTCGCTGATCGACGGGCCGAAGGTGACGACGATGATGACGGCGATGACCGGAACCATGTACGGCCGACGTAGACCGGCACACCGCACCAGCGTGGCGACCTTCAGGCCCGGCCTCGGCGTGTCCATCGCGCGGGGCACTGTCGGCTCTGCGGCGTCAGGCATGCCGTCGAGCCATGTCAGGGGGATGTCCGGCGGTCGTGGTGCGGCGGGACTGTCGACGCGGCCCGAGGCGGTGTCAGTGGGCCCGCCGACGTGCCTCCCATGGTTGCAGCGCTGTCGCCGAGCCGGGCGTCCGACTTCATGCAGTGCCCGCTGCTCTACCGCTTCCGCGTCGTCGACCGGCTGCCCCAGGCGCCCAGCGCGGCGGCGGCTCGCGGCACGCTGGTCCACTCGGTGCTCGAGCGGCTCTTCGACCTGCCGGCCGACCAGCCGCACCCTCGACGCGGCCGCCGCGAGCTGGTCGCACCGCAGTGGGCAGCGCTGCTCGAGGCCGAGCCCGAGCTGGCGACGCTGTTCGCCGGACGACGACCCCGAGGCGCTGGCCCTGTGGCTCAAGGACGCCGAGCGACGCTGGTCGAGCGCTGGTTCAGCCTCGAGGACCCCACCCGGCTCGAGCCGGCCGAGCGCGAGCTCTACGTCGAGACCGACCTGACGACGGGCTGATCCTGCGCGGCTACGTCGACCGCCTCGACGTCGCGCCGACGGGCGAGGTCCGGGTGGTCGACTACAAGACCGGGCGCTCGCCGTCCGAGCTGTTCGAGGCCAAGGCGCTGTTCCAGATGAAGTTCTACGCCCTGGTGCTGTGGCGGCTGAACGGCACGGTCCCCCGCATGCTGCAGCTGGTCTACCTCGGCAACAGCGAGATCGTCCGCTACACCCCCGACGAGGCCGACCTGCTGGCGACCGAGCGCAAGGTCAAGGCCCTGTGGCGGGCGATCGAGCAGGCCGCCGAGCACCGGCGACTGGCGCCCGCGCACGAGCCGGCTCTGCGACTGGTGCGACCACCGCGCCCTCTGTCCCGCATGGGGCGGCACGCCGCCGCCGCTGCCCGAGGGCGCAGCCCTGCTCGCGCTCAACCCGCGGTCGTCCGCCGCAGTCGGCCCCGCGGAGGACTGACCCCACGCGTTCGTGGACGGGGCGGCGGCCGCTGCCGGCTCTGTCACGAGCAGGGCTATCCCTGGCGTGCCCACCGTCGATGCACGGCGGAAAGCGGTTCGGGCTGTGGATGTCTCTCCACGTGTGCCCGGCGGATCGGTAGAATCGAACACATGTTCGAGATGCGGGCGGGTGAGGTGGCGGGCGCGGACGTCGCGGCCCTCGCCACCGCCCTGCTCGCCCTGACCGAGCAGGACCTCCTCGGCTGCGACGGGGAGGCCACGCGGGCGGTGGTCGCGGCCGCCCAGCGGGTGATCAACGCGGTCAGCGCGGTCCAGCTGGTCGGGATCGAGGCCTGGTCCCGGCGGACCGGTGAGGAGATCGCCGCCGACCGCGCCCAGTGGCAGGCCGCCAACCGCGGGTCGGGCCTATCCCGGGCCGCGGGACGAGCACGAGTTCATGGACGCCGACCTGGCCCCCCTCCTGCACGTCGCGCCGCGGACCGCGGGGCGCACCTACGACACCGCCCGCACCGTGTGCGCGCTGCTGCCGGCCACGCTGGCCGCGATGCGCGCCGGGGACCTCGAGCCCTACCGGGCCACCGCCATCGCCCAGGAGGTCCCCCGGCTCCGGCCGGAGATCTGCACCCGGGTCGAGGCCGCCCTGTTCCCGGCCGTGCTGGACCTGCCCACCGCCGGGGTCCGGGCCGCGACCCGCCGCGCGGTGGCCGCCGCCGACCCCGACGAGGTGACCCGCCGGGCCCGCCGCGCCCCCACCGCCCGCCTCGTCCGGACCCGCGACGGCACCTGCCGCTTCCCCGGCTGCGCCACCCCCGCCCGACGCTGCCACCTCGACCACCTCACCCCCTACACCCACGGCGGACCCACCCACCCCGCCAACCTGATCACCCTCTGCCAACGCCACCACCGCCTCAAACACCACGGCGGCTGGACCCTGACCATGACCCCCACCGGCACCGCCACCTGGACCAACGGCACCGGCCAGCACTACCTCACCCACCCCCACGACCACCGCCCCACCGCCGCCTGATCAGGGGAGACGAGCCAGGACCTCCTCGAGCTGAGGTGCGGTGAGGTACGAGGGGTTGCTGCCGGCCGGCATGCGCGCCACCTCCGCAGAGGCGAAGGTGGCTGCGGCCATCAGCTCCCGGCGGGGCACCGGCTCGCTGAGCAGCCGCAGCGCCAGCGTGACAACCGGCCCACCGGGGGCGTCGACGGTGTCAACGGGTTCCTCCCCGCCCGGGCCGACCGCCAGGGTGCCGATGGCGTGCACCCCCGGGCTGGCCTGCCCGCTGAGCCACAGCAGGCAGACCTGCCCCGGGGTCATCAGCCCCAGCCGGTACGTCGCACGGACGCAGCGTTGCAGGGTTCTCACCTCGCCCGGCGACCAGCCCGGTTCGATCACCGCCGGCGGCCGGGACGTCTTCACCAACCACGCAGCGACGTCGCCGCGGGTCAGCCTCGACCCGGTGGACGCGGCGCTGTCGCCGCGGGTCGGCGCCGACCCGGTGGACGCGGCGCAGTCGCCGCAGGTCGGCCCCGACCCGGCGGACGCAGCGCCGTTGCCGCACGTCGGCCCCGACCCGGCCGACGTGCGTCGCGGCGCGGAAGGCGAGGTGCCCATGGAAGCGCCCCTGGATCAGCTGCCGGTGTAGTACGTGTCAGCGACCTTGAGCGCCTCGTCCAGGACCGCAAGACCCTCGCCGATCTCGTCGGCCGTGGTGGTGCACGGAGGCACGACGTGCATCCGGTTGAAGTGCGTGAACGGCCACAGCCCTCGGCTCTTGCACGCCGCCATCAGCTCACCCATGGGCGCCGCCGCGGCACCGGCCGCGTTGAACGGCACGAGCGGCTCGCGCGTCGTGCGGTCGCGGACAAGCTCCAGCGCCCAGAAGACCCCGAGGCCGCGGACCTCCCCGATGGACGGGTGCCGCTCGGCGAGCGCGCGCAGGCCGGGCCCGATGACATCCGTGCCCAGCTGGCGGGCGTGCTCGATGATGCCTTCCTCGCGGAAGATGTTGATCGATGCGACCGCCGACGCGCACGCCAGCGGATGGCCCGAGTAGGTGAGTCCGCCCGGGTAGGGCCGATCGGCGAACGTTGCCGCGATCGGGTCGGAGATCACCACGCCGCCGAGCGGGACGTAGCCGGAGTTGACCCCCTTGGCGAAGGTGATCAGGTCCGGCTTCACGCCCCAGTGGTCGACGGCGAACCACTCGCCGCACCGGCCGAAGCCGGCCATGACCTCATCGGCGATCATCACGATGCCCAGCTCGTCGCAGAGCGCCCGCACACCGGCCAGGTAGCCCTCCGGCGGAACGAGGATCCCGTTGGTCCCCACGACGGTCTCCAGCACGATCGCGGCGACCGTGTCGGCACCCTCGAACGTGATGACGTCCCGCAGGTGCGCCAGCGCCCGTTCGCACTCCTCCTGCTCGTTCGTGGCATGGAAGGAGGAGCGGTACGGGTACGGCCCCCAATAGCGCACGATCCCGGGCATTCCGGGCTCCGACGGCCACCGACGCGGGTCGCCGGTCAGCGCGATGGCGCCGGCGGTGGCGCCGTGGTAGCTGCGGTAGGCCGCGAGGACCTTGTGCCGTCCGGTGTGCAGGCGGGCCATGCGTACAGCGTTCTCGTTCGCCTCGGCGCCGCCGTTGGTGAAGAAGACGGCGTTGAGATCGCCCGGCGCGATCTCGGCGATCAAGCGCGCCGCCTCGGAGCGGGCGTCGTTGGCGAAGCTCGGCGCGATGGTGCACAGCTTGCCGGCCTGCTCCTGGATGGCCGCAACGAGCTTGGGGTGCTGGTAGCCGATGTTGACGTTGACGAGCTGGGAGGAGAAGTCGAGGTAGCGGTGGTCCTCGAAGTCCCAGAAGTACGAGCCGGACGCGCGCGCGATCGGCAACGGGTCGATCTTGGCCTGGGCCGACCAGGAGTGGAACACGTGCGCCCGGTCGTCCCGGCGGACGCGGGCCTCGAGCTCGCCCGCGGCGCTGTCGGACGCACCGGTGGTGGAGTCGGTCGTGGTGGAGGTGGTGGAGGTCATCGAGGTCAACTCCTATCGGGTGCGGGGGAAGCCGAGGTCGACGCTGGAGGTCGCCGGGTCGGGCCACCTCGAGGTCACCACCTTGCCCCGCGTGTAGAAGTTGATGCCCTCCGGCCCGTACATGTGCGTGTCGCCGAAGAGCGAGGCCTTCCACCCGCCGAACGAGTAGTAGGCCACCGGCACGGGGATCGGCACGTTGACGCCTACCATGCCGACCTCGACGTCGAACTGGAACTGGCGCGCCGCACCGCCGTCGCGGGTGAAGATCGCGGTGCCGTTCGCGTAGGGGTTGTCGTTGATGATCGCGAGGCCCTGCTCGTAGGTGTCCGCGCGCACGACGCACAGCACCGGCCCGAAGATCTCGTCGGTGTAGACCGTCATGGACGGAGCCACGTGGTCCAGCAGCGTCGTCCCGAGGAAGAAGCCGTCGGCCGGCACGTCCGCCGTACGGCCGTCGACGACCACCGTGGCGCCCTGCTCCGCACCGGCGTCGATGTAGCCTCGCACCTTGTCCCGGTGCTCGGAGGTGATCAGCGGGCCCATGTCCGTGTCCGGGTCGGCGCCGTTGCCGATGCGCAGCTTGGGCAGCCGGGCGGCGACGGCGTCGACCAGCCGGTCACCCACATCCCCCACCGCGACGGCCACCGACAGGGACATGCACCGCTCACCCGCCGCGCCGTATGCCGCAGAGACCACCGCGTCCGCGGCCATGTCCACGTCGGCGTCCGGCAGCACCAGCGCGTGGTTCTTCGCCCCACCGAGAGCCTGCACGCGCTTGCCGTTCGCCGTACCGGTCTCGTAGATGTAGCGCGCGATCGGCGTGGAGCCCACAAAGCTGACGGCGGCGACGTCGGGGTGCTCGAGCAGTGCGTCGACGGCCTGCTTGTCGCCCTGGACCACGGTGAAGACCCCGTCGGGCAGGCCTGCGTCCTTCCACATCTGTGCGAGGAACAGCGCGGCGGAGGGGTCCTTCTCGCTCGGCTTGAGCACGAACGCGTTGCCGCAGGCGATGGCGTTGGCGCACATCCACAGGGGCACCATCGCGGGGAAGTTGAACGGCGTGATGCCGGCGACGACGCCGAGCGGCTGACGGATCGAGTAGACGTCGACGCCTGTCGACGCCTGCTCGGAGAAGCCGCCCTTGAGCAGCTGCGGCACCCCGGCGGCGAACTCGACGTTCTCCAGGCCGCGCGCGATCTCACCGGCGGCGTCGCTGAGGACCTTGCCGTGTTCGGCGGTGATGATGGCGGCCAGCTCGTCGGTGCGGGAGTGCAGCAGCTCGCGGAAGGCGAACAGCACGGCGGACCGGCGCGAGAGTGAGGACGAACGCCACTCCTTGGCTGCGGCCCGGGCCGAGGCGACGGCGGCGCCGACCTCCTCGGTGCTGGCCAGGTCGACGCGGGCGGTCTCCTGTCCGGTGGCGGGGTTGTGGACGGGCGAGGTGCGGCCTGACGTGCCCGGCAGGAGGCGTCCGTCGACCCAGTGCGAGATGCGGGAGCTCATGGGGGCCACATTACGTGCCGGACCTTGCTGGAACAATGCTGTTTTGCTACGTTACAAAACATGGAGAACGAGCTGCGTGCCCTCCGCGCCCATCTCACCGAGCCCGGCGCCAAGGGCGTGGCCCGCGCCGTCAGCCGCGCCGTCCGCGCCGGTGCCCTCCCGGCCGGCACCCGGCTGCCCCCGATCCGCTCGGTCGCCGCCGCCCTCGACCTCTCCCCCACCACGGTCAGCGCCGGCTGGGCGCTCCTCGCCCGGTCCGGCACCATCCGCACCGACGGCCGTCGTGGCACGACCGTGGCCGAGACGGCCAGCCATGCCACCGGCCGGTACCGCCGCGCGTTGGAGCGTCAGGCCGACTTCGACCTCGACCTGTCCACCGGCGTCCCCGACGACGACCTGCTGCCGAGCCTCGAGCACGCGCTCGACCGCCTCACGACGGCCGGCACGCCCGGTGGCTACCTCGACGAGCCGGTACTGCCCGAGCTGATGCGCCTGCTGCGCGCGGACTGGCCGTACGACGCCGAGGAGCTCACCGTCGTGGACGGCGCGATGGACGCGCTCGACCTCGTTGCGCGCTCCCTGGTGCGCTTCGGCGACCGCGTGGTGGTCGAGCACCCCTGCTTCCCGCCTCTGCTGGACCTCCTGGAGTCCATCGGCGCCGAGGTGGTCGGCGTCCCGATGGACGACGAGGGCCTGATCCCGAGCACGCTGGCGGCGGCGCTCGCCTCTCCGACCGCCGCGGTCTTCGTGCAACCGCGGGCCCAGAACCCCACCGGGGTCTCCCTGACCACCTCGCGCGCCGCCGAGCTCGCCGGCGTCCTGGCGGCCACGGGCGTCCCGGTGGTGGAGGACGACTCGGCCGGAGCGATCTCGATCGCACCGGACCTCAGCCTCGGCCGCTGGATTCCGGGGCAGACGGTGCACGTGCGCAGCTACTCCAAGTCCCACGGCCCCGACCTGCGCCTGGCGGCCCTCGGCGGTCCCACCGAGCTGCTGCGGGACGCCCTCGCTCGACGACAGCTGGGCCAGGGCTGGAGCAGCCGGCTGCTGCAACGCATCCTGGTCGGCCTGCTGACCGACGAGGAGGCCGTGGCGCACGTGAGCCGCGCCCGGCAGGAGTACGCCCGCCGGCGCGGCGCGCTGGTCGCTGCCCTGGGTGGCCACGGTGTCGACGTGCGCGGCTCCGACGGGCTCAACATCTGGGTGCCGGTGCACGACGAGGCCGCGGCCATCGTGCGACTGGCCAGCCAGGGCATCGGCGTGACGCCCGGGACCCCCTTCGACGTGGTCTCCGGCGGTGACGGCCACATCCGGGTCACGTCGGGGCTGGTCGCCGAGGGCCACGAGGATCTCGCCGCCACGCTGGCCGCAGCCGCCCGCACCAGCGGCTGGGGTGAGCGGGCCCGCTGACCCCGGGATCACTCGCTGACCCGCGACAACCAGCTGACCGGTGACACCCTGGGTCGGCTCAGCGCAGCAGGCGCAGCAGATCCGCGGGCTTGACGCCGGCAAGACCGTCGATCTGCACGGCACCGACGGTGTGCGGCACCGGGACGGCGTGCGGCACCGCGATCGTCGGCACGCCGGCCGCGACGGCCGACGCCACACCCGGAGGCGAGTCCTCGATGGCCACGCACTCGTGCAGCTGGACCCCCAGCGCACGGACCGCCGCTCGGTAGGGCTCGGGGTGCGGTTTGCCATGGGTGACCTCGTCGCCGGTGATCACAGCGGCGAAGGTGCCGGCGGGCAGGGAGCCGACGAAGACGTCGGCCAGCGACCGCCACGACATGGTCACCAGGGCGCACGGCACACCGGCCTCGCCCAGCGCCTCGAGCAGCTCCCAGGCGCCGGGCCGCCACGGCACGTGCTGGCTGACCCGGCGGACGACGCCGGCGAGCAGCTCGTTGACCACCTCGACCGGCGTGAGCGGCACGGGGGCGTGGTCGAGGATGTACTGCGCGGAGACCATCAGGTCGTTGCCGACGAGCTGGTAGGCGTGCTCGTCGGTCCAGACCCCGCCGTGGAGCTCGACCAGGGCGCGCTCCTCGGCGATCCAGTACGGCTCGGTGTCGACCAGCGTCCCGTCCATGTCCCAGAGGACGGCGGCGGGGTGGTCGCCGTCGAGGGTGTCTGCGGCGTCGTCGGTGATGGTGGCCTCACTCATGTCGCGTTGAAGTACTTGGCCTCGGGGTGGTGGACCACCATGGCATCGGTCGACTGCTCCGGGTGCAGCTGCAGCTCCTCGGACAGCGTCACGCCGATGCGGGCTGGGTCCAGCAGCTCGACCAGCACGGCGCGGTCCTCGAGGTCCGGGCAGGCCGGGTAGCCGAAGGAGTAGCGGGAACCGCGGTAGCCCTGGCGCAGGATGGCGTCCAGCGACTCGTCGTCGTCGGCGCCGAAGCCGAGCTCCTCACGGATCCGGGCGTGCCACAGCTCGGCCAGCGCCTCGGTCAGCTGCACGGACAGGCCGTGCAGCTCGAGGTAGTCGCGGTAGGCGTTGGCGGCGAACAGCTCCGACGTGGCTTCGGCGACCTTGGCGCCCATCGTCACCAGGTGGAACGCGATGACGTCGGGCCTGCCGTCCTGCTCATAGGCGGCCTTGCTGCGGAAGAAGTCGGCGAGGCAGAGCCGGCGGTCGCGTCGCTGCCGCGGGAACGTCAACCGGGCGCGTTCCTGCCCCTTCTGGGGGCCGTGGTCGTGCAGCACGACCACGTCGTTCCCCTCGCTGTAGCAGGGGAAGTAGCCGTAGACCACGGCCGCCTCGAGCAGGTTGTCGGTCTTGATCCGGTCCAGCCACATCCGCAGTCGGGGCCGACCCTCGGTCTCGACCAGCTCCTCGTACGACGGGCCGTCGCCGCGGGCGCCCTTCAGGCCCCACTGGCCCAGGAACGTCGCGCGCTCGTCCAGGTACGACGCGTAGTCGGCGAGGGCGATGCCCTTGACGACGCGGGTCCCCCAGAACGGCGGCGTCGGGATGCTGTTGTCGGTGGCGACGTCGGAGCGGGTCGTGTCGGAGAGGGCGGCGTCGTCGATCTCGGTCGCCTTGGCCCGGACCCGTCGCTTGCGCAGCTCGGGCAGGGCGTCGCCGACGCTGAGCTCGGGGGTGGACCGCGCCTTCGCGACGGCGTCCATGAGCCGCAGGCCCTCGAACGCGTCTCTGGCGTAACGGACCTCGCCCTCGTAGACCTCGGCCAGGTCGTTCTCGACGTAGGCCCGGGTCAGGGCCGCACCACCGAGCAGCACCGGCCAACGCGCTGACACGCCACGGGAGTTCAGCTCCTCGAGGTTCTCCTTCATGATGACCGTCGACTTCACCAGCAGCCCGCTCATGCCGATCGCGTCCGCGTCGTGCTCGTCGGCCGCCCGGATGATCTCGGAGATCGGCTGCTTGATGCCGAGGTTGACCACGTCGTAGCCGTTGTTGGACAAGATGATGTCGACGAGGTTCTTGCCGATGTCGTGCACGTCGCCCTTGACGGTCGCGAGCACGATCTTGGCCTTGGCCTCGCGGGCGCTCCCGTCGGCGTTGCCCTCGATGTGCGGCTCGAGGAACGCGACGGCGACCTTCATCACCTCGGCCGACTGCAGCACGAAGGGCAGCTGCATCTCACCCTTGCCGAAGAGCTCGCCCACGGTGCGCATCCCGTCGAGCAGGTGGTCGTTGATGATGTCGAGCGCGCTGTGGCCCTTGTCGAGCGCCGCCTGCAGGTCGGCCTCGAGGCCGTTGCGCTCGCCGTCGATGATCCGCTGCGCCAGACGCTTCTCCAGCGGCAGCGCCGCGAGGGCGTCGGCCCGGGAGGCCTTCAGCGAGCCGGCGTCGACCCCCTCGAACAGCTCGAGGAACCGCGACAGCGGGTCGTAGGTGACCTCGCTCTCCCCGGGTTCGCCGGCGAACCGGCGCCGGTCGTAGATGAGGTCCATCGCCACGTCCTGCTGCTCCTGCGGGATGCGGGCGACCGGGACGATCTTGGCGGCGTGCACGATCGCGGAGTCCAGGCCGGCCTTGACGCACTCGTGCAGGAACACCGAGTTGAGCACCTGCCGGGCGGCCGGCTTGAGCCCGAACGAGATGTTGGACAGCCCCAAGGTGGTCTGCACCTCGGGGTAGCGGCGCTTGAGCTCGCGGATGCCCTCGATCGTCTCCAGCCCGTCGCGGCGGCTCTCCTCCTGCCCGGTGCCGAGGGTGAACGTGAGCGTGTCGACCAGGATGTCCTGGACCTGCATGCCCCACTCACCGGTCAGCGCGTCGATCAGCCGGGAGGCGACCGCGACCTTGTGGCTGCTGGTGCGGGCCTGGCCGGACTCGTCGATGGTCAGGGCGATGACGGCGGCGCCGTGCTCGCGGACGACCTTCATGATGCGGGTGAACCGCGAGTCGGGGCCGTCGCCGTCCTCGTAGTTGACCGAGTTGATCACGGCGCGACCGCCGAGCAGCTCGAGCCCGGCCTCGATGACGGCCGGCTCGGTCGAGTCCAGCACCAGCGGCAGGGTGCTGGACGTGGCGAACCGGCCCACCACCTCCCGCATGTCAGCGGCGCCGTCACGGCCCACGTAGTCGACGCAGACGTCGAGCAGGTGCGCGCCGTCACGGGTCTGGTCACGGGCGATCTCGACGCAGTCGTCCCAACGGGACTCGAGCATCGCCTCACGGAAAGCCTTGGAGCCGTTGGCATTGGTGCGCTCACCGATGGAGAGGACGGAGGCGTCCTGGCGGAACGGCACCGCGGAGTAGAGCGAGGCGACGCCGTGCTCGGGGCGGGGACGCCGAGGCTGGACCTGCTGGCCCCCGACGGCCTTGACGACCGCGGCGAGGTGGGCGGGCGTCGTACCGCAGCAGCCACCGACCAGAGACAGGCCGAACTCCTTGACGAACTGGGTGTGCGCGGCGCCGAGCTCCTCTGCCGTGAGCGGGTAGGCCGCGCCGTCCTTGGTGAGCATCGGCAGTCCCGCGTTGGGCATGCACGTGACGGGAATGCGGGCGTGGCGCGCGAGGTGGCGCAGGTGCTCGCTCATCTCCGCCGGGCCGGTGGCGCAGTTGAGCCCGATCGCGTCGATGCCCAGCGGCTCCAGCGCCGTCAGCGCCGCACCGATCTCCGAGCCCATGAGCATCGTGCCCGTGGTCTCGACCGTCACCTGCACCATGACCGGGAGGTCCTCGCCGGCCTCGGCCAGCGCACGTCGGGCGCCGATGACGGCGGCCTTGGCCTGGAGCAGGTCCTGCGAGGTCTCGATGAGGATGGCGTCCACCCCGCCGTCGACCATGCCGCGGGCCTGTTCGGCGTACGCGTCGCGCAGCACGGCGAACGGCGCGTGCCCCAACGACGGCAGCTTGGTGCCCGGTCCGACGGATCCGATCACGAACCGCGGCTGCTCGGGCGTGGACCACGCCGCGGCGGACTCCGCTGCGATCCGGGCGCCCGCATGGGCCAGCTCGTAGATCCGGTCCGAGATGTCGTACTCGCCGAGGTTGGCGTAATTGGCGCCGAAGGTGTTGGTCTCGACGCAGTCGACGCCGACCTCGAAGTAGGCGTCGTGGACGCCGCGGACGATGTCCGGCCGGGTGATGTTGAGGATCTCGTTGCAGCCCTCGTGCCCCTGGAAGTCGTCCATCGAGGGGTCAGCGGCCTGGAGCATCGTGCCCATCGCGCCGTCGGCGACGAGGACACGCTCTGCGAGCGAGGTGCGGAAGAGGTCGGAGCGGCTGCTCAATGTGGTGGACCTTCGCGTCGGGGGATCGGCCCTGAGTCTATCGGCGGGGTGGATGGCGGCCCGACAGGGATTCCGTAGTCTGGTCACCCGGACCGCGACACCGTCGCCGCGGGTAGCCCGCCACGACGCACCAGGAGGCAGTGTTGATCGAGCTCGAGGACGTGCGGGAGCTGCGCGACCCGATCATGATCGCCGCCTTCGAGGGGTGGAACGACGCCGGCGAGTCCGCGACGTCGGCCATCGAGCACCTGTCGGACGTCTGGGGCGCCGAGCCGATCGCCGCGCTGGACCCGGAGGACTACTACGACTTCCAGGTCAACCGTCCCCGGGTGGTCTCGGACGACGGTCGCCGCCGGATCAGCTGGCCGACCACCCGGATCCTGCTGGCGACCTCCTCCGGCACCGACCGGGACGTCATCCTCGTGCAGGGCATCGAGCCGTCCACGCGCTGGCGGTCCTTCACCATCGAGCTGCTGGAGTTCGCCCAGTCCGTGGGCGTGTCCACGTTCGTGACGCTCGGCGCGCTGCTGGCGGACGTGCCGCACACCCGGCCGCTGCCGATCAACGCCACCTCGGAGCACGAGGACATGATCCACCGCTACGACCTCGAGGCGAGCAAGTACGAGGGACCGACGGGCATCGTCGGGGTCCTGGCGGACGCCGCCGCCCAGGCCGACCTGCCTTCGCTGTCGTGCTGGGCCGCGGTGCCGCACTACGCCGGCGGCACGCCCTCCCCCAAGGCGACGCTGGGCCTGATCACCAAGCTCGAGGAGCTGCTGGACATCACCATCCCGCACGGCGAGCTGGCCGAGCAGGCGCGGGCATGGGAGCACGGCGTCGACGAGCTGGCCGAGTCCGACGACGAGGTGGCCGAGTACGTCCAGAGCCTGGAGCAGGCGCAGGACACCGCAGAGCTGCCCGAGGCCAGCGGTGACGCCATCGCGCGCGAGTTCGAGCGCTACCTGCGCCGGCGCGGGGACGAGCCCCCGGCCTGAGGGCACCGCCGGCCGGGCTCAGAGGCGCACATCCCGAGCCCGGCCTCAGCAGCGGACGCGCCGCCGGCCGGGCTCAGAGACGGACGCCCAGCAGCGCATCGACGGTGCGGGACACCAGGCCGGGCGCGCCGAGGTCGTCGCCGCCCCGGTTCAGGCTCTCGCGAGCCCAGCGGTCCACGGCCGCCAGCGCCGTCGGGGTGTCCAGGTCGTCGGCCAGGCACTCCCGCACGCGGGCCACCGTCGCCTCGGCGTCGGGCCCCGCGTTGACCGACATCGCCGCGCGCCAGGTGCCCAGGCGCTCCTGGGCCTCTGCCAGGCCCTGGTCCGTCCAGTCCCACGGCGTGCGGTAGTGGTGGGCCAGCAGCGCGAGCCGGATGGCCATCGGGTCCACGCCGGCCCGGCGCAGGGCCGACACGAGCACCAGGTTGCCCTTGGACTTGCTCATCTTCTCGCCGTCCAGACCGACCATGGCCTGGTGGACGTACGCGCGGGCGAACGGGCTCTCGCCGGTCAGGCCGGTCGCCTGCACGGCGCTCATCTCGTGGTGGGGGAAGACCAGGTCGGTCCCGCCGCCCTGCACGTCGAAGCTCATGCCCAGGTAGTCCAGCGCGATCGAGGTGCACTCGATGTGCCAGCCCGGGCGCCCCTCACCGATCTCCCCGCCCGGCCAGGACGGCTCGCCCTCGCGGTGTGCCCGCCACAGCAGCGGGTCGAGCGGGTCGCGCTTGCCCTCCCGGTCGGGGTCGCCGCCCCGGTCGGCGAACACCTCCATCATCTGCTCGCGCGTCCAGGACGACACGCCGCCGAAGCCGGGCTCGGTCGACAGGTCGAAGTAGACGTCGCTCGCACCGGGGTCGCCCTCCCCCGCGGGCAGCTCCACGCGGTACGCCGAGCCCTTGGCCAGCAGCTCGCCGACGGTCTTGGCGACCTGGTCCACCGCCTCCACGACGCCGATGTAGTGGTCGGGGGCGATCACCGCGAGCGCGGTCATGTCCTCGCGGAAGAGGGCGATCTCGCCGGCGGCGAGGTCCTGCCAGGCGACGCCGTCGCGCTGGGCCCGCTCGAGCAGCGGCTCGTCCACGTCGGTCACGTTCTGCACGTAGAGCACCTCGTGCCCTGCGTCGCGCAGCGCGCGCCCGAGGACGTCGAAGGTGACGTACGTCGCCGCGTGCCCCATGTGCGTGGCGTCGTACGGCGTGATGCCGCAGACGTACATGCGGGCCACCGGACCTGGGGTCAGCGGGCGCAAGGAGGCGGAGGCGGTGTCGTGCACGCGCACGGGCAGACCCGCGCCGGGGAGGGCAGGGACGAACGGGGAAGGCCAGGCTTTCACGTCAGGAGCCTAGACCGGCGCTCGTCGGCCGCTCACAGCGGACGGCCGACGACCCGACCGTGCGGGCTGGACGGAGCGGACGGCCGTGGGCGCCGAGCCACCCCCGCAGGCTGACCGCGCGGGCCGCCGAGCGGGTTGCTGCCGGGCTCGTCCGGCAGCGGTCACAGCGGCGGCCAGGGGACGGCGGGCCAGCGGCGCCCCGGGCCGGGGAAGCGGCCCCGGCGCAGCAGCCCGGCCACCCGGGCCCGCAGCGCCTGCACCTCTGCCGGCGCGAGCAGCGCGTCGATGTCCTGCGCCAGGCTGCTGGACGGTGCCCCCAGGTCGGTGGCCAGGGCGTCGAGACGGGCCAGCTCGACGTCGGGCAGCGGCGTGCCCGCCCACCCCCAGAGAACCGTCCGCAGCTTGAGCTCCTCGTGGAAGCTGAGGCCGTGGTCGAACCCCCACAGCGACCCCTGCCGGTCCAGGACCAGGTGGGAGCCCTTGCGGTCGGCGTTGTTGATGACGATGTCGAGGACCGCGACCCCGGCCAGGTCGGGCCGGTCGGCGTGGGCCACGACCACCGGGGACCCGTTGTGCAGCTCCGCCTCGAACACGGGCAGCCAGCCGGGTTCCACCCGACCCGCGGGGACCAGGTCCACCAGCCCCTCGGGGCGTGGCACCACCACGTCCTCGTCATCGGTGCCGTCCAGGCCCTCGATCCACAGCTGCACGGTGCCCCGGCCGGCCGGCCCGTCGCGCAGCACGGTCGGGGGGACGACGTCCCAGCCCCCGGCCGCGGACACGGCGAACGACGCCGCCTCACGGTAGGCGAGCGTGCCGCTCGGGAAGTCCCAGAGGGGGCGCTCACCGCGGATCGGCTTGTACATGACCCGGGTCTCGACACCGTCGCGCCTCAAGCGCGCCAGCAGGGCCAGGTTGGAGGCGTCGACCAGCTGTCCCTCGATCTCCAGCTCACCGAGGGTCAGCAGCTCCAGCAGCTCCGCGGCCTCGGCCTCGGTCGAGGGCGGCAGGATCCCGGTCAGCGCTTGTAGCCGTTCGCGCGCGGGCAGATGTGCCCCGTCGGGTCCAGGGGGCCACCGCAGAACGGGCAGGGGGGCCGCCCGGCCTGGACGAGCCGGGTGCAGCGGCGGGCGAACGCCCGGGCCGTGCTGGGGCCGATGACGACGCGGAAGATGGTGCGGTCCGCGTCGTCATCCTCCTCCTCGACGACAACGGGGTCGCCCTCCTCGTCGAGCTCGACGACCTCCTCGCCGTCATGGCACTCGAGGATGACGACCCGGCGCTCGGCGTCCCAGCCCAGGCTCATGGTGCCGACGCGGAACTCGTCCTCGATCGGGGTGTCCAGCGGGGCGTTGTCCTCGACCTCGACGGCGACGTCCTCGGTCGCCTCGCCGCCGGCGAAGTCGTCGAGCAGGTCGTTGACGCGGTCCGCGAGAACGACCACCTGCTGCTTCTCCAGGGACACGCTGGTGACGCGCGGACCCTCACTGGCCTGCAGGAAGAAGGTCCGCTGCCCGGGAGGCCCCACCGTGCCCGCAACGAACCTGTCGGGTGGATCGAAGTCGATGACCGGCATGACTTCGACTTTAGTCGGCGGTCCCTGCGCCGCCACCCACCGGTGCATCGCTCGTCGTGTCGACGTCCGGTACGGCGCCCGCAGCTGCCGCGTTGCCTCCGTCGGCGCCGGCCTCTGCGGGCCTGGCCTCCGGTCCCCCGGCGCCTGCCTCCCCGGCCTCTCCGGTCGCGGCGGGCTTGGACGGTGGCGGCACGAGGCCGGCCAGGTCGATGCCGGCGTCGTTGACGCGCACCACGAAGGGCCGGCGCTCGGTGTAGCGCACGACCGACAGCGACGCCGGGTCGACCATGATCCGCTGGAACTGGTCCAGGTGAGCGCCGGCCGCGTCGGCGATCACCGACTTGATCACGTCGCCGTGCGACACCGCCACCCACAGGGCATCCGGACCGTGGTCACGGGCGACGGCGGCGTCCGTCGCCCGGATGGCCCGCACCGCCCGCAGCTGCATCTCGGCGAGGGACTCCCCCGGGAAGTCCTCGCTGTCGGGGAAGCGCGCGGCGCTCGGATGGTCCTGCACCACCCGCCAGAGCGGGTCCTGGGCCAGGTCCTTGAGCGCAGCACCGGTCCAGGCGCCGTAGCGACACTCCCCCAGGTCCTGCAGGGTGTCCACCTCGATCGCACCGAGAGCGTCGGCCAGGATGACCGACGTCTCCTGGCAGCGCTGCAGCGGGCTGCTGACGATGGCGGCCACCGGGAGGCCGCTGAGCCGCTTCCCGAGCGCCTCGGCCTGGCCGCGGCCTGTGTCGTCGAGCCCCACGCCCTGCGTCCAGCCGGCGAGCGTCCCGCTCGCGTTGGCGGTCGTACGGCCATGACGGACCAGCAAGCAGATCGGCACGCGCGCCACTGTACGTGGGCCTTGCGTGCAGCCGGCGGTGTGGCATGGTGACATAGCCCTGTGATCGTTGACCAGGCCGTCTACCGTGACGGGCACCGCGTCCAGTGCACCGACCTGCAGAAGGAGCTGGAGTGCCTGCGGGCCGACCAGCAGGGCTTCATCTGGATCGGGCTGAAGGACCCCACCGACGCCGAGTTCGCGCTGGTCAACCACGACCTCAAGCTGCACCCGCTGGCCGTCGAGGACGCGGTCAAGGGCAACCAGCGCCCCAAGATGGACGTGTACGACGAGTCGCTGTTCGTGGTCCTGAAGACGCTGCGCTACGTGGAGAAGACCTCCGACATCGAGACCGGCGACATGATGATCTTCGTCGGCGACCGGTTCGTGGTGACCGTGCGCAAGGGCGAGGGCAACCCGCTCGCCGGCGTCCGGGCCCGGCTGGAGCACGCGCCCGAGCAGCTGGCGTACGGGCCGATCGCGGTCATGTACTCGGTCATGGACTCGATCGTGGACAACTACGCGGCCATCGACGCCGAGCTGATGGAGGACCTCGACGTGATCGAGCGCACCGTGTTCTCCGGGGCGAGCAAGGTGGACGCCTCCCAGATCTACCTGCTCAAGCGGGAGGTCCTGGAGGCCAAGCGTGCTGCCGTACCGCTGGCCGAGCCGCTGCAGCGGCTCGCCCGCGACCACGCCACCCCGTTCATGCACGAGCAGGCGCGACCGTTCTTCAGCGACATCTCCGACCACCTGCTGAAGGTGATCGACCACATCGAGTCCTACGACCGGCTGCTCACCGACGTCCTGTCGGCGCACCTGGCCCAGATCTCGGTGCAGCAGAACGACGACATGCGCCGCATCTCGGCCTGGGTGGCGATCGCCGCGGTCCCGACGATGATCGCCGGGATCTACGGCATGAACTTCGCGGACATCCCCGAGCTCCACGTCAGCGTCGACGTCGGGTCGCACGAGTACTACTACGGCTACTTCGTCGTGCTGGCCGTGATGGCCGCGGTGTGCGTGGCGCTCTACCGCGCGTTCCGCCGCTCGGGCTGGCTCTGACCCGGCGCCGGCTCCGGACCCGCACCCGCTCCGACCCGGCGCTGGCCGGCTCGGTGGCGCCGGGCAGCTGGACGGTGGGGCGGCACCACGGCAGCAGGCAGCACGGCGGCCGCGAGCTCGGCGACGTCCCGGCCGCTGCGCCTGTCCGCCGTCGTCAGTGGGCGACGGCGAACAGCGGCGGCAGGAGCAGCACCATTGACGACGACCAGGTGACGTGGGTCAGGATCGGCGCCAGCACCCCGCCGGACGCACGGCGCTGCAGCCCGAGGACCAGGCCCAGCGTCGCGGCGGCGAACACGAGCATCGGGTTGCCGGTGGCGATCGTCGCGACCGCGTAGACGGCCGTGGAGATCAGCACGGGGTGGCGGACTCCGATCGCGGCGAACAGCGCCCCGCGGAAGAAGACCTCCTCGGCGATGCCGTTCAGCACGGTGATCAGCAGGACGAGCGGGAGCGACCCGTACCGCGCGTGGTCCAGGACGTGCTGGGTGAAGTCGCGCAGCGGCGGGATCTGGCGCACGACCAGCGCCCCGAGGACGAACACGGCCACGGCCAGGAGGCCGAGCACGATCGGCGTCACCACCGGCCGCCGCAGCGTGCCCCGGAAGGGGATGCGCCCGAGGTGCAGCGGGCCGGACGCCAGGCCGCCGACGACCCACACGACGGCGAGGGCGAGCGTGAGGGGATAGAACGCGGGACTGCCCGGTGGCACCGACAGGGAGATCCCGAGCAGCGTGGCGCCGATGAGCAGGACCACGCCCACCACGACCCGGCGGCGCAGGAAGGCGCTGTCGGGCTGGTGGTGGTCGCGGTCGACCTTGTCGAACAGCGCCGGCCGCAGCAGCTGCACCAGGCGGGACGAGGACACCGTCATCGGCCGGAGTCGTGCCGGTCGCCCGACCCCACAGGCCCACCGGGCGGCGCCTCGTGCGGGTCGCGCTCCCGGTGTTCGCCGTCTTCGGCGCGCACGGCATCGCCGTGCCCGGCACGAGCACGCCCCCGCTCGCCGCGCCCCCGCTCGCCGCGCCCCCGCCCGCCGCGCTCCCGCTCCTCGCGCTCGCGCTCGGCGAGCGCCAGGCGCACCGCGTCGTCGTAGCCCATGGTCTGTCCGGGCACGACATCGCGGATGGAGGTGTCGTGGACCACCACCTCGCTCGTCATCGAGTCGATCAGCGTGCGCGCCGTGGCCCGGTCGACGTCCGTGACGAAGGCAAGCCACAACGAGGACAGGTGAGGGGTGAGGAACGGCACGCCGACCAGGCGCAGGTCGCGGCCCTTCTGGATGAAGGAGGCGCGGCGCATCATGTCGACGTAGCGCAGCACCTCCGGGCCGCCGACCTCGTAGACCTGGCCCCGGGCCTGCGGTGCGTCGAGGACCCCGACGAGATAGCGGATCACATCGGGCAGGGCGATCGGCTGGGTCCTGGTGTTGACCCAGCGCGGGGCGATCATCACCGGGAGCCGGTGGACGAGCTGGCGGGTCAGCTCCCAGGAGATGCCGCCGTGGCCCACGACCACAGCCGCTCGCAGGACGGTCACCGGGACACCGGCCGCCCCCAGCAGGGTCTCGACCTCGCGGCGCGACCGCAGGTGGGGCGAGAGGTCGCTGCCCTCCTCCCCGAGGCCGCCGAGGTAGACGATGCGTTCGGTGCCGGCGCGGGCGGCGGCCTGCCCGAACGCCCGGGCCGCGTCGGCGTCCCTGTGCTCGAAGTCGGAGGACCCCAGGGAGTGCACGAGGTAGTACGCCACGTCGACGCCCTCGAGCGCGGCGTCGAGGCTGGCGGGATCGCCGACGTCACCCGCCACGGGCTCCCCCGCGCCGTGATAGCGCCCGGGAGAACGGGTCATCGCGCGGACGGAGTGCCCGGCCTCGACCAGGGCGTCGCACAGGTGGGAGCCGATGAACCCGGAGGCTCCGGTGACCAGGACACGGGACGACACAGGAGGTTCCCCTCTGGAGGCGGGGACCCGGCGTGGCGCGGGTCCCGTACCAGTGTGCGTCAGCGCACCGACAGGGGTCAGGCCGCGGTGAGCCAGCCGGCGGAGAGGGCCACGATGAGCAGCACGCCGAGCGCCACGCGGTACCAGACGAACACCGTGATGGGGTGGCCCGCGACGAACCGCAGCAGCCAGGCGATCGAGGCGTAGGCCACCACGAAGGCGACGACGATGCCGACGAGCATCTGGCCGATGCCGAGGACCGCCACGTCGACGTCCTTGAGCTCGTACAGCCCGGCGGCCGTCAGCGCGGGGATCGCCATGAAGAACGAGAGCCGGGTCGCCGTGACGCGGTCGAGCCCGGCGAACAGGCCGGCCGAGATGGTGGCGCCCGAGCGGGAGATGCCGGGGATCAGCGCGAAGCACTGCACCAGCCCGATCACGAGGCCGTCGCGCAGCGTGACGCCGCCCTCGCCGCGGGTCATCCGGCGGCGCTCGAGCAGGTCGTGGCGGCGCTCGGCGGCCCACATGACCACCGACCACAGGATCAGCGCCAGGGCCACCACCCACAGGCTGCGCAGGGCGCCGGTGATGAGGTCCTTGCCGAGCAGGCCGACCACCGCCACCGGAACCGAGCCGATGATCACGGCCCACGCCAGCCGGTAGTCGTGGTCCTCGCGCCTCGAGGCCGAGCGCAGGCCGCCGACCCAGGCCGTCAGCAGCCGCCAGATGTCCCTGGCGAAGTAGAGCAGCGTCGCCGCGATCGCCCCGAGCTGGATGATGGCGGTGTACGCCGTCACCGCCGGGTCGTCGACGGTGAGCCCGAGGAGCTTCTCGGTGATCGTGAGGTGCCCGGTGGAGGACACGGGCAGGAACTCGGTGAGCCCCTCCACGATCCCCAGCAGGACGGCGTGCAGGTAGGTCAGCTCCACGGAATCGCTCTCACTCGTCGGTCGGCTCGGTCAGTCGGCCAGGCCGGTCTCGTCCAGCAGCTCGGCCATCGTGCGCAGGACATGCAGTCGCTGCTCCCGGGTGGCAGCGTAGGGGGCGACGCTCAGCGTGGTCACCCCGGCCTCGGCGTAGCGGACCAGACGCTCACGGATCCTCGCACGCGGACCGATGAGGGCGGTCTGGTCGATCAGGTCCAGCGGCACCGCCGCGGCGGCGTCCCGGTGCCGCCGGGCGAGATAGAGGTCCTGGACCTCGGCCGCCGCCTCCTCGAACCCCATCCGCACGGCCAGGGCGTTGTAGAAGTTCCTCTCCCGCGAGCCCATGCCTCCGACGTACAGCGCCGTGTAGTGGCGCAGCGGCTCGGCGGCCGTCGCGACGTCGTCGTCGAGGACCACCGGCACCGTGGGGACGATGTCGAAGCCGGCGAGGGCGTTCTCCGGCGTGCCGCGGCCGGCCCGGGTGGCGCCGGCGGTGAGGGATTCGTGCAGGTCGCCGGAGAACTCGGGACTGTAGAAGATCGCCAGCCACCCGTCCGCGATCTCGCCGGCGAGCTGCAGGTTCCGCGGCCCCACCGCGGCGAGGTAGATGGGCAGCCGCTCGCGCACCGGGTGGACGGTCAGGCGCAGCGCCTTGCCCGGACCGTCGGGCAGCGGCAGGGTCCAGTGCCGGCCCTGGTAGGCCACCGTCTCGCGCCGCAGCGCCATCCGGACGATGTCGACGTACTCGCGGGTGCGCCCGAGCGGGTCCTCGAAGCGCACGCCGTGCCAGCCCTCGCTCACCTGCGGGCCTGAGACGCCGAGCCCGAGCCGGAAGCGGCCCCCGGAGAGCGTGTCCAGCGTGGCGGCCGTCATCGCCGTGGCTGCGGGCGTCCGGGCCGGGATCTGCATCACGGCGGCGCCCAGGCCGATCCGCTCCGTCAGGGCACCGACCCAGGCGAGGACGGTGGGGGTGTCCGAGCCGTACGCCTCCGCCGCCCAGGCCACGGAGTAGCCGAGCCGGTCGGCCTCCTGCGCGAGGGCGATGTTGTCGGCGTCGTTGCCGGCGCCCCAGTAGCCGAGGTTCAGCCCGAGTTCCATGGTGGGAGGCTAGCGGGCGTGCTGCCGACAGGGCCGCAGCGAGCCGCCGTTACGGTACGTCGCATGCGCCACAGACGAATGGGACGGTCCGGCCTCTCGGTCTCGCGGCTCGCGCTCGGCACGATGACCTGGGGCCGCGCCACCACCGTGGACGACGCCCGCGACCAGCTGCGGACGTTCCTGGCGGCCGGCGGGGACCTGGTGGACACCGCGTACGGATATGCGGACGGTGCCTCAGAGGAGGCGCTGGGCAGCTTCCTCGGTGACCTCGTCCCCCGGGACGAGGTGGTGGTGTCCACCAAGGCGGGGATCTCACGCCGCACCGGCGAGCGGGTGGTCGACACCTCCCGCCGTACGCTGCTCAGCCAGCTCGACGCGTCGCTGGCGCGGCTGCGCACGTCGTACGTCGACCTCTGGCTGGTCCACGCGTGGAGCGACGAGACCCCGGTCGAGGAGACCCTCTCGGCGCTGGAGTGGGCGGTGACGTCGGGGCGGGCGCGGTACGTGGGGGTGTCCAACTACTCGGGGTGGCAGTCGGCACACGCCGCCACCTTGATGTCCGCCGGGCGGGTGCCGCTGGTGGCCAACGAGGTGGAGTACTCCCTGCTGAACCGGGTGGCCGAGGACGAGGTCGCCGGCGCGGCGAGCGCGCTCGGCCTGGGACTGCTGCCGTGGTCACCGCTCGGTCGGGGGGTCCTGACGGGCAAGTACCGCCACGGCGTGCCTGCCGACTCCCGGGCGGCGTCCCGCGAGCACGCGGGCTTCACCTCCCGCTACCTGGACGACGACTCCGCGCAGGTGGTCGACGCCGTGGCCATCGCCGCCCGCGGCCTGGGGGTGTCTGCCGCCGAGGTGGCGCTGGCGTGGGTGCGCGACCGGCCCGGCGTGGTGGCACCGATCGTGGGCGCCCGCACGACGGCACAGCTGCGCACGGCGCTGGCCGCCGAGGAGCTCGAGCTCCCCGACGAGCTGGTGTCGGCCCTGGACGACGTCTCGGACTGAGCCGGGCGGCGCCTGACCGGACGGGACGTCAGAGCCGGCGCGCGGCTCCGGCGGGGTCGACCCGGCCCTTGGCGCCTCCGGAGGAGGTGGAGTCGTCGCCCTCCTCGGCGTCGTACTCCTCGTCGTCCAGCCCGAGGTAGACGCCGTCGTCGTCCTCGTCGTCGGGCTGGTCCAGCTCGTCGTCCTCGTTGCCGGCGCCGTCGAAGTCGTCGTCCTCGTCGTCGTCGTCATCGTCACCGCCGTAGATCTCCAGCGGGGTGACCTCGCCGTAGGCCTCGAGCAGGGCGTCGTCATAGGCGTCGAACGCCTCGGCGACGTCCTGGTAGGCGGCCACCACAGCCGGGTCGTTCTCGCCGCGGCGCGAGGCGGAGGCCTCGAGGTGACGTTCCAGCGAGGAGGTGAGGATGGCCAGAGCAGCACGCGGATCGGCGGTCATGGGACGACCGTAGCGGGTTGTGCGACACAATGGCACACGATGATCGAGTACGAGTACCGAGTCCTGGTGTTCCCCCGTGACGTCTCCCGCGGGGACGTCAGACGTGCGCTGGCCGAGCACGCGGAGTACGGCCACTGGGAGATGGACCGGCTGCGCCTCTATCTCGGCGGGACGCGGCGGGTCCGGTTGCGGCGGCGGATCATCCGGGTCCAGCGCACCGCCTGACCGGGGCCCGGGCACGCCGGCCGTACGGCAGGTCCGGGCACGCGGGCCGGCCGTACGGCAGACCTGGGCACGCGGGCCGGCCGTACGGCACCTCACGATGCGCATCCGCCGTCCGGCACCTCACGATGCGCGTCCGTGCGGCACCTCGACGTTGCGCGTCCGCCGTCCGGCGCGTCAGCAGCTGGCGAACAGCCGCTGCAGCACCCGCGCGCCGAACCGGATGGAGTCCACCGGCACCCGCTCGTCGATGCCGTGGAACATCGGGGCGAAGTCGAGGTCGGCGGGCAGCCGCAGCGGCGCGAAGCCGTAGCCGGTGATCCCGAGCCCGGCGAGCGCCTTGTTGTCCGTGCCGCCGGACAGGCAGTACGGCAGGATCGCGGCGCCGGGATCCTCGGCGAGCAGCGCCGCCTTCATCGATCCGACCAGGTCACCGCCGAACGGCGCGTCGAGGGCGATGTCGCGGTGCACCACCTCGACCTCGACGAACTCCCCCGCCAGCTTCTCGATGGTGGCCATCAGCTCGTCCTCGTGGTCAGGCAGGAAGCGGCAGTCCAGCGACGCGGTGGCGCTCTGCGGGATGACGTTGTGCTTGTACCCCGCGTCCAGCATCGTGAAGTTGGCGGTGTCCTGCAGCGTGCCCATCACGAAGCCGCGCGCCCCGCCCAGGTGGGCGAACAGGTCGTCGGCGGCGTCGTCGGTGTAGGCGACGCCCGTCAGCGCGCTGAGGCCGTCCAGCAGCTCGCGCACCGAGGCGATGTACTCCCGCGGCCAGACGTGCGCGTCGATGCGGGCGATCGCCTCGGCCAGGCGCACCACGGCGTTCTCGCCGTTGGGTACCGACCCGTGGCCGGCCCGTCCGGCGGCCCGCAGCCGCAGCCACGCGATGCCCTTCTCGGCCGTCTGCAGGAGGTAGGCCCGGGTGGGCTCCCCGGTCGCCGCGGCGGGGACGGTGATGCTGTAGCCGCCGACCTCGCTGATCGCCTCGCCCACGCCCTCGAACAGCTCGGGGTGGTGGTCGACCACGTAGTGGCTGCCCAGCACTCCCCCGGCCTCCTCGTCGGCGAAGAAGGCGAACACCAGGTCGCGCGGCGGCACGGTGCCGGTACGGGCCAGGTGGCGCAGGTTGGCCAGCACCATCGCGTCCATGTCCTTCATGTCCACGGCGCCGCGGCCCCAGATGCAGCCGTCGCGCTCCTCGGCGCCGAACGGATCCACCTGCCAGTCCGCCGCGTTCGCCGGTACGACGTCCAGGTGGCCGTGGACCGCGAGACCGGGGCGGCTCCGGTCCGCGCCCTCGATGCGGACGACGACGCTCGCCCGTCCGGGCTCGCTCTCGAGGTACGTCGGCTCGAGGCCGACCTCGGTCAGCTGGCCCATCACGTACTCGGCCGCGGCACGCTCGCCCGGGCCTGAGCCGTCGCCGTAGTTGGTGGAGTCGATCCGGATCAGCTCGCGGCAGATGCGGACGACCTCGTCCTCGGGCAGGGGCACGGCGTTGGCGCTGTCGGTCATGCCGGACACCCTAGTTCGGGGGCCGCTCCGGCCCCCGGGGAGTTCAGGGGTGTCCCTTCTGCGTGCTATCGTTCCGCAGCGTTGCAGGTGCTCCCCAGGCACCTGCTGCACCACCTCGTCCGGGTGGCGGAATGGCAGACGCGCTAGCTTGAGGTGCTAGTGCCCTTAACGGGCGTGGGGGTTCAAGTCCCCCTCCGGACACATCCAGCGTCCCGGGTCTCTGCAGGTCAGAGGCCCGGGACGCTTCTCGTTGGCCGCAGAAGGTTGCGCGGTCCCAGCCCGACGTCTCCGGGACACGGCTCTCGAGCTCCTCGGCGACCACGGAGCACGTGCAGGGGCGTGGGTCACCCGCCCGTTCCGGGCCCCGCCCTGCGGCCGGGCCCGCCCCCGTCCGCCGTCGCGGACGCGCCCCTGAGCACCCGGATCGCGAGGATCGCCATGTCGTCCCGCTGCGGCGCGGCGCTGAACTCCACGGCCAGCCGGCGGATCCGCTCGGCCACGGCCTGGGCCGGTAAGCGCGCCATCGTCGCCAGCTCGTGGGCGGAGCCCTCGGGGAGGGCTCCGCCCAGGACCCGTGACGGCCGCATCGCTGACCGCGGCAGGGCCCCCCTTGGTGGGACGGTCATGCGCGCCGAGGCATCGCGGCGCAGGCTGCCCGGCTGGGTCGCGCGTGCCGTGCCACCGGTGGATGCTGGGCTGCATGGCGGGTGTCGGCGTCAGCGAGGTCTTCCGGGTGCTCGACCTCACCGGCGTCTTCGGCAACGCCGTCCTCGGTGGCATCATCGCCCGGCGGGAGAAGCTGGACCCGATCGGCTTCGCCGTCCTTGCTGTGTTGTCGGGCCTCGGCGGTGGGCTCCTTCGCGACGTCCTGCTCCAACACGGGCCGCCGGTGGCGCTGACCGACTACGCCTACCTCCTCACGGCCTTCGCCGGTGCAGCCGCCAGCTACCTCGCCCATGTGCAGGGGCGGGTGTGGGACCGCGTGTGGCCGGTCGTCGACGCCGTCGCCCTGGGGTGCTGGGCCTGCACCGGGGCACAGAAGACCCTGGCCGTGGCGCTCGGCTGGCTGCCTGCGGTGCTGCTGGGGGTCATCACGGCGGTCGGCGGCGGGGCCATCCGCGACATCGTCCTGCGTCGGGTGCCAGGTGTTCTGGGAGGCAACACTCTGTACGCGACGGCTGCCCTCGCCGCGGCCGGAACCCTGGTGCTGCTCACCAGCCTGGGGCAGGCGGCCTGGGGCTCCATCGCCGGGCTCGCCGTGGGTGCGGGACTGTGCCTGCTCGCCCGGTGGCGGGGATGGATCCTGCCCGATGCCGACTCCTGGTCCGCGGCCGTGGTGCGGGGTCCTTCCAGGGAGGGGCTTCGCCGGCATGTCCTCCCGAGGCCACGGCTACCCCACCGACGCCTGCGCTCCCCCGGCCCGCACGACGTGCCTCGCCCGACCCCTGACACGAAGGAGCAGCCATGACCGCCGCGCCGTCCGTCCCAGACACCGTGCTCGCCGACCTCGAGCGGACCCGCGGCTGGCAGGAGACCTTCTACCGGCACCTGCACCAGAACCCCGAGCTGTCCCACCAGGAGCGCGCCACCGCCGCGGGCGTCTCGCAACGGCTGCGCGAGATGGGCTACGAGGTGACGGACGGCATCGGAGGAACGGGGGTGGTCGGTCTGCTGCACAACGGGTCCGGTGCCTCCGTGCTGCTGCGCGCGGACATGGACGCGCTCCCGGTCAAGGAGACCACGGGCCTGGCACACGCCAGTACGGCGGTGGCGACCGACGAGAACGGGTCCGAGGTCCCGGTGATGCACGCCTGCGGACACGACGTGCACGTGACCTGCCTGCTCGGTGCAGCGGAGCTGCTGGCCGGGCACCGGGCCCGGTGGGAGGGAACCCTCGTCGTCCTGTTCCAGCCGGCCGAGGAGCTGGGGGACGGGGCGCGGACGATGGTGGAGGACTCGTTGGCCGAGGTGGTCGGCCGGGTCGACGTGGCCTTCGCCCAGCACGTCCTGCCTGCGCCCGCGGGGGTGGTCGGAACCCGCGTCGGCCCGGTCCTGTCGGCCGCCGACAGCATGCGCGTGACGGTGCATGGTCGGGGCTCCCACGGCTCGATGCCGCAGGCCTCGGTGGACCCGGTCGTGCTGGCCGCGATGGTCGTTCTCCGGCTGCAGACCGTCGTCTCCCGCGAGGTCGCCCCCACCGAGCCGGCAGTCGTCACCGTCGGCAGCATCCGCGCCGGCAGCAAGAGCAACGTCATCGGTGACCACGCCGTGCTCGAGCTCAACGTCCGCACGTACGACGAGCAGACCCGCGCAGCGGTCCTGGACGCCATCCGGCGGATCGTCGTCGCCGAGTGCCAGGCGTCCAGATCACCCCGCGACCCCGAGTTCGAGCTCTACGACCGGTTCCCCGCGACGGTCAACGACGCGGCCACGACCGACCGCGTTCGCGCAGCCTTCGACCAGCACTTCGGCGACCACTCCCGCGAGCTCTCGCTGCAGAGCGCCAGCGAGGACTTCAGCGACATCCCCAGCGCGCTCGGCGTGCCGTACACGTACTGGGGCATCGGCGGCACCGACCCCGGGGCCTACCGCCGGGCGCAGGAGGCCGGACGGCTCGCCGAGGACATCCCGGTGAACCACTCCCCCGCGTTCGCACCGGTCATGCAGCCCACCCTGGACACCGGCACCTCGGCTCTGGTGGTTGCCGCCCTGGCCTGGCTCGCCAAACCGCAAAGCCCTTGACTCCGACGCCGCGGTGGACCTTCACCCACGACGCACGGTCCTCCGGCGTCCCGTCGACGCCCATGGCCCGTCAGCATTCGTAGGAGTTGAGTGCCTTCACCTTCTCCGCGGACGCGGAGGTCGTGTCGAAGGTGTAGCCGAGCCATTCCCTCGCCAGGCGCCGCGCGAGCTCGATCCCGATCACCCGCTGGCCCATGCACAGGACCTGGGCGTTGTTGCTCAGGACGGACCGCTCGACCGAGAACCCGTCGTGGGCGGTGACAGCACGGACACCCTGGACCTTGTTCGCGCTGATCGCCACGCCCAGGCCCGTGCCACAGATGAGCAGGGCGCGGTCGGCCTTGCCCTCGGCGACGAGCTTGGCGGCGGCCACACCGATGTGCGGGTAGGCGATGTCCTCCTCGGGGGTGACGCCCACGTCGACGACCTCGGCCACGCGTTCGTCGGCCTCCAGGTCCGCCTTGAGCCTCTCCTTGTAGTCCATCCCGGCGTCGTCGCAGCCCACCACGATCCGCAGTCCCTGCGCCATCGCACTCACTTCCGGGTTTGGTGGTCGGTGTCAGGATCCTTGTCGTCCGCGGCCAGCACGTCGGCCACGACGCGGGCGCACATCGCCAACGAGGTGGCACCGGGGTCGGGCGTGCCGACGCTCTTCTCGGCCAGCGGGCGGGCGCGGCCCAGGCGCGGTCGCAGGGCCGCCGTACCGGCCGCGGCCTCGGTGGCGACTGCCGCGGCCGAGGCCCACGCCCGGGACAGCGGCGCGCCGCCGTTCACCTCACGCTCCAGCTGGTCGGTGAACGGCAGGAGCGCGTCGAGCATCGTCTTGTCGCCGAGCTCGGCCTTGCCCAGCTCCTGCATCCGCCCCGCTCCCGCGCGCACGGCGTGCGCGACGGCGGTCCCGGGCACCTCCGGCGCGTCGTCACCGATGGCGGCACCGAGGGCGCGCAGGAACTGGCCCCAGAGCACCCCGGAGGTGCCGCCCGCCTTGCCCGCCCACGCCTCGCCGGCGGCAGCCAGCACCGTCGCGACGCCGGCCCCCGCCTCCAGCGGCGGCCGGGCCGCCTCGAGGGCGTGGGTGACCCCTTTGACCATCCCCCGCCCGTGGTCGCCGTCGCCGGCGACGGCGTCCATCCGGCCCAGCTCGGGCTCCGCGTCGCGGATCGCCACGCCCATGGCCTCCAGCGCCCGGTACGACGCCTCGGCGGCGCCGCGCGAGGCGTCCGAGCCCCGGGCCACGTCGGCCGAGGAGACCTCGAGGGACTCGGCGGAGCGGCGGGTCCCCGAGACCTGCGCGCCGGCCGCCTCACCCTTGCGGTATGCCGGGGTGTGCGCCGGTGCGGTCCAGAACCGCTCCAGCTCCTCGTCGAGGTAGACCAGGGTCAGTGAGATCCCGGCCATGTCGAGGCTGGTCACCAGCTCCCCGACCTCCGGGTCGACGAGGGTGTAGCCGGCGTCGCGCAACCGCTGGGACACCGTCTTCCAGACCACGAAGAGCTCCTCGTACTTCGTGGCCCCCAGGCCGTTGAGAATCGGGCCGACCCGCTTGGTGGAGTCCGCCGGCTCCTCGGCGAGCACCCGGTCCACCAGGAGGTTCGCGAGCTCGGCGGCCCGCGGCAACGGCTCGTCCGCGATCCCCGGCTCCCCGTGGATCCCCAGGCCGACTCCCATCCGGCCGGGCTCCACGGTGAAGAGCGGGTCCCGCTCGCCCGGCATGGTGCAGCCGGCCAGTCCGACGCCCATGGTGCGGGTACGGTCGTTGGCCCGCCGGGCGACGCGCTCCACCCCGTCCAGGTCGTAGCCCGCCTCGGCCGCTGCACCGGCGATCTTGAAGACCACGAAGTCACCGGCGATGCCGCGGCGCTGGTGCACCTGCTCCACCGGGGCACTGGCCACGTCGTCGGTGACGTAGACGTTGCGGGTGTCGATGCCCTCGGCGACGAGGCGCTCCTGCGCCAGGTCGAAGTTCATCACGTCACCGGCGTAGTTGCCGGTGCTGAACAGCAGGCCCGCGCCGCCCTGGGCGGCCTTGCCGACGTTGTAGGCGTCGTCGGTCGAGGGGGACGTGAAGATGTTGCCGACCACCGCGCCGTCGGCGAAGCCGGTGCCGACCACGCCGCAGAACGCGGGGTAGTGCCCCGACCCGCCACCCACCACGACGGCGACCTTGCCCGGCGGTGTCTCCTGCGCCCGGACCACTCCCCCGGACAGCCCCACCACGAGGTCGCGGTGGGCGTCGAGGAAGCCGGCGAGGGCGTCCTCAGTGAAGGTCTTCGGGTCGTCGTACAGCTGTGTCATGCGTGGTCCCCTCGTCGTGGCCGCGATGGCGTCAGCGGAGGCGCTCGCCGGTGTCAGCGTCGAAGAGGTAGATGCGCTCGGGCGGCGCCGAGAACGTCATCCGGTCCCCCGGCGCCCAGGACTCCTCGGCCCGGGTCTGGACCACCAGCGTCTCCGAGAGGCCCTCGACGCGCACCGTGGCCAGGCCGTGCTCGAGGAGGTCCTCGAAGATCACGACCTCGGCCTTGAGCCCCGTGCCCTCGGCCCCGCCGCGACGGCTCTGGCCCGCGGTGACGCAGTCCTGGGGCCGCAGCCCCACCACCACCTTGCGCCCGTCCTCGGGGGTCGTGGCCGCCGGGAGCAGCACGTCGTCCCCCACCCGGGCGGCCACGGTGCCGCCGTCGCGGCGGACCACGCCCGGGAAGAGGTTGATGCTGGGCTCGCCGACGAAGTCGGCGACGAACTGGTTCGCCGGGTCGTCGAAGATCTCGTCCGGCGTGCCGAACTGCTGGATGATGCCGCCGTCCATCACGGCCATCCGGTCGGAGAGGCTCAGCGCCTCCAGCTGGTCGTGCGTGACGACGATCGTGGTGTAGCCGAACTCGCGCTGCAGGAGCTTGAGCTCGCGCCGGACCCGCTGCCGGGCCGAGGCGTCGAGGTGCCCGAGCGGCTCGTCGAGGAGCAGGACCGGCGGCTTGCGCACCAGGGCGCGGGCGAGCGCGACCCGCTGCTTCTGCCCAGAGGAGAGGCTGGCGGGGCGCAGGTCGAGCAGGTCGGTCATCTCCAGCCGCCGGCACAGCTCGTCCACCTGCTGGTCGGCGCCGGAGACCTTGCGGGCCTTGAGCCCGTAGGCGAGGTTCTCGCGCACGTTGAGCGGCGGGTAGAGGGCGTAGCTCTCGAAGCCGACCCCGACGTTGCGCTTGCCCGGCGGCAGGTCGTTGATGCGCCTGTCACCGATGAGGATGTCACCGGAGGTCACGGTCTCCAGCCCGGCGATCATCCGCAGCGTGGTCGTCTTGCCGCAGCCGGACGGCCCCAGCAGCGAGATCAGCTCGCCGGGGCGGATGTCCATGTCCATGCCCTTGACCGCTTCGAAGCTCTCGCGGCCCCGGCTGCTGTAGACCTTGCGGACGTTGCGGATCGTCAGCGGCAGCGGCTCCACCGCCCCGACCGTGCTCCGTGTCGCCGTGGCGGTGCTCATGGGCGTGCCTCCTCAGGCAGGGCGGCTGGGTGCCGGCCGGTGGCCGAGCCGAGGCGGGCCGTGTCCGAGCCCTCCTCGCCGCCGGCGAAGACGTGGACGTTGGGCAGGTGGATCTGCACCGTCACCTCGGTGCCTTCCGGAGGCGAGTGGTCGCTGTCCTCCACGACGATGAGCTGCTGGGTGCCGACCTCGACGTCGAGCTCGACCTGGCGCCCGAGCCGCTCGGCCAGGACGACGCGCCCCGGCAGCTGCAGCCACTCGCGGTCGTCGCGGTGTCCCCGGTCGACCTCCATCTCGCTGGGGCGCAGCCCGAGCCTCACGGCCTCCCCGTCGGGAAGCTGGAGGTCGCTCGGCAGCGGGAAATGCCCGACGCCACCGGCGAAGACCACGGTGCCGCGCTCGACTCGGCCGTCGACGAGGTTGATCTCCGGCTGGCCCAGCGACTTCGCGACGAAGGTGTCGACCGGCCTGCGCCAGACGTCGTCGGGCGTGCCTACCTGGACGAAGCGACCCTTGCGCAGGACAGCGATCCGGTCCCCGAGCGCCAGCGCCTCCTGGTAGTCGTGCGTGACGTAGAGCGTGGTCGTGCTCGAGGTCTGCGCGATCTGCTTGAGCTCGGCCCGCATCGCCGCCCGCAGCTTGGCGTCGAGGTGCGAGAGCGGCTCGTCGAGCAGGTAGATGTCCGCGGGCCGCACGAGCACCCGGCCCAGGGCGGTGCGCTGCCGCTGCCCGTTGGACAGCTCCCGGGGCAGGCGGCCGAGCAGGTGGTTGATGCCCAGCGTCGTGGTCACCTGGTCGATGCGCGCCTGCTGGTCCTTGCCCTCGTACGCGCCCGTGCGTCCGGACCGCAGCGGCGAGGAGAGGTTCTGCTGCACCGTCTTCTGCGGGTACAGCGCGTAGCTCTCGAAGGCCATGGCGACGTTGCGGTGGTAGGGCTCGACCTCGGTCACATCCGTGCCGGCGATCTGCACCGTGCCCTCGTCGATGTCGACCAGCCCCGCGATGCTCTTCAGGGTCGTCGTCTTGCCCGCGCCGGAGGGGCCCAGGATGACGAAGAACTCCCCGTCGGCGACGGTGAGGTCGATGCCGTCGACCGCTTTGACGGCGCCGAAGGCCTTGCGCAGCCCGCGCAGCTCCAGGGTGCCCATCAGGACTTCACCGCCCCGAAGGACAGACCCTGCACCAGGTAGCGCTGGATCGTGAGCGCGAGGATCAGGGGTGGCAGCGCGCCGATGAGGGCCGCTGCGGCCGTGAGGTTGTAGTAGGCCTGCCCGCCGCCGCCGAGGTACTTCGTCACCGCCACCGTGACCGTCGAGGCGTTGGTGTCGGTGAGGATGAGCGGGAAGACGTAGTTGTTCCACGCGAAGATGAACGCCAGCAGGGCCGCCGCGGCGATGCCCGGGCGGACCAGCGGCAGCGCCACCATGGCGAACGCCCTGCGCCTTGTGTAGCCGTCGAGCAGGGCCGCCTGCTCGAGGTCCTCGGGCATGTCCTGGAAGTAGGACCGCAGGATCCAGACCACCAGCGGCAGGGTGACCAGCTGGAGGACCCAGATCATGCCGACCTTCGTGTCGAACAGGCCGACCTGGTTGTAGATGACGAACAGCGGGATGATCACCATCAGCTCGGGGGCGAACCGGAACGAGAGCATGTTGAACATCAGGTCGTCCGACCCCTTGAACCGCCATCGGCCTGCGGCGTAGGCGGCCGGGATGCCGATGACGAGCGAGACCAGAACCGCCCCACCGCAGTTCACGATGCTGGTCAGGACGGCGGTCTTGAAGTCCACACTGGTGAGGTCGGTGCCCCGCTGGCTCAGCACGGTGCCGAAGTTCGACAGCGTCGGGGTGAACCGGAAGTAGGTGCTGGTCTGCTGGGCGTCGTTCTTCAGCGACAGCAGCAGCATCCACAGGATCGGGAAGAGGGCGAAGAGGAACCACGCGACGAGACCCACGTCGGCGAAGATCGATCCGGTACCGAGACGCCGCTGACCGGGCATCAGCTCCTTGGCCATGTCGTCAGTCCTCCGCTCCGGCCGCGCGGCGCTGGGCCTTGCCCAGGACGCTCACGAGGTACCGCGCCGTGATGAACACCAGGATCCACAGCAGGAACATGTACGTGCTCCCCCGCGAGAAGTTCTGGAAGGTGATGGAGTCCTCGTACGCGCCGATCTGCAGCGTGCGGGTTGCGAGTCCCGGGCCGCCGGCGGTGAGGACGTAGATGAGGTCGAACTCCTTGAGGCAGTCCATGAACCGGAAGATGACGGCCACGAGGATGTAGGGCCACATCATCGGCAGCATCAGCCGGCGGAACATGTAGAACCATGACGCCCCGTCCACCGCCGAGGCCTCGAACGGCTCCTTCGGCAGGGACCGCATGCCGGCGAGCACGAGGATCGCGACGAACGGCGTGTAGATCCAGGCGTCGACGAGGATCGAGGACCACAACGCCATGTCCTTGCTGAGCCAGTCGAACGACCCCAGGTGGAAGATGTGGTTCAGGACCCCGAACTGCGGGTTGAACATGAGCTTCCACACCGTGCCGGCGATGACCGGCGCGATCATGAGCGGCAGGATCAGGACCTTCTCGAAGACGCTGCCGACCCGGCTGGCCCGGTTCAGCAGCAGGGCGACGGCCACCCCGAGCACGGTCTCGAGGGCGGTCGCCACCACCGCGAACACCGCCGTGACGCGCACGCTGGTCCAGAACTGCGGGTCGGACAGGACGCTGCGGTAGTTGGCGAACCAGACGATGTGGGGGTCGGGGTTGGACGCGGTGTAGTTGAGGATCGAGTAGTACGCGCCGAGGACGAACGGGTACAGGATCCCGATGACGACGAGCACCGCCGGCAGCGAGAGGATGTAGGGGCGCAGGCGCCGGCGCCCGGGCGGAACCGTGGGCGGTGGCTCGGTGCGGCCGGCCGGTCGCGGCTTGGTGGCGGTGGTGGTCACTGCACGCTCCTCTCGGAGGTGGCGGGGATGCTGCGAAGGCGCTGCATCACACGTTCACCTTCGCGTCAGCGGACTGCGCGTAGGTCTTGAGCCGTTCGGCGGCGTTGTCCCCGCCGTAGATGTCCTGCAGCGCGACGGCCCAGTCCTGGGTGGTCTGGAAGAAGGACGTCTGCGGCGTGAACTGGATCTTCGAGGAGCCGATGACCTTCTCGAAGGTCTCGAGGTAGCCGGGGAAGGCGCTCAGGGTGTCCTTGAACGGCCCGTCGAAGACCGACTTGCGGGTCGGGTCGGCGAAGGCGCCCTTGACCGCCTTGGCCATCGCCTCCTTGCCGGTGGCCCACTGGATGAACAGCCAGGCCGCCTGCTTGTGCTTCGACGCGGCGTTCATGGCCAGCGACCAGGTCCACAGGTTGGTCTTGTAGTTGCCGTCCGGCCCGGCCGGCCCGGGGTGCCAGGCGAGGTGCCCGGCCTCCTTGCTGGCACCCTTCTTGTTCTTGGGGTACGTGGCCGAGTCGGCGTCGTACACCATCATGGCGTTGCCGTTGCCCAGGTCCCGGGTGCAGTCGGGGTACTCGTACGTCGTCCAGGAGGCCGGCCCGGCCTTGCGGGCCAGCTCCACCCACTCCTTCTGGAACTGGATCGCCGTGTCGGTGGCCATCTGCGGGACCAGCTTGCCGCCCTGGATCAGGTAGTCCTTGCCGCCCATGCGGGAGTACTGCGTGATGAAACCGGGGTGAATCGTGGCCCACGACTTCGAGCCACGGAACGCGACGCCGTACCGGCCGGCGCTGCGGTCGGTGAGGTCGATCGCCAGCTGCTGGAAGTTCTCCCAGGTGTCGGCCGGCTTGATGCCCTTGGCGTCGAAGTAGGCCTTGTTGTACGCGACGACGTTGTTCTCGAATCCCCACGGGATGGCCCACTGGCCGCCGGTGCCCAGCGGGCTGCCGACCTTGAAGTCCCACGAGGTGGAGGTCCGCAGCCCCTGGTAGATGTCCTCGAAGTCGTACTCCTGGCTGGTGGCCGAGGCGTTGTGGATCCAGGGCCGCAGGTCCTCCATCCAGCCGGGCGGGCCGTACTGCCAGATGAAGTAGGCACCGGTCATGAACACGTCGTGCGAACCGGAGCCGCCGGCCAGCTCGGTGTTGAGCTTGGTGAAGTAGGCACCTTCCGGCACGAGGTCGGCGACGACCTGGATCCCGGTCTTGTCGGTGAACTCCTTCAGCAGCGGCTGGAAGCTCTGCTGGTAGGGGTGCGGCGTCTGCAGGATCCGGACCGTCTGCCCCTTGGCCGCCTTCCAGTCGAAGGAGCCGGACACCTCCGCCGCGCCGTTCGCGTGCCGCACTCCGCCGCCCACACCGCACGCCGCCAGCGAGGGGAACGCCGTCGCGCCCAGGCCGGCGAGGCCCGCCGCCTTGAGCAGGTCGCGACGCGACCAGCCCGGCGCCGGAGCCGGGGTCACGACCGGCTCCCCTCCGGCTCGCCTGGAATGAGGCTGACCTTGATCGACTCCTTGCCCGAGGCGACGAGGTCCAGCCCCTTCTGGAACTCCGACAGCGGCAGCTGGTGGGTGCAGATGTCGTCCAGCGGAAGCCGGCCGGCCTCGATGAGCCGGATGGCGGCGGGCCAGCAGTTGGGGCCGAGGTGCGCGCCGAGGACGTCGAGCTCCTTGTCGTCGCTGATGATGCTCCAGTCGACCGCCACGTCCTCCTTGAAGACCGAGTACTCCACGAACCGGCCTAGCTTGCGCAGCACGTTGAGGCCCTGGAGGACGGCCGAGGGGTGCCCGGTGCCCTCCATGTAGACGTCCGCGCCGTAGCCGTCGGTCATCTCCTTGACCCGTGCGACGACGTCCTCCTCGGCGATGTCGAGGGTCACTGTCGCGCCGGTCCGGCGGGCCAGCTCCAGCTTGCGGGGGTCCATGTCGAGGGCCACGATCTCGGCCGGGAACTTGGCCGCCGCCCCGGCGATCATGCCCAGGCCGATCGGGCCGCAGCCGGCGATGACCACGACGTCCGAGAAGGTGATCTGGGCCCGCTCCACCGCGTGCAGGGCGCACGACAGCGGCTCGGCGAAGGCCGCGTGCGCCGGCGGGATGTCCTTGCTGATGGTGTGCACGAGGGAGTCGGTGCTGAGCACCATGTACTCCTCCATGCCGCCGGGGTTCGCGCGCTTGAAGCCGTACATGTTGTGCACCGCGCACATGTGGTAGTTCCCCGTGGTGCAGTAGCGGCACGACCAGCACGGGACGATCTGCTCGACGACCACGCGGTCGTCGAGCTCGATGCCCCAGTGGGCGCGGGCCTCGTCGTCGAGCTCGATCACGCGCCCGGCGATCTCGTGACCGGGCACGGCGTCGGTCTCGGCCCACGCCGGCCGGTTCTCGTCGCCCCAGAACTTGGCGGCGCCGTGGTAGCACTTCAGGTCGCTCGCGCAGATGCCGACCGCCTCGACCCGGACCAGCACCTCCCCCGGACCGCGCGTCGGCACCGGGATCGTCTCGAGCCGGTAGTCCTCGGGGCCGTGGCAGACGACCGCCTGCATCGCCTCGGGCAGCTCGGCGCGCGGTCCGAGCGTGGTGGTCTGGCTGGTGCTCGTCACAGGGGACCTCCAGGGGTCCGGGCGCTGGACCGCGCCGTCGTCGTCATTGACGCCTTCGACGGTACGTCCGTCGTGAACCGTTGTCGAGAACGGATGTTCACCTTCTGGCAAACCCGGCATACTTGTTCCTCCTACCCGGGACGGGCCAGGAGACTCGCAGTCGAGAGGCCGGAAAAGCCGTGAGTCGTGAGCGATCCGGGCAGAGGAACGGGCAGGCGGCCGCCCGCTTCCCAGCTGAGCTGCTCTACCGGGCCGCCCGGCTGTACTACGTCGAGGACGCGACCCAGGCCGAGGTCGCCGTTGCCCTCGGGACCAGCCGTCCCACCGTCAGCCGGCTCCTCGCCGAGGCAAGGGCCTCCGGGATCGTGTCCGTCGAGGTCCGCGAGGCAGGCGCCGTGCCGGTCGCCGACCTGGAGGCGGCCCTGGTGGAGTCGCTGGGCCTGCGCCGCGCCTACGTCACGCCCAGCGCGCGGGGGGTGCCCCTCGGCACCGTCCTGGCCCCGCAGGTCTCCCTCGCTCTGGAGGACGCGGCCCTGCAGCCGGGCGAGGCCCTCCTCGTGTCCTCCGGCTCCGCGATCCACGCGGTGGCCCAGCAGCCCCTCCCGGTCCTGCCCGGAGTGGTGCTCGCACCGACCGTCGGCGGCGTGGACGAACCCGAGGCGCGACACCAGGCCAACGAGGTCACCCGCTCGATGGCCGTCAAGGTCCACGGGGTCCCGGTGCTGCTCTACGCCCCGGCGATGCCGGGAGCCGCGCTGTACGACGTGCTGCTGCAGGACGCCTCGGTGCAGCGGGTGACATCGCTCTGGCGCACCGCCAAGGCAGCGCTGCTCGGGATCGGCGGACCGCCACGCACGCGTTCCACGCTCCCCACGGCCCCGCCCCGGGACGGCCGCACCCTCGCCTCGGCCGTGGGCCACCTCTGCTCGCGCCCCTTCGACGCGCGGGGACGTCCCGTCCTGTTCCCAGGCATCGAACGGCTGGTCGCCATGCGGCTGGAGGACCTGACCCGCGTGCCCCACGCCATCGGCTGCGCGGTCGGTGCCGACCGGGTGCCCGCGATCCGGGCGGCCGCCCGCGCCGGCTACATCAACACGCTGGTGACGGACAGCGCCACGACCTCCCTGCTGATCGCCGGGAGCCGGCACGACGGGAAGGGACGCCGGACATGACGAGGAACCTGGACGGGGTCCGGGCCCTGGTGACCGGTGCGGGCAAGGGCATCGGCCTGGCCATCTGCGAGGGCCTCGCGGCCGAGGGTGCCCGGGTCGTGGCCACCGGCCGCGACACCGCGGCGCTCGACGCGCTGGCCGGGCGGCTCGAGGCGGCGTACGGCGCCACCACGGTCTGCGTCCCGGCGGACCTCGCCGACCCGCTGGCCGTGCCGCCGCTGGCCCAGGCGGCGTGGGACGCCTTCGACGGTCTCGATCTCCTGGTCAACAACGCAGGGACCTCCATCACCGGCCCGGCCACCGCCATGAGCCGGGCCGACTGGGACATCGTGATGGCGGTCAACCTGCACTCCCCCGCCATGCTCGCCGCGGACCTCGGCGGCCGCATGGCCGACCGCGGCGGCGGCCGGATCGTGACGATCGGGTCCACGGCGGCACTGCGGGCCCTGCCCGAGCACTACGCCTACTGTGCGAGCAAGGCCGCGCTCGTCATGGCGACCCGGGTGCTCGCCCTCGAGCTCGGCCCTCGCGGGGTGCGCGCCAACAGCATCTGTCCCACGGTCGTCCTCACCGACATGGGCGTCCAGGTGTGGGGAGAGGAGCGGACGTCCGCACCGATGCTGGCCCGGATCCCGGCCGGCCACTTCGCCATGCCCGAGGACGTCGCCGCCGCGGTGGTCTACCTGGCCTCGCCCGGGGCCGGGATGGTCAACGGCACCGAGCTCGTGCTGGACGGCGGCTACCTCGCGACGTGAGCCACGTCGTTGATCAGGCGCATCGGCGGGCCACCCCCAGCCCACGAAGGCCCAGGGCCTCGGCCAGTGCCGACTCCTCGGCCGACAGCGGGCCGGTCGCGCCGAGGCCGTCGATGATCGCCTCGGTGAGGCGGGTCAGCTCGTCACCTTCCGGCGGTGTGGTCGTGGCCAGGTCCATGGGTGTGCTCCTTCGCGCTCCGTCACCGGGCCCATCGGCAGCCGCCGGGCGGACCTGAGGCCCCACGGCCGGGCGCCGGCTCACAGGTCGAGAACGACGTCCTCGCCGGGCCGGGCACAGCACACCAGGACGTTGCCGGGCGCGGCCGGGTCCACCGGCTGCGGGTCGTAGGACACCGCGCCGCCCAGCAGCCCGGCCTCGCAGGTGTGACAGACCCCGGTCCGGCAGGACCAGCGCGCCGGTACGTCGCACGCCTCGGCGAGCTCGAGGAGGCTTGCCACGTCGCTCCGCCACGGCACCGTGAGGCCCACCCGCGCGAAGGTGACCGCCGGACCCCGACCCGGCTCGCCGACGGGCGGATGGGGCCGGGGCAGGGCCCGGGCAGCGATCCCGGGGGTGATGGCGGCGCCGGCGCCGAAGACCTCGGTGTGCAGGCGGGCCGGATCCATCCCGGTTCGGCCCAGTGCCGAGGTCACGTCCGCCATGAACGCGCTCGGCCCGCAGACATAGGCATCCGCATCGCCCGGGACCGCCAGACCGGCGACGACGTCGTTCCCCAGTCGACCGCGGTCCGTGTAGTCCTCCCCCAGCCGGTCGGAGGCGGCCGGGGCACTGTAGAAGATGCGGCTCCGGACGTGGGGCAGGAGCGCGAGCAGGGCGCGCACCTCGGCCGCGAACACGTGCTCGGTGCTGTTGCGCGCACCGTGCAGCCACCAGACCTCACGCGTGGAGCGGGCCTGGACCAGCGCGTGCAGCATCGCCAGCAGCGGGGTGGCGCCGATGCCTGCGGACAGGAGCAGCACCGGGGTGTCGCCGGCGTCCAGGGTGAAGTGCCCGCGAGGAGCCGCCATCTCCACGATCGCGCCGGGGCGCACGCGCGTGTGGATGAACTCGCTGGCGGCTCCCCGGATCTCACGTTTCACGCTCACCCGGTAGACGGGGGATCCCGGTGCGCCCGAGAGCGAGTAGCTGCGGGCGGTGAGCGTCTGCGGGCCCCCGATGTCGAGGCGCAGCGCGACGAACTGCCCCGGCAGCGCCGCCGGCAGCGCTGATCCGTCGGGCGCAGCCAGGTGGAGCGAGACCACCGTCGCGGTCTCGCGGACGACGTCGACGACACGCGCCGGCCTGAACCCCGGCCACGCCGGGGGTGGTTCGGTTGCGGCCTCGTTGAGCCCGGCGTTGCCGGTGGACGAGCCGTCGCTGGCCAGCAACGCCTCGAAGGACCCGCGCCAGCCGGGACTCAACGCCGGGATGCGCAGGGCGCGGGCGATGTCGTCGCGGTCGTGGCCGGGCAGGTACAGCAGCGCGTCGACGTCGGCGACGGTCATCCGCTCCGGGCCTGTTCGCACCTTGACGATCGGGTCGCCCGCCTCGACCACCCCCTCGCGCAGGACCCGCAGGTAGAACCCCGGCCGCTGGTGCGCCACCAGCATCGCCGGCAGCTGCGGCTCGCCGAGCCGCAGGCCGACGCGGTAGCAGGTGACCCGGGGCTGGCTGACCTCGAACAGCGCCTCACCGATCTCGTACTGGTCGCCGATGCACACCTCGTCGTCGGCGAGCCCCTCGACGGTGAAGTTCTCCCCGAACTGCCCGTACTCGAACTCCTCCCGCCCCAGCTGCCGGCGCCAGAAGTCATAGGAGCCCAGCTGGTAGACCAGCACGGCGCGGTGCGGTCCCCCGTGCCCGGCGAGGTCGCCCTGGCCGTCACCGTCGAGATCCAGCGTCCGGACCATCCGCGGCCCCGCGACGGGGTGCTTCCACACGCCGGTGTGGACCGTCCGCCCGCGCCACTCGACGTCGCGCGGTAGCCCCACGTTGACCGCCACCAGCTCCCCCACCCCGTGAGAAGAGCCGGCGGACACCGTCGCGGACGACTCGGCTGTCACGGGTTTCAGTATGCACACGAGGCCGTGGCGGCACCTCGGCCGAGCGGTGGCAGGTCAGCTTCCGCCCGCGGGACGTCTGTCGTGGTTCCCCCCACTCCCGTCGGCGTAGTGTCGGCTCTGCCGAACGGATCCCGCGTCCCACGACGGAGCAGCCATGACCGAGGACTCTGGTGGTTACGTCCTGGGCTCGACCCGGCAGGAGCGGCAGCGGCTCGACGTCCAGTCGGAGTACTACCGGCCGGCGACCGAGGACGCACTCCGTCGGGGTGGTCTCGGGCCCGGCATGCGGGTCCTCGAAATCGGCGCCGGCACCGGAGGGATGACCCTTGTCGCGGCGGACGTCGTCGGCGGGGACGGGGCCGTCCTCGCGGTCGAGGCGTCGGCCGAGTCCGTCGCCACCGCCGCCGCCAACGCAGGAAGCCGTGGGCACGACCACGTCGTGTTCGAGCAGGCGGACGTGCGGGGCTGGGAGCCGCCGCGGACGTTCGACGCGCTGGTCGGCCGGTTGGTGCTCATGTACCTTCCCGACCCCGCCGCGGTGGTCCAGCGGCTCGCGCGGGCCGTCGTACCGGGTGGGCTGGTGCTCTTCCAGGACTTCGCGATCTCGGCAGCCCGGCAGCGCCCGGAGACGGCGGTGTTCAGGGTCGCGCTGGACCGGGCGCTCGCCGCCTTCGAGGCCGCAGGGCGCCCGACCGACATGGGGTACGGCCTGGGACTGGTGCTGCGGGCTGCGGGCCTGCCCGAACCGAGGATGAGCGTCGGCGGCCGGTGGGAGGACGGTCCCGACGCGACGGCGTACCGGCTGCTGGCGGAGGTCACCCGGACCCTGCTGCCGGTGATGGTCAGCGCGGGCGTGGCCACCGAGGCCGAGGTGGACGTGGACCACCTCGAGCAGCGGTTGCGCGCAGCCGCCGCTGAGGCCGGCTCGGGCGTGGGTGCTCCGCCGCTGGTGACGGCGTGGTCGCACACGCCCCAGACGGCACATCCCTGAGGGGGTCCGGTGGACGGCGGCACGTCGTCATCACGAGCCGGACAAGGGACCTTTGGCCCTGAGCGGGACCGCGCGGGCGGGGCAGCGTGCAGGGAGGTTCCGGATCGACGAAGGCCGCTACGCCGGCACGAGGTCGACCACCGGGACCACAACGACGACCATCGCTCCGGCCCTGCGATGAAGGGGGGCCGGTGCACGACTCCGGCGGCCCCCTGCGGGTGGCCCCGACCAGGGAGCGTCACGTGGCGACATACGAATACCGTTGCGAGACAGACGGCTTGTTCGAGGTGTCGGTGGCGATGGGGACGGCGTCGGCGCGGGTGTCGTGCCCGGCGTGCGGAGGCGTGGGGGTGCGGGTGTTCTCCGCGCCGCGGTTGTCGTTGGTCCGGCGAGATCTGGTCACGGTGATCGATGACGCGGCGGCCACCAGTGAGCGGCCGCAGGTGGTGTCCTCGATCCCCGCGGGCAAGGCGCGGCGTCGCACGCCGATGGCGCCGCCTGACCCCAGGCTGGCGCGTCTGCCTCGTCCCTAGTTCCCGGCATCTGGAAGGTGGTTCCCCCATGGGTAGCGTGGGTTTGCTCTACGTCGGTGCGGTGCTTTTCCTCAACGGCCTGATGCTCCTGGGGGTGGTCAACGCGAAATCGGCCGCACCGTTGAACGTCTTCGTCGGCTCGATGCAGGTGATCACCCCGACCTGGCTGATCTTCACCTCACGTGGCGACCCGAACATCATCCTCAACGGGTCGGGGCTGTACCTGTTCGGCTTCACCTACCTGTACGTCGCGTGGAACCTGCTGGGCGACCTCGACGGCACCGGACTGGGCTACTTCTCGCTGTTCGTGGCGATCTGCGCGTGCGTGTACGCCGGGCTGAACTTCGGCCGGCTGGGCGACACCGGGTTCGGTGTGATCTGGCTGATGTGGGCGTTCCTGTGGCTGCTGTTCTTCCTGGTCCTCGGGCTGGGCAAGGTCGGGCTGTCGCGCTACACCGGCGCCGTCGCCGCGATCGAGGGCTGGATCACCGGCGTGGTTCCGGCGTTCCTGCTGCTGTCCGGGCGCTGGGCGACCTACAGCCGGACCGCCGCGATCGTGCTGGTCATCGTCTCCGTCGTCGCCTTCGGCGCGCTGTACCCCAGGCTGCGCGAGCGCACCCCCGCCGCCCCGACCGCACCGCCGGGCGCGGTGCCTTCCCCCGGCTGACCCACAAGTGAACTGACACGAGGAAGAAAGGACCAGTCATGCCCGAAGTCGTGTTCCCACTGGACTCCACCAAGAAGTTCACCGAGCAGAAGCTCATCGGCCACAACCGTTGGCACTACGCGATTCCCGCCCAGGTCCAGGTCAAGCCCGGGGACTCGGTACGGGTCCACTGCCGGGAGTGGTTCGACGGGGCGATCCACAACGACGACTCCGCCGACGACGTCCGCGACGCGCCGCTGTCGACGGTGCACGTGCTCTCCGGCCCGATCGGGGTCCAGGGCGCCCAGCCCGGTGACCTGCTGGTCATCGACATCCTGGACGTCGGCCCGATCCCGCAGGAGGACTCCGGCCCGCTGGCCGGCCAGGGCTGGGGCTACACCGGCATCTTTGCCACCCAGAACGGCGGCGGCTTCCTGACCGAGCAGTTCCCCGACGCCTACAAGGTGATCTGGGACTTCCGCGGTGGCAAGGCGACCTCCCGGCACGTGCCCCGGGTCTCCTTCACCGGCATCGTCCACCCCGGCCTGATGGGCACCGCCCCGTCCAAGGAGCTGCTGGCACGGTGGAACAAGCGTGAGGGCGACCTGATCGCCACCAACCCGAACCGGGTCCCACCGCTGGCCCTGCCTCCTCTGCCCCAGGACGCGATCCTGGGCTCCCTGGAGGGTGAGGCGTTCACCAACGCCGCTGCCGAGGCAGCCCGCACCGCACCCCCGAGGGAGAACGGCGGCAACCAGGACATCAAGAACTTCACCAAGGGCACCCGGGTCTTCTATCCCGTCTTCGTCGACGGGGCGAACCTGTCCATGGGCGACCTGCACTTCAGCCAGGGCGACGGGGAGATCACCTTCTGCGGCGCGATCGAGATGGGCGGGTTCATCGACCTGCACGTCGACCTGATCAAGGGCGGCATGGACACCTACGGCGTGTCGGAGAACGCCATCTTCATGCCCGGCAACACCGACCCCCTGTACGCCGAGTGGCTCGCCTTCTCCGGCACCTCGGTCACCCTCGACGGCACCCAGCGCTACCTGGACTCCCACCTGTCCTACCAGCGCGCCTGTCTGCACGCCATCGACTACCTGACCAAGTTCGGCTACACCCCCGAACAGGCCTACATGATCCTGGGCGCCGCACCCATCGAAGGACGCCTCTCCGGGGTCGTGGACATCCCCAACTCCTGCTCCACCGTCTACGTCCCCACGGCCATCTTCGACTTCAACCCCCGGCCCACCGCCGACGGACCCACCAAGGTCGACCCCGGCATGGGCGTACCCAAGTCAACCTTCTAGAACCGGGAAGCAGCCGCGGCTGGACCCAGCCGCAGCACACCACCGCCGCGAGCGGACCACGGGCACCCGCCCGGGTCCGTCTCGCGGCGGGGCCGTCCGCCGGACCCATGCCGAGCGGGGAAGAGGTGATGAGCATGACGACGGTCGAGAAGACGGCCGGAGTGGTGCTCGCGGGCGGGCGCTCGTCCCGCATGGGCACCTCCAAGGCGGAGCTGGACTGGCACGGCTCGACCCTGCTGCGCCGTACGGTCTCCGTCGTCGCCCGCGCCGTCACCGGCCCGGTGCTCGTGGTCCGCGCCCCTGGCCAGCCGCTGCCCGACCTGCCGCCCGAGGTGGAGGTCGCCGCCGACCCGCGCGAGGGGCTCGGGCCGCTGCAGGGCATCGCGGTGGGCCTGGCGGCCCTGACGGACCGGGCCGAGGCCGCGTTCGTCTGCTCCACCGACCTGCCCTTCCTGCATCCGGCCTTCATCGGCGCCGTCCTCGGTGCCCTGACCCCGGAGCTGGACGTCGCGCTGCCGGTCGCCCGCGGTTATCCCCAGCCCCTGGCCGCCGCCTACCGCACCAGCCTCGCTCCGGTGGTCGCCTCGCTCGTCGCCGCCGACCGTCTCCGCCCCGCCTTCCTCTTCGACCAGTGCCGGGTGCTCCGCCTCGACGACGCCACACTGCGGGCCGACCCGGCCGTCGCCGCCCTGGACCCCGGGCTCGACTCGGTGGTCAACGTCAACGAGTCCCAGGAGTACGAGCAGGCCCGGAACACCCCACCCCCCGAGGTGACCGTCCGGTGCTTCGGCGCCGTCGCCAACCGTGCCGGTGCCGGTCCCCGCACGGTGCGCGCGGCGACGCTGGCCGGGGCGGCGGCGGCCGTGTCCGTGCTGCTGGACCACCACGTCGTCGCTGCGCTCAACGGGGAGCAGATCACCAGGGACGGCCACCTGCCGCTCGTCGCCGGCGACACGGTGGCGTTCCTCTCGGCGGACGCCGGGGGGTGACCGAGGTGCCCGGCGGCTACTTCGGACGAGCGCTCGTCGTGCAGCTGGACGACGGCAGCTCCTCGGTGCTCGAGCTGCCCGAGCCGGTGCTGCGTGCCTACCTCGGCGGCTCCGGGCTCGGGACGTGGCTGATGCACCTCCTCGCGCCGGCCGGCGTGGACGCGCTGTCGCCCGAGGCTCCCCTGGCGTTCGTCTTCTCCCCCCTGGTGGGCACCCCGCTCACCACCAGCGCGAAGTTCGCCGTCGTGGCCAAGTCGCCGCTCACCGGGATGCTCAACGACGCCCTCTCCTCCAGCCACTTCGCGATCTCGGGCAAGCTGACCGGCTACGACGCCATCGTCGTGCGGGGCCGCTGCGCCTCGCCGTCGGTCCTGGTGGTGGACGGCACCGGAGCCCGGCTCGTCGGGGCCGCGGACGTGTGGGGCCTTCCGGCCGCCGAGGCGGAGCGGGCCCTCGTCGCACGCCTGGGCCGGGGCTGGAGGGTCGCCTCGATCGGACCGGCAGGTGAACGCGGCGTGCGGTACGCCACGGTCTCCCACGACGGTCGTCATGCCGGCCGTGGCGGTCTCGGGGCGGTGCTGGGGGCCAAGAACCTCAAGGCGGTCGCCGTCCACGCCGCCACGAAGGTCGCTCCAGCGGACCCCGCGGGCGTCCTCGCCGCCGCCCGTGACCTGAGGGCACGGTCGTTCGGGCCGGCGACCGCCAAGTACCGCGAGCTCGGCACGCTCGCCAACCTGTTGACCTTCAACGCGATCCACACACTGCCGACGCGGAACTTCGCCAGCGCGACCTTCGCCGACGCGCCACGGCTCGCTGCGGAGGAGCTGGCGGCGCTGCGGAGCACGGCCAGGAACAGCTGCGCCTCCTGCACCATCGGCTGCGAGCACATCTACCGTGCCGCCGGCGGGACGAAGGCCCGGGTGGAGTACGAGAACGTGTTCGCCCTCGGCCCGATGTGCGGCGTCTCCGACCCGGACGAGGTGCTGGCGGCCAGTGCCCGGTGCGACGAGCTCGGGCTCGACACCATCTCCGCCGGCGGCACCGTCGCGTGGGCGATGGAGTGCGTCGAGCGGGGGCTGCTCGACGCGCCCTGGCTCCGGTTCGGCGACGGCGCTGCCCTGATGAGGGCGCTGGAGGAGATCGGCCGCCGTCAGGGTCTGGGCGAGCTCCTCGCCGAGGGGTCGCGCCGGGCCGCCGAGGCGGTGGGGCACGGCTCCGGGGCGTTCGCCATGCAGGTCAAGGGCCTGGAGCTCCCCGGCTACGAACCGCGGACGCTGCAGGCGATGGCGTTGGGGCTCGCCGTGAACGCCCGCGGGGCGGACCACAACCGCTCGGGCGCCTACGAGGCGGACCTCTCCGGCGACCTGGACCGCTTCGCCGGCGGCGAGGCGCACGTCCTCGCGGCGGTCGACACCGAGGACCGCGCCGCCGTGATGGACTCCATGATCCTGTGCAAGTTCCTGCGCGGGGTCTTTGCCGACCCGTTCCGTGAGTGGGCGGCCCTGCTGCAGACAGTCACCGGGTGGGACGTCGACGGCGAGGAGCTGCACGCCACCGCGCGCCGGATCGTCCTGGCCAAGCGGGCGTTCAACCTGCGCGAGGGCTGGGTGCCCGCCGACGACTGGCTGCCGGACCGGCTGCTGCAGGAGCCGCTGGTGCTCGCGTCGGGACGGGTCGCCGGCCTGTCCGCGGACACCCTGCGCGCCATGGTCGACGGCTACTACGCCGCGCGTGGACTGGACGCCGAGGGGCGGCTTCCGGCCGCCCTGGCCGACGACCTCCTGCTGGCTGAGCCGGCCGTGAGCTAGGAGAGGACCGCCATGAGCACCGTGTCACTGACCGGGGGACGGACCCGCACCGTCGACCTGACCATCGACGGCCGTGAGGTGACGGTGCCGGAGGGCACCACCATCTGGACGGCGGCACGGGACGCCGGCATCGACATCCCCGTGCTGTGCCACGACGAGCGGTTCGACCCCGTGGGCGTGTGCCGGATGTGCGTGGTGGACACCGGCGGGCGGGCCTTCGCGGCTGCCTGCGTCCGCCCGTGCGAGGACGGGATGACCGTCTCGACGTCCACGCCCGACGTCGAGGCCAGCCGTGCGGTGCTCACCGCCCTGCTGGTGGCCGACCAGCCGCCGCGCGAGCGCGACCCGAAGCAGACGACGACGGGCGACAACCTGCTGATCGGGCTGGCCGACCGTTACGGGGTGGCCGCCGACGGCGCGCTGCCCCGTGGTCCCGCCCGCGGCACCGACCTGTCGAACCCCGTCATCGCGGTCGACCACGACGCCTGCATCCTGTGCGACCGCTGCGTCCGGGCCTGTGACGACATTCAGGGCAACGACGTCATCGGGCGCAGCGGAAAGGGGTACTCCACCCGCATCGCCTTCGACCTGAACGACCCGATGGGCGCGTCCTCGTGCGTGACGTGCGGTGAGTGCGTCGCGGCGTGCCCCACCGGGGCGTTGACCAACAAGCCCATCCACGACGTCCCCATCCGCCCACGCACCGAGCTGGACGCCGTCGAGAGCGTGTGCCCGTACTGCGGCGTCGGCTGTGCCCTCACGTACTTCGTGGACCGCGAGCGCGGCGCCATCGCGTTCGCCGAGGGCCGCGACCAGCCCGGCTCCCAGGGCCGGCTGTGCGTCAAGGGCCGCTACGGGTGGGACTACGCCGCCTCGCCGCAGCGCCTGACCACCCCGCTGATCCGGCGCGAGGACTCCTACCCCAAGGGCCCGCTGTCGGCGGACGTCCGGGGCGAGGAGGAGGTCGGCCGCAAGGGGCGCAAGGGCCGGCGACCGGGAGGCCTGGTGCCGATGGAGCAGGTGCTGCCGCACTTCCGCGAGGCCACCTGGGAGGAGGCGCTGGACCTCGTCGCCCGACGCCTCACAGAGCTGCACCGGGACCACGGCCCGGCCGCGATCGCCGGCTTCGGGTCGGCGAAGTGCTCCAACGAGGAGGCCTACCTCTTCCAGAAGCTCATCCGTACGGGCTTCCACACCAACAACGTGGACCACTGCACCCGGCTGTGCCACGCGTCCAGCGTCGCCGCACTGTTCGAGGGCATCGGCTCCGGCGCCGTGTCCACGACGTACGGCGACGTCGTGAACGCCGACGTCGCGATCGTTGCGGGCAGCAACGCGCCCGCCAACCACCCGGTCGCGTCGTCGTTCTTCAAGCAGGCACAGCGGAAGGGCACGACGATCATCTACGTCGACCCCCGGGCCGACCGCATGTCCGAGCACGCCGACATCTTCTGCCAGCTCAAGCCGGGCACCGACGTCGCGTTCTACAACGCGGTGATGCACGAGGTGATCCGGCTGGGCCTGGTGGACGAGGAGTACGTCGCCGCGCGGACGTCCAACTTCGACGCCCTGGCGGCCACCGTGGCCGACTACCCGCCCGAGCGCGGTGAGCAGATCACGGGCGTGCCCGCCGGCGTCCTCCGGGAGGTGGCGCGGCTGTGGGGTGAGGCCGGGGCCGGGATCATCTTCTGGGGCATGGGGATCTCCCAGCACACGACCGGCACGGACAACGCGCGGTGTCTCATCGCCATGTGCGCGATCACCGGCAACGTCGGCCGTGCCGGCACCGGGCTGCACCCGCTGCGCGGCCAGAACAACGTGCAGGGCGCCTCGGACATGGGCCTGATCCCGATGTTCTACCCGGACTACCAGCGGGCGGCCGAGCCGGCCGTCCGGGAGCGGTTCGAGGGTGCCTGGGGCACCGACCTCGACCCCGAGCCGGGGCTGACCGTCACCGAGATCATCGGATCGGTCCTGCACGGCGGCGTCCGGGGGATGTACATGATGGGCGAGAACCCGTTCCTGTCCGACCCCAACATCAACAAGGTCCGCAAGGCGCTGTCGCAGCTGGAGTTCCTGGTCGTCCAGGACATCTTCCTCACCGAGACCGGCGAGTTCGCCGACGTCATCCTGCCGGCGACCTCCTACCTGGAGAAGGACGGCACCTACACCAACACCGACCGCCGGGTGCAGCTCGGGCACAAGGTGCTCGAGCCGCCGGGGCAGGCGCGGGATGACTGGCGGGTGATCCAGGAGGTGGCACAGCGGATCGGGCTCGACTGGGACTACCGGTCGCCGCGGGAGGTGTTCGAGGAGGTCGTCTCGCTGACGCCCAGCTACCGCAACCTCAGCTACGACAACCTCGGCGGCACCGGCAAGCTCTACCCCAACGACGACCCCGAGCACAGCGACGGCACCGTCGTGATGTTCGACGAGCGGTTCAACACCAGCGACGGCCTGGCGCACCTCGTCCCCGCGCAGTGGCTGCCCGCCAGGGAGCTGCCCGACGAGGAGTACCCGTTCATCCTCAACACCGGGCGCCTGCTGGAGCACTGGCACACCGGGTCGATGACCCGCCGCTCCTTCGCCCTGGACGCGATTGCGCCCCGGGCGGAGGTGTACGTCAACCCCCTCGACGCCGAGGAGCTGGGCCTGGTCCACGACGGCTGGGCGCAGGTGACCTCACGGCGGGGGCACATCGAGCTGAACGTCAAGGTGTCCCACCGTGAGGGGCGGGGCAACTGCTTCATCCCCTTCCATTTCCGTGAGGCGGCGGCCAACCTCCTGACCATCGACGAGATCGACCCCTGGGGCAAGATCCCGGAGTTCAAGTTCTGCGCCGTACGCATCGCACCGTGGGAGCCCCGGTGAGCACCGGACGGGTGCGCGCCCCCGGGGTGGAGGCCCGGGCGGGCAGGTTTCCCGGGCCGAGCCTGGTGCCTGCCCTCAACCTGATCCAGGAACGCCTCGGATGGCTGCCCCGCGAGGAGCTCGAGGCGCTGTCGCGGGACACGCGACGACCGCTGTACGAGATCGAGGGCCTGGTCTCGTTCTACCCGCACTACCGCACGCAGCCGCCGCCGGCGACGGCCGTCCACGTGTGCCGGGACCTCTCCTGCTGGCTGCAGGGTGGCCAGCGCGGCATCGACGCGGTCCGGGCCCGCTACGCCGCGGACCCCGAGATCGAGGTCGTCGAGGTGTCCTGCCTGGGCCGGTGCGACCTCTCCCCCGCCGTGGCGGTGAACGAGCAGCCCGCGGCTGCGGCGGCGACCGCCGACCTGGTCGCTGCCGCCCGGGCCGGCACCCTCGCGCCGACCGAGGCAGTACGGCGCGGGCCGGACGGCCGCGGAGGGCGCTGGCCGAACGACCCGTACGCGCCCGGCGAGGAGCGCTACCGGGTCCTGCGGTCCCTGCTGCGCGGCGACCGCACCACGGGCTCCGTCGTGGAGTCGCTGCAGGAGGCCGGTCTGCGGGGCATGGGCGGCGCGGGTTTTCCCACCGGCCGCAAGTGGGACCTGGTCGCGGGGCAGCCGGGCGCCCTGAAGTACGTCATCTGCAACGCCGACGAGTCCGAGCCCGGGACGTTCAAGGACCGCCAGATCCTGGCGGAGCAGCCGCACCTCGTCCTCGAGGGGCTGCTGCTCGCCATGGTCGTCGTGGGCGCCGAGGAGGGCTGGGTCTTCGTCCGCCACGAGTACGGCCCCGAGGAGGCCGTGCTGCGCGAGGAGATCGAGGCGCTGCGCCGGCAGGGCCTGGTCGGCGAGGACGTCGACGGCCGCGGGCGGCGACTGGCCGTGGAGGTGTTCACGTCCCCGGGCGGCTACATCCTCGGGGAGGAGTCGGCGCTGATCGAGTGCATGGAGGGCCACCGCGGCGAGCCGCGCAACAAGCCGCCGTTCCCCGGCACCTACGGGCTGTGGGGCAGGCCCACGCTGATGAACTCCGTGGAGACGCTGGCCGACGTGCCGGTCATCGTCGAGCGCGGCGCCGGCTGGTGGAGGGCCCAGGGCGTCGGCGGCTCGACCGGCCTGAAGTTCTTCGCCGTCTCCGGGCACGTCGCCGGGCCCGGGGTGTACTGCGTACCGATGGGCACCACGGTCGGGGGCCTGCTGGAGGCGGCCGGCGGGATGGCCGGCGGCGCCGCCCTCGCCGCGGTGCAGCCGGGCGGTGCCTCGTCCAACTTCCTCGGCCCCGACCGCCTCGACGTCCGTCTCGACTTCGAGACCCTCGCCGAGGCCGGGACCATGCTCGGGTCCGGCGCCATGGTGGTGATGGCCGAGGGCACCGACCTGCTGGCGGCCGCGACGAACGTGCTCGCGTTCTTCCGCAACGAGTCGTGCGGCAAGTGCGTCCCCTGCCGGGTGGGGACCGCCAAGGCCCACACCCTGCTCGCGGACGTGCTGGCCGCGGGTGGGGACCTGGACGAGGGCCGCCGGGCCGAGCTGCTCGAGCTGGAGACGGTGCTGCGCCGGACGTCGATCTGCGGCCTCGGCCAGGTGGCACTGGGCCCGGTGGTGAGCGTCCTCGGACACGAGCGCGGTGGTGCGGCGGCCCGCCCCCAGCCCCGGAACTAGGACCCGGGGCCATGCCGGGGCACGAGTTCTTCACCGCCCTGACGGTCGAGGAGGCACTGAGGGGGTTCCGGCCCGGACGGCGTACAGCGGTTGAGGTGGTCGCCCTGGGCGACGCGCTGAGCCGGGTCCCCTCCGAGGACGTGGTCGCACCCGCCGCCCTGCCCGGCTTCGCGCGGTCGACCGTCGACGGGTTCGCCGTCCGGGCGGCCGACACGTACGGCGTCTCCGACGGCCTCCCCGGTTATCTGGACGTCGTCGGTGCGGTGCGCATGGGTCACCTCCCCGACGCCGTGGTCAGGCCGGGCACCGCCGTGGCGATCCCGACCGGTGGCGCCCTCCCGCCCGGCGCGGACGCCGTCGTGATGGTGGAGTACACGCAGGTGGTGGTGCCCGGCACGGTCGAGGTCGTGCGCCCGGCCGCCCCCGGGGACGGGATGGTGCGGGCCGACGAGGACGTGGTGGCGGGCGCGCGGCTCGTGCCGGCGGGGCGGGCGCTGCGCGCCCAGGACCTCGGGCTGCTGGCCGCGGCGGGGATCCGCGAGGTCCGGGTGCGGGTCCGGCCCACCGTGGCGATCCTCTCCACCGGCGACGAGGTCGTGCCGGCCACCACCGGCGACCTGCTGCCGGGCCAGGTGCGGGATGCCACGGCGATCGCCCTGGCGGCGCTGGTCACCGGCGGCGGCGGCACCCCCGACCTGCGGGGCATCGTCCCGGACGACGCGGCGGCGCTCGACCGCGCGCTCCGGGCGGCCCTGTCCACCTGCGACCTGGCTGTCGTCAGCGCCGGGTCGTCGGTCGGCGCGCGGGACGAGACGGCCGGCGTCATCGCGGGGCTCGGGCCGCCCGGCATCTTCTGCCACGGCCTCGCGATCCGCCCGGGCAAGCCCACGGTGCTCGCCGAGTGCGAGGGGGTGCCGGTCATCGGGCTGCCGGGCAACCCGTTGTCGGCGCTCGTGGTCTTCCGGCTGGTCGGGCTGCCGGTCCTGCGCCTGGTGGGCGGCTGCCTCGAGGCCCCACCCGAACCGGGCACGCGCGCGCGGCTGGGCCACGAGGTCCCGTCGGTCGCGGGGCGCCTGGACGTCGTGCAGGTGCGCCTGTGCCACGGGGTGGCCGAGCCGGTGTTCGGGCACTCGGCGCTGCTGTCGGTGCTGGCCTCGGCGGACGGCTGCGTGGTCGTACCCGAGGCCGCCACCGGTCTCGCCGCCGGGTCCGAGGTGAACGTGATGCTGTATGGCTGACGCCGACGCGGGGCAGGACAGCCCGTTTCTGCGGGACATCCCCGCCGACGAAGCCCTCGCGGCGTGGCGGGACGCCTGCGCCGCCGGCGGGTGCCCCGAGCACGTTCCCGCCGTCCGCCTCGCTCTCGCCGACGCGGTGGGGCGGGTCACCGCGGAGGCCATCTGGGCGCGCCGCTCGTCGCCGGCGTTCGACGCGGCCGCCATGGACGGCATCGCCGTCAGGTCGGCCGCCACCGTGGGGGCGAGCGAGACCACTCCCCTGCAGCTGACGCCCGAGGACTACGACGTCGTGGACACCGGCGATCCGATGCCCCCGGGGCGCGACGCCGTCGTCATGCGCGAGCAGGTGCACCCTGTGCCGGCCGTCGCCGGCCTGCTCGCCGAGCTGCGCACCGCGGTCCCGCCGTACCAGCACGTCCGGTCCATCGGCGAGGACATCGCGGCCGGCGAGCTGCTGCTGCCCGAGGGCCACCGGCTGCGCGCGGTGGACGTGGCGGCGGCCGCCGCAGCCGGCGCTCGTTCCCTGCTCGTCCGACGGGCGCCCCTCGTGGCGGTCGTGCCGACCGGTGACGAGGTCAGGCCGCTCGGGTCCGACCTGCAGCAGGGGGAGATCCCGGACACCAACTCGCTGATGCTCGCCGCCCAGGCACGCGAGGCCGGGTGCGTCGCGGTCGTGCTGCCGATCGAGCCGGACGACCCGGACCGCATCGGACGAGCCGTCCGCGCGGCGGCCGCGGACGCGGACGTGGTGCTCGTGGTCGCGGGCTCGAGCGCCGGGCGCGACGACTACACGGCCCGTGTCGTGGCCGAGCACGGCACCCTCGCCGTGCACGGTGTCGCCGTGCGGCCCGGACACCCGGTCGTCCTCGGCCTGGTCGACCACACCCCGGTGGTGGGCTGCCCGGGCTACCCCGTGTCGGCCGCGTTGACCTTCGACGTCTTCGTCGCCCCCCTCCTGGCCGCGCTCGAGGGAGCGGCGGTACGCCGCCGGCCCGTGACCCAGGCGCACCTCGCCCGCAAGCTCGCCTCGGTGCTCGGCATGGACGACTGGGTCCGTGTCCGGCTGGGTCAGGTGGCGGGCAGGGTCGTGGCGACCCCGCTCTCCCGCGGGGCGGGCGTGCTCACCTCGCTGGTGCGGGCCGACGGTCTGCTCGTCGTGCCCGCCTCGACCGAGGGCCACCAGGCCGGCGAGGAGGTCGAGGTCGAGCTGCTGCGCGGGCTGGACGAGGTACGGCGGACGATCGTGGTGATCGGGTCGCACGACCTGGTGCTGGACCTGGCCGCCTCACGGCTGCGCGCCCGCGACCCGCGGATCAGCCTCGCCTCGTCCAACGTGGGCTCGCTCGGCGGCCTCGTGGCCCTGCGGGACGGGCTGTGCCACCTCGCCGGCTCGCACCTGCTCGACCCGGAGACGGGCGACTACACCCTGCCGTACGTCGACCGGCTGCTGGAGGGCCGTGGGGTCAGCGTCGTCCGGCTGGTCCGGCGCGACCAAGGCCTTCTGGTCCCACCGGGCAACCCCCTCGACCTGGCCGACGTCACGGACCTCAGCCGCCGGACCGTCCGCTACGTGAACCGGCAGCGGGGTGCCGGCACGAGGATGCTGCTGGACTCCGAGCTCGCGCGACACGGGCTCTCGCCGGGGGACGTGAACGGCTACGCCCGCGAGGAGCACACGCACCTCGCGGTGGCCGCTGCCGTCGCGTCGGGCCGTGCCGACTGCGGCCTCGGCATCCTCGCCGCCGCACGCGCCTTCGGCCTGGACTTCGTCCCGGTGACCACGGAGCCCTACGACCTCGTCGTCGGCGCCGGCCTGCTCGACGCCCCCCTGCTGGCCCCCTTCTGGGAGCTGCTCCGGTCGGCGGACTTCCGGGCCTCGGTCGAGGACCTGGGCGGTTACGCCACCGACGAGATGGGCCTACGGATCCGCTAGGCGGCCGCGTTCCCCGGCGCAGGAGGGCCGGCGCACCAGGGCGGCGGCCGACGGGCGGACCGTCACGGTCACCTCGTCGCCCACCGCCGGCGGTGGCCGCTCCCAGGGCACGTGCGCGGTGAGGGGCGCCGGACCGCGCAGCTCGACGCGCCAGTGCCCCGGCCCGGGACCGACCTCGGTCACGCGGAAGGAGCCGTCGCCGTGGGCGTGCGGACCGAGCAGCAGCCCGCCGGCCCACGCCGCGAGGACAACAGGCCCGGGAGGGCCTGGACAGCCGCGCCACAGCAGGGCGCGCCCCACCCGTACGTCGCCCCGCTCGTCCACCACCGCGTCCAGCACGTTCTGGTACCCCACCAGCTGCGCCACGACCACCTCGCGGGGCTGGCGCACGAGGGCGCAGGGCGTCGCGACCTGCCGCAGCGTCCCGTCGACGAGGACCGCCACCCGGTCGGCCAGCCGCAGTGCCTCGTCGGGCCGGTGGGACACGTGGACCAGCGTGGTTCCCCGGTCGCCCAGCGCGAGCTCGACATCGGCCAGGAACCGGGCCCGGGACGCGACGTCCAGTGCGGCGGCGGCCTCGTCGAGCAGCAGGATGCCGGGCCGGGTGACCAGCGCCCGCGCCAGGCTGACGCGTTGCGCCTCGCCACCGGAGAGGGTGCCGGCCCGCCGACCGGCCAGGTGCGCGACGCCGAGCGCGTCGAGGGCACTCAGGGCGCGCTCGCGCCGCTGCGAGCGCCCCACCTTGCGCCACGCGAGCGGCAGCTCGACGTTACGGGCGACCGTGGAGCCACCCAGGAGCGCGGCGTGCTGCGCGACGTAGCCGATGTCGCGGCGCACCCGGACCCGTTCGCTGGCGGACGCGGAGGCCGTGTCCGTGCCGCCGATGCGCACGCTGCCGCTGGTCGGTGGCTCGACGGCGGCGAGGAGCCGCAGCATCGTCGTCTTCCCCGCGCCGTTGGGCCCGAGGACCGCGAGGCGCTCGCCGGGGTGGACGGTGAGCTGGTCGATCGACAGGATCTCGCGGGCGCCACGGCGGTGACGGACGTCGACGAGGCTCAGGGCCGCGACCACGTGGTCCCACGCTGCTGCACCGTGGACAACGTGGCGTTCACGACGAACGCCAGGACCAGCAGCACCGCGGCGAAGGTCAGCGCCGATCCGAAGTCCCCCCGTCGCACGTCCTCGACGACGGCGGTGGTCATGACCTGAGTCTGGCCGTGGATGTTGCCGCCGACCATCGTGGCGGCCCCGACCTCCGACAGCGCGTGCCCGAAGCCGGCCATCACCGCGACCAGCAGCGGCAGCCTCGCCTCCAGCCACAACCGTCCCACCATCTGCCGGCGGTTCGCGCCGAGCGCCTGCAGCTGGTCCGGCAGCTCGTCCGGCAGGAGGCTCAGGGCGGCGACGGTGATGGCGACGATGAGGGGCGTGGCGATCAGGACCTGCGCGACCACCATCCCCCGCAGCGTGTAGACCAGGTCGAGGCCGCCCAGCGGCCCGCTGCGCCACAGGAGCATGGCGACGACGAGCCCGACCACCACCGTCGGCACCGCCAGGCCGGTGTTGACCATCGCGATGGTGACCCTCCGCCCGCGGGCACGGCCCAGGGCCAGCCAGGTGCCCAGCGGGACCCCGACGAGCGTCGCGACGGCGGTGGCACTTCCGGACACCAGGACCGACCGGAGCACCACCTCGGCCACCGGGTCCGTCATCGGGGCGCCGTCCCCGTGCGGGCATCGGGGAAGAACAGGGGCTGCCCGTACCGCGCGACCCCGAAGTGCCCGATCTCGCGCTGCGTGGCAGCCGAGGTCACCCACCCGGCGAACTCGCGCGCGCAGCCCAGGTTGGTGCCCGGATGCCGGACGACGATCACGTGGTAGGGGTTGGCCAGCTCGGCGCCACCCTGGCTGAGGATGCGGAGGTCCAGGTTCCTGGTGGCGAGGAAGGTGCCACGGTCGGAGAGCGTGTACGCCTGCTTCTGGCTGGCGATCGTCAGGGTCTCCCCCATGCCCTGGCCGGTTCTGACGTACCAGCCGCCGCTCGGCCGGACCCCGGCCCGGTCCCACAGGGCGAGCTCCTTGGCGTTGGTGCCCGAGGCGTCGGCACGGGACGCGAACGGCGCGTGCGCGGCGGCGATCGCCCTGAGCGCCGCGACCGCGCCCTTGCCGTCCGTATGCGCCGGGTCGTCCCTGGGCCCCAGCAGGACGAAGTCGTTGTGCATCACCGCCGCCCGGCTGAGCCCGTGGCCCTGAGCCATGTACGTCTCCTCCGCGGCGGGAGAGTGCACCAGCAGCACGTCGGCGTCCCCCTTGGCGCCCATGGCCAGCGCCTCACCGGACCCCACCGCGACGGTCTTGACCCGGCACCGGCTGCCTGACTCGTACGACGGCACCAGCGTGTCGAGCAGGCCCGAGTCCTGGGTGCTCGTCGTGGTCCCGAGGATGAGCGTCCCGCCGGGCGCGCTCGAGGACGTGCCACCACGCGGGGCGCTGGTGGCCTCACCACCATGGCTCGTGCCGCCGGCGCTCTGACTGCTGGCCCTCGGGCCGCCGCAGGCGGCCACCAGCGCGATGCCGACCGCCACCGCGCAGACGCTGCCCGCTCGTGCAGATCCGCCCACACCGTCACCGTCGTCCGGGCCGACCGTGGGCGCAACCCCCACCTTGAGGTCCCTCGACGCCGCTACCCGGCGATGGCATCCTGACCGCAGGAGCCTGCCCACGGGAGGGACCATGGCCTCGATCCGCGCGGGACGGCACACCGCCGACCTGACTGCCGTTCCGGGCGACGAGCTCGTGGTGTTCCTGATCGGCATGCGCGTCAACCGCCCGTGGAAGGTCGCGAGCTGGTGGCCGGTCTTCACCGCCATGCCGCGGATGCTGCGTTACCTCCAGCAGCGGCCGGAGAAGGGCCTGCTCGGCTACCACCAGGCGTTCCTCCCCTCCCCGATGGTCGTGCAGTACTGGCGCTCCTTCGCCGACCTCGAGCGCTTCGCCCGGGACCGGAACGACCCGCACCTGGAGCCCTGGCGCCAGTTCAACCGGCGGGTTGCCGACAACGGCGACGCGGGCATCTGGCACGAGACCTACCGCGTGCGCCCGCGCGACATCGAGACGATCTACGGCAACATGCCGGCCCACGGTCTGGCGGCGGCCGTGGGCGTGGTCCCGATTGCGCGCGGCCGGGACTCGGCCGGCGCGCGCATCGGCGCGCGGCAGGGCGACGACCCGGCGCTGCCGCCCTACTGAGGACCGCGACCGGGGCGCGGTTCCCGGGACGTGTCCCCGGCCACGGTCCCGGCGACGGTGGCGCTGCCCGGACGCACCGCCTCGACGTCCTCCCGCAGGCTGCTGACCGTCTCCTCGGGCACCAACGGCATGGCGCGGCGCAGCTCGCCGACGCCCGCCGCCCCCAGCGCCGCCGCTCCCCCGGCGTACAGCACCGTCAGGACGGCGGCGGAGGTCCGCGGCGGGAGGACGCGGTCGAGGGTGCGCAGCAGGAACACCGCAGAGCTGCCCGTCGCGAGGGCACCGAGCACCCCCGCGCCGGCGAGCAGCGCACCGCCCCGGCCGGCACGCCGACCCTTGTCGGCGAGCTCCGCCTGTGCCGCCCGGATCTCCTCGCGCACCAGCGCACTGACGTCCTGGGTCAACGCCCCGACCAGGTTGCTGGTCATGCGTCCCGCTCCACCAGAGCTCATGCTTCGCCACTCCGATCCGCCAGGGACCCCTAGGGGCACCGCCGTGGCCGCCTGCCGGCCCGCTCGCCCCAGCGTAGGGCGCGGCCGCGGCTGACGCAGGTCAGCCGGCGAGGGCCTCCTCCCGGGCACGGACGCGCTCCAGCGCCCGCTTGCGGTCGGCTTCACTCTCCTGCGCGAGCTCGGCCGCCTTCGCCTCGTCGCGGGTGAGGCAGTCGCCGGAGTTGGGGTCGAAGACGTGCATCAGGGCCGGGTTGAAGCTCAGCTGCGTGTCATCGCCCTCGCGGATCCGTGACCGGGCGTCGAGGTTGACCACGAGCTGGGTGCGCATGCCCTCACCGTCCAGCTCGCGGTCGAGCTCGTCCAGCTTGGCCTTGACGGCCGGGTCGGCCTCGAACGGGATGTAGGCGTACTGCTCGTTCCCCAGCCACTCCGTGACATCCACCGGGGCGGTGAACGACACGGTCCCCTCTGCCACCGAGTCACCGAGGGACGCGTCCTTGAGGTGCTCGGGCCGCACACCGCAGATCACGATGTCCAGCCCCTTCACCTTGGCGGCCAGGTCGGAGGTCATCGGCACGTCGACGAACGGCATCCGCAGCGTCGTCCCGTCGACCCTCGCCGGCAGGAAGTTCATCGGCGGCGACCCGATGAACCCGGCGACGAACAGGTTGACCGGCTGGTCGTACAGCTCACGCGGGGAGGCGCACTGCTGCACGATCCCCTTCTTCAGCACCGTCACCCGGTCACCGAGGGTCATCGCCTCGGTCTGGTCGTGGGTGACGTAGACGGTGGTGATGCCCAGACGGCGCTGCATCCGGGCGATCTCGGTGCGCATCTGCCCACGCAGCTTGGCGTCGAGGTTGGACAGCGGCTCGTCGAACAGGAACGCGTCGGCCTGGCGCACGATCGCGCGCCCCATCGCGACGCGCTGCCGCTGGCCGCCGGAGAGATTGGCCGGCTTGCGCTCGAGGTGCTCATCGAGCTCGAGCATGCCTGAGGCCTTGTTCACCCGGTCCCGGATCTCCTCCTCGGTGTGCGCGCCCTTGGCCAGGCGCAGGGGGAACGCGATGTTCTCGAACACCGTGAGGTGGGGGTACAGCGCGTAGTTCTGGAACACCATGGACAGGTTGCGGTCCCGCGGCGCCAGGTCGTTGACCCGCTTGTCGTCGATGAACATGTCGCCGGAGGTGATGTCCTCCAGGCCGACGATCATCCGCAGCAGCGTGGACTTGCCGCAGCCGGACGGCCCGACGAGGATCATGAACTCGCCGTCGGCGATGTCCAGCGAGATGTCGTTGACCGCAGGGAACCCGTCGCCGTACTTCTTGACGATGTGGTTCAGCTTGATGCGTGCCATGGTCTGTGAGCCTCCTGGGTGCGAGTTCGCCTGTGCTGGGCCGCGGTTCAGCCCTTGACGGCACCGGACGTGAGCCCGGCGACGATCCGGCGCTGGAAGAACAGGACGAGGATGACGACCGGGATCGTCACGATGACGGCGGCCGCGCAGATGGCGCCGGTGGGCTGCTCGAACTGCGACGCGCCGGTGAAGAAGGCCAGCGCAGCCGGGACGGTGCGTGCCCGCTCGGACGTCAGCGAGATCGCGAACACGAAGTCGTTCCAGGCGATGAAGAACGAGATGATCGCAGTGGTGAAGACCCCCGGTGTGGCCAGGGGGATGATCACCTTCCGGAAGGCCTGCCAGCTGGTGGCCCCGTCCACCTGCGCCGCCTGCTCCATCTCCCAGGGGATCTGCTTGAAGAAGGCCGAGAGGGTCCAGATGCTGATCGGCAGCGTCAGCGAAAGGTAGGGGATGATCAGGCCGATCTGGGTGTCGAAGAGGCCGATGGCCCGCCACAGGTTGTAGATCGGCGTGACGAGGCTGATGACCGGGAAGATGGACACGGCCAGGGCCGTGGTGAGGATGAGCTTCTTGCCCGGGAAGTCCAGGCGGGCGATGGCGTACGCCGCGAACGTCGCGAGGACCACGCTGATCAGCGTGGCGGACAGGCACACCACGATCGAGTTGCCCAGCGCCGGCAGGAACAGGTCCTTCGCCCCGCCGGTCAGGATGAGCGCGTAGTTGCTCCAGGAGATGTGCGCCGGGAAGAACTGCCCGTCGGCCAGGTCGCTGCTCGGCTTGAGCGACAGCGACAGCATCCACAGGATCGGGATGATCGAGTACAAGATGATCGGGATCGCGCCGATCCCGAGCCACGTCTTGGCCCTCGTGGAGAGGTTGGACTCCATCTCAGTCCCCCTTCACCTGGGCGAGGTCGACCTTGAACGCCTTGACGAAGACCACGCAGATCCCCACCACGATGAGGAACAGCAGCACCGACACGGCCGACCCCATGCCGATCTCCGCCCGGCTGATCGTCTGGTTGTAGGCGACCAGCGACACGGTGGAGGTGTTCTGGGACCCGCCGGTCATGATGAAGACGTTGTCGAAGATACGGAACGCGTCGAGGGTCCTGAAGAGCAGGGCCACCATGATCGCCGCCTTCATGTTCGGCAGCGTCACCTTGTACAGGCGCTGCCAGAACGTGGCGCCGTCGACCTTGGCGGCCTCGTCCAGCGCGCTGTCGATCTGCGCCAGCCCGGCGAGCAGCAGCAGGGACATGAACGGCGTCGTCTTCCAGATCTCCGAGAGGCAGATGATCGCCAGCGAGGACCAGGTGCCACCGAACCAGTCGTACGTCAGCGGGAACGCGCCGAAGGTGAGGGTGTGGAACCAGTGGTTGGCGAAGCCGGAGTCGACGGCGAAGGCGTACTTCCAGGCGAACGCCGAGACCACGGTGATGATGGCGTAGGGCAGGAGGATCACCGTCCGCAGCGTCCGGCGCGGGATGACGATGCGGTTCATCACCATGGCCAGCGCCATGCCGAGCACGAACTCCACCACGACCGTGACCACGGTGATCACCACCGTGATGCCCACGGCCGCCCACCACAGGCTGTCGGTGAGGATGACCCAGTAGTTGCGCAGCAGGACGAAGCTGCGCGCGCTCGGGTCGGTGAGGCGGTAGTTGAACAGCGACAGCCACACCGCGTTGATGATCGGGTACGCCGTGACGGCGAGCATGATGACGAACGCCGGGCCGGCGAGCTTCCAGCCGAGTGAGCGCTCGGCCCGGGCGCGGTCGGACAGCCGTGCCTTCGGTGCCTGGTGGGCCTGCGCGGTGGTCCCCTGACCGGTGTCGTCCGCGAGGGTCGTCATAGCAGCGCGTCTCCCTTCAGCACGGAGGTGATCAGGTCCGTCGCGGCGGCGGGCGTGGTGGTGGGGTTCACCGAGTTCGGCGGGCTGAACTCCCGCTGCAGGCCCGTGGAGATGTCCCCGTAGTACTGGCTCTGTGGACGTGGCGCAGCGGCGTCGAGCGACGCCCGGATGAGGGCGGCCATGGGCAGCTGCTTGATGATCGCCGGGTCGTCATAGACGGTCTTGTTGGCGGCCGGGTTGCCGGTGCCGAGCATGTACAGCGTCTGGTGCGCCGGGGAGGTGATGCACTTGGCGGCGTCGTACGCCAGGTCGGGGTGCTTGCTGAAGGCACCCACGCCCAGCTCGATGCCCCCGAACGGCGGCGCGGAGGGCTTCCCGGCCACCGTCTCGGGATACTTCGCCCAGCCGATGTCGTCGATGAACTTCACCCCGTTGGTCGGCAGCGCCGCCCAGGTGTAGGGCCAGTTGACCAGGAACCCGCTCGTGTCCTTGTTGGAGAACAGGTTCAGCGCCTCGGTCTCGGTGGTCGACGAGAGGGCCGGACCACCCACGCCGGTCACGGCCACCTGCCGGATCAGCGCAGTGGCCGCCTTGCCGGCCGGGCTCTCCAGGCCCAGCCGCACCCGTTCGGCGGTGGCCCCGGGGTTGAGCAGGATCTTGCCCCCCGCACCGGCGATGAGGGCGTTGATCCAGACGACGTAGCCCTCGTAGCGGCTGGCCTGCACGCCGATGGTCTTCTTCTGCGACCGCGCAGCCGTGATCAGCTGCTCCCAGGTCACCGGCCGGGTCATGTCCAGCCCGGCCGCCTTGGCCACGCTCTTGCGGTACCAGAGCAGCTGGGTGTTGGCCCAGAACGGCACGGCGACCAGCGACCCCTTCCAGGTGGCGGCCTGCACCGCGGCGCTGACCGTGTCCTTGGTGAAACCGGCCGCCATGTCCTTCGGCACCGGCGCCAGGAACTTCGCCTCGGCGAACTCCGCGACGAACACCGGGTCGATGCTCATCAGGTCGATGCCCGCGTCCTTGGCGGCCAGCCGGCGCAGGAGCTGCTGACGCTGGTCGCTGGCGCTGTTGGGCAGCAGCTGCACCCGGATGGCGTACCGGCCGCCGGCGGCATCGGTGCACTCCTTGGCGATCTGGGCCTGGCCCTTCTTGGCGGGGTCGGACCCTCCGCCGTCGGGGTTGATGTACCACGTCAGCATCGGCTTGCCCCCCGCCGAGCTCTGGCCGCTGCCACAGGCGGTCAACCCGGGTCCCACGGTGACGCCGACGGCCAGGGCCGCCGCGACGGCTGTGCGTCTGCGCATGGTCGCCCCTTCCGACAGAGGAACCGGTGCTGCGGGCCAGCGCCACGCGCAAGAGAACGCGGAGCGCGAGGTCGGAGCCCCGGCGTGGCATCAGGTGTACACCCGCCGCCGCCGCTTGACCACCCTCTGCACCGTCGAGCGCCGCGCGCTCACGAGGTCAGCCGTCGGCCTCGAGCACCGCCGCCTCCGGCTCGTTCCGGGCCGGCTGCTCCACCGTCGCCGGCTGTGGCGCACCGACGTGCAGGGCGACGAGCAGCGTCATGTCGTCGTCGCGTTCGGGTCCGGCCATCGCCGTCATGACGGCATCCGCCAGGGCCTGTGGGTCGCGGGCGTGCCGCGCCGCCAGCCGGCCGACCGCGCTGATGAAGTCCGGCAGCCCCGGGTCCAAACCGGTACGGCGGTGCTCGACCATGCCGTCGCTGTAGAGGACGAGCAGGCTTCCCACGGGCACGTCGACCACGGCGTCCTCCCGCGCGTCGCTGGGTGCGCCCAGCGGCGGCGACCCACCGGCGTACACGGGCGTGACCTGACCGTCGGGGGTGACCAGCAGGGGAGGCAGGTGGCCCGCGCGGGCCACGCGGGCGACGCACGTGTCGAGGTCCAGCAGGATGTAGGCCACGGTGGCGATCTCGTCCGGGTCCAGGTCGAGCGTGACGCGGTCCAGCGCGTCCAGCACCACCGCCGGTGAGGGGTCGATCGCCGTGAGGGAGCGCAGCGTCGTGCGCATCTGCCCCATCAGTGCGGCGGCATGCAGGCCCTTGCCCATGACGTCGCCGACCACGAGCGCGACCTGCTGGTCGCTGACCTCCACGCAGTCGTACCAGTCCCCTCCGACGCGCAGGCCGCTCTCACCGGCGACGTACCGGGCCGCCAGCGACACGTCCCGGCGCACCGGCAGGCGTGACGGCAGCAGCGACTCCTGCAGGGTGTTCGCCGCGGTGACCTGGTCGTCGTACGCCTGCGCCCGGGCGATCGCCTGGCCCCCCTGGGCAGCGAGCCCCGTGAGCAGCTCGCGCCGGGACCGGGTCCACGTCGACGGCTCCGTGCCCCAGACCACCAGGGTGCCGATCACCTCCCCGTTCACGAGGATCGGCAGGACGGCCGCCGTGGCCGCGTCGGCCATGGGCATACCGGTGAGCCCGGGGAACTGGCCCTGCACCTCCTCCTCGCTGCTGAGGAAGGAAGGCCTGCGGGTGAGGACCGCCCGCGGGCCGGGCAGAGGGGCGTCCCAGCCGAGGTGCTCGATCCGCGCGCGCATCGTCGCGTCGTACCCGGCCGTGCCCAGGACGCGCAGGGAGCTGCCCCCGTCGGCGCTGAGGACGACGGCGTGCGGCACCTCCGACAACGCCACGGCATCGGCGCAGAGGACGGTGGCGACCTCGTCGGGCGTGACGGCCCGCGAGAGGTCCTCGGCGCACCGCAGCAGCTGCGCGGTGCGGGCGAGGGAGCCGCGGAGCTGGCCCTCACGGCGCAACAGCTCGGTGTCCGCGTAGGACTCGACGTCACGCAGCTGCGCGAGGACCGCCCACGTGCAGCCGAAGGCCAGCACGGCGTACGTCGCCACCCGCACGGACAGGCTCGACCACCACACCGGCTCGAACCTCGCCTCGCTGACCGCGCTGAGCACCACGTCGTACGCCGACAGGAACAGCCCGACTCCCACCCAGCCCCTCAGTGCCGTGGGGGCCCGCCCGACCCGCCAGACCCACAGGACTGCCGCCAGGGCGACCACGACGGCAAGCAGCCACTGCACTGCCACCAGCGCCGGGGTGTAGACGCCGTCGGGCCGCAGCAGGAACGGCAGGGGCACCGCGTTCACCGCCAGCAGCACCCCCAGCACCACGCCGGCGGCGACAGCAGGGAGCCGCCACCGCCGGTCGACACCGAGGGCACCAGCGACGGCGCCCGCGGCCAGGGCGCCGTGGTAGAGCAGGAAGAGCCCGCTCCGGCTCTGCCCGCTGGTCCCCAGCGGCCCTCCACCATGGCTGATCTCCGGGAACGAGAGCAGCTGCAGGGCCAGCACGACCACAGAGACGAGCAGGCCCGCGCTCACCCACTGCAGCGCAGGGTCCTCCTCGGCCCGGGCGCGCGAGCCGAGGACCGCCAGCGCGACCGCTGCCAGCACCGGCACCGCTGCGAACAGCACCACGGCCCACCCCCGCGGCGGCACGCCGCGGGTGAACAGCGTGACCCCGTACGCCAGGCAGGCGAACGCCGTGGTTCCCAGCGCGACGTACACGTCCAGGCGGCGGGTGGGTCCCGGCGTCCGCGGGTCCAGCTCCACCGTCTCCGACCGGCCGAACAGTGCCACCCGGTCATCCTGACAGCCGTCACCTTCTCTGTCAGGTTGTGCGCCCTGCGTCGGGACGACGTCACCGCCCGGTCCTCGCCGCCCGGATAGCGTGGCGGTCGTGGCCCGAGGGAACCGACGCGACCACCCGCCGCTGCGGCAGCGGATGCTGCCGGGAGCCACCTTGCTGCGCGCCTACCAGCGGGACTGGCTGCGCGTCGACGTCCTGGCAGGCCTGACCGTCGCGGCGTACCTGGTACCGCAGGTCATGGCGTACGCCGCGGTCGCCGGTCTGCCGCCGGCCGCTGGGCTCTGGGCGACGGCCGCCGCCATGGTCGTCTACGTGCTGCTCGGCTCCTCCCGGCAGCTCTCGGTCGGGGCGGAGTCCACGACGGCCCTGATGACGGCCGTGGCCCTGGGCGCCCTCGCCCGGGGAGACCCGGCCCGCTATGCGGGCCTGGCCGCAGGGCTGGCCATCGTGGTCGGGCTGATCTGCTTCGGGGGGCGCCTCCTGCGCCTGGGCTTCCTCGCCGACCTGCTGTCCAAACCGGTCCTCGTCGGCTACATGGCCGGGGTCGCCGTGATCATGGTGAGCGGCCAGCTGGGCAGACTCACCGGCCTGGCGATCGACGCGAGCTCGTTCGCCGGCGAGCTGTCGTACGTGGCCAGGCACGTCGGCGACATCCACCTGCCCACCGTGGCCCTGGCAGCCGGCCTGCTGGTGGTCCTGTTCACCCTCGACCGGCTCACGCCGCGGCTGCCCGTGCTGCTGGTCGGGATGCTGCTGGCCACGGTGGCGGTTGCCCTCCTCGGCCTCCAGCAGCGCGGGATCGCCGTGGTCGGTCCCCTCCCGGCAGGGCTGCCGCGGCCGCAGGTACCCGCGATCTCGCTCGCCGACGGGCTGCACCTGCTACCGGCGGCGCTCGGGGTCGCCATGGTGGCGTTCTCCGACAACATGCTGACGGGCAGGTCCTTCGCCAGCCGCCACCATGACACGGTCGACAGCAACCAGGAGCTGCTGGCGCTCGGGACGGCCAACATCGCCGCCGGCCTGGTGCAGGGATTCCCGATCAGCAGCAGCGGTAGCCGCACCGCGATCGCCGACGCGCTCGGCAGCCGCAGCCAGCTGTACTCACTGGTGGCGGTCGGGGGCATCGCCGGCACGGTGTTCTTCCTGCGCCCGGTGCTGTCGGCCTTCCCCACCGCCGCCCTCGGTGCGGTGGTCGTCTACGCCGCGGTCCGCCTCGTGGACGTCGGCGAGCTGCGGCGGATCGCCCGGTTCCGCCGCACCGAGCTGCTCCTCGCCGTCGCGACCACGGTCGCCGTCCTCGTCCTCGGCGTGCTCGGCGGGGTCCTGGTGGCCCTGTCGTTGTCCCTGCTGGACCTGTTGCACCGGGTGTCACGTCCGCACGACGGCGTGCTCGGCTTCGTGCCCGGGGTCGGCGGGATGCACGACGTCGACGACTACGCCGACGCCCGCCTGGTGAGCGGCCTGGTGGTCTACCGCTACGACTCCCCGCTCTTCTTCGCCAACGCCGACAACTTCCGCACCCGCGCGCTGGAGTCCGTCGACATGGTGGGACCGTCCGTGCAGTGGTTCGTCCTGAACGCCGAGGCCAACGTCAGCGTCGACATCACCGCCGTCGACGCGCTGGAGGAGGTCCGCTCGCAGCTGCAGGACCGCGGCATCGTGTTCGCCATGGCCCGGGTCAAGCAGGACCTGCGCCGGGACCTGCAGGCCGCCGGCTTCCTCGACGTCGTCGGCAGCGACCGGATCTTCATGACGCTGCCGGAGTCGGTGGATGCCTACGTGCGCTGGTACGTCGAGCGGTACGGGTCGCCGCCACCTCGGGTGACTCCCCCTGCCGTGGAGCAGCACCCCGACGCCGGCCCAGGGCCTGACCCACCCCGATGACGCCCCGGTGCCGACGTCAGGCAGGATCGAGTGCGCTCAGCACCGCGGCCGTCACCACGCCGTACGCGGCGTGTGGCACCAGGTCTGCGGCCCAGTCACCGGCCGACCAGGTGCGCGGGTCGGTCACGCCGAACAGCGTCATCGGGACGTTGCCGACCAGCAGCGCCACGGTGGTTGCCACGACGACGCCGACGGCCGGTCGTGGTCGCCAGCCCGCGGCGCGGACCACTCCGAGGAACCCGCCGGCCGCGACGCCGGCAGCCAGCCCGCTCAGGGCGCCCAGCCCGGAGAGCCGGTTCTGCCGGGCCTCGTCGTTGCCCGGGACGGCGACGTGTGCGAGGCCCGACAGTCGCTCCATGGTGTCCTCGGGGGTGCTGCTGGCCGGACGCGCCCGCAGGACCATGTCCGCGTACGTCGTGGCGTCGAGGGCGGTGGTGCCGGCCGCACCCGCAGCGGCGCCGAGCAGTGCACCGCGAAGCAGCCCGCCGGCACCGCGGACGCCGGGCACCGAGCGGGACAGGAGGAACACCATGGCGAGCCTCGTTTCCCGGCGCACCCTCGGCGCCGTCGGTTGATCGTGCCTGTCGGCGCGGCTTCCCGGCAACACTCGAGGTCTGCCGCAGCGTGGCGGCGGGCATGCGAAAGAGCCCCACCCCCGGGCAGGGGGTGGGGCTCTTTCGTGAATGTTTGTCCGGCGGCGTCCTACTCTCCCACACCGTTCCCAGTGCAGTACCATCGGCGCTGAAGGGCTTAGCTTCCGGGTTCGGAATGGGACCGGGCGTTTCCCCTTCGCTATGACCGCCGTAACCCTAGAGAGACACACCCACCCAACCGGTGGGGTGCGGGTTACCAGCAACAAGCAAAAGTATGGTGTTGTGGTTTGTTACCCCGACTGTATCTCGGGAACCACACAGTGGACGCGTAGCATCTTTGTATCAAGTTATCGGCTTATTAGTACCGGTCAGCTCCACACATTGCTGTGCTTCCACATCCGGCCTATCAACCCAGTGGTCTAGCTGGGAGCCTCTCACCCACAAGGGGTATGGAAACCTCATCTTGAAGCGTGCTTCCCGCTTAGATGCTTTCAGCGGTTATCACTTCCGAACGTAGCTAATCAGCGGTGCCCTTGGCAGGACAACTGACACACCAGAGGTTCGTCCATCCCGGTCCTCTCGTACTAGGGATAGCTCTTCTCAAGTTTCCTACGCGCACAGCGGATAGGGACCGAACTGTCTCACGACGTTCTAAACCCAGCTCGCGTACCGCTTTAATGGGCGAACAGCCCAACCCTTGGGACCTACTCCAGCCCCAGGATGCGACGAGCCGACATCGAGGTGCCAAACCATGCCGTCGATATGGACTCTTGGGCAAGATCAGCCTGTTATCCCCGGGGTACCTTTTATCCGTTGAGCGACGGCGCTTCCACAAGCCACCGCCGGATCACTAGTCCCGACTTTCGTCCCTGCTCGACATGTCTGTCTCACAGTCAAGCTCCCTTGTGCACTTACACTCGAAACCTGATTACCAACCAGGCTGAGGGAACCTTTGGGCGCCTCCGTTACCTTTTAGGAGGCAACCGCCCCAGTTAAACTACCCACCAGGCACTGTCCCTGATCCGGATCACGGACCGAGGTTAGATATCCAGAACGACCAGAGTGGTATTTCAACGTTGACTCCACGGACACTGGCGTGCCCGCTTCACAGTCTCCCACCTATCCTACACAAGCCGTACCGAACACCAATACCAAGCTGTAGTAAAGGTCCCGGGGTCTTTCCGTCCTGCTGCGCGTAACGAGCATCTTTACTCGTAGTGCAATTTCGCCGAGTTCGTGGTTGAGACAGTGGAGAAGTCGTTACGCCATTCGTGCAGGTCGGAACTTACCCGACAAGGAATTTCGCTACCTTAGGATGGTTATAGTTACCACCGCCGTTTACTGGCGCTTAAGTTCTCAGCTTCGCCGTGAGGCTAACCGGTCCCCTTAACGTTCCAGCACCGGGCAGGCGTCAGTCCGTATACATCGTCTTGCGACTTCGCACGGACCTGTGTTTTTAGTAAACAGTCGCTTCTCCCTGGTCTCTGCGGCCACTCACGCTCACCCAGCAAGTGGGGTCACGATCGGGGCCCCCCTTCTCCCGAAGTTACGGGGGTATTTTGCCGAGTTCCTTAACCACGATTCACTCGATCGCCTTGGTATTCTCTACCTAACCACCTGAGTCGGTTTGGGGTACGGGCGGCTCGAACCTCGCTAGAAGTTTTTCTCGGCAGCATAGGATCACCCTCTTCCCGCAAATGCGGTCACCATCAGGTCTCAGGCTTGTATCAGGTGCGGATTTACCTACACCTGGCCCTACACCCTTAGACGTGGACAACCATCGCCACGCGGAGGCTACCTTCCTGCGTCACTCCATCGCTTACCTACTACATGCTCGGGTCACGCGCTCCACACGCACCGGTACCTCCGAAGAGGCCCTGGCACGGCTTCAGGCGCTTAGCATCACACGGTTCGATATGGGCGGTTCTTCGCCGGTACGGGAATATCAACCCGTTGTCCATCGACTACGCCTGTCGGCCTCGCCTTAGGTCCCGACTTACCCAGGGCAGATTAGCTTGACCCTGGAACCCTTGGTTATTCGGCGGACGGGTTTCTCGCCCGTCATTCGCTACTCATGCCTGCATTCTCACTCGTGTGGCGTCCACGGCTGGATCACTCCGCCGCTTCACCCGCCACACGACGCTCCCCTACCCATCGACACGCTTGGACACCCACCACAAGGGCCGGTGCCGGGCAAAGTGTCAATGCCACAGCTTCGGTGGTGTGCTTGAGCCCCGCTACATTGTCGGCGCGGAATCACTTGACCAGTGAGCTATTACGCACTCTTTAAAGGGTGGCTGCTTCTAAGCCAACCTCCTGGTTGTCACAGCAACTCCACATCCTTTCCCACTTAGCACACGCTTAGGGACCTTAGATGGTGGTCTGGGCTGTTTCCCTCTCGACTACGGAGCTTATCCCCCGCAGTCTCACTGCCACGCTCTGGCTTACCGGCATTCGGAGTTTGGCTGACGTCAGTAACCTGGTGAGGCCCATTAGCCATCCAGTAGCTCTACCTCCGGTAAGAAACACGTGACGCTGCACCTAAATGCATTTCGGGGAGAACCAGCTATCACGGAGTTTGATTGGCCTTTCACCCCTACCCACAGCTCATCCCCTCAGTTTTCAACCTAAGTGGGTTCGGTCCTCCACGCGGTCTTACCCGCGCTTCAACCTGGCCATGGGTAGATCACTCCGCTTCGGGTCTAGACCCAGCGACTCACACGCCCTGTTCGGACTCGCTTTCGCTACGGCTTCCCCACACGGGTTAACCTCGCCACTGAGCACTAACTCGCAGGCTCATTCTTCAAAAGGCACGCTGTCACCCCACAAGGAGGCTCCAACGGATTGTAGGCACACGGTTTCAGGATCTATTTCACTCCCCTCCCGGGGTACTTTTCACCTTTCCCTCACGGTACTTGTCCGCTATCGGTCACCAGGGAATATTTAGGCTTAGCGGGTGGTCCCGCCAGATTCACACGGGATTTCTCGGGCCCCGTGCTACTTGGGATACTTCCCAGGAGCTGAACGCATTTCGTCTACGGGGGTCGCACCCTCTGTGCCGGACCATTCAAGATCCTTCGACTATACGAACAGTTTCTCACTCCTTGCCCTCCTAGTAGGAAGGGCGGGAAAGTCCCACGACCCCGGACATGCAACGCCTACTAGCTATCACACATGCCCGGTTTAGCCTGATCCGCTTTCGCTCGCCACTACTCACGGAATCGCGGTTGCTTTCTCTTCCTGTGGGTACTGAGATGTTTCACTTCCCCACGTTCCCTCCACTTACCCTATGTGTTCAGGTAAGGGTGACTGGACTTGCCTCCAGCCGGGTTTCCCCATTCGGAAATCCACGGATCACAGTCTGGTTATCGACTCCCCGTGGCTTATCGCAGATTCCTACGTCCTTCATCGGTTCCTGGTGCCAAGGCATCCACCGTGTGCCCTTAAAAACTTGGCCACAAAGATGCTCGCGTCCACTGTGTAGTTCTCAACATACAGGCGGCACCCGATCCGCACCGGCCACCCACACCCACCAACGGATGCGGTATGAAACCAGGACCAGGCCCAACCGACCCACCACCACCACCTCGCCTCCCCCAAGGAAAGCAAGGCCGGCCAGTGGCGGGCGCGGTACCGAAAGGTTTCTCCGAGCTTGCGCCCGACCCTTCAGGACCCAACAACGTGCCAGGCACCCCCACCCCCGCACCGCCCACGGTCCACGACCAGCCCCCCACCACGAGGGCGGGAGAACGGTCTGTACTGGTGAGCCGACACGAACGCGACGGCGCCAACTAATCGATGTTCCACCCGTGAGCAACCCCCACAGAACATCCGCCTGTGACGGGGCCACCTGGACAACCCCTGGCCCCCACCCGCGATCAAACGCGAGCCGGCGGCCGGTGCTGCCAGTGCTCCTTAGAAAGGAGGTGATCCAGCCGCACCTTCCGGTACGGCTACCTTGTTACGACTTAGTCCCAATCGCCAGTCCCACCTTCGACGGCTCCTCCTCTTACGAGTTAGGCCACCGGCTTCGGGTGTTACCAACTTTCGTGACTTGACGGGCGGTGTGTACAAGGCCCGGGAACGTATTCACCGCAGCGTTGCTGATCTGCGATTACTAGCGACTCCGACTTCATGGGGTCGAGTTGCAGACCCCAATCCGAACTGAGACCAGTTTTTTGGGATTCGCTCCACCTTACGGTCTCGCAGCCCTTTGTACTGGCCATTGTAGCATGCGTGAAGCCCAAGACATAAGGGGCATGATGATTTGACGTCATCCCCACCTTCCTCCGAGTTGACCCCGGCAGTCTCCTATGAGTCCCCACCATCACGTGCTGGCAACATAGAACGAGGGTTGCGCTCGTTGCGGGACTTAACCCAACATCTCACGACACGAGCTGACGACAACCATGCACCACCTGTATACCGACCTTGCGGGGAGCACATCTCTGCACTTTTCCGGTACATGTCAAGCCTTGGTAAGGTTCTTCGCGTTGCATCGAATTAATCCGCATGCTCCGCCGCTTGTGCGGGCCCCCGTCAATTCCTTTGAGTTTTAGCCTTGCGGCCGTACTCCCCAGGCGGGGAACTTAATGCGTTAGCTGCGGCACGGACCTCGTGGAATGAGGCCCACACCTAGTTCCCAACGTTTACGGCATGGACTACCAGGGTATCTAATCCTGTTCGCTCCCCATGCTTTCGCTTCTCAGCGTCAGTAGTGGCCCAGAGACCTGCCTTCGCCATCGGTGTTCCTCCTGATATCTGCGCATTTCACCGCTACACCAGGAATTCCAGTCTCCCCTACCACACTCTAGTCTGCCCGTACCCACTGCAAGCTCAAGGTTGAGCCTTGAGATTTCACAGCAGACGCGACAAACCGCCTACAAGCTCTTTACGCCCAATAATTCCGGACAACGCTCGCACCCTACGTATTACCGCGGCTGCTGGCACGTAGTTAGCCGGTGCTTCTTCTGCAGGTACCGTCACTTGCGCTTCTTCCCTGCTGAAAGAGGTTTACAACCCGAAGGCCTTAATCCCTCACGCGGCGTCGCTGCATCAGGCTTTCGCCCATTGTGCAATATTCCCCACTGCTGCCTCCCGTAGGAGTCTGGGCCGTGTCTCAGTCCCAGTGTGGCCGGTCGCCCTCTCAGGCCGGCTACCCGTCGTCGCCTTGGTGAGCCATTACCTCACCAACAAGCTGATAGGCCGCGAGTCCATCCTCCACCGAAAAACTTTCCACACCATACCCATGCGGGTTGATGTCATATCCGGTATTAGCCCCGGTTTCCCGGAGTTATCCCAGAGTGAAGGGCAGGTTACTCACGTGTTACTCACCCGTTCGCCACTGATCACCAGGTGCAAGCACCCAGATCACCGTTCGACTTGCATGTGTTAAGCACGCCGCCAGCGTTCGTCCTGAGCCAGGATCAAACTCTCCGTAGATGTTTCACACCCACCACACCCCAAAAAGGGGCCCGGCAGGAAAAACAAACCCCGAAGGGTAACTGATTCCAGCTGAAACAGAACCAAGCCCGCTGGACTTGAATTCCAAACAATCAACCAAAGGAAAACACGCAACCACCAGCACCAGACCCCCTCCCCACAAAGGAAGAAGACCCAAAACCCGTGGCCACGCAAAACATTGGCATCGATTTTTGGCACGCTGTTGAGTTCTCAAGTGTCGGACACGCACCATCACACGACTTCCACCGCGCTCCGGGGCAACCACACCAACTTATCTCACCCAGCCCCACCGGTCCAAATCGCCTGCCCGCCTCACGACGACCATGATCTGCACCTGCTGGAGCCTTGTGGGCTGACTTCTTCACGCTAACCCGCCGGGCGTTCGGCCTCCAAATCGCCATATTCACCGTGCGGTGAAACGATCTGGTGGGGGGACGCCGCCTCGGGGGCAACCCGAAGACGATAACCGCTGAGGGCTCGACGCTCCAAATTGGGTTGGCGGCGACTGGCTGCCTTTCCTGAGCGCGCCGGCTGCCGGCTCCACGGTGGTCCAAGGCGCCGGCGGATGGTCGACAGCGCCCGTCGACCTCCGCCTGGCCTCCACGTGCTCCTCAGGGACGACGTCCCGCGCGTGAGCAGGGTCGTACCCACATGTTCGCCGACGCCGATGGTGGGTAAACAGCGGTCATGACCACACAGGACAACAAGATCGCCGTCCACCGCACGATCGACGCCTCGGCCAAGGACCTGTTCGAGGTCCTGTCCAACCCGCAGCGCCACGCCGGCCTCGACGGCTCAGGCTTCGTCCGCTCCGATGACCGGACCGACCGCATCACCGCGGTGGGGCAGACGTTCCGGATGAACATGACCGGGCCGCACATGGGCGGGGACTACCAGACCGACAACCACGTGACGGGATATGACGAGAACGCGCTCCTGGCGTGGAAGACGGCTCCCGCGGGCACCGAGCCGCCCGGGTGGGAGTGGATGTGGGAGCTGAAGGCCACCTCGTCGTCCTCGACGGACGTGACACTCACCTACGACTGGAGCAAGGTCACCGACCGCGACATCCTCCAGAAGGTGTCGTTCCCGCTGGTGTCCGAGGAGCAGCTCGAGGCCTCACTGGGCAACCTGGCGGCGGCCGTCTCCTCCTGATCCCGGACGCTTGAGGGGGGATGGCCACGTGGCCATCCCCCCTCTGCGTCACTGCGACGGTGCGTGGTGCGCCTGCGTCAGCTCCCGCTGGGCACGCCGTAGACCGCGAGCTCGCTGGAGTCCAGGTACGGCGACTTCGGGTCCTGCGGGCTCAGCATGGTGTAGCGCACGAAGCGCACCTTGGTGGCGCCCCCGGTCGGCGTGATCGGGTTCAGCTTGCCGAGGTCGGCGGACGTGAACGTCCCGCTCCCGGCTGGCACCCACGTGGTGCCGTCGGTCGAGGTCTCGACCGTGTAGCCGGCGGTGGCGGCGTTGGCCTTGTCACCACAGGTGTTCGACGGGTCGATGGCGATCGTGCTGACGTCCACCGCGCTGGGCAGCTTCACCACGACGTGCTTGGCTGGTCCTGCGTCGCTGCCCCAGCCGGAGCCGAGCGACTGGTCCAGCAGGGCCGAGGGTCCGCAGCCGTAGGCGGTGTAGTCCGGACCGTTGAAGTCGGTCACCGAGGCACCACCGCTGGCGGCGGCCCAGTCGCGTCGTACGGCCCAGTTCCTCGTGGTGGCGCCACGGCCGACCGACACCGTCGACACCTGCGAGTCGTAGCCGGCGCCGCCCACGACGACGTCGGGGTAGGTGCCGGGGAGGATGCCGGAGATGCTGTAGCCGCCGTTGGCGTCGGTCGTCGCCGTGTAGTCACCGGGGAAGCCGGAGTTGTGTCCCCCGAAGGCGACGGTCGCGCCCTTGACCCCGGCGCCGGTCCCCTCGTCGGTGACGGCCCCCGTCAGGGTGCCTCGCGGCGTCCGGGCCGACGGTGGGGTGGAGAAGTCCTCCACGGGGTGCAGGTCGTCACCGCTGACGGTGCCGGCGAAGAACCCCATGCCCCGCGTGGCGAAGACCTTCCAGATCTTCCTGGCGTTGCTCCCGCGGTGGATCGCCTGGTCGGCCTGGAGGATGGCGTTGCGCATGTCCAGGTAGGACGGGTAGGTCGGCGACAGCTCCATGCCACGGGTCACCAGCGACTCGGCGAGCTTGGGCCCAAGCGCGCTGCGCAGGTCCCACAGCGTCTGCGCCCAGATCTCCCCGGCGGCGTGCACGTCGCCCGTCGCGTCGTAGATCCGGCCGAAGTCGCCGTAGGTGTAGCCGCCCGTGGACGTGCCCCTGGTGCCGGGGCAGGCCTTCGCGGTCGAGCCGACCGGGCAGTCCGTGGCCTCGCTGCGGATGCCCTTGCCGGCGCCGACGTAGACGCCCATGGTGAGGTCACCGGGCTTGCGGCTGTCCTTGATGGAGCCCTGGTTGACGAGGTAGTCCAGCGCGTACCAGTCGCTCCAGGCCTCACCCATCGAGCCACCCTGCACGGAGTCCAGCGCCGGGTTGTTGTCGGCGTCGGTCACCAGCCGGTGGGACAGCCCGTGGGTGTACTCGTGGAAGACGATGTCCGCCTCGTCCGAGCCCATGGTCGGGATGAACCGGTCCTGCGCGGAGCTGGCGCCCGGCTGGTGCCAGAGGTACATCTGCATCGTCGGGGACTGCCCGTCCGGTGGGGTGGCGAAGTTGGCGTTGTCGATGTGTCGCAGGTCCGGCAGCCCCTTGTTGACGGCCGCGCCGTCCAGCGACTCGTTGTGGACCGGGTCGCCGCCCTTGCCGTACCCGCTGGAGTTCACCTGCTGGAAGTTGCCGGCCGCCTCGGTGAACCCGATCGGCGCCTTCGCCAGGTAGTCGTGCCACGTGTTGACGAAGTAGAAGTTCTGCGCAGCCGAGCGCTCGTCGTTCGTCTGCCACGAGTACGCGGAGTTCGGGTCCCAGGTGCACACGTACGCTGTGCACGGCTCGCCGGTGGGGTCGGTCCGCACCAGCGGGAACCGATAGCCCTTCGCACCGGGGCTGATCTCCTCCGTGGAGTCGGCCGCGTTGTTGTCGTTGGTGTCGCTGTAGGTGTGCACGTTGTTGCCGAACAGCACCACCGCGCCCTTGGGGAGCCAACCGGGGCGGTTGAGGCTGACGGTGTGCGTCCTGCCGCTGCTGCCGGGGGCACCGGGGTAGTAGTCGAAGACGTCGGCCTGGTCCTTGCCGGCGGCAGCACGAGCCGGCTTGGCCTTGCCGGAGCCGGCGGCGCCGCTCGTGCCGTTGGCCGTCAGCTCCGAGCTGAGCACGTCGCGGTAGAGGATCCGCCCGGACTCGGCGTCGATGACGTCCAGCGTCGGTGTGGCCGCGGACATCGTGACGGTCTGTATCGCACGACGGGTGCCGCCGGCGGTGTGGAACAGCACCGGCGTGCCGGTGTCGCCCTTGGCCGGAGCGACCTGCTCCTCCCCCATGTCCTTCTTGGACACCCGGATCGCCGCGTCGACACTCAGACTCGCACGCAGGGTGGCGGGCGCGTGCAGCCCCGGCACCGGCGAGCCGGTCACATTGATGAGCCGACCATCCTTGGTCACGTTGGCTTCGAGGCCGTTCCCGAACAGCGGCACGCCGTCGACCTTCTGGACGAAGGCCAGGTGGTGGATGCCCGCGATGTCGACGTAGTCGCGGGCGAGCTCGAGCTGTGCGAGATCCGTTGCGGACAGGGCAAAGACGTCCGCGTGGGCGCGCACGTAGCCCAGGGCGACGCTCTTCGCCGACGCCCGCGACGGACCCGTCAGCATGCCGTCGAGCCGACTGACCTGACGCGGGGTGCCGGTCAGCGGGTCCACGTCGATGACCGACTGCGGACCGAGCGCCTTGGCCAGCTTGCGCACGGGCGCCGCGGCTTCGAGCGCGGCGGACCGGTTGGCGTGGGCCTTCTGCTGGGCCGGCGTGGTGCCCTCGCGGATGTCGAAGACCCCCGTGGTGTCCTTGCCGGCCGTGCCGCCACGGGCGCCTGCGCCGGGGCTGGTGGGGCGGTCGAGCTGGCCGGAAGGGTTGCTGGCCGCCTGGGCCAGCGGCTGGAACGCGAGCATGCCTGTGCTGCATGCGGTTGCGAGGACCAGCGCTGAGGTGACGCGTGAGCGTCGGGACATGGCGCCTCCGATTCGGGAAATGATGACCCCGTGATCGTCCCCCCGGTCAGGAACCACCACAACCGCCGGCGTGCCGCCCGGACGTAAAAGGTTGGTCAGGTTTCGCGGGTTTCCTCAGGGATGAGCGTCTCGCGCCGAAGCACACGGCCTGCGAAGAAGTCCGGCGCCACGAGGTTGTAGCCGACCATGAGCACCAGACCGAGCAGGAGCGAGCCGACTCCGGTCAGGAAGACGCCGCCCAGCTGCCAGTGCGGCGGGAACGGCAACGTCCACGACGTGGTGCCGTAGTCGGGCTTGGCGTAGTCGAGGACTGCCCTGACGAACGCCGACACGAGCATGACGCCGCCCACCAGCGGCAGGACGCCCTTGACGAGCAGCGCCCTCGAGCTGCCGAACAGCTCGTGGCGGAAGAACCACGCGCAGGCGAAGCCGGTCATCCCGTAGTAGAACGCGATCAGCAGACCGATCGACGCGACGGTGTCGCCGAGCACGTTGGGGCTGAGCCGGACCAGGACGACGTAGAACGCGACGGAGGCGACACCCATGCCGACCGTCGACCAGGTCGGCGTGAGGTGTCGAGGGTGGATCCGCTTGAAGTTGGCGGGAATCGCCCGGAACACGGCCATGGACAAGGTCGTCCGTGCCGTCGGCAGGATGGTGGTCAGCGTGGACGCCGCGGCCGAGCTGAGGACCATGAGGATGAGCAGCTTGGTCAGTCCCCCACCGATGATGCTCGAGCCGAAGACGGCGTGGCCGAGCACGGACAGCACGTCGCCGGCATTGTCGGGGTTGCCGAGGCCGATCCCCTTGCTGCCGATGCCGGAGTAGGCCTGGGCCGCTACGGTGACCATGCTGTAGATGGCGAGCAGGAGCAGCGTCGACAGGACCGCCGCCCGTCCGGGGGTGTGCGCCTTGTCCCTCGTCTCCTCGTTCACGGAGACCGCGGTGTCCCATCCCCAGTAGATGAACACCGCCAGGAGCACCCCGTCGGCGAGTGCGCTGAGCGAGGGCACCTGGAACGGGTTGAACCAGGACCACGACGGCGGGATCGACGTCGCCGCAGCGTGTCCGGTCCACACCCGCACGAGGGCGACGACCGACAGGACGACCAGCATGAACATCTCGACGCCGAGCAGCGCGTACTGCACGCGCGCCGAGAGCTCGATGCCGACGTAGCAGATCCACGTCATCAGGACGATCCAGAGCACACCTGCCACCGTGGTCGCGAAGGCGTTGGTGGCAAGGCTGTCCAGGCCGACGAGCAGGAAGCCGTACTGGCCGGCGATCTGGGCCAGGTTCGCCATGACGATGATGTCGGCGGCGACGATCGCCCAGCCGCCCATCCAGCCCGTGTGCGGCCCGAACGCCCGGGTCGCCCAGGTGAAGGTCGTGCCGCAGTCGGGGTCGACGCGGTTCAGCTGCTGGTAGGCCACGGCGATGAAGAGCATCGGCAGGAACGCGAGGATCATCACCGCCGGTGACTGCAGGCCCACCGCCAGCACGACGGCGCCGATCGTGGCGGCGAGGCTGTACGCCGGTGCCGTGGAGGCCACGCCGATCACCACGCTGGACATCAGGCCCAGCGCTCCCCCCTTCAGTCCCTTGTCGCCGCCGGACTCGTCGACCACGTCGACCGGCGGGGTCGTGGGCACGCTGGGCGACATGGCTTCCTCCCGTGGGCCGCCCCGCGGCAGGGCGTCAACCACTCCGAGCGTGGGCCGACAGCACGTGCCGCGCCTCCTCCCCGAGGTATGAACCCGCGGGCACGTAGGCGCGACGCGCGGGATTCCAGCCGGCGCGCCGTACGGGCTGGCCGCGGTTCCGGCGCGGTGTCACTCGAGCACGTGGCGCAGGTAGCGTTCCGGGCCGCCCAGGAACCGCCGGTGGTGGTCCACGAGCGCCAGGTCGTCCCACGCGGTCTCCTGCCAGCCGGAGCCGTCGAGCCGCGAGCGCAGCACCTCCAGGAACGACTCGCCGTGGCTCATCTCGTGGAAGTGCGCCTCGCGGCCTTCCCGCGCGGGGTTTGGACTCCAGGTAGGTGTAGAAGCCGTGCATCGTCTCGGCACGCAGGACGTAGCCCCACCACGACGCGCCCGCCTCACGCTGGACGCGCAGCCAGCCGGCGGGCGGGGACTCGCTGGACCGGGTCCCGTGCCGGGCGTGAATGGAGCCGCCCTCGGCGTTCAGCCCGTAGGCCATGGCGATGGCCTCGACCAGCGTCGACTTCCCGGTGCCGTTGTCGCCGACGAGGACGGTGGCCGGTCCCAGCTCCAGGCCGTCGCGCAGCAGCTGCCTCACGGCCGGCAGCGCACCGGGCCAGCCGGTCTCGTCGACCGCCGCCGCGGGGGCCCGCCCGACGCGCCGCAACGGCAGCCGGCGGTCGAACCGATGCCGTGCCATGTCGGGCCCCGGTCTCGCCGTGCCTGCTCCTGGCGACGAATATGCCGTGGGACCGAGGCCCGCCCGCCCGGTGGCGACCGTCAGCGGTCGGGGACCGGTTGGGGCGCCGGCGGTCCGACGTACCGGGCGGACGGGCGGATGATCCGCGGATCGGCCGCCTGCTCCAGCACGTTCGCCGACCAGCCGATGGCCCGGGCGACGGCGAAGGTGGGGGTGAACATCTCGCGGGACAGGCCGCACAGCGCCATCACCACCCCCGCGTAGAACTCGACGTTGGTGTGCAGCTCGCGGCCGGGCTTGAGCTCGGCCAGGATCTCGACCACGCGGCGCTCGACCTGGACGGCGAGCCCGACCAGCCGGCCGGCCTCGTCGTCCCCGCGCGCGAGCGACTGGGCGACCCCCCGCAGCATGCGCGAGCGCGGGTCCTCGGTGCGGTAGACCGCGTGGCCGAAGCCCATGACCCGGTCGCCCGCCAGCACCCGCCGCCGGATCCACGGGTCGATCCGGTCCGGCGTGCCGATGGCATCGAGGGTCTCCAGGGCCCGGCTGGGCGCACCCCCGTGCAGGGGCCCGGACAGGGCACCGATCGCGGCCACGAGGCAGGCGGCGACGTCGGCGCCCGTGGAGGCGACCACGCGGGCGGTGAACGTCGAGGCGTTGAAGCCGTGGTCGACGGTCAGCAGGAGGTACTGCTCCACGGCCCGCGCCCGCTCGGGCGCCGGCTCCTCGCCCGTGAGCATCGTCAGGTACGCCGCGGCATGGCCCAGGTCGTCCCGTGGCTCGAGCGGCGCCTTCCCCGTGCCCAGGCGGTGCAGCGCGGCCAGGATCGTCGGCACGGCCGCCGCCAGCCCGAGCGCGTCCCGCCGCCGCTGGTCGGGGGTGAGGTCGTAGACCGGGGCCAGGGCGCGCGCGCTGCCCAGCAGCGACAGGGTCGTACGCAGGCCGTCCAGCGGGCTGCCACCGGCCGCGGCGATCGCCGGGAGTGCAGCGAGGACCGCGGCCGGCAGGTGGCGCGCGGCCGCGACCTCGTGGGCGAAGGCAGCCGCCTCGGGGACGGCGGGCAGCCTGCCCTCGAACAGCAGGTGCCAGACGTCCTCGAGGCTGCGCCGGTGTGCCAGGTCCAGCGCGGAGTACTCGCGGTAGTGGTAGAACCCCTCGCGCCCGCGGACGTCGCCGAGCGCGGTCTCGGCGACGACCACCCCCTTCAGGCCGGGTGGGACGTCAACGGTGTCGGACACGGTGGTCATGGCAGCTCCCTGGCGGCTACGGCTACGGCGCCGGCACCCGCCGGCTCTGAGCACTGTCCGTCGCGACGTCCATGGTTGTCAACGTTGATACAGTCAATGTATGACGCCCCGCGACGACCGCCGACTGACCAGCCGCGAGGCGGCCGACCGCCTGGGGGTGCGCCTGGAGACGGTCTACGCCTACGCCAGCCGGGGCCTGCTGACCAGCCGGCGCGCGGCCGCCGGCCGGGGCAGCACCTTCGACCCCGACGAGGTGGAGGCCCTCCTCGCGCGAGACCGACGAGGAGGGCCCCCGCGAGGAGGGCCGTCCCGGCCCGCCGGGTGGCGGGGACCCGCAGTGGACACCGACATCAGCCTCATCGAGGGCGCCAGGTTGTTCTTTCGCGGGGTCGACGCCGTGGCCCTGGCCCGCGCCGGCGGCTTCGAGCGCACGGCACGGTGGCTCTGGACCGGCGCGACCAGCGGGAGCCGGTTCGAGCCGTCCCCGGAGCCCCTGGCTGCGGCGCGGGCCGCGGTCGCCGCCCTCCCGCCGAGCGCCGACCTGGTCTCGCAGCTGCGCGTCGCCGTGGCCGCGGCGTCGTCGGCGGACCCCCTGAGGTACGACACGCGGGGGCCCGCGGTGCTGGCCACCGCCACCGCGCTCCTGGCCACGATGGTGGAGGCGCTCCCCCGCACCGGTGCCGAGGCCGCCGACGCCGCCGCCGTTCCCGACCGTGCCGGGGAGGACCCGCCCCTGGCGACCCGGCTGTGGGCCCGGCTCACTCCCCACGCTCCCTCGAAGGGCCTCCTGTGGTCCCTGGATGCGGCGCTGGTCCTCCTGGTCGACCACGACCTGGCGGTGTCCACCGTCGCGGCGCGCACCGCCGCGTCCGCCCGTGCGCATCCCTACGCGGTCGTCTCGACCGGCCTGTCGGCGATGGAGGGACCGCTGCACGGGGCGGCGAGCACCCTGGCGTACGACGTCCTGGGCCAGTGTCTCGACGGCGATCCGCGCCTCGTCGTGGCCGAGCACCTGCGAGCGGGCCGAGCGCTGCCCGGCTTCGGCCACGGCCTCTACCCCGAGGGTGATCCGCGTGCCGCGCTGCTGCTCGAGCTGCTGGGAGGGGACCCCGCCGCGTCGGCCGTGCTCGGCGCTGTGCAGCGGCTCACGGCGGCCAGCGGGCTGCAGCCGAACATCGACCTGGCGCTCGCCGCCCTGGCCCGGGCGGCGGGCATGCCCCGGGACGCGGGCGAGGTCGTCTTCTCCATCGCCCGGTCGGTCGGCTGGGTGGCCCACGCCCTGGAGGAGTACGACGAGACGCCTCTACGGTTCCGGGGGCAGGGGCACTACCGCGGGCCGCGGCCGCCACAGCCGCTGCCGTGGACCTCCTGAGAGGGTGAGCCAGCCGCGCGGCCGACCGTCGCCATCGGTGCCGTGGGTCGGCGACCGCAGGCCCGTGGTCCCCGGGACCCGGAACCACGGGACCCGGAACCACGGGACCCGGGACCACGGGACCCGGGTCACGGGGCCTCAGCCCACGGCGTCGGCGACCGTCCGGAGGTCGTCCACCAGGGCGGCATACGCCAGGTGGTGCTCGTCGCCCCGGGTGCGCAGGACCGCGGACGGGTGCACGGTCACCAGGACCGGCCGCTCCCCCACCGGTGTCTGGCGCGGCTCGATGCGACCACGCTCCTTCGTGACCTTGACCCCGGGACCGAGGACGGCGCGCGCCGCGGTGGCCCCGAGCAGGACGACCGCCTCGGCAGGCACGTCGACCAGCTCGGCCTCCAGCCACGTGCGGCAGGCGACCAGGTGTGCCAGGTCCGGCTTCTGGTGGATCCGGCGCTTGCCCCGCTCGGTGAACCTGAAGTGCTTGACCGCGTTGGTGAGGTAGTCGTCCTCCTCGGCCAGGCCGGCCTCGCTGATGGCGCGCCGCAGCAGCCGTCCGGCCGGCCCGACAAAGGGCTCTCCGCCGGTGTCCTCGGCGTCACCCGGCTGTTCTCCGACCATCACCACGCACGCGTCGGGTGGGCCGCTGGAGAAGACCACCTGGGTCGCCGGCCGCCACAGCTCGCAGCCTCTGCAGGCCGGCGCCGCCGCCCTCAGGGCGCCGACCGACGCCTGGGGCGGCACCACGCGGCGGCGCCGGGGCGGTCCGGTCGGTCCATGGCACCACAGTGGCAGGCTTCGCCAGAACCAGCGCGCTGGACGGGCAGGGCTGGACGGGACGCGCGGGGACGCGCCGAAAGGGACGGACTGAAGGCGGCGCCCCAGCACGAGGGGACTTCCCGGCGACGCAGCCGAAGCCAGTACGCGCAAAGGCGTCGACGGTCGACCGGTCCCGGACGTACGCTCGAGATCTCACCACGGCGCCGGGATCACCGCCCGGCACCAGCGTGGTTCGAGGTTCTTTCTGGAGGACGACATGGGCACCAAGAACAAGGGCGGACGAGAGGTCCGCAAACCCAAACAGGCCAAGAAGCCCAAGGCCGCAGCGCCGACCACGGTGGTGCCACCGGGGCGCGCCGCGAAGTAGCAGGGGTGCTCCGGCACGCCGGGAGCGCCATCGGAACACACGACGGCCGGCACCACCACGTGTGCCGGCCGTCGTGCGCTGGGCTGGCCCGGCGTCGGTGCTGACCGGCCGGGCCCGGGGGTCAGGGGGCCGCGGTGGTGGGACCGCCGCCGGGCGCAGGCTGGGAACCCGGCGCGGTGGGCTGAACCGGAGCGGTCGGCGCGGCCGACGGGGCCGCCGATGGCTGGGTCGGGGGCTGGGAGGACGGCTCGGCGGTCTGTCCTCCCGGCTGACCGGTGGTCGACGCACCGCTCGGCGTCGCGGTGCCGGTCGGTACCGGCGAGGAGGTCGCGGTCCCGCCGGGAACCGACGTGGTGGGCGACGCCGTCGACGACGGCTGCGTGGTCGACGTCGCGTCCGGCCCGTGGTGCGGAACCGGGGTGGAGGACCCGGTCGAGATGACGCGGCCGAGCGACGTGCCCGAGGTGTTGCTGCTGGACACGGGGTGGCCCATCAGCGCCTCGGCGACGCTGATGGTACCCATGGCCAGCACGAAGACCCCGACGACCACGGCCGTGAGGCGGGCGAAGGGGTTGCGTCCGCCCCACCGGCGAAGAGGGGCCGCGCGGTCGGGCCGGCTCCCGGGCCGGTGCTCGGGGCCCTGGACGACGCGGGCCCGGGGTGAGGCCGACGACCCGGTCTGCGGGCGGAGCTCACGCAGCCGGCTGCCGGCCGTGCGCAGCGAGTGGGCGTAGACGGCCGAGCCCACGGTGGCGACGACGGACCCGACGGCCGCGCCGATGATCGTGCCGGCGACGCCGAGGAACGACGCCGCGAGCGCGGACGTGACGGCCGCGAGGGCGCTTGCAGCGATCTGTGCGGCGCCGAGCCCGAGCCGGGGCGTGGACGTGTCCTGGTCAGGGGTCCGGGCGGTGGTGGATGACGTCATGAAGGCGTGGGGTCTCCAGGTCGGGATGCTGCGGCAGTCGGGCCGGCGGCGGCCAGCGGGCCTGGACGCTGCCACGCTGTGCATGGCGGCGGGATGTGGCCCTCGCAGATGGAGGACCGGGCGCCGGACGTGCTCGGAGCACTGGTGGCTCAGGGCTCGGAGCCCTCATCGTCGCGGTGCCGGACGCCACCGGGGGGTCCCGCCGTCGTTGCCGGGTACCCGCCCGAGTTTACCCGGCCCCACCCGGAAATCAGGACAGGCAGCCGGTGGCGCCGGTCACCCGGGCGGGGCGGATGGGTGGCCCGGACCGGCTTCCTGTGCGTCTGCCGGAACTGCCTCTCAGTGCTGGCGTGCCGTGTCAGCATGAGCCGCAGGGGGACCGATCCTGGTGGACGAGGAGATCCCGGAGGGCCGATGTCAGCGTTCCAGAGGCAACGGGGAGCCGCCCTTGCGGGGCTTGCCCTGACGGGGGCGGTCGCGCTCGGCGCCCTCAGCGCCTGCTCCGGCTCAGGCTCCGCCACGCCGGCACCGCCCACGTCCACAGCCACGTCCGGCGGCTCACCGAGCAGCGGTCCACCGGGACGGACGGTCAGCGCCGCGTCGACGGTGCAGCTGGCCGCGGTGGGTGACATGAACAACGACGGCAACACCTCTCCGACCTCCGCGACGGGCGAGGTGGCCTCCTCGATCCTGGCCGCCAACCCCGAGCTGGTGCTCGGGCTGGGTGACTACCAGTACCCCAAGGGCACCTGCAGCGCCCTCGTCGACGACTACGACAAGGTGTGGGGCAAGGTCGTGCCGCTCATGTACCACATCGCCGGTCCGAACCACGACTGGAACAGCACCAGCGACGAGGAGGGCTACCGCCGCCACTTCGCCGGCACCTGCCCGGGCCAGACGACCGGCCCGTCGGCCCTCGTCCGCTCCGAGCACGCGACCGTCGGCCCGGGCGACTTCTGGTCCCGCGACGTGGGCGCGTGGCACCTGGTCGGCCTGTCGACCGGGCTCTGGCGGTTCGACCAGGGCAAGGCCGAGGAGATGACCCGCACCCTCGACCGTGACCTCGCCGCCGCCAAGGCGCGCGGCAAGTACCTCCTGGTCGCCTATCACGACCCGTACTTCACGTCCACGACCGACCAGCACGGGCCCGACAAGGCGGTCAAGCCCTGGGTCGACGTGATCGACAAGTACGACGTGCGCCTCACCTTGTCCGCGAGCCAGCACAACTACGAACGCAGCTGCCCGATCCTGGAGTCCGACGCCTGTACGCCGGACACCGGCCCGGGCACCACCGCCTTCAACGTCTCCACCGGCGGTGTGAACCTCAGGTCGTTCGTGAACAAGCCGCCGTACATCGTCAAGCGCTTCTCGGACACGTATGGCTGGCTGGCCCTGTCGCTGCACCCCGACGGCTCCTTCGACTGGCACTACCACCCGGTCGTCGGCAGCAGCACGGACAGCGGGACGAGGCCGGCGCCCCGAACCTGAGGGAGCGGTTCGGGCGGCCGACTCGCCGGCGGACCTCGCGGCGGGCGCGCCTCACGGCAGGCGCAGGACCAGGCACGCGACCTTCTGCACCGCCACGTCACCCTGCGTCGGGTCCACCGGCTTGCCGTCACAGTTGCGCTTCTCCTCCCCGAGCACCGCGGTGATGACGACGAGCTGCGGCCAGTCGGGGCCGTTGTGGACCACCAGCTGGAGCGGGACGTCGACGACGCCGTTGGCGTCCGGGCCCGAGGACGACTGGTACAGCTGCGGCTTGTCGGCGCTGTCAGCATCGTCGTTGGTCTGGTAGGAGTAGATGGTGATCCGGTCCACGGACCGCACACCGCTCGCCTTCACCTGGCCGCTGACGACGACGTCGCGGCCCTGGTACGCGACACTGCCGGAGATCTGCGGCGCCTGGCTCGTGCCCATCACACCGATCTGTGCGGTGACGGCAATGAACAAGCCGGTGAACAGCAGCAGTCCGCTACCGAACAGCAGCGCTGCCTTGACCGCCGGTCGCACCACCAGTCCCGGTGCGACGCCGGAGGGCCCGGGCGTCCGTGAGGTGCTCACGCCTCGCGCCAGCGCGGCGAAGGCCAGCGACAGCAGCACCAGCCCCATCGAGACGACCGCCACGCCCGTCTCGTCGCGCAGCAGCCTGGCCAGGCCACCGGTGGCTCCGCCGATCGCGGCCAGGGCGGCGATGAACGCGGGGATCAGGGCCAGGGCCAGCTGCGCGAGGCGGTTGAGGACGACAGTGGGGTCGTCCGAGGGCGGGGGCTCCGTCGACGGGAACCCGGGGGACGGGGAGTCCGCGGACGGCGGTCGCGGCGAAGGATCCGACACGTGCACCTCGCAGTGGGTGACGGCAGGTCGAGGGGCCCTCAGGGTACGGCCGGACGCCCGGCAGGGGAACGGCTCGAACGACGTCGTGGCGGCGCCGTCCGGCCACCGTGCCTGGCGTGACAGGGCGGGGTGTCGCGCGGCACGCTGGCGGACGTAGGCTCGCGCCGGCTGACCCTTCCGGAGGGCGGAACCCATGGCCTCACCGAGTGACCCCACGCCACCACTGGCCGCCGGCCGGACCGACCCGGTTCCTCCGCCGACGCCGTCGCCGGCCGTCGTGCTGTTCGACGTCAACGAGACGCTCTCGGACATGGCGCCGTTGGCGAGGCGGTTCGAGGACGTGGGCGTGTCACCGTCGCTCGCGGCGACGTGGTTCGCCAGCCTGCTGCGCGACGGGTTCGCCCTGACGGCGGCGGGCGCCAGCGCACCGTTCGCGGTGGTCGGGGCCGAGGTGCTGCGGACCCTGCTGCCGGCGGACCAGGTCGACCGCGGCCTGGACGAGGCGGTGGAGCATGTCATGGCCGGGTTCAGCGCGCTGCCGGTCCACCCCGACGTGCCCGAGGGCCTGCGCGCCCTGGCGGCCACCGGCCGGCGCCTGGTCACGTTGTCGAACGGCTCGGCGTCCGTGGCCGAGGGGCTGCTCGCGCGGGCAGGCCTCACGTCGTCCGTGGAGCGGCTGCTCTCGGTCGAGGACGCCGGTGCGTGGAAACCCGCGGCGGCGGCGTACGCGTATGCGTCCGCACAGTGCGGCGTGCAGGCGAGGGAGATGATGCTCGTCGCCGTTCATCCCTGGGACGTCGACGGTGCCGGCCGGGCCGGGCTGCGCACCGCGTGGCTGAACCGCAGCGGCACCAGCTACCCCGGCCACTTCCGCCGCCCGGACCTGGAGGTCCAGTCACTCGTCGACCTGGCGGAGCGGCTCACCTCCTAGGCCGCGACGAGACCACGACTGCCCGGCGACCGGTCATGCGCCGTGCCGGGAGTGGTCGGCGCTGGACGTGGTCAGCGCCCCCGCAGGCGTCGCCTACCCGGGGAGGTCGCGCTCCGGGTGAGCATCCAGACGATGAGCACGGCGGCCGCTGCCAGAACGATCCGCGTCGGGTCAACGGCCGGCTGCCAGCTGACCTTGCCGTCGCGGATCACGTAGGCACCGGCGGGACGCGCCGCCATGCCGAAGCCGCCGCCCTCCCCCTCCTGGGCGTTGCCATCGTGTCCTCCCCCACCACCGCCGCCGCCCTGGACGCGGGCGGCCGCGATCACGGTGGTGCCGTTCTTCTCGTACGGCTCGGCGAACACACGCCGTACGGTGATGGCGTCGGACGCCCTGCTCACGAACTGGTCGAGCTGCATCGGCGTACTCCCTTGATGAGGGCTGCTCCCGACGGTGGCCGCCGCGGGAGCCTTGGCCCGGGGCGAAGGTCCCGGGCGGAGCGGTCAGCGTGGGCTGTCGAGCCACACCTTCCGCAGGTCGTAGTACGTGACGTCCTGCAGGAGGGACGCCTCCTCCTCGAGCATCGGTCGGAGGTCGTCCGGGGGTTCCTGCTGCTCGCCCCGCCGCGCGTCCTCCTCGGAGCTGAAGTAGGCGACCTCGGTGAAGTCCCCGGCGGTGGTGTCGTCCCAGGCCAGCAGGAAGCCGTACAGCTCGGGACGCAGCCCCCCGGCCTCCCGGTCGAACTGTCGGGCCAGCTCGTCCAGGCGGCCCGGGTCGGAGGTGTGGCCCTGGATCACCTGCACGAAGCCGGCGTCGTCGGAGCCGCCCTTGCGGGACGTCGTCACCTTGCTGCAGTCGTGGAAGGACGCGTCCCCGGTGAAGAGCTTGGACGCCCGCTGCCACCACTCCCCCTGCTCGGGTCGCTCGCTGTTGCGCATGGCCGCCGCGCGGTCCTCGAACCGGGCCACCCCGACCAGCACGCCGTCGTCCGTCACACCGGTCGTGCTGCCCAGCCATCCCTGCGCGCCGGGCGCGAGGTGGGCCAGCCAGTCCTGCATCACCATCCGTACGTCGTCGCCGTCGGCAACCGGGCCCTGGAACACCTGGATGAACATGGGGTCTTCCCTACTGTGGATGTGGATTCCTCTGGTGCGCGGGCGTTCACACCTCCGCGGGCCCTGCGGCCTCTGCTGCAGCCGGGTCCGCGCTCGTGGCTGCCGGGCCGGTCGACGTGGGTAGCGCTGCGGGGGACGGAACGCCCAGCGCCGCCATGTCCGCGTTGATGGTGGAGGACCGCGAGGCGCCTGGGTCCTTGGCACGACAGGGTTTCCAGCAACACCCGGTGACGTCCCAGTAGCGATCGGAGACCATGTCACGCTCCTTCGGGAGACGGTGCCCGTTGCTCCCATAGTGGCCCTCCGGGGTCACGGAGACCAGAGGCTCTGCAGGCCCCATGGGCGCGGTCGACCGCCGTGCGACCGGCCAGCCGCGGTGGCCCGGCGACCTCCCTCACGCCGCGGGCGCACCCGGCAGCAGCACGCACTCCGTCCTGGTGCTCTCACGGTGCTCGTCAGCCAGGCGCTCCGCGTCCCGGTGGGGCAGGAAACCGGAGTCCCGCTGGCAGTCATGGCAGATGGCGACGGCACGTTGGCCGAGATGGACGACCTCGACGCAGTGCGGCCGACAACACGAGCCCTGTGCCTGGTGGTGGTGGTCGCGGCGATGTGCTGCTGCTGCAGTGGATGCGGCCACCTCCGCTGCTGCCTCACCGACTGGTCGTTGCTGGTTCATCCTCTCCATCGCTGACCTCTTTCTCCGACGTCCCCTCACCACACCAACGCCTCCTCCGCCTGCCGCCTTCCTGCCGGACGCGACGGGCGTCGAGCCTGCTGCGCCCTGCCCTGCTCCATCAGTGTGGCGCTCGCCACACCGGCGACAGAAAGGGGCCCCGGGCCCTTGTTCTGCGCCCGGCACAGGCGTAGAACTCCTTTAAAGCCGCCCGCTGATCGCCCCGCCAAGAGGAGCGCCCCACGGGACGCCGGGGAACTCGGGCGGCGCACAAGAGCCGCACGTGCGACCGTGCGGTTCCTGTGTGTCCGATCCGCGACTGTCTCCGATCCGCAACTGTGTCCGATCCGCGACGTGGCGCCTCGCCGGCCGGGAGGTGCCCTTGACCGTGCAGCAGCCGTCGGCGGAGCCGGCCGGCACCGACAGCGAGGCGGCTGAGCCGCCCTGGGTGCTGCCCCTGACGGACATCGGCGCGAGCCGGCTCGCGGAGGTCGGCGGCAAGGCGCTGCACCTCGCCGAGCTGCTGCGTGGCGGGTTCCGCGTCCCACCGGGCTTCTGCCTCACCACCTCCGCCTACGAGCGCGCCACCGACCAGGCGTTGCTGCGCCGACGGCTGGAGGAGCTCGCGGCCACCCCCGGCAACGACGACACCGCGCTCAGCCGAGGTGCCGAGGCCGTCGCGAGCCTGGTGCGGGCGGCCGCGGTCCCGGACGAGGTCGAGGCGGACGTCGCGTCGTCGTACCGGCGGATGGGGCCGGGCGTCGCGGTGGCCGTGCGCTCGTCGGCCACCGCCGAGGACCTGCCGTTCGCCAGCTTCGCGGGCCAGCAGGACACGTACCTCGCCGTGGTCGGCGAGGCGGAGGTGATGGACGCCGTACGGCGATGCTGGGCGTCGCTGTGGACCGAGCGCGCGGTCGCCTACCGGGCCAGGCAGGGCATCGACCCCCGTCGGGTCCGCATCGCCGTCGTCGTGCAGCAGATGGTCGACGCAGAGGTGGCCGGCGTGCTGTTCACCGCCGACCCGGTCACGGGCCGGCGCCGCCGCACCGTCATCGACGCCAGCCCCGGTCTCGGCGAGGCGGTGGTGTCGGGGGCGGTCAACCCCGACCACGTCATCGTCGACGCCGACAGCGGCACCGTCGTGGTCCGTCGCCGGGGAGACAAGCGGCTGGCCGTCCGGTCCCGACCCGGCGGAGGCACGATGCGCATCGAGGCGCCCCCGTCGCAGGACCGGTTCTGCCTGACCGACGGCCAGCTGCGCACGCTCACCGCCCTGGGGACGCGCGTCGAGCAGCACCTCGGCTCGCCACAGGACATCGAGTGGGCCATCGACGCCGACGGCATCCCTGGCTCACGCAGACCCGACCGATCACGACGCTCTACCCCCTCCCGGCCGGCGCACCACCGCCGGGAGGAGGGCGACGGGTCTACTTCTGCCTCAGCGTCGCCCAGGGCCTCAACCAGCCCATCACGCCGATGGGCCTGGCGTCCTTCCGGCTCCTGGCGTCCTCCGTGGCCGCCCTGCTCGGCACGCCCGTGGCCGACCGTCGTGCCGGGCCGCCGATGTACGCCGACGCCGGCCAGCGACTGTTCGCGGACGTGACCGCCCTGCTCCGCAGCCGGGTGGGACGTTCCCTGACGCCCAGGGTGCTCGACCACATGGAGGCCCGGTCCGCGGTGATCCTGAGGGGCCTGCTCGGGGAACCCGACCTGAGCCTCACCCAGCGCTCGTGGCGCCCCTTCGCGCGCCGCGTGCTGCGCGTGTCAGCCGCGTACGGCGTGCCCGCGCAGGTGCTCCAGGCGGTCGTCAGCCCGGCGGCGACCCACCGGCGGCTCCTGCGGGCCGAGACGGACCTGCGGCGCCGCCTGGTGCCTCCGCCAGCCACCCGCCGGGCTCGGCCGGCTCGGCCGGCTCGGCCGGCTCGGCCGGAGACGCCCACCGACGGCTCCACCGAGCCGAGCAGCTGCTCGCGGCGGAGGTCGCGCCGCTCGTCCCACAGATCATGCCCGCTGCCGCCACCGGGTTCGCCCTGCTCGCCCTCGCCGTGCGGCTGCTGGGGTCGGACGCCACGGGCGCCGAGGTGGGCAGCGCCCTTCGGGGGCTGCCGCACAACGTCACCACGACGATGGACCTGGACCTGTGGCGGCTGGCACAACACATCAGGGCCGACGGCGAGGCCGCCCGGTCGCTGCGGGAGCTGGGCCCCGACCGGCTGGCGGATGCGCTGCGGGCCGGCGCGTTGCCGCCAACGCTGCAGGACGGCCTCACGGGGTTCCTGGCCACCTACGGACACCGCTGCGTCGCCGAGGTCGACCTGGGTGTGCCTCGCTGGGCCGACGACCCGCGCTACGTCTTCGGCGTGCTGGCGAACTACCTGCGCCTGGAGGACCCGTCACTCGCGCCGGACGCCGTCTTCCGCCGCAGCGCCGAGGAGGCCGAGGCGATGGTTGCTGCCCTCGCCCGCCGGGCACGCCGACGCAGCCGGCTGCGCGCGCTGGCGATCCGGTTCGCCCTCGGGCGGGCCCGGCAGCTGGCCGGTGTCCGGGAGCTGCCCAAGGCGTGCCTGGTCCGCGCGCTGGCCGTCGCGCGCGCCGAGATCGCCACGGCGGGCGCGCACCTGGCCGGGGCCGGACGGCTGGAGAAGGCCGAGGACGTCTTCTTCCTGGATCTGGCCGAGGCCCACCGCGGGATCGACGGCGCCGACCTGCGCCCGCTGGTGGCCCACCGGCGGGAGAGCTTCGCCCAGGAGATGCGACGCACGCGGGTCCCCCGCGTCCTGCTCTCGGACGGCACCGAGCCCGAGGCGACAGCACCGGTCCGGGCCGATGACGATGGGCGGTCGCTGCGGGGCACCCCGGCGTCCGCGGGCACCGTCGCCGGGGTGGCACGGGTGGTCCTCGACCCGCTCGGGGCTCGTCTCGACCCGGGCGAGATCCTCGTGGCCCCGTCGACGGACCCGGGGTGGACGCCCCTGTTCCTCACCGCCGGCGGCCTGGTCATGGAGATGGGCGGCGCCAACTCCCACGGCGCCGTGGTGGCCCGCGAGTACGGCATCCCCGCGGTCGTCGGTGTGGCCGGAGCCACGGAGCGCATCACGTCCGGCGACACCATCAGCGTCGACGGCGCCGCCGGGACGGTCGCCCTCGGGCCGGGGCGCCCCGGCCGTGAGGGGATCGACGCCGCAACCGACGGGCAGCGCTCCGCCGGTCACCCGTGATGCCGTGTCGCACCGGTGACGGGCGGGCCGTCAGCCCCCGATCGCCCCGCCGGTGCCGGTGCTCGTGCGTGACGGGACGTGCAGTGCCGCGAGGTTGCCGCGGGCCGGATAGCGTTTGCCCATGGGGCCGGCAGCCATGGCCGAGAGCAGGTTGCGCGTCACCGTGCGGGCGAACATCACCGACCGGTCGGTGATGCCGTACTTGGGGTTCGTCCCCGCGAGGCCCTTGTTCCACAGCATCGACCCGACGGCGAAGACCCCCGCCCCCGAGGGCGTGGAGTAGTACGTCACGTCCGACCACGTGCGCCGGCTGGGGCCGCAGGCGACCGGCGAGTGCGCCAGCACCTGCAGGTTGCCCGGGGTACCGGCCACGGGATAGGCACGGTCGATCTCGGTCCCCACCAGGCCTGCGTACGTCGTGCCCTTGCGGGCACCGGTGCCGCGGAACAGGAACGAACCCGGGTCGTGCACCACGAGGGCACCCTGCGCGGGGAAGCACTCGTACAGCATGCCCACGAGGCTGTTCTCCGGCTTGGCCTGCGGACCCTGCCGCCACATCGCGGTCGTGCTGGCGGAGTGCTTCACCGGGTCGAGGGCCGCGGACTTGTATCCGACCACCAGCCTGTCCGCCCCAAGTGCGGTGGGCTGCAGGCGGATTCGCCAGTAGACGGCGTTGGCGCCCATGAACGCCAGGTTCACGCCGTGGTCCCGCGCCGCGGTGACCCGCTGCCGCATCGCGGTCGTCCAGTACTCGTCGTGGCCGAGCGAGACCAGGCCGCGGGCACCGTCCAGGACGCGCGTGCTGTGCTCGAGGTCGACGTTGGTGAGGTAGGCCAGGGGAAGGTTGGCCCGCTCCGCCTCGGCGATGATGGACTGCTCGTAGTTGGTGACGATCCGGGCGCCGTTGTTGTCGTACGGCCGGTCGAAGCTGACGGCGTGGGCACGGGTGCCGAAGTTGTTGCCCGGCCCGCCGTACAGCGAGTAGCCACCCCAGGCGTTGTACGCCTGGTAGGTGGTCACGGCGTTCACCAGCACCAGCCGCCCCTGCACCCCGCCCGACCGGACGGTGACGGGGATGTACTTGCCCAGCCCCCGGTTGTCGGTGAGCCGCAGCAGGTAGGTGCCCTCCGGCCAGCCGTGCGTGTCCAGGGTCGCCGACCGGCGCCAGTGGGTGGTCACCGTGTGACGGGCGTCGATGCTGCGGGCGCCCTGGACGGTGCCCCGCAGCACCGGGGAGGACGACACGAGGCGGGCGCGGGCGCCGCCGTACCAGCCGAGCCGGAAGGCCCGGACGGTGTAGGAGCGCGCGGTGGTGGAGACGTAGAGGTGCAGCGGCTCGCCGGGGCGGATGCTGACCCGGTCGGCATAGCCCGCGAGCTGGGTGTCGCTGGCCACCGCAGCAGCCTTGATCCGCCACGCGGTGGTGCCCTTCCTCGCGTTCTCCCGGCCCACCCACCCGGCGCCGACGTCCCCAGCGGCGCCGGCCACGGCACCCGGAGCCGCAGGGCTCCGGTCCCCCGGAGCCGGCCTCGCCGCGCGCTGCGCTGCCGGTCCGCACGCCCCGGCAGCGAGCACCGCCGCTGCGGCCGCGAGGCCGGCTGCCCACCGTCGGACCCGGCGGGTCGGCTCGGCGTGGCGGGGTCCTGCGTTCCACCGCTCAGTCATGAGCTGCTCCCTGGGTGCGCGTGGTGGGTGTGGTCGTGGTCCCCCGGTGGTGCCCGGAGGAGCGCGGCCGAGCCGGCCAGCTCAGGGTATCGACCGTGGCGTCGCGAAGGAGCGGCGGGCGCGCCGCGCACGCTCCAGCGACAGCCCCCTCAGACGCGGTGGCGCGGGTACGCCACCTTCGACAGGCCGGTGCCATCGGCTGGGAGAACGCTGGGCGTCACGTCGTACTTTGCGGCGACATCGATCGGTAGGTGATGCTCTGCTTCGTCGCGGACGACAGGACCGGAATGCCCCACGCGCTGATGCGGATGCACCGCGTCGTCACCCTGAAGTAGCCCGCCGCCCGGCGCCCTCAGCCACCCGCGAGCAGGCTCTCGAACGACGGCGCGTCGGCGTACGGCTCGGGAGCCTGCACAGGTGGCTGCTGCACGACCAGGGACGCGAGCTGCCCTGCGGCGCGGTCGATCCGCGTGCCGAGTGCCTGTCCGGACGTGCCGCCGGAGGCCCAGTCCTCCGAGGCCGCGTACACCCCCGTGGGCACGACCAGCGACTGCAGGTACGCGAACAGCGGGCGCATGGCGTGGTCCAGGACGAGGGAGTGCCGGGCCGTGCCGCCGGTCGCACCGAGCAGGACCGGCCTGCCGGTCAGGGCCCCCGGCTCCAGCACGTCGAAGAACGACTTGAACAACCCGCTGTACGACGCGTTGAAGGTCGGGGTGACGGCGACCACGCCGTCGGCGTGCGACACGCGCTCCACCGCGTCGCGCAGGTCGCCGGCAGGAAAGCCCGTCAGCACCGCGTTGGCGAGGTCGTGGGCGAGGTCGCGCAGCTCGACCACGTCGACCGTGACGACCTCACCCCGGGCCTCGAGCGCCCGCCGGGTGGCAGCAGCCAGACGGTCCGCGAGCAGCCGGGTCGACGACGGCTGGCCGAGGCCCGCCGACACGACGAGGAGGCGGCGGCTCATCGCGCGCCCGCCACGTCCGCGGCGGACCGCTCGGCGGAAGCCCGCTCGGCGGAAGCCCGCTCGACGGCGGCCCGCAGGTGCTGGTGGGTCGGAGCCTCCGGCACGTGCGCCGGGCGCAGGGCGTCGAGCTCCTTGCGCAGCACCGGCACCACCTGCTCACCGAGCAGGTCCAGCTGCTCCAGCACCGTCTTCAGCGGCAGCCCGGCGTGGTCCATGAGGAACAGCTGGCGTTGGTAGTCCCCGAAGTGCTCGCGGAACGTCAGCGTCCGGTCGATGACCTCCTGGGGGCTGCCCACCGTCAGCGGCGTCTGCTCGGTGAACTCCTCCAGGGACGGCCCGTGCCCGTAGACCGGCGCGTTGTCGAAGTAGGGCCGGAACTCCCGCACCGCGTCCTGGCTGTTGGGGCGGATGAACACCTGGCCACCGAGGCCGACGATCGCCTGGTCGGCCGATCCGTGGCCGTAGTGCTCGAACCGCCGACGGTAGAAGTCGATCAGCCGGACGTAGTGGTCCTTGGGCCAGAAGATGTGGTTGGCGAAGAAGCCGTCGCCGTAGTAGGCCGCCTGCTCGGCGATCTCGGGGCTGCGGATGGACCCGTGCCACACGAACGGCGGCACGTCGTCCAGGGGACGGGGCGTGGAGGTGAAGGACTGCAACGGCGTGCGGAAGCGGCCCTCCCAGTCGACGGCCTCCTCGCGCCAGAGCCGGCGCAGCAGGGCGTAGTTCTCCACTGCGAGCGGGATGCCCTCGCGGATGTCCTTGCCGAACCACGGGTAGACCGGGCCGGTGTTGCCGCGGCCCATCATCAGGTCGACCCGCCCGTCCGCGAGGTGCTGCAGCATCGCGTAGTCCTCGGCGATCTTGACCGGGTCGTTGGTCGTGATCAGCGTGGTGGAGGTCGACAGCACCAGGCGGCTCGTCCTCGCCGCGATGTAGCCCAGCATGGTCGTCGGTGAGGACGGCACGAAGGGCGGGTTGTGGTGCTCGCCGCTGGCGAACACGTCGAGCCCGACCTCCTCGGCCTTGAGCGCGATGGTCACCATGGCCTTGATCCGCTCGGCCTCCGTCGGCGTGCGCCCGGTGACGGGGTCGGTCGTGACGTCGCCCACCGTGAAGATCCCGAACTGCATGCTGGCTCCCTCGCTCGCCCGTATCGTACAGAATTCAACTACTGCGCGAACGACGCGGCGGTGCGGGGTATTCCGTCAGGCGGTGGGGGTCGACGTCCGCCCCGGGGAGCCGGTCCCGGGGCCGTGGCCCGTCGGCGCGTCCGTCGAGGCCGGCTCCTGCCCCGCCACCCCGAGCTTGCGCGCCACGACACGCCGCCGGGCGAACCGCTGCCGCTGCTTCTCCGCCAGGGCGTCGGCCCGCTCGATCAGCGCCGTGGTGGGTGGGTCGTCCCGCTCGCGCGGGTCGCCCTCGGCCGCCTCCTGGCGGACGACGTTGTGGATGGCCCATTCCGGGATCCCCGTGGCCTGGGACAGCGTCACCAGCCACTCCGCGCGCTCCGGGCTGGGCCGGTTGCCCAGGCGCACCTTCAGGACGTCGATCCAGAGCGAGTGCCAGACCTTGGTCAGCTCCTGTGCCCGGCCGGCCACGGCCTGCTCGTACTGCTGCTGCGCCCCGGCGAAAGCCTGCTCGACCTCCGTCTTGTGCCCCGCGTCGACCGGCGTTCCCTCGGCCGCCGCCTCGCTGACGCGTTCGAGCTCGCTGCGCCGCTCGTCGGCTGCGCGCTCCAGGTCCGCGATCGGGTCGCGGGTGGGGTCCTCGTCCATGCCAGTCCCTTCGGCCGTACGGCGGGGTCCCCACCATGGTGCCTCCAGGGCGCCGGCGGCAACACCGTCCGGACCGCGGGCAGGTGGGGCCCGTTTCTTCCGGGACCCACCTACCCCGTCGGCACCGGGGGCACGCGTCCCCCGGTCTCAGCCGGTGAACCGCCCGAGGATCCCCTTCTTGACCTCGGTGGGCCGCTGCTGCTCCCCCGCGAACGAGCTGACGACGACCAGGGCGCCGGTCAGGGCGGGCACCAGCCACTGCAGCACCTTCAGCTGCCTCTGCGCCTTGGCGACGTCCTCCGGGGTCGCGACGCTGGGCTCGGTGCCGGACTCCACCGGCACGTCGCCGTGCGTGGAGACCTTGCGGCCCAGCACCCGGCTGTACGCGGTGACGGCCAGGGCCGCGAGGGTGAGGGACGTCTTGACGACCGACATGGTCGCGACGCCCTGCTGCAGCTTGATCCGCTCGGCGTTGCCCCCGAGCTGGACGGCGCTGCCGGCCAGGTAGGCGCCGATGGCCGCGCCGTTGACCGGCGTCCACCGGTCCCAGCCGGCGTTCACGACGCGCCCGGTGCTGGCCTGGTCGGCAGCCTGCCCGGCGGCGGCGTTGAGGGCCACGGCGTTGGCGAGGGTCCCTCCGAACCACGCCGCCAGGCCGACGTCGTGCAGCGAGCGGGAGACGGTGTTGGTGGACATGGGTTCTCCTAGGGTCGGGTTCACGGTCGGTGGACCTGCCATACCCCTTGGGCCCAGGGGCAACCGGCACCGCCCAGCCCCCGGCTCGCGGGCCGGGAGCCGCCCTCAGGGGGCGACGAGCTCGGAGCTGCGGCGCGGGCGCAGCGCCGCCTCGACCTGCGGGGCCTGGATCACCAGCAGGGCGATGTCGTCGGCGGCGTGCTGGTCCTGGAAGTCCAGCACCGCCGCCAGCACGCGGTCGGTCAGCCCGGCGGCCGTCAGGCCGGCCGCGTCCTGCAGCACCCGGACGAGCCCGTCCTCCCCGAAGAACTCCGCGCCGCGGCGGGCCTCGGTCACCCCGTCGGTGTAGAAGAGCAGCGCGTCGCCGGGCCCGAGGCTCACGGTCGACTCGTGCAGGCTGGTGTCGGCGACCAGACCCACCGCGGTGCCGGCACGACCGACCGCACGCACGGCACCGCTGTCGGCCCGGACCAGCATGGGGTGGGGGTGCCCACCCAGCACGAACCTGACGGTCACCTTCTCCGCCGCCGCCGTGAATCGGCCGTGCGCCACCGTGAGGTAGGTCTCCTCCGCGCCGCTGGCGAGCAGGTGCTCGTTGAGCTGGGCGACGCTGCGCCGCGGGCCGGTGTCCCGGGAGCTGAGCGCACGCAGGGTGTAGCGCGCCAGCGCGGTGACCGCGGCCGCAGGGGCGCCCTTGCCGCTGACGTCACCGATGGCGAAGCCCCAGGCGGCTCCGCAGGCGAAGACGTCGTAGAAGTCGCCTCCGACCTCGTGTCCGAGACCTGCCGGGCGGTACGCCGCCGCGAGCCGCACCCCTGCGGGGTCGGGCAGGACGTCGGGCCGCAGCGACCGGCTCAACGTGTCGGCGATCCTCGCCTGCGCGGCGTGCAGCGCCGAGACCTCACGCTCCGAGCGGCGGCGGTCGGTCACGTCGCGCAGGACCAGCAGTCGCCCCTTGGGGCGGCCATGGCGGTCCGGCAGCTCGCTGGCCTGCACCTCGTAGTCGAGGCAGGCCCCCTCCACCTCCAGGCTGACCTCGCCGGCCTCGGCGCCGCCCGCCCACGGCAGCAGCCGTTCCGGCAGGGCCATCGCCCGCCGGCCGGCGGGCCCCGCGCCCAGCACCCGCTCCCCGGCCGGGTTGGCCTCGACCAGGTGACCGAACATGTCCAGCAGCAGGACCGCGTCGCTCATGCCCGCGACGATCTGGCGGTAGGCGACGGGCGCGAGGCGCAGCAGATGCTGGCGGAACATGCCCCACGCCAGGACCGCAGCGGCGACGGTGAAGGCGACCGGGGTGAGGTCCACGGTGTCCAGCGGCGGAATCGCGAAGTTGTAGCCCAGGTTGGCCACCCATGGCAGGAGCGCGGCCCCGGTGAGCACCGCGGCCTGCACCCCGTAGGCGCGGGAGCGGCGCAGCAGGGACACGATGAAGGCGGCGGTGGCACCGACCATCAGGACGTCGAGGTAGGCCAGGTGCACCCAGAACAGGGGGCCGGCCGACACGAAGTACGGACGGCCCCGGCGCACGTCGGCCGGGTCCAGGAACCGCACGAGGTCGTGGGTGGCCGGCACCGCGAGCGCCGCCAGCAGCAGCACCGGCTCCACCGCCAGCAGCGCCACCAGCCGCGGTGTCACGCGTCGGGAGTGGCCGGTCCAGCACAGCACGAAGGCCAGCCACGAGGGCACGAGCGCGCCGATGCCGAGGTACTTCAGGTCGCCCCAGTGGATGCTGTGCTCCAGGCTCGAGAGCAGCTCGGCGGCGTACGTGAGGTTCCAGACCGTCAGCGCCAGCAGGACGGCGGTGAGGGCACGCCCGGCTCCTCCCTGGCGCCGGGACCAGACGAAGAGGGCCAGGACGAGGTCGCCGAGGGCGCAGGCGCCCATTCCCAGGGCGGCTCCGTCCACTCCGCGCACGAGTGTCACCTTCCTGCGGTGCCGGCCGCTCGACAGAGGAGGTCAGCCACCGGGCAGAGGCCGCCCTGTCCGCAGTTCGGGACAGCAGAACTCTAGGGCGCGGCACCGCCCACGCTCAGGAAAACGGCACTTTTCGCCGGCGCCCTCAGGACCGCAGCCAGCGCCGCAGCCGCCGCCTGGAGCAGGCGTGCCAGGCGGCGTCGAACTGGGCCTCTGCCCGGGCTGCGTGCCGCTCCTCGGCGGCATGCATGCGGCCATAGAGCAGTGCGTTGCCGGGCCGGCCGGCGCTCTCGGCCGCGAGCTGGCGCAGCAGGGCGCGGGTGACCACGCTGTCGTTGAGGTCGCCGAGCACCTCCTGGATCGACTCGGCCGCCGCGGCGAACCGGGCGGCCTTGGCCCCGAACGCCGCCTCCACCGCCTCCGCGGCGTAGCGCAGGCGCTTGGCGGCCTTGCGCACCTCGTGCAGGTGCTCGTCGCGGTCGTGCCCCGGCTCGGCCGCCTGCGCGGCCCGCACCCGGCGGCGCAGCCGCTTCCACTCCGCGCGGACGCAGGGGCGCAGCACGTCGTCGGCGGAGCCCAGCGCCAGCGGGGTCCACGGCGGCCGCCGCACCAGCTCGTCGAGGGCGTCGAGCAGCCGGAAGTAGCGGACCGAGCCCAGCGCGGCGGCCGCTGCCGACACCGCGGCCTCGTGGGCCTCCCGCAGCTCGCTGTCCATCGCGCCGCGCACGTCCGTGGTGGCCACGTCCGACGGCTCCTCCTCGACCATCGAGTCGAGCCGGTCCCACATCACCTGTGTGTCGCGGGCCTGCCCGAGCACGCCGGCGAGCCAGGTCAGCTCGGCGCGCAGCGGCTCGCTGACGTCGCGGTCCAGCAGCGGGCGGAAGGTCCGCAGCGCGCTGCGCAGCCGCCGGGTCGCGACGCGCATCTTGTGCACGTCCTCCGCGCCGCCGACGCGCGCCCCGGGGTCGTGGTCGACGACCGCGTCCCGATGGGCCCGCAGGTGGGCCTGGACCACCAGGGCCGCCGCGCCCCGGCGGGACGGCTCGGGCACCGCGGGCCCGGCCATCTCCTCCAGACGACCGGCCAGCGCGCGCGCCAGCTTGGAGGGCCCGGCGGCCGGTGCCGCCCCGGCCTTGCGGAGCGCTCCCTCGAGCTCGTGGAACAGGCCCGGGTCGCCCTCGACGAGCTCGACCTCCCACTCGCGCCACGCATCGAGGGTCGCGGCGTCGTCCTCGCCGACGCTGTGCGCGGTCACCGTGTCGTCGGCCAGCTCGGCCAGCACGGCGCCGTCGCCGTTGCGCAACCGGTGCACCACCCGGCGGGTGCGCAGCGTGGCCACCGGCTCGACGGGGTGGTCCCGGACCAGGGCGCGTACCTCGTCCAGCAGCACCTCGGGCACCGGCCCCTCCGCCTCGCCGAGCGGCTCGTGCCGTTCGGAGCGTGCCGTCCCCTGGGGGCGCTTGAGGTGCCAGCCGCTGTCCTCGCCGCCGACCCGACGCCGCAGCGTCGTCCGGCTGCGGGCCAGCGCCAGGTCGGCGGTGTCGTGGTAGACCGCCTCGAGCTCGAGCAGAACCGGCTTGTCCACGGTGGCCACGGGCCCCACGCCCGCCAGCGAGGGCACGGCGGCGTCCTGCGGCACGTCGTACTTGCGTTCGACCTCGAGCTGCGTGCTGCCCATCGACCCTCCCGACCCCTCGGCGCCGGGCGGTTCCCGGACCGGTCCGGCGACCCCAGCGACGCCGGACGTGGCCGTTACGCTGGGCGACATCCGCCCTGGAGGTGCCATGGCCACGCCGTTCCGCCGTCCCGACCGCCACGAGGACCGGCGCGATCCCGGTTGCCTCCCGGCCAGTATGACGCGGGAGCCACCTTTCCGGTGCTGACTGCCGAGGTCACCCCCCGCCTCGACACTGCGACCGGTGGACGTTCCGGGTGGACGGGCTGGTGCAGCAGCGCGCAGGAGTGGACCTGGGACGGCATCCGGGCGCTGCCCGGCGGCACGCTACGACGGCGACATCCACTGCGTCACCACCTGGTCCAAGCTCGGCACGTCGTTCTCCGGAGTGTCGGTCGACGACCTGCTCGCGGCCGCCGCGCCGACCCGGGAGCGACGCACGTGGTCGCCTGGAGCCACACCGGCTACACGACGAACCTGCCGCTGGAGGACGTCACCGGCGGGCAGGCCTGGGTGGTCTGGGAGCACGAGGGGGCGCCGCTGCCGGTCGAGCACGGCGGCCCGGCACGACTGATCGTCCCCCACCTGTACTTCTGGAAGTCGGCCAAGTGGGTCGGTGGCCTGCGGGTGCTCGACCACGACGAGCCGGGGTTCTGGGAGACGCGCGGCTACCACGACCGCGGCGACCCCTGGCTCGAGCAGCGGTACGCCGGTGACTGATCCCTCCGTGCCCCCGCTGGCTCCGCTGCCCTCGCTGCCCTCGCTTCCTCCCCTGCCGACGATCGGGCCGTGTCGCGCCGGCCGCCGCCGGGCGGCGCGCGGCGCGAGTGGCAGACGGCGACGGTGCTGCAGATCCGCCGCGAGACCTCCCGGATGAACACCCTCCGCCTCGGGCTGCCGGCCGGCAGTCCCCCGCACGTCCCCGGTCAGCACGTCGCCGTCCGGCTCACCGCGCCCGACGGCTACACCGCGTCCCGGTCGTACAGCATCGCCTCGGCGCCCACGGACGGCGCGCGAGCTGGAGCTGATGGTGGAGCGGCTCGAGGACGGCGAGGTGTCCGGCTACCTGCACGACGCGGTGGAGGTCGGCGACCCGCTGGAGGTGCGCGGTCCGTTCGGCGGCTGGTTCGTGTGGAACGGTTCGCGCGCCGGCCCTGCTCGTCGGCGGCGGCTCGGGCGTCGTCCCGCTGATGTCGATGCTGCGCCACCACCGCCGGGCCGGGCTGTCCGTGCCGCTGCGGCTGGTGGTGTCGGTCCGCCCCCGCAGGACCTTCCCTTCGCCGGCGAGTACGCCGGGGAGACCACGCTCCTCTTCACCCGGCGCACGCCGCCGCGCTGGCCACGACCACCGGGGCGTCTCGTCGCCGCGGACCTGCAGCCGCTGCTCGGTGCCCCGACGCAACGGCCTACGTCTGCGGCTCGGCCGCGTTCGCCGAGCACGCCTCGCAGCTGCTGGTCGAGCTGGGGGTGCCCGCGCCCTCGGTGCGGGTCGAGCGCTACGGTCCCACCGCGTGAGCCGCCCCCGCGCCCGACGCCAGGCCGCCGCCCCGCGTGCCCGCAGCTGCCCCTGCGGCCTTCCCCGCCCGTATGACGAGTGCTGCGCCCCGCTGCATCGCGGCGAGCGGACCGCCGCGACGGCCGAGCAGCTGATGCGCTCGCGCTACAGCGCGTTCGCGGTCGGTGACGACGCCTACCTGTCCCGCAGCTGGCACTCCAGCACCCGGCCGCCGGTGCTGCACACCGACCGCAGCCAGCAGTGGACCGGGCTGGAGATCCTCGGCAGGTCCGGCGGCGGCCTGCTCGACAGCGAGGGCACCGTCGAGTTCCGCGCCTCCTGGACGGCCTCGGGGCGCGCCGGGTCGCTGCGCGAGGACAGCCGGTTCGTGCGCGAGGGCGGTCGCTGGGTCTACCTCACCGGCACGACGTCGCCGGGCTGAGCACGGGGCCGGTCGCGACCTCGACAGCTGCGCCGGGACGCCACCCGGACCGCCGTCGCCGGGTCATCCCGGTGGCGCTGCGTCCCAGACGACCAGCCCGTCGTCGCGCAGCCGCGCTCCGGCCGCGGGTCGGTGCGCGACCGGCTGGGCTGCCGGCATCAGGTGCCGGACGGGCAGCCCCCGCGCGAGGGTCGCGACGTCGGCGACCAGCCGCCGGTGGCAGCGCCACCAGCACCGTCTCGCTGCACAGGACGGCGACCGCGGCGCCGGCGGCCTCGTCCACGAGCTGGTCCATCGCCGAACGGAACTCCCTGCTGCGGGTGTGTGCGGCGTACGCGGCGAAGGCAGGGACGGTCCACCACGTGTCGACGACCGGCTCCCCGGCCGGCAACCGCCTGCGCCCGCCGAGCCGCTCCTCCCAGCGGTAGCCGATGCCCAGCCCGGGGAGCCACCCGGCGAGGGCGTCCCGGCTGAGGTCGGGATGGCGACGGCTGCCGGGGAACCGCCGCACGTCCACCAGCTGGTCGATCCCGTGCGCCTGCAGCAGGGCACCGAGCTCCGGGCGCCCCAGGGTGCCGTGCCCGACGGTGCTCAGCGTGCCCAGCGTCCTGAGCGTGCCCGGCATGGCCGCCTTCCCCGTCACCGTGCCAGTGTTCCAGGCCGGTGCCCCGGTGCGCGGTCCCGGGTCCCGGCCCTCAGAGAGCAGGTGCGGGCAGCGCGGGCGCCGGGGAGGCGGCCGCCAGCCGGTGCCAGTCCAGCCGGCGGGTGCGCCACGTGAAGATCGCCACCTTGGCGCACTCCTCGACGACACGGGCGATGAACACGCCCGCCGCCCCCAGCGGCGAGTGCAGGCCCAGCAGCACCGCGATCGGCAGACCCACCAGGAAGGCGCCGGCGACATCGCCCAGGATGACGCCGCGGACGTCGTTCCCGCTGGGCAGCACCCCGGCACCGAGCACCATGTTGCGCACCTTGACGACCTGGAACGCGGCGTTGATGAGGATGCCGAGGGCGGCGGTGCGCTGGACGTCCGCCCCGGCGTTGCCGTAGAGCCGGCCCAGGACGAGCGCGCTGAGCGCGAAGAGCAGGCCGAACAGCACGCCGGTGTGCAGGCCGACCCGCTTGACCCGACGCACCCACGCCATCGCCTCGCGGGCGTCGCCACGGCCGACCGACCGGCCGACGAGCGCGGTGGTGGCGCTCATCAGCCCGATGCTGCCCACGATGAAGACACCCTCGAGCGTGGCGGCGATCTGCGCGGCAGCGAGGGCGTCGTCGCCGAGGCGCTGGAAGACCACGTTGTAGAGGAAGGTGCCGGTGGTCCAGAACAGCTCGGTGATGCCGAGGGGGACGGCCAGCACGAACAGCGGGACCAGCACGGCGCGCCAGTCCGCGACGGTGCGGGGCAGCTCCAGCTGACCAGCCGGTGCTGCAGGAGGACCTGGGCCAGCAGGATGGCGGCCTTGAGCACCGCCGTGACCAGGGTCGAGCAGCCGGCGCCGGCCACGCCCAGCTGCGGGAAGGGCCCGACGCCGAACACCAGGCAGTAGCCCAGCGAGGTGTTGAGCAGGACCGTCACCAGGGTCGCCACCATCGGGCTGCGCGCGTGGCCGGTCGAGCGCATCACACCGCTGAGGACGGCGGCGACGACGGTCGGCACCAGGGACAGGGTCATCAGGTGCAGGTAGCCGCTGCCCGCGGCCGCGACGGTGGGTGAAGCACCGGTCAGCCGCAGCAGCGCGGTCGAGCCCAGGAACGCCGGCGCCGAGGTCACCGCCGCCAGCAGGGCGGCGACCAGCACCGCGGCCGTGACCGTGGTGTTCATCTCGTGTCGCCGCCCCGAGCCGTGGGCCCGCGCGACCAGGATGCTGACCGAGGCCCCGAGGGCCCCGAGCGTGAGGACGAGGATGAACACCAGGCTGTTGGCGAACCCGACCGCCGCGATGGCGGTCGCGCCCAGCGCCCCGACCACCACCTGGTTGACGAAGTTGAGCACCAGCATGAGCACGAACTCGAGGCTGACCGGCACGGCAATGCGGGCGATCTCGCGACGGGGTGAGGGCGGCCCCACGGCGGGGTGCCGCGCTGGCCCGGTCCTGGCAGCGGGGAGCAGGAGCCGCCGGCGGAGCGCGGAGCCGGCCTTCCTCCTCGAGGCGGAGGCGAGCGGGGACGGCATGAGCGGGTCCTTCACGGTCTGGAGGCGGCGAGGCTGGGGTCGCCGGTCGCTCCCCCGTGCCGTGGGGCGGCACCCGCGGCGCCGCCAGCCTAGTGGTTGCGCCAGGCGACCACCCGTGCGGTGTCCGGCAGGCGGACGAGTGACGTACGACGCGTCGTACGGCGTGCCGGGGTGGGTTGGGACGACGCATGCAGGTGCATGTGGCACGGTGGGGCGGTGAGACGACTCGACCGACCGGGCGCGCTGCCGTGCGCCGACCCGGTCCTGCCCGCCGTGCCGACCGCCAGCCCCGGCAGGTGCGCTGCGTGAGGATCGCCCACGTCACCGACTTCTACCTGCCCCGGCTCGGCGGCATCGAGCTGCACGTGAGCGATCTGTCCGCCCGCCAGCGGGCGGCCGGGCACGACGTCGAGGTGCTGACCAGCAGCCCGGGACCGGCAGACCGGTCCGTCCACCGGCTCACCGCCGGGTTCCGTCACCCGCACGTGCTGCATCCCGGCGGCGTGCGCGCCGGGATCCGCGCCGTCCGCGAGGGCGACTACGACGTCGTCCACGCGCACGTCGGCGTCGGCTCTCCGCTCGGGTTCTTCGTGGCGCGTGCCGCGGCCCGGGCCGGCATCCCGTGCGTCCTCACCGTGCACTCGCTGTGGGTCGGCGTGCGTCCGCTGATGACGGTGCTCGACCTGTTCGGGCGCTGGGGCCGGCTGCCGATCGTCTGGACCGCGGTCAGTGAGGCGGCGGCGCGGCCGGTCCGTGCGATCCTCCCCCGCGACCGTGAGGTCCACATCATCCCCAACGGCATCGACCAGCGCCGGTGGTCCGCCCCGGCCGCCCCCGCAGCCCACGGCCAGCTGGTCGTCGCGGCCGTGATGCGGCTCAGCCTGCGCAAGCGCCCGTTCGCCCTGCTGAAGATGGTCCGGCAGGCGCAGGAGCAGCTGGGCCCCGGCACCACGGTGCATCTGCTCGTGGCCGGTGACGGGCCGCTGATGGGACGCATGCGGTCCTTCCTGCGCCGGCACGCGATGACCGGGTCGGTCACCCTCGCCGGCCGGCTGGACCGCGACGGCGTGCGCGAGATGCTCGGGCGCGCCCACGTGTTCATCGCCCCCGCCGACCTCGAGTCCTTCGGCATCGCCGCCCTCGAGGCCCGGTGCGCCGGGCTGCCGGTCGTGGCCAAGTCCTCCGGGGGCGTGCGCGAGTTCGTGCGCGACGAGGTCGAGGGGCTGCTCTGCGACACCGACGAGGACATGGTGCAGGCGCTCGTGCGGCTCGCGTCCGACGAGACGCTGCGCCGGCGGATCGCCGACCACAACCGCACCGAGGCCTGTGCGGTGGACTGGAGCCGTGTGCTCGAGAGCACCGACGCGGCGTACGAGCGGGCGCTGCACGGGTCCTTGACGCGGAGCCGCCTGGCCGAGGCGTCATGAGCATCCTGGCCGTCGTCGGGGCGAGCGTCGGGGCCACCGCCTTCTTCGCCCTCTCGACAGCCCTGAAGCACCGCAGCGCCCGCGCGGCGCCGGACGCCTCCGGGCTGGAGCCACGCCGGGTCGCGCGGTTCATCCACGCCACCGCTCGGCACCCGTTCTACCTCGGTGGCCTGGTCGCGGACGTGGTCGGGGTCTCGCTGCAGGTCTACGCCCTGCACATCGGCGCGCTCTCGGTCGTGCAGCCCCTGCTCACCACCGCGCTGCTGTTCTCGCTGGTCCTCGCCCACCGGGTCGCGGGCACACGCATCAGCCGGCGTGAGCTGGCCTGGGCCGCGGTGCTGGTCGTGGCCCTGGTCGGGTTCATGGCAGCCTCCGGCACGGTGCGGGCGTCGGCGCCGGCGCTGGTGCAGGCGGCCGACCGGGTGCCGGCCGTGCTCGCCGGCATCCTCGCCGTCGTCCTCGCCGCCACGTGTGTGCTGACCAGCCGGCGGTTGCCCTCCGGCGGCGCGGCCGCCCTCATGGGGGTCGCCGTCGGCACCGCCTACGCCTGCACCGCGGCGCTGATCAAGAGCTGCACCAACATCGTGGCCGCCGGGCCGATGGCCCTGCTCACCAGCTGGCAGCCCTACCTGCTCGTCGTGGCCGGTGGCATCGGGCTGCTGCTGGCCCAGCTGGCCTTCCAGTCCGGACCGTTGACCGCCAGCCTGCCGGCCATCGCCACCGTCGACCCGCTGCTGAGCGTGGCGCTCGGGGTCTGGGTCTACGACGAGCGGCTCAACCGGGGGCCGTGGGCGGTGGGCGCCGAGGTCGGGTTCCTCGCCCTGATGTCCCTGGCCGCCGTCATGCTCAGCCGGGTGCAGGCGGTCACCGAGGACCACGGCCACCGGCCCGCCCTGCAGCACTCCGCCGCGCCGGCGACCTGACGCGAGCGCTGGAGCGCATGGGCTCCGGCCTGCGGGGGTAGCCGGGTAGCCATGTTCTTCCTGTTCTCCAGCCGGATGGGCTGCCTCGGCTCACTGCTCGTGTCCGCCGCCGTCACCGCCCTCCTCTGGCTGCTGTTGTCCCGCTGACCCCTCCCCGGCGGCAGGGACCGGCCGCACCTGAGCCGCCTGGATGGCGGTCAGGGCGATCGTGTAGACGATGTCGTCGACCAGCGCACCGCGGGACAGGTCGTTGACCGGCCGGGCGACGCCCTGCAACATCGGGCCGACGCTGATGACGTCGGCGCTGCGCTGGACCGCCTTGTAGGTCGTGTTGCCGGTGTTGAGGTCCGGGAAGACGAACACCGTCGCCCGTCCGGCCACGGGGCTGTCCGGGGCCTTGCTGTGTGCGACGGAGGCGATCGCGGCCGCGTCGTACTGCAACGGCCCGTCCACCACCAGGTCCGGGCGGCGCTCACGCACGATGCGGGTGGCCTCGGCCACCTTGTCGACGTCGGACCCCGAGCCCGACGAGCCGGTGCTGAAGCTGATCATCGCCACGCGCGGCTCGATCCCGAACGCCCGCGCCGAGCCGGCGCTCTGGATCGCGATGTCGGCCAGGTCCGCGGCGTCGGGGTCGGTGTTGATGGCGCAGTCGCCGTAGACGACCACCTCATCGGGCAGGCACATGAAGAAGACCGACGACACGAGGCGGGCGCCCGGCGCCGTCCCGAGGATCTGCAGGGCAGGCCGCACCGTCGCGGCGGTCGTGTGGACCGCCCCGGCGACCAGGCCGTCGACGTCGCCGAGCAGGACCATGACGATGCCGAGGACGATGGGGTCGGCCAGCTCCTCACGGGCCCGCGCGGCGATCATGCCCTTGTGCCTGCGGGCCTGCACCAGGGCGTCGACGTGACGGTCGGTCACCCGGGCCGGGTCGACCACCTCGAGCCCGTCGGGCAGGACGATCCCCAGGCCGGCGGCGGTGGCGGCGACCTCCTCGGGACGCGCGAGCAGGACGCAGCGGGCGATGCCGCGCTCCTGGCAGCTCCACCGCGGCGCGCAGGGTGCGCGGCTCGGCGCCCTCGGGCAGCACGATCCGCCGGTTCGCCCCGGTCGCCATCGAGGTGAGCAGGCGCCGGAACGCGGCGGGGCTCAGGCGGGGTGAGTGGCTCGGCTTCGGCACGGTGACCAGCCACCGCTCGTCCAGCCCTGCCGCGACCGTGGACATGATCAGGCGGGTCCGCTCCTCGTCGTCGGCGGGGATCTCGGGGTCGAGACGGTGCAGCGCCGCCGCCGTCTCGTAGGTGTAGTCCTGCGTGAGGAGCACCGGCAGCCCGGTCGCGGCCGCGGCGCGGCACAGGTCCCAGACCCGCGGGTCCGGCTCGATGCCCACGGTGAGCACCAGGCCGGCGAGCCGGACGCCGTTCATGGCCGCGAGGCAGGCGCTGAGGATCACCTCGTGCCGGTCCCCCGGGACGACGACCAGGCGCCCCTCACGCAGGAGGGGCAGCAGCCCCGGCACCGCCTGGGCTGCGACGATCACGTCGCGCACCCGTCGATGGTCGTCGCCACGGTTGAGCACCCGCAGCCCGAGGGCGTCGCGCAGGTCGCGCACCCGTGGCTGCTCGAGCTCGGCGCGGTAGGGAACGGCCCCGACCAGCTGGATGCCGCGGCGGCGCAGCGCGGCCTGCACGCGGGCCACCGCGGCCTCGGAGACGTCGGGCACCTTGTTGACGAGGGCGCCCGACCACCCGGACGTCCTCGCCGGCGCGGTAGGTGCCCTCCGTCATGGCCATCGCCTCGGCCATCCGCTCCAGGTCGCCGTCGGGCACGGCCCCGACGAGCAGGACGTCGGCGTCCAGCGCCTTGGCCAGCGCGAGGTTGACGCGGCTGGAGTAGACCTGCTCCGAGCTCGGCACGAGCCCCTCGACCACGACGACGTCGTGCGAGCGCAGCACCGGGTCGGCGAGGGCCAGGACGTCCTCCATCAGCTGCCCGACGGCACGCTCACCGAGGTGCTGCTCGACCACCGCCGCGGCGATCGGCTCCGGTGGCTGCAGGCGGGTCCCGAGCCGCACCAGGGCGGTCGACCGCTCGGGCCCGGCGTCCGTCCGGGGCTGGGCCAGCGGCTTGAGGAAGCCCACGTCGACGCCCCGCTGGTCCAGCGCGTGCACCAGGCCCAGGCAGGCCGCGGTCAGGCCGACGCCGTGACCGGTCGGCACCACCAGCACGGTGCGGCTCACGGCCGGACTCCCCGGCTCGGGGCCGTCATCCCGCGGCCGTTCCTGTCAGCGCGGCGGTGTCGCGGGCGATGACCAGCTCCTCGTCGGTGGGGATGACGAGGGCCTGGCCCGGACCTTCCGCCGTGATCCGGCCGCCGGTGTCGCGGCCGTGCCGGCCGTTGGCCACGGGGTCCTCGTGCAGGCCGAGGAAGCCGAGCTGGTCCAGCACCGCGTGCCGTACGCCGACGCTGTGCTCCCCCACGCCACCGGTGAAGACGAGGGCGTCCAGGCGGCCGAGCGGGACGACGAGCGCGGCGACGTACTTGGCCAGCCGGTAGGCGAACACCTCGAGGGCGAGCGCCGCGTCGGCCGACCCGCGGTCGGCGGCCTCGCTCACCTCGCGCAGGTCGTTGCTGATCCCGGACAGGCCGAGCAGGCCGCTGCGGGTGTTGAGCGCGTCGAGGACCTCCTCGACCGCGCAGCCGGAGCGGTCGGCGACGTAGCGCAGCAGCCCGGGGTCCACGTCGCCGGAGCGGGTGCCCATCACCAGCCCCTCCAGCGGGGTCAGGCCCATCGAGGTGTCGACCGAGCGGCCGTCCCGGACCGCGGTGGCGCTGCAGCCGTTGCCCAGGTGGGCCGTCACCAGCCGCAGCTGCGAGGGCGGGCGGTCCAGCAGCTCGGCGGCCCGGGCGCTGACGTAACGGTGGCTGGTGCCGTGGAACCCGTAGCGGCGGACCGCGTAGTCGTCGTACCACTGCTTCGGCACGGCGTAGCGGTAGGCGCGCGGCGGCATGGTCTGGTGGAAGGCGGTGTCGAACACGGCCACCTGCGGCACGTCCGGCAGCACGGCGCTGACGGCGCGGATGCCGGCCACGTTGGCCGGGTTGTGCAGCGGCGCCAGGTCGGCCAGGTCGGCGATCGCCTGCGTCGTGGCGTCGTCGACGACCACGGAGGCGGAGAAGCGCTGGCCGCCGTGGACCACGCGGTGCCCCACGGCGCCGACCTGGACGTCCTGCACCCGGCCGACGGCGGCGAGGACCTCCACCAGGATGCCGTGGACCGAGCCGTCCTGCGGCGTCGACGTCCGCGGCTTCCCCGCGTCGACCTCGGCGGCGACGTCTGTGTCGACGTCTGTGTCAGTCCCAGTGTCGACCCCTGTGTCGATCTCGAGGGTGACCTCGGGGGTGCCGACGCGCTCGGCGAGGCCGCTGAGGAGCCGCCGACCGCTCGGCGGGTCGACCAGGGCGAACTTCACCGACGAGCTGCCGCAGTTGAGCACCAGCACTGCCGAGGCCGTCATGGTGCCCCTCCCGTCACCGACCGGAGGCCAGCCTAGGGCGGTTCAGTGCTCCAGGTACGTCGCTGACAGGTCCTGGTCGCCGTGCCCGGCGGCCAGCGCACGGGCCAGGTGGTCGCGCGCCGCCTCCACCACCGCCAGCTCGACCCCCGCGCCGCGGGCGGCCGCCACGATGAGGTCGGCGTCCTTGGCGGCGCCGCTCACCGCGAACGACGGCTCGAAGTCGCCCGCGAGCATGGCCCTGCCCTTGACCCCCACGTATGGCGCGTCCATCGCCCCTCCCGCCACCGCTTCGAGGAACAGGGCGGGGTCCAGGCCGAGCGAGCGGGTGAGGGCCAGCGCCTCGGCGATGCCCTCGACCACGGTGATCACCCAGGCGTTCGCGGCGAGCTTCAGCCGCGACGCCTCGCCGGCCGCCCCGAGCCACAGCGTGCGCGAGCCGATGGCGTCCAGGATCGGCTGCACCTGGTCGCGGACGTCCTCGGGCCCGGCGGCCAGCACCACGAGGGAACCGCTCTCCGCGGGCCCGCGGGTGCCGAGCACGGGGGCGTCCACGTAGGCCACACCCAGCTCCTGCGCCAGCGCCACCAGCCGGTCGCTGCCCTCGACACCGACGGTGCTCTGCTGGAGCCACACCGTCCCGGGCGCCAGCCCCTCGCGGGCCTGCTCCATCGTCGCGGCGACCGAGTCGGCGTCGAAGAGCATCGTCAGGACCACGTCGGCTCCGCGCACCGCCTCGGCGGGGGTCCCGGCGACCGTGGCGCCCACCTGCGTGAGCGGCTCGGCCTTGTCACGCGTGCGGTTCCAGACGCGGAGCGGGAGGCCGGCTCCGGCGATGTTGGCGGCCATGCCGGCACCCATCGTGCCGGTTCCGAGTAGAGCGACGGTCGGGTTCGCGGTCATGGTTGCCTCCTACCCCGGCCGGCTCCGGCGCACACCCGGCCCGGCCGGCGCTCGACGGTCAGAGGGAGCGGAAGGCCGCGAAGGCGGGCAGGCGGTGCACGGCGAGCGTGGCCTTGTCCTTGGTCTCCAGCCCGTAGCCGGCGTTGGCCGGGTTCGCCCCGTGCAGCGTGTGCCAGAGCACCGGGCGACGCGTGGCGGCGTAGAGCCCGCGCATCGAGTCGGCGAGGTAGCGCGCCTTGAGCGCCTCGTTCGGGACGTAGCCGCCCTTGTTCGTCCACGAGGTGTTGTAGCCGACCTCGGTGACCCAGATCGGCTTCCTGGCCCACGCGGGGCGCGCGTGGAGCCGCGAGCTGAACGCGGTGTACCGCGCGGACACGAGCGCCGGTGTCCGGCCGAACGGGTGGAAGGACATCACGTCGAAGTAGCGCCACGCGCTGGTCGTCAGCAGCACCCCGAGGTAGCGCTCCACCGTCGACTCGGACAGCCCACCGAACAGGACCACGGCGGTGCGGTCGGCGGCCTTGATGGAGCGGTAGCCGTCCGCGAGCAGCGTCACGTAGCGGCGCACCGCCGCGGCGTAGACCGCCTGGTTGCTGCCGGGGCGGTTGTCGATCGACCAGGCGGAGGGCAGGTTCGGCTCGTTCAGGACCTCCCAGTACTTCACGCTCGACGCGAACCGCCGGACGGTGCCGGTCACCCAGGAGCGGTACGCCGCGCGGTTGGCTGCCGTGCCGATGTCCTTCTGGTTGCCGGGTTTGCCCAGCACCACCACGAGGCGCACGTGGTGGGCGCGCGCAGCGCTCACCACCCGGGCCATGCCGGCGGCACCGGCGGCGCCGTACGGCAGGGAGACGCGGGCCCAGGTCGCCCCGGCGGCCTGCATGTCGGCGAACTCGCTGTTGATGCCGCGGGCGTCGGCGCCCCAGTACTCGATCACCTTCTGCATGGACAGGCCCTTGGCCGGGTGCGCTGCAGCGCGCAGCGGTGTCGCGGCGGCGGTGGCCGCCGCCGCCCGGCCGGCTGACGGTGTCGTGCCCTGGGCGGCGGCCTGGGCCGGCAGCGGTCCCGCCATGCCGGCCGTCAGCGTGAGGCCGAGCAGCGCGGCGGAGAGGGGACGAAGACGGGCGCGGGTGGAGGCCATGGGCTTCTCCTTGCCGAGAGGGAGGTGCCTTCCCGAGTGTCGGCAGGGGCCCGCGGCCGGTCAACGCTGCGTTTGGGGGGCCAGCACAAAAGGGACCGCCGTACGCCGACGACGGGAGCCGACCGGGCCACTCCGCGCGTACGCCCCTCCGGTCACCTCACGGGCCGCACGCCGCTTCGGTCACCTCACGGGCCGCACGCCGCTCAGGTCACCTCACCCGCCCTCGCTGTGAGGCATCTCCAGGCCCGCGTCCCGGACGGCCTCCTCGCTGATGACGTAGAGGTGGCCCACGGCGGCGTCGGCGGCGACCGAGCGCAGCCACGTCCGGGGCTCGGCGGCCATACCGCGCCGGGCCAGGGTCTCCTGCAGCTCCCGCACCAGCTCGGTCACCCCCCGCCCGTTGGCGCGCTCGGTGATGTCGGCGATGACGCGCTGTCGGATGGCGGCCCGCTCGCGGCGTTCGCGCTCGGGGTCCGGCGCGGTCAGCCGTGCGTGGGTCGGTGATGCGGGGGCGCCGGAGATCCCCAGTACGCCGGTCGGGGCGATCGCACCGCCGGCCGCCGTGCCGCGGCCGCGGTGGGCCTGCACCTCCCGCACCAGCGGCGGCAGCAGCGGGCCCAGCTCCGCGCCGGCGAACAGTGCCGCGGACACGGCCTCGCCCCAGGCCTGCCGGGCCCGGCGCCGGTCGACCAGCGCCCACACCACCATGGAGGACGAGTGGAGGGCGTCGACACCACCCCCGACGAGCCGGGTGCGCTGGTCAGGGAGAAGCGTGGTCAGCACGGCCTGGACGACGTGGCGGGCGCCGAGCAGCCGGGCCACCGTGCGCTCGCGCGGGTTGCGCCACACCCCGAGGGCCCCGCGGGAGAGGGCGTCGGGCGCCACGAGCTCGCCCAGGCCGTACGCCGCCCGCACCAGCTCCGTGACCCGGACGGCTCGCAGCCGCACGAGGACGGGGACGTCGGTGAGGCGGCCGAGGACGGGGACGTCCGCCAGTCGGTCGACCAGAGGGAGGTCGGACTGCCGGCGGGTCATGAGGTGGCCTCCGTCTCGCCGCGCTGACGACCGAGGTAGACCGCCACGAGGACGGCGAGGTCGGCGATCGCCAGCAGGGTGCCGGGGACCTCGTGGCCGTTGACGATGAGGCCGGCACCGACGAGGAAGACGACGAGCACGATGACCAGGCCCATCAGCTGGCCGAGCCGTTCCGTGCGGGCAGCGCCCTCGACGAGCGTGCGCTCCATGGACATGCGGTGGTCCGCCTGGTGCTCGAGCATGCTCAGGATGCGGTCGGCGGCGCCGGGCAGGACCTCCTCGTACGTCGAGATGGTCTCGGCGGCGGGGAGCTCACCGGCCGCGACGACCAGGTGCTCGACCTGCAGGTCGGCCGGCTCGGCCCCCGGGCCGGACACCCTCCCCGTACTCATGGCCGACCCGTCCGGAGCGAGGCCACGCCACGCTCGAGCCCGGCGACGTAGCCATAGCGGTCGACCACGGGGCGGCCGTGGCGCAGCACCCTCGAGAGCTCGTCCAGGCGTCCGGTGCCCGCGAGCGCGATCACGGAACCGAGGCCGTGGTGGGCACCGGGGAGCGCCGTGGTTCTCCGGCGTGCGGCTGGCCTGGATCTGTTCATGGCCGAACCGTACCCACCCCGTGCCGGCGTCACACGACGGCGTACCCGCGGTGGGTCGGGTGTGCGGTGCCGCGGTCAGTCCTGCTGGTGCAGCAGCAGCAGGGCCACGTCGTCCTGCCCGGCACGGCCGTCCAGCGTGTCCAGCAGCCGGTCGGCCATGCGTTCGACGTCCTCGTCCAGCGGCTCGGCGTCCACCTGCAGACGCAGCCGCTCCACGCCGGCGCCCGCATCGACCTGCCGGGACTCGACCAGGCCGTCGGTGAACGCGGCCAGCAGACACCCCGGGCCGAACGACACCTCCAGCTCGGTGTAGCCGCCGGTTCCGATCCCGAGCGGTGGCCCGGGCGTGGCCTGCACGGCCACGGTGGCGCTGCCGGGTCGGCGGACGAGCAGGGGCAGGTGGCCGGCGTTGGCGACCGTCAGCGTGCCTGCGGCACGGTCGATCACGGCGTACGACGCGGTGGCGAACTGCGGGTGGTCGGCACCGGCGGCGGCGCCGGCCCCCGCGGTGCCGCGCCGCACCAGGTCGGCGAGGTGCAGGTCCAGCAGCTCGAGGACCCGGGCCGGGGACAAGCCGGCGAGCGCCGCGGCATGCATCGCCGACCGCGCCTGACCCATGACCACGGCGGCGGCCAGGCCCCGTCCGGCGACGTCGCCGACCCCGATCCCGGTGCGCCCCCCGCCGAGGTCGTGGACGTCCCACCAGTCACCGCCGACCTCGATGCCGGCGCCTCCGGCGACGTAGCGGGCAGCGACCCGTAGGCCAGGCAGCGTCGTGGGGACATCCGGCAGCAGGGCGCGTTGCAGGTCGCGGGCGATCTGTCGCTGCTGGTCGAAGGTGCGCAGGTGGGTGACCGCCGCGCCGGCACGGGCAGCGACGTCCTCCAGGAAGGGCACGTCGGCCCTGGTGTAGGGACTCCGGGAGTCGGCGCTGACCAGGACGACGCCGCCGGCGATCTCGCCCGCCACCGCGAGCGGCAGGACGGCGACGGTGTGGCCCTCGGCCTTGCTCAGCCACTGGTCGGTGGGGCTGCTCGTCAGCACCGCGTGCGCCCCGGGCGGCGGGATCTCCAGGAGCACCGGCCGGCGCGCCTGCAGAGCTCTCTCCCAGCGGGGTCGCTCCGACGGCGGGCCGGAGGTGGGCGGAGGTCCGTGCCGGTCCAGCAGCGCCGGCGCCACGGTGATCGCCCGCGGGGACCGCCCCTGCACCGGTGGCGCGGGACGGGGCCCGGTGCCCGCCACCAGCGGCAGCAGGGGCCCGACCGGGTGCACGTAGACCGCGGCGACGTCGGCCAGGGCCGGCACCAGCGCGTCGGTCAACCGCTGCAGCGCGCCGTCGGCGTCGGTGGCCTTCGCCATCTGCCCGGAGACCTCGGCCAGGAGCCGGGACCGGAAGGCGAGGCGCTCGGCGTCGACCCGGTCGGTGACGTCGATGGCGGTCATCACCACGCCGCCGCCCGGCTCCCCGGGCCGCGACGGACCGAGGGGGGCGAAGACGTAGAGCAGGTGCAGGGCGGCGCCGCCACGGCCGTGGACGCCGACGGGGTCGCGGGGCCGGTGCACCGGCTCCCCCTCGCGCAGCACCCGCTCCAACGCCTCGAACGTGTCGGTGCGGATCTCGGGGAACGCCCGGCAGAGGGGCAGGCCCAGCTCGCGGGCGCCGAACAGCGACCGCGACGCGGCGTTCTGGAACACGAGTACGTGCTCGGGGCCGACCGTGATGGTGACCAGCGCCGGCGAGCTCTCCCACGCACTCAACAGCTGCCGCGTGGTGAGGTCTGCCAGGACGTCGGCGCTCGTGGCGCCGGGATTGTCGACCACGGGAACCAACCTAGAACACCACCGGCCCGCTCCGCCGACTGATCGGAGCAGGCCGGATGGCGCCTCGCGCGGACCTCAGATCGACGGCACCGTGGTGCCGGGCTCGTCGGTGGCGACAGGAGCCGACGTGTCGGAGACGCGCGTGCCGGAGTGGTCGGACCCGGCGACCTTCGCCTTGACGGCGGAGCCGGCGTCCTTGGCGACCGCGGCGACCTTGTGCTGCAGCTCCGGGGCCTTGTCGCGCACCACCTGCGTGGCGTCGTTGACCTTGTGCTGGACAGTGGGGCTCTGCCACACCTTGTCCGCCCGTGCCTTGATCTGCTCGTAGCGCCGACGTCCGGCCTTGGCGCCGAGGACGTAGCCGACCCCGACCCCGACGATGAATCCGAGCTTGCTCATGGGAGCTCCCTTCTGTTGGACGTGCTCCTACCCCCGCGCCTGGAAACCAACCCTGCCACATCGGCCCGTGCGCCCTCCGGGCCGCGCCACGCCCGGGGGCGCTCACGGAGCGCTCACGGAGCGCTGGGTCCCGGCGTCATGGGGCCCGGAGCAGGTCAGCGCAGCCGGGTCACCGGGAAGCGGGCCGGTGGGTCGGCGATCTGGTCCTGGGCGCCGACGAGCTGGATCTCGCGGTGGCCGCCGACGTGGGTGAGCTCCATGACCGCGTAGACCGAGGCGGCGGTACGGCCCAGGGCGGCCTCCGGGCCGTCGGTCAGGGTGTGGGCCAGGAAGATCGCGGCCGTCGCGTCACCCGCGCCGTTGACGCTGAGGGGCAGTCGCGGGGTGGCGACCGACCAGGCGCCGTCGTCGGACACGGCCACCATCGAGATGGAGTCCTCGGCGGCGTCGCCGGTCTCCACGCTCGTCACCAGCACGGTGCGCGGGCCCATCGTCCGCAGGGCGTCAGCGGCGACCAGGAGCTCGTCGACGCTTCCCACGGGCAGCCCGGTGAGGAACTCCAGCTCGAACTGGTTGGGGGTGGCCAGGTCCGAGGCCGGGATCACCTGGTCGCGCATGAACTCCGGGATGCCCGGCCGCACGAAGAAGCCTCGGCCCACGTCACCCATCACCGGGTCGCAGCAGTACACCGCGGCGGGGTTGGCCGCCTTGACCCGGCGGACGGCGTCCAGGACCACCTCCCCCACCTCCTCGGCTCCCTGGTAGCCGGACAGGACCGCGTCGCACGAGCCGAGGACGCCGCGCTCCTCGATGCCCGTGATGACCTCGGCGACGTCGGACGGCGCCAGCAGCGGGCCGCGCCACGCGCCGTACCCGGTGTGGTTGGAGAAGTGGACCGTGTGCACGGCCCAGACGTCGTGCCCGAGCCGCTGGAGCGGGAAGACCGCCGAGCTGTTGCCGGCGTGCCCGTAGGCCACCGAGGACTGGATCGAGAGGATCTTCATCCCGCGGACGTTACTGCCGTACCGCGCGGGCCGCTGAGGCGCAGTCCCGGGCAGCCGCTCAGGCCGCACCGCCCTCGGGGTCGCCGCGGCGGGCGGCGTCCTCGGAGGAGGCGTGCCGCGACTGCGAGCTGGTGTCCGCATCGGGGTGCTCGGTGCGCTCCCGGGACTCGGCCAGGATCGCCTCGGCCTGGGCAGCGGGGTCGTCGCTGCCGACCGCCCGCTCCTCGGGGAGCAGCTCGGCCCGGGACCCCACGTGACGGTCCGCTGCGTCTGCTGCGCCTGCTGTGTCGGTGGAGTCCGCGGTGTCGGTGGAGTCCGCGGTGTCGGTGGAGTCCGAGGTGTCGGTGGAGTCCGCGGCGTCGGTCGGGTCGGGCGTGGCGGCGGGGTCAGCAGGCATGCGCCGACCCTACGCCGGGCCCCACCGCCCCCGGTCGCGCACGCTCAAGGACGCGACGCCCGTGTCCCCCGGGGTTCCCCGCCTCCCGGGGCCGCCCGCGTCACCGGGGATGCCCGGCACCGTGGCAGGATCGGCTCCATGGCCCACCTGTCCCCGGCCTCGCGCCGCCGCGCGGCGGTGCTGCCAGCGCTGCTCGCCGGCCTCACGGTGGCCCGGATGGTGCGGGCCGGTTCCGCAGGCGCTGCCGGCGTCGTCTGGCCGTGGGCGGTGCTGCTCGTGGTCGCCGTCGCCGCCGGTGTCTTCCTGCTGTGGCCGGGCGCGGCAGGCCGACCCTGACCTGCCGCGCCGCCCAATTGGCCCGACATGACTTCGGGCGAAATGCTAGGATGGCGTGATGACCGTACCGGCGAAGACCCGCACCTACCGGTCGCCGCGCCGCCAGGAGCAGGCGGCGGCGACCCGGCGGTCGGTCGTGCGAGCCGCGCGTGAGCTGTTCACCCGCGACGGCTATGCCGCCACGACCGTCACCGCGGTCGCGGTGGCCGCGCACGTGTCGCTCGACACGGTCTACGCCAGCGTCGGGCGCAAGCCGGAGCTCGTCCTCGCTGTCATCGACGGCGTGCTCGGCAGCTCGGACGAGCCGGTCAGCCTCGAGGAGCGCGAGTACGTCAAGACGATCCGGCGGACTCCGTCCGCCCGCGGCAAGATCGAGGTCTACGCCGCGGCCGTCGGGCGGCTGGTTCCCCAGATCGCACCGCTGGAAGACGCCCTGCGACGGGCTGCCGAGAGCGACGCCGAGTGCGCTGCCGTCTGGGCCCGGCTGCTCGAGCGGCGGTCGGCCAACATGATCCTGCTCGCCCATGAGCTGCGGGGCACCGGCGAGCTGCGCACGGACCTGTCCGACCGCGAGGTCGCCGACATCATCGGGTCCACCAGCGCGGTGGACTACCACCTCTTCCTGGCCCGGCGTGGATGGAGCCCGCAGGACTACGAGCGTCTGCTGGTGGACCTGTGGACCCGGCTGCTGCTGAGCGGGTCCCCCGTCCCGGCCCACTCCACCGGGGCGCCCGGCGGGGACTGAGGCCCGGGGTCTCGACCGCCGGCACCCCGACCTAGGTTGGTGGCCTTCGACAGCAGGCCGGCTCCCGGCCACGTCCGCGCAGACCAGGAGGACCCCCATGACCCGAGTCGTCGTCACCGGCGGCAGCGGCAAGCTCGGCCGCGCCGTCGTCACCGACCTGGCTGCACACGGGTACGACGTCGTGAACCTCGACCGCCTGCCGCCGCCATCCGCCCAGCCGGGCACCTTCCTTGCCGTCGACCTGACCGACTACGGCCAGGTGCTCGGCGCGCTGACCGCGGTGGACGAGCGCTACCGCGGCGTGGACGCCGTCGTGCACCTGGCGGCCATCCCGGCGCCGGGACTGGCCCCCAACGCGGCGACTTTCGCCAACAACGTGCTCAGCACCTACCACGTGTTCGAGGGGGCGCGCGCTGCGGGCATCACGACCGTGGTGTGGGCGTCCAGCGAGACGGTGCTCGGGCTGCCCTTCGACACCCCGCCGCCGTACGTGCCGGTCGACGAGGACTACCGCGGCCGGCCCGAGACGACGTACTCCCTCGGCAAGGCGGTCGAGGAGGAGATGGCCTGGCACTTCTGCCGGTGGAACCCCGACGCCTCCATCATCGGCCTGCGCTTCTCCAACGTCATGGAGCCCGGCGACTACGCGGATTTCCCGTCGTACGAGGCGGATCCACAGGCGCGCAAGTGGAACCTGTGGGGCTACATCGACGCCCGTGACGGGGCCCAGGCCGTCCGCCGCGCGCTCGAGCACGGCGAGCCGGGGCTGGAGGTGTTCGTGATCGCGGGCGCCGACACCGTGATGACCACGCCGTCGCGCGAGCTGGTCGAGCAGGTGTTCCCCGGGGTGGAGGTCCGCGGCGACGTCGAGGGCACGCAGACGCTGCTGTCGATCGACAAGGCCCGGCGCATCCTCGGTTACGAGCCGCAGCACTCCTGGCGCGACGAGCTGCCGGGCGTCATGGCGTGAGAACGCCGCATCCACAACAGAACTGAAGAAGGAGACGGCATGGACTACGTGAGACTGGGACAGACCGGCCTGGAGGTGTCGCGGATCGCCCTGGGCTGCATGACGTACGGCGACCCGGCGCGGGGCAACCACCCCTGGACCCTCGACGAGGAAGCGAGCCGCCCCCTGATCCGGCGCGCCGTGGAGGCCGGGATCACGTTCTTCGACACGGCGAACGTCTACTCCGACGGGTCGAGCGAGGAGATCGTCGGTCGCGCCCTGGCCGAGATGACCAAGCGTGAGGAGGTCGTCATCGCGACGAAGGTCCACGGACGGATGCGCCCGGGCCCCAACGGTGCCGGCCTCTCCCGCAAGGCGATCATGACCGAGGTGGACGCCAGCCTGGCCCGGCTGGGGACCGACTACATCGACCTCTACCAGATCCACCGGTGGGACCCCGTCACGCCGATCGAGGAGACCCTGGAGACGCTGCACGACGTGGTCAAGGCCGGCAAGGCGCGCTACATCGGGGCGTCCTCGATGTACGCGTGGCAGTTCGCCAAGGCGCTGTATCTCGCGGACCTGCACGGCTGGACCCGGTTCGTCACCATGCAGGACCACTACAACCTGCTCCACCGCGAGGAGGAGCGCGAGATGCTGCCGCTCTGCGCGGACCAGGGCGTGGGGGTGCTGCCCTGGAGCCCGTTGGCCCGCGGCCGGCTGACCCGCGACTGGGAGGAGTCGACGAACCGGTCGGAGACCGACACGTTCGGCAGGACGTTGTACGACCAGGACGCGGGCGACCGCACCATCGCCGAGCGCGTCGCCGAGATCGCCGGTGAGCGCGGGGTGCCCCGAGCCCAGGTGGCGCTGGCGTGGGTCGCGCGCAACCCGGTGGTCACCGCGCCGATCGTCGGTGCGAGCAAGCCGCACCACGTCGACGACGCGGTCGCCGCCCTGGAGCTGCAGCTCAGCGACGAGGAGGTCAAGCGCCTCGAGGAGCCGTACCGGCCCCACGACGTCGCCGGGTTCTGAGCGAGGTCAGTCGCCCGGCGGCGCCGGGGGCGGGCAGTACATCCGCCCCCGCTGCGAGGCGTCGAAGCGGTGGGCCCGGGCGGGCTGGTGGCAGACGTCGCAGACCCACTCGGGCCGTGCCGGCGTCGGCGGCGCCTGCGCCGGCCCGACCTGGGCCCCACCGAACAGGGGCTTGAAGAAGTTCTCCAGACGGCCGAACAGGCCGAGGGGCTTGTCGCCGGTGACCTCGCCGGCGGGGCGGACCTCCCCCGGAAGCTGGGGCTGATCGGCCGGCTGCTGCCGCTTGGCCACGACGTCTCCCATCCGCGGAGGAAGGTCCTCCACGAGCGCACGGGTGGATGGGCACGGTGCCCGTTCCACAGCCGCAAGTTTACGTGCGCGCCGAAGGCGCCCCAGCGCGGGTCCGGCGCACCCGGCGGCGGAATACCCGGAGTGACAGCGCGGTTGAGCCCGGTGTCGCGACGGTGCCAGACCCCCGGGCTTCACCTCCAGCCGCTACGAGCGGCCACGCGCCGAGAGGCGTCGACCGTCGCGCTGCAGGACCACCGTGGACGGCGGGAGCAGCTGCTCCCGCCGTCCTCGATGCTGTCCGCGGGCCCGCTTCCGGCGAGATCCCCGGGGTGATGCCTAGCGCTCCGCCTCCTCGTCGGTGAGGTTGCCCATCTCCGGGCCGCCCCCGGCCGCCGCCTCGGCCTCGATGTCCAGCACGGGGTCGCCGTGCTTCTTCTCCTCCTCCTGCTGCTCCTGCGGGCCCTGGTTCCGGTCGTCGAACTGCTCTGCGTTCTCGGTCATGTCAGCGGCATACCCGGTTTCAGCGCCTGACCAACGGGCAAGGTCCCGACAGCACGCCTCACCCACCCAAGGAGAGCTGATGACTGCCGAGAACCGTCCCGTCGACGCCGTGCCCGACGCCACGCCCGACCTCACCGAGCCGGAGCAGGACGTCCTGGACGACGCCTCGACGGGCGACGTCCCCAACGCCTATGACGGCGGCTTCGACGGCACCGAGAGCCACGAGCCGGCCGAGCCCACCCAGCGCCTCGAGGAGACCAGTGCCCGCGACGCGGACTGGGCCGACCCCGACGCCGGTGACGCCACCGACGACAGCCAGGGTGGCCGCCCGGTCGCCGACGACGGCCACGCGACCTGAGCCCCACTCCCGCGCCGGGGCGTCCGTCCCGGTCGTCGGCTCCTCCCTGACCTCCGGACGGCACCCGGCGTCCCCCTTCCCCGGCTGCTGTCCGGCACGAGACCGGGCCATGCCCTCACGCCGGTACGACGCTGCGCCCGCGGCTCCGACGCCGTTCCCCTGCCTGACCGCGCCCGCCGTTGGCCCGCGCCGTGTCGCCGGTGACGGGCCCGCGGACCGGCGCCTGTTTGCCCTGGCGGGGGGTAGGGTACGCCGACCGCATTCACCCGACTGGGGGCACGTCACACGTGCCGGGGACGGAGTCACTCATGACCGCATCAGACCTGCCACCGCTGTCCAGGGAGGAGCTCGCCGCTGAGGCGGGCTCAGCGCTGCCGGACAAGGAGGTCATGTCGTTGCTGGACCTCAACGCCGACCTCAACCTCGCTCTCGACGTCGCCGCCCCGATCGACCTGGCCGTGGGCGCCAACGCCAACGTCGCCGCACCGATCAACGCGGCCGTGGGCGCCAACATCCTCTCGGTAGGCTCGGCCGACGCGACCCTGGCGCACCAGGACGTCAACATCGACCAGGGGCTGTCCGGTACGGCAGTCGCCCACGCCCCGCAGCACAGCGGCATCGACCAGGCCACCCCCGCGACCGGGACGACACCGACGACGGCTGACACGCCGGCCACCGCCGGTGCCACGGCGACCGCGCCCAGCCCGTCCTCGGCGCTCAGCGGCGACCTGCTCAAGGTCGACGTCAACGCCGCCGCGGACGCCAAGCTCGCCGCCCCGATCGACGGCGCAGTCGCGGCGAACGCCAATGTCGCCGCCCCGATCGACGCCTCCGTTTCTGCCAACGTGGGTTCCGTCGCCTCCGACGCGACCGCCATCGCCGACCAGACGGGGTCGATCACCCAGCACCTGGACGGGACGGCGCAGGCCACGGCTGACCAGACCTCGCAGATCAACCAGTAGACGGTCACGGGTGAGCCTGACCTCGTCCCCCGGCAGGGCGCCGGGGCCGGAGGCCCACGCTTCCGGCCCCGGCGTCCTGCCGCCGGGATCGTCGCCGGAGGCGTCTCTGCGGCCAGCGCCCGCCAGCGGACTCGTCCTGCTCGGTGAGCTGACGGGGTCCGGATACCGCGCACCGCCGGCCCTGGTCAGACGCCCGGACGGCCAGACGGTCCAGCTGACCACGCTCCTCTACCTGGTCCTCGAGGCCATCGACGGGGAGCGCAGCTGTGCCGAGATCGCCGCGGTGGTCAGCCCGGCATACGGCCGTCGGGTGGAGGAGGACGACGTCCGCCTCCTCGTCGAGACCAAGCTGCGCCCGCTCGGTCTGCTGCGCGCACCCGACGGCACCGAGCCGGAGTC
>CAVOIP010000004.1:0-606991 GCA_963696105.1 uncultured Actinomycetota bacterium
CCAGCCAGTCCAGGGTGACCTCGTCGTCGCCACGCCGGCTGGCGAGCTCCTCGATACCGCGGTCGGTGAAGTACACGAGGGCGAGGCTATCGCGGGCGGCCGCAGAACCGCACAGGGCGGCCACCGGTTTCCCGGTGGCCGCCCTGTGCGCGACGTCGTCCCTCGGCGCCGTGGTGCCTCGGCGGCGCGTTGTCAGCGGTCGAACGCCTGGGCGACCAGCGCCGCCTGCTGAGCCGCGTGCTTCTTGCTCGAGCCGGTCGCCGGGGACGCCGAGGCGGGCCGGGAGACCACGCGCAGGGTGCGGCCCTCGGCGTGGGCGGCCAGCGCCTGCGGCAGGTTCATGGCGATGAACGGCCACGCACCCTGGTTGGCCGGCTCGTCCTGCACCCAGACGATGTCGGCGCCCGGGTAGTCCTGCAGCGCCGCGGCGATCTCGGCGGCCGGAAGCGGAGCCAGCTGCTCGACCCGCAGGATCGCCGTGCTGGCGTCGCCGCGCTTGCTGCGCTCGGCCTCGAGGTCGTAGACGACCTTGCCCGAGGCCAGCAGCACCCGCGTGACGGCGCCGGCGTCCAGCTGCGCCGGGTCGGCGAGCACCGGGCGGAACCCGCCGGTGGTGAACGCTTCGACGTCGGAGGCGGCAGCCTTGAGCCGCAGCATCGACTTCGGGGTGAACACGATCAACGGACGGCGCGGACGGGCGTAGGCCTGGCGACGCAGCAGGTGGAAGTAGGACGCGGGCGTCGAGGGGTAGGCCACCGTCATGTTGTCCTCGGCGCACATCTGCAGGAAGCGCTCGATGCGGGCGGACGAGTGGTCCGGTCCCTGACCCTCGTAGCCGTGCGGCAGCAGCATCACGACCGAGGACCGCTGGCCCCACTTCTGCTCCGAGGAGGAGATGAACTCGTCGATGATCGTCTGCGCGCCGTTGACGAAGTCGCCGAACTGCGCCTCCCACAGCACGAGGGCGTCCGGCCGCTCGACGGAGTAGCCGTACTCGAAGCCGAGGGCGGCGAACTCGCTGAGGAGCGAGTCGTAGAGCCAGAACCGCGCCTGACCCTCGCCGAGGTAGAGCAGCGGGGTCCACTCCTCGGCGGTGACCTTGTCGATGAGGACGGCGTGCCGCTGCACGAAGGTGCCGCGCCGCGAGTCCTGCCCGGCCAGCCGGACCGGCACGCCCTCCTTCAGCAGCGACCCGAAGGCGAGGAGCTCGCCCATCGCCCAGTCGATGCCGCCCTCGCGGACCATCGCGGCCCGGCGCTGGACCAGCTGCTGCAGCTTGGGGTGCAGCGTGAAGCCCTCGGGCATGTTCACGAACGCGTCGCCGATGTGCTGCATGTCCTCGACGGTGATGGCCGTGTCGGTGCGACGCGTCGGCGTCTGCTCGTCGGCCTCCTGCGCCGAGGGACGCTCCAGGCCGCCGTGGCCCTCGGTGTCGCTGCCGGACAGCACGTCGGCGCCGGTGTCGGCGCGGTTGGCGCGAGTGGCCTCCTTGGTCTCCACGAAGACCCGCTCGAGCTGCTGCTGGTAGTCGCGCAGCGCCGCCTCGGCCTCCTCGACCGAGATGTCGCCGCGGCCGATCAGCTGCTCGGTGTAGAGCTTGCGCACCGACCGCTTGGCCTCGATCAGGTTGTACATCAGCGGCTGGGTCATCGAGGGGTCGTCGCCCTCGTTGTGGCCGCGACGCCGGTAGCAGACCATGTCGATGACGACGTCCTTGTTGAACTCCTGGCGGAACTCGTAGGCCAGCTCGGCCACGCGCACGCATGCCTCGGGGTCGTCGCCGTTGACGTGGAAGACCGGTGCCTGGATCATCCGCGCGACGTCGGTGGAGTAGAAGGAGGAGCGGGACGACGACGGGGAGGTTGTGAAGCCCACCTGGTTGTTGATCACCACGTGGATCGTGCCGCCGGTGCGGTAGCCGCGCAGCTGGGAGAGGTTCAGCGTCTCGGCCACGACGCCCTGGCCGGCGAAGGCCGCGTCGCCGTGCAGCAGCACCGGCAGGACGGTGAACGCCTCACCGGCGAGGTCGAGCCGGTCCTGCTTGGCGCGGACGATGCCCTCGAGCACCGGGTTGACCGCCTCCAGGTGGGAGGGGTTGGCCGCCAGGTAGACCTTGGTCATCGCGCCGTCCTCGGACACGAACTTGCCCTCGGTGCCCAGGTGGTACTTCACGTCGCCGGAGCCCTGGACCGACTTGGGGTCCTGCGTGCCCTCGAACTCGCGGAAGATCTGCCCGTAGGACTTGCCCGCGATGTTGGCCAGCACGTTGAGGCGACCGCGGTGCGGCATACCGATGCACACCTCGTCCAGGCCCTCGCCCGCGGCCCGGCACAGGATCCGGTCCAGCAGCGCGATGACGGACTCGCCCCCCTCGAGGCTGAACCGCTTCTGGCCGACGAACTTGGTCTGCAGGAAGGTCTCGAACGCCTCGGCGGCGTTGAGCCGGCGCACGATCCGCAGCTGTTCGTCCGCGGAGGTCTTGGCGTAGGGGACCTCGAGCTTGGACTGCAGCCACTTGCGCTGATCGGGGTCCTGGATGTGCATGTACTCGACGCCGACCGTGCGGCAGTACGAGTCGCGCAGGATGCCCAGGATCTTGCGGAGCTTGAGCATCGGCGCGCCGCCGAAACCGCCGGTGGCGAAGTCGCGCTCGAGGTCCCACAGGGTCAGGCCGTGCGTGGTGACGTCGAGGTCGGGGTGGCGGCGCTGGCGGTACTCCAGCGGGTCGACGTCGGCCATCAGGTGGCCGCGCACGCGGTAGGCGTGGATCAGCTCCTGCACCCGCGCGGTCTTGTTGACGTCGTCGTCGTGGCTGGCCGAGATGTCCCGGATCCAGCGGACCGGCTCGTAGGGGATCCGCAGCGACTCGAAGATCTCGTCGTAGAAGCCGTTCTCGCCCAGCAGCAGCTGGTGGATGACCCGCAGGAAGTCGCCGGACTGCGCGCCCTGGATGATCCGGTGGTCATAGGTCGAGGTGATCGTGAGGATCTTGCTCACGGCGTTGCGGTTGAGCGTCTCCTGGCTGGCGCCCTGCCACTCGGCGGGGTACTCCAGCGCGCCGACGCCGATGATCGTGCCCTGGCCCTGCATCAGGCGCGGGACCGAGTGGACGGTGCCGATGGTGCCGGGGTTGGTCAGGCTGATCGTGGTCCCGGCGAAGTCCTCGACGGTCAGCTTGTTGGCGCGCGCCTTGCGCACGACGTCCTCGTACGCCGTCCAGAAGTGCGCGAAGTCCATCGACTCGGTGGACTTGATGCTCGGGACCAGCAGGGCGCGGGAGCCGTCCGGCTTGGCGATGTCGATGGCCAGGCCGAGGTTGATGTGGGCCGGCACGACCAGCGCCGGCTTGCCGCCGGACTCGCCGAAGCCGTTGTTCATCTCCGGCATCGAGGCCAGCGCCTTGACGATGGCGTAGCCGATGATGTGCGTGAAGCTCACCTTGCCGCCGCGCGAGCGCGCCAGGTGGTTGTTGATCACGACGCGGTTGTCGATGAGCAGCTTGGCCGGCACCGCACGCACGCTGGTGGCCGTGGGCACCTGGAGGCTGGACTCCATGTTGGTCACGACGCGGGCCGACGCCCCACGCAGGGGCCTGACCTCGCCCTCGTGGAGCGGGCCGGGCGACTTCTTGGCGGGCGCCTCACGCGTGATCGGCGTCGGCGTGTCGCCGCCCTGCTGGCCCTCCGCGACGCTGTTCGACGGCTCAGGTGTCTTGGCCGCGGGCTTGGCCGGAGCCGCCTTGGCCTGAGCCGGCTTCGCGGCGGGCGCGCTGGCCCTGGCCGCCGGCGCGGCGGCAGGCTGGGCCGCCCGCTGCCCGGCCGGGCGCTCGTCGCCCTGCGGCGCGGCCGCCGCGGTGCTCGCACCGGCCGGGGTCGCGCGGCCGGTGCCGCCGTCTCCTGGCTGGTAGTCCTCGAAGAACTCCCACCACGCCTTGTCCACCGACTGCTTGTCCTGCCGGTACTGCTGGTACAGCTCGTCCACGAGCCACTCGTTGGGGCCGAAGGCCGCCAGGGGATCGTTGCTGGAGGGCTGGTCTGGCACGGCGAATACGCCTCTTTCATCGCGTCGAGGACGGCTGACAGGATCGTGGCCCCCAGCCTATCCCTGCACGCCGGAGGCCACGTCCGGGCTGTCGCATTGTGCCCCGCGTGGGGTCTACGTCACGTCGCGACGCACCGTCAACGCGGACCCGACCCCCGCCAGCACCGCGGCGTACGCGATCAGGACCAGGGCTCCGCCCCACCACGACAGCGGGTCGGCCCCGGGAGCGCCGCTGACGGACTGGACGATCGCCCCGGTCGCCTGGCTCGGGAAGAACCGGGCGATGTCGGCGCCCCAGCTCCAGTTGCCCAGCACCACGCCGGCGATCGGCTCGACGATCCACGCCACGCCGATGGCGACCAGCAGGGCGGCGACCTGGTTGGGGATGAGGATCCCGGCGCCGAGGCCGATCAGCGCCCAGAGCCCGAGGACGAGCAGGCTCAGGGCCAGCGTCCGGACGATCGGACCGGTCTCGGGGAAAGCAGGCAGGCTGCGCAGAGACAGGACGGTGGCGCCGACCCCCACCGAGCCGACCACGAACACGAGGCCGTAGAAGGCGCCGCTGCCCAGCAGCGACACCACCTTGGCCACCATGACCCGCACCCGGCGTGGCGTGGCCAGGAAGGTGCTGGTGATCGTCTTGTGCCGGTACTCCGCGCCGATGGCCATGACGCCGATGGCGAGCGTCATGAGGTAGGCGATGCTCAGGCCCGACACGTAGACGTTGGTCGCCGTCTGCAGCGGGTCCAGCTTCGGCTGCCCCCCGCCTCGGCCACCGCCGAAGTCGCGGCCGGCGATGGCGGCGAACAGCCCGGCCAGCCCGGCTCCGGCGATGAACACGCCGATCGCCATGCCCCACCAGAGTCGGGTGGTGAACAGCTTGCGGAACTCCGCGGTGATCGCGCCGCCCATCAGAGCATCGCCCCTTCGTGTGCGGTGGAGGGCTGGCCCTGAACGGCGCTGCCCTCCAGGTTGCGGTTGCGGTTCTCCGGGCTGTCGGTGAGCTCGAAGAACAGCTCCTCGAGGTCGGTCTGGTGGGCGCGGAGCTCATGGATCGGCAGACCGGCCCGCAGGGCGATGTCGCCGATGCGGGTGAGGTCGTCCCCGGACGCGGTGAGGTGGTGGGCGTCCTGGACCGTCACGCCCAGGCCGGCGTCGCTGAGGGCGGCGGCCAGCGCGGTGGCGTCGCTCGTGGCGACGACCGAGGACTTCTCCCCGTGCAGGGACTCCATCGACCCCTGCCGCACGAACCGGCCGTTGGCGATGATGACCACGTCGTCGACGGTCTGCTCGACCTCGCTGAGCATGTGGCTGGAGACCAGGATGGTCTTGCCCTGACGGCTGAGGTGACGCAGGAACTGCCGCAGCCACCGGATGCCCTCGGGGTCCAGCCCGTTGGCCGGCTCGTCCAGCAGGAGCACCTGGGGGTCGCCCAGCAGCGCCGCGGCCAGCCCGAGGCGCTGGCGCATGCCCATGGAGTAGCCGCCGGCCCGCTTGCGCGCCGCCGCCGGGATGCCCACCAGCTCGAGCATCTCGTCGACGCGGGCGGTGCCGACACCGGCCGTGTCGGCGAGGACGCGCAGGTGGTCGCGACCGGAGCGGCCGGGGTGGAAGTTCGTCGCCTCCAGCGCGGAGCCCACGACGGCCTGCGGGCGCTCGATGTCGACGTAGCGCTGGCCGCCGATGGTGGCCGTGCCCGAGGTGGGGCGCACCAGGCCCAGCAGCATCCGCAGCGTGGTGGTCTTGCCGGCACCGTTGGGGCCGAGGAAGCCGGTGATCCGGCCCGGCTCGACGGAGAAGGACAGGGAGTCGACAGCGGTGAAGGTGCCGAAGCGCTTGGTGAGGTCGCGGACCTCGATCCGTGTGCCGTCGGTGCTCATGTGCGGATGTCCGTTGTCATGGGGCACATTCCACCACCCCTCCGTAGGGGGAAGGCAACCGGCTTTCGGCGTACCGGGCAGGTTCGGCGGGTCGCGGGCACCTTCCGGTCGCCCCGCGGGCTGTGCCGGGGCGCACCCTGCGTCTCATGGTCAGCGAGGGGGCCCCGGTCCTTCTAGGATGGGGCCACTATGACGGAGTGGTTACTGGTCCTGCTCGGGGTGGCGCTGACGGCCGGGACGGCGGTCTTCGTGGCAGCCGAGTTCTCCTTCGTGGCCCTGGACCGGCCACAGGTCCAGCGGGCCGTCGACGAGGGTGACCACCGGTCCAAGCCCGTCCTGGCGTCCCTGCGCCAGCTCTCCACCCAGCTCTCCGCCGCGCAGGTCGGCATCACCCTGACGACGCTCGTCGTGGGCTACCTGGCCCAGCCGTCCGTGGGGCGGCTGCTCAGCGGCCCGCTCACCCGGCTGGGGCTCGCGCAGCCTGCGGTCGAAGCCATCTCCGCCGCCCTGGCGCTGGTGGTCGCCACCGTGTTCTCCATGGTCTTCGGTGAGCTGCTGCCCCAGTTCCTCGGCATCTCCGCCCCGCTGCGGACCGCCCGGGTGGTCGCAGTGCCCGTGCGGGTGTTCTCGGTCCTCACCCGCCCGCTGATCATCGTGCTCAACGGCTCGGCCAACCTGGTGCTGCGCACGGTCGGCATCACTCCTCAGGAGGAGCTGTCCGGCGCCCGGACCCCACAGGAGCTCGCCTCCCTGGTCCGCCGCTCGGCCGAGGTGGGCACCCTGGACGAGGGCACCGCGCTGCTCGTCACGCGCTCCCTGGACTTCGGCGAGCGCACGGCAGCGGACGTGATGAGCCCGCGCGTGCGCTGCACCGCCGTGGAGCGCACGGCGTCCGCCGGCGACGTCCTGCGGCTGGCGCGCCGTACCGGCCACTCACGCTTCCCGGTGATCGGCGAGGACTGGGACGACGTGGAGGGGCTGGTGCACGTCAAGCGGGCGATGGCGGTGCCCCACGAGCGACGGGATGAGGTGCCCGTCACCGCGCTGATGATCGACGTGACGCGGGTGCCCGAGACGATCCGGCTGGACCCGCTGCTCCTGATGCTGCGCGAGGCGGGCAACCAGCTCGCCGTGGTCGTCGACGAGTACGGCGGCACGTCGGGGGTCGTCACCCTGGAGGACGTCATCGAGGAGATCGTGGGCGAGGTGAGCGACGAGCACGACCGGGCCCGGACCACCGGGCGGGCCGGCCCCGACGGCACGTGGACGGTGCCGGGGCTGTGGCGTCCCGACGAGGTCCGCGACCGGCTCGGTGCCCCGGTGCCGGACGGCTCGGCGTACGAGACGGTGGGCGGCTTCGTCATGGCCGTCCTCGGCCGGGTGCCGGTCGTCGGCGACGAGGTCGACCTGCCGCGGTGGGTCGCGCGCGTCGAGGCCATGGACGGGCGGCGGGTCGACCGCCTGCGCTTCACCCCCTCGGTCGAACCGGACGCGCCGGCCGCGCCCGAGGAGGAGGCCGAGGCGATCGCCACCCTGCTGGCCGACCGCCCTCCCTCGGGAGGTCGCTCATGAGCCACTCCGCCGCCCTCTGGCTCTCGCTCCTGCTGCTGCTCGGCAACGCCTTCTTCGTCGGGTCGGAGTTCGCCGTCATGGCGGCCCGCCGCTCCCAGCTCGAGCCGATGGCGGCCGCAGGCAGCAGGCGCGCCCAGGTCAGCCTCGAGGCTCTGGAGCAGGTCGCGTCGCTGCTCGCCTGCGCGCAGCTCGGCATCACGCTGTGCTCGGTCGGCCTCGGTGCCGTCGCCGAGGCGGCGCTGCACGAGATGCTCATCCCGGTGCTGCACGGCGCGGGCCTGTCCGAGGCCCTGGCACACCCGATCGCCCTGGCGCTGGCCCTGCTCGTCGTCGCCTACCTGCACGTGGTCATCGGCGAGATGGTGCCCAAGAACCTCGCCATCGCCGGTCCGGACAAGGCCGCGCTCGCGCTCGCCCCGCCGCTGCTGTACATCACCCGCGCGCTGCGGCCCGTGATCCGGCTGATGGAGGGCATCGCCAAGGGCCTGGTCCGCGCCCTCGGCATCGAGCCCAAGGACGAGCTCGCCTCGGCCTTCACCGCCCAGGAGGTCCAGCACATCGTGGCCGAGAGCCACCGCGAGGGGCTGCTCGAAGGCGACCAGCACGGCCTCGTGGCCGGCGCCCTCGAGTTCAGCGACCGCGTGGCCGGTGACGTCGCCGTCCCGCTGGACCAGCTGGTCACCCTGCACGTCGGAGCCACGCCGGCCGACGTCGAGCACCTGGTCGCCAAGCGCGGCTTCTCGCGGTTCCCGTTCGCCGACGCCGCCGGCGAGGTCACCGGCTACCTGCACCTGAAGGACATCCTCTACGCGGACGAGGCCCAGCACGAGCAGCCGGTGCCCTTCAAGCGGGTACGCCGCCTGGCCACCGTGCGCGCCGGCGACGAGGTCGAGGACGTGCTGGAGACCATGCAGCGCACCGGCTCCCACCTCGCCCGGGTGGTCGACGCCGAGGGGACGGTGGTCGGGGTCGTGTTCCTCGAGGACGTCCTGGAGGAGCTCGTCGGTGAGGTGACCGACGCCAGCCAGCGCCCGCAGGTGCCCCAGCGCCGCTGACGGGCGCGCCGCTCCCCGCCGCCCTGCGGGCTGCGCGGGGCGGCGCACGGCAGCCGGGAAGGCATCGCGCCCGGCCGCTGGCCGCTGTCCGCGTACTGCAGAGGCGGTGGGAGGCGACGGCGCCGGACGGGGCATGGGGCGGCACACGGACCCGGACGCCACGGCCGGCGGCGGCGCCGCGGGCCGTGGTCGTGCACCGGCGCCGCGATCTCCCGCAAGGAAGAAACGAGGCGCCCCCGGCAGGATTCGAACCTGCGCTTCCGCCTCCGGAGGGCGGCGCTCTATCCCCTGAGCTACGGGGGCCAGCACGGCCAGGACACGTTCGGCGGAGCGATCCGAGGGGCTCCGACACGGCGTATCCAGCGCGCCGGACGACAGTAGCAGCCTAGGGTGGCTTTCATGGAATGGGGCGTATCCGACGAGGGGGCCGGGCTGTCCTCGGCCGACAGCGGTGGGGGCAACGGGCGCGTCCTCGTGGTCGACGACACCGAGCAGATCCGGCACCTGATCCGGGTCAACCTCGAGCTCGAGGGCTATGAGGTGATGGAGGCCAGCGACGGCCAGGCCGCCCTCGAGATGCTGCGGGACACGACCCAGCCGCTGCCGGACGTCATCACCGTCGATGCGCTGATGCCCCGCCGCGACGGCTGGTGGACGGTCTCGATGATCCGCGCCGACCCCCGGCTCGAGTCGATCCCGATCGTCATGGTCACCGCCTCGGTCCAGCCGCACCACCGGGCCCAGGCCGAGCAGGCGGCGGTGGACGGCTTCGTGGCCAAGCCGTTCGAGCCGGACGAGCTGCTGGCCCTGATCGGCATCCTGGCCGTGGGGGGTCGGGTCTAGGGCCGACAGGGGCGCGGACGGACCGGGCCGCGGGCCGCGCGAACCCGACGGGGACGCGTCCGGAGCGCCGCTGCGGCGCCCCTAGAATCGGGAGGGTGACCCCCGAACAGCTCGCGCTCGCCATCCGCTCCGTCCTGGCCGAGGCCGTGGCCGCCGGCGACCTCGCCGTGGCCGTGCCGAAGGACGTGCGGGTGGAGCGGCCGCGCAACCGCGACCACGGCGACTGGTCCACCAACATCGCCCTGCAGCTGGCCAAGGCGGCCGGCGCGCCGCCACGGGAGGTCGCGGCCGCGCTCGCCACCCGCCTCGCGGCCGTCGCCGGGGTCAAGGGTGTCGACGTCGCCGGTCCCGGCTTCCTCAACATCACCCTGGACGCCGCCTCGGCGGGCGAGCTCGCCCGGACCATCGTCGAGGCCGGGGAGGGGTACGGCCGTGGGGACGCCGAGGCCGGGCACCGGATCAACCTGGAGTTCGTCTCGGCCAACCCCACCGGCCCGATCCACCTCGGTGGCACCCGCTGGGCGGCCGTCGGCGACGCCCTCGCCCGGGTCCTGCAGGCCTCCGGGGCGGAGGTCACGCGGGAGTACTACTTCAACGACCACGGCGCGCAGATCGACCGGTTCGCGCGCTCGCTGCTGGCGGCGGCCAAGGGTCAGCCGGCCCCCGAGGACGGCTATGCCGGGGACTACATCGGCGACATCGCCTCGCGCGTGCTGGCGCTCGAGCCGACGATCCTCGACCTGCCGGACGACGAGGCGCAGGAACGCTTCCGGGCCATCGGGGTGGACCTGATGTTCGCCGAGATCAAGGCCTCGCTGCACGACTTCGGTGTGGACTTCGACGTCTACTTCCACGAGAACACGCTGCACGAGTCCGGTGCCGTGCAGCGCGCGGTCGACCGGCTGACGGGGCTGGGCGTCATGTACGAGAAGGACGGTGCGACCTGGCTGCGCACCACCGACTACGGCGACGACAAGGACCGCGTCGTCCTCAAGTCCGACGGGCAGCCCGCCTACATCTCCGGTGACCTGGCCTACTACCTCGACAAGCGCGAGCGCGGCTTCGACCGGGTGTTCATCATGCTCGGGGCCGACCACCACGGCTACGTCTCGCGGATGATGGCCATGTGCGCCGCGTTCGGCGACACCCCGCACGAGAACCTCGAGATCCTCATCGGCCAGATGGTCAACCTCGTGCGCGACGGTCAGCCGGTGCGGATGAGCAAGCGCGCCGGCACCGTCGTGGTGATGGAGGACCTGGTCGAGGCGGTGGGGGTCGACGCCGCGCGCTACGCGCTGACGCGCTCCTCGAGCGACTCGACCATCGACATCGACCTCGACCTGCTGGTCCGGCGCGGCAACGAGAACCCGGTCTACTACGTGCAGTACGCGCACGCGCGCACCTGCAACGTCCGCCGGCTGGCGCTGGAGGACGGGCTCCGCACCGCAGACGGCTTCGACCCCGCGCTGCTGACCCACGACACCGAGGCGGCGCTGCTCGCGATCCTCGGCGACTACCCGCGGGTGGTGGCTCAGGCGGCCCGGCTGCGCGAGCCGCACCGCGTGGCGCGTTACCTGGAGGACCTGGCCGGCCGGGCCCACAAGTGGTACGACGAGTGCCGCGTGCGGCCCAAGGGCGATGAGGAGATCACCGACCTGCACCGCACCCGCCTCTGGCTCAACGACGCGACCCGCGTCGTGCTGGCCAACGGCCTGGGCCTGCTCGGGGTGTCGGCCCCGGAGCGCTTGTAGTGCGCGCCCACGAGGCCGGCGCCCTCCACGCCGAGGGCAGCAGCGGACCGTCCTGGCTGCGTCCGCCGCAGGACGTCAACGCGCTGGTGCGCCCGTTGTGGGCGGCCCACGTCGACCGTCGCGGTGACGGCGCGCTGAGCGTGGCCGGCCTCGACGTGCGGGAGCTGGCACGACAGGTCGGCACGCCGGCCTACGTCGTGGACGAGGACGACTTCCGCGGCCGGGCCCGCGGGTTCAAGCAGTCCTTCGACGAGGCCTTCGCCGACCTGTGCGGCGGCGTCGACGTCTACTACGCGGGCAAGGCGTTCCTCTGCACGGCGGTCGCCCGCTGGGTGCGTGAGGAGGGCCTCTGCCTGGACGTCTGCTCCGGCGGCGAGCTCGCGGTCGCCGTCCGTGCCGGCTTTCCGGGGGCGCGGATCGCCCTGCATGGCAACAACAAGTCGACGGCAGAGCTCGAGGCGGCGATGGCCCACGGGGTCGGCCGCATCGTCGTGGACTCCTTCGAGGAGATCGACCGCATCGCGGCCGTGGCCGCCCGGCTCGGGGTCGTCGCGCCGGTGATGGTGCGCGTCACCGTCGGGGTCGAGGCCCACACGCACGAGTACATCGCCACAGCCCACGAGGACCAGAAGTTCGGCTTCAGCCTGGCCGGGGGCCAGGCCGCCGAGGCCGTGCGGCAGATCCTGAAGCGGTCCGGCCAGATGTCGCTGCGCGGGCTGCACAGCCACATCGGCAGCCAGATCTTCGACGTGAGCGGCTTCGAGGTGGCGGCGCGGCGGGTGCTGGACCTGCGCCTGCAGGTCGCGCGCGAGCACGGCGTCGAGGTGCCGGAGCTCGACCTCGGTGGTGGCTTCGGCATCGCCTACACCACCCAGCACGACCCGCTGACGCCCCGCGACCTTGCCACCGGCATGGCGCAGATCATCGGGCGCGCCTGCCGTGCCGACGGCGTGAGCGTGCCGCGCATCTCGATCGAGCCCGGTCGCGCGATCGCCGGGCCGAGCACCTTCACGCTCTACGAGGTGGGCACCGTCAAGCAGGTCCTGCTCGACGGGAACGCCACTCGCACCTACGTGGCCGTCGACGGGGGGATGAGCGACAACATCCGTCCCGCCCTGTACGACGCCGACTACTCCTGCACCGTGGCCAACCGGGTGAGCGAGCAGCCGCCGGCGCTCGCCCGCGTGGTCGGCAAGCACTGCGAGAGCGGCGACATCGTCGTCAAGGACGAGTTCGTGCCGTCGGACATCGCCCCCGGCGACCTGCTCGCCGTCCCCGGCACCGGCGCGTACTGCCGGAGCCTCTCCAGCCAGTACAACCACGTGCCGCGGCCGCCGGTCGTCGCCGTCCGGGACGGGGTGGCGCGGGTCATCGTGCGCCGCGAGACGATCGAGGACCTGCTGAGCCTGGACGTCGACTGACCGGTCGCTCGGACCCGGCTGCGCGGGGAGGGGACCCAGCGCTCCGGGGGTCCGGATGGCGGAACGACCGGAGTTCAGTACGTGGACAGCGGGCAGGATGACAGCGGGTTTCCCGGCGCCGGGCCGGATGGAGGAGCGAGCGTGAGTGAGAGCGACAAGCGGCCACTGAGGGTGGCCCTGCTGGGCTGTGGCGTCGTCGGCACGGCCGTGGCCCGCATGCTGACCGACAACGCCGGGGACCTCGCGGCGCGGGTCGGCCGGCCGCTGGAGATCGTCGGCATCGCGGTGCGTCGTCCCGGCAAGGACCGCTCGGCCACCGGCGTGGACCCTGCGCTGTTCACCAGCGACGCCGAGGAGCTGGTCACGCGCGCCGACGTGGTGGTCGAGGTGATCGGGGGCATCGAGCCGGCCCGCAGCCTGATCCTGCGCGCGATGGAGCACGGAGCCGGCGTGGTCACCGCCAACAAGGCGCTGCTGGCCGAGGACGGCCCGACGCTCTACCAGGCGGCCGCCGACCACGGCGTCGACCTCTACTACGAGGCCGCCGTCGCCGGGGCGATCCCGCTGCTGCGCCCGCTGCGTGAGTCCCTGGCCGGTGACGACGTCCGCCGGGTCCTCGGCATCGTCAACGGCACCACCAACTACGTGCTGGACAAGATGGACTCCACCGGCGCCGGTTTCACCGACGCCGTGGAGCAGGCACAGGCCCTCGGCTACGCCGAGGCCGACCCGACCGCCGACCTCGAGGGCTTCGACGCCGCGGCGAAGGCAGCGATCCTGGCCTCGCTGGCCTTCCACACCCGGGTCAGCGGCAAGGACGTCTACCGCGAGGGCATCACCGAGGTCAGCGCAGCGGACGTTGCCGCCGCGCGCGAGATGGACTGTGTCGTCAAGCTGCTGGCCATCTGCGAGCGCACGGCGCCCGGCACCGCGGACGACGGCGTGAGCGTCCGCGTGCATCCGGCGATGATTCCCCGCACGCATCCGCTGGCCGGCGTCCGCGAGGCGTTCAACGCGGTCTTCGTCGAGGCGGACGCGGCCGGGCAGCTGATGTTCTACGGCCCCGGCGCCGGTGGCGACCCGACCGCCTCCGCCGTTCTCGGTGACATCGTCGCCGTGGCGCGGCACCGGGTCGTGGGCGGACGCGGGCCGGGGGAGTCCACCTACGCCGACCTGCCGATCCTGGACATGGGCCAGGCCACCACCCGCTACCACATCAGCCTCGACGTGCTCGACCGTCCCGGGGTGCTCGCGCAGGTCGCGACGGCCTTCGCCGAGCACGAGGTGTCGATCGAGACGGTGCGCCAGCAGTTGCTCAAGGTCGGCCCCGACGGAGCCGGTGACCGGCGCGCCAGCCTGGTCGTGGTCACCCACACCGCCACCGACGCGGCGCTGTCGGCCACGGTCGACGCCCTCGCGGCGCTGCCGACCGTGCGCGGTGTCACGTCCGTCATGCGCGTCGAAGGAGAGTGACCGATGGCCTCCCAGTGGCGTGGCGTGATCGAGGAGTACCGCGACCGGCTGCCGTCCCTCGCCGGGGCCCCGGTGGTCACGCTCGGTGAGGGCGGTACGCCGCTGATCCGGGCGGCCCACCTCTCCGAGGTCGTCGGCGCCGAGGTCCACATCAAGTACGAGGGGCTCAACCCGACCGGCTCCTTCAAGGACCGCGGCATGACCACGGCCATCTCGGTGGCCGCCCGCTCCGGCGCCCGGGCCGTCATCTGTGCCTCCACCGGCAACACCAGCGCCTCCGCTGCCGCCTACGCCACCAAGGCCGGGATGACGTGCGGCGTGCTCGTCCCCGAGGGCAAGATCGCGATGGGCAAGCTCAGCCAGGCCATCGCCCACGGTGCCACGCTGTTGCAGGTGGCGGGCAACTTCGACGACTGCCTGACCCTGGCTCGCAAGCTCGCCGAGTCCTACCCGGTCGAGCTGGTCAACTCCGTCAACCCGGCGCGCATCGAGGGGCAGAAGACCGCCTCGTTCGAGGTGGTGGACGCGCTCGGGGACGCACCCGACATCCACTGCCTGCCGGTGGGCAATGCCGGCAACATCACCGCGTACTGGCGCGGCTACCGCGAGTACCGCGTCGACGCGGCTCTGCCCGGCCCCGCCACCCGACTGCCGCGCATGTGGGGGTTCCAGGCCGAGGGGGCGGCTCCCATCGTCCTGGGCCACCCGGTGGACCACCCCGAGACCATCGCCACCGCCATCCGGATCGGCAACCCGGCGTCCTGGTCGCAGGCCGAGCAGGCGCGTGACGAGTCCCGCGGCATGATCAGGGCGGTCTCCGACGCGCAGATCCTGGCCGCGCACCGGCTGCTGTCCTCCCGTGAGGGCATCTTCGTCGAGCCCGCGTCGGCGGCCAGCGTGGCCGGCCTGCTGGCGGCCGCCGAGGAGGGGCTGGTCCCCTCCGGTGCACGCGTCGTCTGCACGGTCACCGGCCACGGACTCAAGGACCCGCAGTGGGCGCTGAAGGACCTGCGAAGGGGTCGACATCACCCCGACCCGGGTGCCCGTCGACGCCTTCACCGCAGCCGGGGCCCTCGGGCTCGAGGGCTGACCGTGGTGCGGACCTGGCCGCCCGGCCCCGGACCGGGCGTGCTGGAGGTGCGCGTGCCCGGCAGCAGCGCCAACATCGGCCCCGGCTTCGACTCGATCGGCATGGCGCTCGGGATCTGGGACACCTACCTCGTGTCGCTGACCGGCGCTCCCGGGCTGGAGATCCTGCTCGAGGGGGAGGGGGACGATGACGTCCCGCGCGACGAGCGGCACCTGGTCCACCGCTCGATGCTGCGCGCCTGGGCCGCCCTCGGGGTGCACCCGCCCGAGGGCATCCGGCTGGTCTGCCGCAACACGGTGCGACAAGGGCGTGGCCTGGGCTCCTCGGCTGCTGCCATCGTGGCGGGCATCGTTGCAGCACAAGGGCTTCACGACGCCGTGCGGCATGGGCCTGCCCACGACGTGGCGGGGTTCGACCGGTGCTTCACCAACGACCTCGCGAGCGCTGTCGAGGGCCACCCTGACAACGCCTCGGCCAGCGTGTACGGCGGCATGACCGTCTCCTGGGCCGATGACGCCGTGCCCGGCCGGGTGCACACGGTCCAGCTCGACGTCCATCCCGACGTGGTCCCCGTGGTGCTGGTGCCGGCGACGACGCTGCCGACGTCGACCGCACGCGCGGTGCTCCCCGAGCGGATCCCCCACGCCCAGGCCGCCCTGAACTCCGGCCGCAGCGCCCTGTTGGTGGAGGCCGTGACCCGTCGCCCGGACCTGCTGCTGCCGGCCACCCGGGAGTGGCTGCACCAGGAGCAGCGCCGGGCGTCCTTCCCGGCGACCATGGCCCTCGTCGACACGCTGAGGGCGGCCGGTCATGCCGCCGCGGTGTCCGGCGCCGGTCCGAGCGTGCTCGTGCTGGCCACCACGGCGGCGAGCCGGTCGGTCCGGACCCTCGTCGACGAGCGGGTGTGGCACGTCCTCGAGCCGGGAATGCCTTCCACCGGTGCCAGCGTTAGGCGTGTTACATTGAGGGAGCAGCCGGCGGAGACCGCCGAGCATCGTGCGACATCGCATCGGCTGCACTAACCACCACAAGAGCGCAACGCGACGTTGCGTACGACGCACTGCGCAGCGCTCGTGGTTCTCTCCTGGTCAGGTTCCTCCTGATCCACATCCCCGGTCCCGGTTTCTTCCCGGACCGAATACGAGGGGGAAGGATCCTTCGTGACAGACACCACCGACTTCGCCGCGGCCCCCGCCGCCGACGAGTCCCCCCGCCGCAGTGGCGGGCTCTCCACCATGCGGCTCGCCGAGCTGCAGGGGCTGGCCAGCAGCCTGGGCCTGAGCGGCACCGCCAAGATGCGCAAGGGTGACCTGGTCACCGCGATCCGCGCCCGCCAGAGCGGCGGCCCGGCCGCTGCGGCCCCCGTGGCCTCCACGGAGCACACGGCCTCGGCAGCCTCGAGCACCTCTGGCGTGCAGGCCGCCGCCACGGCGCAGGACGTCGCCACCGCGGCTCCGACCGGGCGTGCTGTCCGGACCTCCCGCCGCGCCGGTCGTCCGGCCGGCTCCGCCGACCCCGCCCAGGGCGGTCAGGAGGCCGGCGCCCCGCGCGAGAACGGCGCGCAGGGGCCCCAGGACAGGCAGGACATTCGGAGCGGGGACGTGCGCGAGACGCGCACGGGTGCTGCGGTGCAGGACGAGTCGTCCGCTGCGGAGCAGCCGCGCGGCGAGCGGGGCCAGAACGAGCAGGGCGAGCAGGGCGAGGGTTACCGCTCGCGGGGCCGGGGCCGCGACGACCGCTCGGACACCCGTGCCGACGCCAGGGGCGACCGGGCGGACTACCGGGGCGACCGGTCGGAGCACCGGGGCGACAACCGTTCGGAGAGCCGGGGCGACAACCGTTCGGAGAGCCGGAACGACGACCGCTCCGAGCGCCGCGGCGACCGCGCCGACAACCGGAGCGAGACCCGGGGGGACCGCTCGGACACCCGGGGCGAGGGTGCCGACACCCGCGGCGAGAGCCGGGGCGACCGCTCGGACAACCGGAGCGACAACCGCTCGGACACCCGGAACGACAACCGCTCCGACAGCCGGAACGACGGCGGGTCGCGCTACGACCGCGACAACCGCAGCACCCGCGGCAACGACGGGGACGACGACGAGCGCGGCGGCCGCCGTCGCAACCGCCAGCGCTCCCGCGACCGCAAGCGCAGCGGCCCCCGCCGTGAGGGAGAGGGCTTCGGCAGCGGCAGCTACGGCAGTGGCAGCGAGCAGGCCGAGACCATCCACGACGACGACGTCCTGATCCCCGTGGCGGGCATCCTCGACGTCCTCGACAACTACGCGTTCGTGCGCACCAGCGGCTACCTGCCCGGCGAGAACGACGTCTACGTCCCGCTGGGCATCGTCAAGAAGAACGGCCTGCGCAAGGGTGACGCCGTCACCGGTGCGGTCAAGGCGCTCGCCGAGGGTGAGCAGCCGCCGGCCCGGCAGAAGTTCAACGCGCTGGTGCGGCTCGACACGGTCAACGGCAAGACTCCCGAGGAGTCCCGCGGCCGGGTGGAGTTCGGCAAGCTGACGCCGCTGTACCCGCAGGAGCGGCTGCGGCTCGAGACCGAGCAGAACATCCTCTCCACGCGCCTGATCGACCTCATCGCGCCGATCGGCAAGGGGCAGCGTGGCCTGATCGTCAGCCCGCCCAAGGCCGGCAAGACGCTCATCCTCCAGGCAATCGCCAACGCCATCACCGTCAACAACCCCGAGGCGCACCTCATGATCGTCCTGGTGGACGAGCGCCCCGAGGAGGTCACGGACATGCAACGCACGGTCAAGGGTGAGGTCATCGCCTCCACCTTCGACCGGCCGGCGACGGACCACACCACGGTCGCCGAGCTGGCGATCGAGCGGGCCAAGCGCCTGGTCGAGCTCGGGCACGACGTCGTGGTCCTGCTGGACTCGATCACCCGCCTCGGACGGGCCTACAACCTCGCCGCCCCGGCGAGCGGCCGGATCCTCTCCGGTGGCGTCGACTCCAGCGCCCTGTACCCGCCCAAGCGCTTCTTCGGCGCGGCGCGCAACATCGAGCACGGCGGCTCCCTCACCATCCTCGCCACGGCGCTGGTGGAGACGGGCTCCAAGATGGACGAGGTCATCTTCGAGGAGTTCAAGGGCACCGGGAACATGGAGCTGCGCCTGTCCCGCTCGCTCGCCGACCGACGCATCTTCCCGGCCATCGACGTCAACCCCTCGGGCACCCGTCGCGAGGAGATCCTCATGGCCGGCGAGGAGCTGAAGATCGTCTGGAAGCTGCGCCGGGTGCTGTCCGCCCTCGACCAGCAGCAAGGCATCGAGCTGCTGATCGACCGGCTGAAGAAGTCCGAAGAGCAACGTGGAGTTCCTCATGCAGGTGCAGAAGACGTCCTCGATCCAGATGGACGACGACGCCTGACCGCGGCGTCCACCGGCGGTCCTGCGGACCTGGCCACGTCGTGAAGCCCGTTCAGCTAGTCTGAGCGGGCTTCACTACGTCAATTGGCGTAGTGGCTCGACACCGCTGGACCGTAGGAGCTGATCGAACGATGACGGCCGCCGCACCGGATCGCATCCTGGTCGCCGACGACGACGCAGACATCCGCGACCTGGTCGTCTTCAAGCTGACCCAGGCCGGGTACGACGTCGAGGCGGTCGACGACGGCGCCGCCGCGCTGTCCTCGATCGAGGCGCAGCTGCCGCGGCTGGCCATTCTGGACGTCATGATGCCGGGGCTCTCGGGCATCGACGTGCTGCGCAAGGTGCGGGCCGACGAGCGGCTCAAGGACCTCGAGGTCATCCTCCTCACCGCCAAGTCCCGCGACATCGACGTCGACGCCGGCTTCGCCACCGGAGCCAGCGACTACGTCATCAAGCCGTTCAGTCCCCGGGAGCTGCTGCACCGGGTCAACGCGTTGGTGGCCCGGGCCACGGCATGACCTCCCGGCTGCTGGTGCTGGCCGAGCTGCTCATCGCGGCCGCCTGCACCGGGCTGCTGCTGACGATCGTGCTCTCGCGCGGACGCCGCGTCCGCGCCGCCCGTCGAGGTGCCGCGCTGCTGGCCCCGCACCGCCCCCTGCTGCTCGCCGTCGCCTCGGGGGAGGATCCGGAGGGCGATGCCCGTGCCCGCCTGCAGCATCTGCCGGACCGCTCCTGGGAGCACGTCCGCGGAGCCGTCGTCGCCATGCTGGCCAAGGTCCGCGGCGCCCCGGCCGAGTCCCTGGCCGGTCTGTTGCAGGCGCGCGGCGAGGTGGACCGGGCCACCGCCCGGCTCCGCTCCCGCTCGGCGGTGGGCCGCGCCCGCGGGGCGTACCTGCTCGGCCTCCTGCAGGACCCCAGGCACGTCCCGGCGTTGCTGCCGCTGCTGTCCGACCCCTCCGCCGAGGTCCGCCTGGTGGCCGTGCGCTCGCTGGGGCTCGTCGGCGACCCCTCCGCGGCCGAGGCGGTCCTCGCCGCGGTGCCGTCGCGAGGCGGCCGCATCGGGGTGCCGGCGTGGGCAGCGGCCGAGGCGCTGATCGGCATGGGGATGGGCGTGGCGCCGGGCGTGCGCGCGGCGCTGGCCTCGGCCGACCCGGCCGTGCGCGGCGTCGCCGTGACGGTGGCGGGAGCGGCCACCCTGTCCTTCCTCTGCCCCGAGCTCCGGGTCCTGTTGGAGCGCGACCCGTCGCCGGTGGTCCGCACCGGCGCGGCGGTCGCGCTGGGCCGCCTCGGGGGTCCTGCCGACGTGGGGCCGCTCGCCCGGCAGACCGCCCCGACGCAGCCGGCCGCCCTTCGTCGTACCTGCGTGGCGGCGTTGGGCGAGCTGGGTGTCGCCGCCGCGTTGTCGACCCTGAGCACCCTGCTGGAGGAGCAGGACCACCGGCTGGCCGAGCTCAGCGCCGAGGCGCTGGTGCGCATCGGGCCGCCGGGGCTCCACGAGCTCGTCACCGCCGCGAGAGGCATCGGCCCGCGCGCCTCCGTGGCCCGCGGCGCCCTCGACATGGCCCGTCTGCGCGGCGTGCTGCTGACCGGGCCGGCACGATGACGGACCTGTGGCCGGCGGTGCTGGATGCTCTGCGCACCTCCGTCGCTGCCGTGATGGCGGTGACCGAGCTCCCGGTGCTCGGATACTTCCTGGTCATCAACACCTCCTACCTGTTGCTCATCGGGTTCGCGGCCTGGGATCTCGTCCACCACCGCCGCCGGGCCGAGCACTCGGGCCACGACGAGACGGTGGCCAGCCAGCTCGCGCCCGGGGTGTCGGTCGTCGTCCCCGCGTACAACGAGGAGGCGGGGATCGTCGTGTCGGTGCAGGCGATGCTGGCGCTGCGCTATCCCCGGCACGAGGTGGTGGTCGTCGACGACGGCAGCACCGACGGCACGGCGGAGCGCCTGCGCGCGGCGTTCGACCTGGTGCCGGTGGAGCGGGGGCTGCCGGCCGACGTCCCGACGCGTGCGGCGGTCCTGGAGGTCCTGGTGCCCCGCAACGGCCGTACCCGGCTGGTCGTGGTCCGCAAGGAGAACAGCGGGCGGTCCGACGCGGTCAATGTCGGGATCAACGCCTCCGGCGAGCCCCTGGTGGCGATGGTCGACGCCGACTCGATCCTGGACCCCGACTCCCTCCTGGGGGTGGCCAAGCCGTTCGCGGACGACCCCATCCGCACCGTCGCCACAGGTGGGGCGATACGCGCCGCCAACGGCTGCAGCGTGCGCGACGGGCGCATCGTCCAGGTGCGCATGCCCGGCTCCCGGCTCGCCCGGATCCAGGTCGTGGAGTACCTGCGCGCCTTTCTGCTCGGCCGCACCGGATGGTCGCGGTTCGGTGCCCTGATCCTGATCAGCGGCGCCTTCGGCATGTTCCGCCGCGACGTCCTGGTGGAGGTCGGCGGTCTGGACGCCGACAGCATCGGCGAGGACTTCGAGCTGGTGATGCGCATCCACCGCCACCTCATGGACCAACGACGCAGCTACCACGTCGAGTTCGTGGCCGAACCGATCTCGTGGACCGAGGTCCCGGTCACCGCGAGGGTGCTGCGCAGCCAGCGACGTCGCTGGCACCGCGGGCTGTGGGAGACGTTGTGGAAGTACCGCGGGATGGTGGGCAACCCGCGCTACGGCCGGGTCGGCCTGGTGGCGCTGCCGTACTACTGGGCCTTCGAGCTGTTCGCGCCCCTGCTGGAGCTCGCCGGGACGGTGCTCGTGGCGCTCGGGCTCGCGCTCGGCGTCGTCGATCCGTCGTACGCCTACGTCTTCCTCGCCGTCGCCTACGGCTACGCCGTGCTGGTGACGCTCGCCGCGATGACGGTGGAGGAGCTGGCCTTCCACAAGTACGACCGCTGGCAGGACCTCAGGGCCACGCTCCTCGCGTCGATAGGGGAGAACGTCGGCTACCGCCAGCTCACGGCGTGGTGGCGGCTCGAGGGCTGGTGGGCCGGACTCACCGGCAGGAAGCAGGTCTGGGGCACCATGACGCGGCAGGGCTTCGCCGGGCAGGCCCCGCAGCACGGTGGGGAGCACGACCAGCGACGGCACCCGCCGATGACGGTGCGGCCGGCTGTGGCTCGGCACGAGGAGCACACACGTGGCTAGCCCCCGGCCCATCCGCCGCCGCCTCCACCGCATGGTGTGGCTGATGGGGTTCTTCATGCTCGCCATCGCCGTCCCGACAGCGGTGGTCCTGCAGGTGCAGGTGCGCAGCACGACGATGATCACGACGGTGATCGCACCGGCGTACGACGCGAACCGGCAGGCGCTGCAGGCGATGAGCGACGGCGAGACGGGGCTGCGCGGCTATCAGCTGAGCGGGGGCGAACCCTCACTGCTGGGGCCGTACCGGACGGGGGAGCAGCGCACGGGAACGGCGCTGCGGACGGTGCGGACGCTGCTCGAGCAGGCCGAGAGGCACCGGCACGACCGCGCGACGGTCCTCGCCGCCCAGGCCGCCCAGGAGAAGGCTGCCGCCGACTGGTGGGCCTACGCCCGCCGGTCCGTGGGGAGCTACCGTCCCGGCAGCCCCCTCGGGCTCGACCGGGGCAAGCCGCTGTTCGACGCCTTCCGCGCGGCCAACGCGACGGTCGGGCAGCGGCTGCAGGAGCAGCGGGACGCCGGGCGCACCGCGACCGTCGACAACCTGAACCTCGACACCGTGGTCGTGCTGCTGACGGCCCTGGTGGCGATGCTGCTCGCGGCCGTCGTGGGCCGGCGGATGACGCGTGCCCTGACCGGGCCGGTGCAGGGACTGCATGCGGTGGTCACCCGCCAGAACCGCGGGGAGCGGGACCTGCGGGCGCGGGAGGACCAGCAGATCACCGAGATCCGGGATCTGGCCGCGGACTTCAACCGGCTGCTGGAGAACAACCAGCGCCTCAACCTCCAACAGGCCCAGGGCCTGATGATGCACCAGCTGACCCTGGACGTGGAGCGGGCGCTGCGCCGGGCGCCCGACGTCCAGGGCGCCCTCGACGTGCTGTGCGCGGTGCTGGGCGAGGGCCTGGGCGTGGACCGGGTCATGGCCAACACCGTCGACGGGCAGCACCGCGTGCTGCGCGGCGCGCAGTGGCACGTCAGCACCCTGGAACCCCTCGGGGACGTCCCGGACGAGCTCGCTCCCCACGTCGGCCAGCTGGCCGAGCAGCTGTGGAGCGCCGCGGGGCGCCTGGCCATCCACGACTTCCTGGACCCGGACGTGCAGGCGCAGGAACGGGCCCGCATCTTCACCGCCGAGACCCGCGCCCGGTCCGTCATCATGGTCCCCATCGGGCTCGGCGACCGGGTGCTGGGCGTCATCTTCGTGCTGACGGTGCACGAACCACGCCGGTGGACCCGGGCCGAGGCCAACGCCGTCCAGCAGGTCGCCGCGTTCGCCGCCCGCGTCCTCGTGCAGGCCGAGCACGAGGCCAACCAGCGGGACCACGTCGAGCGGCTGGAGCGCCTGGACCGGCAGAAGACCGACTTCCTGTCGACCGTCAGCCACGAGCTGCGCACGCCGCTGACGTCCATCAGCGGTTACCTGGAGCTGCTGCAGGACGGTGACGCCGGTGAGCTGACGGCGGCCCAGCGCTCGATGCTCGGCGTCATCGACCGCAACAGCACCCGGCTGCGCGGGCTGATCGAGGACCTGCTCGTCCTCAACCGGATCGAGTCCGGCGGCCTGCACGTGGAACGCCACGACGTGGACCTCGGTGAGCTCGTGCGGCACACGGTCGAGGAGCTGTCCCCGCTCGCGGGGCGGGGCCAGGTGGAGCTCGAGGTGCACGACTGCCCCAGCGGCGTGGTCGTGAGCGGGGACCAGGGCCACCTGCACCGCGCCATCGTCAACGTCCTGTCCAACGCCATCAAGTTCACCCCGTCCGGAGGCCGGGTCGAGCTGTCCCTCGAGGTGCTGCCGGACGGGGAGGGGCCGGCCGGGCCCTGGGCGCGCCTGCGCTGCCGCGACTCCGGCATCGGCATCCCGGCCTCCGACATGCCGCAGCTGTTCTCGCGGTTCTACCGGGCGGGCAACGCGACCACCGCCGCCATACCGGGCACGGGCCTGGGCCTCGCCATTGTCAAGACGATCGTGGAGGACCACGGCGGCCGCCTGGACCTCACCTCGGTGGAGGGGGAGGGCACCGCGGTGGCCATCGAGCTGCCCCTGGCGCGAGCCGCGTCCGGGGCGGGAATGAGCACGCGCCCGGCCGTGTTTTCCCCCTCGTTGCCGCATCTGGCAGACTGATGTGCTGGTTGCCGGTTCACGTGCAGGAGCACGACCCGGCTCCACCCCCACCACAAGGAGATCCACGTTGAAGAAGGACCTGCACCCCGCGTACGTCGACACCACGGTCACCTGCACCTGTGGCGCGACGTTCCAGACCCGCAGCACCGCCACCAGCGGCAAGATCGCCGCTGACGTGTGCTCCGCCTGCCACCCGTTCTACACCGGAAAGCAGAAGATCCTGGACACCGGTGGCCGCATCGCCCGGTTCCAGGAGCGCTACGGCAAGAAGGTCGCCAAGTAGCTTTCCGCACGCGCCGGTCCCCGACCTCACGGTCGCGGGGCCGGCGTTGCTCTTTGTCCGCACGTTCGTCGCACCACCGCGTTCCATCGAGAGGGAAGGTCCCGCCATGGCGGACATGCTGGAGTCGGCCTCCGCGTTCGTGGAGGAGTACGCCGCGCTGGAGCACCAGCTGGCCGACCCGGCCACCCACCGGGACGACGCCGACCCCGTCGCGGTCCGCAAGCTGAACAAGCGGTACGCCGCGCTCGCCCCGACCGTCGCCGCCTACCACGCCTGGCACGCTGCCCGTGACGACGTCGCCGCGGCCCGTGAGCTGGCCGCCGAGGACGCGTCGTTCGCCGCCGAGCTGCCCGAGCTGGAGCGGACGCTGGCCGCCGCGGAGGAGACGCTGCGCCGGATGCTCGTCCCGCGCGACCCCGACGACGACCGCGACATCATCCTGGAGGTCAAGGCCGGCGAGGGTGGGGAGGAGTCGGCGCTGTTCGCGGCCGACCTGCTGCGGATGTACCTGCGCTACGCCGAGCAGCGCGGCTGGGGGACCGAGATCATCGACTCCACCGAGTCCGACCTCGGGGGCTACAAGGACGTCCGGATGGCCGTGAAGTCCCGGGGGGTGCCGCAGCCGGGCGACGCGCCGTGGGCACGGCTGAAGTACGAGGGCGGGGTGCACCGGGTCCAGCGGGTGCCCGTCACCGAGAGCCAGGGCCGCATCCACACCTCGGCAGCCGGCGTCCTCGTGATGCCCGAGGCCGACGAGGTCGAGGTCACCGTCGACCCGAACGACCTCAAGATCGACGTCTACCGCTCCTCCGGGCCCGGTGGACAGAGCGTCAACACCACCGACTCGGCCGTGCGGATCACGCACCTGCCGACGGGGACCGTGGTGTCCTGCCAGAACGAGAAGTCCCAGCTCCAGAACAAGGAGTCGGCGATGCGCGTGCTGCGCGCCCGGCTGCACCAGATCGCCCAGGAGGCGGCCGACCAGGCGGCGTCCGCGGCGCGCCGGTCGCAGATCCGCACCGTCGACCGCTCCGAGCGGATCCGCACGTACAACTACCCCGAGAACCGCATCGCCGACCACCGCACCGGCTACAAGGCCTACAACCTGGACACCGTGCTGGACGGCGAGCTCGACCCGCTGGTGCAGTCGGCCGTCGACGCCGACGAGGCGGCCCGGATGACCGCTCTGGCCCAGGACTCCTCGGCCCCGTGAGCGGCTCCCTGCGGGACGCGGTCCGGGCGGCGTCCCGGCAGCTCGCCGCGGCCGGCGTGGAGCAGGCCGACGTCGACGCCGTCGCACTGGCCGCCCATGCCCTGCGCACCAGCGCCGGCGACGTGCGCCGGCTGATGGTCCTCGGTGCCGACGCCCCGCCCGGGCTGGAGGCGCTGGTGGCCGAGCGGGCCAGGCGCGTGCCGTTGCAGCACCTCACCGGCCGTGCGCCGTTCCGCCACCTCGAGCTGTCGGTCGGCCCGGGCGTCTTCGTCCCGCGCCCGGAGACCGAGATGGTGGCCGGCCTCGCCGTGCCCCTGCTGCGTGCGCTGGCCGACGCCGGGCGCCGCGCCCCGGTCGTCGTCGACCTGTGCACCGGGTCGGGCGCGATCGCCCTCAGCCTGAAGCAGGAGGTGCCGGCGGCATCGGTCCACGCGGTCGAGCTGTCCGACCTCGCGCACGCCTGGGCGGTGCGCAACCGCGACGACCTCAGGCTGGACGTCGAGATGGTCCTCGGCGACGCCACCACCGCCTTCGCCGAGCTGGAGGGTGAGGTCGACGTCGTGGTGAGCAACCCGCCGTACATCCCGGTGGGGGCCGTGCCGAACGACCCGGAGGTGCGCGACCACGATCCGGACGTCGCGCTGTACGGCGGCAGCGCCGACGGGCTGCGGATCCCCCTCGAGGTCGCCGCCCGCGCCGGGGCGCTGCTGCGCGACGGCGGGGTGCTGCTGATGGAGCACGCCGACGTCCAGGGGCGCTCGCTGCCCGCCGCGCTGCGGGCCACCGGCGTCTGGGCCGACGTCGAGGACCACGACGACCTGGCCGGTCGGCCCCGCGTCAGCCGCGCCGTGCGTGCCCCTAGGCTCGCACCATGAGTCCTGTGTTCGACTGCACCACCGAGGAGGGCCGCGCCGCGGGTGTGGCGGCCGCCGTCGAGGCTGTCCGCGCCGGCGAGGTGGTCGTGCTGCCCACCGACACCGTCTACGGCGTGGGTGCCGACGCGTTCAGCCCCGAGGCCGTGGCCGCGGTGCTGGCCGCGAAGGGTCGAGGCCGCGAGATGCCCCCACCGGTGCTCGTGCCCAGCCCGCGCACCGTCGACGGCCTCGCGACCGCGGTGCCCGACTGGGCGCGCGACCTGATCACCGAGCTGTGGCCCGGGCCGCTGACCCTGGTGTTCCACGCGCCCGCCTCGCTGATGTGGGACCTCGGTGACACCAACGGCACGGTCGCCCTGCGGATGCCCGAGGACGACATCGCCCTCGCGGTCCTGACCGAGGTCGGGCCGATGGCGGTCACGAGCGCCAACCTCACCGGTTCGCCGGCCGCCACGACCGTCCTGGAGGCCGCGGCCCAGCTCGGCGGCGCCGTCTCGGTCTACCTCGACGGCGGCCCGTCGCGCGGTGGCGCCGCCTCCACCATCGTGGACTGCACGACCGAGTCGCCCACGGTGCTGCGCCAGGGTGGCGTGAGCGTCGAGCGGCTGCAGGAGATCCTCGGCGACGTCCACCTGTCGGTCTAGCGCTCCCGTGGCCACCATCCGGATCGGCATCTCCGGCTGGACCTACGCGGGCTGGCGCGGGCAGTTCTACCCGCCCGGCCTGGTGCACCGCCTCGAGCTCGCTTACGCCGCAGAGCGATTCGGCTCGATCGAGATCAACGGGTCCTTCTACTCCCTGCAGCGCCCCAGCAGCTACCGCACCTGGCGCTCGCAGGTCCCCGAGGGCCACGTGCTCGCGGTCAAGGGCGGCCGGTTCATCACGCACATGAAGAAGCTCGCCGGCGTCGAGACGGCCCTCGCCAACTTCTTCGCCTCGGGCGTCCTGGCCCTCGGTCCTGCCCTCGGCCCCGTGCTCTGGCAGCTGCCGCCCAACCTCGGCTACGACGCGGACCGGCTGCGCGCCTTCTTCGACCTGCTGCCCCGCTCCACCGCGGCGGCGGCCCGGCTCGCGGCCGGTCACGACGACAAGCTCTCCGGCGACCGGGTCTGGACGCAGACCGACGCCGACCGTCCTCTGCGCCACGCGCTGGAGGTGCGGCACGACACGTTCTGCACCGACGACGCGGTCCAGCTGCTGGCCGACCACGACATCGCCCTGGTGGTCGCCGACACGGCCGGCAGGTGGCCGCTGCTCGAGCGGACGACGAGCGACTTCATGTACGTCCGCCTGCACGGCGACGAGGAGCTGTACGTCAGCGGGTACTCCCCGGCCGCGCTGGACTCCTGGGCCACGCGGATCCGGGCGTGGGCCGACCAGGGGCAGGACGTCTACGTCTACTTCGACAACGACGTGAAGGTGCACGCGCCGTACGACGCGCTGGGCCTGATGGAGCGGCTCGGGCTCAGGGGCGCCGACGCGCCGCCGGTCACTCCCGCACGAACGTGAGCAGCAGGAACGTGTAGTCCAGGCCGTAGCGCGGCCAGTGCACCGGTCGCTCGGCGTGCTCGAGGTCGAGCTCGCCCTGCAGCTGCAGCCCGAGCTCGCCGGCGGCCCACACCAGGTCGTGGATCTCCTTCGGGCCGAAGATGTGCACGTCCTGCCCGTACGCCGTGTGGTTGCTGGTGTCCGGCGGTGCCTGGTCGTAGTCGGTGGAGATCACGAGCACCCCGCCCGGGCGCAGGATCCTCGCCGACTCGGCCAGGAACGCCCGCACGTCGACGCCGTGCTCGATGACGCTCATGCAGGTCACCGCGTCCAGCGAGGCGTCCGGCAGGCCGGTGGCCGTGATGTCGCCGGGGCGGAACTCCACCACGCCACGGCGGGTGCTGCGGTGGAACTCCAGGTTGATCCCGCTGAGCCGGGTCAGGCCGTACAGCCGCAGCGAGGGCAGGACCGTGGAGTAGCGCGCGGCACCGGCGTCGAGGACCCGGGCGTCCGGCCCGACGTGCTCCAGCACGGCTCGCACGGCCCCGAGCACGTCCCAGTTCTTGGCGCGGGTGGGGTGCAGCGGCAGCCGCAGCCGCCGCGCCTGCTCCACGGCGGCGTCGACCTCGGCGGTGCTGTGCAGCACCGCGGTGCCCGGAATGCCCTCGGGCAGCGGCCGCACGGCGGCCGGGACCAGCGCGTGCTCCACCGTCCGGCGGGCACCCACGCGCCCCCAGAGGGCGAGGTCTGCGCCGACCTTGGCGGCGCGCATGGGCAGGCTGTGCGTGGCGGGGCGGGGGATCTTCACGGCGCCGACCCTACGCGGCAGGACGTCGGCAGGCCACGATCGACCGCGGGGACGCACCACCGACCACGGAGGCCACCCCCAGCAACAGGCAATACAGTGGCCGCTGTCACCGTCACCACGTCCCCTCCGGCACCCCGGGAGCGCTCTTCATGACCTCAGCCGACCAGACCTTCTACGGCTCCGACTTCGGCCAGCTGCAGTCGCAGGACCCGGAGATCGCCGGCGTCCTGCTGTCCGAGCTCGACCGGCTGCGGGGCGGTCTGCAGCTGATCGCCAGCGAGAACCTCACCAGCCCGGCGGTGCTCGCCGCGCTCGGCTCCACCCTGTCCAACAAGTACGCCGAGGGCTACCCGGGCCGGCGCTACTACGGCGGCTGCTCCGAGGTCGACAAGGCCGAGTCGATCGGCATCGAGCGGGCCAAGCGCCTCTTCGACGCCGACCACGCCAACCTCCAGCCGCACTCCGGCGCCAGCGCGAACCAGGCGGTCTACGGTGCCTTCTGCCAGCCCGGCGACACGATCCTCGCCATGTCGCTGCCGCACGGTGGCCACCTGACCCACGGCACCAAGGTCTCCTTCAGCGGCAAGTGGTTCAACGCGGTCCACTACGGGGTCAACCGCGAGACCGAGGACATCGACTACGACCAGGTGCGCGACCTCGCCCTGCAGCACCGCCCGAAGGTCATCGTGGCCGGCGGCTCGGCCATCCCGCGGCTGATCGACTTCGCCTTCTTCCGTGCCCTCGCCGACGAGGTGGGCGCGATCTTCTGGGTCGATGCCGCGCACTTCATCGGCCTGGTCGCCGGCAAGGCCATCCCCAGCCCGGTGCCGTACGCCGACGTGGTCACCTTCACCACGCACAAGGTGCTGCGCGGGCCCCGCGGCGGGATGTTCGTCTGCAAGGCGGAGCACGCCGCCAAGATGGACAAGGCCGTGTTCCCGATGATGCAGGGCGGCCCGCTCATGCACGCGGTCGCCGCCAAGGCGGTCAACCTGCTGGAGTGCCTGCAGCCGGAGTACCAGACCTACGCCGCCCAGGTCATCGCCAACGCCCGCCAGCTGGCGGCGTCGCTGGGGGAGAAGGGCATCCGCCCGATCACCGGCGGCACCGACACCCACCTGTCCCTGCACGACCTGCAGGGCGTCGGCGTCACCGGCCGCGATGCCGAGACGCGGGCCGACGCCGCCGGCATCGTCCTGAACAAGAACGCCATCCCCTTCGACCCCCAGCCCCCGAACACCGCCTCGGGCATCCGGGTCGGCACGCCGGCGGTGACCACGCAGGGGATGGGCACGGCCGAGATGGAGACCGTCGCGGACCTGATCCACCGGGCGGTCACCCGCACCGACGGCGACCCCGACCACCCCGTCGCCAAGGAGATCCGGGCCGAGGTGACCGACCTCGTCGGGCGGTTCCCGGCCTACCCTCGGGGCTGAGGACATCCCACCCAAGCCGAGCGGGGCGCATAGCTCGTGAAGGAGTACCTCCTGGTGTTCGTCGTGGCCGCGGCCATGACGTACGTCTCGACACCCCTGGTGCGCTGGGTCGCCGTGCGCACCGGGGCCTTCACGCCGGTGCGCGAGCGCGACGTGCACGCGGTGCCGATCCCGCGGCTCGGCGGCCTGGCGATGCTGCTGGGCTTCTGCGCGGCGCTGCTGGTGGCCAGCCGGCTGCCCTACCTGCAGCCAGATCTTCGGCACGGGGGAGATGAAGGGCGTCCTCATCGGCGCCGGCATCGTCTGCCTGGTCGGGGCGATCGACGACATCCGCGAGCTGGACTGGCTGACCAAGCTGGCCGGGCAGATCCTGGCCGCCGGGATCATGGCCTTCCAGGGTGTGCAGCTGCTGCAGCTGCCGGTCTTCGGCGTGACGGTGCTGCCGGCGCCGGTGCTCGTCGCGCTGACCATCCTCATCGTGCTCATCTCGACCAACGCGGTGAACTTCATCGACGGCCTCGACGGGCTCGCGGCCGGGGTGGTGGGTATCGCGGCCCTGGCCTTCTTCGCCTACACCTACCTGCTGTCCAAGACCTACGACCCGCCGAACGTCTTCTCCTCGGCCACCTTCATCACCGCGGCCCTGGTCGGCTGCTGCGTGGGCTTCCTCCCGCACAACTTCCACCCGGCCCGGCTGTTCATGGGCGACGCCGGCGCGCTGCTGCTCGGGCTGCTGCTCGCGGCGGCCACGATCTCCATCACCGGCAGCATCGACCCGAGCACGAGCGTCAGCGGCAACTCCGCCGTCGCGATCTTCCTGCCCGTGGTGGTGCCGCTCGCCATCCTCACCCTGCCGCTGCTCGACGTCCTGCTGGCCGTGATCCGGCGGACGAGGGCCGGGCAACGGCCGTGGCAGCCGGACGCCGGACACCTGCACCACCGCATGCTCAAGATCGGGCACACCCACCGGCGGGCGGTGCTCCTGCTCTACCTGTGGGCGGCGCTGCTCGCCATGGGTGCGGTCTCCTTCGCCTACGTCGACGGCTGGCTGCCGATCGTGGCCATCGCCGCGCTCACCGGTGCGGCCATCGTGCTGACCGTGTGGCTGCCCAGGTGGAGACCGCAGACCCGCTTGTGATACCTTTCACAAGCAGCCACAGGAAGTCCACAGACTTCCGCAATGCCCGATATGCCCCTTCGCGAGACGCAACGACGACGCCCACGATCAGGCAGGACCCACCGTGACCACACCCCCCGCCAGCCCGGCGCCGGCGCCCAACGCGCCGTTCGACGCCATGCTGCGCGGCGCCCTGCTGCCCAGCACCGCCGCCGGCCTGCTCGCGGCGGTCGTGCTGTGGATCCTGCGCGACAGCGACGGCGGCCTGGCCGCACTGCTGGGCGTGGCGGTCGCGGTGGTCTTCTTCGCCGCCGGCCTCGCGGTCATGAAGCGCGTCGTCGGGGCCAACCCGCTGTCGGTGCTCGCCGGCGCGCTCGCGGTCTACCTCGGGCAGATCCTCTTCCTGGGCGCCATCATCCTGGTCCTCTCCGGGGCGCGCTGGCTGGACGGCACCGCCTTCGGCCTGGCCATCCTCGCCGTCGCCCTCGTCTGGCAGGTGTGCCAGGTGGTGGCCTTCCTGCGGATGCGCCACACCGTGTACGACGACCCGTCGGCCCGGGCCGGCGACGCTGACCAGCCGGGTTCCGGGCGTGCAGCGGGGGAGGGTCGATGAGAGGCTGGACCGCGAAACGAGGAGGTGGCCATGACAGATCACGACGGGTCCACCCCGACGAGCCCTGGGGGCGACGCGCACCCGGGCTACGACAGGGTCGCGGCGCGAGAGACCGTCGTGATGTACAACGCGCTGGCCTATGTGCTGGCGGGGCCGCTCACCTTCGGGCCGTTGGGCTGGGGGCTGGACCAGCTGCTCGGCACATCCTTCCTGCTGCCGCTGGGCATCCTGGCCGGGATGGCGCTTTCGCTGTACCTCGTCTGGTTCCGGTACGGTTCCCAGTGAATCGTGCCGGTGAGCCCCTCCCCGGCACGATGACGGCTGCCGCCGCCGCGTTCCACCGATCGACGCAACAACCCGAGGAGACCCTGTGAGCCTGCACGTCCTGGGCGCCCCATTGGCCGGCCTCGTCGGCGCCGTTCCCACCGCCGATGGCGGAGGCTTCCAGTCGCCGACCCCCGCGGAGTTCTACCAGCCGCTGATCGGTGACGGGCCGTTCGCCGTCACCCGCGCGAGCGTGGTCATCCTGCTGTCGGTCGCGCTGATCGGGTGGTTCCTGGTGCGCACCACGCGTCGCGCGGCGATCGTGCCGGGCAAGGGGCAGTGGGTGACCGAGTCGGTCTACGGACTGGTGCGCAACGGCCTCGCCCGCGACATCATCGGCAGCCACGACTTCATGCGCTTCGTGCCGATGCTGTTCTCGATGTTCGTGCTGATCCTGGTGAACAACCTCTTCGGGGTCATCCCGCCGGTGCAGTTCCCGACGATGAGCCGGATCGGCTTCCCGATCGCGCTGACGCTGATCGTCTACGTGACCTACCACTACCTCGGCATCAAGAAGCACGGCCTCGGCGGCTACTTCAAGAGCCTGGTGCCGCCCGGGCTGCCCGCCTGGATCGTGCCGATGATCTTCGTGCTCGAGCTGATCACGTTCTTCATCACCCGCCCGCTCACCCTCGCGCTGCGACTCTTCGGCAACATGTTCGCCGGCCACCTCCTCCTGCTGCTGTTCATCACCGGCGGCCAGTACATGGTCGTCCACGGCACCTTCGGGCTGAAGATCGCCGGTGTGGGGTCGTGGGCCATGGCGTTCGTGCTGACGATCTTCGAGGCCCTGATCGAGTTCCTGCAGGCCTACATCTTCACGTTGCTGGCCGCCACCTACATCGCCGGCGCGCTGGCCGACGAGCACTGAGCCGACGGGCTCACCCGCGCTGCACGACTTACAACTGAACACTTTCCACCCAAGACTTCCGGTCGGCGCCGTGCCGATCGGGACACCAAGAACGAAAGAGGATCACATCGTGACCGGAAACATCGCCATCCTCGGCTACGGCCTCTCCGCCATCGGCCCCGGTGTCGGCATCGGCCTGATCTTCGCCGCCTACATCAACGGCGTCGCGCGTCAGCCCGAGGCACGCGGCATGCTGCAGTCCATCGCCATCCTGGGCTTCGCCCTCGCCGAGGCGCTGGCGATCTTCGGTCTGGTCCTGGCCTTCGTCTTCAAGTAAGTCGGCGACCCACCACCCCAGCACCATCTTTTTGGCATCCAGGCACTAGGAGACCCCCGTGCAGCTATTCGCCAGCGCGACGACCGTTGTGCAAGCGGCAAGCGGCGAGGCCGAGAAGCTCCCGATCCTTCCCCACTACGGGGAGCTGATCTTCGGGCTCATCGCCATCGCCATCTTGTACTTCATCGTCAAGAGCAAGGTCGTGCCCAACCTCGAGAAGGCCTACGCCGACCGCACCGCGGCCATCGAGGGTGGCATGCACAAGGCCGAGGAGGCCCAGGCCCAGGCCCAGGCCGCGCTCGAGCAGTACCAGGCGCAGCTGAGCGAGGCCCGCGCCGAGGCCACCCGCATCCGCGAGGAGGCGCGTGAGCAGGGCGCGGCGATCGTGGCCGAGATGCGCGGCCAGGCCCAGGCCGAGGCCGCGCGGATCACCGAGGCCGCCAAGAAGCAGATCGGCGCCGAGCGCCAGCAGGCCGTCGTGTCGCTGCGCGGTGAGGTCGGCCGGCTGTCGACCGACCTGGCCAGCCGCATCGTCGGCGAGTCGCTGCACGACGAGACCCGCCAGCGGGGCATCGTCGAGCGCTTCCTCGCCGAGCTCGAGGCCGGCGAGATCCGTCCCGAGACCGTGGGCTCCAGCGCTGCTGGGGCCAGTGCGGTCAGCGGGCAGGACTCCTGATGCAGGGGTCGTCGCGGGGTGCGTACGCCGCAGGGCAGCGCGCGCTCGTCCAGGCGCAGCAGTCGGGCATCGACTGGTCGATCCTGGTCGAGAACCTCTTCTCGATGACGGCGGTCCTCGACCAGAATGCGTCGCTGCGCCGGGCCCTCACGGACCCCTCGCGGGACGGTGCGGCCCGTCGTGGCCTCGTGTCCGCGGTCTTCTCCGGGCGCGTCTCGGAGCAGGCGGTGGCGGTCGTCGGCGAGCTGGCCGCGCAGCGCTGGAGCGAAGAGCGCGACCTGAGCGACGCCACCGAGCTGCTCGCGGTCGAGACGGTGATCGCCTCGGCCGAGGCCGGCCACCGCCTCGACGCGGTCGAGGACGAGCTGTTCCGGCTCAGCCGCGTGGTCACAGGCAACACCGGCCTGCGCGAGGCCCTGTGGGACCGGGGCCGCAGCGCTGCGGACAAGGAGACCCTCATCGGCCGGCTGGTCGCGGGCAAGGTCGCCCCCGAGACCCTGCGCCTTGCCACCCAGGCGATCCACGCGCCGCGGGGACGCCACTTCGACCGCGTGCTCGAGCAGTACGTCGCAGCCGTGGCCCGCCGTCGGGAGCAGCTCACCGCGGTCGTCACCGCGGCCGTGCCGCTCGACGACACCCAGCGGCAACGGCTCGCGCAGGCCCTCAGCGGCATCTACGGCAAGCCCGTGCAGGTCAACGTCATCGTCGACCGCGAGGTTCTGGGCGGCATCCGGGTCCAGGTGGGCAGCGAGGTCGTCGACGGCACGATCCTGCGCCGGCTCGAGGAGGCCCGGCGGTTGCTCGCCGGCTGAGCCGGCAACGCCCGCATGACGGCGCCCGCCGCAGCACCATCCGCACGACTGCACCACACCAGCACGGTTCACGAGAGTCCTCGGTCCGAACGGGCCGAACTAGAGGAGAAGAGACACTGATGACGGAGCTCACGATCCGTCCGGAGGAGATCCGGGACGCACTGGACAACTTCGTTCAGTCCTACGAGCCCGGCGCGGCCTCCCGCGAAGAGGTCGGCCGGGTCAGCGACGCCGGAGACGGCATCGCGCACGTCGAGGGCCTGCCCTCGGCGATGACGAACGAGCTGCTGGAGTTCGAGGACGGCACGCTCGGCCTGGCGCTCAACCTGGACGTCCACGAGATCGGTGTCGTCGTCCTCGGTGAGTTCTCCGGCATCGAGGAGGGCCAGGAGGTCCGCCGTACCGGCGAGGTCCTCTCGGTGCCCGTCGGTGACGCGTTCCTCGGTCGCGTCGTCAACCCGCTCGGTGTGCCGATCGACGGCCTCGGCGAGATCCAGGCCGAGACCCGCCGGGCCCTCGAGCTGCAGGCCCCCGGCGTCATGGCGCGGAAGTCGGTGCACGAGCCGCTGCAGACGGGCATCAAGTCGATCGACTCGATGATCCCCGTCGGCCGTGGCCAGCGCCAGCTGATCATCGGTGACCGCCAGACCGGCAAGACCACGGTCGCGGTGGACACGATCATCAACCAGCGCCAGAACTGGGAGTCCGGCGACCCGGACAAGCAGGTGCGCTGCATCTACGTCGCGATCGGCCAGAAGGGCTCCACGATCGCCTCGGTGCGGGCCACGCTGGAGGAGTCCGGCGCGCTGGAGTACACCACGATCGTCGCGGCCCCGGCCTCCGACGCCGCGGGCTTCAAGTACCTCGCGCCCTACACCGGCTCGGCCATCGGCCAGCACTGGATGTACGACGGCAAGCACGTCCTCATCGTCTTCGACGACCTGTCCAAGCAGGCCGAGGCCTACCGCGCCGTGTCCCTGCTGCTGCGCCGCCCGCCGGGCCGCGAGGCCTACCCCGGCGACGTGTTCTACCTGCACAGCCGCCTGCTCGAGCGCTGCGCCAAGCTGAGCGACGAGATGGGCCGCGGGTCGATGACCGGCCTGCCGATCATCGAGACCAAGGCCGGTGACGTCTCGGCGTACATCCCGACCAACGTCATCTCGATCACCGACGGCCAGATCTACCTGCAGGCCGACCTGTTCAACGCCAACGTCCGCCCGGCGATCGACGTGGGTGTCTCGGTGTCCCGCGTCGGTGGCTCGGCGCAGATCAAGGCGATGAAGGAGGTCAGCGGCCGGCTCAAGCTGGACCTGGCCCAGTTCCGCGCCATGGAGGCGTTCGCCATGTTCGCCTCCGACCTCGACCCGGCCTCCCGGGCCCAGCTGGCCCGCGGTGCCCGCCTCGTCGAGCTGCTGAAGCAGCCGCAGGCCTCGCCGCTGCCCGTCGAGGAGGAGGTCGTGGTCATCTGGACCGGCACCACCGGCCAGCTCGACGACATCGCCGTCGAGGACGTCCGCCGCTTCGAGAGCGAGTTCCTGGACTACATGCGCCGCGAGCGCTCCGGCCTGCTCGAGGCCATCCGCGAGTCCAAGAAGCTCGAGGACGAGACCCGCTCGGGCCTCGAGGACGCCGTCGAGGCGTTCAAGGCCCAGTTCGGTGCCGGCGGCAAGGAGAACGTGCCGGTCGGCCACGAGGAGTCCGACGCCCTCCCGGACGAGGACGTCGCGCAGGAGCAGATCGTCAAGCAGCGGCGCTGACCCGGCTGCCGGGTGCGCACGGGCGACCGTGACGCACCCGGCCCCGGCCAGGGCACGCGAGCACTCGCCGTACCGGCATCCGCACCGGGAACCTCAAGACCTTCGACACACAAGAGAGGCGGAAAGCTATGGGAGCGCAGATGCGGGTCTACCGCCAGCGCATCCGGTCCGTCCAGGCGACCAAGAAGATCACGAACGCCATGGAGCTGATCGCGGCGTCACGGGTCGTCAAGGCCCGCCAGCGGGTCGCGGCGTCCACGCCGTACGCCCGTGCCCTCACCCGCGCCGTCTCGGCCGTGGCGACGTACTCCAACGTGGAGCATCCGCTGACGGTCGAGCACCCCGAGGTGCGCCGCGCCGCCATGGTGATCATCACCAGCGACCGCGGCCTGGCCGGTGCCTACTCCTCGAACGTGCTCAAGGCGAGCGAGAAGCTTGCCGAGAAGCTGCGCGCCGAGGGCAAGGAGGTCGTTCCTTACCTCGTCGGTCGCAAGGCCGTGGGCTTCTACAAGTTCCGCCGGCGCGAGTCGGCCGCCACGTGGGACGGCTTCTCCGACAGCCCGTCCTTCCATGAGGCGCGCGAGATCGGTGACCGGATCACGGGCGACTTCATCACCGGGTACGACGAGGGCGGCGTGGACGAGGTCCACGTCGTGTTCACCCGGTTCGTCTCGATGGTGACCCAGGAGCCCGAAGTCATCCGGCTGCTGCCGCTGGAGGTCGTCGAGGGTGAGGAGGCCCCGGCCCCGGACGACGTGCTGCCGCTGTACGAGTTCGAGCCCGGCGCCGAGCAGGTCCTGGACGCGTTGCTCCCGAAGTACGTCACGTCGCGGCTGTTCAACGCGCTGCTGCAGGCCGCAGCCTCGGAGCTGGCGGCCCGCCAGCGCGCGATGAAGTCGGCCACGGACAACGCCGAGGAGCTCATCAAGAACCTGACCCGGCTGGCCAACCAGGCGCGCCAGGCCGACATCACCCAAGAGATCAGCGAAATCGTCGGCGGTGCCTCCGCCCTCGCAGACGCCAAGTAAGAAGGAAGAGTTCCATGACTGCCACTGTTACGGACAACGCCGGTCAGGCTGCTGCCGCGGGCGGCGTCGGGCGGGTCTCGCGCATCATCGGGCCGGTCATCGACGTCGAGTTCCCTGCCGACGCGATGCCGGAGATGTACAACCTGCTCACGACCGAGGTCGACCTCGGCGGGGAGAAGAAGAACCTCAACCTCGAGGTCGCGCAGCACATCGGCGAGAACCTCGTCCGCGCCATCTCGCTGCAGCCGACCGACGGTGTCGTCCGCGGGGCCCCGGTGCGCGACACCGGCGGCCCGATCACGGTGCCGGTGGGCGACGTGACGCTGGGTCACGTCTTCAACGCCACGGGCGACGTCCTCGACCTCAAGCCGGGCGAAAAGCTCGACATCACCGAGCGCTGGGGCATCCACCGCCACGCGCCCGCGTTCGACCAGCTCGAGCCCAAGACCCAGATGTTCGAGACCGGCATCAAGGTCATCGACCTGCTGACGCCCTACGTCCTCGGCGGCAAGATCGGCCTGTTCGGTGGCGCCGGGGTCGGCAAGACGGTCCTCATCCAGGAGATGATCGCCCGTGTCGCCAAGGACCACGGTGGTGTGTCGGTGTTCGCCGGTGTCGGCGAGCGCACCCGTGAAGGCAACGACCTGATCGTCGAGATGGAGGAGGCCGGCGTCCTCGGCCAGACCGCCCTCGTCTTCGGCCAGATGGACGAGCCGCCGGGCACCCGCCTGCGCGTCGCCCTGTCGGCCCTGACCATGGCGGAGTACTTCCGCGATGTGCAGAACCAGGACGTGCTGCTGTTCATCGACAACATCTTCCGGTTCACCCAGGCCGGCTCCGAGGTCTCCACCCTGCTCGGTCGCATGCCCTCCGCCGTCGGCTACCAGCCGACCCTCGCCGACGAGATGGGTGTGCTGCAGGAGCGCATCACCTCCACGCGTGGCCACTCGATCACCTCCATGCAGGCGATCTACGTGCCGGCCGACGACTACACCGACCCGGCCCCGGCCACGACGTTCGCGCACCTGGACGCCACGACCGAGCTCAGCCGCCCGATCGCCTCGTTGGGTATCTACCCGGCGGTCGACCCGCTGACCTCGACCTCCCGCATCCTGGACCCCCGCTACGTCGGCCGCGAGCACTACGACACCGCGGTGCGGATCCGCTCGATCCTGCAGAAGAACCAGGAGCTGCAGGACATCATCGCGATCCTCGGCATCGACGAGCTGTCCGAGGAGGACAAGATCCTCGTCAACCGGGCCCGGCGCATCCAGCGGTTCCTGTCGCAGAACACCTACGTCGCCAAGCAGTTCACCGGCATCGAGGGCTCCACCGTCCCGTTGTCGGAGACGATCGAGGCGTTCACGAAGATCGCGGACGGCGAGTACGACCACGTCGCCGAGCAGGCGTTCTTCATGTGCGGTGGCCTCGACGACGTCGAGCGCCAGTGGAGCGAGATCCAGAAGAACAGCTGACCAGCCGCTGAGCTGGCGCACAGGGCCGGTGACCCGCAAGGGTCACCGGCCCTGTGCCGTCCCTGCGCGCGCCCTGGGCGTCCGCCGGCCGGGCCGCCGGGGTGGCGGCCTGGTGGAGTACCGCAGCCCTGCGCAGATCAGGCCTCTCCAGTGGTCAGGGAGGGATCCCTCGCCCGTTAGACTCGGGGCATCCGTTCAGCAAGTGGTGGAGGACCCCGTGAGTCAATTGCACGTCGAGCTGGTGGCCGCTGACCGCAAGGTGTGGGAGGGCGAGGCCCGTGAGGTCACCGCGCGCACCGTGGAGGGCGAGCTCGGCATCCTCCCCGGGCACACCCCACTGCTCGGCATCCTCGTCGAGGGCGACGTCCGCATCCAGTCCGCGTCCGGCCAGCAGCACACCGCGACGATCGACAGCGGCTTCCTGTCGGTCGAGCACAACCGGGTCACCATCGTCGCCGAGGCGGTCGACGCCTCCTCGATCCGCGCCTGACACCTCGGTGCGCCAGCTGCTCTTCTCCAGCGAGATGCTGGTCGGCGTCTGTGTCCTGGCGGTCGTGCTCTACCTCGCCTGGACGTTCACCCGCCGCCGCCTCATCGCCCATGGCGAGCCGCTGACCCTCTGCGCCATCCGGGACGCGGCCCCGCAGTCGTCGTGGCGGTTCGGTCTGGCCCGCTACGCCTCCGGCCGGGTCGAGTGGTTCCCCCTCGGCGGCCTGCGGGTCCGTCCCTCGCGTCGGTGGGAGCGCACCCGGCTCGACATCGGCGCGCCGCACCCGCTCGACCCGCGCGAGAAGCCGACCGCACTCATCAAGGGGGCCGTCGGGGTCGGCTGCAGCCACGAGCTCGAGCGGTTCGACCTGGCCCTGGCCCCGGGCCCCTACACCGCGCTGCGGTCCTGGCTCGAGGCGTCCCCGCCCGGGCGCAACGTCAACGTCGCCTAGTCGGTCTGCTCCGCGTGGTTCCCGCCGTCGCCTCGCGCGCCGTGCTGGCCGTGGTCGCCCGGACCGCCATGCCCCTCGGGCTGCGGTGCGCGCCCGCCGCCCGGCTCCCACAGGACGTCCCCACCGATGCCCAGGTTGGCCACCCGGCCGAGGATGAACAGCAGGTCCGAGAGCCGGTTGAGGTACTTGGCCGTCAGCGGGTTGACGCCTCCGGGCGCGTCGCCGGCCGCCGGCTGGTCGCCGTACCGCTCCAGCGCGGCCCAGGTGGAGCGCTCCGCGCGCCGCGTGACCGTGCGGGCCACGTGCAGGTAGGCCGCCCCGGGGGTCCCCCCGGGCAGGATGAAGGAGCGCAGCTTGTCCAGCTCGTCGTTGAACCGGTCGCAGTCGGCCTCGAGCTCGTCCACCCAGACGTCCTGGACCCGCAGCGGCGGGTGCTCGTAGGACGCGGCGAGCGGCGTGCACAGGTCGGCGCCGACGTCGAACAGGTCGTTCTGCACCCGCCGCAGGACGGCCAGGACGTCGTCCCGCAGCGCGCCACAGGTGACCGCCACGCCGACGGCGCTGTTGGTCTCGTCGGTGTCGGCGTAGGCCACGAGGCGTGGGTCGGTCTTGCTCGTGCGGCTGAAGTCGCCCAGGTGCGTGCTGCCGTCGTCGCCGGTCCGGGTGTAGATGCGGGTCAGGTTCACCATGGGTCGAATGGTCGCAGATAGGCTCGCGCGGTGATGGAGAGGTTCCGTGTGGTCGGTGGCACCAGCCTGCGTGGCGAGGTGCCGGTCGTCGGTGCGAAGAACAGCGCCCTGAAGCTGATGGCGGCGGCGCTGCTGGCCGTCGGGCGGACCCGGTTGTCCAACGTGCCGGCGATCGTGGACGTGACGATCATGGCCGAGCTGCTGCGGCGGCTCGGCTGCACCGTCGACTACGACGCCGCCGCCGGCGTGGTCGAGATCGACGTGCCCGAGAAGATCGGCCACCGTGCCGACTACGACCTGGTCCGGGCGCTGCGTGCGTCGATCTCCGTCCTCGGGCCGCTGGTGGCCCGCTGCGGTGAGGCCGACGTCGCCGTACCCGGCGGGGACGCGATCGGCTCGCGCGGTCTGGACCTGCACGCCGCCGGGCTGGAGACGCTGGGCGCGACGGTGCACGTGACGCACGGCTACCTCATTGCGGAGGCGCCCCACGGTCTGCACGGCGGCGACATCCGGCTGGACTTCCCGAGCGTGGGTGCCACCGAGAACGTCCTGAGCGCAGCCGTGCTCGCCTCCGGCCGCACCAGGCTGTCCAACGCGGCCCGCGAACCGGAGATCGTCGACATCGCCGCCATGCTCGTCTCGATGGGCGCGCGGATCTCCGGCGCCGGCACCTCGGTGATCGAGGTCGAGGGCGTCGAGGCGCTGTCGCCCACTGACCACGCGGTCGTCCCGGACCGGATCGCCTCGGGCACGTGGGCGTTCGCCGCGGCCACCACGCGCGGCGACATCGAGGTCGTGGGGGGAGTGGCCGACCACCTGTCCGTCGTGCTGGACGCCCTGGTGCACGCCGGGGCGCATGTCGAGACCACCGGCCGCGGGTTCCGCGTCAGCTCCGGCGGTGCGCGGCTGTCCTCGTTCGACGTGGCGACGCTGCCGTACCCCGGGTTCCCGACCGACCTGCAGCCGTTCGCGCTGGCCTACAACGCCGTGGCCGAGGGCAGCGCCATGATCACCGAGAACCTCTTCGAGGCCCGCTTCCGGACCGTCCAGGAGCTGGCCCGTCTGGGCGCGGACGCCCGCGTGGACGGTCACCACGTCATGGTCCACGGGGTCGACCGGCTCTCCGGCGCGCCGGTCGAGGCCAGCGACATCCGGGCCGGTGCCGCGCTGGTGATCGCCGGCCTGGTCGCCGACGGGATCACGACCGTCAGCGGCGCGCACCACGTCGACCGCGGCTACGCCGGCTTCGCCGAGGCGATGCAGGGCCTCGGTGCCGACGTCACCCGCGAGCCGGACGACGCGCCGTACGCCTGAGCGGGCTGGCGCCTGACGGCCTGTCGTTGCCGGATTGTTACGCGTCGCTGGACAACGCTCCCGCCCTGATGGGCGTGAATACAGGCAAACGCGGGTAAGACGCGGTTGACGAAGGTTGGCGAGGGGGTACCAGATGTCGGCAGTGGCAACGGTGCAGACGGCACCGGTGAGCGTGCTGGAGACCGTGGCGGGGGCGGAGGTCGTCGTGACCGGCCGCCTGGACGTGCACACGGTCGCGGACGTCCGGCTGCTGCTGCATGCCGCCCTCGACCGCGGGCACGGTGACCTGATGGTGCACCTGGCCGGCGCCGAGGTGCACGACGCCACCGGCCTCGGGGTCCTCGTCGGCGCCCACCACCGTGCCCGCCGGGCGGGGCGCCGCCTCGTCCTCGTGGACGTCTCGCCGCGCCTGGACCGGCTGCTGCGGGTCTCCCGGCTGCACCGCGTGCTCGCGCGGCGCCACGGCGGCTCGCCGGGTGCGCGGGTCGGTGTGTCGGCCCTCACCGCCTGAGGGCCTCCCCAGCAGGGCCGCCCGCGGCTACGTTCAGCCCATGGGCGAGCAGAGCACGACCCCGCCACGGCGGGAGCGCGACCGGCCGTGGGTGATGCGCACGTACGCCGGGCACTCCAGCGCCGCGGCCTCCAACGCGCTCTACCGGCGCAACCTCGAGAAGGGCCAGACGGGCCTCTCGGTCGCGTTCGACCTGCCCACCCAGACCGGCTACGACCCGGACTCCCCGCTGGCCCGCGGCGAGGTCGGCAAGGTCGGGGTGCCGATCTCGCACATCGGGGACATGCGGGCGCTCCTCGCGGGCATCCCGCTGGCGACGATGAACACCTCCATGACCATCAACGCCACCGCGATGTGGCTGCTCGCGCTCTACCAGGTGGTGGCCGAGGAGCAGGCGGCCGAGGCCGCCGCGGCTGCCGGGCAGCGGGTGGACCCCGCCGCCGCCGTGCGCGCGCTCAGCGGCACCACGCAGAACGACATCCTCAAGGAGTACCTCTCCCGCGGCACCTACGTCTTCGGCCCCGCGCCGTCGCTGCGGCTGACCACAGACGTGGTCGCGCACACCGTCGAGGCGATGCCCCGGTGGAACCCGGTCAACATCTGCAGCTACCACCTGCAGGAGGCGGGCGCGACACCGGTGCAGGAGATCGCCTACGCGATGTGCACCGCGATCGCCGTCCTGGACGCGGTGCGCGACTCCGGCCGGGTGGCGCCCGAGCGGTTCGGCGAGGTGGTCGCGAGGATGTCCTTCTTCGTCAACGCCGGCGTCCGCTTCGTCGAGGAGATGTGCAAGATGCGCGCCTTCGTCACGCTGTGGGACGAGGTCACCCGCGAGCGGTACGGCGTGACGGACCCCGCCCAGCGCCGCTTCCGGTACGGCGTGCAGGTCAACTCCCTGGGGCTGACCGAGGCCCAGCCCGAGAACAACGTCCAGCGGATCGTGCTGGAGATGCTGGCGGTGACCCTGTCCAGGGACGCGCGGGCGCGGGCGGTGCAGCTGCCTGCGTGGAACGAGGCGCTCGGGCTTCCCCGGCCGTGGGACCAGCAGTGGTCGCTGCGGATGCAGCAGGTCCTCGCGTTCGAGTCCGACCTGCTGGAACACGACGACCTGTTCGCGGGCTCGACCGTGGTGGAGGCCGAGGTGGCCCGGCTGCTCGAGGGCGCACGGGCCGAGATCGCGACCGTGCAGGGCATGGGTGGTGCGGTGGCGGCGGTCGAGTCCGGCTACATGAAGTCGGCCATGGTGGCCGCGCACTCCCTGCGGCGCCGGCGGATCGAGTCGGGCGAGCAGGTGGTGGTCGGCGTCAACCGGTTCGTCAGCACCGAGCCGAGCGCGCTGACGGCCGAGCCCGGGGCCGCTGTGCAGGGCGTCGACCCGGACGTCGAGGCCCGGGCGGTGCTGTCCGTGGCGCAGTGGCGGGCCGAACGCGACGCAGCCGGTGGCGGGGAGCCGGCTGCGGCGCTGGAGCAGCTGCGCGCCGACGCCGGGTCGGGCGCGAACCTGATGGGGGCCAGCCTGCGGTGTGCCCGCGCAGGGGTGACCACAGGGGAGTGGGCGGGAGTGCTGCGCGAGGTCTTCGGCGAGTACCGCGCCCCGACAGGCGTTTCCGGTTCCGTGGCGGTGACGGGTGCGGACGCCGACGGCGAGCTCGCGGCGGTGCGCGAGCTGGTGCGCCGTACCGAGAAGGAGCTGGGGGAGCGGCTGCGGCTGCTGGTCGGCAAGCCCGGCCTGGACGGCCACAGCAACGGCGCGGAGCAGGTGGCCGTCCGGGCCCGGGACGCCGGGCTCGAGGTCGTCTACCAGGGGATCCGGCTGACACCACGGCAGATCGTCGCTGCGGCCGTCGCCGAGGACGTGCACTGCGTGGGCCTGTCGGTGCTGTCCGGCTCGCACATGCAGCTGGTGCCGGACGTTCTGGAGGGCCTGCGGGCGGCCGGCGCCGGTGACCTGCCGGTGGTCGTCGGCGGCATCATCCCCGAGACGGACGCGAAGGAGCTGCGCCGGCTCGGTGTCGCGGCCGTCTTCACGCCGCGGGACTACTCGATCACCGCGACCATCGGCGAGGTCGTCCAGGCCGTGCGCGCCGCGCGAGGGCTGGACCCCAGTCGCCCTCAGGCCGGGCGGTAGGTGAGCATCACCGACCCCGTCGTGGTGGGCGTGCAGTCGACCAGCCGCAGCCGCCGTACCTGCTCGGCGTCCCGGAACAGCCTCCTGCCGCTGCCGATCACGAGCGGTGACACCGTGAGCGAGTACTCGTCCACCAGGTCGTGCTGGATCAGGGTCTGGACGAGGGTGCCGCTGCCGAGGACGGCGATGGCCCCGCCGGGCTGCTCCTTGAGCCGGGCCACCGCCGTCGGCACGTCGCCCCGCAGGAGGGACGAGTGCTGCCACCGGAGCTCCCGCAGGGTCGTGGAGGCGACGTACTTGGGTGTGCCGTTCAGGTGCGCGGCGAACGGGTCGTCCGCAGGCGCGGTCGGCCAGTGCCGGGCCATGATCTCGTAGGTCCTGCGGCCGAACAGGTAGGCGCCCGTCGACGCCATGCCCTTCGCGGCGCTCGCGCCGAGGACCTCGTCGGCGTACGGCCGCTGCCACCCGCCGTGCCGGAAGCCTCCGTCGGTGTCCTCCTCCGGCGAGCCCGGTGCCTGCATCACCCCGTCCAGGGACAGGAACTCGATGACCGTGAGCGTCCTCATGGGCCGTGCCTCTCCGTGGTGGGAATGCCTCCTCGGTCGCGACCGCGGCGGCGCGCCGACCTCATCGCTCCGGCCGCCTTCCCCAGGCCGTGGCGAGCTGCCGGACGATGCGCGCCACCCGCTCCGGGGAGGTGGCCAGGTTGACGCGGACGTGCCCCTTCCCGCCAGGGCCGAACCGTGCGCCGTCGTTGACCAGCACCCGGCCCTCGCGCAGCGCGAGGGCCGCCGGGTCCGCGTGCCCGAGTGCGCGGACGTCCAGCCAGGCCAGGTACGTCGCCTCCAGCGGCCGCTGCCGCACGCCGGGGAGCAGCTCCGCGACGAGGCTGCCGAAGAGGGTGCGGTTGGCGTCGAGCCGCTGCAGCAGCTCCTCCAGCCACGGGGTGCCATGCCGGTACGCCGCGAGCGCGCCGACCACCCCGAGTGGTGAGGGGCCGTGGTTGGCGGTGTGCGGAAGAGCGCGCACGGCGTCCGCGTCGTCGAGCGTGCCGGTCACGACCTGCGCGCAGCGCAGCCCCGGCATGTTCCACGCCTTGGCGGCGGACAGGACCGTCGTGGTGTGAGCGGCCGTGCCCTCGAGCGCGCCGTAGGGGACGTGGGTCGCGCCCGGCAGGACCAGCGGCGCGTGGACCTCGTCGCTGACCACCCGTGCCCCGTGCCGCAGGACGACGTCGCGCAGCCCCTCCATCTCCCGCCGGTCGAAGACGCGACCCCACGGGTTGTGCGGCTGGCACAGGAGCACGGTGCGGGCGCCCGCGGCGAGCGCGGCGTCGATGCGGTGCAGGTCCAGTGCCGCCGGGCCGTCCGGGTCGAGCGCAACGGGGACCAGTGCGCGGCCGGTGAGCCCCACGACGTCCAGGAACGGCGGGTACGCCGGGGTCGGCACCACCACGGCGGCGTCCCGGCACAGCGTCCGCAGGACCAGCTCGATCCCGGCCATGACGTCCGGCACCAGCACCACCTGAGCCGGCTCGACGGTCCACGCCCAGCGCTCCGCGGTGAACGCGGCCAGGGCCTGCGCGACGCCGGTCCGGGCGTCGGCCGGGCTGTAGCCGACCGCCCCACGGTCGACCGCGTCGTGGAGGGCCGCGGCCACGGGGTCGGCGAGGGCGAAGTCCATCTCGGCCACCCACGCGGGCAGCACGTCGGGAGCCGCGGCCGTCCACTTCGCGCCGGCCCGGTCGCGCAGCTCCTGGTCGCTGAGGTCGCGCACCGCCATGGGGCGATCGTGACAGGCGGCGGCGATCTACAGTCGGGGAATGAGCGACCTGCAGTGCCCGGCCACGTTCCTCGTGGTCGGCTGGGCCCCCGCTCCGTGCGAGCCCGGGGACGTCGAGCGCGTCCGCGGCGAGGGGCGGGGACGACTGGCCGAGCCGGCTGGGCTGGCCGACCTGGCCGAGCTCGCCGAGGAGCTGCGCGACCGCAGGATCGCCGTGGTCTGCAGCGGCCGCGACGCGACGGCGCTGGGGGCGGCGAGCTTGCTGGCCGGACGGCTGGGCGTGCCGCACCGCGGCATCGACGGGCTGGAGCCGCCGCCGGCCGGGCCTGCGCGCGCCGGTGCCGCCGGCGCTGACGCGCAGGGTGGCGTGGCGAAGGGTGCCGGTGCGCCAGGCGTCGGTGCCGCGCGCGCCGACGCCCCGTCCGCGCGCCACCGGGCGGCCCTGGACGCCCTCGCCGACCTGTACCGCGGCGAGACCGTGGTCGTGGTGATGGACATCGGCGTGCTGACGGCGCTCTGGCCGGGCACCCGGACCCACGACGCCGTGGGCGCCCTGTCGCCGTACCGGCTGGTGACGGTGCAGGTGGACGGCGACGGGTGGCGGCTGCTCGGCCGGCCCGGCGGCGGCTGAGCGGGTCAGCCGATGACGGTGGCCGCGGCGCGCCGGCCGTCACCGGCGGCGGACAGCCCTCCCTCGGCGTCGCGCAGCGTCGCGCCGACCCCGCCGAAGAACATGTCGCGGTGACCGTGGACGCGGGCGGGCAGACCGCTGCGCTGCACCGCCTCCCGCAGCGCGTCGTCGTCCTCGTGCTCGATCCGGGCGGACCCGTCCTCGAGCGTGCTGAGGTGCAACCGTGGCCGGTCGATCGCCGACTGCAGGTCGGCACCCTCGAGGCAGAACGCCGCCAGCACCTGCAGCAGCGCCGTGGTGATGCGGTCGGCGCCCGGGCTGCCCACGGCCAGGCGGGCTCCGTCGCGGTGGCGGGCGGTCGTCGGCGCCATGTTGGAGGCCAGCCGGGTGCCGGGGGTGAGGGCGTGCAGCCCCCGGCGGTTGAGCTCGGGCTCGCCCAGGCAGTTGTTGAGCACCAGGCCGGTGCCCGGGACGGTGACGCCGGATCCGTAGCCGGCCGAGGCGGTGATGGCGCAGGCGGTCCCGTCACTGTCCACGACGGACACGTGGGCGGTCGAGGACGACGTCGGCAGCGCGGCCAGGTTCTGCTCGGTGACCGTGCGGATGAGGTCGCGGCCGGCCTCGAGCAGGTCCTCCGACACGTCCAGGTGCTCCCGCCGGTAGCCCAGCACCTCGCGCTGGATCCTGATGAGGTCCCCCGGGCCGGGGCCCTCCCGGCGCGCCAGCATCAGGAGCATCGCCGTCAGCACCGGGCCACCGATCGACGGGGGAGGGTTGGCCGCGATGCTCCAGCCGCGCAGCGTGCTCAGCAGGGCCGGCCGCTCCTTCGGGTCGTACCCCGCCAGGTCGGCCGCGGTGACGAGTCCGCCCCGGTCGGCCATGTCCCGAGCCACCTGCTCGGCGAGGTCGCCGGTGTAGAGGTCGGTCCAGCCGCGGTGCGCCAGGTGGGAGAGCGAGCCGGCGAGCTCGGGGGAGCGCAGCGTCGTACCGGCGGGGTGGGGCACGCCCTCGGAGCTGTGGAAGGCCCGGGTCTGCTCGTCCCAGCCGAAGATCGAGTCGTGCACCAGGGCGAGGTAGCTGGCGGCCGCCGCACCGAGCGGAAAGCCGTCGCGCGCGGCGGAGATCGCCGGGGCCAGCAGCTCGGCCCAGGGGGCGGCGCCGTGGCGCTCGTGGGCGCGCCCGAAGGCTGCGAAGGCCCCCGGCGTGGCGACCGAGCCGTGGCCGGCGAACACGGTGAGCCCGCCGCCGTACGTCGTGTGGATCTCCCGCACGCCGGCGCCGAACCGCTCCTGCGGCAGGCCCCGACCGGGCATCTCCACGTTGCCGTCGACCACGACGGGCGAGCCGTCAGCGGGCCAGATGTTGACGAACGCGCCCCCGAGCGGGCTGACCACGCCGGGTTCGGTGACCGTGGCCACGAGCATGGCGGCGATCGCGGCGTCGACCGCCGTGCCGCCGGCGTGGATGAGGTCCAGGCCCGCCTGGGCGGCGAGGGGACTGGTTGCGGCCACTGCCGCGCGCCTGTTCACGGCTCGATTGTCGATCACCGGTGCGTGTCGCGCCCGGGCGCCTCGCCAGGCGGGACCAGCAGGGCTGTCGGGCGGCGGCGGGCGCGACCGGCAGGTTCGCGCGTGCGGGACGTGCTGGACCGTCAGGTCTGCGCGTGAGGGGGCTAGAAGAGGCGCGTGGTGACGTCGTCCATGCCGCGCAGGGCGTCGTAGTCCAGGGTCACGCAGCGGATGCCGCGGTCGATCGCCAGGGTCCGCGCCTGGGGCTTGATCTCCTGGGCCGCGAAGATCCCGATGACCGGTGCCGAGGAGGGGGTCGCGGTTCATCAGCTCGAGGTAGCGCGTCAGCTGCTCGACGCCGTCGATGTCGCCGCGGCGCTTGATCTCGACCGCGACGCTGGCGCCGCTGGCGTCCTGGCACAGGATGTCGACCGGGCCGATCGCCGTCATGTACTCGCGCCGCACCAGGGTGTAGCCCGTCGCCGAGCGGCTGGATGTGCTCGGCCAGCAGCTGCTGCAGGTGGGCCTCGACGCCGTCCTTGACCAGGCCCGGGTCGACCCCGAGCTCGTGGGCGCAGTCGTGCAGCACCTCGTGCAGCCGCACGCGCAGCCGGTCGTCGGACTTGGCGTGCTGGACGATCCAGACGGCCGACACGCCGTCGGCGGCCTCATGGTCCTCGGGGCAGACCTCGGCCATCGCGCACGGCGGGCTCATCCAGTTCAGCGGCTTGTACGAGCCACCGTCGCTGTGCACCAGCACGCTGCCGTCGGCCTTGACCATCAGCAGGCGGGTGGCCAGCGGCAGGTGGGCCTGGAGCCGACCCTCGTAGTCGACGCTGCATCGAGCGATCACCAGTCGCACGACGGGGAAGCCTAACCGCTGGGGCGCAGGTCCTCCGACTCGGCGTCGCCGGGCCCCACGCCGTGGTGCCCGTCCTCCGGCGGTGGTTCGGCCCGCCGCGCCAGCGCGATGCAGCCGCCCAGCGTCGCGGCGAAGCCCAGCGCGGCGACGACGGGAAGCCGGCGCGGACGCGGTCGTGCAGCAGGAGCAGCCCGATCGCCGACGGCACCACCGTCTCGACGGCGAACGTGACGGCGGCCGTGGTCGTCACGGTCCCCCGGTCGAGCGCCAGGCCGTAACAGACCAGCGCCACGGCGGCGTAGGCGACGATCGCCCAGGCGGTCGGGGACAGCAGGAGTCCCACCACGGGTCGGGCACCACGAGGACGCGCGAGGCGACGCCGACGCCGCCGAACCCCAGCCCCGAGGCCACCGCGAGCAGGACCGCGGAGCGCGGACCCCGGCGAGCCAGCCCGACCAGCGCCACGGCCGCGACGGGTACGACGCCGGCCAGCACCACCCAGCGCGCGCCGGGCCCGAGCCGGACCGCCGGCTCCTCGGTCGCGCTCAGGGCGAGGGCGAGCAGGCCAAGCCCGACCACGGCGAGCGCCACGACCTCCCGCCGCTCCAGCCGGGCGCCGAGGAACAGCACGGCGAGCACCGCCGTGACCGCCACGCTGGAGGCGATCGCGGACTGCACGACGAACAACGGCAGGGTGCGCAGCGCGGCGATCGAGGCGAGGAAGCCGAGCCCGTCGAGGGCCAGGCCGACGGCGTACAGGCGCCCGGCCCACAGTCGCGCGGGCAGCGACGCGCCCGTCGGCACCAGGCGCAGGGAACGCACGCCGGCGGCCTGAAGGACCGTCGCGGCGCCGTACAGGACGGCGGCGGCGAACGCGCCGAGCAGACCGGTGAGCACCCGGTGATCCTGCCATCCCCTCGGGGACGGCTGCGTGGCGTGGCGACCGGGAGGTGACTTCCCTCGCCGTCTCCCCTGCTGTCCGGACCCTCTGACAGACTCCGGGCATGGCACGGAACTTCGCCCTCATCGGCGTGATCGGACTGGGCACGATGGGCGCCGGCATCGTCGAGGTGTTCGCCCGCAACGGCCTCGACGTCGTGGCGGTCGAGAGCACGCCCCGCCGACGTCGTGCGGGGGCAGGGCGTGCTGCGGCACTCCACCGACCGCGCCGTCGCCCGCGGCAAGCTCGGCGCGGCGGAGCAGGCGGCGCTGCTCGCACGCGTGCGGTTCACCAGCGAGCTGGAGGACCTGGCCGAGCGCGACCTGGTCGTCGAGGCGGTGCCCGAGCACCTGGACCTCAAGCGCGAGATCTTCGGCAAGCTCGACGCGATCGTGAGCCCGACGCCATCCTGGCCACCAACACCTCCAGCCTGTCGGTCACCGAGATCTCGGTGGCCACGCACAACCCCCGCCGGGTCGTCGGCATGCACTTCTTCAACCCCGCGCCGGTGCTGAGGTTCGTCGAGGTCATCCGCACGGTGGTCACCGAGGACGCCGTGGTCGACGACGTCAAGGCGCTGGCCGAGCGGCTGGGCAAGATGCCGGTCGTCGTCGGGGACAAGGCCGGCTTCATCGCCAACGCCCTGCTCTTCGGCTACCTCAACCACGCCGTCTCGATGTTCGAGTCCCGCTACGCCAGCCGCGAGGACATCGACGCCGCCATGCAGCTGGGCTGCGGCCTGCCGATGGGGCCGCTGGCGCTGATGGACCTCATCGGCCTGGACACCGCCTACGAGATCCTCGACACGATGTACAAGCAGGGCCGCGACCGGCTGCACGCCCCGAGCCCGATCCTCAAGCAGATGGTCACCGCCGGGCTCAGGGGCCGCAAGAGCGGGCGCGGCTTCTACACCTACGACGAGGCAGGGTCGATCGCGCGTGGTCGCCGACGCCCTGACGCCCGCCGGTGACGCCGCGGCCGGGAGGGTGCGCCCGGTCCGCAGCGTCGGCGTGGTCGGCTCCGGGACCATGGCGGCCGGCATCGTCGAGGTGTTCGCCAAGGCCGGCTACGACGTGACGCTACGTCGCGCGCTCGCAGACGAGGCTGGAGGCGGTGCGCCGAGGTGCTGGCCCAGCAGCCTGGAGAAGGCCGTGCAGCGGGGCACGCTGTCCGACGAGCGACCGCGACGCCGCGCTCGCGCGGGTCCGCGGCACCACGTCGCTGGAGGACCTCGCCGGCGCCGACCTCGTGGTCGAGGCCGTCGTGGAGGAGCTCGACGGTCAAGCAGGCGCTGTTCGAGAACCTCGACGAGATCTGCCGGCCCGGCGCGATCCTGGCGACCACCACGTCCTCGCTGCCGGTGGTCGAGTGCGCGGCAGCGACTCGCCGGCCCCGGGACGTCGTCGGGATGCACTTCTTCAACCCGGCCCCGGTGATGACGCTGGTCGAGGTCGTGCACACGGTGTCGACCGCGCAGGACGTCGTGGCCACCGCCCAGGACCTCTGCCGGCGGCTCGGCAAGCACCCGGTCACCTGCGGCGACCGGGCCGGGTTCATCGTCAACGCCCTGCTCTTTCCCGTACCTCAACGACGCCGTGAAGATGCTGGAGGCGCACTACGCCAGCGCGGACGACATCGACACCGCCATGAAGACCGGCTGCGGCTACCCGATGGGGCCGTTCGAGCTGCTCGACGTCGTGGGTCTGGACGTCGCGCTCGCGATCCAGCGCGAGCTCTATCTGGAGTTCCGCGAGCGCGGCTTCGCGCCCGGCCCCGCTGCTCGAGCAGCTGGTCACCGCCGGCTACCTCGGCCGCAAGGCCGGCCGCGGCTTCCGCACCTACGCCTGAGCGGTTGTCCCCCTTCGGAGTCGGTACGGCGCCGTCGGCGAGCGGGCCGTCCTGTGTCCCCCGGCAGGCCGCGTCCGGCCCCACCTCGGCCCACCGCGACGACGTCCCCGGACCGGCGCGTGACGGGAGCGGCGTGACGTCCACGTGCGGCGTTCGGCACAATCGAGCCATGCCCCGAGCCAACCGCCGCCGCCGTGACGAGGCGCCGCTGAACCACGGCCGCGCCCTCGGCGGTGCCGCGCGACGGGAGCAGCACGCCGGCGGCGAGTGGTTCGTCCGCGCCGTCACCGGCGCCGGAGCCACCCGTGCCTACCTGTGCCCCGGCTGCTCCCAGGACGTGCGACCCGGCGTACCCCACGTCGTGGTCTGGCCGGCGGACGGCGTCGGTGGGCTGGACCAGCGCCGCCACTGGCACTCGGCCTGCTGGGGCGCCCGCACCCGACGACCACCACGAGGATCCTGGAAGTGACGACCGAGAGCCCCGACACCGCCCGCACGGGTGGGCAGCGACGACCAGGTGGAGGTGCGCTCCGGCACCGTCCTGCGGGCCCGCCGCGAGGACATCGAGCTGCACACCGCCGACGGCCTCACCCTCGTCGGCGAGCTGGCGCTGCCGCCGGACCGCGAGCCCGTCGCGACGCTGGTGACCCTCCACCCGCTGCCCACGCACGGCGGCTTCATGGACAGCCACGTGCTGCGCAAGGCCTCCTACCGGCTGCCTGCCCTGGCCGACATCGCCGTCCTGCGCTTCAACACCCGAGGCACGACGTCCCCGCGCGGCACCTCCGGCGGCACCTTCGACGAGGCCCGCTCCGAGCGGTTCGACGTGGCGGCGGCCATCGAGTTCGCCGAGTTCCACGACCTGCCGCACCGCTGGCTGCTGGGGTGGTCGTTCGGCACCGACCTGGCGCTCATGCACGGGCACGACCCGGCGGTGGAGGGCGCGATCCTGCTCAGCCCGCCGCTGCGGTTCAGCGGCGCGGAGCACCTGCGGGCCTGGGCTGACGGCGGCAAGCCGCTCGTCGCGCTCGTTCCCGAGCACGACGACTACCTGCGCCCCGCGGAGGCGGCCCGGCGCTTCGCCGCGGTGCCGCAGGCGCGGGTCGTCGGGGTCGAGGGGGGCCGGCACCTGTGGGTGGGGGAGACGCTGGTGCGCCGCGCGCTCGACGAGATCGTCGCCGTCGTGGCTCCGGACCGCGGGCCGCTGCCTCGCACGGTGCCCGCGTCAATGGTCGAACCCGAGAGCGCAGGGACCGCAGACGCGACTGACCCTGCGGACACCGACACCGACACCCGACACCGAGGCCCAGGCTGCGGCTGAGTCCGGGACCCGGGACGACGCCGCGGACGCCGCCCGGGGCTGACCGAACCGGAGGGCTCAGGTCCGCCGCTGGCGCGGCACGAGCACCTCTTCGTACAGCAGCAGCAGACCGGCAGCCACGGGGATGGCCAGCAGCGCTCCGAGCATCCCGAGGAGCGCGGCGCCGGCGAGCGCCGCGACGACCGTCACCGCGCCCGGCACCGAGACCGTGCGCTGCATGATCCGCGGGGCGATGACGTAGTTCTCGATCTGCTGGTAGACCACGTAGTAGATGAGCGCGATGACGGCCTTGCGCGGCTCGTCGAAGACCGCGACCGTGCAGACCAGCGCCGCGCCGAGGGTCGCGCCGACCATGGGCAGCAGCCCCAGGAAGCCGACGGCGACCGCGAGCACCGCGGCGTACGGGATCCCGACGATCGTCATCATGATCCAGCTCGCCGTGGCGTTGATCGCCGCGACGGCGACCTGACCGATGGCGTAGCTGCCGACCCGGCGCATGATCTCCTCCGACAGGGAGATGACGCGCGGGCGGCGGCTGGCGGGCACCATGCCGTACGCCGCCTGCTTCACCTTCGGCAGCGAGGACAGGAAGTACAGCGTCAGCACGAGCACGGTGAAGAACGAGAAGAAGCCGGACAGGACCGCCTTGCCGGCGCCGAGGACACCACCGGCGATGCCGCTCATGAAGTTGCCGTCGGTGACGCGGCTCTGCAGCTCGGCCTGGAGCTTGTCGGCCACCTGGTAGTGGGTGTCGAGGTCGCGGACGAGCCGGTTGTTCAGCACGCTGTTCAGGTAGGTGGGGGCGTTCTCGGCCAGCAGGGTGCCCTGCTGCACCACCGGTGGCACGACGATCAGCCCGAGCGAGACGAAGACGACGACGAGACCGGCGAAGACGGTGGTCACCGCGAGCGCGCGCCTGATGTCGCGGCGGACCATCGCCTCCACGATCGGGTTGAGGGCCAGCGTGATGAACAACGCGACGACCAGCAGCGTCATCACCTGCGCCAGCTGCCCGACCATGTTCCAGAGGCCGACGGCCAGCAGGACGCCGATCGCGCCGAAGAAGCCGACGTAGAACGGGGACTGGCGGTTCAGCGGGCGCCCCGCCTTGCCGTAGCCGCTGCGGTGCGGCCGGCCATCCGGCCCGATCGCGGTCGCGCCCTCGGGCGCCGGGCCCTGCGTCGGGTCCTGGTCGACCACCGGGTCGCCCGCAGTCGCGGAGTAGGCAGGTCCCTCGCCGATGTCCACGCCGTCGAGTGGGGGGAGGGTGTCGGAGATCAGGTTCGGCTCGTGCCGCTGCGGGCGATCGTCGTACGGCCGGGACTGGTGGCTCTCGCGCAGCGCCGTGCGCTGCCGCTGCCGGTAGTCGGTCCATCGTCGCAACACATCTGGCCTCACGCGGGGAGCCTAGTGCCCCGCGAGGAGCCGACCGCACCGCGAGGCGGGCGTTGTCGTCCGGGGTCGCCGCCGCCATCCGGTGATGCCATCCGGTGTTGCCGCCGCCATCCGGTGATGCCATCCGGTGTTGCCGCCCAGCGACGCCGTCCAGCGCTGCCGTCGCGGCGCAGCCGGAGGCTCAGACGTTGCGGAACCGGTTGATCGCCGCCAGGTGACGCTGCCGCAGGGCCGGGTCGGTGACGCCCAGACCCTCGGTCGGCGCCAGAGCCAGGACACCGACCTTGCCCTGGTGCAGGTTGCGGTGCACGTCGCAGGCGGCCTGCCCGACGTCCTGCAGGTCGTACGTCCGGCTCAGCGTCGGGTGGATCAGCCCGCGCACGACCAGGTCGTTGGCCTCCCAGGCCTCGCGGTAGTTCGCGAAGTGCGAGCCGATGATCCGCTTGAGGTTCATCCACAGGTAGCGGTTGTCGTACTCGTGCAGGAAGCCGCTCGTCGACGCACAGGTGACGATGGTGCCGCCGCGGCGGGCGACGTAGACGCTGGCCCCGAACGTCTCCCGGCCCGGGTGCTCGAAGACGATGTCGGGGTCACGCCCGTCGGTGAGCGAGCGGATCGTCGTGCCGAAGCGCTTCCACTCGCGGGGGTCCTGGGTGCGGTCGTCCTTCCAGAACCGGTAGCCCTCGCTGCTGCGGTCGATCACCAGCTCGGCGCCCATCCGCCGGCAGATCTCGGCCTTCTCCGGGCTGGACACGACGCAGACGGGGGTGGCGCCCGAGGCGAGCGCCATCTGCGTGGCGTAGGAGCCCAGGCCGCCGCTCGCGCCCCAGACCAGGACGACGTCGCCGAGCTTCATGCCGGCTCCGTTGCGCGAGACCAGCTGCCGGTACGCCGTGCTGTTGACCAGCCCCGGGACGGCCGCCTCCTCCCACGTCAGGTGGGGGGCCTTGGGCATCAGCTGGTTCGTCTTGACCAGGGCGAGCTCGGCCAGGCCGCCGAAGTTGGTCTCGAAGCCCCAGATCCGCTGCTCGGGGTCGAGCATCGTGTCGTTGTGGCCGTCGGCGTGTTCGAGCTCGACCGACAGGCAGTGGGCCACCACCTCGTCACCGGGCTTCCACGCGTTGACCCCGGCCCCTGTGCGCAGCACGACACCGGAGAGGTCGGAGCCGACCACGTGGTAAGGCAGGTCGTGCCGCCGGGCGAGCGCGGAGGTCCGGCCGTAGCGCTCCAGGAACGTGAACGTGGAGACCGGCTCGAAGATCGAGGTCCAGACGGTGTTGTAGTTGATCGCGCTGGCCATCACGGCGACGAGCGCCTCACCGGGCCCGACCTCGGGCACGTCGACCTGCTCCACGTGCAGGCTCTTGCGGGGGTCCTTGTCCCGGCTGGCCATGCCGCCGAACATCTGCTGCTCGTCCCGGTGCACCGTGACTGCCCGGTACGTCGCGGGGACCGGTAGCGACGCGAAGGTCGCCGTGTCGCGGTCGCCGGACAGGATCGCCTCACGGATCGCGCGCATGGTGGTCTCCTCGGCGGGGAGTCATGGGGCCGGGACGGGGCGGCCGGCGTCCTTGGCGGCGAACCTAGTGCGGCTCCGCACCCGTCGGAAGGGCCGTGAGACCCCCGCCACAGCGTGATGCGCGTCACCCCGCAAACCTGCCGGTTCTGCACGCGTCACCCCCGCAAACCTGCCGGTTCCGTGCGCGCCACTCCCACAAACCTGCCGGTTCCGCACGCATCATCCCCGCAAACCTGCCGGTTCCGTGCGCGGCACCCGCACACCGGCAGGTGCGTCAGTGGGCCTCTGCGGGCTCGACCAGCTCCACCAGCACGCCGCCTGCGTCCTTGGGGTGGATGAAGTTGATCCGGCTACCTGCGGTTCCGCGCCGCGGCTCGTCGTACAGCAGGCGCATCCCGCGCTCGCGCAGCGTCGCGGACACGGCGACGACGTCCTCCACCCGGTAGGCCACCTGCTGCACGCCCGGCCCCGAGCGGTCCAGGAAGGCGGCGATGGTGGATGTCGGCGTGAGGGGCGCGAGCAGCTGGACGCAGGACCCGGAGTCGCCGACGGCCATCATCGCCTCGCGCACGCCCTGCTCGTCGTTGGTCTCCTCGTGCACCAGGCGCATGCCGTAGGTGTCGCGGTAGAACGCGACCGCGGCGTCGAGGTCGGGCACAGCGACGCCCACGTGGTCGATGGCGGTGAAGAGGGGATCCGGCTGCTGGCTCATGCCCGTCACCCTAGGCAGTACGGCGGGCCCGCGTGAGCCCCGCTGTGCAGCCGCGGCCACGACCGCACCCTGCGGCCGGGCGTTAGAGTGACGACGAACCCACCGATGTCGCTGGAGGCACAGCAGATGAGCACACCGACCGGGCGCACCGACGCCACCACGAGCGTCATCGTCGCCGGAGCCCGTACGCCGATGGGTCGACTCCTCGGCTCCCTCAAGGGCTTCTCGGGGGCGGACCTCGGCGGGGTGGCGATCAAGGGCGCGCTCGAGCGCGCCGGTGTCGGCGGGGACCAGGTCGACTACGTCATCATGGGGCAGGTCCTCACCGCCGGCGCCGGCCAGATCCCGGCCCGCCAGGCGGCGGTCAAGGCCGGCATCCCGATGACCGTCCCGGCGCTGACGATCAACAAGGTGTGCCTGTCGGGCATCGACGCCATCGCCCTGGCCGACCAGCTCATCCGCGCCGGCGAGTTCGAGATCGTCGTGGCCGGGGGGCAGGAGTCCATGACCAACGCCCCGCACCTGCTGGAGAAGAGCCGCGAGGGCTTCAAGTACGGCGACGTGGCGATGCGGGACCACATGGCGTTCGACGGGCTGTGGGACGCGTTCACCGACCAGGCGATGGGCCTGCTGACCGAGGCGGCCAACGTCGGCGACGCCCAGTTCTCGCGCGAGGAGCAGGACGCGTTCTCGGCGCGCAGCCACCAGCTCGCGGCCAGGGCGTGGAAGGACGGCGTTTTCGACGACGAGGTCGTCCCCGTCTCGATTCCCCAGCGCAAGGGTGAGCCGCTGGAGTTCCGCACCGACGAGGGCATCCGCGCCGACACCACGACCGAGAGCCTGGGCCGGCTGCGCCCCGCGTTCAGCAAGGACGGCACCATCACGGCCGGGTCGGCGTCGCAGATCTCCGACGGGGCGGCCGCGGTCGTCGTCATGAGCAAGGCCAAGGCGCAGCAGCTCGGCCTGAGCTGGCTGGCCGAGATCGGCGCGCACGGCGTCGTCGCGGGCCCGGACTCCACGCTGCAGAGCCAGCCGGCGCGCGCCATCGCCAAGGCCTGCGACAAGGAGGGCATCACGCCCGCCGACCTCGACCTGGTCGAGATCAACGAGGCGTTCGCGGCGGTCGGGCTGGCCTCGACCAAGGAGCTCGGCCTGGACGCTGACAAGGTCAACGTCAACGGCGGGGCCATCGCCCTGGGGCACCCCATCGGCATGTCCGGCGCCCGGATCGCCCTCCACCTGGCCCTCGAGCTCAAGCGTCGCGGCGGTGGCGTCGGCGCGGCGGCGCTCTGCGGCGGCGGCGGTCAGGGCGACGCCCTCATCGTCCGGGTCCCGCGGGCCTGAGCCGGCTCGAACACAGCGACGCCATGGTGCGACGGCCCGTCGACGTCCCTGCCCTCGTCGAGGCGGCGAGGGCAGGATCGCCACGGGCCGTCGCGCGCCTGATCTCGCTCGTCGAGGACGGCTCACCGGCCCTGCGCGAGGTGATGGCCGCGCTCGCGCCGTACAGCGGGCGTGCGCACATCATCGGCATCACCGGTAGCCCGGGGGTGGGCAAGTCCACCTCGACCAGTGCGGTCGTCGGTGCACTGCGCTCGCGGGGCCAGCGGGTGGGGGTGCTCGCCGTGGACCCGTCCTCGCCCTTCTCCGGCGGGGCGCTGCTCGGTGACCGCGTCCGCATGCAGGACCACGTCCTGGACCCGGAGGTCTACATCCGCTCGATGGCCAGTCGTGGCCACCTGGGCGGGTTGTCGTGGACGACCCCCCAGGCCCTGCGCGTGCTCGACGCCGCCGGCTGTGACGTCATCCTGGTCGAGACCGTCGGTGTCGGGCAGAGTGAGGTCGAGGTGGCCGGGCTGGCGGACACGACCATCGTCCTCCTCGCGCCGGGCATGGGCGACGGCATCCAGGCCGCCAAGGCCGGGATCCTGGAGGTGGGAGACGTCTTCGTCGTCAACAAGGCAGACCGTGACGGGGCTGACGCCACCGTGCGCGACATCCGCCACATGATCAGCCTCGGAGACCGCAGCGAGCCAGGCCTCTGGCGGCCGCCGGTGCTGAAGACCGTCGCAGCCCGTGGCGAAGGCATCGGCGAGGTGATGGAGTCGATCGACAAGCACTACGCGTGGATGGAGTCCTCGGGTGTGCTCCGTGATCGCCGGGTACGCCGCGCCGGTGACGAGATCGAGTCAATCGCCTTGCAGGCCTTGCGTTCTCGCATGGGTGACCTGCGGCACGGTCGCGGCGTGGACGAGCTCGCGGAGAGTGTCGTGGACGGGACGAGTGATCCCTATGCGGCCGCGGAGAAGGTGCTCGACGCTTTGACCTGAGGCGGTCGCGGGTCGACCTCGGCCATCGGTCGGCCGGCGGAAAACCGGATGCGTCGCGGTCGCCTCGTCCCTACCGTGGGGCCCATGGACCTGCGCCGCGTCGACGTGTTCGACGACGCCGAGCTCGAGCGCTGTCACGAGGTCGTGGCAGCGTCCGAGAGGCACCAACGCCCTTACGCCACACCGTGGTCGCTGCAGGAGGAGCGGGCGCTGTACCGCGCCGAGGACCCCGCTGAACGCCGCGAGGTGTGGGCCGTGGGGGACGAGTGCGGGGTCACCGGCGTCGTCGTGATCGAGCTGCCGCTGCTGGACAACACCGACATGGTCTGGGCCGAGGTCCACGTCGACCCAGCGGTCGTGGGCCGCGGGTTCGGCTCAGCGCTGGTCGATCTCGTCGTCCGTCGGACCAAGGACGAAGGGCGCGGCACGATCCTCGTCCCCAGCGCCTATGCCTTCGACCGGCGGGACGACCATCCCTACCGTCGGTTCGCCGAACGGCGCGGCTTCGCCCTCGCCAACACCGAGGTGCACCGCGTGCTCGACCTCCCCGTCGACGAGGCGCTGCTCGAGTCGATGATCCGCGAGGCGGCGCCGCATCACCCGGCGTACACGATCGAGCGGTATGTCGACGGCGTGCCGCCGGAGCTGCTGCCCAGCTACTGCCACGTGCACAACCAGCTGGTGCTCGATGCCCCGACCGGCGACATCGAGTTCGAGGCGGAGGCGCTCACCCCGGAGGTCTGGCTGGAGAGGGAGGACCAGCTGCGTGCTGCCCGCCGACTGCGGTCGACCGTGGTGGCCCTGGATCGCGACCGGCAGGTCGTCGGCTACAGCGACCTGTCCATCCCGCAGGACGACCCCGAGAACGTGCACCAGTGGGGCACGCTCGTGCGGCGCGATCACCGCGGTCACCGTCTGGGCCTGGCGCTCAAGGCACGCAACCTGCTCGACGTCCAGCGCGAGCACCCAGGCAGACGGGTGGTTCACACTGCCAACGCGGAGGTCAACGCCAGCATGATCGCCATCAACGAGCGGCTCGGTTTCCGACCGGTGGAGATCTACCCCGAGTTCCAGCGCCGCCTCTGACACGGGGGAGTCCGGGCCGTGTCAGAGGTCGCTGGTATGGCGAACTGCCCTGCAGCGAAGCGGTTTTCGGCTGTGGATGACCTTCTCCCTCCATTCGAACAGGCGTACGATAGGTGTCATGGTGGGGACCGGGGATGGGGCGCAGCTCGACGCGGAGCAGCTCGACGCGGAGCAGCTCGACGCGGAGCAGCTCGACGCGGAGCGGGTCGACGCGGAGCGGTTGGAGGCGGAGCTGGCGGTGGTGTGTGGTCAGCTGAATCAGGTCTCGGCGCGGTTGGTGGCGTTGACGGCGCGGGCGATCGCCTCGCAGGGGTGGGCGGGGGCGGGGATCCGGTCGGTGGAGCACTGGTTGGTGTTGCGGGCGGGGTTGTCGCCGGTGCGGGCGCGTCAGGTGGTGGTGATGGCCCGGCGGGTGGAGGTGTTGCCGGTGGTGATGGGCCGGTTCGCGGCGGGTCGGCTGTCGGTGGATCAGGTGGCGGTGGTGGCCCGGCACGCGCCGTCGCAGGTGGAGGCCTCGGTGGCCGAGCTGGCGGTCTGTGCGAGTGTGCCGCAGCTGGGGCGGGTGCTGTCGCGGTACGCCTTCGACCCGGCCACCGAGGACGACCCGGGCGCCGAGGACCTCGAGCCCGGCCCGGACGGGGACGCGCAGGCCGCCTCGGAGGTCGGTTCGGCGGTCGCCCCGGACGCCGACGGCGATGCCGCAGCAGCGGGAGCGGTGGAGCCGGCATTGGCTGAGGCGGGTCGGGCGGGGGAGCCGGCGGAGCTGTCGATGCACTTGAGGGAGGGTGGCCGGTTCGAGCTGCGGTTCAGCGCTCCGGCCGATGTCGGGGCGCTGGTCGAGGCCGCGTTGACCGAGGCCCGCGACGCCCTGTTCCAGGCCGGCACCGGGCAGGTGACCTGGGCTGATGCGGTGGTGGAGGTCTGTGCCCGCTCGCTGGGGTCGGTGGCCTCCCGCGGCCGGCAGGACGCGTTCCGGGTGTATGTCCATCTGGACGCCGAGGGTGGGTGGTTGAGCGGGCGGGCTCGGCTGCCGGGGCATCTGGTGGCCAAGCTGACCTGTGCAGGCACGGTGCAGCCGTTGTGGCATTCCGCGGGGGTGCCGGTCAGTGTGGGGCGGGCGTTGCGGATCGTGCCGGAGCGGACCCGCCGGTTGGTGCTGGACCGGGACCGGGGCTGCCGCTTTCCCGGGTGTGTGGCCCGGTCCCGTTTGGAGGTTCATCACGTGATCCATTGGGCCGACGGGGGCGGCACGGATCTGGGCAACTTGGTCGGGTTGTGCCCGTTCCACCACGACGAGCACCACCGCGGCGAGTTCTCGGTCACCGGTGATGCGAACCGTCCCGGCGGGTTGGGCTTCGCCACCCGCGGCGGGTGCATGATCAGGCCGGCCCCGGTCTACGCGCCGGCCCCGCTGGGCTCGCGGCTCACGCCGGCCTGTGCGCCGGCGTCGGAGGCGGCTTCTGGTGCGGCGTCGGACTCGGTGTCCGAGCCGGGTTCGGGGTCACCGTGGGGCCCGGGGTTGCCGGCCGGGTCGAGGTGCACGATCGGCATACCGACCGACGCCCCAGACGGTCCGGACGGCCTGGACCCCGCCACCGAGCTGAACGACCTGCGGGAGCTCGGCTACCCCGACGAGGACCCCGACCCCGGGCCGGACGCCGCGGAGGAGCTGTGGCCAGGATTGGCGCCGCCGGTGGCGTACCAAGGGGCGACCGGGGAAGTGCTGCACAGCAAGTGGGTCACCTTCCACGAAGGCCCAGCCCTCCTGCTCTGACACGCGGACCGTCAGCTGTGACACGCGGACCGTCAGCTGTGAGCCGTCGGCCGTCAGTTGTGAGCCGCGGCGCGGCCGCGGGCAGTGAGTCGTGGGTCGCGAGCCGTGAGCTGTGAGTCAGGAGCTGTGCGCCGTGAACGCGTCGCTGGTTCTGCAGCGGTGGTCTTGCCGGGGTGTCCTTCGAGTCATTTGGCGCTGGCGCTGGGTCGGTGAGGCTCGGTCGGTGGCGCGCACGTCGTGGCCTTCCCCCATCGGCGGTGTGGGCGAACTCCGCTTAGGCTGGCGGGCATGTTGGTTGCCTTCTCCGTCGCCCCCTCCGGTTCCACCGACGCCTCGCAGGCGGACGGCTCGGTGAGCGAGGCTGTTGCCGCTGCGGTACGCATCGTGCGCGACTCCGGCCTGCCTCACCGCACGGACTCGATGTTCACGACGGTCGAGGGTGAGTGGGACGAGTGCATGGACGTGGTCCGGCGCGCCTGCGAGGCGGTCGGGGAATACGGTCCGCGCGTCAGCCTCGTCCTCAAGGCCGACATCCGGCCGGGTCACACCGGCGAGCTGACCGGGAAGCTCGACCGCCTTGAGCAGGTCATCGCCCGCGACACCGGTGCCTGAGTGCGGCTCCCAGTCATGGGCCGCCAGCTCTCCCGTCCCGTCTGGCCGTCGCGCTGTGGTTGGCCGAAGAGCGGAATCCGCTCCTCAGGGGTGAGACGAACGGCCCGGTTCCGCGCGTGAGCCGCCGAGCATGGGTCCGCTTGTCCAGGCCGGCCGGGCAGCCCGACACTCCAGCGTCGTCGGCGAGCTCGGACCGGCCGTATCCCGGGTCAGGAATCTGGGTTGTCCTCGGTGGTGAGGGCTGCTTCGCTGGCGCCGTGACCGATCTTGCAACGCCGCGACTCACTTTGCACGCGATCGACGTCGCCGAGGGCGAACGCATCATCGCGCGACGCGCGGGTGCCGAGGATGCCTGGGGCGAGGACTTTCCGTTCGACGGTGACGTCATCGGCGTCACGGCCTTCCTGAGGACTACGGCCGCTCACGGGGACCAACGGCCCTTTGGGCATTACCGAATCACTCGCGGCGTGGACGGAAAGGCCATTGGCGGAATCGGTTTCAAGGGCAAGCCGGACGCCGGGTCCGTGGAGGTCGGTTATGTCCTCGCCCCGTCAGCCCGTGGTCACGGCTACGCGGCCGAGGCACTCGTCGCTCTGCTGCGTCTCGCGGCCGAGCACGGATTGTCTCGGGCCGTCGCGGAGACCGACAGGGACAACGTCGCCTCGCGGAGGACTCTTGCACGCGCCGGGTTCCACCACGTAGCCAGCACCGAGAACAGCTGCCGGTACGAGGTGCTCCTCGGCGCCACGGGGGATCCAGCCACTGAACCGCCGACCGCGAGCCGCTGAGCGCGGCGGGAGGCGGCTGAGCCGGGGACCCGGCGTGCCGACGTCGTACCGACGGTTGGACGGGCGGGTTCGCCGACAGGAGAGCGTCGCTAGCGTGTCGGGGGTGTCCTTCTCCGTCCCGTTGCCGTTCGACCCGATCCGCCGCGCCGCCGAGCTGTGGCGCGCGCGCTGGGGCCCGCGGTCGCAGTTCCTCGCGATGGCGTCGGCGACCTCCGTCATGCGCGTCCAGCAGCTGCTGCTGGCGAGGTTCGACACGACGGTCGGCCGCCACGGCCTGACCTTCGCACGCTACGAGGCGCTGGTGCTGCTGGCCTTCAGCCGCGAGGGGCGCCTGCCGATGAGCAAGGTCGGCGAGCGGCTCATGGTCCACCCCACCAGCGCCACCAACATCATCCAGCGCCTCGCCGCGCAGGGGCTCGTCGATCGCAGCCCCAACCCGGCCGACGGCCGCGGGACCCTCGCGTCGATCACGCCGTCCGGACGGGAGGTGATGGAGAGCGCCACCCGCGACCTGGTCGAGGGCGGCTTCGGCCTGGGCGCCCTCGACCCGCAGGAGCTCGAGCAGCTGTTCCGGCTCCTGCGCAAGGTGCGCCTGGACGCCGACGACTTCGACGACGACCTGCCCCAGGACCCGCACGACCACGACGTCGCCTAGGACCCGCACGACCACGACGTCGCCCAGGACCCGCAGGACCACGACGGCGCCCAGGGCCCTGCCGAGCACGTCGCCCCGGACCCTGCCGACGACGAAGCGGCGACCTCCGCCAGGTCCGTTCCCACCCCGGGTCCGGCGACGCCGATGTCCGCAGCGGCTGGGCCGGCCGTGCCGGGTCGTGACATCTACTAGGACGTCCAAGTACCTTGGTGGCATGACCACCGCCCCGCAGGACCCCCGCACGGCACCTCCCACGCCCCCGGGCGCACCCGCCGGCGGCCGGTCCCGTTGGCAGCAGCGGTACGACGCCGCGCAGGCGCGCGGCCTGGTCCGCGAGGCGGACTTCACCACCCTCTCGGGCTCGACGGTGCAGCCGGTCTACGGGCCGGACCCGGAGGCGGAGGCGGCCGACGAGCGAATGGGCCGGATCGGATGGCCGGGGGAGTACCCGTTCACCCGCGGCCTGCATGCCACCGGCTACCGCGGTCGGGCCTGGACGATCCGACAGTTCGCCGGGTTCGGCAACGCCGAGCAGACCAACGAGCGCTACAAGATGATCCTCGCCCGTGGAGGTGGCGGCCTCAGCGTCGCGTTCGACATGCCCACGCTGATGGGCCGCGACTCCGACGAGGCGCTCAGCCTCGGCGAGGTCGGCCACTGCGGCGTGGCCATCGACTCGGCCGCCGACATGGAGACGCTGTTCCGGGACATCCCCCTCGGCGACGTCACGACGTCGATGACGATCAGCGGGCCCGCCGTGCCGGTCTTCTGCATGTACCTCGTGGCGGCCGAGCGCCAGGGCGTCGACATCGGCGTCCTCAACGGCACGCTGCAGACCGACATCTTCAAGGAGTACATCGCCCAGAAGGAGTGGCTGTTCGAGCCGGGTCCGCACCTGCGCCTGATCGGCGACCTGATGGAGTACTGCGCCGAGAAGATTCCCGCCTACAAGCCGCTCTCGGTCTCCGGCTACCACATCCGCGAGGCCGGCTCGACGGCCGCGCAGGAGCTGGCCTTCACCCTCGCCGACGGCTTCGGCTACGTCGAGCTGGGGCTCTCCCGCGGCCTCGACGTCGACGTCTTCGCCCCCGGCCTGTCCTTCTTCTTCGACAGCCACCTCGACTTCTTCGAGGAGATCGCCAAGTTCCGCGCCGCGCGGCGCATCTGGGCCCGCTGGATGCGCGACGTGTACGGCGCCCGGACCGACAAGGCGCAGTGGCTGCGGTTCCACACCCAGACCGCAGGCGTGTCGCTGACCGCCCAGCAGCCGCTGAACAACGTGGTGCGCACCGCGGTCGAAGCCCTCGCGGCTGTCCTGGGCGGGACGAACTCGTTGCACACCAACGCTCTTGACGAGACCCTGGCGCTGCCGACCGAGCAGTCCGCCGAGGTCGCGCTGCGCACGCAGCAGGTGATCATGGAGGAGACCGGTGTCGTCAACGTCGCCGACCCGCTCGGCGGCTCCTGGTACGTCGAGGCGTTGACCGACGCCATCGAGGCCGAGGCCGAGGCGATCTTCGACAAGATCCGCGAGATGGGCGAGCTCGGCCGGACCGTGGCCCCCGGATCCGACCGGATCGAGCACGAGGTCGGCCCGATGACCTCCGGGATCCTGCGCGGCATCGAGGACGGCTGGTTCATGTCCGAGATCGCGAACGCGGCCTTCGACTACCAGATCGCGCTGGAGAAGGGCGAGAAGAAGGTCGTCGGCGTCAACTGCCACACCGAGTCGGTCAGCCACGAGCTGGAGATCCTGCGGGTCAGCCACGAGGTCGAGCGCGAGCAGGTCGCCGCCCTCGGGGCGCGCAAGGGCGCCCGTGACGACGCGGCCGTGACCGCCGCTCTGGCGCGCATGGTCGAGGTCGCCGGTACGTCGGAGAACATGCTCCCCGCCATGCTGGAGGCCGTCCGTGTCGAGGCCACGCTCGGGGAGATCTGCAACGCGCTGCGCGACCTGTGGGGCGTCTACCGGGAGCCGGCGCGCTTCTGAGCCGGAGGGGCGTCGCCGGAGCGGGTGGTCGGAAGGGCGCCGCCGCAGCGGGTGGTCGGAGCCGGGTCGCTGGAGCGGGTGGTCTGAAGGGCGTCGTCGGAGCGGGTGGTCGGAGCCGGGGCGTCGGAACCGGCCCGTCGGAACAGGGTCCCGGCCACGCCGACCGGCGTCCCCGACGGCGGACGTCCCCGCGCCCCGGAACGATTTGTCCCGGGCCCCGGGAGTGCGCTTACAGTGGACGGGAGGCGGCCGAGGGACCCCTCATGACCCGACAGACCGAGCGTGAGGACCTGAGCCGTGCCCGCAACCGCACGACGCGTGTCGCTGGTCGCTGCCCTCCTCGCGGCGGTTCTCGGCCTGGTCCTGCTGGTCCTCGGCGTCTGGGCCGCCATCGGCCTCGGCCCCTCGGGCCGCGCCGAGTTCAGCAGCAGTCGGCAGACCCCCGGCATCCTCCTCGTCGGCTCCCCGGTCCTCGCCCGCGTCGACGGGCCCGTCGAGGTCAGCGTCAGCCGGGTCGACGGAGGTGCGGTCTGGCTGGGCCTGGCGCACGACGCCGACGCCCGCGCGGCGGTCGGCAGCAGCCCGTTCGTGTCGGTCGACCGCGTCCACTACCCCTCCGGTGGCGTCGACACCCACGCCACCGGCACGGGCGCCAGCAACGCCTCGCGACTGCCCGGCGGGGACGTCTGGGAGCAGACCAGCACCGGCGCGGGTGCCGCGCACCTGGTGGTGCAGCCGAGCGACGTCCCTCAGAGCGTGGTCGCCACCTCCGGTAGCGCCGCCGCGCTCGGCCGGGTCCGCACCACCCTCACCTGGCAGCACCAGACCTGGTTCCTCGAGGCGCTCGCCGCCGCCGCGCTCGGCCTGGTGCTCGCTGGGCCCGCCCTCGCATTCCTCTGGCGCGCCCGTCGACGCCGCGCCACCCGGGAGGTGCGCCACAGCACGTCGCGGGACCAGGTGCCGGTGGGTGAGCGAGCCGGCAGCGACCGTGCCGCGACGCCGTCACCCACCCAGCACCGGCAGGCAGGAGAGGCATGAGCCGCTCGTTGCGCCTGGTCGCCCTCACGGCGAGCGCCGCCGTTGCGCTCGGCGGCTGCGCCGCAGCCGGGCCCGTCGTCGGCCTGCACGACGCCCCCGCCGCGGTGACCACCGTCGCGCCCCTGAGCCCCTCGCACGCCCGCGACATCGTCAGCCGCGCCTTCACCGCGGCCTCGCAGGCCGGCAGCACCACCGGCGCCGCGGCCGACAAGGCACGCGCGACCGCCTACACCGGGCCGGCGCTCACCGCCGCCGCCGCGCGGTCCCGCCTCGACTCCGTGCAGCCGGGCCTGGGCGCCAGCTCGCCGGCGCTGTCGCCCTCGCAGCCCGGGCTGCTCGCCCTGTCGCGGGGGTTCGGCTGGCCGCGGGCGATGGTGGCCCAGACGGTGCCGTCGGGTGGCAGCCTCCCGGTGCTGCACCTGCTCACCTCCCCCGATGCGGTGACGCCGTACCGCATCAGCGCGTCGGCCACCATGCTGCCGAACTCGACCGTGCGGCGGTTCGACCCGCTCCCGCAGGGGTCGCGGCTGCTCACCGACGGCACCGGCCTGGCGGTCGCGCCGACGGCGCTCGTCACCCAGTACGCCGGGTCGCTGTCCTTCCCCGCAGGGACCGTGGCCGACCCCGCGTTCACGGCCGACCCGTTCGCCGGACAGGTCCGCCAGAGCGCCACCACGCAGGCCGCGTCGGTGGCGGTGCAGTCCGGGTTCACCCAGCGCCACGAGGTCGTGCCGGGCAGCACCTACGCGGTGGCGCAGGCAGCCGGCGGGGCCCTCGTCTTCTCCGTGCTCAAGCGCACCGACACGTTCACGGTCAAGAAGGGTCAGAGTCTCACCGCGCCGAAGGAGTTCACCGCGCTCGTCCCCGGCCGCAAGCGGATCACGTCCAGGGCGACCATGACCACGCTGGAGTTCGTCGTGTTCGGGGTGCCGGCGAACAGTGGTGACGCGACGCTGGTGGCCGCCTCCGAGCAGCTCGTCTCCGCGGCAGGGTCCTGACCCGCGCGCTTGCTCCGTCGTAGAGAATGGACCCATGACACAGCAGCCGATCAGCGCGGCCTTCCTCCGTGGAGCCGTCGACCTGTCCTCGCTCGGACGCCCAGCGGCCGCGCCGTCCGCCGCCGGTGCAGCCGACCCGATCGTCACGCAGGGGACGGACGCCAACTTCAACGACATCGTCAGCGCGAGCATGAGCGTGCCGTCGGTCGTGGTGCTCTGGTCACAGGGGCTGCCGGCATCCGGGGAGTTCGTGGACGTCGTCACCGACGTGGCCCGCACGTACGAGGGACGCTTCCAGGTCGTGTCGGTCGACGTCGACGCCAACCCCGGACTGCTGCAGGCCTTCCAGGTCCAGTCCGTGCCGGTGACGCTCGGCCTCATCCAGGGGCAGCCGGTGCCGCTGTTCGCCGGCGTGCAGTCGGCCGAGCACGTCCGGGCCTACGTCGACGAGCTGCTCAAGCTGGCCGTGCAGCACGGCGTCACCGGCCGGGTCGACGTCGGTGCGCCGCAGGAAGGGGGCGTCGAGGAGGAGCAGCCGCTGCCGCCGCTGCACCAGCAGGCCTTCGAGGCGATCGAGCGCGACGACCTCGACGGCGCTGTCGCGGCCTACCAGCAGGCCCTGAAGGAGAACCCCTCTGATGCCGAGGCGTCGCTGGGCCTGGCCCAGGTCAAGCTGATGCAGCGGACCGCCGACGCCGACCTGGCTGCCGCTCGGGCAGCCGCGGCCGCCGACCCCACCGACGTCCCGGCCCAGACCCTGGTCGCCGACCTGGACCTGCTCGGCGGCCACGTCGAGGACGCCTTCAGCCGCCTGGTCGAGACCGTGCGCAACACCAGCGGTGACGAGCGCAACGCCGCCCGTGAGCACCTGCTGGAGCTGTTCCAGGTCATCGGTGCCGGCGACGAGCGCGTCGTCCGCGCGCGCCGCGCCCTGACCAGCGCCCTCTTCTGAACCGGCCGTGACTGGTTCCGGTCCGGCGACGAAGGAGCCGGCACCGTCCGTCCCGGTCGCCCCGGACCCGCCGAAGGTCCTCGACCGCTCGGTCCGCTTCCGGGTCGCCGACCCCGACCACGGGTTCGCGGGCCTCACCCTCGAGTGCGACGCGGTGGTGAAAGGCGCCGGCCGGGCGTTCTCGCGCCGGGACGGGCACTGGGAGCTGCGGATCCCGCGACCGTCGCTGGCCCGGCTGGAGTACCAGCTCGGCATCGTCGACCAGCACGGGCGCTCCTCCAGCCAGGTCGACCCGGCCAACCCGCTGCGGGTGGACACCGCCTTCGGGCAGAAGTCGGTCGTCGAGATGCCGGGTTACCACCGACCGCGGTGGCTCACGGCGCCGGCCCTGGACGGCACCTACGATGCGCTGGTGGTCCGCGGGGAGACCACCGACGCCCTGCCGGTGACCGTCTGGTCGCCCGGGGGGACGTCGGCGCGGGAGCCGTTGCCGCTGGTGCTGGTCCAGGACGGACCCGAGTACGACGTGCTCGCCTCGCTCAGCCGGTACTCCGGCGCCCTCATCGCCGCCGGAACGCTGCCGCCCCACCGGCTCGCGCTGCTCGAGCCGGTGCAGCGCAACGCCTGGTACTCCGGCTCCCCGCAGTACCTGCGCACGCAGATGGGGGCCGGACTCGCCCGGCTGAGGCAGGACTACGCGGTCGCGGGGAAGGTCGCGGTGCTGGGTGCCAGCCTCGGCGGCCTGACCGCGCTGCTGGCCGGTCTGCACGCCCCCCGCGAGGTCGGCGCGGTGTTCAGCCAGTCGGGGTCCTTCTTCCAGATCCGGCACGACGACCGGCACGACTCCGTCACGACCTTTCCCCACTACTGGCGCATCACCCAGCGGGTGCAGGCGATCCTCGACGTGCGCCGCGCCGACCGGCCGCTGCGGATCGGGCTGACCTGCGGTGCCCTCGAGGAGAACGCGCCCAACAACGCCTCGATGGCGTCCGCCCTCGCAAGGGCCGGCCACCGGGTCGACCACGTCGAGCTGCCGGACCTGCACAACTACACCGCCTGGCGCGACGCGCTGGACCCGCACCTCACAGATGTCTTGCAGGATTGCTGGGGTACGACAGGATGAGGCCGTGCACGCGCAGCGCATCGAGCTCACGGTGCCTGGGACGGACCACCGTCTCGGCGTGATCCGCCACGGCCACTGGGGCCGGCCGGTGCTGGTCTTCCCCAGCGAGGCGGGCCGGGCCGAGGACTTCGGCGACCACGGCATGGTTGCCGCGGTGCAGCACCTGGTCGACCAGGGCCGCGTGAGCTTCTTCTGCGTCGACTCGGCCGACGCGTGGTCGTGGTCGGACACCAGCGCCCCCGTCGAGGAGCGGGCCCGCCGGCACGCGACGTACCAGACCTGGCTCGAGCAGTCGGTGGTGCCGTGGGTCGCCGAGCAGGTCGGTCCCGGCCAGGAGCTGATCACCCTGGGCGCGTCGATGGGCGCGTACCACGCGGTCCACTTCGCCTTCCAGCGGGCGGACCTGGCGCCCCTCGCGATCGGGCTCTCCGGCAACTACGACGTGGGGCAGTGGCACAGCTGGGGCGAACGCGGCGACGCGACGTACTTCGCCAACCCCAGCGACTACGTGCCCGGGCTGGAGGGCGACCACCTGGCCTGGCTGCGCGCCCGGCTGTCGGTGCTGCTGGTCTGCGGTCAGGGCGCCTGGGAGACCCACCCCACCGGCGCCCTGCCGTCGACGCAGCGGTTCGGCGCCCTGTTGCGCGAGAAGGGCATTCCCCACGAGGTCGACCTGTGGGGCCACGACTCGGCCCACGACTGGCCCTGGTGGCAGCGACAGCTGGCCCACCACCTACCGAGGTTCGTCTGAGGAGGACCCATGACCACGCCGGTGACATCCCAGGAGCACCTGATCGGGCTGCTGCTCGGTGCCGAGGAGGACTGGCCAACGGCGTTCGAGGCGCTGGCCCACCGGCTCGGCGTCCTGCGCGACGCCGAGGGGAGGAGCCACTCCCTGCGCACCGAACGGGTCACCATCGAGCCGTTCAACCTGCGGGACAAGGTCCGCCACGAGCTGGTCATCGACCGGCTGGCCCACTGGTACTACCACCCGCGCGAGTGGCTGAAGAAGGCCGCGCTGATGGACGACGTCTACCTGCTGAACTCGCCCGTTCACGTTCCAGTCGATGGAGAAGCACTCGGCGTACTGCGCCATGCTCCGGCTCGGCATGAAGGTCCCGGAGACGGTGCTGGTGCCGTACAAGAACCCCGTCGACAACGCCCGCTGGGCCTACACCTCGGCCAGGTACAACCGCGAGTTCGACCTCGACGCGGTGGCCGAGTCGCTGGGCTACCCGCTGTACATGAAGCCGTTCGACGGGGGCGGCTGGCGCGGCGTCTCGCGGATCCACGACCGCGAGGCGCTGCACCAGCGCCTACGACGAGTCCGGCGAGATGCTGATGCACCTGCAGCAGTCCGTCGCCGGCTACGACGTCTTCGCCCGCGCGCTCACCATCGGACCGGAGACGATGGTGATGGACTTCCGGCCCGGACGAGCCGATGCACCGCCGGTACGCCGTGTCGCACGACTTCCTCTCGCCGCCAGGCGGGCGCGGAGGCGGTCACCATCGCCCAGACCGTCAACGCCTTCTTCCGCTGGGAGTTCAACTCCTGCGAGATGCTCGTCCGCGACGAGGTCGTCTACCCGATCGACTACGCCAACGCCTGCCCCGACGTCGCGGTCACCTCCTTGCACTACTACTTCCCGTGGGCGATCGCCTCCCTGGTGAAGTGGTCGACCTTCTGCCTCGTCACCGGGCGCAAGCGCGGCCCCAGGTCGACACCGGACCGCGTGGTTCGCGGTCGCGGACAACCAGGGGCTCGACTACGGCGACAAGCTCAAGGCGTACCAGCGTCTTGTCGGACGAGCACTTCGAGCCTGGAGCGCTACCAGGAGTTCTGCCGCAGCATCCCTGCCGCACGTCGACGAGATGGTGCTCGACTGGGTGCAGTCCCCGGAGTTCGACCAGATGCTGGCGAGCACCGTCGCCACGACGTACCCGCCGCACGAGCACGAGCAGTTCCTGGCCCACTTCCGCGGCCTGATCGACCTGTGGGTCGACGACGAGTCCGCCCGGCTGGGGGCCTGACCGGAGTGGGCCCATGACCGGTCCGTGGGTCAGGGCCCGGAAAGCCGGTCCGGGCGACACGCCGACGGGCATACTCGGGCCATGAGGTTCCGGACGACAGTGGTGCTGGGCGGGAAGACCGCGACGGGTCTGCGGGTGCCCGAGGAGGTGGTGGCCGACCTCGCCGCCGGCAGGCGACCGGCCGTGCGCGTGACGGTGGGCTCGCACACCTACCGCAGCACCGTGGCGGTGATGGGCGGGGCATTCATGATCCCGCTCAGCGCCGAGAACCGCGAGTGCGCAGGGGTGTCGGCGGGCGACGAGGTCGACGTCGAGCTGGAGCTGGACACCGCACCCCGCGAGGTGGTGGTGCCCGCCGACCTGGCCGAGGCGCTGGACGCCGACGGGTCGGCACGGCGCGCCTTCGACGCGCTGTCCTACAGCAACCAGCGGCGGTGGGTGCTGTCGGTCGAGGCAGCCAAGGCCGCGGACACCCGCCGTCGCCGGATCGACAAGGCGGTCAGCGAGCGTCCGGCAGCCCGCTCGCTGATCCGGCTGCCGCCGCGACCGGCCCCGGGGTCGGCCCCGGAGTGCGGGCCGACCCCGGGTCAGCCCGGTCAGCCGGTCAGGGCGGCCGAGACCACGTCGCGGGCCTCCGCCTGGACCTGCGCGAGGTGCTCCGGGCCCCGGAAGGACTCGGCGTAGATCTTGTAGACGTCCTCGGTGCCGGACGGGCGGGCCGCGAACCAGGCGGACTCGGTGGTCACCTTGAGGCCGCCGATCGTCGCGCCGTTGCCCGGCGCCGCGGTGAGCCTGGCCGTGATCGGCTCGCCGGCCAGCTCGGTGGCGGTCACCGCGTCGGGGGAGAGCGCGCCGAGCCGCGCCTTCTGCTCGCGGGTGGCGGGGGCGTCGATGCGCGCGTAGGCCGGGTCGCCGTACCGCGCGACGAGGTCGCCGTAGTGCTGGCTCGGGGACCTCCCGGTGACGGCGAGGATCTCCGAGGCCGAGCAGGGCCAGGATGATGCCGTCCTTGTCGGTGGTCCAGACCGAGCCGTCGCGCCGCAGGAAGGACGCCCCGGCGGACTCCTCGCCGCCGAAGCCGATCGAGCCGTCGAGCAGGCCCGGCACGAACCACTTGAACCCGACCGGCACCTCGACCAGCGGCGCGGCCGAGCGACGCGGCGACCCGGTCGATCATCGAGGAGGACACCAGGGTCTTGCCGATCGCGCGCCGACGTCGGCCAGCCGCGGGCGAGCCGCCGAAGAGGTACTGGATCGCCACGGCGAGGTAGTGGTTGGGGTTCATCAGTCCCGGCGTCCGGGGTGACGATGCCGTGCCGGTCGGCGTCGGCGTCGTTGCCGGTGGCGATGTCGTAGTCGTCCTCGCGGCCGATGAGCGAGGCCATCGCGTACGGCGACGAGCAGTCCATCCGGATCTTGCCGTCCCAGTCCAGCGTCATGAACCGCCAGGTCGGGTCGACCAGCGGGTTGACCACGGTCAGGTCGAGCCGGTGCCGCTCGGCGATCTCGCCCCAGTAGGCGACGCTGGCGCCGCCGAGCGGGTCGGCGCCGATGCGCACGCCGGCCTCGCGGATGCGCGTCGAGGTCGAGCACCGAGGGCAGGTCGTCGACGTAGGTGCCCATGAAGTCGTAGGACCCGCACGGCCGCCCGCGCCCGGGCGAACGGGACCCGGCGCACACCGTCGAGGCCGGCCTCGATCAGGGCGTTGGCGCGCTCGGCGATGACGCTGGTGGCATCGGTGTCGGCCGGGCCGCCGTGCGGCGGGTTGTACTTGAAGCCGCCGTCCGAGGGCGGGTTGTGCGACGGCGTCACCACGATGCCGTCGGCCAGGCCGACCCGTCCATCGCCTTGCCGCGGTTGGCCCGCAGGATCGCGTGCGAGACCGCCGGGGTCGGCGTGTAGCCGTCGCGGTCGTCGACCAGCACCGTGACGTCGTTGGCGACCAGCACCTCGAGCGCCGACGCCCAGGCCGGCTCGGACAGCCCGTGGGTGTCGCGGCCGATGAACAGCGGGCCGTCGTAGCCCTGCCCCTTGCGGTAGTCGCAGATGGCCTGCGTCGTGGCCAGGATGTGCGTCTCGTTGAAGGCGGTGCGCAGGCTGGAGCCGCGGTGCCCTGACGTGCCGAAGGCCACGCGTTGGTCGACGTCCGTCGGGTCGGGCACCTGGGTGTAGTACGCCGTGACCAGGTGCGCGACGTCGACCAGGTCGGAGGCCTGGGCCTGCGTGCCGGCTCGGGGATCGTTCATGCTCACTCCTTCTCGGACGTGCTCCGCGGCGCAGCAGCGGCGGCGCCGGTCCCGCTGGTGGACGCCGAGGACGGCGTGGACGCGTCGGCCTCGGAACCGGCAGCCGGGACAACGCCTTCGCTCGTGGCCGACGCCCCGGAAGCGGAAGGTGCGTGTCCCTCGGACGTGGACGTGCCCCCGGAGGAGGACGCCGTCACGGCCGGGCCCTCGGACAGCGACGTGCCGCCGGTCATGGTCGCGCTGCCCGTCCGCCCGGAGGTGCCGACGGGGCGTGCGGCGCCGCTGACCTCGGCGCGCGCGGGGACGACCCGCTCGGCCGGCTCCAGCCAGACCGCGCCGAGCGGCGGCAGGGTCACCAGCGCCGAGCCGGGCAGCCCGTGCCACGGGACCTCCTCGGCGACCACGCCGCCGAGGTTGCCCACACCGGAGCCGCCGTACTCGGTCGGCGTCGGTGTTGAGCACCTCGCGCCAGCGGCCCGCGAAGCGGCAGGCCGATCCGGTAGCCGTGGTGCGGGGTCCCGGCGAAGTTCGCGATGCACGCAGGCCACCGGACGTCGTCGCCGGCCGAGCCGCGCCGAAGCGCAGGAACGAGAAGACGTTCCCGGCGGCGTCGTTGGCGTCGATCCACGCGGAAGCCGTCGGGGGTCGAGGTCCGGCGACCACAGCGCCGGGCGTCGCGGGTAGACGCGCGTTCAGGTCGCGCACCAGCGAGTGCACGCCGCGGTGCGCCGGCTGGTCCAGCAGCCACCAGTCCAGGCGCGTGCGCGTCGGCCCACTCGGCCTCCTGGCCGAACTCGCGAGCCCATGAAGAGCAGCTGCTTGCCGGGGTGCGCCCACATGAACGCGAGGTAGGCGCGCACGTTGGCCAGCTGCTGCCAGCGGTCGCCGGGCATCTTGCGCAGCAGCGACCCCTTGCCGTGCACGACCTCGTCGTGGCTGATCGGCAGCACGAAGTTCTCGCTCCACGCGTACATCAGCGAGAACGTCATCTGGTGGTGGTGGTACTGGCGGTGGATCGGCTCGTGCTGCACGTACGCCAGCGAGTCGTGCATCCAGCCCATGTTCCACTTCAGGCCGAAGCCCAGGCCGCCCAGGTGCGTCGGCCGGGTGACGCCCGGCCACGCGGTGGACTCCTCGGCGATCGTCACGACGCCCGGCGCGCGCTTGTAGAGCGTCGCGTTGGTCTCCTGCAGCAGCTGCACCGCCTGCGAGGTTCTCGCGGCCGCCGTACTCGTTCGGCACCCACTCGCCGTCCTTGCGCGAGTAGTCCAGGTAGAGCATCGAGGCGACGGCGTCGACGCGCAGGCCGTCGACGTGGAACTCCTCGCAGCCAGTACAGCGCGTTGGCCACCAGGAAGTTGCGCACCTGCGGCCGGCCGAAGTCGAAGATGTGGGTGCCCCAGTCGGGCTGGTCGCCGCGCCGCGGGTCCGGGTGCTCGTACAGCGCCTCGCCGTCGAACCGGGCCAGCGCGAAGGCGTCCTTGGGGAAGTGCGCGGGCACCCAGTCGAGGATCACGCCGATCCCGGCGCTGGTGCAGCGTGTCGACGAGGTAGCGGAAGTCGTCCGGGGAGCCGAACCGCGAGGTCGGCGCGTAGTAGCCGGTGACCTGGTAGCCCCAGGACGGCCCGTACGGGTGCTCCATGACGGGCATCAGCTCGACGTGGGTGAAGCCCAGGTCCTCGACGTAGTCGACCAGCTGCTCGGCCAGGTCGCGGTAGCTCAGACCCTGCCGCCACGAGCCCAGGTGCACCTCGTAGATGCTCATCGGCCCGGTGTGCGGGTTGGTGGCCGCGCGGTGCTCATCCAGTCGCTCGTCGCCCCACGCGTACTCCGAGGTCGGTGACCACCGACGCGGTGGCCGGCGGGGCTTCTCGGTGGCGCGGGCCATCGGGTCGGCCTTGCTGCGGCGCTGGCGCCGTCCGAGCCCAGGATCTCGAACTTGTAGCGGGTGCCCGGGCCGACGCCGGGCACGAACAGCTCCCAGACGCCGGTCGAGCCGAGCGCGCGCATCGGGTGCGCGACGCCGTCCCAGTGGTTGAGGTCGCCCGACCAGCCGGATGCCCCGGGCGTTGCGGTGCCCAGACGGCGAACGAGGTGCCGCTGCACCGCCCCCATCGGCGCCGGGGTAGCGGCGCACGTGGGCGCCGAGCACGTTCCACAGCTGCTCGTGCCGGCCCTCGCCGATGAGGTGCAGGTCGACCTCGCCCAGGGTGGGCAGGAAGCGGTAGGGGTCGTCGGCGTGACCGGTGCTCCACGCCGTCGGAGTAGGTCACCACGAGGCGGTAGTCGGAGACGTCCGGCGTCGGCAGCACGGCGACCCAGACGCCGTCGTGCTCGTGGGCGAAGTCCACGGTGGACCCGTCCGGGAGCTCGGCACGCACGCTGCGCGCCAGCGGCCGCAGGACGCGCACGGTGACGGCACCGCCGTGCGGGTGCGGCCCGAGCACCCCGTGCGGGTTGTGGTGGACGCCGTGCAGGAGGCGGTCCAGCTCGGTGCGGGCGATCGGCGCGGGGGTGGGGTGCGCAGTCGGGTCATCGGGTGCTCCTTGCGCTGTCGGTGAGTCGGGCGATGGCGGCCACCGGGATGGACAGCCAGCTGGGACGGTTGCGGGCCTCGTAGACCACCTCGTAGAGGGCCTTGTCCAGCTCGAGGGCGGCCAGCAGGGCGCGGTCGTCGCGCGGGTCTCGGCCCGAACGCTCGGCATAGCCGTCGAGGAAGGCGGTGCGCGCGGCCTCGGCCCACGCCGCGGCCGAGGCGCCGGGGTGCGCCTGCTCCCACGACCCGGCTGCGTAGTCGAACGACCGCAGCATGCCGGCGACGTCACGCAGGGTGAGGTCGGGGACGCTCCGCTCGGCGAGGGGGCGCAGTGGCTCGCCCTCGAAGTCGAGCAGGACCCAGCCGCGGCCGGGCACGTCCAGCACCTGGCCGAGGTGGTAGTCGCCGTGGATGCGTTGCAGGGCAGGCCAGGGGGCGGTCGCGGCCGCGAGGAAGATCTCGCGCGCGGCCTTGTCGTAGGCCGCCAGCGCGGGGACCTCGTTGTTGGCGTTGGCGTGGCGGGACTGCATGCTGGCCAGCAGGTCGGCCCGGTCGCTCTCGGTGGCCTGGACGGTGGGCATCACCTCCGCGAGCGTGGCGTGCACGTCGGCCGTGGCCGAGCCCAGGGCGCGGGCGCGGTCACTGAAGTCCTCACCGCGGGCGACGGCGTCCGCGGCGACGCGCCAGGCGTCCTCGACTCCGGGCAGGAACTCCTGGGCGAACGCGAGGTGGCCGACCGCGCTGCCGCTGGGGCGGTGCTCGTCGGGCCACTCACCGGAGACGTGGCCGAACGGCCTCGGCACCAGCGTCGAGCCGCCGAGCGCCAGGGCCGACTGCACGACGACGTCGGGGTTGTCGCCATGGTGCAGGACGCGGAAAACCTTGCAGATCAACGGTTGTGGCGCGCCGTCCGCGGTCGTGGTGTCGTAGATGATCGAGGTGTTGGACTGCTCGCCGCGCAGCACCCGGGACGAGACGACCGTCAGCGCGGGGCTCCCGGGCTGACGGTGCCCCCGGGCCCGCGTGGCGCCGCCGGGGTCCGCGGACCCCACCGACGCCTCGGCCAGCATGCTCTGCAGCAGGACCTCGGCGAAGACGGGGTCGCGCGGACCGTCGTAGACGAAGCGGGTGACCCCGGTCGCGTCCTGGAGGGTCCCGACCAGGGCGTCGTCGCCACCGGGGATCCGGGCGTCGCGGTAGCTGAGCGGCACCTGGTAGACCGTCGGCTCCGCCGCGGACTCGTCCAGCACGAGCAGGGTCTCGAGCGTCGCGCGCCGGGCCGGGTCCTCGTGGCGCAGGACGCCGACGTGGCGCAGGGTCGGCACACGGCCGCGGCCGACGAACCAGCGCTGCTGCTCCACCCACGCCGGCAGGAACGACCCGACCGAGGCCGACAGCGCCGTCCCGGGCTCAGTCATGGCTGGCGCCGGGGATCAGCCGCAGCCAGAAGAAGTCCCGCGAGCCCGTCGTGATGGTCAGCGTCGCCTCGTCGGTGACCGAGGGGAAGCCGCTGCCGCCGAAGAGGTCGACCACCGCGGCACCCTTGAGCTGGTCGGGCAGCCGGATGACGCTGGCCTGCGGGCGGCTCGACATGTTGTTCACGCAGAGCACCGTCTCGGGCTCCACGTCGTCGAACTCACCGCCGTCGACGGTGCGCAGGAACGCCAGGATGGTGTCGTTCTCGGCCGGGCACACCTCGAACGAGCCGAGCCCGAACACCGGGTGGCGCGAGCGGATCTGGAGCATCCCGCGCAGCCAGTGCAGCAGCGAGGAGCTGGAGGCGATCTGCGCCTCGACGTTGATGTTGTTGTAGTGGTAGACGAGGCTCGAGATCACCGGGAGGTAGAGCTTGCCCGGGTCCACGCTGGAGAAGCCCGAGTTGCGGTCCGGTGTCCACTGCATCGGCGTCCGCACCGCGTCGCGGTCGTTGAGCCAGATGTTGTCGCCCATGCCGATCTCGTCGCCGTAGTACAGGCAGGGCGAACCGGGCAGGGAGAGCAGCAGGGCGTGGATCAGCTCGATCTCGGCGCGCGAGTTGTCCAGCAGCGGCGCCAGCCGGCGGCGGATGCCGACGTTGGCGCGCATCCGCGGGTCGGGGGCGTACCACCCGTACATCGCGCTGCGCTCCTCCGGCGACACCATCTCGAGGGTGAGCTCGTCGTGGTTGCGCAGGAACGTGCCCCACTGCGTGCCCTTGGGGATGGGCGGGGTGTCCGCCAGCACGTCGATGATCGGCGCGGCCTTCTCCTCACGCAGCGAGTAGTAGAGCCGCGGCATGACGGGGAAGTGGAAGCACATCTGGCACTCGGGGGCCTCGTCGGTCCCGAAGTAGTCCACGACCTCCGAGGGCAGCTGGTTGGCCTCGGCCAGCAGCACGCGCCCGGGGTACTCCTCGTCGACCATCGCGCGGAGCTTGGCGAGGAACTCGTGCGTCCTGGGCAGGTTCTCGCAGTTCGTGCCCTCCTCCTCGAAGAGGTAGGGCACGGCGTCGAGGCGGAAGCCGTCGATCCCGAGGTCCATCCAGAAGCGGACGATGTCGAACATCGCCTCCTGCACGTCGGGGTTGTCGAAGTTGAGGTCAGGCTGGTGGGAGAAGAACCGGTGCCAGAAGAACTGGCGCCGGATCGGGTCGAAGGTCCAGTTGGAGACCTCGGTGTCGACGAAGATGATGCGTGCGTCGGCGTACTTCTCGTCGTTGTCGGACCACACGTAGAAGTCGCCGTACGGGCCCTCGGGGTCGGCGCGCGAGGCCTGGAACCACGGGTGCTGGTCGGAGGTGTGGTTCATGACCAGGTCGGTCACGATGCGGATGCCGCGTGCGTGGGCCTGGGAGACCAGCTCGGTGAACTCCGGCAGGGTCCCGAACTCGGGCAGCACCGCGGTGTAGTCGGAGATGTCGTAGCCGCCGTCGCGCAGCGGCGAGGCGTAGAACGGAGGCAGCCAGAGGCAGTCGATGCCGAGCCACTGCAGGTAGTCCAGGCGCTGCACCAGGCCGGTGAAGTCACCGGCACCCGAGCCCTTGGAGTCCGCGAAGGCCCGCACGAGCACCTCGTAGAACACCGCGGTGCGGAACCAGTGCGGGTCGTGCTTCAAGCCCGGTTGAGACAGGTTGAGCCCCTGCATCAGAACCTCCTCATCTGGATCACGTGCACGGGTTCGGCGTCGGGGCCGAGGCGCACGAACGCGTGCTCGCCCCACTGCCAGGACTGGCCGGTGAGCAGGTCGTGGGCCACGAACGTGTCCTGGTAACCCAGCCCGAGGGCCGGCATGTCGAGGTGTACCCACGTCTCACGCGTGGCATGCGGGTCGAGGTTGGCCACGACGATGATGACGTCGTCACGCCCGTCGACGCGCCGGCGCTTGGAGAACGCCATGACGTTCTCGTCCTCGACGTGGTGGAACGCGATGTTGCGCAACCAGTGGAGCGCGGGGTGCGCGGCCCGGATCTGGTTGATCTGCTTGAGGTACGGCGCGAGGGACTGCCCTTCCTTGGGGCCGCCGGGCTCGTAGTCGGCCCAGCGCCGGTCCTTGTACTCGTACTTCTCGTTGTCGAGCTGCTCCTCGACACCGGGCCGGGCGACGTGCTCGACCAGCTCGTAGCCGGCGTAGATGCCGTACGTCGGCACCAGCGTCGCGGCCAGCGCGGCCCGCAGCTTCCAGGCGGTCGGCCCGCCGTACTGCATGTAGGGGGTGAGGATGTCGTGGGTCGTGGGCCAGAACGAGGGACGCATGTAGGTCGCGGTCTCGCCGGCGAGCTCCTTGACGTACTCCTCGATCTCCCACTTCTGGTTGCGCCAGGCGTAGTAGGTGTAGGACTGCTGGAAGCCGACCTTGGCCAGGGTGTGCATCATCGCCGGACGGGTGAACGCCTCCGCCAGCCAGATCACCTCGGGGTGGTCGGCAGCGACGTCGGCGATCAGCCACTGCCAGAACTCCACCGGCTTGGTGTGCGGGTTGTCGACGCGGAAGATCTTGACGCCGTGGTCGATCCACACCTGGATGACCCGGCGCACCTCGGCGTAGGCGCTGCGGGGGTCGTTGTCGAAGTTGAGCGGGTAGATGTCCTGGTACTTCTTGGGCGGGTTCTCGGCGTAGGCGATCGAGCCGTCGGCGCGGGTCGTGAACAGCTCGGGGTGGGACGTCGCCCAGGGGTGGTCGGGCGCGGCCTGCAGGGCGATGTCGAGCGCCACCTCCAGGCCCAGCCGCTCCGCCTCGGCGACGAACCGGTCGAACGCGTCGAAGTCGCCGAGGTCCGGGTGGATGGCGTCGTGGCCACCCTCCACCGAGCCGATGGCATAGGGGGAGCCGGGGTCGTGCTCGCCGGCGTCCAGGGTGTTGTTGGGGCCCTTGCGGTTGACCCGGCCGATCGGGTGCACCGGCGTGAGGTAGACGACGTCGAAGCCCATGTCGGCGATGGCCGGCAGCCGGCGCTGGGCGGTGTCGAACGTGCCGCTCCTCCACAGCCCCGTCGCGGGGTCGTGGGTGGCGCCCTCGGAGCGCGGGAAGATCTCGTACCACGCGCCGTACAGCGCGCGCTCGCGCTCGACCAGCCACGCGTGGCTGCGGCTCGCGGTGACGAAGTCGCGCAGCGGCCGGGCCAGCATCTCCGCGCGGACCTCGGGGGAGGTGCCGGCCCGCAGGCGTGCCCCGGCCGGGCGGTCGGCGTCGCGCAGGGCGGTCACGGCGTCGGCCAGGGGGGCGGCCTGCTCGGGGGTGCGCGCGACCTCCTTGAGGGCGCGTTCCAGGACCCGGGCGCCTTCCTCGAGCATCAGCTCGGTGTCGACGTCGGCCTCGACCTTGATCGTGGCGTCGTGGTCCCAGGTGGCGTAGGGGTCCGACCACCCCTCGACGCGGTAGGACCACATGCCGGTGCGGTCGGCGCTGACGGTCGCGGACCAGTGGTCCAGCCCGGCGCTCAGCAGGGTCATCGGGACCGGGGTCTCGGCGCCGGCGGGGTCGGTGAGGACGACGGTCGCGTTGACCGCGTCGTGGCCCTCGCGGAACACCGTCGCGGTGACGTCGAACTCCTCGCGGACGACGGACTTGGCCGGGAAGGCGCCGCCGTCGAGGTCGGGTGCCACGTTCAGCACGGGGATGCGCCCCAGGGGGCGCTGGGCAGCAGGGGTCAGGGGGCTCGCTGTCACGCGGACGACGCTACCGGGTCCGGGCGCGCCCGCATCCCCGGGCCGTCCGGGCAGTCCAACCTGCAAGACCCTGAAAAGTCTGCAAGAAAGCGACAATCGTGGCGGCCGTATGTCCCCTATGCTTCGGTCCCGTGAAGGCCATCCGTCGCTTCAGCGTCCGCACCGTCCTGCCCGAACCCATCGCCGCGCTGGGGGACCTCGCCAGCAACCTGCGCTGGTCGTGGCACCCGCCGACGCGTGACCTGTTCTCCCAGATCGACCCGAAGCGCTGGGCCAAGGTCCGCAAGGACCCCGTCCGGCTGCTCTCGGCCCTGTCCGCCTCCGAGCTCGCCGCCCTGGCCGCCGACGAGGTGTTCGTCGCGCGGGTGCACGCCGCGGCCGCGGACCTGCAGACCTACTGCACCGAGCCGCGCTGGTACCAGGGCTGGGCTGCCACCGTCGAGGGCGGCGCGCCCGCCTCGATCGCCTACTTCAGCCCTGAGTACGGCATCACCGAGGTGCTGCCGCAGTACTCCGGTGGCCTCGGCATCCTCGCGGGCGACCACCTGAAGTCCGCCTCCGACCTCGGCGTCCCGGTCGTGGGCGTCGGCCTGTTCTACAAGACCGGCTACTTCAAGCAGTCGCTGAACCTCGACGGCTGGCAGCAGGAGGACTACCCGGTCCTCGACCCCGACGGACTGCCCCTGTCCCTGCTGCGCGAGGCCGACGGCACCCCCTGCCGGATCACCCTCGACCTGCCCGGTGGCCGCACCCTGGCGGCGCACGTCTGGCGGGCCCAGGTCGGGCGCGTGCCGCTGCTCCTGCTCGACTCCGACGTGCAGGAGAACGACGACGCGGTCCGCAACATCACCGACCGGCTGTACGGCGGCGGCGGCGAGCTGCGCCTGCAGCAGGAGATGCTGCTCGGCATCGGCGGCGTCCGCGCCCTGCGGCTGTGGTCGCGGCTGACCGGGGCCCCGGCACCGGACGTCTACCACACCAACGAGGGCCACGCCGGCTTCCTCGGCATCGAGCGCATCCGCGAGCTCACCACCTTGCACCACATGAGCTTCGACGAGGCGCTGGAGGCGGTGCGCTCGGCCACCGTGTTCACCACGCACACCCCCGTCCCGGCCGGCATCGACCGCTTCGGTGCCGACCAGATCCAGATGTACTTCGGCGGCGACAACGCCCTCGACGGGGTGCCGGTGGAGCGGCTGCTGCAGCTCGGCGCCGAGAACTACCCCGGCGGGGAGCCGGGCGTGTTCAACATGGCGGTCATGGGGCTGCGCCTCGGCGCCCGCGCCAACGGCGTCTCCCAACTGCACGGTGTCGTGAGCCGTCACATGTTCGACGGGCTGTGGCCGGGCTTCGACGACACCGAGGTGCCGATCACCAGCATCACCAACGGCGTGCACGCCCCGACCTGGGTGGACCGCAAGGTCTACGAGCTGGGCGCCAAGCACCTGGGCACCACCGACCTGGACCGCGACAACGCGTGGGAGCGGATCGGTGCCGTCCCCGGCGACGAGATCTGGGCGACCAAGCGCGAGCTGCGCGCCCAGCTGGTCAAGGAGGCCCGCCGCCGGGTGCGCTCCTCGTGGGTCAAGCGGGGCGCGAGCCGGGCCGAGCTGGGCTGGGTCGACAACATCCTCGACCCCGACGTCCTGACCATCGGCTTCGCCCGCCGCGTGCCGACGTACAAGCGGCTGACCCTGATCCTGCGCGACCCCGCGCGGCTGAAGCGGCTGCTGCTGGACCCGGCGCGGCCGATCCAGCTCGTCATCGCGGGCAAGTCCCACCCCGCCGACGAGACCGGCAAGAAGCTCATCCAGCAGATGGTGAAGTTCGCCGACGACCCCGAGGTCCGGCACCGCATCGTCTTCCTGCCCAACTACGACATCGCCATGGCGCAGTACCTCTACCCGGGCTGCGACGTCTGGCTGAACAACCCGCTGCGCCCGTTCGAGGCGTGCGGCACGTCGGGGATGAAGGCCGCGCTCAACGGCGGGCTCAACCTCTCGATCCTCGACGGGTGGTGGGACGAGTGGTACGACGGCGAGAACGGCTGGGCCATCCCGACCGCGGACGGCGTCGAGGACCCCGACCGCCGCGACGACCTCGAGGCGGCGGCGCTCTACGACCTGATCGAGACCTCGGTCGCGCCGCGCTTCTACGACCAGGACGACGACGGGCTGCCCCAGCGCTGGCTGTCGATGATGACCCACACCCTGAGCACGCTCGGCCCGAAGGTGCTCGCCTCGCGCCAGGTCAAGGACTACACGGTCGAGCTCTACGGCCCGGCCGCCCGCGCCGGGTGGGCCCTCAACGGTCCGGAGTACGCCGGCGCGAAGTCGCTGGCGGCGTTCAAGGCCAAGGTGCGTGGCGCCTGGTCCGGCGTGCGGGTGGACCACGTGGAGTCCTCCGGTGTCTCGGACTCCCCGCAGGTCGGGGACCGGCTGCACGTGCGGGCGTTCGTCTCCCTGGGAGAGCTGTCGCCCGACGACGTGGAGGTGCAGGTCGTGCACGGGCGCACGTCCGAGTCGGACGACCTGCGTGACGTCGAGACCGCGCCGCTGACGTTCGCCGAGTCCTACGAGGGGGGTCGCCACCGGTTCGAGGGCGACCTGGTGCTCTCGCGCACGGGGGCGTTCGGCTACACCGTGCGGGTGCTGCCGCACCACAGCGGCATGACCAGCGCCCCGGAGCTGGGCCTGGTCGCCAACGCCTGACCCGCGTCGTCCCAGGACCCTCCCGCCGTTCCACGGCGGGAGGGTCCTGCTCGTTCCGGGGGCCGGAGGGCTCCGGTCGTCCCTGCCGCGGGAGCCGCGAGCCGCCCCGGCGGGGTCAGCGGCGCGCGGCGTACACCCGCAGCGAGGCCGCGGTCATCCGGGTGGTGGTCCCGGGGCACACCGGCGAGGCGCCAGGGACGGGCCGCTCGTCGGCGCTGTCCCAGAGAAGGTCGAACGCCACCACCCAACCGAGGGCGGGCAGCGTCACCGTCGCGTCCACGGCGTCACCGTTGAGGACGAGGTACAGGGAGGTGGCCTCCTGCGCGGACCCGTCGAGGTGCATGGCCAGCGTGCGGGTGTGCGGGTCGTCCCAGCGGCCGTTGGTCATCGGCTGGGCGTCGGCCGTGAACCACTGCAGGTCGGCCCCCGCGCCGTCGCGGACCGGGCGGCCGGTGAAGAAGGTGCGGCGGCGCAGGACCGGGTGGGCGGCCCGCAGCGCGGTGAGGAACCGGGTGGTCTCCAGCAGGTCGGCGCGCTGCTCGTCGAGGTCCCAGTCCAGCCAGGAGACCTCGTTGTCCTGGCAGAAGGCGTTGTTGTTGCCGCGCTGGGTGCGGCCGAGCTCGTCCCCGGCGTTGAGCATCGGCACGCCCGTGGCCAGCAGCAGGGTGCCGAGGAGGTTGCGCACCGACCGCCGGCGGGCACGCAGCACCTCCTCGTCGGCGTGGGCACCCTCGACGCCGTGGTTCCACGACCGGTTGTCGCCGTGCCCGTCGCGGTTGCCCTCGCCGTTGGCGCCGTTGTGCTTGCGCTCGTAGGCCGTGGTGTCCGCGAGGGTGAAGCCGTCGTGGGCGGCGACGTAGTTGACCGAGGCGATCGGCCCGCGGTCGCGGGTACCGAAGAGGTCCTGGGAGCCGGCCAGCCGGGTCCCCAGCTCGCGCACGCCGTGGCCGGGCTGGCCGTGGGCGGACCGGGCGACGTCGGGCAGCCAGAACGAGCGCACGGCGTCGCGGAAGCGGTCGTTCCACTCGGCGAACGGCGGTGGGAACTGCCCGGTGCGCCAGCCGTGGACGCCGACGTCCCACGGCTCGGCGATGAGCTTGACCCGGGACAGCACCGGGTCGGTGCGCAGCGCGACGAGGAACGGGTGGTCGGGGTCGTAGCCGTCGTCGCGGCCGCGGCCGAGCGCCACGGCCAGGTCGAAGCGGAACCCGTCGACGTGGCACTCGCCGACCCAGTACCGCAACGAGTCCAGCACCATGCGGCAGACCACCGGGTGGCGCAGGTCCAGGGTGTTCCCGCAGCCGGTCACGTCGATGTCCTGCCCGCGCTCGTCGAGGCGGTAGTAGGCCCGGTTGTCCAGCCCGCGCCAGGACAGGGTGGCGCCGTCGCGTCCCTGCTCGGCGGTGTGGTTGTAGACCACGTCGAGGATCACCTCGAGGCCCTCGCGGTGCAGGGCCTTGACCATGTCCTTGAACTCCTCCAGCGCACCCTGCGGGCCGGCCGCGGCGGCGTACGGCGCGTGCGGGGCGAAGAAGCCCAGGGTGTTGTAGCCCCAGTGGTTCGCCAGGCCGCGCTGGACGAGGGCCGGCTCGGAGGTGAAGGCCTGCACCGGCAGCAGCTCGACGCTGGTCACGCCGAGCCCGGTGAGGTGACGCAGCGTCGCGGGGTGGGCCAGCCCGGCGTACGTGCCGCGCAGCTCCTCCGGCACGTCGGGGTGGCGCCGGGTCAGGTTGGCCACGTGCGTCTCGTAGAGCACCGTCTCGGTCCACGGCACCAGCGGGGGCGCGTCGTCCCCCCAGTCGTAGGTGTCGGCCACGACGACACAGCGGGGCATGTACGGCGCGCTGTCCCGTCCGTCGCGCACGTCGGGGTCGCCGCGCAGTTGGGCGTCGACCCAGTGTCCGAACACCTCCGGGCACCAGGTCACGTCGCCCTCGATGGCCCTGGCGTAGGGGTCGAGCAGCAGCTTGTCCGGGTTGTGGCGCATGCCCTCGGCCGGACGCCACGGGCCGCGCACCCGCAGGGCGTAGCGCTGGCCCGCGCCGATGCCGGGGACGAAGCCGAACCACGTGCCGTGCGTGCGCTCCTCGAGGCAGACGGCGCGCCCGGGGTCGTCCGCTGTGGCGCCCTCGTCGAAGAGGACCACCTCGACCCCGTCGGCGTGCCCGGCGTAGAAGGCGAAGTCGACCCCGTCGTGGTGGAGCGTGGCGCCGAGAGGCGGGGGAAGGTCACGGCGGGGGCGCATGGCCCCCAGCGTAGGCAGTCGTTACGTTAGGACCATGAGCGATCCGACATCCCTGCCCAACTTCCCGCCCCCGGCCAACGAGCACCCCCTGCGCGGGCGGGTCCTCGACATCCTCCAGGACGAGGGGTTCCAGCCCGACATCGACTCCGACGGTGACGTGGCCTTCAAGGTCCAGGGACAGCAGCTGTTCGTGCGCTGCCTCGAGGGTGACTTCACGATCATGCGGGTCTTCGGCCAGTGGCAGATCGGCGAGGACGTCCCGCAGGACCTGCTGACCCAGCTGCAGGCCTGCAACGACCTGACGCTGCGGCTCAACATCGTCAAGGCCGGCATCGCCAACAACACGCTGGTCGTCACCGGCGAGCATGTGGTGGCCCCCGAGACCGACGTCGCGGTCCTGCTGCAGGTCACCACCCAGCTGGTGCTCTCCGCGGTGCACATGTGGCACGAGTCGATCACGGGTGGCCCCGGCGCCGAGGGCGCTCCGGGCGCGGGCCCCGGGGCCGGGGCGTGACCGACCTCGTCCGGCTCGAGGTCGAGGGGGGCATCGGCACCATCCGGGTCGACCGGCCGCCGATGAACGCTCTCAACATCGAGGTCCAGGAGGGGCTGCGCGCCGCGGCCGCCGAGGCATCGGAGCGTCGCGACGTCAGCGCCGTGGTCGTTTACGGCGGCGAGAAGGTCTTCGCCGCCGGTGCCGACATCAAGGAGATGCAGGCCATGTCCTACACGGACATGGTCGACCGCTCCGGCGCCCTGCAGTCCGCGTTCACGGCCGTGGCCCGCATCCCCAAGCCGACGGTGGCGGCCGTCACCGGCTACGCCCTCGGCGGCGGCTGCGAGCTGGCCCTGGCCTGCGACTTCCGCGTCGCCGGTGACAACGCCCGCCTCGGCCAGCCCGAGATCCTGCTCGGCCTGATCCCCGGCGCGGGTGGCACCCAGCGCCTGGCCCGCCTGGTCGGACCGGCCCGCGCCAAGGACATCATCTTCAGCGGGCGGTTCGTCGCCGCCGACGAGGCCCTGCGGATCGGGCTGGTCGACGAGGTCGTCGACGCCGCGGACGTCCTGGCGGCGGCACGCCGCCGCCTCGCGCCGTACGTCGGCGGTCCCGCGTACGCGATCCGTGCGGCGAAGGAGGCGGTCGACCGGGGGCTGGAGGTCGATCTCGACACCGGCCTGGAGATCGAGCGGATGCAGTTCGCCGGCCTCTTCGCCACCCGGGACCGTGAGATCGGCGTGGCCTCCTTCGTCGAGCACGGGCCCGGGAAGGCCCGGTTCGAGGGGCGATGAGCCGGTGACCGCCCAGAAGCCCGTCGCCGTGGCGAGCGCCGAGGACGTCCGGCGGGCGTACGACGACACCACGCTCGCCGACCAGGTGCTCTACGACAACGTCGGCATCACCGGCGTGACGCCGTCCTGAGCGGCCGTCGCGTCGTGGGGCTTCTCCGCCAGGTGGGCTGGGTCGTCGCGCACCGGGCCTACGGTCGCCACGACCTGCTCAGCTACGTGCGGATGGCGCGGGCCGTGATGACGAACCCCGGGCTGACCTTCGAGGGGCCCGCGTTCATCAGCAAGGACGTGCGCTTCGAGGTGCGGGAGGGCTACGCCCGCATGGTGGTCGGCGCCTACACCCACTTCGGGCACGGCGCCCGCGTCCGGGCGCACGAGGGCACCGTCCGGATCGGCGCCAAGACGGTGGTCGGCATCCGCAACACCATCAATGCCTACCTCGACATCCGCATCGGCGAGGCGTGCCTGCTGGGCGATGACGTCTACATCTGCGACTTCGACCACCGCACGGAGGACTCGTCCGTCCCCATCAAGGACCAGGGCCTGGTCAAGTCGCCGGTGCGGATCGGGGACGACGTCTGGATCGGCACGAAGGTCACCGTCCTTCGCGGCACCGACATCGGCCCGGGCTCGGTCGTGGCGGCCAGCGCCGTGGCCCGGGGAGCCTTTCCGCCGCGCTCGATCGTGGGCGGCGTGCCCGCCCGGCTGCTGCGCTCGCGCTAGCCTCGCGGCGGACCGGCTGCCGTCCCCGCTGCCGCCCCGGCTGCCGCCCCGGCGGTTCGGGCATCCAGCCAGGGGAACGTCAGGTCGGTGTGCGCCTGGCGCCGGGCTTCCGCACGGGCGCCGGTGGCGTCGCCGGCCTCCACCAGCGAGGCCAGTCGGTGGAAGTCGTCCCGGTGGCCGCCCGCCCGGCGGCGCGCGTAGTCGACGGCCTGGTCGCGGGTGACCATGAACGCCCAGTCGCTGCTGAGCGCGTTGAGCAGGGTGCGCAGCAGCTGGTCCAGGTCCGGTCGCCGCTCCGCGAGGCGGTGGCCGTCCCGCTCGGCGGCCATCACGGACAGCCAGCGCCGTTGCAGCGCAGCGTTGTCCGCGACGAGGGAGGACACCTGCGGGCCGTCCCACACCGAGAAGTCCTTGCCGGCGCCCCAGGAGCCGGGGCCGAGCTCCAGCGGCCCCTCGACGTGGCCCTCGGCCAGGGCGCGCTCGAGGGTCGTGACGGTGACACCGGCGGCGCGCAGGGCACGGACGGCCTGGGCCAGGAACGCCGGCCCCTCGTGCCACCAGTGCCCGAACAGCTCGGTGTCGTACGCCGCGACGACCAGGCCCGGCCGGCCCCGCTCGCGATGCAGCCGGTGCAGCCGGTCACTGACCGCCGTGACGAACGACGCCACGTCGCGGCGCACCTGCGCGTCCGCGGCCTCCGGGTCGTACGGCGCCTTGGCCGACGGGGGCACGTCCTGCCCGGTGACGGCCCACAGGTGCGCGCCGGTGGACGGCTCACGGGCGTGGAAGTCGCGGTAGGCGGCGGCGGTGGGGTAACCCGAGCGCGAGGACCAGATCAGGTTGGTGACCTCCAGGTCCCGCGGCACAGCGACGACGTCCGTGCCGTCGACCGTCCACCCGGCGGCGGGCGAGCCACCGCTGTCGGTGACGGTCCGCTCGTCGACGAGGAAGTGCGTCACGCCGCGGGCTGCGAGGTGCCGGCCGAGGCCCGGGCGGTAGCCGCACTCGGGCGACCAGATGCCTGCGGGCTGCGAGCCGAGCCGCCACCGGCTGTCCTCGAGGCCGACCTGCAGGGCGACGTCGACCATCTCGGGGAGCAGCAGCGGCAGGAACGGGTGCGACGCCGGGCCGCCGAGCAGCTGGACCACGCCGGCGTCGGCCAGCGAGCGCAGGACCGGGGACCCGCCGGAGCGCCAGCGCGTCTCCAGGGCCTGCGACGCCGCGGTGGCCGCGGCGTACTCGTAGCGCGCGAGGCGCGTCGTACGGTCGCCGGCTGCGAACCCCAGCTCACGGCAGCGCAGCTGCCACAGGGCGGCCCAGGTGCGCGCCTGCTCGAGGGCGTGGGGGTCGTCGAGCTGGGCGGCCAGCACCGGGGTGACGCCGAGCGTGAGGACGTCGCGGTGGCCGTCCGCCGCGAGCGCGTCCAGCTCGGCCACCAGCGGGACGTAGCTCTCGACCCATGCCTGGTGCAGCCACTCCTCGCCGAGCGGCCAGACGCCGTGGTGCTGCAGCCAGGGCAGGTGGGAGTGCAGGACGAGGCACAGTGCGCCCGGCACGGCGCCGTCGTCCCGGCTGCGGTCGGGGGTCATGGGACCGACCTTGGCACGGTCGTCGTACGGCGCCGCGGTCGCCCTCCCGCGCGGGCGGGAGGGGGCTCGGCCGGGCGCACGTGTGCCCACCGTCACCCCGTTCGTCCGGCCATGCGGCGCTACCGGTCGGTAACATCGCGCTGTCGGGCCGCAGGGCCAGGGTGACCGCGGGCACCTGCCGGCGGCTGCAAGGATGGCCCGACCCAAGGAACCAACCGAACCTACGGAAGAGGACGCGCGAGTCATGAACATCGTCGTCTGTGTCAAGTACGTGCCGGACGCCCAGTCGGACCGCACGTTCACCGAGTCCGACAGCACCACCGACCGGGTGGGGGTGGACGGGCTGCTGTCCGAGCTGGACGAGTACGCGGTCGAGGAGGCGCTGAAGATCGCGCAGGCCGCCGAGGGGGACTCCAGCGTCACGATCCTCACCGTGGGCCCGGAGCAGGCGGCCGACGCGATTCGCAAGGCGCTGCGGATGGGGGCCGACAAGGGCGTCCACGTCAGCGACGAGGCCATCCACGGCTCCGACGCCCCCGCGACCTCACTGGTGCTGGCCGAGGCGATCCGCAAGATCGGCGCCCCCGACCTGGTCCTCACCGGGATGGCCTCCACCGACGGCTCGATGAGCGTCGTCCCGGCCATGCTCGCCGAGCGCCTCGGCCTGCCGCAGGTGACGTTCGCCTCCGAGCTGACCGTCGAGGGCGGCTCGGTGACGATCCGCCGGGACGGCGACGTCGCATCGGAGACGGTGCAGGCCTCCCTGCCGGCCCTCGTGTCGGTGACCGACCAGATCAACGAGCCGCGCTACCCCACGGTCAAGGGGATCATGGCGGCCAAGAAGAAGCCGGTCGAGACGTGGTCGCTGGCCGACCTCGGCGTCGACGCCGAGCTCGTCGGTCTCGGCGCGGCGTGGACCCGGGTGGACTCCTTCGCCCAGCGGCCGGCGCGCACCCGGGGCCAGATCGTCCCGGACGAGGGCGAGGGCGGCACCAGGCTGGCCGAGTTCCTCGCGGCACAGAAGTTCATCTGAGCAGGTCGGTCACCGAAGGGAAGCCCCACGCATGTCTGAAGTCCTCGTCCTGGTCGACCACGTCGACGGGACCGTCCGCAAGAGCACGCTCGAGCTGCTCACCATCGCCCGCCGCCTCGGCGAGCCGTCCGCCGTCTTCATCGGTCCCGAGGTGGCCAACGCCCGGGAGGTCCTCGCCCGGTACGGCGCCCAGAAGGTCTACCGGGCCGAGAGCCCGGAGCTGACCGACTACCTCGTCGCGCCCCGCGCCGAGCTGCTGGCCCAGCTCGTGGCCTCCGCCTCGCCGGCGGCGGTGCTGATCTCCTCCTCCACCGACGGCAAGGAGATCGCCGCGCGCCTCGCGATCAAGACCTCCTCCGGCCTGGTCACCGACGCCGTCGACGTCCAGGCCGGCCCGGACGGCGTGCAGACCACGCAGTCGGTCTTCGCCGGCAGCTACACCGTCACCGCCACGATCACCCGCGGCACCCCGATCGTCGTGGTCAAGCCCAACTCGGCCACGCCCGAGGAGGCCGCGGGCGCCGCGGCCGAGGAGGCCGTGGAGGTCACCGTCTCCGAGGCCGCCCGGGCGGCCCGGGTCACCGACCGCCAGCCCCGCGCGGCGACGGGCCGTCCGGGCCTGACCGAGGCCGCGATCGTGGTCTCCGGTGGCCGTGGCACGGCGGGGGACTTCGCCCCGGTCGAGGCGTTCGCCGACGCGCTCGGTGCCGCGGTCGGCGCCTCGCGCGCCGCCGTTGACGCCGGCTGGTACCCCCACACCAACCAGGTGGGCCAGACCGGCAAGCAGGTCTCGCCCCAGCTGTACGTCGCGGCGGGCATCTCCGGCGCGATCCAGCACCGCGCCGGCATGCAGACCTCCAAGACGATCGTCGCGGTCAACAAGGACGAGGAGGCGCCGATCTTCGAGCTGGTCGACTTCGGCGTCGTCGGCGACCTGTTCACCGTGCTGCCGCAGGCCACCCAGGCGGTCAAGGCCGCCAAGGGCTGACCCGCCCCGCAGGATGACGCGCCCGGCTCCGACCCCGTCGGAGCCGGGCGCCGCCGCGCTTCCCGCGGGCGGCCCGGCACCCGAGGGTGAGGGCGGCACCTAGACTTGGGCGGTGCCTGGTTTCCCCGTCTACCTCGACCACGCGGCCACGACTCCCGTGCTGCCGGAGGTCATCGAGGCGATGACGGCCGAGATGGCCGTGGTGGGCAACCCCTCCTCGCTGCACACCTCCGGCCGCCGGGCCCGGCGGGTGGTGGAGGAGTCGCGCGAGTCGATCGCCCTGGGCCTCGGCGCCCGCCCCTCCGAGGTGCTGTTCACCTCCGGGGGCACCGAGTCCGACAACCTGGCGGTCAAGGGCCTGTTCCACGCCCGCCGGGAGGCCGACCCCCGCCGGATTCGCCTGCTGGTCAGCGCCGTCGAGCACCACGCCGTCCTGGACTGCGTCGACTTCCTGGTGGCTTACGAGGGTGCGGTCGTCTCGTGGCTGGAGGTCGACGCCCAGGGGCGGGTGCGGCCGGAGACGGTGCGCGCCGCGATCGAGGCCGACCCCGCGGCGGTGGCGCTGGTCAGCGTGATGTGGGCCAACAACGAGGTCGGCACGGTCCAGCCCGTGGCAGAGGTTGTCGCGGTGGCCCACGAGCACGGCATCCCGGTGCACACGGACGCCGTACAGGCCGTCGGTGCGGTCCCGGTGGACTTCGCCGCCAGCGGAGCGGACCTGCTGACCGTCAGCGGGCACAAGATCGGCGGCCCCCAGGGGATCGGCGTCCTGCTGGCCCGACGGGATGTGCGGCTCGTCCCCCTCAGCCATGGCGGCGGTCAGGAACGCCAGCTGCGCAGCGGCACCCTCGACACCCCCGCGATCCGCGGCCTCGCGGTGGCGGTCGGCGTCAGCGTCGGCCGCCGGGAGGCCGAGGCGGCCCGGCTGGTCGCGCTGCGGGACCGGCTGCTCCTCGGCGCGATGGCCTCGAGCCACGACGTCACCGTCTCGGGCGACTGGCGCGAGGGCGACGGCCTGCACCGCCTGCCCGGCAACGCGCACCTGCTGGTCCCCGGCTGCGACGGCGACTCCCTGCTCTATCTGCTGGACGCGGCCGGGGTCGAGTGCTCCACCGGTTCGGCCTGCCAGGCGGGGGTGCCGCAGCCCAGCCACGTGCTGCTGGCGATGGGCGTGCCGGAGGCGCACGCCCGCGGCGCCCTGCGGGTGACCCTGGGGCACACCTCCAGCGACGCCGACGTCGACGCGTTCCTCGCTGCGCTGCCGGCGGCGGTGGACCGGGCGCGGCGCGCCCAGGTGGCCACCTCCGCCGGGGCGAGGCGCTGATGCGTGTCGTCGCCGCGATGAGCGGCGGCGTCGACTCCGCCGTGGCCGCCGCCCGGATGCTCGACGCCGGCCACGACGTGGTCGGGGTCCACCTCGCGCTGAGCCAGTCGGCCGCGACCCTGCGCGAGAGCGCACGCGGCTGCTGCACGATCGAGGACGCCGGCGACGCGCGCCGGGTCGCCGACATGCTCGGCATCCCGTTCTACGTCTGGGACCTGGCCGAGCGGTTCCGCGAGGACGTGATCGAGGACTTCGTCGCCGAGTACGCCGCCGGTCGCACCCCCAACCCGTGCCTGCGCTGCAACGAGAAGATCAAGTTCGCCGCGCTGCTGGACAAGGCGCTGGCCCTCGGCTTCGACGCCGTCGCCACCGGCCACTACGCCCAGGTCGTCGAGCACCCGGACGGTCGCCGTGAGCTGCACCGGGCGGTCGACATGGCCAAGGACCAGTCCTACGTCCTCGGCGTCCTGGACGCGGACCAGCTCGCGCGGTCGTTCTTCCCGCTCGGCGACACCACCAAGCCCGAGATCCGCGAGGAGGCCCGCGAGCGCGGGTTCTACGTCGCCGCCAAGCCCGACAGCCACGACATCTGCTTCATCGCCGACGGGGACACCCGCGGGTGGCTGTCCCAGCGGCTCGGCGAGCAGACCGGCGACATCGTCGACACCGACGGCACCGTGCTCGGCCAGCACCAGGGCGCCTACGCGTTCACCGTCGGCCAGCGCAAGGGCCTGCACCTGCAGCGGCCGGCCGCCGACGGGGCGCCGCGCTACGTCGTCCAGGTGCAGCCGCGGTCCAACACCGTCGTCGTCGGCACCGCCGACCTGCTCGGAGTCGACGCCCTCACCGGCGACCACGCCCGCTGGTGCGGCCCGCCGCCGCAGGGCGTCGTACGCCTCGGCGCCCAGGTGCGCGCGCACGGCGAGGAGGTCCCCGCCACAGCCTGGGCCGACGGCGAACGGGTCGAGGTACGCCTGGAGCGGCGAATCCGCGGGGTGGCCCCCGGTCAGTCCGTCGTGCTGTACGACGGCACGCGCGTCGTCGGCTCGGCCACGATCAGCGCCGCCTGCGCCAGCCGCTGAGCCGCCTCCGCGCCTCAGGCCGGGGCGGACCGGCGCCTTCCTGCCGGTGACCGCCGACAAGGTGCCACCCGTACGACGTCCCCCGTGGCGGCCGTTAGGCTCGCGCGGTGAGCACAGCGAGCGGCATCGGGTCCTGGCCGGGCACCTCCGTGACGGAGGCCCTCGCGGTGGTTCGCGACCTCCTGTCCGAGGACGGACTTCCCTACCTGCCCGAGCTCCCCGCGCGGGGGCCGGGCTCCGACATGGTGGGGCGTGCCGCCGGCCTGCTCGTGGACCTGGCGGTCGACCTGCAGCCGATGGGCTGGAGGTTCGTCGACCGCCCGGGGCGCGACGCGTCGCGCACCGCCTCGCTCTGGCGGGAGGACCTCGACGAGCTGGCCGAGGCCTTCGACGGCTACACCGGTGAGCTGAAGCTGCAGGTCGCCGGGCCCTGGACCCTGGCCTCGTCGGTGTGGCTGCACCGCGCCGAGCGTGCGGTCGTCGACCAGGGGGCCACCCGTGACCTCGTCGCCTCGCTGGCAGAGGGGGTGCGGCTGCACCTCGCCGAGGTCCAGCGCCTGGTGCCGGGGGCCCGGCTCGTGCTGCAGCTCGACGAGCCCGGTCTGCCCGCCGTGCTGGCCGGCCGGCTGCCCACCGCCTCGGGCTACGGCGTGCTGCGGGCGGTCGACCCCCAGGTGGCGGCCTCCGGCCTGCGCGATGTGCTCGCTGCCGCGGACGGGCGGCGTACGGCGATCCACTGCTGCGCCCCGGACCTGAACTGGCCCCTCCTGCGGGGCACCGGCGCCTCCGCGCTCGCGGTCGACACCACGCTGATAGGCCCGCGCGGGTGGGAGTCGGCCGCGGCGACGGTGGAGTCCGGGGTCGAGCTGTGGGCCGGCGTGCTGCCCACCGACGGCAGCCGGACCACGGTGTCGGGCGTTCTCGGCCCACTCGTCGACCGCTGGCGCGAGGTGGGGCTGCCCGTCGCCGACCTCGACGCTGTCACGGTCACGCCGACGTGCGGGCTGGCCGGGCTCACACCCGAGCAGGCCCGCGGCGTTCAGGAGATGGCCGCCGACACCGCGCAGGCCCTCACCGAGACCGCCGGGAGCTGACCGCACCGATGAGCACCATGTCCACCACCCCCGTTCCCCCCGCGGCGCCGGCACCGGCCGACCCGGCGACGCGGTCCTCCCGCGTCCCGTGGCCGGCCAAGTTCGGCGCGCTCGCGGTCATCTGGGGCGCCAGCTTCTTCTTCATGAAGATCGGTCTGCGCTCCCTGGCGCCGCTGCAGATCTCGGGCCTGCGGATCTTCAGCGGCGCGGCCGTCCTCGTGGCGCTGCTGGCCGCGTCCCGCGGGCGGCTGCCGCGCGACCGCGCGGTCTGGGCGCACCTCGTGGTCTCGGCGTTCTTCCTGTGCACCCTGCCGTTCAGCCTGTTCGCCCTCGGCGAGCAGCGCGTCAGCTCCGCCCTCGCCGGCATCGGCAACGCCACGACACCCATCGCCACGGTCGTGTTCAGCCTGCTGCTCCTGCGCGGCGACGCCATCGGCCGGCGCAAGGTGCTGGGGGTCCTCGTGGGCTTCCTCGGTGTCCTCGTGATCCTGCAGCCGTGGCAGGCCGCCGGCCGGCCCGACCCGGCCGGTTTCGGCATGACCGTCGTCGCCGGCGCGTCGTACGGCCTGGGCTGGACCTACAACAAGCGGTTCCTGCGCGGCAGCGACCTCGGTGGCCTGTCGCTGCCGGCTGCCCAGCTGACCGTGGCCGCCGCCCAGATGGTGGTCGTGCTCCTGGTCTGGTGGGCGACCATGGCCGACCGGCTGCCCGCACCGTGGTCGGTCCACGCCCCGGCCGAGGGCGGGTCCGTGCTGGCGCCGCTGCTGGCGGTGCTCGTCCTCGGGGTCATCGGCACGGGGATCGCGTTCTCGCTGCAGTTCGACGTGATGCGCGAGGCCGGGCCGACCGTCGGGGCGTCGGTGACCTACCTGATCCCGGTGGTCTCCGTCGCCCTCGGCGTCCTGGCGCTGCACGAGCGGCTGCAGTGGCCCCAGCTGCTCGGTGCCGGGGTCGTGATCGGGGCGGCGCTGCTGATCGGCCGGCCGCCTGCCCGGCGGACTGCGCGCCGCCGCGGCGCCTGAGCCCGGCACGGTGGCAGCGGCGCCGGAGGCCGTACGCAGGCGGGCTGTCGGGGCCGTGCGGCAGGATGTGGCCATGAGCGACGCTGCCCCCGCCGACCTGGTCGACGCCCCCGACGAGGTCCGGCACGAGTGGACCGACCTGGCCGAGCAGGTGCGGGCCCACCAGTTCGCCTACCACGTGCGCGACGCGCCGACGATCAGCGACGGCGAGTACGACGCGCTGGTCCGCCGCCTCAGCGGGCTGGAGGACGCCTACCCGGGGCTGCGGACGCCCGACAGCCCGACCCAGCAGGTGGGCGCGGCGTTCTCCACCGACTTCGCCGCGGTCGACCACCTCGAGCGGATGCTGAGCCTGGACAACGTGTTCAGCGCCGAGGAGCTCGCCGCCTGGGCGCTTCGCGTGTCCCGGGACGCGGGCGGAGCGGCGTTCCGCTTCCTGTGCGAGCTCAAGATCGACGGCCTCGCGATCAGCCTGCTCTACGAGCGCGGCCGGCTGGTGCGGGCCGCCACCCGGGGCGACGGCCGCACCGGTGAGGACGTGACCCACAACGTGCGCACCATCGAGGGCATCCCGCACCGGCTCGCCGGGACCGGCCATCCCGAGAGCGTCGAGGTGCGCGGCGAGGTCTTCTTCCCGGTGGCGGCCTTCGAGGAGCTCAACGCGAGCCTGGTCGAGGCGGGCAAGGCGCCCTTCGCCAACCCGCGCAACGCCGCCGCGGGGTCGCTGCGCCAGAAGGACCCGCGGGTCACGGCGACCCGGCCGCTGCGCATGCTCGTCCACGGCCTGGGCGCCCGTCGCGGTTTCGACGTCGAGCGCCAGAGCGAGTCCTACGCCGCGCTGCGGGACTGGGGCCTGCCGGTCTCCTCCCACTTCAGGGTCGTCGACGAGATCGAGCAGGTGCAGGCCTACGTGCAGCACTACGGCGAGCACCGCCACACGGTCGAGCACGAGCTGGACGGCATCGTGGTCAAGGTCGACGAGGTCGCGGTCCAGCGGCGGCTGGGGTCGACCTCCCGGGCCCCCCGGTGGGCGATCGCCTACAAGTACCCGCCGGAGGAGGTCACCACCAAGCTGCTCGACATCCGCGTCAACGTCGGGCGCACCGGGCGCGTCACCCCGTACGGCGTCATGACCCCGGTCAAGGTGGCCGGGTCGACGGTCGAGATGGCCACGCTGCACAACGCCTCCGAGGTCGAGCGCAAGGGCGTCCTGATCGGCGACACCGTCGTCCTGCGCAAGGCCGGTGACGTCATCCCCGAGATCGTCGGGCCGGTGGTCGACCTGCGCGACGGGTCCGAGCACGCCTTCGAGATGCCCACGCACTGCCCCGAGTGCGGCACCCCGCTGGCTCCGCAGAAGGAGGGCGACAAGGACATCCGCTGTCCCAACAGCCGCTTCTGCCCGGCCCAGCTGCGCGAGCGGCTGTTCAGCCTGGCCGGCCGTGGCGGCTTCGACATCGAGGCGCTCGGCTGGGAGGGCGCGACCGCGCTGCTCGAGGCCAAGGTGATCGCCGACGAGGGCGACCTGTTCGACCTCGGGCCGGCGCCGGACGGTGACACCACCGCCGCGGTCGCCCGACTGGCCACCGTCTCGCTCTACACCCGCGCCGCGAAGAAGACCGACCCGCCGGGGCGGTGGTCGGCGGCCGGGTGCTGTCGGCCAACGGCACCAAGCTCATCGCCAACCTGGCCACCGCCAAGACCCAGCCGCTGTGGCGGGTGCTCGTGGCGCTCTCGATCCGCCACGTCGGCCCGACCGCCGCGCGCGCCCTGGCCGGTCACCTGCACACGATGGAGGCGATCCGCTCCGCCGGCCGCGAGGAGCTCGCCGCCGTCGAGGGCGTGGGCGGCGTGATCGCCGACTCCGTGGTCGAGTGGTTCGCGGTCGACTGGCACCGGGCGATCCTCGACAAGTGGGCCGCTGCCGGCGTGCGGATGGCCGACGAGGTCGACGAGTCCACACCGCGCACGCTCGAGGGGCTGACCGTCGTGGTCACCGGCTCGCTCGAGGGGTTCTCCCGCGACGAGGCCAAGGAGGCCATCCTCGCCCGCGGCGGCAAGGCCTCGGGGTCGGTGTCGAAGAAGACCGACTACGTCGTGGTGGGCGACAACGCCGGATCCAAGGCCGACAAGGCGACCCAGCTCGGCGTGCCGGTGCTGGACGAGGCCGGCTTCCGGCGCCTGCTCGAGCACGGCGCCACCGGCTGACCGGTGTGCATCCAGCGTGCTGGGGACACCGCCCGGCGCTCGACAAGGAGAAGTCATGGCAACCGTTCCCTCGTCGGGCACGCTACGGGCACCGGAGTTCCTCGACGCAGACCTGCGTGGCGCCCGGTTCGTCCGGACTGACCTGTCCGGCGCTGTGATGCGCGCGGTCGACGTGGCCGGGGCTGACATCGACGCACCGTGGCTCTTCGACGGCGACAGCTCCCTGCGCGTCAACGGCGTCGACGTCGTGCCCTTCGTCGAGGCCGAGCTCAACCGCCGCTTCCCGGGACGGGCCCAGCGGCGCGCCGGAGAGCCGGCGAGTCTCCGCGCGGCCTGGGCCGAGCTCGAGCGCACCTGGGCGGCCACCTCCGAGCGTGTCGCCGCGATGCCGGCCGGCACCGTCGACGTGTCCGTGGGCGGGGAGTGGTCGTTCGCGCAGACGCTGCGGCACCTCGTCATGGCGACGGACACGTGGCTGGGCGGTGCGATCCTGGAGATCGGACAGCCGCTGCACCCCCTCGGTCAGCCGAACGCCGAGTACGAGACCGATGGCTACGACATGTCGGTGTTCACGCACCGCCGCCCCGTCCTACGCCGACGTGCTGGAGGTCCGGGCGGGTCGCGTCGCGATGGTCCGCGACTTTCTCGAGGCGGTCACGGCGGGCCGGCTGGCCGCGAGGCGGAAGAACCCGTGGGACCCCGGACACCCGGAGACCGTCCTGACGTGCCTGCACGTGATCCTGCAGGAGGAGTGGGAGCACCACCGCTACGCCGTACGCGACCTCGACGCGATCGAGGCCCGGTCCACCGTGCCCTGACCCGCGCCACGGAGGCGGCGGGCCGCGACGTCCGCCGGCGGCCTGGAGGTCACGGCGTGGAGGTCACGGCGTGAACGTCACGGCGTGGTGGTCGAGCCGCGCCCGGTGCGCCAGTAGGGCAGGTGGGCGGATGGCTCGACGCGCTCGACGTCGAGCGCCTCCTCGGCCACCAGGTCCTGGATCAGCCGCGCACTGCCGGCGATGCCGGTCCAGGGAAGGTCGATGTCGGTGGCCACGAACCAGGCGCGGTCCGCCGGCCACATCAGGTTGGGACTGTTGAGGGTGCGTGCTTGCCCTGGGTACAGGTCCGCGGCACCCCACTGGCCGGCCTGGCTGAGCGGACCACGGAACAGCAGGTAGTCCCGGGCCGGAAGGCGGACTCGCGGCCCCGCCATGACCTCCGGGGAGAAGGCCGGTGGGACGGTCGGCCCCGTCCGGCCGCGACCGGCCCGCGGCCCCGGGGTCTCCCAGGACATGACGGTGATCGAAGGGCTTCCCTGGATGTCGCCGAAGCCCTCCCACAGACCGAAGAAGCAGTCCCGCGGCGTCGTGGTGTGGCGGGCCAGGACCGTTCCCAGGTACTGCAGTGTCCTGGACTCGAGGTGGCCCTCGACGTCCAGGAGCGACTGCCGATCGCCGTCGTGGTCACCGGGGTGGAGCGGATGGAACAGGCGCGCGTACCGCGCGAACCCGCTGGGTCCGATCGAGCACAGCTGGTCCCACGGGTCGCCGCTGCGGGTGAACCACTCGGCTACGGAGACATCCGGCTCGTGGTGCAGCGGCATCCGGCAACGATAGACGGCCCAGCCCATCGGTGATCTGCGGCTGCACCGCCTTGCGTTCCCGCCCAGGGCACGAGCGCGCGGCACCGTGACGGCGTCCATGTCGGACGGACCGTGTGCGGCCGCAAGCCCGTCCACCACGCTCGGGGCAGGGCCAGCGGGCCCCCTAGACTGAGGGCCATGTCCGCACTCACCCGCGACGAGGTCGCCCACCTGGCCATGCTCGCGCGCATCGACCTCAGCGACGCCGAGCTCGACCGGATGTCCGGCGAGCTCGCCGTGATCCTCGAGTCCGTGGCCCGGGTCGGCCAGGTCGCCGCCGACGACATCCCGCCGACCTCCCACCCGTTGCCGCTGACCAACGTCACCCGCCCCGACGAGGTGCGCCCCAGCCTCGGCGCCGAGGCGGTCCTTGCGGGCGCGCCGGCCGCCGAGCAGCAGCGTTTCGCCGTGCCCCGGATCCTGGACGAGGACTGAGCGGCCCGCGCCGCCGTCCGCCCACCTTCCTTACCGAACAAAGGTGCATCTGTGAGCCCTGACATCACGCGCGAGAGCGCTGCGTCGATCGCCAACGCGCTGTCCCGCAAGGAGATCAGCGCGGTGGAGGTGACGCAGGCCCACCTCGACCGGATCGCCGCCGTGGACGGCGACGTCCACGCGTTCCTGCACGTCGACACCGACGGCGCCCTCTCGGCGGCGCGCGACGTCGACCAGCGACGGGCGGCTGGTGAGGAGCTGCACGTCCTCGCCGGCGTGCCGATCGCCGTCAAGGACATCGCGGCCACCCGCGGGGTACCGACCACGGTCGGCTCCCGGATCCTGGAGCACTGGATCCCGCCGTACGACGCCACGATCGTGACCCGCCTGCGGGCGGCCGGCATGCCGATCCTCGGCAAGACCAACATGGACGAGTTCGCCATGGGCTCCTCCACCGAGCACTCGGCGTTCGGCCCATCCCACAACCCCTGGGACCTGGACAAGATCCCGGGTGGGTCGGGCGGTGGCTCCGCCGCAGCCGTGGCGGCCTTCGAGGCGCCGCTGGCCATCGGCACCGACACCGGTGGGTCGATCCGCCAGCCTGCTGCCGTCACCGGCACGGTCGGGACCAAGCCGACGTACGGCGGGGTCTCCCGCTACGGCATCGTCGCGCTCGCCAGCAGCCTGGACCAGGTCGGCCCGGTGTCACGCACGGTGCTCGACGCCGCGCTGCTGCACGCCGTGATCGGGGGGCACGACCCGATGGACTCCACCTCCATCGACGCCCCGGTCCCGCCGGTCGTCGAGGCGGCCCGCCGTGCCGACGTCAAGGGGATGCGGATCGGTGTCGTCAAGGAGCTCGGTGGCGAGGGCTACCAGCAGGGCGTCCGCACCCGGTTCGAGGAGTCGGTGCAGCTGCTGGTCGACGCCGGCGCCGAGGTCGTCGAGGTGTCCTGCCCGAGCTTCGACTACGCGCTCGCGGCCTACTACCTGATCCTGCCCAGCGAGGCGTCCTCCAACCTGGCCAAGTTCGACGCCATGCGCTACGGCCTGCGGGTGCTGCCCGAGGGCATCGACTCCCCGAGCGCGGAGCAGGTCATGGCGGCCACCCGTGACGCCGGCTTCGGCGACGAGGTGAAGCGCCGGATCATCCTGGGCACCTACGCCCTGTCCAGCGGCTACTACGACGCCTACTACGGCCAGGCGCAGAAGGTCCGCACCCTGATCTCACGCGACTTCGCCGCCGCCTTCGAGAAGGCCGACGTCCTCGTCTCGCCGACGGCACCGACCACGGCGTTCAGCATCGGGGAGAAGCTCGACGACCCGATCGCCATGTACCTCAACGACATCGCCACGATCCCGGCCAACCTGGCGGGCGTCCCGGGCATGTCCCTGCCGAGCGGCCTGGCCGACGAGGACGGGCTGCCCGCCGGCATCCAGATCCTCGCCCCCGCCACCCGCGACGAGCGGCTGTACGGCGTGGGCGCGGCCCTGGAGGCGATGCTCACCGAGCGCTGGGGTGGCCCGCTGCTGTCGCGGGCGCCCGAACTCACGACCGCGACGGAGGTCCGCGCATGAGCACCACCACAGCCGAGCCGGTGATGGACTACGCCGAGGCGCTGCGGCGGTTCGACCCGGTGATGGGCCTCGAGGTCCATGTCGAGCTGAACACCAACACCAAGATGTTCTGCGGCTGCGCGACCGGGTTCGGCGCCGAGCCGAACAGCCAGGTCTGCCCGGTCTGCCTCGGCCTGCCCGGCGCCCTGCCCGTGGTCAACGCCAAGGCGGTCGAGTCGGCGATCCGGATCGGCCTGGCGCTCAACTGCGACATCGCGGCGTGGTGCCGGTTCGCCCGGAAGAACTACTTCTACCCGGACATGCCCAAGAACTTCCAGACCTCCCAGTACGACGAGCCGATCGCCTTCGACGGGCACCTGGACGTCGAGCTCGAGGACGGGTCGGTCTTCCGGGTCGAGATCGAGCGCGCCCACATGGAGGAGGACACCGGCAAGTCGCTGCACGTGGGCGGCGCCACCGGCCGGATCCACGGCGCCGACTACTCGCTGGTCGACTACAACCGGGCCGGCATCCCGCTGATCGAGATCGTCACCCGACCGCTCACCGGGGCGGGGGAGCGGGCGCCCGAGGTGGCCAAGGCCTACGTCGGCGCGCTGCGGGAGCTGCTGCGGGCGCTGCAGGTCAGTGACGTCCGCATGGAGCAGGGCTCGATGCGCTGCGACGCCAACGTGTCGCTGCGGCCCAGGGTGGAGGGCGACGACGCGGCGGCTCAGGCCGCCGTACCGCTCGGCACGCGCACGGAGACCAAGAACGTCAACTCGCTGCGCTCGGTGGAGCGGGCGATCCGCTACGAGATCACCCGGCACGCCGCGATCCTCGCCGACGGCGGGTCGATCCTGCAGGAGACCCGGCACTGGCACGAGGACACCGGGGTCACGACGTCCGGGCGGCCGAAGTCCGACGCCGACGACTACCGCTACTTCCCCGAGCCGGACCTCGTGCCCGTGGCGCCCGAGCGGGCGTGGGTGGACGAGCTGCGTGGCACCCTGCCCGAGCCCCCTCCGGAGCGTCGCCGGCGTCTGCAGCAGACGTGGGGCTTCTCCGACCTGGAGATGCGTGACGTGGTCAACGCCGGCGCGGTCGAGCTCATCGAGGCCAGCGTCGCGGCCGGCGCGGCGCCCGCCGGCGCCCGCAAGTGGTGGACCGGCGAGATCGCCCGCCGCGCCAACGTCGAGGCCCGCGACCTCGCGGACTTCGGGGTGACGCCGCGGCACGTGGCCGAGCTCGACGCGATGGTCAGCGCAGGGCGGCTCAACGACTCCATGGCCCGGCAGGTGCTCGATGGTGTGCTCGCCGGCGAGGGCACCCCCCTGCAGGTCGCCGACGCCCGCGGCCTGGAGCTGGTCAGCGACGACGGTGCCCTCGCCACGGCGGTCGAGAGCGTCATCGCGGCCAACCCGGACGTCGCTGCGAAGATCCGCGACGGCAAGGTGCAGGCGGCCGGCGCGCTCATCGGCCAGGTCATGAAGCAGATGAAGGGTCAGGCGGACGCGGCCAAGGTGCGCGCGCTCATCCTCGGCCAGCTCGGCGTCGACGGCTGACGGCCCGGCGGCCCGGCGGTGCGGCGGCCCGGCGCCCCGGGCCGCGCACCGGGCCGGCCGGTCAGCCGACAGACGGCGGCAGGACGACCACCCGGTCGTCGTCGGCGGCGGGCTGCCCGCGGAAGGTGTTGCTGGTGACGATCCACAGCCGGCCGTCCGGGCCGGTGACGACGGTCCGCAGCCGTCCGTACCGTCCCGCCAGGAGCTTGCGGGGGGTGCCCGCCCTGCCGCCCGCGACGGGCACCTGCCACAGGGCACGGCCCTGCAGGGCGGCGACGTAGACGTTGCCGTCACGGCCGACGGCGATCCCGCTCGGTGAGGCGTCGTCCGTGGGCCACTGCACCAGCGGGTCGGTGAAGCCCGTTCGGCCGGCCCTGCCCTCGACCGTCGGCCACCCGTAGTTCGCGCCGGCCTTGATCAGGTTGAGCTCGTCCCACGTGTCCTGGCCGAACTCGCTGGCGTACATGCGTCCCGCCGCGTCCCAGGCCATGCCCTCGACGTTGCGGTGGCCGAGGCTCCACACGGGTGAACCGGGAAACGGGTTGCCGGGCGCCGGTCTGCCGTCGGCGGTCACCCGCAGGATCTTGCCGCCGAGCGACGAACGGTCCTGCGCCGCAGGCCGGTTGCCGGCATCGCCGGTGGAGACGTAGAGGTAGCCGTCCGGCCCGAAGGCCAGCCGGCCGCCGTCATGGTGGTTCGCCCTCGAGATGCCCTCGACGATGACCGGACCGGGTCGAAGGACGTTGTCCTGCAGCGTCATCCGCATCACACGGTTGTCCGACGCCGACGTGAAGTAGACGAAGACGCTGTGGTCGGAGGCGAACCGGGGAGAGACAGCGATGCCGAGCAGGCCTGCCTCGCCGAGCGGCTGAACGCCCGGGACGGTGCCGACCCGGACCGGCGCGGAGCCGTCGCCGCGGACGCGCAGCACCGTCCCCTCGTCGCGCAACGTCACCAGTGCGGAGGTGTCGGGCAGGAAGGCCAGGCCCCAGGGCACCTTGAGCCGGCTCGCCACCGTGACCGCTGTCGTCGGGAGCGGCGTTGCGGGGGAGCGGCTCGCGGACGCGGCGGCCGGCGGCGTACCGGTGCTGGTGGCGATACCGGGCGTCGGGCTGACGGCGCCGGTGCTGGTCGACGAGCTCACGGCGGGCCCGGGAGGGGAGGGGGCCCCGGTGCCGGCGGCCGAGCAGGCGCCGAGCGGGAGCAGGGCGGCCGCGGCGAGCAGTGCCAGTGAGCGCATGTCCCATTGTGGCCGATAACGTGCGGGCCATGCCCCTGGTCTCCCTGCCCGACACCGAGTGGATCGAGATGGTCGGCCACGTCGCCGGCGTGGAGGCGGTGCCGTGGGACATCGTCTCCGAGCCGCCCCGCCCGGACGAGATCGAGGTCGTCGTCCCGCCGTACATCGGGAGCCGGGAGCCGCTCGCTCGCCTCGCGACGCTTCCCTCGCTGCGTGCGGTCCAGCTGCTGACCGCCGGGTACGACGACGTGCTGCCCCTGGTCCCGCCGGGCGTGGTCCTCGCCAACGCCGGCGGCGTGCACGACGCGTCCACCGCCGAGCTGGCGGTGGGGCTGATGTTGGCGACCCTGCGCGGGTTCCCGGAGATGGTGCGCGCGCAGGACCAGGCGCGGTGGATCCCGGTCGGTGGCCGTCCGGCGCTGGCCGACAAGCGCGTGCTGGTCCTCGGCTACGGCTCGATCGGCCGGGCGGTCGCGCGGCGCCTCACCGGCTTCGAGGTGTCGCTCACCGCGGTCGCCTCCCGGCCCCGCGAGGGGGACGACCTGGTGGACCGGGTCCACGGCATCGACGAGCTGCACGAGCTGCTGCCCCAGCACGACGTCGTGGTGGTGATCGTCCCGCTGAGCGAGGCGACCAGCCGCCTGGTCGACCGGGACTTTCTCGCCGCGATGCCCGACGGCGCCTTGCTCGTCAACGTGGCGCGCGGCAAGGTCGTCGACACGGACGCCCTGGTCGAGGCGACCGCCACGGGCCGGATCATGGCGGCCCTCGACGTCACCGACCCCGAGCCCCTGCCCGACGGCCACCCGCTCTGGCGCTGCCCGGGGGTGTTCATCACCCCCCACGTCGGCGGCGACACGAGCGCCTTCACGCCCAGGGCGGTCCGCCTGGTCCGCGAGCAGCTCACCGCGCTCGTCGCCGGGGAGCCGCTGCGGAACGTGGTCAACGGGGGCTGAGGTCCGGGACGACTTCCGCCGAAGCGTTGCGGGGTGTCGGTGCCGCGGGCCAGACTCCAGCCATGGGAAGCACTGTGGTTGCGGTGGGGACACGCAAGGGGCTGTGGTTGGCACGCAGCGAGGACCGGCAGCACTGGTCGGTGGAGGGCCCGCAGTTCCTGATGCGCGAGGTGCCCAGCCTGGGCTTCGTGCCGCGGGACGGCGGGGTCCGCCTGCTCGCTGGGGTCCGGTCCGAGCACTGGGGGCCGACGGTGATGCACTCCGACGACCTGGGCACCACCTGGCAGGAGCGCCCCGACGGCGCCGCGATCAGCTTTCCCGACCACACCGGGGCCGCGCTCGCGCGCATCTGGCAGATCACGGCCGACCCGCACGACCGCGAGGTCGTCTGGGCCGGCACCGAGCCGCACGCGCTGTGGCGCAGCGCCGACGGCGGGACGTCGTTCCAGCTCGTGCGCGGACTCTGGGACCACCCGCACCGACCCCTCTGGGGTGAGGGCTTCGGCGGCGGCGCCATCCACACGGTCCTGCCCGACCCGCAGGACCCCAGCCGCATGCTCGTGGCCATGAGCACCGGCGGGGTCTACACGACAGCCGACGGCGGTGCGACGTGGGAGGCCAGCAACAAGGGCATCGAGGCACGCTATGTGCCCGACCCGTTCCCCGAGTTCGGCCAGTGCGTCCACAAGGTCGCCCGTGACGCCGAGGACGCCGGCCGGCTCTACCTCCAGTGCCACCACGGGGTCTACCGGTCGGACGACCACGGCGCGAGCTGGCAGTCCATCGCCGAGGGCCTGCCCACCGACTTCGGGTTCACCGTCCTGACCCACCCCCGTCGTGGCGGCTCGCTCTGGCTCGTGCCGGTCGTGGCCGACGCCGAGCGGATCCCACCGGACGCCCAGCTGCAGGTGCAGCACTCGGTCGACGCCGGCCAGACCTGGCAGACGCAGGCCGAGGGCCTGCCGCACCCCTCCTACACCTGCGTGCTGCGCGACGCCGCCGCCGTGGACACCCACGAGCAGGCCGGTCTCTACGTCGGCACCCGCAACGGCGACGTCTTCGCCTCCGCCGACGAGGGTGCGACGTTCACGCGCGTTCTCGAGCAGCTGCCCGACGTCCTCTGCGTGCGGGTGGCGGTGTTGCCGTGACCGGTGCCGCGGTGCGCATCGTCCTGCCCGGAGTGCTGCGTGAGGACGCCGGCGGCGTCGGTGAGCTGCAGGTGCAGGTCCAGCACGCGACCTCGCTGCGCGACGTCCTCGATGCCGCGACGACCGAGCGGCCACGGCTCGGCGTGCGCATGCGCGACGAGACGGGGGCCCTGCGCCGCCACGTCAACGTCTTCGTCGACGGTGAGGACGTGCGCCGCGGCGCCGGGCTGGACACCCCCGTGGACGGCGGTGCCGTGGTGCACATCCTGCCCGCGGTGTCCGGGGGATGACCGGCCGCGCGCTGGTGGTCCACCTCGCCGGCGCCCTGGCCCTCGCCACCCTCACCGCCCGGCGGCCCCCGGTCTGGACCCCGTCGCGGGTCAGGCCCGAGCTGGTCCGGTGACCGACGGGCCGGCCCGGGGGCGTGGCGTGCCGCCGGGGTTGTCCGCGATGCTGGCCTCATGAGCACCCAGCGACCCGACCGGACCCTCGTCCTGCTGCGCCACTCCAAGGCCGAGCACGTGCCGGGGAAGGCCGACCTCGCTCGCGAGCTCACCGCGCGCGGCCACCGCGACGCGGTCGCTGCGGGGGAGTGGATGCTGCAGCACGTGCCCCCGGTGGACCTGGTGGTGTGCTCACCGTCCGTGCGCACGCGCCAGACCTGGGAGGGGGTCCGCCGGGGCGGGGTGTCCGCGGGGTCGGTCGACGAGCGGGCCGAGGTGTACGACGCCGACCCCGGCACGCTGCTGGACGCCGTACGCGGCGCCCCCGACCACGTGCGGTGCCTGCTGCTGGTCGGGCACTCGCCAGGGGTGCCGCTCCTGGTCGAGGAGCTGGCGCAGGCCGGTGCCGGGGAGCCGCTGCCGGACGGCTTTCCGACGTCCGCGCTCGCTGTGCTGCGGTTCGACGGCGACTGGGCCGACCTCGATGCCGGTGGCGCCCGGGTCGAGCAGGTCGCGGTGGCCAGGGCCGGTTGAGCCTGACCGCCGCGCGGCACGTCCCCACAGCGGGACCGCCGCCCGACGCCCGCGCAGCGAGACCGCCGTCCCACGTCGTGGACCGGGTCCTAGACTCCCGAGCATGACGCAGACGCCCCCCGCATCCTCCGGCCAGCCCGACATCAAGCCGCGCAGCCGCGACGTCACCGACGGCCTCGAGAAGGCCGCCGCGCGCGGGATGCTGCGCGCGGTCGGCCTCGGCGACGACGACTTCGCCAAGCCCCAGATCGGTGTCGCGAGCTCCTGGAACGAGATCACCCCCTGCAACCTCTCGCTCGACCGCCTGGCCAAGGCGGTCAAGGACGGTGTGCACGCGGCCGGCGGCTACCCGCTGGAGTTCGGCACGATCAGCGTCAGCGACGGCATCTCGATGGGCCACGAGGGGATGCACTTCTCCCTCGTCAGCCGCGAGATCATCGCCGACTCGGTCGAGACCGTCATGCAGGCCGAACGCCTCGACGGCAGCGTGCTCCTCGCCGGCTGCGACAAGTCCCTGCCCGGGATGCTCATGGCGGCGGCCCGGCTGGACCTGGCCAGCGTCTTCCTCTATGCCGGGTCGATCCTGCCGGGCATCGCCAAGCTCAGCGACGGCTCCGAGAAGACGGTCACGATCATCGACGCGTTCGAGGCGGTCGGCGCCTGCGCCGCCGGGCGGATGAGCCGGGCCGACGTCGATGCGATCGAGCGCGCGATCTGCCCCGGGGAGGGCGCCTGCGGCGGGATGTACACGGCCAACACGATGGCGAGCGTCGCCGAGGCGATCGGCATGTCGCTGCCCGGCAGCGCCGCGCCGCCGGCCACCGACCGCCGTCGCGACGGCTTCGCCCGCAGGTCCGGCGAGGCCGTGGTCGGGCTCCTGCGCCGCGGCATCACCGCCCGCGACATCATGACCAAGGAGGCGTTCGAGAACGCCATCGCCGTGGTCATGGCCTTCGGCGGCTCGACCAATGCCGTCCTGCACCTCCTGGCGATCGCCGCCGAGGCCGAGGTCGACCTGACCCTGGAGGACTTCAGCCGGATCGGCGCGCAGGTGCCGCACCTGGCCGACGTCAAGCCGTTCGGCGAGTACGTCATGACCGACATCGACCGCGTGGGCGGCGTGCCGGTGGTCATGCGCGCGCTGCTCGACGCCGGGCTCATGAACGGCGACTGCCTCACGGTGACCGGCTCGACGATGGCCGAGAACCTCGCGCACATCAGCCCGCCGGACCTCGACGGCAAGGTGCTGCGGGCGATGAAGGAGCCCATCCACCGCACGGGCGGCTTGACCATCCTCAAGGGCACGCTCGCCCCGGAGGGGGCGGTCGTGAAGTCGGCCGGCTTCGACAGCGAGGTGTTCGAGGGGACCGCGCGGGTCTTCGACGGCGAGCGCGCCGCGATGGACGCGGTCGAGCAGGGCTCGCTGAAGGCGGGCGACGTGGTGGTGATCCGCTACGAGGGGCCCAAGGGTGGCCCGGGGATGCGCGAGATGCTGGCCGTCACCGGCGCGATCAAGGGCGCGGGGCTCGGCAAGGACGTGCTGCTGCTCACCGACGGCCGGTTCTCCGGCGGCACGACCGGGCTGTGCATCGGCCACGTCGCACCGGAGGCCGTCGACGGCGGACCGATCGCGTTCGTGCAGGACGGCGACCGCATCCGCGTCGACGTCGCCGCCGGCACGCTGGACGTGGATGTCGACGCCGCGACGCTGGCCCGGCGGGCGGAGGGGTTCACCCCGCCCGCGCCGAAGTACCCCACGGGTGTCCTGGCCAAGTACCGCAAGCTGGTCGGCAGCGCCGCCGGCGGGGCCGTCTGCGGCTGACGGACGCGGCGGGAGGACGGCGGTGACCGGGCCGGAGCGGCCCGGTCACCGTGGTTGGCGTCCCACAGCGCGGACGTGGTGTCCGTATGACGAGACGGGCGGGGAGGCCGGTTGACACCGGGAACGCCCCTGGAGCACGGTTGCCTCGTGGCCCGAATCCTCGTACTTCCCTAGCGCGCAGACTCCCCGCGGAGTCCGTGCGCTGCCCCTCATGTCCGGCTCCGGACCGAGGGGTTTTTTCATCTCCGAGGTCCGCGACGCGGGCGACCAGGACCCGACCACGACCCGACCGGGCCCGACCACAGGCACGGAAAACGCACTCGAAAGTGGTGACGACAGTGACGGACGGCAAGGCCGCACGGCCAGCCTCGACGACGGGGCGCCCCAGCCCCCAGCACCCTTCTCCGGCCGACCTCGCGGCGACGGTACGGCCGTCCGGCCCGGTCGAGGTCACTGGTGCGCAGAGCCTGGTCCTTTCCCTCGAGTGCGTCGGGGTCGACACGATCTTCGGCATCCCGGGCGGGGCGATCCTCCCGGCGTACGACCCGTTGATGGACTCCACCAAGGTCCGCCACATCCTCGTCCGGCACGAGCAGGGGGCCGGCCACGCGGCCGAGGGATACGCCTCCGCCACCGGCAAGGTCGGGGTCTGCATGGCGACCAGCGGCCCGGGTGCCACCAACCTGGTCACGCCGATCGCCAACGCCTACATGGACTCCGTGCCGATCGTGGCCATCACCGGCCAGGTCTCGTCGTCCTCAATCGGCACGGATGCCTTCCAGGAGGCCGACATCCGTGGCATCACGATGCCGATCACCAAGCACAACTACCTGGTGACCGACCCGGCGCAGATCCCGCGCGCGATCGCCGAGGCCTTCCACATCGCCTCGACGGGGCGTCCCGGCCCGGTCCTGGTCGACATCAGCAAGGACGCGCTGCAGGCCAGGACCACGTTCTCGTGGCCGCCCAAGGTCGACCTGCCCGGCTACCGGCCGGTCGCCCGGCCGCACCACAAGCAGATCCGTGAGGCGGCCCGACTGATCGGCCAGGCCCGTCGCCCCGTGCTGTACGTCGGTGGCGGCATCATCCGCTCCGGCGCCAGCGACCAGCTGCGCCGCTTCGTGGAGCTCACCCAGATCCCCGTGGTGACGACGCTCATGGCCCGTGGCGCCGTCCCGGACAGCCACCCGCTCAACCTCGGCATGCCCGGCATGCACGGCACCGTCTCGGCGGTCACGGCCCTGCAGAAGTCCGACCTCCTGGTCACCCTCGGCGCGCGCTTCGACGACCGCGTCACCGGCCAGCTCTCGACGTTCGCGCCGGAGGCCAAGGTGATCCACGCCGACATCGACCCGGCCGAGATCTCCAAGAACCGGGTGGCGGACGTGCCCATCGTCGGCGACTGCAAGGACGTGATCACCGAGCTGATCACGGCGGTGGGCGCTGAGCAGGAGGCCGGACGCGGGGGAGACTACGCGGCCTGGCGCGCGCAGGTCCTGGACTGGAAGGCCACCTTCCCGCTGGGTTACGTCGCGTCCGAGGCGAGCTCGGTGGCGCCGCAGCACGTGATCGAGCGGCTGGGGGCCATCTCGGGGCCGGAGTCCATCTTCGTCGCCGGTGTCGGGCAGCACCAGATGTGGGCCGCGCAGTTCGTGCAGTACGAGCGCCCGAACAGCTGGATCAACTCCGGCGGGCTCGGCACGATGGGTTTCTCGGTGCCGGCTGCCATGGGTGCGAAGGTGGCTGAGCCCGGCCGCACGGTCTGGGCCATCGACGGTGACGGCTGCTTCCAGATGACCAACCAGGAGCTGGCGACCTGCGTCATCAACAACATCCCCATCAAGGTCGCGGTGATCAACAACTCCAGCCTGGGCATGGTGCGCCAGTGGCAGACGCTCTTCTACAACGAGCGCTACTCCAACACCGACCTGCACACCAGCGTCGAGCGCCGCGTGCCGGACTTCGTCAAGCTCGCCGACGCCTACGGCTGCGTCGGGCTGCGCTGTGAGTCGGCCGATGACATCGACGCCACCATCGCCAAGGCCATGGCGATCAACGACGTCCCGGTCGTGGTCGACTTCGTGGTGCACCGTGACGCGATGGTCTGGCCGATGGTGCCGGCCGGCGTGAGCAACGACAAGATCCAGAACGCACGCGGCACGGCGCCGGTGTGGGACCGCGAGGAGTAGGCCGCATGAGCAAGCACACCCTGTCCGTCCTCGTCGAGAACAAGCCCGGCGTCCTCGCCCGCATCGCGGGCCTGTTCTCCCGCCGCGGCTTCAACATCGACTCCCTCGCGGTCGGCCCGACCGAGCACCCCGAGGTCTCGCGGATGACCGTCGTGGTCGACGTCGAGGAGCTGCCGCTGGAGCAGGTGACCAAGCAGCTCAACAAGCTGGTCGAGGTGATCAAGGTCGTCGAGCTCGAGCGGGGCGCCTCGGTGCAGCGCGAGATCCTGCTGGTCAAGGTGCGCGCCGACCTGGCCACCCGCTCGCACATCCTCGAGACCGTGCAGCTGTTCCGGGCCAAGGTCGTCGACGTCTCCCAGGACGCCGTCGTCATCGAGGCCACCGGCAACGGTGACAAGCTCGAGGCGCTGCTGAAGGTGCTGGAGCCCTTCGGCGTCAAGGAGCTCGTGCACTCGGGCATGGTCGCCGTCGGTCGCGGTGCCCGCTCGATCACCGACCGGGCGCTGCGGTCGGCCTGACCGCGTGCCCTCCGGGCCCGCTGCCACCGGCCCCACCATCCACCCTGTACGACACCCAGCAACACGTAACGAAGGAGTGCCCGCCGTGGCCGAGATGTACTACGACGACGATGCCGACCTGTCCGTGATCCAGGGGCGCAAGGTCGCCGTCATCGGATATGGGAGCCAAGGACACGCCCACGCGCTCAACCTGCGCGACTCGGGGGTCGACGTGCGCGTCGGGCTGGCGGAGGGCAGCCGGTCGCGGGCCAAGGCCGAGGCCGAGGGCCTGCGGGTCCTCTCCGTCGCCGAGGCGGTCCAGGAGGCCGACCTCATCGTCATCCTCACCCCCGACCAGGTGCAGCGCACCGTCTACGCCGAGTCGATCGCCCCCCACCTCAGGGACGGCGCAGCCCTCTTCTTCGGCCACGGCTTCAACATCCGCTTCGGCTACATCACGCCCCCCGAGGGCGTCGACGTGGCCATGGTCGCGCCCAAGGGCCCGGGCCACCTCGTGCGCCGTGAGTACGTCGACGGCCGCGGCGTCCCGGTGCTGCTGGCCGTGGAGAAGGACGAGACCGGCAAGGCCTGGGACCTCGCCAAGTCCTACGCCCGCGCCATCGGCGGCCTGCGGGCCGGCGGCATCCGCACCACGTTCACCGAGGAGACCGAGACCGACCTCTTCGGTGAGCAGGCCGTCCTCTGCGGCGGTGCCTCCCAGCTGGTGATGTACGGCTTCGAGGTCCTGACCGAGGCCGGCTACCAGCCCGAGGTGGCCTACTTCGAGTGCCTGCACGAGCTCAAGCTCATCGTCGACCTGATGATCGAGGGCGGCATCGCCAAGCAGCGGTGGTCCATCTCCGACACCGCCGAGTACGGCGACTACGTGTCCGGTCCGCGCGTCATCGACCCGCACGTGAAGCAGAACATGCAGGCCGTCCTGAAGGACATCCAGGACGGCACCTTCGCCAAGCGCTTCATCGACGACCAGGACGCCGGTGCACCGGAGTTCACGGCGCTGCGCAAGAAGGGCGCCCAGCACCCCATCGAGGCCACCGGGCGCGAGCTGCGCGGGCTGATGAGCTGGATCAAGGCCGACGACAGTGACTACGTCGAGGGCAACGCCGGCCGCTGACCCCGCAGTCGTGTCCACGCCGCCCCGGTGCCCCCCGTACCGGGGCGGCCGCGTGCTACGACCGATGACCGGTCCACATCGCGGTCCGCCGCGTCATGCTCGGGGCATCGTTCCTAGACTCGCGAGCGGGCACAGCGCGGTGCCGAGCAGCCCGCAGGCTGCACCGGCCCGGCCGCCCCGCGGACGGGTCCCCTCCTCCTCGAGCCGTGAAGGACAGGTCAGTGACCAAGCCCGTTGTCTTGATTGCCGAAGAACTCTCGCCCGCCACCCTCGACGCCCTCGGGCCGGACTTCGAGGTCCGGCACTGTGACGGCGCCAACCGCGACGAGCTGCTCCCGGCCCTCGCCGACGTCGACGCCGTCCTCGTCCGCTCGGCCACGCAGATCGACGAGGAGGCGCTCGCAGCGGCCTCGCAGCTGAAGGTCGTCGCCCGCGCCGGTGTCGGCCTCGACAACGTCGACGTCAAGGCGGCCACCGTCGCCGGCGTCATGGTCGTCAACGCCCCGACCTCCAACATCACCTCCGCCGCCGAGCTCGCCGTCGGGCTGCTGCTGGCGACGGCGCGGAACATCGCCCCGGCCAACCAGGCGCTCAAGGGCGGGGCCTGGAAGCGCAGCAAGTACTCCGGGGTCGAGCTGCTCGACAAGACCGTCGGGATCGTCGGGCTGGGCCGGATCGGCGTGCTCGTCGCGGAGCGGCTGGCAGCGTTCGGCATGAGGGTCGTGGCCTACGACCCCTACGTCAGCGCGGCGCGCGCCGGACAGCTCGGCGTGCAGCTGCTGTCGCTGGAGGACCTGCTGGGACAGAGCGACTTCATCACGGTCCACCTGCCCAAGACCCCCGAGACCGTGGGCCTGATCGGCGAGGAGGCGCTGAAGCTGGTCAAGCCCACCGTGCGGATCATCAACGCCGCACGAGGCGGGATCGTCGACGAGCAGGCGCTCGCCGACGCGCTGCGGGAGGGCCGGGTGGCCGGCGCCGGCATCGACGTCTACGCCAAGGAGCCCTGCACCGACTCCCCGCTGTTCGCCTTCGAGTCGGTCGTGGTCACCCCGCACCTCGGTGCCTCCACGGACGAGGCGCAGGAGAAGGCCGGCGTCGCCGTGGCCCGGTCGGTGCGCCTGGCGCTCGGGGGTGAGCTCGTCCCCGACGCGGTGAACGTCTCCGGCGGTGTCATCGCCGAGGAGGTGCGCCCCGGCATCTCGCTCGTGGAGAAGCTCGGCCGCATCTTCACCGCCCTCGCCGGTGCGGTGCCGGCGCAGATCGACATCGACGTCCGCGGCGAGATCACCCAGCACGACGTCAGCGTCTGGCGGCTCGCCGCCCTCAAGGGCCTGTTCCAGGACGTCGTCGAGGAGTCGGTGTCCTACGTCAACGCCCCGCTCATCGCGCAGGAGCGCGGGTGCGAGGTGCGCCTGCTCACGGAGCCGGTCAGCCCGGACTTCCGCAACGTCACCACGCTGCGCGGCACGCTGGCCGACGGTTCCGTGGTCAGCGTCGCAGGCACCCTCACCGGGCCGCGCCTGGTCGAGAAGGTCGTCGCGGTCAACGGCTTCGACCTCGAGGTGCCGATCTCGGAGCACATGGCGTTCTTCCGCTACGTGGAGCGCCCCGGCATCATCGGCACGGTCGGGCGGGTGCTCGGCGACGCGGGCGTCAACATCGCCGGCATGCAGGTCGAGCGGGACCGCCAGGGCGGCGAGGCGCTGTCCGTGCTGACCGTCGACACCGCCATCCCGGCGGGGGTGCTGGCCGACATCGCCACGGCCATCGACGCCAGCGACGCCAAGGTGGTCGACCTCGACGGCAACTGAGCCGTCGTACGCACGCAGCAGCAGAAGGGCCCCGGTGACGTCGCCGGGGCCCTTCTGTGTGCCGTGCCCCAGGTGCCCGCAGCGTCTCGCACAGCGAGATCCCGGTGTCACATAGTTGGACGTCCCACTACCGTTGAGAGCATGACGCAGCAGGCGATGATCCTCCTTCCCTGCCGCGGCGAGCTCCGGTCCATCAGCGCCCTCGCCGCGGAGACCCCGCGCGATGCTGATGAGGTGGCCGCCACGCCTGGCCACCGCAGACCCCCCCGAACCCTTGACCGGCCAGCCCTCCTGGCACGAAGGACGTGAGCACGATGAGCGAAGAGCAGGAAGCAGCCCGCCGGGCCCTGCAGGAGTCGATGGACCTGCGCGAGCAGGGCCACACGGACGAGTAGCAGCCGCACGACGCGGAGATCGACGAGCGACGCCGGAGCACTCCGGCGTCGCTCGTTCTATGAGACGGCCATTCCATCCTTCGGGACGGTCTCTAGGGTGGGTCCATGGTTGAGGAGCGCGCGACGCAGTCGCTGGACATCGCGGTGATCGGTGGGGACGGGATCGGGCCGGAGGTGGTCGCCGAGGGGCTGAAGGTCCTGTCTGCGGTCACTGCCGACGGGGGCCCCAAGGTCACGACGACCGACTACGACCTGGGAGCGCGCCGGTGGCACGCCACCGGCGAGACCCTTCCCGACTCGGTGCTGGAGGAGATCCGCGGTCACGACGCGATCCTGCTCGGCGCCGTGGGCGACCCCGGCGTGCCGAGCGGTGTGCTCGAGCGGGGCCTCCTGCTGCGCCTGCGCTTCACCCTCGACCACTTCGTCAACCTGCGCCCGGCCCGGCTCTACCCGGGCGTGGCCAGCCCCCTGGACGTCGCGCGGGTCGCGCCCGGCGGCATCGACTTCGTGGTCGTGCGCGAGGGCACCGAAGGCCCCTACACCGGCAACGGCGGTGCGCTGCGGGTCGGGACACCGGCCGAGGTCGCGACGGAGGTCAGTGTCAACACGCGGTACGGCGTGGAGCGGGTCGTGCGCGACGCCTTCGCGCGCGCCAGGGCCCGGCAGCGGCGACACCTCACGCTGGTGCACAAGCACAACGTGCTGTCGTACGCCGGGCACCTGTGGCGCAGGACCGTGGACGAGGTCGGGAGCGAGTTCCCCGACGTCAGCACCGACTACCTGCACGTCGACGCGGCGACGATCTTCCTGACCACCGACCCCGGTCGCTTCGACGTCATCGTGACGGACAACCTCTTCGGCGACATCCTCACCGACATCGCGGCGGCCGTCGCCGGTGGCATCGGGCTGGCCGCCAGCGGCAACATCAACCCCGACCGGTCGGTCCCGAGCATGTTCGAGCCGGTGCACGGCTCCGCCCCGGACATCGCCGGCCAGGGCAAGGCCGACCCGACCGCGACGATCCTGTCGGTGGCGATGATGCTCCAGCACCTCGGGCTCCCGGACGAGGCTGCTCGCGTCGAGGCGGCCGTGGCGGCAGACCTCGCCACGCGCGGCGACGCCCTGCGCAGCACCGTCGAGATCGGCGACGCCATCGCCGCCCGGGTCGGCTGAGCCGTGCCCCCATGGCCGGGGTCGGGGTCCGACTCGGCGCGGGCGTCGCTCCGTCTCCGGTCTGCCTGACCCTCGTCCGGGACCGTCGCGCGGCCGCGCACCCGTCCGGCCGCCGGCCCCGCTCCCGGGTAACCTGCTTGCTGAAATCCCCGCCTGGTCAAGGAGGACCCATGTCCGCGGCTGCACTCTCGTTCCCCGTCTCCCTGCGGCACGACCCGCTGCCGGTCGAGCAGCGGGAAGCCGTCCTGGCCAGCCCAGGGTTCGGCAAGACCTTCACCGACCACATGGTGCTGGCCACCTGGTCGGCCGACCGTGGCTGGCACGACGGCAAGGTCACGGCCTACGGCCCGCTCCAGCTGGACCCATCGGCCGCGGTGCTGCACTACGCGCAGGAGATCTTCGAGGGCCTGAAGGCCTACCGGCACGCTGACGGCTCGGTCTGGACGTTCCGGCCGGAGGCGAACGCGGCGCGGTTCGCCCGCTCGGCCGGCCGGCTGGCGCTGCCGGTCCTGCCCGAGGAGGACTTCCTGGAGTCCCTCCGCGCCCTGGTCACCACCGACGAGGCCTGGGTGCCGGCCGGGGACCGCGGCGAGGCCAGCCTGTACCTGCGGCCGTTCATGTTCGCCTCCGAGGCCTTCCTCGGCGTGCGCCCCGCCACGGAGGTGACCTACTGCGTCATCGCCTCGCCGGCCGGCCCCTACTTCGCCGGCGGGCTGAAGCCGGTGTCGATCTGGCTCTCCACCGCCTACACGCGCGCGGCTCCCGGCGGCACCGGCGCCGCCAAGTGTGGTGGCAACTACGCCGCCAGCCTGGCCGCGCAGGTCGAGGCGAGCGCCAACGGCTGTGACCAGGTCGCCTTCCTCGACGCGGTCGAGCGCCGCTGGGTCGAGGAGCTCGGCGGGATGAACCTCTACTTCGTCCACCGGGACGGCAGCATCGTCACCCCCGAGCTCACCGGCACCATCCTGGAGGGCGTCACGCGCTCCTCGATCCTCGAGCTGGCCGAGGAGCTGGGCCACCCGGTCAAGGAGCGGCGGATCTCCATCGAGGAGTGGCGCGAGGGAGCGGCCTCGGGCGACATCACCGAGGTCTTCGCCTGCGGGACCGCGGCGGTCGTCACGCCGGTCGGGCGACTGGCCTGGGACGGCGGAGAGGTGCGCACGGGGGGCACGGACGTGGACGGGGCCGTGGGGCCGGTCACCGCCGGGCTGCGCCGGGCGCTGCTGGACGTCCAGTACGGACGCACTCCGGACACCCGTGGATGGCTCACCCGCCTGGCGTAGTGCGGGACGCAAGATCTTCGGCGAAACGGCGTAGGCGCAGGACAGAAAGAGCAATTTTGCCATTCCTTTACCTGTTCCGGCCCTGATCCATAGACTTCCCCTCGTCGCAGCCGCCACCGCAGTGGCGGCTGCGGCCTCGAGATGGGGCGGCGCAGGGCCGCTCCCTCGCCTCAGGGGAGATGGTCGATGTTCAAGGCACGTCGTACGGCGCGTCAGCAGGCGACCCAGGCAGCGCAGGCTGCCACCGCCGCCAACCTGAGCCGGGCGGCCGCCGGTGCCTTGAGGCTCGCGCCGTCGTCTCCGGGTGCCCTCGACCTGACGGTGCTCCGTCCCGGTTGTTATGTCCTGACCGACCGGATGGGCCGGCAGGTCGGCGAGATCCACGGCGACTACGCCATCGGCTTCCGCTCGCGCTACGAGGGCGTGCAGCGCAGCTTCCCCACGCTCGAGGAGGCTCGCGCCCACGTCGAGCGGCTGTGGCGCGGGAGCCGCTCCTCCCTCGCCGTCTGACCAGGGCGCAGAGGGGCAGCACCGCCCGACCCTGGACCGCGGATAGCCTGTCGGCCCACCCCGGACGACAGGAAGGCACCTCCCGCATGGCACAGCCACCCTCCGGCCGGTCCGCCGAGCACGCTGCGAGCGGTCGGGGGGCCGGCGCATGAGGGCTCTGGTCTACGAGTCCTTCGGCGGCCCGATGGTGGTCCGCGACGTACCGGCTCCGGCTGCGGCTCCCGGTGGGGTCGTGCTCCGCGTCGGGGCCAGCGGCGTCTGCCGCAGCGACTGGCACGGCTGGCAGGGCCACGACCCCGACATCGCCCTGCCGCACGTGCCGGGCCACGAGCTGGCCGGGACCATCGAGGCGGTGGGCGAGGGCGTGCACGGCTGGCAGGTCGGCGCCCGCGTCACGGTCCCCTTCGTCTGTGCCTGCGGCCGGTGCGCCCGTTGCGCGGCCGGCGACCAGCAGGTCTGTGCGCACCAGACCCAGCCGGGCTTCACCCACTGGGGCTCGTTCGCCGAGCTCGTGTCGATCGAGGCCGCGGACGTCAACCTCGTGGCGCTGCCGGACGGGCTGTCCTTCGCCGTCGCGGCCAGCCTGGGCTGCCGCTACGGCACCGCCTTCCGCGCGGTCGCCCACCAGGGCAGGGTGCGCCCCGGCGAGTGGGTCGCCGTGCACGGCTGCGGCGGGGTGGGCCTGTCCGCGGTACAGGTCGCCGTCGCGGCCGGTGCGCGGGTCGTGGCTGTCGACGTCGCCCCCGGAGCCCTGGCGCTGGCCCGCGAGCTGGGGGCGCAGGAGGTCCTTGACTCCCGCGGACTCGACGCGGCGGCGGTGGCGGACGCGGTGCGCAGCGCCACCGGTGGTGGGGCGCACGTGTCCCTCGACGCGCTCGGGAGTCCCGGCACCTGCGTCGGCTCGGTCCTCTGCCTGCGGGCGCGCGGCCGGCACGTCCAGGTGGGCCTGCTGCCGCCGGACCTCGGGCGGCCGGCGGTGCCGATGGACCGGGCCGTGGCCCTCGAGCTGGAGCTGCTCGGCAGCCACGGCATGCCGGCACACGCGTATCCGGAGATGCTGGGGCTCATCGCTGCCGGCCGGCTGCACCCCGAGCGGCTGGTCACCCGCGAGCTCGGCCTGGACGAGGCCGCCGGGGCGTTCGCCGGCCTCGGCACCGTCCCCGGCATCGCGGTCGTCACCCGGTTCTGACCCGGTCCACGACGCGGGCTGGCACGGCGGACCCGACCCCGTACGGCGGCCCTGTCGCGGCCGCCGTACCGCACGATGGTCGCGCGGTTCGTGGCGCCCCGGGCGCCCGCGTCTGCGCTCATGCGGGCGCCGTGCCCGGCGCGTCCGACACGTTTCTCCCGGGCCGCCGCGCGCCACGGCAGGGGACGTTCCCCACGACCCATTGACGGGAGCCTCGGCGCTGGTCTTGACTGCACCCCACAACAGCGTCGCCGGCCGTCCGGCCGTGCCAGGACTCGTCCGAGGTGACCGATGAGCATCTCCGAACCCGTCGCGGGCGCCGGGGACGCCGACGCCGCCCGCCTGGCTGAGCTGGGCTACACCCAGGAGCTCCACCGGGGCATGAGCGGCTTCTCCAACTTCGCCGTCTCGTTCTCCATCATCTCCGTCCTCGCCGGGTGCATCACGACGTACTACCTCGCCATGGACGCCGGTGGCCCGGTTGCGATCACCCTGGGCTGGCCGGTGGTGGGCCTGTTCGTGCTGTGCGTCGCCCTGGCCATGGCCGAGGTGTGCTCGTCGTACCCGACCGCCGGCGGTCTCTACTTCTGGGCGGGGCGCCTCGCCCGCCGCAACAAGCGGGTGTGGGCCTGGTACGTCGGGTGGTTCAACTTCCTGGGCGAGATCGCGGTGACGGCGGCGATCGACTACGGGGCCGCCGTCACGTGGATGGCGCTGCTCAACCTCGTGTGGGGAGTGACGGTCTCGCCGACGACGATCTTCCTGGCCTACACCGTGATCCTGCTCCTGCACGGGCTGCTCAACACCTTCGGGGTCAACCTGGTCAAGCTGCTCTCGGACGTCAGTGCCTGGTGGCACCTGGCCGGTGTCGCGGTCATCGTGCTCGCCCTCGCCTTCGTGCCGGACCGGCACCAGTCGCTGACATGGACGTTCACGGAGTTCCGCAACACGACCGGCTGGGCCAGCCCGGTCTATGCCATCCTCATCGGCCTCCTGATGGCCCAGTACACCTACACCGGGTACGACGCCTCCGCGCACATCGCCGAGGAGACCCGCAACGCCTCCGTGGACGCACCGAAGGGGATCGTTCGGAGCGTCTGGGTCTCGATCCTCGCCGGGTGGGTCCTGCTGATCGCCGTCACGGCGTCGATCCAGAACTACGACGCCGAGCGCCACAGCCCGACCGGGCTGCCGCCCGCGCAGATCTTCATCGACGCGGCCGGCCGGACCATCGGCCTGTTCCTGCTGTTCATCTGCGCTGTCGCCCAGTTCTTCTGCGGGATGGCGTCGGTGACCGCGAACTCCCGCATGTCGTACGCCTTCTCGCGCGACGGCGCGCTGCCGGGATCGCGGCTCTGGGCCAGGGTCAACCCGCGGACGGGCACCCCCACCAACTCGATCTGGCTGTGCGTCGGGTGCTCGTTCGTCCTCGCGACCCCGGCCCTGAAGAGCATCATCGCCTACGGTGCGGTGACCTCGATCGCCGTCATCGGGCTCTACATCGCCTACGTCGTACCCGTCCTGCTCAGACGCCTCAACCCGCAGTTCCGCACCGGCGCCTGGCAGCTCGGCCGGTGGAGCGCACCGCTCGGCTGGATCGCCGTCACCTGGGTGGCCTTCATCGTGATCCTCTTCATGCTGCCGCAGTACGCGCCGGGCACCGGCGACACGTTCAACTACGCGCCGGTCGCCGTCCTCGCCGTGCTGCTGCTCGCCACCGCGTTCTGGTTCGGCCGGGGCCGGCACCACTTCATGCGCGACGTCCCGAAGGGGCACGACACCAGGCCCGCCGACGAGATCTTCTACGAGTGAGATCCGCGGCACGGACAGGAGGAGGGCGATGACCGCTCCACCGATGCTGACCATCGAGCGACTGGTCGCCGACATCGAGGCGGGTACGGTCGACACCGTGATCTGCGCCTTCACCGACATGCAGGGGCGCCTGCAGGGCAAGCGGATCCACGCCCCGTTCTTCCTCGACACGGTGCTGGACCACGGCACCGAGGGGTGCAACTACCTGCTGGCAGTGGACGTCGACATGAACACGGTGGACGGCTATGCCATCAGCTCCTGGGAGCGCGGCTACGGCGACATGATGTTCGACCTGGACCTCAGCACCCTGCGGCGCACGCCGGGCCAGCCCTGGTCCGTCACGATCCAGTGCGACCTGTCGTGGACCGACGGCAGCGGCCCGGTGCGGCAGTCGCCCCGCTCGGTGCTGCGCGGCCAGGTCGACGCGGCGGCCGACCTCGGCTGCGTGGCCCTCGCCGGCACCGAGCTGGAGTTCATCGTCTTCGAGGACTCCTTCGACCAGGCCTGGGACCGCCGGTACGAGGGCCTGACCGGGGCCAACCGCTACAACGTGGACTACTCGATCCTCGGTGGCACCAGGGTCGAGCCGCTGCTGCGGGACATCCGCAACGAGATGTACGCCGCCGGGGTGATGGTCGAGAGCGCCAAGGGCGAGTGCAACCCGGGGCAGCACGAGATCGCGTTCCGGTACGACGAGGTGGTCCGCACCTGCGACAACCACGCCGTCTACAAGACCGCCGCCAAGGAGATCGCTGCCGCCCACGGGCAGTCCCTGACGTTCATGGCCAAGTACGACCAGCGGGAGGGGAACAGCTGCCACATCCACCTGTCGCTGCGGGGCGAGGACGGGGAGGCGGTCTTCGCCGACGAGAGCCGGGCCGGCGGCCACAGCGTGATGTTCGACTCCTTCATCGCCGGGGTGCAGGTGACGCTGCGCGAGCTGACGCTCTTCTACGCGCCGAACATCAACTCCTACAAGCGTTTCGCACCGGGCTCGTTCGCACCGACCGCGGTCGCCTGGGGCCGCGACAACCGCACGTGCGCCCTGCGGGTGGTCGGGCACGGCAGTGGGCTGAGGGTCGAGAACCGTCTGCCCGGCGGGGACGTCAACCCCTACCTGGCGGTCGCGGCGATGCTGGCCGGTGGTCTGCACGGCGTCCGCGAGCAGATCCCACTGGAGCCGCCGTGCGAGGGCAACGCCTACGTCGCGGACAAGGCCCAGGTGCCCACTACCCTGGCCGAGGCGCGTGAGCTCTTCGCCGGGTCCGCGCTCGCACGAGCGGCGTTCGGCAAGGACGTCGTCGACCACTACGTCAACGCCGCGGACGTCGAGCTCGCCGCGTTCAACGCCGCGGTCACCGACTGGGAGCGGATCAGGGGGTTCGAGCGGCTGTGAGCGGCATCCCGACGACGACCGGCACCGAGGGCGGTGCCGCGGTCGAGCACGTGGTCCTCAACCCCTCGACCGCCCAACCGGTCGCGACGGTGCCGCTGGCCACGCTGGAGGAGACCGACGCGGCGATCGCCACGGCGCAGGCGGTGGGACCCGCCTGGAGGGCGGTCAGCCCCGCCGACCGCGGCCGGCTGCTGCGGCGGTTCGCCGAGGTGGTGGACGCCCACGTCGAGGAGCTCGCCGCCCTGGAGGTGGTGAACGCCGGGCACACGGTCGGCAACGCCAGGTGGGAGGCCGGCAACGTCCGCGACGTGCTGGCCTACTACTCGGCGGCACCGGAGCGCCTCTTCGGCCGGCAGATCCCGGTCGCCGGCGGGATCGACGTCACGTTCAAGGAGCCGCTCGGCACCGTCGGGATCATCGTCCCGTGGAACTTCCCCATGCCCATCGCCGGGTGGGGCCTGGCGCCGGCGCTGGCTGCCGGCAACACCGTCGTCCTGAAGCCGGCCGAGCTGACGCCGCTGACGGCGCTGCGGCTGGGGGAGCTGGCCCTGGAGGCGGGGCTGCCCGAAGGCGTGCTCACGGTCCTGGCCGGCCGCGGCTCGGTCGTGGGGGAGCGGTTCGTCACCCACCCGGCCGTCCGCAAGATCTGCTTCACCGGCTCCACGCAGGTCGGGCAGCGGATCATGCGGGGGGCCGCCGACCAGGTGAAGCGCGTGACGCTCGAGCTGGGCGGCAAGAGCGCCAACGTGGTCTTCGCGGACGCCGACCTGGAGCGGGCCGCGGCGACGGCGCCCATGTCGGTGTTCGACAACGCCGGCCAGGACTGCTGTGCCCGCAGCCGGATCCTGGTCCAGCGCAGCGTGTTCGACCGGTTCATGGCGCTCTTCGAGACCGCCGTGCGAGGCGTCGTCGTCGCCGACCCCGCGCGGGAGACGACGCAGATGGGGCCGCTGATCAGCGCGGGGCAGCGCGACCGCGTCCGGTCCTACGTCGAGGACGCGCCGGAGGAGGTCGACGTCGCCTTCCGCGGGGAGTGCCCCACCGGAGACGGCTTCTGGTACCCGGCAACGGTGGTCCTGCCGCGCGGGCCCGGTGACCCGGTGTGGCGGGAGGAGGTCTTCGGGCCCGTGGTGGCGGTGCTGCCGTTCGAGGACGAGGCGGACGCGGTCGCCAAGGCCAACGACACGGCGTACGGACTGTCGGGGTCCATCTGGACCCGCGACCTGGGACGCGCGCTGCGCGTCTCCCGGGGCATCGAGGCCGGCACCCTGTCGGTCAACTCCCACAGCAGCGTGCGGTACTCCACGCCGTTCGGGGGGTTCAAGCAGTCCGGGCTGGGGCGCGAGCTGGGCCCGGACGCGCTCGATGCGTTCACGGACGTCAAGAACGTCTTTCTCTCCACCGACTGACCGCCCGCGAGGGCCGACGAGAGGCTTGGCATGGCAGGACGACTCGAGGGACGGGTGGCCGTGGTCACCGGTGGCGGGAGCGGCATCGGGCTGGCGACGGTGCGGCGGTTCGCGCAGGAGGGCGCGCGGGTGGTCATCGGCGACGTCGACGAGGTCGGCGGCAAGGCGGTGGCCGAGGAGGTCGGCGGCGCGTTCGTGTCGTGCGACGTGACCGACGCCGCGCAGGTCGACACGCTGTTCGCCACGGCGAAGCAGCGCTACGGCAGCGTCGACGTCGCCTTCAACAACGCGGGCATCTCCCCGCCCGAGGACGACTCGATCCTCACCACCGACCTGCAGGCGTGGCGAAGGGTCCAGGAGGTCAACCTCACCAGCGTCTACCTCTGCTGCAAGGCGGCGCTGCCGTACATGCTCGAGCAGGGCCGCGGCTCGATCATCAACACCGCCTCCTTCGTGGCGGTCATGGGCGCGGCGACGTCGCAGATCTCCTACACCGCCAGCAAGGGCGGCGTGCTCTCGTTGTCGCGCGAGCTGGGGGTGCAGTTCGCCCGCCAGGGGGTGCGGGTCAACGCCCTGTGCCCCGGCCCGGTCAACACCCCGCTGCTGCAGGAGCTGTTCGCCAAGGACCCGGAGCGGGCCGCGCGCCGGCTGGTGCACATCCCGGTCGGCCGGTTCGCCGAGCCCGAGGAGCTGGCGAACGCGGTGCTGTTCCTGGCCAGCGACGAGTCCAGCTTCGTCACCGCGTCGACGTTCATGGTCGACGGCGGCATCTCCGGCGCCTATGTCACGCCCCTGTGAACGTGTCCACCACGGCCCGCCCGGTCATCGGGATCACCTGCTACGTCGAGCGGGCCTCCCGGGGGGACTGGACCGACCAGCCCACGGCGCTGCTGCCGCACGACTACGTCCGGCACGTCGAGCGAGCCGGAGCCATCGCGCTGCTGGTCCCGCCGCGGGTCGACGCCGACGAGGACCTCGCGGCCGCCCTGGTCCAGCGGCTGGACGGGCTCATCCTGGCCGGCGGCGCGGACGTCGAGCCCAGCCGGTACGACGCCGCGCCGCACCCCCGCCTCCAGGAGGCGCGGCCCGAGCGCGACGCGCTCGAGCTCGCGCTCGCCGCGGCGTCGTACCGTGCCGGCCTGCCGGTGCTCGGCATCTGTCGCGGCATGCAGGTCATGGCGGTGCAGGCCGGCGGCACGCTGGAGCAGCACCTGCCCGACCGGGTCGGGCACGACCGGCACTCCCCGGGCCCCGGCGTCTACGGCTCGCACCCGGTCCGCACCGTGCCGGGCACGCGGATGGCGCGGCTGCTGGGGGAGGGGGAGTCCGTCGCCAGCTACCACCACCAGTCGGTGCTGACCCACCCCGGCTACACCGCCGCGGCCTGGTCGGACGACGGCACGCTGGAGGCCATCGAGGACCCGGGCTCACGGTTCCGGCTGGCCGTGCAGTGGCACCCCGAGACCGGCCAGGACGCGCGCCTGTTCGAGGCGCTCGTCGCTGCCGCCCGCACGCCGGAGGGATGAGGCAGGGGCGGTGGCGCCCGCACTCGCCCACATCGCGAGACGGCGGTTCACACTCCGGACACCCGGTGGCAGGCTGGTTCCCGTGAAGACCTCCTGGGCCGACGTGGCCACCGCCACCCTCATTCTCGACTAGCGCGACGGGCACCCCCCGCCGCGCGAACCTCCCGAACCCGGGGGGTTTTTTTGTTGCCGGAGCACACCCCGCTCCGTGCGGCACCGCGCAGCGGGACGAGAAGACGCCAGGACGTGTGAACGGGGCACGGTGTGCCCCGGGTCCACCGCGAGGTGGCCCGGGGCAACCGGCACCATGGAAGACACAGAAGCGAAGCGACCCGAGACGAGAACGACGATGAGCGAGCTGCACGTCTACGACACCACCTTGCGCGACGGCGCGCAGCAGGAGGGCCTCAACCTCTCGGTCGCCGACAAGCTGGCCATCGCCGCGCACCTGGACGACCTCGGGGTCGGGTTCATCGAGGGGGGCTGGCCCGGCGCGAACCCCAAGGACACCGAGTTCTTCGCCCGCGCGCGGCAGGAGCTCTCGCTGCGCCACGCCACGTTGGCCGCCTTCGGAGCCACCCGCCGGGCCGGCACGTCGGCCGCGCAGGACCCGCAGGTGCTGGCGCTGCTGGACTCAGCTGCTCCGGTCGTGACGCTCGTGGCCAAGAGCCACCTGCGCCACGTCGAGACGGCCCTGCGCACGACCGGGGCCGAGAACCTGGCGATGGTGCGCGACACGGTCTCCTTTCTGCGCGGCGAGGGGCGGCGGGTCTTCCTGGACGCCGAGCACTTCTTCGACGGCTACCTCGCCGACCGCGCCTACGCCCTGGAGGTGCTGCGCACCGCCGCCGACGCCGGCGCGGAGGTCGTCGCGCTGTGCGACACCAACGGCGGGATGCTGCCGCCGCAGGTCGGGGACGTCGTGACGGACGTCCTGGCCGCCACCGGGGTGCGCCTCGGCATCCACTGCCACAACGACACCGGCTGCGCCGTGGCCAACTCCCTCGCCGCGGTGTCGGCGGGCGCCAGCCACGTGCAGGGCACCCTCAACGGCTACGGCGAGCGCACCGGCAACGCCGACCTGCTCACCGTGGTCAGCAACCTGCAGCTGAAGCAGGGGCGCGAGGTCCTGCCCCCCGGGCGCCTGCAGGAGGCGACCCGGATCGCGCACGCGGTCAGCGAGGTGACCAACGTCCCGCCGTACAGCCGGCAGCCGTATGTCGGCGCGAGCGCCTTCGCGCACAAGGCCGGGCTGCACGCGAGCGCCATCCGGATCGACCCGGACCTCTACCAGCACACCGACCCGATGGGCGTCGGCAACGACATGCGGATGCTGGTGTCGGACATGGCGGGGCGCGCCAGTATCGAGCTGAAGGCCCGCGAGCTGGGCTACGACCTCGCCGGTCAGGACGAGCTGCTCACCCGGGTCGTCGGCCAGGTCAAGGACCTCGAGCTGCGGGGTTACACGTTCGACGCGGCCGACGCCTCCTTCGCCCTGCTGCTGCGCGGCGCGGTGCAGGGAGAGCGGCTCAGCTACTTCGACGTCGAGTCCTGGCGCGTCATCACCGACTCCGTCGGGGCGGGGGAGGCCCTGTCCGAGGCCACCGTCAAGCTGGTCGCCGCCGGCCGCCGCGTGGTCGCCACGGGGGAGGGCAACGGCCCGGTCAACGCCCTGGACCACGCGCTGCGCCAGGCCCTCACCACCGCCTACCCCGAGATCGAGAAGCTGGAGCTGATCGACTTCCGGGTGCGCATCCTCGACGCCGCCCACGGCACCGACGCCGTCACGCGGGTGCTGATCGAGACCTCGGACGGCACGACGTCCTGGGAGACCGTCGGGGTGGCGCCCAACATCGTGGAGGCCAGCTGGCTGGCGCTGGTGGACGGCATCACCTACGGGCTGCTGCGCCAGGGCGTCCCGGTCCGCTGAGAGCGGGCGCCCCGGCATGCCTCGGACCTCTCCCGCGGGCGGCCCGAAGGGGGCAGGATGGCAGGGTGAGTGAGAGCCAGCAGGAGCCCGGCACCGGCGGCATCCTTCCCTCCGTGCGTATCGGCACCCCCGAGCGGAACGCGGCGGTGGCCGCCCTCGACACGCACTGGCACGCCGGGCGGCTCGACCCCGGCGAGCACGAACGGCGCACCACCCTCGCCAAGGCGGCCCGCACGCGGACCGAGCTCGACGCGCTCTTCGCCGACCTGCCCGACCGGGTGGCCCCACGGGTGCCCGCACCGGGCCACGAGGTGGTGCAGGGCCCGGCTCCCGCGTCCGCCCCGACGCGGGTTCCTGAGCCGTCCGTGCCGGCCCTGGGCGGGATGGTCGGGCGCCACCGTGACACGGTGATGGCGCTGACCCCGTTCGTGGCTCTGGCGCTGTTCTTCCTCATCCACACCTGGCTCTGGTTCCTGCTCATCCCCGTGATGGGCATCCTGCTGTTCGGGGCGGACGACCGGAAGGGCCGCCGCCGCCGCGGCTGCTGAGCGGCGGCCTCAGGCGCGAACGGGCGAGCCCGGTACGGGCGAGGGGGACGCTGCCGCGCCGAGCAGCTGGTCGCAGGCGTCCACCAGCCGGGCGCGCAGCGCCTGCGCGCGGGCCGAGAACGCGCGCTGCGCGGCGACGTACTGCGCCTTGCCCTCGCTGGTCTCGATCCGCACCGGCTCGTAGCCGAGCTCGCGCAGGTCGTACGGCGACGCGCGCATGTCGAGCTCGCGCACCTCGCGGGCCAGCTCGAAGCAGTCCGTCGCCAGCCCGCTCGGCACGCAGCGGGGCGAGCTTGAAGGCCCACTTGTAGAGGTCCATGTTGGCGTGCAGGCAGCCCGGCTGCTCCAGGTCTGACCTGGGCTCGGACGCGGGTGGGCTGCAGCGCGTTGCAGCGGCCGGGCCGACGGCGTGAAGAAGCGGAAGGCGTCGAAGTGCGAGCAGCGCACCGGGTGCGCCTCCACGACCGCGTCCGTGCCGGCCGGCGCCGAGCCGCAGCGGCCAGTCCTCGTGCCGCTGCTCGCCCGCGGTCCTGCCGGTACACCATCGCCCACTCGTGCAGGCCGAAGCAGCCGAGCTGGGCCGGGCGCGAGGCCGTCGCGCCAGCAGGTCGCGGACGAAGCGGACCGAGTCGCCCACGAGTCGGCGAGGAGGGCCTCGACGTCCACGCCGACCGCGCGCGCGTCGCGTCGTCGAGCCGGTACGACGCGCCGACGTACCAGCGCCAGTCCGTCGCCGCCGCGCCAGCGGCACACGCCGGCGCCGGGGTGCCACCGCCGCAGCTGGGCCGGGCCGGAGGGAGTAGTACGTGAAGAGGAAGTCCTCCACCGGGTGCTTCTCGGCCGTCGGCCCGGCGCGCCAGCCGTGCCCGGCGGTCCAGGGCGTCCACCCGCTGCTCGTGGGCGCACTCCAGCGACCGCCACTCGGGCTCCGGGACCGTCCGCAGCGCGACCACGGGCACGTCCAAGGCTACGGGCCCGTGTCGGTAGCCTCGCTGCCGTGCGCATCGCGAGATACACCACCGGTGAGGACCCGACCTACGGCATCGTCGAGGAGACCGCGGGCAGGAGGTCGTGCTGCCGAGGTCCAGGGCGACCCGCTGCACCAGCCGGTCGTCCTCACCGGCGTCCGCGCGCCGCTGGACGACGTGCGGCTGCTCGCGCCGGTGATCCCGCGCAGCAAGGTGATCGGCATCGGCAAGAACTACGCCGACCACGCCGCCGAGATGGGCGGCGAGGCACCGGCCGAGCCGCTGATGTTCCTCAAGCCCAACACCGCCGTGATCGGCCCCGGCGACCCGATCGTGCTGCCGCGGCAGTCGCCGAGCGTGCACTACGAGGGCGAGCTCGCCGTCGTGATCCGCCGGATCTGCAAGGACGTGCCGCTCGAGCGCGTCACGGACGTCATCTACGGCTACACCTGCGCCAACGACGTCACCGCGCGCGACCTGCAGCGTGCGACGGCCAGTGGGCCCGGGCCAAGGGGTTCGACACGTTCTGCCCGCTCGGGCCCGTGGATCGTCACCGACCTGGACGCCGCGACCTCTCCCTCGACCACCCGCCGCGACGGTGAGATGGTCCAGGACGGCCGGACCAGCCAGATGGTGCACGACATCGCCGCGCTCGTCGTCGCACGCCTCGGCGGCGTTCACGCTGCTGCCCGGCGACGTCATCCTGACCGGGACCCCCGCAGGCGTCGGCCCGATCGTCGCCGGCCAGCGCGTCGAGGTCGAGATCGAGGGCATCGGCACCCTGTCCAACCCCGTCGTCCGCCGGGACTGACCCGCCCCGCTCCTGCTCCACAGCGGCCCATGACAGACGTCATGGGCCGCTGTGCGTTCCCCGGGATACAACGTGTGACGGACGGCATACAAAGCCGTCCGTCCTGTCGTCCGTGAGGACATCCGAGGGGAAACTACGTGAAATCATCACCAACTGCTGCCTCCGCCACCTGGCGCCGAGGCAGGACGCTGGCCGCGGCGGTCACCGCCGGGGTGGTCGCCGTGACCGCAGGCACCGCCGCGCTCGGCGGCCCCGAGCGCGTCTGGGAGCGGCTGCACGGCGAGAGCGGCGCCGAGAGCCTGCACGAGTTCGCCGCCGAGCACGCCAGCCTGAACCGGCACTCGCAGGCGCTGGCAGCCATCATGGAGAAGATGGACGGGGGTGGGGAGGTCGCCTTCGGTCCGCAGCAGGAGGCGTACGCCGACCGCGCCTTCCCCCGCACGACCGTCGCGCCGCAGCAGACCAACGGCAGCCGCGCCGCCTACGTCGCATCGGTCCAGCGGGGCAAGGGCTCGAGCCACAGGCCGCCGACCGGCACCTGGACCCTGCTGGACAACTCCACCGGCACCGTGCCGGGCGACGTCACCTACACCGGCCAGGGCAGCCACGTCTCCGGCCGCGTCACCGCGCTCGCGGTGGACCCGGACGGCCACACCGTCTACGTCGGGTCCGCCGGGGGCGGCGTCTGGAAGACCACCGACATCACGGCCGCCAAGCCGGTGTGGACCTCGGTCGGTGACGGCCTTCCCACGGGCGCCATCGGCAGCCTCAGGATCGCGGGCAAGACCGTCTACGCCGGCACCGGCGAGGCCAACGGCTCCTCGGACTCCGAGGCCGGGCAGGGCCTGTTCTCCTCCACCGACGGTGGTACGACGTGGAAGGAGGTCACCGGTTTCCACGCCGACAGCGTGGACCGTTCCATCTCCTCCATCGCCGTCGACCCCCGCAACCCGGCCCACCTGCTCGTCGGCACGGCCGTCGGACGGCATGGAGCCTCCGGCGTCAACGGTGGCCGCTACACACCGCCCGGCGCGGCTCCGATCGGCCTCTACGAGAGCACGGACGCCGGTGCCACGTGGTCCCAGGTCATCAACGAGCCCCAGGACCAGGTCGTGGGCGGCTCCGCGACCGGCAACGACCTGTTCCGCGGTGGCGTGACCAAGGTCGAGTTCGACCCGTCGGACCCCACCACGACGTACGCCGCCGTCAGCGACTACGGCCTCTACCGGCGCCTCAAGGGCCAGTCGACCTACAGCCCGGTCTACGCGATCAACACCCCGGGCAGCGTCGCGCTGTCCGGCAGCAGCCGGATCGAGTTCGATGCGACGGTCAAGGACGGCCACACCCGCATCTACCTCGGTGACGCAACGCGCTTCAACGACAACGCCGCCGGCCTGCTGCGGACCGACGACGCGACGGCGGACAAGGTGGACTGGACGTCCTTGTCCAACCCGTCCAAGGGCACGAGCGGCTACGACAGCTACAACTTCTGCCAGGGCCAGTGCAGCTACGACATGGCGGTCACCGTGCCTCCGGGACAGCCGGACTCCGTCGTCCTGTCGGGTTCGATGAACTACGACGAGATCTTCACCGCCCACCAGCCGTCCAACGGCCGGGCCATCGTCCGGTCCACCGACGCCGGGGTCTCGTTCACCGACATGACCAACGACACGGCCGGCAACGGCCTGCACCCCGACCAGCACGCGCTCGCCTTCTTCCCCGGCAACCCCGACCAGTGGGTGCTCGGCGACGACGGTGGCGTCGCGGTCGAGAGCGGTCCCTTCGTCAGCGCGTCCGCGAGCTGTGACACCCGCGGCCTGGGCGCCGCCGACCTCGCGAGCTGCAAGCGGTGGCTGTCCGCCGTCCCGACGAGCAACCGCGAGGTCAACCAGGGCCTGCAGGACCTCGAGTACGGCTCCGTGTCGGTCAAGGACGGCATCGTCCAGGGCGGCACGCAGGACAACGGCACCTGGCAGTCGGACTACCCCGGCGGCTGGGCCGAGACGGTCGGCGGCGACGGTGGCCAGTCCGCCTTCAACGCCGGCAACAGCAACGTCCGGTACCACACGTACTACAACCCGCAGCAGGACGTGAACTTCCGCGGCGCTGACCCCAAGGGCTGGAACTGGATCGCCGACCCGCTGCTGGCCAGCCACGAGGCGTCGTCGTTCTACATGCCGGTCGAGGCGGACCAGACCGCGCCCGGGACGCTCTACAACGGGCTGCAGCACATCTTCCGGACGACCGACAACGGCGGCAGCCAGGCCTCGCTGGAGAAGCACTGCAACGAGCTGAGCGGTGACTTCAGCACGACCTGTGGTGACTTCGTCCCGTTGGGCACGTCCGGCGCGAACTCCGCCGGCGACCTGTCCGGGACCGCCTACGGCACCGACAACGCCGGTCCGGCCAACTACGTCACGGCGATCGCGCACAGCCAGCGCAAGACCGGCGTGATGTGGGCGGCGACCCGACGGGGCCGCCTGTTCATCACCCAGAACGCCAACGCCAAGGACGCGTCCTCGGTCACGTTCACCCGGCTGGACCAGAAGGTGACCGGCGCCGCGTTGCCGGTGCGGTTCATCTCCGGCATCCAGGTCGACCCGACCAACGCCGACCACGCCATCGTGTCCTACAGCGGCTACTCGGCGTACAGCGCCGGCGGCCACGTCTACGACGTGATGTTCAACCCCGCCACGGGCACGGCGACGGCCAAGGACATCTCCGGTGACCTCGGTGACATGCCGGTGCTCGACGTCGCGCTCGACTGGCGCACCGGAGCCGTCTACGCGGCCACCGACTGGGGTGTCCTGGTCAAGCCCGCGGGGACCGACACCTACCTGGCCACGCCCGGCCTGCCCAAGGTGGCCGTCTACGGCCTGACCCTGGACGAGTCCGGGAAGCGCCTGTACGCCGCGACCCACGGTCGCGGGGCCTACGTCAACCGGATCAGCTGAGCCGGGCGACACCAGCGGTACGACGCCGTGGCCGGAGCACCCAACGGTGCTCCGGCCACGGCGTTGCTGGGCCCGGGCCGCCGATAGGCTGGGAGCACCATGACTACCGCACCCCACGCCGCTCCCGAGACCGACTCCGAGCACGCTGAAGCCTCCGGCAGCTCGGTCCGGGTCCGCTTCTGCCCGTCGCCCACCGGCACCCCGCACGTCGGGCTGACCCGTGCCGCCCTGTTCAACTGGGCCTACGCGCGCCATACCGGGGGCACGTTCGTCTTCCGGATCGAGGACACGGACGTCAACCGGGACAGCCAGGAGAGCTTCGACCAGATCGTCGACGCCCTGGCCTGGCTGGGCCTGGACTACGACGAGGGCCCGGGCGTCGGCGGCCCGCACGAGCCGTACCGGCAGAGCGAACGCCGCCCGCTGCACCTGAAGGTGGCCCAGGACCTGCTGGACGCCGGCTTCGCCTACGAGTCCTTCTCCAGCAACGAGGAGGTCGAGGCCCGTCACCGCGCGGCGGGGCGCGACCCCAAGCTGGGCTACGACAACCACGACCGCGACCTGACGGCGGAGCAGAAGGCCGCGTTCCGGGCCGAGGGGCGGCAGCCGGTGCTGCGGGTCCGGATGCCGGATGAGGACATCACGTTCACCGACCTCATCCGCGGCGACGTGACCTTCCGGGCCGGGTCGGTGCCGGACTTCGTCATCGTCCGCGCGACGGGGGAGCCCCTCTACACGCTGGTCAACCCGGTCGACGACGCCGCGATGGGGATCACCCACGTGATCCGCGGCGAGGACCTGCTGTCCTCCACCCCGCGCCAGATCGCGCTCTACCGTGCGCTGGTCGCGGTCGGCGCCGCCACGCGCGTCCCGGTGTTCGGGCACATGCCGCTCGTCCTCGGCGAGGGCAACAAGAAGCTGTCCAAGCGCGACCCCCAGTCCAACCTGTTCCTGCACCGCGACCGCGGCTTCATCCGCGAGGGCATGATCAACTACCTGGCCACCCTGGGCTGGGCGATCGCCGACGACCACGACCTGTTCTCCCCGGACGAGCTCGTGGCGGCGTTCGACATCCACGACGTCAACGCCAACCCGGCCCGGTGGGACCAGAAGAAGGCCGAGGCGATCAACGCCGAGCACATCCGTCGCCTGGCGCCCGAGGACTTCACGGCACGCCTGGTGCCCTACCTGCAGCGGGACGGCGTGCTGTCGCCGCAGCCGTCTGGCGCCGACCTCGAGCGGCTTGCCGCCGTCGCTGCACTGGTGCAGACGCGGGTCAACGTGCTCTCGGAGGCCACGCCGATGGTCGCACCGTTCTACCTGGCCGACGACGCGCTCCCGGTGGCCGACGACGCGCGCGCGCAGCTGAAGGATGACGCCACACAGGTGCTCGACGCCGCCCTGGGTGCGCTCGAGCCGGTGGCGCAGTGGCAGGCCGCCGAGCTCGAGGCCGCGCTGCGGTCCGCGCTCATCGACGGGCTGGGCCTGAAGCCCAAGCTGGCGTTCGGCCCGCTGCGCACTGCGGTCTCCGGGCAGCGCATCTCGCCGCCGCTGTTCGAGTCGATGGAGATCCTCGGTCGCGACTCCACCCTGTCCCGCCTGCGGGCGCTGCGGGCGTCGCTCTGAGCCCGACGGCGTTCGTGCACCCCACGATCCACGCGCTGCTGCTGGACGTCGACGACACGCTGGTCGACACCCGGGCGGCGATGGTGACGGCCGGCGGTGCCGCCGCGGCGTCGCTGTGGCCGACCGCGCCGGCGCAGGTGCACGAGCAGGCCGGGGTCCACTTCCACCGTGACCCCGGCGGCTGGTTCGGCCGCTACGCCTCGGGCGAGGTCGAGTTCGTGGCGATGCGCGCCGCCAGGGTGGATCACCTCGTCGCGACGTTCGGGTTCGAGGAGCTGGAGGACGCGCACGGGTGCTTCGAGCGGGCGTACGCGCCGGCGTTCCGCAACGCGCTGCGGCTCTTCGACGACGTGGCCGACCTGCTGGAGGCCGCCGCCCGCGCCGCCGTGCCGCTGGGCCTGCTGACCAACTCCGCCGCCCACGCCACGGCCGAGAAGCTCGACGTGCTCGGGCTCTCCGGCGTCTTCCCGGTCGTGGCGACCACGGACACCCTCGGCTTCGGCAAGCCGGACCCGAAGGCGTTCCTGCACGCCTGCGAGCGGATGGGCTCGGAGCCCGCCCGCACGGCGTACGTCGGGGACGACCTGGTCGTGGACGCCCTGGCGGCCCGGGAGGCGGGCCTGACCGGCATCTGGCTGGACCGGCGGGGCACCTGGGCCGGAGACGACGTGGGCGTGCCCGTGGTCCGCTCGCTGGGCGAGCTGGACCGGATGCTGCCGGACGGCTGACCTGCCGACGATCCGGGCCGGGGCGGCGGGGATCGCGGGGCCGGAGACGTTGCGGGGCGGTGTCGCCGGGTGGCCGATTTGGGAACGCGGCGAACGGGCCGGTAGTATCTCGCCTCGGTTCACCGTCCGTCTGCCGCAAGGCTTCCGGGCCGGTGATACCCCTTGGGGTATGGTGTAATTGGCAGCACGACTGATTCTGGTTCAGTTAGTCTAGGTTCGAGTCCTGGTACCCCAGCGCTGGTCGTTCCGTTTTCTCCGGAGAGCGGCTCGATTCGGAGAATCCCCGCCGATGCAGGTAGGGTTTCCACCGCTGACAACGCGCAAGCGGGTCGGACAGCAACTAGCTAGGGCCCCGTTGTGTAGCGGCCTAGCACGCCGCCCTCTCAAGGCGGTAGCGCGGGTTCGAATCCCGTCGGGGCTACCAGCAGGACCGAGGTCCCCGTCCACTGCGGACGGGGACCTCGTCCGTTCTCCGGCGTCCGTGCGTGCCCACCGGCCGGGAAGCCCGGATCGGCCGGTACGAGCTGAGCGGCCGGTGCGGACGGCCCGAGCGGCCGGTACGACGGGCTGAGCGGCCGGTACTGACGGTCCGAGCAGCCGCTACGACGGCCCGCAGGGCCTGTGTGGCGGCCCTGCGGCCGGTTCCCGGTTCCGGGTGGCCGCCGCGCGACGTGTGGACGCGACAGAGCGGTGCGGACGCGGCAGAGCGGTGCGGACGCGGCAGAGCGGTGCGGACGCGGCAGAGCGGTGCGGACGCGGCGAGCGGTGCGGACGCGGCGGAGCGGTGCGGACGCGGGGGAGCCGTGCCGGTCGGCCGGCTCCCGGAGCGACGGCTCAGGCGGGCTGGTTGGCCTGCTGGGCGCGGCGCAGCACCTCGGTGAGCTTGTTGGCCCCGGCGACCACCGTGGCGGCGTGCATGCGCCCCGGCTGGCGCGAGATCCGCTCGATCGGGCCGGAGATGGAGACGGCGGCCACCACCCGTCCCGACGGGCCACGGACCGGTGCGGAGACGGAGGCGACGCCGAGCTCGCGCTCGCCAACGCTCTGGGCCCATCCACGGCGCCGGACCCCGGACAACGTGGTGGCGGTGAACTTGGCGCCCTGCAGCCCGCGGTGCAACCGGTCCGGCTCCTCCCAAGCAAGCAGCACCTGGGCAGCGGAACCGGCCAGCATGGACAGGTTGGCGCCCACCGGGATCGAGTCACGCAGGCCCATCGGTCGCTCGGCGGCCGCCACGCAGATCCGCTGGTCCCCCTGGCGCCGGAAGAGCTGGGCGCTCTCGTTCGGTGTGGTCGCGCAGGGCTCCGAGGACCGGGCCGGCTGCCGCCAGCAGGCGGTCCTCGCCGGCTGCCGAGGCCAGCTCGCCGAGCCGGGGCCCCAGGACGAACCGGCCCTGCATGTCGCGCGAGACCAGCCGGTGGTGCTCGAGCGCGACGGCGAGCCGGTGGGCCGTGGGGCGGGCCAGTCCCGTGGCCCCGACCAGCTGGGCCAGCGTCGAGGGGCCGGCCTCGAGAGCGCCCAGCACGATGGCGGCCTTGTCGAGAACGCCGACGCCTGAGGAAGTGTCCATGCGCTGATACTGACGTCTCATTGCCTGAGACGCAAGTTCACCCGCCGGGCAAAGTGCGCGAACCTCGCGGAAAGACGACAGCTCGCCACGACGCGGTGACGGAGGACAGGACATGGCAGGCACACTGGCCGAGAAGGTGTGGGACGCGCACGTCGTGCGCCGGGCCGAGGGGGAGCCCGACCTCCTCTACATCGACCTGCACCTGCTGCACGAGGTGACCAGCCCCCAGGCGTTCGACGGGCTGCGCCTCGAGGGCCGCAAGGTCCGCCGGCCCGACCTCACGCTGGCGACGGAGGACCACAACGTCCCCACCACCCCGGGTCCGATCACCGACCCCGTCGAGCCGCACCCAGGTCGAGACCCTGCGCCGCAACTGCGAGCAGTTCGGCGTACGCCTCTATCCGATGGGCGACGCCGACCAGGGCATCGTGCACGTCGTGGGCCCGCAGCTCGGCCTGACCCAGCCCGGGATGACGGTGGTCTGCGGCGACAGCCACACCTCCACGCACGGAGCCTTCGGCGCCCTGGCCTTCGGCATCGGCACCAGCGAGGTCGAGCACGTGCTGGCCACCCAGACCCTGCCGCTCAAGCCGTTCCGCACCCTCGCGGTGAACGTCGACGGCACGCTGCCCGTCGGGGTCACCGCCAAGGACGTCGTCCTGGCCGTCATCGCCAGGATCGGCACGGGCGGTGGGCAGGGCTACGTCCTGGAGTACCGCGGCAGCGCCATCGAGGCCATGTCGATGGAAGCGCGGATGACCGTGTGCAACATGTCGATCGAGGCTGGTGCGCGCGCGGGCATGATCGCGCCGGACCAGACGACCTTCGACTACCTGCGCGGCCGGCCGCACGCCCCCACCGGCGCCGACTGGGACACCGCAGTGGCGGAGTGGTCGCGGCTGCGCAGCGACGACGACGCCGTGTTCGACGCCGAGGTGCACCTCGACGCCTCCGAGCTGGCGCCGTTCGTCACCTGGGGCACCAACCCCGGCCAGGGCCTGCCGCTGTCTGCGAGCGTGCCCGACCCCGAGTCGTACGCCGATGAGTCCCAACGCGCCTCGGCCGCCCGGGCGCTGGCCTACATGGGCCTGGAGGCGGGCACGCCACTGCGCGACATCGCCGTCGACACCGTCTTCGTCGGGTCCTGCACCAACGGCCGGATCGAGGACCTGCGCGCGGTGGCCGAGGTCGTCAAGGGGCACCGGGTCGCCGACGGCGTGCGCCTCCTCGTGGTGCCCGGATCGGCGCGGGTGCGCCTGCAGGCCGAGGCGGAGGGCCTGGACAAGGTCTTCCTCGAGGCCGGCGCCGAGTGGCGCCTGGCGGGCTGCTCGATGTGCCTCGGGATGAACCCCGACCAGCTGGCGCCCGGCGAGCGCAGCGCCTCGACGTCCAACCGCAACTTCGAGGGCCGGCAGGGCAAGGGTGGGCGCACCCACCTGGTCAGCCCACCCGTGGCCGCGGCGACCGCGCTGCGCGGCACCCTCTCCAGCCCCGCAGACCTCTGAGACCGAAGGGAATCGCGCCATGGATGCGTTCACGACCCACACGGGCGTCGGTGTGCCGCTGCGCCGGGGCAACGTCGACACCGACCAGATCATCCCCGCCGAGTACCTCAAGCGGGTGAGCCGCACCGGCTTCGAGGACGGCCTGTTCGCCGCCTGGCGCGGTGACGAGACGTTCGTCCTGAACGCCCCTCACTACGCCGCCGGGTCGGTCCTGGTGGCCGGTCCGGACTTCGGCACCGGGTCCTCCCGGGAGCACGCCGTGTGGGCCCTGATGAACTACGGCTTCCGCGTCGTGATCTCCTCGCGCTTCGCCGACATCTTCCGGGGGAACAGCGGCAAGGCGGGTCTGCTGACCGCGCAGGCGGACCAGGGCGACGTCGAGCTGCTCTGGAAGCTGCTCGAGAACGAGCCCGGGACCGAGGTCACCGTGGACCTGCGCAGCCGCACGATCACCGCCAAGGACATCGTGGCGCCGTTCGAGGTGGACGACTACATCCGCTGGCGGCTGCTCGAGGGCCTCGACGACATCAGCCTGACCCTTCGGCACGAGGCCGAGATCACCGCCTTCGAGGAGTCCCGGCCGGCCTGGAAGCCCACCGTCCTCGCCGGGTGAGCCGTACCTGCGCCGCGACACGGCGCGCGTACAAGATTTTTTTTCGGACGGGGTGCTCGCCTGTGGCGGGCGCCCCGTCCGGGCGTCTCCGGGCGCTGGTGGGCCGGGCTCCCGGTCGCTCGGCGGACGAGGTGCTTGCGCGGCCTTCGGTCGATTGCCCTGTGCGACAAGGGTTCTCGTGGAGCTCCTGGGTGGACGGCGGCAAAACCGCAGGTCAGGGCGTTGCCGGACCGGTCGACCCGCGACCGCGCGCAGAGGGCGCCTGAGGGCCCTGAAAGCCGTTGGGAGACAACGTATCCGAGGGGTTCTGTGGTGGACTCACGGTGCGCGGGGGCCTAACGTCGTCTCACGTCGGGTGACAGCTCGGCAGCGCCACTCGCCGGGCACGGCCCAGGCGACTGTTTCCTCTGGAGGGGAAAAACCGTGAACAAGGGAGATCTGGTCGACGCGCTCGAAGGGCGCCTCGGCGGCAGGAAGGCTGCTTCTGAGGCCCTGGAGGCCGTGCTCGACGTCATCATTCGCGAGGTGGCCCGGGGCGGCAAGGTCGGTATCACCGGCTTCGGCACGTTCGAGAAGGCCGCCCGAGCAGCCCGCACCGGCCGCAACCCGCGCACCGGTGAGACCGTGAAGATCAAGAAGACCGCGGTCCCGAAGTTCAAGGCCGGCACCGCCTTCCGCACGGTGGTCGCCGACCCGCGCCAGCTGCCCAAGACGACCGCCGCCGGGGCCCGCGCGGCCGCCGGCAGCCGCGCTGCCGCCGGGACCGCCGGGACCGCCAAGAAGGCGGCGCCGGCGCGCAAGACGGCCACCACCGCCACCAAGGCCGCCGCGAGCAGGACGGCGGCGACCAAGACGGCTGCCAGCAAGACGGCCGCCTCCAAGACGGCGGCCACCAAGACCGCTGCCGGCAAGGCCGCCTCGTCGAAGACCGCTGCCACCAAGACGTCGGCGCCCGCCCGCAAGGCGGCAGCCACCAAGAGTGCCGCCGCGTCGACCACCGCGCGGACGACGGCCAGCAAGAAGGCCGCTGCCACGAAGACGACTGCTGCCGCGACCAGGGCCACCTCGTCCCGCAAGACGGCGGCCGCCACCAAGGCCGCTCCGGCCCGGACCACGGCGCGCAAGGCCGCTCCGGCCGCCGCCACCACCACCACCACCAAGGCGGCGTCGTCCAGGACGACGACGAAGAAGGCCGCGCCGGCCAAGGCGGCGGCGTCCACCCGCACGGCCGCGGCCAAGAAGGCCGCTCCCGCCGCGAAGACGGCCACCCGTCGGACGGCCAAGAAGGCCTGACCACCGGCCGATCCAGCCCGAAGGGGCGACACCCACGGTGTCGCCCCTTCGGGCTGTCCGGACGCGCGCGGTCAGCGGATCGGCTGGTCCGGCCCCACGCCGACGATCCACAGCCGGGTGACGGCTCCCTCGTCGACCTCGACCGAGACGCGCTGTCCGGCGCGGGCCAGACGTAGTCCGCTGGCGGCGAACACCTCCCCGGCAAACGGCAGCTCGCGGCCGTCGTCCAGAAGCACGCTGCCGGAACCGCTGGCATCCTCGAAGCGGTGCACCGTGGCCTGCATGGGCTCAGGCTAGCCGTGCGCAGTCACGGGCGAGGACCGCAGCGGTGCGTGGCCCCACCCCGAGCGCGACCGCGCGGTCCAGCGCGACGTCGTCGTCCACGTCCGAGCGCAGCAGGGGCAGGTCGAGGTCCAGCCGGGTGCTGTGCCGGGTGTGGGCCGCTGCCGAGCCGGCACCGAACGCCGGGACGAGGTCCGCCAGCGCCAGGGCCGTGAGCAGCACGGTGCCCGTGCCCTCTGCGTCGGGGACGAAGGCGGTGTGGTGCCGGCCACAGGCCTGCAGCGCCCGGGACAGCGCCGCCGGGGTCACGGTCGGCAGGTCGCCGAGCAGCACCCCGACCGGACCGTCCCCGGAGAGAGTCGAGACGTGCTGGAGACCGGCCCGGATGGCGCTGTTGAGGCCGCCACCCGGATCCTCCACCACCCGGGCCCCGAGCCCCGCCGCGAACGACGCGGTCGCGCTGTCGGCCGTGACGACGTGGACGTGCGCTGCGGGAACGGCCTGGGCCACGGCGGCCACCGTGTCGAGAGCGAAGGCGTGCGCCAGGTCGGCGCGTCGGATGCCGGGTGGGGGGTGCAGCCGGCTCTTGGCCCAGGCCGAGTCCTTGACCGGCACCACGATCCGCCACGAGGGGGTCTTCGATGCACTCATCGGAACGATCGTCTCAGGCCGGGCGCGCCTGCCTCGACACCGGCCTGCACTCGGGCGAGGATGACCGGCATACGGACGAGCCCGCACGCGGCTGGTCCCTCCCACGGTGGAAGGGTGGAAGCGAGTGCGGCGGATACGCCCGGATCGGCAGCTGCCGTGGTCCTACCGGTTCGTCGCGACCCTGCTGCGCGTGGTGATGCAGCCCCTGACCCGCCGCGACTGGCGCGGAGCCGAGCACCTCCCGCGCACCGGCGGGTTCGTCGCGAGCCCCAACCACCTGTCGTACGCCGACCCGATCGCCTTCGCGCACTTCCTCTACGACAACGGCCACCCGCCGTTCTTCCTCGCCAAGGAGAGCGTCTTCCGCATCCCCGTCCTGGGCCGGATGCTCGCCCACGCCGAGCAGATCCCGGTCTACCGCCGCACCAGCCAGGCGACCGAGGCCTTCCGCTCCGCGGTGGACGCGGTGCACGAGGGCAAGTGCGTGCCGATCTTCCCCGAGGGCACGCTGACCCGTGACCCGCACCTGTGGCCGATGACCGGCAAGACCGGCGCCGCGCGGGTCGCGCTGACCACCGGGTGCCCCCTGGTCCCGGTGGCGCAGTGGGGTCCCCAGGAGCTGCTCGCGCCGTACGCCAACAGGCTCCCGGCTGCTGCCCCGCAAGACGATGCACGTGCGGGCCGGGCCCCCGGTGGACCTGACGGACCTGCAGGGGCGCCCGCTGACGCGCGAGGTGCTGGGCGAGGCCACGGACCGCCTCATGGACGCGATCACGGCGCTGCTCGAGCAGATCCGCGGCGAGCAGGCGCCGGCGGAACGCTTCGACACCCGCGTCGCCGGACTGCCCGACACCGGCGACCCCCACCGTGCCGGGACCGGCCGGCGGCGCCTGCACCTGCCCAGACGGAGAGGACCCATGCGATGAGGCGCGCAGCCGTGTTCGGCTCCGGCAGCTGGGGAACGGCGTTCGCGGCGGTGCTGGCCGACGCCGGCAACGAGGTGCGGATGTGGGGCCGGCGCACCGAGCTGGTCGCCCAGGTCAACGAGCGGCACGTCAACGCCGACTACCTGCCGGAGCTGGTCGCTGCCGACGGCGGTCACGGCCACCACGGACCCGGCCGAGGCCGTCAGCGGCGCCGAGATCGTCGTCCTCGCCGTGCCGTCGCAGACGCTGCGCGCCAACCTCGTCGGCCTGGTCCGGCCTGCTGCCGGCCGATGCCGTGGTCGTGTCGCTCATGAAGGGCGTCGAGCTCGGCACCACCCGGCGGATGAGCGAGGTGATCGCCGAGGCCGGTGGCGTCGCCGCAGAGCGGATCGCCGTCGTCTCCGGTCCGAACCTGGCCCACGAGATCGCCGCCCGCCAGCCGGCGGCCACCGTCGTGGCCTGCGTCGCGGACGTCGACGGCCGAGCTCGTCGCGGACGCCTGCGCGACGCCGTACTTCCGGCCGTACACGAACACCGACGTCGTCGGCACCGAGCTCGGCGGCGCGGTCAAGAACGTCATCGCGCTCGCGGTCGGCATGGCCGAGGGCATGGGCCTGGGCGACAACACCAAGGCCACGATCATCACGCGCGGGCTCGCCGAGACCGCCCGGCTCGGGGTCGCACTGGGCGCGGACCCCGCGACGTTCGCCGGTCTGGCCGGTGTGGGCGACCTCATCGCGACGTGCATGTCGCCGCTGTCGCGCAACCACACCTTCGGGGTGAACCTCGGCCGGGGCATGAGCCTGCAGGAGGTGGTCGCGGTCACCCGGCAGACCGCCGAGGGCGTCAAGTCCTGCGAGTCGATCCTCGAGCTCGCGCGACGGCACGGCGTCGACGTGCCGATCGTCGAGAACGTCGCTGCGGTCGTCCACGACGGGGCGAGTCCGGCGAAGGTGGCCGAGGACCTCATGTCGCGGGCGCGCAAGGCCGAGACGACCTGACGCCGGCGCGGTCGGCCGTGCCGGCTCAGGTCGCCGGCGACTCCAGCGACGTCAGCGACCGCAGGGCGCCGTCCAGGTCGCGCCAGAGGTCCTCGACGTCCTCGACCCCGACGCTGAGGCGCAGGAGGTTCTCCGGCACGGTCAGCGGCTCCGAGGGGTGGCGGCGCCGGCGCTCGATCAGCGACTCGACGCCGCCCAGGCTGGTGGCGTGGGTCCAGAGCGCGGTCGACGAGGCGACGCGCTCGGCTGCCACCGAGCCGCCGGGCACCTCGATCGCGACGATCGCGCCCAGGCCGGGGTAGCGCACCCGCTGCACCTGCGCGTGGCAGGCCAGCCGGCGGGCGAGCTCCGCGGCGTTGGCGCTGGCGCGCTCGACGCGCAGGTGCATCGTGCGCATCCCCCGCAGGGCCAGCCAGGTCTCCACCGGTCCGGCGATCGCCCCGTGGATCAGCCGGTGGTGCAGGAGCCGGTCGTGCGCGGCGCGGCCGGCCTCGGTGTCGGCGGTCACGGTGGCGCCCAGGATCACGTCGGAGTGCCCGGCGAGGAACTTGGTCACCGAGTGCATCACCACGTCGGCGCCCATCGAGAGCGGCTGCTGACCCAGGGGAGTGGCGAAGGTGTTGTCGCACACGGCGATCGCCCCCTCCTCGTGCGCCACCGCGATGAGGGCCGGCAGGTCGGCCACCTCCAGCATCGGGTTGGTCGGCGACTCGGCCCAGAGCAGGTCGGCGCCGCGCAGCGCGGCGGTGACGGCTGTGGTGTCACTGATGTCGACCCGCCGTACGGTGATCCGGCCGGCCTCGGCGAGGTCCTCCAGGATCACCCCGGTGCCGTTGTAGGCGTGCGTCGGTGCCACCACGACGCCGCCCTCGGGGGCCAGCGACAGGGCCGCGGCGATGGCCGCCATGCCCGAGGCGAAAACCAGTGCGGCGCCTCCCTCCAGCGCTCCGAGCGCCTCCTCGAACGCCGTCCACGTGGGGTTGCCGGCGCGGGCGTAGTTCACCGGGCCGTCGGCGACGTACGTCGAGGAGAGCTCCAGCGGCGCGTTCACGCCGGCTCCCGGCACACGCGGCTGGCGGCCGGCGGAGACGAGGATCGAGGCGGGCGCGAGGGTCTCGGGGTGCAGGTCGTCCACGCGCACAGGCTAGGCGCCCCCTGGAACGCCTGCACCGGTGACCGGATGGCGGGCGATAGGGTCGCCACCGATGAGCCCCCTCGACACGCCCCGTAGCCCAGAGCCCGGCCCCGCCGGGCGCCGTCCCCGCGTTGCCATCGTCTTCGGCGGCCGCTCCTCGGAGCACGCCGTCTCCTGCGCGACCGCGGCCGGTGTGCTGCGCGCGATCGACCGCGACGCCTACGAGGTGCTGCCCATCGGGATCGCCAAGGACGGCCGATGGGTGCTCGTGGCGGACGAGCCGGCGCCCCTGGAGCTGCGACCGGGCCACGTGCCCGAGGTGGACGGCGACGGCGCCGGCGTGGTCGTGCCGCTCAGCACCACCGACCGGGCGCTCACGGTCCTCGAGCCGGGCCAGCCGCCGCGCGAGCTGGGCGAGGTCGACGTCGTGTTCCCGCTGCTGCACGGGCCGTTCGGTGAGGACGGCACCCTGCAGGGCCTGCTCGAGCTGTCCGACATCCGCTACGTCGGCTCGGGTGTGCTCGCCTCCGCGGTGATGATGGACAAGCACTACATGAAGCTGGTGTTCACCGGGCACGGCCTGCCGGTCGGCCCGTTCGTGGTGATCAGCGACCGCCAGTGGCAGCAGGACCCGGCCGCCGCGATGGACGCGGTCGCCTCGCTCGGCTGGCCGGTGTTCGTCAAGCCGGCCCGCGCCGGTTCGAGCATGGGCATCACCCGGGTCACGCGGCCCGAGGAGCTGCAGGCAGCCGTCGAGGCCGCCCGCGAGCACGACCCGAAGGTCGTGGTCGAGGCGGCGATCGTCGGCCGCGAGATCGAGTGCGCGGTGCTGCAGGGTCGCGACGGCGCCGCCCCGCGGACCAGCGAGGTCGGCGAGATCGTCGTCGTGCAGGGGCACGAGTTCTACGACTTCGAGGCCAAGTACCTCGCCGAGGCCGACGTCCGGCTGTCGTGCCCGGCGGACCTGCCCCCTCAGGTCTCCGACGAGGTACGCCGGGTGGCCGCCGCCGCGTTCGAGGCCGCCGGCTGCGAGGGGCTGGCCCGGGTCGACTGCTTCTACACCGAGAACGGCGACGTGGTCCTCAACGAGATCAACACGATGCCGGGGTTCACCCCGCCACTCGATGTACCCGCGGATGTGGGCGGCCTCGGGCCTGGACTACCCCGAGCTGATCGACCGAGCTGATCCAGCTCGCCCTGACCCGCCGGACCGGCCTGCGCTGAGCCGTGCGACGTCGCGGCTCAGCCGCTGCAGCGGTGATCGCCCTGGGGAACCGCCTGCGCCGCCCGGTGAACGCCCCGAGCAGCAGCGGCTCGGGGCTGTAGTCGCTCGGCACCAGCACCTCGATCGCCGGCGACCGGCCGTAGGTGGTGAAGCGCACGCCGTCGCTGAGCCGGTGGGCCACCCAGTCGACGCCGCTGACGCCCAGACACGGGTCGGTCGTGGGCCCCGGCTCGGCCAGACCGCAGCGGGCGATCACCGGTGGGTCGCCCCAGGCGTGCACGGCCGGCGCGGCAGGGGAGGTGTCGACGGCGGCCTTGCCGCCGACCGTGGTGGGCCACCGCGCGGCCACGGCGGCGCAGGCGGCCGAGGACCCGGCGGCGGGGATGCTCACCTCGACCCCCGAGGAGCAGGCGCCGAGCGGGAGCGCGAGCGCGCAGAGGGCCGGCAGGATTGCCGCGCGTGCGGCGCGGCGCGGCGTCGTACCGGCCGGTGCGTGCGGTCCCACCGTGACTGCGGTGCTGCGGTGCCGGCGGCTCAGACGTGGACGACCGTGCAGGTCAGCGTGCGGGTGATGCCGGGGACGTCCTGGATGCGGGCGATGACCAGCTTGCCGAGCTCGTCGACGTTGCGGGCCTCGACGCGGGCGATGACGTCGTAGGGGCCGGTGACGTCCTCGGCCAGGGTGACACCCGAGATGCCGGCGATCTGCTCGGCGACGGTCGCCGCCTTGCCGACCTCGGTCTGGATGAGGATGTAGGCCTGGACCACCACGACGCCTCCACGGGATTGCTGTTGGGCGGGTGCCCCGAGCGAGGCGGGTGCCCGCACCGGTCCGTCCGGACCGGCCGTGGCAGACGCTACCGTGCCCTTGCACGTCCCGTCCCCCAGGAGGTCACATGTCGGGCCCGGTCCCGCACCGCACGCTCGCCGGCCTCGGCGAGGACGCGCTGCTGGCACGCATCTTCCCCCACCTGCCCGGGGGGCCCGGCGTGCTGCTCGGTCCCGGCGACGACACCGCGCTGGTCGCCGCGCCGGGCGGCAGCGTCCTCGCGACCACGGACGCGCTGGTGCGGCAACGGGACTGGCGCGACGACTGGTCCACCGGAGCGGACGTCGGCGCCAAGGCCGTGGCGCAGAACTGCGCCGACATCGCGGCGATGGGCGGCGTGTCGACGGGCCTGCTGGTCACCCTGGTGGCCGAGCCGGCGACGAGCCTGGCGTGGGTGGAGGACTTCGCCCGGGGGCTGGGGGAGGCGGCACGGGCGGCCGGGGTCCCGGTGGTCGGCGGCGACCTGTCCTCGGCGCCGGAGGGGACCCTGGTCGTGTCCGTCACCGCGCTGGGGGACCTGGCCGGGCGTTCGCCGGTGCTGCGCTCCGGGGCGCGGGTTGGGGACGTGGTGGCCGTCGCCGGCAGCCTGGGGCGCTCGGCGGCCGGGTGGCTGCTCCTGCAGCGCTCCCAGGCCGGTCGCGCCCCGTGCCTGGTCGACTACCACCGCAGGCCGACGCCCGACCTCGCCGCCGGGCCGGCGGCCGCGGTGGCCGGCGCCACCGCGATGCTCGACGTCAGCGACGGGCTGGTCCGCGACGCCGGGCGCATCGCCCGGGCGAGCGGCGTGGCCATCGACCTCGACGCGGCGCTGATGCAGCAGGACGTGGCGGCGCTCGCCGGGGCGGTGGGGGAGGAGGACGCCCGCCGGTGCGTGCTCACCGGGGGCGAGGAGCACGCCCTGCTCGCGTGCTTCCCTGCCGGCACCGCCCTGCCGGCGCGCTGGCGGCCGCTCGGGACGGTCGTGCCGGGTGCCGGTGTCCTCGTCGACGGTGCGCCGCAGGGGCCCGGTGGCGGCTGGGACCACTTCGGCGGCTGAGCCGCCGGCCGGCCGGCACGGTCCGCGAGACGGCCGCCGAGGTCGCTCCCCTGCCGCGGAAGACGGCGAAGCCGACCTCCACGGGGGAGGTCGGCTTCGGGATGCCGGTCAGTCGGGAGCGCTCAGCGCTTGACCTTGCCGGCCTTGAGGCACGAGGTGCAGACATTGAGACGCTTCGGGGTCACGCCCGCAGCACCGACCAGAGCCTTGACCCGCTGGATGTTGGGGTTCCAGCGACGCTTGGTGCGGCGGTGTGAGTGCGAGATGTTGTGACCGAAGCTCGGTCCCTTGCCGCAGACGTCGCAGTTGGCAGCCACGGGTATCTCCTGAAATCGATGATGAACAGATCCTGGGCCCGTGGCAGGCATGATCACCACACCGACCAGGGGGAACCGGTCAAGCGTAGCCGGTGGATGGGTCAGCAGCCAAAACGCGGCCCGCAGGGCAGCGGCGACACCGGCCGCCGGTTAGCCTCACCGCAGGATACGAGGAGGGATCGGACGTGAGCGAGGACGACCAGGGGCGTCAGCGCCTCGAGCGGCTCGACGCGCTCGCGGCCCGGCGGTGGGCCCTGACCACCCGCGCCGTGTTCGCCGCCCGCCGCAGCGAGATCGACGCGCTGAACGTCTTTCCCGTGCCCGACGGCGACACCGGCACCAACCTCTACCTCACCCTCGACTCCGCATTGGACGCCGTGCGCGGCGGCGCGGGAGCTCCCGGGTCGCAGCCGGACCTGGCGCGCGACGCGGACAGCCTGGCCCGCGCCACGCTGCTGGCCGCTCGCGGCAACTCGGGGGTGATCCTCAGCCAGCTCGTGCGCGGGCTCAGCGAGGTCGTCGGCCAGGAGGCGGACCGGGCCGGTGGCCTCGACGGGCGCACCCTGGCCCGGGCGCTGCGACGGGCCAGCGACCTGGCCCGGGCGAGCGTCACGCGGCCGGTGGAGGGGACCATCCTCTCGGTCGCCACCGCGGCCGCGCTCGCCGCCGAGGGGGTCGCCGCCGGAACCGGCGCCACCCTGTACGACGTCGCCGCTGCCGCGCTGTCCGCGGCCCGGACCGCTCTGGACGAGACGACCGCCCAGCTGCCGGCGCTCGCTCGCGCCGGGGTCGTGGACGCCGGAGCCGCCGGCTACGTCCTGGTCCTGGAGTCCCTGGTCCACGTGATCTCCGGTGCGGGCACGCATGGTCGCGGCGGCGCGGACCTCGGCTCGCTCGCCCGCCCGCAGTGGGCCCCCTCCGCGGTCCCGGCCGAGGGTGGCCCCGGCGACGCGGCCGGTCCGGCGTACGAGGTGATGTTCCTGCTGGCCGACAGCGACTCCGGCCGCGTCGGGGCGCTGCGCAAGGCGCTGGACGACCTCGGCGACTCCCTGCTCGTGGTCGGTGGCCCGGACCTGTGGAACGTCCACGTCCACGTCGACGACGTGGGCGCCGCCCTGGAGGCCGGCATGGAGGCGGGGCGGCCGCACCGGATCAGGGTCACCCACCTGGCCGAGCGCAGCGGCCCGCGCCGCTCCGGGCCGGTCACCCCGGTGGCGGTGGTGGCGTGCGCACCGGGGGAGGGGCTGGCGGACGTGTTCCGGGCCTCCGGCGCAGGAGTGGTGCACAGCGCGCCCGGCCGCCGCGCGTCGGCCGGGCAGATCCTCGACGAGATCCACGCCGTGCACGCCCTCTCGGTCATCGTGCTGCCCAACGACAGCGACACCCAGCTCGCCGCCGAGGCCGCGGCGCGGGCCGCTGCCGACGAGGGCGTGGAGGTGCACGTCGTGCGCTCGCGGGCCGCGGTACAGGGGGTGGCCGCGCTGGCCGTCTTCGACCCCGCGCGGGACCCGGAGGCCAACCTGCAGGCGATGCACCGCGCCGCGGCGGCGACCCGGCACGGCGCGGTGTCCGTGGCCAGCCGGGAGGCGCTGACCGACGCCGGACGCTGCCGTCCCGGCGACGTGCTCGGGCTCGTCGACGGCGAGATCGTGCTGGTCGGCAGCGACCTGGCCCGCGTCGGCGGAGAGGTGCTGGAGCGGCTGCTCGGCAGCGGTGGTGAGCTGCTCACCATCGTCACCGGCAGCGACGCCCCGGCCGGCCTCGGGGGCTCCCTCGCCGCGGCGGCACGCACCCGCCGCCGCGACGTCGAGGTGTCGCTGATCCACGGTGGTCAGCCCACCTACCCGCTGCTGCTGGGAGTGGAGTGAGATGGCCGACCTGGACACGCCGCTGGTCAAGCTGCTCGGTGGGACGAGCGCCACCAAGCTGGCCAAGGCCCGCGACCTGCACACCGTCGCCGACCTGCTCGGCTTCCTGCCCCGGCGCTACCTCGACCCCGCGACCACGACGGACTTCAGCACGCTGAAGGAGGATGAGTACACCGTCCTCGTGGCCACGGTGAAGTCGGCGACGACGCGCCCGATGCGCCAGCGGCGGGGGATGATGCTGACGGTGACCGTGACCGACGGCACGCGCGACCTGACGGTGGCGTTCTTCCGCCCCTACGGCCACGAAGGGCGGCTCCTGCCCGGGCGGACCGGCCTGTTCGCCGGCAAGGTGCAGCGCTACGGCTCGACGTGGCAGCTGGCCCACCCGAACTACGAGCTGTTCGACACCGAGGACACCGATGCCGCGCTCGGGACCTACGCCGGGGGCCTCGTGCCCGTCTACCTCCACGTGCCCAAGCTGGACTCCTGGGCCATCACCAAGGCGGTGCGGATCGTCTTCGACCACCTCGACGAGGTCGACGACCCCGTGCCGGCTGCGGTGCGCCGTGAGCGGGGGCTGGTTCCCCTGCTCGAGGCCTACCGGCTGGTGCACCTGCCCAAGGACCGCGCCGAGGTCCGGCATGGCGAGCACCGGCTCCGCTACGACGAGGCATTCACCGTGCAGGCGATCCTGGCCCAGCGGCGGCGCGCCAACGCCGACGTGCGCACCACGGCTCGCCGTCCGCGCCCCGGAGGTCTGCTGGAGTCCTTCGACAAGCGGCTGCCGTTCGAGCTGACCGCGGGCCAGGTCGCGGTGAGCGAACAGATCGCCGCCGAGCTGGCGCTGGAGCACCCGATGCACCGGCTGCTGCAGGGCGAGGTCGGCTCGGGCAAGACCATCGTGGCGCTGCGGGCGATGCTGTCGGTCATCGACTCCGGTGGGCAGGCCGCGCTGCTGGCGCCCACGGAGGTCCTTGCGGCGCAACACTTCCGGTCGATGCGCACCATGCTCGGCGACCTCGCCGAGGGCGGCATGCTGGGCGGAAGCGACGTGGGCACCCAGGTGGCGCTGCTGACGGGGAGCCAGCCCACCGCCGTACGCCGCAAGGCGCTGCTGGACGCGGCCTCGGGGGACGCGGGCATCGTCATCGGTACGCACGCCCTGATCCAGGAGCACGTGTCCTTCTTCGACCTCGGGCTGGTGGTCGTCGACGAGCAGCACCGGTTCGGCGTGGAGCAACGAGAAGCGCTGCGCAGCAAGGGCAGCCGGCCCCCGCACGTGCTGGTCATGACCGCCACGCCGATCCCGCGCACCGTCGCGATGACCGTGTTCGGCGACATGGAGACCTCCACGCTGACCGAGCTCCCGCGCGGACGGTCCCCGATCAGCTCGCACGTGGTGCCAGTGGTCAACCCCAAGTGGGTGCGGCGCACGTGGCAGCGCGTCGCCGAGGAGGTGCGGCAGGGACACCAGGCGTACGTCGTCTGTCCCCGCATCGGCGACGACGCGCCGGAGGCTGGCTCCGGGACGCCGGGTGCGGCCGCGTCGAAGGGACGGCCCGCCCGCGGACCCGAGGACGGCGACCTGCAGGAGTGGCTGCCGACCGACGGGGACGGCGAGGAGGGGCAGGACAGCGGCGCCCAGCGCGAGCTGCGCAGCGTGCTGGGCGTCGTGGAGGAGCTCCGCGCCGAGCCGTCCCTGGTCGGGCTGCGGGTCGAGGTGCTCCACGGCCGGATGGCCCCCGAGGACAAGGACGCCGTGATGCAGGCCTTCGCCGCGGGTGAGGTCGACGTCCTCGTCTCCACGACCGTCATCGAGGTGGGTGTCGACGTGCCCAACGCGACGGTGATGGTCGTCATGGACGCCGAGCGCTTCGGCGTGTCCCAGCTGCACCAGCTGCGCGGGCGGGTGGGGCGCGGCGCGGCTCCCGGCCTCTGCCTGCTGATGACCGAGACCGAGCCGGGGCCCTCGCTCGATCGCCTCGAGGCCGTCGCCGCGACCACCGACGGGTTCGCCCTCGCCCGCCTCGACCTCGAGCAGCGCCGCGAGGGTGACGTGCTCGGCGCCCGCCAGAGCGGCGGCCGCTCCCAGCTGCGCCTGCTGCGCCTGCTGCGCGACGAGGACCTCATCCTGCAGGCCCGCGAGGACGCGTTCGCGATCGTGAGCGAGGACCCGGCGCTGGAGCAGCACCCGGTGCTGCGCGAGCTGGTCGCGTCCGCGCTCGACGAGGAGCAGGCCGCCCACCTCGAGCGCGGGTGAGCCGGCCGTGACGCGGATCATCTCCGGGCTCGCCGGTGGCCGCCGGATCCAGGCACCGCCGGGCAGCAGCACCCGCCCCACGAGCGACCGCGTCCGCGAGGCGCTGTTCTCCCGCCTGGAGCACCTCGACGTGCTGCGGGGCGCCCGCGTCCTCGACCTCTACGCCGGGTCCGGGGCCCTCGGGCTGGAGGCGGCCAGCCGCGGCGCGGCCACCGTCGTCCTCGTGGAGCAGGCCCGGCCGGCCGCGGCTGCCATCCGCCGCAACGTCGCGTCGCTGGCGGACGTGCTGAGCGGGGTCAGCGTCCGCGCGGAGCCGGTCGAGCGGGTCCTGGCCACGCCACCACCTCGTGCGGACCGGTTCGACCTGGTGCTGCTGGACCCGCCGTACGACGTGGCCGAGGACGCGCTCGCGGGCGTGCTGGAGGCGCTCGTCTCCGGGCCGTGGCTGGACCCCGAGGCGCTCGTCGTGGTCGAGCGGTCGGCGCGCTCGCCCGAGCCCCGGTGGCCCGGCGCTCTCGCCGCCACGGTGGAGCGCCGCTACGGCGAGACGGTGATGTGGTTCGCCGACGTCGCCGGACCGGTGGAGGTGGCCTGACCCGGGTGCCGGCGCGGCGGCGCGGCAGGGAATGCTGTGCGCCATGACCGACCTCTACCTGCCGCGCCCGACCGCCGGCGACGTCGTGGACCTCATCCTGGACGACCACCGCCTCCTCGAGGACCTGCTGCGCCAGCTGCGGGACGCCACGGCCGACCGCGAGGCCGCCCGCAGCGCGCTGGCCGCCGTCCTGGTGGCCCACGGCGAGGCCGAGGAGGCCGAGGTCTACCCCGCGCTCGTGCGCAAGGACGCCATCGAGGCCGGCGAGGCCGAGCACGGCGAGCACGAGCACGCCGAGGGCAACCAGGCCCTGCTGGCCCTGCTGGAGTGCCGGGCGACGGACACGCAGAAGTTCGACGACGCCGTCGAGGAGCTGGCCACCGCGCTGAACCACCACATCGGCGAGGAGGAGCAGACCATCCTCAACCCGGCCCGCACCGACGTCGACGAGGCCACGCGGCAGCGGCTGGGTCAGGCGTTCGCCGCCGCGCGCAACCAGCACCTGGACGGCGGTGCGGGCGCGATCGACACCGTGCGGCGCATCGTCGAGCGCGACGAGCGGCAGGGCAGGCTGGAGGACGACGAGCAGGAGTGAGCGCCCGCTGCCCGGTCCCGGGTGCGCTGCTAGGTTCGCCAGCGTGACGACGACACGGCGGTGCGTGTGCCCGGGCTCCTACGACCCGGTCACCCGGGGTCACGTCGACGTCCTCACCCGCGCCGCTGCGCTGTACGACGAGGTGGTGGTCGCGGTGCTGCACAACCCGGCCAAGCGCGGCACCTTCACCGTGGACGAACGAGTGGACCTGCTCGGGCGCGCACTGGCGGACGTGCCGAACCTCCGGATCGAGCCGTTCGCGCAGGTGCTGCTCGTGGACGTCTGCCGGGAGGTCGGGGCGCAGGCCATCGTCAAGGGCCTGCGGGGCGACACCGACTTCGCGTACGAGCTGCCGATGGCGCTGATGAACCGCCACCTCACCGGGGTGGAGACGGTCTTCCTGCCCGGTGACCCCGAGTTCGCCCACGTCTCCAGCTCGCTGGTCAAGGAGGTCGCCGCCCTCGGCGGCGACGTCGACGGCCTGGTCCCGGACGCCGTGCTGGAGGCGCTCGTCGCCCGGGTGCGCCCGGAGCGCAAGGGCTGAGCCACCGGTCCGGTCCACCGCGGCGCACCGACCTGCATTTGGGCGCAGGGGCGACCCTCCGGTAATCTCTGGCGTCGGTCTCCGTCCACGTGGCGAAGGCCGGTCCCCCTCGGCACACACACAGTCTCTGGAGCCATGAACCGCCTCGACCCGCGCCTGCCCCTGGTGTTTGACATCAAGGACCTCGGCCGACGTCCCGGGGCCATGGTGAAGCGGACGGTGACGGTCGAGGCACCCGAGGACCTGGGCACCGAGGTCATCGCCATCCCCGCCGGCCAGCCGCTCGAGCTGGACCTCCGGCTGGAGTCGGTGCTGGAGGGGATCCTGGTGAGTGGCGCGGTCAGCGGCACGGCGACCGGCGCCTGCGTGCGGTGCCTGGATCCGGTCACCGCGCCGGTGACCGCGCAGCTCCAGGACCTGTTCGTCTACGCCGATCGCGCGGAGCACGCCCACGAGGTGGGCGCCGACGACGACGAGGACGAGGTGCGCGAGATCGTGGGCGACCTGATCGACCTCGAGCCCGCGCTCCGGGACGCAGTGGTGCCTGCCCTGCCGTTCCAGCCGGTGTGCCGGGAGGACTGCCCGGGACTGTGCTCCGAGTGCGGAGCCCAGCTCGCGCAGGACCCCACGCACCACCATGAAGTAATCGACCCGAGGTGGGCGGCGCTCCAGGGCATCGCCGAACCTCCCAGCGGTAACGAAGAGAAGAGGAACTGACGTGGCTGTCCCGAAGCGGAAGACGTCGCGCTCCAACACCCGTTCGCGTCGTGCGAACTGGAAGGCGACGCCGACCACGCTGTCCGCCTGCCCGCAGTGCTCTGCCCCCAAGCAGCCGCACATCGCGTGCCCGTCCTGCGGCACCTACGCGGGCCGTCACTACGGCGTCGCAGAGCGCAGCGAGCACCAGGGCTGATCGGCCCGACGTACGTGAGCCCTTCTCCGTCCTCCAACGGGAACAGCTCGCCGCAGCGGCCCGTCGACTCGTTCGCCCGCTACCTCCTCGAGGTCGTGGGCCAGCCGGTCGACGAGCCGCTGCTGCTGCGTGCCCTGACCCACCGCTCGTACGCGTACGAGAACGGCGGCCTGCCGCACAACGAGCGCCTGGAGTTCCTCGGCGACTCGGTCCTCGGGCTCGTGGTGACCGACTCGCTCTACCGCGAGCACCCCGACCTGCCCGAGGGCCAGCTGGCCAAGCTGCGCGCGGCCGTGGTCAACATGCGCGCCCTTGCTGACGTCGCCCGCACCCTCGGCCTCGGTGACTACCTGATGCTCGGTCGTGGTGAGGAGAGCACCGGCGGCCGGAACAAGGCCTCGATCCTCGCCGACACGATGGAGGCGGTCATCGGCACGGTCTACCTGTCCTCGGGCATGCCGGCGGCGGCGACGTTCGTGCACCACCTGCTCGACCCGCTGATGCGCAGCTCCGCCAGCCTCGGCGCCGGCCTGGACTGGAAGACGAGCCTGCAGGAGCTCACCGCCTCGGCCTCGCTGGGCGTCCCGGAGTACCGCGTCACCGAAGAGGGACCGGACCACGAGAAGGTCTTCACCGCCCGCTCCGTCGTGGGCGACGAGGTCCTCGGCGAGGGCGTGGGACGCAGCAAGAAGGAGGCGGAGCAGAAGTCCGCCGAGATCGCCTGGACCGAGCTGAGCCGGCGCGCCGAGGCAGCCCTGGTGCCACCCTCCACACCCGCGAGCACCGAGGCCGCCGACACCGCGGATGCCTGAGCTCCCCGAGGTCGAGGTCGTCCGACGGGGGCTGCAGGACCACGTCGTGGGCCGACGCCTGGGCGCGGCGCAGTTCCTCGGCGGCCGCGTCGCCCGCCGGCACCTGCCCGGTCCCGCCGACCTCGCCGCCCGCGTCACCGGCAACGCGGTGCTGGCGGCCGAGCGCCGCGGCAAGTACCTCTGGCTCGTCCTGGAGGCCCCCGACTCCCACCGCCAGGCCCTGATCATCCACCTGGGCATGAGCGGCCAGCTGCTCGTGGAGGGCGCGGACGCGCCGGCCGAGAAGCACCTGCACGCCACCTTCGACTTCGACGACGACGGCCCGCAGCTGCGTTTCGTGGACCAGCGCACCTTCGGCGGGATGGCCCTGGCCGACCTCGTCCCCGACGTCGCCGCGGCCTCGCCGTCCACGGGGCGCCCGTGGGGGGTGCCCTCCACCATCACGCACATCGCGCCCGACCCGTTCGAGCCGGGCTATGACCGCGCGGCCGTGGTGGCGCGGCTCAAGGCGCGCCGTACCGGCATCAAGCGGGCCCTGCTGGACCAGGGGCTGGTCTCGGGCGTGGGGAACATCTACGCCGACGAGGCCCTCTGGCGGGCGCGGCTGCACGGCGAGCGCGAGGCCGCCACGCTGACCCGCCCGGCCCTCGGCCGGCTGCTGGACCACGCCACCGAGGTGATGCAGGCGGCGCTCGGCCAGGGCGGGACGAGCTTCGACGCGCTCTACGTCAACGTCAACGGCGCGAGCGGCTACTTCGACCGCTCGCTCCACGCGTACGGGCAGGAGGGCCGGCCGTGTGACCGCTGCGGCGCGCTCATCCGCCGGGAGTCCTTCATGAACCGCTCATCGTTCTCCTGCCCGCGCTGCCAGCCGCGACCGCGCAGCGCCTCGCGGTCCTGAGCCGGCGGCGCTGCGGCCGCGGCGGTCACTCGCCCGGGTAGGTGACGCCCAGCTCGGCGCGGACGCCGTCCATCAGCTCGAGGATCGCGACGGTGTCGGCCTGCGGCACCAGCGGGCTCTCCAGCAGGCCGGCCCGCAGGCAGCGCCCGACCTCCTCGATCTGCGGCACGTACCCGGCCGGCTCGGTCTCGACCCGGCGGATGTCGCCGTCGATGCTCACCAGCAGCGCGGTGGGGGTGAAGAAGGGCGGCTCCAGGCTCAGCCAGCCCCGTGTCCCGGAGACGGTGGCACGGCAGGACGTCGTGACCGCCGAGGAGCTGAACAGCTGGGCGATCGCCCCGTCCTCGCGGGACCACTGCATCGCCACCGTCCGGTCGACGCCGGTCGGCGCCAGGTCGCCGCTGACCTGGACGCGGTCGGGGGCGCCCAGGAACAGCCACGCGAACGTCGCGGGGTAGATGCCCAGGTCCAGAAGGGCTCCGCCGCCGTTCTCGCGGTCCAGCAGCCGGTGCGAGGGGTCGTAGTCGAGGGCGAAGGCGAAGTCCGCCTGGACGGCGCGCACGTCGCCCAGCTCCCCACCGGCGACCAGGTCCACCGCCTGCCGCACCAGCGGGTTGGTCCGCATCCACATGGCCTCCATCGCGAAGACCCCGGACGCGGCGGCAGCGGCGAAGACCTCGCGGGCCCCCTCGGCGTCCAGGGTCAGCGGCTTCTCCACGAGCACCGGCTTTCCCGCCCCGATCGCGGCGAGGGCCTGCTCCCGGTGGAAGGGGTGCGTGGTCGCGACATAGATGACGTCGACCTCGTCGTCGGCGTACAGCTCGTCGTAGCTTCCGAAGCTGCGGGGCGCGTCGTACCGGCGCGCGAACTCCGCGGCGCGGCCGGCGTCGCGCGCGGCCACGGCGGCGACGACGTGGCCGTCGGTGCGGGCGATGTCCGAGGCCAGGGAGGAGGCGATGCCGCCGGCTCCGAGGATGCCCCAGCGGACCGGGCGGGTGGTCAGGTCGGAGTCGGTCACGGGACCAGACTCTAGGAGACGCCGCGGTCGCGTGCGGGGCAGCGGTCCGGGACGCCTGCCCCCGCGTGCCGGTCCGTAGGATCGGCGTCCATGGAACGCGCCACGATCTTCGTCCAGGGCCGGGTCCAGGGTGTGGGGTTCCGCTGGTGGGTCCGCGCCCGGGCGCTCGAGCTCGGCCTGGTCGGGTTCGCCCGCAACCTGCCCGACGGCCGGGTGGAGGTGGTCGCCCAGGGCGAGCCGGAGGCCGTGGGACGCCTTCGTGAGATGCTGGAGCGCCCCGACGCCCCCGGGCGCCCCGGCACGGTCACCGGCTGCACCGTGCAGCACGGCAGCCTGCGCGAGGACCTGCAGGGCTTTCCCGAGCGCTGATGGCAAGGCCGGTAGCCCGTTGACCTGCGGGGACGGCGGTGGGACTCTGGGGAGGCACCCGCCGCACGGTTCCGCGGGGAGCGCCCACCCATCACCCTCCGCCACGAGCGGAGCATCCTGACGGAGTTGGTATGGCAAAGGCCCTGCTGGGTCATCGAGTGTTCCGGGACGATCGGCTTCTGCTGGAGGCTGCGCGCCTCCGCAACCGCGTCCGCGACCTCGAGGACCTCGTCGAACACCTCGAGCACGACAACGCCCGGCTGCGTGCCCACGGTGTGCCGGACGTGTCCCGGATCGCTGAACCGGTGGCCGAACCGGTCGGTTAGCACCGCCCAGCAGCAGCGCAGGTCCCCGAGGTCGCCCGGTGTCGCCGGTACAGTGAACCCCGTTCACCACCGGACCGAGGAGCCCCACGACCCGTGTACGTCAAGAGCCTGACCCTGCGGGGCTTCAAGTCCTTCGCGTCCGCGACGTCGATGCGGCTCGAGCCGGGGATCACCTGCATCGTCGGGCCCAACGGCTCGGGCAAGTCCAACGTCGTCGACGCCCTCGCCTGGGTGATGGGCGAGCAGGGCGCCAAGAGCCTGCGCGGCGGCAAGATGGAGGACGTCATCTTCGCCGGGACGTCGGGGCGGGCCCCCCTCGGCCGCGCGGAGGTCGCGCTGACCATCGACAACACCGACGGTGCCCTGCCGATCGACTACACCGAGGTGACGATCAAGCGGACGATGTTCCGCAACGGCGGGTCCGACTACTCGATCAACGGCACGTCCTGCCGGCTGCTGGACGTCCAGGAGCTGCTCTCCGACTCCGGCATCGGCCGCGAGATGCACGTCATCGTCGGCCAGGGGCAGCTGGACGCCGTGCTGCGCGCCACGCCGGAGGAGCGGCGTGGGTTCATCGAGGAGGCTGCCGGCGTCCTGAAGCACCGCAAGCGCAAGGAGCGCGCGCTGCGCAAGCTGGAGACGATGGAGGTCAACCTCACCCGGGTCCACGACCTCACCGGGGAGATCCGGCGGCAGCTGGGGCCGCTGGGCAGGCAGGCCGAGGCCGCCCGCAAGGCCGCGGTGATCCAGGCCGACGCCCGCGACGCGCGCCTGCGGCTGCTCGCCGACGACCTGGTCCAGCTCACGAGCACGCTGGAGCAGGAGGTCGCCGACGAGACCGCGCTGGTGGCGCGCCGGACCGAGGTGGAGGAGGCGCTGGCCGGTGTCCGGACCCGGCTCGCCGTGCTGGAGCAGGAGGCGCAGGAGGCCGCCCCCGAGCTGGCCCGCGCCCAGGAGCAGTGGTTCGCCCTGTCCTCGCTGCGGGAGCGGCTGACGTCGACGGGGTCGCTGGCGGCCGAGCGGGTGCGCCTGCTCTCCGAGGACGACACGGAGGCGCCGCCCTCCGGGCGTGACCCCGACAGGCTGCGCGCGCAGGCCACGCAGGTGCGTGAGCAGGAGCAGGCGCTGCTGGCCGAGATCGTCGAGGCCAAGGACGCACTGGCTGCCGCGGTCGGCCATCGGGTCGAGACCGAGAGCGCCCACACCGCCGAGCAGCAGCGCCTCGCCCGCCTGGTGCGGGCGGCCGCCGACCGGCGCGAGGGCCTGGCCAAGCTGGCCGGCCAGGTCGGTGCCCGGCGCAGCCGCATCGAGGCCGGGGAGGCCGAGATCGGCCGGCTGCGCGAGAGCCTCGAGCAGAGCCGGTCGCGCGCCGCTGCCGCCGAGCGCGAGTTCGCCGACCTCGAGGCCTCCGTGGCCGTCGAGGAGGAGGGTGAGGAGGGGCTGGACACCGCCCACGAGCGCGCTGCCGCGGAGCACGAGCAGGCCGAGGCCGAGGTGGAGCGGTGGCGCGAGGCCGAGCGCACCGCCGACAGCGACCGCTCCAGCGCCGCGGCCCGGCTCGAGGCGCTGGAGCTCAGCCTGCGCCGCAAGGACGGCGCCGCCGCGCTGCTGGCCGCGGCCGACCGCTCGCCCGGCCTGAGCGGCTCCGTCGCCGCGCTGCTGCAGGTGGACGCCGGTCACGAGGCAGCGGTGGCGGCGGCCCTCGGCTGGGCCGCCGACGCCGTCGCCGCCGACACCGTGCAGGCCGCCGCCGGTGCGGTGTCGCTGCTGCGCGAGGACGACGCCGGCCGTGCCGTGCTGCTCGTCGGGGCCTCGGCGCTGCCGGTCGACCCCGGGAGCTGGCCCGGGCTGCCGTCCGGGGCGCGCTGGGCCCGCGACGCGGTCACCTGCCCCGAGGGCCTGCGCCCCGCGATCGACCAGCTCCTGGACCGGGTCGCCCTGGTCGACGACACCGCCGCCGCCCTCGAGCTGACCGGGCGCGGTGCGGGCGTCACCGCGGTCACCTCGGACGGCGACGTGTTCGCGCCCGGGGTGGTGCGCGGCGGCAGCGCCTCCGCGCCCAGCCTGATCGAGGTGCAGGCGGCCGTCGACGACACCCGCCAGACCCTCGACGCCGCGGTGCGCCGCGGGGAACAGGCCCGTTTCGCCCTGACGGCCGCGCGGGAGCGGCTCCGCGTCACCGCCGACGCCGTCGAGCACGCACTCGAGCGCCTGCACGAGTCCGACGCCCGGATGGCGGCGGTGGCCGAGCGGCTCGGCCAGCTCGGCTCCGTGGTCCGGGCCGCCCGCGGCGAGTCCGAGCGCACCGAGCAGGCCGTCCACACCGCCGAACGCGCCCTGGTCAGCGACCGCGAGGAGCTGGCCGCCCTGCAGCAGCGCCTCGACGACGCCAGCGCCGAGCCCGGCGAGGAGGAGCCGTCCACCGACGAGCGCGACCGGCTCGCGCAGGCCGCGACGGCCGCACGGGCCGCCGAGACCGAGCTGCGCCTCACCCTGCGCACGCGGGAGGAGCGCGCCCGGGCGATGGCCGGGCGGGCCGACTCCCTGGAGTCCGCCGCCCGTTCCGAGCTCGCTGCCCGTGAGCGGGCCGCCGCGCGCCGGGAACGGCGCCGCCGGGAGGCCACGGTGGCCGAGGCGGTGCGCCAGGGCGCGTCGTACGCCGCCGCCGCCGTCACCTCCTCCCTGGAGCTGGCGACCACGGCCCGCGCGACCGCCGAGGCGGCGCGCACCGAACGCGAGGCGGCCCTGGCCACCGTCCGCCGCGAGGTCAGCACCCTCGGGGACGAGCTGCGCGAGCTGACCGACTCGGTGCACCGCGACGAGGTCGCCCGCACCCAGCAGCGGCTGAGGATCGAGACGCTGCAGACCAAGGCCGTCGAGGAGCTCGGCATCGACCCCGACGTGCTGGTGGAGGACTTCGGGCCGCACCAGCTGGTGCCGGTCGTGCCCGACCCGGAGATGAGCGAGGAGGAGGTCGAGGCGCTGCAGCCCCAGCCGTTCGTGCGCGACGTCCAGGCCAAGCGCCTGCGCTCGGCCGAGCGCAAGCTGAACCAGCTGGGCAAGGTCAACCCGCTGGCGCTGGAGGAGTACGCCGCGCTCGAGGAGCGGCACAAGTTCCTCACCGAGCAGCTGGAGGACCTCAAGAGCTCCAAGCGCGACCTGCTCGACATCGTGCGCGAGGTCGACGAGCGGGTCGAGAAGGTCTTCACCGAGGCCTACCACGACACCGCCGCCCAGTTCGAGCGCGTGTTCGAGCGGCTCTTCCCCGGTGGTGAGGGCCGGCTCGTGCTCACCGACCCCGACAACATGCTGACCACCGGCATCGAGGTCGAGGCGCGGCCGCCGGGCAAGAAGATCAAGCGGCTCTCGCTGCTCTCCGGCGGCGAGCGGTCGCTGACGGCCGTGGCGCTGCTCGTGGCGATCTTCAAGGCGCGCCCGAGCCCGTTCTACATCATGGACGAGGTCGAGGCCGCGCTCGACGACACCAACCTCGGGCGGCTGATCACGCTGTTCGAGGAGCTGCGCGGCTCCAGCCAGCTGATCGTCATCACCCACCAGAAGCGCACCATGGAGATCGCCGACGCCCTGTACGGCGTCACCATGCGCGGCGACGGGGTGACGACGGTGGTCTCCCAGCGGATCCGCGACGTGCAGAGCGCCTGACCCGGCGTACGGCGGCCGCGGTGGCGGGCCGTCCGGTCGGTGACAGTTCGGTAAAGCGGCCGTGAAGCGGGTCACAGCCACGGCGTGCCGGGAGGTGAGGTGCTCGCGCAGGAGGCACCCTTGAGGCATGGTCGCGCTGATTCTCGGTCTGCTGCTCTGTGTCGGTCTCGCCGTGGTCGTGGTCGGGCTGGTCGCCGTGCCGGCCAGGCGGGAAGGTCGCGACGTGCTGACGCCCCGCGGTGAGCAGGTCCTGACCCGGGTGCTGGAGAAGAACCCCGAGGGGTCCGCCGCCTCCGCAGCCTCCGGGGCGCCCTCGCCCCGCCCGGCACCGCGCCAGGTCGAGCGACCCGCCGACTGACCCGCCGACCGGCGGCAGCGGGGCCTCCACGGCGGCCCGGCGAGACGTCGTACGCGCCGGGGTTTCTCTGGGAGAATCGGCGACTGTGAGCCAACTCCAGGAAATCATCGCCATCGCCGTGATCGTCGCGATCACCGGCGTCGGACTCGTCGTGGGGCTGATGCGCCCCGGAGGACGGTCGACCAAGGAGCTGCCGCCGAAGGCGCCGCAGCCCGGCCGTGACTACGCGCCGGGCGTGGGGGACGACGCCGCCGCGCCACGCGACACGCCGACCCGGCGGATCGAGGACATCGCCGGTCTGGACACCCTCCAGCCTCCCGAGGTGGAGGAGGAGCCGGAGATGCCGCTTGCACCCAGCGTCGAGCGCCCGGCGCCCGCCGGCGGCCGGCTGCAGCGCCTGCGCTCACGCCTGGCCCGGTCCAACAGTGCCTTCGGGCAGAGCCTGCTGGGCCTGCTGTCCCGCGGCGGCCTGGACGAGCAGGCGTGGGAGGACGTCGAGGACACGCTGCTGGCCTCGGACCTCGGCGTCGAGGCGTCGATGGAGCTCGTCGACTCCCTGCGCACCCAGGTCAAGGTCGAGGGCGCCCGCGACGAGGAGACCGTGCGGGGGTGGCTGCGCGCCGACCTGCTCGAGCTCGTGGACCCCGGCATGGACCGCACGATCGCCTCGTCCCGCGTCGAGTCGCGCCCGGCCGTCATCCTCGTGGTCGGCGTCAACGGCACCGGCAAGACCACCACGGTCGGCAAGCTCGCCCGCGTCCTCGTCGCCGAGGACAAGGACGTCGTGCTCGGCGCGGCCGACACGTTCCGTGCCGCCGCCGCGGACCAGCTGCAGACCTGGGGTGAGCGGGTCGGGGTGACCACCATCCGCTCCGACCGTGAGGGCGCCGACCCGGCGGCCGTGGCCTTCGACGCCGTCCGGGGTGGTGCCGAGCTCGAGGCCGACGTCGTGATCATCGACACCGCGGGCCGGCTGCACAACAAGGTCGGGCTCATGGACGAGCTCGGCAAGGTCAAGCGGGTGGTCGAGAAGCAGAGCCCCATCGACGAGGTGCTCCTGGTCCTGGACGCCACGACGGGGCAGAACGGCCTGCGCCAGGCCGAGGTGTTCGCCGAGGTCGTCAACGTCACCGGCATCGTGCTCACCAAGCTCGACGGGACCGCCAAGGGCGGCATCGTCGTCGCCGTCCAGCGCAAGCTCGGCGTCCCGGTCAAGCTGGTCGGCCTCGGCGAGGGCCCGGACGACCTGGCGCCGTTCGACCCCGAGGCGTTCGTCGACGCGATCGTCTCCTGACCTGCCGGGTCAGCTCGCGCGGTCCTCGGCCCGCCCGCCGGCCTGCTCCTCGAGGTGGTCCGTTCCCGGCGGCGCCGTCATCGCCCAGCGGATGAGGCGGGTGGCGGCGCTGCCGGCGGGCAGGCCGACCAGGCGCTCGGAGACCGGCAGCCACGGCAGCCGCAGCGGCACGCGTGACCACCGCGGCAGCAGGGCCACCGCGGCGGCAGCCAGGCCGGCGTAACCGGCCCGGGCCGGCAGCGGCAGCGGGGGAGTCAGCAGCAGGAACCGCGCCGCCTCCCGCGCCGCCGCGGTGCTGGCCAGCTCGGGGAGGTAGGACTCCAGCGCCTCCTCCAGCTCGGCGACGCTTCTCGGCGGGTCCAGCACGCCGAGCCGGGTCGCCACCAGCGAGGCCTGCGCGACGTACTGGTCGGCCTCCTGCGCCGTCAGCAGCCGCTCGCCGAACCGTTGGTGGGCGGCGAGGAAGCTGTCCACCTCGGTGATGTGGACCCAGCGCAGCAGGTGCGGGTCGCTCGCGGCGTACGGGCGCCCGTCGGGGGCGGTGCCCCGCACCCTCTCGTGGATCGCGCGGACCCGCCCGATGAGCTGCTCGGCGTGCTCGACCGTGCCGAAGGTCGTGGTCGCGAGGAAGGTGCTCGTGCGCTGCAGCCGGCCCCACGGGTCGCCCTTGTACCCCGAGTGCGCGGCCACCCCGGCCATGGCCAGCGGGTGCAGCGACTGCACGAGCAGGGCCCGGATGCCGCCGACGAACATCGAGGCGTCGGCGTGCACGCGCCAGATGACGTCGTCGGGACCGAACCACCGCTCACCGGGGGAGTCCCAGATGACCCGGGCCTGCTCGACCGCGTCGTCGCCGGCGACCCTGCTGCGCAGGGAGGACGCGAGCGTGCGGCGGGCGGTGGACAGCAGCGGGACGGCGTCCAGCGCCGCGGCGGGCAGGGAACGCGTCGGGGAGCTCATCCCCTGAAGTATGACCTCACGGCGCCCGCGGCGCCGGTTACGTGATGCTTACCTGTGCACGCGACTGCTAACACGGTCGTAACACGAGGCGCCTGCCCGCGAAACGCCCGGCTTGGACAGTGGCCGTCATGACAATCAACAGCGGCGACACCGCTTGGGTCCTGGCCAGTGCCGCGCTGGTGCTGCTCATGACCCCCGGTCTGGCCCTCTTCTACGGCGGCATGGTCAGGGCCAAGAGCGTCCTGAACATGATGATGATGAGCTTCGGGGCGATGGCGACGATCAGCGTCGTCTGGGCCCTCTGGGGCTACAGCGAGGCGTTCGGCGACTCCTGGCACGGGATCATCGGCAACCCCTTCCAGCACTTCGGGCTCTCCGGTCTGCTCGGTGACCGGGCCTTCGGGGCCAAGGGGGACCTGATCCCGGCCCTGGCGTTCGTGGCCTTCCAGGCCGTGTTCGCCATCATCACCGTGGCGCTGATCAGCGGCGCCATCGCCGACCGCGCCAAGTTCTCCACCTGGATGGTCTTCACCGTGGTGTGGGCGACCATCGTCTACTTCCCGGTGGCCAACTGGGTGTTCGCCTTCGACGGCTTCGCAGCGGTCAAGGGCGGGTGGATCGCCAACCAGCTCAAGGCGATCGACTTCGCCGGCGGCACGGCGGTGCACATCAACGCCGGTGCGGCCGGGCTGGCGCTGGCGCTGGTCCTCGGCAAACGCGCCGGCTTCGGCAAGGAGCCGATGCGACCGCACAACCTGACCCTGGTCATGCTCGGCGCCGGCCTGCTGTGGTTCGGCTGGTTCGGCTTCAACGCCGGCTCGGCGCTGGGCGCCAACGGCACCGCCGCCATCACCTGGGTGAACACCCTCGTGGCCACCGGCGCCGCATCGGTGGCCTGGCTGGTGACGGAGAAGATCCGCGACGGGCACGCCACCTCCCTGGGCGCCGCCTCCGGCGTGGTCGCCGGCCTCGTCGCCATCACCCCGGCCTGCTCCTCGGTCACCCCCGTCGGCGCCATCGCCGTCGGCGTCGTCGGTGGCGTGCTGTGCGCGCTCGCCGTGGGGCTGAAGTACCGCTTCGGCTACGACGACAGCCTGGACGTCGTCGGGGTGCACCTCGTCGGTGGCCTCGTCGGCACCCTCGCCATCGGGCTGCTGGCCTCCGCCACCGCCCCGGCCGGGGTCGACGGGCTGTTCTACGGTGGAGGACTGGACCAGCTGTGGCGCCAGGCCGTGGGCGCCTTCGCGGTCCTGGCGTTCTCCTTCGTCGCCAGCTCGGTGATCGGCCTGGCCCTGCACAAGGCGCTCGGCTTCCGGGTCGACGCTGACGCCGAGATCTCCGGGATCGACCTCGACCAGCACGCTGAGACGTCGTACGACCTCGGCTCGCTCGGCGGTGGCCGGATCGGTGCCGGTGGCGTTCCCACCACGACCCGGCCTCCGGCGGCACGCACTCCGCACCGTCCGCAACGCCCACGCAGGGAGCATCGGCATGAAACTCATCACCGCGATCATCAAGCCGCACAAGCTGGACGAGGTCAAGGAGGCCCTGGAGGCCTTCGGGATCACGGGCATGACGGTGAGCGAGGCCAGCGGCTACGGCCGGCAGCGCGGACACAGCGAGGTCTACCGCGGCGCGGAGTACACCGTGGACTTCGTCCCGAAGGTCCGGCTGGAGGTGCTGGTGGACGACATCGACTGCGAGAACGTCATCGACATCGTCCTGAAGTCCGCCCAGACCGGCCGGATCGGTGACGGCAAGATCTGGAGCGTCCCGGTCCAGGACGTCGCCCGGGTCCGCACCGGCGAGCGGGGCGTGGACGCGCTCTGAGAGCCCGTCCACGGACCACCAGACGAAGGCCATGACCATCACCGATCTGACGACACAGCGGCTGGACCTGGCCGGCACCCGGGCGTTCAGCGCCCCGGGTGCCGGCGGGCCGCGCCGGGAGACCCTCACCACGTTCGGCCGGGACTGGCTGCAGGACATCTGGTCGCGGGCCACCCGGGGCAGCCGGGTCGAGGGCGTGGCGCTCGCGGCCGTCGGCAGCTTCGCCCGCCGGGAGGCCGGGCCCCTCAGCGACTTCGACCTGGTCCTGCTGCACTACGGCCGCTCCCTGACCACCACGGAGGTCACCGAGCTCGCCGACCGGCTCTGGTACCCGATCTGGGACGCCGGCGCTCGGCTCGACCACAGCGTCCGCACCGTGACCCAGTGCCGCAGCGTCGCCTCCGGTGACCTGGCCGCGGCGGTCGGCCTGCTGGACCTGACCTGGGTGGCCGGCGACCAGGAGGTGGTGACCGCCACCCGGGCCACCCTGGCGCACGACTGGCGCGGCAACGCCCGCAAACGGCTGCCGCAGCTGATCGAGTCCGTCGAGGAGCGGCATGCCCGCCACGGCGACCTGGCTCAGACCGCTCGAGCCGGACCTGAAGGAGTCCGGGGCGGGCTGCGCGACATGACGGTGCTGCGGGCGCTGACGGCCGCGTGGCTGGCCGACCGCCCGCACGGCGACATCGACCGCGCCTACGCCGCCCTGCTGGACGTCCGGGACGCCGTCCACGTGGTCACCGGCCGTGGCCGTGACCGGCTGGGCAAGGAGGACCAGGACAGCGTCGCTGCCCTGCTCGGCCAGCCCGACTCGGACACCCTGCTGACCGGGGTCGTCACCTCGGCGCGGACCATCGCCTACGCCCTGGACGGGACCGTACGCCGCGCCGCCCAGTCCCAGCGGGCCCGCACCCTGCGGGTCGGCCCGCGCCGGCCGCAGCTGACGCCCCTCGGCTACGGCCTGTTCGAGCACGACGGCGAGATCGTGCTCGGCGGCTCGGCCGACCCGTCCGCCGACCCCCTGCTGGTGCTGCGGGCGGCGCTGGTCTCGGCCCGGCAGAACTGCCGCTGTCACCGGCCACCATCACCAACCTGGCCCGGTCGGCGCCGCTGCCGACGCCGTGGCCGCCGGTCGCCCTCGCGCTGTTCGGCGACCTGCTGGCCGCCGGGCCCGGGCTGATCCCGGTGTGGGAGGGCCTGGACCTCGCCGGCGTCGTGGAGTCCTGGATCCCGGAGTGGGCCGACGTCCGCAGCCGCCCGCAGCGCAACCCGATCCACCGGCACACCGTGGACCGGCACCTGATCGAGACCGTCGTGCGCGCGACCGGCCTCGTGCGGGACGTCGACCGGCCCGACCTGCTGCTGCTGGGCGCCCTGCTGCACGACATCGGCAAGGTCGCCGGCGCCCACGACCACTCGGCGGTCGGCGCGCCCGTCGCCGCGCGGATCCTGCACCCGGATGGGGCTGCCCGCCGCAGGAGGTGGCCGTCGTGCGGACGCTCGTGCGCGAGCACCTGACCCTCATCGACCTGGCCACCCGGCGTGACCCCACCGACCCCCAGACCCTCGTCGCGGTGCTGGCGGCGGTCGGCGGCAGCCGCGAGCATGCTCGAGCTGCTGCGGGCACTCACCGAAGCCGACGCCAGCGCCGCCGGCCCGGCCGCCTGGACCGACTGGCGGGCCCAGCTGCTGGCCCGGCTCGTCGACGGGGCCAGGGCCGCGATGGGCGAGGACCACCAGCCGGAGGCGCCACCCCGGCAGTCCCCGGAGGTGGTGACCGACGCCATCGTCGCCAGCGTCGTCGCGGGGGAGCCGCACGTCGTCGTCCGCACCCTCGCCGGCGCCCACCGGGTGGACGTGTTCGACCGGGACCGGCTCGGCCTGTTCGCCGACACGGCGGGCCTGCTCGCCGCGTCCGGCCTGGTGGTCCGGACGGCGGTCCTGCGCACCTACGAGGGCATCGCGGCCGACCAGTGGCAGGTCGAGTCACCCGGTGGCGACGCCCCGGACGCCGTCGCGCTCGCCCGCGGCCTGCGCCGTCTCGCCGACGGCGACCGCTCGCCGCTGCAGTCCCTGGAGCGGCGCCGGACCCCCGGCCGTACGGCGAGCGCGCTCGCCGCCTCCGGCTCACCGGGCCAGACCCGGGCCATGGTCGTCCCGCACGCCTCGGAGGACGCCACGGTCATCGAGGTGCGGGCGGTCGACCGGGTCGGGCTGCTGCACGAGATCGGCATGACGTTCGCCCGGGCCGGGCTGAGCGTCCGCAGCGCCCACATCGCCACCTACGCGGGCCAGACGCTCGACACGTTCTACGTCACCGAGTTCGGCGGACGCAGCCTGCCGCCGGCCCGCGTGGCGCAGGCGGTGTCCATGCTGATCGACGCGTGCGACGGAGGTGCTGTCCCGGGGAGGATAACCTTGAGCCTCGTGTTCACCAGCCTCTCTGACCGCCTGACCGTCACCTTCAAGAGCCTGCGCGGCAAGGGCCGCCTCTCCGAGTCGGATGTCAACGCGACGATCCGGGACATCCGGATCGCGCTGCTCGATGCCGACGTCGCGCTCCCGGTGGTGCGGCACTTCACCTCCGCCGTGCGGGAGCGTGCGCTCGGTGCCGAGGTCAGCGGCGCCCTGAACCCGGCCCAGCAGGTCGTCAAGATCGTCAACGACGAGCTGGTCTCGATCCTCGGTGGCCAGACCCGCCGGATCGCCTTCGCCAAGAACCCGCCGACGGTGATCATGCTCGCCGGCCTGCAGGGGTCGGGCAAGACGACGCTGGCCGGCAAGCTGGCGCGCTGGCTCAAGGACCAGGGCCACACCCCCATGCTGGTCGCGGCCGACCTGCAGCGCCCCAACGCCGTGACCCAGCTGCAGGTGGTCGGTGAGCGGGCGGGCGTGCCCGTGTTCGCGCCGGAGCGGGGCAACGTCTCCGGCTACGACGCGGCGCTGGAGTCCGGTGAGGGCACCCGTTCCTTCGGCGACCCCGTCGTCGTCTCGCGCCAGGGCATCGAGCAGGCCCGCGCGCGCCAGCACGACGTGGTCATCGTCGACACCGCCGGCCGCCTCGCCATCGACGAGAACCTCATGCAGCAGGCCGCCGACATCCGCGAGGCGATCCAGCCCGACGAGGTCCTGTTCGTCATCGACGCCATGATCGGTCAGGCCGCGGTCGAGACGGCCCAGGCCTTCCAGGCCGGCGTCGACTTCACCGGCGTGGTGATGACCAAGCTCGACGGTGACGCCCGCGGTGGCGCGGCGCTGTCGGTGGCCACGATCACCGGCCGGCCCATCATGTTCGCCTCGACCGGTGAGAAGGTCGAGGAGTTCGAGGTCTTCCATCCCGACCGGATGGCCTCGCGCATCCTCGACATGGGCGACGTCCTCACGCTGATCGAGCAGGCGGAGCGGGCCTTCGACCAGGGCCAGGCCCAGGAGATGACGCGCAAGTTCCTCGAGGACGAGGACTTCACGTTCGATGACTTCCTGCAGCAGATGGCCGCCATCAAGAAGATGGGCTCGCTCAAGGCGATGCTGGGGATGATGCCCGGCATGGGTCAGATGCGTGAGCAGCTCGACGCCCTCGACGAGGGGCAGTTCGACCGGGTCGAGGCGATGGTCCGCTCGATGACGCCGTTCGAGCGCACCCACCCCAAGCAGATCAACGGCTCCCGCCGCGCCCGCATCGCCCGTGGGTCGGGGGTCACGGTCTCCGAGGTCAACCAGCTGCTCGAGCGGTTCACCGACGCCCAGAAGATGATGCGCTCGATGCGACGCGGCGGCGGCCCCGGCATCCCCGGCATGCCGGCCATCCCCGGCATGGGCGGCGGCGCGCGCAAGGGCAAGCAGCAGCAGCGCAAGAAGGGCAAGAGCGGAAACCCCGCCAAGCGTGCCGCCGAGGAGAAGGCCGCCCTGGAGCGGGCGGCCGGCGCCCGGACCGCGGCCGCCAACGCCGCGTTCTCGGCGCCCGGGTCGGCGCTCGGCGCCGGTGGCCCGCAGGGCGCCCCGGACGGCGGCGACGCCCCGGACCCGGCCGGCCTCGAGCTGCCCAAGGGCTTCGAGAAGTTCCTCGGCCGCTGAGCGGTGCCGGCAGGGCCGACAGAGCCGACAGAGCCGACAGGGCCCCCGCCCTCTGCCGCCGGTCCGGGCGGCCGGAGCCTGCCGGTCTGCCCGGGTGGGTGTGCGACACGTCGGGCCGGTAGCGCGCCGGCTCGATAGGGTCGGGCGATGACCACGCCGATGCTGCACGTCCGCGGACAGGTCCTGCTCGGCCCGGACGAGGTCCGCGACGAGCTGTGGGTCGTCGGCGGCCGGGTCACCTTCGACCCGCCGTCCGCCGGCGCCGACGTCGAGACGGTGACGGGCTGGGTGTTGCCCGGCCTGGTCGACGCCCACTGCCACGTCGGCCTCGACGCGCACGGCGCCGTGGACCGGGCCACCAGCGAGCAGCAGGCGCTGCGCGACCGCGAGGCCGGCACCCTGCTGATCCGTGACGCCGGCTCGCCGGCCGACACGCGCTGGGTGGACGACCGCGAGGACCTGCCGCGCATCGTCCGGGCCGGGCGGCACATCGCCCGCACCCGCCGCTACATCCGCAACTTCGCCCACGAGATCGAGCCCGAGGACCTCTCGGCGTACGTGCGGCAGGAGGCCCGCCGCGGTGACGGGTGGGTCAAGCTGGTCGGTGACTGGATCGACCGGGACACCGGCGACCTGGCGCCCTGCTGGCCGCGCGGAGGCGCTGGTGGCGGCGGTCGCCGCGGCGCATGCCGAGGGGGCCCGGGTGACGGCACACTGCTTCGGCGAGGAGTCGCTGCGGGACTTCGCCGCCGCCGGCATCGACGGCATCGAGCACGCCACGCGGGCTGCAGGCCGACACCATCGACACCTTCTCGGCGCAGGGCATCGCCATCGTCCCGACACTGGTCAACATCGACACCTTCCCGGCCATCGCCGGGGCCGCGGAGGGCAAGTTCCCGGCCTACGCCGCGCACATGCGCGACCTGCACGCCCGCCGCTACGAGACGGTGGCGGCCGCCCACGACGCCGGCGTGCCGATCTTCCTCGGGACCGACGCCGGCGGTTCGCTGCCGCACGGGCTCGTCGCGGCGGAGGCCGCCGAGCTGGTCAAGGCCGGGCTGTCGGTCGCCGAGGTCCTGGACGCGGCCACCTGGGGAGCCCGCCGCTGGCTGCGGCGGCCGGGGCTGGTCGAGGGCGAGAGCGCCGACCTGGTCGTCTACCAGGACGACCCGCGCAAGGACATCGCGGTGCTGGCCGCGCCGTCGCACGTGCGTCCTGCGAGGACGCGTTGCCTGCTGAGCCCGCACCCCTGCGCGCCGAGAGCGCGCGGATCCGGGTGGGGACGGTCGAGCCCGGCGACCTCGCGTCGTACCCGCTGGCCGTCGAGCAGTCCCGGGCGCGCCTCTCGCAGTGGAACCCGGTCGACCCCGACGACCTGGGCCGCCACCTGGCCGCGCAGAGCCGTGACCACCGCACCTTCGTCCTGCACGCCAGGGCGCCGCAGGGCAGTGCACGACCTGGTCGGCAAGGTCAACGTCACCAACGTCACGCGCGGGACGATTCCTGTCCGCCTCGATGGGCTACGACGCCTACGACCCGTATGCCGGGCGCGGCCTCTTCGCCGAGGGCCTGCGGCTGGTCGTGGGGCTGGTCCTCGCCGCGGAGCCGGCCGGCATGGGGCTGCACCGCCTCGAGGCCAACGTGCAGCCGGGCAACACCGTGTCCGCAGGCCTGCTGCGGTCGCTGGGCTTCCAGCACGCAGGCAGCTTCCCGCGGATGCTGTGGCTGCCCGACGCGAGCGGCCGGGAGCGCTGGCGCGACCACGACTCCTACGTGATGACGGCCGAGGACTGGCCGGCTCCGCCGTACGCGCCGCCGCGACCACGGCCGGACGGTGGTGCTGGTCAACGGCCGCCCCACGGCGGCGCGGACCGACCTGGCGCGCGCGCTCGCGGTCGAGCTGTCGCTGCCGCTGCTGTCCCAGGACCTGGCCGCCCGCGGGGCGGCCGACGAGGCGCTGTGGGCGATGCTGGGGGCCTCGCCGGCCGGCGGTGTCGTGGACTGCTGGCTCGAGCCGCAGGCCGCGCCGTTCGTGGCGGCCGTGCTGGCACGCGCCGGCTACGCCCTGGGCGACGTCCCGGAGGTGTGGTGTGACGGTCCGGCGCGGCCGGGGGGCGACGCGGCGGGGCCGTTGTGCGCCGGCCCGTCGACGCGTGTGGACACGACGGCTCCGGTGCCACCGTCGGCCGTGACCCGCCTGGCCCTCTGGGCGCGGGCGCACCGCGCCGGCGGGCTGCCGACGCGCGCGACGGTCCCCGGCTGACGGCTCGCCACGGCGGTGCGGCCGTGGCGGACCACGATGCGAGACATAACGACAGGTTATTTGACCCATAAGCATCACCGGCGTGAAACTCCTAGTAGACCTGCAGGAAAGGACGCCGAGGCGCGTCCCGGCACCGCCAGTGCTGCACCGAGGAGACCCCCATGTTCCGTTCAGCCGCCCGCGTGTCCGCCGTCCTGGCCGTAGCGCTGGGAGCCGCCGGGGTGGCCGGCTGCGCCGGGGACTCCAGCGCCTCCGGTTCCGTCCCCGGGTCCGTGCGCGTGGGCTACTTCCCGAACGTCACGCACGCCACCGCGATCGTCGCCGACAAGGAGGGCTTGTTCACCAAGCACCTCGGCGCGACGAAGCTGGAGGCGAAGACCTTCAACGCCGGACCCGCCGCCATGGAGGCCCTGAAGTCGGGTGCGATCGACGCGACGTACGTGGGCCCCGGTCCAGCCACCAACGCCTACATCAACTCCGGCGGCCAGGCCGTGACCGTCGTGGCCGGCGCAGCCACCGGCGGCACGTCGTTCGTCGTGGACCCCTCCATCAGGACCGCCGCCGACCTCAAGGGCAAGAAGGTCAGCACCCCGCAGCTGGGCAACACCCAGGACATCGCGCTGCGCTACTGGCTCAAGCAGCAGGGGCTGAGCTCGGACCTGCAGGGTGGGGGCGACGTCAGCATCCTGCCGCAGGACAACGCCCAGATCCTCGACGCGTTCAGCCAGAAGCTCATCGCGGGGGCGTGGGTGCCGGAGCCCTATGCGACCCGGATGGTGAAGGCGGGGGGCAAGGTCCTCGTCGACGAGCGCAGCCTCTGGCCCGGTAGGACGTTCGCGATCACCGTCCTCGCCGTGCGCACCGACTTCCTCAAGGAGCACCCCAACACGGTCAAGGCGTTGCTGGCAGGGGACCTGGACGCGGCGGACTTCATCGCCAAGAACCCGGCGAAGTCACAGAAGGACGTCGGGAACGTCATCGCCACGGTGTCCGGCAAGCCGCTGAAGGCGGACGTCATCGCCGCCGCGTGGAAGCAGCTGTCCTTCACCGTCGACCCGGTGCCCTCCTCGATCCTCGAGGGCGCCAGGCACGCCTACGCGGTCGGCATCCTGAAGAAGGAGCCCCAGCTGGGCAAGCTCGTCGACCTCACCCTGCTCAACTCCCTGCTCAAGGAGCGCGGCAAGCCGGAGGTCACGTCGTGACGGCGGCCGGCGTGACCACCGCCGCGGCACCTCGCATCGAGGGTGCCGACCGCCCGGCAGTCGCCCTCGACCGGGTGACCAAGCGGTACGCCGGGAACAGCGGCGTCCTGGCCCTCGACGGCATCTCGCTGACGGCCCGGCCGGGGGAGTTCGTCTGTCTGGTGGGGGCCTCCGGCTGCGGGAAGTCGACGTTGCTCAACATCGTCAGCGGCCTCGACCGCCCCACGTCCGGCGATGTCGCCGTCGACGGGCACGCCGCGCTGATGTTCCAGGAGTCGGCGCTGTTCCCGTGGCTGTCGGCCCTGGACAACGTGGCGACCCCGCTGCGGCTGAAGGGTGTCGGCCGCAGGGACCGCGAGGCCCAGGCCCGCGACTACCTGGCCGCTGTGCACCTGGCCGACTTCGCCGACCGGCGCCCGCACGAGCTCTCCGGCGGGATGCGGCAGCGCGTGGCCATCGCGCGCACCCTGGCGACCCAGGCGCCGGTGCTGCTGATGGACGAGCCGTTCGGCGCGCTCGACGCGATGACGCGCGACCTGCTGCACGACGAGCTCGAGTCGATCTGGCGGCAGCGGAACCTGACCGTGCTGTTCGTGACCCACAACGTCCGCGAGGCCGTGCGCCTCGGGGACCGCGTGGTGCTGCTGTCCAGCCGCCCCGGACGGATCGTCCGGGAGTACGACGTGGAGTTCGACCGTCCCCGCCGGATCGAGGCCCCGGCCGTGTCCGCGCTGGCGGGGGAGATCACGTCCGCGCTGCGCAAGGAGGTGTCCCGCCATGGCGCTTGACACGCTGCAGGAGTCCGAGATCAGGGGACTGGACGCCCTCGAGACCGCCCAGGACGCCCCGGGCCGCTCCCGCGCGGTGTGGGCGTGGCTGTGGCCGAAGGTCGCGGCGGTCGTCATCGCCCTGGTCGTCTGGCAGGCCGTCGCGTTGTCGGGATGGAAGCCGTCGTACGTGCTGCCCGGGCCCGGACCGGTGCTCGCCGAGCTCGCCGCGCAGGTCGGCGAGGGCCAGCTCTGGCAGGCCGTCGCCATCACCTTGACCCGCGGGGTGGTCGGCTTCCTCATCGCCACCGTCGTCGGGCTGGTCCTCGGCGTCGCCGTCTCGCGCTCGAGGATCCTGCGGGCCGCGATCGGGTCGATGATCACCGGGTTGCAGACCATGCCCTCGATCGCGTGGTTCCCCCTCGCCATCCTGCTGTTCCAGCTCTCGGAGCAGGCGATCCTGTTCGTCATCCTCATCGGCGCGGTGCCCTCCATCGCCAACGGCGTCATCGGCGGCGTGGACTACGTGCCGCCGCTGCTCGTCCGGGCCGGCCGCAACCTGGGCGCCAGCGGGCTCCCGCTCTACCGGCACGTCGTCATCCCGGCGGCGCTGCCCAGCATCGTGTCCGGCCTGAAACAGGGCTGGGCGTTCGCGTGGCGCTCGCTGCTGGCGGGCGAGCTGATCGTGCAGATCGCCAACCGGCCGAGCCTGGGCCAGTTCCTGAGCCAGAGCCGCGAGTTCGGCGACACGACGTACATGATCGCGCTGATGCTCGTCATCCTCGTGATCGGCATCGTCGTCGACGCGGTGTTCTCCTCGGTGGACAACGGCATCCGCCGGCGGCGGGGCGTCGTCGTGACCGGCTGAGCCGTCTTTGCCCCGAGGGCGCTTCGGAGCGATCCCCGGGTGCCGACGCCCCTGACCGGCCCGATGGGCCACACTCTGACCCGTGGACATCTCGGCGAAGACGGACTACGCCATCCGGGCCCTGCTCTTCCTGGCCGAGTCGGCCGGCGAGGGTGGGGCCCCGGTGTCGGTGGACACCCTCGCCATGCGCCAGACCCTGCCGCGCAAGTTCCTGGAGGCCATCCTCGGTGACCTGCGCCGGGCCGGCATCGTGGTGAGCCACCGCGGCTCCAGCGGCGGCTACGTCCTCGCCCGGCCGGCCGCCCAGATCACGCTGGGGGAGGTGTTCCGGGTCGTCGACGGGCCGCTGGCCGAGGTGCGCGGCCTGCGGCCGCACGAGACGTCGTACGAGGGGGTCGCCCGGCACCTGCCCGTCGTCTGGGTGGCCGTCCGGGCGAGCCTGCGCCGGGTGCTGGACGGCACGACGCTGGAGGACGTCCGCACCGGCACGCTGCCGGAGGCCGTCACCACCCTCGCCGCCGACCCCGGTGCCTGGCAGAACCGGTGAGGCGTCGTCGCCCACCAGCGGCCGCTGCCCGGCCCGGGCCCGGCGCCCGGGTCGACCCGGCTGGAGCGAGCACTGCCGGCGATCTGGCAGAATGTTCGCCGTACCCGTCCGTCGCGGCCCCTCTCTCCGCCTCGGGCGCGTCCTTCGAGCCCACCGGGCCCCGTGTCCCCACGCGGAGCCCGCGCGGGCTCACCCCACACCAGAAACAGGAGACACCACAACCGTGGCCGTCAAGATTCGTCTGAAGCGCATGGGCAAGATCCGTGCCCCGTTCTACCGTGTCGTCGTCATGGACTCGCGTGCCAAGCGCGATGGCCGGGCGATCGAGGAGATCGGCAAGTACCACCCCACCGAGCAGCCGTCGCTCATCGAGATCGACTCCGAGCGCGCGCAGTACTGGCTCTCCGTCGGCGCGCAGCCGACCGAGCAGGTCGAGGCGCTGCTGAAGGTCACCGGTGACTGGCAGAAGCACAAGGGCCTGCCCGGCGCCGAGGGCACCCTGCAGGTGCGCGAGCCCAAGGCCGACAAGCGGTCGCTGTACGAAGCGGCCATCGCCGCCGCGGGCAGCACCCTCGCCCCCAAGGACTCCGCCGCCACCACGCCCCGCAAGAAGGCCGCTGCCAAGGTCGAGGAGCCGGTTGCTGCCGAGGCCCCGGCTGCTGCTGACGCCCCGGCTGCTGCCGAGGCCCCGGCCGCGGACCAGGCCTGACCGTGCTTGAGGAGGCGCTCGAGCACCTCGTCAAGGGCATCGTCGACCACGACGACGAGGTCGTCGTCCGCCGCAAGGAACAGCGGCGGGGCGAGGTCCTCGAGGTGCGGGTGCACCCGGACGACCTGGGCCGTGTCATCGGCCGGTCCGGTCGCACCGCGAGCGCCCTGCGCACCGTGATGGGCGCCCTCGCGGGCGGCCAGCCGGTGCGGGTCGACATCGTCGACACCGACCGCGCGCGCTAGCCGCCGCGGTCACCGCAGAAGAGCCACACCGCAAGGGGTGTGCCGGGACGCCTGTCCTGGCACACCCCTTGCTGCTTGTCCTCCCACTCCCCATCCCTGGAAAGGCACCCGGCATGGACGTCGTCGTCGCGCGGATCGGCAAGGCTCACGGTCTGCGGGGTGAGGTCACCATCGAGGTGCGCACCGACGCCCCACAGGAGCGGTTCGTGCCCGGCGCCCGGTTCCCGACCGACCCGCCCGCCGCGGGGCCGCTCCAGCTGGAGACGGTGCGTGACCACAACGGCACCCTGCTGCTGGGGTTCGCCTCGGCCCGCGACCGGACCGCCGCCGAGGGCCTGCGCGGCGTGCTCCTGCTCGCCGACAGCGAGGAGGCGGTGGAGGACGAGGACGCGTGGTACGAGAAGGACCTCGTCGGCCTCAGCGTCGTCACCGTCGCCGGTGAGCCCGTCGGTGAGGTCGTGGCGCTCGACCCCCGGCCCACCCAGGACCTGCTGGTGGTGCGGCTGACCGACGGCCGCGAGGGGCTCGTGCCGTTCGTGGCGGCTCTCGTCCCGGAGGTCGACGTCGCCGGGGGCCGGGTGGTCATCGACCCGCCGGCGGGACTGTTCGACCTGGACGAGTCGTGAGCGCAGGCGCCCTGCGGCTCGACGTCCTCACGATCTTCCCGGACTACCTGCAGCCGCTCGGCCTCTCGCTGATCGGCAAGGCCCGCGAGCAGGGCCTGATCGACCTGCGGGTGCACGACCTGCGCGACTTCACCCATGACCGGCACCGCACCGTCGACGACACGCCGTACGGCGGCGGCGCCGGCATGGTGATGCGCCCCGAGCCGTGGGGGGAGGCGCTGGACCACGTGGTGGCCGGCTCCGCGGACGCGACGAGGCCGGGCGGCGTACCGCACCTGCTCGTCCCCGGGCCCGGGGGCGTGCCGTTCACCCAGGCGATGGCGCGCGAGCTCGCGGCGCAGCCGTGGCTCGTCTTCGCCTGCGGGCGGTACGAAGGCATCGACGAGCGGGTGTACGACGAGGCGCGCGAGCGGATGCCGGTCAGCGTCGTCTCGCTCGGTGACTACGTGCTCAACGGGGGAGAGGTGGCCGTCCTCGCCATGGTCGAGGCCGTCGCACGGCTCATCCCCGGCGTCATCGGCAACGCCGGCTCCTGGTCGAGGAGTGGCACGAGGACGGCCTGCTGGAGTACCCCGTCTTCACCAAGCCGCCCCTCTGGCGCGGGCGCGGCATCCCGGAGGTGCTGCTGTCGGGCCACCACGGCCGGATCGCGCGGTGGCGACGCGACGAGCGGCTGCGGCGGACGGCCCTGCGCCGGCCGGACATGATCGGCCGGCTCGACCCGGAGAGCCTCGACGCGCGCGACCGTGAGGTGCTCGAGCAGCTGCGGCCCGGATTTCGGCCCGAGCCCCCCGCTGTGGCAGACTGACTCGTCGCGTCCCGCGCCAGTCGTGCCCCTGCCACGGGGGAGTAGCAACGACAGATGGCCCGGTCGCACCCTCCACCGATACTGACCCGTGGGTGACCTGTGGCACCGGCGAGAAAGCGAAGCGATCATGCACACGCTAGACGACATCGACCAGACGAGCCTGCGCGACGACATCCCGGACTTCCGCGCCGGTGACACCATCAAGGTCCACGTCAAGGTCATCGAGGGTTCGCGCTCGCGCGTCCAGGTCTTCCAGGGCGTCGTCATCCGTCGCCACGGTGGCGGCGTCGGCGAGACCTTCACCGTCCGCAAGGTCAGCTTCGGCGTCGGCGTCGAGCGCACCTTCCCGGTGCACACCCCGGTCATCGAGAAGATCGAGCTGGTGACCCGCGGTGACGTCCGCCGCGCCAAGCTGTACTACCTGCGCGAGCTGCGCGGCAAGGCCGCCAAGATCAAGGAGAAGCGCGTCACCACGCCCGCCAAGTAAGGCGCGCGTCCTCCCGGTGCCCGGCTCGCGATCGAACGGCTCTGCTGTGCCGTCACAGGCTCGCGGTCTAGGCTCGCGGACGATGAGCACCCAGCCCGGCAGCACCTCCCCGGCCACCGCCGTCGGGCCCGGCGACCCCCGCGCGCGTTCGCGCTCGCGTCGTCGCTGGGCGACGGTGGTGGCCGTGGCGTTCCTGCTGACGGTGCTGGTCAGGGCGCTGCTGGTGCAGTCGTTCTACATCCCGTCGGGCTCGATGGAGCCGACCCTCGAGCCGGGCGACCGGATCCTCGTGTCCAAGGTGGGCGGCCCGTCGTCGGTGCACCGCGGCGATGTGGTGGTCTTCGACGGCAGCACCACGTTCGGCACCGTGGACGGCGCCCCCGCCCCGACGGGGGCCATCGCCCGCACCCTCGACGGCGTCGCGTCGGCGCTGTCGGTCGGCGGCAACGAGAGCGACTACGTCAAGCGTGTCGTCGGGATGCCCGGGGACCATGTGGTGTGCTGTGACGACAGGGGAGAGCTGATCGTCAACGGAAGGCCGGTGACCGAGCCCTACCTGTACGCCGGGGACGAGGCCAGCGACCTGACGTTCGACGTCCGGGTGCCGGCGGGCAGGATCTGGCTGATGGGCGATCACCGCAGCGACTCGGCCGACTCCCGGGCGCATCTGGGGGACCCAGGAGGAGGAATGGTGCGACTCGAGGACGTGATCGGCACGGCCGAGGTCATCTACTGGCCGCTGACGCGGATGGGCAGCGTGCGCAGCGGCGCTGCGCTGGCCGCTGTGCCCGCACCGGCGGGGCAGGGACGAGGTGAGCGTGACCCAGCCCGGACCCAGCCGCGCCGACGGTGAGCGCGAGGGGGAGCCGGTGCGCGGTGCGCACGCCGCCCCCGCGCCCTCCGGCGGTGCGGCGCTGCGGACGATGGTGCGCGAGACCGTCATCGTCGTCGGCATCGCGCTGCTGCTGTCGCTGATCGTCAAGACCTGGCTGCTGCAGGCCTTCTACATCCCCTCCGGCTCGATGGAGGACACGCTCGTCCGGGGCGACCGGGTGATCGTCAGCAAGCTGACACCCGGCCCGCTGCACCTGCACCGCGGGGACGTGGTCGTGTTCCAGGACCCGGACCACTGGCTCGACCCGGTGACGCCTCCGCAGCGCGGCCCCATCGGCGCCGCGCTCAACTCCGCCCTGACGTTCGTCGGGCTGCTGCCCACCGACGAGGACAACCACCTGATCAAGCGGGTCATCGGCCTGCCCGGCGACCACGTCTCCAGCGACGGGCAGGGTGGTCCGCTGAAGGTCAACGGCGTGGCGGTCAACGAGCCCTACCTCAAGCCCGGCGACGCGCCGAGCCTGCAGGCGTTCGACATCACCGTGCCCAAGGGGCGGGTCTGGGTCATGGGCGACCACCGCTCCGACTCCTCCGACTCCCGCTTCCACCCCCTCGGCGGCGACGGCAAGGAGGGCTCGGTCCCCGAGAGCCTCATCGTCGGCCGCGCCATCAGCGTGGTCTGGCCGCTGTCCGACCTGAGCTGGCTGGGGGAGCCCTCCGCGACGTTCGCCAAGGTCCCCGCGGCGCAGTCGTCGGGGAAGCCGGCCGTGCAGGGGCCGTGATGGCGGCGCGAACGGTCTCCACCAAGCCCTCCCTGCGGGTCGAGCGCGCCCTGCAGCGCCAGGGCCACCGCCTGCTCGCCGGGATGGACGAGGTCGGCCGCGGCGCCCTGGCCGGCCCGGTGTCGGTCGGCGTCGTCGTGATCGACGAGACCTGCCGCTCGGCGCCCGCCGGAGTGAAGGACTCCAAGCTGCTGACCTCGCTGGCCCGGCAGCGGATGGTGGCGCCGATCCGGCGCTGGGCCCTGGCCCACGCGGTCGGTCACGCGTCCCCGGCCGAGATCGACGCGGTCGGCATCATGGCCGCGCTGCGGCTGGCGGGCACCCGCGCGCTGGCCCAGCTGGCCGTCGTACCCGACCTGGTGATCCTCGACGGCAACCACGACTGGCTGACCGACCCGGGGAGGGTCGGGCTGTTGGCGTTCGCCGGGGACCCTGCTCCCGGGTCGGCCGCCGAGGTCGCTGTCCCGCCGGTCACGACCATGATCAAGGCCGACCTGAAGTGCTCGTCGGTGGCCGCCGCCAGCGTCCTCGCCAAGGTCGAGCGCGACGCGATGATGGTGGCGCTGGCCGCCGAGGTGGGCCAGTACTCCTGGGAGCTCAACAAGGGGTACTCCGCACCGGAGCACCTCGCCGCGCTCTCGCTGCACGGGCCGTGCGAGCACCATCGCAGGTCCTGGCGGCTGCCCGGGGTGCCCGGGCTCGCAGACGGTACGTCGCCCCCGGCCACCGAGGAGGACGCCGGCTGGCCCGAGGAGGACGCCGGCGGGCTGGAGGACGCAGGCTCGCTCGACAGAGGCGCCGCCGAGGGATCCGGGAACGGGCAGCCGGACGCGGAGCCGGCCGGGGAGGGGGCGGTGGCCGTGGTGTCGGCGGAGTCGGTGATGGGCGATGATGGGCGGGTGCCGGAAGTGAGCGTGCGATGAGCGCCGAGGATCTCGAGAAGTACGAGACCGAGATGGAGCTGCAGCTCTACCGCGAGTACCGCGACGTCGTCGGGCTCTTCTCCCACGTCGTCGAGACCGAGCGGCGGTTCTACCTGGCCAACTCCGTCGACGTGAAGGTCCGCAACGACGGTGGCGAGGTCTACTTCGACGTCACCATGGCCGACGCGTGGGTGTGGGACGTCTACCGCCCGGCCCGGTTCGTCAAGAACGTGCGCGTCGTGACGTTCAAGGACGTCAACGTCGAGGAGCTGGCCAAGAGCGACCTCGAGCTGCCCAAGGAGGGCGGCTTCTCGACCTGAGGACGCCCGCGGCCGGTGGGCCGGTGTCCGGCGGACGACGACACCGGCGTGGTTCGCGGCGGAGGGAGCGGCTCCCATGGGCGCACTGCACACGGTGAGAGTGCGCCGTGTCTATGACGACGCGCTACCGGAGGACGGCACACGGGTGCTGGTGGACCGTCTCTGGCCTCGCGGTCTGGCCAAGGCACAGGCCGCGCTGGGTGAGTGGTGCAAGCAGGTGGCACCCTCCACGGCGCTGCGGCGGTGGTACGACCATGACCCGGAGCGGTTCGAGGAGTTCGCTCGCCGCTACCGCGAGGAGCTCTCAGAACCGGAGCGCGCCGAGGCCCTGGCGCACCTGCGCGAGCTGGCCACCAGCGGGACGCTGACCCTGCTCACGGCGACCAGGGACCCAGGCATCAGTGCGGCAGCGGTGCTCGCCGGGCTGCTGGGCTGAGCCCCGTCCCCTGCCCCCCGCCCAGCCGCACCACCACCGTGGCCGGCGCGCCCTGCGCAGGGTGCTGCCCACAGGGAGCCGCCGCTCGTCCCGGCGTCCACAGGGAGAGAGCCCGTCCTGTCGCGGCCCCGGTCCCGCCGACCACGATCGGTGGCGGAGGTGGTCGGCATGGGTCGACGGGGCCGGTCGGGCGGGATGCCTCACCAGGTGGCCAGCGAGGTGGGCGCGTACGGCGAGAGGCTGGCGGCGCGCTACCTGGCCGAGGCGGGGCTGGAGGTGCTGGAGCGCAACTGGCGTTGTGCCCAGGGTGAGATCGACATCATCGCCCTGGACGGCGACTGCCTGGTGGTGTGCGAGGTCAAGACGCGCCGGGGTTCGTCGTTCGGCGATCCGGTCGAGGCGGTGACCTCGCGCAAGGCGGCGCGGTTGCGGCGGCTCGCGGCGTGCTGGCTGGCCGAGCACCCGTGCCGGGTCAAGGACCTGGCCGACGTGCGGGTCGACGTGGTCGGGGTGCTGCGGCCCCGGTCGGGCCCGGCGCAGCTGGAGCACCTCGTGGCGGTGGGGACGTGAAGCTGGGGCGCACCCGGTCGGTGGCGCTCGCCGGTCTGGAGGGTGCCCTGGTCGACGTCGAGGCGGATCTGGTGCAGGGGCTGCCGCAGTTCCTGATCAGCGGTCTGCCCGACGCGGCGTGCAAGCAGTCCCCGGACCGGATCAAGGCCGCCGCGGCCAACTCGGGGGTGGCGGTGCCCAACCGGCGCTGGACGGTCAACCTGTCCCCGGCGTCGATGCCCAAGGGCGGCAGCGGCTTCGACCTGCCGATCGCGATCGCCGTGCTCGCCGCGGCCGGCCTGCTGCCGGCAGCCCTGGTGGCCCCGATGGTGCACATCGGCGAGCTGGGGCTGGACGGGTCGGTGCGGCCGGTGCGCGGGGTGCTGCCGGCCGTGATGGCCGCGGCCCGGCTGGGCGTGACGTCGGTGGTGGTGCCGGCCGACAACGCGGCCGAGGCGGCGCTCGTGCCCGGCATGCGGGTGCTGCCGGCCCGGCACCTGTCCGAGCTGGTCCACCGCTACCGCCTGGTGGACCGGGGCGGGGCGCCGCAGGACGAGCCGGTCGTGCCGGCGTCGGTCCCCGAACCGGATCCCGTGCCCGACCTGCGTGACGTCGCGGGACAGGACGAGGCGCGCCTGGCGCTGGAGATCGCTGCGGCGGGTGGGCACCACCTGTTCATGGTCGGCCCGCCGGGCGCCGGCAAGACGATGCTGGCCGAGCGGCTTCCCGGGCTGCTGCCGGCGCTGGAGCCCGCGCACGCCCTGGAGGTCACGGCGATCCAGTCGGTGCTGGGGGTGCTGCCGCGGTCCGGGGCGCTGGTGTCCCGCCCGCCGTTCGTCGCGCCGCACCATGGCGCCTCGATGGCGGCGATCATCGGCGGTGGCAGCGGCTTCATCCGCCCCGGCGCGGTCTCCCGCGCGCACCGGGGGGTGCTGTTCCTCGACGAGGGGCCGGAGTTCAAGCAGTCGGTGCTGCAGGCGCTGCGACAGCCCGCCGAGTCCGGTGAGGTGACCATCGCCCGCGCTTCAGGCGTGGTTCGCTACCCCGCGCGGTTCCAGCTCGTGCTCGCCGCCAACCCGTGCCCCTGCGGCCGCGGGTTCGGCAAGGGGGCCGACTGCTCCTGTTCGCCACGGGCGCGCCGTGACTACATGGGCAAGCTGGTGGGGCCGCTGCTGGACCGGGTCGACCTCCAGCTGCAGGTGCATGCGGTCAGTCGGGGCGCCTTGGCTCAGCCCGCGGGGGAGACGAGCGCGGTCGTCGCCGAACGGGTGCTGCGTGCCCGCGAGGTGCAGGCGGAGCGGCTCTCCGGCACCCGGTGGCAGGTCAACGCCGAGGTGCCCGGGCCGATGATGCGCCAGAACGTCTTCCGGCTGCCACGCGAGGCGACCGTCGACCTCGACCGGGCGATCGAGCGGGGCGCGCTCACGCTGCGCGGCTACGACCGGGTGCTCAAGCTGGCGTGGACCGTGCGCGACCTCGACGGCGGAGGCACGCCGACCCGGTCGGACGTGGGCCTGGCGCTCACCCTGCGGGCACGCGCCGCGGTGGCGGCATGATCGTCGACGGCGCTGGGGGCGGGACGGGGCGGGACGGTCCCGCGGTGCCGACCGATGAGCGGCTCGCCCGCGCGGCGTGGAGCCGGATCGCCGAGCCGGGTGACGTGACGGCGGCACGGCTGGTCGCCGCGCGCGGGCCGGTCCAGGCGCTCGCCGACGTCACGACCGCAGCGCACCCGGGCCTCGCCCGCTTCCTGCCCCGGCTCGCGCAGCTGGACGCCGCACGCGACGTCGACGTGGCCGCGCGGCTCGGCGCCCGCGTGGTCTGCCCGGGCGACGAGGAGTGGCCGAGCGGCCTCGACGACCTCGACTGCCCGCCCTTCTGCCTGTGGGTCCGCGGGGAGGTGGACCTGGGCGAGGTCTCCGCCCGGTCCGTGGCCGTGGTGGGCGCCCGCAGCGCCACGGCGTACGGCGAGATGGTCGCGACCGAGATGGCGGCCGGTCTGGGGGAGCGCGCCTTCACCGTGGTCTCCGGCGCCGCGTTCGGGATCGACGCGGCCGCGCACCGCGGAGCGCTGGCCACGGGGGCGGTCACCCTGGCCGTGCTCGCCGGAGGGGTGGACCGTCCCTACCCGTCCGCGCATGCGCGGCTGATCGACCGGATCCGCGAGGTCGGCGCCGTGGTGAGCGAGGTTCCGCCGGGCTCGGCCCCGACCCGGCCGCGGTTCCTGCAGCGAAACCGGATGATCGCCACCATGACCCAGGGCACGGTCGTGGTGGAGGCCGGGTTGAGGTCCGGCTCGCTCAACACGGCGCGCACGGCGGCCGAGCACCAGCGTGTGGTGGCGTGCGTCCCGGGACCGGTGACGTCGATGATGTCGGCCGGCTGCCACCAGGCCGTGCGGGACGGCGTCGGGGTCCTGGTGACCGACGCGGCCGAGGCCGCCGAGGCCATCGGCCGGTTGGGCCAGGACCTGGCGCCGCGTCTGCGCGGACCGGAGCGACCCGGTGACGACCTGGACGAGACGGCGGCCCGGGTGTTCGCGGCGCTTCCCGTGCGGCGTGGGGTCACGGTGGGCCGGCTGACGGTCGTGGCAGGCCTGCCGGTCGCCACCGTCACCGGCGTGCTCGGCCGGCTCGAGCTGACCGGCCTCGCCGAGCGGGAGGGGCAGGGCTGGCGACAGGGCGTCGAAGCTCGTGCGCGGCGCCACGGGGCGCCCGGCGCGGGTTGACTGCTCCGCCGGCGCGGCGCGGTTGACTGCTCCGCCCGGCGCGGCGCGCGTGCGATGTGCTTGCCCTGGGCAGCCCCGTGCGCCAGCGTGAGGGCGTGGACCCGACCGAGGAAGCCGTGGCGGCCTTCGCCCGTCACCTGCGCTCGGAGCGAGGACTGTCCGAGCACACCCGTCGTGCCTACCTCGCGGACGTGTCGGGCCTCCTGGCCTTCGCGGCCGAGCGCGGCGTCGGGGACCTGCACGACCTGCGGCTTCCCGACCTGCGTGCCTGGCTGGCCCAGCTGTCGGACCGGGGTGCGGCGCGCGCGACCGTGGCCCGTCGTGCGGCGGCCGCCCGCGCCTTCCTGCGCTGGGCGCACCACACGGGGCGGATCGACAGCGACCCGTCGCTGCGGCTGGTCGCCCCGCGTCGGGCCCGGACGCTGCCGGGTGTGCTGCGCCAGGACGAGGCGAGCGGGCTGCTGGAGCTCGCCGCCGTGGCCGCCGACGACGATGACCCTGTCCACCGGCGCGACCGCGCCGTGCTCGAGCTGCTCTACGCCACTGGCATCCGCGTCGGCGAGCTGGTCGGGCTCGACGTGGACGACGTCGACTTCGGCGCCGACGTCGTCACGGTCATGGGCAAGGGCGCCAAGGAACGCAGCGTTCCGTTCGGACGACCGGCACGGGTGGCGCTGACCGAGTGGATCGAGGGTGGCCGACCCCGACTGGCCGTGGCGGACAGCGGCCCTGCGCTGTTCCTCGGCCGTCGGGGACGCCGCGTGGACCCTCGCCAAGTGCGCTCCGCGGTGCACGCGATGCTCTCCCACCTGCCTGGGGCCCCCGACCTGGGACCGCACGGCCTGCGGCACAGCGCCGCGACACACCTGCTCGAAGGGGGCGCGGATCTGCGCACGGTGCAGGAGATGCTCGGCCACGCGAGCCTGGCGACCACCCAGATCTACACCCACGTGTCGGTGGAGCGCCTCCGGACGTCGTACCAGCAGGCTCATCCGCGTGCCTGAGCCCCGCGGCGCGGCTGCCCCTCGCGGCGGCGGGGTCGCCGGGGGTGGCGGGCGCGCTCAGCGCAGCGGCAGCAGCACCGGGTGGCCCGGGTCGAGCAGGGCCAGCGGGTCCCGGTAGGTCTCGCCCGAGACGGCACCCCAGTGCAGGCACCAGAGGGGCCGGCAGTGGCCGGAAGCCGCCGAGAGGACGCCGACGCGGCCGCCGCGACGCACCGTGGTGCCCACTGCGGCGCGCCCGTCCACCGGCTCGTATGTGGTGCGCAGGCCTCCGGCGTGCCGGACGGTGACCACACCGCGGCCCGCCACGACGCCGGAGAAGGACACCGTCCCGGCCCCGGCGGCCAGCACCGGTTGCCCGACGGCCGCGGCGAGGTCCACCCCCCGGTGGCCCGGGGACCAGCTGTGCGCCGGTGGCAGGAACCGGCGGCGCACCGCGGGCCGGGGCGCCAGCGGCCACGTCCACGTGCCGCTGGGTGCGGCCACGCTCGAGGGGGCGACGCCTCGCGGCGTGCCCGCGGCCGGAGGCCGGAGGAGAACCGGGCCGAGGGCGGGTGCGGGCGCGAACAGGGGAGGGGCGACGACGGACAGGGCGCCGGCGGGGTCGAGCAGAGCGGCACCGCCCGCAGGAGCGGGGGCTCGGCCGGGCCCCGCGCCGGCGAGCGGGGCAGGCGCTCCGGCGGACACCCCGGCGGGGGGCCCAGCAGCGGACCGTTCGCGCGAGGAGGACCATCCGGCGGCTCCTGCGGGCAGCAGGACCGCCGTCACGAGGGCGGAGACGACCAGGGCCAGAGGCAGCAGCGGCTTCATCTGCCCACGCTCGCTGGCGAGGGTGGGCACGGACAGGCCCGACCGCGGGCCTGTGGACGGTGGGGAGCGACAGCGACAGGTGTGGACGGCGCGGGGCCTGGGTGGGGTAACCGGGTGAGTGGCCACAGCGCGGATGGCGCGACAAGGCGGGTGCCGCGACGGCGTGGGTGCCGCGACAGCGCGGGGGAGCGACACGGGAGGCATCCACCCGCCGTGGCAGCTCCTGCGCGTTCGGAACGTCAGCCGGGGGAGAGTGCGGCGAGCCTGGAGACAGCCTCGTGCAGCACGTCGTCGCGCTTGCAGAACGCGAAGCGCACCAGCGTGCGGGCCGCCTCGGGGTCGTCGTGGAACACCGACACGGGCACGCCCACGACGCCGCAGAGCCCGGGAAGCCGGCGGCAGAACGCCAGCGCGTCCGTGACCCCCAGCGGAGCGGCGTCGGCGATGACGAAGTAGGTCCCTGCGGGCTGGGTGACCTGCAGCCCGCCGGCGCGCAGACCCTCGCAGAGCAGGTCGCGCTTGGCCTGCAACGACGACGCCAGCCCGGCGTACACGCGGTCCTCCAGCCCCAGCGCCACCGCCACCGCCGGCTGGAACGGTCCGCTGGCCACGAAGGTGAGGAACTGCTTGACCGTTCGCACGGCCGCCACCGCGGCCTCGGGGCCGTGCACCCAGCCGACCTTCCACCCCGTCGCCGAGAAGGTCTTGCCGGCCGAGGAGATGGTGAGCGTGCGCGACGCCATGCCGGGCAGGGTGGCCACGGGGACGTGTTCCGCATCGTCGAAGACCAGGTGCTCGTAGACCTCGTCGGTCACCACCCAGGCGCCGTGCTCGCGCGCCAGGGCGCAGACCAGCTCCAGCTCGGCGCGGGAGAACACCTTGCCGGTCGGGTTGTGCGGGGTGTTCAGCAACACCAGCCGGGTCCGCGGGGAGAACGCCGCCCGCAACGAGTCCTCCTCGACCGCGAAGTCGGGGAAGCGCAGCACCGAGGTCCGCCGTACCGCGCCGGCCAGGGCGATCGTCGCGGCGTAGGAGTCGTAGTACGGCTCGAAGGTCACGACCTCGTCGCCGGGCTCGCACAGCGCGAGAACCACCGCGGCGATGGCCTCGGTGGCGCCCGCCGTCACCAGCACCTCGCGGTCGGGGTCCACCTCGAGCCCGTAGAACCGCCGCTGGTGCGCCGCGATCGCGGTGCGCAGCTCGGGCATCCCCGGCCCCGGCGGGTACTGGTTGCGCCCCGACTCGATGGCGTGCGTGGCGGCGGCCAGCATCTGCGGCGGTCCGTCGGTGTCGGGAAAGCCCTGCCCGAGGTTGATCGCGCCGGTGCTGACGGCCAGGGCGCTCATCTCGGCGAAGATCGTGGTGCCGAACCCCTGCATGCGCTCCACCAGCGGATTTCCCATGCCGGGCAGGCTAGCCGTAGCATGGAGCCACGTGCAGTCTGCCTCCCGCACTTGCCGGGGCCGCGGATCGCACGAATTCGCGCGCCTCCCCACCGTCTCCAGCGGATGCCTCCGGGCCCCGCTCGCACCGACGGGGCGTACGACCCGCAGTCCCGGGCGAGCTCCGGGTGGTCGTCGTCGCAGGCGCCAGGCACGAGAACGGCAATCCCGCCCGACTCGTGGATAACTGGAACGAACGAAAGCGAGACCACGGCATGGCCGTCGTCACCATGCGCCAGCTCCTCGAGAGCGGCGTCCACTTCGGGCACCAGACCCGACGCTGGAACCCGAAGATGAAGCGCTTCATCATGACCGAGCGCAACGGCATCTACATCATCGACCTGCAGCAGTCGCTGACCTACATCAACGACGCCTACGAGTTCGTCAAGGAGACGGTCGCCCACGGTGGCACCATCCTCTTCGTCGGCACGAAGAAGCAGGCCCAGGAGCCCATCGCCGAGCAGGCCATGCGCGTCGGGATGCCGTACGTCAACCACCGCTGGCTCGGTGGCATGCTCACCAACTTCAACACGGTCAGCAAGCGGCTGTCGCGTCTGAAGGAGCTCGAGGAGATCGACTACGACGACGTCGCCGGGTCGGGTCGCACCAAGAAGGAGCTCCTCGTGATGAAGCGCGAGAAGGATCAAGCTGGAGCGCACCCTCGGTGGCATCCGCGACATGGCCAAGGTGCCCTCGCGCCGTGTGGATCGTGGACACCAAGAAGGAGCACCTCGCCGTCGACGAGGCGCGCAAGCTCAAGCATCCCGTCGTCGCGATCCTGGACACCAACTGCGACCCCGACGAGGTCGACTACAAGATCCCCGGCAACGACGACGCGATCCGCTCCGTCACGCTGCTGACCCGCGTGGTCGCCGACGCCGTCGCCGACGGCCTGATGGCCCGTTCCGCCGCCCGCGGTGGCGACGCCAGCCGAGGAGGGCGTCGTCGCCACCGACGAGCCGATGGCCGAGTGGGAGCGCGAGCTGCTGTCCGGTGAGGCCAAGGGCGCCGCCGAGACCACCGGCACCGACGCCGCCGCGGCCCGCACCGAGGCCCCGGCCGAGGTCCCGCCGGACGCCGCTGCCGCGACGGACGCCGCTGCTGCCGCTGTCGCCGGCCCCCGCGGACGACGCCGAGGCCGCCGCCGTGGCCGAGTCCGTCGCCGCCCCGGCCGCTGACGCCGGTGCCGCCGACGCCCCGGCCGAGGCACCTGCCGAGACTGCGGCTGACGCCCAGGCCTGAGGCCTGCAGCACGACATCAGGGAAGTTCGCGCGCCGGGTACGGTCCCCTTGCGAGGGGGCCGCGCCCGGCGCGCACTGACGAAGGAGAGCACCAACCATGGCGAACTACACCGCCGCTGACATCAAGGCGCTGCGCGAGCAGACCGGCGCCGGCATGCTCGACTGCAAGAAGGCGCTCGACGAGGCCGACGGCGACCGCGACAAGGCCGTCGAGCTGCCTGCGCGTCAAGGGCCTGAAGGGCGTCACCAAGCGTGAGGGCCGCTCGGCCTCCAACGGCCTGGTTGCCGCCTACGCCGGCGAGCGGCGTCGGCACGCTGGTCGAGCTCAACTGCGAGACCGACTTCGTCGCCAAGGGTGAGCGCTTCAGTCGCCCTGGCCGACCAGCGTCCTCGACCAGGCCGTGGCCTCCGAGGCGGCCGACGCCGAGACGCTGCTGGCCAGCGAGATCGAGCCCGGCAAGACCGTGCAGGCCCTCGCTCGACGAGGCCAACGCCACGATCGGCGAGAAGATCGAGGTCCGTCGCGTGGCCCGGCTGCGAGGGCGGCGTCGTCACGTCGTACCTGCACAGCACGAGCCCCGACCTGCCCGCCGCAGATCGGCGTCCTCGTGGCGGCCGACGGTGGCGACACGGCCGTCGTCCGCGACGTCGCGATGCACATCGCCGCGTTCCGCCCGAGCGTACCTGACCCGCGAGGAGATCCCGGCCGAGACGGTCGAGAACGAGCGCCGGGTCGCCGAGGCGACCGCGCGCGAGGAGGGCAAGCCCGAGGCGGCGCTGCCCGCGCATCGTCGAGGGTCGGGTCAACGGCTTCTTCAAGGAGAACGTCCTGCTCGAGCAGCCGTTCGCCAAGGACGCCAAGAAGACCGTCGCCAAGGTCCTCGAGGAGGCCGGCGCCAAGGCCAGCGGCTTCGCCCGCTTCCGCGTCGGCGCCTGAGCGTTCGAACGCAGCACCCTGACCGGTACGCCGGTCGCGCCCGACGGCCCCGCACCCCACCACGGGCGCGGGGCCGTCGGCGCACAGGGACCGGTGTCGAGCCGGGCCCCTCGCTTGTGGAAGTATCGATCGACCGCCGTAGAACCATGCCCTGGAGGCACCGTGACCCATGACGCCCCGCACCCGACGTACCAGCGGGTGCTGCTCAAGCTCTCCGGAGAGGTCTTCGGCGGTGGTCGAGCTCGGCCTCGATCCCGATGTCGTCCGCGAGATCGCCGAGCAGATCGCCGAGGCGGTCAAGCGAGGGCGTGCAGGTCGCGGTCGTCATCGGTGGAGGCAACTTCTTCCGCGGCGCCGAGCTGCAGCAGCACGGCATGGACCGCGCCCGCGCCGACTACATGGGCATGCTCGGCATCGTCATGAACTGCCTTGCGCTGCAGGACTTCCTGGAGAAGACCGGCATCGACACGCGCGTGCAGACGGCGATCACGATGGGACAGATCGCCGAGCCGTACATCCCGCGCCGCGCGATCCGGCACCTGGAGAAGGGCCGCGTGGTCATCTTCGGCGCGGGCGCCGGCATGCCGTTCTTCTCCACCGACACCGTCTCGGCCCAGCGCGCGCTCGAGATCAAGTGCGACGTGGTGCTGATGAGCAAGAACGGTGTCGACGGGGTCTACACCGCCGACCCGCGCACCGACCCCGGTGCGGTCAAGCTGGACCGGGTGACCTACTCCGAGGCGCTGCAGCAGGGCCTGACGCGTGGTCGACGCCGCCGCCTTCAGCCTCTGCATGGACAACAAGCTGCCGATGATCGTGTTCGGGATGGAGGGTGAGGGCAACATCACCCGGGCCGTCCGGGGTGAGAGGATCGGCACGCTCGTCACGCCGGCTGACGCCCGACGTCGCGCGCAGTGCAGGAGTACAGGAGCGATGATGATCGACGACACCCTGCTCGAGGCCGAGGAGAAGATGGACAAGGCCGTCGAGGTCGCCAAGGAGGACTTCTCCACGATCCGCACCGGCCGGGCCAACGCGGCCATGTTCAGCAAGCTGACCGTCGACTACTACGGCGCGCCGACACCGCTGCAGCAGCTGGCGTCGTTCCAGACGCCGGAGGCCCGGACCATCCTGGTCATCGCCGTTCGACAAGTCGGTCGATGGGCGAGATCGAGAACGCACGCTGCGCGACTCCGACCTGGGGGTCAACCCCAACAACGACGGGCAGGTCATCCGGGTCGTCCTCCCGATGCTGACCGAGGAGCGCCGCCGGGACTACATCAAGCTGGCGCGCACCAAGGGCGAGGACGCCAAGATCTCCATCCGCAACATCCGCCGCAAGGCCAAGGAGGAGTTCGACCGCATCGTCAAGGACGGCGAGGTCGGCGAGGACGAGGGCTCCCGCGCCGAGAAGGAGCTCGAGCTGCTGACCAAGCGGCACGTCGACGTCGTCGACGACCTGCTCAAGCACAAGGAATCCGAGCTCCTCGACGTCTGAGGTGGCCGTCCCCCGTCCATGAGCAGCTCCTCCGTCCCCTCCTCCGGCGCGCGCCCCGACGGCGACCCCGCCCTGCCGGCGCCGCCCAGCAGGGCCGGGCGCAACCTGCCCGCCGCGCTCGGGGTCGGCCTGGGCCTCGCCGTCCTGGTCGTGGCCAGCCTGTTCGTCCGCAAGGAGGGTTTCCTCGTCCTCGCCACGGCGGCGATCTGCGTCGGCGTCTGGGAGCTGCGGGACGCGGTGGCGCAGGGGCGGATCCACGTCCCGCTGGTGCCCAGCATCGCCGGCGCCCTCGCGATGATGACCGCGGCGTACGTCGGCGGGGGGCAGGCCCTGACGGTGTCGTTCGGGCTGACCTGCGTCGCGGTGCTGCTGTGGCGCGCCGTTGACGGGCTGCAGGGTGCCGTCCGCGACATCGCCGGCGGGATCTTCGTCGCGGCGTACGTGCCGTTCCTCGCCTCCTTCTCCAGCCTGATGCTGGCCGGTCCCAACGGGGCCTGGCGCGTCTTCGTCTTCATCCTCGTCACCGTGTGCAGCGACGTCGGCGGCTACGCGGTGGGGGTGGTCGCCGGCCGGCACCCCATGGCGCCGTCGGTCAGCCCCAAGAAGTCCTGGGAGGGGTTCGCCGGCTCCGTCGCCGCCTGCGTGCTCGGCGGTGCGCTGTCGGTCGCCCTCGCCCTGCACGGTCCGTGGTGGGCCGGTGCCCTGGTCGGGCTCGCCGCCGCCGTCACTGCCACCGTCGGCGACCTGACCGAGTCGACGGTCAAGCGCGACCTCGGCATCAAGGACATGGGCAGCATCCTGCCCGGGCACGGCGGGTTGATGGACCGGCTCGACTCGCTCCTGCTCGTGGCCCCGATGGTGTGGGCGCTGCTGACCGTGTTTGTCCCTTCCTCCTGAGGGCTGAGACAATGGGGTCGATGTCTGCCTCCGAACCCACCCCTGCAGCGGCGCCCGTGAACGTGGCCGCTCCCACCCGTCGCCCCACTCCCGGGCAGCTGACGTTCGCCGCCCCTCGTCGCGGTAAGCCCCCGCAGCACCTCGCCGACCTCGACCCGACCGAGCGCAAGGCTGCGGTCGAGGCCCTCGGCCAGAAGGGGTTTCGCGCCAAGCAGCTCTCGACGCACTACTTCGAGCGGCTGGTCGACTCCCCGGAGGACATGACCGACCTGCCCAAGGCGATCCGGGACGACCTCGTCGCCGGACTCCTGCCGCGGCTGATCACCCCGGTGCGCACGCTGCAGGCCGACGAGGGCGCCACGATCAAGTCCGTCTGGCGCCTGCACGACGGCGCGCTGGTGGAGAGCGTGCTGATGCGCTACCCCGGCCGGGTCACCATCTGCGTGTCCAGCCAGGCCGGCTGCGGCATGAACTGCCCCTTCTGTGCCACCGGCCAGGAGGGGCTGACCCGCAACATGTCGACCGCCGAGATCGTCGAGCAGGTGGTCGCCGCGGCGCGGCAGCTGCGCCGCGGCGACCTCGCGGGCGGCCCCGAGGATGCCCCGCTGCGGGTCAGCAACGTCGTCTTCATGGGCATGGGTGAGGCCCTGGCCAACTACAAGGCCGCCATCGGCGCCATCCGCCGCCTGACCGACCGGGCCCCGGACGGCCTCGGCATGTCCGCCCGCGGCATCACCATGTCGACGGTGGGGCTCGTCCCGGCCATCGACAAGCTGGCCGGCGAGGGCCTGCCCGTGACGCTGGCGCTGTCGCTGCACGCCCCCGACGACGAGCTGCGCAACGAGCTCGTGCCGATCAACACCCGCTGGTCGGTGGACGAGGCGATCGACGCCGCCCACCGCTACTACGAGGTCACGGGCCGGCGGGTGAGCATCGAGTACGCCCTGATCAAGGACATGAACGACCAGGCGTGGCGGGCCGACCTGCTCGGTGACAAGCTCAACCGGCGCGGCCGCGGCTGGGTGCACGTCAACCCGATCCCGCTCAACCCGACGCCGGGCTCGAAGTGGACCGCCTCGCGCAAGGGGGTCGAGCAGCAGTTCGTCGAGCGGCTGCGCGCCCACGGCATCCCGACGACGATCCGGGACACCCGCGGCAGCGAGATCGACGGCGCCTGCGGGCAGCTGGCCTCCGCCACCGCCTGAGCCGCCCGGGCGACCGCGTCGCCGCGGTGCGTCACCGGCCGAGCAGCTCCAGCGCCTCCTGCGGCGCGTCCACCAGGTGTACGGCGCGCGACATGGCCCGGTCCGCGCCCAGGGCCGAGAGGGTCTCCCACACGGGGACCACCTCGGTCCAGTGCTCCCTGCCGACCAGGACGAGCGGGGGTGGCGGCACCTCGGCGTAGTACAGACGCGTCGCGGCCTGGAACACCTCCTGGACGGTGCCCGCGGCGCCGGGCAGGACGACGACACCGGCACTGCACCTGGCCAGCAGGCCGTCCTCGCGCACGGCGTTGGAGAAGAACTTGGCCAGCGCGTCCACGAACACCCCCGGCGGCTCGTGCCCGTAGAACCACGTGGGCACCCCGAGGCTGGTCGGCGCGGCGCCCGCCTGCGGTGCGAGGTCCGCACGGACCTGCAGCGCGAGAGCCGCCCAGGCGGTGACGTCCGGCGCGAACGCCGGCACCGCGGCGAGGCGGCCCAGCGCCTCGTCGAGGGTGCTCCTGTCCCGGCAGAAGGCGCCGAGGTTGGCCGCCTCCATCGCGCCGGGGCCACCTCCGGTGGCCACGAGGAAACCGTCGTGGGCGAGCGCCTGCCCCAGGAGCGCGGCCGCGGCGTACGGCGGCGTGCCCCGAGGGGTGGCGTGGCCTCCCATCACCCCGACCACGGACCGGCCGTCGACCAGCTCATCCAGGGCGTCGGACATCGAGTCGTCGTGGATCGCCCGCAGCAGGGTCACGAACGCGTCGCTGCGGGAGGAGGCGTCGCGCGACCAGCGGTACGCGCGGGCGTCCGGCGTGGCGGCGTAACCGGCAGGGACCAGCCCGGCGTAGAGCTCCTCGGGCCGGTAGAGGGTCGCCCGGTAGGGGTCGACCGGGGCGTGCGGGTCGCTGGGAAAGATCAGCGCGCGACAGCGGCGCAGGTGGTGCTCGAGTCCAGGGGTCAGCTGGCCTCCGAGCACGACCATCCCCTCGAGGTCGGTGCGGGCGAGCAGGGCCGTCGCGCGGCCGCGCAGGTCGAGGCCCTGCAGCCGCAGGCCGGCCAGTGGGGCAGACCCGGCCAGCGCCCGGTCCAGCGCGTCCAGGTTCTCGATCTCCATGGGGGCATCCTCGCCGGTCCGGGCGCTGCGAAGGCACCCGGACCGGCGTGGCGCACCAGCGAGGTGCGGGGTCAGCGGCCCAGGCCGGCCTGGTCCACCTTGCGGTGGAAGCGCATGCCCGCGAGGCCGCCGAGCACGGCGCCGACGAGGCTGGCCACCGCGACGACCAGCAGGGCGATGATGCCGCCGGTGCTCAGCGTGCCCTCGTTGACCGGGATGCGGGGGAAGCTGTTGAGCTTGGCCAGGACGTCGAACTTGGAGCCGGCAACCGCGCCGAGCACGGCCACGACGATGGCGATGACCACGGCCCACAGCCAGACGGCGATGCCCTGCTTCATCCCGTTGAAGCGCGCCATGCGGCCTGCGACGTAGCCGCCGCAGTAGTAGGACACGAACAGGATCACCAGCAGCGCGATGCCCCCGGCGATGCCGACGGTCTTCGGGTCCTGCGTCGCCTGGCTGGTCGCCTGGTCCACCGAGGTGCCGGTGCCCAGCCCGACCGCCGCGCCGGCGGCCGCCAGCAGTGCGGTGAGCAGCACCGCGGTGCCCGTCGCCGTCAGCCAGCCGAAGAACGCCGAGCCGACCTTGATGCCGCCGTACGCGTCCTTCTCCCGGGCCACGACCGTGTGCCGGTCGGCCGTGCCGGGGTCGAGGCGGGTGTCGCGCCCGTCCCGGTCGGCGGTGGCCCTGCCCTCGGCGCCGTCGCCTGCGGCGGGCGGTTCGTAGCTCGTGCTCATGGTCTGCTCCTTCGAGGTGTCCGTTGGTCCGGCGGCTCGCCGGGCGCGGCCGACAGCCACCCCTTCATGCCCCCGCCGTGTACGTCGTAAACGGCCAGGCCGACCCGGGGACGGCGAAGCGGTTGCGGCTCGCGGGAGGTCGGGTGCGGTCCAGGTCACGGGGTGGTGGCTCGCGCGGCGGGTTTCGGGGGCGGGCGTCCGGGCACGAGACTGGGCACCGGGTGCGATCTCGTGCCCGACCACCCAGAGCGAGGACGAGTCGATGACCACCGCCGAGCACGAGGAGACGACGGCACCCCTGCGCCACGCGGCCAGGGGCAGCCTGACCCGCGAGCTGATCCTCTCCGCGGCCATCGAGTACGTCGACGAGTTCGGGTTGTCGGCGCTGACGATGCGTGCCCTGGGGCGCCACCTGGGCGTGGAGGCGATGGCGCTCTACCGCTACGTCAACGGCCGCGAGGACCTGCTGGAGGGCGTCGTCGACCGCCTGGTGGCCGAGCTCCGGGTCGCAGCGGCCGGCCAGGACCTCGGCCCGGTCGACGGGTGGCAGGGCTACCTGCAGTGGCTGGCCAGGGCGGTCCGCCAGATCGCCCGGGAGCACCCCGGGATCTTCCCGCTGATGGCGACCCGGCACCCCGCGGCGCCCTGGCTGCGGCCGCCGCTGCGCAGCCTCGAGGTGGTCGAGGACTTCCTGGAGGCGCTGATCTCCCGGGGTTTCACCGACGAGACGGCGGTCGCGGCCTACCGGTCCTTCTCCAGCTTCCTGCTGGGGCACCTGCTGCTCGAGGCGGCCACGTTGGGCGCCCAGACCTCGCCGCCGCAGGAGCCGCTCGACGAGGGGGAGGCGGACGTCCCCAACGCCGACGCGGACCTGGACCTGCAGGCGTTCCCGCAAGTCCAACGGCTGGAGCGGCTGCTCTCGCAGGACCACGCCGACGCGGAGTTCGAGCAGTCGCTGGAGGAGCTGCTGGACCGGTTGGACCGCACCGTCGCCCAGTGAAGGGTCACCGCCGAGGCTGCCGGGCCGGCGGTCCCGCGGTCAGCCGCGGACCGCCCCCGCCAGGGCGTCCTGCTGCGGCGGCTCCTGGAGGTGGTTCCGCAGCTGGTGCAGGATGCTGGTCAGCCGGCGGGAGACCTGCATCTGGCTGATGCCGAGCGCCGTGCCGATCTCGGACTGGGTGCAGGCGTCGATGAAGCGCATGTGCAGGATCATCCGGTCGCGGGCCGACAGCCCGGCGATGGCCGGGCGCAGCTGGCTCATCACCTCGACCCGGGCGTAGTCGTCGGTCTCGTCCACGATGAGGTCGCCGACCGGCACCTCGCTGCCGGGCGCCGGCGCGTCCAGGGACACCGGGGCGAAGTTCTGCGTCGCGATCATCGCCTGGGCCACGTCGTCGCTCTCGACCTGCAGCTCCTCGGCCACCTCGGCCACCGTCGGCTCGTGGTGCAGCGTCTGGCTGAGGTCCGAGGCCGTGGAGCGGACCGAGAGCACCAGCTCCTGGATGGCGCGTGGCGGGCGCACACCCCAGCCGTGGTCGCGGAAGTGCTTCTTGAGGTCCCCGGCGATGCTGGGCGCGGCGTAGGCGGCGAAGGCGCGCCCGCGGCCGGGCTCGAAGCGGCGCACGGCCTTGATGAGCGCGAGCAGCGCCACCTGCTCGAGGTCCTCCACCTCGATGCCCCGGTTGCGGTACCGGTGCGCGATGCGCAGGGCCATGCCCTGGTTGAGCAGGACCACCTCGTTCAGCAGCCGCTGGCGGGCGACTGCCGAGCGGGCTGCCTCGGCGCGCTTGAACAGCCGTTGGGTGCGGATCTCGTCGCCCTGCCGCCGCTCCGGGAGACCGGGGTCGTCGAACTCACGGTCCGCGGCGACGGCCTTCGTGTCCGCGGAGGTCTCCGTCTGGGCGGCGACCGCCACGTCGGCGGCGTCTGGTGTGGCCCCGGGAAAGGCCACCGGGTCGCCGGCCGCGGCGGGGTCGCCGAGGTCGGCCAGCGAGGTCTCGAGGACGGGGGGAGCGATGGGAGCGGGCGGGACGGGGCGTTCGGTGGAGAAGGGCACGGTGCTCCGATGCAGGCGACGTCCCTCGGCCTCGCTGCTGAAGCACTCAGGACGGGTCACACAACCACAAACCGGCCGCTGGCTCAACAACGGCCCTGTCCCCCGGGGGGCGGCAGCGGTGTGTGCGCCCCTCAGACCTGTCGGTGCAACATCCCCGAGGACATGACCTGCAGCCACGCGATCTGCCGCCCGCGCACCCTGAAGTAGGCGACGTGCTCGACCACGAAGGACCTGCCGTGGTTGACGACGTACAGGCGGTATCCCACGCGACGCAGCTCTGCCACAGCGTCGCTGTCGATGCTCTTGATGCCGGTGACCTCGTCGTCAGGGGTGAGCCACTCGCCCAGCAGGATCTCCAGCAGCTGCGCGGGACCGTGGGCCTGCTCGAACCGGTCCGGCGTCATCCCGCGGAAGTCCACCTCGGGGTCCAGCAGCGCGAACAGCGCCGCCTCGTCCTTGCGCGCCACGGCCGCGGCGAGCTGGATTCCGATCTGTTCGGGCATGGCACCATCCCGTGTCCGGTGTGGTCCTCACCGTACGCCGGGGTCGGGAGCGCCCGGATCCGCCGTTTGCACGGGTCGGGGGAGTGCCGGCGGCGGGGGCTCCTGAGGTGGTCAGGCGTGGCCGAGCACCCGGTCGACGCTGATCTGCAGCACGACACGGGCCGGGTTCTCGCGCGGGGCGCGGTAGCGGGCGGCGTACCGTTCCTCGGCCTCGCGGACCGCCGGGCCGTCGTCGGCGGGGAGGTCGCGAGGGTCCAGGGGCACGGGCTCAGGGTGCCAGAGGCCCGACCGCTCGCCGCAGGTCGGGCGCGTCCCGGCGCACCCGGGCCGGACGTCACTGGCGACGGCGGCGCGGGCGGGGAAGGATGCCCACATGAGCGACGGTGCATACGCGGCGGCCCATCGACGCAGCCTGGAGGACCCGGAGGGGTTCTGGGCCGACGCGGCGCGGGGGGTGGACTGGATCCGCCGGCCCGGGCGCGTGCTCGACGCCGACCGGCCCCCGTTCTACCGCTGGTTCGAGGGCGGCCAGCTCAACACCTGCTACAACGCGCTGGACCGGCACGTGGTCAACGGCCGTGCCGACCAGCCGGCGCTGCACTACGACAGCCCGGTGACCGGCAGCGCGCGGACGCTGACCTACGCCCAGCTGCTGGAGCAGGTCGCCCGCTTCGGCGGCGCGCTGCAGGCGCTCGGTGTGGTCAAGGGGGACCGGGTCGTCATCTACATGCCGATGGTGCCCGAGGCGGTCGTGGCGATGCTCGCCTGCGCCCGCATCGGCGCGGTGCACTCGGTGGTGTTCGGCGGGTTCGCGCCGGCCGAGCTCGCCGCCCGGATCGAGGACGCCCGGCCCCGCGTGGTCGTCTCGGCGTCCTGCGGGCTCGAGCCGTCCCGGGTGGTGGAGTACAAGCCCATGCTCGACGCCGCGATCGAGCGGTCCAGCCACCAGCCCGAGCACTGCGTCATCCTCCAGCGCGAGCAGGCCGTCGCCTCGATGGGGGAGCGCGACGTGGACTGGGCCACGATCATGCACCCCGACGCCACGACCGGCGCCGGCTGCGTGGCCGTCGAGGCAACCGACCCGCTCTACATCCTCTACACCTCCGGCACCACGGGCCGTCCCAAGGGGATCGTGCGCGACAACGGGGGGCATGCCGTGGCGCTCACCTGGTCGATGCGCAACGTCTTCGGGGTCGAGCCGGGCGAGGTGTGGTGGACCGCGAGCGACGTCGGCTGGGTGGTCGGCCACTCCTACATCGTCTACGCCCCTCTGCTGGCCGGGTGCACCACCGTGCTCTACGAGGGCAAGCCCGTCGCCACCCCCGATGCGGGCGCCTTCTGGCGGGTGATCGCCCAGTACGGCGTGTCCGCGCTGTTCACCGCGCCGACCGCCATCCGCGCGGTGAAGAAGGAGGACCCGTCAGGCGCGCTGATGGCCGGGCACGACCTCTCCTCGCTGCGCACACTGTTCCTCGCCGGTGAGCGGCTGGACCCCGACACGTTCGCCTGGGCCAGCGAGCGGCTCGGGGTCCCGGTGGTCGACAACTGGTGGCAGACCGAGACCGGGTGGCCCATCGCCGCCAACCCCGTGGGCCTGGAGGCGCTGCCGATCAAGCCCGGGTCACCGACGGTGCCCGTGCCGGGGTACGACGTCCGGGTGCTCGACGAGCGCGGCGAGCCGGTCGGTCCCGGCGTCGAGGGCGCGATCTGCCTGCGGCTGCCGATGCCGCCGGGCACGCTGCCGACCCTGTGGGAGGACGACGAGCGGTACGTCGCGTCGTACCTGTCGGCGTTCGAGGGCTACTACCTCACCGGCGACGGCGGCCATGTCGACGAGGACGGCTACCTGTTCGTGATGGGGCGCACCGACGACGTGCTGAACGTCGCCGGGCACCGGCTGTCGACCGGGTCGCTGGAGGCGGCGCTCGCCGGTCACCCCGCCGTGGCGGAGTGCGCGGTGATCGGTGTGGCCGACGAGCTCAAGGGCCAGGTGCCCCGGGGGCTGGTGGTGCTGAAGTCGGGTATCGACGTGAGCGCCGACGGAGCCCGGGAGGCCCTGCAGGCCGAGCTCGTCGCCCGGGTGAGGGCCGAGGTGGGGCCGGTGGCGGCGCTGCACCAGGTGGACATCGTGACGGCGCTTCCCAAGACCCGGTCCGGGAAGATCCTGCGCCGGACGATGCGCCAGATCGCCGACGGGATGGTGCCAACGGTCCCCGGGACGATCGAGGACGCCGGCGTCCTGGACGCCCTCACCCCCGTGCTGCGCCGCCCCTGAATGGCGCGAGCCCGGCGGTCCTGCGGTGCAGAACCGCCGGGCCTGCGGTCAGAGGTGCTTCTCGGCCTCGGTGAGCACGCTGCGGAGCTTCTGCTCGATCTCGTCGAACTCGGGCTGCCCGACGATCAGCGGCGGGGCGAGCTGGATGACCGGGTCGCCGCGGTCGTCGGCGCGGCAGTACAGACCCGCATCGAACAGCGCCTTGGACAGGAACCCGCGCAGCAGGCGCTCGGCCTCGTCGTCGTCGAAGGTCTCACGGGTGTTCTTGTCCTTGACGAGCTCGATCCCGTAGAAGTACCCCTCGCCGCGGACGTCGCCGACGATCGGCAGGTCGAGCAGCTTCTCCAGGGACGCCCGGAACTTGGGGGCGTTGTCGTGGACGTGCTTGTTCAGGCCCTCGCGCTCGAAGATGTCGAGGTTGGCCATGGCCACCGCCGCAGAGACCGGGTGGCCGCCGAAGGTGTAGCCGTGCGGGAAGTAGGTCGTGCCCTTGCGGAACGGCTCGAACAGCCGGTCGCTGGCGATCATCGCGCCGATCGGGGAGTAGCCCGAGGTCATGCCCTTGGCGCAGGTGATGATGTCCGGGACGTAGCCGAAGTCGTTGCAGGCGAACATGTCCCCGATCCGGCCGAACGCGCAGATGACCTCGTCGGAGACCAGCAGCACGTCGTACTCGTCGCAGATCTCGCGGACCCGCTGGAAGTAGCCGGGCGGCGGCGGGAAGCAGCCGCCGGAGTTCTGCACCGGCTCCAGGAAGACCGCGGCCACGGTGTCCGGGCCCTCGAACTCGATCGCCTCCGCGATCCGCTCGGCGGCCCAGCAGCCCGAAGGCCTTGGGGTCCTCGCGCAGGTGCTCGGGGGCGCGGTACAGGTTGGTGTTGGGCACCTTGAACGCGCCGGGCACCAGCGGCTCGAACATCGCCTTGGCCTCGGGGATGCCGGTGATCGACAGGGCGCCCTGCGGGGTGCCGTGGTAGGCCGACCGCCGCGGCTGATCACCTTGTGCTTGGTGGGCTTGCCGACCAGCTTGAAGTACTGCTTGGCCAGCTTCCAGGCGCTCTCGACGGCCTCGCCGCCGCCGGTGGTGAAGAAGACGCGGTTGAGGTCGCCGGGAGCGTACGACGCGAGCCGCTCGGCCAGCTCGATCGCCCTGGGGTGGGCGTAGGACCACAGCGGGAAGAACGCCAGCTCGCGCGGCCTGCCGGGCAGCGGCCTCGGCCAGCTCCTCGCGGCCGTGGCCGACCTGGACGACGAACAGCCCGGCGAGCCCGTCGAGGTAGCTTCTTCCCGCGGTCGTCCCAGATGTAGGCGCCCTCGCCGCGGGTGATGACCGGGACGGTGTGCCCGGCGCCGCCGTCGCCGGGGTCCTCGAAGGTCGAGTGGCGGGTGAAGTGCATCCACAGGTGGTCACGGGCGGCCTCGGAGTACAGCGCGCCGGTGGGCGTGTGCAGGTCCGAGGAGGGCTCGTAGACGGGCGTGGGCTCGGTGGTCATCTGGTACCCCAGTCGTAGTTCTGTTTGTTGAGTTTGAGATAGACGAACGTCTCGGTGGAGCTGACGCCCGGAAGCGTCCGGATGCGATGTGCTGATCAGGTCCAGCAGCTGGTCGTCGTCCTCGCAGACCACCTCGGCCAGCAGGTCGAAGCTGCCCGCGGTGGTGACGACGTAGTCGACCTCGAGCATCGCCGAGAGGGCATCGGCGACGCGGCCGGTGTCGCCCTCGATGCGGATCCCGATCATCGCCTGCCGCCGGAAGCCGACCTGTAACGGGTCGGTGACCGCCACGATCTGCATCACGCCCGCATCCAGCAGTCGCTGCACGCGCTGGCGCACCGCCGCCTCGGACAGGCCGACCGCTCTTGGCGATGGTGGCGTAGGACTGGCGCCCGTCCTCCTGCAACTGCTCGATGATCGCCTTGGACAGTCCGTCCAGAACGCCGGCCAGCGGCCGGCGCTCAACCGTGCGGACGCTCGTCGGCGCCGGCTTGCGGGTGGTCACGCTCCGATCGTTGCGCGTGGATCGTTGGTTGGCAAGTCCCTGTACGACGGAATCCGTGGCAAGTGGGGGCGAATGGCAACGGATTCCGCTGTGAATTCGCGGCTGGACCTGTTGAAACAGCATCGACTGTGGTTAGAGTGCGACCACCGGATCCGTCAGCTTCCAGGAGTGCTCTCGTGAGTGGAACCCCCCGCGTCCTTCGCAACTTCGTCAACGGTGAGTACACCGACCCCGAGAGCGATGCGACGTCGGACATCGTCAGCCCCGTGACCGCCGAGGTGGTCGCCACGGCCCCGGTCTCCTCGGCCGCCGACGTCGACCGTGCCTACGGCGCAGCAGCCAAGGCCTTCGAGACCTGGGGCCAGACGACCCCGAGCGAGCGGCAGCAGGCCCTGCTGAAGTTCGCCGACGCGGTCGAGAAGCGCGCCGACGACTTCGTCCGGCTGGAGGGCGAGAACACCGGCAAGCCGTGGGCGCTGACGGCGAGCGAGGAGATCCCGCCGATGGTGGACCAGATCCGGTTCTTCGCCGGCGCGGCCCGCGTGCTGGAGGGCCGGGCCTCGGGGGAGTACCTCAAGGGCCACACCTCGTGGATCCGGCGCGAGCCGATCGGCGTGGTCGGGCAGGTGACCCCGTGGAACTACCCGATGATGATGGCGGTCTGGAAGATCGCGCCGGCGCTCGCAGCCGGCAACACGATCGTCCTCAAGCCCAGCGACACCACACCCGAGACCACGCTGCTGCTGGCAGAGCTCGCCTCGGAGTTCCTCCCCGCCGGCACCTTCAACGTGGTCACCGGTGACCGCCACACCGGTCGCGCACTGGTCGAGCACAAGACCCCCGCGATGGTCGCCATCACCGGCTCCGTGCGGGCCGGCGTCCAGGTGGCCCAGAGCGCCGCGCCCGACGTCAAGCGGGTCCACCTCGAGCTCGGCGGCAAGGCGCCCGTGGTCGTCTTCGACGACGCCGACATCGAGGCGGCCGTCGAGGCCATCGCGGTTGCCGGCTACTTCAACGCCGGCCAGGACTGCACGGCGGCCACCCGTGTGCTGGCCGCCCCGCACATCCACGACGACTTCGTCTCGGCCCTGGCCGAGTACGCCAAGAGCGAGGCCAAGGTCGGCCTGCCTGACGACGCCGACGCGCTCTTCGGCCCGGTCAACAACGCCCACCAGCTCAGCCACGTCGAGGGGTTCCTGCAGCGCCTGCCCGACCACGCCGAGGTCTCCGCCGGCGGCAGCCGGGCCCGTGGGCTGGGCAACGGGTACTTCTTCGAGCCGACCGTGGTCTCCGGTGTCCGCCAGGACGACGAGGTGATCCAGAACGAGATCTTCGGCCCCGTCATCACGGTGCAGCGCTTCACTGACGAGGACCAGGCGGTCGCGTGGGCCAACGGCGTCGAGTACGGCCTGGCCAGCAGCGTGTGGACCAAGGACTTCGGCCGGGCCATGCGCATGTCCAAGCGGCTGGACTTCGGCTGCGTCTGGATCAACACCCACATCCCGCTCGTGGCCGAGATGCCGCACGGGGGCTTCAAGCACAGCGGCTATGGCAAGGACCTGTCCATGTACGGGTTCGAGGACTACACCCGCGTCAAGCACGTCATGGCCAACATCGACTCCTGACCCGTCCACCGTCCCGGCTGCCGGTGTCCGCTCGGGCGGGCGCCGGCAGCCGGCGATGGTCGAGAGCACGGCCACACACTCTGGAGGTGTCGTGAGCAGTTCGAAGAACCCCCTGCTGGCGCAGCTGCTGGCACAGTCGCCGTCCCGGCGGCGGCTGCTGGCCTCGGCCGGCGCGGCGGCTGCCGTCGCGGCGACCGCAGCCGCGACCAGTGGGTGCGCCCCGCCTCCTCCACCGGCCGCAGGTGAGGTCAAGCTCCGGCTGCCGCAGGACGTCTCGGCCACCGACCACACCGCCAAGTGGGCGAACTGGACGGCCTACCTCGACTTCGACGACAAGACGAAGACCTACCCCACCCTCGAGGCCTTCAAGAAGAAGACCGGCATGAAGGTGTCCTACTCCGAGGACATCGACGACAACGACTCCTACTTCAACAAGATCGCCCCGCAGCTGCGGGCCGGCCAGGACATCGACCGCGACATCTTCGTCTTCACCGACTGGATGGCCAACCGGGTGATCCGCGAGAAGCTCTGCCAGCCGCTGGAGCTCATCCACATGCCGCACGCGGCCAACCTCCTGGAGAAGCTCAAGGACGTGTCGTTCGACCCCGGTCGGCAGTACTCCCTGACCTGGCAGAGCGGGTTCGCCGGGATCGCCTACGACAGGGCCAAGGTCGGTCGCGACCTGAAGACCATCGACGACCTGTGGGCCCCCGACCTCAAGGGCAAGATCGTGGTCCTGAGCGAGTACCGCGACACCACCGGCCTGATCATGCAGAGCCAGGGTGTGGACCCCTCGGGCCCGTTCACGGAGGCGCAGTTCCGGGCGGCGACCGACGAGGTCAGCAAGCGGATCGCCGACGGCTACATCCGTCGGGTCAAGGGCAACTCCTACCTGCAGGACCTGCAGAGCGGCAACGCCGTCGCCGGGATCGTCTGGAGCGGCGACATCTTCGTCCTGCGCTCCGAGACCAACAACCCGAACTGGATCTTCCGGCTGCCGGAGTCCGGCGGCATGCTCTGGAGCGACAACATGATGATCCCCATCACCAGCCGCCACCGGCGCAACGCCCAGCAGCTCATGGACTACTACTACCAGCCGGAGGTGGCGGCGAAGGTGGCCGCTTACGTGAACTACGTCTGCCCCGTGCAGGGGGCCCAGGCTGAGATGGAGAAGATCGACCCCGAGCTCGCCAAGAGCCCCTACATCTTCCCGTCGGCGTCGTTCCTGGCCAAGAACGCCAAGGTGTTCCGCGCCCTCAGCGCCTCGGAGGAAGCCACGTACGACGCGATCTGGGCAAAGGTGGTGGGGAACTGATGGCACGCAACGGCTCGGGCCTGCGGAGCGCGACGGGTGACCTGGTCCTCGAGGCCGTCACCAAGGAGTTCGGGGCCTTCACGGCCGTCGACCAGCTCGACCTGGTGGTGCCCCGGGGCGGCTTCTTCGCCCTGCTGGGGCCGTCGGGGTGCGGCAAGACGACGACGCTGCGGATGGTGGCCGGGCTGGAGCAGCCGACCTCGGGGCGGGTGCTGATCGGCTCCACCGACCTGACCGGGTCCCGGCCCTACGAGCGACCGGTCAACACCGTCTTCCAGAGCTACGCGCTGTTCCCGCACCTCGACATCGCGGGCAACGTCGCCTTCGGCCCGCGTCGCCGGGGCGCCAAGGACGCCGCGCAGCAGGCCGCTGAGGCGCTCGAGCTCGTGCAGATGAGCCACCTCGCCACCCGCAAGCCGGGCCAGCTCTCCGGGGGCCAGCAGCAGCGGGTCGCCGTCGCGCGGGCGCTGGTCAACCGGCCCGAGGTCCTGCTCCTCGACGAGCCACTGGGGGCCCTGGACCTCAAGCTGCGCCGCCAGATGCAGGTGGAGCTCAAGCGCATCCAGACCGAGGTGGGGCTGACGTTCATCCACGTCACGCATGACCAGGAGGAGGCCATGACCATGGCCGACACCGTCGCCGTGATGAACGCCGGGCGGATCGAGCAGATGGGACCACCGGCCGAGCTCTACGACCTGCCGCGTACGGCGTTCGTGGCGAACTTCCTGGGGCAGTCCAACCTCGTGCGCGGCACGGTCGTCTCCGACGACGCTGACGTCGTGGCGGTCAGGACCCGGGCCGGCACGGTGGTCGTGCCCGCTGCCCGCGCGACCGCCCGCACGGGCGACGTCGTGATGGGCGTGCGGCCCGAGAAGGTCCGCCTGTCACGCGCGGACAGTCCGCCGGACGCAGACGGGGACAACGTGATCGGGCCCGGCACCGTCATCGACGTCTCCTTCAGCGGCGTCAGCACCCAGTACATCGTGGACGTGCCCGGCCTCGGCTCCTGGACGGTCTTCGCGCAGAACCTCGGCGTCGACGCGGTGGCGCGCCCGGGCGACCAGGTGCTGCTCGGGTGGGACCCGCGCCATGCCTTCACGCTGCCCGGCGACGAGGACCTCAGCGCGGGCGTCGACCCCGACGTGGTGGAGGTCTCGGCGTGAACCGCCGCCGGCTGACGCCGTACCTCCTGCTCATCCCGGGCCTGGGGTGGCTGCTGATCTTCTTCATCATCCCCCTGGTCCAGCTCGGTGCGGTGAGCCTGCAGTCGGGCTTCCCCGGGTACCCGGGCTACTACTACCGCGACGTCAACGTGGGCAACTACGTCTCGGCGCTGAGCGACTTCGGCGGCCACTTCGGCCGTTCCATCCTCTACGCCGGCCTCGCGACCGTGTTCACGTTCTGCCTGGCCTACCCGCTGGCCTACACCATGGCGTTCAAGGCGGGTCGCTGGCGCAACGTCATGCTGATCTGCGTGGTGGCGCCGTTCTTCACCTCGTTCATCCTGCGCACCATCGCGTGGCGGCAGATCCTCGCCGACGACAGCCCGGTCGTGCGGACCCTCAACGCGCTCAACCTCCTGCCCGGCGGCCACCTCACGGAGACGTGGGTGGCGGTGGTGGCGGGGCTCACCTACAACTTCCTGCCGTTCATGGTGCTGCCCATCTACGCCAGCCTCGAACGCGCCGACCCGCGGCTGATCGAGGCCGGTGGCGACCTCTACGCCAACGGCTTCACCACCTTCCGCACGGTCACGGTGCCGCTGAGCATGCCCGGCATCATCGCCGGCACGCTGCTGACGTTCATCCCCGCGGCCGGGGACTACGTCAACGCCGAGCTGCTCGGGTCCGACACCAGCACCAAGATGGTCGGCAACGTCATCGAGAGCCAGTTCTTCAAGGTTCTCGGCGGGTTCCCGGTGGCGGCAGCGCTCTCCTTCACGCTCATGGCCCTCATCCTCGCCATGGTCGTGGTCTACATCCGGCGGTTCGGCACCGAGGAGCTCGTGTGAGCGCGACGACCCTGTCAGAGAAGGACGCCCGTGAGGCGCGCGCTCCCCGTGCCACGCAGCGACCGGGTGCCGCTACGCGCGCCAAGCGGTGGGTGGCCGACCACGTCATCGCGATCATCTCCGGCGTCGTGCTGGTCTACCTGTTCGTACCGGTGGCCTACACGTTCGTCTTCTCCTTCAACAACTACACCAAGTCCAACATCAGCTGGAACCCCGTCGGCAGCCCGACGCTCAAGCACTGGGAGAACCCCTGCGGTGCACCCGGCGTGTGCGACGCGCTGGTGACCAGCATCAAGGTGGGCGCCCTCGCCACGGTCGTCGCCACGGTGCTCGGCACGATGATCGCCTTCGCCATCGTCCGCCACCGCTTCCGCGGGCAGGGAGCCACGAGCGCGCTGGTCTTCCTGCCGATGGCCACCCCCGAGATCGTCCTGGGCGCGAGCCTGCTGACGATCTTCGTCCAGGGCTTCTCCAAGGTGGGCCTGACGCTCGGCTTCACCACGATCGTCATCGCCCACATCATGTTCTGCGTCAGCTTCGTCGTCGTCACCGTCAAGGCCCGGCTGCAGAGCCTCGACCCGCGGCTGGAGGAGGCGGCGATGGACCTCTACGCCAACCCCACCGCGACGTTCCTGCGGGTCACCTTCCCGCTGGTCCTGCCGGGCATCGTCGCGGCGGCGCTGCTGGCGTTCTCCCTCAGCTTCGACGACTTCATCATCACCAACTTCGTCTCCGGTGACACGACGACCTTCCCCAAGTTCGTCTACGTGTCCTACCTGCGCGGGATCCCGGCGCAGGCCAACGTCATCGGCTTCAGCATGTTCCTCATCGCGGTGCTGCTGGTGATCCTCGGACAGGTGATCTCCTCACGCCGCAGGTCGTGAGGACACCAACCCGCGCCCAGGCTCAGGAACGTGACCGCCGGGCCTGCTCGACTCTGGCCTGCCGCTCCCGGCGCAGCTCGGTCGACGGGTCGTGGTCGCCCAGCTGCGCGGGGCCGAAGATGTTGAGGAGGACGTACCTGACCCGCCAGCCGAAGCGGTACCAGAGGCTCAGTCCCTCGTTCTGCGACGTGGTGTGCATCGGGCCCTCCTTGCGGTCCCAGTGGCCCGCACCGGTGTCCCCACCTTCGGACCACGCCTTCATGCTACGACCGCGTCAGGCCTCGGGAACCGGCCCACGACGGGGAAATGGCGACCTGCCTAGGATCGGTGCATGACGCGCTACGGCCAGCAGTACGGGCCCGACTTCACCTTCCTGGGCGTGCCTGCCTGCGACCTCGACGACCCCTCCAGCTACGCCGGCGCGGACGTGGTCATCGTCGGTGCTCCGTTCGACGGCGGCACGTCCCACCGTCCGGGGACCCGGTTCGGCCCCATGGCGATCCGCAGCACCGACTACCTGCCCCACGACGGGTCCAGGCCCAGCCTGGCCCTGCGCACCGACGGGCTGGCCGACCTGCGCGTGGTCGACGCCGGAGACGTCGAGATGTACTCCGGTGACATCGAGGTGGCGCTTCCGGCGCTCGAGTCGGCGGTGGAGAAGGTCGCGCGGGCCGGTGCCATCCCCGTGGTGCTGGGCGGTGACCACTCGATCGCCTTCCCCGACGCCAAGGGCGTGGCCAACGTCCTCGGTCACGGCCGGGTCTCGATGCTGCACTTCGACGCGCACGCCGACACCGGCAACATCGAGTTCGGGTCCCTGTGGGGACACGGGCAGCCGATGCGGCGGCTGATCGAGTCCGGTGCCCTGCGCGGCGACCGGTTCCTGCAGATCGGCCTGCGTGGCTACTGGCCGCCACCGGAGACGCTGGACTGGATGGCGGGGCAGCGGATGCGGTCCTATGAGATGACCGAGATCGGGCACCGCGGCCTCGAGGACTGCCTGACCGAGGCGATGGCCATCGCCACCGACGAGTGCGAGGGCGTGTTTCTCTCGGTGGACATCGACGTGTGCGACCCGGGCCACGCCCCGGGCACGGGCACACCCGAGCCCGGCGGCCTGTCGGCCCGCCAGCTGCTCGACGGGGTGCGACGGATCTGCCTCGAGGTGCCCGTGGTCGGTGTCGACGTGGTGGAGGTCAGCCCGCCGTACGACCACGCGGACATCACCGCGGCCCTGGCCAACCGCGTGGTGCTCGAGGCGCTGTCGGCGATCGCCCGGCGACGCCGTGACGCCGCCGACGGCACCACCTGGGACCCCTCCCGCCCCCTGCTCGACGGCAGGCCCCGGACCTGACACCAGCGGCTGCGCACCCGCGCTGCCGCCGCTTGACGACGCCTGAGAGGCTGGATGACATGGCACAGAGCGATTCCGAGAAGTCTTTGTTGGCGAGTGTTCCCACCGGTCTGTTCATCGGCGGCACGTGGCGGGACGCCGCCGATGGCGCGACCCTGGACGTGGAGGACCCCTCGACCGGCGAGGTGCTGGCCGCGGTCGCCGACGCCGCCGTCGAGGACGGTCGCGCGGCGCTGGACGCCGCGGTCGCCGCACAGGCCGGCTGGGCGGCCACGGCGCCGCGCGACCGCGGCGAGATCCTGCGGGCGGCGTTCGAGCTGGTCACCGCGCGCGCCGACGACCTCGCGCTGCTGATGACGCTGGAGATGGGCAAGCCGCTGGCCGAGTCCCGCGGCGAGATCGCCTACGGCGCCGAGTTCTTCCGCTGGTTCTCCGAGGAGGCGGTGCGGATCGCCGGCCGCTGGTCGACCGCGCCCAACGGCGCCACCCGGCTGCTGACCATGAAGCAGCCGGTCGGCCCGTGCCTGATGATCACGCCGTGGAACTTCCCGCTGGCGATGGGCACCCGCAAGATCGGCCCGGCGATCGCCGCCGGCTGCACGATGGTGGTCAAGCCGGCCGCGCAGACGCCGCTGTCGATGCTCGCGCTCGCCGCAGATCCTGCACCGAGGCGGCCTGCCCGACGGCGTGCTCAACGTCGTCACCACCTCGCAGCACCGGCGACGTGATGGAGCCGCTGATCCGCGACCCCCGGCTGCGCAAGCTGACGTTCACCGGCTCCACGCCGGTCGGGCAAGGCCTGGTCGAGCAGTCGGCCGAGCAGCTGCTGCGGGTCTCGATGGAGCTCGGCGGCAACGCGCCGTTCCTCGTCTTCGACGACGCCGACCTCGACGCGGCCGTCGACGGCGCGATGCTGGCCAAGATGCGCAACATCGGCGAGGCCTGCACCGCGGCCAACCGGTTCCTCGTGCACGAGTCGGTCGCCGAGGAGTTCGCCGCAGCGGCTGGCCGAGCGGATGGGCGCGCTGACGGTCGGGCGCGGCACCGAGGACGGGCGTCGACGTCGGCCCGCTGATCGACGCCAAGCCGCGCGACAAGGTCGCCGAGCTGGTCGCGGACGCCGTCGACCGCGGCGCCACGGTGCTGACCGGCGGCGAGCCGGTGGAGGGCGCGGGCTACTTCTACGCCCCGACCGTGCTCACCGACGTGCCGGCGGACGCCCGGCTGCTGCGCGAGGAGATCTTCGGCCCGGTCGCGCCGATCACGCACGTTCGCCACCGACGAGGAGGCGCTGCCGCTGGCCAACGACACCGAGTACGGCCTGGTCGCCTACGCCTTCACCCGGGACCTGTCCCGGGCGCTGGCGGTCGCCGAGGGCCTGGAGACCGGGATGGTCGGGATCAACCAGGGCATCGTGTCCAACCCGGCGGCGCCGTTCGGCGGGGTCAAGGACTCCGGCTTCGGCCGCGAGGGCGGCGCCGAGGGCATCGAGGAGTACCTCGAGACCAAGTACGTCGGCATCGCGCCCTGACGCGGAGCACCGAGGACGGGAGCAGGCGTGGCGGGTGGTGCACACCACCGGCCACGCCTGCACCACAATGACGGCGTGACCTCCCTTCGCGACGTCGTCCTCCTCGGGTCCACCGGGTCCATCGGCACCCAGGCGATCGAGGTCGTACGGCAGAACCCGGACCGCTTCCGGGTGACCGGCATCAGCGCCGGCGGCGGCAACCTGGGGCTTCTGGCGCAGCAGGCGGTTGCGCTCCGGGTCGAGGCCGTCGGGGTCGCAGCGGGGGACCGGGACGACGTCACCGCCGCGCTGGACCGGGCGGCCCGGGACGCCGGGGTGCACGGCTTCGCACCCGAGCTGCTGATCGGGCCCGAGGCCAACACCGGGCTCGCGGGCTCGGCGCCGACGTGGTGCTCAACGGCATCACCGGCTCGATCGGGCTGCTGCCCACGCTCGCCGCGCTGAAGGCCGGCTCCACCCTGGCCCTGGCCAACAAGGAGTCGCTGATCGTCGGGGGCGCCCTGGTCAAGCAGGCCGCGACGCCGGGCCAGATCGTGCCGGTCGACAGCGAGCACAGCGCCATCGCCCAGTGCCTGCGCGGCGGCATGCCCGAGGAGGTGCGCCGTCTCGTCGTCACCGCGAGCGGTGGACCGTTCCGCGGCCGGAGCCGGGCGGACCTGGAGCAGGTCACCGTGACCGAGGCGCTGGCCCACCCCAACTTCGCCATGGGTCCGGTGATCACGACCAACTCGGCCACGCTGGTCAACAAGGGGCTCGAGGTGATCGAGGCGCACCTGCTCTTCGACATCCCCTTCGAGCGGATCGACGTCGTGGTGCACCCGCAGCAGATGGTCCACTCGATGGTGGAGTTCCACGACGGCTCCACGATCGCGCAGGCCTCACCGCCGTCGATGCTCATCCCGATCGCGCTCGGGCTCGGCTGGCCCGACCGGGTGCCGGACGCGGGTCCGGCGTGCGACTGGACGCGCGCCTCGACCTGGGAGTTCTTCCCCCTCGACGACGAGGCGTTCCCGTCGGTGGCCCTCGCGCGGCGCGTGGGGGAGGAGGGCGCGACGTACCCGGCGGTGTTCAACGCGGCCAACGAGGAGTGCGTGGAGGCGTTCCTCGGCGGCACCATTCCGTTCCTCGCGATCGTCGACACGGTCGCGAGGGTGGTGCAGGAGTGGGCCGACGGCGGGCAGCCCGGAAACGATTCCCGGGAGCTGTCCGTTGAGTCGGTGTTGCAGGCCGAGGCCTGGGCGCGCGCGCGTGCCCGGACGGTCCTCGGGCTGGCGGGAGCGGTCGGACGGGAGACGGGAAAGCCATGATGTACCTGCTCGGCGTGCTGGTGATCGTCCTCGGGGTGGCGGTCAGCATCGCGCTGCACGAGCTCGGCCACCTGCTGCCCGCCAAGCGCTGCGGCCTGAAGGTGACGCAGTACATGATCGGCTTCGGGCCCACCATCTGGTCCCGCCGCCGCGGCGAGACCGAGTACGGCCTCAAGGCGATCCCGCTCGGGGGCTACATCCGGATGATCGGCATGTTCCCGCCCAAGCCGGGAGCCGACCCCAGCCGGCTGCGCGCCTCCAGCACCGGGCGGTTCTCCCAGCTGATGGACCAGGCCCGCCAGGACTCCCTGGAGGAGGTCGGCCCCGGCGACGAGCACCGCGTCTTCTACAAGCTGTCGGTGCCCAAGAAGCTGGTCATCATGCTCGGCGGCCCGACGATGAACCTGCTCATCGCGGTCGTGCTGGTCACCGGCGTCACCACGCTGTACGGCGCGAACGAGCTCACCCCGCGGATCAGCTCGGTCTCCCAGTGCGTCACGGTGCAGACCGCGGGCACCGCGGCGCCTCCGGCCTGCACCGCCAAGGACCCCGTGGCGCCGGCCAACAAGGCCGGGCTCCGCCCGGGGGACCGGATCCTGTCCATCGGCGGGCGGCAGGTCAGCACCTGGGACGAGGTCAGGGCGCTCGTGCGCCCCAGCGGGGACAAGCCGCTGGCCATGGTCATCGAGCGTGACGGCGCCCGGCTGAACGTGACCGCGACCCCGCTCTTCACCGACGTCCCGGTGCTCACCGACCAGGGCGAGCCCGTGCGCGACGGCGCCGGCCACGTGCGCACGGAGCGGGTCGGCTTCATGGGGTTCTCTCCCTCGGTCGAGCTGGTCAAGCAGCCGATCACCGCCGTCCCCGGCATCATCGGCACGCAGGTCGGCCAGACCGCCGGGGTCATCCTCCGGATCCCGCAGAAGATGGTCGGCATCGCGCAGGCCGCGTTCGGCTCCGGCGTGCGCGACAAGAACAGCCCGATGTCCGTGGTCGGGGTCGGCCGCGTCGCCGGCGAGGTGGCCGACGGGCAGATCACCGGTCTCGGCGGTGGCGGCATGAGCAAGCTGGTCACGCTGCTGATGCTCATCGCCTCGCTCAACATCGCGCTCTTCGTCTTCAACCTCATCCCGCTGCTGCCGCTGGACGGAGGGCACGCCGCCGGCGCGCTCTGGGAGGGCCTGAAGCGCCACATCGCCCGGCTGCGCGGTCGCCCGAACCCCGGCTACGTCGACGTCGCCAAGGCCCTGCCCATCGCCTACGCCATGTCGCTGGCCCTGATCGGCATGTCGGTGCTGCTGATCTACGCCGACATCGTCAACCCGGTCAAGCTCTGAGCGGGGGCGTCCGGCACGCGCCCGGTGTGCCGTTCGGCATACCGGGCGCAGAGGCGACCACGAGGGCGTCCGGCAGGTGGGAGATACTGGACGCATGACGGTCTCGCTCGGTATGCCCCCCCTGCCCCCTCCCGTGGTCGCGCCGCGTCGCCGGTCGCGGAAGATCAGGGTCGGCACGGTCGAGGTCGGCGGCGACGCGCCCATCTCGGTGCAGTCGATGTGCACCACCCCCACGACCGACGTCAACGCCACGCTCCAGCAGATCGCCGAGCTCACGGCCACCGGCTGCGACATCGTCCGGGTGGCCTGCCCCTCCCAGGATGACGCCGACGCGCTGCCGGAGATCGCCAAGCACAGCCAGATCCCGGTCATCGCCGACATCCACTTCCAGCCGAAGTACGTCTTCGCCGCGATCGACGCCGGCTGTGCCGGTGTGCGCGTCAACCCGGGCAACATCCGCAAGTTCGACGACCAGGTCAAGCAGATCGCCCGCGCCGCCAAGGACGCCGGGGTCTCGATCCGGATCGGCGTCAACGCCGGCTCGCTGGACCCCCGGCTGATGCAGAAGTACGGCAAGGCCACCGCCGAGGCGCTGGTCGAGTCGGCCGTGTGGGAGGCCGGCCTGTTCGAGGAGCACGACTTCCACGACTTCAAGATCTCGGTCAAGCACAACGACCCGGTGGTCATGGTGCAGGCCTACGAGCAGCTGGCCGCCCGCGGCGACTGGCCGCTGCACCTCGGCGTGACCGAGGCCGGCCCCGCCTTCCAGGGCACGATCAAGTCCTCCGTGGCGTTCGGGGCGCTGCTGGCCAAGGGGATCGGCGACACCATCCGCGTGTCGCTGTCGGCGCCGCCGGTCGAGGAGGTCAAGGTCGGCAACGCCATCCTGCAGTCGCTCAACCTGCGCCCGCGCAAGCTCGAGATCGTGTCGTGCCCCTCCTGCGGGCGCGCCCAGGTCGACGTCTACACCCTGGCCGAGCAGGTCACCGCCGGGCTGGAGGGCCTGACCGTGCCGCTGCGCGTGGCCGTCATGGGCTGCGTCGTCAACGGGCCGGGGGAGGCCCGCGAGGCGGACCTCGGCGTCGCCTCCGGCAACGGCAAGGGCCAGATCTTCGTCAAGGGCGAGGTCGTCAAGACCGTCCCGGAGTCGCTGATCGTGGAGACCCTCATCGAGGAGGCCCTGCGGATCGCCGAGGAGATGGGCGAGCCCCTTCCCGGCGAGGACGACGCCAAGCCGGTCGTCACCGTCAGCTGACCCCGGCCGGCAGGGCCCACCACCGGGCCGGCAGGGCCAACGCCCGGCCGGCCGGGACCGGCCGCCCCCAGTTATCACTTTTGGTTAGGACTCCTATAACGTTGCGTTAAGCGTCGGCCGCCGCGCCGACGCTGCTCCGCCGCCGGCGCTGCGCGCCCGGCCGGCGGCCCCTGACCCGCAACGACCCGCAAGGAAGCGCCATGCCTGCCCCCACCTCCGCCCGTCGCCCGCTTCTCGCCGCCACCGCGGCCGTGGCCGTCCTGGCGCTCTCCGCCTGCGGCAGCAGCGCGTCCTCGTCCACTGCCGCCAAGGACAACCCCTACGGCCTGCAGCAGGCCGGCACGGTCCGCGTGGGGACGCTGACGGACGCACCGCCGAACGTCTTCCTCAAGGACGGCAAGTTCACCGGGTTCGACAACGACCTGCTGACCGCGGTCGCCGGCAAGCTCGGCCTGAAGGTGCAGTTCGTCGGCACCGACTTCTCCGCGCTCCTCGCGCAGGTCAAGAACAGGAAGTTCGACCTCGGCTCCTCCTCGATCACCATCACGGACGCGCGCAAGAAGACGGTCGACTTCACCAACGGCTACGACTTCGGCTACTTCGGCCTCGATGTCCCGGCCGGCTCCGACATCAAGACCTTCGACCAGCTGAAGGGCAAGCGCGTCGCGGTCGTGCAGGGCACGGTCCAGGACGACTACGCCACCAAGGAGGGGCTGAACCCGGTGCGGGTCCCCGACTACAACAGCGCGCTGAACCAGCTGAAGTCGGGCACGGCCCAGGCCTGGGTCGCTCCCGCCGAGATCGGGGAGCAGACCGCCAAGGACAGCGGCGGCAAGGTCGCGCTGGCGGCCACGCAGCTGAGCTCGGCGCCGACGGCCTTCGCGGTCGCCCCCGGCAACGCGGCGTTCCGCACGGCGCTCAACAGGGCCCTGGACCAGGTGATCAAGGACGGGACCTGGACCAGGCTGCAGGAGCAGTACTACCCGGGCCGTCCGGTGCCGAAGGACTTCCGGCCCGGCAGTGGCAAGGTCGCCTTCCCGCCGGTCAAGGCCGCTGCCGCGAGCTGACCGCGCCATGGACGTCCTGCAGACACTCCGGGAGACCTTCCTCGACCTCGGTGCGATGCGTCAGGCGCTGCCCGAGCTGGTCGCGGTCGGTCTGCGCAACACCCTCCTGCTCGCGCTGTGCTCAGCCGTGCTGGGCACCCTGGCGGGGATGGTGCTGGCCGTCTGCGGGTTGTCCCGGTCACGGTGGCTGCGCTGGCCGGCGCGCGTCTACACCGACGTCTTCCGTGGCCTGCCCGCGGCCGTGACGATCCTGCTCATCGGCGTGGGTCTGGCGCCGGTCGGCCTGGCGATCTGGGGGCCCAACCCGTATCCGCTCGGCATCCTCGCCCTGTCGCTGATCGCCTCCGCCTACATCGGCGAGATCTTCCGCTCCGGCATCCAGAGCGTGGAGTCCGGCCAGCTCGAGGCCGCTCGCGCCCTGGGGTTCTCGCGGTCCACCGGGATGCGCCTGGTCGTGATCCCGCAGGGGGTCCGCCGCGTGCTGCCGGCCCTGGTCAACCAGCTCATCGCGCTGATCAAGGAGTCGTCGCTGGTCTACTTCCTGGGGCTGCTCGCCACCCAGCGCGACCTGTTCCGCATCGGCCAGGACCAGGCCGCCAACACCGGCAACGAGTCGGCCCTGCTCCTGGCGGGGTTGTTCTACCTCGCCATCACCGTGCCCCTGACCCACGTGGTCAACGCGATCGATACGCGCCTGCGCACCGGCCGGCGCGCGGACGGGGCCGACGCCCCCGACGACGGCGATGAGGATCTCGCCTTCGCCATCACCCAGGAGGCACAGTGAGCACCACCGCCCCCCGTACGCCGTCCGTCCCCGGCTCCCCGACGGCGGCGGCGACCGCCGTCGGTGTCGCCACCCGGGACATCCACCTGGCGTTCGGTGCGAACCGTGTCCTGCGCGGGGTGGACCTCGACGTCCCCACCGGGACCGCGGCCTGTGTCATCGGTCCGTCCGGGTCGGGCAAGTCCACGCTGCTGCGCTGCGTCAACCGGCTGCTGGAGCCGGATCGGGGCGAGGTCCTGCTCGGCGGCCGGAGCGTGATGGGCGACGACCCGGACGTCCTGCGCCAGCGGGTCGGCATGGTGTTCCAGCACTTCAACCTCTTCCCCCACAAGAGCGTGCTCGCCAACGTCACGCTGGGGCTGCGCCGGCTGCGTGGCATGTCCCGCGACGAGGCGGAGACGACGGCGCTGGCCCAGCTCGAGCGAGTCGGCTTGCGCCACAAGGCATCCGTGCGCCCGGGCACGTTGTCCGGTGGGCAGCAGCAGCGGGTCGCGATCGCCCGCGCACTGGCCATGGCCCCCGAGGTCATGCTCTTCGACGAGGCCACGTCGGCGCTCGACCCCGAGCTGGTCAAGGGTGTGCTGGCCACCATGGCGGACCTGGCGCGCGAGGGCATGACGATGCTCGTCGTGACGCACGAGATGGGCTTCGCCCGCGAAGTGGCCGACAGCGTGCACTTCATGGACGGCGGACGCGTCGTCGAGTCCGGAGCCCCGGAGCAGGTCTTCGAGTCGGCCACGAGCCCCCGGCTGCAGCGGTTCCTCTCGCAGGTGCTCTAGCCCGGTGCCGCCGCCCGCCGGCCGACGCTGCTCTCGCGGATGACGAGGGCGTGCGGTGCCGTCCTCTCCCGCGGCGTACCGGGTGAACGGCCCTCCAGTCGGCTCGCGAGGAGGTCCACCGCCGTGGCGGCGATGGCCGCCTTGTCCGGTGCCACGGTCGTGAGACTCGGTGTGCTGTAGGCGCATTCGTCAATGTCGTCGAAGCCGACCACCGCCACGTCGTGGGGGACGCGCAGGCCGCGGTCCAGCAGTGTGCGCAGCGCCCCCAGGGCCAGCAGGTCGTTGAAGCAGAAGACCGCGTCCGGCGGGTGGGGGAGGGCCAGGAGGGCGTCCATCGCCGCGGCCCCGTCGGCACGGTGGTAGCTCTCGCTTGTCCGCACCAGGTCGGGGTCCACCGCCAAGCCCGCCGCCTTCAGGGCGTTGGTGTAGCCGCGCAGCCGCAGCCGCGCGGTGCCGGACGACCTCCGGCGCTGCTCACCGATCGCGGCGATCCGGGTCCGGCCCAGCTCGAGCAGGTGGGTGACCGCTGCCCGGGCAGCCGCGGCGTTGTCGATGCCGACGTGGTCGACCGGGCCGCCGTACACCCGTTCGCCGAGGAGCACGATCGGCGTCTGGTCGACGCGGTCCTCGAGCTCGCGGCGCCCCGTGGCCAGCGGGCTGAAGATGACACCGTCGATGAGATGGGGGCGGATCCCGTTGAGCACCAGCCTCTCCCGCTCGGCCGTCCCGTCGGTCTGGTCGATGAGGACCGTCCATCCCCGCGCCTCGGCCGCCCGCACGACGTGGCCCGCCATCTCCGCGAAGTAGGGCAACTCCAGCTCCGGAACCGCCAGCGCCACCAGTCCTGAGCGGCCGCGCCGCAGGTTGCGCGCGGAGAGGTTGGGCCGGTAGTGGAGCTCCTCGATCGCCTGCTGCACCCGGGCCCGGGTCGCGTCCGCGACATGGGCGTAGCCGTTGACCACGTTGGAGACCGTCTTGACGGATACGCCCGCCGCAGCGGCGACGTCTCGCAGGTTCGAGTTGCCGCCCGGCGGTGACATGTCCTGGAGCGTACTGCGGCAGGGCCACTCCGGCCATGACGCGGACCACCGCTTTACAACGTTGTAAGAGCGGCGTAGAAAGGGCCGCGCTCCCTGTCGACGTGGACGGAGAGGCCTGGTGCCCGAACGGAGTCGGGCGCTCAGCCGCCGGTCGGACGTACGAGTGGCGGGGGTGCAGTCCCGGCCCCATACTCACGTCTCGACGACATGCGGAGGACGATCCATGAGCAGACGCCACCTGAGGTTCCCGTCGGTGCTCGGCGCGGTGACCGCGGCGGTGGTGGGCGCGATGCTCGTGCCCCCGGCCGCCGCAACCGCCAGCGCGTCGGCGACGTCGGCCCCGCCCTCGTCTGCCGCCCAGGGGGCGCCACCGGCGCCCGGCGGCACGGCCACGGGCACCGCGAGCTACACCAACCCCGTGTCCCGCGGCTTCGCCGACACGTTCGCCGACCCGTCGCTGATCCGGGCCAAGGACGGGTACTGGTACGCCTACGGCACCTCGGACCCGCTGCGTGAGGGCGAGGGCACGCCACACCGCATCCCCATCGCGCGGTCGGCCGACCTGGTCAGCTGGACGCACGTGGGTGACGCGTTCAGCGACGCCACGCTGCCCTCCTGGGCCGAGAAGGACGCAGGGATCTGGGCGCCCGACATCCGCTACGTCGACGGCCAGTACCGCATGTACTACGTGGTCACCCAGACGACCGTCACCGGGGAGCGCGACGACAACGCGATCGGCATGGCCACCGCGCCCACCCCGGCCGGGCCCTGGAAGGACAGCGGGGCGCCGGTGGTCGGGCCACGGCGCGGCGGCCAGGTCGGCGACGGCAACTTCCTGTGGACCTTCGATCCCACCGCCGTGACCGACACCGACGGCAGCCAGTGGCTCTTCTACGGGTCCTACTACGGCGGCCTGTTCACCACCCGGCTGAGCAAGGACGGCACCCACGCGGTCGGCACGCCGGTCCAGGTGGCCATCGACAACAAGTTCGAGGGCTCGTACGTCGTCCGTCGCGACGGATACTGGTACCTCTTCGCCTCCACCGCCAACTGCTGCGCCGGCCCCACGACGGGCTACAGCGTGCAGGTCGGCCGCTCCCGCAGCCTGCAGGGGCCGTACGTCGACCGGCAGGGCGCCCGGCTGACGGACTCCCGCGCCGGCGGCACCCCCGTGCTGAACCAGAACGGCAACCGCTGGGTCGGGGCCGGGCACAACGCGATCGCCACCGACCTGGCCGGCCAGGACTGGATCGCCTACCACGCGATCGACCGGAACGACCCCTACCTCGACGGCACCTCCGGCATCAACCAGCGGCCGATGCTGCTCGACCGCCTCGACTGGGTCGACGGCTGGCCGGCGGTGCGTGCCGGCCAGGGGCCGAGCGAGCAGTCGGAGCAGGCGCCGGTCACGGACGGCCGGGTCGTCACGACGTTCTCCGACGGTGACGACAACCGGCTCTCGACGACCGGCCGCTGGACCACGGCACAGGACGCACAGTCCGGCACCTACCTGCGGTCCGACCGGGCCGGCGCCGTCCTGACCCGGTCCTCCGTCACCGGGGACGTGCGGGCCGAGGCCGACCTGCGCTCCTCCGGCGCGGCGTACGGGCTGGTCGTGTCCGACCACGGCAAGGACGCGACCCGGCTGGTCATCGACCCCGCGGCCGGCACGGCAACCGTGCGCCAGGACGGCGGCGGGGCCACCTCTCGGACGGTGCGGCTGCCGGCCGGGTTCGACGCCGCCGACTGGCACTCCGTCGCGCTCGAGCGCCGTGGGGACACCGTCACCGCGCAGCTGAGCAACGCCCGGCTCGGTGACCCGCTCGTTGACCTGCGGATCACCCTGTCGCACAAGGCAGCCCGGGCCGGCCAGGCTGGAGCGACCGCGGCAGGTGCCGGTGTCGGCGTCGACAACCTGAGTGCGCTGCCGGCCGCGGTGCCGGTCACCCGGCTCGCCCCCGAGCACGTCCCGTCGCGGCTCGACCCGAGCGCCAGCGACGAGTTCAACGGCTCGGCCGTCGCTCCTTCATGGCAGTGGGTCCGTCGTGACGCCAAGGCCACCGTCGGCGGCGGCGCCCTGCACTGGCCGACCGAGGCCGCGGACCTGACCGGCACCTCCAACGACGCCGGGATCCTGCTGCGCGACCCGGGTGCCGGCGCGTGGACCGCGGAGACCAAGGTCAGCATCGACCTCGGCACCGACACGGTGCGCAACTTCCAGCAGGCCGGGCTCATCGCCTACGTCAACGACGACTTGTTCACCCGGCTCTCGCACGTGGCGATCTGGGACACCCGCCAGACCGAGTTCGGCAAGGAGATGCCCTACGCGGGAGGACTGTCCTACGGCGGCACCATCGTCGGCCCACCCGCGGCCACGACCTGGCTGCGGCTGACGCACCGCCTGGACAGCCGCACCGGCGAGCACCTGTTGCGCGCGTGGACCAGCAGGGACGGCTCCACCTGGGTCAAGGGCGGCGTCTGGACGCTGCCGGCGACGGCCACGCTCAGGGTCGGGCTCGTCTCCCACGGGGGCGCCGGCGCCACCGCCGACTTCGACTACTTCCGCATCTACCGCGACTGACCCGGCGCGACCGTTGCGCTTCCCACCCGGTCAGCTCCAGGAAGGCCCGACCTCGAGCGTCCTGTGGCTTGCCTCCCCGTGCTGATCCTCGACCCGTTCGTGCAGCGCGTCGTCATCGAGGGCGTCGCGTGGTCGGGCCGGAAGGGGTTGACGGGAACGACCGGTGCGGCGACACTCCGCCGCACCGGTCGACACCACCGGCCCCGGCACGGCACGCTGTAACCGTGCTCCGTACCCACAGCCCGGTCCGCGCGCTGACCGTCGCCGACCACGACGACGTCCTCGCGGTCTGTGCCCGGGACGCACGGGCCAACGTCTTCGTCTCCGCCCGGGTGCTCGAGGGCGCCCTCGCGAGCTCCCCGGGCTCCGTGCTCGGGTTCGCCGACGGGGGTGACCTCGAGGCGGTCTGCTGGGCCTCGGCCAACGTCGTGCCCGTCGGCTGCGGCCCCGAGGCGGTCGTGGCCTTCGCGGGCAAGGTGCGCAAGTGGCGCCGCCAGTGCGCCTCGCTGTTCGGACCGGCGGACATGGTGCTGGGGATGTGGCAGGAGCTCGCCACCTCCTGGGGGACGCCGCGCGCCGTCCGCCGGCACCAGCCGTTGATGGAGCTCAGCGTCGCCCCCAGCGCCGCCGGTGTGGCGGTCGACCCGCGCGTCCGGCGGGCCCGCCCCGACGAGGTGGACCTCGTGGTGCCCGCGGCGGCGGCCATGTTCACCGAGGAGATCGGCTACCCGCCGTACTGGGGCTCCGGCGCGGCGTACCGGCAGGCCGTCGCGGGCCTGGTTGCCCGGGGCCACACCTTCGTGCGCGTCGAGGACGGCCAGGTGGTGTTCAAGGCCGATGTCGGCTCGGTCGGTCTGGGTGTCGCCCAGCTCCAGGGCGTCTGGGTGGCGCCGGCCTGGCGCGGGCAGGGGCTCGCCGCGCCGGCCATGGCGGCGGTCGCCGAGATGGTGATGGCCGACATCGCCCCGGTGGCCACCCTCTACGTCAACGACTTCAACGCCCCGGCGCGCGCCACCTACCGCGGGGTCGGCTTCACCGAGGTCGGCAGCTTCGCCACGGTACTGCTGTAGCGGCCGGCGGCCGGGGCTGCGGCTCACGCCGGACGCGACGGCGCTCCGGGCGACGCGCCGGCCGAAACGGGCGTGAGGCCCCTCCCGCGGGACCGATATCCTCGGAGCGTCCGTGGTGCACCCGCCCGGACCCGACGAAGGAGTACCCGTGGCGCTGCGCATGTCGACCCTGTTCCTGCGAACCCTGCGCGAGGACCCGGCCGATGCGGAGCTGCCGAGCCATCGGCTGCTCGTGCGGGCCGGCTACATCCGCCGCGTCGCCCCCGGCATCTACACCTGGCTGCCCCTGGGTCTGAAGGTGCTGCGCAACGTCGAGCGCATCGTGCGCGAGGAGATGGACGCGATCGGTGCCCAGGAGCTGAGCTTCCCGGCGCTGCTGCCCCGCGAGCCCTACGAGGCCACGGGACGCTGGACGGAGTACGGCGACAACATCTTCCGGCTCAAGGACCGCAAGGACGGCGACTACCTCCTCGGGCCGACCCACGAGGAGATGTTCACCCTGGCGGTCAAGGACCTGTACTCCTCGTACAAGGACCTGCCGCTGTCGATCTACCAGATCCAGACCAAGTACCGCGACGAGGCACGTCCGCGCGCCGGGCTGCTGCGCGGGCGCGAGTTCGTCATGAAGGACTCCTACTCCTTCGACGTCGACGACGCCGGGCTCGAGGCGGCCTACCTGCGCCACCGCGAGGCCTACATCCGCATCTTCGACCGGCTCGGGTTCGACTACGTCATCGTGGCGGCCATGTCCGGGGCCATGGGCGGCTCGCGCTCGGAGGAGTTCCTCGCGACGGCCGAGAACGGCGAGGACACCTACGTGCGCTGCACGAAGTGCGACTACGCCGCCAACGTCGAGGCGGTGCGGGTGCCGGTCCCCGACGCCGTGCCGTACGACGCCGCGCCGGCCGCGCACGTCGAGGACACCCCCGACACCCCCACGATCGAGACGCTGGTCAACCACCTCAACGAGGCGTTCCCGCGCCAGGACCGTCCCTGGGCGGCCGGTGACACGCTGAAGAACGTCCTCGTGATGCTCGTGCACCCCGACGGCACCCGTGAGCCGTTGGCGATCGGCCTGCCCGGTGACCGTGACGTGGACGAGAAGCGGCTCGAGGCCCAGGTCCACCCCGCCGAGGTCGCCGCGTTCGACGAGGCCGCCTTCACCGCGAACCCCGCGCTGGTCAAGGGCTACATCGGTCCCGGCGCGCTCGGGGAGGAGGGCACCTCGGGTGTCCGCTACCTGCTCGACCCCCGGGTCGTCGAGGGCACCCCCTGGGTCACCGGCGCCAACGAGCCCGGCCGGCACGTCCTGGACCTCGTGGCCGGCCGCGACTTCACCGCCGACGGCACCATCGAGGCGGCCGAGGTGAGGGCCGGTGACGTCTGCCCGAGCTGCGGCGAGGGCGTCCTGGAGACCGCTCGCGGCATCGAGATGGGCCACATCTTCGCGCTCGGCCGCAAGTTCGCGGACGCGCTGGGGCTGAAGGTCCTCGACCAGAACGGCAAGCAGGTGACCGTGACGATGGGGTCCTACGGCGTCGGCGTCAGCCGCGCCGTGGCCGCCGTCGCCGAGGGCAACCACGACGAGGTCGGCCTGGTGTGGCCACGCGAGCTGAGCCCCGCCGACGTGCACGTCGTGGCGACCGGCAAGGACGAGGACGTCTTCACCACGGCCGACGAGGTGAGCGACGAGCTCGAGCGCCGTGGCGTCAGCGTCCTGTACGACGACCGCCGCAAGGTCTCCCCCGGCGTGAAGTTCAAGGACGCCGAGCTGATCGGGGTGCCGACGATCGTGGTGCTCGGCCGCAACCTGGCGGAGGGCACCGTCGAGGTCCGCGACCGCCGCACCGGGGACAAGCGCGACGTCCCGGTCGCGCGGGCCGTCGACGAGATCGTGGCCGAGGTCCTCGGCGCCAGCACGACCTGATGGCCGGCAGGGGGGTGGAGACCGCGCGCCATGCGCCGCTGCGGGCGGTGATCTTCGACTGGGGTGGCACGCTCACGCCGTGGCACACCGTCGACGCGGCCGAGCAGTGGACGGTCTTCGCCTCGGCCGTGCACGAGGACGAGGAGCGGGCGGCCGAGCTGGCCGCCAGGATCCTCGCCGGTGAGGACCACGCGTGGCACCGCGCCCGCACCGGGCAGGGCAGCGCCCACCTGGACGACCTGCTCAGGGAGGTGGGGCTGGACCCCGGCGACGTCGCCCACGAGGCCGCGCTCTCGGCGTACCGGAGGTTCTGGGAGCCGCACACCTTCACCGACGACCACGTCCGGCCGCTGTGGGAGGGCCTGCACGCACGCGGGCTGCGCGTGGGCGTGCTGTCCAACACGATCTGGTCGGGGGAGTACCACCGCAGCGTGTTCGAGCGCGACGGGGTGCTGGACCTCATCGACGCGGACGTCTACTCCAGCGAGATCCCCTGGACCAAGCCGCACGTCGAGGCGTTCCGCGCCGCCGCCGCCGCGCTGGGCGTGGAGGCCGGCTCCGCGGCGTACGTCGGTGACCGGCTGTTCGAGGACGTGCACGGCAGCCAGGCGGCGGGCATGCGCGCCATCTGGGTGCCGCACTCGCAGATCCCGGCGGCCCAGCAGGTGTCCGTCGACGTCGAGCCGGACGCGGTGGCCCGCGACCTGCTGGACATCCTCGCCATCGTGGACGACTGGTGCGGCCGGTGAGCGACCCCGGCACCACGACCACGCTGCTGCTGATGCTGGCCGGTCTCGCAGCCGGCTGGGTGGACGCGGTGGTCGGCGGCGGTGGCCTGATCCAGCTGCCGGCCCTGGTGCTCGGGCTGCCGGGGGCGGCACCGGTGCACATCCTGGCCACCAACAAGCTGGGGTCCATCTGCGGCACGTCGGTCAGCTCGGCCACCTACTACCGCAGGGTGCGGCCGGACCTGCGCACGGCCGTGCCGATGGCGCTGGTGGCCTTCCTCGGCGCACTCGGCGGCGCCCTCGTCGCCTCGCACCTGCCCAAGGCCGCGTTCAACCCCATCCTGCTGGTCGTGCTCGTGGGGGTCGGGGCCTACACGCTGCTGCGTCCCGAGCTGGGGTCGCGCACCTCCCTGCGGTTCGCGGGACACCACCACACGCTGGCGGCGGTGGGAGCGGGGCTGGTCGTCGGCTTCTACGACGGCGCGCTGGGCCCCGGCACCGGCTCCTTCTTCGTCTTCGCCCTCGTCGGGGTGATGGGCTACGCCTTCCTGCAGGCCAGTGCGAAGGCCAAGATCGCCAACTTCGCCACCAACCTCGCCGCCTTGGTTATCTTCGTCCCTCAGGGCGCGGTGATCTGGCGGGTGGGCCTGCTGATGGGGGTGAGCAACCTGGTCGGTGGCTACGTCGGCGCGCGCACCGCGGTGTCGCGCGGCACCGGCTTCGTCCGGGTGATCTTCGTGGTCGTGGTCGGCGCGTTCGTCCTCAAGATCGGCGCCGACGTCGTCCGGCAGCTGATCGGCTGACGCGCCGTGGCGCCGGAACGCACAGGAGGGACTCCAGGTGGTCCACAGAATTTTCCTAGGATCCGGCCCGATTCTGAGCAGGTGAGCACGCCACCGCTGACCGCCTCCGCGCCGACGCCCCCACTCGGGTCCTCGCGCCGGCCGCACTCCTCCGCCGTCCGCCCTCGGCCGCCGGACACCCCGCAGTGGTGGCGCGACGCCGCAGGGTCGCTCACCTGGCTCTCGCTGGTCGTGGTCGTCGCCCTCTGGCTGGCCGGGGGAGGGCTCGCAGCGGTCCACTCCACCGGTGGCGCCCTCACCTCGCTGGGCCGGGTGACCGGCCTGGTGGCCTCGGACCTGCTGCTCGTGCAGGTGCTGCTGATGGCGCGGATCCCGATGGTGGAGCGCAGCTACGGCCAGGACGAGCTGGCGCGCCGCCACCGGCTGGTCGGCTTCACCTCGTTCAACCTGATGGTGGCGCACGTCGTCCTCATCACCCTCGGCTACGCCGCCACCTCGCCGAAGGGGCTGTGGGGCACCATCGTCGACTTCGTCCTGAACTACCCCGGCATGCTGCTGGCGGTCGCCGGGACGCTCGCCCTCTGCGCTCGTCGTCGTCACCTCGATGCGGGCCGCCCGGCGGCGGCTGCGCTACGAGTCCTGGCACCTGCTGCACCTCTACGCCTACCTCGGGGTGGGCCTGGCGCTGCCGCACCAGCTGTGGACCGGGCAGGAGTTCCTCACCTCGCCGGTCGCCACGGTCTACTGGTGGACGCTGTACGCCGCCGCGCGGCCAGCGTGCTGGTCTGGCGGGTCGGGCCTGCCGGTCTACCGCACCCTGCGGCACCGCCTCGTGGTCACCGACGTCCGTGCCGAGGGCCCCGGCGTCACGACCGGTGACCGTCGGCGCGGGCGCGACCTGGACCGCCTGCCGGTGCGGGCCGGGCAGTTCCTCCACTGGCGGTTCCTCGCCGGACCCGGTGGTCCCGGGCGCACCCGTACTCGCTGTCCGCGGCCCCGGACGGGCGACCGCCTGCGGATCACGGTCAAGGCACCTCGGCGACGGCAGTCGTCGGCGCTGGCCCGGCTGCGGCCGGGCACCCGGGTCGTGGTCGAGGGGCCGTACGGGCGGCTGCACGCCGGGCGTCCGCACCCGGCGCCAAGGTGCTGCTGATGGCCTGCGGGCATCGGCATCACCCCGCTGCGCGCGCTGCTCGAGGAGCTCCCGCAGCAGCCCGGCGACGTGATGCTCGTCTACCGCGCCCGCAGCCAGGAGGACGTGATCCTGCGCGAGGAGCTGGTCGCGCTCGCCGAGGCCAGGGGGGCGCGCCTGTTCATCGCGACCGGCTCGCGTGTGCCTGACCGCGACAGCTGGCTCCCCGCCGAGGCCGCCCACCTCAGCGACGTCGAGGGCCTGCGCCACCTGGTGCCGGACGTGGACCAGCGCGAGGTGTACCTCTGCGGCAGCGTCGGCTGGATGAAGGCCGCCGAGCGCGCCGCTCTCGACGCCGGCGTCCCCCGCGACCACGTCCACCTCGAGCGCTTTGCGTACTGACCACCCGCGGCCGAGAACGCCGACCACCGCGACGTCCCCGCGACCGACGAAGGAACTTCGATGAGACGTATCGTCACCACGCTGTTGTCCACGATCACCGTCGTGGTGCTGCTGTTCACCTACCACACCAGCACCGACAGCGGGTCACCGTCGGTGGTCGCCGGCTCGGCCGGCGGCTCGGCTCCGGGCACCACGTCCGGGGGCTCGAGCACCCCGACCCCATCCGCCACACCGTCCGCCCCGTCCGGGAGCGGGCCCGGCGACGACTCAGGGGCCGGTGACGACGGTGGGTCGGCGCCGACGCCGACGGCGACCGCCTCGCCGACCCCGAAGGCGCAGTCCTCCGGGACGAAGGCCTACACCGGCGACGCCGTCGACACCCGCTGGGGCCCGGTGCAGGTGCAGATCACCGTCTCCGGCGGACGGATCACCGCTGCCCAGGCCGTCCAGTACCCCAACGGGAACGGCCGCGACGCCGAGATCAACGGCTACGCGCTGCCGGTGCTGAGCCAGGAGGCGGTGCAGGCGCAGAGCGCCCAGATCGACACCGTCTCCGGCGCCACCGTCACCAGCGACGGCTACATCCAGTCGCTGCAGTCGGCCATCGACCGGGCGCACCTGTGAGCCAGCGCGCCTGGGTCGAGCAGGTGATGGGCCTGCCGGTCAGCATCCACCTGCGGGGGCCGCGGGTGCGCGAACGCGACACCGAGGCGGCCGTGGCGCAGGCCTATGCCGGGCTCCGAGCGGCCGACGCGCTGTTCAGCACCTTCAAGCCGGACAGCCAGGTGTCGCGGCTGCGCCGCGGCGAGATCGGGATGGCGTCCTGCGACCCGCTCGTGGGGGAGGTCGCCGACCTCTGCGAGGCGGCGCGGGTGCGGACCGCGGGCGCGTTCAGCGCCTTCCTGCCCGATGAGGCCGGCGACGTCAGGTTCGACCCGACGGGGCTCGTCAAGGGCTGGGCCGCCGACCGCGCCGCGGCGGTCCTCGGGGGCATCGATGGGCACGCCTTCTGCCTCAACGCGGGGGGCGACGTGGTCGTCGGTGGCCGGGACGCCGAGGACGGCGACCGTCGCTGGCGGATCGGCATCGAGGACCCGCGGGACCGGTCGCGGATGGCCGACGTGGTCGAGCTGTCGGCGGGCGCGGTGGCGACCTCCGGCACGGCGGCCAGGGGCGACCATCTGGTCGACCCGGCCACGGGGCGACCGGTGTCCGGTGACGGCTCGGTCAGCGTGGTCGGCCCCGCCCTGATGTGGGCCGACGTCTGGGCCACCGCCCTGTTCGTGGGGCCGCCGGAGCTCGGAACGCGTCTGCCCGTCGAACAGCCCGGATACCGCGCCATCCGGCTGTAGCGCCGTCCGGGGCCCGCACCGGCGCACCGTGACAGACCATCGGCGCCGATGGTCTGTCGCTCCCGGGCGGCCAGAAACGGGGCGACGTCCGCCGGTGACGGCCCAGGCCGTCAGCCCAGCGCCGCCGCCAGCAGGTCGAGCTCGGTGACCGGCCGGTCGCAGACGAAGCCCCGGCAGACGTAGGCCGCCGGCGCCCCGGCGACCAGCGGGCGGTCGGCCAGCAGCGGCACTCCCGGCTGCGTCCGGCGTCGCCGGCCGCGAGCACCAGCCCGGGCGAGGTGCTGTGCCGGCGCGCCAGGCCAGCAGGCCGTCGGCCGGTCGCCGGGCCCGACGACGGCCACCTGCAGCGGGCCGGCCAGCGGCCGCCTCGGCGACCGCGAGCGTCCAGCCCGGCGAACCGCGGCTCCTGGCCGGCCAGCGTCGCCGGCCGCGGCCAGCGCGGCCTCGGCGGCCTCGCGGTGCCGGGCCGAGCCGGTCAGCGCGGCGTAGCGTCAGCAGCGCCCCGGCCAGCGCCGAGGTGCCCGCCGGCGCGGCGTTGTCGGCTGGTGTCCGCGGGCCGGGTGAACAGCTGCTCGGCGTCGTCGGCGGTGTCGAAGAACCCGCCCGTCGCCGTCGGCGAAGTGCGTCAGCGCCGACCTCGAGCAGCTCGCCGGCCGCGGCCAGCCAGCGCGGCTCGCCGGTGGCCTGGTGCAGCGCCAGCAGCCCCTCGGCCAGGTCGCCGTAGTCCTCCGCCACCCCCACCGCGGCGCCGACCACGCCGTCCCGCGACGACGCGGCGCAGCCGGCCGTCCACCCAGTGGACGTCGAGCAGCGAGCTCGGCGCAGCCGCCGCGGCGGCGTCGAGGTAGCGCGGCTCGTCCAGCAGCACGCCGGCCTCGGCCAGCGCGGCGATCGCCAGGCCGTTCCAGGCGGTGACGACCTTGTCGTCGCGGGCCGGCTGCGGCCGCCGGTCGCGCGCCGGCCAGCAGCCGGTGCCGCATCCGCTGCCACCACTGCCGGTCGTGCCGGGTCCGTCGCGCAGCTGCAGGGTCGACGTGCCGTGCTCGAAGGTGCCCGGGCCGGTCACCGACGAGCAGGTCGGCGGCCCGGACGCCGTCCTCGCTCGCCGAGCACCTCGACCAGCTGGCCGGGCGTCCAGACGTAGGTCAGGCCCTCGACGCCCGTCGGTGTCGGCGTCCAGCGCCGAGGCGAAGCCGCCCTCGGGCGTGCGCCAGGTCGCGCAGCAGGAAGTCGGCCGTCTCGCGGCGCGACCCGCTCCGCCAGCGGCGAGCCGGTGGCCCGCCACAGGTGGCAGGTACACCCGCAGCAGCTGGGCGTTGTCGTACAGCATCTTCTCGAAGTGCGGCACCACCCAGGCGGCGTCGACCGAGTAGCGGGCGAAGCCGCCGGCCAGCTGGTCGTACATGCCGCCGCGGGCCATCGCCTCGCAGGTGCCGATCGGCCATCTGCAGGCGCGGCCGGTCGCCGGTGCGGCCGTGGTGGCGCAGCAGGAACTCCAGCACCATCGACGGCGGGAACTTCGGCGCCGCCGCCGAACCCGCCGTGGCGCTCGTCGTAACCGGCGCCGCAGCCGCGACCACCGCCGCGTCCAGGTCGGCGGCGCCGAGCGCGGCTGGGCGCGCCCTGCGGGTCAGCGCGCTGCGCAGCGCGCTCGACGACCCGGCCGCCGGCCGGCCAGCACGCTCGTCGCGGCGGCTCGGTCCAGGCCTCGGTGACCGCCGCCAGCAGCTGCAGGAACTGCGGCTTCGGGGAAGTAGGTGCCGCAGTAGAACGGCTCGCCGGTCGGGGTGAGGAGGCAGGTCATCGGCCAGCCGCCGTGCCCGGTCATCGCGGTGGTGGCGGCCATGTAGATCGGCGTCGATGTCCGGGCGCTCCTCGCGGTCGACCTTGATCGCGACGAAGTCGCTCGTTGAGCACCTCCGCGACGTCGTCGTCCTCGAACGACTCGTGCGCCATCACGTGGCACCAGTGGCAGGCGGCGTAGCCGACGGACAGCAGCACCGGCACGTCCCGGCGCCGGGCCTCGGCGAACGCCTCGTCGCCCCACTCCCACCAGTCCACCGGGTTGTCGGCGTGCTGCAGCAGGTACGGGCTGGTCGCGCTGGCCAGTCGGTTCGTCATGCCCTCACTCTTACCCCGTTGCGCGGATCGTTGCCGTATTGCAGAACCCTTCGGCGCCGTGGGAACGGACACACCCGCGGTTGCGGTGGCGCCAGGTGGCCCACCGTCGCCTGCAGGCGACGGTGGGCCACCCGCACACGCTGGCCAGCCATGCGGCTCAAGCGGTGCGTGGCGTGGTGCTCTCAGCCCCGCATCTGGGCGAGCATGCGCTTCATCCGGGCGATCTCCTTGTCCTGGGAGTCGATGATGCTCTGGGCGAGCTTCTTGGCGTCGGGACTGGCTCCCCGGGTGAGCTCGGTCCTGGCCATGGCCAGGGCGCCCTGGTGGTGCTTGACCATGCCGGTCAGGAACATCCGGTCGAAGCTGGGCCCGGTGGCCCGGCCGAGGGCGGTCATCTCCCGCGGCGACATGCCGCCCGTCGAGCCCATGCTCATGCTGCCCATGGTTCCCGGAACGGGCACGCCCCAGCCCTCGAGCCAGCCGGACATGGTGCGGATTTCGGGGGTCTGGGCGGCCTTGATCTGCGCGGCCAGCTTCTTGACCTGGGCCGTGTTGGCGCGGCTGGCCGCCATGGTGGACATCAGGATGGCCTGGCGGTGGTGCGGGATCATGTCGGTGGAGAACCGGACGTCGGCGTCGTTGTGCTGACCGGCCGCGGTGGCTGAGCCGGTGCCGTTCGGCGTGCTCGTACGGCCGGTCGTCGTGGGCATGGAGGTTCTGCTGTGGCCGCCGGGTCCGGGGCTGGTGGTGCTGTCGGTGCTGGATCCGCACGCGGCCAGGGCGAGGACGGTCGCGAGGGCGGTGGGCAGGGCGAGGGTGCGCAGGGCGCGGTTCATCGGGGTGGTTCCTTCCAACGGGACTGAGGAGAGCTGCACGGTGATGCGCGTGGGCCGTTCCTGGTCGCGGGCGCGACCGTGGCGGCGGTGGCCGGTGGCCTAGGTGCGCAGGATGCAGAGCTTGCTCAGCGATGGAGTCAGGTGCGGTGGTGGCGGTCCGGCTCGGATCGGGCTGGTCAGGAGGCGCCACCCGGTGCCGACCACGACGGCCGACGGGCCACGGCCCAGCAGCAGCCAGGTGAGGAGCAGGAGCAGCAGGAGCAGCCCCGGCAGCACTGCCAGGCACATGGCCGTCATGTCATCACCAGCGCTGTGGCCCGCGAGGTCGACCCCCGAGCAGGCGGTGCCCGCGCAGGCGCTGCCCGAGTAGGCGCTGCCCGAGTAGGCGCTGCACGGCCGGGGTCGCGCGTGGCGTGGGGGCGGTGCGGCCGCGGGGGAGGTGGTCGAGCCCGTCGCCCGCGCTGCCGGCGGCGCCATGGAGGCGCCACGGTGCGAGGACGTGCCGACGTGCTGCGTCATGACCTGGGCGCCATCGACCATCAGGTCGGAATGCCCCGCACCCATGGAGTGCATCCCGATGACCGCGAGCGCCAGCGTGACCACGGCCAGCAGACGCCCGGCCGGTGACCACCGGAGGCGGCGGCCGGTCCGGGTGCTGGCGGTCATGGCCCCACTGTCACACGCGTGGCTGTGCAGGGTTGGACGGGGCAAGGTGCGGGGCCGAGCCCGGCCTGGCGTCGGGAGACATAGTTGCGGCGGAGGGGAAAGCTGGGTCATGTCGAGGGCTCGCCGACGGGTGGCCCGGTTCGGAAGTCGCTGGCGGTCCTGGACGAACCGGGCGCGGCGGGCAGCCGGAGCCGCTTGAGCAGGAGCGCGTTGACGGCGACGAGGAAGCTCGAGCCGGACATCGACAGGGCCGCGATCTCGGGGCGCAGCACCAGGCCGAACGCCGGGCTCGAAGACCCCGGCGGCGATGGGCAGGGCGATCGCGTTGTAGCCGACGGCCCAGCCGAGGTTCTGGCGCATCTTGCGCAGGGTGCCGCGGCCGATGCGTCAGCGCGGTGGGCACGTCCAGGGGGTCCGAGCGCATCAGCACCACGTCGGCGGTCTCGATCGCGACGTCGGTGCCGGCGCCGATCGCGATGCCGAGGTCGGCCTGGGCCAGGGCGGGGGCGTCGTTGACACCGTCGCCGACCATCGCGACCCGGCTGACCGGCCTGCTGCAGCGTCGGCGATCTTGGCGGCCTTGTCCTGCGGCAGCACCTCGGCGATGACGGTGTCGATGCCCAGCTCGTCGGCGATGCGTCGAGCGGTGGCCTGGTTGTCGCCGGTGAGCATGACCACCTCGACGCCCACCTCGTGCAGGGCAGCCACGGCGGCCGCGGAGGTGTCCGGACCGCGTCGGCGATGCCGATCACGCCGACCGCCTGTCCGTCGACGGCGACCAGGACCGCGGTCCGGCCTGCGCCCGCGACCTCGTCTCGCCGTTGCGGCGAAGGTCCCGAGGGCGACGCCTTCGGCGTCCATCAGGCGTCGGTTGCCGACGGCGACCCGCGTGCCCGTCGACCGTGGCGACGGCGCCGTGCCCGGCGACGTTGCGGAAACCGGTCGGCGCGCAGCCGGGGCGCACCGGCGTCGTCGGCGTACCGGACGACCGCCTGCGCGAGCGGGTGCTCGGACTCCCGCTCGACGGCGCCGGCCAGCGCGAGCAGCTCGGCGCTCGCTCGAGGCCGTCGACCAGGACGTCGGTGACCTCGGGTTCGCCCTTGGTCAGGGTGCCGGTCTTGTCCATCACGACGGTGTCGATCCGGGCCGAGGTCTCCAGCGCGGTCGCGTTCTTGAACAGGATCCCGCGGCGTGGCGCCGAGGCCGGTGCCGACCATGATCGCGGTCGGCGTGGCCAGGCCCAGCGCGTCGGGGCAGGTGATGACCACGACGGTGATCGCGAACAGCAGCGCCTCGGTGGCCGGTCGGCCGACGGCGACCCAGACCAGGAAGGTGGCGGTGCCGCCGACGAGCGCGACCAGCACCAGCCAGAAGGCGGCGCGGTCGGCCAGCCGCTGCCCGGGCGCCTTGGAGTTCTGCGCCTGCTGCACCAGCGCCACGATCTGCGCCAGCGCGGTGTCGGCACCGACCTTGCTGGCCCGCACGCGCAGGGTGCCGTTGGTGTTGATGGTGGCGCCGATGACCTCGTCGCCGGGCGCCTTGTGCACCGGCAGGCTCTCACCGGTCACCATCGACTCGTCGACCTCGGACTCGCCGTCCTCGACGACGCCGTCGGTGGCGATCTTCGCTCCGGGACGGACCAGGAGCAGGTCCCCGACGGCGACGTCCGCGGTCGGCACCTCGACCGGTTCGCCGTCGCGGAGCACCAGCGCCCGGGCAGGGGCCAGGTCGAGCAGGGTGCGGATGGCGTCGTTGGCGCCGCCGCGGGCGCGCATCTCGAACCAGTGACCCAGCAGGACGAACGTGGTCAGCACCGTGGCCGCCTCGTAGAACACCTCGCCGCCACCGGTCAGGGTCACCACCAGGGAGTACAGCCAGCCGGCACCGACCGCGACGGCGACCAGCACCATCATGTCCAGGGTGCGGGCCCGCAGCGCCCGCCAGGCGCCGTCGAAGAAGATCCAGGCGGAGTAGAAGACCACCGGCAGCGACAGCAGCAGGCTGAACACGTCGTCGCGCAGGCCGAACGGCGCGGGGACGTGGAAACCGAGCACCTGGCGCCCGATCGGCGACCACAGCAGGATCGGAACCGACAGCACCGCGGCGACCACGAACCGGTTGCGCATGTCGGCGACCATGTCGGCCATCGACATGCGCGCCGTGCCCGCCATGGCCCATCGCGTCGTGCGGTGAGGCCACCGGCGGAGCCGCAGGGACAGCAGCGGGTGCGCCCGCCGCGACGTCCGTCCGCGCAGGGTGGTCCGCCACAGAAGCCGCCTCGGCCATCGGGTCGCAGATGTGGCTGGGCACCGACTGCCCGGCGCAGTGGAAGCCACAGTCGCGCACCCAGTCGCGCAGCTGCGCCAGGTCGGTCCGGGCCGGGTCGTAGACCACCGTCGCGGTCTGGCTGACGGGGTTCGCGTCCACGCCCAGGACCCCGGGACGGCGCCCCAGGACGGCCTCGGCGACGTTCTTGCTGGTCGCCCACTGGACACCGGAGACCTCCAGCAGCGCCATAGCCGCGTGCGCACCATTCCCGTCGTACGTCCGCTGGTCGTTGTGGTGGTGCCTCATCTTCACTCCAGGTGCTCGAAAGGCTGATGGTGACCGCGCCGCGGTGGCCGCTCGCCACTGGACGCGCTGGTCGTCGCCGGCCTGGTCGCCCGAGGCGGCCGCGCACGCCTCCAGGTCGCATCGCTGGTGACGGTCACCGTTGAGTGCCGGGAACCAGGAGTGGTCGTCCAGCGGCGACAGCCGCCTTGGCCTCGTCCATGACCGACAGCATACCCCCATGGGGTATCGAGCAGAAGGGTCGTCGAGACGGCGTGGCCCTTCCTGAACGCCGCGCCTGGCATGGATGACGTGGCTGGCCAGCGACATTCGGCGCAAGCGGCCGGACGGGGAGGCTCGACGGTCTGCTCGCCACGGCGGCTGACTGCTCCGGCGGTGCGGCCGGCAGGGCACGCCGGAGGACCTTCGCCCCTGCGCCGGGAGGCGGCGTGCAGTCGATGGTGGTGGTGGGAAAGGAGCCGCACATGATGGGCTGGTACGGCGGGGCAGGCTGGGGTGCCTGGCTGATGATGGGACTGTTCGTGCTCGGGTTCTGGGCGCTGATCGTGTTCGGTGGGCTGGCCCTGTGGCGCGCGGCCAAGGGGCAGAGTTCCGGCGGTGGTGACGCGCGCCGGCTGCTGGACGAGCGGTTCGCACGCGGGGAGATCGACGAGCAGGAGTACACCGCGCGCCGCGACCTGCTCCGGGCGCGGCGGTGAGGAATCCCGTTCGGCCCCATCTGCTCGCGGTGGTGCTCACCGTGGCCCTGACCGCGGTGACGATGGCGGCGCTGGCCGCGACCGTCCCGACCGGTGCGGGAGCTTCGCCGGCCTGGATGCCCATGCTCGGCTGGCGCAACGTCGACTGCCGGGTCCCGGCGAACGTGCCTGGACAGCGCGTGCCGGTCCTGCTCGCCGACATGGGCGCGTTCATGGCCGGCCCGATGATGGGCGGCCGGTCGATGGTGCTGTCCACCGGCGTGCGTACCGTCCGCGCGGGTCGGGTCACCCTGGTCGCGGCGAACCGCGGCACCCGCCCGCACGAGCTGGTCGTCCTTCCGCTGCCGAACGGGCAGCCGCCCGGGGCCCGGAGCCTCGCCGCCGACAACACTGTGGACGAGAGCGGCAGCCTGGGCGAGGCCTCGCGCAGCTGCGCGGCCGGCGAGGGGCCCGGCATCGCAGCCGGCGCGACGGGCTGGGTCACTGTGGACCTGCGCCCGGGGCGCTATGAGCTGGTCTGCAACCGGCCCGGACACTACCGCGCCGGCATGGTCGCCGAGCTCGACGTCCGGTAGTTCCCCGAGCGCGAGGCCGTGTATCCCTCGACCTGGTCGGTGGGCGCCGTGGAGGTGTGTGCGCCCCGAACAGCAGGGCGGGTCGAGGGTGGTGAACGGCGCCACCTTGGGTGGGTGTCTGCACGGAGTCCAGCCGCCCAGAGTTGTCCTCAGAGGCGACCACCAGGGTCGCCTCGTCAAGGAAGGACACCTCCCATGAAGATTGCCGCATCCCCCCGCTCCCTGGTCGTCGGTCTGGCGCTGGCCGGCTCCGTCGGTCTGGGCGGCGCCCTCGCCGCCTCTGCGGCCACGGCAACCCCCGTCCACTCAGCAGGCACCGTCAGCATGTCGGGGCAAGGCCTGGACACGACCGCTGGGACGACCGCTGGGACGACCGCTCCCGCCAGCGGAACCACCCGGACGGGTTCCGCGGTCGGCCTCGTCGAGGCTTCACGCATCGCGGCGCTGATCGGCCACGGACATGTCAGCAAGGCCGAGCAGGAGTCGACGGCAACCGGTGTGGTCTACGAGGTGACCGTCGTGCAGCCGGATGGCACCGAGCGGACGGTGACGGTCGACCGCACGACCGGTCGCGTTCTGGCGAACACCCTGGAGGACGCGTCCGACGGCAACGACGCCTCGGACCGTCCTGACGCCGCGGACCGTCCCGACGCTGTGGACCGTCCCGACGCTGTGGACCGTCCCCACACCGCCGGGGACCACCAGGAGCGTGACCACACCGACAGCAGGACCGGCGACGAGGCCCACTAGTGCTGCCTGGACCACCTGCGGCGACGACCCACCACGTATGGCCCAGGCGCCCGGCCGTGAGCATGCGCCTCACCGCGATCGGCCGGGACCTGGGACGGTGGCCGCCCGTGGTCCGCGCGGCGCGCCGTCGTTGACGGGCGACCACCCGAGCCGCCTCACGCCGGGGCACACTGCCCGGCGCGCCTGCCCGGTCTCCCACCCCCTGGCAGCCCTTGGTCAGTCGCTTTCGCCATCTTGCCGGTGACGCAGCTGCTCCTCGAGCCGGTCGTACCCGTACCACCAGTGGACGCCCAACCCCAGCAGCATGCCGACAACCGGGAACGGCCACCAGATCAGCTCTGGCGCGCGCGCGACGTTGAGGGCGATGAGCAGGACGCACACGACTCCGGTGACGGTGCTGTGCAGGGCGAGGCCTCGTCGGGCCTGCAGCAGCAGCGGATCCAGCACGACTTCCTCTTCAGGCGGCTCGTCGCCCCATGCGGTGGTGCCCGGCTCCGTCACGCTTCCCACCTCCTCGCTGATGACAGGTTCCTGTGCAGTGGGGGGCGACGAGCCGCCTGAAGAGGCGACCACCTCGAGGCCCCGGCCGCTCGTGCGCCTTCGGTGCCAAGCAGCGTGCGCCCGGGCCCAGCGGCAGGTCTGCGGCCGAAGGTCCCGCTGCGGTATGCGGATGCCACGGTCACGGGGCTTCTTGCCGTGTCCCGGAGGGAAAGAGCCCGAGCGCTCGTCCCCGATGCGTCCACTCTCGACATCCGGTCAGCAGGTGCCGGCTGGGCGGTCGAGGCATCCCGGGAGCGAGGTCTTGTGGGTACGGGTGCGGGACTGCTGACCAAGGAGTCGCGTGGGTCTACTGCGAGCTGCTGGTCGCTGCCACCGTTCTCCAGCAGCAGTACGGCCAGGTCGTCCGTGAACCGGCCTTTGGGGACGTGTCGGCGCACTTCCCCCAAGACGTTGTCGAGGGCGTCCTCGACGGCAGCCGTGCGCAGCAGCGGCGCGAGAGAGGGCACGGGCAGGAACTCGCCGTGTGCGTCACGCGCCTCACTCAGGCCGTCGGTGTACAGCAACAGCCGGTCGCCTGGCGCCCAGGACGCCGTGACGGACTCGTAGCGACGACCCAGTCCGAGTGGAAGGCACGGCGGGGGGGCCAGCAACGTCGCGTCGCCGTTGGTGGCGACGAGCAGCGGTTGCGGGTGCCCACAGCTGACCAGCGTTATCTGGTCGAGGCTGTCGATCTGGACCAGGACAGCAGTGACGAACTCTTCTGGATCGAGAAACGGCGTGATGTAGGCGCTCACCTCCGCGGCGACTGCGGCGAGGTCGGCTCCTGCGGCGGCGGACTGGCGGAAGGCACGGATGACGCGGGCGGCCTGCTCGACGGCGTTGATGCCCTTGCCGCGGACATCGCCAACGATGAAGCAGATGCGCTGGTCGGAGTGGAACCAGTCGTAGAGGTCCCCCCCGACGAGCGCGTCCTCCGCGGCGGACAGGTATCGGGTGCCAGCCGCGACCGGCCCGACGTGGGTGGGGACGAGCGGCAGCACGGCGCGTTGGGCGACTTCGGCGATGCGCGAGACGCGGGCGAGCTGCCGGTCGCGCCTGGTCCGGACGACGGCGAGGACGAACCCCGCGGTGGCGACCAGGGCGACGTCGCCGATGCGGACCCACGCCTGGGCGGTGCCCCAGGCGTCGTTCCACTGCAGGGAAGCCGTCGTGAGGGCAATCGCCGCCACCCCGAACCCGGCCGTGGCCGCCGGGAGGAGCGCAGCCGAGGCGATGAGCGGGCCCACGCCGTACAGGACAGCGGGCACGAACGACGGGTCCGTGACCTGGTCGATGACGAGGACGGCCACCAACCACAGGGTCGCAAGGCCCGCGCCGAGCAGTGTCCTCCGGCGATCGGCGGTGAGCGTCATGCACCCAGCCTCCTCCTGTCGACGTCGTAGGGCCTCCCCTCCGCGGCGACGGCTGCCCGGATCCCGTCGGTCATCGCCAGCACGGCGGGACGTCCCGCGTACAGGATGGAGCGCACCTTCTCGTCGTGGAGCAGCCGCCGGGGGGTCAGTCCTTGAGGGTGACGTCGTTGGGCGCGGGGAGGGTGCCCCCGCCCCGCAGCACGACCTCGGGGGTGGGCCGGCGCGTGCCGGGGGAGGGCGGGACCGGGTTCGGCGTACGCGGCGGCGCCGGGGGCGCTGGCAGCGCGATGGGGGTGCCGGGCGACGGGGGCGGAGGGACGCTGGGTGTGGTGGCGACCAGGTCGGCCAGGCCGGCGTCGTCGTCGACGCGGGGGACGCCGAGGGCGGGCAGCCCGAGCAGCTGCAGCGCGGTCTTGGGGACGGACACGTGTGAGCACCATCGGGGATCGACCACCGCGGGGACCGCGCCGCCGAACATCAGCAACGGCACGCGCGGGCCGTAGGCGACCTGCACCCCGTCGGCGGTCTGCTCCACGTTGGGGGTGGTCACGTGGTCGTCCCAACCGCCCCAGTCATCCCAGGTCAGCAGGAACACCGTCTCCTCCCAGCCGCCGCCCTTGACGACGGCGTCGACTGTCTGCTGCACCGCGCCCATCCCCACGGTGACGTCAGCGGGCGGGTGCTCATCCTCGGGGGAGTTGTGCCACAGGTAGCACAGCTGGGGCAGGTTCCCCGCCTCGGCGTCGGCGAGGAACGCCGAGGAGGGCACCAGGTTGGGGGACCCGTTGAGCTGCGTGTAGAACCCGACCGGGTAGTCGTTGCTGGCCGTGTAGCAGCGCCAGGACACCCCGTGGTCCTGCGCGTGGCCGGGCAGGGACGGCATGTCCCACACCGGGGCCGGCTGGTTGCGCGGGGGGTTGCGCAGCGTCGGGGTCTGCCCGCCGACGAGCAGCAGGTGGTTCGGGGTGGAGTTGGTCCCGAAACCGGAGCAGTGGTTCTCCAGGAGCGCCCCGTTCAGCGCCAACCAGCCGTAGTAGGGGAGCACCGCGTAGGTGTCGAACTGCGTGCGGGTCGCCTGACCGGTGCCCTTGAGCCAGGCGCCGTAGGCGCGCCGGTCGTGCGGCTGGTCCTTGCCCGGCGGGTTCGCCTGGGTCGGCCAGTCGGTGGCCACGTTCACGCCCCACGGGGCCAGGCCGCGGAAGTAGTTGTCCGTGGTGTGGTTCTCCTGAACGATCACCACCACCCGGCGGATGTTGGAGTGGCCGCTGGTCACCATGGGATCACGATGCCCGACTCCCCGGATCCCCGCGACCGCAGAGCATGCCTGTTCGGCGGTGTCCACGTCGGGTCTTGCGGTCATACCGTCCGGACGCGCGCCGTCGGCGCAACGGAGCGGACAGGTCTGGCTGACCTCATGGCCGGAGCACGGGGGCGCTGGCACGGAGCGCGTCCGCGCCGGCCACGGTGGCCCGCTCGGCTCCGTGCTCGCCGTGCCAGTCGATGACCAGCATCGTGGCGTCGTCGGCCAGGGCCGGCTGGCACGTCTCCAGGACCTTGTCGGTCAGGCGCCGGGTGGCCTCACGCGGGTGCAGCGCCCGACTGAGCGCGATCTCGGCGATCAGGTCCACGGTGGCGGCGTTGCGCTCGAGCATGCCGTCGGTGACCAGCACCAGCCGGTCGCCGGGCTGCAGCACCACGTCGGTGCTGCGGTAGGTGGCGTCGGCGAACAGGCCCATGGGCAGGTCCGCCGGCAGCGCGAGCGGCGCGACAGCTCCGGCCCGGCACAGGTACGGCCAGACGTGGCCGGCATTGACCATCGCGAGCGTGCCGGTGCGCAGGTCGAGGCGGCCGAGCAGGCCGGTGGCGAAGCCCTCGGCCGCGGTGGTGGTCGCGTGCTCGACCAGGGCCAGGTTCGCGGCGTGGGCCTGGTCGAGCAGGGAGCCGCCGGCGCGGCGGGTGTTGCGCAGACTGCCGACGCACAAGGTGGCGGTCAGGGCGCTGGCCACGCCGTGACCCATCGCGTCGGTCACCGACAGGTGCAGGAGGTCGCGGGCCAGGCTGTAGTCGAACGTGTCGCCGCCGATGGTTGCCGCCGGTTCCAGCCACGCCGAGAGGACGAAGGCGCTGGCCTCGCAGGTGAACGCCCCGGGCAGCAGCCGGCGCTGGATCTCCGCGGGCAGGGTGAAGGACGTGCTGCGCTGGGCCCACTCGAACAGGTCGGTGTGTCGGCGGTTGGCGATCACCACGAAGGCCAGCACGTGCCCGATCCGGGAGATCTGGGACAGCACCGCGGCGCCGGGCTCGTGCGGCAGGGACAGCCGCAGCAGCCCGAGGGCCTCGCCCCGTTCGGTCACCGGTGCCAGGACCACCCAGCGGTCGCTCCCGCTGCCCGTCACGCCCTGGGGCGAGGGCGCGACGACCTGGACACTCTGGGTGCGCAGCGCCTCCTCCGCGGGGCCGCCGGTGAACGGCATCGCCTCCGCCCGCTCCTCGTCGTCGCTCCGGGTGGCGCTCGGGTTCCCGCCGCTGCCGGACCCACCGGTCGCGTGCCCCGGGCCGACGTGGGAGAGGCGCACGAAGCCTCGCCCGGACACGTCCGCGATGAGGAAGAAGGCCGCCTCGGCTCCCAGCGAGGCCGCCAGCGCACCCGTGACGGCCTCGACCGCCTCCAGCGGCGAGGCGTCCTCCGCGGCGTCCAGCACCGGGCCCAACGGGTCTGTGGGTGCCTCGGTGACCCGCATGCCGGGAACACTATGACCTCGGGCCGGGACTGTGCCAGCCTCACAGGGGCGCTGGCATGCCGGATGTCCTACGACTTTCGCATCCGCCTGCGTCGTGACGCGCCCCGGAGGGCAGGTCGGCGCTCGCTCAACCGCGCAGGAAAGCGCGAAGCACCGGAGCGACGACCTTCGCCTTGATCATGTGCGTCTGGCCGGGCAGCGTCGCCAGGCGCGCGTCGGGCACGGCGTCGGCGATCGCGGCCTGGGCGTTGCGCATGTACGCCGGGCTCTTGCCGCCGGCGACCACCAGCGTCCGGGGCGCCACCTCCGCGTAGTAGCCGACCGGCAGCGGCTGCCCCTGCTGGTGCCCGACGACGATGGACAGGTCGTACGGCAGCGTGTGCGCGACCGCGGTCATCTGCTTCCAGGCGGGCATCAACGGCATGAGCAGAACGACCGGCGCGGGCACCCCCACCGTGCGCAGGAACGTCTTGACCGCCTCGGCACGTCGGCCGCGACTGACCATGTCGCTGACGATCTCGGGCAGGCGCGGGTCGTTGGCCGGGCGGGTGCCGTCGACGATGAACGGCGACTCGTAGACCGCGAGCCGGCCGATCGGCGCCCCCTGCCGAGCCGCCTCCAGCGCCAGCGTGGCACCCGACGACGCCCCGAACACGTGTGCCGGGCCGCCTGTGGCGTCGATGACGGCAACGAGGTCCTCCACCTCCCGGGCGAGCGCGTACGGCGAGGTGCCGGGGCCGCTGTCCCCGCGGCCCCTTCGGTCGTAGGCGTAGACGGTGAAGTCCGTCGCGAGCTGCTCGGCGAGTCCGCGCGCGGGACCCATCGCCCGCTGGCACATCGCTCCGTCCACCAGCACCAGCGCCGGCCCCGAACCGTGGACCTCGTAGGCGATCTCCGTGCCGTCCGCGGACGTCGTACGGCGGGTGGTGGCGCTCAGCGTGCTGGTCATGGCTCTCCTCGGTGCGAAGGTGGTTGGCAATACGTCGTACGGCGGCCGGTGTTTTCGACATGGCCGCTCCGAACAGCTCCGCGGCCTGGGGCACGGACGGGCCGGCCCTCCCGCAACGCTGGTCGGAACCTACTTTGTCCTGACCACGACGACGTGCGTTCTCCGCGGCCGAGCGGGAGCGGGCGTTGTGCCCCGACCGGGTAGGCGGGAGGGTGGGACCGCGGCGTCGGCCGCAAGGGAGGACAGCGATGAACCAGCCCGACGTCGTTCTCGTCCCCGTCGCCATGCCGGAAGGGGTCAACCTCATCTTCGGTCAGGCGCACTTCATCAAGACCGTCGAGGACCTCTACGAGGCCCTGGTGGGCTCCTCGCCGTACCTGCGTTTCGGGCTCGCCTTCTGCGAGGCGTCCGGGCCGCGGCTCGTACGGCGGGCCGGCAACGACCCCGAGCTCGTCGCGCTGGCGGTCCGTTCCGCACTGGCCGTCGGGGCGGGCCACTCCTTCGTCGTGTTCCTGCGCGAGGGCTTCCCGGTGAACGTCCTCAACCAGGTGAAGTCGGTGCCGGAGGTGTGCCACGTGTACTGCGCGACGGCCAACCCGGTCCAGGTCCTGGTTGCCGAGACGGAGCAGGGGCGCGGGGTCCTGGGCGTGGTCGACGGCGGGATGCCGCTGGGCGTCGAGACCGACGACGACGAGGGGGACCGCAGGACGCTGCTGCGCGACATCGGCTACAAGCTCTGAGCCGGCGCTGGCGGACGGGAGACCCATGGGCGGCCGTGGCCGCGCGTCCGTGAGCGGGGGCAAGGTGGCGACATCCGTCGCCGGGTGACACGGCGACGCATCTCTTCGCTGGGCGGCCCCGGCTCGCTGGAACGCGCTGCCTCCCTGGAACGCGGTGCTGGGTGTCTGCCGGGCGGTCAGCCCTGGTAGCCGTCCACCGGTCTCTTCAGCTCTGCCCAGACGAGCTTGCCGTCGCCGGGGAGGATTTCCATGCCCCAGGCAGCGGCCACGGCCGCCACCATGCCCAACCCACGGCCGTGCTCGGACGTGAGGTCGGCGAGCTGTGGTTCCGGGGTGCCCGAGCCGGCGTCGATGACGTCGATGCGCAAGGTGGCCGGCGTGAGCGAGAGCCGGATGCGGCACGAAGAGTCAGCGTGCGTGATCGCGTTGGTCGCCAGCTCGCTGATGACCAGGACGGCGTCGGCCAGGATCTGCTCCGCCTGCCAGTCGGTGACCTGTTGCGAGACGAACCGGCGCGCCGTGGCGACGCTGGTCAGCGCGTGGGGGAGGTCGAGCGTGGCCTCGGTGGCAGGCGGCTGACCGAGAGCCTCGAGGAGGTCCACCAGGTAGTGGAGCCCGGCGTCCTTGCCGAGGTAGCCCTCGACCTCCCCAGCGATCCCTCCCCGGTCGTCGGGTTCCATCCCGGTGAACACCACCACCCTCGACCCGGGGGACTGCCCGCGGATGCGGGTGAGGACCTCGCGTCCAGCGATGTCCGGGAGGCCGAGGTCGAGCACGACGATGTCCGGATGGAGGACGTCGGCGAGCCGCACCGCCTCGGCGCCGCTGCTGGCTTCCCCCACCACCTCGAAGCCGCCGCGAAGACGGAGGGCCGTGCGCACCATGCGGCGCACGTCCTGGGCGTCGTCAACGAGGAGGACGGCGATGGACACGTTGGCAGCCTAGGGTGCCGTGGCGTCGACGCACCACCGTGGAGGGACGCGGCGCGGCTCCGTGGCGCTCTGGTGCGCGATCAGCACGGTTCCGGGGTCGGGGGACCGGCTACGGGCACGATGCTGGACGGGCGGGACCCATCGGGAAGAACGATGACGAACGCCCCCCCCGACGTCTCCGCCGACGACAGCTCGTAGAAGGCGTCGCCGCCCTGTGCGCGCGCCAGCTCGCGCACGATGAAGAGGCCGAGCCCGGTGCCGCCCCGGTGCCGCCCGGTGGCGAACCGGTCGAAGAGCCGTGGCTGCATGGCGGAGGAGACGCCCGGCCCCTGGTCGCTGACGCGGATCTGGACACCGCCCGGACTGGAGGTGGCCCACACGCGGATAGGGGGTACACCGTGGTGCAGCGCGTTGTTCAGCAGGTTGTCCAGCGCTTGGGCAAGCCTGTCCCTGTCGGCGTGGACGGTGATGCCGGGCGGCACGTCGAGGACGATCTCCGCTTCGGGGTTCGTACGCCTCACGGTGGTCACCGCCTCGCGGACGACGTCGCCGACCGGGACCACGTCCGGACGCATCTCCAGCGCGCTGGCCTGCAGTCGCGACGCCGTCAACAGGTCGTCGAGCAGCCGCCGCAGCCGGGTCGTACCGGTGGTCATGGCCTCGAGCAACCCGTCGCGCTCCTCGTCGGTGAGCTGGCTCCAGTGCTGGGAGAGCAGGTCGGCAGATCCGCTGAGCACGCCGATGGGGGTCCGCAGCTCGTGCGCGGTCACAGCCAGGAACTGGGACTGGTCGTCCGTGGCCCGCTGGAGCCGTCGGTTGAGCGACTCCAGCTTCGTGTTGGCGTCGGCGAGCGCCTGTGCGGCGCGGTCACGCTCCTCCAGCGCCCGCCGCCGTTCGGTGGTGTCGCGGGTGACCTTGGCAAACCCGATGTGCTCGCCGGCCTCGTTGAACACCGCGGTGATCAGCACGTTGGCCCAGAACCGCGAGCCGTCCTTGCGGAGGCGCCAGCCCTCCTCCTCGTAGTGTCCTTCACGCAGGGCCACCCGGAGCTCGTGCTCGGGGTGCTGTCGCGCCTGTTCCTCGGGTGGGTAGAAGACCCGGAAGTGCTGGCCGATGATCTCCTCGGCGGTGTAGCCCTTGCTGCGCTGCGCTCCGGCGTTCCAGCTGACGATGTGCCCGAACGGGTCGAGCATGAAGATCGCGTAGTCCTCCACCGCCGCGACGAGCAGCCGGAACCGTTCCTCGCTCCTGCGCAGCCCCTCCGCTGCCGCGCGTTCGGCCGTGACGTCCTGGACCTGCAGGAACAGGTAGAGCGGCCGGCCGGCGGAGTCCCGGACCGGCGCGAACGTCGCCTGGAGGCGTCGGTCGTCGCTCCCGCCGGTCAGCCCGTGCTCGAGCTGGATGAGGTCGAGCGAGCGCCGGATGATGTCCTCGAGGGCGGTCTGGACCGCGTCGTCCCCACCGTGGGTCAGGTCGCCGTAGAAGAGGCCGAGGAGGTCTGCCTGCGTCCGCTGCACCAGCGCTGCGAGGGCACGGTTCGTGCGCACGAGGTGGCCCGTCAACGTCATCGTCGCCATGCCGATCGCGGCCTCCTCGAACACCTCGCGGAACCGCTCCTGGTGCTCATCGAGGATCCGCTGGTCGACCGCTGACGTCGCGAGCATGCCCGGGGTCGGCGGCGTCTCCTCCGATCGCGGTTCGCGTGGGTCCGGCACGCTCTCCGCGCCGGCCACGACCAGCAGGCGGTTGATGAGGTGGTCGATCGGTGCGGACTTCTGGAGGAACGCGGCGGCACCGAGCTGTCGAGCCTTGTCGACGAGCCCCTGCTCCTCGAAGCCGGTGTACATGACGACACGGGTGCCGGGGGAAGCGGCCAGGACCTGTGGGAGTGCCTCCAGGCCGTCCAGCCCGGGCATCGACACGTCCAGCAGCATGAGCGCGGGCTGGTGCTCCCGGGCCAGCGAGATGGCCTCCGCTCCGTCGGCCCCTTCGCCGACGACACGCAGGGCACCGGACATGCGCAGGCGCGTCCTGATCAGCAGGCGCACCTCGGACGCGTCGTCCACGAGCACGATGGTCGCGGCGTCTACGGGCACAGGCCGACGCTACCCGACGGCAGGCACGTCGTCCGGGACCGCTCCATGGTGTGCAGCCGAACTAGGATGAGCACCACGGCTCGTGGTCTGCCCGCGAGCTCGTGGTCGCCGATGAAGATGGTGGTGCGCATGGGGTCCGTGCGTGTCGCGCAGATCCTGGCGGGGCTGAACGACGGGCGCTCCGAGGTCGGGAGGATGCCCCAGCGCCTGGTCTCGGCCTGCGCCCACGCTCTGCCCGTCACGGGAGTGGCCCTGGTGCTGATGGCCGATGCCGGACCGGCCGGAACCGTCGCCGTCACAGATCCCACTGCGGGCACGATGGAAGATCTGCAGTTCACCCTGGGGGAAGGGCCCTGCGTGGAGTCGTCGGGCACCGGACGTCCCGTTCTGCAGCCGGACCTGGCCCGTACCGGACCCGCGCGCTGGCCCGGCTTCTCCGCCGCGGCGCTGGAGGCCGGGATCGTGGCGATCTTCGCCCTCCCTCTGCGGGTGGGTGCCATGGGATGGTCTCGGTGCAGGCGGGGGTGAACCTGGGCGAGGCGCTGGTCCTGCTGCGGGCTCGTGCCTTCGCCTCGGCACGAGCGGTGGTCGAGCTGGCGCGTGACGTGCTCGCGCGGGTAGTCACCCTCGCCCCGGAGCGAGACGATGGAGACGGGCGCTGACGAGCTGGATGGTCGCACCCTGAGGAAGCCTGACTGCACGGGCTGGAACGGGAGAACGAGATGAGCGAGCCGCAGCGGCTGGCGCAGGTCTTCGTCGAGCTCGCGGACACGTTGACCGAGGACTTCGACGTGGTTGACTTCCTGCAGACGCTGACCGAGCGCTGCGTCGAGCTGTTGGGTGTCGACGCCGCCGGGCTGATGCTGACCGACCAGCGAGGCGGGCTGAGACTGCTGGGCGCAACGTTGGAGAGCGCCCGGGTGCTGGAGCTGTTCGAGCTCCAGATCCAGGAGGGACCGTGCCTGGAGTGCTACCTGACCGGTCGCGCGATCACCAGCGTCGAGCTGTCGGAGGCTCGGACTCGCTGGCCGACATTCACCCCGGCTGCCCTGGCGGCGGGCTTCGAGGCCACCCATGCCCTGCCGCTGAAGCTGCGCGGCAGCATCATCGGCGCGTTGAACCTGTTCACCATCACCGCGGCCCGTCTCAGCGACGACGACGTTGCCGTGGGGCAGGCGATGGCGGATGTGGCCACCATCGGCGTGCTGCACCAACGCAGCCTGCACGAGCAGACCATCTTGTCCGAGCAGCTCCATACCGCCCTCCAGAGCAGGATCCTGGTCGAGCAGGCCAAGGGCGTCCTGGCCGCGCGCTCGGGCCTGAGCGTCGCGGAGGCCTTCACCCGGATGCGCGCCCACGCTCGCCGTACCAGCACCAGCCTGACCACCGTCGCGCAGGCGGTGATCGAGGGAACCATCACCGGCGACGTCCTGACGCCGGCGCGCCTTCCCGCGTTCCGACGTGGGACTGCCCGTATGGGTGACGCCCGGGCACCAAGGTCACAGGGTGCGGTCCGTGCGGCGACCGGTCCTTGTCCATCCGCAGCCGTCGTCGTATCGTCAGGACATGGCTCGTACGCGAGCCTTCGAGGACGTTGTCCCGGCCCCCGGCAGCACGTCAGTGAGTGATGTGCGACGGGAGCGCTGCGATGGACCTTCTTCTTCTCGGCCGGGTTCTCATTTCCCGATGACCGTGACGCCTCGCGGCCGGCTCAGTCGGCAGGCGATGCGGTGCTGTACGTCAGCGGCGAGGTCGACCTGCTCACCGCCCCCGTGCTGCGGAGCCGTCTCCGTGAGGCCGCGTCCGGCGGAAGAGGCGTGGTGGTGGACCTCTCCGCGGTCACGTTCATCGACTGCGCGGGGCTGACGCCGCTGATGGAGGCCAGGAGAGACCTGGGCACCCGGTTGGCCCTGCGCGGGCTGCCGGACCCGCTCCTCACCATGTTGCGGGTCTGCCACCTGGAGTCGGCGTTCACCGTCCTCGACGCCGCCGACACCCCGATCGAGGCGCTGCGTGGTGTCGGCGACGAGCCGGGCGATCGGCGGACGACCCTCAACCTGCAGGAGGCCATGACCAACGCGATGGTCGTCGAACAGGCCAAGGGGCTGCTGATGGGCGCCCTCGGGTGCGACGCCGACGACGCGTGGCAGCTGATGCTCGACGTCTGCCGGGCGTACCGGGTCCGGGTCGGTGACCTGGCCACGGTGTTGGTCCGCGACGCCGACGGCACCTTCACCGGGATCGCGGACCCGCCGCTGATGCACGCGCTGCGCGCGGTGCTGCCACCGGCGTACGACGCCCGAGCTCAGGTTTCCCAGTAGCGCATCGCCGTCTGCCGACACCGCGCACCCCGCAGCCTCGGATGCCGGGCCCGGGAGAGACCGTCGGGGCCGACCCAGCCGCCGGTCCGCTGGCAGGTCGCACTGGGAGTAGAGCTGCGCCGGCTCATGGTGTGGCTGCGTCGCGGGCAGGGGTGGACGGACGACCGATCCGGAACCTCGGGCGTCGGGCTCCACGTGACCGGGACGATGTGAGCGCCGCCCCTTCGGTTCGCGACACATGCGGCGGTCACCTGCGAGCGGCGGCCATTGGTGGCAGCGTCGAGGCATGAACGCGCCCAGGCACCACAACCCATCCGCGTCAGTGAAGATCGGCTGGGGCACCGCGGCCGCGTTGGCGGCCGTGGCCTGCGTGGTACTGGCGGTGGCCGTGTGGGGAGGAGTCCAGGTCAGTCGACATGCCGCTGCCGGGGGGCGCCCGGGGGGTGACGGCCGCGGACCAGGGGGCGTTCCAGGGCCCTCAGCGCCGGGCACGGCACCACCCCGGCTCGATGCGTGCCGGCACGAGCTGCAGCAGGGTGACCGCCTCGCCGCGGCAGCGGACGCGTCGTACCGCGACTGGGCCAACCACGTGGACGCGCAGCTGACGCTCGACCAGGGACGGACCACGCTGGCCCAGACCGAGGCCCTGTGGGCGGCCAGCAGGAAGCACGGCGCGACGGACGTCCAGCGCTTCGGGGCCGCCCGCACCGCCTGGGACGAGGTGGCCGGCGCCTGCTCGTCGGCGTCGGCCACCCCGGGCACGGCGCCCGCTGCCCTGCAGGCGTGCGTGAGCCGGCAGGCCGCAGTGCGTGCCGTCGCAGCCAAAGGCGCTGAGGTGAACGCGCAATGGGCCGCCCACCTGGTGATGATGGCCCACAAGGCGTCCACCGACGGCGCCGTGTACTCCCGGCGGTGGCGCCAGATGGTGCAGGAGGCACCGCCGGTCCTGCAGGACTACGCGGGTGCACGCCGCCACCTGGACGCCGCTCCGCGCTGCGAGGGGTGACACGGGCCCGTGCCGTCCCCGCCCGGCGGCTACCTGCACCACCGTCGTGGTCGTCTCACCCCCGGTGGTTCCCCTGCGTCGGGGGGGTCACTTTCCCAGCCCGGCAACGAGGTTGATGGTCGTGGCGATGATGACGACCCCGAAGACGTAGGACAACAGTGCGTGTCGCAAGGCGGTACGGCGGATCTCCGACGTCTGCAGGGTCGTGTCGGACACCTGGAAGGTCATGCCGATGGTGAAGGCGACGTAGGCGAAGTCGATGTACCGGGGCGCGCCCGGCTCGTTGAACCCGATGCCGCCGGCTTCTCCGGTGTAGTACAGCTTGGCGTACCTGGTGGTGAAGAGGGTGTGCACCGTCGCCCACGCCAGTGCCACGCTGGTGACGCCCAAAGCCGCGAACAGGTCCTTCCGGGGCCCCGACGAACCGGCTGCGAGCAGGAGCGCGACGGCGGCCAGACTCGCCACGGCGGCGATGAGCACCAGGACGTCGGAGGTGGCTCGGCCGGTGTCCTCGCGTTCGGAGTGCAGTGCGGTCTGCTGGGCGTCCATGGGCGCGATGGTGACCCACATCCAGACGGTGAACAGCAGGGCTGCGGCCATCCAGCCGAGGAGCAGCCCGAGCTGCCATGACAGGAGGAGGGACACCGGCACGCCGACCGCGATCCCCACGACCACCGAGGCCACGACCCGCACGGTGGCGGAGGGTCCGAGCGGCGGTCCGTCGTACCTCCGGGGTCGGCCGCCACGGTCCCGAGGCCGACCCTCGTCGCCATCGTGGGTCACGGCTCAAGCGTAGAGCTCGCTGGTCACCGGTCCCGGGCTCGGCCCCGTGAGATCGAACGGGTCGACCGGGTGATGGTCACTTTGCTGCTGCTCAGGGAAACGGACCGTGGTGTGGCGTGGAGGTGATGACGACGAAGACGGAGATCCAGACCCACTGCAGCGCCAGCCCGGCAGCGGCCAGGAAGACGACGGCGCCCCGCTGGACACGGGTGGCGGTGTGGAAGCTCTCCACCTCCGGCCACGGCCACAGCAGCGGAAAGGCCAGCAGCAGGTACCGGATGATGCTCGGCCCCGGCGCTGCGGCGATGAACAGGTACGCCGGGTAGGCCCACGCCCATGTCCTCACCTCGACTCCCCAGGCACGGGCGGCGGGCCGCCGTACGGCAAGCAAGAGCAGGGCGGGCGCGACCACACACAGGACCAGGCCAGGGACGCCGTTTCCCCTCCAGAAGTAGCCCAGCCAGCTGACGACGGGCGTGTTGTGCTGGTAGGCCTTCCACGCGGACATGGTCTTGAGGTAGGCGTGGCTGTCGTGGGTGACGACGGCGGCGATCAGCGGCCAGAGCCCCGTGACGGCCACGCACCACGGGACCAGCAGCGCGACGCGCCAACGCTCCGCGGTGGAGAACGGCCCTCGCTCCGCACCGCGGTGCCGGGCCCACCAGTGGGCGGCGACCACGGGCACGAGCGCCAAGGCGATGGGCCGCGTCAGCGCCAGGGCCAGCGCGACCACCGCGAAGCCGGCGTATCGACGGTCCTGCAGCAGCATCAGGGCGGCGCACACCAGCAGCAGCGCCAGGCTCTCGGTGTAGTCCAGCTGCAGCGCCGGCGCGGCCATGAAGGTGCACACGAGCAGGGTGGTCGCCGAGGCGACGAACTGGCTGGTCGTCCTGCGCAGGAGCCGGTACATCAGCAGGACGGCGGCTGCACCCAGGGCCAGGTTGAGCACCGGCGCGACGGTGATGAAGGGCAGGCTCGTCAGGTGTGACAGCAGGGCTGCGCCCAGCGGGTACAGGGGGTAGAAGGCCCACGTGCTCATGGCCACGTGCCCGGTCGGCCCCACCGGCAGGTGCAGCGGGTAGCCCGCCTCCGCGATGAGCCGGTACCACTGCCCGTCCCAGTTCGCCGCGATGAGGGCATAGCCGGGGTCGGCGGGCGAGGAGTAGTTCAGGTGGTAGCTCGGGTCGGCTCCGATGAGCGCCACCTGGTGTCGAGAAGCCACCTCGACCATCGCCGCGTCGATGACGCGCGTCACCGCAAAGACGAGGAGGGGAAACCACACCCCGTATGGCACGCGCCGGGAGGCGCGACCGGTCCATCCGGCCGACGTCATCCGCTTGACCGTCATCCTGCCCCTCCCGCCAACGCCCTGGACTCACCCCCATTCAAGGCGTCCACTCCCTTGACGGCCACCCACGCGTCAGCAGGCGAGCACGCGCGGGTCCCACCCCCGCCGTTCCGTCGCCACACGGGGTCGGTGCTCGGCGGACTCCTGCTCGGTGAAGCCGGGTCCTGTCAGTGGCCGCGGACAGGATGATCCTCGTCAGCAGGGCCGGGAGCACGGGAGGCGTCGTTGCAGCAGGACGCGGTGCTTGCGGCGGTGGTGACCGCGTCGGTGGCGGTCCTCGTCGCGGTCCTGTCGCAGGTGTCCACCTGGACGCTGGAACACCACCACCGCGTCTACGAGCGCCGGCGATCGGCCCTGCTGGATGTGCAGGACGCGGCCCTACAGGTGCGCGGTCGCCTGCGCGACCTCGGCCCGGCCGTCCTCGTGGCGGTGGAGCGGACGGAGCCGGCCCAGCAGGTGGAGGTCGATGAGGACGTCCGGGTGTCCACCGCCCGCTCCGATGCGGAGGCGCTGCTGGAGATGCGCCTGGCCCGGGTCGAGAGCACGACGGTGCGCGAGGCCGTCCGTGGCTGGCAGCGCGCTGCCCGTTTCTCCTTCCTCGGTGGGGACGACGTCACGACGGCCGACGAGGAGGCCGCGTGGGCGTCGATGAACACCACGGTCGCCGACGCCCTGACGGTTCCCGGCTGGTGGGCGACGCGGGTGCAGGCCTGGCGTCGGCGTCCCGTCAGGCGGTCACGGGCTCCCTGGCGATGACGTGCAGCCGGTCGGTGACCTCCAGCCGCCGGGCGGCCTCCTGGAGGTAGGCGCCGAAGGCGGCCGGCGCGTGCTCGACGTGCAGCGAGCCGGCCAGGCGGTCGACCAGCACCCGCAGCACCAGCTCGGCGGCGAAGGAGGGGCTGGCGCTCACGAGTCGGCGGCAGTCCACGACGACCTCGGCGCCGGTCAGGTCGCCGGCGAGGCGCTCGACGAGGGCGTCGGCGAGGTCGCGCCCCGCGACCATGCTGGGTAGGACCAAGGTGGGCATCGCGCGCTCCCTGTCACGTGTCGGGACTGCTGTCAACATGCTCCTCGCTGTCATGCTAGCCCGCGCCACCCACAGCCACGGTGCGCCGGCCCGGCAGGCGCAGCACGCCCTGCACGAGGGTGCCGGGGAACGGCACGTCGACTGGCTGCCGGATCCGACCGTTGCTAGAGGCAGTGACTGCAGCCCCGCCGGACAGCAGGAACAGCGAGCCCTCGAGCGCGGTCAGCTCGCGCAGCGTCGTGGGCAGGCCGGTGCCCCGGCCTGGCGCGTCCAGCCGGCTGCGCCCGGACAGCGCCATCCCCACCGCGTCATCGTCGGAGCTCGCTCCGCGCACGGACAGCGTGGCCCTGAGCCCTCGGCCCGCGTCAGCGACGGCGAACTTGATCGCGCCCACCTGCGGCAGCGTCTGGGCCGCCACGTAGCCCACCGCGCCGGCGTGGTCGGCGACGTTGAGGGCCATCTCCGCCACGCAGGAGTACAGGACGTCGGACGCAGGGGCGCTGTCCGGACGCACCTTCGTGGCCACCAGTGCCGCCAGCGCTCTTGCGTCGTCCTCGCTGCCGATGGGGCGCACCTCCAGCAGGTCCGCGTGCCGGTCGCGTTCGAGGACACCGGTCGGGACGTCGTGCTGGATCCCCAGGTGGTCCAGGACGCGGCCCAGATGCATGCGGCCGGCGTAGTGGTGCGGGTCGGCCCCGCGGGGGGAGAGGACCCGCAGCGGGAGATCCGCGGCCGCATGGGCGTGGGCGAGAGCCGCCGCGGCGACCAGGTGCGCCGGGTCGACCCACGACCTCGCCGTGAGGTCGAGGACGTGCTGTCCAGCGGTGTGGCGGCAGGCGAGGCCCGCGAGACCGGGCGGTCCGTGCAGCCGTGCCTCCAACAGTTCCACCCAACCCCCTGCGCGACGTGGGGACCCGCGCCGGTTGCGCCGGCCGGGTCGGTATCCCTGCACCGTAGGCAACGGCGGTGACAGCGCTGGGTCCGTTCCGGTCCGTGACGGGGTGACAGGCAGTCCCGGGCAGAATGGTGTGGCACGCACACCGTCGACGGGGGAGGACCCATGCTCAAGAAGTCAGCTGCACCGAAGAACGCCGGGCGACGGCTGACGTTCGTCCTGCCCGAGGAGTCGCCGGTCGGGCGGGTGAGCGTGGTCGGCACCTTCAACGACTGGACGCCGGGCGCCCACGTGCTGCGGCGCCGCAGCAACGGCACGCGCAGCGTGTCGGTGACGCTGCCGGCCGGCTCCACGGTGCGGTTCCGCTACCTGGGCGAGGACGGCCACTGGTTCGACGACCAGGACGCCGACGAGGTGACGTCGGAGGGCGGCACCGTCCACCTCTGACTGGGCCGGCGCGCACAGCTCGGCCCGGGGGCTGTCCTGGGCGGTGCATCACGCCAGGGAGGCCTGTGCGGAGCGCTCACCGGCGCGGCCACCGCCGACCCTGGGGTGCGCGGCCGCCTTCTCGACGACGAAGGCGAACTTGCGCACCCGTCCCTGCCGGAGCCAGTCGTTCCACAGGCGGTGCGCGGTCTGCAGCTCATCCCATGCCCTCGCGCCGACGTGCTCCCGGATGTGCTCGGCTCCAGCGGCGAAGGCCTGCACCAAGGAGTGCACGGTGGCCTGATGCGGCCGGGTCAGCTCCCCCTGCCACGACACCTGCAACCCGGCCTGCGTCAGCTGGGAGAGCAGCTCCGGCATGGGGATCGGCCAGACGGTGTCGGCGGCCGGCATGAGCGCTCGTTCGGCCGCGGAGAGCGGGTCCCCCTCCTCGAGCGTGAACGCGAAGCGCCCTCCGGGAGCGAGCGCCGAGGAAACGGCGTGCAGCAGGGTCAGCTTGTCGGGGAACGCCAGCATGGTCTCGAGCAGCAGCACCACGTCGAACGGGCCGGCGGGCACCGGTGGGATCCGCGAGACCTCGAAGCGGCAGTTCCGGCCGGCGCGCCGGCGTGCGATGCGGATGGCGCTGGGACTGACGTCGACCCCCAGGTAGGTGCAGCCCAGCTCGCGGGCGATGAGACATCCCGCGCCGGCCACACCACAGCAGAGGTCCAGCACTGACACCCCCGGCGCGACACCTGCCCGGGAGGCGAGGGCCAGGATCTCGCTGGCCCGCATGAAGCTCTCCTGGCCGACGTACTCCCCGGGCGCGTAGGCGGCCAGCCGCGCTGGTCGCAGGGTGTGGTCCAGCAGGGCGCGCCGGTCGGGTCTCACCTCTGCTCCGTGCTCGGCTGCGTCCCGGTCCGCGCCGGTGAGGGGACCGCCCCGGCGGGGCCGCTGTAGGCGGCGAGGAAGCGGTCCCGAAAAGCGTCCATTCGCCAGACCGGCGCGCCGGAGCCGGGCCGCAGACCGTTCTGCCAGCCCCACGCGGAGATCCGTGCGATGACCTTCGGGTCGCGGGCGATCACGGTGATGGGCACGTCATGGTTTCCACCGAAGCCGCTGACGATGGACGCCGGCTGGTGGTCGCCGAGAAGGACGAGAACGAGGTGGTCGTCGCCGTACCTCTCCACGAACGAGATGAGCGCCGTGAGGGAGTACGCGATGGACGTCATGTAGGCGGCAGGCACGCGATCACGGTGGCTCCACAATGCCGCGGCGGACTCGGCTCGACCGTGGATGCGCTCGAAGACCGAGCCGTCCCCCAGCCGTCCCAGGGAAGCATGCTGGGCAGCGGCGCCCATGGCCCGTGACTCGACGCGAGGTCGATCTCCGCCATGACCGGCGCGCGCCTGCCGGCGCCGAGCTCGCGGCGCTCGAACGCCTTCAGGGCGTACTGGTCCGGCATCGAGGAGAAGCCGAAGCCAGGGCCGGCATACCCGAGGCTCGAGCTGTCGTAGATCGTGTCGAACCCGTAGTAGGCCTGTCCTTCGGGCCACGCTCCCCGGTCCGACGGGAGGACGGCCACGGTCCGCCACCCGGCACGCCCGAAGGCCTTGTTGAGGCTGGTGCGGTCGCCGGAGAGGAGCCGGTCGTAGCTCCACTGGTTGTCGACCCAGAGGCCGGACTGCAGCGTGGCGTGCGCCAGCCAGCTGACGCCACCGTAGGTGGGCGAGGTGAGGAAGGCGCTCCTGGCCGCGTAGCCGGAGGCCCGCAGCCGCCTGGAGCCCGCGTCGAGCACCGCCTGGACCCTCGCCGAGGAGGGGCCTTCGACCGCCACGCGACCGTAGCTCTCGACGAACGCGACGACCACGTCCTTGCCCCGGAGACCGGCAAGCTCACCGCGCTCGGGTTGCGGTGCGCGTCGACAGCGACCGCAGCGTCGAACGTGCGCTGCTCGGCCGGAGTGCGGCGGCCGCGCCCTGTACCTCGCCCACAGCAAGGCGCGCGGCGTCCGCGGCGGCAACCGCCTCGTGAGGTGCGACCGCTGATGCCCGACGCTGCGCCGGCGGCCCACACGACGGCGAGTCGCGGTGACGGCGAGCATCGAGAAGCGGCGGCGACGCTGCACCAGCCGTGTCACCCGCACGACCGACAGGGGGACGCCGATGACCAGGGCGGCAGCAAGGAGGAGGGCCCCGCGACCACGGTACCGGCCGCGGCCACCGGGCCGACGGACGCCCTGACGAAGCCCACGGCGGAGCCGAGGTGACCAGCGTCGGTCACGAGGTCGAACGGCCGGTCGAGTACGCCGACGAACCCCAGTTCCAGGAGCTTGAGCACGCTCAGCAGACCGAGCGGCACGCCCGACCAGCAGCGCCACGGTCAGCCGCCGTCGAGCGGGTCGCGCGCCGTGGCAGGACCAGCGCGAGTGCGGCCACCGCTATCCCCTCGACGGGGATGCGGAGGAAGGCCGTGGGAGTGAGGCGGTCGGGCTGGTTCGGGACCACGAGCGCGACCACACGACGACGAGGGCCAGAACGTCGGCCACGAGGCCCGTCCGAGCGCCGTCGCGGCCCCGGATGTTCGCAGTGGGAGGCCGGCTCCGAGGCACCGTCCGTGGCGCGGTCGGAGACGCGGGCTGGACACCGCTACGCCCCTTCGGTCCGTGGCGGCGCGGACCCATCACGGCTGTCGCGCCGATGACGTCCCCTGCGCGCCCCGTCGCGACCCGCTGGCTCCACGAGCCAGCAGATGTCCCGCCCGAACGACTCGGTGAGCAGCGCCAGCCCGAGCACCAGGCCGCCGGTCGTCAGCCAGGGTGGCAGCACATCCACGGCCGCGGACGTCAGCACGATGCCCTGGATCGCGGTGACGACCTTGCGCCAGTACCGGTACGTCAGCCGGGCCCGCATCCAGGGCAATACCCAGCCGGCCACGGCGAAGGCGTAGCGCAGGAGGCCGGCCGCCAGGACCCATGCTCCGAACCTCGGGGCGACGTAGAGGCTGAGGACGAGGATGAGGAAAGCGTCGACCTCCCCGTCGAAGCGGTTCCCGAACGCGGAGGAGGTGCCGGTGCGCCGGGCCACCCAGCCATCAGCGGCATCAAGCACCAGGGCCGCGACGGTCATCGGGACGAACCATGGCGTGAGGAGGTGGTACAGGAGTGCGTCCGCGGTGAGTGCGGCCAGGACGCAGGTGATGACAGCCCGGGTGAGTGTCACGAAGTCGGCCGGTCCCGGGTCGCGGGACCCGCTCCGGACGAGACCAACAGCGACCACCGTGTTGACGATGCCGCCACAGAGCAGTCCGACCACCCAGCCTGCAGTGTGCAGGCCGATGGTCGCGGAGAAGGCGGCGAGCAGCACCACCAGCGAGGTGAGCGCGAGCGCCTGGAAAGCGTCGAACCGTCAGCACATCGCCCCCCGATCCCTCGGACCTGCACTGTTGTGGGCGTACAGCCGCTACTACGACGGCTGGCTAACGTGCGGTTCAACCAGGCGCGTCAACCGCGGAGGTCAGGTGAGGGCCGAAGCACGGCCGGGCCCGTCCGGGCTGGCTGGCGTTGCGCGAAGCGGCCGATGCGGCAGCCCGGGCGCCGGAGCTCGTGGCAGGAGGTGCGGACCCACCTGCCGACCGACGGGGTGGTCGTGGTCCACGACCTCGGCTGCGGCACCGGGTCGCTGGCCCGCTGGCTCGCCGGGCAGCCTGACCGGTCCGCAGCACTGGGTCATGGTGGACCGCGACGCGGAGCTGCTCGCGGTCGCGGGAGACAACGCCCCGGAGCGCGCAGCCGACGGCAGCCCGGTCACCATCGAGACACGCCGACGCGACATCACCCGCCTTGCGCCGGATGAGCTCGGTGGGGCGGCGCTCATCACGGCGTCTGCGCTGCTCGACATGATGACGGGCGAGCAGGTCGACCGGTTCGTGGCCACCTGCGCAGGTGCGGGCTGCCCGGCCCTGGTCCTGCTCAGTGTCACGGGCCAGGTGGAGCTCGAGCCGGCCGACCCCTTCGACCACCGGGTCCGTGAGGCGTTCAACGCCCACCAGCGCCGCACCGTTGACGGCGGGAGGCTGCTCGGCCCGGACGCGGTAGGCGCCGCGGTGGACCGCTTCCGGCGTCTGGGCGTTGACGTCCTGGTCCGGCCGAGCCCATGGCGGCTTGGTCCGGATCAGCAGGCGTTGCAGGTCGAGTGGTTCACCGGGTGGCTTGCTGGCGGCGTGCGAGCAGGCCCCGGGGCTGGTGGCCGGGGCCGGCCCCTACGCCCAGCGCCGCCTGGCCGAGGCCGCCGCCGGTGCGCTCCGGGTCACGGTGCACCACCAGGACCTGTTCGTTCGGCCGCGATGACGCGCCCGAGGTCGAGCGTGTGAGCGCCCCGGCGCACCTTGGTCGCCAGGTAACGCGCGTTGGCGTCGGAGAGGTGCAGCGCCGTCGGCACCCTCTCGCTGACGGTGACCCCGAGTCGTCCGAGCTGCATGGCCTTGTCCGGGTTGTTGCTCAGCAGAGCCACCTTCGGCTGACCGAGCGCCAGGAGCATCTGCGCCGCGACGGTGTAGTCGCGCTGGTCCTCGCCGTAACCGAGGGCGAGGTTGGCCTCGTAGGTGTCGAGTCCGTCGTCCTGCAGCACGTAGGCGTCGAGCTTTGCGTAGAGCCCGATGCCGCGACCCTCCTGACGCAGGTAGAGCAGAAAGCCACCGCTGCCGGCCATCCGGGTCACGGCCTCCCGCAGCTGCGGGCCGCAGTCACACCGGCGGCTCCCGAAGACGTCGCCGGTGAGGCATTCGCTGTGCAGACGTGCGAGGGGAGGCGCCGCCGAAACCGCTTCAGTGGCAAGAGGTTCGGCATGTTCGCCCAGACCGAGGGCCACGTGTTCGCCTCCGTCGACGAGGCCCTGGAAGGTGAAGACGCGGGCGGTGGCCGCGAACCCGTCGGGGAAACGCAGGGGCACCACCACCTGGGTGCGAATCGTGGCTGTGGGTGGCTGCAGCATCCAGAGAACTCCCTCACCGCTTCGTGAACCGTGATGACAATGCGTACCTCAGCAGCGCGACGTCGTCGATCTGGCGCACCTCGGCCAGGGGGGCCCGCCGCGCCACGGTCCACGGGAACAGCCCGGCACCGACGAACCTTGGGGCGCCCGCATCACCGACGAAGAACGGCGCCACCACGAGCTGCAGCTCGTCGGCCAGGCCGGCCGTCAGCATCTGGGTGAGCACCGTGCCTCCGCCCTCCACCATGAGCCGACGGACTCCGCGGGCGTGCAGGTCCTCGCTGACCCGCCGCAGCCCGACCTCGTCGCCGGCATCCAGGACGGTGGCCACGCCGCCGAGGCGGGCACGCGTGGGCGCCAAGGGCCGCACGGGCGCAGTAGACCACCTTCTCTCCGTCGCCGCTGGCGAAGAACTCGGCCTGGGGATCGAGGTCACCCTCCCGCGTGACGGTGACCTTGACGGGGGAGGGTGGACGTCCTTGCGAGACCCGGTCGGCACGCCGTTGGCGTGAACGCACGAGCAGTCGGGGGTTGTCGGTCCGGATGGTCGCCGCACCGACGAGGATCGCGTCAGAGGCGGCCCGTTCACCGTCGACCCGGTCGAAGTCGGCGGCGTTGGACAGCTGCAGCCGCCGGTGCGACGCGCTGTCGAGGTAACCGTCCAGGGACATGCAGCAGCTCAGCAGCGTGTAGGGCCGTTCAACCACGGCCCACGCTCCGGGCACGCCTGACCCCGCGCGACGAGCATGAGGAGACCCCCCGGTAGCGCTCCGACGAAGACCATCACGCCGTAGACCACGGCGGTGGCGACGCCCTGCTGCGCCCCCAGCCCTCCGGCGCTGAACGCCCACGCCGCGACCCCCTCACGCGGGCCCCACCCGGCGACGTTGGGCAGCCCCATGGCGAGGAGTACGACCAGCGCCAGCGGGAGGACCTGCAACGGCGCGGCGCCCGACCCGGCCGTCCGGGTCGCGACGAGGAAGGTCAGCACGTGGCCTGCCGTGGCCACGACCGAGGCGAGGACGATGCGTGACCTCGTACGCCGGGGCAGAGCCACGGCCCGGAGGTCGGCACCTGCACGCCCTACCGCTCGCACCCACGCCGGTGTGCGGCTGGGCCGCTGCGCCGGGAACGGCCCCCAGCGCAGGACGGCCACCAGTGAGCCGAGAGCCAGGGTTGCCGCCGCGGCCACGAGTCCGGCCCCGCGCGCCGCCGGCCGGACCGGCGAGGGCAGGAGGACCAGAGCAGAGCCGGCCACGGTGACCAGCACGACCTGGCCGGCGAACCGCTCCCAGACCACTGATCGCAGGCCACGGCTCGTGTCCCCGACGTCCCGGCCGTGACGCAGTGCCCGGTCCACGTCCCCGAGCACCCCGCCCGGTGTCGCGACGTTGAGGAACTGGGACCGGTAGTAGGCGGCCACGGCGCTGCGCAGCGGCAGCGCGACTCCGAGACCGCGGGCCACGAGCGTCCACCGCCAGGCGCAGGCGAGGGTCGTCACGACCGCCACCCCGCTCGCGGCTGCCAGTGAGCCGGCGTCGACCCGCGCCAGGCCCGCGATGAACGGTCCGGTGCCGAGCCGCCACACCAGCGCACCGAGGACGCCGAGCGCGGCGAGGCCGGGCAGGCGACCCCACCGGTGACGTGCAGTGCCCGCGGCTGTCGATGCGCGACGGCGGGAGCTGTGCACGGGCGGCTCCTGCCTTTCCTCGCCGGGCGTTCACCGGGGAACACGGAGAACGGGCCTCGGCGGTTCACGGCCGGGCACCCGTCTCCTCGAGGACGTCGGCGACCCGGCGGGCCGTCACGGACCACGGTGCCAGCGTGAGCCGGCGCTCCTGTGCGCGACGGCGCAGCCGAGTCCGGAGCTGACCGTCGCTCAACCAGGCCCGCACGGCGGCGGCGAGCGCCTCGACGTCGCCGGCGGGCACCAGCAGTCCGGGCCTCGTGCCGTCGGGTGCCTGACCCAGCGCCTCCGGGACTCCGCCCACCGACGAGGCCAGCACCGGCAGGCCGCGGGCCAGGGCCTCGGTCACCACCATGGCGTACGTCTCGCTCCGGGAGGCGAGGAGGAGGAGGTCCGACCCGGCATACAGGCTGTCGAGGTCGCGTTCCTCCAGGGCTCCCACGAAGCGGAGCCGGTCAGCGATGCCCTGCTCCTCGGTCTGGCGGACGACGCGCCGCAGAAAGGTCGGGTCGAGGTCGACGGCGCCGGCACACGTGCACCGCCAGGGCAGGTCCGCCACCTGCGCGAGCGCTGCCGCCAGCTGGTCGTGGCCCTTGCCCGGGATCACGGCGGCGACGCAGAGGAGCTGCCGGCCGGCGGCGCTGCCCGGCGCCTGATCGGCGCCGTCCACCCCGGGCTCGGCCACGTGCAGGCGTGCCGGGTCCAGCGCGTAGCGGTCCAGCAGTCGGCGCCGGGTCCAGTCGCTGGTCGTCAGCACCGCTGCTGCATGGGTGAGCACCGCGGCCTCGTCCGCGCGGGCGCGCTCCGGGCAGCCCCCGGGAAGCTCACCGAGCGGCATGTGGACGATGACCACGACCCGCAGCCGGGCCGCCTCGGACATGACGTGCCCTGGCGTGCACGAGGCGACGAGTCCGTCGAGGAGCGCGAGCGATCCGTCCGGCAGCGCCGCGAGGAGCTCGGCGAGCACGGCGAGCGCCTGGGAGTCCGGTCGGGGCCACCGTCCGGGGACGGGGTGCAGGTGGACGGACCAGCCGAGCGCGGTGAGGCCGGCGCAGAGCCGCCGGTCGTAGGTGTTGCCGCCGCTCGGTCGCGAGGGGTCGTCGACCGTGTCCGGGACGACGACGTGCACCGCCGTCACAGGTCTCGTTCGTAGCTCGCCCACGCGACGTGGGACTCCCTGAGGGTGACCGTGATGCCGGCCAGGTGACGGGCGCCCTCCCCGAGGTGTCCCGAGCGAATCCGTGCGGCGAGCGCGTCGGCGACGACCTTGGCGAGCGCCTCGGTCGTCGTGTTGACGCCCTTCAGGGCCGGATGCTCGTCGAGGTTGCGGTAGCTCAGCTCGCCGAGGACGGCATGCAGGTGCTCGGTCGCCCGCCCGATGTCGACGACGACGTTGTCCGCGTCCAGCGACGCGCTCCGGAAGGTCGCGTCCACGACGTACGTCGCGCCGTGGAGCTGCTGCGCCGGCCCGAAGACCTCGCCGCGCAGGCTGTGGGCGACCATCATGGAGTCGCGGACGGTCACGCTGAACATGGCTACCCCTCGCTGTAGGTGATCGTGTGGCAGATCGCCGGCAGGCGCCCGTCGGCCAGGCCTTCCATGACCGCAGGCAGGTCCTCGAAGCGCGACCGGCCCGTGATCAGCGCGTCGAAGGCCGGGTCGCCCAGGAGGTCGAGCGCGATGGCCAGCCGATCGGCGCGCGAACGCCTCGCGCGTCGGGCCGGAGCCACCTCGCCGACCTGGCTGGCGCGGATGGTCAGGCGTGCGGAGTGGAAGGAGCCCCCCAGGCCCAGCCGGACCTGCGTGTCGCCGTACCAGCTGAGGTCGACCACGGTTCCCTCGGTGGCCAGCAGGTCGACGGCGAGCTGGAGCCCGGCTGACGTGGCGCTGGTGTGCAGGACGAGGTCGCACCCCTCGACCGCCTGGCGGGCGTCCGCGGCCTCGGCGAACCGGACGCCCAGCGCCGATGCCACCGCGGCCCTCGTGGGGTCCACGTCCACCAGCGTCACCTGGGCGCCCGGGATGCCGGCCAGCAGGCGCGCGACGCAGCACCCCACCATCCCGCCACCGACCACGGCCACCCTGTCTCCGACGAGGGGCGCCGCGTCCCAGAGAGCGTTGACGGCCGTCTCGACCGTGCCGGCAAGCACGGCCCGCTCCGGAGGGACGCCGTCCGGCACCACCGCCACCGCCTCGACGGGCACGACGAACGCGCTCTGGTGCGGGAAGAGAGAGAACACGGTGCGGCCCAGCAGGTGCGCCGGCCCCTCCTCGACGGTCCCCACATTGAGGTACCCGTACTTCACCGGCCACGGGAAGTCACCGTCCTGGAACGGCGCCCGCATCGCGGCATACTGGCTGGCCGGCACACGGCCCTCGAAGACGAGCGTCTCCGTGCCCCGGCTCACGCCGGAGTGCAGGGTGCGGACGCGCACCTCGCCCGGGCCCGTCGGCGGCAGCTCCAACGGCTGGATCTCGCCCGCAGAGGGCCCCACCAACCAGAACGCGCGCGCGGCACGGGGCACGGGCCTCACCCTAGCCGCCACCGGGATGAACCGTGCTGAGAATCATGGTGAACCGTGAACCGGCAGGCCCTCGTTTCCGTCCTTGGTGCAGGGGTGTTTTCGAGCCTCGAGTGCCTCACCAGGAGCGGAGAAGGCTATGAGAATGCGGATGCTCGCTGCGGCCGGCGTGCTGGTCTCGGGCGCGGTCCACCTGTGGCTGTGGTACGAGGGATATCGCACCATCAGCGTGATCGGACCGGCGTTCATGCTGAACGCCGTGGCAGCCATGGTCATCGCCGCCTTGCTGCTGTGGTGGCGCCACTGGGTCCCGCTGCTGCTGGCCATCGGCTTCGGCGCCTCGACCCTGGGTGCCTTTGTCATCTCCGCCACCGTGGGACTGTTCGGGGTCCACGAGCTCTGGACCGGAGGGGCGGTGCTGACTGCCGCGACGTCCGAGGTGGTGGCCGTCGTCGCGTCCGTCGTGGCCTCGGTCCATGAGTACGGGATGCCGAGCCGAAACCTGGTGCGGCACCCGCTCGCGTTGCGCCACACACCGACGAGGTGACCCACCGGTTCGGTTCGGATGGCACTCATCGGCAGCCGGGCTCCCGCCCGGTGCGGCCGGGGCGTGCGAGCGTGGGCGACACCGAAGGGGCAGCCGCCTGAGACGATGGCGGAGTCACCGCGGCAGCGACACCGAGGAAGGGTCACCCACCGGACATGGACAGCGACGAGGCCTCCACCCCCACGCCCGCGTTGGGTTCACCGGTGACGGAGGCGGCGCTGGCAGGGGGATGGGACCACCGTCACCGGGACGTCTCCGGAGGGTGGCTGCGCCCGACCGTGTTCGGGGCTGTCGACGGGCTCGTCACCAACGCCTCGTTGATCGCCGGTGTCCACGGCGGCGGGGTGTCCGCGCACGCCATCGTGCTCACCGGCCTGGCCGGTCTCGTGGCCGGTGCCTTCTCGATGGGCACCGGGGAGTACGTGTCGGTCACCAACCAGAACGAGCTGGTGCACGCGGAGGTCGCCGTCGAACGCACCATGCACGCCCGTTTTCCTGACGCCGAGCAGGCCGAGCTCACCGAGACCTTCACCGGCTACGGCGCCGACCCCGAGACCGCAGCCAAGATGGCCGCTGCCGTCTCCGCCGACCCCGCCACGGCGCTTCGGTTCCACACCCGCGAGGAGCTCGGGGTCGACCCCAACGACCTGCCCTCGCCGGTCCTGGCCGGCACCGCGTCGTTGGTGGCGTTCTCCCTCGGGGCGCTGCTGCCGCTGCTGCCCTACCTGGTCGGCGTCCCGGACCTGCCCGTCGCCATGGCGCATCACCGCGGTCGCCCTGGTCGTCGGTGGAATGGTCGTCGGTCGGCTCACTGGCCGTGGGCTGCTGCGCTCCGGGCTGCGCCAGCTCCTGCTGGGCGCGGTGGCCGTGGTCGTGACGTTCAGCATCGGCCGGCTCATCGGCAGCCCCGTCAGCTAGCAGCTCCCGCCTGGGTGAGTGTCAACGTGAGCGGCGGGCGGCGCGTGCAGCTCGCCGGCCGCGTCGACGCTGGACGCCGGCACCGCCAGCAGCGACCATGCACCATGACCACCGCAACGGAACCTCCGGCGCGGGTGTCGTGCAGAGCATCGGTCGATGCCGCGTTCCCACGGACGCGTTCCCATGGACGCGTTTCCCTGTTGAGGCCGCCGCGCCTCTCAACAGCCAGTCGTGACCTGAGGTGACCACATGAGTGATGAATCGCGGCCGCCGTTCCCGCCGTTCACCCGCGAGACTGCCATCCAGAAGGTGCGTTCGGCCGAGGACGCCTGGAACACGCGCGACCCGCAGCGAGTCGCCCTCGCCTACACGCCCGACTCCACCTGGCGCAACCGCGCCGAGTTCCTCCAGGGGCGGGAGCAGATCGTCGCCTTCCTCACCCGCAAGTGGAACCGGGAGCAGGACTACCGGCTCATCAAGGAGCTGTGGGCGTTCGGCGGGAATCGCATCGCGGTGCGCTTCGCGTACGAGTCGCACGACGACTCCGGCACCTGGTTCCGCTCCTATGGCAACGAGAACTGGGAGTTCAGCGAGAACGGCCTGATGCACCGGCGTCACGCCTCGATCAACGACCTTCCGATCGCTGCGTCCGACCGCCGGTTCCACTGGTCACCAGGGCGCCGCCCGGACGACCACGCGAGCCTCAGCGACCTCGGACTTTGAGCGCAGGTGACCGGTGCGCAGCTGCGGGGCCCCGGTCGGGGGTTGGTCGTTGGCGCCGCCGAGCGACGCCTGGCAGGCCCGCACACGTCAGGCTCATCAACGCGGGGCGGGTCACCCGTGCGTCCAGCGCCCGCGTCTCACGAGGCGATGCTGCGCTGGGCGCCTCGCGCCACGACGGCGAGCACGACCCACAACCCGGTGGAGAGCAGCTGTGAGGTCGTCGTCTGCGGGTCCGCCAGGAATCCCAGGGTGTGTGGGAAGAGGCGGCCGAGTCCGCTGAGCACCAACGCGGAGCCACCGATGGCGGTGACCCAGCGCAGGAAACCGGCCCGCCATCGCTGCACAGCGACCCCGGCGCAGATCGCGACCGCCGGGACGAAGAGGAGAGCGAGCAGCACGTTGGAGTCGCTCCTGTCGACGATGGCGAAGAGGCGCGCCCCGACGACCGCGCCGACCACGGCGCCGATGGCGAAGAAGGCGACGCGGGCAGCGACCAAGCCCAGCATGAACGCCGAGACGCCGCCGGCGACCCCGACGAGCAGGCTCACCACCGCTGAGGCTGAGAACGCCGCGGCGAGCAGCCACCCGAGGCCGAACCCGGAGGCGAAGAACAGCAGCCGGATCGAGCGGGCGCCCAGCAGCGCGAGCACCAGCCCCGCCACGATCGACAACGCGCCGTCCATGGGGGCGCTCGCCTCCCTTTGTGCTGCCCAGTGCCCTCGAGCCATCGTCACGTCGGCGGACGGCGCCGACCTCATCCCAGGGGAGTGAGACGCCCGCCGTGCGCAGGCCGGCTCAGATGAGGGTGTAGCCGCCGTCGATGACGATGGACTGTCCGGTGATGTAGCGCGACGAGCTCGAGGCGAGGAAGGCCACGAGCCCGTCCAGGTCCTCCGGCTGCCCCATCCGGCGGGCGGGGATGGACTCGACCCAGCTGTCGCGCAGCTCGGGGTTGGCGTCGGTGAACTGCCGGGTCATCTCCGACAGGAAGTACCCGGGGGCGATGGCGTTGACCCGCATCCCTCGGTCGGCCCACTCCACGGCCAGCGAGGCGGTCAGGTGGGCGACGCCGGCCTTGGAGGCGTTGTAGGCGGCCTGGTGCTGAGGCACGTTCACGATCTGCCCCGACATCGACGAGACGTTGATGATCGTGGCCGCCACCGTGGTCAGCGTCAGTCCGGCGAACGCCTGGCAGCCAGGAACGTGCCGGTGAGGTTGATGTCGATGACGCGTCGCCAGTCGGCCGCGGACAGGTGCACGCTGTCCGCCCAGTGGGTCACGCCGGCGGCGTTGACCAGCACCGTCGGCCGGCCCAGCGCCTCGGCCACCGTGGCGAGGGCCGCCGTCAGGGACGCCTCGTCCGTGACGTCGGCGTGCAGGCCCGCGGTGGCGCAGCCGCACTCGTCCGCGAGCCGGGACGCGGCGTCGGCGACGTCGGCGAGGACGTCCAGCAGCGCGACGTGCATGCCCTGCCGTCCCAGTGCACCCGCCATGGAGCGGCCCAGGCCACGGCCACCCCCGGTCACGATCACCACCCCGCCGGCCAGGTCGGGGTGCATCGCCTCCCCGCTGACGTTCGCGGTTCCTTCGTTCATGGCTGCAACGCCTCCCTCCTGGCCGGGGGGTTCCCTGTCGAGCCCGCTCGTGGTCAGACGCTACGCCCCGCGGTGAGCGCAGCAAGCGTGAACAGCAGGCCCGGCACACGAGGACCCGGTGGTGCGGCACGACGTACGCCGTGTCGCACCACCGGGCCCGGCAGGTGCGCCTCGAGGGACGAGGCAGGAGGGGAGGTCAGCGCTGGCCGGCGGTCTCCAGCTGTCGCGGCGCCATGGCCTCCTCGTCGTCGATCATGGTGCGCTCGTCGAAGGGCAGCTCGCCCGCGAGCACCCGGTCGCAGCGGTCGCGGTCGATCTCCTTGACCCAGGTGCCGATCAGGACGGTGGCGATGGCGTTGCCGGCGAAGTTGGTGAGCGCACGGGCCTCGGACATGAACCGGTCGATGCCGACGATGAGTCCGACGCCGTCCACCAGGTCGGGACGGTGGGACTGCAGGCCGCCGGCCAGCGTGGCGAGCCCGGCGCCGGTGACGCCGGCTGCGCCCTTGGAGGCGATGATCATGAAGACCAGCAGCGAGATCTGCTCGCCCAGCGACAGCGGGTGGCCGGTCGCCTCGGCGATGAACAGCGAGGCCATCGTCAGGTAGATCGCGGTGCCGTCGAGGTTGAACGAGTAGCCGGTCGGCACGACGACGCCGACGACCGGACGGTCGACTCCGAGGTGCTCCATCTTGGCGATGAGGCGAGGCAGCGCGGTCTCCGACGACGACGTCGAGACGATCAGCAGGAACTCGCGACCGAGGTAGCGCAGCAGCGTGAACACGTTGAGGCCGGTGACGATCCGCAGCAGCGCGCCGAGGATGCCGAAGACGAAGATGGCGCAGGTGATGTAGAAGGCGACCATCAGCATGGCGAGGTTCTTCAGCGCGTCCAGGCCGGTCTCGCCGACGACGCCGGCCATGGCGCCGAACGCGCCGATCGGGGCGACCCACATGATCATCGCGAGCACCTTGAACACGACCTTCTGGAACACCGCGACTCCCCGCAGGACCGCCTCCCCGGTCGCGCCCAGGGCCTGCACCGCGAAGCCGACCAGCAGCGCGACGAACAGCGCTGGACAGCACCGACTCACCGACGAGCGGCGAGACCAGCGTCGTCGGGATGATGCTCGTGACGAAGCCGGTCAGGCCACCCGTCGCCCGCCACCGCCGGCCGCCTTGTACGTCGTGTGGATGTCCAGGCCCGGCCCCGGGTGGATGACGTTGCCGACCACCAGGCCGATCGCGAGGGCGACGGTCGACATGACGACGAAGTAGCCCAGGGCGAGCCCGCCGACGCGGCCGACCTGGTGGCCTTGCGCACCGACCCGATGCCCAGGACGATCGTGCAGAAGATGACCGGGGAGATCATCATCTTGATGAGGCTGACGAAGCTGGTGCCGAGGAGCTTCAGCTGCTTGCCGACGTCGGGGGCCAGCCAGCCCGACGAGGACGCCGAGGACGACGGCGACGACCACCGCGATGTAGAGCCAGTGGGTGCGGTCCTTGCGCACCGTCGGTGACGCTGCGGTGTCGATGGTCTCGGACATGGGTTCCTCCGTCGGGGGTCGGACGCGGTGGCGTCTCGGGGAGTGCTGGGTCGAGGCTGCACCCGGGCCGAACTAGGGTCACGGTTGTGTTCATTGAGTTCGCCCTCGCCCCGCCGGTGACACCGTGACCGGTATGGCGCGTGTGGACCCCCGCCGGTGGAGCCTGGCGGGCCAGATCTTCGGTCTGCAGGTGCTGGTGGCCGTCCTCGTCGTCGGCGCCGGCCTCGGCGCGGCGTACGTCCAGGCCCGTCGCAGCAGCGAGCAGCAGGCGACGGCGCGGGTCCTCGCGGTCGCCCACACGGTCGCCGCGCTCCCCAGCGTGGTCCTCGCGGTCGGGCGCCCGGACCCCACGGCAACGCTGCAGCCGGTCGCCGAGCGGGTCCGGACCGAGACCGGCACCGACTTCGTCGTCGTCATGAGCCCGGGCGGCACGCGGTACACCCACCCGGACCCGCGCCAGATCGGCCAGCAGTTCATCGGCCACATCCGGCAGGCCCAGCAGGGCGGGGAGGTGACCGAGAGCTACCGGGGCACCCTGGGACCGTCGGTGCGGGCCGTCGTACCGGTCGAGCGGGGCCGCCGGGTCGTCGCCCTCGTCGCGGTCGGCATCCGCCGCACGGCGGTGGCGCAGGCGGTGGGCGCCCAGCTGCCGACCCTCGGCCTGGCCGGTGCGCTGGCCGCCGCGCTCTCCGGCCTCGGTACCTGGCTGGTGGCCCGCCGCGTCCGGCGGCAGACCCACGGGCTCGACGCCGCCCAGCTGCAGGACATGTACGACTACTACGACGCGGTGCTGCACGCGGTCCGGGAGGGCCTGCTCCTGGTCGACGGCGCGGGCCGCGTCCGGCTGGTCAACGACGAGTGCCGCCGGCTGCTGGGCCTGGAGGGGGACCTCGTCGGGTCTCCGGTGGCGGAGCTGGGGCTGACCCCGACGCTGGAGCGGACCCTGGTCGAGGGCACCCCGCGGCTGGACGAGCTGCACGTCACCGCAGCCCGGGTGCTGGTGCTCAACCAGGCCCGGGCGCGCTGGAAGGGGCGCGACCTCGGCACGGTGGTGACCATCCGGGACCGCACCGACCTGCAGGCCCTGACCGGCGAGCTCGACACGGCACGCGGGCTCACCGAGGCGCTGCGCTCGCAGGCGCACGAGTCGGCCAACCGGCTGCACACGGTCGTCTCCCTGATCGAGCTCGACCGGGCGCAGGAGGCGCTGGAGTTCGCCACCGACGAGCTGTCGATGGCGCAGCGGCTGACCGACCAGGTGGTCGGCGCCGTCCACGAGCCGGCGCTCGCCGCGCTGCTGCTCGGCAAGTCGGCCCAGGCCAGCGAGCACGGCATCGACTTCGTCGTGGGTGACGACGTGGTCGTGCCCGACGGCATCGCCCCCGCGCGCGACCTCGTCACGATCGTGGGCAACCTCGTGGACAACGCCTTCGACGCGGTCGCCACGGTCGAGGGCGAGAAGGTGGTGCGCTTCGACGCCGGGGTGCACGAGGGGTGCGCGGTGCTGACCGTCTCCGACACCGGTCCGGGGGTGCCGGGGCCGGACCCGGTGCAGGCGTTCCGGCGGGGCTGGTCCACCAAGGACGACGTGGGCGGCACGCCCGGCGGCCGGGGCCTCGGCCTGGCGCTGGTGGCGCAGTCGGTCGAGCGGCTCGGCGGCTCCGTCGAGGTCGCCGGTCCACCGGGGGCCCGGTTCACCGTCCGTCTGCCGGTGCCGGGCGGCCGGCCGTGACCGGCCCGCTGTGGGTGCTGGTCGTGGAGGACGAGCGGGTCGCCGCCGACGCGCACACGGCGTACGTCGGGCGGGTCGAGGGGTTCGAGGTGGCGGCCACGGTCCACACCGGGCAGGCGGCGCTGCAGGCCCTCGGGGAGCGGCGGGTGGACCTCGTCCTGCTGGACATGAACCTGCCCGACCGGCACGGCCTGCAGATCGTGCGCGCCATGCGTGCGGCCGGGCACACCGCCGACGTCATCGCCGTCACGTCGGCGCGGGACCTGCAGGTCGTCCGGGCGGCGGTCTCGCTCGGCATCGTGCAGTACCTGCTCAAGCCGTTCGTGTTCGCCTCGCTGCGCGACCGGCTGGAGCGCTACCGCGACTACCGCCTCCAGGTCGACGGCACGGCGGCCGTGGCCAGCCAGCAGGACCTCGACCTGGCGCTCAGCGGCCTGCGCGCCGCAGGGACGACGCACCTGCCGAAGGGGATGAGCGAGGAGCTGTTCGCCACCGTGTCCCGGCTGCTCAGCACCGCCGACGGGGGGCTGTCCGCCTCGGAGGTCGCCGCCAGCCTCGGCGTGGCCCGGGTGACCGCGCGCCGCTACCTCGAGCACCTCGCCGAGACGGGGCTGGCGCTGCGCCGGTCGCGCTACGCCGGCCAGGGGCGCCCCGAGGTCGAGTACCGCTGGAGCAGCTGAGCCGGCCTCAGTCGTTCATGGCCTTGAGGATCGTCACGGCCACGGTGACGCGGGCCGCCGCCTCCCTCCCGGAGCCGGCCCACAGCGCGTTCTGCACCTCGCGCACGATCGTCCAGGCCCGGGCGCGGTCCTCCTCGATGCCGCCGTGGTCGCAGACGACCGACAGCCGCCGGCGCAGGGCACGGCGCACGTCGGAGCTCGCCACCGCCTCCTCCCAGCGGTTCCACAAGGCGGGGGCGACGGCGTAGGCGCGCTCGGCGGCCAGCGGCTTGGGGTCGATGGCCAGCCACGGCTGCCGCTGGCCGGCGAGGACGTTGGCGTAGTGCAGGTCTGTGTGCACCAGGCGGGCGTCTGCGCCCTCGTCCCGGACCAGGTCTGGCGCCAGGCTCAGCGCCTGCTCGACGAACCGTCGGGGGATGCCGGCAGGCGGGCTCGACAGGGCGCGCACCAGCCGGGCCACCTCGCCGCTGAGCCGGGCCAGCTGAGGCGTGGCCGGGCGGTCCAGCTGGCGCAGCAGCCGTCCTATCACCGCGCACGCCTCGTCCACCGGCAGCGCATGCAGGTCCCGGGCCGGGTCGAGCCGCTCCAGCAGCATCGCCCAGCTGGCCGGGTCGGCCGCGAGCAGCCGGACCGCGCCGCGGCCGCCCCACAGCTGCAGGGCGAGGTGCTCGTGCCGGGCCTCGCGGTGCGGCCACCCGACCTTGAGGACGGCCGCCTCGCCGCTGCTGCGGCGCACGGGCAGCACCAGCGCGCACACCCCGTGCAGCGGCGCGCCGTCCGGGGTGAGGTCCCAGCGGCGCAGCGACTCCCGCACCAGCCCGGGCAGCCCGTCCAGCCAGTCGTCCCCGCTCACGAAGCCCTCGGCCGGGCGCCCTCGCAGGAGCGCCGCCAACGACGCGGGTACGACGTCGCTCACCGGCCCGCGAGCCCCGGGAAGGCCGTCGGGGGCGTGCCCCAGGCCAGCGCCTGGCTCTGCGTCTGCGCGGCCCAGCGCAGCAGGCCGGTCAGGCCGGGACGGTCGCCGGCGCCGGCGGCGAAGGCGCTCCCGAGCGACAGCAGCAGCTGCGGGAGCAGGGTCCGGGCCAGCCGCGCCGCGGCGGCCGGGGTCGTCACCGCGAACGGCAGGTCGTAGCCGAGCGGGGGCGGCACGTCGCCGCGGCTGAGCCCCTCCAGCTCCTCCGTCCTTCCACGCAGGGTGGACAGCACACCGACCGCTCGGGCGCGCGCGGCCCCTGCGCTCTGGGCGGCCACCACCTCGAAGCCGTAGACCGCCGCGCGCGCCGGCGGCAGCAGCGCGGCCGCGGCCGCGGCGGGGGCGACGGGGGAGGAGGGCCAGCGCACCGAGCCGCCGAGCAGGCCGACCGCGGCGGCGCGTTGCACGGCGAGCGCGGACAGCAGCGGAAGGTGCGCCGCGGAGGCGCCGGCCAGTGCCGTGAGGGCTCCGGGCTGCACGGCCAAGCCCTCCTGGGTGGCCAGGGCCGCGCGGCTGCGGTGCGCGGGCGGAAGGGGCGTGGGCGTGGACATGGACGTGGACGTGGACGTGGGGGTCGCCGTCGCGCTGCCAGGCGCCGTGGAAGGCTCCGGGGAGGCGCTCCCCGCCGGTGGCACGGCGTACGAGCCCACCGGCACCCGCGCGTCGCGCAGCACCTGCTCGAGGACCTGGACCTGGCGCCCGTGCAGCACAGCGAGGCGCGCAGCCGGCCCGGTGCGGGCGCCGCCGAGGGAGGTGGCCGCAGCCTGCAGCTGACGGCACGCGGTCAGGGTCTGCAGCAGCAGCGCCTCATCGGGCGCGGGCTCCCGGGTCGGCAGGAGGGGCACCCGCGGCGCGTCGTCCTCGAGCCGGACCCGGCAGCCGGTGAGCAGGCTGACGGCTCCCACCCCCGCGGCGGCGAGCAGCGACCGGCGCCCCCACTGCGGTACGGCGGTTGCCGGACCACCGTTGCTGCCGCGCATGCGGCCGATCATGGCACGCGGGCTGCCGGTGCATGCGACCGGCGCCGCGCGCCGATACAGTGGTGCGGCACGGCCGTCGCGGGCTCCGGCCCGCCATGCGCCACATTCGAGAAGAGCAGGGAAGGCAGGCGGCAGTTGAGCAGCAAGGAGAACGGTCGCCGGATCCACGACCTGGCCCAGGAGGCGCTCGCCGACCTCGGCCTCGTGGTCGAGGACGTCGCCGTGACCCCCGCGGGCAAGCGGCGCCTCGTGCGCATCGCGGTCGACCAGGACCTCTCCCGCCTCGGGCTCGCCGACGACTCCAGCACGGTGCCGCCCCTCACCCTCGACGAGGTGGCCGACGCCACGCGTGCCGTCAGTGCCGCCCTGGACGAGGGCGACGTGATGGGTGCGTCGCCGTACGTGCTGGAGGTCAGCTCCCCGGGCGTGGACCGACCGCTGACCGCCCCGCGTCACTTCCGCCGCAACGTCGGCCGCCTGCTGCAGGTGGAGCGGCCGGCCGGCGGACCCGTGAGGGGCCGGCTGCTGGCGGCAGGCGCCGAGGGCGTGACCGTGCTCATCGAGGCCACCAAGGGCCAGCCCGAGCATGAAGCACAGATCCCGTACGCCGACATCGACCGCGCCCAGGTGCAGGTCGAGTTCGCCCGCGGGACCGACGAGGAGGACTCCTGATGGACATCGACCTGGCGGCGCTGCGCGCCCTGGAGCGCGAACGCGACATCTCCCTCGAGGTGATCATCCCCGCGATCGAGCAGGCGATGCTGGTGGCCTACCACCGCACCGAAGGCGCCCACCGGCTCGCGCGTGTCGAGCTCGAGCGCAAGACCGGCCACGTCATCGTCTGGGCCCGCGAGGAGGGCACGGTCTCCCCGGAGGGCGAGCGCGGTGAGCCCGGGCCCGAGTTCGACGACACGCCGGCGGGCTTCGGCCGGATCGCGGCCTCCACGGCCCGCCAGGTCATCGTCCAGCGCCTGCGCGACCTCGAGGACGAGCAGATCATGGGCGACTTCCGTGGTCGCGAGGGTGACGTCATCGCCGGCGTCATCCAGCAGAGCAGCGATCCCCGCAACGTGCTCGTGGACTTCGGCACGATCGAGGGCGTCCTGCCGCTGGCCGAGCAGGTGCCGGGGGAGAAGTACGTCCACGGTGAGCGGTTGCGCTGTTTCGTGGTGAGCGTCAAGCGCGGTCAGCGCGGTCCCCAGATCAGCCTGTCGCGCACGCACCCCAACCTCGTGCGCAAGCTGTTCGCCCTCGAGGTCCCCGAGATCGCCGACGGCACGGTCGTCATCGCCGCCCTGGCCCGCGAGGCCGGCCACCGCACCAAGATCGCCGTGCACTCCACCGTGCCCGGCGTCAACGCCAAGGGCGCCTGCATCGGCCCCATGGGCCAGCGCGTGCGTGCGGTGATGACCGAGCTGCACGGGGAGAAGATCGACATCGTCGACTACTCCGAGGACCCGGCCCGGTTCGTCGCCTCTGCGCTGTCGCCCTCCCGGGTGAACTCCGTCGAGGTCGTCGACCCGGTGATGCGGGCGGCGCGGGTGATCGTGCCCGACTACCAGCTGTCGCTGGCCATCGGCAAGGAGGGCCAGAACGCCCGGCTCGCCGCCAAGCTGACCGGGTGGCGCATCGACATCCGCTCCGACACCGCGGTCCCTGAGGGCGAGACCGGCGCGCCGGCGGCCACGGCACCCGGCTCCCGGGGTGGCACCTCGTCGGCGGACCGTGCACGTGGTGGGGCCTCCCGGGGCGACAGCTCGCGGGGCTCGCACGGGGGTGCACCCCGTGGCGGGGGCACCGCTGGCAGCGGGCGACCGCAGTAGGCGTTAGACTGGTGGAGACCGATCGGCTGCGTTCGACGCGGCATCGCCCCACTCACCACTCGTTTCGCACGTGTGTGGGCTGCCGCCGGCGCGATGACCGGTCAGCACTGCTGCGAGTGGTCGCGGAGACGGAGACGACGGAGCAGGGGCATGACGTCCTTGTTCTGCGGCCCGATCCACGGCACCGGTTGCCAGGGCGCGGCGCATGGCTGCACCCCACACCGGAGTGTCTCGACCAGGCTGTGCGGCGTCGAGCGTTCGGACGCGCCCTGCGAGTCAGGGCCGCCCCGGATGTCGGTGCCGTCGCGGACCGGGTCCGGGACGCCCACGAGCAGACCGCAGGTACCCGCTCCATCCCGGAGCAGGTTGTTCACGAGACCGAAAGCGGGTTACGCGCTGATGAGCCCCCGATGAGAACTCAGCGATGAGCAACACCCAGCACTAACGACGGCCCGCGCGTCATCTCGACCACTCCGGGCCATAGAACAGGAGAAACGTGGCTAAGGTCCGGGTCTACGAGCTCGCCAAGGAGCTCGGAGTCGAGAGCAAGACACTGCTCAACCATCTGAAGGAAAAGGGCGAGTTCGTCCGGTCGGCGAGCTCGACCATCGAGGCGCCCGTCGTCCGCAAGATCCGCGAGACGTTCCCCGCCGAGCTGAGCGCCGCCGGCGCCCAGACCGAGGCGAAGAGGCCCGCGGCCAAGCCGGGAGCCCGCCCCGCCGCTCCGGCGCCGGCCGCCCCCGCGCCCGCCGCCCCAGCGCCGGCTGCTCCCGCGGCCACCGCTCCGGCACCCAGCGCACCGTCGCCGGCGACCCCTGCGCCGGCTGCCCCGGCGCCGGCCGCCCCCTCGGCGCCGGCCACCGTCGCGCCGGCGGCTCCTGCCGCGCCTGCGGCACCCGCCGCGTCGTCCACCCCTGCCGCCCCGGCCGCGCGCCGCGACGGGCCCACGCCCGGTCCCCGACCGGCCGCCCGCCCCGCGCCGGCGCCCGAGGCTCCGGCTGCCCGTGAGGGTGGCCAGGACGGTGGCCGTCCCGCTCCTCGTCCCGGCGCGCCGCGTCCGGGCAACAACCCCTTCGCCCCCAGCCAGGGCATGCCCCGTGGCGGCGACCGTCGCGGCCGCGAGGGCGACTCCGGCGGCGCCGCCGGTCGTCCGGGCAACAACCCCTTCGCCCCCAGCCAGGGGATGCCCCGTCCGCAGGGCCGCCCCGGCCAGGGCGCCGGAGCCGGCGGACCGCGTCCCGCTGCTGCCGGTCCCGGTGGCCCGCGTCCCGGCGCGCCGCGGCCCAACCCGGGCATGATGCCCGACCGTGCCGCGGTCGGCCGCCCGGGTGAGCGCCCGGCCCGTCCCGGTGGCGCCCGTCCCGGCGCCGGCGGTGGCGGCGGTTTCGCCGGTCGCCCCGGTGGTGGCGGTTTCGCCGGTCGCCCCGGTGGTGGCGGCCGCGGTGGCCCCGGTGGCCGCGGCGGCACCCAGGGTGCCTTCGGCCGCGGCGGCGGTCGGCCGGTCCGTGGCCGCAAGTCCAAGCGCGCGAAGCGCCAGGAGTTCGAGCAGATGCAGGCTCCGTCGCTGGGCGGCGTGAGCGTGCCCCGCGGCGACGGCTCGACCGTCGTGCGGGTGCGTCGCGGCTCCTCGCTGACCGACTTCGCCGACAAGATCGGTGCCAACCCGGTGAGCCTGGTGACCGTGCTGCTGCACCTGGGCGAGATGGCCACCGTGACGCAGTCGCTGGACGAGGAGACCTTCCGCGTCCTCGGCGCCGAGCTCGGCTACCGGGTCGAGGTCGTGTCCCCCGAGGACGAGGAGCGCGAGCTCTTCGGCCAGTTCAACATCGACCTCGACGCCGAGGCCGCGGGTGAGGCCGACGAGGACCTCGCGCCGCGCCCGCCGGTCGTCACGGTCATGGGTCACGTCGACCACGGAAAGACCCGGCTGCTGGATGCGATCCGTCACGCCGAGGTCGCCGAGGGCGAGGCCGGTGGCATCACCCAGCACATCGGTGCCTACCAGGTCCACACCGAGCACGAGGGCCAGGAGCGGGCGATCACGTTCATCGACACCCCGGGCCACGAGGCGTTCACCGCCATGCGTGCCCGTGGTGCCAAGGTCACCGACATCGCGATCCTCGTGGTCGCGGCCGATGACGGCGTGATGCCGCAGACGATCGAGGCGCTGAACCACGCCCAGGCGGCCGACGTGCCGATCGTGGTCGCGGTCAACAAGATCGACAAGGAAGGCGCCAACCCGCAGAAGATCCGCCAGCAGCTGACCGAGTACAACCTGGTCGCTGAGGAGTACGGCGGCGACACGATGTTCGTGGACGTCTCCGCACGTGAGGGCCAGAACATCGACGCCCTGCTGGAGGCTGTCCTGCTGACCGCCGACGCCGCGCTCGACCTGCGCGCCAACCCGGACAAGGACGCCCGCGGTGTCGCGATCGAGGCCAACCTCGACCGCGGCCGTGGCCCGGTGGCCACCGTGCTGGTGCAGTCCGGGACGCTGCGGGTCGGTGACGGCATCGTCGCCGGCTCGGCGCACGGACGCGTCCGCGCCATGCTGGACGAGCACGGCAACAACGTGCAGGAGGCGACCCCGTCGCGTCCGGTCCAGGTGCTCGGCCTGGCCTCCGTCCCGCGTGCCGGTGACACGTTCCTGGTGGCTCCCGACGACCGCACCGCCCGGCAGATCGCCGAGCGCCGTGAGGCCGCCGACCGCCAGGCGTCACTGGCCAAGGCCCGCAAGCGGATCAGCCTGGAGGACCTCACCGAGGCCCTCGCCGCAGGCAAGGTCGAGACCCTCAACCTCATCCTCAAGGGTGACGTCTCCGGTTCCGTGGAGGCCCTGGAGGACGCGTTGATGCAGATCGACGTGGGCGACGAGGTCGACCTGCGGATCATCGACCGCGGCGTCGGCGCGATCACGCTGAACAACATCAACCTCGCGATGGCCTCGGACGCGGTGATCATCGGCTTCAACGTGCGGGCCGAGGGCCAGAACGCCGACGTCGCCGAGCGCGAGGGCGTCGAGATCCGGTACTACTCGGTCATCTACCAGGCGATCGAGGAGATCGAGGCGGCCCTGAAGGGCATGCTGAAGCCGGAGTACGAGGAGGTGCAGCTCGGCACGGCCGAGGTGCGCGAGGTGTTCCGTTCCTCCAAGTTCGGCAACGTGGCCGGCTCGATCGTCCGCTCCGGCGAGATCCGCCGCGGCACGAAGGCCCGGATCGTGCGCGACGGAAACGTCGTCAAGGACGGCGTCGAGATCACCGGTCTGCGCCGGTTCAAGGACGACGTCACCGAGGTCCGCGAGGGCTTCGAGTGCGGCATCAACCTCGGTAGCCACAACGACCTGCGGGTCGGCGACGTCATCGAGACGCACGAGATGCGCGAGATCCCGCGCTCGTAGCAGGCGCGCAGCTCCACCCTCCGCGGCCACGCGGGTCCCCGGGCCCGCGTGGCCGTGTGGCGCTGCGAGTCGCACCACCCACTCCACCGTAGGAAGGTAGTCCCATGGCTGATCCGGCACGGGCCAAGAAGATCGCGGACCGCATCAAGGTCATCGTGGCCGAGACGCTCGAGTTCCGCGTCAAGGACGAGCGCCTGGGATTCGTCACCATCACCGACGTGCGCGTCACGGGGGACCTGCAGAACGCCTCGGTGTTCTACACCGTCTTCGGCGGCGAGACCGAGCGCGCGGAGACGGCGGCGGCCCTCGAGTCGGCCAAGGGCAAGCTGCGGGCCGCGGTCGGCAAGGGCATCGGCATCCGGCTGACCCCGACGCTGGAGTTCTTCGCCGACGCGCTGCCCGACACCGCCGCCCACATGGAGGCGCTGCTGCGCGAGACCAAGGAACGCGACGCCGCCGTGGCCGCCGCCGCCAGCGGTGCCACCTACGCGGGCGAGTCCGACCCCTACAAGAAGCCGGTCGAGGACGAGGACGACCTCGAGGACGCATCCGCGGACGGCGACGCCCCCAGGGCCGGCGCGACCGCCGAGCCGTCGAAGGAACGATGACCGCTGGCGACCGGCCCGTCGCCTCCGACGGGCTGCTCGTCGTGGACAAGGCGGCCGGCTGGACCAGCCACGACGTGGTGGCCAAGGTGCGCGGGCTGTGCGGCACCCGTCGCGTGGGTCACGCCGGCACCCTGGACCCGATGGCTACCGGGGTGCTCGTGCTCGGGGTCAACCGGGCCACCAAGCTCCTGACGTTCCTGGTCGGCTGCGACAAGACCTACACCGCGACGATCCGGCTCGGGCAGTCCACCCTCACCGACGACGCCGAGGGCGAGGTCACCGCGTCGTACGACGTGACGTCGCTGACCGCAGCCGTCGTCGAGACGGCAGTTGCCGCGCTGACCGGCGGCATCCAGCAGGTGCCGTCCGCCGTGAGCGCGATCAAGGTCGACGGCAGGCGGTCCTACGCCCGGGTCCGGGCCGGGGAGGACGTGGTCCTGCCGGCCCGGCCGGTCACGGTGCACCGCTTCACCGTGCTCGCGTCGCGGGACGCGGTGGTGGGCGGTCATGCCGTGAGGGACCTCGACGTCGAGGTCGAGGTGTCCTCCGGCACCTACATCCGGGCGCTGGCACGCGACCTGGGCAGCGCCCTGGGCGTCGGTGGTCACCTCACCGCGCTGCGACGCACCCGCGTCGGCCGGTTCGACCTGTCCGGCGCCCACTCGCTGGAGGCACTGCAGGAGGCGCGGGACGCCGGCGCCGTACCGGTGCTGTCGCTGGCGGAGGCGGCGCGCGCGTCGTTCGCGGCCCGCGAGCTGACGGCAGCGGAGGCGACGGCCGTCGGCTACGGCCAGCGGATCCCGTCCCTGGCGCCGCTGCGGTCCGAGCCGGTGGCGGCGTTCGCCCCGGACGGTGCGCTGGTGGCCATGCTGGACGAGCGCGGCACCCTGGCCAAGGCCCACGTCGTGTTCGCCCCCTCGGGTTCGTAGAGTGTCCCCCGTGCTGCGATGGACGAACCTCTCCCAGGTCCCGGCGGGCTTCGGCCCGAGCGTGGTGACGCTGGGCAACTTCGACGGCGTCCACCGCGGCCACCGCGCCGTGCTCGGCGCCGTGGTCGAGCAGGCCCGCGCGACCGGGGCCCGCGCGGTCGCGGTGACGTTCGAACCGCACCCGGTCGCCGTCCTGCACCCGGGGCGCGCCCCGCAGATCATCACCGGCCCCGACCACCGGCTGGCGCTGCTGGAGGGCACCGGCCTCGACGCCGTCCTCGTCATGGAGTTCACCCGCGAGCTGGCCGCCTGGACCCCCGAGCAGTTCGTCCGCACCGTGTTCGTCGAGGCGCTCGGTGCCCGGGTCGTCGTGGTCGGCAAGGACACCCGGTTCGGGGTGCGCAACTCCGGCGACGTCACCACGTTGCGCGCGCTGGGCCGCGAGCACGGCTTCGAGGTGCTCACCCTGGAGGACCTCGGGGGAGAGGTCCGCTGGTCCTCCAGCAGGGTCCGTGAGCTCGTCGCCGCCGGTGACGTGGGCGGGGCGGCGGAGATCCTCGGCCGCCCGCACCGCGTCTCGGGCACCGTCGTGCACGGCGACCACCGCGGCCGGGAGCTGGGCTACCCCACCGCCAACCTGGGGCCGGTGGTCTCCGGTCTGGTGCCCGCCGACGGGGTCTACGCCGGGTGGCTGCTGCGGCCGGGCCTGTCCCCGGACCACCCCGACTCCACGATGCCGGCGGCCGTGTCGATCGGCACCAACCCCACCTTCGACGGGACCCAGCGCCGGGTGGAGGCCTACGTCCTGGACCGCACCGACCTCGACCTGTACGGCGAGGACGTGGCACTCGAGCTCGTCGAGCGCCTGCGGCCGACCGAGCGCTACGCCTCGGTCGAGGCCCTGCTGGAGCAGATGGCCGAGGACGTCGAGCGGTGCCGCACGGTGCTGTCCTCGATCGTCCCCTCCTGAGCCCCGCCGCGCCGCCCCGGGGCATTTCCCGGCCTGCTCTCAGCAGGTTCGCAGCCTCCGGCGCGAGTCTGGGGGAGTAGCCCGCCGGCAGGCGTCCGGCGGCGTGGAAGGACGCGCGATGGACCTGCTCGGTCGTCCGTTGGTGATCCTGCTCGCGGGGTTGGCGCTCGGACTCCCCGCGGCGACGTACCTGCTCTGGTCCCGTGTGCGTGGGCCGAGGGCTGTGCGCGCGGCCACGCGGGTCGTGCTGCTCGGCCTCAGCCAGCTCACGGCCGTGCTCCTGGTGGCCGCGCTGCTGAACGACTACGGCTACTTCTACGGCTCCTGGAGCGAGCTGCTCGGCGGATCCACGAATGACGGCCGGGTGGTGCACGCGCGGGGCCGGCACCAGGCGATCGCCGCGCGCGAGGCCGTCGCGCTCACCGCGCGCTCGTCGGGAGACCGCGTCACGCCGTTGCCGGGCGCCGCGGCCTCGCCGGCACAGTGGTCGACCAAGGGGCGCCTGGAGTCGGTGACGATCAGCGGCGGACGGTCGGGGCTGTCGGACCACGCCTTCGTCTACCTGCCGCCGCAGTACTACCAGCCGGCATGGGCGCACCGCACCTTCCCCGCCGTCGAGGTCCTGACCGGCTACCCGGGCAACGACCTCTCGCTGGTGAACCGCATGTACTACCCGCAGGTGCTGCAGCAGCTGGTCGCTGCACACCACGCCCGGCCCATGGTCCTCGTGATGCTGCGACCGACCGTCGTGCCGCCACGCGACACCGAGTGCACGGACGTCCCGGCCGGTCCGCAGGTGGAGACCTTCCTCGCGCAGGACGTGCCCGTCGCGCTCCGCAACTCGGTGCGGGTCAGCCCCGTCGGGTGGGGCGCCATCGGCGACTCCACCGGCGGCTACTGCGCGGTCAAGATCGCCATGACGCACTCGGACGTCTTCAGCGCCGCCGTGTCCCTGTCGGGCTACTACCACACGCTGCAGGACCGTACGACCGGCGACCTGTGGGGTGGCTCACGGGTGCTGCGCTCCCTGAACGACCTCGAGTGGCGCCTGCAGCACCAGCCCCCACCGCCGGTCTCGCTGCTGCTGACCATCTCCCGCCAGGAGCACAGCCGTCAGGGCTACTCCGACACCCGGCGCTTCCTGTCCCTCGTGCGGCCGCCGCTGCACGTGGACTCGCTGGTGGTCAACCGCGGCGGGCACAACTACTCGGCGTGGGACGGGGAGCTGCCCCGGGCCGTCAGCTGGCTGTCGGCGCACCTCGGCCCGCCGTTCTGACCGTGGGCCGCCTCAGAAGCGCGTCGCCCGCAGCAGCGCGGCCGCGATGACGTCGTGACCGGCCGCGTTGGGGTGGTCGCCGTCGCCCGCCAGCAGCGAGGTGGGGTTGCGGCTGCCATCGCCCTTGAACGGTGTGTAGAGGTCGACGCACGTCGCGCCCGCACCCCGGGCCGCGGAGCAGACCGCGGTGTTGAGCTGCCGGGACAGCGCGTCGCTCCAGGCCAGGTACGCCGCACCGCGGTCGGCGCTGGCCACGTCGCCGTCCTCGAAGACGTTCCAGTAGCCGGTCACCAGGATCCGGGTGGGGTGCCCGGCACGCAGGGCGCGGGTGCGGTCGACGATCCCCGTGATGTTGCGCGCGACGGCCTGCACCGCGGGGGCGGAGCACGAGGCGGCGCAGCCGGAGGAGGACCAGGTGTCCAGCAGGGGCAGGAGATCGTTGGCGCCGATCGTGACCAGCACCACGTCGGCGGAGGCCACCTGGTGGGACATCGCGCCACCGGAGCTGAGCTCGGACAGCAGCTGGGCGCTGGTCTGGCCGCCCTCACCCAGGTTCACCGGCCGGGCGGGGCCACCGGCGCTCGCCGGGACCTCGGCGGCGTACCGGTGCACGAAGTCGGTGCAGTCGCAGGCGTTGCCGGCGGTCACCGAGTCACCGATCCCGACCACGGTCAGCCGTCCGGCGCCTGCACCGGTCGCGGAGGTCGCTGTTCGCGAGGACTCGGCGGCGTGCGACGGCGGCGAGGACCGCGGGGCTCCGGTCGTGCCGGACCAGCCGGTCAGGGTCGCCGTGAGTGCGGCCATCAGGAGCAGGCCGAGGGCCGTGAGAGGCCCGCGGCGACGGAAGGGAGACAGAGATCGTTGCAGCATCATCGTCCACCACGGTAGCGCCGCTTCCTTTGAACGGGCTGGCAGCGCGGACGCGGACCGGCAGCTGGCAACCGGGCCGGCAGCGTGGATGCGGGCCACCCGGCACCGCCGGGCTACCCTTGCCCCATGTCCGGTGAGTCACTGTTTGCTGCCCTGGAACCCCTGCTGGAGCAGGTGAGCAAACCCATCCAGTACGTCGGCGGCGAGCTCAACTCGACCGTGAAGGACTGGAACTGCGCCGGCTTCGGTCCCGCAGGGGAGGAGCTGACCACCCGCTGGGCGCTGATGTATCCCGACGCGTACGAGGTCGGCGTCCCCAACCAGGGCGTGATGATCCTGTACGAGGTCCTCAACGAGCGCCCCGACGCGCTGGCCGAGCGGTCCTACGCGGTGTGGTCCGACATGGAGGCCCTGCTGCGGGAGCACGGCGTCCCGCAGTTCACCGTCGACGGCCACCGCAGCGTGCGCGACTTCGACGTGTTCGGCCTCTCGTTCTCCACCGAGCTCGGCTACACCAACATGCTCACCGCGCTCGACCTGGCCGGCATCCCCCTGCACGCCCGCGACCGGGGCCTCGAGGACCCGATCGTCATCGCCGGCGGACACGCCGCGTTCAACCCCGAGCCGATCGCCGACTTCCTCGACGCCGCGATCATCGGTGACGGCGAGCAGGCGGTGCTGGAGGTCACCGACATCATCAGCGACTGGAAGGCCTCGGGGCGACCGGGTGGTCGCGAAGAGCTGCTGATGCGGCTCGCCCGCACCGGCGGCGTCTACGTCCCGGCGTTCTACACGGTGGACTACCTGCCCGACGGCCGGATCCAGCGCGTCGTCCCGTCCGCGCCCGGGGTCCCGTGGCGCGTGTCGAAGCACACCGTGATGGACCTGGACGCGTGGCCCTACCCCAAGCAGCCCCTCGTGCCGCTGGCCGAGTCCGTCCACGAGCGCATGTCGGTCGAGATCTTCCGCGGCTGCACCCGCGGCTGCCGGTTCTGCCAGGCGGGCATGATCACCCGACCGGTGCGCGAGCGCTCCATCACCGGCATCGGCGAGATGGTCGAGCGCGGGCTGGCCGCCACCGGCTTCGAGGAGGTCGGCCTGCTCTCCCTCTCCAGCGCCGACCACTCCGAGATCGCCGACATCGCCAAGGGCCTCGCCGACCGCTACGAGGGCACCCAGACCGGCCTCTCGCTGCCCTCGACCCGCGTCGACGCGTTCAACATCGACCTCGCCAACGAGCTGACCCGCGGCGGCCGCCGCTCGGGCCTGACGTTCGCCCCGGAGGGCGGGTCGGAGCGCATCCGCCAGGTGATCAACAAGATGGTCACCGAGGACGACCTCATCAACACCGTCGCGGCCGCCTACTCGGCCGGCTGGCGCCAGGTCAAGCTGTACTTCATGTGCGGGCTGCCGACGGAGACCGACGAGGACGTGCTGCAGATCGCCGAGCTCGCCAAGCGGGTCATCGAGACCGGCCGCCGCATCAGCGGCAAGCGCGACATCCGCTGCACCGTCTCGATCGGGGGCTTCGTCCCCAAGCCGCACACGCCGTTCCAGTGGGTCGGCCAGCTCGGCGCCGAGGAGACGGACGCGCGCCTGGCCAAGCTGCGCGAGGCGATCAAGTCCGACAAGCGCTACGGCTCGGCCATCGGCTTCCGCTACCACGACGGCCAGCCCGGCATCGTGGAGGGACTGCTCTCCCGCGGCGACCGCCGGGTCGGGAAGGTCATCGAGGCGGTGTGGCGCGACGGTGGCCGGTTCGACGGGTGGAGTGAGCACTTCTCCTACGAGCGCTGGATGCGCTGCGCGGCCGAGGTCTTCGAAGGGGGGCCGGTCGACGTCGCCTGGTACACCACCCGCGAGCGCGAGCAGTCCGAGGTCCTGCCCTGGGACCACCTCGACTCCGGGCTGGACAAGGAGTGGCTCTGGGACGACTGGCAGGACGCCCTCACCCAGACCGAGGTCGACGACTGCCGCTGGACGCCCTGCTTCGACTGCGGGGTGTGCCCGCAGATGGGCACCCAGATCGAGGTCGGTCCCACCGGCAAGACGCTGCTGCCCCTCACCGTCGTGGGCGCCGGCCGCGACCAGCTCCTGGAGTCCCCCTGACGCTGGGGCCCGCGCCCGCCACCGGTCCGGACCCCCTCGGTACGGCGACCCGCCTGGCCGCCTGCGGGCAGGCGGCGGCGTCCTCGGCGTACGTCGTGCGGCAGGCGACGTCGGCCGACCTGCCGGCGCTGACCGCGCTGCGTGCCGCCTGGGGCACCTCGCAGGGCCGCTCCGCCGGTGCCGAGCGGTGACCTCGGCGAGCGGCTGCGCCGGTGGTGGGAGCGCCAGGGCGGCCTGCGCGCCGCCTGGCTGGCGACGGAGGGGGAGCGCCCGCTGGGGATGGTCAACCTGGCGGTGTTCGAGCGGATGCCGCACGAGGGGGCGCCCGACGCGCGGTGGGCCTACCTGGGCAACCTGTGGGTCGAGCCGGACCGGCGCCGGCGGGGCGTGGCGTCGGCGCTGGTGACCGCGGCGGTGGACTGGGCCCGCGCCGAGGCGATGGAGCGGGTGGTGCTCAACCCCAGCGAGATGTCGCGCCCGCTCTACCAGGGGTTCGGGTTCCGCCCGGCCGACGACCTGATGCGCCTGGACCTCTGAGGGCGCGCACGATCGCCCCTGCGGGTTTCGGCGCGCGACGGTGGTCCTTGTAGGTTCCTCCCATGGCGCGCACCCCCGAAGGACCACCTCCGCCCCCGGCGGTGCAGAAGCTGCGCGTCCGCTACGCCAAGCGGGGCCGGCTGCGCTTCTCCTCGACCCGCGACTTCCAGCGGGCGCTGGAGCGGGCGCTGCGCCGGGCCGCCGTGCCGATGGCCTTCTCGGCCGGCTTCCACCCGCACCCCAAGATCTCCTACGCCAACGCCGCGCCGACCGGCACGGCCAGCGAGGCCGAGTACGTCGAGATCTCGGTGACCCACCGGGTGGACCCCGACAGCCTGCGCGAGGCGCTGGACGAGGCGCTGCCGGCCGGCCTGGACGTCCTCCAGGTGGTCGAGGCCACGCCGGGCGCGCTGGCCGACCGGCTGCAGGCCAGCGACTGGGTGATGGAGTTCCGCGGCATGCCGGTGCAGCCCCTGGAGGAGGCGGCGCAGGCTCTGCTGCAGCGGGAGGAGGTGCAGGTCACGCGCATGATGAAGAGCGGTCCCCGCACGTTCGACGTCCGATCCGCCGTCGTGTCGCTGAGCGCTTCGGCCGTCGAGGACGACTCGTGTGCGATACTGAGGGCGGTCGTACGGCACACCACACCGGCCGTGCGCCCCGACGATGTTCTGACCGCGCTGCACGCAGTTGCCGCGCTCGCGCCGCCGACACCACCCCTGGTGACTCGGCTGGCGCAGGGGCCGCTGCGAACTGCAACCGCGACGGTGGCTGATCCTCTGGCCGCCGACCAGGACGCCGACGGCATCTGAAGGCAGGTGACGCGCCTAGCCGCGCGAGCCGCCTGAGATGTAGCAAGACGACTTCCGCCTCGCCCGCGTCCAGCGGGGAGACGACGCAACCGCACACCATGCGGGCGACGGGGGCTCATCCGGCCCAGGTGTGGCCTCGCCCCGTGGATGACGGGAGGAGCCGCATGGCTTCCAACGACGACACGACCACCGAGCTGTTCACCACCGAGCCGGCACCCGCCCCCGGCGCCGATGCCGCCGAGGCCAACGGCGCCGCCGCACCGCAGGCCGAGGCCCCGGTGAAACGAGCCGCCCGCAAGCGGGCCCCGCGCAAGGCGACCGCCGCCAGGACCACGCCGGCCCACCACGACGCCGAGCCGGTCGCCGGCTCCGCGCCCACCTCCGGGGGCACGGACGCCGCGGCCACCGACTCCGTGCACGCACCCGCCGTGGCGGGCACGGAGAGCCCGGCCGCAGCGAGCCCGGGAACCCCGGACGCCACAGACACCCCGGAGGCCGCGCCGGCTCCGGCCAAGAAGGCGGCGCGCAAGCGCGCACCCCGCAAGGCCACCGCGAAGAAGACGGCCGTTCCGCCGCCGGCCGAGGCCGCTGCCGCGCCCGCCGACGAGGTCCAGCCGCCCGCTGCGGACGCGACGGAGGAGACGCCGGCCGCCGACGCGTCCACCCCCGCCGACGCGTCCACCCCCGTCGCCGAGGCCGTCGTCGAGCCCACGGTCGACGCCGACGCCGTGCCGGCGGGCGAGCCCGCCACCGAGCCCGAGGTTGCACCGGAGCCTGAGCCGCAGCCGGCCTCCGCTCCGATCGGTCTCGGCCTGCTGTTCCAGGCACCCGACCCCGCCGCGGCGCCCCGCCGTCGCCGGGCGACCGCGCCCGCGTCGGCCCCCGCCGTCAGTGCGGGCGTCCCGGCTCCCGCGGCCGACACGCAAGGTCAGGACGAGGCTCGCCGTACCCCTCCGCAGGCCGAGGAGGACGGCAGCGACGCCGACAGCGACGGCGAGGGCGGTGGACGCCGTCGGCGCCGCCGGGGCGGCAAGGGCCGCCGCAGCCGGGCGAGCGACGCCACGGACCTGGACGAGGCCACCGCTGACCGCGAGGACGCGGCGCCGCGCGAGGAGACCTCCGAGGACTCCTCCACAGCCGGCGAGGACACCGCCGAGGACACGGACGAGAACGACGGCGGCACCAGCCGGCGCCGCACGAGGCGCCGTCGCCGCGGCGCTGCGTCCACCGACAACGAGGAGCAGCAGCCCGGTGTCGTGACGCGCGTCCGGGAGCCCCGCAAGGACCGCGACGAGGTCACCAGCGTCAAGGGGTCCACCCGGCTCGAGGCCAAGAAGCAGCGACGCCGCGAGGGCCGCGAGGCCGGCCGTCGCCGCACGATCATCACCGAGGCCGAGTTCCTGGCCCGCCGCGAGAGCGTCGAGCGGGTCATGGTCGTCCGCAACAAGGAGGACCGCACCCAGATCGCGGTGCTCGAGGACAACGTGCTCGTCGAGCACTACGTCTCCCGCGAGAGCAACGTGTCGATGGCCGGCAACGTCTACCTCGGCCGGATCCAGAACGTCCTGCCCAGCATGGAGGCCGCGTTCGTCGACATCGGCAAGGGCCGCAACGCCGTGCTCTACGCCGGTGAGGTCAACTGGGACGCCGCCGGCCTGGCGAACAACAAGGCCAAGCGGATCGAGAACGCCCTCAGCTCCGGTGACTCCGTCCTCGTGCAGGTCACCAAGGACCCGATCGGTCACAAGGGCGCCCGGCTGACCTCGCAGATCTCGCTGCCCGGCCGCTACCTGGTCTACGTGCCGGACGGCAACATGACCGGCATCTCCCGCAAGCTGCCTGACACCGAGCGCGCGCGCCTGAAGAAGATCCTGCGCGAGGTCGTCCCCGAGAACGCCGGCGTGATCGTGCGCACGGCCGCCGAGGGCGCCAGCGAGGAGGAGCTGCGGGCCGACGTCGCGCGGCTGACCGCCGCGTGGGAGGACATCAAGACCAAGGCCGCCTCGACCCAGACCAAGGCCCCGAGCCTGCTGCACGGCGAGCCCGACCTGACCGTGCGGGTGATCCGCGACGTCTTCAACGAGGACTTCGCCAGCCTGGTGGTGGCGGGCGAGCCGGCCTGGTCGCAGGTGTCGGGCTACGTCGGCTCGGTGGCCCCCGACCTCGCCGACCGGGTCACCCGGTGGACCGGCGAGCAGGACCTGTTCACGCACTACCGGGTCGATGAGCAGATCGCCAAGGCGATGGACCGCAAGGTCTGGCTGCCCTCCGGCGGCTCGCTGGTCATCGACCGGACCGAGGCCATGACCGTGGTCGACGTCAACACCGGCAAGTTCGTCGGCTCCGGTGGCAACCTCGAGGAGACGGTCACCAAGAACAACATCGAGGCGGCCGAGGAGGTCGTCCGCCAGCTCCGGCTGCGCGACATCGGCGGCATCATCGTCATCGACTTCATCGACATGGTGCTGGAGAGCAACCGCGACCTGGTCGTACGACGCCTGCTGGAGTGCCTGGGCCGTGACCGGACCAAGCACCAGGTCGCTGAGGTGACCTCCCTCGGACTGGTCCAGATGACCCGCAAGCGCGTCGGCAGCGGCCTGATCGAGGTCTTCTCCGAGCAGTGCGAGCACTGCAACGGGCGTGGCTTCATCATCCACGCCGACCCGGTCGACCGGCCCGCCGACAACGGCGGCCGCAGCGACAACGGCAACCGCGGGAACGACCACCACCGCGGTGGCGAGAACGGCAACCGGGGCGACAGCGGCTCTGGCGACAACGGGTCCGGTGACGGCGGCCGCGGGTCGCGCAGCCGCCGGGGCCGCGGTGGCCGCGACCAGGGCCAGCCCTCCCCGGCCGAGTCCGTCTCGACCGTGCCCAGCACCCCCAGCGGTCCGACGCCGGCCCAGATCGCGGCGGCGGCCCACCAGGCGGCGCTGCTCGCCAGCCAGGCGGTCTCGGTCGACGAGGCGCTCACCGAGGACATCGAGCCGACTCCCGGCGCGCAGCCGCAGGCGGCCGAGGTCGTCGCCGCGTCAGGCGATGGGAGCCCCGTGCTCGACCTCACGACCGAGCCGGTGAAGGACGCCGAGCCCGCGCAGCAGGCTCAGCCGGTGAAGGACGCCGAGCCCGCGCAGCAGGCTGAGCCGGTGAAGGAGGCTGTGCCGGCACAGCAGCCTGAGCCTGACCACCAGGCCCAGGCCGAGCCTGACCGCAAGCCCCAGTCCGAGCAGGAGGCTCCGGCCCAGCCGGCTCCCCGCGGGCGCCGCAAGCGCGCCCGCGTCGTGGCGCCGGCCGGCCCTCCCGGCGCCTCGACCGCCACCCCGGTCGGCGAGTTTGCTGACCAGGGGAACGACCACGTAGTCTGATCCCTCGGTGCGCCCACCGTGCTCGTGTTGACGGGCCGGTTTCGAGAGTCGCATCCCACCCGTACGACCTAAGAGAGTGAGCTCAACGTGTACGCGATCGTTCGCGCTGGCGGCCGACAGGAGAAGGTGTCCGTCGGAGACGTCCTCATCATCGACAAGGTGAACGGTGAGGCCGGCGACAGCATCGACCTCACGCCGCTCCTGCTCGTCGATGGCTCCACCGTGACCAGCGACGCGGGCAAGCTCGCCAAGGCCACCGTGACCGCCGAGGTGGTCAAGCCCACCAAGGGCCCCAAGATCACCATCATGAAGTACAAGAACAAGACCGGCTACAAGAAGCGTCAGGGTCACCGTCAGCACTCGACGCAGATCAAGGTCACCGCGATCGAGGCCTGAGCCTCCACCCGCAGTCCTCATCTGACAGCCACGAGAAACCAAGGTAGGCACTGACATGGCACACAAGAAGGGTGCATCCTCGACGCGCAACGGGCGCGACTCGAATGCACAGTTCCTCGGCGTCAAGCGCTTCGGCGGCCAGGCCGTCAACGCTGGCGAGATCCTCGTCCGCCAGCGCGGGACCCACTTCCACCCCGGCGAGGGCGTCGGCCGTGGCGGCGACGACACGCTGTTCGCGCTGGTCGCGGGCGCGGTGAAGTTCGGCACCAAGCGCGGTCGCAAGACCGTCAACATCATCCAGCCCGAAACGGTCTCCGAGACCGTCTGACGGCGACGCATCACACCTCGAGCGCGAGGGGGTTGGGCCTTCCAGGGCCCACCCCCTCGCGTGTTTTTGCTGTAACGACGGGCACGCGCCGGAAGTCCCGGGAGGGACGGCGAGCCCATGGATGGAGACTCAACTGATGGCCAGCTTCGTTGACCGCGTGGTCCTGCACGTCGCCGCCGGTGACGGTGGCCACGGAGTGGCCTCGGTGCGCCGCGAGAAGTTCAAGCCGCTCGGCGGCCCTGATGGCGGCAACGGTGGTCGCGGCGGCAACGTCGAGCTGTACGTCGACCCGCAGGCCACCACGTTGCTGGACTACCACCACAGCCCGCACCGCAAGGCCACGAACGGACAGCCCGGCGGCGGCGACGACTGCAACGGTGCCGACGGTGGGGACCTGGTCCTGCCGGTGCCGGCGGGCACGGTCGTCAAGCGCCCCGACGGTGAGGTCCTCGCCGACCTCGTCACGCCGGGGGAGACCTACGTGGTCGCGCGCGGCGGCCGCGGCGGCCTGGGCAACCGGGCGCTGTCCTCCCGGCGGCGCAAGGCGCCGGGGTTCGCGCTGCTCGGCGAGCCCGGCGACGCCCTCGACGTCGTCCTGGAGCTGAAGTCGCTGGCCGACGTGGCCCTGATCGGCTACCCGTCCGCCGGCAAGTCCAGCCTGGTCGCGGTGCTCAGCGCCGCCCGGCCCAAGATCGCCGACTACCCGTTCACCACCCTCGTGCCCAACCTGGGCGTCGTCACGGCCGGCGAGCAGCGGTTCACCGTCGCCGACGTCCCCGGTCTGATCCCCGGGGCGAGCGAGGGCAAGGGCCTGGGCCTGGAGTTCCTGCGCCACGTCGAGCGCTGCTCGGTCCTGGTGCACGTCATCGACTGCGCGACGCTGGAGCCGGACCGCGACCCCCTCAGCGACCTCGACGTGATCGAGCGCGAGCTTGCGCAGTACGTGCCCGACGACACCCTGGGCGGCCGGCCGATCTCCGACCGCACCCGGATGATCGTCCTCAACAAGGCTGACGTGCCGGAGGCGCGCGAGCTCGCCGAGATGGTCAAGCCCGACCTGGAGGCCCGCGGCCTCGAGGTGTTCATCGTCTCGGCCGTCGCCCGCACCGGCCTGCGCGAGCTGACGTTCGCGATGGCCCGCCACGTCACCGAGGCCCGGGCTGCCCTCGAGGTGGTCGTCCCGCCGCGGATCGTCCTGCGCCCGAAGGCCGTCGACGACAGCGGCTTCGTCGTCAAGCGCGAGAACACCCCCGACGGCGAGGTCTTCCGCATCGTCGGTGACCGCCCCACCCGGTGGGTGCACCAGACCGACTTCTCCAACGACGAGGCCGTCGGCTACCTCGCCGACCGCCTGGCCCGGGCCGGGGTGGAGGAGGCGCTGTTCAAGGCCGGTGCCGTCGCCGGGGCCACGGTCGTCATCGGCAGCGCCGACAACGCCGTCGTGTTCGACTGGGAGCCGACCATGTCCGCGGGCGCGGAGCTGCTCACCGGCCCCCGCGGCTCGGACGTGCGGCTGGACAACCTGCACCGTCCGACCCGCGAGGAGAAGCGCTCGGACTACGCCGACCGCCGGGCTTCCCGTACGGCGGCGCGCGAGGACCTCGCGGCCGAGCGCCGCGCGGGTCACTGGGCCGTCGCGGCCCAGGAGGACGAAGAGGTGGAGCGGCAGCCGGAGGACGGCTGAGGACCGGACGGCCCCGTCCGGCCGGTGCGTGGACGCCGCCGGGGGCCCGGCGGTCCGCTCACTAGACTTCGGCCGTGTCCACCAGCCACCGTCACGCCCTCACCACCGCCAGCCGGCTGGTGGTCAAGGTCGGCTCGAGCTCGCTGACGACGGCGCGGGGTGAGCTGGACCGGGAGCGGCTGCACAGCGTCGTCGACGTGCTGGCCGCCCAGCGGCGCAGCGGCACCCAGGTGGTGCTGGTCTCCTCCGGCGCCATCGCGGCCGGCATCGGACCGCTGGGACTGGTCCGCCGGCCCCGGGACCTGGCCACCCAGCAGGCCGCGGCGAGCGTCGGGCAGGGCGCCCTCCTCGCGGCGTACAGCAAGGCGTTCGGGGGCCACGACCTGACGGTCGGGCAGATCCTGCTGACCGCCGATGACGTGACCCGGCGCTCCCACTACGCCAACGCGCGCCGCACGCTGGACCGGCTGCTCGACCTCGGGGTCGTCCCCGTCGTCAACGAGAACGACACCGTGGCCACGCACGAGATCCGCGTGGGCGACAACGACCGGCTGGCCGCGCTGGTGGCCCACCTCGTGCACGCCGACGCGCTGCTGCTGCTCTCGGACGTCGATGCGCTGTACGACGGGCCGCCCGCGCGGGAGGGCACCTCGCGGATCCCGGTGGTGCGTGGACCCGCTGACCTCGTCGACGTCCGGATCGGGGGCACCGGCTCGGGCGTCGGCACGGGTGGCATGACCACGAAGGTGGAGGCCGCGGGCATCGCGACGGCGGCGGGCATCACGACGGTGCTGACCTCCACCGCCCAGTTCCCGGAGGCCATGGCCGGACACGATGTCGGCACGGTGTTCGCCCCGACCGGGTCGCGCCGCGCTTCCCGGCTGCTGTGGCTGGCCCACGCCACCTCGCCGCGAGGTCGGCTGCTGCTCGACCAGGGCGCGGTCCACGCCGTCGTGGACCGCCGCAAGTCGCTGCTGCCGGCGGGGATCGTGTCCGTGGAGGGCAGCTTCGACGACGGTGACCCGGTCGACCTGTGCGACCCCGCCGGCCGACCGGTGGGCCGCGGCCTGGTCAACTACGACTCGGTCGAGCTGCCGGGGCTGCTGGGGCGCACCACCCACGACCTCGCCCGCGAGCTCGGCCCCGGCTACGAGCGGGAGGTCGTGCACCGCGACGACCTGGTCCTGCTGTGAGCGATGTCCTCATCCGGGCGATGAGCCCCGCGGACGGACCGGCGGTGCTGCGGATCTACCAGCAGGGCATCGACGACGGAGCGGCGACGTTCGAGGTCGCCGCGCCGACATGGGAGCAGTTCCACGCGGGGCGGCTGCCGGACCACCGGTTCGTCGCCGTCGACGGGGACCCCGGCGACGTGGTCGGCTGGGTCGCGGTCTCGGCCGTGTCCGCGCGGCCGGCGTACCAGGGAGTGGTCGAGCACTCCGTCTACGTCGACCGGCGCGCCCGCGGTCGGGGCGTCGGCGCGGACCTGCTGCAGGCCCTGGTCCGGTCCACCGAGGCGGCCGGGATCTGGACGATCCAGTCCGCCGTCTTCCCCGGCAACGCGGCCAGCGTCCGGTTGCACGAGCGCCTCGGCTTCCGGGTGGTCGGTCGCCGCGAGCGGATCGCCCGGCTGGATGGGCAGTGGCAGGACACGGTGCTGCTCGAGCGCCGCAGCGCCGTCATCGGCTGAGGGGCGCAGGAGTCCGGCGGCCTCCGACCCTCCGCCTCTACGGCACGTCCGCACCGCGAAACCCGCTCCCGGGGCATGCGGCGGCCGACCTAGGCTGGACCCATGGCTGACACCGTTCCGACCGAGAGTGGGATCGACCACGAGGTGGTCTCGCACGTCGCCTCCCTGGCGGGCGCCGCGCGCGCCGCCTCCCGGCGCCTCGCACTGCTCCCGCGGGCGACCAAGGACCAGGTCCTGCGGGCGATGGCCGACGACCTCGACGCCGCCACCGCCGACGTCCTGGCAGCCAACTGCGAGGACGTCGAGCGCGGTCGCGCGTCCGGGCTGGCCGAGTCGCTGGTCGACCGCCTGCGCCTGGACGAGCGACGGGTCCATGCCGTCGCCGACGCGCTGCGGGACGTCGCCGCGCTGCCCGACCCGGTGGGTGAGGTGGTCCGCGGCTCCACCCTCGCCAACGGCCTGCAGATCCGCCAGGTGCGCGTCCCGATGGGCGTGGTCGGCATGATCTACGAGGCCCGCCCCAACGTCACCGTGGACGCCGCCGGGCTCGCGCTCAAGAGCGGCAACGCCGTGGTCCTGCGGGGAGGCTCCGCCGCCGGTGCCAGCAACCGCGCCCTGGTCGACGTGCTGCGCGGCACCCTGACGGCCCACGGGCTCCCCGCCGACGCGGTCACGCTGCTCGACGAGGGGGGCCGGGACGCGGTCCGGTCCCTGATGCGGGCCCGTGGGCTGGTCGACGTCCTCATCCCGCGTGGTGGGGCCGACCTGATCCGCACCGTCGTCGAGGAGTCGACCGTGCCGGTCATCGAGACCGGGGTGGGCAACTGCCACGTCTACGTCGATGCCGCGGCCGACCTCGAGATGGCGCTGCGGATCGCGGTCAACTCCAAGACCCACCGGGTCAGCGTGTGCAACTCGGCCGAGTCGCTGCTGGTGCACCGCAGCATCGCCGCCGACTTCCTGCCCAAGGTCCTGGCCGAGCTCGGCGCGGCCGGGGTGGCGGTCCACGGCGACCCGGAGGTGCGGCCGTTCGCCGAGGCCGCCGGTGCCCCGTTCGCGGTGGCCGACGACGACGACTTCGCCGCGGAGTACCTCTCCCTGGACATCAGCGTCCGCGTGGTCGACTCCCTGGACGACGCGCTCGCGCACGTGCGGCGGTTCGGCACCGGCCACACCGAGGCCATCGTCACCCAGGACCGGGCCGCCGCCCGCCGGTGGACCGCCGAGGTCGACGCAGCCGCGGTCATGGTCAACGCCTCGACCCGGTTCACCGATGGCGGCGAGTTCGGTTTCGGCGCCGAGATCGGCATCTCCACCCAGAAGCTGCATGCCCGCGGACCGATGGCGCTGCCCGAGCTGACGACCACCAAGTGGGTCGTCGAGGGCGACGGCCAGGTCCGCGAGTGACCGGCCGCGCGGGCGGGGCGTCGTACACCCGGCCGCCCGTACCGGCACGGCGGTGCACCGGGGGACCGGCGCGACTGGCAGGATGACCGACCGTGGAAGGCACTGAGGTACGCAAGCTCGCCGCGCTCGAGGACGCCCACTGGTGGTACCGCGAGCGCCGCCACCTGCTCGCCACCGCTCTGCGCGGCCGGACGCCCGGGCGCGCGCTGGACGTCGGCGCAGCCGGAGGCGGCAACACCCGGGTCCTGCGCGACCTCGGGTGGTCGGCCTCACCCCTTGAGTACGGCGAGGACGGCGCGCTGGTCGCCGCCGAGCGCGGCCTGCCGGTGATGCGTGCGGATGCCACCCTGCTGCCGCTGGCCGACGCCAGCCTGGACCTCGTCGTGGCCTTCGACGTCCTGGAGCACCTCGTCGACGACGACGCGTGCGCGAGCGAGGTCCTGCGGGTCCTGCGTCCCGGCGGGACGTTCCTCGTGGCCGTGCCCTGCGACCCGCGGCTGTGGTCCGCCCATGACGAGGCCGTCGGCCACGTCCGGCGCTACACCCGGCCGACGCTGACGGACCTGCTGCGGCGCAACGGCTTCGAGCTCGAGTCGGTGGCCTCGTGGAACGTCCTGCTGCGCCCCGTGGTCGCCCTGCGCCGCCGGTCCAGCAGCGGCAGCGACCTGGAGGACCTGCACCCGCTGGTGAACCTCGGGCTGCGCGCCGTGATCACCGTCGAGCGCTACCTGCCGGTGCGCCGGCTGCCCGGCGTCACGCTCCTCGTGACCGCTCGTCGTCCGGGCTGACCTGCAGCGAGTCGTAGGCCACGAAGTACGTCGGACGGCCCTGCATCAACGTGTACATCCGGCCGATGTACTCACCGAGCAGGCCCAGGCACAGCAGCTGCACGGCACCGACGGCCGCCACCGCGACGACGGTCGAGGTCCAGCCGGCGACCGTGCGGCCGCTCAGCTGGGCGACCAGCGCGTAGACCAGCAGGCCGAACGCCGCCAGGCCGCCGCCGAGGCCGAACCAGGTGGCCAGGCGCAGGGGAGCGGTGGAGAACCCGGTCAGGCTGTCCACCGAGAGCCGGATCATGCGGGCCAGGGGGTACTTCGAGCTGCCGGCCGCGCGCACCTCGCGGCGGTAGCGCACCTCCCCGCTGGGGAAGCCCAGGGCCGGGACGACGAAACGCAGCACCCGGTGGTGCTCGGGCAGCCCGTTGACCGCCTCGACGGTGGCCCGCGACATCAGCCGGAAGTCGCCCGCGTCGGCCGGTGCGGTCGTGCCGCTGACCCGCCGGATCAGCCGGTAGAACGCCCGGGCCGAGCCCCGCTTGAAGGCCGAGTCGGTCGAGCGGTCCGCGCGGACGCCGTAGACGACGTCGACGCCGTCGCGCCGGGCCAGCGCCAGCATCTCGGCCAGCACCTCCGGAGGGTCCTGCAGGTCGGCGTCCAGCGTGGCCACGAAGTCGCCGCGGGCGCGGGCCAGGCCGGCCGAGATGGCCGCCTGGTGCCCGGCGTTCGCGCGCAGCCGCAGCACCCGCAGCTGCGGCCAGTCCTGGCGGTAGCGCTGCAGCAGCACCGGTGTCGCGTCGCGGCTGCCGTCGTCGACCGCCAGCACCTCGTACGACGCGCCGAGCGCGTCCAGGAGGGGGCGGAGCCGGTCCACCAGCAGCGGCAGGACGTCCTCCTCGTCGTACATGGGGACGACGACGGACAGCTCGGTGGACATGCGCAGCAGCCTAGGCGAGCCGCGGACGCCGGGACGCGGGCGACAGGCCGGGTGCCGTGCGGTAGCGGCGCGCGGAGGGGCGATGCGTCGTACCGGCCGCGCGGGCAGCGGGCGGGCGGGGCAACGGTAGGCTGGGGGCATGTCGTCCCTGTCCTCGCTGACCATCCTCACCGCCGCCGAGCCCGCGGGGCGTGAGCTCCCGATGCCGCCGGTGTTCTTCGGCCTGATCTCGCTGCTGCTGTTCGGCCTGGCCCTGGCGTTCCTGTGGTCCTTCCGCAACACCGCAGCCAAGAGCGACCCCCGCAACGTCGGGAGCCACGGCAGGGACACCTCGCACACCGGCCACGCCGAGCAGCACGGTGACACCTGGAACCAGCACTGACCATGCGCGTGGGGGTCATGGGTGGCACCTTCGACCCCATCCACCACGGTCACCTGGTCGCCGCCAGCGAGGTGCAGACGCTGTTCGACCTCGACGAGGTGGTGTTCGTCCCCACCGGTGAGCCGTGGCAGAAGGACAGCGCGAGCGTCTCACCGGCCGAGGACCGCTACCTCATGACGGTGATCGCGACCGCCTCGAACCCCCGGTTCACCGTCAGCCGCGTGGACATCGACCGGGAGGGGCCGACCTACACGATCGACACGTTGCGCGACCTCAAGGCCCAGCGCCCGGACGCCGACCTGTTCTTCATCACCGGGGCCGACGCGCTCGCGCAGATCCTGTCCTGGAAGGACGTCGACGAGCTCTGGGAGCTCGCCGGGTTCATCGCGGTCACCCGGCCAGGGCACGAGCTCACCGACCGCGGCCTGCCCGTGAACCGGGTGACGCTGCAGGAGGTCCCCGCCATGGCGATCAGCTCCACCGACTGCCGCGAGCGGGTCGCGGCCGGTCACCCCGTCTGGTACCTCGTGCCCGACGGCGTGGTGCAGTACATCGCCAAGTACCACCTGTACCGGGCCGGCACCGTCGCGGCGGCCCGCCCATCTCTGCTCCACCACCACTAGGAGGACCGCGTGGCCGCCACGCAACACGCCATCGACCTCGCCAGGGCGGCCGCCTCGGCCGCCGAGGACAAGCTGGCCACCAAGATCGTCGCCCTCGACGTCAGCGAGCAGCTGGCCCTGACCGACATCTTCCTGCTCGCCTCGGCGCCCAACGACCGCCAGGTCAACGCCATCGTCGACAGCATCGAGGACTCCCTGCGGGCGCTCGGCGTCAAGCCGGTGCGCCGCGAGGGCGAGCGCGACGGTCGGTGGGTCCTCATCGACTTCGCCGACATCGTCGTCCACGTCCAGCACGAGGAGGAGCGCAGCTACTACCAGCTCGAGCGCCTCTGGAAGGACTGCCCGGCGATCGAGCTGACCGCCTGAGATGGGCGCGCAGCCCGGGCCGGCTGGGGCGGACCAGGGCGGCTCACCGGCCGGCCACAGAGCCCGGCGCCGGCTGCTCATCTGGCGGCACGGCGAGACCGACCACAACGCCAGCGGCATCTGGCAGGGCCAGCTCGACACGGCGCTCTCGGAGGTCGGACGGGCCCAGGCGCAGGCGGCGGCCGCGGTGCTCGCGTCGTACGAGCCGTCGCTGATCCACAGCAGCGACCTCTCCCGCGCGGCGGAGACCGCCCAGGCGCTCGGCTCCCGGCTCGGCCTGGAGGTCCGCCACGACGAGCGGCTGCGCGAGATCCACGCCGGAGAGTGGCAGGGGATGACCGCCGGCGACGTCGCCGAGCAGTTCCCGGAGGAGCAGGCGGCCCTGGCCGCGGGGGAGGACCTGCCTCGCGGCGTCCACGGGGAGACCCTGTCGCAGGTGGCCGCGCGGGTCCGGGCGGCGGTCGAGGACCTGCTGGCCGAGCTGGGCCCCGGCCAGACCGCCGTCGTGGCCACCCACGGCGTGGCCGGCCGTGCGGTCGTCGCCTCGATGGTCGGGCTCAGCCAGCACGAGGCCTGGATGGCCATCGGCGGGCTGCACAACTGCCACTGGGCCGAGCTGCGCGAGGACAACCGGGGCTGGCGGATCGTCTCCTGGAACGCCGGAGCCTGACGTCGCGGGACCCCGATTTGGTGATCCACGGGGGTAGCGGGCTAAAGTGTGGCGTCCCCACAACGGGGAACCACACGATGGATTTCGTGCGGGGCTGTGGCGCAGCTGGTAGCGCACCTGCATGGCATGCAGGGGGTCAGGGGTTCGAGTCCCCTCAGCTCCACCGGAACGAGGCGCGGTGACCACCAGGTCACCGCGCCTCGCGCGTTTGTCCCGTCTTTCGCGGGCACCGCGACGCAGCTGCGGCAGGTCAGGCTCGGCTGCGGACGGCCGCCTCGACGAGCTCGAAGGTCCGGCGGTCCAGGGCCGCGCCGGCACGACGTACGGCGGTGGGATCCACGCGCACGACCCGGTCGATGCGAATCTCGCTGGGACGCCCCTGCGGGTCCCACCCGCCGGCGCCGATGTCGACCCAGTGCCGGCCGGCGCGCGCCTCCTGGGCCTCGTCCTGGTCGTGGTCCTTGCTGGTGAGCATCAGCGCCAGCAGCCAGTCGCCGTCGCGGCCGACGACGAGGACGGGCCGGTCCTTGCCGCGGGCGTGGTCCTCCTCGAACGGCACCCACGTCCACACGATCTCGCCGGGGTCGGCCACGCCGTCCGGGTGCGGAGCGAAGGACATCGGCGGTCGCCCCCGGAAGTCACCCGGGTACGGCGACCCGCCCACGGGCCCGTCCGGACGCCGGGTCCGCGCCGGGCGGGCGGGGGACGGGGGAGAGCGGCGGGGTGCGCCGGGGAGCGCACCCCGCAGCGCGTCCGACGCCGCCCGGCGCAGCGTGCGGCCGAGGGTGCGGGCCAGGCGCGAGGCCAAGGGTGGTCGGGGCACGGGCGTCGGCTACCGGCCGGCCAGGGCGCCCATGGGGTCCCAGGCAGGCAGGACGATCGGCTCCTCGGCCAGCGCGGCCTGCAGCTCCTGCGGCAGCCGGTCCCGGCGCACGGCGATCTCGAAGACGTGCTCGGCGAACCACGAGTCGTTCATCGTGTAGAAGCCCTTGTCGGCCTTCTCGTCGCCCCAGCTGTTCTCGACCCGCCAGCGACGCGGGGCGCCGTCCACGACGTCGACCCCCGTGAACAGCATGGCGTGGGTCATCATCGCGTCGCGGTGCAGCAGCCGGTCGGCCTTGCTGAGGTTGAGCTCGGTGCTGTAGACGCCGTCGTAGTCGTACAGGCGCGCGTCCCAGACGCCCAGCTCGCCGTTGATCATCTTGCCCACGTCGCAGCCGAACCAGACCGGCTCACCGTCGAGGATGGTGGCCATCGTCAGCGACTTCAGCAGGTCGACGTCGATGTTGAGGTAGGTCACGCGGGGCGCGCCGACGACGTTGCCGAGGTACTCGACGGTGAAGGTGCGCCCGGCCGGGCTGCCCTCCCGCGGGTCGTGGACGACGCAGACGTAGTCGTCCAGGTCGAGGTCGACGTAGCGCGCGGCGAACTCCTGCGGGGTCATCCAGCCCTCGCGGTGGAAGCCGTGGTCCTTGTCGGTCCACTGCCACAGGAACCGATCGGGCGGGGTGCCCAGGTGGATGGACAGGACCCGGTGGATCGTCGCCAGCAGCTGCTCCTTGCAGGCCCGCATCGCCTCGACGCCCTGCGGCTGCAGCGCCCGCAGGTCACGCGCGCCCTGCCGCAGCAGCGTGCTCAGGACGGCGTTCATCGGGCCGGTGTTGGAGGAGCTGTCGGTCTCGGGCATGGCGACCTTGGGCACCAGCCCGTGCTTGTGCACCAGCGACACGAACATGTTCCACTGGCCGCCGTCGCCGGTGGGGTCGGACAGCAGGTGGGCGACGGTGCGGTCGTCGACGTCGCGGTCGGCGGTGTCGATGATCGCCTCGAGACAGGTAGTTGGCCTTCTCCAGCTTGTCCCAGAACAGCAGGTGGCTCTGGGAGAACTCGAAGTCCTTGACCCCGAGGGTGCGCGCTGTGTGCACCCGCAGCAGGTTGAGCCCCGCGAACAGCCAGCAGCGGCCGCTCTTCTTCTGGTTGGTCACCTTCCAGTCGTCGAGCAGGTGCGAGACCGAGTGGTCGATGCCGGTGACGACGGCACGGTCGAGGGCCACCTCGGCGACGGTCGTGCGCGTCACGGCGTTCTGCATCAGCCGGTTGCGGGGGTCTGCCTCGAACTCCTTGCGGAGCTGCTGCACCTGGTCCTGGGTCAACGCCTGCGTCATGGTGGGCTGTGGTCCTTGCTCTCGGGTGCGGGCTGGTGCCCGCCGGCACGGGTCTTCCCGACCCTAGTCCTCGGGCCCCCGCGAGGGCCGCAGGTCGCCCGGGCCGCCGTCGGCCGGCCAGTGGTCAGGCGGCATGGGTGCGTTCTGCAACCATGGTGGGGTGACCGACACCCTCCTCGTCCCGCCCGCGCCCCCTGCCGAGGAGACACGGACCGTACGGCACGTCAACCTGGCGATCCTCGCCCTCGCGATCGGCGGGTTCGCCATCGGCACCTCCGAGTTCGTGACGATGGGCCTCCTGCCCCAGATCGCGCACGGTGTCGCGATCTCCATCCCGACGGCCGGGCACGTCGTGTCGGCGTACGCGCTGGGGGTCGTCGTCGGGGCGCCGCTGATCGCCGTCCTGGCCGCGCGGGCCCGGCGCCGGACGGTGCTGCTGTGGCTGATGGCCGCGTTCGCCGGCGGCAACCTCGGCTCCGCTCTCGCCGGCAGCTACCCGGTCCTGATGGCCGCGCGGTTCGTCTCCGGCCTGCCGCACGGCGCCTTCTTCGGCATCGGCGCCGTCGTCGCCGCGTCCCTGGTCCCGCGGCACCGGCGCACGTGGGCGGTCTCGATGATGCTGACCGGCCTGACCGTCGCCAACGTTCTCGGCGTGCCGCTGACCACCCTGATCGGACAGCACCTCGGCTGGCAGTGGCCCTACGCGCTGGTCGGGGTCGTCGCGGTGGGCACGGTCGTGGCCCTGTGGTGCTGGGTGCCCTCCCAGCGGGCCGACACCACCGCCTCGATGGCCTCCGAGCTCGGCTCGCTGCGCCGGGCGCAGGTATGGCTGGCCCTGCTGATCGGCACCGTCGGTTTCGGCGGCATGTTCGCGACCTACTCCTACATCGCCCCCACGATGACCGGGCTCGCCGGCTTCTCCGCCGCGACGGTGCCGGTGATCCTGGCCGTCTACGGCTGCGGCATGACCGCCGGGGCGTTCCTGTCCGGCCGGGTCGCCGCGCACGGGCTGATGCGAGGCATCTTCGTCTCGCTGGCAGCGATCGCGGTCGTCCTGGCGCTGTTCGGATTCGCCGCCCACCACCAGGTCACGGCGGTGCTCGCGGTCTTCCTCCTCGGTGCCGTGCCCACGATCCTCGTGCCGATGCTGCAGACCCGGCTGATGGACGTGGCGCACGAGGGCCAGTCGCTGGCGGCGGCGCTGAACCACTCCACCCTCAACCTGGCCAACGCCCTCGGCGCCTGGCTGGGGAGCGTCGTGCTGTCGGCGGGCTACGGCTACGAGTGGCCCAGCCGGCTGGGTGCGGTCCTGGCCGTGGCCGGGCTCCTCATCGCGGCGTGGTCGGCGCTGCTGGGCCGCCGGCAGCGCGCCGGCCGGGTCTGAGCGAAAGCCCTCCGCCGGCACCTCACGGCGGCTACCGTGTCCCGACGGCGCGGGCTCGGGGCACGCCGCGAACGGAAACAGGGGCGCATGTCACACCGCACGGGGGCTGTCGATCGCGCCCCGATCCCGTCAGCGACACCGGACCTCGGCGAGGCCGCGAGGCTGGCCACCGCCCTGGTCCGCCAGGGTGTCGCGCCCGAGGCCGTGGGACAGGTCGCCGGGCGCCTGCGCACGGCGGGTCTGAGCCCCGTCCTGGAGATGGGCCCCCGGGTGCTGCCCGACCCGTACGCCGGACACCGGCTCGCCACCGCGCTGAAGGAGACGGGCACGGCGTCGACCGGCCCGAACGCCTCGGCGGTGGTGGCGCGGTGGCTGGACGGCGTGCAGATGGTCATGACGGCGATCGGCCTGCACCGCGGACGTCGCTGACGCGCTGGTCGTACGGGCGTCCGTGGCGTCGCCCGCGCCGGCGCCGGCGACGGCGCCATCAGGGTCCGGCGGCCCGGGCCCGCCGTGGGAGGATGGGCAGCGGTCCGCTCGCCGGGCCGCTCCTTCGTCGCCGAGCATGCAGAGGTAACCCACCCGTGTCACCCATGGCCCGCACCGCGCTGCAGCCCGCCGCGACGCCGCCTGAGCTCCTGCGCAACTTCTGCATCATCGCCCACATCGACCACGGCAAGTCGACGCTGGCCGACCGGATGCTGCAGATCACCGGGGTGGTCGACGCCCGCGACATGCGCGCCCAGTACCTCGACCGGATGGACATCGAGCGCGAGCGCGGCATCACGATCAAGTCCCAGGCCGTGCGCATGCCGTGGGAGGTCCAGGGCACGACCTACGCGCTGAACATGATCGACACCCCGGGCCACGTCGACTTCACCTACGAGGTCTCGCGGTCCCTGGCCGCCTGCGAGGGCGCGGTCCTGCTGGTGGACGCGGCGCAGGGCATCGAGGCGCAGACCCTGGCCAACCTCTACCTCGCGATGGAGAACGACCTCACGATCATCCCGGTCCTCAACAAGATCGACCTGCCGGCGGCCCAGCCCGAGAAGTACGCCGAGGAGCTGGCCGGGCTGATCGGCTGCCAGCCCGAGGACTGCCTGCGGGTGTCGGGCAAGACCGGCATGGGCGTCGAGCCGCTGCTGGACCAGATCGTGCGTGACCTGCCGGCCCCGGTGGGGGACCCCACCGCCCCCGCCCGGGCGATGATCTTCGACTCGGTCTACGACACCTACCGCGGCGTCGTGACCTACGTGCGCGTGGTCGACGGGGCGCTGAAGCCACGCGAGAAGGTCGTCATGATGTCCTCGCGCGCCACGCACGAGCTGCTCGAGATCGGTGTCAGCTCGCCGGAGCCCACCCCCTCCCAGGGCCTCGGCGTCGGCGAGGTCGGCTACCTCATCACCGGGGTCAAGGACGTCCGCCAGTCCCGCGTCGGTGACACCGTCACCAACGCCGCCAAGCCGGCGGCGCAGGACCTCGGCGGCTACCGCGACCCCAAGCCGATGGTCTTCTCCGGCCTCTACCCGATCGACGGCTCGGACTACCCGGTGCTGCGCGACGCCCTCGACAAGCTCAAGCTGAACGACGCCGCGCTCGTCTACGAGCCGGAGACCTCCGCGGCGCTCGGCTTCGGCTTCCGCGTCGGCTTCCTGGGGATGCTGCACCTGGAGATCGTCCGCGAGCGGCTCGAGCGCGAGTTCGACCTCGACCTGATCTCGACGCTGCCCAACGTCGTCTACGAGGTGACCCTCGACGACCGCCGCGAGATCGTGGTGACCAACCCGAGCGAGTTCCCCGACGGCAAGATCAGCTCGATCAGCGAGCCGGTGGTGCGGGCCACGGTGCTGGCCCCGAGCGAGTTCATCGGCGCGATCATGGAGCTGTGCCAGCAACGGCGGGGCACGCTGCGCGGCATGGACTACCTCTCCGCCGAGCGCGTCGAGATGCGCTACACCCTGCCGCTGGCCGAGATCGTGTTCGACTTCTTCGACCAGCTCAAGTCCAAGACCCGCGGGTACGCCTCCCTCGACTACGAACCCGACGGTGAGCAGACGGCCGACCTCGTCAAGGTCGACATCATGCTCCAGGGGGAGACGGTCGACGCGTTCAGCGCGATCGTCCACCGCGACAAGGCCTATGCCTACGGCGTGATGATGGCGGGCAAGCTGCGCGAGCTGATCCCGAGGCAGCAGTTCGAGGTGCCGATCCAGGCCGCGATCGGCTCGCGGATCATCGCCCGCGAGACCATCCGCGCCATCCGCAAGGACGTCCTGGCCAAGTGCTACGGCGGTGACATCTCGCGCAAGCGCAAGCTGCTGGAGAAGCAGAAGGAGGGCAAGAAGCGGATGAAGATGGTCGGCCGGGTCGAGGTCCCCCAGGAGGCCTTCATCGCGGCGCTGTCCAACGACCCGGGCTCGGACAAGGCCAAGAAGTAGGCGTGCCCGCGTCGACGTTCCGCCGCGAGCCGGTCTCGTTCGTCCAGCGCGACAGCCGGCTGAGCGCCAGCAGCCAGTCGGCGTGGGACGCCCACTCCGGCCGGTTCGTCCTGGACGTCCCGCGCGGGGAGGCCCGGACGTCCGTGGCCGACGGCTACCGGCTCGACCCCGTCGAGGTCTTCGGCCGGTGCGCCCCGCTGGTGCTCGAGATCGGCTCCGGCTCCGGCGACGCCGTCGTCGAGGCAGCCGTGAGGCACCCCGGGTGGGACTTCCTTGCCGTCGAGGTCTACCGCCCCGGCGTCGCCCAGACCCTGAGCCGGCTCGGCGCGTCGGGCGCCACGAACGTGCGGCTCGTGCAGGCCAACGCGGTGGACGTCCTGCGCACCGCGCTGGAGGGCGTCCAGCTGCGCGAGGTCTGGACCTTCTTCCCCGACCCGTGGCCGAAGGCCAAGCACCACAAGCGGCGCCTGGTGACGCCGGCCACCGCTGCCCTGGTCGCCGGACGGCTGGGACCGGGTGGGCGGTGGCGCCTGGCCACCGACTGGCCCGACTATGCCGAGCAGATGCTGGAGGCGGGGGCGGCGTGCCCGCTGCTGTCCAACCCGTACGGCGGGTTCGCGCCGCGTTACGAGGGACGGCCGGTGACCCGGTTCGAACGCAAGGGGGTCGCGGTCGGGCGGCCGATCACCGACCTGACGTTCGAGCGCCGTACCGCCTGAGTGGCGTACCCGCTGCGGGCCGTACCCGCGGCGCGCCGTACCCTCCGCTGGGCCGCACCGGCCCAGGTTCGTGCGCGGCCAGGCGCCGTACCGGCCGAGCGGCACGCACAATCCTGTCGCCGGTGCGCGGCGTCGTGAGGAAGGATGAGCGCCATGGCATCCGTTCTCTCGGTCAACCGCGTCCACACGCTCCTGCCGCAGGGGCCCAAGGGCGGCCAGACCGCCATCGACAAGCAGCCGGTCAACGGACCCGTCGCGGTCGGGCGGCTCGGCCTCGCCGGCGACCGGCAGATGGACGTCAAGAACCACGGTGGGCCGCTGCAGGCGGTCTACGCCTACGCCGAGGAGGACCTGGACTGGTGGTCCCGGAACCTCGGCCGGGAGATCCCGCACGGCTTCTTCGGTGAGAACCTCACGACCGCCGGCATCGACATCGGCGGCGCCCGACAGGGCGAGCAGTGGCGGCTGGGGGAGGCCGACGACCCCGACCACGTGGTCCTGCAGGTCACGGACTCCCGCATCCCGTGCTCGACCTTCCAGTGGCGCATGCGTGAGCCGCGGTGGGTCAGGAGGTTCGCCGAGCACGGTGAGCCCGGCGCCTACCTCAGCGTCGTCAAGGAAGGGGTCGTGCGCGCGGGGGCCGTGCTCGAGGTCGTGCAGGTGCCCGAGGGCGCGAGGACCATCCGCGAGCAGTTCGCCGAGGTCATGAACCGCGCCTGACCGCCCGCGCGCCGCTTGCCGTAGACCCTCGACATCGAATATCTTGACATCAAGACATTCGACGAGGGGGCAGGCGTGGACACGGTCGACAGCTCGGACGGCGGAGTGGGTGGGGCGGCACCGGCACCGGCACCGTTGACGGTCAGGGGAGTTCCCACCGACCCCAACCTGCGGGTGCTGGCTCTCGCCACCCTCGTCAACACCCTCGGCAACGGCGCGCTCACGACGACGTTCGCGCTCTACTTCACCCACGTCGTCGGCCTGCGCGCGACCCAGGTGGGCCTGGCCCTGTCGGTCGCGGCCCTGGTCGGCCTGCTGGTGCAGGTGCCGATGGGCCACCTCGGCGACATCCGCGGACCGCGGGAGCTGCTGCGGATGCTCATGATCGGTGCCGGGGTCACCTCGCTGGGCCTGCTGCTGACCGACGACATCTGGCTGCTGGTGCTGGTCCTCGGCGTCCAGGCGGTGTTCGACCGGGGCGGCAGCGCGGTGCGCAGCGGCCTCATCGCCCGGCTCGCCGAGGGTGGCGAGGCGGTCCGGTTCAAGGCGTACCTGCGGGCGGTCACCAACGTCGGCATCTCCCTGGGTGCGTTGTTCGGCGGCCTGGCACTGTGGGTGGACCGGCCCTGGGCCTACCTGAGCGTCTTCGCCCTCAACGCGGTCACCTTCGCGCTCGCCTCGATGGTGGTCGGTCGCCTGCCGCACATCGCGCCCGCGCCGGCACGGGAGGAGGGGCAGCCACGGCTGCAGGTCCTGCGCGACCTGCCCTACGTCGTGGTGACCCTCCTGACCGGGATCTTCGCCATCCACTTCCTCGTGATGGAGCTCGCGGTGCCGCTGTGGCTGGCGACCCGCACCTCGGCCCCGAAGTGGCTCGTCGCCGTCGTCCTGCTGATCAACACCGTTGCGGTGGCGCTGTTCCAGGTGCGGCTGTCGCGTGGCAGCGGGTCGGTCCTGCCGGCGGCCCGGACGCTGCTCGTGGGGGCGGGATGGATCGCCGGCGGGTTCGCCCTGGTCGCGTTCGCCAGCGACCAGCCGGCCTGGCTGGCCGTGGTCCTCGTCTGTGCCGGCGCCGCGGTCCACGTCGTCGGGGAGATGGTCGGCAGCGGCGGCCAGTGGGGCGTGCAGATGGGCCTCGCCCCGCGGGAGCGCCAGGGGCAGTACCAGGGCTTCGCCGGCATGAGCTTCTCGTTGTCGGGGATCGTCGCCCCGCCGCTGGTGACGTTCCTCTGCATCGACTGGGGCCGGCCCGGGTGGTTCGTCCTGGGCGGCGTCATCCTGGCCGCCGGCGCGCTGAGCATCCCCGCCTGTGCGTGGGCGCTGCGCACCCGCGAGCGGTACGGCGTGCTGACCCACTCGGGCTGAGCCGCGCCCGCTCCTGAGACACTGGAGCCATGCCCAGCGCCTTGCCCGACGGGGAGCCCGCCCCGTCGTCGGGGGAGCTGCCCGAGTCGGCCCTCAGCCAGCTGCCCGGTCGTCCCTTCGGCATCTACGTCCACGTGCCGTTCTGCAGCGTCCGTTGCGGCTACTGCGACTTCAACACCTACACGCTGACCGAGCTGGGGGTCGACGGTGCGAGCGTGGCCTCCTACGCCGACGCGGCGCTGGCCGAGCTCGACCTCGCGACGACCGTGCTCGGGCCCGGCGCCCCGGCCGTGTCGACGGTGTTCGTCGGCGGCGGCACGCCCACCCTGCTGGCCGCCCGGGACCTCGTGCGCGTGCTGGACGGCATCCGCGAGCGGTTCGGCCTCGCCGCCGGCGCGGAGGTCACCACCGAGGCCAACCCCGACTCGGTCACACCGCAGTCGCTGCGTGTCCTCGCCGACGGCGGCTTCACGCGGGTCAGCATCGGGATGCAGTCGGCGGTCCCGTCGGTGCTCGCGACCCTCGAGCGCACCCACGACCCGGCCAACGTACGGCGTGCCGTCGACGCGGCCCGTGCCGCCGGCCTGAAGGTCAGCGTCGACCTCATCTACGGCACGCCGGGGGAGTCGGTGCAGGACTGGCGGGAGAGCCTGGCTGCCGCGATCGCCCTGGAGCCGGACCACATCTCGGCCTACGCGCTCGTGGTGGAGCAGGGCACCAAGCTCGCGGCCCAGGTCCGCCGCGGCCAGGTGCCCGCGCCCGAGGACGATGACGAGGCGGTCAAGTACGAGATCGCGGACGAGGTGCTCGCCGCGGCCGGCTACCGGTGGTACGAGGTCAGCAACTGGGCCCGCACCGACGAGGACCGCTGCCGCCACAACGAGGGCTACTGGACCGATGGCAGCTGGTGGGGGGTCGGCCCCGGAGCGCACAGCCACGTCGGCGGCGTGCGCTGGTGGAACGTCAAGCACCCCAACGCCTTTGCCACGCGCGTCGGTGCCGGCCAGTCACCGGCAGCGGGCCGCGAGCTGCTCACCGAGGAGCAGCGGTACGACGAGCTGGTACTGCTGGGCGTGCGCCGCGTCGACGGGCTCGACATCGACGCGCTGCAGCCGCAGGGACGTTCGGCCGTGGCCGGGCTCATCGCGGACGGGCTGGTGCAGCCCCGCCCCGCGCTGGCGAGCCGCCGGGTCGTCCTGACCCGGCAGGGACGGTTGCTCGCCGACACCGTGGTGCGTCGGCTGCTCGGCGTCTGAGCCCTCAGTGCCGCCGTACTGGGTGGGTCCCTGTCGGCGGCCACCCGCTGGCCGCAGACGGTTACCTGTTCTGCGAGATGCGCTCAGTCTCTGGAACCAGATGCACCAGCAGCCCCCGAAGATGCCGTTGTGCCGCTGCACCAGCGCTTCGAAGGCGGCCCATGTCTCGGGGCTGAGAGCCGCGATGCTGTACGAGGGCTCGCCAGCCATGCGGCACCTTATCCCGCTGCGGCCGCGCGCCGCCGGTCAACCGAGTGGCGCTTCAGTCCTTCTTCGCAGCGGACACATCGACGCAGACGACTCCCTTGTTGCCGTCCTGGTCGGCGATCACGGTGAGCGAGGGCGCGTTGCTGTCATCGACGACGGTCCCGCCCGCGGCGAGGGCGGCGGCGATCCGTTGCTCGGCCACCTCGGGCGCCACATAGACCTCGATGTGGAACCGCTGACGCGGGGTCTCGTGCTCGTCGGCGTCCCCGAACCAGAGGTTCGGGACCCGTCCCGTGGCGTCCCTGATTTCGTCGCTCGGGGTCCCGCGTCCCTGGGACTCGGTGCTCCCGGTCAGCAGGGCGGCCCACACCGGTGCGATGGTCGCGGAGCGCGCCGTGTCGAGGCCGAGCTCGATATCGCTGACCGAGGCCGGGTCGGCGTCGACCTTGTGGTCGGCGGCGATCTCGGTGATCCGTCGCGCGAGGTCGACGTCCTGCAGGGTCACCCATTCGACGACGTGTTCGGTGCCCTCGTCGTCGCGGTAGATGGCGTCGGCGCTGACCAGCTTGAGGTCGACGTACCCATTGCCGATCGACACGCGCGGGTGGTGGCCGAGTGCGTCGCCCGCCTCGCTCACCGCGCTGACGAACCGTGCGCCGGTGCCGAAGTCGTCGACCAGGTAGCGGGCATGCAGTCCCTGGGCCAGCTTGCGCCAGTCGGTCAGGTTGGCCTCGGCGATCTGTTCGCCCCTCAGCGTGTCCATGGGCCGGACCCTATGCCTGATCCAGCGCGCAGCGCTGGCGAAACCACGTGCAGCAGGCGCCGCGGACGAGCGTTTCGTCCTCGACCTGACGGGGGAGGGCTCAGGCGCCCCTTCGCCGTCTCGGGAGGCTCGCGCTGTGGTGCGGACAAGGCGAGGGCACCGGTCGCTCGGGGGTGACAGGATGACTTCTGGGCGCCGAGCCAGGGGAGAAGCGCTGGCGCGTCGGGACGGGGGCTGCATGGACGACGAGCAACGCTGGCTCGCCGCGCAGAGAGTGCTGGCCGGTTCGATCGACCCGGGCCTGCGCCGCCACCAACGACGTCGACGGTCGACCGTGTTTGCGCTCGCCCTGGGGCTGATCCTGCTGTCGCTCGCGGTTGGTGTCGGCGCGATCGTGCTGCTCGGAGGTCGTCGCCATGGCGTCGAACCGACCGTGCCACCGTGGCGCGAGGTAGTTGCGGGCGCCCTGGCCCTGTGCGGAGCTGGAGCCTGCGGCGTGGGCCTGGTCAGGCTCCTGCGCGCCAACGGGGGCCGTACCCGGTGGAACTCCCCGCAGGCGATGCTCTCGCGCCAGCAACGACGGGACCTGCTGCGGCAGGTGCGCGGGCAGGTGCCGGTCGACCCGGACCACCTGCCGCTCACGGTCCACACCGCCCAGCTGCTCGCACGGCAGCGCCCGGCGCTGCTGCTCGCGCTCGGGCTGATCCTGCTGCAGGCCGCGGGCGCCGTCGACAGCGGCGAACCTTGGCGGGTCGGCCTGGCGGCGGTCGTCGCCATCGTGATGACCTCCGGCGCCGCGCTCGTCGAGCGCGATGTCCGCCGCGCCCGCCGGTTCCTGGACCGGCACCGCGCCTCCACCGCGCCGTGACCCCGACACTGGGACCGGCCAGCTGCCCACCCACGCGATCCGCCCGGATGGCGGACCGCGCGCTGACGCAACAGCTGCGCGCGCGCTAACTGGGCCCGGGGCTCACCGACACGACGTTCCCCACGGCGACAGAACCGGAGGTGGTGACGTCGCACCAGACTCCGAACCTCGCCCCGTGGTGGCGAGCCAGTGTGCGGAACACGTCTCGGTCGGCTTGGAGGCCGGGCTGCTCACGGGTCACCATCGTGCAGCGGATGCATCCCTGCGAGGGGCTGAGAACCGCCGAGCCGGCCCGCACGGTCTGCCCGACCCATGCGTCCTCGACCCACCCGTCGGAGTTCTCACCGACAACGGCGTTCACGAGGACGTTGGGCCGGAAGCGTCGGGGCTCCCAGGCCCCGGCGGGGTGGAACGCGGCCGCCGTGCGGAGGGAGGCCGTGGTCAGCACCAGCAGCGCGGCGGCGTCGACGTACCGGCTGTCCGGCATCGTCCACTCGATGGCCTGGCTGGTGTCGTCGGTGGCGTCCTCGAAGTACTCGGCCCGCCCGGGAGCCTCCACGACCGCGGTCACCAGCGACACCGGGCTCCCCAGCCACTCGGACAGCAGGCGGTCGGTCGTCGGCCCGGGTCCCTCGGCTGTCCGGCCATCGGGCAACGTGATCACGGGCTGTGCGTCGCGGTAGGACGCGGCCGCGTGCAGCAGCTCCGGCCGCCGCCGCGCGGTCAGGATCCGGCCCGTGTGTCCGTCACGGATGCCCCACCGGCGGTCGCCCTCGAGCCCGTCCCGCTCGACGATTGCCGTGTCGAGGGCCTCGCCTTGGAGCGACTTCACCGGATAGCGCCAGATCCCGACGACCTCCATGCTCACACCTCCTCCAGTCCCGCTGGTCAAGTCTGCCGCCCAACGAGCCTGATCGACCAGAACGCGCGACGTTCCACGTCAGCACGTGACGTCTCGTGCCACGCCCCCTGTTGGTGACAGCACCAGTCCTCCCCAGGGGGAAACCATGCCGAGTGCATCACGTGCGCCGACTCCCGTCCGCATGGACCTGGAGTCGAGCGAGAGCCGTTACCCCGACCTCGACAACCAGACCGTCGGGTTCAAGACGAACAAGCAGGAAGCTAGCGTCGCGCCATGACTCGTCTCGTTTTGATCAACGGCGCTCCTGGCTCGGGCAAGTCGACGATCGCGCACGCGCTGGCGCAGGACAGGTCGATGACGCTCGCCCTGGACATCGACGGGATCAAGCACTCCTTGGGGTGTTGGGAGGAGGACCCGTTGGCGTCGGGACTGCAGGCCAGGCGGCTGACCCTGGCGCTGGCCAACGAGCAGTTGCACGCCGGATTCGACGTCGTCATAGGCCAGTACCTCGCCCGAACCCCGTTCATCGAGGACCTGGAGCGGTTGGCCGAGCGACACGGCGCACGGTTCTGCGAGTTCGTGCTCGACCTCGATGCCGCCGCCCTGGCGGAGCGTCTTGCCGAACGGGCCAGCAATCCAGATCGTTCGGAGCACGCGGTCAACAACCGGCTGGTCGGGCCGGAAGACGCCGACGCGCTCGTTCACACCATCGAGTCACTTCGGCAGTGCCGCCCCCGCGCCTTCTGGGCGGATGCGGCAGGGCCCCTTTCCACGACGCTCGGCATCTTGCGCGCCGCACTCCAGGAACCGACGCCGTGACATGCCGGGAACCGTGAAAGTGCGGCCATGCCGATGGGCGGGCGTGAGAGCCGCTGTGGGTGTCGACCTCGCAGGATGTGGAAGGCCTCGGAGCTGAGGCCGCCCGCTCACGGTTGCTTGTGCTGGCCCAGACGCAGGAGGTCTGCGGCGGCGGGCGGCAGTCGCGTGCCGACGGGCCACACCGCTCGCAGCCGCCGCGTCAGGTCAACCCCGCGTACGGCGACCCGGACGATTCGGCCGGTCGACACGTCGTCTCTGACGGCGAGGTCGCTGAGCACCGCCGGCCCAGCGCCGGCGGCGACAGCGGAGCGCACCGCGGTGCTGGTCGAGAGCTCGAGCAGTGGGGTCGCCAGCGGTTCGAGTCCGGCCAACGCGCGCTCCAAGGAGGTCCGCGTGCCGGAGGTCGGCTCCCGTTGCACCAGGCGCGTGGCGGCCAGGTCAGCCGCGTCCACCGGCGTACGACGTCGCGTCCACGGGTGACCGGGCGGTACCACCAGCACCAGCCGGTCTCGGGCCACGACATGCTCCTGCAGGCCGTCGTGCAGGTCGGGTCCCTCGATGAAACCGACGTCGGCGGTTCCTGCGAGCACCCTGTTGGCAACATCGGCACTGTTCGTCGCGGTCAGGCTGACAGCCGTGCCGGGGTGCGTGGCTGCAAGCTGGACCAACCATCCGGGCAGAAGGTGTTCGGCGACGGTGAGGCTTGCGGCGACCCGCACGCGCGCGGCGCGCTCCGACCGCAGCGAGCCGATGCCTGCGTCGAGGACCTCCGCGGCCGCCAGCACGCCGCGGGCCCACTCCGCCAGCAACGCGCCGGCCGGCGTCAGAGTCGACCCTCGCGCGCTGCGGCTCACCAGCGGGAAGCCGACGAGCCGTTCCATCCCCTGCACCCGGGCGCTGACCGCTGGCTGGCTGAGCCCGTGCCGCTGCGCGGCCCGGCCGAGGCTGCCGGTTTCGGCGACCTCCAGCAGGAGTTGGAGGGAGTCGAGGTCAGGAACCCGGCGCAGCACAGTGACACACCTTATGCCCTGGCATCAGAGCCGGTGATGGGTCCATCCAGACAGGACGGCTACCGGACGCGCGCTGAACCCTCGAGGGTAGGAGGTGACGACCTCAGGAGATGACTATGGCCGCAATCCCCGACCACGCCTCGGTGCACGCCCACTCGCGCTGGCAGATGACGACACGCAGCCGCTGCCGTCCGACCTGCCCGCCGACCCCGCCGGCCGGCAACGCGTCGTCGCTGCCCGGTCTGGCGGTCGTCACCGCGGCGACCGCCGTGTCGTTCGGCCTCTCGCACCTGCTGCCCACGCTCAACCCGTCCACGGTCGCGGTCGTGCTCGGCGCTCTCGTGGTCAACCTTGGCCTGCACCGACCAGCGCTGCACGTCGGCACGCACGTCGCGTCACACCGCCTGCTGCGCATCGCCGTCGTCCTCCTCGGTCTGCAACTGGGCGTGCAGCAGCTGCTGCACCTCGGCGTCGGCGGCGCCGCGGTCGTCGCGGTGACGGTCGCCGCGACCTTCGCCGGAACTCAGCTGCTCGGTCGGCTTCTGCGGGTCCCGCCTGCCCGTGCGCTGCTCATCGCGACGGGATTCTCCATCTGCGGCGCGTCGGCGGTCGCCGCGATGGAAGAGGTCGCCGGCGGGGATGAGGACGACACCGCGGTCGCGGTTGCGCTGGTGACACTCTGCGGGAGCTTGGCCATCCTGCTGCTGCCTGCCCTGCGCGGCCCACTCGCCCTGGACCCGGTCGCCTTCGGCAGCTGGGTCGGGGCCAGCGTCCACGACGTCGGCCAAACCGTCGCCACCGCTAGCAGAGTTCCAGGCGCCCTCACCTCTGCGGTCGTCGTGAAGCTCAGCCGGGTCATCCTGCTTGCGCCTCTGGTCGCCGGCGTCGCCGTGGCGCAGCGGCGGCGCACCGCGAGTACCCCTGCCCCGGCAGCGGAGACAGCGTCCGCCGCGCGCCGCCCGCCGCTGCTGCCCCTGTTCGTGGCGGGCTTCCTCGCCGCCATCGCACTGGCCAGCACAGGCGTCCTGCCAGCGTCGGTCCTGCACCTGGCCAAACTCGCCCAGGAAATCCTGCTCGCAGCTGCGCTCTTCGGGCTCGGCACGGGCATCCAGCTGACGGTGTTACGCCGCACCGGCGGCCGGGCGCTGGTGCTCGGACTCCTGTCCTGGTTGTTGGTCGGCGTCGTTGCCTACACCGGCGTTCGACTGCTCGGCGCCTGACTCGACTTCCTCTGTGGCAGGCGGCCAGGGCCCTGGCGTGGCTCAGAGACTATGTCGTCGAGTCGCGGCCGGAGGTGAGCCGCCAGAGCCGGCGCGGCAGGTCGCCCTTCCTCGAACGCGATGAGGTCCCGAACGGTGAAACCGGCGGTGAGCCGGCCGACGAAGGCCCGGTCGAAGAAGTGGACGACGAACCCGCCGCTCCGGAACATGTCGTCCCCCTACGGCTTGCCGGCGCCGTGGTGCGCGTCCCCGGTGTGCCGCACGGTGTAGACCTGCAGCCCACCGGGGCGCAGGACCCGGTGCAGCTCGCGAGCGAGCCGCTCCAGCTCGGGGGTGGTCAACGCCATGCTGAACAGCATGTGGCTGTACGCGGCGTCGACGCTGGCGTCGGGCAGCAGCTGCCGGAGGTCGTGGGTGGCGGCGTGCAGAGCCTCCGCGTGCCCGCTCGTTGCTGCGCCGCTCGCAGCTCAGCGACGGCGTCGGCGGCGTAGTCCAGGGCCGTGACGTTCAGACCGGCCCGCAGAAGAGCCAGGCTGTCTCGTCCCTGTCCAGCGCCTTCCGCTCACCGTCAAGGAGCACCACATGTGCGCATTCTGGTTCTGGATCCTCACGCCCCTGGTCCTCGGCGAAGTGGCAGGTCGCTCCGGCAAAGCCCGCTCGCACCAGCCCACGAACTCTCAGGGCGGCCCTTTTCGCGCCGCGCGCCCGTATCCGACATCCTTGGCCTAGCGTTTCCGCGGTAGGCCTCACGGGGGTGGCCGGCGCTTGCGCGGCCCGTAAGCGGCCGGCATCCCCCTCCGCCTTCCCGCAGCGAGCCAGGGCGCACCGTCGCCGGTGATGGTGGCTGTGCTCGATCCGAACGGACAGGCGTCAGAGACGTCTTGGGTGCAGCGGCGCAATAGACGCGGACGGGACGGAAGGGCATGGACAACGCCACGATCGTGGTTGAGCGTCCCCGAGGGGGCACCAGAGGTCGTTTCGTCGCGTTCACCGTGATGCTGGACGGTCAGCCGGCCGGCTCGCTGGACTACGGCGGACACCTGAGGCTGGAGGTCGAGCCCGGGCACTACCGGGTGTGGCTCACCTCGGCCCAGGACCCGCTGCACCGCTCCAACCCGGTCCGTGTCGACTTGCCCAAGGGCGCCCGCTGCGTGCTGGCCGCCGACACGTCCGACCGGATGTTCGCCGCCACCAACGGCGGCTCGGAATGGATGAGCCTGGGACCGGGCAGCGGCGGCACCCCCGATGTCCGGGTCACCGTCCTCGACCGCACCCCGGCCCGCTCGAGATGGCTGCCGCAGCCCGCGACGGACCGCCAGCTGCGCGTCGCAGCAGCCATCCTCTCTATGACCCTGGCGGTCGGGCTCGGTGCCCTACTCGTGGCCTGGTTCACCGCGCCGCCCCTGTTGGCCGTGGCCATCACGCTGGTCCTGGGCCTCTACCTGACCCTGAAGGCCCTTCAGGTCCGCACGGTCCTGCTGCAGCTACGCGGCCACCATCACCAGAAGCCCGGCAATCCGCCGGGGTAAGCGTGCGCTTGCGGGCCGGGCAGCCTGGCGTCATCCAGGCCCGCAGCCTGGCGTCATCCAGGCCCGCCCCGGCGCTGGTGCTGACGGCCCGGTGTGACGCGCGGCGCGCGCCCGTGCGACCTCGTTGCTTAGAGCCGGGTGTGGATTCGGATGGTGGTCCCCGTGGCGCCGGAGCGGACCTGCACCAGGTCACACAGCTGGTTGGCGATCCACAGCCCACGCCCGCCCTCGTTCTCCCAGGCAGGGGTCACCCGGCCCATCATCGGGTCAGTGATGCGTCCTCCGTCGTGGACCTCGCAGACCAGCGCCCCGGCCTCGCACCAGATCCGCAGGTCACCGGACCCGGAGCCGTGCACCAGGCTGTTGGTCGCCACCTCGTGCACGGCCAGGCCCAGCTCGGCGCTCGTCTCGGTGGGCACGCCCGCACCTAGCGCGTGGCCGATCACGTCCTCACGCACGGCGACCAGGTCCCGGGCAACGAAGTGCCGGCACCATGCGGGGACCCCAGCTGGGGGCAGCTCGGTCTCGAACACCGTGCCGGCGTGGTGAGCGCCGCCGTACAGGGTGCTGCCGCGGTAGGTGTCCCGCTCGACCAGCGCCGGGTGGCTGCGGTGAGCCTCGGTGACCACGTCGGGGGCCAGGGCCTGTACGTCGTAGGAGCACAGCAGCCACAGCGGCGTGCCGGGATCGATAGTCAGGTTGAGCAGCGCTTCCTGGAACTGGCACTCGCTCACCTCCGCCGGCCGGCGGCCGGCCCAGATCGGCTCGCCGATGGCACGTACGGGCTGACCGTCGGCTACGTGCTGCTCCATGAAGGCCCGCAAGGCGGGGATGATGCGTGCGGGATTACGGCCGAGCTCGGCCATGTCGACGAACTCGACGAGGTGGGCGTCGGCGCCCAAGGCCGCACGCAGCAGCTCGATGCGCGCCTGGATGACCGCCACCAGCACCGGCTGACCGGCCCGCAGGCCGTCGCGGAGGAACGGGACGGCTCCGGAGAGGAACTCCTGCTCGCCCTTCCACAGGAACGCCTCGTGTCGGAAGCCGTCGTGCGGCTTCGGCGCTGAGGTGAGGGTGGGTGCCGTGCCGGGACTTCCGGTGTCGAAGTCGTTGGTGGACGCGCCGGTGGTGGACGTGGGTCCCTCGAATGCGATGACGGCGCCCTTCTCTGCGGTGATCCCGGTGACGTGCCACATCGCTGCCGCGGCAGGACGGGCGGTGCGACTTCAGGGTGGCAACCATGTACGCCAACCACCAAGTAACCGATGAGGCCTTCGGCGGTCACCGCATACAAACGGCCCCAACGGCCGCCGTTCGCACCCGCGGCGCCGGCCGACGCTGTCGGGCGCTGCAACCGGAAGCCGACGCCTTGGACGTCGTTGCTCGCGGCGCTCGACGTTGCCACGCACAGGGTTGAGGCCTCAGCGTCCGGCTCAGACCGGCCAGGTCTCCCGGCGCCAGGCCGCGTCCCAGAACATCCACTCATAGCGGGTGGCCGTGGTGAACGCCTCCCGCATCCGTGTCCGGACCGGGTCGCCGGACTGGTCGGCGACCCGGTCCAGGATGGTCCTGGCCGCGACGGTCGAGGCGGTGAACGCCGGGTCGCCGTAGGTACCGACCCAGTCGCCGTACGGGTGGCGCGACAGGTCGCCGACGTCGTGCTTGAGCCGACGGCCGACGTCGTCGTACACCCAGAAGCACGGCACCAGGCCGGCGACCAGGGCCGGGTAGCAGCCCGCGGCGGCCAGCGACAGCAGGTACGACGTGTACGCCGTGCAGGTGGGGGAGGGCTGCCACGCGGCGATGTCGGCGACGTGGCGCTCGTGCAGCGTCCGCTCGACGGCCACCGCGTTGCGGGCGCTGCCCGACCAGAACACCAGGTCCTCGGTCGTGTCGGCCTGGGCCGCCGCTGCGGCCAGGACCCGGCTGTAGCTGCCGAGGTACAGGGCGTCCTGGGCGAGGTAGTACGTGAACGTCTCGCGGGGCAGCGTGCCGTCGGCCAGGCCGCTGAGGAAGGGCAGGTCGTCGATGGCCTTGCGCAGGACGGCGGTGGCCTCCCAGACCTCGCCGCTGAAGGTCATGACCTGCCCCAGACGTCATGGAAGTGGTGCACCGGTCCGTGTCCCCGGCCCACCTCTAGCACGTCGGCAGCCGCGAGGGCGCCGGTCAGCCACGACTTGGCGTCCTGCGCCGTGCGGCTCCAGTCGGGGCGTTGCGGGCGCAGCGCGGCCAGGGCGGAGGACAGGCTGCAGCCGGTGCCGTGGGTGTTGACGGTGTCGATGCGCGGACCGGTGAGCAGCTCCACGCCGTCCGGGCCGACCAGGACGTCGGTCGCGGCGCCGTCCCCGGCCAGGTGGCCCCCCTTGAGCAGCACGCGCGGGGCGCCGGCGGCGACGAGCCGGTGTGCCTGGGCCACCATCGCCTCCACGGTCGTCGCCACCGGCTCGTCCAGCAGCGTTGCCGCCTCGGCCAGGTTGGGGGTGATCACCGAGGCGAGCGGCAGCAGGCGACGTACGGCCTCGACAGCGTCATCGGCCAGCAGCCGGTCACCGCTCGTGGCCACCATGACCGGGTCGAGGACCACGACATCGCAGCGCTGACGCCGCAGGAACGCTGCGACCGCGTCCGCCACCCCGGCGGTGGCGAGCATGCCGATCTTCACGGCGTCGATCCGCACGTCGGCGGCGAGCGTGTCGAGCTGCTGCGTGACGAACTCGGTCGGCACGACGTGGACGCCCGTCACGCCGCGCGTGTTCTGTGCGGTGAGCGCGACGAGCACCGACGTGCCGTAGGCACCCAGGGCGCTGAAGGTCTTCAGGTCGGCCTGGATGCCCGCCCCGCCGGAGGGGTCGCTGCCCGCGATGGTCAGGGCCACCGGCGGGCGTGCTGTCCGGGGCCCCATCAGGGCGCCCCGTCCCACGCGGCGCGCAGGGCGCGCGCGGCCCCGGCCACGTCGGCCTGCCCGCAGATCGCGCTGACAACCGCGACGCCCGCCGCCCCGGTCGCCCGCACGAGCCGGGCGCGTGGGGCGTCGATGCCGCCGATGGCCACGCAGGGCCACGGGCTGGCGGCACCGATCGCCCGCAACCGCTGGACCCCGCCGGGCTCGGCGGCGTCCGGCTTCGTGGCCTGCGACCAGACGGGCCCCACGCCGAGGTAGTCCACGGTGTCCAGGCCCGGTGCCAGCACCGCCCGTGCCTGCTCGACGTGCTCGACGGTCTGGACGGAGAGGCCGAGCCAGGCCGCCGGACCGAGGACCTCCCGCGCCGCGCGCACATCGAGGTCGGACTGGCCGACGTGGGCACCGTCCGCCCCGATGGCCTCGACGAGGTGCACCCGGTCGTTGACCAGCAGCGGCACGCCGGTGCCGTGGAGGGCCCTCACCAGCGCCCGGCCGAGCTCGACGAGCTCGTCGTCGTCCGCGCCCGGGTCGCGCAGCTGTACGGCGCTGACCCCCGCGCGGGCGGCCGCGGCCACGGTCGCCGGGACTCCGAGCGCCCCACAGAGGGCGGTGTCCGTGACCAGGTACACCGACAGGTCCAGGCGTGTGCGCACCACGGGTCAGCTCACGCGCGCCGCGTCGGCCAGCCGGGCAGGAGTCAGCGCCGAGAGCTCATCCAGCAGGGCGACCGCGAAGGACCCGGGGCCGCGGCTGGTCGCCGCGGCGGACTCGGCCGCGACCGTGAGCGTGGCCGTCGCCGCGGTGGCGCCCAGCAGCGGGTCCGGGACGACGGCGGCGAAGGCGGCCACCAGCGCACCCAGGGCGCAGCCCACGCCGGTCACCCTGGTGAGCCACTCGTGGCCGTTGTGGACCCGGACGAGGCGGTCGCCATCCGTGAGGTGGTCGACGGGTCCACTGACCGCGACGACGGTGCGGTGCTCGACCGCCAGGGCGCGGGCGGCGTCCGCCGCCGACTCCGGGGTGTGCGCCGAGTCGACGCCCTTACCCCCCGCCCCGCCGGTCAGCGCCAGCACCTCGGAGGCGTTGCCGCGGATGACGGCCGGCCGCCCGAGGGCGAGCAGGTCCAGGGCCACCTTGGTGCGCCACTCGAGGGCGCCCGCAGCAACCGGGTCCAGCACCCAGGGCGTGCCGTGGTCGGTGGCCGCGCTGACGGCCCCCTCCATCGCCACCACCGTGTCGTCGTACGGCGTGCCCAGGTTGACCAGCACCCCGCCCGCGATACGGGCGAAGGCGGCGGCCTCGTGCGGGTTGTCGACCATGGCGGGGGCGGCGCCGACGGCCAGCAGGACGTTCGCCGTCCACTGGGCCACGACGATGTTGGTCAGTGACTGCACCAGCGGCGGCCGGTCGCGGAGGGCCTCCAGTGCGGCGGCACAGTCCGAGGCGGTGATGGCAGAGGTCGCACCCATTGGCGCTGACGTCCCTTCGCTAGTGCGAACTAGAGCAGGTTCGACGGGTGTGTTCTCAGCCGTCCGGGACCAGCCCGGGCAGCACCCCGCGTCACCCGCGACTCTAGCCCAGACGCCAGTAGCGGCCGACCCCGTCGGCGTTCACCCGCCGTACGACGACCATCCGGATGTGCCGCAGTCCGCGTTCATGCCGATCAGCGGACGTTGGCGTCGCCTGCTCGTTCGGCTCAGAAGTCCGCACCGGTACTGGCTCTGGGTGCGAACGCGGGGGACCGTGCTGCGCTTCGAGGGCTTCGGCGACGGGTGTGAGCGGGCTGGAATGCTGGCGGCATGGACGTCGAGCTGCTGGTGGTGCCGCACTGCCCCAACGAGGTCTTGGCCTACGACCTGACCCGGGCCGCGCTAGCCGAGCTCAACCTTCGCGCGTCTGTCACAACGACCGTCATCGAGACCGACGACCAGGCCAAGGCGCGTTCGTTCACCGGCTCGCCGACGTTCCTCGTCAACGGCCTGGACCCGTTCGCGGTGCCCGGCGCGGCGGTCGGGGTGGCATGCCGGCTGTACCGCACCCCGACCGGACTCGCCGGTGTGCCGTCGCTGGACGAGTTGCGCGAGGCGCTGCGGCGCGCAAGCAGGGCCTGAGGGCGCTGAGCCGTTGCCGAGTCGGTCGCCATGGGTCGGAGAGCGGCGACCTGCAGCTCGCACCGGCGGCAGATGGAGGCGCTGCCGGCGTGGGCGCGCAGCGCGAACCTAGGACCAGCCGGTCACCGGAGCTGCCGATGAGCGGTCATTTGTCCGGGTGGGTGGCCACCGTCGCGCCGTGACTCGTCTCGTTGTGATCAACGGCGCTCCTGGCTCGGGCAAGTCGACGATCGCGCACGCGCTGGCGAAGGACAGGCCGATGACGCTCGCCTTGGACATCGATAGACGACGGAGACCACGGTGCTGGCGTAACCGAGCGCAGAGGCGATCAGCAGGACCGGGTTGCTCAGCGGCATGTCGGCCGCGAACGCCCCGCTCGCAGTGTGAACGGCGTAGAACGCGACCTCGGTGACCAGGAACGACGCCAAGGCTGTCCGGCCTCCCGGCCGCCCGCGGATGGTCGCGACCATCGCGACCGCGAACCAGACACCAGTGAGGATCAGTGGTATCGACAGGGCCGCCAAAGCATCCCAGCGGCGCCCGTACTGATGCAGGGCGTACGGAACCTGCCACGCGTAGTTCGCGGACGTGACGGCCACCAGCGGCCACCAGCGAAGCGTCCGCGCAGCGGAACTCGCGGGCACCTTGGGCTGTTGAACTTGTGGGTGGCTCGTTGAAAGCGGTCCCTCCCCGCGGCGGCGGCCGACCGGTGCGCGCGTAGACCCTGTGTAGCGTCGCGGTGCCCGTGTCCGCAATCGGGACCCCCCCGGGTCCGCTCCCATACGGCCCATGCTCCTGGGAGACCGCTACTCCCTCCTGGAAACCCACCGAGACCGGGACCACGGTGCTGTTCTTGCGGCGCACCCGCTCGCCGGAACCGACCGGGTGCGCCGAGGCCAGGGGTTCGAAGCCATCGACGACGGCGCGGACCACCTCACCGCGCTGCCGGGCAGTTCACTTGCCGAGTCCGGCGACGAGGTTGATGGTTGTCGCGATGACGACGGCCCCGAAGACGTAGGACAGCAGCGCGTGTCGCAGGGCGGTACGGCGGATGTCCGAGGTCTGCAGAGGCGTGTCGGACACTTGGAAGGTCATGCCGATGGTGAAGGCGAGGTAGGCGAAGTCGGTGTATCGGGGCGGCCCGGGCTCGTTGAAGTCGATGCCGCCGTCGGGTCCGGTGTAGTACAGCTTGGCGTACCTGGTCGTGAACAGGGTGTGCACCGTGGCCCACGCCAGTGCCACGCTGGTGACGCCCAGGGCTGCGTCCAGATCCTTCCGTGGCCCCGACGCACCGGCTGCGAGCAGCAGTGCGACCGCGGCCAGGCTTGCCACGGCGGCCATGAGGACCAGGACGTCAGAGGTGCCTCGGCCGGTGTCCTCGCGTTCGGCGTGCCGTGCTGTCTCCTGGGCGTCCAACGGCACGATGGTGACCCACATCCAGACCGTGAACAGCGCGGCCGCCGCCATCCAGCCCAGAAGCAGACCGAGCTGCCAGGACAGGGGGACCGACACCGGCACGCCGACGGCGATCCCTGTGGCCAGCGACGCGACCACGCGGACGGTGGCGGAGGGTCCAACCGCCGGTCCGCGCCGCCGTCGGGGCAGGACTGCCCGGCCCGTGGGCCCATCCCACCCACCACGGGGGTTCACGGCCGGACCTCGAGGTGCTCCTGCTCGTGCTCTTGGTCGGCTCGGTGCTCGCTGCGGTGCTTGCGCACCCGCCAGGCCACCAGCGCGACCACCACCACGGCCAAGACGACGAGCGCGCCGTCTCGACCGAAGGTCTTCTCGACCTTGGCGTAGGACGCGCCGGCGAGGTAGCCAGCCGTGACCACGGCGGCACCCCAGAGGATGCCTCCGGTGGCGTTGTAGGCCAGGAACTTGGGGTACCGCATGCGGGCCGTGCCGGCCAGGGCCGGCATGACGGCCCGGAAGAAGGCCACCCAACGTCCCAGCAGAACCGCGGACCCACCACGCCGGGCGAGGAAGTCCTGAGCCTCGTCCAGGCGCCGCCGCCGCTTGTCCAGCACGTGCCAGGTCAGCAGCCGTGGCCCCAGGTGCTTGCCGATCTCGTACCCCACCGAGTCGCCCACGATGGCAGCCACGATGACGGTGACGATGACGGCCGGAAGGGGAACGTGACCCCGGTGGGCGGCGACGCCACCAAGGAGGGCGGCCGTCTCACCGGGGAGCACGAAGCCGACGAACAGCGCGTCCTCGGCGAAGACGATCAGCCCAACCACGGCCAGCACGGTCCAAGCGGGTGCGCTCAGGATGCTGTCGACGATGCCGCTCATCGCCGAGCTCCCTCCGCCACAGGGCGGGATGCCCGCCCCGGCAGCGGCGCCTCCTGGCGTGGGCTGAAACACACTCGTAGGGGTGACTGTCGACGCAGCGGCCAGGAGAAGGTTGTCAGGGGTGTGCGGGCCTCATCATGGTTCATGCCGACTGTTCTACCCACCCGGCAGCCCTCGCATCCAGGTGCTGGGCAACGGATCCAGCGGTGCTCAGCGACCACCAGACCGCACCGGTCGCAGAGCCGCCCCAGGCAAGCAGTCTCGGTCTGGTCCCGGGCGCGCACGCAGCATGAGCCCGCGTCGCTTCTGGGAGCTGACGGCCGTTCTAGCCATCCTGGCCGGTTCAGATCCAGTCTCGGGTGCGGAAGGCGGTGTAGAGGGCGGTGACGATGGCTGCGCACGTGGTGAGGCTGAGCCAGAAGCCCCACTCCTTGCCGAAGCCGGGGTAGGGCACGTTCTGCCCGAAGTAGCCGGTCACCGCTGTGGGCACGGAGATGATCGCGGCCCAGGCGGCGAGCTTCTTCATGACGTTGTTGAGCCGGTGGTCCTGCATCGAGAGGTTCGTCTCGAAGATGGTGCTGACCATGTCGCGCAGACTCTCGGTCCACTCCGAGGCGCGCAGTGCGTGGTCGTACACGTCCTGGTAGTTCGCGGTCAGGTCAGCCCCGACGACGTTCAGGTCGCGGCGCAGGAGCGTGTTGAGGACCTCACGCATGGGCAGCACCACGCGGCGCAGCTGCACGAGAGACTTGCGCATCGCGAACATGCGTTGCTGCATGTGCTTCTGGTGCGGCTCACCAAAGAGCAGCTCCTCGATGTCGTCGACCTCGTCATCCAGGCGCTGGACGGCGTCGAAGTGGGAGTCCACGACCAGGTCCAGCAGGCCGTGCAGAAGGCCGCCGGCGCCCCCGGTCAGCAGGTCGGGGGCCGCGTCCCAGCGGCCGGTCAGGTCGTCTGCGTGCAGCCCCTTGTCGTGGACGGTGACCAGGGCCCGGTCCGTGACGAACGCGGAGATCTCTGCCAGGCGTAGGTCGGACACGTCGCTGCCCAGTTGAGCGGCGTAAACGGTCAGAAACAGGTGCCCCGGATACCGGTCGACCTTGGGGCGCTGGCGCCGGTTGAGCGCGTCCTCCACGGCCAGCGCGTCAAGGCTCAGCTCCTCGCTGATGAGGGTCAGCTGGTCGCCGTCGTCGGTGCACAGATCGAGCCAGACGATCGTGTCGTCCTCAGCCAGGTAGTCCGAGATCTTCTCGGGGTCGAAGCCCTCAGCATCGAGCATGCCGTTGCGGTAGACCCGGGTGTGCGCCATGGCCGCAGATGGTGCCAGAGGTTGCTGTGGTCAGCCGCGCCGGTGGTCGGGCGCGTCTGCCGCGTCCCTCCTGGTGAGCCAACAGAGATCGTCGGGTCCGGGGCCGGCTCCGGGGTAACGGCCGTTCGCGTCAGAACGTCGTCCATGTAGCCCTGCGTGAAGCGGTGAGAGCGCCCCAGCCTGTCGTTCGGCAGTCGATGCGCGCGGCACGGGCACCACAGCCAGTCCTTGGTCACGTTGGGATCTGGAGCTGCTGCGGGAGCCGCCTCGGTCCCCGTCGCCCACGCCATCGCGGTGACAGGTACCAAGACGGCTGCGCCGCGGGGGAGGTGCCTCTCGTCAAGGGGTGGCCGGAGCCCTCACCAAGCGACGCGAAGCGCCGTTGCGGCCCAGCACCAGAACCCGACGCTTCAGCTGGGCATGTTCTTGGCCTCGTCGCCGGCGTGCAGCTCGTCGATCTGCTTGGCGCTGGTGCTGTCGACGCTGAACGTGACCTTGTCGCCGACGACCAGGGCGGACGCGGTGGCCTCGCCGTTCTTGTCGATGTCGCAGGCACTGGTCACCGAGTAGGCGGTCGTGGCGGTTGAGGTCTTGATCGTGACACTGGAGGCGCTCACCGCGGTCACCGTTCCCCTGAGGGCGAGCGCACCGTCATGTCCACCGTCATGTCCACCGTGCACCTCGTTGGCCTCCGGGACGCCGTCGGCGCCGTTGTCCCCGGGGTGGGGGTCCGCGGTTGTGGTGCTCGAGGTGGTGGTGGACACGCTGGGTGACGTGGTGGCGGCTTGGGCGCCCAAAGTGGTGGCCGGCACTGCGCCTGCGACCAGCCCGCACCGGCGTAGCCGATCTTTCGCAAGTCGTGAGTTGAGCTGCATGTCAATTTCTCCCCGAGGTCAAAGGATGACCAGGCGTTACTGCCTGGCATGCCTTCACCTTCGGGCCCGTTCCCTCGTCGCCGCTGTTGCAGACCTACGCGCGCGCTGTGAAGGCGACCCGGTCGGGCCCGGGCGCGCTCACCCTACGGCCGGGCTGGAAGTCGCGCCGTCGCAGGCGTTCGAGTTCAGGCCGGGCGGTGCACCGATACGGTCGTCGACGGCCAGCGCTCCGCTCGCACCAACATGCCGAATTGAGGTTGTTTCCCGAACCGCATAACCGGGCTCGGGGCCGGCTCGTTGCTCCTGCTCAGAATCTGCACCGGTCGAGTCTTGCCGAGCGGCCGAAAAGGTGCACGCGCGCGCTGACCTTTGGCGTCGTCGTTCGGGTTCGGCTTGCAGGAAGCCCTTGCCGTCGACAAGCGCCTGACTCGCGATCTGCTGCCATCTGGTGGCACCGGTGGCAGGGTGCTGTCCCATGGTTGACGACGCCGCGAAGGCCAACGTGTACAACTACCTGAGGCACGAGCGCGAGGCGGTGCTCGCCAAGCTCGACGGGCTCTCCGAGTACGACGTCCGTCGCCCGCTGACTGTCACCGGGACCAACCTGCTGGGCCTGGTCAAGCACCTGGCGACATGGGAGGCCAGGTACCTCGGCGAGGTCTTCGACCGTCCCTTTCCCGAGCCCTTACCCCGGTGGGACGTCGAGGCCGAGCGACTCGCCGACATGTGGGCGACCGAGCGCGAGGCCCGCAGCGACATCGTCGACCGCTACCGACGGGTGTGGGACCACAGCGACGCGACGGTGGAGGCCCTCGCCCTCGATGCCACGGGCCGCGTGGCCTGGTGGCAGGACGCCGAGGTGCCCTTGTTCAACATCCTCGTTCACCTGCTCGCCGAGACCAGTCGGCACGCCGGCCACGCCGACATCCTGCGCGAAGCGCTAGACGGAGCGGTAGGAACCGACGCGGAGGACATGGCCGAGCAGCGGCACGACCCAGCCTTCTGGACGGAGCGCCGCGAGGAGATCGAGGCGGCCGCCAGGTCAGCAGCCGGTTGACCTGGATCGCGAGCCAGGAGTAGTGCCGCAATTCGTTGGGCGCGTGGTCTGGAACGAGCCGCCCCAGATGCGGCTCTTCGATGTCCTTGACGTCCTCCAGGGCGCCCGCTCGAAGCCGTCGTCCTGCCACCTTTCGCGACCTGCTCGAGACCCGCGCCGTTGTCAAGCCGCTCGCAGCCTCAAAAGTCCGGATCTAGCCGTTGTCCGCGCGTTCGCTCCAGCCGATATGCGGATGCTGGAGCGCGTCATGCGCCAACCGGGCAGTGGTGCCTTGGTCACAGGCAGCGTCGCAGCTGTTCAGCGCGCTTCCAGCTCGAAGAACAGGAAGCAGATGAATGAGCGACCGTCCGCGTTGGGCAGCAGTTCCGCCGGGGTGTTGGCCGCGGGCGGCGGCTCAGTGACCGTCTTGATGCCGAACCCCGCACCGATGAACGTGTTGATGACGTCCTGCAGGGGGCGGTGCCAGTAGGTCATCCACACGGTCCCTTCGCCGAAGTCGTAGTCCTCGGAGTACTGCGTGAGGGCGAAGTAGTCAGCCTCCGGGTACACAATCGCGTAGACCGTGGGGTGGATGATCGAGACGATGAGCCGACCGCCGGGCTTGAGCACCCGCCGCAGCTCGGCCAGTGCCGAGGCCCAGTCCTTGACGTAGTGCAGGGACAGCGATGCGACGACGAGGTCGAACGCGTCGTCGGGATAGGGCAGGGGCGCACCAAGGTCTGCGACTCTCACGTCCGCGTCCGCGCCCAGTCTTTGGCGGGCGAGTTCGACCATGGCGGGGCTCAGGTCGAAGCCCGACACCACCGCATCCTTGACGCGCAGAGCTGCCATCAAAGGGCCTGACCCGCATCCGGCGTCGAGAATCCCCATGCCCGCAACGTCGCCGGCGAGACGAATCATCTCCGGACGCGCGTAGTAAGCATTGAAGAGGTTGTGCTCGTTGCTGGCCGAGTACGCGGCCGCGAAACCGTCGTAGTCAGCGACAGGGGCAGCGGACTTGCTCACCGAATCGGGCATGACAGGTTTCTATCCGGGTCGCATGCGGGCGCCAACCAGGCGCGCGGTCCAGTCGGCGACGCACTCATCTGGCTCCCCTCTGTGTCAAGGGACAGGTTGGTCGGCTGTTGTGGCTGTGGCCTTTCGGGCTCGCTGGGTCGGGCGTAGCGTCGGTGTCGCGGGTCCGGGAAGTGGCTGATCCGAAGTGTCGATGTGCGGGTGCAGGTCGACCGCGCTGGATGTAAGAGTCGCCCCGCAGTGCCCTCCCGGGCCCGTGTCGGCTGCGCCGGCGTCGGCGACGAGGCGTCGGTACACGACGTCGGACAGGCGTCGTTTGAGGCAGCGCAGCGCCTCCATCCGGGTCTTGCCAGCGGCGAGCTTCTTCAGGAAGTACGCCCGGCCGCAGGTGTCGTGACGCAGTTGGACGATGGCCGCGATGTGCAGGACGTGGTTCATTCGCCGGTTCCCCCGGCCCAGATGCGCTGCGGCTATGCCTTCACGTAGCCGCGCATCGCTGTGTAACCGGCCCTGTCGGTGGTGAACCGGCCGGACCCCACCAGGTGCCCCTGATGGTCGACGACCTCGATGGTGGCCGACAGCGTGTGGGGATCGACCCCGATGATCACGCCTCTCATGACGCCTCCTGCACTCCCTCGAACCGGTATGGAAACGGCGAGGTGGGCAGTGCTACTACGAGCTGGGCAGTCCCCTCTTGAGCCACGCCTTGTCACGGTGCCCGGCAAGGCGCAGTCCAGATGAGAGCCACACCCAGCGGACCGGGCGGGCAGCCGCGATTGAGAGCATCCCGCCGGGCACCTGGATCGAGTCTGGCCAGACATCGATCCTGCGTGAAGTCTCCTAGTAGCCGCGTGGCGCGCACCAACATGCCTGGGGCTCCTGACGACCTCCGAGCTCCCGGCCGGATGCCCCGATCGAACTGCGGCTTCCTCGGACCTGGTGGTGCCCAGCGCCTCGACTTGTCGGAATCCGGTGGCGCGTGCGGGCGTGCCCGGTCTACCACGGAAGGGGCTGGCGCTGACGGCCGAGTTGGCCTAGGGAGGGGGCAGCTCAGGGGGAGGCCCGACGATCTCGATGTGGTGCAGTGGCGCGGCACTCATGATGGATGCGAGATCGAACTCCCACTGCGTCGGCACGTCCCCCGTGATCGGGGTGCCGGCTGCACGAACGAAGTCGGCGAAGCCAGCCGGTGAGGTGACGGTGATCAGGCGGGCTCGCTCGGTGTGGATACCGAAGGCGTGGGGTTGGTTGGGCGGGAGGTAGATGGCACCCCCGGCCTCGAGGCTGAGGACGTCGCTACCGGACCACGCGGTGATGGCGCCTTCGAGGACGTAGAAAATCTCCGCCTCGTCGCGGTGGACGTGCATCGGGGTCGTGTCGCCTCGCACACCTCGCTGGTCGAGCAGCGCGACCGAACCGCCGGTCTGCGTCCCGTTCAGAACGATGTCGAAGATGGTGCCCCCGGCCCACAGGAACTGGGGTCGGTCACCCTTGTTCGTCACCGCAGCCGGCGGACCGTCTTGGCTCAAGTTGCTCACACTGCGCTCCCTTGGTGGCTCTGGCAGAACGACCTCAAAGATGCCTGAGCGATCGAGGTCACGTGTAAGTCAGCAACGACAGAGTAGGGCGGCCGAGAATCCCACACGCCGAGTTTGCTGACGCCGGTGTCGCCGCGCGGCAGACCGTGCGGCCCTTCCTGCCCATGAGGTGAGGCTTCTCCTCCATGTGCTGCTGTCTCCTGTCAGGGCGGCGCACGGCGTCGTTGCGGGCGCTGCTGACTGTCCGTCGACGGCAGCGTCTGCGTGTCATGACGGAGCTTGATCCACGTCATCCACCTGGCCGTCCGCATCGCCGGCCCTGGCCGCTTCGACCTCACACCGCAGACCACACCGGGTTGAGCATGACCCGCACCTTCCCCGTCCCGGTGTACGACGGACGCGCCGCGACCTGGACCCCCAACCTCCTCGGCGTACGCGGCGAACCTGAGCGCGACGGTCACGGGCACCGACCGCACCAGCGACGCCAAGCGAGCGGAGCCGGGCGCATCACCGCCGCACGCACCCGTGGCCGCGTCTGAAGCTCTGCGTCAGCCGGGACTGGGCAACGCCAATTCGGCGGCGATCGCTCGGAGAGCGGGGACGACATCGCCGTCGGCCGGCTGTACCTGGACGCAGACGTGGTCGGCGCCGGCATCGAGGTGTGCCCGCACCGCGGCGGCCAGGACCGCTGCGTCCCCGTGAACAACGATTGCGTCGACGAGCCTGTCACTGCCCCCGCCCGCGACGTCCTCGGCGGTGAAACCGCCACGTTGCATGGTGCTGGTGTAGTTCACCATGCCCAGGTAGGCGTCAAGGAACTCACGGGCCACGCGCCGTCCGGCACCGGAGTCGGTGTCGAGGACGACCGTCTGCTCGGGAGCGATGAGCGCACCGGGGCCAAGGGTGGTCCTCTGTTCACGGGTCTGCGAGGGAATGGTCAGGTACGGGTGCGTGCCGGCACTGCGCTCGGCTGCCATCGCCAGCATCCGAGGGCCGAGTGCGGACAAGACCCGGGCCTCGACAGGTACCTCGCGCTGGTCCAGAACGTCGAGGTACTTGGACATGGCGTCGATCGGGCGCACCCGCTCCGGGGTGGCCTCACGGTGACCCGACCCGATACCCAGCAGCGAGCCGGCCCGGATGCCTGGCCTGAATGCGGTGATAGGAGTCGGCCAACTCTGCCGCGTCCGACCTCCAGATGTTGACGATTCCGGTAGCGACCACGAGCGACTCGGTGGCGTCGAGCAGGCCTTCGGCCGGACGAAGGTCAGAGCCGGGAGAGCCCCCTTGCCAGAGCGTTCCGTAGCCGAGCTGCTCGATGCTCCTGGCCATGGCGGCGTCAACGGCCTTCACATTCCGCCAGACACCGACCGAGCCCAGACGCTCACTCCAACCCATGCCCGCTCTCCCATCCGCAAGGGGGCTCCATCCGTACCCGGCACACTAACGTGGCGGGTCAGGCTGAGGGGCCCGGGCACGCACGCTGCGGGGAGAGTTGAGAGCACTGTCCATGCGAGTCCGCGGCAGGGGCGGCAAGGTCGTCTTCGTCCCGCCACCGCCTGCGGTCGGCCGGGCGATCGAACGGTCCGTCGACGAACGCACCGCCGACCAGGATCGTGGTCGAGCAGATGCGAACGTCCAGCCAGTTCCTCGGGCCAGCGACGACCGCGGGACTCAGGCGCCCGCGATCAGAGGCCCAAGGCTCTGGTGCAGCGCGCCGATCGAACACGACAACCCGCCCCCCTCCCACCTGCCGACGCCGTCCTGGGACACGACCGGCTCGAGCACTACCGAGGGGTGGTTCTCCCCGGCCACGATCTGTGGCCAAGGGGCACCGAGGTCGTCCATGACGTCGTCCTGGAGCACGCTCGCGGCCCGGACAGCCAGCTCAGCCGGGTCATTCCCGACCGTCAGCCGGAAGGAGTGCGTTTCGGTCACGCCCAGCACCTCAACGTCGGCAGGGCCTGGCTCCCCGGCCACGAACGACTGGTACTGCGGTGTCGCGGGTCCGTAGAACTGCAGCGTGCCCGGTGGGCCGGCAAGCGGAAGAAAGTCCTGAACCACGGCGAGCAAGGTCTGCGCCGCCGGGTCGGGAACCTGATGAAGCCGACAGCGGGCGACGTCCAGAGCCATCTGCTGATCCTGTCAGGCCATCGTGCAGCGGAGAGCGAAGGTCAGCGTGTTCTTCGAGGGCGCCCACGCGGTGCCGCTGAGTGAGAACGTCAGTGCACGAAGGTGATCGACAGCGGGTACTGGTAGTCCCGCCCCTCGCTCGCGGCGATCGAGGCCATGATCGTGAAGACCAGCGCCAGCACCCACAGCAGCGGGATCAGGAGCAGCCCGATCAGCACCAGGATGAGGAGCGCGGAGACGGCGTAGGCGATCGCCAGGGTGATGTGGAAGTTGAGCGCTGTCGCGGAGTGGCGGCGCACGAACGGGTCGCGGTCCTTGAACACGAGGTAGATGACCAACGGCACGAGGAACGACAGGAACGTGCCACCGAGCTGGGCGAAGATCGCCCACATCCGCGCCTCGGAGGGGGCGAGCGGAGCTGCGCCCGCATACGTCATGGGCGGCTGTGCGTGGCCCGGAGGGACGGGGGCGCCGGGGTGCGTTTGTCCCTGCGGCCCGTACGGCGGGCGCGGAGTGTCCTGTGGGGAGGGGACCGGCGCCCCCGGGGAGGCCCCGACGGGGGGCGTCCGGTCGGCCGGCCGGTCCTGGGGCACCTCGGGCTGCTGGTCGGTCATGGCGACATCCCCTCGGAGAGTGGAGCCCCAGTCTAGGAGGGGGACCTCAGGCCTCGACAGTGGTGACGAAGTCGATGAGCTCCTCGACGCTGGCCAGCAGCGACGGCTCGAGGTCGGCATAGGTGCGCACCGTGCCGAGGATCCGCTTCCACGCGTGGGCGATGTCGGTCTGCGTCCGGTGCGGCCACCCCAGCTCGGCGACGATGCCGTGCTTCCAGGACGTGCCCCGGGGGATGACCGGCCACGTCCGGAAGCCCAGCCGCTCGGGGCGCACGGACTGCCACACGTCGACGTACGGGTGCCCGAGGATCTTGACGAAGGGCGCGTAGCGGCCGACCGAGCGAGCCTCGTCCACCAGCCGGCTCTCCTTGGTGCCCGGCACGAGGTGGTCCACGAGCACCCCCATCCGCCGCGACGGGCCGGGCTTGAAGTCCCGGATCGCCCCGGCCAGGTCGTCGACACCGTCGAGCATCTCGACCACCACGCCCTCGATGCGCAGGTCGTCGCCCCAGACCTTCTCCACCAGCTCGGCGTCGTGACGGCCCTCGACGAAGATGCGCGACCCCGAGGCGACGCGGGCGCGGGCCCCTTCGACGGCGCGCGACCCGCTCGCCGTACGGGAGGAGGCTGCCCTGGCCGCCTGCAGGGCGGCGCGGCCGGCCCCGGTCGGCGGGGTGAGCACGACCGGCGCGCCGTCGAGCAGGAACCCGGGACCGATCGGGAACCCCTTGGTGCGGCCGCGCCGGTCCTCCAGGTGGACCACCCGCACGCCGCCGGCCTTCTCCACGCGCACCACGGCGCCGACCCATCCGGTCTCGACGTCCTCGACCACCAGGCCGGTCTCGGCCTCCACCTCGCGGGCGCGCCCCCCACGGGGAGCCCGCCAGTCGCCGGACAGGACATCGGCGCCGTAACGATCGTTCACGCGAGCATCGTAGACTTGGCACTCGACATACCGGAGTGCCAAGACCGCGCCCGCGCGGCGGCCACCACCCACGACCAGGACGGGAGAGATGCGCTGATGAGCGAGGAACGCCGCCTCTCCGTGCTGCGCGCCATCGTCCAGGACTACGTCCAGACCTCCGAGCCGGTCGGCTCCAAGGCGCTGCTGGAGCGCCACCAGCTCGGCGTGTCGGCAGCCACGGTGCGCAACGACATGGCGGTGCTGGAGGAGGAGGGGCTGATCCAGGCGCCGCACACGAGCGCCGGGCGCATCCCCACCGACGCCGGCTACCGGCTGTTCGTCGACCGGCTGAGCTCGGTCAAGCCGATGAGCCAGGCCGAGCGGACCGCCATCTCGGCGTTCCTGCGAGGCGCGGTGGACCTCGACGACGTGGTCGACCGCACGGTCCGGCTGCTCGCGTCGCTGACCCACCAGGTCGCCGTCATGCAGTACCCGTCCCTGACCCGGTCCTCGGTGCGCCACGTCGAGCTGGTGCCGATGGGTGCCCGGCGGCTCATGGTGGTGCTCATCGTGGACAGCGGCCGGGTCGAGCAGCGCGTCCTGGACTCCGCCGTCGACCTGTCGACGCCGGCCGGTGAGCAGCTCGTCGCCGCGATCCGCAGCCGCCTCAACGCCGAGGCCTCCGGCCGCCGGCTGACCGACGCGGCCGCGCACCTGCAGTCGCTGCCGGAGCAGTTCGACCCGGCCGACCGCGACCTCGTGCGGGCCGTGGTCGGCTCGCTCGACGACGCCCTGGTCGAGGAGCGCGAGGAGCGGGTGGTGCTCTCCGGCACCGCCAACCTCGCGCGTTTCGGCACGGACTTCCCCCTCACCATCGGGCCGGTGCTCGAGGCGCTGGAGGAGCACGTGGTGCTGCTGAAGCTGCTCGGGACCCTCGGCCGCGACTCCGACGCGGTCGCCGTGCGCATCGGGCACGAGAACCCCCACGCCGGGCTGCAGACCACCTCGGTGGTCAGCACCGGCTACGGCACCGGCCGCGACCTCGTGGCCGGCCTCGGGGTGCTCGGCCCGACCCGGATGGACTACCCCACCACGATGGCGTCCGTGCGCGCCGTCGCCCGTTACGTCTCAGAGATCCTGTCTCCATGACCCCCGGCCAGAAGGACATGCGTTGAACGACTACTACCAGGACCTCGGCGTCGGCCGCGATGCCGGCACCGAGGACATCAAGCGCGCCTACCGCAGGCTCGCCCGCAAGCTGCACCCCGACGTCAACCCCGGGCCGGAGGGCGAGGAGGAGTTCAAGAAGGTCTCCCAGGCCTACGACGTCCTCTCCGACCCCGAGAAGCGCCGGGCGTACGACGCCGGTGCCGACCCCTACGGCGACGCCACCGCCGGCGGCTTCGGCCAGGGGTTCTCCTTCAGCGACATCATGGACGCGTTCTTCACCAGCCCCGGTGCCGGCGGCGGCCGCGGGCCGCGCTCGCGCCAGCGCCGCGGCCAGGACGCCCTCATCCGCCTCGACCTCGACCTGTCCCAGGCCGTCTTCGGTGCCGAGCGCGAGCTGACCATCGACACCGCCGTCGAGTGCGGCAGCTGCCACGGTGACGGCGCCCAGCCGGGCACCGGCACCCGCACCTGCGACGTCTGCGGCGGCCGCGGCGAGGTGCAGCAGGTGCAGCGCTCCTTCCTCGGCCAGGTGATGACCTCCCGCCCGTGCACCGCGTGCCAGGGCTACGGCACGGTCATCCCCCACCCCTGCTTCGAGTGCTCCGGCGACGGCCGGGTCCGCACCCGCCGCACCCTGAAGATCCGGGTCCCCGCGGGCGTCGACTCCGGCACCCGCATCCAGCTGGCCGGCGAGGGCGAGGTCGGCGCCGGCGCGGGCCCCGCCGGTGACCTCTACGTCGAGGTCGTCGTCGCCGCACACGAGACGTTCCAGCGGCGCGGGGACGACCTGCACTGCTCGTTCGAGCTGCCGATGACCTCGGCCGCGCTGGGCACCACGGTCAAGCTCGACACCTTCGACGGGATGGCCGACCTCGAGATCAAGCCGGGCACCCAGAGCGGTGACGTGATCACGCTGCGCGGCAAGGGCGTCACGCACCTGCGCGGCACCGGCCGCGGTGACCTGCTGGTCCACGCCAGCGTGCTCACCCCGACCCGGCTGAACGCCGAGCAGGAGGAGCTCCTGCGCCAGCTGGCCGGGCTGCGTGGCGAGGAGCGCTCCGACGGCCGGCTCACGCCCGTCAACCACGGCCTCTTCGGCAAGCTGCGCGACGCCTTCCTCGGCAAGTAGCCGCCGGTGACGGCACCGCTGTTCTTCCTGGATGACGGGTCGCTCGCGGACGCCGCCGCCGGGTCCACCGTCGTGCTCGCCGGGCCGGAGGGACGGCACGCCGCGACCGTACGACGGATCGGCGCCGGCGAGAGCGTCCTGCTGGCCGACGGCAGCGGCCGGCGCGCGACTGCGGTCGTGCAGCGGGTCGACCGCGCCGAGCTGCAGCTGGTGGTGGAGTCGGTCGAGCAGGTCCCGGTGCCGCAGCCACGGTTCGTGCTCGTGCAGGCGCTGGCCAAGGGCGACCGCGACGAGCAGGCGATCGAGGCCGCGACCGAGCTGGGGGTCGACGAGGTCGTGCCGTGGCAGGCCGGGCGCAGCATCGTGGTCTGGCGCGGCGAGCGCGCCACCAAGGCGCACCGCAAGTGGGAGTCGGTCGTCCACGCCGCAGCCAAGCAGTCCCGCCGCGCCACGGTGCCGCTGGTGGCGCCGGTCGCCGACCGTCGCGGGGTCACGGAGCTCCTGGGGCGCGCCTCGCTCGCGCTCGTCCTGCACGAGGACGCGGACACGGCGCTGGCCACGGTGGCGCTGCCGCCGGACGGCGACGTGCTGCTCGTGGTCGGGCCCGAGGGCGGCATCGCGCCGGACGAGCTCGAGGCCTTCACCGGCGCGGGGGCGCGTGCGGTCCGTCTCGGGGACACCGTGCTGCGTTCCTCCAGCGCCGGGCCGGCAGCTCTGGCGGTCCTCAGCGCGGCCGGCCGGTGGCGGTGACCTAAGGTCCTGCCATGCGTCCCCAGAGAGTCCTCTTCATCGGCGGCAGCGGCATCATCAGCTCGGCGTGCACGCGCCTGGCGGTCGAACGCGGCCTGGACCTGACCGTCCTCAACCGCGGCGTGAGCAAGGACCGGCCGCTGCCGGACGGGGTCAGGGAGCTGCGCGCGGACATCCGGGACGCGGCGGCGGCCCGCGAGGCGCTCGGCGACCTCGAGTTCGACGCCGTCGTCGACTGGCTGGCCTTCACCCCCGAGCACGTGCGCGCCAGCCTTGACCTGGTCGAGGGCCGCTGCGGGCAGTACGTCTTCATCAGCTCGGCCTCGGCCTACCAGACCCCGCCCGCGCGGCTGCCCGTGACGGAGTCGACGCCGCTGCGCAACCCGTACTGGCAGTACTCGCGCGACAAGATCGCCTGTGAGGACCTGCTCGTCGCGGCGTACCGCGAGCGGGGCCTGCCGATGACGATCGTGCGGCCGTCCCACACCTACGACCGCACCGCGATCCCGCTCGACGCCGGGTGGACCGCCATCCACCGGATGCGCCAGGGCAAGCCGGTGGTCGTGCACGGTGACGGGACCTCGCTGTGGACGCTGACCCACCACGAGGACTTCGCCCGCGGGTTCGTCCCCCTGCTGGGCCACCCACGCGCCCTCGGCGAGGCGTTCCACATCACCTCCGACGACGTCCTGACGTGGGACCAGATCACCCGCGCGCTCGCCGCCGCGGCAGGGGTGGAGGCGCAGATCGTCCACATCCCCTCGGACGCGATCGCCGCCGGCGACCCCGGCTGGGGCGCCGGACTGCTGGGCGACAAGGCCCACTCGATGGTCTTCGACAACAGCAAGCTGCGCGGCCTCGTGCCCGGGTTCGCGGCGCAGATCCCGTTCGAGCAGGGAGCGCGGGAGATCCTCGACTGGTACGACGAGGACCCCGCACGGCAGGTCGTCGACCAGGACCTGGACGCGGCGCTCGACCGCCTCGTCGCGACCTGGGCCTGCGAAAGCCGCTGACGCACGGCCGCTCCGGTCGCTAGCGTGTCGGCTCCCGGCACATGGCGAGATGGAGGGGCCCATGCGACTGCTCGTGGCTGGAGGAACCGGCACGGCCGGTCGCGCCGTGGTGCGGGAGGCGGCGCGGCGCGGCCATGACGTCCGGGTGCTGAGCCACCGCGCCGGCGGGCCGGCATCCGCGCCCGGCGGGGCGGTGCTCGTCCAGGGCGACCTGGTCACGGGCGCCGGGCTGGCCGCTGCGCTGGAGGGGGCCGAGGCGGTGGTGGACGTCAGCAACACCGCCACCGCCTCCCACCGGCGCGCCGCGGCGTTCTTCACGGCCGGCACGACCCACCTCGTGGCGGCCGGCGGCCCGGCGGGCGTGCGCCACCACGTGCTGCTCTCGATCGTGGGGGTGGACGGCTCGCGCCTCGGCTACTACCGGGGCAAGGTCGACCAGGAGCGGTGCCTGGCCGCGCGGGCGCCGGCGGCAGGGGTGGGGCACACGGTGGCCCGGGCCACGCAGTTCCACGACTTCGCCCTGCAGACCCTGGAGCGCTCCGGCGGGCGCCGGCTGCTGGTCGTGCCGGGGGTGCGGGTGCAGCCGGTCGACGTCTCCGAGGTCGCGGCGCACCTGGTCGACCTCGCCGAGGGCGAGCCGGTCGGTCGGGCCCCCGACCTGGCCGGCCCCCGGGTCGAGCGGCTGCCCGACCTGGTGGGCCGGGTCGCCGCCCGGCGCGGAGCACACGCGCGGGTGGTCGGGCTGCCGCTGCCGCCCGGACTGCGCCGGTCGCTGCTGCCGGGGGACGGCGGCCTGCGTGGGACGGGCACGTTCGGGCAGTGGCTGCAGACCGTGCCCGAGGGCGTCAGCGGACGGTGAAGGTGCTCGCGTCGCTGGCCTGCACCCGGCCGTCCTCAGCGCTCTGCGCGAACGCCGTGAACGTGTAGGCGCCGGCCGGCAGCCGGCCGAGGTCGACCGTCCACGTGCCGCGCCCCGGCGCACCGGTGCTGGCGGTGGTGAACCCCTTGGTCACCTCGGCTCCTGAACAGGTCAGCCGCCACTGCACGTTCGCCTCGAAGACCGACGCCGTGCCGCCGGCCACGACCGCCCGGTCCGCGGGCACGGTCGTCCCGGTCGCGGGCCGCTCCACCCAGATCGGCGCGAGGTCCTGGTACGTCGCGTCCGCGGCGGGACGGGAGTACGTCGAGCCCGTCGGGTAGGTGCCGAACAGCGAGGTCGCCCCGCCGGCCACCTCGAAGCGGACCGGCATGCCGGCGTTGCCGACGGCAGCGGTCGCGGTCCAGACCAGCTGCTGCACGGCCAGCCGGGACTGCTCCGCCGGGACGCCGGCGGCGCCACCACCACTGAGCCCGACGGTGATCAGCTGGTCCGACAGCGTGACGTGGTCGACCGTCGTGCCCGCCCACGGACGCAGGTACGGCGTCGCCCTCCCGCCGGTCGGCGGCTCCAGGGCGGCCGAGAGCGCGGCCTGGGCCTTCTGCGCGGCCGTGGCGTCCCCGGGCACGGTGGCGCTGATGAACTGGCGGAACAACCCGTAGCGCCGGCCGCTGCCCTCGTTGCCCACCGCGCCGACGAGGTAGACCGGAAGTGTGGCGACGGCGCCCGGGACCTGTGCAGCGGACGGCGTCCCGGTCGCGGTCCCGGTGCCGGAGACGGCCGGGAGGGAGGACGACGCGCCGGCAGGGACCGGCAGCGCCGACGGCGCCGGGGAGGTGGGGGAGGGCGCCGTCGGCGCGACGGCCGGCGCGGACGGGTCCGCAGCGGCGGCCGACGGGTCCGGCGTGGCGCTCGCAGCGGGGGTGGTCGTGCTCGAGGCAGCCACGGCCGCGGTCCGGTCCCCGTCCGGCCCGCGCAGGACGCCCGTGGCGCCCCACGCGAGCGTGGCGACCACGGCGACGGCGGCGGCGCTGGCCACCGGCGTCAGCCAGCGGGACCGGCCCGCCGGGCTGGACGCCCCCTCGGCCGCCATCGCCCGGATGGCCCGGCTCCGGTCGGAGGGGGTGATGGAGGACGCGTCGTCGTGCAGGGCCCGGCGGAGCCGGCGCTCGAGGTCGCTCTGGTCGTGCTGGTCGTGGTCGCTCATGAGGTGATCTCTCCATCGTGTCGCAGGGCGGTGAGGCCGCGGGAGGCGTGGGCCTTGACCGAACCGGCCGAGATGCCGAGCGCGTCGGCGATCTGGGCCTCGCTGAGGTCGGCGTAGTAGCGCAGCGTGAGGACCTCGCGCTGGCGGCGGGGGAGGCGGCCGAGCGCCCGGATCATCCGGTCGCCGGTGGCGCGGGTGAGGACCCGCTCCTCGGCGCTGGGCTCGGTGGTCAGCCCGTGCGCGGTGCGCGCCGTCGTCTCCGCGGCCAGGTAGCGGTGCTCGACGCCGCGGTGGCGCAGGATCGAGCGTGAGGTGTTGACGACGCAGCGCCGCAGGTAGGCCAGTGCGCTCTCGGGTTCGCGCAGCTGGGACCAGCGGCTGTGCATGGCCACGAACGCGTCCTGGACCGACTCCTCGGCCACGTGCTGGTCGCGCACCAGCAGCCAGGACAGCCTCACCAGGGAGTCCCAGTGCACGGCATACAGCTGGGTCAGGGCCTCATCGGCCGCCCAGCAGGGTGCTGCGCCCCTGGCGCCCAGTTCGACCACGCTCAACGCTCTCACGCACCTTCCACGCGCAGCGGCGCAAGCCGGTTGACACGCCGCTACGCTGAATTCATGAGGGAGACGGAGACCGACTGCCTGTTCTGCCGGATCGTGGCGCGCGACCTCCCGGCCGACGTCGTCCACGAGACCGGGACCACGCTGGCGTTCCGCGACATCGCGCCGCACGCCCCCGTGCACGTGCTCGTCGTCCCGAAGCGGCACCGGCCCACGGTCGTCGACACCGCGCGGGAGGACCCGCGCGTGCTGGCCGACCTGCTCCTCGCCGCCGCCGACGTGGTCCGTTCCGAGGGGCTGGGGCAGGGCTACCGGCTGGTCGTCAACACCGGCCCGGACGCCGGGCAGACCGTCTTCCACGCCCACGTGCACGTGCTGGGCGGCAAGGCCATGACGTCGCCGATGGCGTGAGCGCCCCGTAGACTGACGGGGACATGACTGAAGACGCACGCGACACCCACATCCCGCAGGACCAGCCGGAGGTGCCGACGCAGACCATCATCGTCCCGTCGGAGGTGCCCATGGTCACTCTGCTCGGTCCCCGCGACGAGATCCTCCGCACCATCGAGCGCGCGTTCCCCCAGCTGGACGTCCACGTGCGCGGCAACGAGTTCCACCTGTCCGGGTCGAGCGCCGACATCGCGCTGGTCGAGCGCCTGGTGGACGAGCTCCTCGTCGTGATCGCCACCGGTCAGCCGCTGAACCGCGACGCCGTCGAGCGCTCGGTGCGGATGCTGCGCGAGCAGACCAAGGAGCGCCCGGCCGACGTGCTGACGATGAACATCGTCTCCAACCGCGGCCGCACCATCCGACCCAAGACGCTGAACCAGAAACACTACGTCGACGCGATCGACAAGCACACGATCGTGTTCGGGATCGGCCCCGCCGGCACCGGGAAGACCTACCTGGCCATGGCCAAGGCCGTCGCGGCGCTGCAGGCCAAGCAGGTCAGCCGGATCATCCTCACCCGCCCGGCCGTCGAGGCCGGCGAGCGGCTGGGGTTCCTGCCCGGCACGCTGAGCGACAAGATCGACCCCTACCTGCGCCCGCTGTACGACGCCCTGCACGACATGATGGACCCGGACTCCATCCCGCGGCTGATGGCGGCCGGCACGATCGAGGTCGCCCCGCTGGCCTACATGCGGGGGCGCACGCTCAACGACGCGTTCATCATCCTGGACGAGGCCCAGAACACCTCGCCCGAGCAGATGAAGATGTTCCTGACCCGGCTGGGCTTCGGCTCCAAGATCGTGGTCACCGGCGACGTCACGCAGGTCGACCTGCCCGGCGGCACCCAGTCCGGGCTGCGTGTGGTCCAGGACATCCTCGAGGGGGTCGACGACGTGCACTTCGCCGAGCTGACGTCGCAGGACGTCGTACGCCACCGCCTGGTGGGGGCCATCGTCGACGCCTACGGCCGCTGGGACGAGAACAACCACCAGGGCGACCGCGGCGGGCGCCAGCGCCTGGGCGCCAAGGCGGTGAGGACCGCTCGTGAGCATCGAGGTTCTTAACGAGACCGACACGGCGCTCGACGAGATGGAGCTCGTCGCCTGCTCCCGCTACGTGCTGGAGGAGATGAAGGTCCACCCGGGCGCCGACCTGTGCCTCAAGCTGGTGGACGAGGCGGCGATGGAGGTGCTCCACGTCCAGTGGATGGACCTGCCGGGTCCCACCGACGTGATGAGCTTCCCGATGGACGAGCTGCGTCCCGGCCGGGACGGGCAGGAGCCCGAGGAGGGCGTCCTCGGCGACATCGTGCTCTGCCCGACCGTCGCGGCCCGGCAGGCGGCTGAGGCCGGCCACGCCACCGAGGAGGAGCTGCTGCTGCTCACCACGCACGGCATCCTGCACCTGCTCGGCTACGACCACGCCGAGCCGGAGGAGGAGCGCGAGATGTTCGAGCTGCAGCGCACCCTGCTCCTCACCTTCCTGGCCGGGCGCAACCGCCCGGCCCGCTGACGCCGCGCCCGCCGAGATGACTGCCCAACTGCTCCTCGCGGCCCTCGCCAGCCTGCTGGTCGCGTTCCTGCTGGCCGCCTCCGAGTCCTCCCTGGGCCGCATGTCCCGCCACCGCGCGGCCGAGCTGGTCGAGGAGGGCGGCCGCGGCGCGACCGCCCTGCTGCGCATCGCCGGCGACAGCGCGGCGTACCTCTCCGTCGCCGCGTTCGTCCGGGTGGTCGCCGAGGCGGCCGCCGCGGTGCTCATCACCCTGGCCGCCGTCCACCTCGTCGAGGGCTTCTGGCAGACGCTGCTGGTCAGCATCGGCGTCATGGCGGTCCTGTCCTTCGTCCTGGTCGGGGTGTCCCCGCGCACCCTGGGCCGCCAGCACTCCGACCGGATCGCCCTGCTCGCCGCACCGGTCCTGGTCTGGCTGCGGCGCGTCCTGGGGCCGGTGGCGCGGCTGCTGGTCGCCCTGGGCAACGCCGTGACGCCGGGCGAGGGCTACCGCGACGGGCCGTTCGACTCCGAGGCCGAGCTGCGCGACCTGGTCGACCTGGCGGGGGAGAGCGCGCTGATCGAGGCCGGTGAGCGGCAGATGATCCACTCCGTCTTCGAGCTGGGTGACACCGTCGTGCGCGAGGTCATGGTCCCGCGCACCGACATGGTCACGATCGACGCGGACAAGACCCTGAAGCAGGCGATGTCGCTGTTCCTGCGCTCGGGCTTCTCCCGCATCCCGGTCGTCGGCGACGGCCCGGACGACGTGCTCGGCCTGCTCTACTTCAAGGACGTGACCCGCCGCGTCAACGCCGACGCCGGTTCGGCGAGGGTGCATGTCCTGCACGCGATGCGGCCGGTCAACCACATCCCCGAGAGCAAGCCGATCGACGACCTGCTGCGCGAGATGCAGCGCGGCCAGTTCCACTTCGCCGTGGTCATCGACGAGTACGGCGGCACGGCCGGCCTGGTCACCATCGAGGACATCCTGGAGGAGATCGTCGGCGAGATCGCCGACGAGTACGACCGCGAGCCGCCTGGCGTCGAGCAGCTGGCGGACGGCACCACGCGGGTGCCGGCCACGATGCACGTGGACGACCTCGCCGAGCTGTTCGGTGTCACCATCGAGGAGGAGGAGGTCGACACCGTCGGCGGCCTGCTCGGCAAGACGATCGGGCTCGTCCCCATCCCGGGGTCGACGGGTGAGGTCGCGGGCCTGCGGCTGACCGGCGAGCGGATGGCCGGGCGTCGCCACCGGATCGCCACCGTGATCGTGCGCCGCCTGCACCCCGCCGGCCACTCCCGGGGCGACCGCCCGACGGGGGCCGCCGTGGCCTCCGTCGCCCCGGAGGCTCCCGAGGACCTCACCCATCCCCACCACCGCGAGGAGGCGTCGTGAACGCCGATTTCCGGGCAGGGTTCGCCTGCCTCGTCGGACGACCCAACGCCGGCAAGTCCACGCTCACCAACGCGATGGTGGGGCACAAGGTGGCGATCACCTCCAGCAAGCCGCAGACCACCCGGCACACCATCCGCGGGATCGTGACCTCGCCCTCGGCGCAGCTGATCCTCGTGGACACCCCCGGCCTGCACAAGCCGCGCACCCTGCTCGGGCAGCGGCTCAACGACCTGGTCCGCGAGACGCTGCTGGAGGTCGACGTCATCGGCTTCTGCCTGCCCTCGGACCAGAAGATCGGCCCCGGGGACACCTACATCGCCCGCGAGCTGGCCGAGCTGCAGCGGGCCAGGCGCCGCCCGGTGGTGGCGCTCGCGACCAAGTCCGACCGGGTGGACCGGGCCCGGCTGGCCGAGCACCTCATCGCCATCGACCAGCTCGGGTCCTGGGACGCCATCGTGCCGTGCTCGGCAACCCGCGGCGACCAGGTCCAGGAGGTCTCGGGCGTGCTGTCGTCGTACCTGCCGCTGTCCCCGAGGCTCTATCCGGACGACGTGCTGACCGACGAGCCCGAGGCAGTCATGATCGCCGAGCTCGTGCGCGAGGCGGCGCTGGAGGGCGTGCGCGACGAGCTGCCGCACAGCCTGGCGGTCGTCGTCGACGAGATGGTGCCCCGTGCGGGGCGACCCGAGGACGACCCGCTGCTGGACGTGCGGGTGCACGTCTTCGTCGAGCGGCCGAGCCAGAAGGCCATCATCATCGGACGTGGCGGCTCACGGCTGCGCGAGGTCGGCACCAACGCCCGCAGGGGGATCGAGGCGCTGCTCGGCCAGCGGATCCACCTCGACCTGCACGTCAAGGTCGCCAAGGACTGGCAGCGCGACCCCAAGCAGCTGCAGCGGCTGGGCTTCTGAGACCGCCACCGCGACGGGCCGCCGGCGCGGCCGGGCTCACGTCAGCACCTTGACGGTCAGCCATGCCGAGCGCACCGCGTCGACCTCCGCGCTGGCGGCCCCGAACCTCGCCGTCGCGGCGGTCACGGTCGCCTGCGCGAACCCGGCGAAGTCGACGTCCTTGGCCAGCCCCGGGCCGGTGAGGACGTCGTACCAGACCTGTCCCGCGCGCTCCCACGCGAAGCCGCCGAGAGCGGTGGCGGCGAGGTAGAACGCGTGGTTGGGGATGCCGGAGTTGGTGTGCACCCCGCCGCTGTCGTGCTGGTCGTCGTGCGGCAGGTCGACGTAGCCTCCCATGTCGCCCGGCTGGGGGTCCTTCCCGAGCACCGGGTCGTCGTACGCCGTGCCGGGTGCCTTCATCGAGCGCAGGGCCACGCCGTGGACCTTGCTGGTGAACAGCCGGTCGCCGATGAGCCAGTCGGCCTGCTCGGCGCGCTGGCCGAGGTGCATCTGCTTGACCAGCGACCCGAACACGTCGGAGACCGACTCGTTCAGTGCGCCGGACTGCCCGACGTAGGTCAGGCCTGCCGTGAACTGCGTGACGCCGTGGGTCAGCTCGTGCCCCACCACGTCGACGCTGTCGGTGAAGGAGTTGAAGTAGGGGCCGTCGCCGTCGCCGAAGACCATCTGCGTGCCGTCCCAGAACGCGTTGTCGTAGTCGACGCTGTAGTGGACCGAGGCGACGAGCTCGAGGCCGTGCCCGTCGAGCGAGTTGCGTTGGTAGGCCTGCCAGTACAGCTGCCACGTGGCCCCGAGGTGGTCGTAGGCGTCGGTGACGGACGGGTCGCCGTTCGGCGTCGAGCCCTCGGCACGCACCAGCGCCCCGGGCAGGGTCGTGCCGTGGGCGGCGTCGTGGACCGAGCGCAGCGGGGCCGGAGCGGCCACAGCCGGCGGGGTGCCGGTCGTGGGGTGGGCCTTCTGCAGCAGGGGCTGGGGGACGAAGCCCGCCGGAGGTGGCGGGCCCGAGCGGTCGCCGCCCCGCCGCGCGGCGCGCACCTCGCGGTGGGCCCGCACCCGGCCGTCGACCTCGAGCGTGCGCGCGGCGGCCGACGCGGCGGACGGCTCGGGCGCCTGCCGCAGCCGGTCGAGCAGGTAGGGCGGCAGGATGCTGCAGGTGCGGCGGTGCTGGCGGCTCGGGTCGGGCAGGTTGCTCATCGGGATCCCCCTGGCTCTCGGGTGCTCAGGTGACCACCGTGCACCCGACCGCCGACACCCGCCATCGGAGACGCCCGCGGTGGTCCGGGCGGCGGTCCTCGGCTGTCCACCATCCGGGACCGGCGCCCGCGTGGTGGACGCCCGCGGGGCCACGGCATACTTTGGTGCTGTGCGTAGCGCTCCCGGAGGCCTGCTCCTCCTTCGCCGCCGCGGCGGGGCCCTGTAGGAATCGGCCGCCCCTCGTCGCGGAGTCCGTGTTGCCAGGCCACACCACACGCACCGAGGACGTGAAGGCGAGACCATGATTCATCCCCAGCAGACCTCCGGCATGCCGACCGGCAAGTACCAGCCGTACCACGAGCAGCTGACCGTCGAGCTGCCCGACCGCACCTGGCCCACCAAGCGGATGGACACGGCGCCGCGCTGGTGCGCGGTCGACCTGCGCGACGGCAACCAGGCGCTGATCGACCCGATGAACCCCGAGCGCAAGATGCGCATGTTCGAGCTCCTGGTGCGCATGGGCTACAAGGAGATCGAGGTCGGGTTCCCCTCCGCCAGCCAGACCGACTACGACTTCGTCCGCCAGCTCATCGAGGGCGGCCACATCCCGGACGACGTCACCATCCAGGTCCTGACCCAGGCCCGCGACCACCTGATCGAGCGCACGTACGACGCGATCCGTGGCGCCAAGCAGGCCATCGTGCACCTGTACAACTCCACGTCCGTGCTGCAGCGGCGCGTCGTCTTCGGCCTGGACCAGGACGGCATCGTCGACATCGCGCTGCAGGGCGCCCGGCTGTGCCAGGAAGCTGGAGGAGACGATCCCCGAGACGGCGGTCTACTACGAGTACTCCCCGGAGTCCTACACCGGCACCGAGCTGGAGTTCGCGGCCCGCATCTGCAACGAGGTCCTGGAGGTCTTCGACGCCCGCCCCGACCGCCCGGTGATCATCAACCTGCCGGCCACGGTCGAGATGGCCACGCCCAACGTCTACGCCGACTCGATCGAGTGGATGTCACGCCACCTCAGCCGCCGTGAGTCCGTCGTCCTGTCGCTGCACCCGCACAACGACCGCGGCACCGGGGTGGCCGCCGCCGAGCTGGGCTACCTCGCCGGCGCCGACCGGATCGAGGGGTGCCTCTTCGGCAACGGTGAGCGCACCGGCAACGTCTGCCTGGTCACCTTGGGCATGAACCTCTTCAGCCAGGGCATCGACCCCGAGATCGACTTCTCCGACATCGACGAGATCCGCCGCACGGTCGAGTACTGCACCCAGCTGCCCGTGCACGAGCGGCACCCGTACGGCGGCGACCTGGTCTTCACCGCGTTCTCCGGCTCGCACCAGGACGCGATCAAGAAGGGCTTCGAGGCGATGGCCGTCGACGCCGCGGCGGACGGCAAGCAGGTCGACGACCTGGTCTGGGCGGTGCCCTACCTGCCGATCGACCCGCACGACCTCGGCCGCTCCTACGAGGCCGTCGTGCGCGTCAACAGCCAGTCCGGCAAGGGTGGCGTGGCCTACATCCTCAAGAGCGAGCACCAGCTGGACCTGCCGCGCCGCCTGCAGATCGAGTTCAGCGGTGTGGTCCAGGCCGGCGCCGACTCCGAGGGCGGCGAGGTCTCGCCGGCCGCGCTGTGGTCGCGCTTCGCCGACGAGTACCTCCCGGCGCAGGACGGCGCCGGCCACGACGTCGCCGCGTGGGGCCGCTTCAGCCTGGTCAGCATGCGCTCGGACAGCACCGTCGACGGCGCCGACCAGATCTCGGTGAACCTGACCGACCGGGGCCGGGAGGTGGTCCTCGAGGGCACCGGCAACGGCCCGATCGCGGCCTTCGTCTCGGCGCTCGCCGCCCTGGACGTCGACGTGCGGGTGCTGGACTACGCCGAGCACGCGCTGTCCGCCGGCGGCGACGCGCGCGCCGCGGCCTATGTCGAGTGCGCGGTCGGCGAGCGGGTGCTGTGGGGCGTCGGGCTCGACCCCAACATCGTCATCGCGTCGTTCAAGGCGGTCATCTCCGCGGTCAACCGCGCCGAGCGCGGCTGACCCCGCGCGTCCGGCGGCCCACCCCGGCGGTGGGCCGCCGGCGCGGGCGCTTTCCCGGGCCCGTGGGCTGTCTGGCGCATGGGGGCTGCCTGGCGCGTGAGGGGCTGAACGGCGCGTGGCCGTCTGGCGCGTGGGCTGCCGCACGCCCGCGCCGCCGGGCGTGTGCGCTGGCCGCAGCCCCCGGGCGCCGACTGCGCGCTACCGGACGCCGCGTGTGCGGAACTGGACGCTGATCCGCGGGCCGACCGGCCGCGCCGTCTTGGGGATCGCGTGCTCCCAGGTCCGCTGGCACGAGCCGCCCATGACCACCAGGTCGCCGTGGCCGAGCTGGTGGCGCAGCGTCCGGCCGCCGCCGCGCGGACGCAGCAGCAGCGGGCGAGGGGCGCCCAGGGACAGGATCGCCACCATCGTGTCCTCGGTGCTGCTGCGGCCGATGGTGTCGCCGTGCCATGCCACGCTGTCGCGTCCGTCGCGGTAGAGGCACAGGCCGGCGGTCACGAAGGCCTCGCCGAGCTCGCCGGCGTAGTGCCGGGAGAGGTCGGTGCGCGCCTGCTCCAGCAGGGGGTCGGGCAGCGGCTCGCCCTCGCCGTAGAAGCTCAGCAGCCGGGGGACGTCGACGAACCGCTCGTACATCTGACGGCGCTCGCCGTGCCACGGGACGGTCTCCACCAGGCGCGCGAACAGCCCGTCGGACCCGGTCGCCCACGCCGGTCGCAGATCCAGCCAGGCGCCCCGGCTGAGGACGGTGCGGCGGACGGAGCCGCCCAGCTCGCGCAGCCCGGCCTCCTCGCCGACGTCCCACAGCGATCCCTGGAGCGCGCAGCCCGTCAGTGCAGCGGTCATGCGCCCAGCCTACCCCTTTCTCGAACGTGCGTTCGATCCCGATCCCGCCTGAGCCGGCCATCCACCGGCCGGTGCCGCGGCCGGGCGGGCGCGGGGCAGGATGGGGGCATGAGGACCGTCATCGCCGGAGGCCACGGAAAGGTCGGGCTACGGCTCGGCACCCTGCTCGCCCAGCGCGGGGACCAGCCGGTGGGGCTGGTCCGCGCCCCGGAGCAGGCGCCGGACCTGGAGGCGGCCGGGGTCGAGCCGCTGGTGCTGGACCTGGTCCTCGCCACGCCGCAGCAGCTGGCCGAGGCGCTGCAGGGGGCGGACGCCGTGGTCTTCAGCGCTGGTGCCGGCGGCCGCGGCGGACCCGAGGCGACCAACGCCATCGACGGCGACGCGGCGGTCCGGCTGGTCGACGCCGCGTCCGCCGCGGGGGTGCGCCGGTTCGTCCTCGTGTCGGTCTTCATGGACGCCGGGCGCGGCGGCCAGGTGTCGGACACCTTCGAGAACTACATGCGCGTCAAGCGCGCCTCCGACGTCCACCTCGCCGCCAGCGGCCTGGACTGGACCATCCTGCGGCCGGGCACGCTCACCGACGACCCCGGCACCGGCACGGTGCACCTCGGGGCGGCCATCGGCTACGGGGACGTCCGCCGTGACGACGTGGCGGCGGTGCTGGCCGAGCTGCTGCACGCACCCGGCACGGTGCACCAGGTCCTCGAGCTGACCGAGGGTGGGACGCCCGTGGCCGACGCGGTGTCCGGGGTCGCGCGGGCCTGACCCGGCCCGGCGTACCGGCATTGTCGCCTGCGCGTAGGACACTGGACCCATGCCCCTCTACCGCGACGAGGCGATCGTCCTGCGCACCCAGAAGCTGGGCGAGGCCGACCGCATCGTGACGCTGCTGACCCGCGAGCACGGCAAGGTGCGCGCGGTCGCCAAGGGCGTGCGGCGCACCCGGTCGCGGTTCGGCGCGCGGCTCGAGCCGTTCATGGTCGTCGACGTCCAGCTCTACGAGGGCCGCTCGCTCGACACCGTGACGCAGGCCGAGACCATCGCGCCGTACGGCGACGCGATCGCCCGGCGACTACGTCGCGCTACACCGCCGGCGACGGCGATGCTCGAGACGGCCGAGCGGCTGACCGAGGAGCGGGAGCCGTCGGTCCAGCAGTTCCTGCTGCTCGCCGGGGGCCTGCGCTCGCTGGCTGCCGGCGAGCACGAGACCGGGCTGGTGCTCGACGCCTACCTGCTGCGCTCGCTCGCGGTCGCCGGCTGGGCGCCGAGCTTCGCACGACTGCGCCCGGTGCGGGGCGCCCGGGCCGCACCGGGCGTTCACCGTCGCGAGCGGCGGCACGGTCTGCCCGTCCTGCCGCACCGCCCGGCTCCGCCGCCCCGGCGCCTGCAGACGCTCGAGCTGCTCGCGCCCTGCTCGCCGGCGACTGGGACGTCGCGGACGCCAGCGCGCCGCAGCACCGCCGCGAGGGCAGCGGCCTGGTCGCCGCGTACCTGCAGTGGCATCTCGAGCGCGGCGTGCGGTCCCTGCGCCTGGTGGAGCCGCGTGACCGGCTGATCGACGTCACGCGTCCGCCCATCCCCGCCGCACCCGTCGGGGGCGCGGCCGCCGGCCGTGCCGGCCGACCTCGTGCCCCGGCACGTCGCCATCGTCATGGACGGCAACGGCCGGTGGGCCAACGCCCGCGGGCTGCCGCGCACCGAGGGCCACGAGGCCGGTGAGGCCGTCGCTGCTCGACGTCGTCGCCGGCGCGCATCGAGATCGGCGTCCGCCACGTGTCCGCCTACGCGTTCTCGACCGAGAACTGGAAGCGCTCGCCCGACGAGGTGCGCTTCCTCATGGGCTTCAACCGCGACGTCATCCGCCGCCGGCGCGACGAGATGCACGAGTGGGGCGTGCGCGTCCGCTGGGCCGGGCGCCGACCGCGGCTGTGGCGCAGCGTCATCAGCGAGCTCGAGGTGGCCGAGGAGCTGACCGCGGACAACGACGTGCTGACGCTGACGATGTGCGTCAACTACGGCGGCCGGGCCGAGATCGCCGACGCCGCCCGCCGCGCTCGCCGAGGACGTCGCGCGCCGGCCGGCTGCGGCCCGGCACCAGGTCGACGAGCGCGTCATCGCGCCGCTACCTCGACGAGCCCGACATGCCCGACGTCGACCTGTTCGTGCGCTCGTCCGGTGAGCAGCGCACCGTCGAACTTCCTGCTGTGGCAGTCGGCCTACGCCGAGATGGTGTTCCTCGACATGCTGTGGCCCGACTTCGACCGGCGCGACCTGTGGCGGGCGATCGAGATCTATGCCGCGCGCGACCGCCGCTACGGTGGCGCGGTCGACGCGGTTGGTGCGGGCCCGGTCCTCACGGAGCAGGCGCACCCCGGAGCCTGAGGGCCCCGACGGCGCCGCGGCCCTCAGCGACCCCGGGCCGCGCAGTCCGCGCAGGTGCCGAACGATCTCCAGCGTGTGCCGGACGTCGACGAAGCCGTGCTCGGCCGGCGACCGTGTCGGCCCAGCGCTCCACGGCCGGACCCTCGACCTCGACCGTGCGCCCGCAGTCGCGGCAGACAGGAGGTGGTGGTGGTGCCCGGTGCTGCAGCGACGGTAGACCGACCTCGCCGTCGTCGGTGCGCAGCACGTCGACCTCACCGTCGGCCGCCATCGCCTGCAGGGTGCGGTAGACCGTGGCCAGGCCGACGTGCTGCCCGGCTCTCGCAGCCGCGCGTCAGGTCCTGGGCGGAGGTGAAGTCGTCGGTGTCGTCTGAGCAGGTACGTCTGGACCGCGGCACGCTGCCGGGTGGCCTGCGGGCCTGCTCGGCCATGGTCAGTCCCTTCCGTCGTCGTCGCGGGCCCGGGCGCCGGAGACGTGGGCCAGCGGGTCGGGGGAGGCCGGCTCGTGCTCGTCGTAGTGGCCCGCGTGCGGGGCGTGCGGTGCCCGTCGTGCAGGTAGTCGACGTGGCCGTCGTGCAGGACGGCGGGGTGGCCGCACCCGCTCCCGTGCTCGTGGTCGTGCCGCCCTCGGCCACCCGGTGGGCGCCGGGCGTGCAGGCGGCCCCGCACCCCGGCCGTGGCGGCGCTGAGCAGGAACACCGCGATCGCGATGAGGACGATCGTGCCACCGGACGGGGTGTCGGTGTAGAAGCGTGGCGGCTGATCGCCGCCCAGGCTGGACGAGCACGCCGATGAGCACGGCGACCCGGATCGCCGAGCGGAAGCTGCCGGCGAGCAGCTGCGCCGCGGCGTTGGGCACGATCATCAGGGCGCTGATCAGCAGCAGGCCCGACCACCCGCATCGACACCACGACGGTCACGGCGGTCAGCACGGCCAGGACCAGGTTGAGCGCCGAGGACCGGCAGCCCGGACGCGCGGGCGTACTCCTCGTCGTTGGCCACGGCGAACAGGCGCGGGCGCAGGGCCCAGGTCGTGCCGACGACCACGACGGCCAGGGCCGCGAAGACCACACAGGTCGCCGCGGCTGGTGGTGGTGATGGCGCCGAACAGGTACGACGTTGAGGTTGGCTCGGCGTGCCGCTCCGGCGACCGGGAGATGAGCACGACGCCGACCGCGATGCCGCCGTAGAACAGCACGGCCAGGGCGACGTCCCCGCTGGTGCGCCCGCGCGCGCGGATCAGCTCGATCAGCCACGGCGGCCGCGACGGCGGCGACGCAGCGCCGTCCAGCACCGGGGCGCGTCCGGTGAGGACGCCGACCGCGACACCGGCCAGGGCGACGTGCCCCATGCCGTCGCCGATCAGCGACAGCCGGCGCTGCACGAGGAAGATCCCGACCACGGGGGCGGCGAGGCCGACCAGCAGGGCGGCGAGCAGGGCCCGCTGCATGAAGTCGTACGTGCAGCAGCTCAGGCATGGCGGTCCTCCGACCGGTCCAGCGGGTGCTCGATCCGGGCGACGGGTGCCGCGAGGTGGCCCGGCGGCGGGTCGCGGAGCGTGGTGGTGCGTCGTGGGCGAGGGCGTGGCGCTCTGCTCCCGGGCGAAGTCGGCCGGCGTGCCGTCGAAGGTGGGATCCGCCCGTCGTGACCAGCACGGTGCGGGTGACGATGTCGGCGAGCGCGGCCGAGCTCGTGCGTGACGATGACCATCGGGTGCCGCGGGCGGCGAGGCGGGCCAGCACGCGCGGCGAGCACCTGCTGGCTGACCGGTCGACGCCGGCGGTCGGCTCGTCCATGACGAGCACGTCGGGCTCGGCGGCGAGCGCGCGGGCGATGAGCACGCGCCGCTGCTGGCCGCCGGAGAGCTCGGCTGACGTCGGCGCGGCCTGGTCCGTCGAGGCCGACGGCGTCGATGGCCTCGGCGACGACGGCCCGGTCGGCCGTGCCGAGCCGCCCGAGCCAGCCCGAGTGCGGCAGCCGGCCGACGCCACGACCTCCTGCACGGTGAGCGCGATCGGCGCCGACGACGGTGTGCCGCTGCGGCACGTAGCCGATGCCGGCGCGGTCGCGTGAAGTGCGGCGATGGGCGTGCCGAACAGTCGACACCTCGCCCGGCCAGGCGGTGGCAGGCCGAGCAGGCCCCGGACCAGGGTCGACTTGCCGGACCCGTTCGGCGCCGAGCACGGCCACCACCTCGCCGGGCAGCGACGGTCAGGTCGACGTCGGAGACGGCCGGCCGGTCGTCGTACCCGAACGCGGCCGAGCGCAGCGACAGGACGGCGGGTGCGCTCCCGCCCCGGTCGCTCACGAGCACGCCTGGCCGGCGCGCAGCGTCGCGAGGTTGGAGCGCATGACCTCGAAGTAGTCGCGGCCGGCGGAGGAGTCGGTCAGACCCTCGATCGGGTCCAGGGTCGCCGGCCGCCGCCCCGGTCTCCCGGGCGACCGTGTCGGCGATCGGCCGGGCTGACCAGCGTCTCGTAGTAGATGGTGCGTCACGTGGTGCGCCTCGACGAAGTCGGCGACCTCGGCGAGCTTGCGCCGGCTCCGGCTCGGCCTCGGGGGTCAGAGCCCGGTGATGCCGACCTGGCGTCAGGCCGTAGCGCTGGGCGAGGTAGCCGAAGGCGTTGTGGCTGGTGACCAGATCCGGTGTTGGCGCAGTCGGCCAGGCCGGTGCGCAGGTCGCGGTGTCAGTGCGGAGAGCTCTGGCCCGGAAGGCCTTGGCGTTGGCGGCGTAGTCCGCCCGGTGGGCCGGGTCGAGGCGCATGAGCCGGTCGGCGACGGCCTGCGCGACGGCGGAGTAGCGCACCGGGTCCAGCCAGAAGTGCGGGTCGGTGCTGCCGGCCGCATCGGTGTGCTGCTGGCCGTACTCGATCGGGGTGAAGGTCAGGTCGAGGTTGGCGGCGGCGGAGACGTCCAGGGCACGGTCCGGCGCCTCTGGTCGACCGCCTCGTCGACCGCCGGCTGGAGGCCCTTCTCAGGTAGACCACGACGCGCGTCCTTGCTCACGGCGCCGACGTCCCGCGGGGTCAGCTCGAGGTCGTGCGGCTCGGCGCCGGGCCTGGTCAGGTTGAGGACGCTGACGTGGTCGCCGCCGATCTCGGCCGTGACGAGCTGGAGCGGGTAGAACGACGCGACGGTGGCCAGCCGCCCGGATCCCGCGCCCGGGTCCGCGGACGCACCGGCGCAGCCGGCCGTCCCCAGGGCCACCGACCCTGCGAGGAGGAGGATGGCCACGCGCGGCAGCGGGAGCCGGGAGGACGTCATACCGGCAGTCTCGCCCTAGTTGAGAATGATTGTCAAAATCGGGTCAGGGTCGGGGGAAGAGCTGGACGACCGCAAGGGCGGCCGCCAGCAGCACCACGGCGCAGCGCATCAGCCGCTCGGAGCCGGTCAGCCGCGGCCAGGAGAGGTAGAGCAGCCAGGCCACGACGAGCGTGGCCACGACCATCAGCACGAAGCCGACCGGACCTCCCACCACGGCGCCCACCACCAGCAACGCCAGCATGGCGGCGAACGGCACGGGGCGGGGGAGCGCGCTGAGGCGGGTGAGCAGCGGCAGGCTGGCGCGCTCGACGGACTGGCGCAGGGTGTTCGGCACGCTCCGAGGGTACGGGAGCAGCCCCGGTGGACCGGCAGGCGAGGGGAGCGCGAGGGGCGTACGGGCGGTCATCCCCGCCGCCGGGCACCGATAGCCTGTGCCCATGGCTGCTACCTCCACCATCGACACCGTCGTCAGCCTCTGCAAGCGCAGGGGCTTTGTCTTCCCGAGCGGCGAGATCTACGGCGGCACCCGGTCCGCGTGGGACTACGGCCCGCTCGGCGTGGCGCTCAAGGACAACATCAAGCGCCAGTGGTGGAGGTCGATGGTCCAGCAGCGTGACGACATCGTCGGGCTGGACTCCTCGGTGATCCTGCCGACCCGCACGTGGGAGGCCTCGGGCCACCTCGCGACGTTCACCGACCCGCTGACCGAGTGCCAGAGCTGCCACAAGCGCTACCGGGCCGACCACCTGCAGGAGGCCCACGCCGAGAAGAAGGGCATCGCCGACCCCGACACCGTCGCTCTGGCCGACATCGCGTGCCCCCACTGCGGTACCCGCGGTGCGTGGACCGAGCCGCGCGAGTTCAACGGCATGCTCAAGACCTACCTCGGCGTGGTCGAGGACGAGTCGGGGCTGCACTACCTGCGGCCCGAGACGGCCCAGGGCATCTTCCTCAACTTCGCCAACATCCTGAACTCCGCGCGCAAGAAGCCGCCGTTCGGCATCGCCCAGATCGGCAAGAGCTTCCGCAACGAGATCACGCCCGGCAACTTCATCTTCCGCACCCGCGAGTTCGAGCAGATGGAGATGGAGTTCTTCGTCGCGCCCGGCGAGGACGAGCAGTGGCACCAGTACTGGATCGACACGCGCACCCAGTGGTACCTCGACCTCGGCATCAAGCCCGAGAACCTGCGGCACTTCGAGCACCCGAAGGAGAAGCTGTCGCACTACTCGACCCGCACGGTCGACATCGAGTACCGCTTCGGCTTCACCGGCTCCGAGTGGGGCGAGCTCGAGGGCGTCGCCAACCGCACCGACTTCGACCTCAAGACGCACGCCCAGCACTCCGGCGCCGACCTCAGCTACCTGGACCAGACGACCGGTGAGCGCTACACGCCGTACGTCATCGAGCCCGCGGCGGGGCTGTCGCGCTCGCTGATGACGTTCCTCATCGACGCCTACACCGAGGACGAGGCGCCCAACACCAAGGGCGGCGTCGACAAGCGGGTGGTGCTGCGCCTGGACAAGCGGCTGGCCCCGATCAAGGTCGCCGTGCTGCCGCTGTCGCGCAACGCCGACCTCACGCCGAGGGCCAGGGAGCTGGCGGCCCGCCTGCGGCAGAGCTGGATGGTCGACTTCGACGACGCGGGGGCCATCGGCCGCCGCTACCGCCGCCAGGACGAGATCGGCACGCCGTTCTGCGTCACCGTGGACTTCGACACCCTGGAGGACCAGGCCGTCACCGTGCGCGAGCGCGACTCGATGGGCCAGGAGCGCGTCTCCCTGGACCAGGTCGAGGCCTACCTCGCGGCGCGGCTGCTCGGCTGCTGACGGATGTCATGGGCCAGCCATGACCGAAAAGGGCGGCGACGCGGCGGCGCCCACGCCACGATGGGCCCATGACAGGAACGAGCACAGAGACGGTGCGCGCCGGACGGCCGGGCAGGGACATCCCCCCGGCCGTCCGGCTGCGGGGGATACGCAAGAGCTTCGGCTCGGTGGAGGCGGTGCGGGGGATCGACCTCACCATCGCCCCCGGTGAGGTCGTCGCGTTCCTCGGGCCCAACGGGGCCGGCAAGACCTCGACGATCGACCTCATCCTGGGCCTGTCGCGGCCCAGTGGCGGCGACGTGGAGGTCTACGGCCTCGCGCCGGCGGCGGCCATCGCGCGCGGCCTCGTCGCGGCGGTGATGCAGTCCGGCGGCCTGCTGAAGGATCTCACCGTCGCCGAGACGGTCGAGCTGACCGCCAGCCTGTTCGCCGACAGCCGCCCCGTCGCCGAGGTGCTGGAGCGGGCCGGCATCGCCGGCATCGCGCGGCGCCGGGTCGGAAAGTGCTCGGGGGGCGAGCAGCAGCGCCTCCGGTTCGCCATGGCGCTGCTGTCCGACCCCGAGCTGCTCGTCCTGGACGAGCCGACCACCGGCATGGACGTCGAGGGCCGCCGGGACTTCTGGGCCGCGATCCGGCAGGACGCGGCCCTGGGGCGCACGGTGCTGTTCGCCACGCACTACCTCGAGGAGGCCGACGCGTACGCCGACCGGATCGTCCTGGTGCGGCAGGGCCGCATCGTGGCCGACGGCACGTCCGCCCAGATCAAGGCCATGACCGCCGGCCGGACCGTCCGGGCGACGCTGGCCGGCGCCTCCGAGCGCTCGCTGCGGGCGGTCCCGGGGGCCGACACCGTCGAGGTGCGCGGCGACACCGTCCTGATCCACTCACGGGACACCGACGCCGTGGCCCGCCACCTGCTGACACACACCGGCGCGCGTGACCTCGAGATCACCGCGCGGGGCCTCGAGGACGCCTTCCTCGCGCTGACCGGCGACGAGGACCCGCAGGGAGACCCGCGATGAGCATCCAGGACCGGGGCGCCCGACGGGTGCCCCCGTACGGCGGCTTCAACGCCACGCTGCTCCGGTTGGAGGTGCGCCGGCTGCTGCGCAACCGCCGCACGATGATCTTCACGGTGCTCATGCCGGTGGTGTTCTTCCTGATCTTCGGGCTGAATGCCGACTACGCCTCCGAGAACGCGGGTCACGGCAACGTGTCGGCGTTCATCCTCATCAGCATGGCGCTGTACGGCGCGATCCTGGCCACGACCACCGGGGGTGCCATGGTCTCGATCGAGCGGGCCGAGGGGTGGAGCCGGCAGCTGCGGCTCACCCCGCTGGTTCCCCTCGCCTACGTCACGGTCAAGATGCTCACCGCGCTGGTGCTCGGTGGGATGTCGGTGCTGGCGGTCTACGTCGTGGGGCTGGCCACCGGCCGGCCCTCGATGCCGGCGTCCCTGTGGGTGGGCACCGCCCTGGCGGTCTGGCTGGGCTCCCTGCTCTTCGCGGCGTTCGGGCTCTTCATGGGCTACCTGCTGCCGACCGAGAACGTCATGCAGGTCCTCTCCTTCGCGTTGATGCTCTTCTCGTTCGGCGGTGGGCTGTTCATCCCGTTGTCGCAGTTCGCCCCGGTGCTGCAGACCTTGGCGTCGTTCACCCCGCTCTACGGGCTCAACGCGCTGGTCCACGCGCCGGTGACGGGTGAGGCCGTCACGGCCGGCCCGGTCGCCAACATGGTCGTCTGGCTGGTCGTCTTCGTGGGCGGCGCGGTGTGGCGGTTCCGCCGGGACACCGCCCGCGTCTGAGCGGGTGGCCGCCCGGCACGCCGTCCCACCGGCGACAATGGTCTCCATGCAGGAGACGCACAGGCTGGGCCGGTGGACGTTCCAGGACGGACGACCGGGCCCCTACGGCGTGGTCTTCGCCGCGGTCTGGCTGTTCTTCCTGATCCAGCCTTTCGAGGCGGGGTGGAGCACGCGCGACACGGCCGGTGGACGTGTCGGCATGGCGGCGACCGTGCTGTTCGGCCTCCTGTACGTGCTGGGTTTCGCGGTGGTCCGACGCAGACGCCGCGCCGCCGAGGGGGACGCGGCCACCGGGCCGGCGGTGGCGGTGCTGGTCGGGCTGGTGGCGCTCGCCGTGGTGATGTGCGTCTCGCTGGGCGAGGCGGGCATGGGCAGCTGCGTCTACATCGCCGTGGCGGGGGTGTTGCTTCTGCCCACCCGTGTCGCGGCGGTGCTGACGCTGCTCACCGCGGTGACCGCGGAGGTGCTGGCGACCGGCATCGACGGGTGGGAGTCGGACTTCACCCTCTCGTTCGCGATCTGTGTGGCGGCCTTCGCCACCTGGGGGATCACCCAGCTGATGAACCGCAACATCGACCTGCACCTGGCGCGGGAGGAGAACGCCCGCCTCGCCGTCGAGGAGGAGCGCAACCGCATGGCGCGCGACCTGCACGACATCCTGGGGCACTCCCTCACCGTCATCACCGTCAAGGCGGAGCTGGCCGGGCGGCTCATGGACGCCGACCCCGCCCGGGCCCGCGCGGAGGTGGCCGACCTCGAGCGCCTCTCGCGCGACGCACTGATGGACGTCCGGCGCGCCGTCGAGGGGTTCCGCGAGCTCACCCTGCCCGGCGAGCTGGCCAGGGCGCGGGAGTCGTTGCGCTCGGCGGGGATCGAGGCCGACCTGCCCGGCAGCGCCGAGGTCGTGCCCAGTGACATGCGTGAGGTCTTCGCGTGGGCGGTGCGAGAGGGCGTCACGAACGTCATCCGGCACAGCGGCGCCACCCGGTGCACCGTCCGGCTGACGGCCGAGCGGGTCGAGGTGCTGGACAACGGCGCCGGAGCGCCACCGGAGGCGGTGCGGCACGACCGCGGCGGCCACGGGCTGGCCGGGCTGCGCGAGCGGGCCACCGCCGCGGGCGCGACACTCCTCACCAGAGCCGTTGAGCCTCAAGGCTTCTCACTGGCGATCATGACGGAGCGACTTTGATGGGCATCCGACTGCTGTTGGCCGACGACCAGGCGCTGGTACGGGGAGCGCTCGCGGCACTGCTGGAGCTCGAGGGCGACCTGGAGGTCGTCGCCGAGGTGGGCCGTGGCGACGATGTCGTGGACGCCGCACGTGAGCACCGGCCGGACGTGGCGCTGCTCGACGTCGAGATGCCGGGGCTGGACGGCATCGCCGCCACCGAGGCGCTGCACGCGGTGCTGCCGGACGTCCGGGTGCTCATCGTGACGACCTTCGGGCGGCCGGGCTACCTGCGGCGGGCGCTGCAGTGCGGTGCGGCCGGCTTCGTCGTCAAGGACACGCCCGCCCGCCAGCTCGCCGACGCGGTGCGCCGGGTCCACTCCGGGCTGCGCGTGGTGGACCCCGCCCTGGCCGCCGACAGCCTCATCAGTGGCGAGTCCCCGCTGACGGTGCGGGAGTCCGAGGTGCTGCGTTCCGCCCGCGACGGTGCCACGGTGGCGGCCATCGCGGCGGCGCTCTTCCTCTCGGAGGGGACCGTGCGCAACCACCTGTCGTCGGCGATCGGCAAGACGGGATCGCGGACGCGCACCGAGGCGGTCCGGGTCGCCGACGCCAACGGCTGGCTCTGAGCACCGCCGGATGCGGGCGCGGCGCCCGCGCCTGAGACAATCGGGTCACCATGACCCCAGTGCTGCCACCCCTCCAGATCGGCCGTCACACCATCGAGTCGCCCGTGGTGCTGGCGCCGATGGCCGGCATCACCAACCGTGCCTTCCGCCGGCTCTGCCGCGAGTACGGCGCCGCCGCAGGCGCCCCGACCGGTGCCAGCGGCCGGACCTCGCTGTACGTCAGCGAGATGATCACCTCCCGCGCCCTGGTGGAGCGCACGCCGGAGTCGATGCGCCTGATCCAGCACGACCCGCAGGAGAACCCCCGCTCGATCCAGCTGTACGGCGTCGACCCGGTCACCGTCGGCGCCGCGGTCCGGATGCTCGTCACCGAGGACCGTGCCGACCACATCGACCTCAACTTCGGGTGCCCCGTGCCCAAGGTGACCCGCAAGGGCGGGGGAGCGGCGCTGCCATGGAAGACCGCGCTCTTCCGCTCCATCGTCGGCACGGCGGTGCGGGAGGCGGCGCCGTACGACGTGCCGGTGACGGTCAAGATGCGCAAGGGCATCGACTCCGACCACATGACGTTCCTCGAGGCGGGGCGGATTGCCGAGGGGGAGGGCGTGGCCGCGGTGGCGCTGCACGCCCGGACCGCGGCGCAGTCCTACTCCGGCACCGCCGACTGGGAGGCGATCACCGCGCTGAAGCGGGTGGTCACCTCGATCCCGGTGCTGGGCAACGGCGACATCTGGTCGGCCGAGGACGCCGTCGAGATGGTCCGCCGGACCGGGTGCGACGGTGTGGTGGTCGGACGCGGCTGCCTGGGCCGGCCGTGGCTCTTCACCGACCTGGCGGCGGCTTTCGCCGGCTCGTCCGAGCGGGTCCGGCCCACGCTGGGGGAGGTGGCGGCGACGATGCGCCGGCACACCGTCTACCTCGCCGAGTTCTACGACAGCGAGCTCAAGGCGTGCCGCGACATCCGCAAGCACATCGCCTGGTACCTCAAGGGCTTCCCCGCCGGCCACCACGTCCGCCACCGGCTCGCGCTGGTGGAGTCGCTGGCCTCGCTGGATGACCTGATCGCCACCCTGGACCTCAGCCAGCCCTGGCCGGGGGAGCCGGCCGAGGGCCAGCGCGGGCGGGCCGGGTCGCCGCGCACCGTCGCCCTCCCGGACGGCTGGCTGGACAGCCAGGAGCTGAACGCCGCCGCCCGGGCCTCGGTCGCGCAGGCCGAGCTGTCGGTCTCGGGCGGCTGACGGGCGGCGCCCCCTCGTGGCAGGCTCGGGGTATGTGCCGCAACATCCGGACCCTGCACAACTTCGAGCCCCCGGCCACGCGCGAGGAGGTCCACGCCGCCGCGTTGCAGTACGTCCGCAAGGTGAGCGGGACGAGCAAGCCGTCAGCGGCGAACGCCGCGGCCGTGGACGCGGCGGTGGCCGCCGTCGAGGCCGCCACCGCGACCCTGCTCGCGCAGCTGGTGACGTCCGCCGCGCCGCGCGACCGTGCGACCGAGGCGGCCCGGGCCCGGGCCCGCAACGAGGTGCGGTTCGGCCCGGCGCTCAGCCGAGCTCGACCGGACGGGTCCGGTCACTGACCCAGTCGCTCCACGAGCCGACGTACACGGCGGCGTCGTCGGTCACGCCGGCCACCTGCAGCGCCAGGGCGGCGTGCGCCGCCTGGACACCCGAGCCGCAGTAGACGGCCACGTCGTCCCCGGGCCGCACGCCGACGGCGGCCATCCGCCCGGCCAGGTCGACCGGCGGCAGGAACCGGCCGTCCGGCCGGAGGTTGTCCAGCGCCGGCGCGCTGCGGGCGCCGGGGATGTGCCCCGCCACGGGGTCGATGGTCTCGTTCTCGCCCCGGTAGCGGTCGGCCGGCCGGGCGTCCAGCAGCAGCGGGTGGCTGGCGGCCCCGTCGGCGTCGAGCAGCCGGCGGCCGCCGGCGCGGGGGACGAACGTCCCCTGCTCGGGGTGCACCTCGCCGGACTCGGTCGCCAGCCCGGCCTCCTCCCACGCGGTGAGGCCGCCGTCGAGGACGCGCACGTCGGGCTTCCCGAAGAAGGTGAGCATCCACCACGCCCGGCTGGCGCCCAGGGAGCTGCCGGCGTCGTAGCAGACCACCGGGCGGTCGGTCCGCACCCCGGCCGCGCGCATCGCCCGGGCGAAGTAGTCGGTGTCCGGCACCGGGTGACGCCCGCCGTGCCCGTCGGGCAGCACCGGGCCGGACAGCGCATCGTCCAGGTCGACGAACGCGGCGCCGGGGATGTGCGCCGCGCGGTACTCGGCGGCCCCCGCAGCCGAGCCGAGGGCCCAGCGCACGTCCAGCAGCGTGGGGCGGCGGTCGTCCGGGCCGGCCAGCGCCGCCTGCAGCTCCTCGACGCCCACCAGCGGTGTCACGAGGGTCATCGATGCTCCTTCGTCGAGGTGGGGGCACCCGGGTTCCGGTGGGGCCCCGGGTTCCGGTGGGGCCACGGTTCCGGTGGGATGCCCGGGTTCGGGTGGGCCGCCCCGGGGCCCTGTCGGACCCGGACCGTAGCGTTGCTGCTGATCGTAGGACGTGGGGCACCTGCCCCGCGGCCCGCACCCGCCGGCGCGCCCCGTCGGCCGCCACCGCAGCAAGGAGCATCCATGGCCGGACGACACCGCGCCGTGACCCCACGCGAACGCCCCGTGGGCCATCCGGACTTCCGCCCGTGGCCGGCCCTGTGGGCCCTCTGCCTGGGCTTCTTCATGATCCTCGTCGACTCGACGATCGTCTCGGTGGCGACGCCGGCGATCATGCGCGGGCTGCACTCCGACGTCACCACCGTCATCTGGGTCACCAGCGCCTACCTCCTCGCCTACGCCGTCCCCCTGCTCGTGACGGGTCGGCTCGGCGACCGCTTCGGGCCGCGCAACGTCTACCTCGTCGGCCTGGCCGTGTTCACCCTCGCGTCGGCGTGGTGCGGCCTGACCGGCGACATCGAGCAGCTCATCCTGGCCCGCGTCTTCCAGGGCCTCGGCGCCGCGTTGATGACGCCCCAGACCATGGCCGTCATCACGCGCATCTTCCCCGCGCAGAAGCGTGGCCAGGCGATGGGACTGTGGGGCGCCGTGGCCGGCGTGGCCACCCTGGTCGGCCCGATCCTCGGTGGCGTGCTCGTCGACGCGGCCGGGTGGCAGTGGATCTTCTTCGTCAACGTGCCGGTCGGCCTCGTCGGCCTGGTCCTCGCCTGGCGGATGGTGCCGTTGCTGCCGACCCACAGCCACCGGTTCGACCTGCCTGGAGTGGTGCTCAGCGCGGCAGGGCTCTTCCTGCTGGTCTTCGGCATCCAGGAGGGCCAGACCTACGACTGGGGCACCATCACCGGAGCACTCTCGGTCTGGTCCCTCATCATCGCGGGGGTGGTGGTGCTGGCGGGGTTCCTGGTCTGGCAGGCGGTCAACCGCGCCGAGCCGCTGCTGCCGCTGCGGCTGTTCCGCGACCGCAACTTCTCCCTCGCCAACGTCGCGATCACCACGGTCGGCTTCTCCATCACGGCGATGACCTTCCCGATCATGCTGTACGCACAGAACGTGCGGGGCCTCAGCCCGACCCGCTCGGCCCTGCTGCTGGTGCCGATGGCGGTGATCTCCGGTGGGTTGGCGCCCGTGGTGGGCCGACTCGTCGACCGGGTGCACCCCCGCTACATCGCCGGTGTCGGGTTGTTCTGCTTCCCTGTCTCGCTGGTCTGGCTCTCCGCGGTGCTGACGCCGGAGGCGGCGATCTGGCAGCTCCTGCTGCCGGTGGCGCTGCTCGGTGTGGCCAACGGATTCATGTGGGCACCCATCAGCACCACCGCCACGCGCAACCTGCCGATGACCGAGGCCGGGGCCGGGTCCGGGGTCTACAACACCACCCGCCAGATCGGTGCCGTCCTCGGCAGCGCCGGCATCGCGGTCCTGATGCAGTCGCGCCTGGCCACCGAGCTGCCCGGCGCGCCGACCGGCGGGGCGGGCTCCCCGACGGGTGGCGGACCGCTGCCGGCGGCGCTGCGCGACGGCTTCAGCACCGCCATGGGCCAGTCGCTGCTGCTGCCGGCGGCAGTGCTCGTGGTGGGCTGGCTCGCCGTGCTCTGCTTCGCCCGGCCGCGGCACCAGATCACCTCGCCGGGGGCCGCGGACCCGCGCTCAGCCGCCACGGCCGGCACGTCCGGCACGGCGGGCACGGCCGGCACGGCTAGCGCTGCCGCGGCAACCGCCACGGCTCCGGTGCCGGCGTCCGAGACCGTCGCCTCGCGCTGAGGAGCCGCGCCGTGGCCGACAGCACGGGTCGCCGGAGCCGTCCGGGCCCGGCATACAGTGCGCTGTTGTGAGCAGCTATGCCGACGCGGACCGGGAGCGGTGGGTGCGCGAGGACCCGGCGCTCAAGCGCGCCGACCGCGCGGACTTCGCCCGTGACCGGGCCCGCGTCGTCCACTCGGCCTCGCTGCGCCGGCTGTCGGCCAAGACCCAGGTGGTGCAACCCGACAGCGACGACTTCGTCCGCAACCGGCTCACCCACACCCTCGAGGTGGCCCAGATCGGCCGCGAGTTCGGCGCCGCGCTCGGCTGCGACGCCGACGTCGTCGACACCGCCTGCCTGGCCCATGACCTCGGGCACCCGCCGTTCGGCCACAACGGCGAGGAGGCCCTGGCCCAGGTCGCCCGCGACATCGGCGGCTTCGAGGGAAACGCGCAGACGCTGCGCCTGCTCACCCGCCTGGAGCCCAAGCGCACGCACGCCGACGGCCGTCCCGCGGGCCTCAACCTCACCAGGGCCAGCCTCGACGCCAGCACCAAGTACCCCTGGGCCCGCGGCGAGGCTCCCACGCCCAAGTTCGGGTTCTACGCCGATGACGGCGAGGTCTTCGCCTGGCTGCGTCAGGGGGCGCCGCCGGAGACCCCGCGGCGGCGGTGCCTGGAGGCGCAGGTGATGGACTGGGCCGACGACGTGGCCTACTCCGTGCACGACGTCGAGGACGGTGTCGCCTCGGGGCGGATCGACCCGCGCGCGCTGCGTTCCGCACCCGAGGTCGAGGCCGTGATCGCGGTCGCGGCCGAGCTCTACGCCTCGGACCTCGAGGCCGCCGAGCTGGCGGCGGCGTACGACCGGCTGCTGGCCAGCGGCAGCATCCCGACGTCCCACGACGGCTCCCGCGCCGACCTGGCGGCGCTGAAGGACATGACCAGCCGGCTCATCGGCCACCTGCTGGCGTCGGTGGAGGACGCCACGCGCGCCACGCACGGCGCGGGTCCGCTGACCCGCTACCGCGCCGACCTGGTGATCCCCTCCGGCATCCGCGGCGAGTGCGCGGTCCTCAAGGCCGTCGCCGCCCACTTCGTGATGTCGGGCCCTGAGCGGCAGCTGGTGATGTCCGACCAGCGCGAGGTGGTCCGCGAGCTGGTGGAGGCCGTTCTCGACAAGCCGCACGAGCGGCTCGACCCGCTCTACCGTGCCGACTTCGAGCAGGCACCGGACGACGCGGCGGCGCTGCGCGCGGTGATCGACCAGGTCGCGTCCTGGACGGACGCGCGGGCGCAGCTGCTGCACCGGCAATGGCGCTGACGTGGACGGTGCGGTGCCCGGCCGCTGCCGCCGGCCGTGCGGGCGGTCCGGGGACGCCGGTCCGGCGGCATCCGAGCGGTGGTGGCGCTCCGTCGTCGCGGGCAGCATGGACCCTGAGGAGGGTGGGCGATGAGTGATCTGCCGGGGCTGGACCGTCCGTTCGTCGGGGCACCGATGGCCGGAGGCCCCTCGACGCCCGCGCTGGCCGCGGCCGTCTGCGCCGCCGGGGGCCTCGGCCAGCTGGCCGGTGCCTACCTCGGCGTGGAGGCGCTGAAGGAGCAGGTGGCGCGCACCCGCGAGCTGACGAGCCGGCCCTTCGGAGTCAACCTGTTCGTGCCGACGGACACCACCGCGGAGGCCGAGCCGCAGCTCGAGCGCTACGCCGCGCTGCTGCGGCCCGAGGCCGAGCGGCAGGGGCTCACGCTCCCCGCGCCGGACTGGCAGGACACCGACCACTGGCACGACAAGCTCGCCCTGCTGTTGTCCGACCCCGTCGCGGTGGTCTCCTTCCACTTCGGCTGCCCGCCGGAGCCGCTGGTCCAGCGGTTGCACGCCGTCGGCACGCGCGTGCTCGTCAGCGCCACCACCCCGGACGAGGCCGTCGCGGCGCAGGCCGTGGGCGCCGACGCCGTGTGCCTGCAGGCGGCGACCGCCGGCGGTCACCGCGGCACCCACACGGTCACGGCCACCCCGAACGACCTCGACGCCCCGACACTGCTCGCTGCCGTGCGACCGCTCGTCAGCGTCCCGCTGGTGGTGGCCGGCGGGCTGGCCACCCGCGCACAGGTCCGCGCCGTCCTCGACGCCGGCGCGGCCGCCGTACAGGTCGGAACGGCGCTGCTGCGCACGCCCGAGGCCGGCACCCGCCCGGCCCACCGCGAGGCACTGGTCTCCGGCGAGCTTCCGGGCACCGTCGTCACGCGCGCGTTCACCGGCCGTGCGGCCCGGGTGCTGCGCAACCGGTTCGTCGACCGCTTCGGCGCCGCCGCGCCCGCCGCGTTCCCGGTCGTCGGGCAGCTCACCGCCGGCCTGCGTGCCCGTGCCGGATCCGCAGGCGACATCCACGCCATGGCGCTGTACGCCGGAACAGGCCACCGGGAGGCCCGCAGCGTCCCGGCGGGGGAGGTCGTCCGGGACCTGTCGCCCTGACCGCCTACACTCGGGACGCAGCTGAGGAGGCGGAGTGGCGGGTCGGATCAAGGCCGACGACGTGGCCCTGGTCAAGGAGCGCTCGTCGATCGAGGATGTCGTGCGCGAGCACGTGACCCTGCGCTCGGCCGGAGTCGGATCGATGAAGGGCCTGTGCCCGTTCCACGACGAGAAGAGCCCGTCCTTCAACGTCCGCCCGGCCGTCGGCGCGTGGCACTGCTTCGGCTGCGGCGAGGGCGGCGACGTCATCGCCTTCGTCCAGAAGATCGACCACCTCACCTTCGCCGAGGCCGTCGAGCGGCTCGCCGGCAAGCCGGGGATGGAGCTGCAGTACGAGGACGGCGGGGGCCCGCGCGAGGAGGCCTGGCCAGCGCTCGCGGCTGGTCGAGGCCCATCGGCGCGGCGGCCGAGTTCTACGCCGCGGCCAGCTGGCCGACCGCCGGAGGCCCGGGCCGGCCGCGAGTTCCTCGCGAGCGCGGCTTCGACCGTGAGGCCGCCGCCCGCTTCGGCGTCGGCTTCGCGCCGCGGCCCGGCGAGGCGCTGACCGCCCACCTGCGCGCGCAAGGGCTTCAGCGACGACGAGATCGTCACCGGCGGACTGGCCGGCCGGGGTCAGCGCGGGCTGTACGACCGGTTCCGCGGCCGTCTGGTCTGGCCGATCCGCGACATCACCGGCGACGTCGTCGGCTTCGGCGCGCGTCGGCTCTTCGACGACGACCGGATCGAGGCCAAGTACCTCAACACCTCCGAGACGCCGCTCTACAAGAAGTCCCAGGTGCTCTACGGCCTCGACCTGGCCAAGCAGCGCGATCGTCGCGGGACCGGCAGGCGGTGGTGGTCGAGGGCTACACCGACGTCATGGCGTGCCACCTCGCCGGCGTCGACGACGGCCGTCGCGACCTGCGGCACGGCCTTCGGCGTCGACCACATCAAGGCGCTGCGCCGGCTCATGCGCGACGAGAGCGACACCGCGCCGGCCAAGGTCGTGTTCACCTTCGACGGCGACGCGGCCGGCCAGAAGGCCGCGATGCGCGCCTTCGGCGAGGACCAGCGCTGGGCGTCCCAGACCTTCGTCGCGGTCGAGGCCTCGGGCCAGGACCCGTGCGACCTGCGCCTGTCCGGGGGCGACGCGGCGGTCCGCGCCCTCGTCGCGGACGCGGTGCCGATGTTCGAGTTCGCCATGCGCACCACGATCGACCGGTTCGACCTCGACACCGCCGAGGGCCGGGTCCAGGCCGTGCGCGCCGCCGCGCCGATCATCGCCGGCATCCGCGACCGCAGCCTGCGTCCCGAATACACCCGCACCGTGGCCGGGTGGCTCGGCCTCGAGGTGGAGCAGGTGGCCACCGAGGTGCACCGTGCGGGCCGCTCCACCGCAGGTGGCGTGCCCGCGGCCAGTCAGGGTGGACCAGGCACCAGGCGCCCCAGCCCGTACGACGGCGACCGCCGCGGCAGCCACGGGCCCTCTGACGGTGAGCGAGGCGCGGAGCACCACCGGCCCGACGCGATGCCGCGGCCCGACCTGCGCGACCCGGTGGTGTTCGCCGAGCGGCAGCTCCTGCAGGCGGTGCTGCAGTTCCCGTCGGCCGTCGACCAAGGGCTCTACGACAGCATCGAGCCGGCGTCGTTCTCGGCGCCGGCGCACCGGGCCGTGCACGACGCGGTGGCGGCCGCCGGGGGGCTGCAGGCCGCCCCAGCGACCGCCGTGTGGGCCGACAAGGTCGCCGAAGCGGCGGCCGCGACGGTGCGCACCCTGGTCAGCGAGCTCGCGGTGGCGCCCGTGCCCGCGCGGGTCGACCCGGCGACCGGCATGCCCGACGCGCGCTACGTCAACGAGCTCCTGATCCGGGTCCGCGAGGTGTCGCTCACCCGCCGCATCGGAGACGCCATGAGCGCCCTGCGCCGGATGGACTCCGGCGACCCCGCTGCCGCGCGGGCGTTGGCCGTCGAGCTGCAGACCCTCCAGCGCGAGCTGGCCACCCTGCGCGAGACACTGGGCTGATGGGACTGCTCCCGCGTGGGCCCGCGCGGCCTCAGCTGCCGCCGGAGGTGCTGTCCGCGCTCGACCTGCCGCACCGCGACCGGGTGCTCTCCTTCGCGACGGACGACAACCACGGTGGGCACCTGGTGGCCTCCACCTGGGCGCTCAGCTACGTCACGACGGCCGGCGAGCTGGCCCTGCGCAAGCCGTGGCACCTGGTCGATGCCGGCTCCTGGCAGCCCGAGGCCGCCACCTTGTCGGTCACCTGGACCGACGGCACCCGCCCGGGGCAGTGGACCTTCCGCGGCCAGCGGACGCTGCTGCCGGAGACCGTGCGTGAGCGGGTCCAGGCCAGCGTGGTCCTCTCGACCCGCCTGGTGCTCGGCGAACGGCGCACGGCGTCGCGTGGCCATCCGACAGGACTTCGCCACCCGTGAGCTGATCCCGCAGACGGTCCTGGCCCGCCGCGTGCGGGCCGACGACCCCGAGGTGCGGCTCCAGGTGGAGGCGGCGCTGGCGGACCTGCGCGACCAGGTGGGCCTGCCGCCGCGATGAGAGCCCGCCCTGCGGCGGCATGGCGGCGCGCCGTCGCGCCGCGGACGAGGGGAGAGCCGGTGCCTTGGGCTTGGCCTTGGGCTTGGGACGCCTCGGGGCGCACGCCGACGTGCCCGGGCGGCCAGGGCGGGCCGGGCGCCTCGGGCGACACTGCGACGTGGCCCGTGGGTGGCCGGGCGGCGCCTCCGGAGGCACGCAGCACCGCCATCCGGAGCCACCCGGCACCGGTTTCTTGGGGGCGCAGTTCCTTTGCTACAGTTGCGCCCGCCGCATTCCCCTGTAGCTCAATTGGCAGAGCAGCCGACTGTTAATCGGCAGGTTACTGGTTCGAGTCCAGTCGGGGGAGCCACCTTCGGGAACGAATGACCGGACAGGTCCCAGACCGGCCAACCCGCGCTCCTGTTGAGCGTCAGTGGGCGTCCTGCCAGTACAGCGCAGTGGCCGAGATCAGGCCGTCCGGGTAGCGGGTGTAGGTCAGCTGGCAGCGGCCTCCGATCTCGTTCGAGAACCGGCACGGGTTCCAGGCGCGGTCGTCCGGCTGGAGCATGAACTGGCAGCTCACTGCGCGGCTCGACCCCACGGACCCGACCAGCTGGTCCAGGCGAGCACGGACCTTCCGCTCATCGAGAACGCTCACGGCGACCTCCTACCCCCTCCAGCATCCTCTGCGGAAACCCGACGTGCCAACCGCTGACCGGACGCCCAGGTCCGCCCCTGGACAGCATCCGACCCGTGCTGCGCTGCGGCCCGGTGGAGGATCTTGCCCGTGGGTCCGGCGTGCCGGACCAACCGGCGTGCCGGACGTCGACGGCGTACCGGACGTCGACGGCAGTCGACAGGCGCCGAGCGGTGGGATGGCCTGTGCGGCCGCGGTCTGCCGAGGACGGCCACCAATCGGGCAAACCCGATGACGACCCGCCCCAACGGTGGGATGCTGACAGCAAGAGACCCAACTGCCCTCTGGCGGCGACGCATGGACGACATCGAGGACTTCCTCGACAGACAGAGCCGGATGCTCGTGCGGCCCATGGAGACCTTGCGCGCGCTCGGCAACGACATCGGCAGCGCGCCCGACGCCGAGGCGCTGGACCGCCTGCGTGCAGCGTGCCAGTTCTGCTCCGACACGCTGCTGCCACTGCTCGAGGCGCACGAGACGCTGCTCGACCCCGCCGTGACCGGCCTGCCCGGGGGGCTCGACGTGGGGCACGCGCTCGGGGCCGAGCGGCTGCGGCTGCGCGGCTTCGTCGCCGCACTGTCGCGCCGGCTGGAGGAGGGACGGCTGGATCCCCTCGCCCGTGCCGCGCTGCGGCGCGAGCTCTACCTGCTGCACGCGGTCGCCGGGGTCTACCTCGCTCGCCTGCGCGCGCTCTACGTACCGCTGCTCCTTCCCCGCCTGGACGACGGCTCGGAGAAGGTCCTCGTCGAGCAGCTCCAGCGCGCGTCCCACGTGCCCCTGATGTCCTCCGGGTGAGTCGCCGTACGACGAGCCTCATCGCCACGCCCGTGGCGCGGGCGACGCCGGGCCGCTGCCCTCCCGCGTCCCGCGCCCGCTTGACCAGGCCGGCGTTCCGCGGTGTCGTTGTCGGGCACCGACCTCCGATGGACGGCGCGCTGGGGGAACACGCAGGCGAGGCAGAGAGAAGATCGCGATGACCGACGTGGCAACCGCAGGTCCCGTCTCGGTGGGGCCGCACGACCTCGAGCGGCACCGGGTCGAGCTGACCGCCTACTGCTACCGCATGCTCGGGTCCGCCTTCGAGGCCGAGGACGCAGTCCAGGACACCCTCGTGCGCGCGTGGCGGGGCCTCGACCGGTTCGAGGGGCGCTCGGCGGTGAGGTCCTGGCTCTACCGCATCGCGACCAACGTCTGTTTCGACATGCTCAAGGGCAGGCAGCGCCGCGCCAGGCCGATGGACCTCGGCCCCGCCCGGTCGGCGGACCACCCGGTGGGGTCGACCCTGCCCGAGGACACCTGGGTCGAACCGATCCCCGACGGCAGCGTCCTGCCCACGGGGGTCGACCCGGCCGACGTGGCGGTCGCCCGGGACTCGGTGCGGCTGGCGTTCGTGGCCACCCTGCAGCACCTGCCCCCGCGACAGCGGGCCGTCCTGATCCTGCGCGAGGTGCTGAGCTGGCGCGCCAGCGAGGTGGCCGAGCTGCTCGACACGACGGTCGCGTCGGTCAACAGCGCCCTGCAGCGGGCCCGGGCGACGCTCGCCGCCACCGAGCTGGCACAGAGTGAGGAGACCCTGGACGACCAGCAGCAGGTGCTGCTCGAGCGCTACGTCGATGCGTTCGAGCGCTACGACATGGACGCGCTCACCGCCCTGCTGCACGAGGACGCGACCCAGTCCATGCCGCCGTTCGCCATGTGGCTGCGCGGGCGCGAGGACATCCTGCGGTTCTGGCAGGGTCAGGGAGCCGCCTGCCGGGGGTCACGGCTGGTTCCCACCGCCGCGAACGGCTCGCCCGCTTTCGCCCAGTACAAACCAAGCGGGCCGGGTGGCGCGCACCAACCATGGGCGCTGCAGGTCGTGCGGATCTCCGGCGACCGCATCGCCGAGCTCACGTTCTTCCTGTCCACGGACGCGCTCTTCCCCCTCTTCGGGCTCCCGCACCAGCCCGAGGTCCGCACCACCTAGGCTCGGGGCGGCCCGGGCCGACATGGCGACCCGGCCGCCTCGCGAAGGAGCGTCGTGGCCGGAGGAGCAGCTGAGCCCGGGCGGCCGGTGACAGCGCGTGCGCTGGACCTGCTCGGAGCCTTCGACACCGCACACCGGCGGATGACGCTGACGCAGCTCGCCGCCCGTGCCGGGCTGCCGATCGCCACCGCACACCGGTTGGTCGCCGAGCTCGTGGGATGGGGTGCGCTCGCGCGTCGCGACGACGGCGCCTACGAGGTCGGGCACCGGCTGTGGACCCTCGGGCTGCTCGCCCCCGTGCAGGGCGAGCTGCGGGAGGTGGCCGCCCCGTTCCTGCAGGACCTCTACGCCGCGACCGGCGACACGGTGCACCTGGCGGTCCGGGAGGGGAACCGCGCGCTCTACGTGGAGCGGCTCTCGGGCAAGGCGTCCGTGCCGGTGGTCAGCCAGGTCGGCGGCCGGCTGCCGTTGCACACCACCGGTGTGGGCAAGGTGCTCCTCGCCCATGCCCCGCCCGACGTGCTCCGGCAGGTGCTGGTCTCCCTGACCCGCGAGACGCGCCACTCCGTCGTCCAGCCGGGGCGGGTGGTCCGGGAGCTCGGCGAGGTCCGCCGTCGTGGCTACGCCCGCACCGTGGAGGAGATGACTCTGGGCGCGTGCTCGGTGGCCGTGCCGGTCCGCGACGTCGACGGGACGGTCGCGGCCGCGGTGGGCGTGGTGGTCCCGAGCATCCGGCGTGATGTCGTCCGGCTGGTGCCCGCACTCCAGGTCGCCGCGCTCGGCATCACCCGGCACCTGCGGCAGTTCCACTGAGTGGAAGCCGGTCCTCGCGTCGGGAGCCGGCAGGCGGTTGGCTCGGGCCATGCGCACCCAGGTCGGCATCATCGGAGCGGGGCCCGCGGGGCTGCTGCTCGCCCAGCTGCTCGCCGTTCGCGGGATCGAGTCGGTGGTCCTCGAGAACCGTTCGCGGAGCTACGTGCAGGCCCGCATCCGCGCCGGGATCCTCGAGCAGGGCACGGTCGACCTGCTCACCGAGGCCGGCGTGGGGCAGCGGCTCCACCGGGAGGGCCTGCGCCATGACGGCATCTACCTGCAGCACCCCGGGCACCGCGAGCACCTCGACTTTCCGGGCCTGTGCGGCCGGTCGGTCTGGGCGTACGGGCAGACCGAGGTGGTGAAGGACCTCATCGACGCCCGCCTCGCCTCGGGGCAGCCGGTCGAGTTCGAGATCGGCGACACGACGCTGCACGACCTCGACACCGAACGGCCGCGGGTCACCTACACCGACAGTGCCGGCTCGCCGCAGGTGCTCGAGTGCGACGTGGTCGCCGGCTGTGACGGCTTCCACGGCCCGAGCCGCCACATGCTGCCCGCGGGCCTGCAGCAGACCTGGGCCAGGGACTACCCGTTCGCCTGGCTGGGGATCCTCGCGGACGTCGCTCCCTCCACCGACGAGCTCATCTACGCCTGGCACCCGGAGGGTTTCGCCATGCACAGCATGCGCTCGCCCCGCGTGAGCCGGCTCTATCTGCAGGTCGACCCGCACGAGCGCATCGAGAGCTGGTCCGATGACCGGATCTGGTCCGAGCTGTCGCACCGCCTGGCCTTCGAGGACTGGCAGCTGCAGACCGGGCCGATCACCGACCGGTCGATCACGGCGATGCGCAGCGTCGTGAGCGCACCGATGCGCCACGGGCGGCTGTTCCTGGCCGGGGACGCCGCGCACATCGTGCCGCCGACCGGGGCCAAGGGCCTCAACCTCGCCGTCGCCGACGTCGCCGTCCTGTGCGAGGCGCTGACCGCCCTGCTGCTCCACGGCCGCAGCGAGCTGGCCGACGCCTACTCCGACACGGCCTTGCGACGGGTGTGGCGCGCCACCCACTTCTCGTGGTGGATGACCTCGATGCTGCATCCCACGGGCGACCCGTTCGAGGCCCAGCTCCAGCTGTCGCAGCTGCGCTACGTGACCTCCTCGTCGTGCGCCGCCCAGAGCCTCGCGGAGAACTACACCGGCATGCCCCTGCACTGACCCCGCAGGTGCCGGGCGCCCGGTCAGGAGCGGACGCGCAGGTCCGCCTCGATCGACGTCGCGGTCTCGCGCAGGGCCGGCAGCAGGTCACGGACCACGTCCTGCGTGCTGCCGCGGCTGACGTGAGTGGAGACGTTCATGGCGGCGACGACCTGGCCACGCGGGTCGTGCAGCGGCACGGCGAGGGAGCGCAGGCCGAGCTCGAGCTCCTGGTCGACCACGGCGTAGCCGTCGTGCCTCACCTGGGCCAGGACCGCCCGGAGCGTGTCCCGGTCGGTCACGGTCAGCGGGGTGGTCGGCTGCAGGTCGGCGCTCTCCAGGTAGGCCTCCAGCCACGAGGTGGGGGCGTGCGCCAGCAGGACGCGGCCCATCGACGTGGCGTGGGCGGGGAACCGCGTGCCGACCGAGATCCCGACGGTCATGATCCGCTTGGCCGCCACCCGGGCCACGTAGACGACGTTGGTGTCGTCCAGCACCGAGATGGAGGTCGACTCGTGCAGCCGGGCGGTCAGCTCCTCCATGTGGGGATGGGCGACCTCGGGCAGCGAGAGCCCGGACAGGTAGGCATAGCCGAGCTCGAGGACCGCGGGCCGCAGGGAGAAGTACCGGCCGTCGCTGCGGACGTAGCCCAGCTCGGCGAGGGTGTGCAGGAACCGCCGGGCGGCGGCACGGGTGAGCCCGGTCTTGCGGGCGACGTCGGACAGGGTGAGCGCCCGGTCGTCGGCGTCGAAGGCCTTGATGACGGCCAGGCCGCGTTCGAGCGACTGGACGAAGTCCGGGCTGCGTGGGGCGGCGTCCCCGGGCGCCTCAGTCATCGGCTCTGCTCTCCTCGTCGATGGCCGCGAAGCTCTCCTCGTCGATGGCCGCGAACACCTCCTGCGCGGCCGCGTAGGCCGCGTTCGCGGCGGGGACGCCAGCGTAGATGGCGGTGTGCAGGAACACCTCACCGATCTCCTCGCGTGTCAGGCCGTTGGTGAGCGCCGCCCTCACGTGCAGCCGCAGCTCCGCCTCGTGCCCGAGGGCCAGCAGCGCGGTCAGCGTGAGCATCGAGCGGGTACGCCGGTCGAGCCCCTCGCGCGACCAGACGTCACCCCAGGCGGTGCGGGTGATGAAGTCCTGGAACGGCCCGGTGAACGCGGTCTGGCGGGCGACCGCCGCATCGACGTGGGCGGCGCCGAGGACCTCGCGGCGGACCTGCATCCCCTGCCGGCGCCGCGCCTCGTCGCTCAGGCCCCCGCTCACCGCCGCACCCCGTCCGGGGCCGCGACGTGCTCGAGGAGCAGGGCCGTCACCGGGCGCGGCTGCTCCACCGAGGCCAGGTGGGCGGCCGGGCTGAGCGTCACGAGCACCGCCCCCGGGACCGCCTTCGCGATCACGTCGGAATGCTCCTGTGGCGGGGTGGGCAGGTCCTGTGCGCCGCCGATCACCAGTGTCGGGGCGGTGATCCGGCCCAGCTGCTCGCGCTGGTCCATGGCCGCGATGGCCTCACAGCAGGTGGCGTAGCCCTCGGGGTCGACATCGTCCAGCGTGGCGGTGAACGAGGCGACGACGTCCGGGTGCCGCGCCGCGAAGTCGGGCGTGAACCAGCGCGCGACCACCGACTCCGAGATCGCGGAACAGGAGCCGGCCGCCCGCACCGCGGCGGCCCGCTCGTGCCACATCGACGCCGGCGGCAGGTAGGCGCTGGTGCACAGCAGGGCCAGCCGGTCCACCCGGTCGGGCGCGTGCACCGCGAGCCACATGCCGACCATGCCGCCGAGGGAGAGACCCGCGTAGGAGAACCGTTGCAGCTCGAGGCGGTCGGCCAGCTCGAGCACGGACCGGCCGAGGTCCGCCAGCGTCATCCCGGCCCTGGGAGCCGGCGACATGCCGTGCCCCGGGTGGTCGTAGCGCACCACCCGCAGCCGGTCGGCCAATGCCTCGTGCTGGGGGTCCCACATGGCGCGGGTCGCGCCCAGGGAGCTGCCGAGGACCAGCGCCGGGGCGGCCTCGTCCCCTCGTACGTCGTGCGCGAGCTCGATGGTCATCGGTCCTCCGGTGGGTTCCTGCGGGAGAGGGTCAGGGCGACCAGGCCGGCGGCGGCCCGGGCGTGGGGGCCCGGGTCGAAGCAGGCCTCGAGTGCGGGGGCGTCCAGGTGCGCGGTCACGCGGTCGTCGCCCCGGAGGACCTCCCGGAACGGCGTGCCGGTCTGCTCCGCGACGCGCGCGGCGGCCGCGACGACGTCCTGGGCACCGGATCGGCCCAGTGCCCCGCTCAGCGCGCGCGACACGGACTCGGCGAACATCACCGACCCGGTGCCGGCGACCCGGTCGGCCATCGCCTGCTCGCGCACCTCCAGCCCCTCGAGCACGTCGGCGGTCAGGGCGGCCGCCCCACCCGCCAGGTGCAGCAGCTCGCGCAGCGGCGACCACTCGGCGTGCCAGGCGCCGGTCGCCCGCTGGCCCTCGTGCACCGCCGCCGACAGCACCGTCGCGACGAGCCCGGGGGCGCGCACCGCGGCCGACCGGATGAGCACCGACCCCACGGGATTTCGCTTGTGCGGCATGGCCGAGGACTCGCCGCGTCCGGGCGCCGCACCCTCACGCACCTCGGCGATCTCGTTCTGGGACAACGTCACCACGTCGGTGGCGATCTTCGCGCACGCGGTCACGGCCTGCCCCAGCGCCGCCGCCAGCTCGACGACCCGGCTGCGGTCGGTGTGCCAGGGGGTGGCGGCTCGCAGCCCGGTCGCGGCCGCGAAGGCCTCCAGCAGCTCGGACAGCTGCGGGCTCCAGGCCACGCCGGTCCCGACCGGGCCGCCGAGCTGGACCGCGAGCCGCGACCGGCTTCCGCGCAGCCGCGCCGCGGCCGCGTCGATGCCGGTGAGCCACCCGGTCACCGTGAGCCCGAACGTCGTGGGGGCCGCGAGCTGGCCCAGGGTGCGGCCGGCCATCAGCGTTGACGCGTGCCGGGTCGCCAGGTGCACCAGGGTCGAGGCGCTGCGGTCCAGCAGGCGCAGGGTCCGCGAGACCGCCGCGTCGGCCACCAGCATCACGGCGGTGTCGAGGATGTCCTGGCTGGTCGCGCCGCGGTGCACCCAGCGCGCGGCGTCCTCGTCCTGCGCCGCGACGTCCCGGGTCAGCCAGGCCGCCAGCGGCACCACCGGGTTGCCCGACGCGGCTGCTGCGGCGCCCAGCTCGTCGGCGTCGTAGTCGCGGGAGCCGGCGACCCGGCCGATCACCTCCGCGGCGGGGGCCGGGGCCAGGCCCACCGAGGCCGAGGCCGCGGCCAGGGCGGCCTCGGTGTGCAGCAGAGCGGTCACCAGGGACCGGTCGCCGACCACCTCGTCGACCGACGGGTCGCCGGGCAGTGAGCCCAGCAGCCCGCCGTACGGGGTGGAGGAGGCCGGCCGCTCAGAGCGCGAAGAAGACGGTCTCATGCGCGCCCTGGAGGTGGATGTCGAAGCGGAGCGTGGAGCCGTCGCCCTCGGGCACCGCCACGAGCGTGTGCCGGCGCGCGGGGTCGACGCCGGACAGCACGCGGGTCTGCCGCGTTGGCCTCCTGCTCGTCGGGGAAGTACAGCCGGGTCACGGTGCGGTCGAGCATGCCCCGGGCGAACACCGAGACGTCCAGGTGCGGCGCCTGCCGGCGGCCGTCGCCGTACGGCAGCCGCCCCGGCTTGACCGTCACGATCTCGTAGCAGCCGCCGTCGTCGGTGCTGGCGCGGGCGAAGCCGGTGAACCCGCGCTCCGCCCACTGCGCGGAGGCGCCGCGCGGGTCGTCGGAGTGGTCGAACCGTCCGTCGGGGTCGGCCTGCCAGGTCTCGATCATGCCGTCGGGGACGACCGCGCCGGTGCCGTCGTACAGCGTGCCGACGATGCGCACGGCACCCGGTGTGCCCGCGGGCACCACCAGGTGGCCGCCCGCCCAGGTCAGCCCGATGTGGAGGTAGGGCCCGACCGTCTGGGACGGGGTGACTCCCAACGGCTCAGAGGTCATCGTCGTCCTCCTCCTCGAAGACGCTGGCCTGCGGGCCGCGCAGCACGATGTCGAAGTCGAAGGCGAGGGCCCACTCGGCGCGGGTCGCGGACAGGTCGAAGCGGGCGATCATCCGTTCGCGGGCCCGGGGGTCGCGCACCGAGTTGAAGATCGGGTCCTGCCCGAACAGCGGGTCGTCCGGGAAGTACATCTGGGTGACCAGGCGCTGGGTGAAGGCGCGCCCGAACAGCGAGAAGTGGATGTGGGCCGGGCGCCACGCGTTGTCGTGGTTCTTCCACGGGTAGGCGCCCGGCTTGACGGTCACGAACTCGTAGCGACCCTGCGCGTCGGTCATCGCGCGGCCGACCCCGGTGAACCCGGGGTCCAGTGGCGCCGGCCAGTTGTCGCCGGTGTGCCGGTAGCGGCCACTGGCGTTGGCCTGCCAGATCTCGACCAGGGTGTGCGGCAGTGGCGTCCCGGCCGTGTCGAGGACCCGGCCCTTGACGATGATCCGCTGCCCGAGCGGCTCGACGTCGTGCTGCGCGGTCAGGTCGTGGTCGGTCGGCCCGACGAGGTCTTCCCCGAGCAGCGGCCCGGTGACCTCGGTCAGCCGCTGTGGCAGCACCTGCAGCGGCTGCGTGGGGTGTCGCAGCGCGGTGCTGCGGTAGCCGGGAAAGTCCATCGGTGGGTGGACGTCGGTGACCAGCGGGTAGCGGGGCAGGATCAGCTCGCTCATGGGTGGCCCTCCTAGGCTCGCAGGACGACGGCCAGGCCCTGACCGACGCCGATGCAGATGGTGGCCAGGCCCCAGCCGCCGCCCCGGCGGTGCAGCTCGTGCGCGAGGGCGCCGACGACCCGGGCGCCGCTCGCGCCCAGCGGGTGGCCGATCGCGATGGCGCCGCCGTTGACGTTGACGATCGAGGGGTCGAGCTCGGGCCAGGACCGCAGGCAGGCCAGCGACTGGGAGGCGAACGCCTCGTTGAGCTCCACGACGTCGAGGTCGGCCCAGGTGATGCCGGCCTGGGCCAGGGCCCGGTTCGCGGCCTCGACCGGGCCGATGCCGAAGACCTGCGGGTCCACCCCCGCCGCGGCGCGGGAGACGACGCGGGCCAGCGGCGCAGGACCGCCGAGGCGGGCGAGGCCCTCGTCGCCGGCAAGGAACAGCGCGGCGGCGCCGTCGTTGAGCGGCGAGGCGTTGCCCGCCGTCACCGTGCCGTCCTTGCGGAACGCCGGCTTGAGGCGGGCGAGTGACTCCATGCTGGCCTCTGGCCTGATGCCCTCGTCGCGGGTGAGGTCGCTGCCCTCGACCAGGACCACCTGCGGGTCATGGACGCCGTTGTCCCACGCCTTCGCGGCGCGCTGGTGCGACTCCACCGCGAACGCGTCCTGCTCCTCACGGGTGATCGAGAACTGGTCGGCCAGCATCTCGGCGCTCTCACCCAGGGCGACGGTCCACTCCCTGGGCATGGCCGGGTTGACCATCCGCCACCCCAGCGTGGTCGAGTGCAGGGTCTCGGGACCGGCCGGGTAGCCCTTGGCGGGTTTCAGCAGGACCCACGGGGCACGGCTCATCGACTCGACACCACCGGCGAGCACCACGTCGGCGTCGCCGGCGGTGATCGCCCTGGAGCCCTGGATCGCCGCCTCCATGCCGGAGCCGCAGAGCCGGTTGACCGTGGCGCCGGGCACGCTGGTCGGCAGCCCGGCGAGGAGCCCGGCCATGCGGGCCACGTTGCGGTTGTCCTCGCCGGCGCCGTTGGCGTTGCCGAGGAGGACGTCGTCGATGTCGGCAGGGTCGAAGCCGGCGGCGGTGCGCCTGGCCACGAGCTCGCGCACGACCGTCGCGGCCAGGTCGTCGGGCCGGATGCCGCTGAGGGCGCCGGCGTACCTGCCGAACGGGGTCCGGACCGCATCGACCACCCACACGTCGCTCATCGCTGGCCTTTCGTCGTCTCGAGGTGCCGCAGCACCGTCAGCTCCTGCTCGGTGGGCGCAGGCGTCGTCCCGAGGTCCGGTGCGACCTGCAGGGCCCAGCCCGTGGCCGCCCTCACCTGCTCCACCGTCACGCCCGGGTGCAGCGCGGTCAGGACGAGCTCGCCGCCCTCGTCGGGTCGCAGCACGCCCAGGTCGGTGATGACCCGCTGGGGCCCCTTGCCCCGCAGACCGTACCGCTGCCGGTCGCCCGCGGCGTCGCCGAACCCCACGGAGGTGACGAAGCCGACCCGCTCGACGAACACCCGCGGGCTGTGGCGCACCACGACGATCACCTCACCGCAGGAGGCGGCGATCTCCGGTGCACCGCCGGCGCCGGGCAGGCGGACCTTGGGGTCGTCGTACGGTCCGATCACCGTGGTGTTGATGTTGGCCCGGCGGTCGATCTGGGCGGCGCCGAGGAAGCCGACCTGGATGCGCCCCGGCTGCAGCCAGTAGCTGAAGATCTCGGGGACCGACACCACCGAGGTGGCGGTCTCGGCCAGCACGCCGTCGCCGATCGACAGCGGCAGCGAGCCGGGCTTGCTGCCCAGGCAGCCGGACTCGTAGACCAGCACGAGGTCGGGGGAGTGGGTCGTGCGCGCGAGGTTGGCCGCGGTCGAGGGCAGCCCGATGCCGACGAAGCAGGAGGCGACGCCCTGCAGGGCCCGGGAGGCCTCGACGGTCATCATCTCGTCGGCGGTCCAGGTCGTCGTGTCGCCCGCGGAGGGACTTCCGCTCACGCCGGCACCTCCTGCACGTGCACGGTGTCGCGCAGCCACTGCTGGAAGGCGACGCGGTCGCGGCTGACCGCGTCCCAGCGCTGGTAGGCGTCGTTGTCGCGCACGGAGTAGCCCGCGGCGTAGGAGGGGGCGGCGCCCCCGGGCACCTCGGCCACGGCGGTGATCGCCCAGCCGGGCAGGACCACCGCGCCGTACGGCGGGGACAGCTCGTCCACGACCTGCTCCACGGTGACGATCGAGCGGCTGGCCGCCAGCACGGCCTCCTTCTGCACGCCGGTGATGCCCCACAGGCACACGTTGCCGGACCGGTCGGCCTGCTGGGCGTGGATGATCGTGACGTCGGGGTTCAGGGCAGGGACGGCGGCGAGCGTCTCGCCGGTGAAGGGGCAGTCCACGGTGCGGATCGTGTCGGTGACCGTGGGCAGGTCGGTGCCGGTGTAGCCGCGCAGGACGGCGAACGGCAGCCCGCTGGCCCCGGCGACATAGCGCGCCGCCATCCCGGCGTGGCTGTGCTCCTCGATCTCCAGCGGCACCGGCCAGCCGACCTGGATCGCCTCACGGAAGCGGTGCAGCGATCCCACCCCGGGGTTGCCGCCCCAGCTGAAGACCAGCCTGCGGGCGCAGCCGGCCCCGATGAGCTGGTCGTAGACGACGTCGGGGGTCATCCGCACCAGGGTCAGGTCGCGGCGGCCCTGGCGGATGATCTCGTGCCCGGCGGCGAAGGGGATCAGGTGGGTGAAGCCCTCCAGCGCGATGGTGTCGCCGTCGTGGACGTGCTCGGCGACAGCGTCGGCCAGGGACAGGTGGCGGGCCATCAGCTCTCCGGTTCGTATGGCGAACGGGCGTTCATTGCGCGAACATAGCCGTCCTTCCGGCCGCGCGCAAGGGCCGGAAAGGGGACTGCGGTCCCTCTGGGCGACCCGCCTGTGCCGGCCTGGAGGCATTGCTTCCGCCGGGCGGTCGAGGCGGCCGGGCACGACGCCGCACGGCGCCGGCCTCTGTGCCGCGGCGTCGCCGAGTCGGCGTGCCGACGTGGCGGTCGGTGGGGACGACGAGGGCCCGGCACCTCACGTGGAGGAACTGGGCCCTCGGAGCCGGCAGGGAGCGGTCAGCCGGTCTCGGTGTTGATCCGCATGAGGTCCACCGGTTCCTGGCCGGGCGCACCCGGCGCGGCGCCGCCGGCGGTCCGGCCGCGCCGGTTGAGCCGCCGCTCCAGCAGGCCGGCCAGCTTGGTCAGGCCGTAGTTGAGCACGATGAAGATCACGGCGACCACGAGGAAGGCCGGCACGATGTTCTGCTGGCTGGTGCCGATCTGGTTGGCCTTGTTGAGCAGCTCCTCGTAGGTGATGACGTAGCCGAGGGCCGAGTCCTTCAGCACCACGACGAGCTGGCCGACCAGGGCCGGCAACATGGCCGTGAGCGCCTGGGGGAGCAGGATCGCGCGCAGCGTCTGGCCCTCGGTGAGCCCCACCGACAGGCCCGCCTCACGCTGTCCGGCGGGCAGGCCGCCGACCCCGGCCCGCACCAGCTCGGCGATGACAGCGCCGTTGTAGAGCGTCAGGGCGGTGACGACCGCCGCCAGGGAGAGCTGCGACGGCGGGAACACGTTGTTCACGGAGTACAGCGCGAACGTGAACAGCATCATCAGCAGCACCGGCACGGCACGGAAGAACTCCACGACCACCGAGCACACCCAGCGCAGCGCGGCGACCTTCGAGAGCCGCCCCGCGCCGAGGAGCAGGCCGAGCACGCCGGCGAGGACGATCGAGATCGCCGCCGCCTTCAGGGTGCCGATGAGGCCGGGGACGATGTACTCGGTCCAGGTCACCGGCTGCAGGAACGGCGACCACTTGGCGCCGGTGAGGTTGCCCTTCTGGCCCAGCTTGACCAGCACCCACACCAGGACGAGCACCGACACCGCGCCGCCGGCGCCGGCGACGATGCGGTAGCGCCGGAGCGCCCGCGGGCCCGGTGCATCGAACAGGACGGTCTGCTCGCTCATCGCTTCACCGCCAGGCGGCGGGACAGGCTCGTGACGACGATGCCGACGGGCAGGGTGAGGATGACGAAGCCGAGCGCGATGATCGCGAAGGTCGTGTAGAGCACGTCCGGTCGCTGCTCGATCATGTCGGCCATGAGGTAGGACGCCTCCGCCACCCCGATGACCGAGACGACCGTGGTGTTCTTGGTCAGGGCGATCAACGTGTTGCCCAGCGGCGCGATCGCGCCCCGGAAGGCCTGCGGCATCACCACGTAGCGCAGGGTCTGGGTGAAGGTCAACCCGATCGAGCGGGCGGCCTCGGCCTGTCCCGTGGGAACGGTGTTGATGCCGCTGCGGAGGGACTCGCAGACGAACGCCGCGTGGTAGACCGACAGGCCCAAGATCGCCAGGCGCATGTTGTTGTCGACCAGGAAGGTCGGCGAGTTCTGGTCGGCCAGGCGCAGGCCGAGGTTGATGAACAGGCCGATGTTGCAGAACGCCACCAGCAGGGTCAGCGGGGTGTTGCGGAAGACGTTGACGTAGCTGGTGCCGAGGAACTGCAGGATCCGCACCGGCGAGACCCGCATGATGGCCACCACCGTGCCGATGACCAGGGAGCCGATGGCCGAGAAGAACGTCAGGACGATCGTCGTCCGGAAGGCCCCGAGGATGTCGAATTGCGTGAACAGGTCAGCCATCGGCCGCCTTTCGGTTCGTGTGGACACCCGGTACGCCGCCCGCCCGGGTCAGTGGGCGGCGTACCGGCGAGCGTGTCGGTCAGGAGCAGGGCTCGGGCTTGGGCGGGTTGCCGGCGCCCGGCTTGAAGCCGGCCGGGCCCAGGTTCGCCGTCACGAAGTTCTGCCAGGAGCCGTCGGCGACCATCTTCTTGAGCGCGTCGGTGATCTTGGTGCACAGGGCGGTGTCGCCCTTCTTCAGGCCGATGCCGTACTGCTCCTCCGAGAACGTCTTGCCGACGAGCTTGAGCTTGCCCTTGTAGGCCGGCTGGCTGGCGTAGCCGGCGAGGATCGTGTTGTCGGTGGTCAGGGCGTCGACGACCTTGGCGTTGAGCGCCTCGACGCACTTGGAGTAGGTGTCGTACTCCTGCAGCTGCACGCCCGGGAACTTGGCCTTGACCTTGGCGGCGGAGGTGGAGCCCTTGACCGAGCACAGCTTCTTGCCGGTCAGGGTGTCCGGGCCGGTGATGCCGGTCTCGTCCGCGCGGACCAGCAGGTCCTGGCCGGCGATGAAGTACGGACCGGCGAAGGAGACCTTCTGCTTGCGCTCGGGCGTGATCGAGTAGGTGCCGACGATGTAGTTGACCTGGCCGGTGGAGATCAGCGTCTCGCGCTGCGGCGTCGGCGCCTCGACGAACTGGATGTCGCTGTCCTTGTGGCCGAGCTGGTGCGCGACATACCTGGCGACGTCGACGTCGAAGCCGGTGTACTTCGCCCCCTCCTTCAGGCCCATGCCGGGCTGGTCGAACTTGATGCCGACCTTGAAGGCGCCTCCCGAGCCGGAGCCCGAGCCGCTGCTGCCGCCGCAGGCGGCAAGGGCCAGCGTGGCCGCGAGAGCCGCGGCCGCCATGGTCGTTCGGCGAAGTGTCATGGACGTGTTCCTCCTGGATGGGGTGCTGCTGAACGGGTGTGCCGGCAGGCGGCCGCGGCCGGTGACGTCAGTGGGTGAGGATCTTGCCCAGGAAGTCCTGGGCGCGGGGTGACTGCGGGTTGGTGAAGAACTGCTCGGGCGTGGCCTGTTCGACGATCTGGCCGTCGGCCATGAACACCACCCGGTCGGCGGCCTTGCGGGCGAACCCCATCTCGTGGGTGACCACGATCATCGTCATGCCGGACCTGGCCAGGCCGATCATGACGTCGAGGACCTCGTTGATCATCTCGGGGTCGAGCGCCGAGGTCGGCTCGTCGAAGAGCATCACCTTGGGCTTCATGGCCAGAGACCGGGCGATCGCCACGCGCTGCTGCTGGCCGCCGGAGAGCTGGGCGGGGTACTTGTCGGCCTGCGCCTGTACCCCGACGCGCTCGAGCAGCTCGTTCGCGAGGCGGTCGGCGTCGGCCTTGCCCAGACCGCGCACCTTGACCGGCCCGAGTGTGACGTTGTCGCGGATGCTCTTGTGCGCGAACAGGTTGAAGGACTGGAAGACCATGCCGACGTCGGCGCGCAGATGGGCGAGGGCCTTGCCCTCGCTCGGCAGCGGTCTGCCGTCCATGGTGATGGTGCCGGAGTCGATCGTCTCGAGGCGGTTGATCGCGCGGCACAGCGTGGACTTGCCCGAGCCCGAGGGGCCGATCACCACCACGACCTCGCCCTCACCGATGGTGAGGTCGATGTCCTGCAGGACGTGCAGCTCGCCGAAGTGCTTGTTGACCTTGTCGAGGACGACCAGCGGGCGACGAGCAGGCGTGCTCGGGGTTTCCGTCATGGGCGACACCGTAGTCGCAGCCACAGGAAGTTCACAGCGGCCAGGTGGCCACCGACACCGAACAGCAACGCAGGGACCAGGTCCCCGAGCGCCCACCCCGGCCGGTCCGCGGGGCTGGTCAGCCGGGTCGGTCAGCCGGCGCGCTCCAGCAGCTCCAGCTGGTCGCGGACCTCGTCCATCATGGCGTGGAAGGAGCCCGACAGCTGGGTGGCGTCGATCTGCTGGGCCAGCCGGAACCGGGCGAGCAGGTCCGCCGCGTCGTCGGGCCCGGTCCGCTGCGCGAGGGTGCTGAACTCCGCCGCCTCCTCGGCCTCGGCGTGGGCGGTCACGGCCAGCTGCAGGGTCCTGAAGCGGGTCGTGAACTCGTAGGAGTCGACGTCGAACTGCTCCAGCTCGCTGATCATGACCAGCGCGCGCTCCTCCTCCTTGTGACGGTCGGCCACGATGGACTGGCCACTGACGAGGGACGCCCGGGCCGCGGGGTGGATGATCTCCTCCTCGACGACCTCGTGCAGCGCCAGCAGCTGCCGGGCGACCAGGAAGGCCTGTTGTCGGCCCTGGCCCTGCGCGCCCATCACGTGGAAGAAGACGGTCTTGATCTGCTCGTGCTGCGACTTCAGGGCCTCGACGACGCCCTCGACCCCTCGGGCCCGGTTGTTGAACATGCTCGCTCCTGTCGTGCGGGGCCTCCAGCCTTCCCCACCCGGGGGCGGCTGTCATTCCGGCCCGCTCAACGCAGCGGCGCGGCCTGCTCAACGCAGCGGCGCGGCCTGCTCAACGCCGCGGCACGAACCGCTCAACGCAGCGGCACGAACAGGTACGGCCCGAGCCGGACGACCTCCCGTGGCGCCTCCGGGGCGGGGGCCCGAAGCCGCAGCAGCCGGCCGCCGACCGGCAGGACCATGACCCCGCCCTCGGTGAGCTGGCGCTCCAGCTCTGCCGGCACCGTGTCGGCCTCGGCCGAGACGAGGATGCGGTCGTACGGCGCCTCCTGCGGCCAGCCCAACCGGCCCCGGACCGCCTGCTCGACGCGGGCCCACGGCATGCCCGCGGCGGCGACGTGGTGGCCGCCCCACCGCGCCAGTGACGGCTCGAGCTCGACGCCCACGACCGTCCCGGCCGGACCGACCAGCCACGCCAGCAGGGCGGTGGTCCAACCGGAGCCGGCACCCACGTCCAGCACGTGGTGGCCGGGACGGACGTCGAGCTGGTCGAGCATGGTGCGGACGGTCGAGGGTTGGGAGCACGTCTGGCGCGCACCGATCGGCAGCGCGAGGTCGAGGCCCGCGTAGCGGCGCTGCGACCGCGGCAGGAACCCGGTGCGGGGCACCGCCGCCATCGCGGCGTCGGCGGCGTCGGCGGCTCGGTGCGGCGGCTCCGGACGGTCCACGGCCCCTCCCGTCAGGCCGATCCGGGCCCGCTGCCGGACGGGACGGCGACGTGGACCCGGAAGCCGCCGCCGGGCATGTCCCCGGTCGTGACCGTGCCACCGATGCCGCGCACCCGCTCGCTCATGCCGGAGAGCCCATGGCCCGAGCCGCCTCGCTCGGGCCGGCCCGGTCCGCCGGTATCCGTGACGGTCAGCTCCACGCCGTCGCCGCGGCAGGCCAGGCGCAGGTCGACCGCAGCGTTGCCCGCGTGCTTGCGGACGTTGGACAGGGCCTCCACGAAGAGCCCGATCACAGGGCCGCCGGCGTCGACCGCGTGCATCGCCAGCGTCGCGGCGGCCATACCGGCCAGCAGCGCCATCGAGGCCGCCGGCCGCGGAGCCGGCCCGGACAGGACGGCGTAGCCGGTGCTGCGGGTCCTGCGCCCGGCGGGCCCCGCCACCGCCGTGCTGTTCTCCTCCGCCTTGTTCGGGGCCGCCCACCTGGGCAACGTGCTGTTCCGCGACAACGTCGCGCTCGTGGTCGCACAGGCGGCCGGCGCGGCGTGCTTCGGTGTCGGATACGCGGCCGTCGCACTGCGCACCGGCACGATCTGGCCACTGATGCTGCTGCACATGCTGACCGACCTGTTCGCCGCGGTGGGAGCCCTGCCGAAGATCCCGATCCTCGTCGGGCAGGACGTCGTGCTGCTCGTCTTCGGCCTGCTGGTTCTGCGCCGGGCATCGCGACGGGAGGACCTCGCGCTCAGCGCAGGGCGACGGTGAGCAGGAAGACCGCGTCGGTGTCGGCGTGGACCCCGTGCCGCTCGGCCGGGATGGCCATGACCTCCCCGGCCGACAGCGACCAGCTCCGTTCCCCCGCGTGCAGGCGGACCGTGCCGCGGAGTACCTGCAGGGTCGCGGCCGGGGGAGGGTCGTGTTCGGCCAGGTCGGCACCTGCGGCCAGGGCCATCGCCGTGGCCCGCAGGGTCGGACCGGCGACGACCGTCCGCGCCGCTCGGTGGGAGGGGTGCGTGCGCGCCTGCTCCAGCAGGGCGGTCGAGGCCTCCTGCAGCGACACGACGTCCGCCGGGTGCTCCTCGCGGCCGGAAGCGGTGCTCACTTCACCCTCTCCCACCCGCGCCGGGGCGTGCGGCTGCCGAGCTGGTCGTCGCGGCTGCGGTAGACGATGTAGGGCCGGGTGAGGTAGCCGAGCGGTGCGCTGAGAAGACGTGCACGAGCCGGGTGAACGGCCAGAACGCGAACAGCGCGAAGGCGGCGAGCACGTGCAGCTGGAACCCGATCGGCGCGCCGCGCGATCAGCGTCGGTGTCGGGCTGGAAGTAGAAGATCGACCGGAACCAGGGCGAGACGGTCTGGCGGTAGTCGTGCGGGTGGCCGGTGACGTTGCCGAGCACGGTGGTGCCCAGGCCCAGGACGAGGATCGCCGATCAGCAGCGACGTACATGGCCTTGTCGTTGCGGGTGGTGGCGGAGAAGACCGGGCCGACGGTGCGGCGCCGGTAGATCAGGATGGCCAGCGCCGGCGAGGGTGCAGACGCCGGCCACGGTGCCGAGGCTGACGGCGACGAGCGTGGTAGGCGGTCTCGCTGACGCCCGACGGCTTCGGTCCAGACTCTCGGGGACGAGCAGGCCGCCGACGTGGCCGAGCGAGCACGAACAGGATGCCGAAGTGGAACAGCGGGCTGCCCAGGCGCAGCAGGCGGCTTCTCGTAGAGCTGGGACGACCGGGTGGTCCAGCCGAACTTGTCGTAGCGGTAGCGCCAGCAGTGCCCGACGACGAAGACGCGTCAGGCAGATGTAGGGCACCACCACCCACAAGAAGGTGTCACGGCCGGAGGTCATGGGCGGGTCCTCTCGCGGAGGGCGCGTAGGTGGGCAGGGGCAGGGACACGGGCCGTCGCGGCTCGGGCATGTACTCCGGCGGCGCGAACGGCGCCAGGCCGACCTCCTCGACCGGCGGCCCCTGGGCGGCGAGCGCCGCCACGGCCTCGCGGTCGTCGCCGGCCAGCGGCGGCAGGGTGGCGCAGACGGCCCGGACCACGGACGACCACGGCGAGCCGGCTGTCGGCCAGGGCCAGCCGCAGCAGTTCCACCCCGGCGCGGTGCTGCAGCAGCAGGTCCCACGCCGCCGCAGGGTCTGCGGTGGCGCCGAACTCCAGCAGCACGGCGAGGTGGTCGGGCAGCTCGTCGTCGTCGAGGCTCCATGCCGGCGGCCCGGTAGGTGCTCTTGAACCGCAGCAGGGCGACGCCGCGGTTGCGGGTGTCGCCGTGCACGTAACTAGGTCAGGTAGGGGCAGCACCGCTTGCGGTGGTCGAACGTGGCGACGTACGCCTCGGCCACCACGGGCAGCGGGGTCGAACCCGAGGTAGGCGAGGAACGTGCCGAGCGGGCCGGCCACCGGTCGCGGCAGCTGGTCCGCGGCCTCGCTGCAGGAGCGGGACGCGCGCGAGGAGCTCCTCGTCGGGGTAGCCGAGGAGCAGGGACTGCTCTGCCAGGCGAGCCGCAGCTGGCGCTCGGCAAGCGCGGGTCGGGTGCGGGAGGGGTTCATCGGGGTGCGTCCTCCTGGCCGGCAGGTGCGTCGGCGGCGGTGTCGTCAGGCGTCTCGTCCGCGGCCTGGGTGCCGTCGCGGGGGAACAAGCCCTCGGGGCGGCCGCGACCGTCCCAGTTCAGCAGGTTGACCCGGCCGCGGGTGCTGCTGACGTCCACGGTGGTGTCGCTGGTCTGGCGGTCCTGGAGCATCCGGAAGTTCTCGACCGCGAGGGGGGTGGGTGCGCCGGAGCCCTCGCCGAACGGGCCGGAACCGCCCATGCCCGGCCCGCTCTCGTAGTCCAGGCTGCACTCGGTGGCCAGCTCCTCCAGGGAGTGGGCCTGCTCGGCATGCGCCGGGCGGGATGACGTAGCGCTCGTCGTACTTGGCGATGGCCAGCAGGCGGTACATGTCCTGCACCTGCGCGCCCGTCATGCCGACCGCCGCGGCGAGGGACTCGTCGGCCGGGCGGCCCATGTTGATGTCGCGCATGTACGCGCGCATGGCGGCCAGCCGGCGCAGCACCGCGTCCACCGGTGCGGTGTCACCGGCGGTGAACAGCTCGGCGAGGTACTCGACCGGGATGCGCAGGGCGTCGATGGCGGCGAAGAGCGTGCCGCGGTCCTCGGCGTCGTGGCCGGTGTCGCGGACGACGTCGACGACGGGCGACAGCGGCGGGATGTACCAGACCATGGGCATGGTGCGGTACTCCGGGTGCAGTGGCAGGGCCACCTGGTAGCGGTTGATGAGCGTCCCAGACCGGTGACCGTTGAGCTGCCTGCACCCAGTCCCGCGGGATGCCGGCGCGCTCGGCCGCGCGCGCCACCTCGGGGTCGTGCGGGTCGAGGAGGACGCTGCGCTGGGCCTGGTACAGGTCGCGGTCGTCCGTCGTGGACGCTGCCTCGAGCACCCGGTCGGCGTCGTACAGCACGAGCCCGATGTAGCGCAGCCGGCCGACGCAGGTCTCCGCGCACACGGTCGGCAGCCCCACCTCGACCCGGGGGAAGCAGAAGGTGCACTTCTCGGCCTTGCCGGTCCGGTGGTTGAAGTAGACCTTCTTGTACGGGCAGCCCGAGACGCACATGCGCCAGCCTCGGCACCGGTCCTGGTCCACCAGGACGATGCCGTCCTCCTCCCTCTTGTAGATGGCCCCCGACGGGCACGAGGCCGCGCAGGAGGGGTTGAGGCAGTGCTCGCAGATGCGGGGGAGGTAGAACATGAACGTCTGCTCGAACTCGAACCTCACCTTGTCGGCGATGTTCTTGAGCAGCACGTCCTTCGCGCCGTGCTCGACGGACCCGCCGAGGTCGTCGTCCCAGTTGGCACTCCAGGTGATCTTCAGATCGTTGCCGGAGATCAGCGACTTGGGGCGCGCCACGGGCGTGTGCTCCTGCGCGGGCGCGTCGGTGAGCGTGCTGTAGTCGTAGGTCCACGGCTCGTAGTAGTCCTGGATGGACGGCAGCTTGGGGTTGGAGAAGATGTGCAGCAGCTTGTTCACCCGCCCACCGCCCTTGAGGGTGAGGTTGCCACGGCGGTTCAGGACCCAGCCGCCCTTCCACGTCTCCTGGTCCTCGTACCGGCGCGGATAGCCCTGTCCGGGGCGGGTTTCCACGTTGTTGAACCACACGTACTCGGTGCCCGCGCGGTTGGTCCACGCCTGCTTGCAGGTCACCGAGCAGGTGTGGCAGCCGATGCACTTGTCCAGGTTCATCACCATCGCCATCTGGGCCATCACGCGCATCAGTACTGGACCTCCTGGGAGCGGCGTCGGATGACGGTGACCTCGTCGCGCTGGTTGCCGGTGGGGCCGAGGTAGTTGAAGGCGAACGACAGCTGGGCGTAGCCGCCGATGAGGTGGCTGGGCTTGATCATCAGCCGGGTGAGGGAGTTGTGGATGCCACCCCGCCGGCCCGACGTCTCCGCGACCGGGACGTCGATGAGCCGGTCCTGGGCGTGGTGCATGTAGACCGTGCCCTCCGGCATCCGGTGGCTGACGATGGCCCGGGCGACGACCACGCCGTTGCGGTTGACCGCCTCCACCCAGTCGTTGTCGCCGATGCCGACCTTGGCCGCGTCCTCCTGGCTGATCCAGATGGTCTGCCCACCGCGGGAGAGGGAGAGCATGAACAGGTTGTCCTGGTACTCGGAGTGGATGGACCACTTGCTGTGCGGCGTCAGGTAGCGCACGGTGACCCCGAGCGCGCCGGTGTCGCCGATCGCCGGCTCGCCGAAGAGCGCCTGCATGTCGAGCGGTGGCCGGTAGACCGGCAGGCCCTCGCCGAGCTCGGTCATCCAGTCGTGGTCCAGGTAGAAGTGCATCCGCCCGGTCAGGGTGTGCCAGGGCTTGAGCCGCTCGACGTTGATGGTGAACGGGGAGTAGCGCCGGCCGCCGGACTCGGACCCCGACCACTCCGGCGAGGTGATCACGGGCACGGGCGCACCCTGGGTGTCGGCGAAGGTGATCCGCTTGCCCTCGTGCTCGGCGGCGAGGTCGGCCAGCCGGACCCCCGTGCGGGCCTCGAGCGTGGTGAAGCCCTGGGTGGCGAGGTGGCCGTTGGTGGTGCCGGACAGCGCCAGGATCGCCTCGCAGCCGTCGACGTCGCGGGCGAGGGACGGACGCCCGTCGGCGACGCCACCGCGGACCACGCCGTTCAGGTGGCGCAGGCGCTCGACCTCCTCGCCCAGGTCGAACGTCACGCCCTTGGTCGTGGCGCCCAGCGTGTCCATCAGCGGTCCCAGCGCCGCCATCTTGGCCCCGGTGGCGGCGTAGTCGCGCTCGACGACGACGAGCCTGGGCATCGTGACGCCGGGCACGGGCTCGCACTCGCCGGCCCGCCAGTCGGCGACCACGCCGTGCGGGGTCGCGAGCGCGTCGGGAGTGTCATGCGTCAGCGGGACGGCGACGACGTCCTGGCGCACACCGAGGTGGCTCGCGGCGAGCTCGCTGAAACGCCGGCCGATGGTCATGAAGGCGTCCCAGTCGGTGCGGGTCTGCCACGGCGGGCTGATCGCGGGGTTGAACGAGTGCACGAAGGGATGCATGTCGGTGGTGTTGAGGTCGTGCTTCTCGTACCAGGTCGCGGCCGGCAGGACGACGTCGGAGAAGATCGTCGTGCTGGTCATCCGGAAGTCCAGCGTGAGCAGCAGGTCCAGCTTGCCGGTCGGGGCCTCCTCGTGCCACACCACGTCGCGCGGGCGCAGACCCTCCGGGGTCTCGGTGGCGCGCACCGAGGAGTCGGTGCCGAGCAGGTGCTTGAGGAAGTACTCGTTGCCCTTGGCGGACGACCCGAGCAGGTTGGCCCGCCAGATGGACAGCACGCGGGGGAAGTTCTCGGGCGCGTCCGGGTCCTCGCTGGCGAAGCGGAGCCGGCCGGACCTCAGCTCGTCGACGACGTGCTCGCCGACCGGCCGGCCCGCGGCCCGGGCGTCGTCGGCCAGGTCCAGGGGGTTGCGGTCGAACGTCGGGTAGGAGGGCATCCAGCCCAGCCGCGCGGACTGTGCGATCACGTCGGCCGTCGTCGTGCCGGCCAGCTGACCGCCGGCGGTCGCGGAGGCCAGAGTGTCCGCGCCGAAGGCGTCGTAGCGGAACTGGTCGGTGTGCAGGTACCAGTAGGCGGTCTGGATCATGTTGCGCGGTGGCCTGGACCAGTCCAGGGCGTTCGCGAGCTGGGTGTAGCCGGTGAGCGGACGTACCTTCTCCTGACCCACGTAGTGCGCCCATCCGCCGCCGTTGACGCCCTGGCAGCCGGTCAGGTTGGTCAGGGTCAGGAAGGCGCGGTAGATCGTGTCGGAGTGGAACCAGTGGTTGGTCCCTGCTCCCATGATGATCATCGAGCGCCCGTGCGACTCCTCGGCGTTGGCCGCGAACTCGCGACCGACGCGCGCGGCCGCCCGGGCCGGGACGCCGGTGATCGCCTCCTGCCACGCGGGGGTGTAGGGCTCGTCGGCGTCGTCGTACCCGGTGGGCCAGACGCCGGGCAGCCCGTCCCGGGCGACGCCGTACTGCGCCAGCAGCAGGTCGAACACGGTGGTGACCAGGTGGCCGTTCACCCGGCGGACCGGCACGCCGCGCTCGAGCAGCGCTGCGGCGCCCGAGGGGTCGTCGAAGCGGGGCAGGTGCACCGTGACGGGCGCCTCCCCGCCGGCGGCGCTGAGCAGCGGCACGACGTCGCCGAGGTCGAGGTTCCACCGGCCGACGCCCTCGTCGCCGAAGCGGTAACCGAGCGAGCCGTTGGGCACCACGGGCTCGCCGGAGCCGGCGTCGAGCAGCACCGTCTTGAAGGCGGCGTGCTCGCTGGCGGACTCCTCGCCGTCGAGGTCCTCCGCGGTGAGGAACTTGCCCGGCACGTAACCGTGCCGGCCGGCCGGGGCGGGGTCGAGGCGCACCAGGAACGGCAGGTCCGTGTAGCGGGAGACGTAGTCGCTGAAGTACGGCACCTGCCGCCGGACGAAGAACTCCGTGAGGATGACGTGCCCCATCGCCATGGCCAGGGCGGCGTCGGTGCCGGGGCGGGCAGCCAGCCACTCGTCGGCGAACTTGACGTTGTCGGCGTAGTCGGGCGCGACGGCGATGACCTTCTGCCCGCGGTAGCGGGCCTCGGTCATCCAGTGCGCGTCGGGGGTGCGGGTGACCGGCAGGTTGGAGCCCCACATGATGAGGTAGCCGGCGTCCCACCAGTCGCCCGACTCCGGCACGTCGGTCTGGTCCCCGAAGACCTGCGGGGAGGCGACCGGCAGGTCGGCGTACCAGTCGTAGAAGCTCAGCATGGAGCCGCCGATGAGGTTCACGAACCGGGCTCCGGCGGCGTGCGAGACCATGGACATCGCCGGGATCGGGGAGAAGCCGGCGACCCGGTCCGGGCCCCAGCGCTTGATGGTGTGCACGTGGGCGGCGGCGACCATCTCGGTGGCCTCCTCCCAGCTGGCCCGCACGAGGCCGCCCTTGCCGCGGGCGGCCTTGTAGCGGCGGGACCGCTCGGGGTCGCCGGTCACGTCGGCCCACGCCAGGACCGGGTCACCCAGCCGGGCTCTGGCTTCGCGGTACATGTCCAGGAGGACGCCCCGCACGTACGGGTAGCGCACCCGGGTGGGGGAGTAGGTGTACCAGGAGAACGCGGCGCCGCGGGGGCAGCCGCGCGGCTCGTACTCCGGGCGGTCGGGGCCGACCGATGGGTAGTCCGTCTGCTGCGACTCCCACGTGATGATGCCGTCCTTGACGTAGACCTTCCAGGAGCAGGACCCGGTGCAGTTCACGCCGTGGGTGGAGCGGACGACCTTGTCGTGCGCCCACCGGTCCCGGTAGAACGCGTCGCCCTCGCGGCCGCCGGCGCGGTGCATCGTGCGCTGGTCGTCCGAGATCTCCGCGCGGGTGAAGAACCGGCGGGTGGACACCAGCGCCTGGGTCAGCGGGTCGTCCAGCTTCGGTGTGCCCGATCCGGTCCGTGGTGTGGTGCTCGTCACCGAGGTGTCCTTCCTGATGGTGCCTCTGCGGCGCGGCCGGGGCCGTGCTCGTGGGAGTGGTCGTCGCCGTGGCCGTGCCGCACCGGGTGTGCTGTCAGCCCGCTGCCGACCCGGGCCCGGATGCCCTCGATGCCTTCCCACTCCTCGCTGTCGAGCACGCCCAGCGCCGCGGGGAAGACGCCGTCCTGCTCCTTGAGGATGTGCTCGATCTGCTGGCAGCCGCAGTACTCGCACATCAGCTGGTCCTCGCCTCCGGCGCGCGTGGTGCCGGCTCGCCCGCGGACACCGCTCCGGCGGCGCGGCGGGGGGTACCGCCGCGCACCACGGTCAGGGTCAGCAGCAGGGTCGCGGCGGACACGACCCCCAGCAGTGCCAGCCCGCTCCCGTACGAGCCGGTGCGACCGTGCACGTAGCCCATCACCAGCGGCGGGACGAAACCGCCGAGGCCACCGGCCGCTCCCACCAGGCCGGTGACCGAGCCGACCTTGGCGGACGGTGCCACCTGGGCCACGAGCGCGAACGTCGCACCGCTGCCCGCGCCGAGAGCGGCCGCCATGGCCAGGAACGCGATGGTGCCGAGCGGCATCAGCGGCGGGGTGAAGGCCTGGACCGCCGCACCGAGGGTGACGGCGGTGAAGGTGCCGGTGAGCACCGGGACCGGCCCCACGTGGTCGGAGAGCCAGCCACCGACCGGACGCATCAGGACCGCGAGCACCACGAAACCCGCCATGCGGTTGGCGGCGTCGGCCTGGTCGAGGCCGTAGGCGGTCCGCAGGTAGGCGGGGAGGTAGACGGAGAAGGCGACGTAGCCGCCGAAGGCCACGGCGTACAGCACGCAGGCCTGCCAGGTGATCGGGAGGCGCGCTGCTGCGGCCAGGCGCCGTCCGAGCGACTCGGTGGGCACGGCACGCCCGGGGGCGTCGCGCATCACGATGGCGGCGACGACGGCGTAGGTGGCCAGTGCCGCAGCCGTGACCAGGAAGGGGGTGGCCGCGCCGTCGGCCGTGACGAGCCTGACCGTGGTCACCGCGCTGATCGCGGTGCCACCCATGCCGGCGCCGAAGATGCCGATCGCCAGGCCTCGCCGCTCGGGGGGGAACCACGCGCTGACGAACGGCACGCCGACCGCGAAGGCCGTGCCGCCGATGCCCAGGAAGAAGCCGCCCACGAGCAGGGCGGTGAGGGACCGCTGCCCCGCCAGGCCGAGGAACAGGACCGGGACGATGGTCAGCGCAGAGACCGCGGGGAACATCAGCCGGCCGCCGAACCGGTCGGTCAGGGCGCCGACCGGGATGCGGCCGAGGGATCCCACGATGACCGGCACCGCGACGAGCAGGGCCTGCTGGGAGCCGGACAGGGCCAGCACGTCCTTGAACCGTGGCCCCAGCGGGCTGAGCAGCGCCCACGCCCAGAAGTCGACCGCAAACCCCACCGTCGCGAGGGCGAGCATGAGTGCCGGACGGCCCTGGGGCGATCGGCTGTGGTCATGGGTCGAGCTCATGCGCGCCTCCTGTCTGCGCGCAGTCGAGCTGCGCTTCGGTGGTGCCGGTTTCGTTCCTACCGCGGCCGACGCCGCCGCCGCACCGGAATGGCTGAACGGCGATCAGGGTGTCTGGGGGACGAGCTGGACCGAGCAGGCTGCGTGCCGCTGGCAGTACGCCGCGACGGACGCCCCCGACGCGGGCCGGTCGTCGCCGACGACGAGGACGGTTGCGCGCCGGCTGCGTTCGACCAGCTTGCGCCCCGGGCTGCCGCTGACGACCTCGAAGGTGCAGCGCAGGCGCGGGTGCCCGCGCAGGGCGGTCAGCGCGGCCTGGAACGTCGCCACGTCCGCCTCGGTGCGCGCCTCGGCATCGAGGTCCGCACCCACGACCTGCACGAAGCGGACGGCGCGGTGGCGCGTGGCCGCCTCGTGGACGGCGGCGCGGGCGACGGGCAGCGCCGACCCGTCGTTGACGAGCCCCGCGATCACCTCACCGGCCGTGTTGCGACCGGCCGTCAGCTGCTCGGTCGTGAGTGTGCTCATGGCTGAAGGGTCGTGGCCGTGCACATCCCCCGCACAGGGTAGAACGTCCCGGTCGGGGCGCTGTCGTGCGGCGTGGGACGTTCGGCACTGACCGGCGCCGCGGCGTCGCCATACGGTCCGGAGGGTGCACCGCCAGGGTGCCGCTCCGAGGAGGATGCCATGCGTGCAGTCGTGTACCACGGACCGGGGGAGAAGGCCTGGGAGGAGGTGCCTCGTCCGGCGATCACCGCCGACACCGATGCGGTCGTCAGGGTCGACGCGGTGACGATCTGCGGGACGGACCTGCACATCCTCAAGGGCGACGTGCCCGCGGTGACGGACGGCCGGATCCTCGGCCACGAAGCCGTCGGCACGGTCGAGGAGGTCGGTGCGGGCGTCAAGAACGTCACGGTCGGTGACCACGTCCTCGTCTCCTGCATCACGGCCTGCGGCTCGTGCCGGTTCTGCCGTGAGGGCCGTTACGGGCAGTGCCTCGGCGGAGGCGGCTGGATCCTCGGCCACCTGGTCGACGGCACGCAGGCGGAGTACGTGCGGGTGCCGTTCGCGGACACCTCCACCTACCCCGTGCCGGGCGGTGTCAGCGACGAGGAGGTGCTCATGCTCGCCGACATCGGGCCGACGGGCTACGAGGTGGGGGTCCTCAACGGCGCGGTGCGTCCCGGCGACGTGGTCGTGGTGGTGGGTGCCGGGCCGATCGGGCTGTCGGCGATCATGGGCGCCCGGCTGTTCAGCCCCGCCCACATCGTGGCGGTGGACCTGGCCGACTCCCGGCTCGAGGCCGCCAAGCGCTTCGGCGCCGACACCGTCGTGCACGCCGGGCGCGAGGACGTGCTCGCGGTCGTGAGCGGGCTCACCGACGGCCTGGGCGCCGACGTCGCGATCGAGGCGGTGGGCGTGCCGGCGACGTTCGAGCAGTGCGCGGTGCTGGTGCGGCCGTGCGGGCGGGTGGCCAACGTGGGCGTCCACGGTGAGCCGGCCACCCTGCACCTCGAGGACCTGTGGATCAAGGACGTCACGATCACCACGGGACTGGTCGACACCTTCTCCACGCCGACCCTGCTCAAGCTCGTCACGAGCCGCCAGGTGGACGTGAGCCGGTTCGTCACCCACCGGTTCCCGATGGGCGAGTTCATGCAGGCGTACGACGTGTTCGCGCGCGCCGGTGAGACCGGCGCCCTGAAGGTGGTCCTGACGCGCAGCTGAGCCCGACGCGCGGCCGAGGCCGGACCGCAGCCGAAGGCCGGACCGCAGCCGAGCGCCCAGACGGCCGGCGCCCCGCGAGGGTGCGCCGGCCGTCTGCCGGGGCCGTCAGTGGTGCCCGGACTCGAGGATCTCGCGGCCGGTGATCTCCTCCGGACGGATCCGGACCCAGAAGGTGTTGACGTCCAACGGGATCCACGGTTTCGAGGCCAGGTCGTCGAGGCGCTGACGGTCCTCCGCCTCGTAGACGATCATCGCGCTGCCGTGGACGAGGACGCTCCACCCGGTCGCGAGGGTGGCGTCGTGGCCGTCCACCTCGAACGCGACCCGCCCCGCGTCGGCCGCGGTCTGGAGCTTGGACCCCCAGCTGGTGCGGAACGCGATGTCCATCCCGTCCACGACGTGGTTCACCGGCAGGATCGCGATTTCTCCGTCGCGCAGGAAGCCGACCCGGCCGACGGGGGCGTCGTGCAGCCGCTGGAGGCACTCCTCGAAGCCCAGGACCCGCAGGCCCCGGCGATCGGTGGCAGCCGGGTCAACCGTGTCGGCGCCGCTGGTTTCGGTCATCGGACTCTCCTTCGGGTCAGGCGTGGTCGTGCCGCGGACGGACCACGGCCACCGGGCAGTGGGCGTGCTGCAGCACGCTGTGGCTGACCGAGCCGAGCAGCAGGCCGCGGAAGCCACCGCGGCCACGGCTGCCCACGACGACCAGCTCGGCGCCGGCGGACTCGCCGATGAGGGCCTCCGCCGGCAGCGACCGGACGACGTGCTGACGCACGTCCACGTCCGGGTACTTCTCCCGCCAGCCCGCGAGGGACTCCGACACCAGCGCGCGCTGCTCCTGGGCCATCCGCTCCCACTGCTCCTGGGACGAGGTCGCGGCGATGACGCCCTCGACGAACTCCATCCACCAGGCGTGGACGACGGTGAGGCCGAGCCCGCGCAGGGAGGCCTGGCCGAACGCGTACTCGATGGCGCGCTCCGAGGTCGGCGAGCCGTCGATGCCCACCACCACCCGCGCCGCGGAGGGGCCCGGCTGGGGCAGCTCGCGGACCACGACGACGGGGCACCGCGCGTGCATCGCCACCTGCAGCGACACCGAGCCCAGCAGCGCCCCGCGCACCGCCCCGCGGCCACGGGCGCCGAGGACGATGGTGTCGGCTGAGCCGGAGAGCTCCACGAGCGCGGGAGAGGGGTAGCCGGTGTCCGCCTCGCAGGTCACGCGCACCGAGGGGGCCAGACTGCGCACCCGGGCCATGCAGGCCGTGAGCAGCTCGTCGTCCACCGACGTCCCGTCCGGGGAGAGGGTCGGTCGCGGCATCATGGAGTAGTCGACCCCGAACGCGTGCAGCAGGTGCAAGGGGAGCTTGCGACGTCCCGCCTCGTCGATCGCCCAGTCGAGCGCCGCGTCACTGGCGGCGGATCCGTCGACGGCCACGACGATGCAGTTCCCGGGGATGCTGCCCATGTCCTTCTCCCTTGTCCTCGAGCCGAACCCGCGGCACGCCGGTACGTCGCCACCGCCCTGTAGCAGCCCAGCGTCCGCTCCCGGGCGCGTGCGCGACAGGGCACTTGGTCCCCGGCTGCCGTCCCTCCCTGCGCTCCTGCCGGGACCTCTGGCCCTGACCCGGAACGGGCCGGACGGTCGACGGTGGCGGGATGCAGGAGGTCCCGGCCGGGTACGACGTCCTCGCTGCCGACGGCGCCGTGCTGCAGGTGCGTGTGGTCGGTCCCGACGACCTCCCCCGCCTCCGTGAGCTGTTCGTGCGGTTGTCGGCGCGGACGGCGTACCAGCGGTTCCTGTCCGCGTCCCCGGTCGCCGGCGAGGAGTACGTCGGGAGCCTCCGCGACCCCGAGCGGACGCTCGATGCGGTCCTCGCGCTGCGCCGGGGGGTGGTCGTGGGCGTGGGGTCCAGCCACGAGGTCAGCCCGTCGACGGCCGAGGTGGCCCTGGTCGTCGACGACGTGTCCCAGGGTCACGGCCTGGGCACGCTGTTGCTGGAGGACCTGGTCGCCCGGGCCCGGGCCCGGGGCCTGCGCGAGCTGGTGGCCCTGGTGCTGTGCCGCAACGTCCAGATGCTCCAGGTCTTCCACGACCTGGGGCTGCCGCTGCGCGCCGAGCGGGACGGCGACACGCTGAGCGTGACCGTGGACCTGGCCGAGACCCCCGCCCTCGAGACGGCCCTGGCCTCCAGGGAGGCGGCGGCTGCCGCCGCGTCGATGCAGCGGCTGCTGCGGCCGCGCTCGGTGGCCGTGGTCGGCTCTTCCGGCCACCGCGGCGACTCCGCCCAGCAGCTGCTGCGGCGCCTGCGCCGGGCCGGCTGCGGGGCAGCGGTGCGTGCGGTCCCGCGGTTCGGGCCGGGCCAGCCGGACGCCCCGGACGGAGGGCGTCCGGGTGCTGCCACGGACCCCGTCGACCTGGCGGTGCTGGCGGTGGCGCCCGGCGAGGAGCTGGCCGCTGCCCGCAGCTGCGTGGATGCCGGTGCCGGTGCCCTCGCCGTGCTCGGCACCCCGCCCAGGGGCGCGACCGCCGGTGCCATGACCGCCGGTGCCAGGACCACCGGTGCCAGGACCGCTGGTGCCAGGACCGGCGGTGCCACCACCGCGGGCGCGGCCGGTGCCGTGGCGGAGGTCGCCGGGCTGCGGCGCCTCTGCCGGGACGCCGGCATCCGGGTGCTCGGGCCCGGCAGCCTCGCCCTGGTCAACACCGATCCGGCGACCGGCCTGGACCTGGCTCTGTCGCGCCGGCACGCCCGCGCCGGCTCCGTGGGCGTGGTCAGCGACTCGGCGCCCGTCACGGCGAGGGCGCTCGCGGCGTTGCACGCGCGAGGGGTCGGCGTCTCCACACTCGTGGACACCGGGCTCGGTGCCGACGTCGGGCCGTGCGACGTGCTGGCGTTTGCGGCGGCCGACCCGAGGACCGAGGTGGCGGCGGTCTGCCTGGACGCCGTCGCAGACCTCGCGGCGCTGACCCGCGCGGTGCGGGCTGCGTCCCTGCCGGTGCTCCTGCTCGCCGGAGACGGCCTCGACGGCGCCGGGGTCGGCGGCGACGGGCTCGATGCGTGGTGCCGCCGCACCGGGGTGACCCGGGTGGCGTCACCGAAGGAGCTGGCGGACACGGCCGCCCTCCTCGTCGGCCAGCCACTACCGCGGGGACGGCGCGTCGCGGTCCTCGGCAACGACCACGACGCGGGCGAGCGCGCGCGGCGCCGGTGCAGCCTGGCCGGCCTCCTGCCCCCTGACCTGACGCAGCACACGGAGGCGCGGCTGCGGCTGCTGCTGCCGACCGCGGCCACGGTCACCGGTGTGGTCGACGCCACCGGCTCGGCGAGCCCTGACCAGCTCCGGCTCGCCCTCGGGACGTTGGCCGAGGACCCGGGGGTCGACGCCGTGGTGGTGCTGCTGGAGCCGCGGTTCCACCTCGGACCCGCGGCGATCCAGGACCTGCTGGAGCGGGCCTCGGCGGCCGCGCGCCGCACCACGTTCATCTCGGGAAGCCCGCTCGGCGCCGGCCGATCGTCACGGTCGGTGCCCTTCGCCGACGGTCCCGAGGATGCCGTGACCGCGCTGGCGCACGTCGTGGCGTACCGGCTCCGGCTGCGGCCGGCGTCGGCGCAGCCGGTCCGCCTCCCGCGGCCGGCGATGCACCGCCTGGCCGGTCTGGTGGTCGCCGAGGCGATGCAGGACCGTCCTGCCGGGGGCTGGTTGTCGCGCCGGGACGCGGGCGAGGTGCTGCGCGCCTACGGTGTCGAGGTGGTGCCGACCGTCGGGGCGGACGGCCCCGAGACGGCCGCGGAGGCCTCCTCGGTGCTGCCGTTCCCCGTCGTGCTCACGGCGTACGGCACTGGCGGCACGGGAAGCTCGGGAACCTCCGGAAGCGCGGGCGGCGTGGCGCCGCCGCAGGCCGCGGCGGTGGCGACCCTCCTGCGGTCGCCGGCGGAGGTGCGCCTGGCCGCGCGGGAGCTGCGCGACCGGCTGGGGACGGACATCCACGACTTCGGTCTGCAGCCCCAGCTGCACCCGGGCCCGTCGCTGGCCGTGCTCGGCGGCAGGCGCGCGCGCTGGGGGCCCGTGGTGGGACTCGCCTCGTCCGAGGGGACCGGCTCGCGCCGTCCGGAGGGCACGGGGGCCGACGACTCGCCGCAGGACCTGTCCGACGCCTGCAGGCCGCGGTGGGCGCTCGCCCCGGTGGACGCGGCGGAGGCCACTGCCCTCGTGCGCGACCTGCGGATGGCGTGCGGGCGTGCGGGCCCGCTGCTGTGGCCGGCTGCCGCGCTCGACGCGCTCGCGGCCCTCCTCGAGCACGTCTCGGTGCTCCTGCACGACGTCGGGGAGGTCGCGGAGGTGGAGCTGCGGCCCGTCGTCCTCGACGGGGACCACGCTCTGGTGGCCGCCGCCCGGGTCCGTCTGGAGCCGCAGCGGGCGGGGAACCGCTCGCCGCTGCTGCGGCGGCTGCCCGGCTGAGACCTGTCCCTCATCCCCCTGACGGGCCCCTGACGCCGGCGGTGGTTGTGCCTAGCATGGGCTGCATGACGCGGCAACCGGCAGCTCCCGGGCCCGGGCAGGCCTGGCCCGGCACCAGCACCCTGCAGCTGGAGGACCTGCTCGACGAGCTGCGCGAGCGGGCCTCGGCGGCGCGCCGGTCCCAGCAGCGGCTGGGCTCGCTGCTGGACGCGGTCGTCGCCGTCAGCGCCGACCTCGAGCTGTCGGAGGTGCTCGGCAGGATCGTGCAGTCCGCGTGCACCCTGGTCGACGCGCAGTACGGCGCCCTCGGCGTGCTGGCCCCCGAGGGCGAGCACCTGGTGGAGTTCATCACCCGTGGCGTCGACGAGCAGGAGCGGGCGGAGATCGGCGACCTGCCGCGCGGGCACGGCATCCTGGGCCTGCTCATCCGCGACCCCCGACCGCGCCGGATGCGCGACATCAGCCAGCACCCGGACAGCTTCGGCTTCCCGGCCAACCACCCCCCGATGCACAGCTTCCTCGGGACCCCCGTGCGGATCCGCGACGAGGTCTTCGGCAACCTCTACATGGCCGAGAAACAGGGTGCCGAGGAGTTCACCGCCGAGGACGAGGCCATGCTCGTCGCGCTGGCCGCAGCGGCTGGTGTCGCGATCGACAACGCCCGCCTGTATGACCGCAGCCAGCGGCAGCGCCGGTGGTCCGAGGCGGTCAGCGAGCTGACCCAGACGCTGCTCCAGCGCACGGACGAGGACGCTGCCCTCGACCTCATGGCGGCCCAGGCAGGCCGGTTGACCGCCGCCGCGACGACGATCGTGGCTCTGTACGACGCGTCGGACCGGCTGGTCGTGCGTGCGGTCTACTCCACCGCGACGCCGAGCACGCCCGAGCCGCCGCCGGAGGTGAGCGTGGGCACCGAGCTGGAGGGTGCCTCGTGGGAGAGCGTCCGTGACGCCCGGCAGCCCCTGCTGCTGGTGTCGCCGCAGGGGGAGCCGGTCACCCACACGCTGGCGCTGGACGTGCGCCGGCTCGGCGGCATGTCGCCGCACGGGGCGACCGCGCTGCTGCCGCTGGCTCTCGGCAGCGGCAACGTCGGGGTGCTCGCGCTGGCGTGGACAGCCGACCTGGAGTCGGTCGCCACGGACGTCATGACGCCGTTGACCGAGTTCGCCCAGCAGGCGGGGCTGGCGCTGATCGCCGCCCGGGCGCAACGCGACCGCTCCCGGATGGCGCTGCTGGAGGACCGCGACCGGATCGCGCGGGACATGCACGACCACGTCATCCAGCGGCTGTTCGCCACGGGGCTCTCGCTGCAGTCGGCGGCCCGGCTGGCGCAGCACCCCACCGTGCGCGTCCGGCTGGACGACGCGGTCGATGACCTGGACAGCGCCATCAAGGACATCCGGCACACCATCTTCGAGCTGCACCGTCCGCTGCCGGCCGGCGACCTGCGCTCCGAGGTCGAGTACCTCGTGGACTCCTTCGCCGAGACCCTGGGCTTCGCCCCCGAGCTGGTGATCCAGGGCCGGCTCACCGGACTGTCGCCCTCCCTCGAGGCGGACGTCATCGCGGTGGTGCGCGAGGGGCTGGCGAACGTGGCCCGGCACGCCCAGGCCGGCACGGTTTCCGTGCACGTCGTGGCCGGTCCGGAGCTGTCGGTGGAGATCACCGACGACGGCGTGGGCATCGAGCCCGGCGCCGCCCGCAGCGGGCTGGTCAACCTCGGCGCCCGGGCCAGCGCGCGGTCCGGCACGTTCGACCTGCGCCGGCAGGAACCGCACGGCACCCGCCTGACCTGGCGGGCCGGCCGCGAGAGCGCGTGAGCGCGTGAGCGCGTGAGCGCTCAGCACGGGTGCGGACGCACGAGCACGGGAGCGTGGAAGCGCGGCGCACCTCCAGTGGCGCGGGACCTTCGGCCCTGACGCCCGGCTCGGTCCACCAGCACGCTCAGGGCGGCGGCCGGGTGGCCGGCGCGGCGGGCTGTGCCTGTCGCGGCCCGTTCCGAGAGGGAGACCGGATGCTTGCGCGCGAGATCATGACGAGCCCGGCCCTCAGCGTCCGCGAGGACGCGTCCACCCAGATGGCACTGACGCTGCTGGCACGGGCCCACCTCACCAGCCTGCCGGTGGTGGACGAGCACGGCGAGCTCGTAGGGGTGGTCAGCGAGGCCGACGTCCTGCGCACGGCGCTGGAGCCGGACCCCCGGGCGCACCTGCGCCCCGCCGGCCACGGGGCGGACCTGCCCCCCACCGTGGCCGAGGTGATGACCCCGCACCCGCACACGGCCCGCGAGGAGACGGACGTCGCCGAGCTGGCGCGCACCTTCTCGCAGCAGTCGTGGAAGAGCCTGCCCGTGGTCCGCGACGGGCGTCTCGTCGGTGTGGTGAGCCGCAGCGACGTCGTGCGCGCCCTGACCCGGCCGGACGAGGAGATCCGGCACGACGTCAGCCGTGCCTTCGCCCGCGACGGCCTGCCGGGCTGGCGAGCCACGGTGACAGGCGGGGTCGTCGAGATCAGCGGCGCCACGACGCCGCGCGACCGCAACCTGTCGACATCCCTTGCCGCCGCGGTGACAGGGGTCCGGCGGGTCGAGCATGCCGACGGGGTCGAGCATGCCGACGCCCCCTGAACGGGCGTCCCTCGAGAAGCCACGGGTCGCGGGCAACGGTCCCCGGGCGGCCCAGCCGGCCGTGCCGCCTCCCGGTGGGGCGCTGCCCGCCACGGTCGCCGCCACGCTGCCTGCGGCGGACGTGCTGACCCGCCTCGGGACCTGGCCTTCCGGCCTCACCGCCGCCGAGGCTGCGGACCGCCTCGCGGCGCGCGGCCCCAACGCCGTGCGCAGCCACCACGCCCGGGCCCTGCACGTGCTCGCCCGCCAGCTGCGCAGCGCGATCCTCCTGCTGCTGGTCGTGACGGCCGTGGCGTCGTTCCTGCTGGGGAACCGCACCGACTCGGTGGTCATCGGCATCATCCTGCTCGCCAGCATCGGGCTGGGTTTCGCCAACGAGTACCGCGCCGAGCGGGCCGCGGCCGGCCTGCACGACCTCATCCGGCGTACGGCGGCGGTGCTGCGCGACGGTCACCCCACAGCGGTGGACGTGACCCGGCTGGTCGTCGGGGACGTGGTGCGGCTGTCTGCCGGCGTCGTCGTACCGGCAGACCTGCGGTTGCTCAGCGTCAGCGGCCTGGAGTGCGACGAGGCGGTCCTCACCGGAGAGTCCGTGCCGGTCGAGAAGTCGCTCGACCCGGTGCCGGTGGGGACGCCGGTGCCGGACCTGACGGGCTGTGCGCTGATGGGCACCGTCGTGTCGACCGGCACCGCCGACGGCGTGGTGGTCGCCACCGCCGGGGCGGCCGAGTTCGGGCGGATCGCCCTGGGCCTGGGGGAGCGGCAGCCCGAGACCGACTTCCAGGTCGGGCTCCGACGCTTCTCGGTGCTGCTCGTGCAGGTGGCGCTGGTGCTGACCTCGATGATCCTCATCACCAACGTGCTGCTGCACAAGCCGCTGATCGAGTCGTTGCTGTTCTCCCTCGCCATCGCCGTCGGCATCACCCCCCAGCTGCTGCCGGCCGTGGTGAGCACCAGCCTCGCGGTCGGCACCCGCCGGCTGGCCCGGCGGCAGGTGCTGGTCAAGCGCCTCGTCTGCATCGAGGACCTGGGCGACCTGGACGTGCTGCTGACGGACAAGACCGGCACGCTGACCGACGGCCGGATCACCCTCGCCGGTGCGCTCGCACCCGACGGCACCCCGGACGAGTGGCCGACGCTGCTGGGGCTGCTCGCGACCGAGAACGACCCCGCCTCCACGTCGGCGGTCGACGCGGCGGGCAACCCCATGGACCTCGCCCTCGCCCGGGCGCCGACCGCCCCGTACGCCGAGGCCCGCACCTACCAGCGGCTGGGGCTGCTGCCGTTCGACCACGAGCGGCGGATGACCAGCGTCCTCGTACGGCGCCCCGACGGGACCCTGCTCACGGTCACCAAGGGAGCGCCCGAGACCGTGGTCGCCCGGTGCCGTGACGTGCCCGGGGTCGCCGCGGAGACCATGCGGCGGCAGTTCGCCCTGGGGATGCGGCTCGTGGCGGTCGCCACCCGGGCGGTGGCGGGGAACGTCGCCGCCCGCGGGCTGGCCCCCACGGACGAGCAGGACCTGCAGCTGGCGGGGTTCCTCGCCTTCCTGGACCCGCCCAAGGGCACCGCCGCCGTCGCGCTGGGGCGGCTGGCCACGCTCGGGATCGCGGTGAAGCTGGCCACGGGGGACAACCCGCTGGTCGCGCTCAAGGTCTGCGCCGACGTGGGGCTGGACGGCGGGCACGCCCTCACGGGGGCCGACGTCGACGCGCTGGATGACGACGCGCTGGCCTCCGCAGCGCGCGAGGCCACGGTCTTCGCCCGCGTGTCACCGGAGCAGAAGGCGCGGGTGGTCCGGCTGCTCCGCCGCGACGGGCGGGCGGTGGGGTTCCTCGGCGACGGTGTCAACGACGCGCTGGCCCTGCACAGCGCGGATGTGGGGATCTCGGTCGACACCGCGACCGACGTGGCGCAGGACGCCGCCGACGTCATCCTGCTCGAGAAGGACCTGGGTGTGCTGGCGGACGGGGTGGTGGAGGGGCGTCGCATCTTCGCCAACACGATCAAGTACGTGCTGATGGGGACGTCGAGCAACTTCGGCAACATGTTCAGCGCCGCGGCGGCGTCGGCGGTGCTGCCCTTCCTGCCGATGCTCCCCTCGCAGATCCTGCTGAACAACCTGCTGTACGACACCAGCCAGCTGGCGATCCCCTCGGACCGGGTCGACGAGGAGCAGCTGCGAGCCCCGTCGCACTGGGACATCGCCTTCATCCGCCGCTTCATGGTCTTCTTCGGGCCGCTCAGCTCCCTGTTCGACTTCCTCACGTTCGGGGTGCTGCTGGGGGTGTTCCACGCCGGTCCCACGCTCTTCCGCACCGGCTGGTTCATCGAGTCCCTGGCCACGCAGACGCTGGTGATCTTCGCGATCCGCACGAGGCGGAGCCCGTTCTGGCGCAGCCGACCCGGTGGCGTGCTCACCGCCTCTGCGCTGGCCGTCGTGGCCGTCGGTGTGGCCCTGCCGCTCTCGCCGCTCTCCGCAATGCTGGGCTTCACCGTCCCGCCGGCACCGTTCCTGCTCGTCGTGGTGCTGATGGTGGTGTGCTACCTGGCGCTGATCGAGGTCGCCAAGCGGCTCTTCTACGCCGAGCATCCCGCGGTCGCCCCCGTCGTCCGCCGTCGTGGCCGGACCCACCGGGTGCACCGGCGGGCGGCCCCGTTCAGCCACCGGGGTCGGTTGGCGCGCCCGGCGGGGTGACCCCCTTCCGTAGGGGACCTTCGCCCCTGTGGGGTGCCGAGCGGGGCGGCGAGGGTGGGACGTGCCGGCGGCAGCGGGTCCCGGCGGGAGAGAGGGGCACACCGGTGGACGCGAACGCGCAGGCAGACGCCCCGGTCGTCGTCGGCTGTGACGGCTCCTGGCACAGCGAGACCGCCGTCGTCGCGGCCACGCACGAGGCGGCTCGGCGCGGCGTGTCACTGGTCCTGCTCGCCGTCGCCGACCGGGGCGGGTCGCAACCGGACCGGCTGTCCTGGGTCGCCAGGCACGAGGCCGAGGCGATGCAGACCGCTCTCGCCGTCGCCAAGCGTGGGCAGTGGCGAGCGCATCACACCGACCCGTCGGTCGCCACCCAGGTGGTCGCGGTGGCGGGACACGACGCGGCGGAGCTGGCCCGGCTCGCCCGCACCGCAGGGCTGCTCGTCCTCGGCGGTCACGGCGGTCGGGGCCAGCTCGCGTTCTCGCTCGGCTCGACGAGCGCCGAGCTCGCCCGCGTCTTCCGCTGCCCGTTCCTCCTGCCCCACGACCGCGCCTCACGCGTCAAGGAGCCCCTGGACCGGCACCCCGCCGTCGTGGTCGGCCTCGACGACCTGCACCGCGCGGCCCCCATCCTCGCGGTGGCCGTCGCCGAGGCGGCGGTCCGTCGCGCGGAGCTCGTGGCGGTGCACGCCGTGCACAGTGAGGCGGCGGCCGACGACGAGGTCCTGCGGGACGGCTGGCGGGCCGCGCGCCTCGCGACCGGGCTGAACGGGCGCCCGGGACTGACCAGCAGGCTGGTGGTCACGCAGGAGCCCGCCGTCCAGGCGCTCGTGACGCGGGTCCTGCCCGATGACCTGATGGTCGTCGGCACCCGCGGTGAGGGGCGGCTGGCCGGTCTGATCGCCGGCTCGGTCTGTCGGGGCGTCCTCGACGCCATGCCGTGCGACGTGATGGTCGTGCCGCCGACTCTCGTTGCCTCTGCAGCGGGGGCGACACGGACCGTGGCCGCCACGACGGGCGACCCCTGAGCGGCGGGCCGGAGGTCGGGCGCAGCAACTTTCGGCAGCCCGGCCCCGGGAGGGAGTCCGGTGAGCGATGATGCGTGCGAGGTGAGTTCATTGATCAAGGTGTTCCTGCTGGACGACCACGAGATCGTCCGGCGCGGTCTGCGTGAGCTGCTGCAAGCCACCGATGACATCGAGGTGATCGGCGAGTCGGGGCTCGCCCAGCAGGCCGCGCGCCGGATCCCCGCGCTGCGACCCGATGTCGCCATCTTCGATGCCCGACTGCCGGACGGGTCGGGCATCGACGTCTGCCGCGAGGTCCGCTCCGTCGACCCGACCATCAAGGGGCTCATCCTCACCTCGTTCGATGACGACAACGCCCTGGCCACGGCGGTGCTCGCGGGCGCGTCGGGATACCTCCTCAAGGACATCAAGGGCAACGGGCTGGTGGAGGCCATCCGGCGGGTGGCCGCGGGCGAGGACCTCCTGGACCACGCCCGCACGGTCCGGCTGAAGGAACGCTGGAGCCAGCCTCCGGATGTCGACCCGCGGCTGAGGCAGCTGACGCCGCAGGAGCGCCGGATCCTCGACCACGTCGCCGACGGTCTCACCAACCGCCAGATCGGCGAGACGATGTCCCTGGCCGAGAAGACGGTGAAGAACTACGTGACGTCGGTCCTCGGCAAGCTCGGCATGGAGCGTCGTACGCAGGCCGCCGTGTTCGCCGCCACCCACAGCTCGCCGGCCGCCCGCGGCGGCGACCGTGCGGACCGAGGCTGAGCGACCGGCTGGGCGCGGGCATGCCCTGGGCGACCGGTCCGGGCGCGGGCACCTTCTGAGCGGTCGGTTGGGTCGCGCGCACCCCTTGCGGCGCTCCAGGTCGCGTGTGGCAGCCGGCTGTCAGGCCCGATCGGCCGGAAGCTGGCGGACGACCGCCACCGGGCAGTCGGCATGCTGGAGCAGCCCGTTGCTCACCGACCCCAGTAGCAGCCCCGGAAAGCCGCCATGGCCGCGGCTGCCCACGACCAGCAGCGTGGCGCCCTCGGACTCCTGCACGAGCATCTGCACCGCGTGACCACGCACGAGGTGCCGGTGCACCGGGACGTCCGGGTACTTCTCACACCATGCGGCCAGCGTCCGCTCCATCATCTGCTCCAGCTCCTGCGCGACCTCCGACCAGTCGCCCTCCCAGGGGGAGTACGCGAGAACGCCACCGAGGTACTCCCGCCACCAGGCGTGCACCGCGGTGATTCCCAGTCGCTGCCTGGAGGCTGCAGCGAAGGCGTAGTCGACTGCGGGTGTGCAGGACTCGGAGTCGTCGAGGGCCAGCACGACCTGTCCCGCGCCCGCACCGTCCTCGCTCGCCCGGTGCCGGATGACGACCACCGGGCAGTGTCCGTGCGTGGCGACCTGGTGGCACACGGACCCCAGAACGCCCTGCGTCCCGGCGGCGCGGGCGCCGGCGCCGAGCACGACGGTGGCTGCCGCCGTCGACGCCTCGACCAGGACCTCGGCAGCGTGTCCCTCCCGCTGGTGGGCCGTGGCCGGCACGTCCGGCGCCTCGCGCCGGGCCACCTCCATGGCGTCCTCGAGCACGCCCCCGCCATGCCCGGGCGACGTCTCGGCCGCATGGTGGTCGGTGTGGACCAGGGCCAGGGGCAGGCTCCTGCGGCGCGACTCCTGCAGCCCCCACTGCAGGGCCCAGCCGCTCGACTCCGAGCCGTCGATCCCGACGACCACGCTCCCGGGCGCGATCTGGTCGGCCATGGCGGCGCTCAGCTCCGCGCCCGGGCGAGCCCGTGCAGCAGCTCGACGGCCACCTGCTCGCCCCACTGACGCGCCTGCTCGGACTCGCCGTCGGCCAGCGGGCCGGTGGTCCTGCGGACACGGAAGCTGCGGGGAAGCACGATCGGGTGCATGCCCTGACGGCGCATCTGCCGGTCGGCGGCCCGGGCGGCGGAGCCGGGCAGTCGCGGCCGGTTGACCCTGGTGTCGAAGGCGGCGGCTGCGACCCCGGACGCGCCCACGTGCAGCCCCTCCAACCAGGTCCTCAACCCGCGGCCGTGGGTGACCACGGACCCGTTCCTCCCGTCAGCGGCCGCGACCCGACCGTCGGCACGGGTGTCGGCGCGGCCGTCGACGCGGCCGAGGCCGAACACGTGGGTCGGGCCGCCGACCACGACGAGGCCGATGTCCGAGCCGAGGGTCAGCGGCGCGCTGCCCACGTCGAGCGTCTGCACGGGCAGCCGCCGCGAGAGCCCCTCGGCAACGGCTCGGGCGATCTGCTCGGTGTTGCCGAACATCGACTCGTACACCAGGAGAGCTTTCATGCCGACCGTCCTTGCACGCGAGTTGCAGCATCGATGGTGGGGGCCTCCGGGACCGCCAGGAACGACGGTCCCTGACGTGTGCCGGAGGACCGGTCAGCCGGGGACGCCGTAGAACCGTGCGATGTGCACGATGCGCTCACGCTCGCGCGTCAGCTCGTCGTACTCCAGGAGCCACGCCCGCCGGCGCCGCGCCTGCCAACGGTGCGGGCGGCGGGACTGCCACTGCACCACTGCGATCCGCCACGCGACGTCCTCCGCGACGATCTCCGCGAGGTGGGCGTTGTCGAGCAGCTCGTCAACGGTCACCAGGCAACCCGTCGTCGCCAGGAACAGGCTGGCGGAGCCCTGTCGACCTGATCGGGATTGGTTCATGAGCAGATCCTCTCTGCGACGGCGGCTGCGCACCACGGACCAAGGGCCCGATCCCGGCACCCTCGGCGCGTCACGGACGGTGGCGTGGGTGCTGCCGGTAGTAGTCGCGCCAGACGAGGCGGTGCAACGGGATCCACCGCGGGATCGAGCGCAGGCCGGGGATGAAGGGAAGGAGGACCAGCCCGAGGCTGAGCACCATCATCAGGCCCCACACCAGCGCGTCGGCGTTGTCGGAGGTCGAGAAGGGCGGCACCTGGTACCAGAAGGTGTAGAGCCACATCCACGGCTGCCCGGGGTAGTTGCCGGTCTCGTTCATCATCCCCCACTGGTCGCCGCCGAGGTCGCGGGCGCGTGCCTGGTCCTCGAGGTAGGCGCCATCCGCCAGCAGCAGCAGCGAACGTGTCGCGTCGCCGCCGTAGAAGCTGCCTGAGGAGGTGAGGGCTCCCTCGAGGCCGCCGCTGCGCGCGAGCTGGAGGAAGCTGGCAGCCAGGACCGGAACGGGGCCGTAGGCACCCGGTGCCACCTTGGCCGGGTTGCCGTCGGGGGCCTTGGCGAGGGCGTCGCCGTACGCCGTCGCCCACGCGGTGCGCTGCTGCGCGCCGGCGCGGTTCCAGGCGGCGAGTGCCGTTGTCAGCCGGGGAGCTCCGGCGAAGCCGGCCAACGGTGCCAGCACCAGGTCCCGGGCGGAGTCGACCGGCAGGCGCACCCCGCCCCACTTCTGCAGCGGCAGCGGGCCGAGCATCTGGCCGGTCGCGTTGTGGTTGTACGGCGGCCCGTAGGTGGCGCTGGTCGTGGTGCCGGCCAGCTCACCGGTGGCGGTGGCCACCACGTCCGCCGGTGCGGCGGTGGCCCAGTCGCGCATGCTGATCGACTTCTCGTCCGGCGAGGAGAACACGGCGGCGAGGCCGACGGTGAGCAGCACCACCACCAGGAGGGCGATGACGAACTCCTTGACGAGGTCGTACTCCCGCGTCGGGAACGAGTGGGAGTCCGGGGTGGGGCCGTGGTGGCCCGAGCGGCGTGGAGGGGCGGGGGCGGGGGTCGGGGTCGCCATCGAGCTCAGTCCTCCTCGGCGTCGAGCGGTGGGACGACGCCGTGGCGGCGCACCAGGACGACATGCAGCACCACCAGGACGCCGACGACGAACGGCAACAGCACGACGTGCCACAGCAGCATCTGGCCGGGGTTCAACACGTTGAACCAGGCCCCGATGCCGACCGCGTTCAGGCCGTCCTTGGCCTGGGTGCTGATCCACTGGGAGTCGAAGTTCGACTGCGACAGGTAGCCGGTGAACGCCGTGCCGATGGACGCGAGGAACGCGACCACGCCGGTGACCCACGTCAGGGCGCGGTTGCCGCGCCACGCGGCCATCCAGAACTTCCCCCACAGGTGGATCACCATGAACGCGAAGAAGAGCTCCACGCTCCAGAGGTGGGTCGAGTTGACGTACCGCCCGAGGCTCGAGGTGTGCCACCACGCGACCCCGCCGACGGCGAGCAGCGCCCCGGTCAGCAGGACGACGGCCAGCGCCGCCAGAGTGAGGACGCCGAACACGTAGATCCACGAGGAGACGTAGGCGGGCTGCCGGTCCGGGAGCACCTGGCCGGGCGGCACCACGGTCGACAGGCGCCCGCGTAGTCGTGAGGTCCAGTTGTCCGTCTCGGGCACCAGCGCCGGTCGCCCCACGTCACCGGCGGTCACGGCCGCGGCTCCTGCTCCGCGCTGTTGCGACCGCCGGGGAAGGGCAGGACCAGCGCCAGCACGAACACCAGCAGCATGAGGCCGATGATGGCCACGTTGGTGACCGAGACCTGCAGGACACCCCAGTGCAGGTAACGCCCCGCGGGCTGGTCGATGGCGGTGAGCTGGAGCATGGGGGGCACTCCTCCGACGAGGTCCCGCGGTCGTCACCCTGGGGCGGTCGACCCTGACACCTCGACCATGGCGCTGGCGGCGGCCGCGGGCGAGGGGCCAAGGTCCTGCCGCCACCGGTCCCGCCCCGGTCAGAGGGGTTCGCCCTCCGCGGCGGCGGCCGCCGACCGGACCACGGCCACCGGGCACGACGCCCCGTGCAGCAGGCGGCGGCTGACCGAGCCCAGCAACAGGCCCTTGAAACCGCCGCGGCCCCGGCTGCCGACGACGAGCATCTCGGCGCCGCGCGACTCCTCGACCAGGGTGCCGACCGGGTGGCCCCGGACGAGGTGGCGGCGCAGCTCGACGTCGGGGTACTGCTCGTGCCAGCCGGCCAGCAGCTCGCCCACCATGGCGGTCTCCTGGTCCGACACGGCTGTCCAGTCGCCCTCCCAGGTGGCCCCGGCCAGGAAGCCGCCCGGCTCCTCCCACCACCAGGAGTGCACGACCGTCAGCCCGGCCTCGCGGGAGGAGGCCTGGGCGTAGGCGTACGACAGCGCCGCGACCGAGCGTTCCGAGGCGTCCAGGCCGACGACGATGCGCCCGGCCTCGGTCCCGCGCTCGGGGCTCTCGGGTCGGACGACCACGACCGGGCTCCGCGCGTGCGTCGCGACCTGCTCCGACACCGATCCGACCAGCACCGAGGCGAACGCCCCGTGCCCGCGCGCCCCGACGACCACGGTGCCCGCGGTTGCGGAGGCCTCCACCAGGACCGCGGCCGCGGAGCCCTCGCGGGTATGCGCGGTCACGGTGAGCTCGGGTGCCTTGGCCGTCACCTGTTCGACGGCGAGGGTGGTGATCGCGTCCAGGTCCGCGGAGGGCTCGAACCCGCGCGGGTGGTGGCGGCCGGAGGCCCGGACCAGGTGCAGCGGCCGCGCGGTGCGACGGGCCTCCGCGACGGCCCAGTCGAGGGCGAGGTCGCTGCCCGTGGAGCCGTCGTAGCCGACGACGACGGACTCGGGCGGTACGGACGTGCTCTTCATGGCGGGCCCCTTACGGTCGGCCGCGGGCCTGCGGATCGGGCGCGCAGCGGCACTGCGGGTGTGTCCACGGTCCGGGGAGGGCCCGCGGCCGCACAGGGCTGAAGGTCCCCCGGCCGCCGGGTCGCGCGCCCGGGATCGCCTGCAGGCTCAGGCGGTACGGCGACGCAGCGCCGTGTGGGCCGCGTCCACCAGCAGCCGGACGGCCCCCGTGACCGCGCCCAGCCAGCCGGCGATGGTGGCAAACGCCGTACCGGAGGCCATGGCGAGCGGCGCGGGAGAGGGGTGGGTTCCCCATGACCACCCGCCGGCGACCAGGGCCGCAGCGAAGGCGGACAGTGAGGCGACAGCCTCGGTCGGGCCGAGCACGGCGAACACCGGCGACAGCAGGTGGGTGAACTCGCCGGCCAGCTCAGGCCACGCGGTGTGCGTGGCGGTTCCGGCAGGGTGTTCGGGCCGTCCACCTTCAGCCGGCGCGCCGACGGGCTCCACGGGCGACCCGGGCCGGCGCTGACAGCGCTGACAGCGCGGCCGGCGCGGGCTCAGTGGTCAAGCGGCTCCTGCGTGAAGTGCTCCATCTGTGCGTCCGGTCCCGGGAAGACGAGGGTCTCGTGCCCGTTGTCGGACCAGCGGACGAGGTACGGCGGGCCGCCATCGGGTCCGTGCACCTCGAGCACCTCGCCGTCGCGCACGGCTTCGTCCACGTGCAGGCTGCGTACGACGATTCGGTCACCTACGGCGGCATACATGCTGCTGGCCTCCTGCGTTCGGCATCCTCGGGCATCGCGGCGGGAGTGGCTCCCGCAGTGCCCAGCCTCCGTCGGCCGCCGGTGCGGCCTCAGGGTCGAAGGTCCCGGCGGGCGGCGGCGCGGTGGCCCACGCTGGGGCGGTGGACACCTCGGTGCAGACGTCAGCCGCCCCCGCGGAGCTGGTTCCGGAGCGCATGCAGGCGTGGGAGGTCAGCGGGCACGCGGGGTCGGTGGAGCGGCTGCGACTCGTCGAGCGCGCCGTGCCGGCGCCCCAGCCGGGCGAGGTGCTGGTGCGGGTGAGGGCGTGCGGGGTCTGTCGCACCGACCTGCACTGCGCCGACGGCGAGCTCGCGCCGAAGGCGCCGGGGGTCGTGCCCGGTCACGAGGTCGTCGGGGAGGTGGTCGCGCTGGGCGCGGCGGTGTCCCGCTTCCGCGTCGGGGACCGGGTGGGTGCGGCATGGCTGCGCAGCACCTGCGGGGAGTGCCGGTGGTGCCGTTCCGGGGCGGAGAACCTGTGCCCGCGGTCGACCTACACCGGTTGGGACGTGGACGGTGGTTTCGCCGAGTTCGTCGTGGTGCCAGCGGCATTCGCCTACCGGATGCCGGAGGAGCTGACCGACACGGAGGCCGCGCCGCTGCTGTGCGCCGGCATCATCGGCTACCGCGCCCTGCGCCGTGCACAGCTGCCACCGGGTGGACGGCTGGGCATCTACGGGTTCGGGGCGAGCGCCCACCTCACCGCCCAGATCGCGCTCGCCCAGGGGGCGGAGGTGCACGTGCTCACCCGCGAGCCGGCGGCCCGCAGCCTGGCCCTCGAGCTCGGCGCGGCGTCGGCCGGCGGCGCGTACGACGCACCGCCCGTCCCGTTGGACGCGGCCATCACGTTCGCGCCGGTGGGGGACCTCGTGCCGGTCGCGCTCCGCGCCCTCGAGCGGGGCGGGACACTGGCCGTGGCGGGGATCCACCTCAGCGACATCCCACCGCTGGACTACCAGCAGCACCTGTTCCGGGAGCGGACGCTGACGAGCGTCACCGCCAACACGCGTGCGGACGGGGAGGAGCTGTTGCGGCTGGCGCGGGCACTGCACGTGAGGGCCCGCGTGGCGCCGTACCCGTTCGGCAAGGCGGACCGGGCCCTGGACGACCTCGCCGGTGGCCGGGTCGTCGGCGCGGCGGTCCTCACGATGGTGTGAGGCCGGTCCTCCCGACGGCGTGAGGCCCCGGCCGGCTCAGCCCTGCTGCCGCCGGCCCTCCGCGGGGCCGCTGTCCTTGCGCTCCACGGTGACCTTGACCGGCTTGCGCTCCTGCACCGTCGAGGGCACACGGACCTCGAGGACGCCGTCGACATACGTCGCCGTGATCTCCTCGGTCCTGACGCCGCGGGGCAGCGGGATGCTGCGGGTGAAGCTGCCGTAGTGGAACTCGTGACGGTTCTTGTCCTTCTGCTCCTCGTGCCGCTCCCCGCTGATGGTCAGCACATCGCCCTCGATGTCCAGCGAGACGTCCTTGTCGGGGTCGATGCCGGGCATCTCGGCGCGCAGCACGTAGGTGCCGCCGTCCATGTAGTCCTCGATGCGGACGTACGGCGCGAGGCCGAATCCGCGCAGCCCGAGCGCCGGTCCGGACTCGAGCCAGTCGAGCATGTCGGCGACGGGACTGGGGGAGTGGCGTGCAACGGTGGTCATGGTCAACAGCTCCTCTGGTCGTGGTGGTGCGGCCCGGGCGATGCCCGGGTCAGTCGTGCTCGCGCACCGGCGGCACGGGCAGCCGGTGCTCCTCGGTGGCGCGGTCCCCGTGGTGGTGCGCGTCCTCGCGCGGCGCGCGGATGATGGCGACCGGGCACTGGGCGCGGTGCACCACGCCCTGGCTGACCGAGCCCAGCAGCAGCCCGCGGAAGCCGCCGCGGCCGCGGGAGCCGACGACGACCAGGCAGGCGTTCTCGCTCTGGCGCACCAGCGCCTCCACCGGGTGCGCGTGGACGCTGTGCCGGGCGATGGCCACATCGGGGTACTTCTCCTGCCACCCGGCGAGGGACTCCGCCACCAGGGCGTTCTCCTCCTGCGCCATGTTCTCCCAGTCGACGGTCCAGATGGCCGACGCCGAGGCGCCCTCTACGTAGTCCAGCCACCAGGCGTGCACCGCCGTCAGTCCGACACCGCGCGACGAGGCCTCCTCGAAGGCGAAGGCGATCGCGTTCGCCGACAGGGCGGACCCGTCGACGCCGACGACCACCGGGGCGTCCTCAGCCGCGGCCGGCTGACCGTCGTGGATCACGACCACGGGGCAGTGGGAGTGGGCCGCCACCTGGGTCGACACCGAGCCCAGTACGACACCCCGCGCCGCGCTGACCCCGCGGGCGCCGACGACGACGGTGTGGGAGGTCCTCGAGGCCTCCACCAGTGCGGGGGCGGCGCCGTACGTCGACACCTCCCAGGTCACGGGGAGGTCCGGGTGCGTCGTCGTCACCCGGTCAGCGGACCTCTGGCACAGGTCCTCGGCGACCTCGCGGACGCCCTCGAGAACGAAGCCCATGCCGCCCTGGCTGGTCACCGGGTACTGGTAGGAGAACGCGTGGACGATGTGCAGCGGCAGCCTGCGCCGCGTCGCCTCGGCCACCGCCCAGTCCAGGGCGAGGTCGGCGCACGCCGAGCCGTCGATCCCGACGGCGATGGACCCCGCGGCTACGGGATGCTGGGTCATGGGGGCTCCTTCAGGCGTGGTGGCTGGTTCGGGGCAACAGTGCGGCCGGCGCGAAGGCCGTCACAGGGCATTAGGTCCTGTGCGCACCGCCAGGACCGTTCGGGTCAGGCGACGCACGCGTCGGAGGCGCTCGAGAACACCCCGCGGCGCTCGGGCCGGCGGAGCCGCTCAGAGCACCCGGGGGCGCAGGATTCGGGTGAGGGCCAGGGCGGCGAACGCGGTCAGCGCCGCGACCAGCCAGGCGTCGGCGGAGACCGGCTGGGTGCCGAGCAGCTCGCGCAACGGCGGCAGCAGGACCGACGCGGCCAGCAGCAGCCCGGCGGCGGGCAGGGCCCACACCAGCGCGCGCCCCGCCGGCGGCGTGCGCACGGTCGTGCGGGCACGGATGCCCCAGGCCACGGCCAGCTGGCCGGCCCCGAGGGACAGCAGCGACGCCGACGGCCCGGACAGGGAGCCGGCGGCCAGACCCGCTGCCAGGCTCGCCACGGCGAGGAACGCCGCAAGCGATCCGATCCGCCACCAGAGTCCGCCGGCGAGGACGCCCTGGCCCGGGGGCCGCGGCGGCTGTTGCATCGTGCCCACCTCCACCGGCTCCGCACCCAGCGCGGCCCCGGCGAAGGAGTGCGTGAGCAGGTTGACCCAGAGGATCTGCGCGGGCAGCAGCGGCAGTGGCACCCCGAACGCGGGGCCCAGCAGCATCAGCAGGATCTCGGCGGCGCCGCCGGACATGCCGTAGAGCAGGAACCGCCGGATGTTGGCGTAGACGCGTCGCCCTTCCTCCACCGCCGCCACGAGGGTGCCGAGGTCGTCGTCGAGCAGCACCAGGTCAGCCGCCTGCCGTGCCACCTCCGTGCCGCGGCCACCCATGGCAACGCCGATGTCGGCGCGGTGCAGCGCCGGCCCGTCGTTGACACCGTCGCCAGTCATCGCGACGACGTCACCACGCTCCTGCCACCGCCGGACGAGGTCGAGCTTGTGGGCGGGGGTCGCCCGCGCGACCACCCTGCGCCGGCTGGCCGCCTGCAGGTCCTCGGGCGTGGAGCCGGCCGACAGCACCACTGCGCCGTCGGAGGCATCGGAGGCATCGGAGCCGTCGGAGCCGTCGGAGCCGTCGATCCCGACGGCACCGGCGATGGCGGCGGCGGTGCCCTGGTGGTCGCCGGTCACCAGCGCCACGTCGATGCCGGCCGAGCGGCACCGCGCCACCGCATCGCGGGCCGAGGGACGCAGGGGGTCGTGCAGGGCGACCAGCCCCAGCAGCCCGAGCCCCGACTCGAGCGCGGGAACGTCACCTCCCACCGGCAACCGGCCGTCTCCCTCGAGCGCCCCTGCCGGCGTGCTCACCCACCGCTGCGCCACCGCCAGCACCCGGTCCCCGTCGGCGGCCATCTGCTCGGCGCGACGGCGGGCGGCGTCCAGCACCGCGTCGGGCTCGCACAGCGTCGTCGTGGTGAGCAGGGCGTCCGGGGCACCCTTACAGAGCACCAGCAGGCCCTCGGCGCCCCGGTGCACGGTCGTCATCCGCTTGCGCACGCTGTCGAAGGGCACCTCGTCTACCCGCGGTAGGGCGGCCGCGAGCACCTCCGGCGCCGTACCGTGGTCGGCCGCGGCCTGCAGGAGCGCCACCTCGGTCGGGTCGCCGAGCACGGCCCCCGTCCCCGGGTCGCGGACGGCGTCGTTGCACAACGCGACCGCGCGCATCAGCGTGGGCTCGTCCACGTCGTCCGGGCGCCACTGACCGGCCAGCACCATCCGCGCCTGGGTCAGCGTGCCGGTCTTGTCGGTGGCAAGGAGGGTGACCGAGCCGAGGGTCTCGACCGCCGCGAGGTGGCGGACGACCGCGTGCCGCGCGGCCATCCGGCGCGCGGCGAGGGCCAGGCTGACCGTCACCACCACCGGCAACGACTCCGGCACCGCGGCGACGACCAGGCTGACGGCGGTCAGCAGCATCAGCTCGAAGGACTGCCCGCGCAGGACCCCCGACACCAGGACGACCGCGCAGAGCACCACCGCGCCGCCGGCAAGGTAGGCCGAGAGCTGCGTCATCCGGTGCTGTAGCGGGGTCGCCCGGTGCGGGCTCTCGAGCATCCCGGCGATGCGGCCGAGGGCGCTGTCCGGCCCCGTGGCGGTGACGCGGGCGAGGCCGCGCCCGTGCACGACGACCGTGCCCGAGTACAGCGTGCCCCCCATGGCAGCGGCAGCGCTGCCCCTGCTGCCAGTGCTGCCGGGACGGCCCTCGGGCGTCGAGCCGGCCGGGGGCGCGGGCGCCGAGCCAGCTGGGGGCGCGGGCGTCGAGCGAGCCGGGGGCGCGGGCGTCGAGCCGGCGGGACCGGGATCCGCCGTACCGGCCTTGTCCACCGGGAAGGACTCGCCGGTCAACGCCGACTCGTCCACCCGGAACGCCACGCCGCTGAGCAGGACCGCGTCGGCCGGCACGAGGTCGCCCTGGCGCAGCACGACGAGGTCTCCTGGCACCAGCTCGGTCACGGCGCAGCTGACCTGGCGCCCCCCGCGGATGGTGCGGGCAACCGGCGCCACCAGCTGGTCCAGGGCCAGGACCGCCCGGTCAGCGGTCAGCTCCTGGCGGACACCCAGGGTGGTGTTGACGAGCACGACCAGCGTGATGACCAGGGCGTCGGTGTGGTCACCCGTGGCCACCGTCAGGGCCATCGCGGCCAGCAGCACCAGGACGAGCGGGTCGGCCAGCGCACGGAGCACCCGGCGCCACAAGGGCACCGGGTGTGGGGCGGGAAGGCGGTTGGGGCCGAAGCGGCGCAGCCGCTCGGCTGCCTCCTCCGGGGTCAACCCCGCCGGGTCGCGGTCGGCCGCCCGCAACGGCGGCAGCGAGGCCGTCACGACGGAGGGCTGTCACACCAGGGGTCGCACGGCGACATCCACCTGGTGGTCGAGGGCCGGCCGTCCGTGGCGGCGTCCCCCTCGACCAGCCCTGGCCGGGCTCGTCACCTCCGCGCTGACGAGGCAGGTCGCCCCGGCGGGGCGCAGCCCGCGGACGTCGCAACGGCGGTACAGGTCCTCCAGCAGGCAGTCACCCATCGGCATCACGAGGCTCAGGCGCCGGGCGTGGTCGGCGCCGGCGACCGACATGAGGGCATCCACCAAGGCCGCCCGCGTCTGGACCGGGACGTGTCCCGGTTCGATGTGGACGTTCGCGAACAGCTCGTCCTGGTCGGTGGTGGTGACGGTCGCGAAGGCAACCATCCGGCCGTCCTTGCTCACCGTGATCTGGCACGCCGGGCCGATGGCCTCGTGCACGGAACGGGTGCGGGACCTGGTCTGTGGACTCATGGCGCGATGCTCGCCGCCGACGACGCGGAAAGGGAAGTGACGTTGGTCCCTACCCGCCCTTCCGGGCCGGTGTCAGGACCAAGGACCTGTACGACGGCGCGCGAGGTTCCCCAGGCTGTGGGGAGACCGGCCGACAGGAGGACCGGCGCTGCGGCATGCGCCCGAGGAGGCTCCGGTGATCCGGTTCGAGCAGACGACGCTGATGTGGTGTGACGGCTCGACGGAGAGCCGGCGGGCCGTCCCTGCCTCGACGCTGGAGGCGGCAGCCCGGGGGACCGGACTGGTGCTGCTCGTCGCGGCCGTATCGCTGCCCGGCGCACGCGACCTGCGCCCGCCGGCGCGACACGCGGTGGCGGAGCAGGCGGTCGCGTCCGCCGTGGCGACCAACCCCTCGGTGCCACTGGAGGTGTTCCATGCAGGCGCAGCCTCGCACGCCCAGCTGGTCGACCTGGCACGGCGTACCAGCCTGGTGGTGATGGGCGCGGCTCGGCACGAGAGCGCCGGTGTCTGGCCGTCCGGGTCGGTCGGCGACGCGCTCGCGGGCCACCTCGACTGCCCGGTGCTGTTCGTCGACGGCCACGAGCTGTCGCCGGCGGAGAGCGCGGTCGGGCACGAACCCGCCGTGGTCGCCGGGATTGACATGGTCCGGGCCTCCGAGCCGGTCCTGTTGACGGCCGCGGCGGAGGCGGTGATCCGCGGTGTGGGGCTCACCCTGGTGCACGCCCTGGACCATGGCGCCACGCTGGACCCGGGAGCCCTGGCCGAGGGATGGGAACGCTGCCGGGCGTCGCTGCGGTCGGCCGACCTGCCGCGTGGCGTGCCCAACCGCCTCGTCGTCAGCCAGGAGGAGCCGGTCGCCGCTTTGCGCAACCGGGTCGGCCCGCGGGACCTGCTCGTCGTCGGTACCGGAGGGAACAGCGACGACGGAGGGAAAAGCGGCGACGGACGCTGGGTCTGGACCCGGGCGCACGTCGGACCTGTCAGCCGCGGACTGCTCGCCGCGACGCCGTGTGACGTGATGCTGGTGCCACCGTGGCCACGGAGCAAGACCATGGCCGACCTGGGCGCCCGGCGGCTGCAGGGTCATCGGAGCCAGCCGGACGCGATCGGCTGACCGGGCCAGGGCTGTCTGGGCTCTTCCGCTGTGCCCGTGGCCCGTCCGTTGTGCCCGCGGCTGTTCCGGTCTGAGGCCGTCCCGGTTCCCCGTCCGTCAGTGCCGGAGAGCCTGCTTGGCCTGCTCGAGCTGGTCGGCGTCGATCTCGCCGCGAGCGAAGCGCATCTCCAGCACCCGCTCGGCCGCGCTGCTGTGTCCGGCCGTGTCGGGTGACCCGTCCCGGTCGGCCGAACCTCCGCCGTACAGCGTGAAGCCCAGCGCGACGGTGAGGGCGATCAGCAGCAGGCCCACCACGAGAGCCACCACCATCATCCAGCCCGAAGCGCCGTATCCCCAGTTCATCATGAGGTTCTCTCCTTCTCCCGACCGAAGCGCCAGGCCGTCGCCCACTCAGCCCTTCGGCCGCCCTGCACCCAACCCGTCAGTCGACTGTGGGCCGGGGGCGAATGCCGGTATAGAGACGAAGGTCCTTGGCGTCCTCATTGTTCGTCGCGCCGCTTCTCGGGCGGTTCGGAGCGGACGACCGCGACAGCGCACGAGGCTCGTTTCAGCACGCGCTGGCTGACCGACCCGAGGAGCAGCCCGGCGAAGCCGCCGCGTCCGCGCGACCCGACCACCACCAGGGCGGCGCCGCGGGACTGCTCGAGGAGGTCCACCACGGGGTCGCCGCGCACCGACCGCTCCTCGACGTGGACGTCGGGGTACTTCTCGCGCCACCCGGCCAGGGACTCCGCCAGCAGAGCGCCCTCCTGGGTGGAGATCTGGGTCCAGTCACCCGTCCACGGTTCGCCGACGTTCACCCCCTCCAGTGGCTCCCACCACCAGGAGTGCACGGCGATGACCGGGCGGCTCGTCTCCGCGGCGTGCGCGAAGGCGTACCCCACCGCGGCGGCGGACTCCTCGGACCCGTCGACCCCGACGACCACCGGGGCCCCCTGCTGTGGCGTCAGCGCCCGACTGTCGCGGACCATGACCACCGGGCAGCAGGAGTGCAGCACCAGCTGCTGGGAGACCGACCCCAGCAGGGCCGCCGGTATGGCGCCTCGCCCGCGCGAGCCGACGACGAGCGTTCCTGCGACCCGGGAGGCGGCGATGAGGGTGCTGAGCGCGAACCCCCGGACGCTGTGCGCCACAGCGTGCACACCCGGAGCCTCGGCAGCGACCAGCTCCATCGCCGCGGTCAGCACGGCGTCGTCGTCGGCCGCGACCTCCTGGGTGCCCAGCTGCTCGTCCTCGCGCAGGACGACCTCGGTCTCCAGGGCGTGGATGACATGCAGCGGTTGGCCGGCGCCGGCGGCCTTCCCTGCAGCCCAGCGGAGCGCCAGCCGGCTGGACGGCGACCCGTCCACTCCCACCACGACACTGTGCGAGGCGATCTCACGGCTGTCCATGCAGCGGCGCTCCTTGGGTCGGCCGCCCCGTCCGGGGCGGCGACTGGTCGACGACGGTCCGTGACACGGCAGCGGACGGGTCCAACGTCTCCCGGCCACCGCTGGTGTGTCAGGGGATTTGGTCCCGCGTGGATCGCAGCCGACGCGGCCGCCGGAGGGGGACAGCCTGCGCGGGGATGCGGGTCGGCTCGCGTGGCGGCGCAGGATCGGCGGAGCATCAGGGGCGCGAGGACCTTAGGCCCTGACCTCCCGGCGCGGCACGCCGTCACCCTTGGCGCATGGACAGCCCCGAGCAGAGCCCCATGGTGCACCTGTCGCCGAGCGAGTCCTGGGCGCTGGTGAGGGAGGCAGTTGTCGGTCGGCTGGCCGTCGTCACCAATGGCGGGCCGGACATCTTCCCGGTCAACCACGTGGTGGACCACGGCACCGTGGTCTTCCGCACCGCCCGGGGGACGAAGCTGGCGGCCGCCCTGGAGAACCCGGCGGTGGCCTTCGAGGTCGACGGCTACGACGCGGTCGACGGGGACGCCTGGAGCGTGGTCGTGAAAGGCCGCGCCGAGGAGGTCAAGGAGATGTATGACGTGCTCGAGGTGATCGAGCTGCCGATCTTCCCGTGGCACGCGTCGCCGAAGCCGAGGTACATGCGGATCGACGCCGACAGCATCACCGGACGCCGGTTCCATGTCGTGGGTGGAGCCAAGGCGTCCGACTCGGGCGCGACGGCCATCACGGTCGAGGACTCGACCGATCTCGGTTGATACGGGCCTTCTCGAGGCGCGACGTCAGGCGACCATGGTGTCGTGGTGGTTGACCGGGTGGGTGATGTACTTCTGCCCGAACGGGTCGGTCCACGTCGCGGTGCCGCCGGCGTCCATCACCACCGACCACCTCGTCCGGTGCTTCATCCGGTGATGGCGCCGGCACAACGTCAACAAGTTGGTCGGGTCGGTCGGCCCCAACGGCCAGGGAATGACGTGGTCCAGGTCGCAGAACCGCGCCTCCCGGGCGCATCCCGGGGCCCGGCAGTGGCCGTCGCGGTGTCGCACGAACCGCCCCACCGCCGCCGGAGGCGCGTACCCCTTGGCGCCGATCTCGACCGTGGTCCCGCTCACCTCGTCCAGCAGCACCCGCTGGATCCGGGTGTCGAAGCTCGAGCAGATCCCCGCCACCACCTCTGAGGGGATCACCCCGACACCGGAGACCTCCGATCCGATCACGGCCCCGGCGCGGGCCGAGGCACCCGCGCCCTGGTCGCCCGGCACGCCCCGCGCGCCCGCGGCGTCCGCGTCCGCGGCGCCTGCGTCCGAGGCACCTCCTGTCACGGCCTGCACCGGCACCGTCAGGTGCACCGTGGTGGACACCTCGACCCGAGCAAGGACCAGGTCCACCAACGCATCGGCCCGTGCCTGGTCCATGGAAAGGTCCGGGTGCTCCCGCCGCAACGCGCCCGCGTGGTCATCGACCGCGGCCTTGCACAGCGCCGACTCATGCGCCGGCAGCACCGCCACCCACTCGCTGAGCCCGACCACGTGGGAGGGCCAGACCCGCACCGAGCGCTCCAGCCGCGCCTTGGCCGCCCGCAGCCGCACTGCGTCCGCGTCCACCAACGCCAGCGCCCGACGGGTCCTGGCGCGCACCTGCCCACCGGTCTCACCGCACACCCGGGGCAAGATCAGCGCCTCCACCTGCGCGCACCCCGCCGCGGTGGTCTCCGCCGTCTCCGCCACGATGATCGAGGCGCGCCACCCATCCAGGCCACCCGCCGCCATCGCCGCCAACGTCCCCGGCAGCCGAGACACCAACGCCGCTGCCGTCTCCACCCGGTCCTGCGCCCCGCGAGTGGTCAACCCCAGCATCGGAGCGACGGTCACCGACGCGAACTCGCTCACGTGGCCCACGCCACGGTCCACCCCCGCCCACGCCCCGTCGGGCCCCTGCACCTCGTCGCGGGCGGCGATGCCCGCCAGCGCCACGACCTGCACCGCCGAGGCCGCATTGACCAGCCGCTGCGAGGTCAGCGCCAGCTCCGCCAGCTCACCCTCCGCCAGCTCACCCTCCGCCCGGTCGGCCACCCCGGCCCGGACGTCCTCGAAGGCCTGCTGCACGAGCAGCACCGCCCGCTCCAAGGACCCGGTCATGCAGACGACGCTACGCCGACAAGCACCCACCAGAACCGTTGTCCACAGACACAACGACCGCCCCGTGGGCCCCGTCTCCGTCCGTGACCACCCCTCAACGCCGAGCGCTCACCCTCACGGCCGAGGGTGCACCCCTCAAGCCGGAGTCCTCACCCCTCCGGTGGAGCCGCGGACGACTCGCCTCGCAGCAGCGCGACCATGTCGTCGAGCTCGAAGAACTCCGCCACGTCCACCGCGGACTTGGGCCCGGCAGTCGGGTCCGCCCCAGCCTGGAGCAGGGCCCGGACGATCGGCTCCGACCGGCGGAAGACCGCAGCCGCCAGCGCCGTCTGACCGCGGTCGTTCACCCTGCCGGTGTCGGCGCCCCGGTCCAGCAGTGCGCGCACCGTCTCCAGGTGGGTGTGGTAGGCCGCGAGGATCAGCAGGGAGTCACCGGCACCGTTGGTGAGGTTGACGGGCAGCCCCGCGTCGACGTACTCCGACAGCCGCCCGGTGTCGCCGCCCCGGGCCAGGTCGAACGCGCTCTGCAGGAACGCCATCTCGTCGTCGGTCAGCTCGCTCACGCCGCCGACTGTAGCGAAGCCCACCCCGCCACCATCACTTGACTCATTCCAGATCTGCTGGTGGAGTGGCGCCCGTGACATCGACGGCACCAGGGGCACCGACGGCGCAGGAGCGTCTCCGGGCTGCCGGGTTGCGCGCGACGAGCGCCCGGACGACCGTCCTGGGCGTGCTCGACGCGGCCCAGGCCCGGCGCGAGCACCTGCCTGTGGCCGAGGTCGCGGGGCGCGCGCGCAGGATCGTGGGAGCGCTCTCGACCCAGGCGGTCTACGACTGCCTGGAAGCGCTCATCGACGCCGGCCTCGCCCGGCGGTTCGAGCCGGCCGGGGCACCCGCGCTGCTACGAGCTGCCGGGTCGGCGACAACCACCACCACCTCGTCTGCCGGCGCTGCGGCGCGATCGTCGACGTCGACTGCGCCGTCGGGACCGCCCCGTGCCTGAGCCCGCTCGCGACTGCCGGCCGGACTTCGTCGTCGACGAGGCCGAGGTCATCTTCTGGGGGCTGCTGCGCCGACTGCGCGCCGGAGCCACCGCCGCACCGCCATCCGAGCACCACCGACCAGCACGCACCGAGAGGAACGCCGCATGACCGACGTCGCTAGCAAGGCCGACCGCCGGCGAGGCCGACCGCCCGGTCCTGACCACCCGCCAGGGCCACCCGGTCTACGACAACCAGAACCAGCGCACCGTCGGCGCCCGCGGCCCGGCGACGCTGGAGAACTACCAGTTCCTCGAGAAGATCAGCCACTTCGACCGCGAGCGCATCCCCGAGCGCGTCGTCCACGCCCGCGGCGCCACCGCGTACGGCTACTTCGAGGCCTACGGCACCGTCGGCGACGAGCCGATCGCCGACGTACACCCGCGCCAAGCTGTTCCAGGAGAAGGGCAAGCGCACCGACGCTCGCGGTCCGCTTCTCCACCGTCGCCGGCGGCCGGGACTCCTCCGAGGTCGCCCGCGACCCGCGCGGCTTCGCGGTGAAGTTCTACACCGAGGACGGCAACTGGGACCTCGTCGGCAACAACCTCGGCGTCTTCTTCATCCGCGACGCGATCAAGTTCCCCGACTTCATCCACTCGCAGAAGCCCGACCCGGTGACCTTCGAGCGCCAGGTCGCCGAACCGCGTCTTCGACTTCATCAGCCAGACGCCCGAGGCGATGCACATGGTCACGCTGGTGTTCAGCCCGCGCGGCATCCCGGCGAGCTACCGGCACGCAGCAGGGCTTCGGCGTCAACACCTACAAGTGGGTCAACGCCGCAGGGCGAGACCAAGCTGGTCAAGTACCACTGGCTGCCCAAGCAGGGCGTGAAGTCCTGCACCGCCGGCCGACGCCGCGGCGATCCAGGCGCAAGGACCTCGGCCACGCACACCAAGGACCTGTACGACGCGATCGACGCGCGGCGACTTCCCCGAGTGGGAGCTGCACGTGCAGATCATGGACGACGACGAGCACCCCGAGCTCGACTTCGACCCGCTCGACGACACCAAGGTGTGGCCGGAGGACGAGCTTCCCGCTGCGCAAGGTCGGCACGCATGGTGCTCGAACCGCGACGCCGGAGAACTTCTTCGCCGAGAACGAGCAGATCGCGTTCGGCACCGGCGTGCTCGTCGACGGCCTCGACTTCTCCGACGACAAGATGCTGGTCGGCCGCACGTTCTCCTACTCCGACACCCAGCGCTACCGCGTCGGCCCGAACTACCTGCAGCTGCCGGTCAACGCGCCGAAGAACGCCAGGTCGCCACCAACCAGCGCGACGGCCAGATGGCCTACGGCGTCGACCTCGGCGAGGGCCAGAACCCGCACGTCAACTACGAGCCGTCGATCCTCGGCGGCCTGCGCGAGGCGCGAGTACCCGGCCCACGACGAGCAGGGCCCGGTGATCACCGGCCGGCTCACCCGCAAGCGGATCCCGCGGACCAACGACTACCAGCAGGCCGGCGAGCGCTACCTGCTGTCGCGAGCAGTGGGAGCAGGACGACCTCGTCGCCAACCTGGTCGGCGCGCTGTCGCCAGTGCGACCGCGCCGATCCAGGAGCGGATGGTCTGGCACCTCTTCCTGTGTCGAGGACGAGCTGGGCCAGCGGGTCGGCGACGGCCTCGGCATCGGCGCCGACGACGTCCGCCACCTGGCGCCGCTGCAGACCCAGACGCTGACCGAGGACGAGCAGCAGCGCGCTCGCCAACCTCGGCAAGAACGGCCCGCGCGACGTCAGCGGCCTGACCATGACGCACTGCGTCCCGAACGAGCGCGTGGTCACCTCGCGCTGATCGTCCTGCGCGCTCAGCCGCGCAGCGTACGGCGGGCTCCAACCGCCCCGGCCCCGGTGGGTCGGGGCGGTTGCCGTCTCACAGGGAGCTGGGGGCGTGGGCCCGCGGAAGAAGGGGTAGGGGACCAGTTCACGACCAGTCCCCGAAGTGGAGTGTCATGACTGCTGCTGACCCGACCCGCGACCGCACAGCACCGGAGGCGGAGGAGAAGGTGCCCTCGGCCGCCGTACCGGGTGTACCGGCACCCGAACCGCCCGCGCTGGAGGAGCCGACGACGCCGCGCGAGCCGGCGCCGCCCAAGCCCGACCAGCGTCCGCCGGAGGCGGTGTCGCCGACCGGCAAGCCCACCGGAGCGCCGGAGGACTCGCGCGCCCAGGGCGGCGCCTACCTGACGACCGGCCAGGGGCTCCGGCTGACCGACACCGACCACTCGCTGAAGGCCGGGACGCGGGGCCCGACACTGCTGCAGGACCACCACCTTCGCGAGAAGATCACGCACTTCGACCACGAGCGCATCCCCGAGCGGGTCGTGCACGCCCGTGGCACCGGCGCGCACGGGGTGTTCCGCTCCTACGGCACGGCCGCCTCGGTGACCCGCGCCGGCTTCCTCGCCTCGGACGTCACGACGCCGGTGTTCGTGCGGTTCTCCACCGTGCTGGGCTCGCGAGGCTCGGCCGACACCGTCCGGGACACCCGGGGTTTCGCGACCAAGTTCTACACCGATGAGGGCACGTTCGACCTGGTCGGCAACAACATGCCGGTGTTCTTCATCCAGGACGCGATCAAGTTCCCCGACGTCATCCACGCGGCCAAGCCACACCCCGACCGCGAGATCCCGCAGGCCCAGAGCGCCCACGACACCTTCTGGGACTTCGTGTCGCTGCACACCGAGGCGACCCACCACGTGCTGTGGAACATGTCCGACCGGGGCATCCCGCGGTCCTACCGGACGATGGAGGGCTTCGGGGTCCACACCTTCCGGCTCTCCGACGCCGAGGGCAACACCTCGCTGGTGAAGTTCCACTGGAAGCCCAGGCTCGGGGTGCACTCCCTGGTGTGGGAGGAGGCGCAGATCATCGCGGGCACGGATCCCGACTTCCACCGTCGCGACCTCACCGACGCCATCGAGGCCGGTGCCTTCCCGCAGTGGGAGCTCGGCCTGCAGGTGATGCCGGACAGCGCCGACCAGATGTTCGAGGGGATCGACCTCCTCGACCCGACGAAGCTGGTGCCCGAGGAACTCGTGCCCGTGCAGCCGGTCGGGCTGATGACCCTCAACGCCAACACGGTCAACTTCTTCGCCGAGACCGAGCAGGCGGCGTTCCACCTGGGACACCTGGTCCCCGGCATCGACCCGACGGACGACCCGTTGCTGCAGGGACGGCTGTTCTCCTACCTGGACACCCAGCTCACCCGGCTCGGCGGCCCGAACTTCGGCCAGCTGCCGATCAACCGCCCGCACGTGCCCACCAACGACATGTTCCGCGACGGCTACCACCAGACCGCGGTCCACGCGGGCGTCGCGCCGTACAAGCCGAACTCCCTCGACGGCGGCGTGCCGTTCGTGGCCGATCCCGGCAAGGGCGGCTACGTCGAGGTGGCCCAGCCGGTCGAGGGCGTCAAGGCGCGCACGGCTCCGGCGTCGTTCGACGACCACTTCAGCCAGGCCCGGCTGTTCTACCGCAGTCTCAGCGCCGTGGAGCGCGACCACATCTCCGACGCCCTCACGTTCGAGCTGGGCAAGTGCTACGAGCAGACCGTCAAGGTGCGGATGCTCGGCGTGCTCGCCAACGTCGACGCCGACCTCACCGCCGCCGTCGCCGAGGGGCTGGGTCTGCCTGCGCCCAAGGCGACGGTCGACGTAGCCGATGTCGACCCCAGCCCGGCCCTGAGCCAGGTCGGCCGCCCCTGGCCGACCAGCGGCCGGATCATCGGCATCATCGCGGACGAGTCCAGCAACCTGGCCGAGGTGACCGACCTGCAGAACTCGATCGTGGCGGCCGGGATGCAGGCACTGGTGATCGCCCCTCACGGCGGCACCCTCACGGCCGGCGCCGGTGACCCGGTCATCGTGCAGCGGACCTTGCTGACGACCCGGTCGACCGAGTTCGACGCGGTCGTCGTGGCGGGGTCGCCGGCGCCGGCGCCGAAGATGTACCGGCTGCTGGAGGAGGCATTCCGGCACGTCAAGGTCATCGGCGGGTGGGGCGGCGCCGAGGAGGCCCTGGCGGCGGTCGGGTTCCCCACCGACGCCCCCGGTGTGGTGATCGAGCAGGACGCCGCGCAGATGCTGGAGCAGGTGGTGGAGCTGCTCGCCGAGCACCGCGTCTGGCACCGCTTCCCGGTGCAGGCGAGCTGACCGGCAGCTCAGCGAGCCGGCTGCGTACGACGGCCTCCGCACGGTCCTTGCCGGACCGGGCGGAGGCCGTCGCGCGGATGCGGCTCGTCCTGGGGCACTTGGCCCGTTCCCCGGTGTCGCAGCGGTTCCCGTGTCAGCATGGACCCTCAGAGAGCTCCGGCACATCGTCGACGACACCCCGTGGGGGTCGCTTTGGGTTTTTTCGCACGCGGTAGCCGGGCGGCTGCCCTCGTCGTCTGTGTGCTGACCGCCGTGTGCGGGTGCTCGGGGACCGCGGACCCGGTCCTGAACACCTTCGCCTCACCGACCGCGGCCTCCACGGGAGCCTCCACCGGCGCGCCGGGCCAGCCCGCCACGTCGTCTTCGGCGACACCGGCGACGACCCCGCCCGTTCCGGTCGTGCCCGGAGCGGTCGTCCTCGCGGCCGTGGGCGACATCAACCACGCGGGTGAGGCGTCACCGAGGTCCGCTTCGGGGCGGGTGGCGGCCTCGATCGTCGCCGCCAACCCGGACTACGTCTTCGGGCTGGGCGACTACCAGTACACCGTCGGCACCTGCGCCGCCCTGACCGGCGGCTTCGACAAGCTCTGGGGCGTGCTGCTGTCGCGGATGCTCCCCATCGCCGGTCCGACACACGACTGGACCGGGCTCACCAACGAGCAGGGCTACCGGCAGTACTTCGCGGGTACCTGCCCCGGCCAGACGACGGGCCCGTCCGCCCTGGTGCGGGCCCGAGGCGCGTCCGTGGGCCCCGGTGACTTCTGGTCCCTCGACGTCGGGACGTGGCACCTGGTGGGGCTGCCCACCGCGCTGTGGCGCTACGCCCCGGACCGCGCCCGGGCCATGACCGCGACCTTGAGCGCCGACCTCGCGAAGGCCAAGGCGCGGGGCAAGCACCTGCTCGTGGCCTACCACGACCCCTATTTCACCTCCACGACCGACCGTCACGCCCGCTATCCGGACGTCAAGCCGTGGGTGGACGTGCTGGACCGGTACGACGTCCGCGTCACGCTGTCGGCGAGCCAGCACAACTACGAGCGCTCCTGCCCGGTGCTCAGCACCGGGGCCTGCACCCCGGACGCCGGCCCGGGGACGACGAGCTTCAACGTGTCCACCGGGGGACTGGGGCTGCGGCCGTTCCGCGACAGCCCGGGTTTCATTGCGAAGCGTTTCGCCGACACCCACGGGTGGCTGGCCCTGTCGCTGCACCCGGACGGGTCGTTCGCCTGGCACTACCAGGCGGTCGACGGCACCGGAGCCGACGCCGGCTCCCGGCCCGCGTTCCCCGCCGCGGCGCACTGACCTGCCGCAGTCCGGCACCCGGGCGGCGCCACGCCCCTGCGCCCCACCGCGCCATGACCCTGGGCCCGCACCGCGCCATCGCGCCACCGCGCCGGCGGAAGGCGGCTGGTCAGCCGGCGAGCTCGCGGGCTGCGGTGCCGGATGCCAGGCCGCGGATGCCGAGGCCCGGGGCGGTCATCGCCTCCAGGACCGGGCCCCGGTAGGACAGGCCGCCGGCAACGGGGGAGGCGGACAGCCACAGCCCCGCGTCGAGGTCGTGTGCCGTCGTGGTGGCGCCCTCGAGCGTCGAGGCCAGAGCCGCTGAAGCCCCGACGGCGACATGGCTCTCCATCATGCAGCCGACCACCACGCCGAGCCCGGCCTCGCGGGCGATCCCGGCCATGGCCAGAGCCTCGGTGAGACCCCCGGTCTTGGCCAGCTTGAGGTTCACGTCGTCGGCAGCACCGGCGCGCAGCACCTCCCGCAGGTCGCGGGTGTCCCACACCGACTCGTCGGCAAGGACCCGGGTGTCGACGACGGCCCGCACCGCGGCCAGGCCCTCGATGTCTCCTGCCGTGACCGGCTGCTCGACCAGCTGCAGCCCCACCCCGGCCCGTTCCCAGCCGCGGATCATGGCCACGGCCTGCTCGACGCCCCACGCCTGGTTGGCGTCGACCCGCAGCACCACGTCGTCGCCCAGCTCGCGCCGCAGCAGCACCAGCGCCTGCGCGTCCGACTCGGCGCCGCTGACCTTGACCTTGATGGTCCCGAACCCCTCGCCGACGTGCTCGCGCGCGCGAGCCAGCAGCTCCTCGGGCGCTCCTGCCGACAGCGTCATGTCGGTCTCGAGGTCGACGGCCGCTCCACCGAGACGGACCGTGAGCGGTTCCCCTGCCACCTGCGCGGCGAGGTCCCACAGCGCGCAGTCGACGGCCGACCGCGCGGCCGCGTTGGCCACGACGCTGCCACGCACGGCCTTCCCCCACACCTGTGGCTCGTCCACCGGCAGGCCGAGGACGGCGTCGCGCACGGGCCCGAGCACGGCAGCGGCGATGCCCGCCGGGCTCTCCCCGGTGACCCGCCAGCTCGCGGCGGCCTCGCCCCACCCGCTGCGGCCGTCGGAGTCCACCACCTCCACCAGCACCGCCGGCACGTGGTCGGTGCGCCGCACGGCGGTGACGAACGGGCGGAGCAGGGGTACATCGACGCGGTGGACGCGGATGCGTGCGACCCGGGCGCTCATGGGCAGGACCTCGTTCGGCAGGTGGGACGGAGACGGAGAGGAGTCTGGCAGGGCCGCACCGGGCGGACGGGGAGGCTGTCGCCAGGGCGTGGCAGGCTGGGGCCGGCGTCGTCGGCGGAGCCGGCTGGCAGCACGTCACCGGCGGGAGGAGCGGACATGAGCACGACCACGCACACGGGGGTGCCGATGAGCACCCGCGCCACGGACCGGCTCAAGATGGCCCACGACGCCTCGCACTACCTGCTGGTCCCCGAGTCGGTCGCCACCCCCCGGACGGCCGCTGACGTCGCGGCGCTGTTCCGTGCCAGCCACCAGAGCGGCGTGCCGCTGACGTTCCGCTCGGGCGGCACGAGCCTGTCCGGGCAGGGGGTCACCGCCGGCATCCTGGCCGACACCCGCGCGGCGTTCCGCACGGTGGAGGTCCTCGACGGTGGGGCCCGGGTGCGCGTGCAGCCCGGAGCGACGGTGCGCACCGTCAACGCCCACCTCGCCCGCCACGGCCGCAAGCTCGGGCCCGACCCGGCCAGCGAGATCGCCTGCACCATCGGCGGGGTCGTGGCCAACAACTCCAGCGGGATGGCGTGCGGCACCGAGCTCAACACCTACCGCACGCTCGACTCCCTCGTCGTCGTGCTGCCCAGCGGCACGGTCGTCGACAGCGCGGCCGACGACGCCGACGAGCGGCTGCGCCACGACGAGCCCGAGCTGTGGCAGGGCCTCTCGCTGCTCCGCGACCGCGTCCGCGGCAACGAGGAGTCCGTCCGCATCGTGCGCCAGCAGTTCTCGATGAAGAACACGATGGGCTACGGCGTCAACGCCCTGCTCGACCACGACCGGCCCGTCGACATCCTCACCCACCTCCTGGTGGGCAGCGAGGGCACCCTGGGGTTCATCGCCGAGGCGACATTCCGCACCGTGCCCACCCTTCCGGCGGCAGCCACGGGCCTGGCGGTCTTCCCGACGCTGCAGGCCGCGACCGGCGCGCTGCCGGACCTGGTCGGCGCCGGGCTGGCGACGATCGAGCTGATGGATGCCACGTCCCTGCGGGTGGCCCAGGGCCTGCGCGAGAGCACGCCGGCGCTGTCCGCCCTGCACGTCGAGGACCAGGCGGCCTTCCTCATCGAGTACCTCGCCCGGACCCCCGAGGAGGTGGCCGAGCAGCAGGCCGCGACGGCCGGGATCCTCGCCGCCCTCGACGTCACCGCGCCGGTGTCCCTCACCGTCGACCCGGTCGAGCGGGCGGCGCTCTGGAGCATCCGCAAGGGCCTCTACACGTCGGTGGCCGGGGCCCGCCCGAGCGGCACCACGGCCCTGCTGGAGGACGTCGTCGTGCCCGTGCCCGCGCTGCTCGGCACCTGCCAGAGCCTGCTGGAGCTGTTCGACCGCCACTCCTACAAGGAGAGCGTGATCTTCGGCCACGCGAAGGACGGCAACATCCACTTCATGCTCAACGAGTCGTTCGAGGACCCGGCCAACCTCGAGCGCTACCAACGCTTCACCGAGGACATGGTCGACGTCGTCCTCGGCAACAACGGCTCGCTCAAGGCCGAGCACGGCACAGGCCGGATCATGGCGCCCTTCGTGCGCCGTCAGTACGGCGACGAGCTGCACGACGTGATGTGCCGGATCAAGTCGCTCTTCGACCCGCACGGCATCCTCAGCCCCGGGGTCGTGCTGTCGGACGACCCCACGTCGTACGTCCGCGACCTGAAGCAAGCGCCGGCGGTCGAGCCGGAGGTCGACCGCTGCGTCGAGTGCGGCTACTGCGAGCCGTCGTGCCCGAGCCAGCACCTGACGTTGACTCCCCGGCAGCGGATCGTCCTGCGCCGGGAGCTGGCCAGTGCCCGGGCCGCCGGCGACCACCGGCTGGTCGCCGAGCTGGAGGCCGACTACGGCTACGAGGGGCTCGACACCTGTGCCGTGGACGGGATGTGCCAGGTCGCCTGTCCGGTCGAGATCAACACCGGCGACCTGGTCCGGCGGTTGAGAGGTGAGCGGGTGGGCCCGGTGCAGGACGCCCTGTGGGACGGCGCTGCCCGTCGCTGGTCACCGGTGACCAAGGGTGCCGGCGCCGCCCTCACCGTGGCCCGGGTGGTGCCCGGCGCGGCGGCCGGCGTGACCCGGCTCGGTCGCCGTGCCCTTGGCCACGAGAGCGCCCCGCTGTACGACGCGGGGCTGCCCCGCGGCGGCGTCGCCCGCCGGCCGGTGGTGGCGCCGGACGCCGAGGCCGTGTTCTTCCCCGCCTGCATCGGCACGATGTTCGGCCCGGGCGCCGACCAGCCCGGTGTGTCAACGGCGTTCCTGCAGCTGTGTGAGCGGGTCGGCGTGCGTGTCAGGGTGCCGGAGGAGATCGCCTCGATGTGCTGCGGCACGCCTTGGAAGTCCAAGGGGCTCGGTCGCGGCTACGACAGCATGACCGAGCAGGTGCTCCCGGCCCTGTGGGCGGCGACCGACGAGGGACGGCTGCCGGTGGTGTGCGACGCGTCGTCCTGCACCGAGGGTCTGGGGACCATGCGCCGACTGGCGGACGACCGGTCACGCAGGTGGGCCGGGCTACGGTTCGTCGACGCCGTCGAGTTCGCGGCGGAGCGGCTGCTGCCCGGGCTCACCGTGACCGCACCCCTGGGCTCGCTCGCGCTTCACCACACCTGCTCCTCGACCCAGCTCGGCACCAACGCCGCCGCCACGGTCGTGGCGGCGGCCATCGCCGGTGAGGTGACGGTGCCGGTGAGCTGGGGCTGCTGCGCCTTCGCGGGGGACCGCGGCCTGCTGCACCCCGAGCTCACCGCCTCGGCCACCGCCCGCGAGGCAGCCGAGGTCACCAGTCGTGAGCACGACGCGTACGCCTCGGTGAACCGAACCTGTGAGATCGGCATGAGCCGGGCCACGGGGCGCAGCTACGCGCACCTGCTCGAGCTGCTGGAGCAGGCCACCCGCTGACCGCCGGCCCCTCGAGGTGCCGACGCGCCACACTGACGGCACGATGTCGCCAGCGGACCACCCACCGGAAGGAACCACCATGCGGTACACCACGCTCGGGCGCAGCGGGACGGTCGTCTCCACGCAGACGCTCGGCACGATGACCTTCGGCGCCGAGGCCGACGAGCCGACCTCGGGCAAGATCCTGGAGGCCTTCGTCGAGCGCGGGGGCACGTTCCTCGACACCGCCGACGTCTACAGCGCCGGCGTCTCGGAGGAGATCATCGGCCGCTGGCTGGCCGACCACCCCTCCGACGCGGAGCAGCTGGTCCTTGCGACCAAGGGCCGGTTCCCCATGGGGCAGGGCGCCAACGACGTGGGGCTCTCGCGGCGCCACCTGCGGGCGGCCCTCGAGGCCTCGCTGCGGCGCCTGGGTGTCGAGCACATCGACCTCTACCAGATGCACGCCTGGGACGCTGTCACCCCCATCGAGGAGACCCTGCGCTTCCTCGACGACGCGGTGACCGCCGGCAAGATCTCCTACTACGGCTTCTCCAACTACCTGGGGTGGCAGGTCACCAAGGCCGCGGAGACCGCCGCCGCGCGCGGCTGGAGCGCGCCGGTCACCCTGCAACCGCAGTACAACCTCCTCGTGCGCGGCATCGAGCACGAGGTCGTCCCGGCGTGCCTGGACGCCGGCCTGGGCCTGCTGCCCTGGTCACCGCTGGCCGGCGGCTGGCTCAGCGGCAAGTACCAGCGGGACGTGGCGCCGACCGGCGACTCGCGCCTGGGCGACAACCCCGAGCGCGGCATGGAGGCCTGGGCACCGCGCAACGCCGAGTCGCGCACCTGGGACGTCGTCGAGGCGGTGGCGGAGGTCGCCGGCGAGCTCGGCGTCTCCTCGGCCCAGGTGTCGCTTGCCTGGCTGGCGGCCCAGCCGGCTGTCACATCCGTCATCCTCGGGGCCCGGACGGTCGAGCAGCTGGTCGACAACCTGGCCGCCGCCGACCTCGACCTCGCACCGGAGCAGCTGGCCCGCCTTGACGAGGTGAGCGCACCCCGGATGGAGGACTACCCCTACGGCCCCGCCGGCGTCGCCCAGCGCCACCGGGAGGTGCCGCAGCGGCGCTGAGGGTGTCCTCAGCCCGCGAGGATCACGCCGTACAGCGTGGCACCCAGGGCGCTCAGGCCCGCCACCGCACCCCAGACGGCGAGGCCCGTCCGCGACCGTGCGCGGGTGTGCAGGAACGCGGAGACGCCGGACACGAGCACCAGGGCCATCTTGATGCCCAGGGTGGCCTGGTAGCCCGGGTGGGACTGCTTGTCCGCCTCGGCGGAGATGTTCCAGATGCCGGTGAGGACGAGGACGGCGAAGGCCGGCCACGCGACCTGGTTGAACCGCCGCGCCGCCGCTGCGGGTGCCCCGGAGCCCAGGGCCCGCAGCGTCGGCACCAGCGCGGCCAGGGTCAGCTGGCCGCCGACCCAGATCGTGGCGGCGACGATGTGCAGGAACAGGCGCACGGTGTCCCAGGTGAACGGCAGCATCGGCTGGGTCCCTTCGGTTCTCGGCTGGGGGACGCAGCGCCTCCCCGTGGTTGGTCAACGGGGGGACAGCATGCCTGCGCCGGCTGGAGACACGGCCGGCGGGGTCAAGCCTCCAGGCCGAGCAGGTAGGACTCCTCGACGTCGGCGACCTCACCGGCCGCGGCGGCGAACGCATCGAGAGAGGACGCCACGCTCCGCCGTCGCGACGGTGACATGTGCGCCATGACCTGCTCGATGGCCTCGCGGCGGTGCTGCATGACCCGCTCGACCAGGTCGTGGCCGGCGCCGGTGAGCACCAGTCGCAGGAACCGGCGGTCCTGCGGGTCGTCGGCGCGGTCCACCAGGCCCGCCACGACGAGCCGCTCACACAGCCGCGTGGCGTTCGAGGGATGAACCCCGAGGGCGGCCGCGACCGAGCCGAGGTTCTGGGGTCCGTGGCTGGCGATCATGACCAGCACCCGCAGCTGCGGCAGCGTCACGACGTCCTCGACCTCGGCTATGGACCGGGCCACGACCGAGACGAGCACCCGGGAGGCCCGCATGACGGAGCTGACCTGCTCGGGGGACACATTCTCCGTGGACTGGGAGGCTGGCACACCTCACGGTACACCGCAGCGGTTACCTGAGCGCAACCATTGCGGCCCATCACACATCTGGTGACCGGCATGGCCGACAGCCCCGCACCGATCTGTCATGGACCTGCGGACCGGGGCGTCCAGCGGTCCATGCGTGGGTCCTTCCCGCTCCCGACGGTCACCTGAGACGAAGGAAGCGGAAGGGCGTGCCACGCGCTCTCCGGGGTGCGACGCTGGCAGTGCTGGCCCCACAGGGAGGCCCTCCGATCAAGGAGAACCCATGGACCATGACCACGACCATGACGTCTTCGACCTGGGCTCGCTGGCCCTGACCAGCGGCATGACCGTGCCGGACGCCAAGCTCGCCTACAAGACCTACGGCAGTCTCAACGCGGACAAGAGCAACGCGATCGTCTACCCCACGTGGTACTCGGGGCGGCACTGGGACAACGAGTGGCTGATCGGGCGGGGCCGGGGCCTGGACCCGGACCGGTACTTCATCATCGTGCCCAACATGCTCGGCAACGGCCTGTCCTCCTCGCCGACCAACACCCCCGAGCCGTTCGATCGGGCGCGGTTCCCGGCCATCGCGGTGCAGGACAACGTGGCCGTCCAGCACCGGCTCGTCACCGAGAAGTTCGGCATCGAACAGCTGGCGCTGGTGCTCGGCTGGTCGATGGGTGCGGGCCAGACCTTCCAGTGGGCGGTCAGCCACCCGGAGATGGTCCCGCGGATGCTGCCGTTCTGCGGCAGCGCCCGCACCAGCCGACACAACCAGGTCTTTCTCGAGAGCGTCCGGGCAGCCATCACCTGCGACGCGGGCTTCAACGAGGGTTGGTACACGGAGCGGCCCACGCGCGGCCTGCGGGCCGCGGCACGGGTCTACGCCGGATGGGGATTCTCCCAGGCCTTCTACTGGGACGAGGTCTACCGCCAGATGGGGTACGCCTCGTTGGAGGACTTCCTCGTCGGCTTCTGGGAGGGCTTCTTCCTCGACGACCGCGACGCGAACAACCTCCTGTGCATGCTGGGAACCTGGCAGACGGGCGACGTGGGCCTGACTCCCGGGTTCGACGGTGACACGGCCGCGGCGCTGGCGTCGATCACCGCGAGAGCCATTGTCATGCCGGCCGAGAAGGACCTCTACTTCCCGCCCGAGGACGAGGAATGGGAGGTCTCGCACATGCGCAATGCCGAGCTGCGGGTGATTCCGGGAGTCTGGGGCCACTTCGCCGGAGGGGGCGCCAACCCGACCGATGTCGACTTCATCGACGCCGCGGTCAAGGAGCTGTTGAACGACTGACCTGACGCCAGGGGAGCGGCGGCTGTCCCTGCGCTGCTCCGGGCAGGGGAGTGAGCCCGCTCAGGGGAGCCGTCCGGCCCCGGGTGCGGTGGCCCTTCGGGTCACCGCGCCCGCAACGCCCGAGGGTGGTTGCGCCGCCCTTGGGCCATTGGCGCTGCCTGTGCAATAGTTATTTGTACGCAACGATTGCACCGGGTCACCTCACGCCCGGCGTGCGCCGACCAGCGAGGCACGACAGGCTGGACCTACGCCACCACTTCGACGAAGGAGCTCCCCATGGCACGGCACGGTCAGCAACGGCAGCAGCAGGTGGTGGTGGTCACGGGCGCCAGTGGCGGCATCGGCCGGGCCACGGCGATCGCCTTCGGCGCCAGGGGCGCCACGGTGGCCCTGCTGGCCCGCGGCGAGCAGGGTCTCGAGGGGGCCGCCAAAGAGGTGGAGGCCGCCGGAGGCCGCGCGCTCGTCGTGCCCGTCGACGTCGCCGACGCCGACGCGGTCGAGCGGGCGGCGGCGACCGTGGAGGACCAGCTCGGGCCGATCGACGTGTGGGTCAACGTCGCCTTCTCCTCGGTGTTCGCGCCGTTCTGGGAGATCGGCGCGAAGGAGTTCGCCCGCGTGACCGAGGTCAGCTACCTCGGCTACGTCTACGGCACGATGGCCGCCCTGTCGCGGATGCGCGCGCGCAACCGCGGGACGATCGTCCAGGTGGGCTCGGCCCTCGCGTACCGCGGCATTCCGCTGCAGACCGCCTACTGCGGGTCCAAGCACGCCATCCAGGGGTTTCACGAGGCGCTGCGCTGCGAGCTGCTGCACGAGGGCAGTGGCGTCCACGTGACCATGGTGCAGATGCCGGCGGTGAACACCCCGCAGTTCTCGTGGCTGCTCTCACGGCTCCCGCACCAGGCGCAGCCGGTGCCCCCGATCTACCAGCCGGAGGTCGCCGCCAAGGGCGTCCTGTACGCCGCGGACCACCCGCGGCGACGGGAGTACTGGGTCGGTGGCAGCACGATGGGCACGCTGGCCGCCAACGCCATCGCGCCGGGGCTGCTGGACCGCTACCTGGCGCGGACCGGCTTCTCCTCCCAGCAGACCGACCAGCCCCAGGACCCCGACCAGCCGGCCAACCTGTGGGACCCGGTCGACCGGGACGAGGACTTCGGCACCCACGGGCGCTTCGACGACCGGGCCACCACGCGCAGCGTCCAGCTCTGGGCCTCCCAGCACCACGGCCTCCTGGGCGCCGCGGCCGGGGCAGCCGCCGCAGGGACGGCGGTCCTGGCCCGCACGCTCCGCCGCTGACCCAGCCCGCTCCGCCGGCCGGCCGTCAGCCGACGCGGAACGGGTCGGCGTCCGTGCGACGCAGGGTCAGCCCGTGCCCCAGGGCAGCCGGGTCCGGTTGCAGCACACCGCCGGTCGGCTCGAGCGTCCCGTCGAAGAACAGGGTCTCGATCCGCACGTGGTCGTGGAACCACTCCAGGTGCCGCAGGTTGGGGATCGCCGCGGCCACGTGTGCGTGCAGGTGCGGGGCACAGTGCCCCGACACCTCCAGACCGTACGACGCGGCGACCGCGGCCACGCGCAGCCACTCGGTGATCCCACCGCAGCGGGAGGCGTCGGCCTGCAGGCAGTCCACGGCGCCGGCCGCGCACATCCGCCTGAAGTAGACGAGGTCGTAGCCGTACTCGCCCGCGGTCACGTCGGCCCGGACCGCCTCGCGGACCTCGTGCAGCCCGGCCAGGTCGTCGGAGGAGACGGGTTCCTCGAACCAGTGGACGTCGAGGTCCTCGGCGCGGCCCATCATCCGGACTGCTTGCTTGCGCGTGTAGGCACCGTTGGCGTCCACGAACAGCTCGGCGTCGTCCCCGATCACCGTGCGGGCCTGGCGCATCCGTGCCAGGTCGCGCGCGGGCTCGGTGCCCCAGGACTGCCCGATCTTGATCTTGACGCGGGGGATCTGCTGTCCGTTCACCCAGCCGTCGAGCTGCTTCCCGAGTCGGTCGGGGGAGTAGGTGGTGAAGCCGCCACTGCCGTAGACCGGCACCCGCTCTCGCACGGCGCCGAGGAGCCGGTGCAACGGGAGGCCGAGCAGCCGGGCCTTGAGGTCCCACAACGCCACGTCGACCGCGGAGATGGCGTAGCCGACCGCCCCGACGCGCCCGGCGTTGCGCACGGCCTTGACCATCGTGTCGAAGGCGCCGCCGACGTCCATCGCGTCCCGGCCCCGGACGAGGCCGGCCAGCTGGTCGCGGGCCACCGCGCCGACGGCGGGCGCGCCGTAGGTCCACCCGAGTCCGGTGGTCGTCCCGGACCGGACCTCGACCAGCACCATCGTGGTGGCGTCCCACGAACAGGTGCCGTCCGCCTCCGGTTGGTCGGTCGGCACGGTGAAGACGGCCACGTCGACCTCGTCGACGGTGGCACTCATCGTCGTACGGGCGGATCGGGGCGGACCATGGCTCAGTCCTTTCCGTGGGGAAGGAACTCCTGGGCCTTGGTCTTGATGCCCTCGCGCACCACGCCCCAACGGTTCTCGTCACCGTGCAGCAGCGCCTTGGCCGCGTCCTTCATCTGGTCGTACGTCGCGTGCGGCGGAATCGGCGGCACGTCGGGGTCCACCCGCACGTCCAGCACCGTGGGCCGGTCCGCCGACAGGGCGTTGGTCCAGGCCGTCCGGAGGTCGTCGGGCTTGTCCACCGCGATGCCGTGCAGTCCGAGGGACGAGGCGAAGGCGGCGTAGTCCACGTCCGGCAGCGTCTGGGACTCGGCGAACTTGGGTGAGCCGGCCATCGCCCGCATCTCCCAGGTGACCTGGTTGAGGTCGTTGTTGTGCAGGATCGCCACGACCAGGCGCGGGTCGGCCCACTGCTGCCAGTAGTGCTTGATGGTGATCAGCTCGGCCATGCCGTTCATCTGCATGGCGCCGTCCCCGGCGAAGACCACCACCGGCGTGCCGGGGTTGCCGAACTTGGCGCCGATGCCGTACGGCACACCGGGACCCATCGTGGCGAGGTTGCCGGACAGCGAACCCCGCATGTGGCCGCGGAACTTCAGCTGCCGCGCATACCAGTTGGCCGCGGAGCCGGAGTCCGCGGTGACGATCACGTCGTCCGGGAGCAGTGGTGACAGCTCGGCGAACAGGCGCATCGGGTTGACCGGGTCGGCCTCGACCATGGCCTCGGCGTACATGGTCTCCCACCACCGGCTCACTGACGCCTCGATCTCGTCCCGCCAGCCCCGGTCGGTCTTGCGGTGCAGCAGCGGGATCAGCGCGCGCAGCGTCGCCCGCGCATCCCCGACCAGGTTGACCTCGTAGGGGTAGCGCATCCCGATCTGCTTGGCGTCGACGTCGACCTGGACCGCGCGCGCCTGGTCGAACGCCGGCATGAACTGCGTGTAGGGGAAGCTCGACCCGACGGTCAGCAGCGTGTCGCACCCCTTCATCAGCTCGTAGCTGGGCCTGGTCCCGAGCAGGCCGATCGAGCCGGTCACCCAGGGCAGCTCGTCGGACAGGACGTCCTTGCCCAGCAGGGCCTTGGCGACACCTGCGCCGAGCAGGTCAGCCACCTCCTGCAGCTCGGCCGAGGCGCCGCGCGCGCCCGAGCCGACCAGCATGGCCACCTTGGAGCCCGCGTTGAGCAGGTCGGCGGCCTGCCGTACGGCGTCGTCGTCCGGGGTGACCTGCGGCCACTGCACCCCCAGGCTCGAGGGGACCATCTTGAACTCGTGTCCCGGCGGGACGTACTCCAGCTCCTGGACGTCCGAGGGGATGATGACGGCGGTGACGGTCCGCTCGGCCGCCGCGATGCGCAGCGCCCGGTCGAGCACGTTGGGCAGCTGCTCGGGCACCGTGACCATCTGCAGGTACGGGCTGGCGACGTCCTTGAACAGCGAGAGCAGGTCGACCTCCTGCTGGTAGGAGCCGCCCATGGCGCTGCGGGCGGTCTGTCCGACGATCGCCACGACCGGGACGTGGTCCAGCTTGGCGTCGTACAGGCCGTTGAGCAGGTGGATGGCGCCCGGGCCGGAGGTCGCCATGCACACACCGACCCGGCCGGTGAACTTGGCGTAGCCGACGGCCTCGAACGCGCTCATCTCCTCGTGTCGCGACTGGATGAACCGGGGTTGGTTGTCGGCGCGACCGAAGGCGGCGAGGATCCCGTTGATCCCGTCGCCGGGGAAGGCGAAGACGGTGTCCACCCCCCACTCGCGCAGGCGGCTCAGCAGGTGGTCGGCAACGGTGGGTGCGGCCATGGGTCAGCTCCTCCTGGAGGTCAGCAGGTCGGCGGCGCGGGCGGCGACCGCCATGATGGTCAGCGCCGGGTTGGCGCTGCCCTGGGTCGGCAGCACGCTGCCGTCGGTGATGTAGAGGTTGGGGACGGCGAACGTGCGGCAGCTCGCGTCGACCACGCCGGAGCGTTCGTCGCCGGCCATCCGCGCGCCGCCGACGAGGTGGGCGTAGCGGTCGATGGTGATGACCTCGTCGGCGCCGGCCGCCGACAGGATGTCCTCCATCACCTGCGTCGCCGCCTTCACGAGCTGGCGGTCGTTGTCGCACTGGGAGTACGAGAAGCGGGCCACCGGCATGCCGTGGCGGTCCTCCTCCCGGGCCAGGGTGACCCGGTTGTCCGGCTGCGGCAGGAACTCGCAGAGCGCGCCGAGGGTGCCCCAGTGCACGTAGTCACTCATGTACTGCCGCAGCGCGCTGCCCCAGTGGCCCTGGGCGCTGACGTGCTCGGCCCAGGTGATGGGCAGGGGCGAGACGGTCTGGATCGAGAAGCCACGCCGGTAGGGCTGCGCCGGGTCGGTCTCGTAGTAGTGCTCGCTGCTGACCTCCGGTGGAGGCGCCTTGTACATGCGGATCTCGGCGTCGAACCGGCCTGCGGTCTGCGGGGCACCCTGGACCATGAGGTAGCGCCCGACCTGGTCCAGGTCGTTGCACAGGCCGTCCCGGAACCGCCGCGACGTCGAGGCGAGCAGCAGCCGCGGCGTCTCGATCGAGTAGCCGGCGATGGCGACCATGCGGGCCCGCTGGAAGCGCTGGACGCCGCGGTGCACGTAGTGGACTCCGGTGGCCAAGCCGGTGCGTTCGTCGGTCTCCACGCGGGTCACCATCGAGTCGGCGCGCACCTCGGCGCCGTGCGCCAGCGCGTCGGGGATGTGGGTGATCAGCGGCGAGGCCTTCGCGTTGACCTTGCAGCCCTGCAGGCAGAAGCCGCGGTAGATGCAGTGCGGGCGGTGGCCGAACCGGCCGTTGGCGATCGCCACCGGTCCCACCCTGGCCGGGATGCCGAGGGCTGCGGCGCCGCGCAGGAACAGCTCGCCGTTGCCACCGACAGGATGCGGCCGGTGCGGGTAGGAGTGCGGGTCACCCCACGGCCAGTCCTGCCCGGCGACGGGCAGCTCCTCCTCGATGTCGGCGTAGTAGGGCCGCAGGTCGCCGTACGTGATGGGCCAGTCCGCCCCGACGCCGTCCTGGCTCCAGGTGCGGAAGTCGCTGGGGTGGAACCGTGGGGTGTAGCCGGCGTAGTGGACCATCGACCCGCCGACCCCCCGACCGGAGTTGTTGGATCCCAACGGGACCGGGTCGGCTCCGCAGATGACCCGGGGTTCGGTCCAGTACAGGTGGTGCGAGCCCGCCTCGTCGCTGACCCAGTCGGTCTCGGGCTCCCAGAACGGCCCGGCGTCCAGCGCGACCGCTCGCCAGCCGGCCCGGGCGACGCGCTGCAGCAGCGTCGAACCACCGGCGCCGCAGCCGACGACGACCAGGTCCACCTCGTCCTCGTCCGCGAAACGCCGCATGTCCTCGCGGAGCCCGTGCCGGGTGCCCGGGCCGGCCGGGAGGAGCCACGCGGACTCGTTGCGGTCCCGGACCGCGCCCGTCCCGGTCATCGGCTCGTGCCCCTGACCGGGTCGGAGCCCGGACGCGCGTCACGCACCTCATACGGCTCGCGCCGGTCGACGCCGAGGTTCTTGTACCCCCGGGGGTAGGCGGGGCCGCCGAAGCCGATCTCCTGCCAGGCCCAGGGGTGGGAGTAGAAGGCAGTGCACACGTACCGCGTCCACAGGCTCCACACGTGCCCGGCGACGAGTCGGTGCCACCGGTCGCGACCGAGGTCCTGCACCCCCTGGACGATCGCAGTCTGGTCCTCCCAGGACGCAGCCACGAACCCCGTCCCGCACCGCAGCGCGGCGTCGGCATCGAGGGAGCTCAGCGACTCGCGCCAGGCCTCGCCGTCGGGTGGCATGTCTTCGTAGTGCCATCCGTCGGTCTGTCGCTCGGCCAGCCGGGCGTCCACCATGGCGACGACCGGCACCCGTGGCTCCGTGCGCTGGTCGAGCAGCTGGTCGCACAGGGCCGACGCGACCGCTTCCTCCTCCGGGGTGAAGAAGCGGATGTCAGGCGGGGTGCCCAGGCGTGCAGCGACGACGGCTGTGGTGGCCGGGTCCCAGTGCCGGGCCTGTGCCATCACGTCGAAGCCGGGGAACCGGTCGCCGCCGGCCGGCTCCGGCAGCCGGCTCATCTCTCCCGCCGCAGGATCGCGGCCAGCAGGCCCATGCCGCCGACCATCGTGACCAGCAGCGGGGCGAGCAGCGGTGGTCCCATCTCCATGTTGTATCGGGTGTTGGACCAGCCTCCGGGCTTCTGGGCGATGCCGCGGGCGTGCAGGTAGGTGCCCTGCAGGCCGTTGGCCACGATGGCCGCCGAGGCGACCGGCAGCGCGGTCTTGGCCATCCGCTGGCTGAGCACGCCGGCGACCCCGGCGGCGGCGCCCACGGGTCCCAGCGCCACCGGCAGCCACATGAGCTTGTTGCCGAAGCTGGCCTTGTCGTGCTCGAAGTAGATCTCGGCAGCGGTCACCAGCGACCCGACGGCGGTGAGAGCGGAGAGGCTGCGCTCGAAGCGGCCGGTCTCCACGTTGCGCACCAGGTGGTCGATGCCGTGCCGTGTCCCGGTCCGGGACCCGTGCCCATTCCTCATGCGGTGCTCCTCCTCGGCTCTGCGGCCTGCCCAACGTCCACTCTGCGCCGGCCTGTCCTTCCGCGCAAGAGTTGCGACATGGCAAATATTGCGACCATCTCTCGCGCGTCTCTTCATTGCGCGGACGCAACGATTGTCGGTTAGCATAAAATCGTGTCCACGCTACCGTCCTGGGTCCTGCTCCTCATCTTCCTCTCCTCAGCCGCTGTCATCTGGGGCGCCGGGATCAAGCTCTCGGACTACACCGACGTGCTGGCCGAGCGGCTGCACCTCGGTGCCGCGCTGGGTGGCGTCATCCTCCTGAGCATCGCGACCAACCTGCCCGAGATCGCCATCACGGTGGCGGCCGCCGTGTCGGGCAACGTCGGGGTGGCGGTCGGCAACCTGCTCGGAGGGATCGCGCTGCAGACGGTGGTGCTGGTGGCGCTGGACGCGTTCGGCGTACGGGGCAGGCGCCCGCTGACGTTCATGGCCGCCAGCCTCACCCTGGTGCTGGAGGCCGCGCTCGTCGTGGCGGTCCTGCTGGTGGTCCTGGCCGGGTCACAGCTGCCCGGCAGCCTGATCTTCTCCCGCCTGACGCCGGGACCGGTGGTGATCGCCGTGATCTGGGTCGTCGGGCTGAAGCTCATCGGTGGCCCCGGCAGCCGGCTGCCGTGGGCCGACAGCGGCGAGGCGCCCGACAGCCAGGAGCAGCCGCGGGGGCACTCCCGCAAGACCGCGGAGGCCGAGGCCAGCCAGCGTCGGGTGAGCACCGGGCGCGTCGGGACCGTCTTCGGCGTCGCGGCGCTGCTGACGCTGGTGGCCGGTGTGGCGATCGAGCGGAGCGGCGAGACGTTCTTCGGCAACCTCGGCCTCTCGGGGGTTCTCTTCGGCTCCACCGTGCTGGCCGCAGCGACCTCGCTGCCGGAGCTGTCCACCGGCCTCACCGCGGCGCGGCGCGGGGACTACAAGCTCGCGATGGGTGACATCTTCGGCGGCAACGCCTTCCTGCCCGTGCTCTTCCTCCTGGTCACGCTGATCAGCGGCAAGGCGGTGCTTCCGCAGGCCCAGGCCAGCGACATCTACCTGACCGCCCTCGGTGGCCTGCTGACCGTGGTCTACATGGCGGGCCTGCTCTTCCGGCCCCGGCGACAGGTGCTGCGCATGGGGGTGGACTCCCTGGTCGTCCTCGTGCTGTACGTCGTGGGCATCGCCGGACTGGTGGTGCTGGCCTGAGGCGACGGGTGTCCGGAGCGGCCTGCCGCGACCGGAACCACGTCCGTGGCCGCGTGGTCGCTCGCGGTCCCGGCCCCGCCCGGGCTCGTGGCCCTGCCCGGAGTCCTGGTCCCGCCCGGGGTCCCGGCCGCGCCCGGGGTCCCGGCCGCGCCCGGGGTCCCGGTCCCGTCCGGGGTCGCGCCCCGCAGGGGGTATGACCGGCGGGAGTCCGTGGGTATCGTCGGAGGTCGAGGTGATGCCGTCATGACCGCTGTCCACCCACGGGTGTCCACGCCCACCCACGTGTTCGTCGAGCCGGTCGGCCGCCGTCGCCGTGCCGGCTCGGTGGTGGTCAGCTGGGTCACCACCACCGACCACAAGAAGATCGCCAACCTCTACTTCATCAGCTCGTTCGTCTACTTCCTCTTCGGCGGCCTGCTGGCGCTGCTGATCCGGGCCGAGCTGGTCACCCCCGGCCTGCAGATCGTGGACAACCCCGAGCAGTACAACCAGCTGTTCACGATGCACGGCACGATCATGCTGTTGCTGTTCGCGACACCGCTGTTCGCCGGGTTCGCCAACGCCCTCATGCCGATCCAGATCGGCGCGCCGGACGTGGCGTTCCCCCGGCTCAACATGTTCGCCTACTGGATGTACCTCTTCGGCGGCCTCATCGCCGCAGGCGGATACCTGACTCCCGACGGGCCCGCGTCGTTCGGGTGGTTCGCCTACGCCCCGCTGTCCGACGCGGCCTACAGCCCCGGTCTGGGTGGCAACCTGTGGGTGTTCGGGCTGGCGCTGGCCGGGTTCGGCACGATCCTGGGTGCGGTCAACTTCATCACCACGATCATCTGCATGCGCGCCCCGGGCATGACGATGTTCCGGATGCCGCTGTTCACCTGGACCGTGCTCGTCACGTCCATCCTGGTGCTGATGGCCTTCCCCGTGCTGGCCGCCGCGCTGCTGGCCCTGGGGGCGGACCGCACGCTGGGTGCGCACGTCTATGACCCGACCAACAGCGGGGCGCTGCTGTGGCAGCACCTGTTCTGGTTCTTCGGCCACCCCGAGGTCTACATCATCGCGCTGCCGTTCTTCGGCATCATCAGCGAGATCCTGCCGGTCTTCTCCCGCAAGCCGATCTTCGGCTACAAGGGCCTCGTCCTCGCGACCATCGGCATCGGCGCCCTGTCGGTGTCGGTGTGGGCGCACCACATGTACGCCACCGGCCAGGTGCTGCTGCCGTTCTTCGCGATCATGACGATGCTGATCGCGGTGCCCACGGGGGTGAAGTTCTTCAACTGGATCGGCACGATGTGGGGCGGGTCGCTGACGTTCGAGACCCCGATGCTGTGGGCGATCGGGTTCCTGGTGACGTTCCTGTTCGGCGGCCTGACCGGCGTCATCCTGTCGAGCCCGGCGCTGGACTTCCACCTGTCGGACTCCTACTTCGTGGTGGCGCACTTCCACTACGTCGTGTTCGGCACCGTGGTGTTCGCGATGTTCGGCGGGTTCTACTTCTGGTGGCCGAAGTTCACCGGCCGGATGCTGGACGAGAAGCTGGGCAAGATCCACTTCTGGATGCTCTTCGTCGGGTTCCACACCACCTTCCTGATCCAGCACTGGCTCGGCGTCGAAGGAATGCCCCGGCGCTACGCGGACTACCTGCCCGAGGACGGCTTCACCTGGATGAACCAGGTCTCCAGCGCCGGTGCGCTCCTGCTGGGCCTGTCCACGCTGCCGTTCCTGTACAACGTGTGGAAGACCTGGCGCACCGCACCCATGGTCGAGACCGACGACCCGTGGGGCTACGGCTGCTCCCTGGAGTGGGCCACCTCGTGCCCGCCGCCGCGGCACAACTTCGAGTCGATCCCGCGCATCCGCTCCGAGCGCCCGGCCTTCGACCTGCACCACCCCGAGGTCGGCGCGCAGGACCAGCCGGCCCCCGACAAGGGCGTGCTGGACCACCTGCTCGGCGAGCCGGAGCTCGAACCGGAGCGCCAGCGACCAGACCACACCTGACTCTGACGTCACCGCCGCCCTGGTGGTCCCCGCCGGGGGCAGGGGTAGCGCCGGGGCAGGGGTCAGCGCGAGTGGCGCTCGAAGCTCGGCGGGTCCGCAGCCGGGTGCCCCGTCAGGTGCTCGATGACAGTGGCGGCGATGTCGCGCAGCTTGACGTTGCGGCTCTGCGAGGCGGCGCGCAGGATCTCGAACGCCTCCTGCCGGGTGGTGCGGTTCTGGCCCATGATGACGCCCAGGGCCTGGTCGATGGTGCTGCGGGAGACCATCGCGGCTTCGAGGTGCTCGGCCATCTCGGCCTGTTGGGCGAGGAGCAGCGACAGGCGCAGGGCCCGCGCGATCTCTTCCACGACGACGCGCGCCCTCTGCATCTCCGCCTCCCCGAACGCGTCCAGCTCGCGCCCGTAGAGGTCGAGCGAGATCTGCGCGCCGTCACCGGTCTCGCCCGGCACGGCGGCCGCGGAGAGGAAGCCCAGCTCGAGCGAGGCCGTCCGCCACTCCGGCCAGCGCTCGTCAGCGCGGAGGTCGGGAACGATGCTCTCCACGCCTTTGCGCGCCGCCTCGACGCACGGTCCGGAGTTGAACTCGTACTCCACGTCGTCGGCCTCAGCCGCCCGCTCGTCGCTGCTCGCGACCGTGACCAGGGTCTCCTCGCGCAGCATCGTCAGGGTGCAGGCGATGTTGGGCGCGACGTGCTCCGCCGCGCCGTCGACCACGGTCTGCAGGAAGTCCTGGACCGACCTCGTGGTCAGCAGGCTGGTCTGAAGACTGGTCACCGCGGCGTGACGCAGACGCAGCTCCTCGGTCGTCGGGTCGTCGTGCGTCATGCGTGCCTCCTGCGCGCTAGCGGACCGTGGCGCGGACCCCACTGCCTGAGGTCCGGCCGTCATCTGTCCGGGGGCCCGTACCCACGGGCGCCTGCGCCAAGCGGGCAGGAGCACGGTGGACGTCGTCTCCTGCTCCGGGGTCCGGAGGCGGTGGGCAGGCCCAGCGCGGCGCCGAAGAGGGGCGGCCGCACGCTATGCGTGGGTGGTGCTGCCGGACGCCGTCAGCAGCACCACGCCGCCGACGATCAGGACGAGGCCGACCACGCCCATGGCGTTGAGGCGCTCGTCGAAGATGAGCACGCCCAAGCCCGCGACGGCCGCGGTGCCGACCGCCGACCAGATGGCGTAGGACACCCCGACGTTGATCGTCCGCAGCGCCGGCACCATCAGGGCGAAGGACGCGACATAGCTGACCGTGACGATGAGTGCCGGCGCCCAGCGGAAGCCGTCGGCGAGCTCTCGCAGCTGCAGGGTGCCGACCACCTCGGTGGCGATGGCCAGGGCCAGGAACAGCCAGGAGACCATCACCGCCGTCCCGGGGGCACGTCGGCCGCATGTCGGGTTCGAGGCGTTGCCGCTGCTGCGCCGGGTGCCGGGGTCGTCATCTCCGCAGTCTGTGCCGCCACGCTGGCACCGTCCAGACTCCGGTGCGACGCGCCGCCGGAGACGGCGCGCCGTACCGGACTTCTCCGGTGACGGCTCAGCGCACGCGGCCGTACCAGGCCCTGGTCCAGATGCGGGCACGCCGCACGTGGTCGCCGGCCCTGGGTGCGTGCCACAGCTCGCCCGCGCCCGCGTAGATGCCCACGTGGTGGACGAAGCCGGACCGGGTCTTGAAGAAGACCAGGTCGCCGGGCCGACGGGCGGATGCACGGATGTGCCGAGTGGCGGCGTACTGCTGGGCAGCGGTGCGGGGCAGTCGTATTCCCAGCCGGCCGTAGACCCACATGGTCAGCCCTGAGCAGTCGAAGCGATACGGGCCGGCAGCGCCCCACTGGTACGGCGCGCCCCGCTGGGCGGCGGCGATGTGCACGGCTCTCCGGCCGACGCTGGCCGAGACGGTCGTGTGGGCCGGCTCTGCGGCGGCTGAGGTGACGCCGGTCAGGCCGACGGCCACCATCGCGACGATGGCGAGGCGGCTGAGAAGGAAGGGCAAGCGGGCAGCGCGAAGCAACGCGTTCATGGGGGACTCCAGGGACCGCTTGCGAGGCATGACCTGTCGGGTTCGGGAACCTGTCTCCCCGGCGCGCGCGACATCGCGCCCTGAGGGCGTCGAGGTCGACCGCGCGCTTCACCCCGAGTGGGCGGCTACCGCCGTCCCACGCTGCTCGGGTGCACCGCTCCTGCCACGAACGTGCTCGTTCTCGAGATGGGCTGGCACGGTGGCAGGACTCAGCGTCGTGGCAACAGCCCCCCGCGCTGTGCGGTGGGGCCGAGCAACAGGGTATTGGGACAAACCGCGCAAAAGGGTCTTAGGACCAAAACTGCTGTCACGCGGCCGTTTTCGGCGTCGTCGGTGCCAACCGGCCCTGGCAGGCACGCGCTTCTGTCGACCACGATCCGCGACGCTCCTGCTCCCCACGGAACCGTCTCCGTCGTGAGCGCTGCTTCCTGGGACGAAGTGCTGCGCGACCTCGTGGACGCTGATCTACTGAAGGTTCCGGGACCTAGGGAAGACGAGGCAGGTATGGAGAAGTCCTCGCTGACGGCATTGGCACGCCAGCAGCTGGCTCTTGCCAGGAGCGCCTCGAGCGGCCGCAGCTCGCGCACCGTCTACGGCGGCCACGAGCACGTGCTCCGCCAGACGCTGATCGCCCTCGCGGCCGGTCAGGCGCTCGAGGAGCACGAGAGCCCCGGCGAGGCGACCGTTCACGTCCTGCACGGCCGCGTGCGCCTCGCGGCCGGCACGACGAGGTGGGAGGGGTCGCCCGGTGACCTCCTGATCGTTCCGGACGTCCGGCATGCCTTGGAGGCGCTGGAGGACTCAGCCGTCCTGCTCACGGTCGCGATGTCGCGCGAAGGCCCGGCCTGACGCAGGACACGGTCGACCCTGCGGACACCGGCGGAATCCAGGAGCGGAACGGCCGGCCTGGGCCCATGCACGGTAAGTCCTGCAGCGGTGATGAGGGTTGTCCGGCCGGGAGGGTGTCGGGCACGCTGCGGGGAGGGTCACGTCAGCCGGTCTGAGGGTGACGGCCTGCTTCGGAGGGAGCGTGGTCATGGAAACGCAGGTCGTCGAGATCGCGCCGGAGATCTACCGCCTTTCGACGTACGTCCCCGACGCACACCTGGTGTTCAACCAGTTCCTGGTCCTGGACGAGGAGCCAGTGCTGTTCCACACCGGCCTGCGCGCCCTGTTCCCGCTGGTGTCCGCGGCGGTCGCCCGGGTGATGCCGGTCGAGGACCTGCGCTGGATCACCTTCGGTCACGTCGAGGCCGACGAGTGCGGGGCGATGAACCTGTGGCTGAGCGCCGCCCCCGGATCGCAGGTGGCCCACGGAGCGACGGGCTGCATGGTGTCGGTGAACGATCTCGCTGACCGGCTGCCGCGTGCCTTGGCCGATGGTGAGGTTCTGGAGCTGGGGGAGAAGCACCTGCGCCGGATCGAGACACCGCACGTGCCGCACGGCTGGGATGCCGGGGTGTTCTTCGAGGAGACGACCTCCACGCTGCTGTGCGGGGACCTCTTCACCGCCACCGGGGACAGCCCGGCGTTGACCGATCACGAGATCACCGGTCCGGCGCTCGCCGCCGAGGACATGTTCCACGCCACCTGTCTCACCGCGTCGACGGCGCCGACGATTCACGGGCTCGCCGAGCTGCACCCGCGCACGCTGGGGCTCATGCATGGGCCGACCTACGTGGGGGACTGTGAGGCGTCCCTCCATGACCTGGGCTCCGCCTATGAAGAGCGCTTCGCGGCCGAGGGGGCCAGCCTGCACGGTCCGGTGCTGCCACACGCGTGATGCGGTCGGGGCGGCCGCAGATGGCGCAGTGCATCCGGCGTGTCGGCCACCCGTTGACCCGTCGGAATATCCTCGATGCATGAGCTCCTCCGCGCACGAGGCGACCCCGGACTGGCGGACGCAGGGCGTGCGTGTCATCCCCGGTGACGCGCTGGACACGAACACCGCTCAGACGCCGGGCATGAACCGGGCTGCTGCGGTAACTCACGACAGGGTGGGCTCGGAGAAGCTGTGGGCTGGGACCGTCACCATCCCTCCTGGCGCGCAGACTGGCGCCCACCATCACGGCGAGCTGGAGAGCGTGATCTACGTGGTCCGCGGCCACGCGCGGATGCGGTGGGGCTCTGACCTCGAGTTCACCGCGGAGACCGGCCCTGGGGGGTTCATCTTCGTGCCTCCGTTCGTGCCGCACCAGGAGCTCAACGCCCGGGACGACGAGCCGCTGGTGTGCGTCGTCGTGCGGAGTGGTCAGGAGTCGATCGTGGTCAACCTGGAGATCGATGCGGCAGTCGAGCCTGAACGCGTCCCCTGGTTTGATCCGTCACACCCCACCCCCTGAGCCACCGCGTCCGTCGCTGGGGTGGTCGTATGGAATCACTGCCACCGGCGCCCGGGAGGTCCTCGGCCTGGACGTCGGCGACAGCGGACGAGGTGTTCTGGCGCGGCTTCCTGGCCACCCTGAAGAAGCGCGGCCTGGGCGGGGTGCGGCCGGTCATCTCCGACCAGCACGCCGGCCTGGTCGCCGCCCTCAAGCGGTCCTTCCAGGGAGCCGGCACCAACGCTGCCGGGTCCACTTCGCCCGCAACCTGCTGGCCCCGGTCCCCAAGACCCACGCCGACATGGTCGCCGCGGTCTTCCGGACGATCTCGCCCAGCCCGACGCGACCACCGTGGCCAGCACCTGGGACGCCGTCCGGGACCAGCTGACCGACCGCTTTCCCAAGATCGGCCCGCTGATGGACGACGCCAAGACCGAGGTGCTGGCCTTCACCGGTTTCCCCAAGGCGCACTGGTCGAAGGTCTGGTCGACCAACCCTCTCGAGCGACTGAACAAGGAGATCAAGCGCCGGTCCCGGGTCGTGGGCGTCTTCCCCAACGAGGCCGCCGTGGTCCGCCTCGTCGGAGCCGTCCTGGCCGACCTGCACGACGAATGGCAGGGCGGCGACCGCCGCCACCTGTCCGAAGGATCTATGGCGGCCCTGTACCCCGAGCGCGACAATGGACCCCTCACCGCAAATGGCTCAGCGCCTCGCCGCCTATCGGGTGCGCCCGGCGAAGATCGCTCCAGCGCCAGCGTGGGTCGCTCCCCATGGCCACGGCGCCTCCTCCTGAAAGTCCCCTGCGCACGGCGAAACCCCGGCGTGCAGGCGGCCTGCGCCGGGGTCTCTGTCGGTCCGTGCGGACCCGAACTCAGGTCACGAGCGTTGAGGGTCTTGGCTGTCAAAGGGGCCGATGGCTCACACCCTACGCGGGCCCAGCGTTTGGAGCCATAGTCCGAACGGCACGACACGTCGCGCATGGCAGTCCGGGCCGCCCTCCTCCGGGGCTGTATGCGCTGTGGGGCTCCCACAGGGATCTCCCAGGACTGTCTCAGGTGACTCACGCGCCACCGGGTCCTCAACGGCTGTGTGACTACAGGAGAGGATGAGGCGCCAGGCGCAGGCACTGGGCGCCTCCTGGAAGCGCTCCGGGACGAGGCCGACTGCGCCGCCCTTGACGTGATTGCGTGCCTGACGAACCTTCAAAATCCGAAGGGACGGGTCGACGCCATGGGTGCCGCCTGCGTCCGGCGGTACCTCGAACTGCTGGAGGAGTTGGCAAGCCGCCGGGGACGACGGCTTCCTTCCTGTCCGGGGACGAGCTCGTGCTGCCTGCGCCGGTGCGCGCCTACCCTTTGACGGTCGCGCTCGGTTCACGGCCCTTGCAACAGGCGCCAGCGCACGGGGAACGCGGGCGCAACGCATGCCTGCTCAGTACCAGTGCTTCCTGCCGCCGATCGCGCGGCCGGTGGCGCCAAGGATGGCTAGGACGGCCCCGACAATCAACAGGATCACGCCTATCGTCCACAGGATCTGGATGTGTAGGAGAAACCCGAGAACCAGGAGGATGAGGCCGAGGATGATCACGTCCACTCCTTCGCCGACGGACCGGGGACCCCCTACTGGGACCCCCTACTCTACTCGCGCCCATCGTGTCGAGGCCCAGCTTCGGGCCCTCTTGGGATCCTGCTGCAAGCGACCCTCGACAGTCCAACCGGTCCCGATGTGCGCCAACAAGGCGCCGGAACCCGTCGTCGCCCTGCCGTCGCCGACGATGCACCGGCTTGGGTCAGGGACGGACGAGACGGACATCCGTGACATTGACATTCACTGCTGCGGCGGTCAGTCCGGTGTGGGCGGCGATGTGTCTGGTGATCTGGGTCCGCACCTGGGCGGCGACGTCGGGAATGCGGGCGCCGTGGTCGACCACGATCTGGACGTCGATGACGACGTGGGTGCCGGCCACGGCGACGTCGGTGGTCGTGTCTGCGTGCTGGCCGGCTAGGTGCCCGGCGCCGAGGGCAAGGCTGACGTGTGGCACGGACCCGGCGGCCAGACGCGCGACGGCGGCTACGACCCGGGCGGCGATGCGGGTCTCTCCTGCGCCGGAGTCACTGGGTATGACGACGTGCCACATGTTGCGCGGAAGCCGGCGGAGGCGGAGCATCACCGCTTCGAGCAGGTGCGCCGGGGCTCGGACGTTCTCGGCGGCAAGGTCGTGCACGGGCTGCCAGAGCGCGGTGAGTTCGGCGAGGGTGGCCTGGCAGTGGGGGCAGGTGCGCTGGTGGTCCGGGTCGCGGGGGGCGGCGTGGCCAGCGACCTGGTCCAGCAGCTCGTCGACGCGCACCCCACACGGCCGGCGGTCCCCGGTGTCCCCTTGTGTTGGCACGGGCGTTACCTCCAGTCCTGCATTCGCGCCAGGAGCGCCTTGCGAGCCCGGTGCACCCGGACCTTCGCCGCCGATTCGGTGATTCCCAGGATGCGTCCGCTTTCGGCGTGCGTGTACCCGGCAAACGTGTTCAGCACCAGCGCGGCGCGCTGATCGAAGGGTAGGTCCAGCACCGCGGCTTGCGCGGCCTGCCAGCGCTGGCTGGCGATGACCACGGTATCGGCCGGCGGTACGGTCGTTGTGCCGTCATCCCAAAGCGGTTCAGCCGGTCGAGCACCCCGGCGCAGGTTGTGACAGCGGTTGATCACGATGCGGGTGGTCCAGGTGGAGAACCGTGCGTCCCCGCGAAAGAGTGGCAGCCCTTGCCACGCCTGCAGGAACGCCTCCTGCACCACGTCCTGGGCATCCTGGGGTTGGCCGGTCAGCCGTAGTGCGATGGCGTACAGGCGGTGCTGGTGGGTGCGGACCAACGCGGCGAACGCCTCCTCATCCCCGGTTCGGGCAAGGTCCACCCAGCCGGCCTGGACCGCGACGTCGTCGTCACCGTCCAGGTCGCTCACGGGCCGCGCCGCGGCCAGCGTCGGGGCCGGGTGTACAAGATCGGCCGCATCTGTGGTGTAACCCTTCGCCGCGAAGCGTGTCCAAGTGGTGTGAGTCGCTCACGCCGTCGACTCCGCTCATCATCGGGCCAAACGCCCTCGGCCCGCCATCCAGCACGAAGGAGTCGCTCTCATGAGCAGCCAGCCCAGCGCCACCACCCAGTCCGGCTCTCCGTCCTCCTCCCCGGTGCAGCAGGCCGCCCCGTCGGCGCTGCAGAGCAGCGAGGGTCGCACCACGATCGCTGACGGCGTGGTCCAGAAGATCGCCAGCCTGGCCGCGCGCGAGGTCTCGGGCGTGTATGCCCTCGGCGGCGGCGCCGCCCGCACGCTCGGTGCGCTGCGCGAGCGGATCCCCGGTTCATCCCAGGCCACCGGCCAAGGCGTCTCGGTCGAGGTCGGCGAGCGCCAGGCCGCGATCGACCTCGACCTTGTGACCGAGTACGGCGTGTCGATCGCTGAACTTGCGCGGGCGGTCCGGCGCAACGTCGCCAGCTCGGTGGAGGGCATGACGGGGCTGGAGGTCACCGAGGTCAACATCTCCGTCAACGACATCCACCTCCCCACCGACGAGGACCAGAGGCCAACGGAGCCGGCACGGGTCCAATGAGCCAGGCGCTCCAGGCGGCAGCCGCCACGGAGGTCGACCTCCTCGCCGGTGCGGTGCTGGCCTGCCCGGCGGTCGTGTCGCTGCATCCCGGTGGACCGAACTACGTGGCGACCTACCTACCGGGGCGCCGGATCGCCGGTGTCCGCGCCGACGACACGGTCGTTGCGGTGGCTGTCGTCGCCGCAACCGCTGTCCCGGTCCATGTGGTGGCCGCACAGATTCGCTCGGCCGTCGCCGCGCTTGCGGGGGGTCGCGCCGTCGATGTGCACATTGCCGATGTTGCGCCGCCCGGCCAACGCGGTTGCGCGCCGGTGCCCTTGGAGCCGGCGTGACGGCACCGACAGGACAGGAACGTCGCCGCCGACGCAGAGCCGTCGCGCGGGCGCACCACCCCGACCTCGGCGGAGACACCGCCGCGTTCATCCTGGCGTGGCAGCGCCTGGAAGATGCCGTGCCGCAGCGGGTGGGCGACCGCCACACCGCGCCCGCGCGGGCCGGTGCGGCGACCGCCGGCCCCGAGGTCACGTTCGTTCGGCGGTCGAAGGGTTTCGCCCGCTGGCTTGCGTGGCTTCCGCTGCGCCGCCATCGGCGGTTCCCCACCCGCCGGCTGCGCTGAGCGTCCTGTGTCCATCCCGAACACGGAGGTTGTGTCATGCCCCCCACCACAGTGGGTCTCTTCACTGGTTTGCTACTTGGCCTCGCCTGGGTCGTGGGCGGGTTCGAGGCTTTCGTTGGGACCGCGGTACTCGGGCTGGTCGGCTTCGTCGTCGGCAAGGTCGTTTCCGGCGAGCTGGACCTGACCAGCTACCTTGGCGGCGGCGGCGGCGGCCGCGGTCCACGGTGACCGCTGCCGTGACGACCGACCAGACGAAGCCCACCTCCCAGCCCGTTCTGGGTGACCCCGCCGAGCGCGGATCGCTGTCGGTGGACGACCGGGTGGTGGAACGCGTTGCCGGCTATGCGGTGTCCCAGGTGGAGGCGGCGATGGCCGCCCCACGCCGGGTCCTCGGGGTGAACGTCGGCGATGCCCGTCCCCAAGACAGCGCCCACGTGCGCGCCCGCGTACACGGCGACGTCGCCACCGTCGACGCCACCATCGCGATCCACTGGCCGGCGTCGGTTCGATCGGTCAGCGACGCCGTCCGCGACCAGGTCCGCGCGGACGTCGCTCGAATCACCGGCGTCCACGTAGAGCAGATCGACCTCGAGATCGTCAGCATGAGCGCTCCCGCCGCAGGCCCTCGGCGCATTCGGTGATTGCAGCCGGAACCACCGACCCTTCGCACGACAAGGAAGTGACGGATGACCGTCGTGAACCGGATCCTGGCGGCGCTGCTGGCCGTTGTGCTGCTGCTGGGTGGCTTGCTGGCCGCAAGCGAGATCTTGCTGGCTCAGCTCGGTCGCCCGCCGTGGCTCGTTCCGTATCCGCGATGGAGCGCCTGGCTTGGGCAGCACACCCTGACCGACGGCCTGATGCGCGCTGCCATGGCGGCTCTTGTCGTGGTGGGGCTGCTGCTGATGCTGGCGGCGCTGCGCCGCGGCAAGCCGCACCACCTGACGCTGCCCTCGAACATCGAGGGGGTGCAGGTCACCGCGTCGCGTCGCGGGATCGAGCGTAGCCTGCGCGAGGCGGGCAGCCGCATCGGCGGTGTTCGCTCCGTCGACGTCAGGGCCGGACGGCGCTGGGTGAAGGTGCGCGCGTACACCGCCTCACGGACCGAAGGTCAGGTACAGCAGCAGGTGACCGACACGGTCGCCGACAAGCTTCGCCAGCTCGGCCTGGCTGACAGGCTCCGCCCGCGAGTCACCATCGTGACGGGCAAAAGCCGATGAGCCGGCGCGTCGACGGCGCTAACCGCGCCGTCCTCTTCCTTCTGGGCCTGCTGTGTGCGCTGGCTGGCGGCCTCGGTCTCGCGACCAGCCTGGGAGCGTTCGGCGCGGCGCCGGCCAGTAGCCCGGTCGCCCCCCGGCAGCTGCACCGCTTCGCCGCCGACAGGCCATGGTTCTGGTGGGCCGTCGCGGCCGGGTGCCTGCTGCTGGCTTTCCTGGGTGCACGGTGGCTGCTGGCTCAGCTGCGGGTAGACCGCCTGCAGCGGCTGGATCTGACCACGGACGACCGCAACGGGCTGACCATGGTCCACGCCGGCGCCCTGACAGACGCGGTGCAGGATGAGGTCCGCGGCATTCGCGGCGTCTCCGGCACGACCGCACGCCTGCGCTCCGAGCCCAGCCAGCGGCTGGTTCTGGGGGTAGAGCTGGCCGACTACGCCGACATCGCGGACGTGCGCCGAACTCTGGAGAACCAAGCGGTGCAGCACGTCCGCCAGGCCCTTGACTCACCCACCTTCCCCATCGACATCGAGCTGCGTCCCGGTCAGCACGCCGGCCGCGGACTGCGATGACGACCAACGGTGGGTGCCCCGGCTGCTGGTCTCCCCGGCCGAGGACCGCCGTGCCGACGTCGCCGACCGGCGTTTGTCGGGGTGAGCCTGCTCCCGGCGCCTGTCACGCTGCTGTTGGCCCCGGCGCCGTCCGGCCGACGGGCCTGAGCGAGGACGAGGCGAGGGAGCGTCGGCGCTCCGGATCCGACAACGGCGTGCGTGCGAGGTCCTCGCGCAGCTATGTCTCGATCCTGCGGGCCACCCTGTTCACCCTTCTTGAACAACATCTTGTTCGTCATCGGCGTCGGCCTGTTGGCGCTGGGCCGCACCAACGACGCAGCCGTCAGCGTCGGCATGGGGTCGCTCAACGCCGTGATCGCTCGGTGCAGGAGCTGCGTGCCAAGCGCACGCTGGACCGGCTGCGGCTGCGGCTGCGGCTGTGGCTGCCGCTGCACCGCGCCCGCTGCCGGGTGCTACGGGACGGCCAAGAGCGTGAGGTCGCTCCGGACGAGGTGGTCCAGGGTGACTTGCTGGTGCTGGCAGCCGGGGACCAGGTCGTGGTGGGCGGCCGGTGGTGGGCCCCGTTGGGTTCGGCGGGGGAAAGCGCCCGTCGCAGTGGTTGGCGTCGGGCGTTGCAGCCTTCTACTGTGACCAGATGAGCCGACGCGGCCGGGGGCAGCCCAGGCACTCCCAGGACATGGTCGACCGGCTCGTGTCTACCTCATGGCGGCAGGCGTGGGACGTGTCTCCGGCACTGGTTCTGGTGACGGTGGGGCCGAGACATCTTCTGGGTTATCAGAACGGCGCCGCGCAGGCCCTGGTCGGCGCGCGAACGCTGGGACGACCACTAGGGGAGTCCTTTCCCGAGCTTCCTGTCGAGGGGCTGGAACTTCTGACCCAGGTGCTGCGCACCGGGCAGGAACTGCAGGTTCCGCGTCGGCGGGTGTCGCTGCGGGACCGGCTGGGCGGCGGCCTGGACATGCGGTTTGTCCTGGCGCCGTTGGGTTCACCCCCTCAGGGTGTGGCCACGATCGCCCTGGACGTCAGCGCCGAGGTACGGGCCGAGCAGACCGCGTGCCGCTCACAGCTGCTGGCAGATATCTCGACCGCCATCATCGCGGCCAAGTCGCCCGGGCACGGGCTGCAGTCGCTGGCCGATGGTTTGGTGCCTGCGCTGGGCGACGTGGCGGCGGTGTACGTCATTTCCGACACCAGCTGGGATCGCCCCGCCTCTGCGGACACGGGGGCTCCGGAGGTGCTCAGCCTCGTTCCCTCCCTGGCGGCACTGGGACCACTGCCGCCACCGGCAACAGCTGAGACCGCGGCCGCGTGGGGCAGCCTGTTGGCAGCCGGGCAACCGATGATCTTCCCGGTCGAGGAGTCGACCCTGCCGTCGCTGGCCCCGCAGTCGGCGACGGCAGACTGGCTTCGCGCCGCGGCCGTACACAGCATCGCCGTGGTTCCGCTGGTTGCGGCGGGAACCCTCACCGGTGCACTGGTGCTGCTGGCGGCCGGGGAACGTCCGGCGTTCGCGGACATCGACCTGCCGTTCCTGGAGGACGTGGCCGCGCGTGCGGGGGTGGCCATCAGCCAGGTCCGCGGCGCCCGCCACCATCGCGACGTCGCGCTGAGGCTGCAGCGGGCCCTGCTGCCGCAGACTCCGCCGTCGTTGCCCGGTGTGTCGGTAGCAGCCCGGTATGTCGCCGGCGCGCCGGAGGTCGAGGTGGGCGGAGACTGGTGGGACGTCCACGACCTCGGCGATGGTCGGGTCGGGATCGGCATCGGCGACGTGTGCGGGCGAGGCATCGCCGCCGCCGCGGTGATGGGTCAGGCCCGCGCTGCGATGCGCGCCGCCGGCCACGCCGCCCTGGCACCACATAACGTGCTAGAGCTGCTCGACGCCCAGCTGACCGAGATCCTCAGCGGCCCCGGCGCCGACGGGGCCGGGCCGCAGTTCGCCACCGCCTGCTACGGCGTCGTCGGCCTGGAGCTCGACACCGTGCGAGCCAGCAGTGCCGGGCACCTGCCGCTGCTGCTGCGCCGCGACTGCGGAGACGTCGAGACCATCACGCTGCCGACCGGTCCACCGTTGGGTCTGGGATGTGGCGGGTACCAGGAAGGCGAGATCTCCTTCGGCGCGGGCGACGTGCTGCTGATGTTCACCGATGGCCTGGTCGAGTCACGGACCCAGGACGTCGACGAAGGCGTCGCTGCCTTGGCGGCCGCGCTGCGGCGGCTCGGCGGTGCCGAGTCCTTGGATGAGGTCGCCGACGGCCTGCTACAGGCGATGGGGCGACGCGCCGCAGCGGGCCCCGACGACGTTGCCCTGGTCCTGCTCCGTCGCGACGACTCCCCACTGAGCACTGCCGATTGACCGCGGCGCCGCGGGCGGCCGCGGGCTCAAGTGCCGGTTCTCGTCTCACCGGGGTCAGGGCTGGATCCTTGAACTACCCGGGTGATGCGGAACCCACTGGGGCGCAACGCCAGCTCCCTGGCATGCAAGCGCGGAAGGCGGCTACTAGGAGACTTCACGCAGGGTCGATGTCTGGCCAGACTCGATCCAGGTGCACGGTGGGACGCTCTCAATTGCGGCTGCGCGCCCGGTCTGCGGGGTGGCTCTCATCTGGACTGCGCCTCTCCGAGCACCGTGACGAGGGGTGGCTCAAGAGGGACTGCCCAGCTCGTAGTAACACTGCCCACCTCGCCATCCCAACAGGTTCGAGGAGAGCAGGAGGCGCCATGGCTGGCGTGATCATCGGCGTCGATCCCCACAAGCTGTCGGCCACTATCGAGGTCGTCGACCACCACGGAGGCCTGTTGGGGTCCGGGCGCTTCACCACCGACAAGGCCGGCTACGCAGCGATGCGCAGCTACGTGAGCACGTGGCCTCGGGATGCGGCGCGTCACGCAGTCAACCGGGGAACCTACGTCACGCCGCAGAACCTGGCGGTCGGGGAGTGGCTGGATCGCCGCCCATGAGGTGGAGCTGAAGCCGTCTACGGCTAAGTCGTACCGGGACAACATCGCCGGCTACTTGAAGCACGCTCTGGGACGCGAGCGGGCTGCAGTCGCTTTCTCCGTCCCGGCTGTCGGTGGTCCTCAAAGGTTTGTACGAATCCGGGGGCAAGGACGGCCGGCCGCTGTCTCAAAGGACTGTGGAGTTCGCGCGGGCGGTGCTGAGGCGAGCGTTGCAGGACGCCGTCATGGAACACATCCTCGAGGTCAATCCGGTGGTCGGCACCAAGCGTCCTCGTGTCCGAAGCCTCAACACTCGACGTGGACGGGCTCGGAGCTGCCGATGTTCCTGGCGGGTCCTACAGAGGGAGACCGATGGGTACCTCTATGGGCCTTGGCAGCGGCCACAGGCATGCGGCGCGGTGAGCTTCTTGCCCTCCGGTGGCCCGACGTTGACGTGGAGACCGGCGTGATCGCCGTGGAGCGTTCGGTCACCCAGGTCGGTCAGGCGCGGGTGTACGTCACCCCGAAGAACCACGAGCGCCGGACTGTCACCATCGACCCGCGGACGACGGCGACTCTCAAGGCGTGGCGCAAGGTGCAGATGGAGGAGCGCCTGGCGTGGGTGCCGCCTACCTCGGCACGGAGGATCTGGTCTTCACATGGGACGACGGTCGAGCGGTTATTCCTGACTTTGTCACCATCAAGTTCGGGACGGTGACCGGCAAGCTCGAGGGACTGCCGCGTCTGGTTCTCCACGGATTACTCCACACGCACGCCACGATCCTGCTGTGGCAGCCGGCACCGACCAACGTCGCCACCGGGTTGTGGGGCGAGTACGTGGTGGCCGAGTCGCTTCGCGGACGCGGATGGACCCCCTATCACGTGCGGTACGACACCGAGGAGGATGCCCTCATGTTGCCACGTCCAGGCATAGTCGCCCTGACTGCTACGGGTGCCGCTGAATGGGGTCAATCAGTCGACGAGAGTCGGCGGCAGTACGCCACCGGGTTCTACAAGCGCGGGCAAAAGAAGGGCGAACCGCTGACTGAAGACGGCCTGATGTACCCGGTGAATGTCGATCACGGCCTTGAACTTGGCACCTTCCTCGCTCAGCTACTGCCCAGGACCACAACGCTGAGTCATGACGAGGCTGTTGAAGGATGAGTAGGGGGTGGAGCCCTGAAGCAGTCGGGGCCCTGGCGACCGCAGGTGCCACGCTGTTCGCCGCCGGCGCAGCATCCATTGCGGCGAGTGACCCGCGAGGACGGCGGACGCAAGACCAGCGGCGTCAAGTTGAGTTGATCGGCGCGTGGGCCGAGGTTGACCGATCCAACGTTCAGCCGGACGGATCGGGCGTCGTGCGTCGGGTGCACGTTGCCAACCGGAGCGACCTGTCCGTCACCAACGTCATCGTCGGGTGCCTGGGTGGGCTGAGCGGTGAGGAGGGGCCTACCTTCAGGTTGCACAGCCTCGGGCCGGGGGAGGTGATCGAGGAAGTCGGGGGGAGGGGGGGACAGACGCTCACGATGCTCAGGGTTACCCAAGTCGGGTCACGCAGTTGGGGTTCACCGATCACGCAGGTAGACGTTTGAGCGCGTCTCCAAGGACCTTGTGTCGCTGGGCCGGCTTGACCGTGCCTTGGTGAGCTCAGCACTCGACGGGGACGTCGCGCGCGACGTGGACGCCGTCCACCTCCACCCGTTCGTCACCGAAGGCGGTCGCGCTGGCTGCAAAAGGGGCCGCCACGACCCCGTCCGACTCCGAGCCGACCAAGACTCCATGCGACTCGACGTCCCCGTCGGCCCCGGTGAACGGGGCTCGGCTCCGCCCTTGCGCGGTGCCATGGATCGGGCCATGACTCCGCCTCCGGGTCTCCTGGCGCGCGAGAGCGCGCGACGAGGGGCACCGCCGCCGACGTGCCGTCAGCAGCGCGTGAAGAAGTTCTGCAATACCCGCTGACCGAAGGATAAAGCGGACACCGGAACGCGTTCGTCCGCGCCGTGGAACATGGCCGGGAAGTCGAACGTGGTGGGCAGCTGCAGGGGAACGAACCCGTAGCAGTTGATGCCTAGGCGTGCAAAGTGCTTGGCATCGGTGCCTATTGGCAGGCACGTGGGGATGGTGACCGCGTCCGGGTCTTCCGCTGCGAGCGAGGCGACGATCGCTTCGGGCACTGGGCCGCTAAAGGGCGTCTCTAGCGCGCCGTTGTGGAACACGCGCTCGACTTCCACGAGGTCGCCGACGAGGTCCTCGATGTCCTGGTAGAAGGCGGTCACGTGTCCCGGAACGAAGCGACCGTCGATTAGGGCCTCGGCGACGGGCGGCACGACGTTGTGCTGCAGTCCCGCGTGAAGCTCGGTCGCGTTGTAGGTGTTGCGCAGTGTGGGCACGAGCAATCTGGCGAGTGAGCCAGTGGCATCGAGGGCCAAGTCGGCGTCCGGCTCGTCGTGCCACGCTCGTGCGGCGTCGATGAGGGCGGTTGTGCTTTGGCACGGGTGTATCCCGAAGTCGTGGTGCTCCAGGCGGTGCAGGGCCTCGGCCAGCTTGATCACCGGGTTGTCGGTGTGACGCATCGACCCGTGGCCGCCGGGACCGCGTGCGACGAGGCGGAGCCAGCCGATGCCCTTCTCTGCGGACTGCACCAGGTAGCTGCGTTGCCCTGAGGGTGCTTCGAAGCTGAAGCCGCCTGCTTCGCCGATGGCTTCCGTGCAGCCGTCGAACAGGTCGGCGTGGTTCTCGACGAGCCACTGGGCACCGGCACCCCCGCCCAGTTCCTCATCGGCGACGAACGCGAGGACGACGTCGCGACGAGGTCGCCAGCCCCCGGCCAGGAGGTCGCGGAGCGAAGTCAGCGTCATCGCCGCCATGTTCTTCATGTCGACGGCGCCACGGCCCCACACGTGACCATCACGAATCTCGCCTGCGTAGGGCGGCACTGTCCAGGTGCTCGGGTCGGCGGGAACGACGTCGAGATGGATGTGGACAAGGAGTGCCGGGGCACTGGGGTCCGCACCTTCGATCCTCGTGACGACGTTGGAGCGCCGTGGGTCGCGCTCAAGCAGTTGCGGCGTCAGCGACATGTCAGAGAGCTCGGCCGCAACACGTTCGGCGACGTCCCGTTCGAGCCCTCCCCGGACGGAGGAGTCATAACGGATGAGTTCTGAACACAGCAGCGCCACGTCGGGGAGGTCCTGGCCCGCTTGGAACGGTCGCTGGAGGGGGCGGGTCGACGGAGTGGACATTCGGCATCTTCCTCGTGGGAGCGGCAAGCCATGGCGGCAACACAGGCATTGGATGTGTTCACTATGTTGACGGTTGCATCGCCATAGTGGAGGATTGTGGCATGGAACTCAAGCCCGACGTCGATGTTCAGCCGGACAGCCGCGAGGGGGCGGAGGATCAGGCAAAGCGGGCGATGAACGCCGCTGGCGCCTTGGTTCTGCAGTTGCGGCGCGAGGGTGGCCACAGCATCGCCGCACTGGCCGCCATGGCGGACCTGAGTCCCGGCTTGCTGAGTCAGATCGAGCGCGGGCAGGGCAACCCCTCCCTGACCACGCTGATCAAGCTGTCTCAAGCGCTCAACGTGCCCGTGGGCCGCTTCTTCGGTACGCCCGACGAGACCGGTGCGGTGGTGCGTCACGACGCTCGGCGGCGCCTGCAGGTTGCGGAGGACAACCTGGTGTACGAGCTCCTGACTCCGCACATGCACGGCCAGCTTGGGATGTTGAGGGCCCAAATAGCGGCGGGCTGGGACAACCAGGATGCGCCGTTCATCCACCCCGGCGAGGAGTGCGTCACGATCCTGGAGGGCGAGCTCGACGTCTGTGTCAACGGGACGGGCTACACGCTCCATGAGGGCGACTCCCTGACGTATGACTCGTCACTTCCGCATTGGTACCGCAACCCGACGTCGCAGGACGCCGTATTGATCGGCGCAATGACGCCGCCGTCCTTCTGACCAGTAGCCAGAAAGAGAAGACCATGACGTTCTCGATCGTTGCCCGCTGCCCGCGCACCGGCTTGACCGGGGTGGCGGTGTCCACTGCCGTCCCGGCTGTCGGCGCGATCTGCGCCTTTGGTGCTCCGGGAGTTGGCTCCATTGCCACTCAGTCCTGGGCGAACCCCTACCTCGGCATCGACGGTGTCGAGCTGCTGCGCCAGGGGCTGAGTGCAGCCGAGGTGCTGGAGAAGCTGATCAGCGAGGATCCGGGCCGGGAGATGCGTCAGCTCGGCATCGTCGACGGTCAAGGTGAGGCCGCCGTGCACAGCGGGGGCGGCTGCACGTCCTGGTTCGGGGACATCACCGGGCCCGGTTACACCATCCAGGGGAACATGCTCACCGGCGGTGACACGCTCGAGGCCATGAAGGACAGCTTCGAGTCGACGGTGGACGCGGAGTTGCCGGAACGCCTCGTCAGCGCCTTGGAGGCCGGCCAGGCGGTGGGCGGGGACAAGCGTGGGCGTCAGTCCGCCGCGATGAAGATCTACGCGCGGGAGGAGTACCCGTACCTCGACCTGCGTGTGGATGAGCACCCCGAGCCGGTGGCGGAGCTGCGCCGCGTCTACGAGGTGGCCCGGCACCAGTTGCTGCCCTTCATCGCCATGATGCCCACGCGTCATGACCCGATCGGTGGGCATGACCCCGAGGTGGAGCAGTTCATCCTGCTCTCTCCGCAGGAGCGCGCGCGTCGCTCCTGAGTCGCAAGCCAAGCGCATCAAAAAAATGAACGAACTGTCGTCAGACTGTTGACAGCGACGTCGGGCCATCAACATACTGATGGAAACGCAGATGCAGTGCAGAAGCGTTCCAAGCCACACCTCGATCTCCGTGGACGCTGTCCCGCACGCCGCGCTCTCCTCAGACGAAAGGCCAAACCGATGCCTAAGACAACCTGGCGGCGCCCCGCGCAAGTGGGCGTGGCCGCGTTGACCGTAATCCTGGGGGCCACGGTCAGCGGCTGTTCCGGCGGCGCCTTCAGCAATGCAGCCTCCGGCAGCACGAACACCAGTGGTCCGATCAAGATCGGCATGCTCTTGGACCAGACCGGGGAGCTCAACCTGGCGGGCAAGCCGATGCAGAAGTCGGCGGAGATGGCCGTGGCCGATGTCAATGCCCACGGTGGTGTCGCCGGCCGCAAGCTCCAGCTGGTCAGCTATGACCCCCAGTCGGACAACAGCAAGTACGCCCAGTACGCCAACCAGCTCGCGGAGCAGGACAAGGTCGACGTGGTGATGGGCGGCATCACCAGCGCCTCCCGCGAGGCCATCCGTCCCGTCACGGACCGGACCAAGACGCTCTACCTGTACAACGAGCCCTACGAGGGCGGGGTCTGCGACAAGAACACGTTCCTCAACGGCGCGACCCTGGACCAGACGATCGCGCCGTTGATGCCCTTCGGCATCAAGAAGTACGGCAAGCGCGTGTACGTCGTGGCCGCTGACTACAACTTCGGACACAACGCAGCCAAGTGGGTGCAGCGCCTGACCACCCAAGCGGGTGGAACGGTCGTCAACACCGAGTTCGTGCCGCTGAACGTGTCCGACTTCAACTCCATCATCAACCACATCCAGGCTGCCAAACCTGATGTCGTCGCCTCCATGCTGGTCGGCACCAACCACGTGGCCTTCTACCGCGCCTACGCGGCAGCGGGCCTGAATGCGAGCACCCCGATCCTGTCCGAGACGTTCGGCCTCAGCGGGGAGCAGGTGGTCCTCGACCCCAAGGAGGCGCACAACATCTTCGTTGCCGCCTCCTACTACGCCGGGGTGAACCGCCCCGAGAACGTGGCGTTCAAGAAGCTCTGGCACCAGACCAACGGCGCGGGCTACCAAGAGCCGACGGCTCAGGACGTGGACGTCTGGAACGGCATCCACATGTATGCCGAAGCCGTGACGAAGGCCGGCTCGACTGACCGCACCAAGGTGACCCAGGCACTGGAGAGCGGCATTCACTACAACGGTCCGGGTGGCCCGGTCAGCGTGGACCCCAAGACGCATCACACCGTCTACGACGTCCACATCGCCAAGACGAACACGACTCACACGTTCGACATCGTCAAGACGACCCCCCAGGTTCAGCCGGCTTGGGAGCAGCAGGTGTGCGACTTGCAGGCCAAGCCGAACGTGAACAAGCAGTTCAGCCTGTCATAAGCCCCCTCGTTCGGAGCCGGCCCAGTGCGGGCCGGCTCCGCTAGGAGCAGTCATGGATCCCTCGCACCTCACAGCGGTCGCCCTGTCCGTCGTCAACAGCATCGCGCTGCTCATCATCGTCTCGGTCGGGCTGGCGGTGATCTTCGGGATGATGGGCCTGATCAACCTGGCCCACGGCGAGTTCCTCATGCTCGGCGCCTACATGACGGTGACCTTCTACCGACTCGGCGTCGGGTTCTGGGTCGCTGCGATTCTCGGTGCCCTCTCGGTGGGGCTGTTCGGAGTCATCATCGAACGTTGCCTGATCCGGTTCCTCTACGGGCGCCTCGCTGCGATGATGCTGGCGACGTGGGGCTTGAGCCTGATCATGATCCAGGTCGTCACAATCATCTTCGGCACGAGCACCCACTCAATCCCGACCCCGCTGGGGTCGTTCAGGCTCGGGCAGTACTCCTTCTCCCAGTTCTCCATCGTCGTCGACATCGCGGCCCTGGCGATGCTCGGACTGGTCTACGTCGTCTTCACCAAAACCCGATACGGAGTCATGGCCCGCGCGGCCACCCTCGACCCCACCATGGCCGGCGCGATCGGCATCGACGTTCGTCGCCTGAACATGCTCACGTTCGGCTTCGGCGCCATCCTGTCCGGGTTCGGCGGAGCGCTGCTCGCAGCCCTGGCCGGAGTAGTCCCCACCTTCGGCCAGCAGTACGTCGGTGCTGCCTTCATGGTTGTCATCACCGGCGGCGCCGCCGTCCTCACCGGTACCGCCTCGGCCTCGGTGCTGCTGGGCGGGGTCCAGGGCATCGTCTCGAACGCCACCACCGCCTTCTTCGGCTCCATCTCACTGCTGCTGGTCGCCATCGTCCTCCTGCGGTTCATGCCCACCGGCATCAGCGGCAAGTGGGGCCGACGCTTCTAACGCAGGCTCTTCATCCCCGAGAGGGCACTATGAACACCCTTCTTGACAAGACCAGGACGCTGCCAGGGCGCATCGGCCTCACCGTGCTGGCGGTCCTCGCCGCCTTCGTGGTGGGCGGCGGATCGTCCGCCTTCCTAGCCCAGCAATGGGCGCTGTGGATCATCTTCGGCCAGCTAGCGCTCAGCCTGACCTTCGTGTGGGGGTACGGAGGCATCTTCAGCTTCGGCCAGGCAGCCCTGTTCGGCATCGGGGCCTACGCCTACGGCATCTCCTCGATCAACCTCTCGCCGATCACCGGGGAGACGTACTCCTCACTGCTGGTCGCTGGCGCGGTCGCTGGGCTGTTCGCTTTGTTGTTGGGCTACTTCATCTTCTACGGCAACGTCGGGGAGCTGTACGTCGGCATCATCACCCTCGCCGTGACCTTGGTCTTGCTGACCTTCATGTCCTCGACCGGGTCCCCCGAGTACCACGTGGGCGATGCGCTGCTGGGCGGCTACAACGGCATGAGTGGCATTCCCGCTCTCGGGTCGGTGTCAGCCCCGTTGAATGCGGGGTTCCAGCTGGTGTTCGTCGTCGCGCTGGCGGCCGTCATCGTCTTACTCCTGGACCAGCTGTTGCGCCGTCCCTTCGGACGCTCCCTGATGGCGGTGCGCGACAACGAGCTCCGCTCCCAGCTTCTGGGCTATGACGTGCGCCGCACCCGGCTGACCGCCTTCGTCATCGGAGGGGTCATCGCCGGACTTGCCGGCGGCGAGTTCGCTGGCTGGGGCCAATTCGCGAACCCGGCCGTCTTCAGCCTCCAGCAGGCCGCTCTGGTGATCATCTGGGCCCTGGTCGGTGGCCGTCGCTCGCTGTTCGGCGCCTTCCTCGGCGCGATCGTCATTCAGGAGATCCAGACCGTCATGGGCGGAACCGGTGGAGGTCTGACGCCGATCGTTCTGGGCGGGATCATGATCCTGGTGGTCCTGGTCGCCCCTGAGGGCATCATGGCTGCCGTCTTCGCTGGCCTACGACGGCTCGGGCTCGGAGTCGGTCGGCGCCCGATCACGTCCAACGCCGCTGTGGCTGACCTCAGCGAGCACCGTGCCAACGATCGGGGACAGCTTGTGGCCGAAGACGTCGTCAAGTCCTTCGGCGGTGTGCACGCAGTCAGGGGAGTTTCGGCCACGTTCCAACCACACAGCGTTACCTCACTGCTGGGACCCAACGGTGCGGGAAAAAGCAGCTTCTTCAACCTGCTCGTCGGCCGCTACCCCGTGACATCCGGAACGATCTCCCTGGACGGGCGGGACATCACCCACCTGCAGCCACACCAACGCGCCCAGCTCGGACTCGGCATCAAGACGCAGGTACCAAGCGTCTACAACGAGATGAGCATGCGCGAGAACATCTGGCTGGCCGCGTACGCCAAGAAGCGCTCGATCGCTGAGGCCGACCGCGTCACCGACTCCGTGCTTCAGGACTTCGGTATCGCCGAACGACAAGAGACCCTGGTGGGCGACCTGGCACACGGCCAACGGCAGTGGCTCGAGATCGCCATGGTCGTCGCCGGCCACCCGGAAGTAGTCCTTCTGGACGAGCCCACGGCCGGGATGACACGTGAGGAAACCAGCCGAACGGTTCGCCTGGTCCATGACCTCGCCGTCGGAGCAACGGTCGTCGTCGTCGAACACGACATGGACTTCGTCCGCCAGCTCGACTCCGACGTGGTCATGCTTCACCAAGGCGCCGTCTTCCGGCGCGGCTCCATCCAAGAGCTGCGCCAAGACGAGCAAGTTCTCGACATCTACCTGGGCAGGGCGGTCAAAGATGCTCCAGCTACGTAACGTCTCAGCGGGATACGGACGCACCCCCGTACTCCACGACATCACCGCCGACGTCGCCGAAGGGGAACTTGTCGCCCTTCTCGGGCGCAACGGCGTCGGAAAGACGACCCTGCTCCGCACCATCACCGGAGAGATCGCGGCCACCGGAGGAGAGATCCACATCTCCGGCCGCTCGGTCACCCGCCTCAAGGCTCACCAACGGGCCCGCTCCGGCGTAGCGTACGTCCCACAGGGGCGTCAGATCTTCTCTGACCTCACCGTCCTGGAGAACCTGCAGGTGGCCGGCTACGCGGCCAGGAAGCCCGGATGGCAGGCGATCGTGGAGGAGCTCCTGGAGGACTTTCCCATCCTCAAGGAGAAGCGGGACCAGAACGGTGGCTCGCTCTCTGGCGGCCAGCAACAGATCCTTGCCCTGGGTCGTGCTCTAGTGACGAAGCCGGACCTGCTTCTGCTGGACGAACCCTCCGAAGGCATCCAGCCATCGATCGTGCAGCAGATTGCCCGCGAGATCAAAGACATCAACGCTCGACGCGGGATCACCGTCATCATCGTCGAGCAGAACCTGGAGTTCGCGGCCTCGGTCGCCGACGTCGCCTACGTCATGGACAAGGGCGAGATTGTCCAGAAGCTGCCAACGGACCACCTGCTTTCCGACATAGGCCTCCAGCACGACCTGCTCGGCGTGTGAGCAGCGCCCATGCCGGGGCGGATTTTGCTCGGACGTTCCCGCCCATCCCTCGCGATGACTAGCACCTGGGCGCTTCCAGCCCGAGCATCCCTAGCGGAGTGGTTCGCTGCACAGCGCCGCCTCCAGGCGCCAGTTGGTGTCACTCTGCAAGATGGACGCCCGCCTGAATTGACGCGTCGACCTCGAGTTCATCGTGTCGACGCGCTGGTCACGAGGGGACGCCCTTGAAGAGGGTGAACTCGACCTCGTCGGGTTGAACGGTTCGTCCCGACAGCGTCGATGCTTCGGCGGCCCATCGCGTGAGGAGGGCGTAGGTGTCGGGGTACCAGCCGCCGAAGGGCGCACCCGACCAGACCCCGTGGTCGCGGAGCCGTCCGGCGACGACGCGGTCGAGTATCAGGCAGCGCGGTGACTTGCGCCGTGGACCCGTCCGGCGCCGCGATCTGTGATGAGCGCGCGGTAGCACGTTGCCGTGTCAGCACCGTCGAGTGCGAGCTGCCATGCGTTGACCAGCAGCTCGGCCGTTGGCGTCCGGGTGCCTAGCCATGCCGTCCAACCGCGCACTCAGCCGTGACGCTTTCTTCCCCAGGCCCCACGCCAGCGATGCGTAGAACAGCTGTATCGCGCTCTCGACAGTCGGGTGCTCATTAGCCAGCGCAAACTGCCCTATCCCGTGCCCTATCTCGGGGGCGGTTGAGGGCTGGAGAGGGCCCAGGAGGCCTCTGGCACGCTTCTCTGAGCGTGGTGCAGTGGTGGGGCAGGTCGGGCTTGAACCGACGACCGACGGATTATGAGTCCCTCCAGGGACCTCCTCGCCTGTTGGGTCTCCTCCCGTTTCGTGCTTGCTGGTGACCGTTTCGCACGCCACATCCGGCCCCGTTGGTGCCGGTTCTGACCGGCGCGTTAGCAAGGCGTTAGCAAATAGCGGGCCGCGGGAACGTCCTGCCCGTACGTGCCGGGTGCCGGATCCGGGGAGCCGGTCAAGCGCGTAGCGGCCGAGCGGACACTTGGGCGCCGGAGGACGGCCCGGAGATCGGTCTCGGTGGTCGGGGCGGCGGACCTGACACGCTGGGCTGTCGAGATGCCGCAACCCGCTCGGAGGTCGCCGGGCAAGGCCCCGCCGGGGGCAGAGCGTCGGTGACCCGGTTGAGGCGGTGACCCGGCGCAAGGCGGTGCGCTTGCGGCGGCTGGCGGCGTGCTGGCTGGCTGAGCACCCAGGTCAGGTGGGCGAGGTGTTCGACGTGCGGGTGGACGTGGACGGGGTGCTGCGGCCCCATGTCGGGGCCGGCGCAACCGGAGCACCTCGTGGCGCTGGTGACGTGAAGCTGGGGCGCACCCGGTCGGTGGCGTTGGCCGGCTGGAGGGTGCCTTGGTCGACGTCGAGGCCGACCTGGTGCGGCGGCTGCCGCGTTTCATGATCAGCGGCCTGCCGGACGCGGCGTGCAAGCAGTCCGTACCGGATCAAGGCCGCCGCGGCGAAGTCCGGGGTGCCGGTGCCCTAACAGCGCCTGACGGTCAACGTGTCGCTGGCGTCGATGCCCAAGGCCGGGAGCGGCTTCGACCTACCGAAGGTCGGCTAGGAGCTGCCTTGGGCCCAAGTCGTGGGCCGCGGCCGGCGTGGCCGCCAGCACGGCTTGAACGGCCTGAGGGGCGGACAGTTCAGGCGAAGGCGGCGACCACTGCGACCGACCGTTGCTGTCAAGTCCTCCACCAAGCTGGAGCCACCGCCGCTGGCCCCAGTGGGTCGTCAGCGTCAGCACGGTCCTCCGTGAGGTCATCCCGTCGTCAGGAGGGGTGACCACTGCTGCTTCACGAGGCGGAGCCGGCCTGCGGCGCGCCCACGCGAGCCGTCCTCATCCGGACAACCTGCGGTGTGTCCCTCCGCCCCAGCGGCGCGCCCCTAGAGCGCCTGGTCTCTCGCCCGGTCACTGAGGGGTAGACGACGAGGGCGGGAGTGGTCTAACTTCTCGCCATGCAGACATCTGACCAATCCACGGCCGCCGGTCAACGCCGTTACCTTGCGGTGGCGCAGCAACTGCTGATGGCGATCGCTCGTGGGGATTTCGCTGCCGGCGACCGCCTGCCGCCGGACCGGGAGATCGCCACGAGCGCGGGGGTGTCGCGGCCCACCGCACGGGAGGCGCTGCTCGCGCTGGAGCTCATCGGGGCCGTTGAGGTGCGCCACGGCGACGGCGCTTACGTCCGCGGACCCCAGGCACGGGTGGGCGGTTCGAACGGGTCACCGCTGGATGCGCCTCCTCGCGAGCTGATCGAGACCCGACGGACGCTGGAACCTGCGGTGGCCGCACTGGCGGCCACCAGGATCAGCTCCGAGCGCCTCGCGGCCTTGAGCCGGGACCTGGACGAGGCCGCGGAGCTCGTCCACGAGCCGCAGCAGCTTCCCCGGTTCATCACGCTGGGGCTGCGCTTCCATGCCGACGCCGCGCCGGGATGCGGCAATGGGTTGCTGGCCGACATCGTGGCCCAGCTGGTCAACGTCGAGCTGCACCCCCTCTGGGCGCTGGTCAACCAGCAGGCCATGAGCACCGCCGACGCGCGCCAGGGCCAGGTGGCCGACCATCGCGCAATTCTCGCGGCTCTGGCCAGCGGCGACCCCGCACTCGCGGAGGAGGCGATGAGATCCCACCTGCTCGCCCTCGATGCCGCCATCTTCGTCCACAACCCCGAACCCGCGTCCGCGTCGCCTCGGTGACCCGGTCGATGTCAACCTCAAGGAGCGCCCAGTCATGACCCCGTCCGAGCCCGTCGACCTCGTCGTCCACGGCGGAACCATCGTCAACGCAGGCGGGTCCGCGCCCGCCACCGTGGCCATCTCCGGTGGCCGGGTCCAGGCCCTGCTGGAGCCCGGCCTGCCGCTGCCGCCACACCAGCGAGCCGTGGATGCAAGCGGCAGCCTGGTGATCCCCGGCGGGGTCGACCCGCACTGCCACATCGGTCAGCGGCTGGGCGCCTACGCCGCGCTGGACGACTACGAACAAGCCAGCCGTGCAGCGCTGTGGGGTGGCACGACCACCGTCGTCGACTTCGCGATCCCCGATCCCGGCCAGTCACCCCTGGACGCGGTCAAGCAGCGCCGCGCCCTGGCCGGCATCTCGCGCTGTGACACCGCGCTGCATGGCTGCGTCATCACCTGGGAGGACACCACCGCCGCCCAGATCGAGGAGATGGTCGGCCTCGGAGTGCGCACCATCAAGCTGTTCACGACCTACCGCGACGTGGTCATGGCCGGCCCCGACACCATCCTGGAGGTCCTTCGGGCCTTGCACCGGCACGGCGGCCTCGGATACGTCCACGCCGAGGCGAACCACGTCATCGAGGACGCCCAGGGCTTGGCCCTTGCCGCGCACCGCGGCGGTTCCAAGGACATGCCCGAGACCCGTCCGGAGGTCGCCGAGGCAGCAGCGGTCGCCGAAGTCCTGGCCACCGCCGAGCACCTGGGCGCGCCGGTCTACTTCGTGCACCAGACCACAGGACAGGCAGTCGACCTGGTGCGCGCCGCCCGCCGGCGCGGCGTGCGCGCGTACACCGAGACGTGCCCGCACTACCTGACCCTGGACGAGTCCGTCTACGGCGGAGAGCACCCCGAGCGCTTCGTCTGTTGCCCACCACTTCGCGCCGAAGACACCGTGGGCCAGCTCGGCGCACGGGCGCTGGCTGGCGATATCGACACGCTGGGCTCGGACCACTGCTGCTACTCCACCACCCAGAAGCTCGAGCACCATGACGACGTCACCAAGATGCCGAACGGGCTGCCCGGGGTCGAGACCCGGCTGCCGGTGACGTTCACCCGGCTGGTCACGCACGGCGGCATGCCGGTCGAGCGGTTCGTGGCGATGTTCGCCACCAACCCCGCACGGCTCAACGGCCTGCTCGGCAAGGGAGTCATCGCCCCCGGCGCCGACGCCGACCTGGTCATCCTCGACCCGACGAAGCGGCGGACCGCCACGCACGCTGACCTGCACATGGCCACCGACTACACCCCCTACGAGGGCCGCGAGCTGGCCGGTTGGCCCTCAACGGTGATCAGCGCCGGCCGCGTGGTCGTGGACGCCGACGGCTTCCACGACCCCGGCCCGGTCGGCCGCCCGTTGCACTCCGCCGAGCTACCCGACCAGCTCCTCACCTGACCCACCACACCGGCTCGGCCCTGGCGCCGACGCTGCCGCCCGAACGGAGACCCGCATGACCCCACCCACGCCCTCCGCGACGAACCCGCAGGAAGGCAACACCGCCGCGGAGGCGCTGCGCACCCGCGCCTACCGCGAGCTCGGCGACGCCCTGGACCGGATCCCCTTCCGGCGCGCGCACGTGCTGATTCTGATTCTCGTGGCTTGCGGCGCCCTCTTCGACGCCATCGAGCAGTACAACGTCGGACTGGCCGGCCCCCTGATCGCCAAGCAGTGGAACCTGTCCAACGGCCAGGTCGGACTCTTGACCACGTTGACCTTCGCCGGGATGGCCCTGGGCTCGTTGATCGCCGGGGTCACCGGGGACAGGTACGGCCGCCGCATCACGTACATGTACAACCTGGCGCTGTACACCCTCGGAGCGCTGCTGGCCGCCTTCGCCCCGAACTTCGGGGTGCTCCTGGTCGCCCGGCTGATCGTCGGCATCGGCCTGGGCGGCGAGCTGAACACCGGCCTCACCCTGGTCTCCGAGCTCATGCCGACCAAGTTCCGCGGCGCCGCAGTGGCCACCGTCAACGTGGCCGCCGGCGGCCTTGGAATCTTCGCCTCGTCCGCCCTGGCCGCCGTGGTCCTGGGGCCGTTGGAGGCCGCACTGGGCGGTCCGACCGTGGCCTGGCGGTGGCTGCTCGGCCTGCTGGCGCTGCCGGCGCTGTTGGTGTTCGTCTACCGCTGGTTCCTTCCCGAGTCCCCGCGCTACCTGCTCGTGGAGGGGCAGGTCAGGGAGGCCAACGCCGTCCTGACCAGGCTGGCGGCCAACCGTCTGCGCGCCCCCAGGAACATGCAGGTCACCCCCTACGTGACTGTGACCGAGGGATCCCGGCTCCCGCGGCAGCGGGTCCGGCTGTCCGAGATCTTTCACGGCGAGCTCGCCCGACGCACCATCGTCATCTGGGTGGTCTCGGCCATGACCTTCGGGGCGCAGGTCACCATCACCGTCTTCATGCCGACGGTCCTGGCTCTCGCGGCTTCGACGTCGCCTCCTCGCTGGCCTACACGACCATCATCAACATCGGCGGCCTCATCGGCGCGATCCTGGCCAGCGTCTTCGGGTACCGGTTCCGGCGCCGGGTCGTCCTCACCTACGGCGCCGGCGTTGCCATCCTGGTGGCCATCGCGTTCGGAACCTCCTCTGCGCTGCCCGCGATCCTCATCCTCGGCGGCCTACTGCAGTTCATGTTCATCCTGCTGAACACGACAACGTGGGTCTGGGCGCCCGAGCTGTATCCCACCCGGGTCAGGGCCTTCGGAACCGGCGCGTCGGTCACCGTCGCGCTGGTCTCAGCATCGCTGATCCCGTTCCTGGCGGGCGTCATCTTCGACGCGGCAGGCGCCATCGGCATGTTCATCCTGGTGGCCGTCATGTACGCGGTCATGGCCATCGCCGTACGTTTCGGACCCGAGACACAGGGCCTCTCGCTGGAGGACGTCGGTGAAGCCGCGGCCGGCCCGTCAGGCGGGCTCACACATGGACGGAGCGCCCCTGCCCAGCAGTGACCTGCGGCAGGTCAAGGCGCGGCTGAGCAGCAACGCCGACCCGGTCTCGGGCCGGTCAGCGTCTGAGGCGCGGACCCCTGCCTGGCCTCGCGGGGGGCTACCAGCGGGTAGGTAGGACTGCAGACGTCAAAGGCTTGATCTTTGGTTTTGGCGGGACATAGCGTCCGATCATCACCCGCGCGGCTCGCGAGGGCCCGCTTCACAGCAACCGGAGACGCCCATGGACCTCAACGGCACAGCGCTGGAGCAGGCCGACATCGCCACGATCTCGGCGGAGCTGCTGACCGGCCGCGTCAGCGCACGACAGCTGGTCGACGCCTACCTGGCGCGCATCGAGGCGCTGGACCACCAGGGGCCGGAGCTCAACGCGATGGTGACGCTCAACCCGGCCGCCCGCGAGCACGCCGACGAGGTCGACCGCGCCCTGGCCGAGTCGGGGCGGTCGGTCGGGCCGTTGCACGGCATCCCGATGGTGGTCAAGGACTGCCTGGAGACCGCCGACATGCCGACCTCGTTCGGTTCGGAGATCTTCGCCGACTACCGCCCGGACGCCGACGCGACCGTCGTCGCCCGGCTGCGCGCCGCCGGCGCGGTCATCGTGGCCAAGACGACGCTGCCGGACTGGGCGACCTCGTGGTTCAGCTACTCCTCGCGTACCGGCGTGACGAAGAACCCCTACGACCTGGAGCGCGATCCGGGTGGCTCCAGCAGCGGGACCGGCGCCGCTGATCGCGGCCGGGTACGCCACCGTGGGTCTCGGCACCGACTGCGGCGGATCGGTCCGGTTGCCGTCCTCGTTCTGCAACCTGGTCGGCGTGCGGTCCACGCCGGGCCTGATCAGCCGCGCCGGCTGCAACCCGCTGGTCAGCGTGCAGGACACCATCGGGCCGATGACCAAGTCCGTCGAGGACGCCGCGCGGGTGTTCACGGTCATGGTCGGTTTCGACGAGACGGATCCCGCTGACCTACGCCTACTCGGTCGCTCGCGTGCACCGGCGTCCTACCTGTCCTCCCTGGTTCCCGACGCGCTGAAGGGACGCCGGATCGGGGTGCTGCGCAGCGCCTTCGGCGCCGATGACAGACCCGACTCCGGCCCGGTGAACCAGGTCATGGAGGGCGCGCTGGCAGAGCTGAGGGCCGGCGGCGCGACGTTGGTCGACGTGACCATCGACGACCTGACCGGATGGATCGGGCGGCACCTCGCTGTACACGATCAAGTCCAAGCACGACATCAACACCTGGCTCGCCGGCCGCCCGGATGCCCCCGTGCACACCGTCGCCGAGATCATCGACTCCGGCCGCTACCACAAGAAGCTCGACCTGCTGGAGGCTCTCGCTGCGGGGCCGGACGACCCGCTGCACGATCTGGACTACTTCGCCGCGTACACCGCGCGGGAGGCGTTCATGAAGGTCGTGGTCAACCTGATGGAGTCCAACAACCTGGACACCTTGGTGTACCCGACGTGTCAGGTGGTTCCGCCCACCCACGAGGAGACCGACTCCGGGCGATGGAACACCCTGAACTTCCCCACGAACACGGTGATCAGCTCGCAGACCTGGACGCCGGCCATGACGGTCCCCGCCGGGCTGACCGACCAGGGGCTGCCGGTTGGCATGGAGATCCTCGCGCGCCCGTACGACGAGCCGACCATGTTCGCGGTCGGCTACGGTTTCGAGCAGGTCCGCGGCCACCGTCAGCACCCAAGCAGCGCAGCCATCGCCTGACCCGGACGGCGCTGACGCGCACCGTCATCGGTCCTGTCTGCGACGTTCACGAGGGCTTCGGGCGATAGCGGATGCCCTAAGACGCCGGGCTGATCGAGCCGGCCACTACGGTCGGCATCGCCGCGGGCTTCCATGCCCGTGACCCCACGATTGTCCGGGCCACCGTGGACCAGGCCGCTGCCGAGAGGCTGGACATGGGCGTCCGCGTTGAGAGCCACACCCCGCCTCGGATGGACGAAGAAAGCTGGGGCTTCATCCACAGAACCGCGACCAGATTGCCACCCCCCGTCATGCCGATGGATGGGGAGGCAGTCCCGTGGCCCCGTGCTTCGACCAACAGGTGTGCAGCACCGCATCGTCGACGGACCGGGCGAGCGCCATTGTCGGCAGGGCAGCAGCTCGTCGGCGCGTCACACCCGCTGCAGGCCTCGGACATGCACGTGAGCGGCGGATACGTTCGAGCCGAGCGGAGCGGTGACCCCACCACCGCAATCCGACCATGTCCCTCGCCTGGGCATGCGTGTTGATGTAGTCGAGATCCGCTCGAGCCGGGCGCGTGCCGGCGGCTCCTTGACGTGTCCCTCGTCAGGTGCGCCCACACGCTCGTGCCCGGCGCGGTGACCCGTGGGGGCCGGGGCCGTCACTCCGGGCGCCCGGCGAGCCACGCGGCGAACCCGGCGGCGACGACTCGCTCACCGTGCACCCCGGCGGCCTGGGGGGAGCACAGCCAGCGGATCGGGGCCGCCATGACCTCCGGCTGAAGCAGGTGCGCGCGATGCTCGGGCGGGAAGTCGTCCGGGATCATTCCGGTCGCCGTCGCCCCGCCCGGGAGCAGAATGTTCGGAAGTGACGCTGCTGCCGGCAAGGTCGGCGGCCATGACCCGGGCCAGGGCCTCGGCGCCGGAACGCGCCGGGCCGTAGGGCACAAAGCCCTTCCGGTTCATCGTCGAGTGGTTCATCGACACGTTGACCACCCTGCCGGCGCCGGAAGACAGGAAGCGGGGGACGACGGCGCGGGCCACGAGGAAGTAGCCGGTCAGGTTGGTCGCCACCACGTCGCGGAAGCCGTCCGCCGACACCGCCCAGAACGGCTGCGGGTCGGTGAGGAAACGCGGGTTCACCGTCCGCATGCCGATCCCCGCGTTGTTGACCAGGACGTCGAGGCCGCCGAGCTGGTCGAACACGCGGTCTACCCCACGCGCGACGTCGTGCTCGTCCCGGACGTCCATGCCGACACCGACACACCCGGCGCCCAGCCCGCGAGCCGCCGCCGATGCCCGGCCAGCGTCACGGCCGGTGATGGCCACGGTGGCACCGGCGTCGAGCAGCGCTATGGCCATCGCCGCACCAAGCCCGCTGGTGCCGCCGGTGACCAGCACGCGGACGCCGTCGGCGCGGAAGCTCTCGGTCACCCAGCCGACTCTAGCCGCCCAACGGCCCGGGAAGTCGCGGACCGAGCCCGCACGGCGGTGCGCCACGGGGAGCAGAACCGGAGACGGCGCCACGTCGGGCAGATCGACGCCCCCGGGTGGGAGGCGGGCGCATGGCGCTCACAGGCGCAGCTGGGGGTCGTACGCGCGCAGCCACGCGTCGAGGCCGATGACGAGCTCCGCGCTGGAACGGATGCCCTCGCCGTGACCGTCGGCGGCCGCCCGGACCGCCGCCGTGTCCACCAGCGACAGCACCGGAGCGTCGGCGTCGTCGAGCATCTGCTTCAGCTTGATGCGCAGCTCGTCGGTGTAGCGCGGGTCCTGGGTGCTCGGGTACGGGCTCTTGAACCGCTGGGCCACCGACTCCGGCAGCACGTCGAGGGTCGCGGCGCGAAGCAACGACTTCTCCCGCCCGTCGAACGCCTTCATCGCCCATGGGGTGTTGAAGACGTACTGGACCAGGCGGTGGTCACAGAAGGGCACCCGCACCTCGAGCCCGACGGCCATGCTCATCCGGTCCTTGCGGTCGAGCAGGAACTGCACGAAGCGGGTTAGGTGCAGGTAGCAGATCTCCCGCATGCGCCGCTCGTGCCCCGACTGGCCGTCCAGGTAAGGCACCTCGGCCACACCCTGATGCGGGGAGCGACGGTGGTCTGCCTGGCGGCGCGCTGGGGCGTCTCTCCGGAGGCGGCGCCGTACGCCCGGCTGCACGGTGACGAGCTGCAGCTGAGGTTGCAGCGCATCATGGACCACTACGCCGTCCGTTTCCTCATGCACACCCGGGAGTCGCTGGGCCAGCCGCTCGACCTGGACGACGCGCGGAGCCGGCTGCAGCGGCTGGTGCGCGCTGCCGGGGATGACGGGGCGGACCCGTGCCCGGACGATGCGGAGGTCCGCAGCTTCGCGCTGTTCGCGGGGCGGTGCCAGGCGTTCCTAGACGACCTCGCCAGGCACCACCTCCAGCCTCCCGCGCAGATCCTCGCCGCCGGCTGAGGGCAGGCCGGCGCGCTCACCGGCGTGACCCGGCGGATGGGCATATGGGTCACCTTGCCGATGGACAGCAGCAGCTTCGAGTTCTTGCATGAGGGAGGCAATCCGCCCGTTGACGCCAGCAAGGAGGACATCGAATGGAACTCACATCCGCCACCACCGTCACCAAACCGCCTGAGGAGGTGTACGGCTTCTGGTCGCGCCTCGACCAGTTCCCGTCGTTCATGGCGCACGTGGACGACGTCCAGATGACCGGTCCGGCCACCAGCCACTGGAAGGTCAGCGCGCCGTTCGACCGTGAGGTCGAGTGGGACGCGGAGACCACCGAGCAGACGTCGCCGGGAAGTCGCCTGGCCTGGCGTCGAAGGAGGGCGCGGACGTGCGCCAACTCCGGTGAGGTCCGTTTCGTGCCCGGCGCCGGACGGGCGGGCACGGAGGTGCACGTGACCCTGACGTACGACGCGCCCGGCGGTGGTCTGGGAAAGGCGCTCGGCCAAGTACTTCGGTGAGGACCCGTCTCAGCATCTCGACGACGACCTGCGCCGGTTCAAGCAGGTCATGGAGACCGGCGAGGTGGTGCGCTCCGACGGAGCGCCCCTGGGGCAAGCGTGCGCGCCGGGAGTTTCCGCAACACCCCGCGCAGCCACTGTCCGACGACGAGCTGAAGGAGCTGCAGGCATGAAGGCCAACTGCTGGGTGAGCGCGAACAAGGTCGAGGTCCAGGACGTCCCGGACCCCTCCATCCTCAACGACCGTGACGCCATCGTCCGGATCACGTCGACGGCGATCTGCGGGTCCGACCTGCACCTGCTGGACGGCTACGTCCCCACCATGCAGGAGGGGGACGTCATGGGCCACGAGTTCATGGGCGAGGTGGTCGAGGTCGGGCGGGGTGTCGACGCCTCGAAGCTCCGGGTGGGGGACCGCGTCGTCGTACCGTTTCCCATCGCCTGCGGGGCCTGCGCGGCCTGCCAGGCGCAGCTCTACTCCTGCTGCGAGAACAGCAATCCCAACGCCGGCATCGCGGAGAAGATGTTCGGCCATCCGGTGGCCGGCATCTTCGGCTACTCGCACCTCACGGGCGGCTACGCGGGCGGCCAGGCGGAGTACGCCCGGGTGCCCTTTGCTGATGTCAACCCCCTGCGCCTGGAGTCGGATCTGAGCGACGAGCAGGTGCTGTTCCTCTCCGACATCCTGCCAACCGGGTACATGGGCGCCGAGATGTGCGACATCAAGCCCACTGACGTCGCAGCCGTGTGGGGCGCCGGACCGGTCGGTCAGTTCGCGATGGACAGCGCCCGGGTGCTCGGGGCCGCGAAGGTCATCGCGATCGACAAGGAGCCCTACCGTCTCGAGATGGCAGCGGCCGAGGGCTACATCCCGGTCAACTTCGAGAAGGACGACGTCCGGTCGACGCTCCTGGAGCTCACCGGGGGCCGCGGTCCGGACAAGTGCATCGACGCCGTGGGACTGGAGCGCCCACGGCGCCGGGCACATCCACCTGTACGACAGGGTCAAGCAGGCGGTTCGCTCCGAGACCGATCGGCCGCACGTGCTGCGGCAAGCCATCACCTGCTGCCGGAGCGGGGGAATCGTCTCGGTGATCGGCGTCTACGGTGGGTTCGTCGACAAGTTCCCCGCCGGCGCGTGGATGAACCGGGCGTTGACGCTGCGCACCGGTCAGTGCCACGTCCAGCGCTACATGCGACCACTGCTGGAGCGGATCGAGCGTGGCGAGCTGAACCCGCCGCGGATCATCACGCACCGGCTGCCGCTGGCTGAGGCGCCGCGGGGCTACGACATGTTCAAGAACAAGAAGGACGGCTGCGAGAAGGTCGTCCTAACGCCCTGACGCTTTCACGTGACGACGAGTTCGTCGGCGCCCTGGTGAAACGGATCGGAGCCGGCCCGGAGGATGAGCAGAAGCCCCTCCGGGCCGGCTCAACGCCTGCCCGGGCGCCTCTTCCGCGAACGTTGCCCACACGTGCCGTCGGCAACAGGTGACTGAACGGCGCACGTGCCCGACGGCACGACGACGTGATGGTCAGTCGTCCGCTCGGCGCGGGATATGGGTCAAGGAGGTGGCCGACGCCAGGGGGACGCCGCTGAGGTGCACCAGATCTGCGGGTCGACCTTGTGGTTGCCGCGGGGTCCTGGCGGGTAACGCCCCCAGAGTCCCGATGGCGCTGCTCATCATCGTCGGCGCCATGGAGTTCCTCTGCGACATAGGGAGTTCCGATGTGAATGACCTTGAGCTGGAGCTGGCTGAGATCGCGGCTTCCAGCGTCGGGCTACGGCAGCGGGCCGAGTCGTTCCTGGCTTCGTTACGTCGACGGGTGCCTTTCGACGCGGCCTGGATGGCCCTCGCGGACACCCAGCATCCTCACTACACCGGTGTCGCGGACATGAACCTGGATGACTCAGTGCTCGAGTACCTCAGCGGCCCGGTCGTGGCGGGAGACATCGAAGCCACCGGCTGCCACCGCACACAGCCCCCACTGAGCCCCTCGGACCTCTCCTACCCCGGGACGGAGCTCCGTACGTGGTCCGAGTGCCTCATGCCCGCCGGCATCAACGAGGGCCTTTCGGTGGCGCTGTTCGAACCGGGGGGCCGTCACGTGGGCTTCCTGGCTCTTCTGTACGCCGGGAAGCGTCCGCCGCCTCCTGACCATCGCTCCCAGCTGGCTCGTGCAACGCCGGCCATGGGCCGAGGAATGGGCCCTGTACGGACCCTGGCCTGGGCGATCCATCTGGTGAAGGGTGCGGCTTCGGGAGTCGTCCTCCGTCGGGACGGGAGGGTGGACGTCGTCCCCGGTCTCACCATGGATCCTCTGTTACATGCCGGTGCCACGGTGCTGCGCCTGGCTCGCGCGCACCTCCGGGCGGGACACACGTACACGACGTTTCTGTGGCCCGCGCGGCGTGGGCGGATGGTCCACCTCAGCGTGACCGTCATGGCAGCAGCCGAGACGACGCCGACGATGCACCTGGGCATGGTTCTCCTCTCGCCGGCCGACGACGTGCGGGGACTGACGCCTCGTGAGCTCGAGGTGCTGGGGTACCTGGTCGACGGATGCTCGAACCAGGAGGTCTCGCACCATCTGGTGTTGGCGCCGCGCACGGTCGCGGCTCACCTGGAGCACATCCTCGCAAAGCTCCAGGCGCCGACCAGGACTCTCGCGGCGGTCCGGGCGTGCCGCGAGGGTCTGTACGTGCCGGTGGCGGGATCCCGCAAAGTGACGTTCACGCATGAACCTCGAACGGGCAGCGGCGAGGGGGCCGTCCCGGGATGAGCCCTCAGCCAGCACCGTTCCTGCGTGACCGATCGCACAGTGCCGGCGGTGGTCCATCCCGAGCTCACTGCCGCGGCAAGAGCACGGGTGGCGCAGGTCGGGCTCGAACCGACGACCGACGGATTATGAATTTCTCCATGGACTTTCGTGTAAGTCGGGGTGCATCCCGATCCGTGCTCACTGGTGACCGCCACTGCACCGAACTCGGAATCTTTTGAGGTGGCTGCAGAGCCAGCGCCTCCTTGCGGTGATGGGAACTCGGACGCTATCGCTGGACGCGGCGCAGGTATGCCGGGGCGCGGACGGGGCGGTCCGGGTTGTCGTCGAAGTGGCCGATGCCGATGTTGCAGGCGCCGCAGATGACGCCTCGGACCTTGCCGGCGGTGTGGTCGTGGTCGATTGCGGCCTGTCGGTTCCGGCTGGTGCCCCACGCGGCCGCAAAGGGCGCACTCGGGTGGGTGCCACCAGGGCGACGAGCTCCTGGACGTCGAGGCCGTAGGCGTAGGCCATGCGAGCGTGCCGCTTACACAGGCTGCGGGCGTAGTGCCGGCCGTCGCACCAGCCGACGGCGCAGCCACGTTTGGCGTCGACCCGCCGCAGTGCAGCCCGGTCGGCATGGCCCGCGGTAGGCCGGGTGCGCCGGGACCGGCTGGTCGTCCGAGCAGCCTGCGGCCACCGAGGGCAGGCCGTCCGGCGCGACGACGACGTGCGACGGCTCGGTGCGGCTGTCGGCGATCTCGACCCGTGCGTCAGGCGGCTCCCGGTCGGGTCTCCGTGCCGAGTTGAGGAAGCCGCAGGGGGCAGGTTGACTTGGTGCCGGAACGGCCGAGCGGACGAGCAGACGGTGCGGCCGGTCTGGCCGCAGCATCTCGTGGCGAAGGGTGAGGCCCGTGTTGAAGGACGTGCGTGAGTACATCGACCGGCTGCATATCGAGGGCCACACGGTCTACGAGGACTACGACGACGACCCGGTCCTGATCGATCCTGACGGCAAGGCCGTGGACACGTGGCGGGAGAACTACCCGTATGAGCAACGGATGCCCAGGGATGAGTACGACGCACAGAAATATGCGCTCCAGGTGGAGCTGTTGAAGCTGCAGAACCATCAGATCGAGACTGGCGAGCGGCATGTGATCCTCTTCGAGGGCCGCGACGCCGCAGGCAAGGGCGGCACGATCAAGCGCTTCACCGAGCACCTGAACCCGCGGTACGCCCACGTCGTGGCCTTGACCAGGCCCAGTGACCGGGAGCTGAACCAGTGGTACTTCCAGCGGTATGTCCAGCACCTGCCGACCGCCGGCGAGATGGTGCTGTTTGACCGCTCCTGGTACAACCGCGCCGGCGTAGAGCGGGTGATGGGTTTCGCCTCGACGGGGGAGTACGAGCAGTTCATGGCCCAGGCGCCACGGTTCGAGCAGATGCTGGTCGAGAGCGGCGTACACCTGAGCAAGTACTGGTTCTCCGTCACTGCCTCCGAGCAGCGCACGCGGTTCATCATTCGTCAAGTGGATCCGGTGCGGCGGTGGAAGCTTTCGCCCATGGACCTTCAGTCCTTGGACAAGTGGGACTCGTACACCGAGGCGAAGGAGGCGATGTTCCTGCGCACTGACACCGACCACGCGCCGTGGACCACGGTGAAGAGCAACGACAAGAAGCGTGCCCGGCTGAACACGATGCGTCACTTCCTCTCACGGTTTGACTACCAGGACAAGGATGCCGACGTCGTGGGGGAACCCGATCCACTCATCGTCGAGCGGGGCATCGACGCCGTCGGAGACTGAATGGCCTTGCCGGCCCCGCCCCGGTTGCCCACTTCGCGTTAAGCGGCCATTAGACGCGACGGTAAAGCTGCTTATCAGGGGCCCGTCATCGGACACCGGATCCGATGCAGCTTTTGATCATAAGGGCGCCGGGCGGCACGGACGTCTCCCCGTGAGCCAACGGGGGGATCCGGACAGCTCCGTGACGCTAGCCCGCAATGACAGGATCTCGACTTTCGAATGCCCCTGCGCGATCATTGCGGCGATTTGGTGCCGACCGTCGTCGACTTTCAAGCGGCCACCGCGCTCTTGCACCCTCATCGCATCTGCAAGCAGGACCGTCTTGTTTCCACTGATGATGCGACGGACTGCGGGAGACGCTGAAGAAATGGCAACCTTTTTGATATACCGAGGGTGACCGGTCGTCACCGGAACCGAGCCTTGGCGCTGAGCGGCGCAGCCGCGCCGTCGAGATGGCGCTGACCGGGTCCTCCTGTCAGGGCATCGCCGATGCGCTGGGCTACGCCAACCGGGGGTACCGTCTACCGCCTGGTGAAGAACGCGCTGGAAGACCGGCAGGTCGAGGCCGTCGACGAGTTGCGCCGGCTGGAGGTCGAGCGGCTGGACGCCTGCAGGTAGCAATCTGGGGCGACGCCGTGCAGACAACGTGAAGGCTGTGACGGCGGTGCTGTGGATCCTTCACCCTTGCTGCCGTGTCCAGCGTCTTCCGCACGAGTGTCCGATCGCGTTAGCGTCGTCGTTGTCACCGTTGTCGGAGGCGTGATGGAACAGCACGACCTGCTGGTCATCGGCGCAGGACCGTACGCCTACGCCGCCGCGGCGTACGCAGGTGAGCGCGGGGTCCGCACCCACGTCGTCGGCAAGCCCATGCACTTCTGGCGCCAGCACATGCCCGTCGACATGTTCCTGCGCTCGGGGCCGGGCTGGCATCTCGACGCCCTCGGGAACGACACGTTCCAGGCCTACTTCGAGGACCGTGGGCTACGCCCCGAGGACCACGACCCGATCCCCATCAACGTGTTCTGCGACTACACCGAATGGTTCCGCGAACGCAAGGGGTTCGAGGTCGACGAGCGCCTGGTCTCCGAGCTGACCCAGTCCTCTGGAACCTTCATCGCGCGGATGCAGGACGGGTCGACGCTCACCGCCGAACGGGTCCTAGCGGCCCCTGGTATCCGGTACTTCACGAGTCTGCCTTCGTGGCACGACCAGGTGCCGGCCGAGCTGCGCTCGCACACCTGCGAGCGGATCTCCTTTGACGACCTCGCCGGCGCGCGGGTGGCGGTGATCGGCGGACGGCAGAGCGCATACGAGTGGACGGCGCTGTTGTGCGACCACGGTGCCGAGCAGGTGGCGGTGGTTCACCGTCATCCGACTCCGGCCTTCGACAAGGCCAACTGGGCCTTCGTCGACCCCTACGTCGAGCAGACACTGGCCCAGCCCGGCTGGTGGCGCACCCTCCCCGCCAACACCAGAGCCGCGATCACCGCCGAGTTCTGGCGCGTCGGGCGGCTCACCCTCGAGCACTGGCTGGCACCGCGACTCCCGCCGGGCGTGGTCACAACACACGCCGGCTGTGAGGTCACGGCAGTGAGCCCGGACGGCGACAGCGTCACGCTCACACTGTCCGACGCAACAACCCTCGGCGTCGACCACGTGGTGTTCGCGACGGGCTACCGGGCGGACCTTCAGGCGGTGCCCTACCTCGGACCGGTCCTCGACCAGGTGAGGGTGATCAACGGGTGGCCCGAGCTCGACGACGGCTTTCAGACGTCGCTGGCCGGCCTGTCGGTGACGGGATTCGCCTCGACGCGCGCCTTCGGACCGTTCTACGGGTTCACCAAAGGCTGCCCCTCGGCCGCGCGGATCGCGGTCGACGCGATGCTGGCATGACCGACCGGCCGCCATAGCCTTCGACGCGGACATCGCGGGTGCCGGTCGCCAGGGCCCCGGCCGACCTCGGAGCGGTACTCAGAGGTGGACTCGCCGGGTACCCCGGGAACGGTGCTGCGTTGTCTTGTGGACGATGCGGCTACGTTGCCTAGCAACGTGGCAATCGATCACCGTTGGCGGTTGTACTCGCAAGGCGCTGACCTGCACAAACACTGGTGGGGCAGGTCGGGCTTGAACCGACGACCGACGGATTATGAGTCCGCTGCTCTGACCGACTGAGCTACTGCCCCTCGGCGCCTGTGGGACGCCTTCGAGGCCCTGTCCTGCGCCCAAGCCCGCATCTTCGGCGGCGGCAAGATGCCAGGCTCTGAGTCCCAGCCGCTTCTGCCGCACGGTACGTATGGCAAAGGTGTGTCACGGCTGGGCACTCAGGTTCAGAACGGGACCGGCCTGTGAGTTTGCCACACGTCAACGGTGGCCCGGGCCTCGGCTGCGTGCCTGACCGCCGGCCGGTCAGCGGACGGCGAGCACGATATCGACCTCCACGGGCGCGCCGCCGGGGAGCTCCATCACGCCGATCGCAGCCCGGGCGTGTCGTGCCGCGTCGCCGAGGACCTGCTCCAGGAGGATCGAGGCCCCGTTGACGACCGCCGGCTGGTCGGTGAAGCCCGGGGCACTCGCGACGTACCCGGTCAGCTTGAGGACAGCCCTCGATGCGATCCAAATCGCCGACCAGGCCGGCGACGGCAGCCAGGCAGTTCAGCACACACAGCCGGGCCGCCTCCTGGCCCTGCTCCACCCTGATCTCCGCGCCCAGCTTCCCGGCCAGGGTGAGGGCGTCGGCCACGGTCGGCGTCTGGCCGCTGGCGAACACCAGGTTGCCGTGCTGTCGGGCCGGCACGTAGTGGGCCCCGGAGCCGGGGAGGGAGGGGAGGGACAGGCCGAGGGCGCTGAGGCGGTCGTTGACGGACATGAGGGCCTCCTGAGGACAGGGACGCGGCCTCGCTGGCGTACCGTGCGGCGTGCGCCACGACGGGTGTGGGCTCCCCTGATGGTGCGCCGTGGCGCCCCATCGCGACCACCGTCACGGAGAGCCTGCCCCTCAGCTCGAGGCGGGCGCCGTCCGCTCCAGCAGCCGGCGCCGCGCCGCGTCGTCCATCGGGCCGCCACGCGCCGCCAGGGCGCCGGGCGATGTCGAGACGGTGTGCCACCTCCTTGTTCCCGCCGTACTTGAACTTGGCCCGGACGTCGCGGATCCTGAGCCGCAGTCCCCGGATGCCGGACAGCTGCCGGCGGTCGCTCCTCCACCGAGGTGGACACCGGCTGCCGCACCGAGCCGGCCGGCTCGAAGTGCGCCAGCTGCCGGGTCAGCAGGTCGGCCTTCGCGTCGGGGTCGTCCACCACCTCGACGTCGACCCGAGCCTGCACCGTGGCGTAGTAGCTGGTCGGCACGCCCACCGTCGGGTCCGAGGCGGGGGCGGTGTTCACCGCGGCCGGGACGTAGACGTAGTCGGCGACCACGGTGAAGAGGGCCACGGGCCGCTCGGCGAGGGCGCCGCCAGACCGGGTTGGGCGTGGCCAGGTGCAGCTCGAGCAGCGCGTCGCCGTCGTACAGGAAGTGCGTCGGGACGACCACCGGCAGCTCGCGGTCGGCGACCGCCGGGGGCGATGAGCTGGCCGAAGTCGAAGCGCAGCAGCACCTCGCGCCACTCCTGGTCGCTGACGGGACGGTCCCACGGATGGATGAGCATCCGCCCATGCTGGCAGACCGTCTCGGGGGCCTCGGTGGTCTCCCCGGCGGCGCATGGGGCACAATGTCGGCAGCACGACCGGCAGGTGCCGGCGCGTTCTGTGGTGAGGCCGTTGGGGAAGACGTCCCTTGCACACAGGAGGTCCGGATGTCTGTCGCGATGCCGCGAGTCACGACCCGCGGGGTGGTGTTCATTCACTCCACCCCTACTGCGTTGTGCCCCCACATCACCTGGGCGCTCGAGGGGGTCCTCGGGCAGCGGTTCACCCTGGACTGGACGCCTCAGCCGCTCGGTCGCACGCTCGTGCGCACCGAGCTGTCGTGGACCGGTGAGGCCGGCACCGGCGGGCGCATCGCCAGCGCCCTGCGGGGCTGGGACAACCTGCGCTACGAGGTGACCGAGGAGCCCAGCCCCGGCACGGACGGCTCGCGCTGGTCGCACACCCCCGACCTCGGCATCCACCACACCTGGGTCTCGGCCACCGGCGACGCCATGGTCAACGAGGACCGCCTGCGCCACGCGGTCGCCCAGAGCCAGGGTGACCCGCATGCGCTGCAGCGTGAGATCGACCGCCTGCTGGGCGCCGACTGGGACGACGAGCTCGAGCCGTTCCGCTATGCCGGTGACGGCGCCCCCGTGCGCTGGCTGCACAAGGTCGGCTGACCTCCCCGGACCGCCGGACCGCCGGACACCTGTGCGGTGTCCGGCGCTCCCGTCCCTTGTCCAGGGCCGGTACGGCGTCGGCACGCCGACCGCCGTGCAGACGCGCAGGTCTCAGACGCTGCGGATGGTCAGGGCGACGTTGTGCCCGCCGAAGCCGAAGGAGTTGTTCAGCGCGGCGATGTCGCCCTGCGGCAGCTTGCGCGGCTCGCCGGTGACGACGTCCAGCGGAATGGCCGGGTCCGGGTCGTCCAGGTTGATCGTCGCCGGCACGAGACGGTGGTGGACCGACAGGATCGTCAGGACACCCTCCAGAGCGCCGGCGGCACCGAGCAGGTGTCCGGTCATCGACTTGGTCGCGGTGACCGGGATGTCGTCGATGAGGTCGCCGAACGCCCGCTTGATCGCGTTGTACTCGGCGATGTCGCCCACGGGGGTCGACGTCGCGTGGGCGTTGATGTGGATGATGTCCTTCAGGCCCAGCCCCGACCGTTCGACCGACTCGAGCATGGCGCGGGAGGCGCCGGCGCCCTGCGGCTCGGGGGCGGTGATGTGGTGGGCGTCGGAGGACATGCCCACGCCGGCGAGCTCGGCGTAGATCTTCGCGCCGCGCGCCTGGGCGTGCTCCAGGGTCTCGAGCACGATGACCGCTGCGCCTTCACCGAGGACGAAGCCGTCACGGCCGGTGTCGTAGGGGCGCGAGGCGGCCTCGGGATCGTCGTTGCGGGTCGAGAGCGCCTGCATCGCCGCGAAGCCGGCAATCGGCAGCGCGTGCACGGCGGCCTCGGTGCCACCGGCCACGACGACGTCGGCGCGACCGCTGCGGATCATCTCGACGGCGTAGCCCATGGCCTCGGCACCGGAGGCGCAGGCGCTGACGGGGGTGTGCGCGCCGGCGCGGGCGCCGAGCTCGAGGGAGACGGCGGCGGCCGGCGCGTTCGGCATCAGCATCGGCACGGCAAGGGGGAACACGCGCCGCGGGCCCTTCTCGCGCAGGTTGTCCCACTGGCTCAGCAGGGTCCAGACGCCGCCGATGCCCGAGCCCATGGCGACGGCAAGCCGCTCGGGCTCGACCTCGGGCTTGCCGGCGTCGGCCCACGCCTCGCGGGAGGCGATCAGGGCGTACTGCGCGGAGGGGTCGAGGCGGCGGATCTCGACCTTGGTCAGCGACTCCTCGGGCGGCGACTTGATCGTCGCGGCGAAGGTGACGGGCAGCTCGTGGCGCGCCACCCAGTCGTACGGCATGGTCCGCGCCCCGGACCGTCCGGCCAGGATGGCGTCCCACGTCTCGGGGACGGTGCCCCCGACCGGGGTGGTGGCGCCGAGACCGGTCACAACGATGCGCTGTTCACGGTTGGTCATCGGTGGTGCTCCTTGGATCAGTGGGGCTGCGGGGTGTGCAGTGCTCAGCGCGGCGCCGGGGTGGCCGGGCCGCGGACGACGGGTCCGGAGGCGGGGGTGCCGGCGCCGCCCGACACCCCCTGCGGGGGCCGGGCGACACCGACGGTCTCCGGAGAGGTCAGCCCTGCGCGCTGGCGATGAAGCCGACGGCGTCGCGGACGGTCTTGAGGTTCTTGACCTCGTCGTCGGGGATCCGGACGCCGAACTTCTCCTCGGCGTTGACGACGATCGTCATCATCGACAGGGAGTCGATGTCCAGGTCGTCGGTGAAGTTCTTGTCGAGCTCGACCGAAGCGGTGTCCAGACCGGTCTCCTCGTTGACGATCTCGGCCAGACCCTCGAGGATCTCCTGCTCGCTTTGCGCCATGGGTGCAGCTCCTTGGTTGGTGTAGGTCGTGCTGTGCGGATGGTGCTGGCCCGAGTTACCCGTCGGGCCCGCGGGAGCATGTCAGGGCAGGACGACGACCTGCGCGGCGTAGACCAGCCCGGCGCCGAAGCCGATCTGCAGGGCCAGGCCGCCGTGCGGCGCCTCGCCCTCGCGCAGCATCCGCTCGGTCGCCAGCGGGATGGAGGCGGCCGAGGTGTTGGCCGTCTCGGCGATGTCGCGGGCCACGGGAATGTGCGCGGGCAGCTTCAGCTGCTTGATCATCGCGTCGATGATCCGCATGTTGGCCTGGTGGGGGATGAAGGCGTCGAGGTCGTCGGCCTTGACGCCGGCGGCGTCCAGTGCCTGCTGCGCGACCGGTGCCATGCCCCACACGGCCCAGCGGAAGACCGCCTGCCCCTGCATGGTGATCGCCGGCCAGCGCACCTCGCTGTTGCCCTCGCGCATCGAGACCCAGGGGTCGCGCTGGGAGATGGTCTTCCACTGCGCGCCGTCCGAGCCCCACACCGTCGGACCGATGCCGGGGAAGTCCGAAGGGCCGACGACGGCCGCGCCGGCGCCGTCGCCGAAGATGAACGCCGACCCGCGGTCGGTGGGGTCGGTGAAGTCCGACAGCTTCTCGACGCCGATCACCAGGACGAACTCGGCGCTGCCGCCGCGGACCATGTCGTTGGCCAGGGTGATGCCGTGGCAGTAGCCCGCGCACGCGGCGGAGATGTCGAACGCCGCGCCCTGGATGCCGAGCCGGTCGGCGACCATGGGGGCGGCCGCCGGGGTCTGGTAGGGGTGGGTCACGGTGGCGAGGACGACTGCGCTGATCTGCGACGGCTGCAGGCCGGCGGCGGTGATCGCCTCGCGGGCGGCCGCCTCGGACATGTCGACCACCGACTCGTCAGGCGCGGCGAACCGCCGGGAGACGATGCCGGAGCGCTCGCGGATCCACTCGTCGGAGGAGTCGATCAGGTCGATGATCTCGGAGTTGGGCACCACCCGCTCGGGCCGGTAGCCCCCGACGCCCCAGATGCGGGCGTGCTCGGCGCCGGTCGGGGTGGACAGGATGCCGCGGTGGGTCGGTGTCGGTGTCGTCATGGGCTCAGTCTTCCTTGGGGGGTGAGGTGACGAGGGCGCCGCCGTCGTGGCCGGCGGCGGTGCCGGCCACGGCACCGTGCTCGCGCACCATCCGCCGGGCCTGCTCGAGGTCGTCCGGGGTCTTGACGGCGAGGACCTCGACGCCGGGAAGGTTGCGCTTGGCCAGGTTGGTGAGGGTGCCCGCCGGCGGGATCTCGACGAGCCCGGTGACACCGAGGTCGCGGAAGGTCTGCATGCACAGGTCCCAGCGGACGGGGTTGCTGACCTGGCGCACCAGCCGGCCGAGGACCTCGTGGCCGCTGTCGACGCGCGCGCCGTCGCGGTTGGACAGCAGGGGGACCACCGGGTCGGAGGTCGCGATCGCGCGGGCGTAGCCGCCGAGGAGGTCCACCGCCGGAGCCATGTGGGAGGTGTGGAAGGCGCCCGCGACCTGCAGGGGGATCACCCTGGCCTTGGCCGGCGGGTCGTCCTTGAGCGCCGCGAGCTGCTCCAGCGTGCCGGCCGCCACGACCTGCCCACCGCCGTTGTTGTTGGCGGCCGTCAGGCCGTGCCGCTGCAGGACGGTGGCGACCTCGTCGGGATCGCCGCCGACGACGGCGCTCATCCCGGTGGGGGTCACCGCGCTGGCCTCAGCCATGGCCCTGCCGCGCTCGCGGACGAACACCATCGCCTGCTCGACGCCGAGGACACCGGCCAGGGCGGCGGCGGTGATCTCGCCCACGGAGTGCCCGGCGGTGGCACCGACGCCGTCGCGAAGGTCGGCCGGCCGCTCGAAGAGAGCGAGCGCGCTGACCAGCCCGGCGCCGACGATCAGCGGCTGGGCGACGGCGGTGTCCTTGATCGTCTCGGCGTCCGAGACGGTGCCGTGCGTCACGAGGTCCAGCCCGGCGACGGCAGAGAGCCAGTCCAGCCGGTCGCGCACCCCGGGCAGCTCGAGCCAGGGCGTGAGGAAGCCGGGGGTCTGGGAGCCCTGTCCAGGGCAGACGAGAACGAGCACCCCTCCACCCTTCCCGCTGGGTCGTGACCTGGTCGTGACCGATCGGCACCAACAATGGGAGCCGGTTCTGTAGGTTTGCTACAAAGACGGTGGCGTCGCGACCGCGGACGTGGCCGTGTCGTCGCGGGATGCCGGACGCCGCCAGCCGGGCGCGGCCGGCTGCGCCAGGCGCCCCACGGCCACCGCGATCCGCACGATGTTGGCCTCCCGCGCATGGGCCAGGTCGTAGCCGGTCACGGTCGCGATCCGGCCCAGCCGGTAGCGCACCGTGTTGGGGTGGACGAACAGCACCCGTGCCGTGGACTCGAGTCCGCCGCCGCCGTCGAGGAACGCGCTCGCGGTCTCGAACAGCGACCCGCCGGCGGCCACCAGGGGCCGGTAGACGCGGTCGACCAGCAGCCGGCGGGCGTGCTCGTCCCCGGCGAGCACCCGCTCGGGCAGCAGGTCGTCGGCCAGGACCGGACGGGGGGCGTCCGGCCAGGCCGGCGCGGCGAGCAGCCCCGACAGGGCGGCCCGCGCCGACCGGCCGGCGGCAAACAGGTGCGGGACGGTGGGCCCGACCACGATCGGGCCCTCCCCGAAGTGCTCGGCCAGCGACTGCGCCGTGCTGCCGGCGTCCTCCACGCCGCCGAGGATGCCCACCAGGCGACGCCCCTGCACGGCCGCCAGCGACTCGACCTGCAACCGTGCGGCGCCCCGGCGCAGGGCGTCGACGACCCCGGCCGAGCTGCCCTGCGGCGCCGACCCGGCCACCACCGCGACGTGGCTGACCGTGCCCCAGCCGAGCGCCGCAGCCCGCGACTGCATCGAGTCGTCGGCCTCACCACGCAGGACGGCGTCGACCACCAGGGACTCCAGGCGGGCGTCCCAGGCGCCGCGGGCCTCCGCCGCCTCGGCGTAGACCTGCGCGGCCGCGAACGCGATCTCCCGCGAGTAGCGCAGCACCGCCTCACGCAGCCCCTGCTCCTCGCCGGGTGCGGCCAGGTTGACGACCTCGTCCTCTACCACGTCGACCATCGAGCGGACCAGGTCCAGCGTCTGCCCGAGGCTGATCGAGCGGGTCAGCTCGCGCGGGGCGGTGCCGAAGACATCGGCCGTGATGTGCGGGCTGCCCACCGGGTCGCGATACCACGCGATGAAGGCGCCGATGCCGGCCTGGGCGACCAGGCCGACCCACGAGCGGTCCTCCGCGGACAGGGCGCGGTACCAGTCGTGGTTGGTCTCCATCCGCCGGATGGCGGCGGTGGACAGCGCGCCGGCGCTGCGCTCCACGCGGCGCCGGGTGGCGGCGCTGGTGCGGGGGCCCGATGTCGGCATGAGTCCACCCTATTTGTATGCCGTCGACAACGGTGCGGGGGAACGCCGCAGGGCGGCAGCAAGAAGGACTCGCTGCCGCCCTGCGGAGACCGTGTCGCGGACCGGCCCAGGGTCGGCCCGCGGCGACGTCGGCTAGGACTCGCCGCCGGCGTTGCCGGAGGTGCCGGCGGTGACGTCGAGGAGCCGGTAGCGCTCGGCCGCCTCGCGGGCCAGGGACGGGTCGACCTCGCCGCGCTTGGCCAGCATCTGCAGCGCCCGCACCACGATCGACGGGCCGTCGATGTGGAAGAAGCGGCGCGCCGCCGGGCGGGTGTCGGAGAAGCCGAACCCGTCGGCCCCGAGCGCCGCGAAGTCGCCGGGCACCCACGGGCCGATCTGGTCCTGCACCTGGCGCATGTAGTCCGACACGGCGATGACCGGTCCTGGCGCGTCCTGCAGGCGCTGGGTGACGTAGGCCACCTGCTGCTCCTGCTCGGGGTGCAGGAACGCCTGCGCATCGGCGGCCAGGCCGTCGCGGCGCAGCTCGCCCCACGAGGTCACCGACCAGACGTCGGCCACGACGCCCCAGTCCTCGCGCAGCAGCTCCTGGGCCTCGAGGGCCCACGGCACGCCGACGCCGGAGGCGAGCAGCTGCACCCGCCGGGCGTCCTCGCCCAGACCATCGCCGGACCCGCGCGCCAGCAGGTACATGCCGCGCAGGATGCCTTCGTGGTCGACGTCCTCGGGCTCCTTGGGCTGGACGTTCGGCTCGTTGTAGACCGTCAGGTAGTAGATGACGTTCTCGGGGTTGTCGCCGTACATGCGGCGCAGCCCGTCCTGGACGATGTGCGCGATCTCGTAGGCGTAGGCCGGGTCGTAGGACACGACAGCGGGGTTGGTCGCCGCCAGCAGGGGGCTGTGCCCGTCGGCGTGCTGCAGCCCCTCCCCGGTCAGTGTCGTGCGCCCGGCGGTGGCGCCGATGAGGAACCCGCGCGCCATCTGGTCGGCCGCCGCCCAGATCGAGTCGCCGGTGCGCTGGAACCCGAACATCGAGTAGAAGACGTAGACCGGCACCATCGGCTCGCCGTGCGTCGCGTACGAGGAACCGGCCGCGGTGAAGGCCGCCACCGACCCCGCCTCGTTGATGCCGAGGTGGAGGATCTGCCCCTGCATGGACTCCTTGTAGGCCAGCATCAGCTCGGCGTCCACGGAGGTGTACTGCTGCCCGTGCGGGTTGTAGATCTTGATCGTCGGGAAGAACGAGTCCATCCCGAAGGTCCGCGCCTCGTCCGGGATGATCGGCACGACCCGCTTGCCGAACTCCTTGTCCCGCATCAGGTCCTTCAGCAGCCGCACGAACGCCATGGTGGTGGCGATCTGCTGCTTGCCCGACCCGCGCTTGACCCCGTCGTACGCCGACTCCGGCGGCAGCTCGAGCGCCTTGTGCTCCACCCGGCGCTGCGGCAGGGAGCCACCGAGCTTGCTGCGGCGCTCGCGGAGGTACTGGATCGTCGGGTCGTCGTTGCCGGGGTGGTAGTACGGCGGCAGGTAGGGGTTGGCCTCGAGCTGCTCGTCGCTGATCGGGATGCGCAGCGAGTCGCGCAGGCCCTTGAGGTCCTCGAGGGTGAACTTCTTCATCTGGTGGGTGGCGTTGCGGCCGGCGAAGTGGGACCCCAGGCCGTAGCCCTTGATCGTCTTGGCCAGGATCACCGTCGGCTGACCGTTGTGCTCCATCGCCGCCTTGTACGCCGCGTAGACCTTGCGGTAGTCGTGGCCGCCCCGCTTGAGCTTCCACCACACGTCGTCATCGGACCAGCCCTCGACCATGGCGCGGGTGCGGGGGTCACGGCCGAAGAAGTGCTCGCGCACGTAGGCGCCGTCGTTGGCCCGGAAGGTCTGGTAGTCCCCGTCGCTGGTCTCGTTCATGATGTTGACGAGCGCACCGTCGCGGTCGGCGGCGAGGAGCGGGTCCCAGCCACGGCCCCAGACCACCTTGATGACGTTCCAGCCGGCGCCGCGGAAGAACGCCTCGAGCTCCTGGATGATCTTGCCGTTGCCGCGGACCGGCCCGTCGAGGCGCTGCAGGTTGCAGTTGACGACGAACGTGAGGTTGTCGAGCTCCTCGTTGGCCGCGAGCTGCAGCAGTCCGCGCGACTCCGGCTCGTCCATCTCACCGTCACCGAGGAACGCCCACACGTGCTGCTGCGAGGTGTCCTTGATGCCGCGGTTCTTGAGGTACTTGTTGAACTGCGCCTGGTAGATGGCGTTCATCGGGCCGAGGCCCATCGACACCGTCGGGAACTCCCAGAAGTCCGGCATGAGCCGCGGGTGCGGGTACGACGAGAGCGCCAGCGGCTTGCCGTCGACGACGTGGCTGTGCTCCTGGCGGAACCCGTCGAGCTGCTCCTCGGAGAGGCGCCCCTCGAGGTAGGCGCGGGCGTAGACACCGGGGGAGGCGTGACCCTGGATGAAGACCTGGTCGCCGCCGCCCTCGTGGTCGCGGCCGCGGAAGAAGTGGTTGAAGCCGACCTCGTAGAGGGTGGCCGCCGAGGCGTACGACGACAGGTGCCCACCCACGCCGATGTCCGGGCGCTGGGCGCGGTGCACCATGACCGCGGCGTTCCAGCGCAGGAACGCGCGGTAGCGCCGCTCCACGTCCTCGTCGCCGGGGAACCACGGCTCGACCTCGGGCGGGATCGTGTTGATGTAGTCGGTCGCCGTCAGCGACGGAACTCCCACCTGCCGTTGACGAGCGCGCTCGAGGAGCTTGAGCATGACGTAGCGGGCCCGGGTGCGGCCCCCTTCGTCGATGACGCCGTCCAGGGAGTCAAGCCATTCCTGGGTCTCCTCGGCGTCGATGTCGGGGAGCTGACTGGGGATGCCGTTCAGGATGGGTCCGGCTTCCTCGCGTGCCACCACGCTGTGTCCTTTCTCGTGACGAGCGGGTCGCTGCCAAGGTGAGCCCGGGTGGGACGCCTCTTGGGGTCAACGACACTCCATCTTCTACCCCGGGGCGACGTGGGTCACCCTCGGGCGTCATTACTGTCCGGTACGCGGCGCCTGTAGCCTCCGGCGCCGCAGCCGGCGGGCGTTCCGGGAGGCGGCCGGAGGCGCTCAGAGCCCCAGCCGGGCGGCACCGGTGTAGACGGTCATCCTCGGCGGCCGCAGGAAGCCGACCAAGGTCATCCCCGCCTCACCGGCGAGCTCGACGGCCAGGCTGGACGGCGCCGACACCGCTGCCAGCGTGGGGATCCCGGCCATCATCGCCTTCTGGGTCAGCTCGAAGCTGGCCCGTCCGCTGACCATCAGCACGCAGCCGGACAGCGGCAACCGGTCCTGGCGGGCGGCCCAGCCGATGACCTTGTCGACGGCGTTGTGCCGGCCGACGTCCTCGCGCATGGCCTGCAGCTCGCCCTCGGCGGTGAAGAGGCCGGCCGCGTGCAGCCCACCGGTGCGGTCGAAGACCTTCTGGTGCGCCCGCAGGGTCTCCGGCATCCCGGCGAGGACGCCCGGCAGCGGGCCCACGGGGTCCGCGTGCACGGCGTAGCGGGTCTGGGTGCGGACGGCGTCGATGCTCGCCTTGCCGCAGATGCCACAGGAGCTGGTGGTGTAGAGCTCGCGGGCCGAGCCGGGAGGCGGGGGAGTGACGCCCGGGGCGAGGGTGACGTCCACGACGTTGTACGTCGGCCTGCCGTCCTCGTCCTCGTCCAGGCAGTGCATGAGCCCGGCGACGTCCGTCGCCGCGCCGATCAGGCCCTCGGTGAGCAGGAACCCGAGCGCCAGGTCGAAGTCGTCACCGGGGGTGCGCATCGTCACCGCGAAGGAGGTCCGGCCGACGCGGATCTCCAGCGGCTCCTCGACGGTCACGGTGTCGGGCCGGGTGACCACCAGCGGTGCGTCCGGGTCGCTGAGGTCCAGCCGGACGGCCGGCGTGCGCTTGGTGACCCGTCCCATCCCGCCAGCCTATGTCGAGGCGTTCGGCGGTGCCGCGGAACCCCCGCCGCGGGGCGACCGTCGGATCCTCATGACCACCGTGCCGACCCGCATCCACCACCTGGTCCTCCGCGCTGCCGCTGTCGGTGTCGCCGGCGGGCTCGTCCTGGGCCTCGGCGCCTGCGGCCAGGGCAGCCCGGCCGGCACGCCCTCGGGCAGCGGGTCGGCCTCCGCCACCGGGTCACCCTCGGGGACCGCGACGCCGCGGCCGTCAGCGACGGCGCCCGTGCCGACCGGCAAGGCGCCCAGCCCCACCGTGTCCTCCACCGCGCTGCCTCGGCACCAGGAGGTCTCGGCCCTCGGTCGCATCGTGGAGGGCCTGCGACCGCAGTGCGTGATCCTGCAGACGTCCAACCGGCGTTACGTGCTGACCGGCTCCGGGTCCGGGGGGCTGCGCGTCGGTCAGCAGGTCGCGGTCGTGGGGGTGCCTCGTCCGGACCTGGTGAGCCCGTGCGGTGCCATCCTCGTCGTCTCGCACATGGCGCTGCGGTGACGCAGAGGACCCCGGCGCCGTGTGCGCGGCGCCGGGGTCCCCTGCCGATGCGGGTCGCTCCGGTCAGTGCCGGCGCAGGTGGGCACCGCTGACGCCGTTGAAGAAGCCGGCGCCGTTGGGGCTGCCCACGCCGGTGACGTCGTCATAGCCCTTGCGGGTGTAGATGCTGCCGGTCTGGTTCAGCGTCCGCAGCGACGTCGCCAGGCCGTCCTTGCTGTCGACGCCGTTGACGTAGTCGACGCGGACCACCCCGTCGGTGACCGCGCGGTCGTGGTTGACGTCCCGGAAGGCCGAGGTGCCGGCCAGGGCGTACAGCTTGGGGTTGAGGAATCCGAGCGCCCCGCCGTGCAGCTGGGTGCGAGACGGCGGTGACGCCGGCGAACAGCGGGCTGGAGAGGCTGGTGCCGCCGATGCGGTACTCGCTGTACTTGATCGAGCCGTCGGGGAACGTCTGGCTCTGGCCGACGAGGAAGCCGGTGTTGGGGTCACCGACCATCGCGACGTCCGGCACGGCGCGGTGTGCGCCGTTGCCGAAGTAGTTGGAGATCGAGGACGGGACGACCTTGGCCTGGTACGACGGCTGCGTGAACAGCCGGCTGGTGCCGCCGCCACCGCCGTAGAGGTAGGCCGGCGGCTTCGGGACCCAGGCGCCCTTGGTCAGCGTGGACTTGCCCGGTGCCCCAGCCCTGCTCGAAGCCGTAGCCGTTGTCCTTGGTCGACGGCCAGCGCCGTGCCGCCGACCGCGGTGACGTAGGGGTCGGAGGCCTGGTAGTCGACCTGGCGCGTGCCGGTGTTGGCCGATCTCGTCGCCGTTGTCGCCGGAGGAGAACATCACGCTGATGCCCTGGGCCGCCGCCTGCAGGAGCGTCTGGTGCTCCTCGGCGACGTCCGCCTTGGACGCCGGCTCTCCGCGTTGCCGTAGGAGTTGGTGACGATCTGGGCGAGCTCGTTGTCGACGACGGTGTTCACCGCGGCGTTGAGGTCGGCGTCCTGGCAGCTGGACGCGCCGACGTACAGGATGTTGGCCGCCGGCGCGGTGGCGTGCACTGCCTCGACGTCGAGGGTCTCCTCGCCGTACCAGCCGGCGGCGTCGCACTCCTTCACGAACGTGTAGCTGGCCGCGCAGCGACTGGGAGAACTGGTATCCGCGCAGCGGGTGCGGCGGGTCGTTCCGCGGCGCGTAGGTCTGGGCGTCGGACAGGATGTACGGCGAGGCGTAGGCGTCGACGATCGGCGACGTGGCGCCGCGGCCGTCGTAGCCGGCGGACAGGGCGTCGTCCACGCCGTAGGCCCCACGGATCTGGGCCGGCTTGTAGCCGCACGGCGCGTAGGTCAGCGGGTCCTTGAGGACCTGCGGCACCGAGGGGGCGGCCTTCTGCCCGTAGTAGGTGGAGCAGGGCGTGGCGTTGCGGAAGACCGGTCCGGCGGAGGAAGGGTGTCGGCCGGCGTAGCGGTCGTCGGTGCCGCGGCTGCGGTGGCGTTGCTGCCGGCACTGCTGCCGTTGTCGGGGGCGCCCGTGTGCGCCGGCGTGCGCAGGGCCGAGGTGTCCAGGCCGGTGATGCCGACCACGGTGCCGGCCAGGCTCTGGGGCACCGAGACCGACCCGGCGTTGGCCGTCACCGTCGACCCCGACTTGCGGAACGTCTGCACGTCGGTGGCGAAGGCCTTCTCCACCTGGGCGGTGGAGCCGCTGAAGCTGATCGTGCGGTGGTTGGCCGGGATGGCCCCGATGGTGAAGCCGCTCGCCCTCAGCCAGTCGGTCACGCGCGTGACGTCGGAGCGGGAGGGGGCGAACCGGGCCCGCCAGGTGGCGGCCGAGACGAACCGGCCGTACGTCGCGCTCGCAGGGTCGGACACGGCGGCCGCAAGCGACTCGGCGCCCGCGGCGTCCCGCAGCCCCAGGACCGCGGTGAGGTGCTGCGGCCGGGCGGCCGGGGCCGGGCCGACCCGCGCGGCGTCGGCGGTCCAGGCCGGCGCGCCGTCGAGCGTCGCGCGCGGCGACGGGCCGGCCGCCTGGGCCAGGACCGGCGTGAGCCCCGCCAGGGTCAGCGTCATGGCGGCTGTCGTGCCCAGCACAGCCCCACGGCGGATGGTGGATGCCATAGGAACTTCCTCCCACGTTCATGGCGACGAGCGCCTCGGCAGGCGCTGAGCCGACCATCGCGGGCAGCCACAGGCCGTGGATATGTCGAATGTCACGGATCGGGCGGCAGCCGGTCAAGGGGTCGCGGTTTCCCCGGGCCGCCCCCGGCCCCGGGCCCCAGCGAGGCCGCCGGCCGTGCCGGCATACGTGCCGGACGTGACCCGATCCCCGCGATCTGCTTGCAAGATGGCCCCAGACCTAGTGGACTACGCAGTCATACGGACGACGAAGACCAGGCGCAGCAGGCTCCCGGTCACGCTTCAAGGAGGAAACCGAGTGGTTGCGACCGCGGAAGCCGCGGCGAACAGCGCGGTGACGAAGCTGGGGTTCGCCCCCGGCCAGGTGGTTCAGGAGATCGGCTACGACCATGACGTCGACGACGACCTTCGCATCGCCATCGAGGACGTCATCGGCTCCGAGCTCGAGGACGAGGACTACGGCAACGTGGCCGACGCCGTCACCCTGTGGTGGCGCGAGGACGACGGCGACCTCACCGACGCCCTGGTCGACGCCCTGACCAACCTGGCGGACCGTGGCTTCATCGTGCTGCTGTCGCCCAAGGTGGGCCGCCTCGGCACGGTGGAGCCCAGCGACATCGAGGAGGCCGCGCTGACCGCCGGCCTGCACGCCTCCGGCAACGTCAGCGCCTCGCCCGACTGGACCGGCACCCGGCTGGTCGCCCCCAGGACCGCCCGCCGCTGACGGCTGGCACACTGTGCGCCATGACTGAATCCAGCGTGCCGGCGATCGGTGCCACCGCGCCCGACTTCACCCTCAAGGACCAGTACGGTCAGGACGTCAGCCTGGCCGGGTTCCGCGGGGACAAGGCGGTCGTGGTGGTCTTCTTCCCGTTCGCCTTCTCGGGCATCTGCACCGGCGAGCTGTGCGAGATCCGTGACGACCTCGGGGCCTTCGCCAACGACGACGTCCAGGTCCTGGCCGTGTCCTGCGACCACATGTTCACGCAGCGGGCCTACGCCGACGCGCAGGGGTACTTCTTCCCGGTGCTCAGCGACTTCTGGCCGCACGGTCAGGTCGCCCAGGACTACGGCGTGTTCGTGCAGGACGGCGGGTTCGCCACGCGCGGCACGTTCCTCATCGACCGGGACGGGGTCGTGCGCTGGAGCCTCGTCAACGGGCCGGGGGACAAGCGGGACTTCGGCGGCTACCACGCCGCCCTGAAGGAGCTGGTGCAGTCCCGGGACTGAGCCGGCAGCGGGGCCTGTAGCTCAGTTGGTAGAGCACCGCGTTTACACCGCGGGTGTCGTCGGTTCGAGCCCGGCCGGGCCCACCTTGCAGGAAGGAAGCACCTCGTGACCGCTGCGGAGGACCCCACGCGGCTGGCCGAGGTGGTGGCAGCCCTCGACCGGCTGTACCCCCAGGACTCCGCGATGTCCTGGGACCGCGTCGGCCTGGTCACGGGCGACCCGGATCAGCCGGTGCGCCGGGTGCACTTCGCCGTCGACCCCACGCTCGCGGTCATCGACGAGGCACGCCGGCTGGGGGCCGACCTGATCGTCACCCACCACCCGCTGCTGCTGCGGGGGGTGCACAGCGTGGCCACCACCAGCGCCAAGGGCGCGGCGGTGACCAGCCTGGTGGTCGGCGACGTGGCCCTGTACGCCGCGCACACCAACGCCGACGTGGCCACTCCCGGCGTCAGCGACGCCCTGGCGGCAGCCTGCGGCCTGACCGGCACCGGCCCGCTGAGCGTCCGCGACGGGGTCGGCCTCGGCCGCGTGGGGGACCTGCCCCAGCCGGCGACGTTGCGGAGCTTCGCCGAGCGCCTGGCTGCGGCGCTGCCGCCGGCACCCGTGGGGATCCGCGTCAGCGGGCCCGCCGACGCCGTCGTACGCCGTGTGGCCGTGCTCGGCGGGGCCGGGGACGACCAGTTCGACGCGGTGCGCGCCAGCGGCTGCGATGTCTACGTCACCGCGGACCTGCGCCACCACCCCGCACTGGAGGCACGCGAGGAGGCGCGCGGTGGGCCGCCGTACCTCATCGACGCCGGCCACTGGGCCACCGAGTGGCTTTGGCTGGAGGGTGCGCGCGACCGCCTCTGGCACGAGCTGGGGGAGCGGGGCACTAGGTTGGAGGCCCACATCTCCTCGGTGCGCACCGACCCCTGGGACTTCCTGGTCGGGGCGCGTTCGACCCTCGTGCCCGGAGGTACGTCCTGAAAGCCGACCCGAGCCGCCAGTGGCGGCTGCTGGACCTGCAGGCCATCGACACCCGCCTGGACCAGATCACCCACCGCAGGGCGACGCTGCCCGAGCAGCGCCAGCTCGACGACGTCACTGTCCGCCTGCGGGCCCTGGACGACGACCTGGTGCGCGCCCGCACCGCCGAGGCCGACGTGCAGCGCGAGGTCGCCAAGGCCGACGCGGATGTGCAGCTGGTCCGCGACCGCTCCGCCCGCAACCAGGCTCGGCTGATGGCCGGGCAGGGCACCGCCAAGGACATGCAGGCCCTGCAGCACGAGGTCGACTCACTGACCCGGCGCCAGGCCGAGCTCGAGGACATCGAGCTGGAGGTCATGGAGCGGGCCGAGGCGCTCGCCGCGGCCGTGGCCAGGGCCCAGGCCGAGCGGGACGAGCACGCCGCCCGGGTCGACGAGCTCGTCGCCGCGCGGGATCGTGCGGTCGCCGAGCTCGAGGCCGAGGCGGCCGCCGTCGTGCGGCCGCGCCCCGACGTGGTGGCCGGTGTCGGCGAGGACCTGGTGGGGCTCTACGAGAAGATCCGGGCCTCCAGCGGCGGCATCGGCGCGGCGGCGCTGCGTCACCGCCGGTGTGAGGGGTGCCGGCTCGAGCTCAACCAGGTCGACATCTTCCGGATCCGCGACGCCGCCGACGACGAGGTGCTGCGCTGCGAGGAGTGCCGACGCATCCTGGTGCGCACCTCCGAGTCCGGCCTCTGAGCCGATGGGCGGACGCAGACTCGTTGTCGAGGCCGACGGCGGCTCCCGGGGCAACCCCGGCAAGGCCGGGTACGGCGCGCTCGTGCGGGACCGGGCGACCGGTGCCGTGCTCGCCGAGCGGGCCGCCTCGGTGGGGATCGCCAGCAACAACGTGGCGGAGTACTCCGGGCTGGTCGCCGGCCTGAAGGCCGCGCTCGAGATCGACCCGGCCGCCGAGGTCGAGGTGCGGATGGACTCCAAGCTCGTCGTGGAGCAGATGTCCGGCCGATGGAAGATCAAGCACGAGGACATGCGCCGCCTGGCGCTCGAGGCGCGTGAGGTCGCGGCCGATCTCAGCTCCGGCGGAGGCTCGGTGCGCTTCACGTGGATCCCTCGGGCCGAGAACTCCGCCGCGGACGCCCTGGCCAACGCGGCCATGGACGGCCAGACGATCTCGCGCCGCCTCGACGGCGACCCGGTGGGCGACGCCGGCGACGACGCTGGCGCTGTCGCAGCGGACCTCGCCGCCGGCACGAGCCCGGCCGACCCGGTCGTGGCTCCCGACCTCGGCCGGCCCACCCGGCTGGTCCTGGTGCGCCACGGGGTCACCGACTTCACCGTGGCGCGCAAGCTGGACGGTCGCGGTGGCGCGGACCCCGGTCTCAACGCCCTCGGCCGGCAACAGGTCGCAGCTGCGGCAGAGGCGGTGCGTGCCTTCCTCGGCGACGGCCCGGTGCGGGTGGTCTCCTCCAGCCTGGCCCGCGGCGTCCAGACCGGGTCGGCCGTCGCCGCGGCGTTGGGGGTGCGGCTGGAGACCGACGAGGACTGGGACGAGCAGTCGTTCGGCGACTGGGACGGCAAGAGCGTCGGCCAGCTGGCCGCGCGATACCCGGCCGAGCTGGCCCGGCTGCGCGAGGACGACGCCTACGCCCGGGTCGGTGGGGAGAGCCACCGCGACATGGCCAAGCGCGTGCTCGCGGCGTTCGAGCGGGCGGGCAGCAGCGACCTGCCGGTGGTCGTGGCGACGCACCGCAAACCGATCATGGTGGTGCTCGCCCACGTGCTCGGCATCCCGCACGACCGGATCTGGCGGCTGGCCACCTCGCCGGCGTCGCTCACCACGGTCGAGATGTGGTCCGACGGCGGCGCCATGGTGCCGTTCGTCAACGACACCAGTCATCTTCGCTGATCCGGCCGAGCCCCGGTCCAGTCGGTGAACCGGTCCGAGCGTGCCGGACCGCCTGTGAAACGCTGGGGGACATGGAGAACCGACTGGCCTACCGCGTGCTCACCGGACCGGACGACCGCGCGTTCTGCGAGCGGGTGAGTGCGGCGCTGGCCGACGGCTACCAGCTGCACGGGGCGCCTGCGGTGACGCACGACGGCGAGCGGGTGATCGTGGCCCAGGCGCTGGTCCTGCCGGGTGCCGGACGGGCCGCGTGAGCTACGCCGGGGACGTCCGGCCCGAGCAGGCCGTTGCCGCGCTGCAGGGTAATCCGACGGCGGTGCTCGTCGACGTGCGCACCCGCGCGGAGTGGACCTATGTCGGCCTCCCCGAGGTGTCCCCGCCGGGCCGGGCCCCCGTGCTCGTGGAGTGGCAGCGGTTCCCCGACGGCTGCGTCAACGACCGGTTCGTCGACGAGCTCCGGGCGGCCGGCGTGACCCCCGGCACCCCGGTCTACTTCCTCTGCCGCTCCGGCGTCCGGTCGGTCGCCGCGGCCGAGGCCGCCACCGCCGCGGGTCTGGGACCGGCGTACAACATCGTCGACGGCTTCGAGGGGCCGCTGGACGAGCAGGGCCGGCGGACCGTCGCCGGCTGGAAGAACTCCGGACTGCCGTGGAGGCAAGGATGACCGAGCTGCGCCCCGACACCCTGGCCGTGCGCGGCGGCCTGGCCCGCACGCACTTCGAGGAGACGTCCGAGGCGCTGTTCCTCACCTCGGGGTTCGTCTACGCCACCGCCGAGGAGGCCGAGGCGGCGTTCGCGGGCGAGAGCGAGCGCTTCGTCTACTCCCGCTACGGCAACCCGACGGTGGCGATGTTCGAGGAGCGGATGCGGCTGCTCGAGGGCGCCGAGGCCTGCTTCGCCACCGCCTCCGGCATGTCGGCCGTCTTCGTGGCCCTGGCCGCGCTGCTGGGTCGTGGTGACCGCGTGGTCAGCTCGCGGGGGCTGTTCGGCTCGTGCTTCGTCATCCTGGACGAGATCCTGCCGCGATGGGGCATCGAGACCGTGTTCGTCGACGGGCCCGACCTGGACCAGTGGCGCGAGGCGCTGTCCGCGCCGACCGCGGCGGTGTTCTTCGAGACCCCGAGCAACCCGATGCAGGAGCTCGTGGACATCCGGGCGGTCGCCGAGATGGCCCACGCCGCGGGCGCCCAGGTGGTCGTGGACAACGTCTTCGGTACGCCGGTGTTCTCCCGGCCGCTGGAGCAGGGCGCCGACGTCATCGTCTACTCGGCCACCAAGCACATCGACGGCCAGGGCCGCACCCTGGGCGGTGTCGTCCTCGGCACCTCCGAGTTCATCGACGGCCCCGTGCGCAACCTGATGCGCCACACCGGCCCCGCCATGTCCCCGTTCAACGCGTGGGTCCTGCTCAAGGGCGTGGAGACCCTGTCCCTGCGTGTGGAGAAGCAGGCCGCCGCGGCCCTGGAGCTGGCGCGGGCGCTCGAGGCCAACCCGAAGGTCTCGCGCGTGGTCTACCCGTGGCTGGAGTCGCACCCGCAGCACGAGCTGGCCAAGGCGCAGATGTACGGCGGCGGCACCGTCGTCACCTTCGAGGTGGACGGCGGCAAGGACGCGGCCTTCGCGCTGATGAACGCCCTGCAGGTGGTGGACATCTCCAACAACCTCGGCGACTCCAAGTCCCTGATCACCCACCCTGCGACCACGACCCACCGGCGGATGGGCGAGGAGGCGCGGCTGGCCGTCGGCATCACCGACGGCGTGCTGCGGGTCTCGGTCGGGCTGGAGGACGTGCGTGACCTGGTCGAGGACCTCCAGCAGGCCCTGGCCACGGGACCGGACGCACCGTAGCGCCCGAATTCGACCGTTGGGTGTCCGGATTCGGGCAGCCCGGTGCGTCCGGTCGGCGTGAGGCGTGCGGCCCGGTGCGTCCGGTCGCCCTGAGGCGGGCAGCGAGGGTCAGCGTCAGGGGTGGAGCCAGGTGAGTGCCGCCACCGCGGCACCGATCGACGCGGCGGCGCAGAGCGCACCCTGCCAGGCGAAGGTGACGACCGAGACCGACACGTCGCCCTTACGGCACCGCTCGCGCCACAGGATCGTCGCCAGCGAGGCCCAGATGGTCACCAGGGGCCCGCAGTTCACCCCGATGAGCAGGGCCATCAGCCGCTGGGGGTCGGCGCTCGCGACCGGCTCGAGGGCCAGGTAGGCGGGCAGGTTGTTGACCACGTTGGCCGACACCGCCCCGATGCCGCTGAGCCGCAGCAGGTCCGGCCCGGAGCTGCCGTCGCCGACCCAGGCGGTCAGCAGCGCGTCGAGCCCGTGCCGGCCGGCGACGTCCACGACGACGAACAGCGCGCAGACCCCGAGGACCACCAGCCACGGCACCTTGACCCGGCGCAGCGTCCGCAGGCTCCGTGTCCCCAGCACCACGACGAGCACCACGGCCGCGATCGTCGCGGGGATGGCGGGGGTGACCCCGCTGACGAACGCCGGACCGAGGGCGAGGCACACTGCACCCGCCACGACGAGCAGCACCCGGTCGTGCGGGTCGGGAGGGGCGTCCAGCTCGTAGCGGCCGCGCAGGCTCCGCCGGTGCAGCACCGCGAGCACCACGACGCTGGCCGCGATCGACGCCACGGCCGGCCAGCAGGGCGAGCCGCAGGTAGCCGGAGGTCCCCAGTCCCAGCAGCGAGAAGTGGTGCAGCGCAAGCAGGTTGGTGAGGTTGGAGACGGGCAGCAGCAGCGACGCCGTGTTGGCCAGCCAGACCGTCGTCATCACGAAGGGCACGGCGCTGAGCCCGAGCTGGCGGGCGACGGCGATGACCACCGGCGTCAGCAGCACCGCGGTGGTGTCGAGGCTGAGGACGATGGTCGCCAGGCATGACAGCAGCACCAGGAGGAGCCACAGCAGCGGCGTGCGGTGCCGGCCGAGCCTGGCGGCCCAGTGACCGGCGACGTCGAAGACGCCCGCGATGTCCGCGATCTCGGCGACGACCGTGATCGCCACCAGGAAGATCATGACCGGGCCGACCCGCTCGGCGAGGTCGAGCAGCTGCCCGGTGGTCACCGCACGACCGCGTCGAGGACCCAGGGCTGCCCTGGCCGGCGCGGCGGGCTCAGCGTGGTCGCGAAACCCTGCTGCACCACCGCGTGCAGCGCCTGCGGCGTCCGCGCGTCGACGCCCTCCTCGCACAGGTGGCGCGCGACCAGGCCGCGGGTGTGCTTGGCCATGTGCGTCGCGCCGGGCACGCGGACCTGCACCCATCGCTGCGCGAGCGGGCCCTGCGGCACCCAGGCGGCGGCGTACGTGCTGGAGCGGCAGTCAACGACGACGCCCCGGCCGGCCACGGTGGGGAGCACGTCGGCCAGGGGCTCACGCCAGACGGAGGCGAGCGGGCCGAGCGAGCCGAGGTTGACGCCCATCGACAGGCGGTACGGCGCCACCTTGTCACCCGGGCGCAGCGCGCCGTACAGGGCGGAGACCACGACCAGCCAGCGGTTCGCCCGGCGCCGCGCGGCCGGAGCCAGCGAGGCGAGGTCGAGGGCGTCGTACAGGACCCCGGTGTAGAGGTCCGCGGCGGCGACCGCGGGGGAGGAGGCGAGCCGGGTGTTGCGGGCGATGTCCGCGGTGAGGTTGGCGCTGACACCCAGCCTTGTGGGCGCGTCGCTGCCGGCGCTGACCGCGGCCAGCTCGCGGGCGACGGCCTCGCGCTGCGGCGCGAGCTGGGGGAAGGACAGCCGCGCGGGGTCGGCGGGGCGACCCCGGGTGCGCTCCGTCTTGGTCTCCGAGGGAGGCAGCAGGATGAGCACGGGCACAGCGTAGGTGCGCCGTCCCGGGGTGCGGGGACGGGGTGGTTGCGTAGGGTGACCGACATGGCGACGCGATGGGTCAACCGGCTGCTGGAGCAGCGTGAGCCACCGGCCGCCGGCGTGGACGGGCAGGTGCTGCACGCCGTCTTCGACGCCATCCGGGCCGAGCTGCACGTGCCGGCAGAGTTTCCGCCCGAGGTGCTCGCCGAGGCCAGCGAGGCGGTCGCCAACCCGCGCCTGCCCGATCGGGACGAGACCGCGCTGCCGTTCTTCACCGTGGACCCGGCGGGGTCGAAGGACCTGGACCAGGCGATGTTCCTGGAGCGGGCCGACGGCGGCTACCGCGTCCGCTACGCCATCGCCGACGTGCCGTCCTGGGTGGTGGCCGGGGGAGCGGTCGACCGCGAGACCCGGCGCCGCGGCCAGACCATCTACGCCCCCGACCGCAGCACCCCGCTGCACCCGGAGACCCTCAGCGAGGATGCCGCGAGCCTGCTGCCGGGAGAGGCGCGCCCGGCGTTCGTGTGGGACCTGCGCCTGGACGGCGACGGGCGCGCTGTGGCCGCCGACGTCTACCGCGCGATGGTGCGCAGCGTCGAGCGGATGGACTACGAGGGCGTGCAGTCCGCGGTCGACGCCGGCACCGCCGACGAGCGGCTGCTGCTGTTGAAGGAGGTGGGGGAGCGGCGGATCGCCCTGGAGCAGGCCCGTGGCGGCGCGAACCTGCCGATGCCGGAGCAGGAGGTGACGATGCAGGACGGGCGCTACCTGGTCGGCTTCCGGCCGCCGGTGCCGGCCGAGGACTGGAACGCCCAGATCTCCTTGATGACCGGGATGGCGGCGGCGGAGATGATGCTGCGGGGCCGCGTCGGCATCCTGCGCACCATGCCCGAGCCGGAGGGCCGGACGGTCGCCCAGTTCCGCCAGCAGGCCCGCGCACTCGGTGTCACCTGGCGCGAGGGAAGCCGGTACGGCGAGTTCCTGCGCTCCCTCGACCGCGGCGACCCCAAGCACCTGGCCCTGATCCACGAGGCGACGGTGCTGTTCCGCGGCGCCGGTTACACCCCGTTCGACGGTGAGCTGCCCGAGCAGACCGGCCACGCGGCGGTCGCCGCCGCGTACGCCCACGTGACGGCGCCCCTGCGCCGGCTGGTGGACCGGTTCGGGCTGGTCGTGTGCGAGGCGCTGTGCCGCGGGGTGGAGGTGCCGGCCTGGGCCCGCGAGAGCCTGGCGTCCCTGCCCGAGGTCATGGCCCGCTCCGACCGGGTCGCCGCCGCGGTCGACCGGGCCAGCACCGATGCGGTCGAGGTGGCCTCGCTGCAGCACCTGGTGGGGCAGACGTTCCGGGCCGTCGTCGTCGATGCCCGCAAGGACGGCGGCCTGATCCAGATCGCCGAGCCGGCGATCCTCGCGCCGCTGACCGGCCCGGCGCCGGCCGGCAGCGAGGTGACGGCACGGCTGGTCGAGGCCGACCTCGGCCGGCGGGTGCTGCGCTTCGAGCTCGTGTCCGTCGACGAGCCCGCGGAGGCGACGGAGGCGACGGAGCGCCCGGAGCGCCCGGAGCCAACCAACTGACCGTCGCCACCGGCGGCGCGGACCGACGCACCACCACCTCACCCCTGGAGGACGAGCATGAGTGCCACCGACGATCTCCTGACCAACGCCCGGGCCTACGCCGACCGGTTCGACCGCGGCGACCTGCCGATGCCGCCCGCGCTGCAGGTGGCGGTCGTCGCGTGCATGGACGCGCGGCTGGACCCGCAGGCGCTGCTGGGCCTGCGGGAGGGGGACGCCCACGTGATCCGCAACGCCGGCGGAGTCGTGACCGAGGACGCGATCCGCTCCCTGGCCATCAGCCAGCGTCTGCTCGGCACGCGCGAGATCGTCCTGATCCACCACACCGACTGCGGGATGCTGACGTTCACCGACGACGACTTCAAGGCCCAGGTCGAGGCGGACACCGGGCTGCGGCCCCCGTGGTCGCCGGAGTCCTTCCGCGACCCGGCCGGGGACGTGCGCCAGTCCCTGGGCCGCCTCCGGGCCAGCCCGTTCGTCCCGCACAAGGACCAGGTGCGGGGCTTCGTGTACTCGGTCACCGACGGCACCCTGACCGAGGTGTCCTGAACGGGGCGCCCCTGGCCGTATGCTGTGCGGCGGATGAGTCGGTCAGACGGTCGCGTCGATGCTGTGGTCCCGGGGTCCCGGGTAACGCACATCGCCGAGGAACGTCCGGGCTCCGCAGGGCAGGGTGGTGGCTAACGGCCACCCGGGGTGACCCGCGGGACAGTGCCACAGAAAACAGACCGCCACGTCGAACCACCCGGCTCCGGCCGGGCAGGCGGCGCGGTAAGGGTGAAACGGTGGTGTAAGAGACCACCAGCACGCCAGGTGACTGGCGTGGCTTGGTAAACCCCACCCGGAGCAAGGTCAGACAGCAAGCGCTCGAGGGCGGCCCGCCCGAGCTTGCGGGTAGACCGCTGGAGGTGCGCGGCAACGCGTACCCGAGATGGATGACCGTCCGTCGCCCGCCGGCAACGGCGGGCGTAGACAGAACCCGGCGTACCGACCGACTCATCCACCCCACCGCCTCTGACCTGCGGTTCGGCTGTCAGGTGCTGGCCTCGGTCCGCCGGGAGCCCGCAAAATCGCCGTGCACTAATGCCCGACGTGCTCGCCGGGTGTGGCGACCGGTGCACCGGTCGCGCGCTCCAACTGAGTCTGCAGCGCGGCCACCTGGGCCGACAGCAGCGCGACGTCCCTTCGGGTAGCGGCCTGGGCGTCGTCCTCGACCTGCCTGACCTGGTCCAGCAGCCACGTCGCGAACGAGGCGGTGACCACCCCGAGCAGCGCGATCCCGGCCAGCATGAGGCCGACGGCCACGAACCGCCCGGTGGTGCTGACCGGGAACCGGTCGCCGTACCCGACGGTCATCACCGTGGTGCTGGCCCACCACAGGGCGTCGCCGAAGGTGGTGATGTTGGCCCCCTTGACGCCTCGTTCGGCCTGGAGGGCCGCCAACGACGCGACGAGCAGCACCAGTGACGTCGCGCCGGCGACGTAGCAGGCGACCTTTCCGCGCAGGCTGCCGCCGGCGTACCGGTTCAGCACGCTGAGCAGGGCCAGCAGGCGCAGCAGCCGCAGCGGCCGCAGCAGGGGCAGCGCCACCACGGCCAGGTCGAGCAGGTTCTGGCGTACGAACACCCCGCGTCGGCGGGACAGCACGAGCCGGACGGCGTAGTCGACCGCGAACGCCGCCCAGGTGAGGGCGGTCAGGGCGCGGCAGGCCGCCAGCCATCCCGGCGGCAGGGCAGGGTTGAGGATGGGCCAGGCGTAGGCACCGAGAAAGAGCAGCGCGGCGCAGGACAGCGGCCAGTCCGCAGCCCGTTCCCACGTCGCTCGGGCCGGCTCTTCGCTCACCGGTCGATCGTGACAGAGACCGGGCGGAGAATTGGCGTGTTGGGCCACGACGCCGGGGCTTGACCGGTCACCGGTTCGGGTGCCCGGTCCGGCGGGCAGGTGACTTCCCATCGTTGGGGGTGATGCGCAGGTCCCCATCCGCGTCGGTATTGCCACACGCGCGGCGCCTGCAGGCCGGACGGCGGGCTGCTGGTGGGCCTGTGGGACCCGCTGGCGCCGTGACGACGATCGTCACCGAACGCACGGTGCGCCACCTGGTCCGCGCCGGGCGCGAGCTACTGGCTGAACCCGGGGATGCCGACGCCTGCGTGGACCGGGCGCACCGACAGGTACGAGACCGCGCGTGAGGAGCAGACCAGCAGCGACTGCGAGATGATCGACGCCTGCGAGGTGTTCGGCGGGAAGATCTGCAGCGCTGCGGCGGTGGTCGGGCGGCACGTGCGCGTGGGGAACACCCCGACGTCGGTGAGTCTCAGGACCGCGTGCGCCGTCGCGCCGGGCGCCAGAACCACTCGTGAGCTGGGACCACCCTCCCGGGTCGCGGGGCGGCCGAGAATGCGGTTGTGGGAGTCGAGCGCGGCCACGCCGGGGAACCCGAAGAGACTGCACGTCGTGCGCGACACGTTGGAGAACTCCAGCTGGTAGTAGAAGCTGCCGGCCGCGCCGTCGGAGGGAATGGCCTGCCACGCCGTCAGCTGCGTCGCTCGGCACGCAGGGACGACACGAGCGGGTGAGGTGGCCCCGGCGGGGGTCGAGGCGAACGCATGCGTGGTGGCGGCGGCACCGAGGGCGGCCGCCCCGAGGATGAGCGCGGCGCCGCGCCGGCGCATCCGCTCCAATGGACTGGACATACCTTGAGAGTGCGCCTGAGCGCGGCGTACGTCGAGGGCCCAGAACGATCGCTCCGGAGCCGCTCGAGGGACGCTCGGCGACGTAGATCAGCACCCGGCGCCCTCGGACCCACCTGTGACTCTCGGGATCGAGGAGCAGCTCTACTCTTCCCCCGACGGCGTTGCGAGCCATGTCGGGCGTGACTGCTGACTCCGGGCGGCCCTGCGTCATAGTGGGCGAAGCAGGTTCAGCCTGGGAGGGGTTGCGGTGACCTTGCCCGACGACGAGCACCAGTCGCAGACCATCACGTCCGTGCTGGCAACCATGCAGGCGCGACTCGAGTCCGTGCCCCGGGGACGTCAGGCCCATCGGGCGTTCCTGGAGACGTATTGGCGGACCACGGCGGCCGTCGGCGTCGCGCTGCGCGAGGGGGCGTTCGAGGACCCCGGCTGGGTCGAGGACTGGGACGTGGCCTTCGCGGGCCTCTATCTCGATGCGCTGGACGCGGACCGGGCCGGTGGAGTCGGCGTGCCGCGGCCATGGCGCCTCGCGTTCGACGCGCCCGCGACACTGCCACCGCTTCGTCACGTGCTGCTTGGGATCAACGCGCACATCAACTACGACCTGCCGCAGGCGCTGCTTGCCGTGATCTCCGACGACGAGTTCGCCGACCCCGTGCTGCTGGATCGGCGTCGGCGCGATCATGAGCGGATTGACGGGCTGCTCTCCGCCCGGGTGGCATCCGAGGACAGAGAGCTCGCCGCCCGCTCGTCCCGCACCATGGTCGACCGGGCACTCACGCCGCTGAACCGGATCGCCTCTCGGCGGTTCCTGCGCGAGGCACGACAGAAGGTGTGGCACAACACCCTCGAACTTCAGCGTGCCCGCGTCGCCGGGCCCGATGCGTGGGTCGTCCGACTGGGCGAGCTGGAGGTGCTCAGCGCCGCCCGGATCGTTGACCTCCTCGCGCCGGGCCCAGTGCTCCTTCGGCTGGCTGTCGCAGGCTTTGGCGTGGTTCTGCCTCCGCCCGCGCAAGGCTGAGCACTGGACCGTCCAGCATCCCTGGTCGACACGCCAGGACGCTTCCAACGGCCAGGTGTCTGAGCTCCGCTGAGAGCGGGCCCCGCCTGTCGAACCTGGCTGGTCGCTCGCGAAGGGACGCAACTGTCCTCCCTGGCCGCCGCGTTGAACGGGAATGAGGTGCCCATCTGCCGCCGGGTCCGGGGCTGGCGCGCGTCCGCGTCGTACGCTGCTCATCCGGCGGCGGCGCACCAGCGCCGCTGCCCTCACGAACGGATCATCGGTGGCAACTTTCCTGGACAGCGTCGGTGTGGGCGAGCCGCAGCCCGACGGCAGCGTTCGACTGTCGGCGACGCCGGCGCACGCCAATCGCAACGACACCGTGCACGGCGGCTTGTTGGCGACGATGCTCGACGCGGCGATGGGCGCAGCGGTGCGCTGCGGGCTGGACGAGGATCAGAGCGCCGCCACGGTGTCCATGACCGTCACCTATCTGGAGCCGGGTCGGGTGGGTGACGACCTCACCGCGGTCGCCGAGGTGATGCAGCGCGGGTCGTCCCTGGTGATGGTGCAAGGTCATGTCGCGGCCGGCGGCGGCGACCGTGAGGCCTCGCGCACCATCGCCCATGCGGTGGCGACGTTCAGCGTCATCAGCGACTCCTGAACCCTTTGGCAGACCCAGACCCAGACCCAGACCCAGACCCGGCCCCACGCCGCCAGCTCCCGCGACGGGATGGGTCCTGGGCTGCTGGTCTCGCAACCGCGGGCGCGACCGCAGGGGACAGGCGCGCAGTCCGTGTCGCTCTGGCGGCCTTGGGTGAGTTGCCGCCGCAGGTTCCGGCTCGTCAGTTCGGTCCGACAGAAAAAGGGCACGGGAATGGCTGGGGGAGTTCGAGCCGTACGAGGACGGGGCGGGGAAGTATCGCTTCCGCCTGAAGGCCGCCAACGGTGAGGTCATTGCGACAGGCGAGGCCTGCGAGAGCAAGGCGTCTGCGTTGAACCGGCGGCACCACCCCGCGAGGAGGATGACGGCGCCGACAGGGGCGGGAACGGTGAAGATGTCCACGTTCGCCGACTTTGGGGGTCTATCCCATGTTCCGTCGTGCCGCCGCCCTGGCCAGCGCACCCGTTCTCGCCGCGCGTCTGCGCTCCTGGTCCCCTCCGCCGCCTCCGCCGCAGCTCCGCAGCGGGCCTGCAACGTCGTGCCGCTGACGTTCACGAAGTCCTACACGACCGGGCACGGACACTGGCAGACCAAGGCGAACCTGAAGGTCTACGACCTGTGCGACGCGGGCGCCTTCCGCGGCAAGGTCTTGATCCGGGGCACGCGTGGCACGACGGAAGGCGGCTTGTCGCCGTACAAGGTCAGCGTGCACTACAAGCGCCAGCTCGACACGGCGTTCTCCAGCTCGGGGGTCAGCGTCACGAAGCTGTCCCGGCAGCGTGACGGGTGGCGTCCCTACGACGTCACCGGCGACGACATCACCATGGAGCCCTCCGGTGGCTACTTCATCGAGGTCCGGGTGCGATGGACGGTGAGGGTGGGTGGCAGGAACTACACCAAGGACGTGATCTGCGACCGGATCCACGACAAGGGCAGCCAGGCCTACCTCTGCGTGTAGTGCTTCTCCGCCATCCTCCCGGCGAACGAGCGACCTACCGGGACGGGACGCACGGCAGCGTGTCGAGGATGGTGGTGTCGTGGCTCACGGGTCGTCGACCCGCCCCGCCCACGATGAGGGCCGCCGTCAGGGCACCAGGACGAGCTTGCCGCGGACGTGACCGGCCCGGCTGATCCGGTAGGCCTCCGCGGCGCGCTCGAACGGGAAGGTCTGGACCTTGATGACCAGGCTGTTGCGCTGGAGGAGGTCGGTCACCATGGCCAGCGCCTCTGTCGGATGGCTGTCGGCGCCGCCGCCGGTCACCCGGGCCCCGGCGCTGCTGGCGGCGAAGTTGGCGATGGAGACCACCTGCGAAGGGTCGGCCACGAGGCCGACCAGGTCCTCGACCGGGGTCTTGCCTGCCACGTCGAGCACCGCGTCGACCGGGCCGCCGGCGGCCTCGCGCACGCGGATGGCGACCCCCTCGCCGTACAGGACGGGGGTCGCACCGATCTCGCGCAGGTAGCCGTGGTTCGCCTCGCTGGAGGAGGCGATGACCTTCGCGCCACGAGCGACCGCCATCTGCACCGTGGCCGCCCCGACCCCGCCGGCGCCGCCGTCGACGAACACGGTGTTGCCGGCTCCGACGCCGAGCAGCCGCAGGCCACGCTCGGCGGTCTCGCCCGACACGCAGGCCGCGGCCGCGACCGCCCAGTCGATGGCCGACGGCTTCAGGGCCCACGCAGCCAGGACGGCGAGCTCCGCGTGGGTGTGCGCGCCGGTCCCCAGGACCTCGTCCCCGACAGCCACTCCCGAAACACCCTCACCGACCTCGTCGACCACCCCGGCGGCGTCGACCCCCAGCAGACCCAGCCCGTCCAAGGGCTCCCCGCCGGACATCGCCCCGGACAGGATCTTCCAGTCGATCGGGTTCACGCTCGCCGCGCGGACCGCGATCCGTATCTGCCCCGGACCTGGGTGGGGGTCGGGCGCCTCTCCCCAGGTCAGTGCTTCGGGGCCGCCGTAGGTCGTGAACTGCAACGCGTGCATCCCGGATCCTTCCCGTCGGCGCCGAGGCGGTCACGTCGGCCGCCCGGCGCGTTTATCCCGCCGGTCACTCCCCAGCGGCAAGCGCGCGGGCGCCAGACCTATTCCTTCCTCGGCCCGAACGGTGGTGGGAGCCACGCGCGGGCGAGGGTCTGCGCCGACGCCGCCCCGGCAGCTGTCGTGGCAGCGGCGCGCACGCGCGACGCCCGGCGAGACCTGAACCGGCGGACCCTGCAAACCGTGTCCACCTCACGCGGGTCGCGGACGCGACCGGCACGCCGGAGGACGAAGGGAGCCCCCCCTCATGACACTGCACACACCCCCTCTGGCCGGAGAAACCGGCGTCGGCGTCCGGCTTGCCACTGCGGTGGCCGCCGTCACTGCCGTCGTGGCGACCGCCGCTCCCGGAGCTGCCGCGACGTCGGCACCTCCCACGTTCCTCGGCCCGCTGCACACGGTCACGCGGGTGGCCAGCACCGTGCCGGCCAACGGGGACCTGAACCCGTACGGCGTCGCGGTCGTCCCACGGACGCTGGGCCGCCTGCACAGGGGCGACATCCTGGTGAGCAACTTCAACGACCGCAGCAACGCCCAGGGGACCGGCACCAGCGTCGTCGCGGTCTCGCCGACCGGCCGACGCGCTCTCTTCGCCCGGGTCGACCCGCACGCGCTGCCGGGGTCCTGCGTGGGTGGCGTCGGGCTGACGACGGCGCTCGGCGTGACCACGTCGGGCTGGGTCGTCGTCGGGAGCCTCCCGTCCCGGGACGGCACCGCAGCGACGGCCCGCGCGGGCTGCCTGCTCGTCCTCGACGACCGGGGGCGGGTACGGGAGACCCTCAGCGGGCACGGCATCAACGGGCCCTGGGACATGACCCTGGCAGAGCACGGCAACCGGGTGGACCTGTTCGTCAGCAACGTGCTCAACGGCACCGTCCGCGCCGCCGGGAAGGTCGTCCACCGCGGCACGGTCCTGCGCATCACGCTGGGGCTTCGGGGCGACCTGCCGCCGAAGCGGCTGTCGACGACCACCGTCGGTAGCGGCTTCGCCGAGCGCAGCGATCCTGCGGCACTCGTGGTCGGCCCCACCGGCGTGGGGCTGGGGCAGGACGACACCCTGTACGTCGCGGACACGGTGGACAACCGCCTGTCCGCCCTCCCGGACGTGTCCGACCGGACCACCAGCGCCGGGCGCGGCCGCACGGTGAGCGCGGGCGGCGCGCTCGACGCGCCACTGGGACTGGCCCTCGCGCCGAACGGGCACCTCGTCACGGCCAACGCCGGCAACGGCAACCTCGTCGAGACGACGCCCGCCGGCCGCCAGGTCGCCGTACGCACCGTGGACACCAGCGGCTCACCGCGCGGCGCGGGTGCCCTTTTCGGGCTGGCGATCCCGTCCCCACGCGCCGTGTACCTCGTCGACGACGCCACCAACACGCTGAAGCGGCTGCACTGAGAGGCTGCCCGGCGCCAGGACCGGGCGCGGTCGTCCGTGCGAGCGGCCGACGACGGACCGCTCTGCGTCCGCCCCAAGGCCCGCGTTAGCGGTGTGGGCGGTGCCACCAGCGGTGGTGCGTCGCCACCGGCACGCTCGGCGCGGCGGCCCACTGCATGGCGCACATGACGCACGTGGGCCGTCCGCAGCCCGGCGGCTGCTGACCCATCATCAGCCGGACGGAGCGCTCGAAGTAGTCGTCGGCGAGGTGCCGGACCAGGTCGTTCCGCCCCTCTGCCACGGCCGCGTTGACATCCCACACGTAGGAGTCGTGCAGCTCGGCCAGAACATCAACGAGGTCGTGCCTCAACGTGATCGTCATCTCCTCGAGGGGGAACCGGAGCGGGTGTCGGCCGGGGTCCCATCATCCCATCCCTTCAGGCACCCTTCGACGGCGCCGAGATGGCCTCGGGCGGCGACGTCGAGGTCGGTGGGATCGATGGCGATCGGCCCGTTCGCCGAGATGCCGTACGACGTTCCGGTGCAGTCCACCGGGACGGGCGAGAGTGGACAATTCCCGGGGCACGGACGAGGCTCGTTGTGCCGCGAGGAACCCGAAGGGAGCGTGAGCTCAGCCCGATGCGTCTGGGATGCCTGCGTCGTACGACGCCGTCAGCCGCGCTGCTGCTCCTGTCCGCCGGGCTGGTGGCATCGTGCACCGGCGCCCCCGCGCCAGCGCGTCGGGCCGCGGCTCCAGCGACTCGGACAGCGGCCCCGGCGGTGCACGCTCGGCGAGCGACCTCGACCCCCTCTCTGACGCTGACGACCGGCTACGCGGCCATCAACGAGGGCACCATCAACGGGGTCACGGTGCGGGTCACGTTCCCGGTGGCCATCACCTCGGGCACCATCGGGCTGACCGGTGCGAACGCCCCGCACTGCACACCGCTGGCGCTGAGCGGCCACCGCACCGTGGGGACCTCGACCTGCTGGAACACCGCCGGGTCACCGGGGACGGCCACGCTGCGGGCGACCGCGACGGTGACCGGCGGTGGCCGCTCCGTGTCGTTGTTCTCGCCGGCGGTCCGGATCACCGTCACCCACCGCGTGCCGCCGGACGTGCCGGCGGCGACGTACGCCCGGACGTACTCGTGCGGGAACCACACCCCCTACGTGTGGCTGACCTTCGACGACTACGGGTCGGCCACCGAGGTCAGGTCCATCCTCTCGACGCTGCGGCGGAACGACGTCAGGGCGCTGATGTTTCCCATCGGGACCTGGGCCAGGGCGAACCCGTCACTCATCTCGGCGATGAAGCGCGACGGGCAGGTGATCGACAACCACACCGCGACCCACGCGAACCTGGCGACGGCACCGGACGCGACCGTCCGGTGGGAGGTCGACCACGGGGCCACGCCCTCCACGTCGGTGCGGCTGCTGCGGCCGCCGTACGGGGCCGGCGCCTTCTCCACGCGGCTGACCGCCCTGGCGGCCTCCCGGGGCTACGGGCTGTGCTTCTGGACGGTGGACACCCGCGACTGGGCCGGGTCGACCACGTCACAGATGGTCCAGAAGGTGCGGTACGGCGACGCCATGACGCCTCCGGTCGAGGCCGGCGGCGTGGTCCTGATGCACCTCCACGGCCGCGACACCGCGGCGGCTCTCCAGTCGGTGATCGACGCGGTCCGGGCACGCGGGCTCCGGCTGCAGCCGCTGCACTGACCGGTCGTTCATCCTGCCGGCGGAAGGGGGCACGGCCCGCACGTCCTGCATCCGGCTCGGGCCACCGGGGGGCCGAGGCTCCTTGACCCCGTGCCGCCGGCCGGGGGACGCTGAGCCGGATGGACAGGCACCTGGCCCTTGTCAGCGTCGCGGGTTACGGCCACGTCAACCCGACGCTGCCGTTGGTGGCCGAGCTGGTCCGCCGTGGTTGGCGCGTCAGCTACGCCACCCACGAGCGGTTTGCCCGGGCCGTCGCGGACGCCGGTGCGACCCTGGTACCGACGCAGGGTGACATGCCGGCGCCGCCGCCGTTCACCGACTTCGACCCGGACCGCTTCGCGGACCTGCTCCAGGGGTTCGTCGCCGACGCCCGCGTCGACGTCCCGCGCCTGGAGGCGCATTTCCAGCGGGACCCGCCGCAGGCGGTCTGCTACGACTCGGCCAGCCTCACCGGCAGGGTCCTGGCCGGGCGGCTCGTCCTGCCCGACGTGGCCCTGGTGCCCAACCTCGCGAGCAACGAGCAGTTCTCGCCGTTCAGCGGCTTCGTCTCCGCGTTCCTCGGGCAGGAGCAGCCGGCGCTGCAACGGGCCCGGCAGGCGATGCAGGACTTTGCCGCCGAGGAGGGACTGGAGCCACAGTTGGGCCCGATGAGGGGACCGCCGGCATCGCTGAACATCGTGTTCGTCCCCCGCGAGTTCCAGCCCGCCGCGGACACGTTCGATGCGCGGTTCTGCTTCGTCGGCCCCTCACCGGGTCGTCGCGAGGAGGGCCCCGGCTGGCTCCCGGCTGCGGATGGACGGCCGGTGCTGTTCATCTCGCTCGGCACGGCGTTCAACGACCGCCCCGCGTTCTTCCGGATGTGCCTGCAGGCGTTCGGCGACGGCGCGTGGCAGGTGGCGATGGCCGTCGGCGACCGGGTCGACGCCGGCGAGCTCGAGCCGGTGCCGGGCAACGTGGAGCTGCGGCCCTCCTTCCCGCAGCTCACCGTCCTGCGTCACGCCGGCGTGTTCGTCTCCCATGCCGGCATGAACTCCACGATGGAGGCGCTGTACGAGGCCGTGCCGCTGGTGACCGTGCCGCAGATGCCCGAGCAGGAGGCCAACGCCCGCCGGGTGGAGGAGCTGGGCCTCGGTCGCCGGCTCGATCCGCTGCAGCTCACGCCGGAGCGGCTGCGCGCCGCAGTCGACGAGGTCGCCGCCGACCAGCGGATCCGGGCCAACCTTGCCACGATGCGCACGCATGTCCGCAGGGCCGGCGGATCCGTCGCCGCCGCGGACGCCATCGAGGCACGGATAGCCCACTGATGCTTCGGCCAAGGGCCGGTTCGGCGGCGTGGGTCCGGACGCGGACCTGTCCGGCTGATGTCGTTGCTGCGGCGCCACATTCGCCGATCGCCCCCAGTCATGGAGGGCATGCGTTAGGTTTCTCAGCGGTCCTGAGCTGACGGCTACGAGGCTCCCGCTCGCCGTCACGGCAACCGCGCTCCCGCAGACGGTGCCCCTGGGAGAAGACCCGACCACCCGGCGCCCCGCCGGGTGGTACGCGCGGCCGGCCGCCCTTGCGAGGAGCGGCCTCACCTCCCGGAGCACCCATGCCCGACCACACCGACGACGGAGACGGCGGCGACCCCCGTGTCCCGCCCATGACGCTCTGCCAGTCCTACCGCGCGGGCCACCAGACCCACTGGGTCATGTGGAAGCGCCATCGCGGCGAGGTGGAGCCGGGGGTCGTCCTCGGCTTCGAGGAGGACCTGGTGGTCGTGCGTTGCGCCGACGGCACGACGCACCGGTGGTGGCACCACCAACCGCTGCGACTGCGCGCGGCGGTCGAGGCCTTCGGCACCGACGTCGAGCTGATACCGGGCCTCCCGGCGCTCGTCTGCTCGGGCTACTGGTTCTCCTGCCGCGACGCAGCTCCCGACGACACCAGCAGCTGCCACATGGCGCTGCCGCGAACAGACCAGGCCCTGCACGCGATCCTCACCGGTGAGCCGTGGCGCGCCCAGCCCGCCGTGGTCCTGCGGGCGGACGGCACGATGCTCACCCTGCACCGGACGTACGACGACGCCAGCGGCACCGTGGGCCTGTCCCTGGAGGTTCCTGACGTGGCGCCGGACAGCGCCTCGCGCGGTCCCGGCGCGTTCGGCACGTGGGCAGCCGGCACGGCTGGCGGTGCCACGCTGTCCGTCCGGTTCCCTGTGACGGACGCGCTGGCCAGGCACCGGACGGCGCTCACGGCCCGTGCGGGGGTCGACCTGGTCCGGACGGCGCTGGCCGACCTCGCCGCGGCCGCCGCGCCGCTGGCGCTCGTGCCGGACGGCCGGCTCCGGGCCGCCGACACCGCGCTACCCCTGCTCCAGGACAGCCTGCTCTGGGACCTGCCCGGGTGGAGTTTCTCCCACGAGGTGAACCGGACGACCGCGCAGTGGGAGCCGCTGGCCGACATCGTGATCACCCCCGGAGTCGACGAGCACCTCGGGACAGGGCTGAGGTTCGAGGCGACGCTCGCCACGTCGGCGGGGGCAGCGACGACCCCGGTCGAAGCCCCCTCGTACGACTGCACCTTCGGTCGGTGGACCAGGGCGGACACAGGGGCGAGGCACACCACCTTCCTCAGCGACCGCCTCCTCGCGGTGGTGGACGACGTCCCGGCCAGTGCCGCCCTGCTGTCCACGGTCGTGCGAGGCATCCGGATGCAGGTCGAGGACCGGATGTTCTCGACCTGACGGGGCTCACCCGGCCGGCTCGACGGTGTCGGTGTCACCGAGGCGGCTGGCGGGCGAGGCGATCCGGCGGCCGTACGCCTCACGGAAGACCGTTTCGACGGCCGCCGTCCCGCCCTGCATCGATCCGTCGTCGTTGGGGCGGGCTCAGGCGAGGCCCTCGAACGGACGGACCTCGACCTTGCCCCGGCACGCCTTGGACCCCTCGGCCGCAAGCTTGAGCGCCACGTCGAGGTCTGGCGCGTCGATGACCCAGAAACCCCCGATGAGCTCCTTGCTCTCGAGGTAAGGGCCGTCGGTCATCACCGGCGTCGCACCCTGGCCGTCGACGACGGTCGCGGTCGACGCCGGCTGAAGCCCACCGGCGAAGACCCAGTAGCCATCGGCGCGGAGCTTGTCATTGAAGGCTCCGGTCGCGGTGAACGCCTCCTCCATCGCCTCCTTGGAGCCGTAGTTGCCGAACTCCTCCCTCTCGGCCGGTCCGTGCACGGTCAACAGGTAGTGCGTCATCCCACTTCTCCTCAGTTCCGAGCGGTCCCGATGACCGCGTTCTACTCCCACCACGAACGGCCTCCCGCCGATACGACAACCTGCCACAGCCTGCCCGACGATCGGACTCCCCAGAGGCCACCTGCCAGCTGGTGGCCGCCCCGTGGCGGTGCTGCCTCACCGGGCGTCGTCCCAGGGACACTTCTTCCCACGACCAGTCGGATCCGTACCCGGCCGTTCGTGGAGGGGGCAGGAGCGGGTCGCACCGGGCGCCCGCCAAGCCCCCGGAGCTCGACATGTCCACCACGAAGCAGACCCCCACCCAAGCGACCCCCAGCGTGCCAGCCCAGATGGCCGAGGCGCGGCCGGTGTGGAGGCACGGAGTCGCCGCTGCCGTCGTGGCCTCGGTCGCCACGACCGTCCTCGCGACGATCGCGTCGGCCGCCGGCGTCTCGTTCGCCGACAGCACCGGCGTGAGCGTCCCGATCGCCGGGTTCGCGCAGCTGACGCTGGTCTTCTCGCTCCTTGGTGTCGGCATCGCCGCCGTCATGGCGCGGAGGGCGCGTCGGCCGCAGGCCATGTTCGTGCGGACGACGGTCGCCCTGACCGTGCTGTCGTACGTCCCGGACCTCACGTTCGGGTTCGACGCCGGCTCCGCCGCCACCCTGATCACGCTGCACACCGTCGCCGCCGCGATCGTGGTTCCGACGCTGGCGAGCCGGCTCGCGCGAGCACGCTGACCCGGCTCGGACCCGGTCCACTGTCCTTTCACCAGGAGGCCCCGGAGCCGCCCGTGCGACCCCGGGGCATCGACCCGGGCCGGTCAGCGCGCCCACGGGCGCACCGTGGGTCGGCCCGGAGCCGTGGACGAGGCCGGCGCAGACAGCGACCGGCCGGATCTGGCTGGTGGAAGCACCGCTACCGCTGGCCGGGCGATGCGTCCCCGGCCAGCCGGGTTCACGCCCTGCCTTGTCCCTCCGGCGTCAGAGCCGCCACTGAGGGTGCCCCGTGGACATCTCGGTGACGGCGAGCAGCATCGACGCGGCCGCCACGGCGAGCAGGGTGTAGCGAAGGATGCCCCTGGCCGGTATGGCCAACGCCACGGCGACCGTGACGCCCCCGACCGGGTGGATGAGGCCGGCCGCGACGGCGACGGCCACAAACAGGGTCAGCGGGACGCTCTGGCGAAGCTGGCTGGTTCTGGAGGGAGAAGTGCGCATGACGCCCCGTGGGAACGTGTCCGCTGCGGCTCAGCGGGCGACGGTGAAGGCTCTGTCGAACCGGGCGGCGACGCGTGGCTCGACCGCTCGCCAAGCCAGGGTGGCCAGCGTCGCGGCGATGAGCCCGAATACCGCACCAGCGACGATGTCCTGCGTGTGATGGACATGGGCCAGCACACGGGCGGCGCCGACAGCGAGCGCGAGCACACCCAGCACGATGCCGAGGGCCTGGCGATAGCCCCAGACCAGTGCCGCGACCGCCATCGAGAGTGCGGTGTGGTCGGAGGGGAAGCCGTTGTCGTTCGGGTGCGGGAACAGCGGCCGGACCGACGGGTCAACCACGAACGGGCGAGGATCGGTGTGCAGCGAAGCGCCGATGACGATCAACAGGCCGACCAGCGCCAGCGTGACCACACCCTTGACCGCGAGCCCGACCTTGTTCAGCCGGGGCAGCATGAGCCAGAGGACGGCGGCGGCCGCGACGATGACGTAGGGCAGGTACTGGGCGCAGGCGACGATGAGCGAGTTCACCCGGGCAGGATGCCCGGTGATTCTGTGAACGGGATCGGAGCCGGACCCGACACCGCGCGCCGGCCAGGTCACCGGTCGGACCGTGACCCGCTGCGCACCGCCGCCCAGGGCCTCGGCAGACCGAGGCCACGTCGCGGTGGCCCCTGACGGGGCTCCTCGCGAACGTGGCGTCTGCCTGGGGTGACCGGTGTGGGATCCCGGGGTGGGCTCGTCGTACGCCTTCGGCGTCTACCCCACCGCCTTCGCCGCCGTCGAGGACTCCGAGAAGGTCCGCGCCGAGGCCAACCAGGAGGCCGACGCCGACGGCGTGGTGGTCCGCATCATTCCGATCTACGGCGCCCCCGGGGTGCTGATCTGCAGCCGTGACCACGGCCGCGTCTCAGCACAGTCAGAGGGCGACGGTGGCACCCATGGCGACGGTCCGGTCCGCGGGGAGCCGGAAGTACTCGGTCGGCGAGGCGGCGTTGTGCGCCAGGGCGAGGAACAGCCGCTTGCGCCACCGGCTCATCTCTGCGCCGGGGCCGCGCTGGATGTTGATGCGTGAAAGGAAGTAGTAGGCGGTGTCGGGGTCCACCTCGACGATTCCCTGCTCGCGGGCGAGGGCGAGCGCGGCTGGCACGTCCTGCTCCTCCTGGAAGCCGAACCGCAGGGTCAGGTGGGTGATCGCGTCGTACGGGTCGCCGAGGTGGTCGAGCTCGATCCGCTCGTCGTCGGGGATGTGGGGCACGTTCTCGGAGGTCGTGCTCACGATGAGCACGTGCTCGTGGATGACGTGGTTGAAGGTGGCGTTCTCGCGCAGTGCCAGCGGTGTCGACTGCTTGTTCGGGTGGAGGAAGACGGCGGTCCCGGGCACGCTGGCGACGGGGTCGCCGTGCAGCCAGTCGATGAAGGGCTCGAGCGGCCCCTCCATGTCGGTGCGGCGGTCGGTGACCAGGGTGCGCCCGCGCTGCCAGGTGAGCATCACCGTGGCGACGATGAGTGCGATCAGCAGCGGCAGCCAGCCGCCATGGAGGATCTTGGTGAGGTTGGCGCCGAAGTAGGTCAGCTCCAGGGCCGCCAGCGGCACCCCGAGCAGAGCCAGTCGGCCGCGGCCCCAACCCCACGCGGACTGCGCGTAGATGAGGAACAGCGTCGTGGTGATGAGGAACGTGCCCGTCACCGCGAGGCCGTATGCGGTGGCGAGCCGCGCAGAGGAGCGGAACACCACGAGCAGCAGCATCACGCCGCCGAACAGGGACCAGTTGACCGCCGCCACGTAGATCTGGCCGCGCTCCTGCTTGGAGGTGTGCCGCACGGTGAGCCGGGGCAGGTAGCCCAGACGCTCGGCCTGGCGGGACACCGAGTAGGCGCCGGAGATCACCGCCTGCGAGGCGATGACCGTGGCGATCGTGGCCAGCACGACGAGGGGGAGCACGAGGAAGTCCGGGGCCAGCAGGAAGAACGGGTTCACCGCCGTGTCGGGCCGCTCGAGGATCAGAGCCCCCTGCCCGAGGTAGTTGAGCGTCAGGGCCGGGAAGGCCACCAGGAACCACGCGCGGCGGATGGGCCCGCGCCCGAAGTGCCCCATGTCCGCGTACAGGGCCTCGGCGCCGGTGATCGACAGGACGACGGCACCCATGGCGACAAACGCGATGACGGGGTGCTCCAGCACGAAGAGCACGGAGTAGTGCGGCGACAGCCCGAGCAGGATGGCGGGGTCGCGCGCCGCCTGGGCACCCCCGAGCACGGCCAGCACGGCGAACCACACGAGCATGACGGGCCCGAAGAACCGGCCGACCAGGTGGGTCCCGAAGCGCTGCACGCCGAACAGGACCGCGATGATGGCCGCCCCGATCGGGACGACGAGCTGGGCCAGCTGGGGCGTGGTGACCGAGAGGCCCTCGATCGCCGACATGACCGAGATGGCCGGGGTGATGACGCTGTCGCCGTAGAAGAGCGACGCGCCGAGGACACCAAGGAGCATCACCAGCCCGAAACGCCGGCCGCCGGGTCTGACTGCCGTGCGGGCCAGGGCCGCCAGGGCCATGACGCCTCCTTCGCCGTCGTTGTCAGCCCGCAGGATGAAGACGACGTACTTCGCCGACACCACGAGAGTGATCGACCAGAAGACGAGGGAGATCACACCGTAGACGTCGCCGGGAGTGGTCTTGACCAGGTTGTGGTCGATGGAGAAGACGGTCTGGATGGCGTAGAGCGGGCTGGTGCCGATGTCGCCGAACACGACGCCCAGCGCGCCCACCGCCAGCGGGAGCCAGCTCCTGGCGGGATGGCCGGAGTTCTCAGTCACACAGCAAGGATCCTCCCATTGGCCCCTGCACCACCCGGGTCATCCGGCCCGGTATCCGACGGCGGCCGCGCGACCCGCAGTCCGGGCACGCTGTGGTTCTCGCACCGGGACCGACGTTCGCGGTCAGAAGCTGTGAGGGACCTTCCACAAGCGGCGGGTGTCCGGCACGACCTGCCACAGCTTCGGCAGCAGCAGCGCGCTGTAGCTCGACCCGCGGGTCCTGCTCCTCCACACGACGGTCCCGGCCGGGGTGACAACGCGCAGGTCGGCGGACGTGGTCAGGGCCAGATGTGACCCAGCCACGTGGGTGTGGGACTGCCACTTGACGGTCGGCCCCTCTCGGTACACGAGGTTCCCGTCCGCTTGCATGGTGAGCGTCTCGATGGGATAGCCCTGCTGGTCGGCCCAGGCGTTGGTGAGGCGTGCGTTGCTGGGCACGATGCTGTTCGCGGGCATCAGCTGCCGCCCCGAACGGGACTGCCAGACAACGTGGCCCGAGCCCGTCGTCATGACCAGGTTGCCATCGCTGGTGAGGGAGAGCCGGGTCGCGCCGCGGTTGGCGGTGCCGGTGTGCCACAGCAGCACGTTCCTGCTCGTGCGCAGGGCGAGGTCACCCTTGCACGAGAAGGCCAGGCGCGTGGCGTCGGTGTTGCTCTGGTGCAGGCCGGTGGGGTCGTCCCGGAACCACGTGCCCGTCGAGTACGTCGACCGGCCCCGGGACCCGCTCAGCCAGACGGTCTGGTCGATCCCGACGAAATCGGGGAACACCCCCAGCTCGAACTCGCCGTTGACGAGCCGGTTCGTCGCAGTTCGCGCGGTCAGCGTGTGGCACGCCGCCAGGGACGCCTGCGGTGTCGCGGCGGCTGCGGCGCTGGCCGGCGCCGCGAGCCCGCTCACGGCGATCGCCAGAGCAGCGCACGCTGCCCGCAGATGTCGCAACATCGACTTCCCCCGCTCATGGCCGACCCTCGGCGCCACCCTCGGCGCCGACGGTACCGGTCGACGGACCTCCTCGCGGGGGCTTTGAGGGCGGGAGAGCATCGCCATGTCGACCTGCTTCCCGTCGCTGGAGCGGTCGCGGCACCCCCGTCCCGAGCCACGGGGACGGGGCGCCGGGCGTACGACAAGCCCGCTAGTAGCATCGGCGGGTGCGAATCGTCCTCAAGGTGGCTTCTGTCCTGGTGCTCGTCGTCGTCGCCGCCGGGTGCTCGGGCTCCGGCCCCGGCGCACCGGCCCCGGCAGGCGCGGGGCGCGCCACGGCGCAGACCTCCACCTCGGTGCCGTCAGGACCCGCCGCGGGAGCCGGTGCTGTGGCGATGGGGGCGCTGCGCTGGGCGGACGGGCCCCGTCTGCCGGTCGCGGTCAGTGAGGTCGGTGTGGCCCTGCTGGGTCATGAGGTCCACGTCCTGGGCGGCTACGTCCATGGACGTGCCCACTCCACCACCCACCTGGTGTACGACACCGTGGCGGGTCGCTGGCGGCGTGCCGCTCCGCTGCCGGTGCCGCTGGACCACGTGGGCACCGTGGCGCTGGCGGGGCGCCTCTTCGCCGTGGGCGGCTACGGGGCGGCGGGGACTCCGACGACCGGCGTCTACGCCTACGACCCGGGCACGGACCGCTGGTCCGCCCGTGCGCCGCTGCCGGTGGCCCGTGCTGCCGCGGTCGCCGTGGCGCTCGACGGTCGGCTGCACCTGGTCGGCGGCCGCGGCCCGGGCGGGGACACCGGTCACCACGACGTCTACGACCCCGCCACCAACCGGTGGACCGTTGCGGCGCCGATGCCGACAGCCCGGGACCACACCGCGGCCGCGGTGGTCGACGGTGTCCTGCACGTGGCAGCCGGGCGCCCCGGCGGGATGGCCGTGCACGAGGCCTACGACCCCCGCACGGGCCACTGGTCCACCTTGGCATCACTGCCGTTCGGCCGGTCCTCGGTCGCCGGCGCGGCGCTGGGGGGCCGTTTCCTGGTGATCGGCGGCGAGGACGCGTCGGAGCAGCAGGTGTACCGCGAGGTGGACGCCTATGACCCGCGCACGCACCGATGGACGCGGCTCCGTCCGCTCCCGTCCGGGCTGCAGGGAATCGGCGCTGTGGTGGATGGCGGTCGGCTGCTCCTGCCGGGAGGAGGACCCGCCGCCGGGGGCGCCCAGCAGTCGGATCGCCTGTTGGTGCTGTCGGCAGGTCGATGACGACGCTTGGCACCATGAGGCTCGCGGCCAAGCAGACAAGCCGCCGGGCGGGACGCCGCTGACCACGTGGCGCGCTCGGCACTCGGCGGTCCGGTGCGCCGATCGTTGCGCGTGGACCGCGGCCGTCGCGTCATCCGCCACGGACCGATCCCAGGCGAGCGGGCCGCGGCGCGGTCAGGAGCGCGGCGGACCCGCCTGCTGGATGGCGAGAATGTCGCGACGGGCGCGCCGGGCTCAGCTCAGCCCGCCGCCGCCCGTGACGTTGGTGGACCCGGGCCGGCTGGCGAGCAGGTCGCGGATCTCCGTCAGCAGCGCGGTGTCCGGAGAGGGAGGGGCGGCCTCCTCGCCCTTGGCCATCCGCGCCTGCAGCCTGTTGTACGGCGTCACGACGAAGAAGTAGACGACGAAGGCGAGGATCAGGAAGGAGATCGTCGCCGTCAGGAACGCGCCGATCGGGATGCCCCCGGGCCTGAACGACGTCATGTCAGGGTTCCTGCCGCCGGTCGCCTTGGCGATCAGGGACAGGATCACCGCGGTGAACGTGGTGACGACGGTGGCGAAGGAGACGCCGATGATGAAGGCCACGGCAATCTCCACGAGGTTGCCGCGCATGATGAAGTCCTTGAAACCCTTGAGCATTGCTGCCTTCCTGGGAGATGTCACCGGTGATGACCGCCGGCCACGACGCGGGGCCGGCGGTCGGGCCGCTCGGGTCGGGCGAAGGCGGGCGTCAGCCCGCGTGGTTCGACAGGGCGACCAGGACCCCTGCGGCGGCGAAGTACCTGTTCGTCCCCAGGTCGCGGACCGTCTTGATGCCGAACGCTTCTCGCAGCCGCTCGGCGTCGGCCTCGCTCACGCCCGCGAGGGCGGAGACCGGTGCCGCCAGGACCTCCTCCAGCGACTTGTCCTCCCAGGTCTTGTCCAGCACCTTGCCCAGTTCGATCGAGATCGCCACCGTGACACCTCCTCGTTGCCCACCAGGTGGCGCCACTATGGCCGCTCCCCGGGGACAGCACAACCCCTCCGGGGTCCGCCGTCACCCGGCGGTGACCCGGATGGTGGCCAGGGTCGGGTCGGCGCCGTCGGGCAGGACCATCCCTGCGCGCAGTCCGGTGAGCAGGTAGTCGAGGACCTCGGCCGTGAGTCGTTCGCCGGGCACGACAGCGGGGATGCCGGGCGGGTAGGGGGTGATCCGCTCCGCCGCGACGCGGCCGACGGCGTCCTCGACGGGCACCGCCTCTGCGGCGGCGAAGAACGCGTCACGGGGGAGGTCAACACTGTCCAGCTGCAAACCGGCGGGTTCGGGCAGAGCGATCCGGCTCGGTGTGGGCAGGCCGGGAGCGGCTCGGACCAGAGCGTCGAGCGCGTCGAGCAGACGCTGGCCGGTGTGGTCGTTGTCGGCCATCGAGATGGTGGCGAGGATGCGCTGGTGGTCGCTGAGGCCCATGTCGACCATCCGGTTGGCGCGCAGCCAGTCCGCCGCCTGGTACCCGCTGATGCCCAGGTCCGCGACGCTGATCAGGATCTGCAGGCGGTCCAGGTCGGCAGAGGCCTCGACATGCACCAGCTCCTTGTCCAGCACGTGCAGGCCCGGCATGTCATCGATCCGCGCACGAAGCCGTTTCGCGAGCTCCAGGGCCGCTCCGAGCAGGTCGTGGCCGTGGTGGACCATCTGGCGACGCCAGCCGTCCATGGCCGAGTAGATCAGCACGTTCGGGCTGGTCGACATGAGCAGGTCCGCGCACGCGGAGAGATGGGAGGGGTCGACCAGGTCGCCCTGGACGTGGAACACCGAACCCTGTTCGAGGCCCGCGCCCATCTTGTGCACACTGACCACGCACACGTCCGCGCCGGCGTTCATGGCCCAGGTGGGCAGGTCCTCGTGGAACGGCAGGTGAGCACCTCAGGCCTCGTCCACGATCAGCGGCTTGCCCCAATTGTGGCAGACGTCGGCGATGGCGCCGATGTCCGCGGCAGTCCCGTACGGCGTCGGGCTGACGACCAGGGCGCCGGCTGCGTCGGGATAGCGACGCCACGTGTCCTCGACGGCCTCCGGCGATGGGGCGTGGCTCAGATGCAGCTGACGGTCCCAGCGGGGCGGGACCCAGCGTGGCTGCACCCCGGAGAAGATGAGGCCGGCCACCACGACTTGTGCGCGTCGCGGCCCACCAGCAGCTCACCCGTGTGCCACCGGCCACCGGCGAGCATCGCCGCCTTGACCGACAGGGAGCTCCCGCAGGTGGAGAAGAAGGCGTGCTCGGCGCCCACCGCATCAGCCATCAGCTCCTCGGCCCGCTTCAGGTAGCCGCTGGAGGAGGAGCGGTCGTCCAGTCCCGAGCTGGCCAGCACGTCCGACCGGAAGGTCTCCTCTCCGAGCACCGCCTTGACCCGCGCATCCGCGCCCGCCCCCTGCCGGTGCCCGGGCGGGGTGAAGCCGTACCTGCCGAGCCGGTGGTAGTCAGCCAACGCTTCGACCAGAGGTGCCTCTTCCTGGTTCATGCTGACTGTTCTACTCCACCGGCTGTCGTCGTCGCCGGGTGCACGCCCGGAGCGTCGTCCCGGGTCTGACCACTCACACGTGCGGTGATCCAGTGGAGCGCGGCCTCTCGTGGACCAGGGGCGGCTTCGGCGACGACGGGTGCACAGGCGAGGCCTCGGACGCATCTAGGGCGATGAGTTCCGTCTTTGACGACAGTCCATGCTGTGGCATGCCGCCAACGGGGCTCGACCCGTCAACGGGGACCGACCCATGGTCACCGTTCCGGCGGCGTGTCCCTGTCCGGCTGAGAAAAGGAGAGCACGATGGCACTTCCCGAGATCGTCGACCGGTCCGAGTGGCTGGTGGCGCGCAAGGCGTTGCTGGCCCGGGAGAAGGAGCTGACCAGGGCCCGGGACGCGCTGAGCGCGGACCGCCGTCGGCTGCCGATGGTCAGGGTCGAGAAGGACTACGTGTTCACGGGTCCGCAGGGGAAGGCAACGCTCCTCGATCTGTTCGAGGGACGTGACCAGCTGATCCTGACCCACTTCATGTTCGACCCGTCCTGGGACCAGGGGTGTCCCAGCTGTACCGCGGGCGCGGACGAGGTGTCCCGTGGCCTGCTCGAGCACCTGCACACCCGTGGCACCACCCTGGCGTTCTGTTCGCGGGCCCCGATCGACAAGATCGAGCGCTACAAGGCCGAGCGCGGCTGGGAGTTCCCATGGTGGTCGTCGTACGGCAGCGACTTCAACGTGGACTTCCACGTCACGCTCGATCCCGCGCAGGCGCCGGTGGTCTTCAACTACCGCTCCGCCGAGGAGTGGGAGTCGCTGGGCGCCCCACTGTCCGTCACGCCGGGAAGCCCGCAGGAGCAGCCGGGCGACAGCGTCTTCCTCCGGGTGGGTGACGAGGTGTTCCATACCTACTCCGACTTCGGCCGGGGCACGGAGTGGACCGGTGGCTCCTATGCGTTCCTCGACCTGACCCCCCTGGGCCGTCAGGAGGAGTGGGAGGAGCCCAAAGGGCGCGCCGACCTCGTGCGCGCGGACCGGCCGGACTTCGCGAGCTAGGGATCGGCCGGCCTGGGACGCGAGAAGGCATTCACGGTCTCCTGCCCCTGGGCGCTCAGGGTCGTGGCGTCCGGCTCGCAGCCCGCGACTCGGCCACCGCGTAGGCTTTCCCGGGCCCCCGGCCGTGCAGGTCCGGGCTCTGCGGGCGCCGTCGGTCGGGGTCCTGGGCCGCGGCTAGACTTCCCGGGCTCCTGCCGCCGGCGCGCTGACGCTGCCGCGGCTGATCCTGTCGCCCGAGAGTGGTGGTCGTGTGCGCGCGCTGCGCAACCCGTTCAGGTCGCTGCCGCCCGAGGTGGTGGTCCTGACGGCGGTGGCCTTCTCGGTCGCCCTCGGCTTCGGGGTGGTGGCACCCTCGATCCCGTTGTTCGCCCGCGAGTTCGGCGTCAGCAACTTCGCCGCGGGTGCGGTCGTCTCGGTGTTCGCCCTGGTGCGGTTCGTGTCGGCGCCGCTGGCCGGCCGGATGGTCAACCGCCTCGGCGAGCGCTGGGTGCTCGCCACCGGCATCGGCATCGTCGGGGTGTCGAGCCTGTTGGCGGGGCTGGCCGGCAACTACGCCCAGCTGGTCATCCTGCGCGGCATCGGCGGTCTCGGCTCGGCCATGTTCACGGTGTCCTCGTTCGCCCTGCTGCTGCGCGTCGTCACCCCGGACCAGCGGGGCCGGGCGGCCGGCACCTACCAGACGGGGTTCCTGCTGGGCGGAATCGCCGGCCCCGCCTTCGGCGGCCCGCTGACCGCCTGGTCGCTGCGCGCGCCGTTCTTCGTGTACGCCGTGACCCTGCTCGTGGCCGGGGCGGTGGCCATGGTGTTCCTCGCGCACACGGCACTGCGCGAGCACGAGGCGGCGGCCGGCACCGCCGACGTGGCGCCGACCTCACTCGGGACCGCGGTGCGCAGCTCGGCATACCGGGCCGCGGTCACCAACAACTTCGCGGTCGGCTGGGCCATCTTCGGTGTGCGCTCCTCGCTCATCCCCCTGTTCGTCGTCGAGGGTCTGCGGCTCAGCCCGGCCTGGACCGGCGTCGGCCTGGTGCTGTCCGCGGTGGTCCAGGCGCTCGTGCTCATCCCGGCGGGGCGGCTGGTCGACACCCGCGGACGGCGGCCGTTCCTGCGGGCCGGCGCGGCCGTCGTGATGGCTGCCGGCGTCGTGATGGCGGTCGCGGGCGGCGCGCCGCTCTTCCTCGTCGGGATGGCGCTCTACGGCACCGGCTCGGCGTTCCTCGGGGTGTCCTCGGCCGCCACCGTCGGCGACGTCATCGGCGGACGGGGCGGCACGCCGGTCGCTGCGTTCCAGATGGCTTCGGACGCGGGCGCCTTCCTCGGCCCGCTCGTGGCCGGTCTCCTCGCCGATGCGGCGTCGTTCGAGGTGGCCTTCCTCGCGACGGCCGCCGTCTCCGGGCTCGCGTTCGCGACCACCCTGGGAATGCCAGAGACCCGTCGCGTGCAGCGGGTCCCCTGACCCGGCTCGTCCCGACGGCCTCGGGCGTCGCACCATGGGGGAGTGGACACCTCCTTCGACCTGAGCCGGTTCACCTCCGCCCAGGAGAGCGGGGGGACGTACGCCGCGGCGCTCGCCGAGCTGCGCGAGGGCCGCAAGCGGAGCCACTGGATGTGGTTCGTCTTCCCGCAGGTCGCCGGGCTCGGTCGCAGCGAGACGGCCCGGCGCTACGCGCTCTCCGGGCTGGCCGAGGCACGCGCGTACCTGGCGCACCCGGTGCTGGGGCCACGGCTGGTGGAGTGCGCCCGCACGGTGACCTCGCTGCCGACCACCGACCCCGTCGAGGTCTTCGGTCCGGTCGATGCGACCAAGCTCCGGTCGTCGATGACGCTCTTCGCCCAAGCGGCGGACGACCCCTCGGTCCGGCACGCCTTCAGGGCGGTCCTGGACCAGTACTTCGGGGGCCAGGACGACGAGGCGACGACCTCCCGCCTCTGACGGGCCTGACAGGCCTGACAGGGTTGCCAGGCCTGACAGGCCGTGGACGGTCTTGCGGCAGGGGTCAGGACCGCTCGTCGAGGCACATCACGTTGCCCTCGCTGTCGATGAACCACGCGACCTTGCCGCCCGGGACGGAGGCGACACCGTCCTGCCACACGACCCCGGGCAGGTCGTACTCCTCGAACCTGACACCGCGTGCCTTCAGGTCGCGCACCTCGGCGGCGATGTCGGCGACGTCCCACTGGGCCACCGTGTGCCTGCCCGTCCCGGCTGAGGACGTCTCGTAGACCTGGAACCAGGAGCCCCCGGGCGTGGGGAAGGTGAGGCTCGACTCGTCCTCCGCCGTGGGGGTGAGCCCCAGGCACCTGGTGTAGAAGTCCCGAGCCCGCGTGAGGTCGCTCGCCGGGATGTTCGCGTGGATCTCGCTGTGGCTCAACATCGTGCGCTCCTTGTCCGAGCAGCCCTGCATGGCCAAAACTACGCCGCGGCCCGTCGCCGACAAGCGTCGTGAGGAAACCGTGCGTGGAGGGAGGCGGGACGGGTAAGGACGCCGTACGCACGCAGCGGGTCCTCCGGAACGGGCCCGTGTGAAGGAGCTGGTGGCATGGGGTTCGTACAGCGGCTGGACCGCCTCCAGCGCCGCCACAGCCAGGCCGGGTTCCCCATCGCCGTCGTCTACAAGTACGTCGACGACCAGGGCAGCTACCTGGCCGCGCTGGTGACCTACTACGGGTTCCTGTCGCTGTTCCCGCTGCTGCTGCTCCTGTCCTCCCTCCTCGGGTTCGCCCTCCAGGGGGACCCCCACCTCCAGCAGCAGATCCTGCGCTCGACGCTGAGCCAGTTCCCCGTCATCGGGACCCAGCTCGGCACCACCGGGCTGCGTGGCAGCGGCGTCGGCGTGGTGGTGGGGCTGCTGGGCCTGGTCTACGGAGGCCTGGGCGTGGCCCAGGCGGTGCAGAACGTCATGAACGTGGCCTGGGGCATCCCGCGCAACAGCCGCCCGAACCCGGTGATGGCGCGACTGCGCAGCCTCCTGCTGCTGGCGACGGCGGGCGTGGCGATCGCGGGCACCACCGTCCTCTCGGCGCTGGGGTCCAGCGCGGGGGAGTTCGGCGCGAGCCTGGGCGCCGGGGTGAAGGCGCTGCTGACCCTCGCCGCCGTCGCCGTCAACGCCCTGGTCTTCCTGCTCGTCTTCCGTATCGCCACGGCGCGAAGGCTGTCCTGGCGCGACGCGGCGCCCGGCGCGCTGACCGCGGCGATCGCCTGGCAGCTGCTGCAGTCCTTCGGTGCCGTCTACGTCGGCCACGTGCTGAAGCACGCCAGCGCGGTCAACGGCGTGTTCGGCCTGGTCCTGGGGCTGTTCGCCTGGCTGTACGTCGCCGCCTCCTGCCTGGTCCTGTCCGTGCAGATCAACGTGGTCCGCGCCAAGCGCCTGTGGCCACGGGCGCTGCTGACGCCGTTCACCGACGACGTGGACCTGACCCACGGCGACCGCAAGGCCTACGCCGACGCCGCCGGGGCACAGCGCGCCAAGGGCTTCGAGAATGTCGACGTCAGCTTCGACCACGACGGCCAGAACGCCACGGCGCAACGGCGGCGGGCGGCCGAGCGGGACGGGCACGGCGGTCCGGCGGGTGGGACGTCGGGGTGACCGGCGACCGGAGCGATGCCGGCTGCGCCAGCGGGTTCAGTCGTCGAGCGCCACGAGCCTGGCGTAGAGGTCCGGACGGCGGTCGGTGAGCACGTGGTTCGAGCGCGCTGATCGTCTTGGTGCGCGCCTCGTGCAGGTTGACCCTGGCGGTCAGAGCAGCTGCCTCACGGTCGGCGGCGACGGGGCCGGCGAGGGGGTAGCCGTCCGGGCCGAGGATGACGCTGCCGCCGACCCACGCGACGCCGCGCTCCACCCCGCAGCGGTCGGCGGCCACGACGAACATCCGGTTGGCCGAGGCCGCGGCCTGCAGCCGGACGACCTCCATCGGCCGCTCCCGCTCGGGTCGCGCCTCCAGCGGCCAGTTCGTCGGCACGGCAAGGACATCCGCACCGCCGAGGCCCGGCCATCCGGGTCCACTCGGGGAACTCGACGTCGTAGCAGATCATCATGGCGACCCGCCCGAGCGAGGTGTCGACCACCGGTGGACCCTCGTGGCCCCGGCTGAAGAACTCGCTCTCGCGGTCCCAGAGGTGGGCCTTGCGGTAGGTCGCGCGCACCTGCCCGTGGTCGATGAGCACGCAGCTGTTGAACAGGTGCCCGTCCGGCCCACGCTCGCAGAAGCCCGGCGACGAGCACGAGCTGGAGACGGCGCGACAGGTCCGACCACTCACGCACGCTCGGGCCGTCCAGGGGCTCGGCGACCGACCGTGCCTCCTGCACGTCCTTGAAGACGTAGCCGCTCTGGGCCAGCTCGGGGAGCACGACCAGGTCGGCGGCCTGCTCGGCGGCCTCCTCCAGGGCCGCACGCACGCGTGCGCGGTTTTCGATGACGTCGCCCGACGACCGGGGCGATCTGGGAGGCGGCGACCAGCGTCACGCGACCCACCTCGTCGCCGTCCTCGCGGCCGGCTCCGACCTGGCGGCCGAGGAGCCTCACGGCAGCAGGTGCTCATGGGCGGCCTCCTCGAGCTGCGGCCGTCTGCTGCTCGGCGAGACGCTGCTCCGCCGCCACGTCCAGGTGGCGCGTCAGCAGCCAGTACAGGCCCGCCGACCACGGGCAGGCCGATGAACATGGAGATGTCTGCTCCCTGCATGGCCTTGGCCACGGGGCCGACGAAGAGCGTGCCGGCGGAGAAGAAGGGGACCATGACGATGAAGCCGACGAGGTAGGAGATGATGCCCGGCCCAGCCCCACCGTCCGTAGATGCCGTTCGGCTCGAAGATCTCGGCGATCGCGTAGTGGCCCTTGCGGACGATGAAGTAGTCGGTCAGGTTGACGGCCGTCCACGGGATGAAGAAGTACAGCACCAGCAGCAGGAAGTTGCTGAAGTTGGCGAGGAAGTTCTCGGAGGCGAGGTTGGCCCCGACCAGCGAGATCAGCGCGGTGACGCCGATGGTGACGATCCGCAGCGTCAGGGTCGGCCGGATGCGTCGCAGGCTGTCGACCGAGGAGATCAGCGTCAGCGAGCCGCCGTACATGTTCAGCGCGGTGACCGAGACCAGCCCGATGGCGGCGATGACGAGGGCGATCGCGCCGAACCCGGGGAACAGGCCGTCGGCGGTGGCCTTGATGGAGGTGATCGTGTCGAAGTTCTTGCCGGCGGCGGCGGCGATGCACGAGCCCGAGCAGCATCACCCAGATGCCCGCCGAGCGCACTGCCCCAGAACGTCCACTGGAACGTACGGCGCGCGGGCACGTCGGCGGGCAGGTATCGGGAGTAGTCCGACACGTAGATGGCCCAGGAGATCTGGTATCCGGCGGCGACACCCGAGCTGGGCCAGGAACGGCACGACGTGGAAGTGGCCGAGGTCGTAGGAGCCGGGCGGCAGGCGACAGGTGGGTGAACGTCGCGACGGTGAGCAGGGCGAGCATCGACGATCGTCAGGTAGGTCAGGTAGCGCTCGAAGCGCGTGGATCAGGTCGTAGCCGACGAGGGCGATGAGCACGGCGATCGACGGTCACCACGACAGTACCAGAAGGTCTTGGACCCCGTCGTGCCGGCGTCCGCGACGGCGTCACCGGCGAGGATCGTGTTGAAGATGTTGAAGCCGGCGTACTGGATGTAGGCGAACAGCCAGACCAGGAGCGCGCCGACGTAGCCGAACTGCGGTCGGGACTGGATCATCTGCGGCAGCCCGAGCTGCGGGCCCTGCGAGGAGTGGGCCGCCATGAACAGGGTCCCGACGAACACGCCGACGGCGATCGCGATCCAGGACCAGATGAGGTTGCCGCCCGTGGTGATGCTGATCAGGCCGACGGCCAGCGTGGCGATCTGGGCGTTGCTCATGAACCACAGCGGCCCGATGTGCGAGACCTTGCCGTGCCGTTCGTCCAGCGGGACGTAGTCGATCGAACGGACTTCGAGGCCGCGGCCCTGCTGGTTGCCTGTCGTCACTGCTCATCGGGTTCTCCTTGCCGGGCCGACAGGCCGGCCAGCTGTACGGGTCGCCACATCACGGTCAGTGTGGCGCGATCGGTCGATCCGGCGAGCGGCGCGCGGCAGGGCAGGGACCTTGTGCTCTGGATCTCCGTCGCGGTGCGTCGCAGAGTCGGACGCGCAGGGGCGGCAACGGCACCGGAGGACTGATGGACGCTGCAGCGGACTTGCCGGTGGTCGTCGGTTACGACGGCTCCGCCCGGAGCGTGGCCGCGGTCGACTGGGCCGCTGCGCACGCCCGGCACCACGGCGCAAGGCTCGCGGTCCTGTACGCCCGCGACTACCCCGGGTACCCCGCCGAAGCGGTGGGCCGGGCGCCGGCGCCACCCGGCGGGCGCCCTGGTGCCGAGGCGACCAAGACCGCCGACGAGGGAGCGGACCGGGCGCGGGCCCGGGCCCCTGGGCTCGAGGTCAGCGGGGAGCCGGTGTTCGACGGCCCGTCCTCGGCGTTGGTCGAGGCCTCCGCCGGGGCGCAGCTGCTGGTCCTGGGCGACCGTGGCCTCGGCGCGCTGCCCGGGTTCCTGCTGGGGTCCGTAGCCCGCACGGTGTCGCACCCACGCGCACTGCCCGGTGGTCGTCGTCCGCGAGGGGAACGTCGTGCGGCCCGGCCCGGAGCTGCCGGTGGTGGCCGGGGTGGACGACTCCGAGGCCGCCGCGGCGGCGCTGCGGTTCGCGGCGGACCTGGCCGGGCGAGTACGACGCGCCGCTGGTCGTCCTGTCCACCTGGCGCGCGCCGGCGAAGCCGCCCTGGGGCGCGCGGGAGCCGGCTGCCGGCAGCGCGCGAGGCGGTCCGGCAGCAGGCCACCGAGGACGTGGTCCGTGGCCTGGTCGAGCGGCTGCGCGGCGAGCACCCACGGTTGAGGATCGACGCGAGCGTCCGCGAGGGACCGGCCGCCGGCGTGCTGGCCGAGGCCTCCCGTGCAGCCGGGGCGGTCGTCGTGGGCTCCCGCGGCCGTGGTGGGTTCCGTGGCCTCCTGCTCGGTTCGACCAGCCACGACCTGCTCCACTCGGCGTCGTGCCCCGTGGTCGTGCACCGCCCGACCGCGGCCGGGCGCTGAGCCGGCTGCCCGGCGTTCCCGTCGCAGCCCGGTCAGTCGACCCGGGTCAGGCCGGTGCCCGGGGCCAGCACCCGGACGTCGGTCGGTAGCCCCCGCCGCCGCACCTCGGCCGCGAACCGCCGCGCCGGCGCCCGTCGCCGGGCCTGCCGCTGCCAGTGGCCGATGACCCCCAGGCTGCCCCAGTGCATGGGTATGGCGACCCGTGGCCGCAGCCGGTCCACGGCCTCCGCGGCCCGCACCGGGTCGAGGTGGCCGGGCCCGAGCCGTGGGCCCCAGCCCCAGACCGGCAGCAGCGCCAGGTCCAGGGGTGCGCCGAGCCCGCGCATCTGCGGGAACAGGTCGGTGTCGCCGGCGAAGTAGACCCGGTGTCCCCGCGTCTCCAGGAGGTAGCCCACCGCCTCGGCGGTGGGCCCGAACGGCTCGCGTCTGCCGCTGTGCCGGGCCGGGGTCGCGGTCACCGTCAGCTCGCCCACCCGATGGACCTCGCCGGCGGCCAGGGGCACGGCGTGGGAGAAGCCGTGCCGCCGGAAGAACCGCTGCGACCCGCGCGGCACGATGAGGACCGACTGCAGGGCCCAGCCGGCCAGTGAGGGCAGGTCGAGGTGGTCGTGGTGCAGGTGGGAGACCAGCACCACCGTCGGACGCGGCGACGGGGGAGCCGGCCGGGTCGCGGTGCGGCGCAGGAACAGCAGGCGGTGGCGCAGCACCGGGTCGGTGAGCACGGTCGCGGCACCGAGGTGGAGCTCGAACGTCGAGTGGCCGAGGAACCGGACCGCCGTCCCGCCGTGGCGCGGCGCCGCGGCGCGCACGTCGGTCATGGCAGCTCCCGTCGCCGGCGTCCTGCGGGTGCCTGCCAGCGTGACCGGTCCCCGGGTCGGCGTGGTTCATCCTGCGCGGGTGAGGCTGCCCCGACGGTGCGGGCAGCACGATGACGACGGCACGGGTGCCCGGACGCACGTCCCGGGGCCGTCGTGCTCGCGACAGGGGGCGTCCGACAGAAGGGTCGACCATGCCTGACTCCGGCTACCCGCTCATCGCCGACCACGGCCTCATCGGCGACCTCCAGACGTCGGCGCTCGTGTCGTCGGACGGTTCGGTCGACTGGTTCTGCGCGCCCCGGTTCGACTCGCCGAGCATCTTCGGCGCGCTGCTGGACCACGAGCGGGGCGGCCGGTTCCGGATTCGCCCGCGCGCCTCGACCTTCGCCACCACGCAGCTGTACTTCCCCGACACGGCGATCCTGGTCACCCGCTTCATGACCGAGGAGGGTGTCGGCGAGGTGTCCGACTTCATGCCCGTCGCCGGCGCCGAGGCGACCGACCGGCACCAGCTGGTGAGGATGGTGCGGTGCGTCCGCGGGCAGATGTCCTTCGAGGTGGAGGTTGCGCCCCGCTTCGACTACGGCCGGGCCGGGCACGAGATGAAGGCGACCGAGGACGGCGCGGTGTTCACGAGCGAGGGCATGGCGATGACGCTCCACGTCGTCCGCGGCCCGGACGACGAGCGCCTGGGCTCCGTCGTGGGCAGCGGCAACGACCTCACGGCGACCCTCACGCTGCAGGCCGGGCAGGTCCGCGGGACGATCCTCGAGACCGGATCTGCCGGGCCTCCCCGCCAGGTCTCGCCGCGCGAGGTGGAGCGGATGTTCGACGACACGGCCACGTTCTGGAAGTCGTGGCTGGCGCAGTCGACGTACGCCGGGCGTTGGCGGGAGGCGCTGGAGCGGTCGGCCATCACGCTGAAGCTGATGACGTACGCCCCGACCGGCGGCATCGTGGCCGCGCCCACGATGGGCCTGCCGGAGCAGGTCGGCGGCGAGCGCAACTGGGACTACCGGTACACGTGGGTACGGGACGCCTCGTTCTCGGTGTACGCGCTGCTCGGCATGGGGTTTCACGAGGAGGCTGGGGCCCTGGGCATGTGGCTGCGCGACCGCGTCGCCGAGCGACGGGGGAGCGACACCGGCCCGCTCAACATCATGTACCGCGTGGACGGCTCCTCCGACCTCAACGAGGAGGTGCTCGAGCACTGGGAGGGCTACCGGGGCTCCTACCCGGCGCGCGTCGGCAACGGGGCCGCGGGCCAGCTGCAGCTGGACATCTACGGCGAGGCGATCGACAGCATCTACCTGGGTGACATGCAGGGCCTGCGGGTGGGGCATCAGGGGTGGCGGGCGATCCGGGACATGCTCGACTGGCTGTGTGACAACTGGGACCAGCCCGAGGAGGGCATCTGGGAGACCCGCGGTGGCCGCAAGAGCTTCACCTACGGACGGCTGATGAGCTGGGTGGCCCTCGACCGCGGGCTGCGCCTGGCCGCCGAGCGCGGCCGCCCGGCGCCGGTGGAGCGGTGGACCACGGAGCGAGACCGGATCTACGACCAGATCATGGAGCGCGGCTGGAACACCGAGCGTCAGGCCTTCGTCCAGCAGTACGACGACCGGGTGCTCGACTCCTCCCTGCTGCGGATGGCGCGGGTCGGGTTCGTCTCGCCGTACGACCCGATGTGGTCCTCGACACTGGACGCCATGCGGGAGGAGCTCGTCACCGACAGCCTCGTCTACCGGTACGACCCGGGCGCCTCACCCGACGGGCTGCGCGGCTCGGAGGGCACGTTCTCGCTGTGCACGTTCGCCTACGTCGACGCACTGGCCACCGCCGGGCGGCTGGAGGAGGCCCGGCTGACGTTCGAGAAGATGCTCACGTACGCCAACCACGTCGGCCTGTTCGCCGAGGAGATCGGCCTGACCGGTGAGCAGCTCGGCAACTTCCCCCAGGCGTTCACCCACCTCGCCCTCATCGACGCAGCTCTCAGCCTCGACGCCGCGCTGGACCGGTCGGGCCCGAGGCTGCCCCGCCCCCGCGACGGCGCCTGACGTCGTACGACGGGCGGCACCCGCCCAACCGAGGAGGCACACGTCATGTCCCAGAACGTCGTCGGGTCGCGTCAGCCGCCGCTGCTCGACCAGATGGCCAGGCAGGTGAGCCGTTGGTGGTGGGTGCCGCTCGTGGCGGGGTTGCTCTCGATCGTGCTGGGCCTGGCCATCCTCGGCAGCCCCTGGACGGTCAAGGCGCTCGTCGTGGTCACCGGGCTGCTGTTCGTCATCCACGGCGTGTCACTGGTGCTCAGCCCGGCGTACGCCGGGCACTCCCGGGGAGAGCAGGCGCTCGCCGGGACCATCGCGGTCATCGCAGGCATCGTCCTGCTGGCGTGGCCGGGCCCGACGTTGCTGCTGCTCGCGGTGTTCGCCGGCGCCTGGCTCGCGGTCTCCGGTGGCTTCAACATCGTCACCTCCATCGCCCACCGGCACACCCTCCCGTACTGGGGCCTGACCACCGCCGTCGGCGTCATCGAGCTGCTGCTGGGCCTGTGGGCGATGCGCCGGCCGGAGGTGACGCTCAGCATCGTGGTCGTCGCCATCGGCCTGTGGGCCGTGATCACCGGGGTCCTCTACTGCGTGCTGGCCTTCGAGGTCCGCCGCATCGCCCGCGCCGTCACGGCTGCGGCCGGGCCTGCCGGCGGCGCGGCCGCCGGTGCCGTCCCCGCCGTCGGGGGACTGGACCCAGCGCTGGAACGGATCGACCGGCTGTACGCCGAGGGGCACCTCAGCGAGGCCGACCACGCCCGGCTGACCGAAGCCCTGCGGTCGCCGGGTCCGGCCGTGCCGTCGATGTCGTCCGGGCCGGTCCCGGCGTCGTCGTCGGGGTCGGTCCCGGCGTCCGGGGCGGCACCGGCGTCCCCGTCGACGCCGCGGTCCGCGCCTCCGCGAAGCGCCTGAGACGCCGGTCGCCGGTGCTGCGCGGTCGCAACCAGGGGCCCACCGCGGCGGCGCGGCGCCTCGCCCGGCGGCCGCTGGTGCACGCCCTCGCGCGGTCGACCCTCGCGTGCGTCGGGCTGGTGGTGTGCTACTACGCCCTGCCGCTACGGCCGCAGAACCCCGTCGCGTACCTCTGGCTCGGTGGCGGGCTGGTCGTCGTCACGGTGCTGCTCCTGTGGCAGGTGCGACACGTCATGAGCTCTGCGTATCCGAGGCTGCGGGCCGTGGAGGCAGTCGCCACGACCTTGCCCCTCTTCCTGCTGGTGTTCGCCGCGACGCACTACCTGCTGGAGGAGAACCATCCCGGCAGCTACTCCGAGACCCTGACGCGCACCGACGCCCTGTACTTCGTCATCACCGTCTTCGCGACGGTCGGTTTCGGGGACATCACCCCGGTCAGCGAGACGGCGCGGGTCGTCACGACCGTGCAGATGCTGGGAGACCTCATCCTGGTCGGCGTCATCGCGCGGGTCCTGCTGGGCGCGGTCCAGGTGGGGCTGCGGCGCAAGCGCGGCGCGGAGGGCGGGGCCACGCCACCCTCCGTGCACACGGACCCGGCCGAGGGCGACGCCGGGCCGGACGACCCCGCCGGCTGGTGAGCCGCGCAACCGACCGGTCACGCCCGGAACCGCCGCGGCGGGGCGGCGGTCGGCGTGGTGCGACGACGCTCTCCGACCCGGGGTGCCCACGTGTCGGGGCGACACGACCGCCGGCCACGTCGCGGCGCTGCACCGCTGGGGGTCCCCGGCATGCCAGGTGCGCATGACCCTTGGCAGGTCATGCGCACCCGTGGATGCCGGGAGCCGGCTCTTTGTGGCGTCAGTCGCGGATGCAGCCGCGGCGGTCGTCCCGCCGGTCCTCACGGCGGTCGCGGCGACGGTTCACCCCGTGGGCGACGACGACGGCCCCGCCAACGGCGGCGGCAGTCCGGCGCCTGCGTCGTGCTGCCAGTGGCATGTCAGGCTCCTTCCTTGTCTTGTTCGAGCACCCCGGCTTCAGCGTCGGCCTCGACGGCGGCGATGAGGGCCTGGGTCGGAATGCGGCCGCTGGCCACGAGCTGGCCACCGACCTTGCGGATCGCGGCCCCGAACGGAGCCGCCCACTGGTTCTCCCAGACGAGCACCGCGGCGGAGTGCCCGGGCTCGATCGTCTCCGCGAGGTCCATGACGTCCTGCTCCGAGAGCACCATGGCCAGGTCTGCCTCGGCCGTGCGCACCGCCCCGAGCTCGCTCGCGTCGAGGTCGGAGATCTCCGCCGTCTCGAGGGCGCCCTCGTCGGTCTTCCTCAGGAACACCATGTCGAGCACTCTGACGAGGTCACGGTTGACCAGGTCCTCCAGATAAGGCGCGAGCTGGCCCTTGCCGAAGTCGGGTCCGGGGAACTCCACGACGAGCCAGTCCACCGGCCCCAGTTGATCCACTGTGTCAGCCATGCTGAGGACCTCCGTCTTGGTTGTTGGGTTGCGCCTGAGGCGGTGCGACTGATCGTCCCGGCTCCGGTCGCCCCACCATGCGCCGCGATGCCGCGCTACGCCTCATCCGCGCCGGGTGACTCCGCGTCATCCGCTCGCCGGGGCTGACTGCGGGAGGCCCGTGCCCATGCGGTGGGTGCACCGTGACGGGTCCTGGCGTCGTCGACGCGACCGGCCGGGACCGGTCATCGGGACCCACGGCGAGCACGACGACGTGCGCACGGGCAGGCCGTGCGCACGTCGGTCGGGAGAGTGGGGAGCCTGGACCGGAGCTCAGACCGTCGCAGGGGCCGAGTCCTGGGACTGGGCTGCGCTCTGGCCGTGCAGGGCGTCCTGCAGCTCCTTCTCGGCGTCCTTGGACAGCGAGGACTTGAGCACGGTGCCGCCGAACGGCGCCATCGCCTCGACCGCCTTGTCAGGCGTCGCGTGCTCCACGACGAGGAACAGCGCGGACGTCCCGGGCTGGACCATGTCCTTGACCTGCTGCTCGAACTGCTTGTCGATGCCCACCTTCTCGACCTTGCCCATCAGCGCGCCGAGGCCGGCGCCGATGGCCATGCCGAAGACCGGGACGAAGAAGAGCACCCCGAAGAGCAGCCCCCAGAACATTCCCCACGTGGTGCCCCCGGCCACGGGGTGGTGGCTGGTCGTGACGTGGTACTTGCCCTTGACGTCCCTGCGGATCACGGCGATGGCATCGGGCTGGATGATCAGCTCGCCGGCCAGCTCCTCCGCCTTGTCGCCCGCTGCGGCGGCCGTGTTCTCGTCCGGGTAACCGATCGCGATCAACGTGCTCATGGTGCTCCTCCGGCTCGGGGGAACGAGTCCGTTGCCCGTCCCTGGTGCCATGCCACCGCGCTGCGGCGCCGCCTGCGTCACCCCGGCAGGGTGATCTCATGCGGCCCACGGCGCGGGACCGTGCAGCAAGGCTGCCGCAGAAGGGAGCACGTCATGACCGACCTCCGGGCCGAACGTACGAGATGGGCGGGCTGGGTCGTCCTCGCCGCGCTCACCCTGGTGATCGTGGGGGCGGTGCAGGTCGTGCAGGCGCTCGTCGCCTTCTTCAAGCCGAGCTACTACTACGTGCCCGCCAGTGCGCTGGCCGTCCGGCTGAACTACAGCACCTGGGGCTGGCTGCAGCTGCTGATGGGGATCCTGATGGTCGCCGCCGGCTACGGGCTGTTGGCGGGGCGGCCCTGGGCGCGGCTGACCACCATCGTCCTCGCGGGGCTGAGCGCCATCGTCAACATGACCTTCGTCGCCGCCTACCCCTGGTGGGCGCTCACGCTCGTCGCCCTCGACGTCGTGATCATCTATGCGGTCAGCGTCCACGGTGCGGAGGCGCGCGCGTTCTGACCGGTCCGTCCCTGCGTCGGCGACGATCATCCGTGCCGTGTGATGCCGCACGGCTACGCCGCCGCGAGCGTGGGTGGTGCCCGGACACCGGGCGCAGCGGCGACATCCCCGTCGCCCCTGTCGGAATACCTGGAGACTCGCCATGAGCGACGGACTGAAGACCCCTGCCGGCTCCACGTCGGCGCCTGCGCAACAGCCGACCACCGGCCATGTCGCCGGCACGCAGGGAACTGCGGGTCCGGTCACCGAGCACGCTTCCGCCGACACGACGACCGGACCCTCCAGCACCGCCAGCGGCCCGGTGACCCGGCCCACCGCAACCGGCTGGGTCGGGTGGGTGTACTTCGCCGGGATCATGCTCCTGCTCCTCGGCGGGTTCCAGATCATCGAGGGGCTGACGGCGCTGTTCAACCGGACCTACCTGCTGGTGAGCAGCAACGGCCTGCTCGTGACGGCGAACCTTGCCGCCTGGGGCTGGCTGCACCTGCTCATCGGCGCCGTCGCGCTCGTGGCCGGGTACGGCATCATCGTCGGCAAGCGGTGGGCCCAGGTCCTGGGCATCGTGCTCGCCTGCGTCAGCGCGCTCGTCAACCTGACCTACATCGCGGCGTACCCGCTGTGGTCGATGACGATCATCGCGGTCGACATCGTGGTCATCTACGCCCTGATCGTCCACGGGCGCGAGGTGAACGCGGTCTGACCCACCAGCCCGTCGGGCCGCATCAGCCTGCGGTGCACGAGGGTCATGTGGCGCGTGCACGGAGGTCGAACGGTGCACGGAGGTCCCTGCCGGGGCCCTCAGTGCACCGTGCGTGCGCGAGGGCCACGGTCTGCCCTCTCAGGGGTCCCGCCTCGGTGATGTCCGTCAGTCGACCGGGACGTCGCCAGGTGGCTCGCCGACCTCGTCGAGCTGGCGGACTTCGACCAGCTCGATGCCGAGGGACCGCAGCCGGGCGAGCAGCCCGAGGAGGGCGGCCTGGTCGGCCGGGCCGGTGAGGATCACGGTCTGTGCGGGCTCCTCGCTGACGCCGGCGGCGCCGACGAACTCGACCAGGGTGGAGGGGACCGGTCCCGTGACCCGGACCTCGTAGGAACGGATCGTCATGTCGCCTCCAGGTGCGGCCGGCCCGCACCTGCAACGCTGCGGTGGGACCGACTCTGCCGGACCGGGCCAGCGGCCGCCTCGCCCCTGGCGGGGGAGTTCCGGGGGATCCCGGGCTCCGAAGCCCCCCCTTCGCGGGCGTTCGATCACCCCAGGGGAGCGAGGCACAGCGGGGCCGCGGAGTTTCCGCCGACCAGCGTCCAGCTCGCCGAGGGGGGCACCGTGGCCGGCGCGGGAGAGCCGGCGCCCCCGGAGAGCTCCGCGAACAGCCGGCCGAGCACCTCCCGGTGCGTGCAGAAGACGGCGCCTTCGGTGGCGTCGTCCTCCAGCAACATCTGGAGCTGCTCGAGTGGTGCCCGGGAGGACAGCTCCGGGCAGACCTCGACGTCGATCTCCAGGCTGCGGGCCAGGGGGACGACGGTCTGTCGGCAGCACAGCGACGGGCTCGACAGCACGCGCCGTATCCGCAGGTCGGCCAGCCGGGACACCAGGGTGTCGGCCTGCGCGCGCCCGGCGGGGCTCAGCCCGCGCCACTCCTCGACGCCGAGCCACTCGGCCCGCGGCTGCGCGTCGGCACGTCGCAGCAGCACACGCGGCAGCGGCGCGGGGTCGAGCGCCCGGGGCCGGCGAGACCGCGGCAACAGGAGCCTCTGGGGACCCTCCTCGACCTGTGCGCTCATCGGGTCCTCCTCCGCCCGGCGGCCGACGGGCGCGGACGCTGACGAAAGTTTGCGTGAAGGGCACGGCCCTGACCTCCCCCCAAAAGGGTGAGGCCGGCGCCTCCTCCGCCAGGGATGAGGCGCGGGCGGCGGCGCCACGGGAGCGTGCCGAGGAGGCTGGGCCGGCGCGCCGGCCTGCCCCGGCCGGTCCGGGCCGTCGGACCAGCAGCAGCGACCGGAAGGTACCTCCTCGTGCCCACCACGCGTACGGCGGCCCAGCCGGAGAACGCCCCCGGCCGGGCACGGCTGGGGTGGAGGCTCCTCCGCGACCGCCGGCTCGCCTCCTGGACCGAGCTCCGGCGGCTGCTGGTCAGCCTGCTGTTGTCCTGGATGGTGCTGTCCTTCACCATCTGGGTGATGCCGGGGGTCACCGCGGCGGCGCGCTGGGACGTGCTCCTCGCCGCCGCCCTGCTCGGCGTGGTGACCGCGCTGCTCGGGCCCCTGGTCACGTCCTTCGCCCTGCTGCTCGGCTGGACGGGCGTGCTCGTTGCGGCCGTGTTCGCCGATGCGCTGTTCTTCTACGCGGCCCTCGCGCTCACGCCCGACATCCAGGTGGGTGGCTTCTGGGACGTCTTCTGGTCGTCGTGGATCTACTCCCTGCTGATGGCTGTCGTGACGTGGCTGGTCAGCGCCGGTGACGATGCCGCGTTCCTCTCCTACCTGCTGCGCCAGTCCCGTGGGAGCCGGCGCACGCGCCGCGCCTCGCCCACGCCGCCGTCGTCGGCGCACCCACCGTCCGCGTCGGGGGTGGTGTTCGTCCAGGTGGACGGCCTGCCGGGGCCGCTGCTGCAGTGGGCGCTGCAGAGCGGTGACCTGCCGACCCTCACCCGCTGGGTGCGGTCGGGCAGCCACACCGCCACCACCTGGGACGTCCAGCTGCCGTCGACCACCCCGGCCAGCCAGGCCGGGCTGCTGCACGGAGCCAGCGCGCAGATACCCGCCTTCCGCTGGTACGAGAAGGAGTCCGGGCGGCTTCTGGTGGCCAACCACCCCAGGGACGCCGCCGTGATCCAGCAGCGGCTCAGCGACGGCCGGGGGCTGCTGGCCGACGGGGGCGTCAGCATCTCCAACATCTTCACCGGCGACGCACCCACCGCGCTGCTGACGATGAGCAGCGTCACCGCCTCCGCCGGGCACCGCAGACCCTCGCGCGGCTACGCCACGTTCTTCATCAACCCCTACGGGCTGACGCGCTCACTGGTCCTCTCCGCAGGGGAGATGGTCAAGGAGCTCTACCAGGCACGGCGACAACGCAGCCGGGACGTGCAGCCGCGGATCAACCGGCACGGTTCCTACGTCGTGCTGCGCGCCGTCACGAACGTGCTGCTGCGTGACCTCAACGCCGGGCTCATCGTCGAGCAGATGATGTCCGGTGCACCGTCGATCTACTGCGACTTCACCGACTACGACGAGATCGCCCACCACGCGGGACCCACCCGGCCGGAGTCGCTCGCCTCGCTGGCGGGGCTGGACCACCTCATCGGGGTGATGCAGTCCGCAGCCGAGCACGCCCCTCGTCCCTACGAGTTCGTCGTGCTGTCCGACCACGGACAGAGCCAGGGGGCGACGTTCCGGCAGCGCTACGGACAGTCACTGGAGGAGCTCATCCGCGACCTGCTCGCCGACAGCGACGTCGCCGTGCGGGCGGAGACGAACCTGGAGGAGACGGCTGGGCCGGCCAACACGTTCCTGTCCGAGGTCAGCCACGAACCCGGGGCGACCGGCCACGTGGTCCAGCGCGCCCTGCGCGGCCGGTCGGCGGACGACGAGGTTCACCTGCAGCGCTCGTCCGGCACGAGGGCATCCGCAACGGCCCGTCGGGGAGGGCCACCGGCGCCGTCGTCGGCACAGGCAGGCGACGTGGTGGTCATCGCCTCCGGGAACCTGTCGATGGTCTACTTCACCGCCTTCCCGGGGCGGATGACGCGGGAGCAGATGGACACGGCGTACCCCGGTGTGGTGGACGCGCTGGTGGCGCATGCGGGCGTCGGGTTCGTGACGATGCGCACCGACGCCCATGGCTTGGTCGTGCGCGGCCGCGGCGGCACCCGCTACCTGGACGAGGGCCGGGTGGAGGGCATCGACCCGCTGGCTCCGTTCGGCCCCCTGGCGGCCCGGGAGGTCATCCGGCACGCCGGCCTGGCCCACGTCGGCGACCTGGTCCTCAACAGCCCGCTGGATGCGGCCACCGACGAGGTCGGCGCCTACGAGGAGCTGGTCGGCAACCATGGTGGCCTCGGCGGCTGGCAGACCAGGGCCGTGCTCGTGCACCCCAGCACATGGCCGGTGGACGACGCACCGCTCGTCGGCGCGGACGCGGTGCACCGGCAGCTGGTGCGCTGGCTGCGGCTGGTCGGCCAGCGCACCTCGATCGCCGAACCGCCGCTGCACCCTGAGGGGCTGCGGTCACGTTCGGGCGTGCCTGAGCCGCAGCAGTCATCCGCGGTGAGGGAGGCGTAGCCCTCGGTTCGTGGTGCACGGTCGTCAGGAGAGCAGCCGCTGAGGAGGGACGGAGGAACCCGTGAGCGAACCCGTTGCCCCCGCGACGCGCCCGATGGACAACGGCGAGGTCGCCCAGTTGCATGCGCGCATCGCGGTGCTGGAGCGGGAGCTGTCGGACGCGCGGGCCGCCCAGCCGCCGGCCCCTCCCGGGCGTCCGACCGGTCAGCGCGAGGGACGCGAACGCTGGCGCACCATCGTCGCTGGTGTCCTGATCACGCTGGGCTGCCTCCTGGCGCCGCTCTCCGTGCTGGCGGTCTGGTCCAGCACCACGGTGTCCAACACCGACCGGTACGTCCAGACGGTCGCGCCGCTCGCGAACGACCCCGACGTCCAGGCTGCGGTCACCGACGCGGTGACCCGGCAGGTGTTCACCTACGTCGACGTGTCGGCGTTGACCGTCCAGCTGCTGGATCGTCTTCAGGGACAGGGGCTTCCCCCGCGTCTGGCCGGCCAGCTGCAGGCGCTCGCGCCGCCCATCAGCAACGGGGTGCAGGGCTTCGTCCATGACCAGGTCGCCAAGATCGTGGCCAGCCCAGCGTTCGCCACCGCCTGGACCGAGGCCAACCGCGTGGCCCACCAGCAGATGGTCAACGTGCTCTCCGGCCAGCAAGGCGGTGCGGTCAGCGCCAAGAACGGCGCGGTCACCATCAACCTCGGGCCGTTCGTCCAGCAGGTGAAGCAGCGGCTGGTGGCCCAGGGCTTCACCATCGCCGCGAACATCCCGGCCGTGAACGCCTCCTTCACCGTGTTCCAGTCCCAGGACGTCACCAAGGCCCAGGGCGCCTACCGGCTGCTGAACGCCCTCGGCACCTGGCTGCCGGTCCTGGCCCTGGTGCTGCTCGCCATCGGCGTGTACGTCGCGAAGAGCCACCGCCGGGCGTTGCTGGCCGCCGCGCTGGGGGTTGCCGGCGGCATGCTCCTGATCGGCGTCCTCCTGGCCGTGGTGCGGCCGCTCTACCTCGGCTCGATCCCGCCGGAGGTGCCGCACGACGCCGCCGCCACCATCTACGACACCCTCGTGCGCTTCCTCCGTGTCTCGCTGAGGGCCGTGCTCGCGGCAGCCCTCGTGGTGGCCGCCGCTGCGTTCCTCACCGGCGGCACGGTCACCGCCGTCCGCACCCGGGAAGGCCTCAGCCACGGGATCGGCTGGCTGCGCGGGGGAGCGGAGTCCGCCGGGCTGCGGACCGGCCGCGTGGGCACGTGGGTGTACGGGCACAAGCGGCTGCTGCGGATCCTTGTCGTCGTCGCGGCTGCCCTGGCACTGACCCTCTGGACGAGCCCGACGGCAGGTGTGGTCCTGCTCCTGGCCGTGCTCATGCTGGTGTGCCTGGCCGTGGTGGAGTTCCTCGGCCGGCCCCCGGGCCCCAGCGCAGCGGTCGGCGGCGCTGCCCCGCCCGCGAGCGTGACCTGACCGCAGCGCGGCCGATCCCTCGGCCGGCCCGTCACCAGCCGGCGGGTGCCAGGGTCGGGGGAATCGCGCGGATGGCGAGCAGGTGGACGTCGTTGTCGGTCAACGCCTGCAGCACTTCGGTCAGGCGACGGGCGGGCAGCCTCAGCAGGAGCACACAGCGCCAACGTGCCATCGAATCCGTTCCGTCGGACAACGCTGCCTGGAGGCACGGCCCCAACAGGCCGCGGATCTCGATCTCGGTGCGCCGGGGGCCACGGCGGACCTCGGACAGCTCCAGGCCGAGCGCCGACAGCCGGGACACCATGGAGGTCAACCGGTCCGGGTCCGGGCGATGGGTAGACAGGACGGTGCGTGCCTCCGCGACGCCTATCCGCGCCTGGCCCAGCGACGCCAGCACCGCTTCTGGCAGCGGCCCCAGCACCTTGACGTCGTACGCCTGGAGCACGGGAACCTCCTTCGACAAGAGCCGATTGCTGAAATATCCGGCCTTTGGTCCCTATTCCATTGTGGTCGCCGTCATCGACGCTGGACTCGTCCCCGGGGGATGAGCGCAGGGTGCCGGCAGAAGCGAGAGCCACGTGAGAGACCAACTCCCACTCACCACCACCAGCGGACGGGAGGCTTTCGGCGCGCCGGCCACGCGGCCCTCGACCGCAGACTTCCTGATGCTGACGACGATGTACGCCCCGGCGCGGCTTCCCGACCCACCGCTACGGCGCGAGCGGCTCACCGGACGGCTGCGTGAGGGGGTGCAGGCCAGCCCGCTCACCCTGGTCAGCGGGCTGGCCGGGTCCGGGAAGACGACCCTCGCCGCGGACTGGATGGAGTGCCCTGGTGTGCCGTGGCGGGTGGTCTGGTTGACCCTCAGCGAAGCCACCGTGTTCTCCGAGGACTTCTGGTTCTTCGTCACTGAGGCCCTCCGGCGCGCCGGCGTCGAGCTGCCCCACAGCGCCGGCATCCCGGCACGGCAGCTGGCCGGGGACGACCTGGTCATCCGCCTCGCCACCGACCTGCTGAACCGCGACGAGCCGGTGGTGCTCGTGCTGGACGAGGTGGAGCGGCTCACCGGGGCGCAGGTGCCGCGACAGCTGGAGCTGCTGCTGCGGCTGGTCGGCGGGAGCCTGCGTCTCGTCCTGCTGAGCCGGGTGGACCCGCTGCTGCCGGTGCAGCGTTACCGGATGGCTGGCACCATGACGCAGATCCGCACCGCCGACCTGGCGTTCACCGAGGACGAGGCGCGCGAGCTGCTGCTGCGGTCGGACATCCACCTCCCGGATGAGGCCCTCCACGCGCTCGTGGCGCACACCGAGGGCTGGGCCGCGGGACTGCAGCTCACCGCGCTCGCCCGGGCACACCTGCCGGCGACCGAACGCAACGCTGGGACCGGGAGCTGGCTGACCGGGGCGCAGGACGCGAACCTGGCGGAGTACCTCACCGGCGAGATCCTGGACGCCCAGCCGAAGCAGCTGCGCGACTTCCTGCTCCGCACCAGCGTGCTCGACGTGATCTGCGTCGAGCTGGCTGAGGAGCTCACCGACGATCCCGGAGCCGCGATGGCGCTGCTCACCCTGGTGCGGGGGAACATCCTGATGGAAGCCGGCGGCGAGTCCGCCGGCTGCTACCGCGCGCACCCCCTGCTGCGCGAGCTGCTGCGCGCACAGCTGGCCTACCACACCCCTGAGCGCGTGCCGGAGCTGCACCTGCGTGCCGCCCGCTGGTTCGCCCGCAACGGCTTGGCCCTGCAGGCCGTGTCGCACTACGGGTCGGCTGGGTGCTGGCAGGAGGCGGCCGAGATGGTCGTCGACGACGGGCTCATCGCCGGGGCCCTGCGCCCCTCGAGCCCGCCGCTGATGCAGCGGCTGGCCGACATGCCCGAGGACACCCCCGGGGCGCCGGCCGGTGTCGTCCGGGCCGCGGTCGCGCTCGCCCGGGCCGACGTGCCGGCGTGCGACGTGGCCCTGGACCGCGTCGAGCAGGCTCCCGGCAGCGCTCCCGAGCCGGCCCTGGACGTGGCCCTCGCCGCGACCCGGCTGGCCTCCGCCGCGACCCGGCCCGATCCGGACCAGACGCTCGTGTGCGTGACGCGGGCCGAGGCAGCCCTCTGCGCCCTTGGCCCAAGGACGGAAGCCGGCCCCGGGAGGCCGGACCACGCCGACCTGCTCTCGCTGCTGCTGTCCGCCAAGGGGCTCGCCCAGCTCGCCACCGGCGACCTTCCCACCGCTGCGCTGACCCTGACCGACGCGGTCGGCGCGTGCGTCGAAGCGGGGTTCGGCCCCGAACAGCTGGCCAACCTGGCACGGCTGGCCCTGGCCGAGGCGCTTCAGGGACACCTGAACCGGGCCCGCGAGCTGGTCGACGCCGCCGTCGCGCTGGCCGCGGAGCTTGCCGGGGCGCCGGCCGGGAACGCTACCGGTCCACTACCGGCGGCGCTGGTGGTCGCCGACGCCTGGACTCTCGTCGAGGGCGACGACGCCGACGCGGCGGGCCAGGCGGTGCTGGGGCTGCTGGCGCCGATGGAGCCGGATGAGGCGCTCGTCGTCGACACCCTCCTGTTCGTGCTGCGGTCGCGGGTGGGACGCGCCCGCAAGACCGACGAGGCGCCGGGGCTGCCCACCGCCGACGACGCGCTGCCGAGCTGGCTGCGGGACCTGGTGTCCCAGGAGCAGGCAGCCGTGGAGCTGGTCGCCGGGCGCCCGGAGGCGTCGCTGTCGGTCGCCGAGGGCCTGCCGGACCCCCGGAGCCCCCGGGCCGCGGTCCTCCTGGCGCGCGCGGGCCTTGCGCTCGGTGACCAGACCGCGGCGACCCTGTTGGACCCTGCGGCGATCGAGCGTGCCGACAAGGTCCCGGTGGACGTGCAGGTCGACGCGTGGCTGGCCAAGGCCCAGGCCCGCCTGGTCGCCGGGGACCGCGACCAGGCGGTGGCCGCGCTGCGTCGCGGAGTGCGCCTGGCCCGTCCCGAGTCGTTGCGCCGTCCCTTCCGCGACGCAGCCCGGGACGTACGACGGATGCTGCGGACGGAGGCGTCGCTGGCGCCGGCCGCCGCATGGCTCCGCTCGTCCGGGCCGCTGGCTCCCACCAAGCCCTTGCCGCTCGCGTCGGAGGGGGACGGCACACCGGCGCCGATCATCGTCGACGCGCTGAGTGCCCGCGAGACCGAGGTGCTGCGGCACCTGGCCGACCTGCTGACGACCGAGGAGGTCGCGGCGACGATGTTCGTGTCGGTCAACACCGTCAAGTCCCACATCCGCAGCATCCTGCGCAAGCTGTCGGTGTCGCGGCGCAACGAGGCGATCCGGCGGGCGCGCGAGCTGCAGCTGATCTGAGCGAGTCGGACGTCGGCTCCCGCGGGACAGGCCCGCGGGAGCCGACGTCCGACGGTCACAGCCCGCGTACGGTCTTGATCCGGCCGGTCCGCTCTGCTGTCTCCAGCTCGTGGAAGTCCGACTCGTTCTGGTCGGCGTAGGTCTCGGCGAAGTCCGCCACGGCCTGCTCGAACCGGTCGCTGCGGCCGAGGTACGACGCGATCGCGATCCGGTCACCCGAGCAGGCGTGCGCCCGCGCGAGCGTCCAGGCGCAGATCCCGGCGTAGGCCTCCATGCCGGTCGGCACCATCGTCTCGATGTCGGCGGATCCCTTGCCGTCGCGCAGCTGACGCAGGTAGAAGTCCCGTGTCACCCCCTTGTCGATGCTGGCCTGCGTGGCGCCGAGGAAGATGTCGCTGGCGGCCTGCATGATCTGCTGCCCGGTGACCACACGCCGGCCCTGGTTGCCGTAGGCGCTCGCCCCGGCGTACGCCTCGAGCACGGAGGGCTGGGCCTCCTTGGCCTGCAGGAACAACGGGTCGCCGCCGTCGCGGCCGAGGAACAGGATGATCCACGCGCGCGTACCGACACTTCCCACCCCGACGACCTTGCGGGCCACCTGCACCAGGTGGAACTGGTCGATCAGCAACCGACGGTCCGGCTGCAGGGAGCGGCGATAGCCCTGGAAGACCTCGCGGAGCGCGGCGTACAGGTCCAGGGCCGACTGCTCCGGGAAGAGCGCTTCGATCGGCACCAGCACGGGTGGGTCGCTGATGATGCGACGCTCGCCGTCGACCATCTCGGTCAGCTTGCCCAACGCCTGCATGGAGTCGCGAGTCCGGGCCTTCTCGACGTTCGCCTCGGTCTTGCGGCGCTGCTTCGTGGTCAGGTTCCCGCCCCACTCCTGCAGCCACGACTCGATGTCGAGGCTGGCGTAGAAGACGTCCAGATTGCCGCTGTCGGCGAAGCCTCGCATCGCGTTTCGGTACGTCGCCGCCCCCGCCATGCAGACCCGGCGGCGCTCCTTGCGGCTGAAGCCCCTGTCGCGGCCCGCGACGGCCAGGCTGGCCATCAACCGCTTGACGTCCCACTCCCAAGGACCGGGCAGCGTCTCGTCGAAGTCGTTGATGTCGAAGATCATTCGCCGTTCCGGCGTGGCGTACACGCCGAAGTTCGACAGGTGGGCGTCACCGCACAGCTGGGCGCGCAAGCCCGACACCGGTGTCCCGGCCAGGTCGGCTGCCATGACCAGGGCCGCGCCACGGTAGAACGTGAAGGGGGAGACCAGCATCCGTCCATAGCGAAGGGGCACCAGGTCCGGCACCCGGCTCATCGCCTGGCCCTCGAGCAGTGCCACGGGGTCGAGCCGGTCTGCCGGCGCCGTGTACTCCGCGTGCAGCTCCAGGGGGACCCGCTTGCGGGCCGCCTTGCCGAGGGCAGAACGCTCGGTGGGTGTCAGGACCTCGGGCTGTCGGGTCCGGCTCTCCGTTGCAGTCATGGAAGCAGCGTGCCGCTCCGCAGACGGTGACGGTTCATCCGCCCGGGGGGATTCGTGCTGCTGCGCCCCCTCGTGCAATGGAGTCCCGAACAACGAATGGAGTGCGCCATGGACGTCGGGCCTGTCGACCTGCTGGTGGTGGAGTTCCCGGGCAACCAGTTCAAGGGTGAGATCGCCCCGGCCCTGCGGGACCTCGTCACCGACGGGACGGTACGTGTGCTGGACCTGCTGTTCGTCTACAAGGACGCCGACGGCGAGGTCGGCTCAGTGGAGCTGGCCGGCCTCGGGCCGGACCTCGAGCCGGCGTTCGCCGACCTGGACGGGCAGCTCGGCGGTGGCCTGCTCGATGCCGAGGACGTCGCGCAGGTCGGCGCCAACCTCCAGCCCAACAGCTCAGCCGCCCTCATCGTGTGGGAGAACACGTGGGCCGGCCGCTTCGTGTCGGCCATGGAGCGTGCCGGTGCGCGTGTCGTCGACCAGGCCAGGATCCCCGCCGAGGCGGTCAAGGCAGCCCTCGAGTCCGCCGCGCTGACCGGGAACTGAGTGACATGGGACTTCTCGGGATGGCCGCACGCACTGCTGTCGTCGCCGGCACGGCGACGCACGTGGCCGGTAACGTCCAGCGGCGTCAGCAGCGGCGCTGGGCGCAGAAGGACGCATCGCAGCAGCCGGCGCCGCAGGACCAGGGCTACCCGCCGGAGCAGCAGGGCTACCCGCCGCAGCAGCAGGGCTACCCGCCGCAGCAGCAGGGCTACCCGCCGCAGCAGGGCTACGCCGCCGCGCAGGACGCCCCTCCACCTCCTCCGAGCACCCCGCAGCCTGCGGACGGTGACCTGGTGTCCCAGCTGCAGCGGCTGGGGGACCTGCACACGCAGGGCGCCATCACCGACGAGGAGTTCACCGCGGCCAAGGCCAAGCTGCTCGGCGGATGAGGTGCGGGTCCGCGCGTGCCGGCACGGGCGGACGGCCTTCGCGCAAGCAGCTGAGCGCGCGCCTGGAGCACGTCCGGGCGCGCGCGGAAGCCACGACCGCGGGCAGGCTGCAGCGTCGGGCCATGGAGCTGGACCTGATGCACCAGGCCATGGTGCTCGCGGCCCTGACCATGACGCTGCTCATCCCCGCGCTCATCACCCTGGCCGCCCTCATCCCCCTGGGCGAGCCGCACGGCGTCGCGGCGCTCGTGGCCAGGCGCCTCGGACTGAGCGCGCAGGCCACCCGCGACCTCCAGTCGCTGTTCGGCGGGACGTCGGTCGAACGCAGCAGCACGACGTGGGTCGGGGCGACCGTCACGCTGTTGTCCGCCTACGCCTGGCCGACCGCGCTGCAGAAGGGGTACGAGCTGGCCTGGCAGCTGCCCTCGCGGGGCCGCCGTGGCATCTGGCGCCCCCTCGTGTGGCTCGTCGTCGTCCTTGCGGCGGCAGGGGCGATGGTGGTCGTGGGCGGCCTCGTGCAGGACGGCTCACCTCTGACGGCGCTCCTGCTGGTCCCCGTCGTGTTCGCCTGGACCTGGTGGACCCAGCACCTGCTGCTCGGCGGTCGGGTCGGCTGGAGGCCGCTCCTCCCCGGTGCGGTCGCCATGACGCTGGGCCTCTACGCGCTCAGGGTCGGGGCCCAGCTGACGCTGTCCTCGGCGATCAGCCTCAACTTCCACCGCTACGGCCCGATCGGCATCGTCTTCGTGCTGCTGTCGTGGTTCGTCGGTTTCGGTGTCGTGATGCTCGGAGGCGCGGTGGTCGGAGGCGAGCTGTGGGGAGCCCGTCACCCAGGCGCAGGAGAGTCCGTCCCCGGGGAGTCCGTTGACCGGGAACCCGTTGACCAGGCACCCGCTCCGGAGCCCGACCCGCTGCGGGCGCCCGCCGCGCCGCCACCACCGTCGGCCTGAGGGGCGCCGGCGGGCGCGACTGCCGCGCCACGGGGCCGTCCGAGGAGCTCGGCGTGGGTCTCGCCGATGCGCTGGGCACCGCTGACCTGCCAGCGCCGCCACGGTGGCACCCCGTTGATCTCCACCTCCAGGGCAAAGCTGAGGAACGTGCGGATCAGCACGAGCAGCCCCAGCGCCGACAGCTCTTCCAGCGTGGGCTGCACGGCCACGGTGCGCACCAGGTCCGCCGCCACCAGCAGCTCGAGACCCAGCAGCAGCACACTGCCGAAGCACTGCCGGAGCGCGTCGTACGTCGCCGCGCCGTCGTGCGTGCGCCGCCACACCACCGTGGACAGGACGAACGACCAGACCAGCCCCACGACCAGCTCGACCGCGACGACCACCTCGAACACCACCGCGATCGTGTGCATGACCTCGGCGAAGGTCACCGCGAACCGCCGTACGGGCGTCTCGTCACGTCGTCGGCGAGGGCGCAGGGCCCGCCTCGGCGACCGCCGGCGGCGTGGTGGGGATGAAGGCGGCCGCGAGGAGCCCGAGCAGGACGATGACACCCATCGTGGCCAGTGCCAGCGCGAACGGCCGTCCGCCGGGGACGCTGGCACCGACCAGGACCGAGCCGGCCAGGGCCGTGCCCAACGAGGAGCCGAGGTTCGACACGCTGCGGGACAGGCCGGAGATGTCGCCCTGGTCCTTCTCGGGGAAGGCCGACTGCACGACGTTGACCGACGAGGTGAGCATCACGCCGACACCCAGACCGATCAGCAGCAGACCCGGCACGAACGTCCAGATGCCCGACTGGTCGCGGACCAGCGCCATCAGCAGCGCGATGCCCACTGCGGTCGTCACGAACCCTGCCCGGATCAGGAGCTCCTGCGAGCGCTTCCGGGCCAGCCGCCCGGCGGCGGCGGACGCGACCAGGACCCCGATGGTGGAGGGGGTCAGCATCAGGCCGGTCTGGATCGCGTTGTAGCCGCGGATCTGCTGCAGGAACACCGAGACCACGAAGAACGTCCCCTGCATGGTCAGCCACTGGATGTTCTGGGTGACCAGCCCGAGGTTGGACGTCCGGTTGCGGAACAGCCGCGGTGACAGCAGCGGGTCCTTGCCGCCGTGCTCCATCGGCGCGGATGTGCAGGAAGAACCAGCCGAGGAACACGGCACCGATGGCCACGAACAGCCAGACCGGGGAGATGCCGCCCTTCGGGATGACGACGGTGCCGGCGATGCTGAAGTCCGTGCGGGCGGCGGTCCAGCCGTACGTCGAGCTCTGCAGGACGCCGAGCACCACGAAGAACAGGCCGGCGGCGGAGAGGATCGCCCCGACGAGGTCGAACCGTGGTGCCGCACCTCGTGGTGGGTCGACGATCTTGCGGGCCATCACGATGATGAGGGCGACGACCAGGACCTGCAGCACAAAGGAGGCGCGCCAGCTGATGGCGCTGGTGATCATGCCGCCGATGAGCGGCCCTGCGGCGGCGCCGAGCCCGGCGGCGCCGCTGACGATGCCGAAGTACTTGGCCCGCTCGCGGGTGGAGGGGTACACCACCGTGATCAGGATGTAGATCGGCGGGATCATCAGGGCCGAGCCGACGCCCTCCAAGAGGGAGTACCCGAAGATCATCAGGCCGAGGCCCTGGGAGAGGGCCGCGATCAGGGCTCCCGTGCCGTAGACCGCCAACCCGGCCATGAAGCAGACCTTGCGACCCCAGATGTCGCTGAGCTTGCTGCCGGGAATCATCAGCGAGGCCATCGTCAGGGTGAACAGCGTGATGGCCGTCTGCATCCCGATGACGGTGGTGCCGATGTCCGCGGCGATGGTGCTGATCGCCACGTTCATGTTGCTGCCGGCATAGCTGGCGATGAACTGGGCCAGGGCCAGCGGGAAGACGATTGACCCGGCCGCCACGGCGGGCTGCGCCTGAGCCCGTGCCATCAGCTCGTTCCCCGAGCGTTCGTCGATGCCATGTTGACCCCGTCTCCGTCGGCTGTGCCCGCGGACCCGACCGCGGGACGGGGGCGGTACGCCGTGCAGCTTCCTCGGCCCGTCGGTGGCCCGTGCACGCCCCATGCTGGGGCCGGGGTGGACAGGGGTCCTCATCCAGACGGGATGAACCGCGCTCAGCCGGCGCCGGCCTCCGCGCCCGCTCTGGGCTCGGCCGCGGCGGCGGCACGCGCCGGCGGGGTGCCGGCCGGAACCTCTGCGGCGGGTGCACCGACGCGCAGTGCGTGGCGGGCGTATCGGTGCACGAGCAACGGGACGAACGACCGCACGGGCGCCTCGGCGAAGCGGGCCGCCACCTCGTCGAGCGCACGGTCGACCGCCGGAGCCCCCACGCGGTCGTCGAACTCGGTGTGCAGCCGGGCGGCGACGTCGCGCAGCTCGGGGTGCAGCCCGTGGCGTACCAACGGCGTCAGGGGCGTGGGGTCAACGGTCATGGTTCATGGTGGTGGGCGCGGTCCGTGCGGCACAACGTCCGCGGCGGGTGAGGCGCGTCGGGTCAGGGCCCGGCAGGGGCGGCGCGGGCGTCGGTGCCCGCGTCGACGAGGAGGTGGTGAATGGTGTCGACGGCGTCCACCATCGCGTCGGTCTCGGTCACGACCAGCTCGTGGTCCCGGCCGAGCGCCGCTCGCAGAGCCGTCTGGGTCTCGCGCAGGCACAGTGTGGCCGGTGGTGGGCGCCGACCGCGCAGCACGTCGGCCAGGGCCCGCATCGCGGTGTCGGTCTGCCCGGTCAACGTCGCGAGCTCCGGCACGGCTGGGTCCTCCGGCAGCGGCAGCCGGGCATGCAGGGTCATCACCGACTGGGCGTACATCTGCACCGCCGCCACCACCCCCAGCGCCGTCCCGGGCGGCATCTCGTCGCTGGCCGGCTCGGTCAGCAGCCGGTCGACCGACGTCTGCGCGTTGGACCGGGCCAGGCGCGCCGCGACGAGCTCACGGTGCAGCGCGTCCGGACGTCGGCGCGAGGGGTCGACGTACCCGGTCAGCACGGCGGTGCCGTAACGGCCCTGGGACTCCAGCAGGGAGGCCAGCGTGCGCCCGGTGCGGGTGCTCTCCCACGTCGGCCACAGGCGGTAGGCGAGCATGGCGAGCAGGCCCCCGACGGCGGTGTCGATCAGCCGGTCGAGGCCGGCGGTGCTGCTGGGCAGGCCGGTCAGCGAGATGAGGAACACCACGTAGCACGTGAGGAACGCCGCGAAGATCGGGTAGCTCGCCCGGAGCGTGGCCACCGACAGGAAGGCGAAGACCCCCACCAGCACGACCAGCGTCCAGGGGCCGGGGCGCAGCTGGGCGGCGATGACCGTGGCGACGACCGACCCGACGAGGGTGCCGAGGATCCGCTCGATCCCGCGCGACATCGTGCCCCGGTAGTCCGGGCGCAGGACGACCAGTGTGGTGAGGGCGACCCAGTAGCCGCGTTCGAGCGGCAGCTGGGTGAACAGCACCGAGGCGACGGCCAGAGCGACGGCGAGGCGGATCGCGTGGCGGAAGGACTCCGAGCGGAGGTTGAGGTTGGCCCGCAGGGTGAGCACGGGGCCACGGACCGGGATGAAGGGGGCACGGGAGGCCGGGGCGGTGGCGTCGTCGTCGGTCAGGGAGTCCTCGTCGGCGTCGAGGCGGCCGACGAGCCGCGCGGCGGCCCGCATCTGGCCGCGCAGCCCCCGGCTCACCGCGGCCACGTCGGGGGGCAGCCGTTCCTCGAGGGCGGTGCCGCCGCGCAGGGGCTCGGTCAGGCCGGCGGCCGCCTCCTGCGAGGAGCGCCACGGGAGGTTCGGGCTCGACAGGGCGTCCGCGATGCCGGTCAGGGTCTGCCCGGCCGACGCCATCAGCCGGTCGGCGGCCTCGGCGTCGCCAGCCCGGCCGTCGAGGTCGAGCTGGGCCCGTGCCCGCGACAGGGCCGCGATGTCCACCCGGGCCCGCTCGGCGACGTCGAGCAGCGCGCGGAACCGGCGCAGCACGTGGTCCTGCGCCAACGGGTTGGCGTCGCTGAGCGCCACGGCCGCCTCCGAGAACGGCCCGGCGTCGGGCAGGGCGCCCGGCCCGGTGCTGTCGCCGGCATAGCGCCCCAGAGCGGCGTACGCCTCGGCCACCGCACGACGCTCCTGGCCACGGGTCCGCAGCGGCCAGAGGCCGACCACGAGCACGGTCTGCAGCAGGCCGCCGACCAGGACCAGCGCAGCGCGCCCGAGCACCTGCGCCGGGGTCATCGAGAAGTCGGCCACGATGATCAGCGCGACCGTGCACTGCAGCCCGACCGTCGTGCCGGCCGGCCCGAGGGCCGTCAGGAGGCCGGCGCCGAGGGCCCAGACGGCGGTCAGCAGCACCAGCAGTGCCGGCTGCCCCCCGACGAGACCGCCGACGAGGGTGGACACGGACATGCCGCAGGCGGTCAGCACCATCGCGCGGACGCGGGTGCGGTAGACGCCCTGGAACGAGGCAAAGCCCACCGACAGGGCGCCGGCCGCGACCGCGACCCCGTCACCGGGTCGGCCGGCGGCAACGGCCACCACCAGGGGTAGGACCACGCCGACGGTGACCCGCAGGGCCTCGACCGGTGTCAGCTGGCTGCGGTCCAGGCGACCCAGGTTCCCGAGCGATCGTCGCATCTGGCCGGGCACCCGGTCATCCTCGCAGCGCCCCTGGCAGCACCGCGACCCGGGCGTTCGGGCAGGACCTCCAGCGGGTAGGGCTCAGGGGAGTGCAGGGTCGCTGCACGAACCCGAGGACAGGAGCGTCCATGGACACCACCCGCGTGGTCATTCTCATCGTTGTCGTGGTCCTGCTGCTGGCCGCGCTCGCGGTCGGGCTGCGGACGGCCAGGCGCAAGAAGCAGACTGCCGACCTGCGCGGCCAGTTCGGGCCCGAGTACGACGCCACGGTGGGCTCACGGGGGGACCGCGACGCGGCCGAGCGGGAGCTGGCCGAGCGCCGGGACCGGCGGGCCCAGCTGCAGCTGCACGAGCTCGAGCCGGCTCGCCGCGAGGAGCTGAGCTCGCAGTGGCAGCAGGTGCAGGCGCGTTTCGTCGACGAGCCGGTCCTCGCCACCTCCGAGGCGCACGTCCTGGTCCGCCGGGTGCTCAGCGAGCGCGGTTACCCGACGCAGGACCTCGACAGCCAGACCGACCTGGTCTCGGTCGACCACCCCGAGGTGGTGGGGGACTACCGCGAGGCCGTTCGCCGGACGCGTGCCGGTGAGAAGGGTGAGGCCACCACCGAGGACCTGCGCGAGGCGATGGTGCACTACCGGTCGCTGTTCGCCCGGCTGCTGGGGAACGGCAACGGCTCCGGCGGCCACACCGGGTCAGGGACCGCCGGCACCGCCGAGGGCCGGGACGGCCGCCTGGAGCAGGACGGCACCAGCGACGGTGCCAGCCGTCCGGGCCCGACACCACCCCGCTGACGCCCGGCCCCGCAACCTGCGCGGGTCCCGCTCACCGGGGCCCGCGCAGGCTGCCGGTGCTGCGCGCCCCCGGGAGGGGGGGTGGGTCAGCGACGACGCAGGCTCAGCACGCCCGACGTCAGGGCGATCACGAGCAGGCAGGCACCGAGCATGTGCACCGCGACCAGGGCCTCGGGCAGGCCGGTGAAGTACTGGGTGTAGCCCACCAGCCCCTGCGCGAGCGTCACCAGCAGCACCACCACCCAGGCACGGCGCGGCCGCTCCTCGTCGGTGCTGAGGCGCACGGCCACCAGCACGGCGACGACGAGGCCGACGAACAGCATCACCGCGTCCGCGTGGAGCCAGGACACCGAGCGGGGGTCGAACCCGAACCGGGTGGGGTGGACCGCGTCCCCCGAGTGGGGGCCCGAGCCGGTCACCACCGTGCCCAGGGCCAGGACGACGGCGCCCCATCCAGCGGTGACCCGGGCCAGGAGCGACACGTCGCTGCGCACGAGCGGGGTCGGCGCCGCATCGCCCTCACCCGCGCGGTGCACCAGCAGCGTCGACACCATCACGATCACGCTGGACAGCAGGAAGTGAGAGGCGACGGTGGCGGGGTTGAGGTGGGTGAGCACCGTGATGCCCCCGAGCAGGGCCTGCGCGAAGACGCCGAGCAGCGGGAGGAACGAGAGCACGCGCAGCCCACGCCGCTGCGGAGCCCAGCGCCAGACGGCGATGATCACCAGGACGGCGGCGATGCCCACGACGGAGGTCAACGTGCGGTTGCCGAACTCGATCAGCTTGTGGATCCCCTGCTCCTGGTGTGGCACCGGGGTGAACGATCCGGGCACACACTGCGGCCAGGTGGGGCAGCCCAGACCTGACCCGGTGAGCCGGACCAGGCCTCCCGTGACGACGATGCCGACCTCGAGCACGAGGTTGGCGACGAGCACGGGACGCAGGTACGAACGACGGGCAGGCGCAGCGGGAGCGCCGGGCGCGCCCGTCCAGGCCCGCTCGGAGGTGGTGGGGTTGGACACCCCACCAGCGTAGGTCGCCGCGGAGGCCGCCCCGTCCCAGGGTGGTGCGGCGTCAGTCACTCCAGCGGAAGGTGCGGGACGCCAGCACGGTGGCGGCCAGGGCCCACGCGAGCAGCACCAGGAGGGCTGCGCCGGCCGGTCGGCCGTGCACGAACGCCGCGCGCAGCCCGTCCCCGAGCGCGCCCGAGGGCAGCACCGTGGCCAGGTGCGAGAGCCCGACCGGCAGCTGGCCGCGGGGGACGATCACGCCGCCGAGGGCCAGCAGCGCCACCCAGAGCAGGTTGGCCATCGCCAGGACGCCCTCGGCCCGCAGCGTGCCGGCCAGCAGCAGCGCCAGCGCGACGAAGGCCCAGCTGCCGGCGACCGCGAACACCGCTCCCCAGAGGAAGCCGGACCAGACCGGGTGCCATCCGAGGGCCAGGCCGAGGCCGCCGATGACGACCAGCTGCAGGGCCTCGACCGCCAGGACCGCGATGCCCTTGGCGCCGAGCAGGCCGCCGCGGCCGAGGGGGCTGACCCCGAGCAGGCGCAGCACGCCGTACCGCCGGTCGAACCCGGTGGCGATGGCCTGGGCGGTGAAGGCGGAGGAGATGACGCACAGGGCGAGCACACCGGGAACGGCGAGGTCGATCCGCCGGCCGGGGCCCAGCGAGGGCAGCGAGGTGTACGCCAGGGCGAGCAGGGCGGCGCACGGCAGCAGGACCGCCACGAGCAGCTGCTCGCCGTTGCGCAGCAGGGTGCCGGTCTCGAAGCGTGCCTGGGCCAGGACCCGGCGCGCGGCCGGTGCGGCTGCGCTCATCGTGCCCCCTCACGGGTCAGGGAGAAGTAGGTGTCCTCGAGCCCGCGCGTGCCGCTGACCTCCGCCGGCGACCCCTCGGCCACCACGGACCCCCGGTGGACGATGACGATGTGGTCGGCGAGGCGTTCGGCCTCCTCGAACGAGTGGGTGGTGACCACGACGGCGCAGCCCGCGGCCCGCGTCTCCCGCACGAGGTCCCACACGTCCAGGCGCGCGTGAGGGTCCAGGCCGGCCGTCGGCTCGTCCAGGAAGGCCACCTCGGGGCGCCCGATGAGGGCGGCGGCGAGCGCCACCCGCTGTCGCTGGCCACCGGAGAGCCGGCGGACGGTCGTGCCGGCGAACCGGTCGATGCCGAGCCGGGCGACGAGGTCGTCGACCGGTGCCGGCGCGGCATACAGGGCGGCGAGGTGGCGCAGCAGCCGCACGGGGCGGCTGCCGTTGGGCAGCCCGCCGTCCTGCAGCATCACGCCCACGCGGGCGCGGTGGTCGGCGGAGGCGCGCCAGGGGTCCTGGCCGAGGACCCGCACGGTGCCGGCATCGGGACGCTGGAGGCCCTCCGCGCACTCGATCGACGTGGTCTTGCCCGCTCCGTTGGGGCCCAGGACAGCGGTGACCTGCCCGGCTGCCGCCGACCACGTCATGCTGTCGAGTGCGCGGTGGGTGCCGAAAAGGCGCACCAGCTCCTGCACGGTCACGGCCTTCTCCACGCTCCGAAGTCTAGGTCGCCGCCCCAGGTGACGGTCCTCACGTCCCCCCAGGGCCGGGTTAGGGGAGCCTTGGTGGACCGTGGCGACGCAATTAGGTCACACTGATGTGGTGTTTATCGCCGGAGGTCGCCCCGAGGTGCCGGAGGACTGTGCCCCGCACGGTCTGGAGGCGCGTACTCGCGACCGCGTGAGCCGGGCGATCTCGGAGCACGGCCCGGTCACCGCCGCCGCGCTCGGCCGGATCCTCGGCCTGACCCCCGCCGCCGTCCGGCGCCACCTGGACGTGCTGGTCGACCAGCACGCCATCCAGGAGCGCGAGCCCGCGTGCTCGGAGCGTCGCCGCGGACGTCCCGCCAGGGCCTACGTCCTGTCCGAGGCCGGTCACCGGGCCCTGAACAGCGACTACGACGACGTCGCGACCTCGGCCCTGCGGTTCCTGGCCGACCGTGCCGGCGACGACGCCGTGGCCGCGTTCGCCCGTGAGCGGGTGGCCCGGCTCGAGGAGCGTTACGCCGACGCCCTCGCCGCCGCGGGCGACGACCCCGCCGCTCGTGCCGACGCCCTGGCCCTCGCGCTGGCGGCCGACGGTTTCGCCGCGTCCGCCCGTCCGGTCGGCCAGGGAACACCGCTGGCCGGTGTGCAGTTGTGCCAGGGGCACTGCCCCGTGCAGCACGTCGCGGCCGAGTTCCCCCAGTTCTGCGACGCCGAGACGGACGCGTTCTCCCGCCTGCTCGGGGTACATGTACAGCGCCTGGCCACCCTGGCCCACGGCGAGCACGTGTGCACCACCTTCATCCCGACCCCCGCCGTCCCGGCACGGTCCACGACACCACCGCCCACCTCTGATGAAAGGGCCTCTCAGTGAGCACCCACATTGAAGAGCTCAACCCGGGTCTGAAGGGCCTCGGCACCTACGAGTACGGCTGGGCCGACGCCGACACCGCCGGCGCCACCGCGCGTCGTGGGCTCTCGCCCGAGGTCGTCCAGGACATCTCCCGGCGCAAGAACGAGCCGGAGTGGATGCTCAAGCTGCGGGAGAAGTCGCTCCGCCTGTTCGACAAGAAGCCGATGCCGAGCTGGGGCAGCGACCTCACGGGCATCGACTTCCAGAACATCAAGTACTTCGTGAAGTCCACCGAGAAGCAGGCCACGTCCTGGGACGAGCTGCCCGAGGACATCAAGAACACCTACGACAAGCTCGGCATCCCCGAGGCCGAGAAGCAGCGGCTCGTCGCCGGTGTCGCCGCGCAGTACGAGTCCGAGGTCGTCTACCACCAGATCCGCGAGGACCTGGAGGAGAAGGGCGTCATCTTCGTCGACACCGACACGGGCCTGCGTGAGCACGAGGACCTGTTCCGCGAGTACTTCACGTCCGTGATCCCCGCGGGTGACAACAAGTTCGCCGCGCTGAACACCGCCGTGTGGTCGGGCGGCTCGTTCATCTACGTCCCGCCGGGCGTGCACGTCGACATCCCGCTGCAGGCCTACTTCCGGATCAACACCGAGAACATGGGCCAGTTCGAGCGGACGCTGATCATCGCCGACGAGGGCTCCTACGTGCACTACGTCGAGGGCTGCACCGCGCCGATCTACAAGTCGGACTCGCTGCACTCCGCGGTCGTGGAGATCATCGTGAAGAAGAACGCCCGCGTGCGCTACACGACCATCCAGAACTGGTCCAACAACGTGTACAACCTCGTCACCAAGCGCGCCACGTGCGCCGAGGGCGCCACGATGGAGTGGGTCGACGGCAACATCGGCTCCAAGGTCACCATGAAGTACCCGGCGGTCTTCCTGCTCGGTGAGCACGCCAAGGGCGAGACGCTGTCCATCGCCTTCGCCGGCGAGGGCCAGCACCAGGACGCCGGCGCCAAGATGGTCCACGCCGCGCCTTACACGTCCTCCAGCATCATCTCCAAGTCCGTCGCGCGCGGCGGCGGCCGCACGTCGTACCGCGGCCTCGTGCAGATCCTGGACGGTGCGCACCACAGTGCCTCCAACGTCCGCTGCGACGCGCTGCTGGTGGACACGATCAGCCGGTCCGACACCTACCCCTACGTCGACGTACGCGAGGACGACGTGACGATGGGGCACGAGGCGACCGTCTCCAAGATCGGCGACGACCAGCTGTTCTACCTGATGTCCCGCGGGATGACCGAGGAAGAGGCCATGGCGATGATCGTGCGCGGGTTCATCGAGCCCATCGCGCGCGAGCTGCCGATGGAGTACGCCCTCGAGCTGAACCGCCTGATCGAGCTGCAGATGGAAGGAGCGGTCGGTTAATGACCGTCGTCTCGGAACATGCCCACACCGACCCGGTCGGGGCCTTCGTCCCCGACCAGTCCCGGGCCGAGCGCAAGACCTCGTACGACGTCGCCGACTTCCCCATGCCCAGCGGGCGCGAGGAGGACTGGCGCTTCACGCCCGTCGACCGCCTGGGGTCGCTGTTGACCCCCGGGCCCAGCGACGAGGGCGCGGTGCTGTGCGAGACCAGGGCCCCCGAGGGCGTGGAGCTGCTGGACCTGCCGCTGACCGACGCCCGCGTGGGCCAGTCGTTCGTGCCGGCCGACCGCGCCGCGGTCACGGCCTGGAACAGCACCGCCTCGGCGATGTACATCGGCATCCCCGAGGACGCCGAGCTGACCGAGCCGGTCGTGGTGGGCCTGCGGGGCACCGACGGCCTGCGCGGCAACGGGCACACGGTGCTCGAGGCCGGGCGGCACAGCCGGGCCACGGTCGTGCTGAGCCACACCGGCTCCGCGGAGCACGCCGGCAACGTCGAGGTCCGCGTCGGTGACGGCGCCGAGCTCACCGTCGTCAGCATCCAGGAGTGGGCCGACGACTCGATCCACCTGGCCCAGCACGACGCGCTGGTCGGGCGCGACGCGCGCCTGAAGCACATCACCGTGACCCTGGGCGGCGCCATCGTCCGCATCAACACCAACATCCGGTACGCCGGCCCGGGCGGGTCGGCCGAGGCGCTCGGCGTCTACTTCGCCGACGCCGGCCAGCACCAGGAGAACCGCCTGTTCGTGGATCACGAGGCGCCGCAGTGCATCTCGCGGGTCGCGTACAAGGGCGCGCTGCAGGGCGACACCGCGCACACCGTCTGGGTGGGTGACGTCCTCATCCGCGCCGCCGCCGAGGGCACGGACACCTACGAGCTCAACCGCAACCTGGTCCTGACCGACGGCGCCCGCGCCGACTCGGTGCCCAACCTCGAGATCGAGACCGGCGAGATCGTCGGGGCCGGCCACGCCTCGGCCACCGGCCGCTTCGACGACGAGCAGCTGTTCTACCTCCAGGCCCGCGGCATCACCGAGCACGAGGCCCGGCGGCTGGTGGTGCGCGGCTTCTTCGCCGACATCGTCCAGCGGATCGGCGTCTCCTCGGTGCAGGAGCACCTGATGGCCGCGATCGACGCCGAGCTGTCCCTGTCGCTGGGTGCCGCGTCCGGCGCCGAGGCGGTCGAGGCATGAGCGAGTCCCTGACGTTCGTCCGGGTCTGCTCGCTCGCCGACCTGCCCGACGTCGGCGCCGTCGCAGCGGACGTCGACGGCGTCCGGATCGCGATCGCCCGTGACAGCGCCGGTGACGTCCACGCCATCGACGACACCTGCAGCCACGCCAACGTGTCGCTGTCCGAGGGCGAGGTCGACGACTGCACGATCGAGTGCTGGCTGCACGGCTCCCGCTTCGACCTGCGCACCGGACAGCCGACCGGCCTGCCGGCCATCGTTCCCATTGCCGTTTACCCCGTGAAGATCGACGGTGACGACGTGTTCGTCTCCGTCGCGAAGGAGATCTGAAAGCCCATGACAACACTGGAGATTCGCGACCTGCATGTCACCGTCGACACCGAGGACGGCGCCAAGGAGATCCTGCGCGGCGTCGACCTCACCGTCAGGGCAGGGGAGACCCACGCCATCATGGGCCCCAACGGCTCCGGCAAGTCGACCCTGGCCTACAGCATCGCGGGCCACCCCAAGTACACCGTCACCGGCGGCAGCGTCACCCTCGACGGCGAGGACGTCCTCGCGATGACCGTCGACGAGCGAGCGCGCGCCGGCCTCTTCCTCGCGATGCAGTACCCCGTCGAGGTCCCGGGTGTGTCCGTGTCGAACTTCCTGCGCACCGCCAAGACCGCGATCGACGGCGAGGCGCCCAAGCTGCGCACGTGGGTCAAGGACATGAAGAACGCCATGGCGGACCTGCGCATGGACCCCGCGTTCGCCGACCGCAACGTCAACGAGGGCTTCTCCGGCGGAGAGAAGAAGCGCCACGAGATCCTCCAGATGGAGCTCCTGAAGCCCAGGGTCGCGATCCTCGACGAGACCGACTCGGGCCTCGACGTCGACGCGCTCAAGATCGTCTCCGAGGGCGTCAACCGGGTGCGGTCCGGCGGTGAGGTCGGCGTGCTGCTGATCACGCACTACACCCGGATCCTGCGCTACATCGAGCCCGACTTCGTGCACGTCTTCGTCGACGGCAGGATCGTCGAGGAAGGCGGCAAGGAGCTGGCCGACCGGCTCGAGGACGAGGGCTACGACCGCTTCGTCAAGGTCGAGGCCTGAGGACCGCTGCCGTGACCGACCTCGCGCCCGCACCAGGGACCGCCACGGCGTTCCCTGCGGGGGAGTCGTCCCGCATCCGGGCCGACTTCCCCATCCTGTCGCGCACCGTGCGGGAGGACCGGGCGCTGGTCTACCTCGACTCGGGGGCGACCTCCCAGAAGCCGGTGCAGGTGCTGGACGCCGAGCGGGAGTTCTACGAGCGGCACAATGCCGCGGTGCACCGGGGGGCGCACCAGCTCGCGGAGGAGGCCACCGACGCCTTCGAGGCCGCCCGGGACACGGTCGCCCGGTTCATCGGGGCTCCTGCCCGCGAGGTCGTGTTCACCAAGAACGCCACGGAGGCCCTCAACCTGGTCGCCTACGCGTTCAGCAACGCCGCCGCCTCCGGCGCGATGGACGGCGTCGAGCCGGAGGTCGCGCGCCGCTTCCTGCTGGGGCCCGGCGACGAGATCGTCGTCACCGAGATGGAGCACCACGCCAACCTCGTCCCGTGGCAGGAGCTGGCCCGCCGCACCGGCGCGACGCTGCGCTGGGTGCCGGTGACCGACGACGGCCGGCTGGACCTCACCGACCTGCACACGCTCGTGACCGAGCGCACCAAGGTCCTCGCCTTCACCCATGTGTCCAACGTGCTCGGGACCGTCAACCCGGTCGCCACGCTGGTGCGGCGGGCCCGGGAGGTCGGCGCCCTGACGGTGCTGGACGCCTGCCAGTCCGTCCCCCACCTGGCCCTCGACGTGGCCGAGCTCGGGGTCGACTTCCTGGCCTTCAGCGGCCACAAGATGTTCGGCCCCACCGGCATCGGCGTCCTGTGGGGGCGCTACGACCTGCTCGCCGCCATGCCGCCTTTCATCACCGGTGGCTCGATGATCGAGGTGGTGCGGATGGAGGGCTCGACCTACGCCGCGCCCCCACAGCGCTTCGAGGCGGGCGTGCCGATGGCCGCCCAGGCGGTGGCGCTGGCCGCCGCCGTGCGCTACCTCGACGCCCTCGGGATGGACCGGGTCACCGCGCACGAGCAGGCGCTGACCCAGGCGCTGCTGGCCGGGCTGGCACAGCGCCCGTGGGTCCGGGTCATCGGGCCGGCCAGCGCCGACGACCGTGGTGGTGCCGTCTCCTTCGTCGTCGAGGGCGTCCACGCCCACGACGTGGGGCAGGTCCTCGACGACGCAGGCATCGCCGTGCGGGTCGGGCACCACTGCGCCTGGCCGCTGCACCGCCGGTTCCGCACGACGGCGACGACCCGCGCGAGCTTTGCGGCGTACAACACGCTGGAGGAGGTCGCGGCGCTGCTGGAGGCGCTCGACCGGGTGCCCGCGGTCTTCGGGGTGGAGGTCTGATGGACCTCTACCAGGAGATCATCCTCGAGCACTCCAAGCGGCCGCACCACGCGGGGCTCCGCGAGGCTTATGCGGCGCAGGTGCACCACATCAACCCGACCTGCGGCGACGAGGTCACGCTGCGCGTGCACCTCGACGGCACCGGCCCGTCCGCGACGATCACCGACGTGTCGTACGACGCCCTGGGGTGCTCCATCTCCACCGCGGCGACCTCCGTGCTCACCGACGAGGTCATCGGCTCGAGCGTGCCCGAGGCCCTCGCGTCGTTCGCGGCCATGCGGTCGATGCTCACCAGCCGGGGCCAGGACCTCGGCGACGAGGAGCTCCTCGGTGACGGCGTGGCCTTCGCGGGGGTCTCGCGCTATCCCGCACGCGTCAAGTGCGCGCTGCTCGGATGGACCGCCCTGACCGACGCGCTCGCCCAGGCGGGCGTCGACATCTCCGCCACCTCGACGTCCTGCCCGCAGGACCGACCCACCTCCGACCGACGGGAGCCGGCATGACCGACACCAACCTCTCAAATGAGGCCACCACCGACGACGACGCCGTCGCGGCGGCCGCGACCGCCACGACCGACGGCGCCACCGCGGACGCCGCCACCGGGACACCGGCATCCGGCACCGGCACGCCGCCCAACGTCGCCGACGTCGAGGAGGCGCTGCGCGACGTCGTGGACCCCGAGCTCGGCATCAACGTCGTCGACCTCGGGCTGATCTACGGCATCACGGTGGATGCGCAGTCCCATGCCGTCATCGACATGACGCTGACCAGCGCCGCGTGCCCGCTCACCGACGTCATCGAGGACCAGACCGCCCAGGCCCTCGATGGCCTCGTGCCGACGCACCGGATCAACTGGGTCTGGATGCCGCCGTGGGGGCCGGACAAGATCACCGACGACGGCCGCGAGCAGCTGCGGGCGCTCGGCTTCAACGTCTGACCCGCCGGTCGTTTCCCTCCTGACCGGCTCTGACCCGGTACACCCCGACAGCCGGTGCGGGAGCCCTCCCGGGCCCCGCGCCGGCTGTCGTCGCGTGTGGGCGCAGTCCAGGAACCCAGCGCCCGGCACCCGCGGAACTGCGCTCGGGTGAGGTTCCACCTGCGGCGCACGGCGTAGGCCGCCTCTGCCGGTGAGGGGAGGGCTTCGTTCCATTTCCTCTTCCCCGGGGCCGTCCGCCTAGGTATGGTCGAAGACGTACGCAGCTCCAGACCCCGGCTGCCGACGACTCCCATCGAACGGTTGGAAGGGTCTCGGACGTTGTCATCTCATCAGCGCGCTCACCTCACCATCGCCGACGGCCCCGGAGCCGGCACCCCTGTGGCCCCGGTGCACCGGCACCACGTCGGCAGCAGCGAGGTCGTCTCCCTCCACGGCCAGCTGGCCGAGGTCGCCGAGCCGGCCCACGCGCTCCTGCTGGAGTCCCTCGCCGACGAGCCTGCGACGGTCCTGTGCGACCTGTCCGGGGTCACCGGGGGGCCCGACGCCGCGGGCGTCGGGCTGCTGGCATCCGTCGCCGCCGAGGTCCGCCAGTGGCCGGGCACGGCGGTGGGCGTCGTCTGCCCCCGACCGGACCTGCGCGAGAGCCTGCGGCGGCAGCCGGACAGCGAGCACCTCGTCATCGCCGACCGTCGCCGGCGGGTGCTGGCCGGGCTGGCGCGCCGGCCGCGGCCGACGGTCGTCCGTGCGCCGCTTCCCCCTGTCGCGCGATCGGCTCGGGCGGCCCGCGACCTCGTCGCGCGCACCTGCCTGGACTGGGGGTGCAGCGCCCAGGTCGGAGCCGCGACGCTGGTCGTCAGCGAGCTGGTCACCAACGCCATGCTGCACGCGGGCACCGACCTCTCGGTCTCGGTGGCCCGGTGCGGGCCGTGGATGCGGCTGGCGGTCCGGGACGCCAACAGCCGGCCCCCGCAGCCCCAGCTCGTCGACACCTCGCTGGCGACCGGCCGGGGGATGCTGCTGGTCGCCGCGGTGTCCGAGGCCTGGGGCGTGCTGCCCACCAGTGACAGGGGCAAGGTCGTGTGGGCCGTGCTCCCGGCCGGCGCACGCGGGGCGCACCGCCCCACGACCGCCCTGCACCAGCAGGTCAGGTCCACCACCCGGCGCCCGCAGGCCCTGGGCTGACGTGAGAGAGCCATCGATGCACCGTGCTGATGACCTGATCGCCCGACTCGTGGCCACGTACCCCGATGAGGTCGACCTCGTCGGCGACGTGGTCCGCGGCGTGCTGGACGAGTGCCGTCGCGAGGGCGCTCGTCCGGTCAGCGTGCCGGAGGCCGTGGCGGGGGAGCGGCTCGCGCGGTTGCTACGGGCACGACCGGTCGCCCCGGCGACGGTTGGGCAGAAGAACCGCCTCGGAAAGGAGGGCCACGATGTCGATCCACCCGCACGACGTCCGAGAGCTGCTCGGGCCGCAGTCCCTCACTACTCCGGTCAGCGATGAGCAGGTCGAGCGGATGGTGGCGGTGCTGAACGCCTGCCGCGCCCAGCACGCGTCGGCCGAGGCGACCTCCCCGCCGGTGGACGAGGCGTCGACCGGCGCTGCCGCGGACCGTCCGGGGACGTCACCCGCCCCCTGACCGGCGCGACGGAGCAGGCCTGCAGGTTCGTCGCCGCGGGCCGAAAGGCTGCCGTGGCAACGCTTTTTGCCTGCCCCGGGATGCGAACCGGTGGCTTGTTCTGTTTCCCCGCGCACGGGGACCGCTCCGTCGTACGCTGACCCGGGCAGGGGCCACCTATCAGGACTCGGGGACGCCATGCAGCCTGCTCCAGATGTTCCAGCACCCGCTCACACCGCCCTGCGACGCGGCGCCCTGTGCGCCGCGGTGGTCGCCGCGCTCGCCGTGCCACCGGTGGCGAACGCGACCGGCCTGACCGGACAGCGTGCGCCGGCGGCCGCGCCGGCGCCGGCCCCGGTCGCTGCGCCCTGCGCCCCCAAGCAGCTGCCGACACTCGGCGGCAGTCAGGGCACCGCGCTCGCCGTCAGCTCCAGCGGGCTGGTGGCCGGGTTCGCCGACGACGGCTCCGGCACGCCACAGACCGGTGCTGTGGAGCGGGGGGCGGCGCAGAAGATCACCACGGGGCTGACCAACGTGAGCCCGACCGGAGTCAACGCCAGGGGCGAGGTCGTGGGCATCGGGCGTCGACCCCGCCAGCCTGGACCAGGTCGGCTGGCAGTGGAGGGCCAGGCACGGTGACGCGGCTGAAGACGCTGGCCGGGACGGTCGCCATGCCCGCCGGGATCAGTGACACCGGCGTCATCGTCGGCGCCCTGGACTGCGGCTGACGACGGTGCGGCCAACCCGACGTCAGGAGAGGCGCCGGAGCAGGCCGCGAGCTGGGCGTCCGCCACGGCCGCGCCCAGCGTCCTGGCCGCGCTTGCCGGGGATGTCGGTGCGCACGCCTACGGCGTCAACAGCAAGGGGGTCGCGGTGGGCAGCTCGCAGGCGACCGACCACTTCACCCCCGTCGTGTGGGACAAGAAGGGCAGGGTGACCGCGCTGCCGGGACTGGGAGGGGCGTGGGGCATCGCCCGCGCGATCGATGAGACCGGGATCGTCGTCGGGCAGCGCAGTGGCCGCGACCGGGGACCCCGAGGCGGTCACCTGGGACGTCAGCCGCCACCAGAAGCGGCACGGCAAGGCCAAGGGGCGTCGTACTCAGGGCACCGGGCTGGTGCACGGGCGCGCGGTCGGGACCACGGAGGTGCGGGGAGCGAGACGGCGTGGACCGGCCGCAGGCTGTGCTCTTCGACGCCGACGCGAACGCGAGCACGCTGCCACCACTGTCCGGTGACCCGGGGGCGGGGGTGACCGCGGCGGCGACAGCACCGGCGTCGCCGTCGGGTTCAGCTCCGGCGACTCCGCCTCCCGCAAGCCGATGACCTGGACGTGTGCACCGTGAGCGGGCAGGTGCGGACCGCACCCCGTCTGGTGCGGCTGCGGCTCCGGCGGCCGGTAGTGGTCGTTCTCGCGCTGGTGCTGGTGGGGCTGGCGGCCATGGCGCCGGGACGGTGGGGGAGTCCGGCGGCTGCGGCCGCGACGCCCACCTTCTCCTTCGGTGTCGGCCGGGGACTTCGGCCAGACCGACTCCTCCACCGGCGCCGTGCTCAACGCGGTGAAGTCCAGCGGGGCGACGATGATGTTCGGCATCGGCGACTTCTCCTACGTCGCCGGCAGCTCCGAGCCGAGCTGGTGCAGCTACGTCAAGACCCGGGTCGGCAGCACCTACCCGTTCGAGATGCTCGCCGGCAACCACGAGAGCTACCCCCGTGACGGCTACTACAAGAACTACGACAGCTGCCTGCCGGACCAGCTCGGCGTCTGCGGCAGCTACGGCCAGGAGTACTACGTCGACTACCCGGCCGGGGCGCCGCTGGTGCGGTTCGTGATGATCTCGCCCAACCTGCCGTACGACAGCAGCTCGGCCACGGCCTGGTCGTACAAGTCGGGTACGGCCCACTACACGTGGACCAAGAACGCGATCGAGGGCGGCAAGGCCAAGGGCCTGTGGGTGGTCGCGGGGATGCACGAGTACTGCACCTCGATGGTCAACTACCCCTGCGTGGTGGGCAGCGACATCATGAACCTCATGCTGACCGAGAAGGTCGACCTGCTGTTCCAGGCACACGACCACGCCTACGCGCGCAGCAAGCAGCTGACGGCGGGGGTCTCGGGCTGCACGTCGTTCCCGCCGACGAGCTACAACGCCGCCTGCGTCGCCGACGCAGGGCGCGACGACCTACACCAAGGGCAAGGGCACGGTCGTGCAGACCGTCGGTGCGGGCGGCAAGAACATGAACGCCGAGAGCCCGACCGTGGCGCAGGCGCCGTACTTCCAGACGTACGACGGCAACAACCAGAACGCCACCTGGGGCTTCTCCAAGGTCGACGTGTCACCGTCCCAGCTGTCGGTGCGGTTCGTCCGGGGGGCCGGGGGCACGTTCACCGACGCCTACACCGTGACCAACCCGTCGCCGACGCCGCCGCCGACCACGACGACCACCACGACGACCACGCCGCCGCCGACCACGACCACGACGACCACGCCGCCGCCGGGGGGCAGCACCACCCTGGCTCCGGTGGCCGACACCTGGGTCGGCAGCGACGCCACCACGACGACGCACGGGTCGGACACGGCGCTGTACTCGGTCACCAGCAGCTCGCTGACCAAGATCAGCTACCTGAAGTTCGACCTCGCCGCCCTGGCCGGCAAGACGTTGACCGGGGCCTCACTGAAGGTGACCACCACGACGGGCAGCTCCTCGGGGTCGCCCAGCGCCCAGAACGTCTACCGCGTGGCGGACACCACCTGGACGGAGGCGGGGATGACGTACGCCAACAAGCCGGCGCTGGGCACGACTGTCCTCGGCACGGTGCCGGCCGGGAGCGCGCCCGCCACCACCTACACGGTTCCGCTGTCGGCGTCGGCTCTGCAGTCCGCGGTGGGCGGGCAGCTCACCCTGGCGGTCCAGGGCGCCGCCGCGGACACGTTCTACGTCAACTCCAAGGAGGCAGCCAGCGCCCGACCGCAGCTGGTGCTCACCGCCGGGTGAGCGGGAACACCGGCCGGCCCCCTGCCGGGGCCGGCCGGTCGTGCTCGTCCACGGCGGGCCCTGCCGGTCGTGCGGAGTCTGCGGCGGGCGGGCCGGCCGGTCGCCCTCAGTCCGAGGTCGCCGGGTCACCGGCGGTGTCCGGGTACGGCGTCGTGGCCGGACCCGTGGGCGCGGCCGGCGCGGAGCGGCTGCCCAGCGCGATGACCGCGGCCGAGGAGGCCGCGCCGGCGGCAAGGGCTGCCAGGGCCCATGCGGGACCGGACAGCTTGCGTCCGAGCAGTGCGTCCAGCGACAGGTCGCCCGGACCGGTCTCGACGAGCGCCGTGAGCGCGGCGATGAGGACCAGGTTGTACTCGTACCCGCCGTTGGCCGCCCACGGCCCGTTGGCCCAGTGCACCTTGCGGATCGCCGTCGCCATCGTCCCGATCAGGCTGGCGGCCGCGAGAGGGGTCGCCAGTCCCGCAACCACCAGGGCGCCCCCGGCAGTCTCCGAGATGCCTGCAGCGAGGGCGTTGCGGCGCGGCGGGTGGAGGTCCAGCGAGGTCATCATCCCCTCGGTGCCCTCCGGGCCGGGGCCTCCGAACCAGCCGAACAGCTTCTGTGTGCCGTGGCCGACAAAGAGCGAGCCGATCGCGACGCGTGCTGCGAGCCTGCCGATGTGCATGGTGTGCCTCCCGGGATAGCGTGCCGGGCCGATACCCGTGGGGCCTGCTGGCAAACGGGACGGTGGCTGCCGGTGTCGCCGGCCGGTGTGGGCCGCCGCACGGGGATGGCAGACGTGGTCGCGCGCTGGTGCCGGTCGTGGCTGGCCCCGCGGCGAGCGGATGAGGCCCTGGCCCTGGGTGCGCGGCTGGCGAACGGTGCAGCGGCACCGGTGGAGGCCTCGCCTGCCGGGTCCGCCCGCGTCCTCGTGCGGATGACGGTGCGCCTCGTGCCGGAGTACCCCCTGCTGGTCCTCCTGCTCGGCGCGTTCAGGGGCGCACTGTTCCCCCTGGGCCACGACCTAGCTCTCGAGCAGTCCCGGGTGTCATGGCCGGGGCTGGGTGCGCGTCCAGCGCCGACCGCCCCGCCGGCCGTTCACCGCGGCGTCGCAACGGGGGCAGACCCGTCGTACCTCGTCGGCCTCGCGGCCTGTGGCCGGGTCGATGTCCGGCCAGTCCACGTGCGGGAGACGGATCAGCTGGGAGCGAAAAAGCGAGAGCCCGCACAGGCTCTGGTTGGTCCCCGGCTCCCAGGCGTGCACCTCGCCCGCCGGCCGCCGGATGCCGTCCGGGTCCCTCCACTGCCCCGATGCCACCACGGACGCCCGCCTCGTCTTCGCCATGGCCCTCCCTTACCCGCTCCGGGCGAGCGGGCACGGCCGGGCAGCCCCGCCACCGCCACAGCGAGGCCGTACGGCGGCCGCCGGGGCGACGGTAGGCTCGGCGCGCGGCACGCACAGGCGATGCCGCGTCGTACCCGATCCGCGGAGGTGCCGGTGGGACAGGACGGCGCCGTGGGGCCGGCCCCGCACGTCTCCGGGGCCCCGGTGCGCCGACTGGAGGTCGACCCGGGACGGCTGCCGCGCTGGGTGGAAGGGTTCGCCGCGCGGCACGGGGACCCCCGGTGGTCCTCCCGGGACGGCGAGCTGCTGCTGAGCGCACCGGACGGTGCCGAGGCGCTCGTCGTGCCGCTCGCCGCGGACCGGACGGTGCCTGGCGACGCTGGGGGGCTCGCGGCCTGGGCGGAGCCGGCCGGCGGGACGGGCCTGGTCCTGGTGCGCCGGGGTGGCTACGCCGTCGGCGTGGGAGAGGGCCTGCACCTCACGGCCTCGAAGGTGGGCACGCGGTACGTCCAGTCGCGCACCGCGGCCGGCGGCTGGTCGCAGCAGCGGTACGCCCGGCGGCGGGACAACCAGGCCGACGAGCTCGTCGCGGCGGTGGCGGGACACGCGCTGCGGGTGGTCCTTCCGTCGGCGCCTGGGCAGCTGGTCGTCGGTGGGGACCGCACGCTGGTGGAGAAGGTCCTCGCCGACCCGCGGCTGGCGGAGCTGGCCCGGCTCCCCGTCCGCGGGCTCTACGACCTGCCCGACCCCCGCCTGTCGGTGCTTCGGCAGGCGCTGCGGCGCGGGCGGGCGGTGCGCATCCGGCTCGTCGAGCCGTGACGCCACACCGCCCGCCCGCGGGAGGAGCTCAGCCGAACAGCTTGGCGGCCGTCGTCAGGGTCTGCTCGACGCCGTACCCGAGCAGGAGGACGACCAGCGCCCACGACAGGACCAGCCGGCCCTGCTGCCCGGACGTGCTCCCGGACTGCGCCGCGGCCGGCGCGCCGGCACCCGCGACCTCGCTGTCCGCGGGTCCCTCGGCGGCCCTGGTGTGCTCCTCGTGGAACCGCTCGGCGACGGGGCGGATCAGCAGGTTGGCGACGAAGCCGACGGCGAGGACGCCGACCATCGTGAACAGCGCGGGCCGGTAGGCGGCCGCGGTGAGCGTGCCGGGCTTGCCCTGCGCGTCGAGGAACCCGTTGACGATCAGCGGCCCGACCACGCCGGCCGCGGACCAGGCCGTGAGCAGCCGGCCGTGGATCGCGCCGACCTGGAAGACCCCGAAGAGGTCACGCAGGTAGGCCGGCGCGGTGGCGAACCCGCCGCCGTAGAACGAGATGACCAACGCCGCGAGCAGCACGAACAGTGCGGTGGCGCTGCTGCCGACGGTGGCCAGCAGGAAGTACAGGGCGATGCCACCGCCGAGGTACAGCAGGTAGATCGGCTTGCGGCCGATGACGTCGGAGGTGGAGGACCACGCGAACCGTCCCGCCATGTTGAACAGCGAGAGGACGCCGACGAACCCGCCGGCGGCGGCGACGGCAACGGTCGAGGTGCCGTTCCCGCGGAAGAAGTCCTGGATCATCGGGCTGGCTTGCTCGAGGATGCCGATCCCGGCAGTGACGTTGCAGAACAACACGATCCACATCAGCCAGAACTGCGGCGTGCGGATCGCGTTGGCTGCCGACACGCTCGCCGTGGTCACCATGGGCTTCGCCTTGACGCTCGAGGGGTCGAACCCTTGAGGGCTCCAGCCGGGCGCGGGGACTCGCACGTTCGCGACGCCGAGCATCATCACCGCGAAGTAGGCGATGCCGAGCGTGACGAACAGCATCGTCAGCGCGTGCCCGCTCGCGGTCGAGGTGGCCGAGCTGGGGTCGTATCCGGAGTCGTACGCCGAGAGCAGCTGCCGCGACAGGGGACTGGCCACCAGCGCGCCGCCGCCGAAGCCCATGATCGCCATGCCGGTGGCCAGGCCCGGCCGGTCCGGGAACCACTTGATGAGCGTGGATACCGGTGAGATGTAGCCGATCCCGAGGCCGATACCACCGACCACGCCGTAGCCCAGGTAGAGCAGCCACAGCTGGCTCGTGGCGATGCCGAGAGCGCCGATGAGGAAGCCGGCGCCCCAGAAGCAGGCGGCCACGAACATCGCCTTGCGGGGCCCGTTGCGCTCCACCCAGGTGCCACCGACCGCCGCGGACAGGCCCAGCATCACGATGGCGATCGAGAAGGTCACCCCGATCGCGGTCTGCGACGTGCCGAAGTGGGCGACCATCGAGGTCTTGTAGACGCTGGTGGCATAGACCTGGCCGATGCACAGGTGCACCGCCAGCGCGGCTGGCGGGATGAGCCAGCGGTTGTACGTCGTGGGCGCGATCGTGGATCGGCGATCGAGCGCGGTGAGCAGCGCCATCCTTGGCCTCCGGGTCCGGGGTGAGCAGAGCGGACCCGGCTTACCCCGATGTGCGCGAGTTCACGCCCCTTGCTCTGCCGGGGCGTCGTGCCGCGCGTCGCGGTGCTCCGCGTGTACCGGCGTGGCCCACGCGCCGAGCAGCGGGAACACGGCGCACGCGCCGAAGGCGACGGCGAACCCGCGGGCGCCGGCCAGCGCTCCGATGAGCGGCCCGGTGGCGAACGCCGCCAGGTTCTGCGCGGTGTTCTGCACCCCGAGCGCGCGGCCCGACCACGCCCGTCCGGCCAGCTCGGCGGTGGCGGTGAAGCCCAGGCCGTTGTCGGAGACCGAGACCACCGACGCCACGGCGAGGGCGGCGAGCACCAGCCAGGACCCGTCGCGCACCGCGACACCGACCAGGACCATCGTGACCGCCGAGAGGACGGCCACCTGCCGCATCGGGCGCAGCCGGCTGCCGACGAGGTCCGACCAGCGTCCGGCTCCGAGGCGGCCGAGGGCACCGACGACCGCGACGGCGGCCAGGACACGGCCCGCGTCGCTGCCGTCCCAGTGCCGTCCGGACACCAGGTACTCGGCCGAGAACGTGGCGGTGGCGAACTGAGGCACCACGAGCAGCGAGCTCGCGGCGTGCACGCGCCAGAGCGTCGGACGCCGGTACGGCGACGCGGCGGCGACCGGCGACGGGCTGCCCGGCGACCCGCCGCTGGTGGTCGGCCCGCCGCTCGTGGCCGACCGCGCCCTGCTCACCGACCGGGGCGCCGGGTCCCGGGCCAGCCCGGCGATGAGCAGCGCCACCAGCAGGCAGGCCAGCGCCGGCACCGCGAGCGCGGCGCCGAGGCCGTGGGTCTGCGCGAGCGGCGGCATCACGAGTGCCGCTGCGGCGACCCCGAGCGGCTGCCCCATCTGGCGGACGCCCATGGCCACGCCCCGCTGCCGCACCCCGAACCAGCCCATCACCAGGCGTCCGCTCGCGGCGTTGACGGAGGCGCCGGCTGCGCCGATCAGGGCGAACGCGAGGCCGCGAGCGGCGGGCTGCGATGCGGCGGTGCTGGCGAGGGCGATCGTTCCGGTGAGCGTCAGTCCCGTTGCCAGCACGGCCCGCTCGCCGTACCGGTCGGCCAGAACCCCCCAGAGGATGAGGGTGAGCACGAGCCCGACCGACGGTGCGGCAGCCAGCGCACCGGCCTCTGCCAGTGACAGGCCGTCCGTGCGGCGCAGCGTGGGGAGGAGGAAGGGGAGGCCGAACATCAGCGTGGACGCCACGGCCTGGGCCGCGGTGCCCAGACCCAGCATCAGCCAGCGCCGCGAGTCCTCCACCCCTCGATGCTAGGCAAGACGTCCGAGGGGCAAGACCCGCGTCTCGCCATACGGATGCGAGTCAGTGCCGCGACAGGTGTCCGGACAACCACCCGGGAAAGTCCTCGAGGGTGGCCAGCACCTCGTCCGCGCCGGCGGCCTTGAGGGCCGCCTCGTCGTTGGCGCCGGTGGCGACGCCCAGGGCGTAGGCGCCGGCGGCCTCGGCGGCGGCCATGTCGCCCGGGTGGTCGCCGACGTAGATGGTGGCGCCCTCGGCCAGCAGGGCCGTCGCCTTCTCGGCCGCGAAGAGCTCACCGTGGACCGCGTCGACGAGCTCGTCCAGGCCGGCCTCCGCCAGGGCCGCGTGAGCCGCCGGGGTGAACTTGGCCGAGACGACGACGACCCGGCCACCGGACGCCCGGAGCGCGCGCACCGCGGCGAGCGCTCCGGGCATCGGCTCCGTCGACGGCGCCGACTCCTCGTCGTAGTAGCGCCGGTAGCGCAGGACGAGGGCGTCGGCGTCGACGGCGGGGGCGACCGCGGCCACCGTCTGGGCGAGGGGGATGCCCAGGTGCGGCTCGAGGTCCTCGCGGCTGACGGCCGCTCCGACGTCGTGCAGGGCACGCAGATAGGAGCTCATGATGCGTTCACGCGAGTCGACCAGGGTGAGGTCGAGGTCGAAACCGACGACCAGGGAGGGGGCAGGCATGCCGCCCATTGTGCCGAGCGCTGGTCGGGTCAGCGCACCCGGCCGTAGGACACGGCGCTGGTCCACAGGGTGGCAAGCTTGACGTGGTCACCGGGCTTGGGTGCGTGCCAGATGCGGCCGGCGCCGGCGTAGATGCCCACGTGGTAGACGTAGCCGCCGCTCTTGAAGAACACCAGGTCGCCGACGCGGCGCGACCTCGCGCTGATGTGGGTGGTGGCGGCGTACTGCTGGGCGGCGGTGCGGGGCAGCCTCTTGCCGACCCGGCCGTAGACCCACTTGGTCAGGCCGGAGCAGTCGAAGCGGGTGGGACCGACGGCGCCCCAGACGTAGGGGGCGCCCTTCCTCGTGGCGGCGATGCTGACGACCCTGCTCCCGGTGGCGGCGGTGACCGCGGCGTGGGCGGGTGCGGCGGTGAGGGAGGAGAGCCCGGTCAGACCGGTGGCCACCATCATCACGACGGCGAGGCGGGCAAGGACGGACCGGGACATGCGGGCAGCGTGAAATGACGCGTTCATGGGGGAGGCTCCAGGAACCGCTTGCGAGGCATGACCTGTCGGGTTCGGGAACCTGTCTCCCCGGCCCGAGCCTCGCCCAGGTCCCGGGGACCGTGGTGTCGGCTGCGGGCTTCACCCCGAGGAACGGCCGAGGCCGCTCCGTACTACTCGGGTGCACCGCTCCTGCCACGAACACACGTCGTGCTTGATCCGGGCTGTCACGGTGGCAGGACTCAGCGTCGTGGCAGCGGCCCACCGCTGGTGCGGCGAGGCAGCGGCAACGCTACTAGAACAGAACGCGCAGAGGAGGTGAACTCAGAAAACTGCCCAAAGACGTGTCGTCGTACCCCCTGTTTGAGGGGGCGAAACGGTCAGACGGTCGGCACGTTGAGCGTGTCGCAGGCGTTGAGGTCGCCGCTGCGGTAGCCGGTGGTGAACCACCTCTGCCGCTGCGCCCGGAGCCGTGGGTCCACGTCTCGGGATTGACCCGCCCCTGCGCCTGCCTGCTGGATCCGGTCGTCGCCCGACGGCCGACGCGGCGGACAGCGCGGAGTCGATGTCCTGCGGGTCAGCGGCTTCAGCAGCGGATCGCCCTGCGGCGTCCTTGGTCGTCGGTCGCGTGCTTGGCCCACACACCGGCCAGGCAGTCCGCCATCAGCTCGACCCGCACCGAGCGCCGCTCTCGGCGCCCTGCGGGGTCGCGCTGCGCCTGGCTCCAGCAGCCCGAGCAGGTCCTGGATGTGGTGGCCGTACTCGTGCGCGACGACGTACTCCTGGGCGAGCGCCCCGTCGTCGGCGCCGAAGCGGGAGGTCAGCTCGTCGAAGAAGCTCGGCGTCGATGTAGACCTTGCTGGTCCAGCGGGCAGTAGAACGGGCCCGACCTGCGTTGGAGGCGGTGCCGCAGGCCGGACTGGGTCTGCCGCTGTAGAGCACGGTCGTGCGCAGGGGTGTACCGCTTGCCGTAGCGCGGCAGGGCTGTCTGCCCAGTAGGCCTGGACGCTGTTGACGGTGCCGACGACGCGGCACTGCGCGTCCCGGTTGGCGTCGGCCCCGGTCCGGCACTGCGAGAAGGACCCTGCGACCCGCCAGGCTGCACCTGGCCCTGGTCCAGCGAGCCGCCCCGGGCGCCCGGGTGGTGGTGCCACTGTCTCCGGTCCCGCCACCCAGGCCGCCGCCGAAGACCAGGTCGAGGATCAGCAGCAGGACGCCGCCGGCTCCACCGCCGACGGCGATGCCACCGCCCGGCATGCCACCGCCGCCGACCATGCCGCCCCCGCCGCCCCCGACCTCGACCTGGCAGGTGTCGAGGTCGGCGTTGTCGTTGAAGCTCATGGTGGAGCCCTCCGGGAGCATCCTGGCGCTCCGGCGTAGACTGTCCGCGCGTAGACTCGGCCGCACCCCCTGGGCGACGACGAAGGCTGCCGTCCGACCCGCCCCCACTGCCGTGAGAGGCCCTAACGTGATCACCGCCACCGCACTCGAGCTGCGCGCCGGCTCCCGCGTCCTGCTCGACGGCGGCCACCTTCCGGGTCGCCGCCGGCGACCGGGTCGGGCTGGTCGGGCGCAACGGCGCCGGCAAGACCACGCTGACCAAGGTGCTGGCCGGCGAGGGCCAGCCGCGCCGGCGCGGGCACCGTGACGCAGCTCCGGCGAGGTCGGCTACCTGCCCGCAGGACCCGCGCACCGGCGACCTCGACGTCCTGGCCCGTGACCGCATCCTGTCCGCCCGCGGTCTGGACGTGGTGCATCCGCGACCTGCGCGAGACCGAGGGCGCGATGGCCAGCGCCGACGACGAGACCCGCGACAAGGCGATGGCACCGGTACAGCACGGCTCGAGGCCGAGTTCACCGCCCGCGGCGGTTACGCCGCCGAGACCGAGGCGGCCTCGATCGCCAGCAGCCTGGCGCTGCCCGAGCGGGTGCTGGGCCAGCCGCTGCGACACCCTGTCCGGCGGTCAGCGCCGCCGGGTCGAGCTGTCGCCCGGATCCTCTTCTCGGGGGCCGCAGACCCTGCTGCTCGACGAGCCGACGAACCACCTCGACGCCGACTCGATCGTCTGGCTGCGCGACTACCTCAAGGCCTACAAGGGCGGCCTGGTCATCATCAGCCACGACGTCGACGCTGCTCGACGCCGTCGTCAACCGCGTGTTCCACCTCGACGCCAACCGGGCCGAGCTGGACATCTACAACGTCGGGTGGAAGCTCTACCTGCACCAGCGCGAGACCGACGAGCGCCGGCGCAAGCGGGAGCGGGCCAACGCCGAGAAGAAGGCCGCGACGCTGCATGGCGCAGGCCGACAAGATGCGCGCCAAGGCCACCAAGGCCGTTGCGGCGCAGAACATGGCGCGCGGGCCGAGCGGCTGCTGTCGGGCCTCGAGGACGAGCGGGTCAGCGACAAGGTGGCCAAGCTGCGCTTCCCGGAGCCCGCCGCCGTGCGGCAGGACGCCGCTGACCGCGCGCAGGCCTGTCCCGCTCGTACGGCTCGCTCGAGGTGTTCACCGACGTCGACCTGGCGATCGACCGGGGCAGCCCGGTCGTCGTGCTCGGCCTCAACGGCGCCGGCAAGACCACGCTGCTGCGCATCCTGGCCGGGATCGACGCCGCCCGACACCGGCGAGGTGCGTGCCCGGGCACGGGCTGCGGCTGGGCTACTACGCCCAGGAGCACGAGACCCTCGACACCGACCGGACGGTGCTGGAGAACATGCGCAGTCCGCGGCGCCCGAGCTCGGTGACACCGACGTCCGCAAGGTGCTGGGCTCGTTCCTGTTCAGCGGCGACGACGTCGACAAGCCCGCGCGGCGTGCTGTCCGGTGGGGAGAAGACCCGGCTGGCGCTGGCCACGCTGGTCGTGTCCCGCGCCAACGTCCTGCTGCTCGACGAGCCGACGAACAACCTCGACCCGGCCAGCCGCGACGAGGTGCTCGGCGCGCTGCGGACCTACAAGGGCGCGGTCGTGCTGGTGACGCACGACGAGGGCGCGGTGCACGCGCTGGAGCCGGAGCGGGTCCTGCTCCTGCCCGACGGCGTCGAGGACCACTGTCGGCCCGACTACGCCGACCTGGTCGCCCTGGCCTGACCCGGTGAGCGACCCCACCCGCCCCCATCCCGGGCTGCGCCTGGAGCAGGACGGCCCGCTGCTGACGCTGACCCTGGACGACCCGGCCAGGCGCAACGCCCAGACGCCGAGCCTGTGGGCGGCGCTGGCTCAGGTGGGGGAGTCGCTGGCCCCGGAGGTCCGCGTGGTCGTCGTGCGCGCGGAGGGCCCGTCGTTCTCCGCCGGCCTGGACCGCGGCATGCTCACGCCGCAGGGCGTGGCCGGCGAGCAGTCCGTCCTGGAGCTCGCCGCGCACCGGCGAGGCGGCCCTTCGGACCGCGATCGCCGGCTTCCAGCGCGGCTTCACCTCTGGTCGCAGGTGCCGGCCGTGGTCCTCGCGGCCGTGCAGGGCGCACGCGATCGGCGCCGGGTTCCAGCTGGCGTTGGCCTGCGACCTGCGGGTGGTGGCCGACGACGTCGCGTTCGCCATGCGCGAGACCAGCCTCGGCCTGGTGCCCGACCTGGCCGGTACGGCGCCGCTGGTGCGGCTCGTCGGCTACGCCCGCGCGCTGGAGATCTGCGCGACCGGGCGATGCGGTGCACGCCGACGAGGCCGTGCGGCTCGGACTGGCCCCGGTCGTCGTACCGCGGGCGGAGCTGGACGACACCGTCCGCGACCTGGCCGGCGCGATCCTGGAGGCGCCCTCCGCGGCGGTGCGCGAGCTCAAGCCGCTGCTGCGGCACGCCGCCGACGCGGACCCCGGCGGCCCAGCACGCAGCCGAGCGCGCAGCCCAGGCACGGCTGCTGGCCGCCATGAGCCGGGAGCCGCGGGAAGTAACACCCCGACGGCAGGCGTTGTCAGACCCGACGACGATGTCTAGGAGCAGGACCCCCGCCGACCGTGGGGGGACAGGCGGAGCGGAGACCCCATGTCGATGAGCGGCTGGCAGATGATGCGGTCGCTGACGCGCGACTCGTCCGTGGCGCAGCGCAAGCTGGCACCAGGCACGGCGCGTCGGGTGGTCGGCTACGCCCGGCCCTACAAGCGGCAGATCATCGGCGTTCCTGGTGCTCGTGGTGATCGACGCGGCGCTCGTGGTCGCGCCGCCGCTGCTGCTGGGCCAGATCATCGACGACGGCGTCACCCCCAAGAACGCCGGGGTCGTGGTGCGCCTGTCGCTGGTCGTGGCCTTCATCGCCGTGCTGGACGCGGTCATGAGCCTGGTCCAGCGGTGGTTCTCCTCGCGGATCGGCGAGGGGCTCATCTTCGACCTGCGCACCGAGGTCTTCGCCCACGTGCAGCGCCAGCCGATCGCGTTCTTCACCCGCGCCCAGACCGGCTCGCTGGTCAGCCGGCTCAACAACGACGTCATCGGCGCCCAGCAGGCGTTCACCTCGACCCTCTCGGGTGTGGTGTCGCAACGTCATCGGCGTCGTCGTCATCGTCGTCGCGATGTCGTCGCTGTCCTGGCCGATCACCCTGGCCGCCCTGGTCGCTGCTGCCGTTCTTCCTCGTCCCCGCCCGGCTCATGGGGCGCCGGCTCGCCGGCGCTGACCCGCGAGTCGATGGAGCCTCAACGCCGAGCTCGGCACGCCGGATGACCGAGCGGTTCAACGTGGCCGGCGCGCTGCTGGTCAAGCTCTTCGGGCGCCCGGCCGAGCGAGGACGAGCAGTACGCCGACCGGGCCGGCCGGGTCCGTGACATCGGCGTCAGGATCGCGCTCAACCGCACGCGTCTTCTTCGTCGCCCTGACGCTGGTCGCCTCCCTCGCGACCGCCTGGTCTACGGCGTCGGCGGCGTCATGGCCGTCGACGGCACCCTGACGGTCGGCACCCTGCTGGCCCTGGCCGGCCCTGCTCGGCCGCCTCTACGGCCCGCTCACCGCCCTGTCCAACGTGCGGGTCGACGTCATGACGGCGCTGGTGTCCTTCGAGCGGGTCTTCGAGGTGCTCGACCTCGAGCCGCTGGTCAAGGAGGCCGAGGCGCCGGTGGACATCCCGCACCGGCCGCTGGCCGTGGACTTCGACCGGCGTCGGCTTCAGCTACCCCTCCGCCGACGAGGTGTCGCTCGCCTCGCTGGAGACCGGTGGCCTCCGGCGACCGCGCCGCCGGCGCGCCGGTGCTGCACGACGTGACGTTCCGCGCGCGCGCCGGGGCAGCTGGTCGCGCTGGTCGGCCCCAGCGGTGCCGGCAAGACGACCATCACGAGCCTGGTCGCGCGCCTCTACGACCCCACCCACGGCAGCGTGCGGCTGGGCGGCATCGACCTGCGCGACGTCGAGCCTGAGCTCGGTGCACGACGTCGTCGGCGTCGTGACCCAGGACGCGCACCTGTTCCACGACACGATCCGGGCCAACCTGCACTACGCCAACCCCGCCGCGACCGAGGCGCAGATGGTGCAGGCGCTGCACGGCGGCGCAGGTGTGGGACCTGGTCACCCAGCCTGCCCGAGGGCCTGGACACGGTCGTCGGCGACCGCGGGCACCGGCTCTCCGGCGGCGAGAAGCAGCGCCTCGCCATCGCCCGGCTGCTGCTGAAGAGCCCCGGCCTCGTGGTCCTGGACGAGGCCACCGCCCACCTCGACAGCGAGTCCGAGGCCGCGGTCCAGCGGGCCCTCGACACGGCCCTGTCGGGGCGCACGGCGCTCGTCATCGCCCACCGGCTGTCCACCGTCCGCGGCGCAGACCAGATCCTCGTCGTCGACGGCGGCCGGATCGTCGAGCGCGGCACCCACCTCGAGCTGCTCGACGGCAGGCGGTCTCTACACCGACCTCTACCGCACCCAGTTCGCCGAGCAGGGCAGCGTCGCCGAAGGCACCGTCGTGGATGTCATCGAGGACCCCGTCCCGTCGTGACGCCGCAGTCCGAGGGGCCACGCGACGACCCGCAGGGCCCTCGGCGCGCACACACCCCGACGGGGGGCGTCCCCCTCTCACGCGGGTGGGCGGCGGATGCGGCACGGTCCTGCCTGAACTGTGAGTGGTCTTTCCTGGTCCCTGCCGCTGAGCGGGCGGAGCGGAACAGGCGCGACCCGTGCTGGGGCCCGCTACTCGTGCAGTGACGGCGCGTAGGACAACCCGACGACGGCGCCTTCGGGCGAGAGCAGGCGGGCGACGGTCTGGCCCCAGGGTTCCTGCCGCGAGTCGTGAAGGAGGTCGTACCCGTCAGATCGAAGCTCGTCGGCGCCGGCGGCCACCGCCTCGGCGTCCGCGACCTCGAACTCGAGGCTCACCTGCGGGACGGGGACGTCCTTGGGCCAGGTGGCCGTCCCGAAGCAGGCTTGTGCAGCCTGCTCGAGCGGCCACACACCGAAGTGCTTGCACCCAGCGATCTCCTCGCTGGCGAAGTAGTCACCGTCCAGCTGCTTCAGCGGAAGCCCGAAGGCGCCCATGTAGAGCCGTCGGCTCTCGGACGGCACAGGTGTGATGACGGCGACGCTGGTGACGAACTGAATACGCATGGGACCTACCTCCACGGTTGCGGATCGTCCAGATCGAATCTAGCCGTCGGGGCGCGCGACAACGACGGGCCCGCTCTGCCGCAGGACGCGGCCGGCTGACGCGCAGGAGGGGCCACGTCCGTGCTAGACATCACGAATGCTGCCGACTGACAACCCGTTCGCCGCCCCCAGCGAGCTGCCGCTGCACTTCCCGCCGTTCGACCGGATCCGGGAGGAGCACTACCGGCCCGCCATCGAGCAGGGGATGGCGCAGCAGCGCGCCGAGGTCGACGCCATCGGCTCCGACCCCGAGGAGCCGACCTTCGCCAACACCCTGGAGGCCCTCGAGTGCTCCGGCCGGCTGCTGGACCGCGTGCTCTCGGTCTTCTACAACCTCGTCTCCTCCGACTCCACCGACTCCCTGCTCGCCCTCGAGGGTGAGGTGTCGCCGATGCTGGCGGCACACCAGGACGCCATCCACCTGGACGCGGCGCTGTTCGCCCGGATCGACCAGCTGCACCGGGACCGGGCGACGCTCGCTCTGCAGCCGGAGCAGCTGCGGCTGCTGGAGCGCCTGCACACCGACTTCGTCCGCGCCGGTGCCGCCCTCGGCGAGCAGGAGCAGGAGCGGCTGCGGTCACTGAACGAACGTCTGTCGAGCCTGACCTCGACCTTCTCCACCCGGCTGCTGGCCGAGACCCGCGACCTGGCCGTGCACGTCGAGGACCGGGCCGAGCTGGACGGCCTCGCCGAGGACGCGGTCGCCGCTGCCGAGCAGGCCGCGCGCACCCGCGGGCTGGACGGCTACCTGCTCACCCTGGTCCTCCCGACCGCCCAGCCGGCACTGGCGTCGCTGACCAACCGGGCGCTGCGCCGGCGCCTGCACGAGGCGGCCGTCAGCCGTGGCCTGCGCGGCAACGAGCACGACACCCGGGAGGTGATCACCGGGATCGCCTCCCTGCGGGCCCAGCGGGCGGCGCTGCTCGGGTTCCCCGACCACGCGTCGTACGTGGTGGCGGACCGGACCGCCGGCACGGTCGAGGCGGTGGTCTCGATGCTGGGCGCCCTGGTCGGACCGGCGGTGGCCAACGCCCGGGACGAGGCGGCCGAGCTGGAGGCGGCGCTGCACGCGGACGGGCACGAGGGACCGCTGGAGCCGTGGGACTGGGCGTTCTACGCCGAACGGGTCAAGGCGGCTCGGTTCGAGGTCGACGAGGCGCGGCTGCGGCCCTACTTCGAGCTGCGGGCGCGTCCTGCACGACGGTGTGCTGCGCGCGGCCACCGCGCTGTACGGCGTCACCTTCGACCAGCGCCACGACCTGCCCGTCTACCACCCGGACGTCACCGTCTTCGACGTCAACGACGACGACGGCACGCCAGCTCGGCATCTTCGTCTGCGACTGGTACGCCCGTGACTCCAAGCGTGGCGGGGCGTGGATGAGCACCTTCGTGGACCAGGCCCGGCTGCTGGGCACCCGGCCGGTCGTGGTGGTCAACCTCAACGTGCCCCGACCGCCCGGCGACGAGCCGGCGCTGATGACCAGCGACAACGTGCGCACGGCGTTCCACGAGTTCGGGCACGCGCTGCACGGGCTCTTCTCCGACGTGACCTACCCGAGGCTCTCGGGCACCAACGTGCCCGCGCGACTTCGTCGAGTTCCCGTCGCAGGTCAACGAGATGTGGGCGTGGTGGCCCGAGATCCTCAGCGCCTACGCCCGGCACCACGTGACGGGCGAGCCGCTGCCGCAGGCGGAGGTCGACGGGCTGCTGGCCGCGAGCAGCTACGGCGAGGGGTTCGCCACGGTGGAGTACCTCGGCGCGGCCCTGCTGGACCAGGAGTGGCACCGGCTGGCGCCGGGAGCCGACGCCGTCGCGGTCCAGGACGTCGAGGCGTTCGAGCACGCCGCCCTTCGCCGGCACGGCATCGACCTCGACGTCGTGCCGCCGCGGTACCGCAGCACCTACTTCCAGCACGCGTTCCTGAACGGGTACGACGCGGGCTACTACTCCTACATCTGGAGCGAGGTGCTCGACGCGGACCTGGTCGAGTGGTTCCACGAGCACGGCGGGCTGCAGCGCAGCAACGGCGAGCGGTTCCGCGAGCGGCTGCTCAGCCGCGGCGGCACGCGGGACGCGATGGAGATGTTCGCCGCCGTGCGCGGGCGCGGCCCGCGCATCGAGCCGCTGCTGGAGCGCCGCGGCCTGACCCCCGGCTACACCTCAGAGGACGCGGGTGGCGCCACCGTCGACGGAGACGGCGGTGCCGGTCAGGTATGACGCGGCGGGGGAGGTGACGAACGCGGTCACCGTGCCGAACTCCTCGGGCGTGCCGTAGCGGCGCAGCGGTATGGCGGCCTCGGACCGCCTGCGCGACCCGTCCGGGTCACCACCGGCCTCGTCGAGCTCGCGGACGCGGTCGGTGTCGATCCGGCCGGGGAGCACGACGTTGACGCGCGACCCCTGCGGCGCCGTACTCGTCGGCGAGGGTCTTGGCGGCCATGGCCAGGCCGGGACGCAGCCCGTTGGAGATGGCCAGACCCGGGATGGGGCTGCGCACCGAGGACGACAGCACGAACGTGACGGCCTGGCCGTCACCGCTGGCCAGGACGGCCCGGGCCAGCCGCAGCGGGCCGAGGAAGACGGACTCGAAGGCGGTGCGCCAGGTGTCGTCCTCCATGGTCGCCGCCGGCCCGGGCGGCGGGCCGCCGACGCTCACCACGGTGCCGTCGAGCCGGCCGAAGCGCTCCATGGCCGTGGCCACGAGACGGTCGGCGACCTCCGGGTCGGCCAGGTCGCCGGCGACACCGACGACCCGGTCCGGCGCCGCCGAGGGCCTGCGCGGCGGCGGCGGCACGGGACTCCTCCCGGGAGCAGAGCACCACGCGCGCGCCCTCGGCCACCAGCTGTGCCGCGGTGGCGTGACCGAGGCCCCTCGAGGCCCCACTGACGATGTAGACGCGGTCGCGCAGCCCCAGATCCATGGCGCCATCGTGGCACGCGCCCTCCGCAGGGGGCGCGGCGACCGTCCGGCACCGGTCCTGCGTGGGTGCCGGACGGTCGGCACCTCAGTAGCTCGAGCCACCGGCGAGCGAGGGCGCGCCGGTCGGGTGCCAGACGGTCTTGGTCTCGAGGAACGCCCGCAGCCGGGTGGTGCCGGGCGCCGCCTCGGGGTCGAACGGCCGCCGCGGCACGTGGACCCGCTTGACCGTCCCGGCCGCCACCCGCCCCAGCTCGGCCCGCAGCTCGGCGTCCACGCCGGTGAGGTCGAGACCGTTGACGTCGCCGTGCGCCGCCAGGTGCGGCAGCACCTCGGCGGCGTGGCCGGTGAGGAGGTTGACCACGCCGGCGGGCAGGTCGCTGGTGGCCAGGATCTCGGCCAGCACGGCGACGACGCACGCCGCCTCGGCGCGCGTCACCACGACCACGGCGTTGCCGCCGGCCACGACGGGGGCGAGGGCCGACACGAGGCCGAGCAGGGCGTGCTCTGCCGGCGCGGCGGCGACGACGACCCCGGTCGGCTCGGGGGCGGAGTAGGAGAAGAACGGCGCGCTGACCGCGTTGACGCTGCCCATGACCGTCGCGAGCTTGTCCGTCCAGCCCGCGTGGTGCACCAGCGAGTCGACCGCGAGGTCCACCTCGCGCGACGCCCGGGCGACGGACAGCCCGGACAGGTCCCGCAGCGCCTGGACCAGCTCGGCCCGGCGGCCCTCCATCATCTCGGCCATCCGGTACATCACCTGGCCGCGGTTGTACGGCGTCGCCGAGGCCCAGGCCGCCTGCCCCTTGCGGGCGGCCACGACCGCGTCCCGGCCGTCCTTGCGGGACGCCAGCGCCGCGTTGGCCATGAACCCTCCTTGGTGGTCGGTGACCCGGACCGTGCGCCCGGACTCGGAGCGGGCGTGCGCGCCGCCGATGTAGAGCTTGCAGGTCTTGGTGACCGTGAGGCGCTGCGCCATCAGAGGACTCCCTCATCGTCGGTGTCGAGGTACGCCGCGAGCCCGTACGGGCCGCCTTCGCGCCCGAAACCGGACTCGCCGTAGCCGCCGAACGCGGCAGCCGGGTCGAACCGGTTGAACGTGTTGTTCCAGACCACACCGGCCCGCAGCGCCGACGCGACGGCCATCGCGCGTGAGCCCTTGTCGGTCCACACCCCCGCCGACAGCCCGTACGGCGTGTTGTTGGCCTTCGCGATCGCCTCCTCCGGGGTCCGGAAGGTGAGAGTCGTGAGCACCGGACCGAAGATCTCCTCCCGGCTGACCCGCATCGACGGGCTGGCGTCGGTGAGGATCGTCGGCGCGACGTACAGGCCCGTGTCCGGAACGGGGCAGGGGGACACCCAGCGGTGGGCGCCCTCGTCGACGCCGGACTGGGTCAGGGCGGTGATCTTGTCGAGCTGGGCGCGCGAGTTCACCGCGCCCACGTCGGTGTTCTTGTCCAGGGCGTGGCCGACCCGCAGGGTCGCCACCCGCTGCCGCAGCCGGTCGAGGAACTCGTCCGCCACCGACTCCTGCACGAGCAGCCGGGACCCGGCGCAGCAGACCTGTCCCTGGTTGAAGAAGATGCCGTTGACGACACCCTCGACCGCCTGGTCGACCGCCGCGTCGTCGAAGACGATGTTGGCGCCCTTGCCGCCGAGCTCCAGGGTGAGCCGGCGCCCCGTGCCGGCCAGCTCGGTCTGGATCCGCTTGCCGACCGCAGTCGACCCGGTGAAGGCCACCTTGTCGATGCCGGGGTGCCCCACGAGGGCGGCACCGATGTCGCCGGCACCCGGCAGCACGTTGACCACGCCGGGCGGCAGGCCGACGTCGGCCATGACCTCGGCCAGCACCAGGATGGACAGCGACGTCGTCTCGGCCGGCTTGATGACGACGGTGTTGCCCGCGGCCAGCGCCGGGGCGATCTTCCAGGCCGCCATCAGCAGCGGGAAGTTCCACGGGATGACCTGCCCGGCGACGCCGAGCGCGGACGGGGACGGCCCGTACCCCAGGTGCTGCAGCTTGTCGGCCCACCCGGCGTAGGAGAAGAAGTACTGCGCCGCGGCCGGGACGTCGAAGTCGCGGGTCTCCTTGATCGGCTTGCCGTTGTCGAGGGACTCCAGCACCGCCAGCTCACGGGAGCGCTCGGCGATCCCGCGGGCGATCCGGAACAGGTACTTGCCGCGCTCCAGGCCGGACAGCCGTGACCAGACGTCCTCGTAGGCGGTTCGGGCGAGGCGGACGGCGGTGTCGACGTCGTCGGCGGTGGCCGAGGAGACCGTGGAGAGCGTGGTCTCGTCCGAGGGGTTGACGGAGACCAGGTCCGGTCCGTGCCCGTCGACGAACTCGCCGCCGAGGAACATCTGGTACCGCTCCCGGACCCGGCCGATGGAGGCGGCCTCCGGCGCGGCGGCGTAGTCGAGCGTGATCATGTGCAAGGGCCTTTCAGTCGACCGTGACGTAGAGCGGACCGCTGTAGTGACCGGCCAGCTGCGTGCGCCGCTGCATGACGAGGTCGTTCAGCACGGAGGAGGCCCCGAAGCGGAACCAGTGCGGGTCGAGCCACTCGGGGCCGGCGACCTCGTGGACGAGCACCAGGTAGCGCACCGCGTCCTTGGTGCTGCGGATGCCGCCGGCCGGCTTGACCGCGCGCTGCTCACCGGTGAGGCTGCGCCAGTCCCGCACCGCCTGAAGCATGACCTGGGTGACGGGAAGCGTTGCGGCGGGCGCGATCTTGCCGGTCGAGGTCTTGATGAAGTCGGCTCCCGCGAGCAGTGCGAGCCACGAGGCGCGCCGGACGTTGTCGTACGTCGCCAGCTCGCCGGTCTCCAGGATCACCTTGAGCCGGGCCGGGCCGCAGGCCTGCTTCACGGCGACGATCTGGTCGTGCACGCGCAGGTAGTCCCCGGCGAGGAAGGCGGCCCGGTCGATCACCATGTCGATCTCGTCCGCGCCCGCCGTCACCGCCAGCCGGGTGTCGGCGAGCTTGACCTCCAGGCTGGACCGTCCGGCGGGGAACGCCGTCGCCACGGACGCCACCTTCACGCCGGTGCCGGCCAGGGCCTCGACGGCGACCGGCACGACGTCCGGGTAGACGCAGACGGCGGCGGCCGAGGGGGTGTCGGGGTGGTCGGGGTCGGGTCGGACCGCCTTGCGGGCGAGGCCGCGGACCTTGCCCGCCGTGTCGGCCCCCTCGAGCGTGGTGAGGTCGACCATGGAGATGGCGAGGTCGATCAGGGTGCGCTTGGTCTCCCGCTTGACCGAGCGGGTCGCCAGGCCCGCCGCGCGCTGCTCGACGCCCACCGGGTCGACCGGGGGCAGACCGTGCAGGAAGCGGCGCAGCGAGGCTGCGGAAGCGCCGACGTCCCGCAGGGAGGCGGCGTCGGTGCCGCCGGAGAAGGTCGGGGGCGCCGGAGGAGGGGCGGACGAAGTGGTCGCGCTGGTCATGTCGCTCTCTCGTTGCGGGTGGTGGTCCGGGCGCGGGCGCTGCCGCCGGACGGGGCCGGGTGCGGCGGGGCTGCCCCCACCGCACCCGTCGGGCTCACTTGCAGGTGGCCGTGTCGCCGAGGGTGGCGAGCTTCGCGCAGTAGGCCTTGACGTCCGCGGCCTTGACGAGCGAGCCCTCGAGGACCTTGTTCTTCTCGACCTTCTGGCCGTTCGCGACCTGGCCGGCGAGGCCCATGACCTCGGAGCCGAGGGCGAACGGGGACTCGGCGTTGGTCGCGTAGAGGCTGCCGTCCTTGATGGCCTTCACCGCGTCGGCGATGCCGTCGTTGCCGACGACCTTGACCTTGCCGGAGAGCCCGGCCGCCTTCAGGGCCGCGATCACACCCATCGCCATCTCGTCGTTGGCGGCGTAGACGCCGACGATGTCGTGGTGGGACTGCAGGATGTTGGTCATGACGTCCAGGGCCTTGCCGCGGTCGAACTCCGCCGGCTGGGTCGCCACGACGGAGATGCCGGGGAACTGCTTGATGCCGGCCTCGAAGCCCTTGCTGCGCTCCTGGGCCACGCTCGTGCCCATGATGCCCTGGATCTCGACGACCTTGCCCTTGCCGCCGACGGCCTCGCCGAGCGCCTTGGCGCCGTTCTTGCCGGCCTGGACGGCGTCGTAGCCGATGAAGGCCTTGAGGTCGCCGCCCTGGGGCATGCGGTCGAAGGCCACGACCGGCACGCCGGCGGAGTTGGCCTGGGTGACGATCGATCCGCCGGACGCGCTCGAGACGGGGTCGATGATCAGGACGGACGGCTTCTTGCTCAGCGCGGTCGACGACAGGTCCAGGGAGGCCTGGTCGGCGTTGTTGGCGTTCTGGACGTCGATGCTCGCGCCCAGTGCCTTCGCCTTGGCCTTGGCCCCGTCGGCCACGGACACGAAGAACGGGTTGTTGAGCGTGCTGATCACCAGCGTCGCGGATGTGGCCTTGGCGGCTCCCGCCTCGGCTGAGGGGCTGCTGCGGTTGCAGGCCGCCAGCGAGAGGGCGGTCGACGTGGCCACGGCGACGGTGAGGACGGACTTGATGCGCATGGTGGTGCCTTTCTGTGGAGAGGTGCGGTGAGGTCGCGGGGAAAGCGGTGTCGTCACCGCGTCGAGACCGAGTCCTTGGCAGGCGCGGACCGCTGCGGCGAGATGCGTCGTACGGACTGGACGATGCTGCGGATCGGGCCGGTGTTGCGGTCGATGAAGACCGCGAAGAGGATGACCGCTCCCTTGACGACGTCCTGCAGGAACGGCGAGACGTTGAGCAGGTTCAGGCCGTTGTCGATGGTGCCGAGCAGGAGCGCACCGATGACGGTGCCGACGACGGCGCCACGGCCGCCGGTGAGGCTCGTGCCGCCGATGATGACGGCTGCGATGGCGGTCAGCTCGAGCCCCTTTCCTGCCGTCGGCTGCGCGGTCCCGAGGCGTGCCGTGAGGATGAAGCCGGCGATCGCTGCGAGGATGCCCGCGATGACGAACGCCGCCACCTTGACCCGGGTGACCGGCATGCCCGACAGGTGGGCCGCCTCGAAGTTGTCGCCCGTCGCATAGACCTGGCGACCGAACCTGCTGCGTGCCAGAAGGATTCCGAACACCACGGCACACACGAGAAGGATCCAGATGGGTGCGGGTACTCCGAGGATGTGCCCCTGGCCGATCGCACGGAACGCGTCGGAGCCGACCCCGACCGGGTTGCCCTGGGTCAGGTAGAGGGTGAGTCCGGACAGCATGGACATCGTGGCCAGGGTGGCGATGAACGAGGGCATGTTCACCTTGGTGACCAGGACCCCGTTGATCAGCCCGGCGGCCACGCCCGCAGCCACACCCGCGAGGAGCGCCACGACCAGGCCTGCTCCGGGGAGGACCTTGGCGGTGATCACCGCGGAGAAGCCGAGTGTCGCCCCGACCGACAGGTCGATCTCACCGAGGATGATCACGAACGTCTGGCCGATCGCCAGCAGCGCGGTGACCGAGGCGGCCATGACGATCGCCATGAGGTTGGACGAGGTGAGGAAGAACGGCGAGGCGATGAAGAGGATGAGGGCGACGCCCAGCAGCATCCACACCGCACGAAGCTCGCGACCGAGCACTGACAGACGATTCATGAGGCTGCACTCTCCAGAGCGTGGTGAAGGACGGACTCCTGGGTGCGCTCGTCGCCGACGAGCTCGGCGACCACGCGGCCCTCGCGCATGACGATCACGCGGTCGCTCATCTCGACGAGCTCGGGCAGGTCGGAGGAGACCAGGACGATGGCGACGCCGCGGGCCGCCTGTTCGTTGATGACGCGGTAGATCTCGGCCTTCGCGCCGACGTCGACCCCCCGGGTGGGCTCTTCCATCAGCAGGACCTTCGGGTCGGCCAGCAGCCACCGTCCGAGCAGGACCTTCTGCTGGTTGCCGCCCGAGAGCGCCGACACGGGCTGGTGAACCGACGACGCCTTGATGTTCAGCGCCGACCGCATCGTCTCGGCGCGGGCCTGCTCGGCCGCAGGGCGCACCATGCCTGCGGTCGTGACCGACCCCAGGGTGGCCATCGAGACGTTGCGCGCGATCGACTGCTGCAGGGCCAGACCCTCGGCCTGGCGGTCGGGAGTCAGGTAGCAGACCCCCTTCGCGATCGCCGCGCGAGGCGAGCGGAGGCGCACGACGCGGTCGTCCAGCCGGATCTCCCCGCCGGTCACCGGCAGCAGGCCGTACAGGCTGCGCAGCAGGCTGCCCTTGCCGCAGCCCTCGACGCCGCCGATGCCCACCACCTCGCCCGCGTGCACCTCCAGGTCGACGCCGGCGAAGGCGCCGGCGCTGCCGAGACCGCTCAGGGCGAGCACGACCCGGTCCGTGCCGTGCGGCTCCTTCGGGTAGAAGTTCTCCACCGAGCGGCCGACCATCGCGGCGACGACGGCGCGTTCGCTGCTCTCGGCGGGCGCGGTCTCCAGGGCGACGATGCCGTCGCGCAGGACCACGAGCCGGTCGGCGAGGTCGAACACCTCCGTGAGCCGGTGGGAGATGTAGACGACGGCGACGCCCTCGTCGCGCAGGCGGCGTACCTGGGCGAAGAGCGCCTCGGACTCCGCCTGGTCAAGAGCCGCCGTCGGCTCGTCCAGGATGAGCAGGTTGGCCCGCTCCCCGATGGCCTTGGCGATGGCCAGCATCTGCTGCTGCGGCACGGAGAGGTCCTTCACCAGCGACGTCGGGTCCATCGTCATCCCGAGACCGGTGAGGAGCTCGGTGGCGTCCTGGACCATGCGGGTGCGCTTGCTCCACACGCGGCCGTGACGACCCGACCGGTCACCGGCGTACAGGTTCTCCGCCACCGTGAGCTGGGGGAAGAGGTTGTGCCGGAACTCCTGGTAGATGACCTGGATGCCGGCGTCCATCGCGTCCTGCGGCCTGTTCAGCGTCACGGGGACGCCGTCGATCTCGACCGTCCCCTCCTCGGCGTGGTAGACCCCCGAGATGACGCGCGTCAGCGTCGACTTGCCGGCGCCGTTCTCGCCGAGCAGGGCGACCACCTCGCCGCCCCTCACCGTGAGGTCGATGCCCCGCAGGACCTCGTTCTCGCCGAAGCGCTTGCGGACACCGCGTAGCTTGAGCTGCATCGCCGGACTCCTAGTACACGACGCCGCACGTCAGGATGACGTTGGCGTAGGGGGTGAACTCACCTGAGCGGACGGCGGCACGCGCGTCGCCGCTGCGCTGCTTGAACTCCACGTGCGGGACGAGGGACAGCTCGACGCCGGCGTCGGCGAGACGCTGACGCAGCGCTGCGAGCATGTCCGGGCTGTGCTGCTCGATCTCTGCCGGGGCAACGGCGCCCTCGACGACGACCTCGTCGAGCACCTGGTCCAGGACCTGCAGAAAGCTTGGAACGCCTTCTGCGAGAGCCAGATCCACTCGCTCGACCTGTGGCGGGATGGGCAGTCCGGCGTCGGTGACCACCAGCTGGTCGGTGTGCCCGAGCTCGGAGAAGACCCTGGACAGCTGGGAGTTCAACGTTCCGGAGTTCTTGCGCACGGTGGTGCTCCTGTCAGTTTCGGGTGTTGGCGGTGATGAGGGCGTCGACGGCGGCGGCGGTCGGCAGGCAGGTGCTCGCGCCCGCGACCGTGACGGCCAGGGCGCCGGCGTGGATGCCGCGGACCACCGCGTGCTCCCAGGGGTGGCCGGCTGCCAGGGCCGCGCCGAGGTTGCCCGCGAAGGCGTCTCCGGCCGCGGTGGTGTCGACCACCTTGACGGTCGGCGCGCTGCGGTGCTCGGACCGGTCCGCGGTCACCTCCACGACGCCCTTCTCCGCGAGGGTGACCAGCGCCGTGCGGGCGCCCCGCTGGACGAACCACTGCCCCGCGGCGGTGGCAGACCGGACGTCGGTGACCGGCAGACCGGTCAGGACGGCCGCCTCGGACTCGTTGGGCGTGACCACGTCCACGACCGACCAGATCCGGTCGGGGAGCGGCACTGCCGGCGCCGGGTCCAGGACCACCGTCATGCCGAGCTCGCGGCCGGTCTCCGCCGCGCGCAGGGCGGTCTCCTGCGGGATCTCCAGCTGAAGCAGGAGGACGTCTCCCGGGCGGCCGACCGATCGGAGGCGCTCCTCGGCGAGGTCCGGGGTCAGCGCCGCGTTGGCCAGCGGCACGATGACGATGTCGTTCTGCCCGGTGGCGGAGTCCACCCGGATGTGCGCGACGCCGGTCGGTCCCGGCACGGTGGTGATGCCCGCCGTCCCGACGCCGCCGTCGTGCAGGCCGCTGAGCACCATGTCGCGGAACAGGTCGTCGCCGACGCAGCCGATCATGGTCGAGGTGGCACCGGCGCGTGCGGCGGCCAGCGCCTGGTTCGCGCCCTTGCCGCCGAGCACGAGCGTGAAGGCGTCACCGAGGATGGTCTCGCCGGGGACGGGCAGGGATCGGCTGTAGGCCGTGACGTCGGCGGTGATGCTGCCCACGACGACGACCTGCGAGGGGGACTGGGTCACGATGGCTCCTGCTGCGATGGATGTGGTGCGGATCGGGCCGCACGGGGTGGCCGGCTCGGCGTCAGTGCGACGACGGGCCAGGTGACGGCTTGCGGGCACGCCGTCGGCGTGGTGGTGGGCTGGTCGATCCCCGGATGGTGAGCTCGACCGGCAGGACCAGGTGCTGCTGTTCACGGTCGGGCGCAGCGAGACGGGCCCGCAGCATCTCGGCGGCACGTGAGCCCAAGGCGAACGTGGCGCGGTTGATGACGGTCGGCGGGGGGTTGAGCAGCTCGCTCAGGTCGAGGTCGTCGAACCCGACGAGGGACATCTGCGCCGGGATCGAGATGCCCCGCTCGCTGAGCAGGCGCATGGCGCCGATCGTCATGAGGTTGTTGGCCGTGAAGACGGCGGTAGGCGTCGTGATGCTGTCGTCCAGCAGGCGGGCCATGGCGGCGTAGCCGCCCTCTGCGCGGAAGTCCGACAGGTGCACGTGCTCGGGGCGGGCAGGCTGCCCGGCGTCGGCGAGCGCCTGCAGGAAGGCCTCGTGGCGCTCGCGCCCCGGAGTGCTCGTCAGCGGACCGCTGATCACACCGATCTCCGTGTGCCCCAGCGACACCAGGTGCTCGGCGGCAAGACGCGCGCCCTGTCGGTTGTCGACGAGGACGAAGTCGACGTCGGTCCCCGTCGTGAGGACGCGGTCCACCAGCACCACGGGAACCCCGGCGAGAGCGGGCTCGTCAAGCACGGGGTCGGTCTCCACCGGCGGAATGAGGATGAGGCCGTCGGTT